>NZ_JAHBOI010000001.1 GCF_018531425.1 Paenarthrobacter sp. DKR-5
GCGACGAAGGCCTGACCTGCAAGCCCAGGGCGAGGAAGAAGCGCCGTACCGGGCCCGGCGCCGGGGAACAGAAGCGCCTCACCGCCGAGTACCCAATGCATGTGGTCAGCTTCGACTTCCAGTCCGATGTGACCTCCTGCGGCCGGCACATCCGGTTCTTCAACGTCGTCGACGAATACACCCGCACCGCGCTGGCCATCATCCCGCGCCGGTCTTTCAAAGCAGCTGACGTGGTCGCGGTATTGGAGAACATCATCGCCGAAACCGGCACCGCCCCGACCTACATCAGGTGCGACAACGGGCCGGAATTCACCGCTGCCGCCCTGATCGACTGGTGCAACACCGCCGGCGTCGACACCGCGTTCATCGACCCGGGATCACCCTGGCAGAACGGCTTCATCGAATCCTTCAACGCCCAATTCAGAAGGGAACAACTCTCCGGAGAAATCATGGACACTATGGCCGAAGCGACGTACTTGGCCGAGGAATGGAAAGCTATCTACAATCATGAACGGCCGCACGGATCCCTGAACGGCATGACGCCGAAACGCTACTGGGAAACCTGGACGCAAGAAAACCAATTAGCTATCGCATAGACGCTGGACTGCTAACGGGGGCCCAATCAACCCCACCACCCGGAAGTAGCCGCCGATGTACAGCGTGCGGGCCATCCAGCAGATCACCGGATGCCCGCCGTAGAACTCCCCCGGGCCGGTGACGGCGGAGAGCGGCCCGGCCTGCACCAGGTCGGCCTCCACACGCTCGAGCCAGTCCGGTGCGGGCACTGAGTCCGCGTCCAGCCGCGCGATCAGGTCCCCTTGCGCGGCGTCGAAGCCGCGGGCGGTCGCCGCCGGAATACCGGGCCGGTCCGAAGCGATCCTCAGCACGCCGGCCGCGGCGCAGACGGCAGCGGTATGGTCGGTGCTGCCGCCGTCCACCACGATCACCTCGTCGGCCGCCCTGGTCTGCCGGGCGAGCGCCCTCAGGCACACGGCGAGCATGGGCCCGTCGTTGCGGGAAGGAATCACCACCGAGATCGTCACCATGGTCCCCCGACTGTAACGCCAGCGGACCGGTTCCGCCCGGGTGGCGGGCCGCTGCCGCTGCTCAGCGCAGCCTGGCCAGGCGGCGGGCCAGTTCCTCCAGCACGCCCTCGGGCCACGGGAAGCCCGGCACGGCACTGTGCAGTCCGGCGAAACCGTGCAGGCCCGCCCACAAGGCAACGGCGTCGTGCTCGGGGTTGCTGCTGGCGGAACTGCCGTCCGCCGCGCAGGCCCCGACGGCGTCGACCAGCACGCCGATCGCCTGCGTCGCGGACGTCCGCAGCGGCGCAGGCTGCCGGCCGGTGCCGTGCCGGCCGAACATGAGGCGGTAGCGGTGCGGGTGCCGGACGGCAAAGTCCGTATAGGCGGCGCAGATGGCGAGCAAGCGGTCCGCGGAGCCGCCGCCGGACTCCCATGCCGACTCCAGCCGGGCGTCGAGGTCCTGGAAGGATTCGCGCACCACCTCAAGCAGCACGGCGTCGCGGTCGGCGAAGTGGGCATAGATCGACGGCGCCGCCACGCCGGCACGGCGGGCAACAGCGCGAAGCGTCACCGCGCTGTCCTCGCCGGACTCTTCCAGGATGGATCGTGCGGCCGCCACCAGGTCGGCGCGGAGCCGTGCGCCGTCCCCTCTGCGGTTGCGTTGGCGCGTGCTTGTGCTGGTCACCGCTCCATCCTACGCAAGCTAACGCCCGTGAGTTTACAGGCAAACATTCATCGCTTCCGGTTTGTTAGAGTAACTAGCTACACGATTGGCTAGAATAAAGCCATGACGACGTATGCGACCGGCCTCCGCCCGGGTTATTGGTACGGCGGCGGATCCAAACCGGGGGCCGTCGACGTTCTCAATGCCCTGCGCGATTACCGCGCCTCAGAAGCTGCCATGCGCCGGCGCACTAGATCCTCCATGGGCATGGGCGAGACGGACCTGCTGGCTTTGCGCTACCTCCTCCAGGCGAACGGCAGCAGCGGGGGCTTGAGCCCCAAGGAGCTCGCCACGCGGCTCGGCATCTCCTCCGCCTCCACCACCGCCCTGATCGACCGGCTGGTCAAGAGCGGGCACGCCCGGCGCGAGCCCCACCCCACCGACCGCCGGGCACTGGTCATCTCGGCGACGTCATCCTCCGACCACGAGGTGCGCGAGACCCTCGGCCAGATGCACCACCGAATGATGGCTGCCGCCGCCACCCTGGATGCCGACGAAGCCCGCACCGTCATCGACTTCCTGAGCCGGATGCGCGACGCCGTCGACGGCGCATAGCCACCACCCCGGCGCGCGCCGCAGGCCTCTTGCAAGAAATAGTAAGCATGCTGGACAATTAGCTCGATAGGGCATATAACTAGATAGGCTAACGAGTAGTCAAATGTTCTAGATATCTCTTCGAGGGGGAGCCATGCAGCCGGTACCAGGCGCAGCTGGACTGCTGGCAGACCGCTACCGTCTTGGCATCCGCCTCGGCGGCGGTTCCTCCGCCGAAGTGTTCTCGGCACACGACCTCAGGACCGGCGCGGCGGTTGCCGTCAAGGTTCCGTCCCCCCGCCGCAACAACGACTTCATGCGAACGGCGTTCGCCCACGAAGCGTCAATGCTCCGCCGGCTGGCCTGGGCCGGAGGCCATCCCGGCATCGCGGACCTGCTTGACTCCGGTACCGACGGTCCCGAGAAACGGCCCTTTCTGGTGATGGAACTGGTCCGCGGCAGCAACCTGCGCCGCACCCTGGCCGCCGGACGGCCGTCCGAGGGCCAGGTCAAGGCCTGGGCAACGGACCTGTTGCGGGCACTGGCTCACAGCCACGCGTTCGGCGTCGCCCACCGCGACATCAAGCCCGCCAACATCCTGATCCGCCGCCCCCTGCATTCCCGGGTCTCGCACAGCCGGGCCGTGCTCACCGACTTCGGCATCGCCATCGCCCTCGACCACGGAGCCGTCCACTCGCAGGGCCTAACAACCGGCACCGCCTCCTATCTCAGCCCCGAACAGGCGACCGGCAGCTTTGTCGACGCGGCCACGGACATCTATTCGCTGGGACTGGTGCTGATCGAATGCCTGACAGGCGCCGCGGCCTTTCCCGGCGCCCCGCTGGAATCCGCCGTCGCACGGCTGCTCGCAGATCCCGCCATCCCTGACACCACCGACGAGGAATTCGCAGGCGCGCTGCGGGCAATGACTGACCGCGAGCCGGCCCGGCGCCCAAGCGCAGCCGAAGCCCTCGCCCTGCTGGACTCAGCCGAAGACTTCGACGAGCCGCCCCTGCACAACCTGAGCATTGCCGCTTGACTCATGTTCGATGAAACGGAAGGACCTGCCATGACCATCCCGATGAACGACGTCTGGACCGCCGCCGCACGCTTGGAGAGTCTGGAGCTTGTCGTGGACCAGGCGGAGCAGCTGCTTGCCGAAACCATGCGTCGCGCCCTCGGCGCGGGGCTTCCGTTGCCGCAGGTGGCCAGGGCAGCAGGGCTCATGCCCCTGGAGGTGCTGGCGCTGACCGACCTGCCCGCCGGAACCGTCCACGCCGCAGAAATGCCCGCCGCGGAGCGCCGCCAGCCCACGGATCTCCGGACGCACCGGGAGGCCAAGGAGGCAGCAGCAGCAATGACGCAGCCGGCACTGACCGCGAGCGTCTAAGCTCCTACCACCCGCGGGCCTTTTTGGCACTACTTGCCCGCCGGCTGCGCGCCGCATTCACATTGGCGAGAAACCAGAGACACGCTGCCCCGGGTGCGGCATAATAGAGACAGACACCGGGGCTGGGCCGGCGGCGGAAGTCGCTCGCTGAGACCCGGGCGACACCCCCCAGCCCGCCGTCGGCCCTTTCAACGATGCCGACGGGGGCCCGGGAAGTCACGGGCCCCCGTGACCCTTCAGATTCACACCAGGCGGCCACACCTCACCACGGCACCACCGGCTTTTCACTGTTGCCCGCTTGCCGGGCGGCCCTCGCGTTGGGAGGACCCATGCTTCAGATCCGTTCCATGTCGAAGGGACCCGCCGCACTGGGAACCGTCCTCCTGACCGGGGCCCTGGTTCTGCTTCCCGCCGCAGCACCGGCTCTTGCGGCCACTGCGGAAGACCATGATCTTTCCCTCAGCAACGGCAGGGTTGCCCGGCACGGCACTGAGGTGCGGGTTTGGGTGAGCTACCGCTGCGATGAAGGCAGGACGGCGGGCGTCGGCGTCTTCCTCACGCAGAACAGGGAGGACGGGCCCGCGGCTGTCGGCGGTGCCGGCTCAGGGCAGCGGCCCTGTACCGGCGAGACGGAGACCGTGCAGCTCACGGTCGACGCCGGCAAGGTGAGGTTCCACCGGGGCAGTGCGTCCGCGGCCGTGGCCCTCTTCATCAGCGGACCCGGTACCACCGGGGTCACTGACCAGCTCAGCCAGGAGATCCGGCTCCGGCCCCGGCACTGAGCCGGCGGTCAGCGGCTCGCCAGCGGTCTAGGCCTTGACCGTGATCCATTCCCCGTCGATGGCCGCCGTCAGCTTGGTCAAGGGCTGGCGCGCCGGCCCGGAGATGACCGATCCGTCCGCGGCGCGGAACGTGGACCCGTGGCACGGGCAGTCGAATTCCTGGTTGGCAGGTGCAACGGCGCACCCGGCGTGCGGGCAGGTGGCGCTGTAGGCCACGACGGTTTTGTTGTCCGGCCGGTAGATGACGATGCTCTGGCCGTTGGCGGTGCCCTGGGCGGTGCCGCCCACCTTCACGTCGCTGAGCTTGCCCACGCGCACCGGCGTCCCCCCGGCCGCCGGCGCTGGGGCGCTGGCGGGGGCGTTCGACTGGCTGGAGGGCGCGCACGCTGCCAGGGCGAGGCTGCCGGCGGCTGCGGTTGCACCGAAGACGGCACGGCGGGGCATCGAGGATTCCGAAGTCATGGGGGCATTCTGCCAGCCGTTGCTGGGAGAACCACGAAAGAGGCTCCGGGCCGGCCAGGACGGAACCTCCGCACCGGGGATTCGCGCCGTAGCCACCGGCTGTTCACCCGGGGGTGGGAGGCTCTGACGGCACCGTCAGTGAGCTCATGAACCCCTAGTGCTAGGAGCAATCCTTGTCAGCCCTGAACCGCCGCCGCTTCCTTCAACTCTCCGGCGCCAGCCTCGCCGCCGCCGCGACCGCCGAGATGCTCGGCGGGAGCATCGCCCGGGCCGCCGAGATCCCGGCACACCGTGCCACCGGCACCATCAAGGACGTCGAACACGTAGTGGTCCTGATGCAGGAGAACCGCCCGTTCGACCATTACTTCGGCACCCTCAAGGGCGTGCGCGGATTCAGCGACCCGCATCCGGCGTTGCTGCCCAGCGGAAAGGACGTCTGGCACCAGAACAATGGAAGCCGGGAGGTGCTCCCCTACCACCCCGACGCCCCGGACCTCGGCATGCAGTACTTGAAGGACCTGGACCACGGCTGGAGCAGCACGCAGGCGGCGTTCAACAACGGCCGGTACGACCGCTGGCTCGGCGCCAAGTCGACCACCACCATGGCACACTACGAGCGGCAGGACATCCCCTTCCACTTCGCCCTGGCTGACGCGTTCACCATCTGCGACGCCTACCACTGCTCCCTGTTGGGGCCCACGGACCCCAACCGCTACTACCTGTTCAGCGGCTGGGACGGCAACGACGGCACGGGCGGCGGACCGGACCTGTGGAACAAGGAATCCGGCTATTCCTGGAGCACCTACCCGGAGGCGCTGCAGGAGGCCGGCGTGAGCTGGAAGGTCTATCAGGATGCCGGTGACGGCCTGGACGCTGCGGGGTCCTGGGGATGGACCAGCGACGCGCACATCGGCAACTACGGGGACAACTCGCTGCTCTACTTCAAGCAGTACCAGAACGCGAAGCCGGGCGAGCCGCTGTACGAGAACGCCCGGACCGGCACGGACGCCAAACACGGGGATGACCTCTTCCGGATCTTCCGCCAGGACGTCGCCTCCGGCAAGCTGCCGCAGGTTTCCTACATCACCGCACCGGAGGCCTACAGCGAGCACTCGAACTGGCCGCCGAACTTCGGCGCGTGGTACGTGGCGAACATCCTGGACATCCTGACCTCCAACGCCGAGGTCTGGAGCAAGACCGCGCTGTTCATCATGTACGACGAGAACGACGGCTT
Source organism: Paenarthrobacter sp. DKR-5 (assembly GCF_018531425.1). Taxonomy (GTDB): domain Bacteria; phylum Actinomycetota; class Actinomycetes; order Actinomycetales; family Micrococcaceae; genus DKR-5. The sequence goes on from NZ_JAHBOI010000001.1 coordinate 6,152, forward strand.
CTTCGACCACGTGGTGCCCCCGCACGTGAACTCCCCGCTGGTTCCGGGCGCTTCGACCGTCAGCACCGCCAACGAGTTCTACACCGGTGCGCACGATGTGCCCGGGGGCTACGGTCTCGGGGCGCGGGTGCCGATGATCGTCGCCTCACCCTGGAGCATGGGCGGCTGGGTCTGTTCCGAGACCTTCGACCACACCTCCGTCATCCGGTTCATGGAGGAACGCTTCGGCGTCAAGAGCCCCAACATCTCGCCCTGGCGCCGGGCCGTGTGCGGGGACCTGACGAGCGCCTTCAACTTCTCCGCCCCGTCCGCGGCCGGAGTGAGCCTGCCCGGCACCTCCGCCTACAAGCCGGCCGACCACGCGCGGCACCCGGACTACAACCCGGCGCCCCCGGCGGTGAACAGCATGCCCCGGCAGGAACCCGGCACCAAGCCGTCGAGGCCGCTGGGCTATGCGCTCGACGTCGACGTCCGGCTCGCGGACGAGACCCTGTCCGCCCGCTGGGCCAACACCGGGTCCCTCGGCGCCCACCTCCAGGTCCGGTCCAATTCGCTGCCCGCCGCCCCGTATTCCTACACCGTCGGCGCGGGCGCTTCGCTCGCTGCGGACTGGGCGCTGGGGGCCGAGTACGACGTGCAGATGCACGGCCCGGACGGGTGGTACCGGCGGTATGCGGGCACGACGGCGGCCGGCGACGTCCGCATCTCGGTCGCCCGGGACGGCCGCGCCGGGCACGCCCGCTTCCGGCTGAAGAATGCCGGCAGGGCTGCCGTTCCGCTGACGCTCGTCAGCGCCTACGGGGAGGGCGCGCAGCAGGTCGACCTGCAGCCCGGCCAGGAAAGGACGGTCGTGCTGCGCACCGCCGCCGGCTGGTATGACCTGACCGTCACCTCCGGAACCGATCCGAAGCTCGTCCGCGTCCTGGCGGGCAGGATGCCCGGAGGAGCGCCCGGAACCAGCGATCCGCAGCTCGGCAGGTAGCGCGGACGGTCCTTTACAACGCGAACGCCCGGCTGGCCGCACCAGCCGGGCGTTCGCGTTTCAGGAAGGTTTGTTGCCGGCCTCAGTCCGTGGTGAGGACCACGCGGAAACGGGCCTTGCCCGAGATCATGCGGTCATAACCCTCGGCTGCTTTCTCGAGCGGGTAGGTCTCAATCATGGGACGGACGCCGGTGCGGGCTGCGAAGCGCAGGGTGTCCTCGGAGTCCTTCGCGGTCCCAGAGGCATGGCCGGCGACGGAGCGGCTGCCCATCACGAGGTCGGCCGGGTTGACGGCGAGAGGCTCGTTCGGGACGCCAAGCACAACAAGGCGGCCGCGGGCTGCGAGCCCCGGGATGGTTGCCGACATGGCCTGGGCGTCGGTGACGGTCGCGAGGACGAGGTCGGCTCCCCCGAGGGCCTTGAGTTCCGCGGCGACGTCGGCGGTGGTGCTGTCAATGTAGTGCTCTGCTCCGAGCCGGCGGGCGAAGTCTTCCTTCTCGCTCCCTCGGGCGATCGAGATGGTCTCGAAGCCCAGCTTCGCCGAAAACTGCACCCCGAGGTGGCCGAGGCCTCCCAGTCCGACGACGGCGACGCGCCCGCCGGCACGGACGCCGCTGGACCGGATGCCGTTGAAGGTTGTGACACCGGCGCAGAGCAGCGGGGCGGCCTCGGCAAAGTCCAGGTTGTCCGGGATCGCTGCGAGGGCATCGGCGGGGGCGACGAGATACTCGGCGTAGCCTCCGTCCGACGTGAGCCCCGTGACCTTGCCGACCTGGCAGGACACGAAGTCTCCACGGCTGCAGGAATCGCACTCGAAACACGCCCCGCCGAACCAGCCGACGCCGACCCGCTGGCCGGGAGCCCACCGGGCCACCCCTTCACCAACGGCCTCGACGGTTCCCGCGATTTCATGGCCCGGAACCCGGGGGTAGGAAGAGGCCATGCCGGCACCGGGCATGGCGTCGCTGTGGCAGATGCCGTTCGCGGCAACTTTCACCAGGACATGGCCCGGCGGAGTGTCAGGGACGGGGCGCTCGACGAGTTCGAGCGAAGCGCCCGGGGCAGTGATCTGGACGGCTCGCATGATGGTCCTTTCGGGGACGGGTGCGCTTTTCCTGTGTTCGGGGCAGGGCCCCTCACCGTTCCAGTACATCACTGGCGGTCCGGGTCCCCAAGCCGTTCACCTGCCGTTCAGCCTTCCCGCATAACGTGGGTCTTCCCGGCGGAAGGAGCGGCGATGAACAACGGCAAGGGGATCCTGGTGTTTGACCGGTCCGCGCTGCGACGCGGCCAGCAGGTCATGGTCACGCGCCATGGGGACGAGGTCGGCACCGGCATTGTTGACGACGTCACCGGTGACGGGTCCGTCGTCTGGATCGTTTTCGGCGGGGCGTTCCCCCGGCGTCTGTTCCTGGAGAGCGATCCGGAGGAGATCCTCGCCCTCTGAACAGGGCGACCTGGGCGCAAGGACAGTCCGTGCGGGTCCCAAGCCCCTTTCGCCGCCCGGGGCCGCGGCCTACACTCGACCCAGCTCATCGAGCAGGAAAAGCTGTGATCCCGCGAACGGCAGGGCTGGCATGAGGCTGGTTGTTGATCTCACCAAATGCGAGGGCTACGCCCAGTGCGCATTTCTCGCCCCGGACGTCTTCACCATCCAAGGGGACGAGGCCCTCACCTACGACCCGCACCCTGACGAGGCGCAACACCGGAGGGTGCTCAGAGCCGCGGCCGCATGCCCGGTGCAGGCCATCCAACTCGAGCGCTCCGAAGGACCGGAGCCACAGCCCGAAGCATTCGGGCAGAGCGGGACGGCGGCCTTCCTCGAAGACGGCAGGAACGCGTTCAGCGCATCCGGACGGATCGTCATCGTGGGCGCATCTCTGACCGGCCTGCGCGCAGCAGAACGGCTTCGCGAGGAGGGATTCGCCGGCTCGCTGACTCTCATCGGCGAGGAAACTCATGAGCCCTATGACCGGCCGCCGCTGTCGAAACAAGTCCTGACCGGATCGGCGCGCTCCGCGGACACCTCCCTGCCGCGGCGCCGTGCGCTCCAGGCCGCCTGGCACCTCGGGACGGCTGCCAGCGGCCTCGATGTGGCCGCGAAGCAGGTGCACCTCGCCGACGGCCGCCGCATTGGATACGACAAACTGCTGATCGCCACCGGGGCGCGCGCCCGTGCCTGGCCCAGCGCCGCCGAGTCGGCGCTGTCCGGCGTGCTGACCTTGCGCACCCGCGATGACGCGGCAGCGCTCCGCCGGCTTCTCGACCGGCGCCCCCGCCGCGTCCTGGTGATCGGCGCGGGCTTCATCGGCTGTGAGGTTGCGTCCGTGTGCCGCGAACTTGGTGTTGCGGTCACCGTCACAGAAGCCGGCCCGGCTCCCCTTGGGGCGGCGCTCGGAGGCGTGATCGGCGCAATCGCCGGTGACCTCCACCGCGAGAACGGCGTGGATCTGCGCTGCGGAGTCAGGATCGAATCCCTCGAAGGAGACGCCGCGGGCCGGCTGTGCCGCGCCCGGCTCTCGGACGGCACGTCACTGGAAGTGGACGTGGCGGTCGCTGCGCTCGGCGCCGTGCGAAACGTTGAATGGCTTGAGGGATCGGGTCTCGCCAGCGGCCCGTGGGGGGTCGCGTGCGACGCCGGCTGCCGGGCGTTCGACGCCAACGGCATCGTCACGGACGATGTTTTCGTGGCCGGAGACGTGGCACGCGCACCGCAGCCCATGTTCGGCTACCAGTTCCTCGCGGTGGAGCACTGGGGCAACGCCGTTTCCCAGGCCGAAGTCGCCGCGCACAACATGCTCAGCCCGGGGACCGAATGCTGGCCGCATCTGGCACTGCCGAAGTTTTGGTCCGTCCAGTTCGGCACGGAAATCAAGAGCGTGGGGGTGCCGTCGGTCGCGGACCAGGTCGCCATCGTCCAAGGATCGGTGAGCGGGCGGCGCTTCCTGGCCGTCTACGGTTACAAGGGCCGCATTGTGGGGGCAGTCGCCTTCAACCAGAACAAGTGGCTCGAATTCTACGAACCGCTCATCGAACAGGCCGCGCCGTTCCCGCCGTCGCTCCACCACGTGGATGAGGCATCCGACGCCAATCCCGTGCCCGCAGGTTTCCGGCACCGGGGCAGCCCCACCCAGGATGCGACCGTCGTCGTCACCGGCCACTACCCCAACGAGCGCCGCGCCCGGCTAGCTCCTCCCCGCTTCCCCTGAAAGCCAAGGAACCTGCATCATGACCGAGCCGAGCGCCTGGGAGCGGATCCTCAATCCCTCCAACCGGGCCAACCCCTACCCGCTCTACGCCGAGCTCCGCAAGACCCCGGTGACCCGCGCTGCAGACGGGAGCTACCTTGTCAGCACGTACGCGGAGATCGCCTCGCTCCTACACGACCCGCGGGTGAGTTCCGACATCGGGCGGAGCCCCGCTGCCGCGGCGGCGGGCGACGGCGAGGGCGGCCCGGGCATGTCACCGACCTTCCTGACGAAGGACCCTCCGGAGCACGACAAGCTCCGCCGCATCACCACGCGGCACTTCGGGCCACCGGTGACGCCGGGCCGGGTCGCAGGGATGGAAGCGAGGATGACGGAGATCGTGACGGAACTGATCGATGCGATGGCCGGCCGCAGCCGGATCGACGTGGTCGACGACCTGGCCTATCCGCTGCCCGTCACCGTCATCAGCGAGCTCCTTGGCGTGGCCCCGGGCGACGAGAAGCGCTTCCGCGTCTGGGTTGACCTGGCCCTGCAATCCACGGATCCCGGAATGGATCCCGAATCGCAGCAGCAAAAGAGAGCTGAAGCAGGCGCCCAACTGCGGTCCTTCATGGAGGAACTGGTCGAGAAGCACCGCCAGGCGCCAGGCAGCGACCTGCTCTCGGCCTTGGCCACCGACGACGGACCGGAGGGTCGCCTGCCCGACGAGCAGCTGGTGAGCACCGGGCTCCTGTTGCTCATTGCCGGACACGAAACCACGGTGAACCTCATTTCCAACGGGGTCCTGACGTTGCTGCGGTACCCCGACCAGTTGCAGAGCCTGCGCAACGACCCGGAGCTTGTCATCCCCATGGTCGAGGAGCTGCTGCGCTATGAACCGCCGGTCCATTTCGTCCCGCTGCGCACAGCCCTCGACGATATCGACATCGCAGGAACCACTATCCCGGCAGGATCGCCCATCACCCTGGTTCTCGCCGCAGCCAACCGCGACCCGGCCCGCTTCACCGACCCCGACTCGTTCATCCCCCGCAGGCCCAACAACCAGCACCTCGGCTTCGGCGGCGGCATCCACCTCTGCTTCGGTGCACCGCTGGCGCGGCTCGAAGCCCAGATCGCACTGACTGAATTCGCCGGCAGGGTGGCGAACCCGCGCCTCGTCTCCGACCCCCCGCCCTACCGGCCCAGCCCGTTCCTGCGCGGACCGTCCCACCTCCCGACCGACATCGATGGCATCACCGGATTTTTGTTTAGTTGAGCTAGTAATAAGCCCTATTACTAATTTTGTGGCATACTGATCTCAGCGACCGTCGCGCTCGGGGGAATTGAGACCACCACCGCTTGCAGCGACGAGAGGCTAGGACGGCCAGTCCCCCAAATGGCCGACAGAGAAGGGTCCCGCGCAGCGAACGGCGCCGGACCCTTCTTTCTGTCCCCTGCCGCCGGGACGGCGGCCTGTGCAGCCGCATTGGCCTTTGCCGCGTCGGCCCACGCGGCCGAGATGCCGCGGATGGAGAAAAGTCAAAGCTCGGTGGGCAGGTTCCCTGCGGGAGCCGCCCCGGGCCCCTCCATGATCACCCGCGCGACGACTTCAGGGCTGTTGAAGATGAGGAAGTGGTCATCGTCGATGTCACGCAAATCAGCGATGTTCCCGTGGGCCCAGGACCGCTTTTCGGCGCCGGTCAGCTCGTCGCGAATTCCAAGAAGAACCGTCACAGGCAGGGAGGCCCAGGCGGCGACCGGGATCGGGTCCGTGAGCGTCCGGCGGGTCACGGAGCGGCGTGGCAGGGACTCGATGTGGCGACGCACGTCCGGAGGGAAAGTCCTGCCCTTCTCCTCGTAAACCCACCACCGGTTGTCAAGAACGAATCTGTCCCCGTCCTCCCACACGATCACCGGGTTGCCATCGAAAAGGGAGCCGTCCCGAGCGCTGCGTTGAGCCGGTTGCGGAACTGAAGAAACGTACACGAGCCTGGCCGCGTTCTCCTCACCCGCAGCCGCGATTCCGATGACGTCTCCCCCATACGACCACCCAGCGACGACCGCGGGCCCCTGGCAACTGCGGATGGCGGATTTCACTTCCTGAGCATCCTCCAGCAAGCCTGCATCTGACCTGTGAGAAGGCAAGTCCGGCGTGAGGACCTTGAAGCCGTTGGCCTCCAGGATTTGCCCTACCCACTGCCAGTCGCCAGGGTTGCCCCACATCCCATGTACAAGAACTGCGTCGCGTGGATGCTTGGGCTGCCCGAATTCCATTTGGGCAAGATAGACCCGGCTCACCCACCGCAACAAGGTCCAAGAGGCCCGCTTTACCTGCCTTCGGACAACACCAGCAGGGCGTCGCCGACGGGGCGTTCGGCTCCGCCGGACGGGACGTTCACCAGCTGGCCGCCGGCCACGGTGGTCGTGGACCCTCCGCCGTCGAGGTTCATGGCCTGGACCATGCCGAGCGACTGTGCCACATCGGCCTCTTCTTTCAGGCTCAGGCCGAGGGCGCTGGTCTGGCGTCCGTCAGCCGTCACAAGGAGGGTGCGCCCCTGGGCGTCAACGCCGGCGAAGGTGCGCGGGTTCCGTTTGTGCACCCACCCGTAGTAGAAGCTGTTGTTGTCATTCGGGTGGACCATGCCGTCCTGGCGGACCGTGACATCTTCGGCGCCGTTCCTGACGAGCATTGGGCCGCCGTTGAGGATGCTGGTCCCCTGGGTCGGGTTGAGCTGCCTTGAGCCGGCAAGCAGGGTGGCGCGGACCTTGAGCTTGGCCCCGACCCGGGCCAGGGCGCGCAGCTTGGCGACGTCGCTGCCGGTCGCCTGGATGGTGTGGCCTCCGGCCGGGACGGCGGTGCCGCGGGTGTCGGCGACGGCGGTCACGGTGTCGTTGCGGTCGGTGGTCACCTCCAGGCCCGGACCGGACGGGGTCTGCCGGCCGAACTGCGGGGTGAATGCCACGAGCTCGTTCGGGTTCGTGCAGGTGATGTCCTGCAACGGCGACGACGTCGGCTGGTCGTTCGTCTCGCCGCAGTTGCGGATCAGCCCGGGGACCCGGTCGATGCCGTCCAGCGCCACCGTGGCATCGCGGCCCGAGAGGGTTCCACCCCAGCGGAGCCGGTCAATGCTCGTCTTGTTCGTGTTGCTGTCCAGGACCAGCGCCGGCCGGTCCCCCACTGGCTCGCTGAGGGTCTTCCCGTTGTAGACCCCGGCGCCGGCAGGGTCACCCGGCGCGCCGGCCTTGGGGTCGAAGACGAAGAAGCCCCCGTTGATGGCTGCCACGGCGTTGGAAGCCGCCGAGAGCTGGCTGACGGTCTCGGGCTTTTCCAGGTCGGACCCGTAGGAGCCGGCCAGACGCCCGTGGTATTTCTTCGGGTCGATGGTGACGACGTCGAAGGTCCAGGGGCCGCGGGTCTTGCCGCTCGTTCCCTGATCACCATCCCAGCCGGTGTAGAGGACCGAGGAACTATAGCCGGCGGCCTTGATTGCGGCCACGGTGCTGTCGCCGTCCGCCTTCGCGGCGAAGTGTCCGGCCCGGACGCGGTAACCGAGGTTTCCGCCGGCGTCCGCCAACTGCGGGGAGGAAACCTGCTCCACGCGCGCCGCGATTCCTGCAGCTTCGAGCTTGTCGGCAACCTTCTGGGCATCAGCCTGACTGGACAGGGCCGAGGACGGGGCGTCGGGGTCCGGGGAGTCCGATGGGATGGCGACCTCGGCGGTCCAGTACAGCGAGCTGTCCTCTCCCCCGCGCTTGATCCTGGTCAGGGTGACCCCGGGCGCCAAGGTGCTCACGGTCCGGGTTTCAGGCAGGTCGGCCGGCCCGAGGTTCAGGTGGGGCGACGTCGGCGGCGTGGTTCCGGTGGGGAGGCTGCTTTCCTCGGCGTGCGAGACGCCCGCCGGGGCGAGCAGGGCCGAGGAAATGGCCAGGGCAAGGCCCGCCGTGAGGGCGGTGCGGGGACGCTTCGCTGTTGAGGACATGCGCTCAAGGCTAGTGAGCCGACATGGCCGAAAACGGTCCCCGCGGGTCAGTTCAGGACAAGTTGAACCAGTGTTCATGCCCCGTTCCCCGGCGCCGCACCAGCGCCCGCCCTTCCGTCCACCGGCCTTCGGCTCGCCGCGGGCGCGGATCGTCAGTAGGCTTAGTTTATTCATGCGGCCAATCCAGAGAAAGGCACGACGATGACTGAAGGCAACCTTCCCGACGACGAACTCGAGGTCGTCCGCGACGATGACATCCTGCTCGATGAAGCACCCGGCGCCGCGTCCTCCGTGGAGCTCGACCCGGTGTCCGGAGAGCCCGACAATTACCCGGGCGCCGCGGAGAACAATCCGGACCGGTGGCAGGAAGACCCCCTGCTGCAGGACGAAGCCGTGCCCGGGGCGGAAGCAGACTCCCTCAGTGACCAGACGCTTCGTGACGAGTCCGCGCGCGGCCGCTATGAAGCGGGAGAGGAACAGGTTCCGCCGGACGAGCCGACAATCGGCGAGGCGGCCTCCGACGTCGACTTCGGCGAGTCTCCGACCGGCCAGGAAGCTGACGCCAGCGACGACCAGGAGAACTTCGGCGGCTCCCCGCTGAGCCAGTTCGAGCCCGACGACCTCTGACACTGACGACCTCGTAGGCTGCCGGGGAGTTCCCGGCAGCCTACGAGGGCAGCTCGTGCAACATCGGCCGAACGTTCCGGCCGTCAATATCCACCGTCAGGTAGGTCCGGTGAGGCTGCCGACGGCGGTCGGTCGGCGAGCCCGGGTTGAGCAGCCGGAGCCCTTTCGGCGTCGTCGAATCCCACGGGGTATGGCTGTGGCCGAAAACCAGCAGGTCCACTTCCGGGAACCGGGCGTCCATCCGGGCTTCGCGCCCTGCCGCCGCTCCGGTCTCGTGGATCACCGCCAGCCGGACTTCCTCGACGGTGGTCCGGGCGACGAGCGGCAACTGGCGTCGCAGCTCCGGGCCGTCGTTGTTGCCGTAACAGGCGACGAGGCGCTTAGAGCGGCGCCCCAGCTCCTCAAGGAACCCAGGTGAGACCCAGTCTCCGGCGTGGACCACCAGGTCCGCCGCTTCCACCGCCTCCCACACCGGCGCGGGCAGCGCACGGGCGCGCTTGGGAATATGGGTGTCCGAAAGGATGAGCAGCCGGGTGGTCATGGTTCGATCCTGACAGAACGGTTCAGTCCTGCGGCCGGTGCCCTTGGCTGATGTCCAGCGGCCTGGATCCGGTGTACAGGCGGGCAATACCGTTCAGCCCGGCGAGGGCGTCGGAAACTTCGGTGGCCGACATGGCTTCCATCGCTGCGTCGCTTGGCGGCTCGTCGAGTTGCGCCTCGGCGATCACTTCGTAGGGCCGCTTTGCCTTCATCATGATGATGTCGCTGGCAATGTGGGCCAGCTCGTGCAGATGGAGGATGGCATGTTCCAGATGCCCGCGTCCCTCTCCCTCGTGGCTGGCCAGCAGTTCGTCGTAGAAGGCTTTGGCTCCCGTGTGGGTCTCTTTCACCGCGGTGTTCCCGGCGGCGATCCAGTGGGAGGGCGTGTCACTGCCTTCTTCGGCCTGCCAGTACACCTTCAGTTCGAGGGGCTCGTCGCCGTCGAGGTCCAGGACGAACGCAGAAACGTTCACCACCCCCGACAGCTCCGTCGATTCGTCGACACTCAGGCCCCCGAACAAGCCCATCCGGCACTGCCTGGTGAACTCCTGCAGGAGCTCCTCCCAGGGCTCCAGCGGCTCACCTTCGTCTTCTTCGTCGTCCTCGTATTCGAGGGCCTCCTCCGCGAGCGCGTCCAAGGTCGCGTACGCGGCTTTCCGGACGAGGCTGTACCCGTCTTCGAGCACCTGGCCGGCGAGCTCGTGAATTTCCCGCAGCTGCTGGGCGGCGTGGTTGAGCAGCAGCCGGTCGTCTTCGCTGAGGTCATCCGGAAGCCCCAGGATGTGTGCCTCTTCCGGACCTTCCCCCGGCACGTGGTAAGGGCGGCCTTCGAGCGAAAACCAGCCGCCGTCGGGCCCGCTTTCCCAGTAGGCGACGTTGGTCAGCCTCGGGTCGTTGACGTCGATGACGGCATCGACTTTCAGGATTCCCGGCTTCTCGTCGCTGAGCGAGCCGAAGGTCACCTCCAGGAAGTCGCTGTCTGCCAGGGCGTCATGAAGGTCATCGAGGTTGTCAGTGCCGTCGCCGGGCAGTACGTGCTCCATGGGTTCCAACGTACACGCGCGTCCCGCGGGCGATAAGGTCGGTCCGATCGCCCCCGGCTGAAACTGGTACAGAACGACTGGTGAAATACCCGGAACCGCCGGGGCGTGGCGCCCAGGCCCCGGGATCAGTAGCGCAGGCATGTTCTGTCACTGCGGTCCTGCTGTGGGATATGCTCCAAACATGGCACCGCGGAGTTTTCTTCAATGGCCGGTCATCCGGCAGCTGAGCACGGGCGACCTGCTGGGCCGCGGGCCCTCGGTCACGTCTCCCAAGACGAAGGGCATCGCACCACGGACGGCTACGGCCGACCGTGTCGTGCAGAGCGTGTGCCCATACTGTGCCGTCGGCTGCGGACAACGCGTCTACGTCAAGGACGAGAAGGTTGTCCAGATCGAGGGCGATCCCGATTCGCCCATTTCGCGCGGCCGGCTTTGCCCCAAGGGCTCCGCGAGCGAGCAGCTGGTCAACTCGCCCGGCCGGCAGACCCGGGTCCTCTACCGGGCCCCGCGCTCCAGCGAGTGGGAACATCTGGACCTGGATAAAGCCGTCGACATGATCGCTGACCGGTTCATCGAGACCCGGCGCAGGACCTGGCAGCAGACAGACGATCAGGGGCGCCTGCTGCGGCGCACCATGGGCATCGCCTCGCTGGGCGGGGCCACCCTGGACAACGAAGAGAACTACCTGATCAAGAAACTCTTCACGGCCTCCGGCGCGGTACAGACGGAGAACCAGGCCCGCATATGACACTCCGCCACGGTTCCCAGTTTGGGAGCCTCATTTGGACGCGGTGGCGCGACGCAGTCACTGCAGGACATGGCCAACGCAGACTGCATCATCATTCAGGGTTCCAACATGGCCGAATGCCATCCTGTGGGATTCCAGTGGGTTGCGGAGGCGAAGGCGCGCGGAGCAAAGGTCATCCACGTCGACCCGAGGTTCACGCGCACGTCGGCGGTCGCGGATAAGCACATTCCGATCCGCGCAGGCTCCGACGTCGTCCTGCTGGGTGCGCTGATCAACTACGTCATCACGAACGACCTCTGGTTCAAGGAGTACGTCAGCGCCTACACCAATGCGGCCACGCTGGTGCACGAGGATTACCGCGACGCCGAGGACCTCGGCGGTCTGTTCTCCGGCTTCGATCCCGAGACCGGGGCCTACGACAAGGCGTCGTGGGGGTACGCCGAAGAAGAGGGCGGCACCATCAACGAGCCCGGCGCCACCCAGGAACACGGCGCCGAGGCTACTGCCCGTGCCGCCGGCCACCAGTTCGGCAGCGGCGGCCCGGCGCTGGAGCATGCCGAAGTGCAACGCGACGATACTCTGCAGGATCCCCGCACCGTCTTCCAGATCCTCAAGCGGCACTACGCCCGCTACACCCCGGAAATGGTCCAGGACATGTGCGGGATCGACGTCGCGGACTTCGACTACCTGGCCCGCACCATCACGGAGAACTCGGGGCGCGAGCGGACCACCTGCTTCGCCTACGCCGTCGGGTGGACTCAGCACTCGCTGGGGACGCAGTTCATCCGGGCCGCCGCCATCCTGCAACTCCTGCTCGGAAACGTGGGCCGACCGGGCAGCGGCATCATGGCACTTCGCGGCCACGCCAGCATTCAGGGTTCCACCGACATTCCGACGCTGTTCAACCTGCTGCCCGGGTACCTGCCGATGCCCAGTGCGGGCCAGCATGACACTCTGGATGCATACCTGGACGCGATTGCATCGAAGAAGCAGAAGGGCTTCTGGGCGGACGCCGATGCCTACACCATCAGCCTGCTGAAGGCCTGGTGGGGGGAAGCTGCGACAGCGGAAAACAACTGGGCGTACGACTACATTCCCAGGCTGACCGGAGCGCACGGCACCTACGAGACCGTGATGAGCATGCTCGAGGACGAAGTAGAGGGTTACTTCCTGCTCGGACAGAACCCCGCAGTGGGCTCGGCGCACGGCCGGATGCAACGGCTGGGCATGTCGCACTTGAAGTGGCTGGTCGTCCGCGACCTGAACATGATCGAGTCCGCTACCTGGTGGAAGGACGGCCCGGAGATCGAATCCGGAGAGCTGCGCACCGAGGACATCGAGACGGAGGTGTTCTTCCTTCCCGCGGCAAGCCATGTTGAGAAGGCGGGCTCGTTCACGCAGACTCAGCGGCTCCTGCAGTGGCGTCACCAGGCGGTCGCACCGCCCGGTGAGTGCCAAAGCGAGCTGCAGTTCTTCTATGAACTGGGCAAGCGGATCCGGGAGAAGCTGGCCGGCTCCACTGACGAACGCGACCGCCCGTTGCTCGACCTGACGTGGGACTACCCCACCGACGAGCACGGAGATCCGGATCCCGAGTCGGTGCTGGCCGAGATCAACGGCCGTCATTTGGACGGCTCTGATGCGGGCAAGCCTCTGTCCGCGTACACCGAGCTGCGCGCGGACGGTTCCACGGCCGCCGGCTGTTGGATCTACACCGGCGTGTACGCCGACGGGACCAACCATGCCGCGAACCGGAAGCCGGGCCGCGAGCAGGGACCCGCAGCGCCGGAATGGGGCTGGGCCTGGCCTGCCAACCGCCGGATCCTCTACAACCGTGCGTCGGCCGATCCGGCCGGCAAACCGTGGAGCGAACGGAAGAAATACATCTGGTGGGACGAGGAGCAGGGCAAGTGGGTGGGCGACGACGTCCCCGACTTCCCGCCGACCCTCGCTCCCGACAGCAAACCCGACCCCTCTGTGGGCGGCCCGGCCGCGCTCAGCGGTGACGATCCGTTCATCATGCAGTCCGACGGCAAGGGGTGGCTGTTCGCCCCGAAGGGACTCGTTGACGGCCCGCTCCCGACCCACTACGAGGCGCAGGAATCGCCGGTGGCCAACGCCCTGTACCCGCAGCAGCAGAGCCCGGCGCGGCTGAGGTACCCCCGTGCGGACAACCTCAGCGCGCCAAGCGCCGGAACTCCTGGTGCTGACGTCTATCCCTACGTGTTCACCACCTACCGGCTCACCGAGCACCATACGGCCGGCGGGATGAGCCGCTGGCTGCCGTACCTGTCGGAGCTGCAACCGGAAATGTTCTGCGAGGTCTCGCCCGAGCTGGCCGCTGAGCGCGGTCTTGAGCCCTACGGGTGGGCCACGATCATTTCGGCCCGCTCGGCCATCGAGGCCAAGGTTCTGGTCACTGACCGGATGAGGCCGCTCGCCGTGGGTGGCCACACCGTGCACCAGATCGGGCTGCCCTACCACTGGGGCGTCGGGAACAACGCCGTCGTCAGTGGCGACGCGGCCAACGATCTGCTGGGAGTGACGCTGGACCCCAACGTCCAGATCCAGGAGTCGAAGGTCGCCTCGTGTGACATCCGTCCGGGCCGCAGGCCCCGCGGGCCTGAGCTGCTTGCCTTGGTCGCTGAGTACCAGGCCCGGGCCGGCACGACGCCCGAGACCGGGAACAGCACGGTCACCGATCCGTCCGCCGAGGGCGAGCACCCGGGCGGGCGGCAGTGATGCATATGGCTGTTCCTGCCCTGACCGAAGCACGCCATGCCCCGCCCGGGCTGCCGATGTTTTCCGGCAGCCTTCCGGGTACCGATTCGACGTTGGAGGACTAGATGGGCCAGCTGTCCGGACCGACCGATCCCACGGCCGATGCCCACTGGGAACACAACCATCCGCGCAAGGGGTTCTTCACCGACACCTCCATTTGCATCGGCTGCAAGGCCTGTGAAGTTGCCTGCAAGGAGTGGAACCACAACCCCCAGGACGGGAACCTGGAGCTGCTCGGCTCCTCCTACGACAACACCGGAGCCTTGGGAGCCAGCACCTGGCGGCATGTCGCCTTCGTCGAGCAGGGCCGGGACCGCATTACCGAAGCGCGGGAGTCCGGGCGCGCACTCGTCAGCCTGGGGATGCCCCGTGTCGGTCCGCCCGCCGCCGCAGCGCCTGCCGGGCAGGATCTGACGGGGGTGGATACCACCCCGCCGGACACGGCTGACTTCCGTTGGTTGATGTCCTCGGATGTCTGCAAGCACTGCACGCACGCCGGGTGCCTCGACGTCTGCCCGACGGGAGCCCTGTTCCGCACCGAATTCGGCACTGTGGTGGTGCAGGACGACGTGTGCAACGGCTGCGGAACCTGCGTGGCGGGGTGCCCGTTCGGCGTGATCGAGCGCCGCAGCAACGGCACGGTCGCGGTCGCTGCCCAGCGGGACGAGCAGCACGCTGAGCATCCCGCCGTTCCCAACGTCGGCGTCGCCCAGAAGTGCACGCTGTGCTACGACCGGCTGGTCGACGGCGAGACGCCGGCCTGCGCGAAGGCGTGCCCGACGACGTCCATCAAGTTCGGCGACCACGACGACATGGTGGAGACGGCCCGGGAACGCGTCGCCGACCTGCATGCGCAGGGCCTGACCGAAGCGAGGCTCTACGGCGCGAACGAACTCGACGGCGTTGGCGGAACCGGCTCGGTCTTCCTGCTGCTCGACGAACCGGAGGTCTACGGGCTCCCGCCGGACCCCCGGGTGCCTACGGCTGACCTGCCGCAGATGTACCGGCGCGCCGGCATGGCCGTGGCTGGCATGGTAGCCGCAGCCGCGGTGGCTTTCCTGGGAGGACGCGCGTGACCCATTCGGACTTTGACAGTTTCCGGCCACCCGAGCCTGCCCGGCGGCGCCGTACCGGCGGCAAGCGGGGCGCAGGCCGCCGCAACGGCGGTGACGGCTCCCGGGAAATGCCCATGGTGCCGGAGGCGGAATTCACCTCGTACTACGGCCGCCCGGTCGTCAAGCCGGCGCCCTGGGGCGACGACGTTGCCGTCTACCTCTTTCTCGGCGGCGTTGCAGGCGGTTCCGCACTGCTCGGCCTCGGCGGCCAGCTGACCGGACGGCCGACCCTGCGCCGGAATGCCCGGCTGGGCGCCTTGACGGCGGTGAGCCTCGGCGCTGTTGCCCTGGTGAAGGACCTGGGCAGGCCCGAGCGCTTCCTGAACATGCTGCGGACCTTCAAGGTCACCTCGCCGATGAGCGTGGGCTCGTGGATTCTCAGCGCGTTCAGCGCCGGGACAGCCGTGTCCGCAGTGGCTGAAATCGACCGGATGAGCGGCGAGCGGTTACCGCTGGGCCCGCTGCGGAAAGTGTTGCAGGCGGTCGAGGGACCGGCAGGTTTTGAGGCCGCCTTGTTCGCCGGCCCCCTGGCGGCCTATACGGCGGTCCTGCTCGGCGACACCGCCACACCCACGTGGAATGCCGCGCACGAGGAACTGCCTTTCGTCTTCGTGAGCTCGGCTGCCCTGGCCTCTGCCGGGCTCGCCATGATCACGACCCCTGTGCACGAGGCGGGTCCCGCCCGGAAACTCGCCGCGCTCGGCGTGGTGGGCGACGTGGTGGCCACCCGGGTGATGGAGCACCGGATGGACCCGGTGGCAGCCGAGCCGCTGCACGAAGGCAAGGCCGGCGCCATGCTGAAATGGAGCGAGCGGCTGGCCGTCGCCGGCGGACTGGGCACGCTGCTGGCCGGACGCAACCGCGCGGTGGCCGCCGCCTCAGGGTTGGCCTTGCTCACCGCCTCGGCCCTCACCCGGTTCGGCGTGTTCGAGGCGGGCCTCGCCTCGGCCAAGGACCCGCGCTACACGATCGAACCGCAGAAGAGCCGGCTCGCCGCCCGCCGTGCGGCTGGCATCACCGGTGATTCGATCACCACTGCCGGCTGACGGGGCCGCCGCCGTGGTTTAGCGGATCTCGATGCCGCCGCCGGCGGTGGTGTGCCCGATCACGGGATGCCCGGGCAGCTCGCCGACGACGAGCAGGCCGCCGGAGGTCTGCGCGTCGGCGAGCAGGAGCAGATCGTCTTCCGTGACCCCGGGAGCGGACCGCACGTGCGGCCGCACCCAGTCGAGGTTGCGCCGGGTGCCGCCGGAGACGTAGCCGTCCCGCAACGCCTGCCGCGCCCCTTCGACGAGCGGTACCGCCTTCAGGTCGATCACTGCGCCCACTCCGGAGGCTCGGCACATCTTGTACAGGTGCCCCAGCAGGCCGAAACCCGTCACGTCGGTGGCCGCACGCAGGCCGGCGGCGACCGCGCCCTCCGCCGCATCGCGGTTCAGTCCCGTCATCGTCGCCACGGCTTCAGCGAACACCTCACCGGTCTGCTTGTGCCGGTTGTTGAGCAGCCCGACGCCGATCGGCTTGGTGAGCGTGATAGGCAGCCCGGGCGCGGCGGCGTCGTTGCGCAGCAACCGGTCGGGGTGGGCGACGCCAGTCACCGCCATGCCGTATTTCGGCTCCGGATCGTCAATGGAATGCCCGCCAATCACCGGGCACCCCGCCTCCGACGCGATGCTCAAACCGCCCCGGAGCACCTCGGTCATCACCTCCGGCGGCAGCACACCGCGGGGCCAGCCCACAAGGTTGATCGCCATGATCGGGCGGCCGCCCATCGCGTAAATATCCGAGAGCGCGTTGGCCGCCGCGATCCGGCCCCAGTCAAAGGCGTCGTCGACGACGGGGGTGAAGAAGTCGGCGGTGGAGAGCACCGCGAGGTCATCGCGCACCAGGACGGCCGCGGCGTCGTCGCCGCTGTCCAAACCGACCAGCACATCCGCACCCGGCTGGCCGATCAGGCCGCGAACCACATCTTCGAGCTCACCGGGCGGAATCTTGCAGGCGCAGCCACCCCCGTGCGCATAGCCAGTCAGCCGGCGAGCGGTTGCGGCTTCCTCGTCGAGTTGCAGGTTTGACGTTCGCGCCTCATTCACTCGCCCAGCCTACCCCCGCAGGCAACCTGCTAGATTGGTGGGCGGTGGCGTCCGGGTCCTGGTGGGCCCCCCGGTCTTCAAAACCGGTGAGGCCGAGCATCTCGGCCTGGCGGGTTCGATTCCCGTCCGCCACCGCCAACCACCGGCAGGCACTGCCGCGGAACGAGGAGGGGCTGTGGACCAGGGCGATCCTCGCCGCCTGATTCCTCGCACGAACGATTTGCTGGCGCTGCCGGCCGTCCGCGAGGCGCGGAAACGGCTGAACGAGCGCGTCATCCGCGAACTCGTCCGGCACGTCCAGGAGCAGGCGCGGCGCGGTGAGCTCGCTCCCGACCAAGTTGAGCCGGCCCTGCTGTCCGCCGTCGCCGCACGCACGGCGACAACCCTGCGCCCGGTGCTGAACGCAACCGGCGTCATCGTCCACACCAACCTCGGGCGCGCCCCGCTTTCCGCCGGTGCGGTCGAAGCTCTTATCGCGGCCAGCGGCTACGTCGATGTCGAACTGGACCTTGCCGACGGCAGCCGCTCCCGCCGCGGCGCCGGTGCCCGGGCTGCGCTGCTCGCCGCCTGTCCCGCCGCCGAGGACGCGCTGATAGTCAACAACGGAGCCGCAGCACTGGTCCTGGCCACCACGGCGCTCGCCGCCGGTCGGGAGGTGGTGGTGAGCCGCGGGGAACTCGTCGAGATCGGCGCCGGTTTCCGGCTGCCCGACCTGATCGAGTCGACGGGCGCAACGCTGCACGAGGTCGGCATGACCAACCGGACGCACCTGCGCGACTACGCCAGCGCCCTTGGTCCGGACACGGGCTGCGTGCTCAAGGTCCATCCGAGCAACTTTTGGGTCGACGGATTCACCTCCGCTGTTCCGCTGCACGAGCTGAGCCCGCTGACAGCAGCGAACGGGATACCGCTTGTGGCGGATCTGGGCAGCGGACTGCTGGCGCCCGATCCGCACCTGCCGAACGAACCCGATGCTGCCACCGCCCTGGGCAGCGGCGCCGACGTCGTCATCGCCAGCGGCGACAAACTCCTGGGCGGACCGCAGGCGGGCTTGCTGCTGGGCCGCAAGGAGATCATCGCGCGGCTGGCACGCCATCCGCTTGCCCGTGCCGTCCGCGCTGACAAACTTGCCCTCGCCGCCCTGGAAGCGACCGTGGCAGGGGAAGCACCGCCGGTTATCGAGGCGCTGCACGCCGATCCCGGACAGCTGCGCCGCCGTACCGACAGGCTCGCCCAGGCCCTCGGGGTGCCTGTCGTGCCGCACGATGGCCGCGTCGGCGGCGGGGGTGCCCCCGGATTCGCTCTGCCCGGGTGGGCGCTGCAGCTCCCCGAGGCGCTCGCGCGCCTCCTGCGCACCGGCAACCCCGCCGTGCTCCCGCGCGTCCACGACGGCTCCTGCCTGATTGATCTGCGCTGCGTATCCGAAGCGGACGATGAGCGGATCCTCGCCGCGGTGCGGCGCGCCGTGGAAGCCTTCGAGGCCGCGGATGCAGGCGGGGCGGGCTGAGCAGTGCACGTCATCGCCACCGCCGGACATGTCGATTCCGGCAAGAGCACCCTGGTGCGCGCCCTGACCGGCATGGAGCCGGACCGTTGGGAGGAAGAACGGCGCCGCGGGCTGACGATTGACCTGGGGTATGCCTGGACAAGGTTGCCGTCCGGGCAGGATGTCGCCTTCGTGGACGTGCCCGGGCACGAACGCTTCCTCGGGAACATGCTGGCCGGAATCGGACCGGCGCCGGTAGTGTGCTTCGTCGTGGCCGCGGACGAAGGCTGGCAGGCACAGTCGGGCGATCACCGGGACGCCGTCGCCGCGCTGGGCATCGAGCACGGCGTCGTGGTCCTCAGCCGCTCCGACCGGGCGACGGCGGGGCGGGTTGCTGACGTGCTGGCCCGGACCCGCACAGAGCTGGCCGGGACCGGCCTGCGAAATGCGCCCGCCGTTGCCGTGTCCGCCATCGACGGCACCGGCCTGCCCGAATTGCGTGCCGCGCTCGACGGCGTACTGGCCCGGGTGCCCTCCCCCGCCACTGACGGACGGGTCCGCCTGTGGGTGGACCGCTCCTTCACCATCACCGGTTCGGGAACGGTGGTGACCGGAACACTGGCGGCCGGGACGCTCGTCCAGGGCGACCGGCTGCAACTGCTCGGCCACTTCGATTCGCGGCCCGTCGTGGTCCGCGGCCTGCAAAGCCGTGACACGTCATACACCTCGGTGGGCCCGGTCAGCCGCGTGGCGCTGAACCTGCGTGACGTTTCCGCCGCGGACGTTCGGCGCGGAGACGCGCTGGTCACCCCCAATGCGTGGCCCACCACGGGCGTTCTGGGCATCCAGCGAACCACCGGGGTGGCCTACACGGATGTGCCGGAGCAGCTCATGGTGCATGTCGGCACTGCCTCCGTGCCAGCCCGGCTGCGTCCCTTTGGCGCTGACCACGCCCGGCTCGTCCTCGACCGGCACCTGCCGCTCGTTCTTGGGGACCGTCTGGTGCTGCGTGACCCGGGGAGCCGCTCGGTGCTGGGCGGTGCGCGCATCCTCGATGCCGATCCACCGGCCCTCCGGCGGCGCGGCGACGGGGCGCACTGGGCTGAGCGGCTGGCCGGCATGGACCCGGGCGGGGACACGCTCGCTGAGGTGGCGGCTCGCGGCGCGGTGGAAGTACAGCATCTCCGCCGGCTCGGGCTGCTCTCCGAGCATGACCCCGAGGCACCCTCCGGCATCCGCGTTCTTGGCGACTGGTGGGTGCATGCTCCCGTCTTCGAGGCCTGGCAGCACCGGCTGCGCACGGCAGTCCAGGAACTGCAGGAGCGCGATCCTTTGGCCCCGGGCCTTTCCATGGGCGCCGCGCGGGACCTGCTCGAACTGCCCGACGAGAGGTTACTTTCCCCGGTCGTGCGCGCTGCGGGCCTGGAACAGCAGAGCGGCCACATCCGGCTGCCGGGCAGTGAGCGCAACCTGGGAGCCGTCGGCACGGCAGTCGCAGAGTTGGAACGCAGGCTCGCCGCACAAGCCTTCCAGGCCCCGGAAGCCGATGAGCTGGCGGCGCTGGGCCTAGGCACCCGTGAGCTGGCTGCCGCCGAACGCGCGGGCCGCCTGCTGCGGTTGCGCGACGGAGTCGTGCTGCTACCGTCTGCCCCGGCCGTCGCGATGCGCACCTTGGCCCGGTTGGAACAGCCCTTCACCACGAGCCAGGCACGTCAGGCGCTCGGCACAACCCGCCGGGTCGCGGTTCCGCTGCTGGAGCATCTTGACTCGCGCGGCTGGACCCGGCGTTTGGATGCCGGTCACCGCACGGTGGTTCGCTGACGCGCAGGGACGGGCCCGTTCGCGCGCTTCGCTTCGCGAGCGTACCCTATTGTCGGGGCCACCGTCAGCGGTGGCGCCAACCCTGATCGGTGCCGTGCTGGGCGGACCGATAACCGTCTCCGGGGGAACTCTGTGAATACAGCCGCCGCACGCCTGCTCAGAGGCCTGCAAACCACCACCGTCACACTCGCCCTGCTCGTCTTCGGACTGGCATCGGCGCCGGCTTCCTCCGGCGCAGTCCCGGAGACGACAGGCACCGGCCTGCACGACGTCTGCTCAGCCAGCCACCACGGCCAGATGGCCTGCACGGCCATCTTGAACCGGAACATTGGTGCGCAGCCGTTCACAACGACCGGATTGCCGGCCGGATTCGGACCGGCCGACCTTCGCTCCGCCTACAACGTTCCGTCCCTGACCATGGCCGTGCCCCGCACGGTCGCCGTCGTCGTCGCCTTCGACGCCCCGACACTCGAGGCGGACCTGGGCACCTACCGGGCCAAGTACGGGCTGCCGGCCTGCACGAGCGCGACTGGGTGCTTCCAAAAAGTGAACCAGACCGGCGCGGCCGCCCCGCTGCCGGCAGTGAACTCCGGATGGGCGCAGGAAGCCTCCTTGGACGTGGACATGGTATCCGCCGCCTGCCCCGCCTGCCACATCCTCGTCGTCGAAGCGAATTCCGACTACCTCAGCGACCTGGGGCCGTCCGTCAACACCGCTGTCAGCATGGGTGCCGTCGCCGTCAACAACAGCTACGGAGGTGCGGAGCAGTCCGGCATCAGCGGCTACGACTCCTACTACACCCACCCCGGCGTGACTGTCACGGCCGCTGCCGGCGACAATGGCTACGGGGTGCAGTACCCCGCCGCCGTGCCAGCCGTCACCGCCGTCGGAGGGACGAGCCTGAGCCGCACCAGTTCCGGCCGCGGCTGGTCCGAATCCGTGTGGGGTGCCGCCGGCAGCAATTTCGGCACCGGCAGCGGCTGTTCGGCGTACGAGACGAAACCGGCCTGGCAGACCGACACCGGCTGCGCCACCAGGACCGTGACCGATATTTCCGCCGTCGCGGACCCTAACACCGGCCTGGCCATCTACGACAGCACACCGGACAGCTACGGGACCAGCGGCTGGCTCGTCATGGGCGGCACCAGTGCGTCCGCCCCGTTCATCGCCGGCCTCTCCGCACTCGCCGGGACCCCGACCAACGGCACCGACCCGGCCAGCTACGCCTACGCCGTCCCTACCGCGCTCAATGACGTGACCACCGGCTCCACCGGCAGCTGCTCGCCCGCGTACCTCTGTTCAGGCACCACCGGGTACGACGGTCCGACGGGCATGGGCACCCCGAACGGCCTCGCCGCCGTCACCGATCTGAAGACCGTCTTCTCCACCATGCAGAACGCCACCGCGAACGCCTGGCTGGGCGCATCCACTGGGGCGGTCACCTGCGGCGGGGACGGGGGCTGTTCCCAACCCTTCACCGGCGGCCATGCCTACTGGTCCGCGGCGACTGGTGCGGTCCCGGTGGACCCGCAGATTGAGGCCGTGTGGAAGACCTACGGCGGCGCCACCGGCCGGTACGGCTACCCGGTCACCGGTCCGTCCACCGATTCCTCCGGCACGGTCAGCCAGCAGTTCCAGAACGGGACGCTCTCGACCGCGGCCCCGCAGGTGTCCGGCTCCATCGCGGCCGAGTGGAACGCCACCGGCGGCGCGTCCGGCCCGCTCGGCAACCCGACCAGCGCCGAAGCCGCCCTGGGCACCGGCGGCTCGTACCAGCAGTTCGACAACGGGGTGATCTACCAGTCCTCCGCGAGCGGGGCCCACATGCTCCTGAACAGCTCGCCCATCCTTGACAAATGGAAGGCCGCGGGCGCCGACGCCGGCGCACTGGGCTACCCGACCGCGGACGCCGTGACCGGCCTCGTCGGCGGCGGTTCGTCGCAGCAGTTCCAAGGCGGGGAGATCGTCTTCTCCCCGGCTACCGGCGCCCACATCGTCAAGGGCGGCATCAGCACCGTCTGGAACAAATTCGGTGCCCAGAACGGGAAGATGGGCTACCCCACCTCGGACGAAATCGGCGGCCTTGCCAACGGCGGCGTCTACCAGACCTACCAAGGCGGAGCCATCTACTGGACCCCGGCCACCGGCGCCCACATGTCCACCGGCGGCATCCGCAGCGTATGGCTGAAGTTCGGAGCGCAGGATGGCAAGATGGGCTACCCCACGTCGGACGAAATCGGCGGCCTTGCCAACGGCGGCGTCTACCAGACCTACCAAGGCGGAGCCATCTACTGGACCCCGGCCACCGGCGCCCACATGTCCACCGGCGGCATCCGCACCGAATGGGGACGCCTCGGCTACGAGCACGGCAAAATGGGCTACCCGACCTCCGACGAGAACAGCGGGCTCATCGACGGCGGCGTCTACCAGACCTACCAAGGCGGGGCCATCTACTGGGCCCCGGCCACCGGCGCCCACATGTCCACCGGCGGGATCCGCACCGCATGGGGACGCCTCGGGTATGAGAACGGCCGGCTCGGCTACCCGACGTCGGATGAGTACGCCATCAGCGGCGGCGTCCGGCAGACCTACCAGGGCGGGTACATCGACTACAGCTACCAGTACGGCGTGCAGGTACACCTTCAATAAGCCCCGCGGGGCGGTGCAGCGACGCCCCCGCCACAAAATCCTCCCGGATACAGAAGAACACCCCGGTCCAAAGACCGCGGTGTTCTTCTGTATCCGGCTATTACGTTGGTGGAGCTAAGGGGATTCGAACCCCTGACCTCTTCGATGCGAACGAAGCGCGCTACCAACTGCGCCATAGCCCCTTGCGGTATTTAGGCTACTACCCCTGCGGCGTCCTGCAAAAACGACGTGCCCGGCCGCCCGCCCGCTTGGCGGCAACGGCGGCGCTTCTGCTCTATATTGTTGTGCGGGGGAAGCAATACAGGCGGAGCACAGGGACAGCTGTCTTAGCCGGGTAGATCCCGACATCACACCGGTTCTGACGGCAGCGCCTGACGCTGCAGATATTGGGGTCTCGCAGTGTCCATCCGACGCAGGTCTCTCCTGCCCACCACAAAGACCTTGCCCGTCGTGGCAACGACGATCGCGCTGCTCGCGGGTTCGCTCCTGGCGGCAACACCCGCGGCAGAGGCGTCCGCCCAGGTCTTCAACCCGTGCGAGCAGCTCTCGAACGGGCAGGTCAAGTACCCCACCTACGGAGCCCAGCGGGTCACCTTCGCCACCACGCCCATCCGCCAGACCTACCACGCCGTGGTCACCACCTGCGTGAAGTCAGGCTCCCGGTACGTGCAGGAATGGCAGGTGAACGGGACTGTCGGCCAGAGCGGCTTCGTTGCGCCCGGCGTCGCCAGCGGTCCCACCATCTACGAGTTTTCCCCGACTGGGTCCTTCTCCGTCACGGAGGGATTCGGTCTGGGAAACCCGGGCACCCGTCTGAAGTACCACACACTGAACCCCGGGTCCCGGTGGGGCGGCCACCCGTGGACCGCCAACTACAACCAGTATTTTGAGCAGAACTCCTACCTGGCAGACTTCCCCGACGAGAACATGTGGTACTTCGCGAACCGCCTCACCCGCGACTACCAGCAGGGCGTGGTGATCAACTACAACCGCGAACCGGGCCAGCGCGTCGTGCAGGACGCCGGCTTCGCGATCTTCCTGCATTCCAACACAGTGCCCACCGCCGGCTGCGTGGCGATCCCGCCGGACATGGTGACCCGCTACCTGCGCGAGGCCACTCCCGGGGACAGAATCATCATGGGCGCGGTTGACGACGTCTTCTCCCCCCGCAGCTCAGTCCTGAATGGTGCGATCCACAACTACTATCTCGGCACCGGCGGTCAGCTGGGCTTCCTCGGCCAGCCGCTGACCAACGAGTACGGCAACCTGCGCGGCGGCGGGGCGTTCCAGACGTTCCAAGGCGGAACGGTGACGTGGGCCCCCGGGACGGGTCTGCACCTGCTCGGCGGCGGCATCCGGTCCGAGTGGTCCAGTACCGGGGCACAGAACGGGCCTCTCCTTTACCCGACGGGAGACGAGGTGCGCGGACTCCGTGCGGGCGGCGCCTACCAGACCTTCCAAGGCGGCGTGGTCACGTGGTCCCCGGCAGCGGGTGCGCACATGACCCGAGGAGCCATCCGCGGCACCTACGGGGCCGCAGGCTACGAAGACGGATCCCTCGGATACCCGACGTCGGACGAATATGCGACGTCGGGAGGCGGCCGCGAGCAGAACTACCAGGGCGGCAGGATCATCTGGTCCCCCGCCACGGGGGCGCACCTGCTCACCGGCGGCTTCGGCCCGGCCTACGCTGCCCTGGGCGGCCCGGCCAGCCCGCTCGGGTTCCCGGTCGGCGACGAGGTCCGCAACCAGCGCGACGGCGGTTCCTACCAGCTCTTCCAAGGTGGCCGCCTGACCTGGTCCGCCGCCACCGGCGTGCACTACCTGACCGGTGCGATCGGAGCGAAGTACGCGGCGGCCGGCGCGGTCAGCAGCCTCCTCGGCTACCCGACCACGGATCCCGCTCCCACCAGGACCGGCGGAGCCTACCAATCCTTCCAAGGCGGCTCCATTCACTGGTCCGCCGCCACCGGGGCCCACATCACCTACGGACCGATCCGTACCGCCTGGGCCGCCGGCGGCTGGGAGAACGGCAAGCTCGGCTACCCGACGTCAGACCTGTACACGACCGCCGGCGGATTCGCCCAGGACTTCCAAGGCGGAAGGATCTCCTTGTCCTCGGCGGGAGTGGTCACGGTGACCTACCCGGCCCCGGCGCCGGCGCCCGCGCCAACCCCATCGCCCTCGCCGACACCGGTTCCAACGGCGACGGCGACACCAACTCCGTCGGACACCGCACAGCCGACCCCGACGGACACGGCCACGAGCGGTCCGGCGCCGACGGCGACGCCGACCGCGACGGCGACGGACTCCGTCCTTCCGACGCCGTAGGACGGAACCCAGGGCCGGCCCGGATCACGCCGGGCCGGCCCCGTCAGCCCCTCAAGGCCTGACCCGCCGCAGCCACTCGCTGAAGGTCTCTCGTCCAGCCGCCGCCTCCGGCACCAGGTTCAGGCCCTCCCGGAGGAACCGGCCGAAGGCCCCGGGCAAGGGCATCTCCACAACCCGGCCGGCGGAACCCGTGGCCGCGCGCCACTCGTTGGCAAGTTCGCGCATGCTTTGAACCTTGGGACCTCCCACCGCGAAGCCGCTGTGGGTGCCTTGGACCGGACCGGTGGCGGCGTCCACGAGCAGGCGCGCGACATCCGCCGTCGAGATGCTTTGGAAGGACGTGCCCCTGAACACAGGGACAATGCCCAGCCGCCGGCCGGACGCGAACATGCCCGCCACCAGGTCGTGGAACTGGGTGGAGCGGACGGTGACGGATTCCAGCGCCGACCCGGCGTACGCCGTCTCCTGCTCGGCCTTGGCGCGGTAGTAGGAGAAAGCTGAACGGTCCACGTTCACGATGGAGAGCAACGTGGCCCGCCGGACGCCCGCAGCTGCCGCGGCGCGCAGCAGGTTCCCCGCGCCGAGGGTCAGCACTGCACGCGCGGCGCGGCTTTGTCCGTTGAGGGTGTCAATCACGACGTCGGCCCCGACGAGGGCGTCCTCGAGCCCGTGACCGCTGAGGATGTCGACCTGGACGTAGCTGGCGCCTTCCACGTACGCGGGGGTTTCCGCGCCCGGCGAGTGCCGGCTGAGCACCCGGGTTTCAAGTCCTCGGCGGAGGCATTCGCGGACGACGGCGCTCCCGGCGAGACCGGTGCCGCCTGCCACGGCGATGCTGATCATGGCAGGAGTCTAGCGGGACCTTCTCAGGCGCGGCGGCGCTGCAGCACGTCGTCGAGATTGCTCAGCGCGCTGGCGCCTTTGGACGCTGCCGGAGCCGGGGACTTGGCGGCCGGCTCGGGCTGGGCCTTCTGGGGAGCGGTCTGCTTGATGGAGGTCTTGGCGCTGGGCTTGGGCGGCTCGGGCATGGCCAGCGGAGCAGGCTCGGGGCGCTCCGCCTTGGCGGACCCGACGTAGGTGGGCTTGGGCACCTGGACCGGCTCCCAGGTCTCCTGGGCGGCAGCTTCCCGGGCTGCAGCTTCCTGCGCGGCGGCAGCGGCCGTGTCGCCGGCTTCGGCGGCGACGGCCAGGGCGGCCTGGCGAAGCTCGATGGCGCTCAACGTGGAGCGCTTCGGTGCGGCAGCCTCGGCGTCGAATACCTGGGCCTGCGGGCGCGGCGCCGTCGTTCCCTCCCCGCGGCGCGGCTGCGCGGGGCCCTGTGATGGGCGGAGGCTTGCGGTGCTGCGGCGGGCTGCCGCCCGGGCGGCTGCCTTCGCCTTGCGGTCCCGGACGGCGAGGGTGCGCAGAACCGCAATCGCGCCGAAACCGGCCATCGCAGCCACCGCCGGCACCCCTGCCGGAACCAGCGCGGCGGCGCTGAGCGCCCCTCCGATGACGGCGGTCAGCAGGGCTAGCAGGCCGACGGCGGCAAGGCCCAGCCGGCCGTAGCGGATCTGGAGGCGTCCGGGCACCGGACGGGCGGCGGATGCGCCTCCGCCCGGCGTCGTGCGGGCGGGCGCGAGGCTTTCAGGGGAGGACGAAGCCTTCATCAACAGAACACCTTCGCTGGTCTTGACGGTCGATCGTGTGTGCGCTGAAGCCGGCTCGACACCGGCCCCCTGGTGCCCCAACTGCGCCCCGCGCTGGCGCATCATGTACGGCGCCACCCAGAACAGCCACAGGGCCACCGCGACCACCAGGATCATTGAGCTGCTCAGGGGAAAGTCCACACTCAAAACCGTAGAAGCTAAACCGGCACTCCCGGCGCATTCGTCAAGGTGTGTCGCCGGCGCGCCGCAGCGAAAGTCAGCGCGACGCCAGCCAGCGGTTGAGCAGGCCCTCCGGGACTTCCTCGGCGGTCAGGGCAAAGCTGCGGTGGTCCGCCCAGGCCCCGTTGATGTGGAGGTAACGGGGGCGGTACCCCTCATCCCGGAAGCCAAGTTTTTCCACCACCCGCAGGCTCGGGCCGTTCTCCGGCCGGATGTTGATTTCCATGCGGTGCAGGCCCAGCACCTGGAAGCAGTGGTCCGTGGCCATGGCAACCGCCGTCGGGGCGATCCCCCGGCCGGCGCGGTCCCTGTCCACCCAGTACCCGAGGGTCGCCATCATCGCCGAGCCCCACACGATCGACGAAACCGTCAGCTGCCCCACGAGGGGCGGCTGACGGCGGCGCGGGTCGGACTCGGTGATGATGAACGGCAGCGCGGTGTTCGCGCGGGCCTGCCTGTTCAGCGAGCGGACCATCTCATCGAAGGTGGGCAGGGTGCCGCCGGGCTCGGGGCTGCTGGCCTCCCACGGGGCCAGCCACTCCGCGTTGCGGCGCCTGACGTCGTTCCATTCCCGCCGGTCGCTGTGCCTGATCGGCCGCAGGACCAGGTCACCGCAGGTCAGCGTCACCGGCCAGATGGCCGACCCCCACACGGCGGCTTAGCTGTCCAGCTCTGCGGCGAACGAGGTGAGCCACTTGCGCAGGTCCGGGCCCAGGTCCTCGCTGGCGCAGGCCAGCTGCACGACGGCCTTCAGGTAGCTGAGCTTGTCTCCGGTGTCATACCGGCGTCCGCGGAAGACGACGCCGTAGACGCCGCTGCCTTCCCCCTCGGCTGCGGCCAGGGTCTGGAGCGCATCGGTCAGCTGGATTTCCCCGCCGCGGCCGGGCTCGGTTTCCTCGAGCACGTCGAATACGGAGTGGTGCAGCACGTACCGGCCGATCACGGCAAGGTTCGAAGGGGCTTCCTCCGGCGACGGCTTTTCCACCAGCTTGCGGACGCGGACGTAGTCTTCGCCCTCGACTTCCTCGATGTCGGCGCAGCCGTAGGCGCTGATCTGGGACGGTTCCACCTCGATCAACGCGATCACGGAACCGGACGTCTTGGCCTGCACATCAATCATGACGCTCAGGAGCTGGTCGCGATCGTCGATCAGGTCATCGCCGAGCAGGACTGCGAACGGCTCCTCGCCCACATGCTGCTTGGCCCGCAGCACCGCGTGGCCGAGCCCCTTCGGGTCGCCCTGGCGGACGTAGTGGATGTCACCCAGGTCGGTGGCGGCCTGCACGGCCTTCAGCTTGGCGGTGTCGCCCTTGTCCTCAAGGGTCGCTTCCAGCGACGGCACCCGGTCGAAGTGGTCCTCCAGCGCGCGCTTGCTGCGGCCCGTCACCATGAGGATGTCGGTCAGACCCACGCTGACGGCTTCCTGCACCACATACTGGATGGCCGGCTTGTCCACCACCGGAAGCATTTCCTTCGGCATGGCTTTGGTCGCCGGCAGGAACCGGGTGCCAAGCCCGGCGGCCGGAATCACGGCTTTGCGTACTTTATGCGCTGAGGTCATGGGAATAGGCTATCCGAGAAGCGCCGCTTTCCACGAAGTTGGCGGTGCCAATCCGGGCGCAGGAGCCCTTGTGGACTAAAGGAACAGCCATGCATCTGAAGGCCCGGGCACGCCCTCTCGCCCGCGCACGCCGGGCCGCCCTCTCGGCCGAAAACCGGGAGGCCTCGGCGCGCGGGCTGGCTGTGCAGGCCGCACAGTGGGCGGGCCGGCTTTCGGCCGCTTCCGCCTCGCCCGACGCCGCCATTGCCGCGTTCGCCTCCGGTCCCTTGGAGCCGCCCACCGACGCCCTGCTGGTCGCTTTGCATGCCGCCGGGCACCCGGTGCTGCTGCCGGTATGCGAACCGGGGTACGGGTTGAGCTGGGTGCACTGGCGCCCTGGAACCGAGCTGCGCCGCAGTCCGTTGGCGCCGGTGCTGGAACCCGTTGGCGCCCGCCACGGGCTGGACGTGATGGATACAGTCCTCGGCGTGCTCGTTCCGGCCCTTGCCGTGGATGTGCACGGCAACCGGCTTGGCCAGGGCGGAGGCTACTACGACCGCTTCCTTGGGGCACTCGCCGGGCTCGGCCGCCGTCCGGCCACAGCGGCGGTCGTATACGCGGAGGAAGTGCTGCCGGCGGGCAGCTTCGAGACCACCGTGCTGGACATGCCGGTGGACGGGTGGATCACCCCGTCGGGCTGGCAGGAAGCAGCACCGCAAAGGGTGTAGAATTAGCACTCAGGGCTAGAGAGTGCCAGCGCCCGCCGACACCGTTCCGGCCCTGTTGTGTGTTCTACGGGAGGAAACCAGGTGCCTACCTACGCATATGCCTGCAAGGACTGCGGCCACGCCTTCGACATCCAGCAGTCGTTCAGCGACAGTTCTTTGACGGTCTGCCCCGAGTGCGAGGGCACGTTGCGCAAGAAGTTCAACAGCGTCGGCGTCGTCTTCAAGGGTTCAGGCTTCTACCGCACCGACTCACGCGACGCCAAGGGTTCGAGCACGCTGGCGTCCAAGCCGGCAGCAAAGTCGGATGCGCCTGCAGCGGCTGCGGCCGCACCGGCAGCCTCCTCGACCGGCAGCAGCCCGGCCGCGTAAAGCTCCCTCCACAAACACCCGGCGGAGCACTCCGCCCACATAGCCCGACGACGGCGCGCGGCGCCGTGCACGGTAGCCCTAGCGTTGCGTCATGGTTTTCCCTTGGCGACGGCACCAGGCCGGGCTGCGGTCCTCTGCCGGCGGAATGAACGGTACCGGCGGGACCGCAGGTACCTTCGGTCAACCGCTGCGCAGGCGCCCCGCAGCGGTACGGTGGCTGCTCCGGCATCGCCGGCTGATAGCCGTCCTGCTGTTCTGCGCGGCCGCCGGCACCGCAGTCGATGCCCTTGTTCCGTCACCGCCCGCCCTTGAGCGCGTAGTGGTCGCCGCGCGCGATCTGGCACCCGGAACGGTTCTGGACCCGTCAGCCCTCATGCTCGGGCAGATGGCTACCGCCTCGCTGCCGGCATCCCATTTCTCTGCCACGTCCGCGCTCACGGGCAAACAGCTCGCCGGCCCGCTGCGCCGCGGGCAGATTCTCTCCGACACGGCCCTTGTCGGCCCCGGCCTGCTCACCGGTTCGCCGCCGGGGACGGTGGCGGTCCCGCTGCGCCTGGCGGACCCGGCGTCCGTGCCGCTGGTTCGCCCCGGGCAACGGGTCAACGTGATCCTCAGTTCAGCAGACGGGACCGGCGGCCCAGCCCGTTCGGAGGTCCTCGCCTCCAGCGTCGCCGTCCTCTGGACTTCCCCGCCGGGCCAGCAGAAATCAGCGTGGCCGAACTCGAGCGACGCCGACGGCCTCGTCGTCGTGGCCGCCTCCGAGGGCCAGTCGGTGCGACTCGCCGGGGCCCAGAGCCGCGGGAAGGTGGCGCTGGTCCTGGTGAGCGCCGCGGAACCCGGAAACGACCGATGAAACGGGCGTGCTCAGCCCCAGTGCGGGGGGCGTTGTTCCCGCAGCCACGCGTCGTGGCCCCGTTCATCCTCCCGGTCGCCCCAGGCCCGCGGGTCGTCCTTAGCGGCGAACTTCGGCAGCAGTCCCTCCTTCGACGCAGCGGTCGCGGACCGCGCCTCGTCCCGGTCGCTGTCGGTCTGCCGGTCCTGCTGATTCATCTCTGCTTGCTCCTGCGAGTCCTGTCCGTCAAAACCCTCGCCGGCCCCGTTGCGGACTGCCGCCGTGCCGGGCTCCTCCTCGCGGTGGCGGCCCTGGCCTGGCATTCCCGCGGGTGCCTCACCGGCCACCTCACCGGCTGCCTCGTCGGCCGGTTCCGCTGCTGCCTCCTCGGCACCAAAGTCGAAGGCGGCAGTGGGGGCGTCGAAGAAGCCCGCGTCCGCCGGCTCGGGCTGCCGCGGACGGCCCGCCGAGCCCTCGAGGCCCAGGTAGGCACCGATCCTGTCAGCACACGACGACGGGTCGGTGAACACCTCGATCGTCCACAGGGGCAGGTAGCGCCAGCCCATCCGCTCAAGCAGCTGCGGGCGCGCCTTGCTGCGTTCGCGCACGCTCATCATCCGGTACTTGGCCGTCCCGTCGGATTCGATGGCCACCGGCGTCGGGACCTCGGCGTCGTCCTTGCCGATGGTGAAGATGGGATCCGCAGCAGCCACCATATCCAGCGCGCCGTCATAGTGGTGCCAGACCCGGGCCCCGCGCACGCGGAGCCGCTCACCCAGGTCGGCGACCAAGGGATCTTCGCCGAGCAACTGCTCGCTGGCGGCGGCGCGCGAGGCGGGGCTTCCCAGCCGGGAGTGCCCTGCCAGCTCGCGGTCGAGGAGCTCATAGAACTCCTTGGCGCCGTTCGTCAGGCGTGCCTCATCGAGGTCGTCGGGCTGGAAGCAGGAGACGATGTACAGGAAGGACCTCGCCCGGGTCATCGCCAGCGCGAACCGCTGGCGCCCGCCCTCGGCCGACAGCGGCCCGAAGCTGTGCACGGCGCGGCCGTGCGGGGTGCGCCCGAATCCGAGCGAGAAAATGATCCGGTCCCGCACCATGCCGCCCGCCCGGTCGATGTCGACCACGCGGAAGGACTCGCTGCCCGGACGGAAGAAGTCGGCGAGCAGCGGGTGGTTGGGCATCTGCAGCCGGATCGCTTCGGCGACCCGCGCCGCGTGCCGGACGCTGGCGGTGATCACGGCCAGCGACTCAAGCGGGTGCACGCGGGCGTGCTCGAACACGAGGTCCACCACACGGTTCACCTCGGCCACGACGGATTCGACCGCTTCCTGCCCAGCGACCGGCAGTCCGGTCCCCTCCGCGAGGTGCTCGACAACCAGCGACCTGTCCAGCCCGGTGACTGCCGTGCCCTCCGGCAGCCGCTGCAGCGCGCCGCCGTAGTAGTTCTTGCTCAGCTGAAGCGTCAGATCCTCGTCGACGCTGCGGTAGCAGACCGAGAGGCGGCACTGCGGCAGCACCCTGGACAGGGCTGTGAAGGCGCTCTCGATCGGGTGGTGCTGTTCATCCCCGGCGGCCAGGCGTTCCACTCCGACCGTGAAGCTGCGCGGCACGCCGACCTGATCGTCCCCGAACGCGATGACCTGCCGGGCGCGGCCGATGGCGGGGAGAACGGACTGCAGGCTGGCGGCTCCGGCGTCAAGGATGACGACGGCGTCGAAGTGCTGCTCGGCGGGAAGGACGGAAGGCAGCATCAGCGGGCTGACAGTCCACACCGGGACGAGCAGGGGCGTCAGGTCGGGCGCCTGCGCACTCAGGGCGGCGAGGCTCACCCGGCCGTCCTTGAGCAGGTTGCGCAGCAGTTCGGCCTGCCGGCTCCGGTTCTCGATGCCTGTCCGCCAGCGGCTGGCCAGGCTCCAGCGCAGCCGCTGGGCGCCGCTGGCCACGTGGGCGTTGTCCGCCAGACGGTACTCGGCCTCCAGCTGGCGCAGGCTCTCGCCGTCGGACATGGCCAGATAGTCGTCACCGCTGATCATCGCCTCCAGCGCGGACTGCCACCAGGCAAGGTCCAGCTCGGCGGCAACCTCGTCAGCACCGACCTCGCGCTCGGCCAGGTCGTCCAGCAGTTCACCCAGGCCGTGCTCGCGCATGTTCTCGATCAGCAGCGTGCGCTCCGGCAGGGATTCGAGCGTCGCCCGGTCCGCGGCGAGCCGGCCCAGCCGCTCGATCAGGTCCTCGTAAGGGGCTCCGCGGAGTTCGCCTCCCCCGGCGGTGCGCTCCAGGCAGGCGCCGAGCTTGAGCAGGTCCTGTTCCAGTTCGCGGTGCTGCTGGCTCAGGTCGGCGAGTCCGGACGGAACCGCCGGATGGCGCTGGCTGACGGAGAACTCGGCCCACCGGCTGCGCTGCTCCTGCACCAGCCGCAGCGACTGGTGCAGGTCGGCGATGTGGACGCCGGGGCGCACGTACTCCTTGGCGACGCGGCGCAGCCGGGAGCGCTGCATGGACGCCATGTCCACCTGGTGTTCCCGCCGCCACGCCGAACTGGCCGTCGCGGAGATCAGGTCATCCACCGGCCGGTCGAAGATGTCGGGCGTGAACTTGTCCAGGCTTTCACGGACCGCGACCAGCAGGCGCAGCTGTTCGCCCCACTCCGCAAAGGACCGGCCGAGCCGGATCTCCGAGTGCTCGGACACCTCCGCCATCCGGTCGCGGAACAGCGGAAGCTTTTCCCGCAGGCGGGCAGCGAGGTCGTGCGCCTCCTCGGTTTCCTTGCGCGTGACCAGCCGGGCGCCGTGCCAGGCGCTCGTCGTCGAGGCCTTGGAGAAGCTGCCCAGCTCGGCCGCGCGCTGCAGCCGGCCGGCCAGCTCCTGGCGGTCCTTGATGCTGTCCAGCACGCTGCGCTTGAGCCGCACGGTCGTCGACGGCGCGGGGTGGATCGAGGTCAGCTCGGCGAGCGACTGCATGGCCTCATACGGCGAACAGCCCCAGCGCTGGCGCACGTTGTGCAGCGACGCGACGTGGTCCAGCAGCTGGTGCCGGTGCTGCACCAGGGTACGGTGCAGATTCTCCAGCTTCGGTTCGGCGGACTTTTCATTGCGCACGATCGCGCGCACCAGCAGGTTCTTGATCTGCTGCGGCCCCACCTGCCCGGTGGCCTGGAACAGCATGGACTCCAGGCCCAGCTGGTCGAACTGCTGCGCGAGCTCGTTCAGCGAACTGCGGCGCTCCCCCACCACAAGGACGCTGCGCCCCTCCTGCACCAGCGTCCCGATCGCGTTGACAGCGGTCTGCGTCTGGCCGGTCCCGGGAGGAGCCGAGACCACCACGGACTCGCCCGAACGGATGACGTCGAGCACGTACTGCTGGGGCGCGTCGGCGTCGAGCAGCAGGAACTCATCCGCGGGGTCGCGTTCGTCCACGGGGGTGAAGCGCTGCGGGTCCGGGGCTTCCGGCGCAGGCCTGCTCTCGCCGGAGGCGGCCGCCACCAGGTCGCTGATCACGGCGCTGTTGGTGTTGATCCAGGGATCCTCAAGGTTGCCGGCGATGTCCGCGTAGGTCGAGACCAGCAGGTTGTGCTCAATGGTCGCGCTGGCAATTGGTGCGGTGAGCGCCCGCAGCCGCTCCAGCACGGGTGCCGGGTCGAACCGGGCGGTGCTGTAGGCAAGGCGCACGACGGCGTTGACGTCGAAAACGATCCGGTGGACGGCCTTCAGATGCCGCTCCAGCGCCGGGTTGAACCGGGCTTGCTCCGTCAGCTGCAGCTCGAAGTCGTCCTGGCCGGGCCGCGATGTCAGCGTCAGTGCGCTGAGCATGACCGGACCGGTGATGCGGCGCGGCTTGTTGCGCACGACGGCGGTCCAGGTCGCCGTCCCGGCGGACAGGTAGCCGGCGTCGATGCCGCGGTCCGAGCCCAGCTCGAAGATTTTGGCGCGCAGCGCGCGAGCCGCCCGCAGCGCGACGGCGTACTGCCCGGGGTCGCGGATCAGCGTGGACAGCCTGGTCCGCCGGCCCGTCAGCAGCTGGGCCAGTCCCGACGGGTGGGCATGCGTCAGGTCGATGCTGCCCTCGGGCGTCTTGGTGAAGTGCAGCAGGGTATCCGGGCCGGAGAACGCAGGAAGGCCCGAGAGCCATGTCTGCAGCTCCGGGGAGCTGTCATCCTGGCTGTCGATTGGTGACACTTCTGCCTTCTTCTCTGCGCTCGCTCGCGACGATCTTGACCATACCGGCATATCTTTGAAGCTATCGGACTGCATGCCCGCTGGAGGGCACGCAACACTGACAAGGCCCAAATTCGGCAGATTTCCCTGCCTCCTTCGGGCCTTGCCCGGCACCCGGGGTGCCGCTTACTCCCACTCGATGGTTCCCGGCGGCTTGCTGGTCACATCAAGCACAACGCGGTTGACGCCGTCGACCTCGTTGGTGATCCTGTTGGAAATCCTGGCCAGCAGGTCGTAGGGCAGGCGCGACCAGTCGGCGGTCATGGCGTCCTCGCTGGACACCGGCCGCAGCACGATCGGGTGCCCGTAGGTGCGGCCGTCGCCCTGGACGCCGACGCTGCGCACGTCCGCGAGCAGTACGACCGGCATCTGCCAGACCTCCTCGTCCAGGCCGGCGGCGGTCAGCTCAGCGCGGGCGATGGCGTCGGCCTTGCGCAGCAGCTCGAGCCGCTCGTGGTCCACGGCGCCGATGATCCGGATGCCCAGTCCCGGCCCGGGGAAGGGCTGCCGCAGCACGATTTCCGGGGGCAGTCCGAGTTCGGCACCGACGGCACGCACCTCGTCCTTGAAGAGGGTGCGCAGCGGTTCGACCAGTTCGAACTGCAGGTCCTCCGGCAGGCCGCCCACGTTGTGGTGGCTCTTGATGTTCGCCGCGCCCTCGCCGCCGCCGGACTCGACGACGTCCGGGTACAGCGTGCCCTGCACGAGGAACCGGATTTGCTCACCGTGGGCGCCGGCTTCGGCAACCAGCGCGCGCTCGGCTTCCTCGAAGGCGCGGATGAATTCGCGGCCAATGATCTTGCGCTTGGTTTCCGGGTCGGTGACGCCGGCGAGGGCGCCCAGGAACCGCTCGGTTTCCTTGGCGACGTAGAGGTTGACGCCGGTGGCGGCCACGAAGTCGCGCTCCACCTGCTCGGCCTCGCCCTCGCGCAGCAGTCCGTGGTCGACGAACACGCAGGTCAGCTGGTCTCCCACGGCCCGCTGGACGAGCGCGGCGGCGACGGCGGAGTCCACGCCGCCGGAGAGGCCGCAGATCACCCGTGCGTCGCCGACCTGGGCGCGGATCCGCTCGACCTGCTCCTCGATGACGTTGCCGGTGGTCCAGTTGGGCTCAAGGCCCGCTCCTTCGAAGAGGAAGTTTTCCAGCACCTTCTGGCCGTAGGCCGAGTGCTTGACTTCCGGGTGCCACTGCACGCCGTAGAGCCTGCGGGATTCGTCGGCGAAAGCGGCGACCGGGGCGCCGGCGGTGCTGGCCAGCACTTCGAAGCCCTCGGGCGCCTTGTGCACGCTGTCCCCGTGGCTCATCCAGGTGGTCTGCAGCGTCGGCAGGCCGGCCAGGATGGAGCGGGAAACCCCGCTGATGGTCGCGTCCGTGGCGCCGTATTCGCGCAGCCCGGTGCGGGCGACGTCGCCGCCCAGCGCGGCAGCCATGGCCTGGAAACCGTAGCAGATGCCGAACACGGGAATGCCTGCCTGGAACAGGTCGGGGCTGACGAAGGGCGCACCCTCGGCGTAGACGCTGGCGGGGCCGCCGGAGAGGATGATCGCTGCCGGGTTTTTGGCCAGCAGCTGCTCGGTGGTGAAGGTGTGCGGGACGATCTCGGAGTAGACGTTGGCCTCGCGCACGCGCCGGGCGATGAGCTGAGCGTACTGGGCGCCGTAGTCGACGACGAGAACAGGTCGGTGGGAGGTCTGCGGCGGAGCGGGAGTAGTCACCGTCCGATTCTACTTTCCCGCCCCGCCGCCCCGCACATCGTCGCGCCTGCGCCCGGGCGGCCCGGACCTCTCAGCCGTCCAGCGGTCAGTAGCGCTTTGAGGCCTGCGGGTGCGAGGCGAGCTCCGCCTCGACCTCGCGGTGGAAGCGCTTCTCCACGAAGAAGGAAAGGAAGGGCACCACACCGCCGAGCGCGATCAGGATGAATTTCGTGAACGGCCACCGCATCAGGGACCACAGCCGGAAGTCCGAGACCAGGTAGACCACGTACATCCAGCCATGCACGATGAGCACAGCGAGGGAGAGATTGATCCCGCCGGTCACCGCGAGGGTCGGGTCGGAGGCGACGAAGCCAAAGCCGTGGGCGTTGCCGGCGGCGTCCGTGCCGCCCGCAACCAGGGACAGCCCGGCACCGTAGCGCAGCACCATCTCCACGCACAGGAGCAGAAGCATGATGCCGGTGGCGTACGCCATCACCTTGTAGAAACCGAGCGCGGAGCGGATCTGGGCCTCGGTGCCGCCGAAGCGGCGCTTCTTCTGTCCAGTCTTCTTGCCTGCGGTACCGGGGGCGGCCGGAGTGCGTTCGGTCATGCGTTACCTCGTTCGTTGGTGGTGGCGTAGGCGCCGTCGTCGTCTTCCTCGTCCTCTTCGAGGCTGCGCCGGTAGTCGTCGGCCACCAGGCGCCACCAGAGGAAGACGGCGAAGCCCGCGAAGACGACCCATTCGACGGCATAGAAGATATTCAGCCAGTTAACAGTGGTTTCCTGTGGCTGGGCTGAGACAGTGATGGGTTGCAGCGGCCCTCCTGCCGCTGCGCCGACCTCACCCGTTCCGGCTTTCTCGCTGAAGGAGGTCACGAAGCCCGGGTAGAGCGTCAGGTTCCAGACGTTGGTGAGTTCCGCCACGGAGAGGGCGCTGACCTGTCCGGCGGGCAGGTCCTGGGCCGCGACCGGCGCTTCCGAGGGAATCAGCCGTCCAGTCAGGGTGAGGGTGCCTTGGGGAGCTGCGGGGCTGGAGGGCTGTTCCACCCAGCCGCGGGCAACCGGGATCGCCGTCACAGGGGTTGCCGCGGCACCCCGAAGCACCGGCGCTCCGTCTACGATGAACGCCGTGACCACCCAGTAGCCGGTGCGGCCGGCCTGCAGCCTGTCCTTGACCAGCACCTGCCGGGAGGCATCGAAGTGGCCGCGCGCGGTGACAATCTGGTCCGCCGCGGAGCCGCGGAAGCCCTCCCCTGGGGTGAGGACCTGGGTCAGCGGTTTGGCGGTTTCGACGGCGGCAGGCTCGGCCGGAGCTGTCTGCTGCGAGCGCGAGAACTGCCACTGGCTGAGCAGCACGAAGACGCCGGACACCGCCAGGGCCAGCACGAGGGCGGCGATCCAGCGCGGTTTCAGGGCGGTCTTGAGCACGGGTTAACGGTACTTCTAACTGTTGTAGAACTCCCAATGCGGGAGCCCGGTCAGTGGTCGAAGAACACCAGGCTGGAGTTGATCAGCTCAGCGATGACCTCCGGGTCGTGCGCCCGGCGCAGCGACTCGCGGAAGTTCTCCTTGAACAGCGAACGCGCGAGCGTCGCCAGTACTTCGAGGTGCTCCGAGTAGGAGCTTGCCGGGGTGGCGATCAGCAGAATGAGCGTGGCCGGGCCGTCCACCGCCCCGAAATCCAGGCTGTGGCCGTACTTCGTCACGCCGACGGCGATGCTGGTCTGGCTGACGTACTCGCTGCGGGCGTGGGGCATGCCGACGCCGCCGGGCAGGCCTGTCGCCATCTGGTGTTCGCGCGCGTTCACCAGCTCGGTGAACGCCTCCAGGTTGGAGATCCTGCCGGCCTGGTAGAGCTTGGCCGCGAGCTGCGCGGCAGCGTCTTCCTTGTCCTTGGCCTCCATCTCCAGGATGACCATCTCCGGGGTCGTCAGCTCCGCGTCGTACCGGGCGAGCGAGAGGTCTGTCACGGAGGTCCTTTCGGCAGTGGTGTCCTGGTCGGAGCGGCTCAGCGCAGCGGGACGATGTCCTCCACTCCCAGCCGTGCGCTGTCGGCGGAGGCGTCATCGGGCTGTTCCTGGCTGAGGCGTTCGGCCTCAACCCTGCCCCGGTAGTGGGAAACCTCGTTTTCCCGCTGCTCGTCGCTCCAGCCGAGAATGTCTCCCATAAGTTTAGCGACCACCGGTGCCGCGGACACACCCCGGTCCCACGCCTCGATCGAGATGCGGGTCCGGCGGGTGAGCACGTCCTCGACGTGCCGTGCTCCTTCGTGCGTGACGGCGTACACCACTTCGGCGCCGAGGTAGTCGTCCGCCCCGGGCAGCGGCTCGGCCAGCTCAGGCTGTTCGCGGACCAGCGACAGCACCTCGTCGGCCAGCGAGCCGTACCGGCCGAGCAGGTGTTCGACCCGTGCCACGTGCACGCCCGCTTCCTCGGCCGTGCGGTGCCGCCGGTTCCAGGCGGCCTTGTACCCGTCGGCGCCGAGCAGCGGAATGGTGTCGGTGCAGCTGGGGGCGACCCGTTCGTCCATGGTCCGCACGGCCTCGTCGACGGCGTCCTTCGCCATCACCCGGTAGGTGGTGTACTTGCCGCCGGCGACGACGACCAAGCCGGGCACCGGGTGGGCGACGACGTGTTCCCGGGAAAGCTTGGCGGTCGAGTCGTTCTCACCGGCAAGCAGCGGACGCAGCCCCGCGTAGACGCCTTCGACGTCCTCGCGGGTGAGCGGGCGCTTGAGCACCTTGTTCACGTGGTCAAGGACGTAGTCGATGTCCTTCGCGGTCGCCGCCGGGTGCGCCTTGTCCAGTTTCCAGTCCGTGTCGGTGGTGCCGATAATCCAGTGCCGGCCCCAGGGGATCACGAAGAGGACCGATTTCTCGGTCCGCAGGATCAGGCCCACGGTGGACTGGAACCGGTCGCGGGGCACAACCAGGTGGATGCCCTTGGAGGCGCGGACCTTCAGCTGCCCGCGGTCCGTGACCATCGCCTGGGTCTCATCCGTCCACACGCCGGTTGCGTTGACCACCTGCTTGGCGCGGATGTCGAACTCGGACCCGTCTTCCAGGTTCCGGACCCGGGCGCCGACGACGCGCTCGCCTTCGCGCAGGAAGTCCACCACCCGCACCCGGTTCGCGGCGTGTGCGCCGTAGTGGGCGGCCGTGCGCACGACGTCGACGACCAGCCGCGCGTCGTCCACCTGCGCGTCGTAGTAGCGGATCGCCCCGATCATCGCGTCGTCCTTGAGGCTGGGCGCCGCCCGGAGGGTGCCGCGCCGGAAGAGGTGCTTGTGCGCGGGCACTCCCCTGCTGTGCCCGGAGCTGATGCCAAGCACGTCGTAGAGCAGGATGCCGGCGCCGACGTAGAAGCGTTCCCAGAAACGGTGCGTGAGCGGGTACAGGAACGGGACCGGCCGGACCAGATGCGGGGCAATCGTCTGGATCAGCAGGCCGCGCTCGTGCAGGGCCTCCTGGACGAGCGCGAAGTCGAGCATTTCGAGGTAGCGCAGGCCGCCGTGGATCAGCTTGGACGAGCGCGACGAGGTGCCCGAAGCCCAGTCGCGGGCCTCGACGATCCCCACGCGCAGCCCGCGGGTGACGGCGTCGAGCGCGGATCCGGCGCCGACGACGCCGCCGCCAACGATCAGAATGTCCAGTTCCTGCCCGGGCTGGCTCGTGGCCGCCAGGGCTTCGAGAGCGGTCTGCCTGCTCTCCGGGCTCAAGGCCTTGCTGGTCGTTCCTGCGGTGGACATCGTTGACCTCCCGTAACGCCGGACAAATGTCCCTTAACGATACGTCGCGATGTCCAGTAGGTCAGCGAGAAGTTCGGGACTCGTAGGGCGAGACCACGACTTCCACCCGCTGGAACTCCTTCAGGTCCGAGTACCCGGTGGTGGCCATCGACCGGCGGAGCGCTCCGACCAGGTTGGAGGTGCCGTTGGTGTGCTGGGACGGGCCGAAGAGGACCTCCTCGAGCGGGCCGACAGTGTCCAGCCGGACCCTGTCACCACGCGGCAGTTCGAGGTGGTGGGCTTCCGGCCCCCAGTGCCAGCCGCGGCCGGGCGCCTCCTCGGCCCGGGCGAGCGCCGAGCCGAGCATGACGGCGTCGGCGCCCATGGCGATGGCCTTGATGATGTCGCCGCTGGTGCCCATGCCGCCGTCGGCGATGACGTGCACGTAGCGGCCGCCGGACTCGTCCATGTAGTCCCGGCGCGCGGTGGCGACGTCGGAAATGGCGCTGGCCATCGGCGAGTGGATGCCCAGGGCGCGGCGCGTGGTCGTGGTGGCGCCGCCGCCGAAGCCGACCAGCACGCCCGCCGCACCGGTGCGCATCAGGTGCAGGGCGGGGGTGTAACCGGCCGCGCCGCCAACGATCACGGGCACGTCGAGTTCGTAGATGAACTGCTTGAGGTTCAGCGGTTCCTCGGTCTTGGAGACGTGCTCCGCCGAGACCGTGGTGCCGCGAATCACGAAGATGTCCACGCCGGCGTCGACAACGGTCTTGTAGAACTGCTGGGTGCGCTGCGGCGTGAGCGCTCCGGCGACGGTGACGCCTGAGGCGCGGATTTCGGCCAGCCGGGACGTGATCAGCTCCGCCTGCACGGGGGCTTCATAGAGCTCCTGGAGGCGCCGGGTGACGGCGGGGCTGGTGCCCTCCTGGTTCAGGGCGGCGATTTCCGCGAGCACCGGCTCCGGGTCCTCGTAGCGGGTCCACAGACCCTCGAGGTCCAGCACGCCAAGGCCGCCGAGCTTGCCGAGCGTGATGGCCGTGGCCGGGGACATGACCGAGTCCATCGGAG
Source organism: Paenarthrobacter sp. DKR-5 (assembly GCF_018531425.1). GTDB lineage: Bacteria > Actinomycetota > Actinomycetes > Actinomycetales > Micrococcaceae > DKR-5. The sequence goes on from NZ_JAHBOI010000001.1 coordinate 47,574, forward strand.
CGGCGATGACAGGGATTTCGAACTGGTAGGCGTCGATCTGCCAGGAGACGGACACGTCCCGCGGATCGCGGGTGCGCCGCGAGGGAACCACCGCAATGTCGTCCAGGGAGTAGGCTCGACGCCCACGCTTGCCACGGCCAATCTCAATCTCGTTCACCGCACTAGGTTATCCCAGATGCAACAACGCCCCGGGAGGCGATTACCTACCCGGGGCGCTGCGCAGGCCCGGCCGGACCCGCCTGCAGGCTTAGCGTGCGCCGTAGTTCGGCGCCTCGACGGTCATCTGGATGTCGTGCGGGTGCGACTCCTTCAGACCTGCAGGGGTGATGCGGACGAACTTGCCTTTGGCCTTGAGCTCGGCGACGCTGCGAGCGCCGGTGTAGAACATGGTCTGGCGCAGGCCGCCGACCAGCTGATAGGCCACCGAGGACAGCGGCCCGCGGTAGGCCACCCGGCCCTCGATGCCTTCGGGCACCAGCTTGTCGTCGCTGGGCACGTCGGCCTGGAAGTAGCGGTCCTTGGAATAGGAGGTGTTCTGGCCGCGGGACTGCATCGCCCCGAGCGAACCCATGCCGCGGTACGTCTTGAACTGCTTGCCGTTGACGAAGATCAGCTCGCCGGGCGCTTCCTCCGAGCCGGCCAGCAGGGACCCGAGCATCACGGTGTCGGCACCGGCGACGAGCGCCTTGCCGATGTCGCCCGAGTACTGGAGGCCGCCGTCGGCGATCACCGGGACGCCGGCCGGGATGGCAGCCTTGGCGGATTCGTAGATCGCGGTGATCTGCGGCACGCCGACGCCGGCGACGACGCGGGTGGTGCAGATGGAGCCGGGGCCGACCCCGACCTTGATGCCGTCGGCTCCGGCGTCGATCAGGGCCTGCGCTCCCTCGCGGGTCGCGGCCTGGCCGCCGATGATGTCCACATGCGCGGCGGCGGCTTCCTTCTTCAGGCGCTTGATCATTTCCAGCACGCCGGCGCTGTGCCCGTTGGCCGTGTCCACGAACAGTGCGTCGACTCCGGCGTCCACGAGCTTCATCGCGCGCTCCCAGCCGTCGCCGAAGAACCCGATTGCGGCGCCGACCCGCAGCCGGCCCTCCTCGTCCTTGGTGGCCAGCGGGTACTGCTCGGCCTTGGTGAAGTCCTTGACGGTGATCAGGCCGCGCAGGAACCCGTCCTCGTCCACGAGGGGCAGCTTCTCGATCCGGTTCCGGCCCAGCAGGTCGCTGGCTTCCTCGCGGCTGATCCCGACGCGGCCGGTGACCAGGGGCATCCGGGTCATGACGTCGCGCACCAGCTTGGTGGGGAACTCCGACTCCGGTACGAAGCGCGTGTCGCGGTTGGTGACGATGCCCATCAGGCGTCCCTCGCCGTCGACGACGGGCAGGCCGGAGACGCGGTAGTGGCCGCAGATGACGTCGAGCTCGGCCAGGGTGGCGTCCGGGCCGATGGTGAGCGGGTTCGTGATCATCCCGGACTCGCTGCGCTTGACGCGGTCCACCTGCTCGGCCTGGTCGTCGATCGAGAGGTTGCGGTGCACCACTCCGAGGCCGCCCTGGCGGGCCATCGCGATCGCCATGCGCGCCTCGGTCACGGTGTCCATCGCGGCAGAGAGCAGCGGGGTCTGCACAGTGATCCGCTTCGAGATCCGGGAGCTCGTGTCCGCTTCGGACGGGATGACATCGGTGTGGCCCGGCAAGAGCAGCACGTCGTCGTAGGTCAGGCCGACAAAGGCAAACGGATCGTGTTCTGCGGGCAGCTGTGTCACTGGCGCGCCTCTTTCAGGATCTCTGGGGCTTCAGCGGGAGGGCAGGCGGTACGCCGTCCGGCGCTCGAGGGGGTGGTTACATCCTAAAACGAAACGCGTTGCCGCCCTATTCCGGGACGTGCATCACATTGCAGGCCCCCGGACCGGCCCCGGGGACGGTGCGAGGTAGCGGGCCAGGCACGGGGTCAGTGCCAGCCGGTCAGCGCGAACACCCGGCGGCCGAACTCCCCCGCCATCGTCTTCCAGTACGCCTGGCTGACGTGGTTGTCGTCGAAGTAGACGAAGACGTTCCCGATCACGGCCGGGCAGATGGCGCCCGGGCAGAGCAGATCCGTCAGGTCCACGGCGAAGAACTTCTTGTTTCCGGAGAGGAACCCGTCCATCGGGGACGCCGACGGCAGCACCGAGTCGATGGGCTGGGTGCAGGCGCCCGGGTCCTTGGGGTGGGCGGCGGCGCATTCGGGCATGTTCTGGGGGAACCTCGGATTGTCCCGGACGCCGACGACGTCGATGCCTGCCTTGGTCCATGCCCCGACGGTCTGCTCCATCCCCGGGATGGTGACCTCCGCCGGGGATGCCTTCTCGGTTTTGGTGACGATGGTGAAGACCGCGGCCGGTTTGATCTTGGCGATGTAGCTGTTCGCGTCCTGGTAGAACCGGCCGCAGTCGGTGGACTGTCCGGCGTCGTCCGGGGCGAAGACGCAGCCCATCGACGTGACGTTCACGACCGTCCAGTTCTGCTGCTTGCCCATGGCAAGAACGGCGGTGGAGAGTTGGCGCGCGTGCGAGTTGCCGACGACGACAACTGTCTTCTTGGGCGTCCCGGCGGCCGGCTGCACGGAGCAGGCCGCCTTGACCACCTCGGAGTCGGGCTCAAGGTCGTCCGTGCACTGGCCCGGGAGCCGGGGAAAGTCTTCCGCCACGGTCGCCGCCGCAGGAATCGTGACGGCGTCCGCGGAGATCCTGTTCACGTACCCGGGCAGCAGGCTCAGTGCGCCGGGGTTGTCGTTCACGGCCTGGGCCTGCGCCCGGGAGGCCTTGTCTGCGAGCTGCGACTGCCAGAGCGCGACCGGCGCTGCGACCAGGCTCACGCAGACAGCGATCACTGCGGCGGCCCGGAGCCGGCTCGTTTCAGCCCACTTCCACTTGCGCACCGGCGTTTCCACGAACCTGGTGGCCAGGATCGCCAGGATGATCGCCGTGACGATGATGGCCAGCCCGTCCAGCAGTCCGGCGCGGTCCCGGTCGGACCAGATCAGGACGAGGATCAGCAGCGGCCAGTGCCACAGGTACAGCCCGTACGAGTTGTTGCCCAGGTAGACAAGCGGCCGGGAGCTCAGCAGCCGGTCGGCCCCCGCCGGGCTGGCGGTCTGGCCCGCCACGATGATGCACGCCGCGGCGAGGGTGGGCCAGAGCGCGACATACCCCGGGAACTGCTGCTGCACCTGCAGGATGATGCCGCAGCTGACCATGGCAACGACGCCGAACCAGCCGAGGAAGATGCGCAGCCCCCGCGGCAGCTTGAGGTGGGGCAGCGCGAGCGCGAGCAGCGAGCCGAGGGCGAACTCCCAGAGACGGGCGCGGGTGTCGAAGTACGCGAACGCCTGGTTGCTGTTGGTCTCGCTGACCGAGAAGATGAGCGACACCGCGAAGATGACGGCGAAGATCCCGGCGAGCAGCCACCGGTAGGTGAGCCGGGCTCCCCAGGCAGTGCGGCGGGCCAGCAGCGCGGCCCCGGCGAAGATCAGCGGCCACAGGATGAACACCTGGCCCTGGATCGAGAGCGACCAGAAATGCTGGAACGGGCTCGAAAGGCTGTCATCGGCGGCGTAGTAGTTGACGGCGTTGGCCCCGAGCGCCCAGTTTTCAAAATAGAGCAAAGAGGCCCAGGCCTCGCCCAGGATCGCATCCCAGCGCGTGGGCGGAACGATGAGCCAACTGGCGCCGAGCACTGCGAGGATGACGACGACGCTGATGGGCAGCAGCCGCTTGAACAGGTGCAGCCAGTGTTTGGCCAGCGCCATCGGTTCGTCACGGTCGTAGCGGCGGACGAACTGGGACGTCATCAGGAACGCGGAGATCAGCAGGAAGATGTCCACTCCTCCGGACACCCGTCCCAGCCACACGTGGTAGACGACAACCATGAGCACGGCCAGCGAGCGCAGGCCCTGCACTTCGGGGAGGAATCCGGGCGGCGGTTTCGGCCGGGGCTTCTTCCGGCCTTCGGGGACGGGCGTCTCGTCCGGGTGCGGGCGCAGAGCCTGCCCTACTGCCATCGAACCTCGCCCATCCTTGGCCGCTTCCCGGCATACCCGGGTGGCGGGATCCAAACCAACCATGGGCCGGGCGGTCCTTGGACCGTCCGCGCCACCCATCCATTCTGCCCGATGTTCCTGTGACCCGACATTCCTGTGAGGGGCCCCGCTGCGGCTGCGCCCCGACCACCGCGGCAGCCGGGCCGCCGGGTAGATTAGCGGTCAGGGCCGGAGAAGGGAACCTGCATGATCGTCGAGGTGCGCGTCAGTGTTGCCGCCGGGTATACGGAGGACCTGCTGGCAGTGGTTGCGGAGCAGGTCGGGGTCGCCGGGGTGGCCGTCCACCGCGGCGCCTCCGTGGTTCCGCAGGGCGACGTCCTGCTCGTGCACGTGGCTCGCGAGAGCGTCGAGGCGCTGATGGAACAGCTGCACGCCTTGGAGATCCCCCGGCACGGGTCGGTCACCGTCTCCACCCCTGAGCTTGTGCTCTCGGACCGCGCGGAACAGGCGGAGGAGGCTGCACCGGGCGAGGGCGCGGACGCGGTGATCTGGGATGAGGTCAAGACCAGCACGGGTGAGGATGCAAGGCTGAGCTGGAGCTACCTCGCGTTCCTGGTGATCGCCACCCAGCTCGCAGCGATCGGCATCGTCACCGAGTCCACGATCACTATCGTCGGGGCGATGGTGGTGGGTCCGGAGTTCGGACCGCTGGCGGGGCTGGCGGTGGCGCTCACCGGCCGCAAGTGGCCCTTGGCCCGCCAGTCGGCTCTCGCCCTGGCCGTGGGCTTCCCGCTGGCGATGGCGGTCACCGCGGTCTGCTGTGCCGCCTCGGTGCCTCTTGGGCTGGTCGACACCGGGTTCCTGGAGCAGGGCGCCTCCGCGACGGATTTCATTTACCATCCCGGCCCGTTCTCGCTGATCGTGGCGCTGCTCGCCGGAGCGGCCGGCATGCTCTCCCTGATCGCGCGCAAGTCCTCAGCGCTGGTGGGGGTTTTCATTTCCGTCACGACCGTGCCCGCGGCGGGCTTCGTGGCAGTCGCGCTGGTCCTCGGCCAGCCGGACAAGGCGCTGGGCTCCGCCGTGCAGCTGGTGGTCAACCTGGTCGGCATCGTCCTGGCGGCAGTGCTGGTGCTCTGGTTCTACCGGATCGTCACCCGCGCGAAGGCCACGAGGGCAGGCACCCGTCCAACCCGTCCATCCCGGAAACAGAAATGACGCGGCTCCCCGCCTGTGACGCGCTCTGAAGCGTGTCGCAGGCGGGAAACCGCGTCATGACCGGCCCGGGCGCTGCCGCCCGGGCTGAACCGAACCCTTAGTGGGAGTGGCCCGCGTGCTCGTCCTCGTCGGCCGGCTTGTCGGTCACCAGCGTCTCGGTGGTGAGCACGAGCGCCGCGATCGACGCCGCGTTGCGCAGCGCGGACCGGGTGACCTTGACCGGGTCGATGACGCCGGCGGCGATCAGGTCCTCGTACTCGCCGGTGGCGGCGTTGAAGCCCTTGCCGGCGTCGAGCTGGTTCACGCGGTCGATGACGACGTAGCCCTCGAAGCCGGCGTTCTCGGCGATCCAGCGCAGCGGCTGGACCAGGGCGCGGCGCACGATGCCGACGGCAACCGCGGCCTCGTCGTCGAGCTCGACCTCGTCCAGGGCACGGGAGGCGTGCACGAGGGCGGAGCCGCCGCCGGCCACGATGCCCTCTTCGAGGGCGGCGCGGGTGGAGGACACCGCATCCTCGATGCGGTGCTTCTTTTCCTTCAGCTCCACCTCGGTGGCTGCGCCGACCTTGATCACGCCGATGCCGCCGGCCAGCTTGGCCAGCCGCTCCTGCAGCTTCTCGCGGTCCCAATCCGAGTCGGTGCGGGTGACTTCGGCACGGATCTGCGCCACGCGGGCCGCCACGTCCTCGGCCGAGCCTGCGCCGTCGACGATGGTGGTGTTGTCCTTGGTGACGGTGATGCGCCGGGCGGTCCCCAGCACGTCGAGGCCGACAGTGTCCAGCGACAGGCCCAGGTCCGGGGAGACAACCTGCGCGCCGGTGAGGGTCGCGATGTCCTGGAGCATGGCCTTTCGGCGGTCACCGAAGCCGGGCGCCTTGACGGCGACGACGTTCAGGGTGCCGCGCAGACGGTTGACGATCAGCGTGGACAGGGCCTCGCCGTCGACGTCCTCGGCGATGATGAACAGGGGCTTGCCGGCCTGCAGTACCTTTTCCAGCAGCGGCAGGAATTCCTGCACCGAGGAGATCTTGCCGGAGTTGATCAGGATCAGCGCGTCCTCGAGGACGGCTTCCTGGCGCTCGGCGTCGGTGACGAAGTACGGGGAGAGGTAGCCCTTGTCGAACTGCATTCCCTCGGTGAGGACCAGCTCGGTCTGGGTGGTGGAGGATTCCTCGACCGTGATAACGCCGTCCTTGCCGACCTTCTCAAAGGCCTCGGCGAGCAGTTCACCGATGACCCGGTCCTGGGCGGAGATGGTGGCGACGTCGGCGACCTGGCGGCCCTCGACCGGGCGGGCGTTTTCGAGCAGGCGTCCGGCGACGGCCTCGACGGCAACCTCGATGCCGCGCTTGACGGCTCCGGGGGCAGCGCCGGCGGCGACGTTGCGCAGGCCTTCCTTGACCAGGGCCTGGGCCAGGACCGTGGCGGTCGTGGTGCCGTCACCGGCGACATCGTTCGTCTTGGTGGCGACTTCCTTGGCCAGCTGGGCGCCAAGGTTCTCGTACGGGTCCTCGAGCTCCACCTCGCGGGCGATGGTGACGCCGTCGTTGGTGATGGTCGGGGCGCCCCACTTCTTGTCGAGCACCACGTTGCGGCCGCGCGGGCCCAGGGTCACCTTGACGGTGTTGGCCAGCTTGTCGACGCCGGCCTCCAGGGCACGCCGGGCGTCGTCGTTGAATACCAACTGCTTTGCCATGTTTTCTTCCTTCCAAAGACGATGACCCCAGCCAGGGGTTCCCGGCCGGGGTCATCGAACAAGCGTTACTTTACGACGATCGCCAGCACGTCGCGGGCGGAAAGGACCAGCAGCTCCTGGCCGCCGGTCTTGACCTCGGTTCCGCCGTACTTGGAGTAGAGGACGACGTCGCCGACGGCGACATCGATCGGGACGCGGTTGCCGTTGTCGTCAACGCGGCCGGGGCCTACCGCGACAACTTCGCCCTCCTGGGGCTTTTCCTTGGCGGTGTCCGGGATGACCAGGCCGGAAGCGGTGGTCTGCTCGGCTTCGAGCGTGCGAACAACGATACGATCCTCAAGAGGCTTAATAGAGACCGACACTCGGTTCTCTCCTTTACATGAGTAACTGCAATGGACTGAGGGGCCGAGGGAGCCAGCCGTCGTCGCGGTGCCGGCAGCAAACCCTTCGGGTTTTTAGCACCCTCCTAGGGAGAGTGCCAACACTGACTTTATGTTCTGGTTAGCACTCGGTCAAGGCGAGTGCCAGATCGGCACGCCGCCGCCGGGCCCTCCGCTACTTGTTGACCGCGGGGTTGACCTCCGCTGACTTCACCGCACCCGCGCCGTTGCCGTACGCGTCCAAGATCTTCTTGTAGGTGCCGTTCTCGATCAGCTTGTTGACCGCCTTTGCCACCAGGTCCGCCAGCTGCGGGTCGCTCTTGGCGACGGCGATGCCCACGGGGGATGCTCCATAGACGTCCCCGAGCGTTTCAAGCTTGCCCTGGGTCTGCTGGATGGAATACGCCACCAGGACCGAGCCGGCGGCCATTGCGTCAACGCCTCCCGTGACCAGCCGGGTGGTCACATCCGTCTGGTTCTGCAGGGAGATGACGTTGATGGCGGGCTTGCCGGCGGACTTGCACTTCGCGTTGCGGCCCGAGATGTCCGGGTTCTCCTGGAAGGTGCCGGTCTGCACGCCGACGGTCTTGCCACACAGATCGTCCAGGCTGACGTGCTTCGGGTTGCCCTTCTGCACCGCCCACTGCGTCCCGGCCTCGAAGTAGCTCACGAAATCGACGGCCTTCATCCGCTCCTTGGTGATGTAGAACGAGGAGATGCCCAGATCGTACTTGGGCCCGAGCGAGGGCAGGATGCTTGCGAACTCTGCCGTCTTCACCTCCACCTTGAGCCCGAGCGTGGCGCCGATCGCCTTCGCCAGGTCGACGTCGTAGCCCACCGGGGTCTGGCCGTCCGCGCCGCCCAGCGACTCGGCCGGAGCGTAGGTGGTGTCGGAGCCGATCACCAGGGTGCCCTTCGACTTGATCGCCGCCGGAACCTGGCCGGCGAGCGCGTCGTCCTTCGCCGTCGTCGACGGGTCGAAGCTGGCGCCGCCGGCGCTCTGCCCGGGCACGGAGTTCTGCGAGGCATTGGTGCAGCCGGAGATGGCCAGCATGCCGGCGACGGCCAGCGCCGCGACCTTTGAAAGACGCAAGGGGTAAGTAGCCATGGGGCGGGACCTCATTTTCGGTAGTGGATTGCGGAGGTGTTTGTCCGGCAGTTTCGTCGGTTCAGATGCCCTGGCTGAGGCGGCGGATGGCGACCTCCGCGAGCCAGGACGCGGCGTCGGGCAGCACGGAGTCGTCGAAGAGCGCATGCGCTGAGTGGTTTGACGCTGCGGCCGAGGGGTCCTCCTGCGCGCACGCACTCAGGAACAGATAGGCGGCCGGGACTTCGTTGGCGACGAAGGAGAAGTCCTCCGACCCGGGCTCCGGGTTCTCCATTTCACGGAAGCGGTCCTCGCCGAAGAGGTCCTCGATGGTCTGGCGCGCCAGGGCAAAGGCCGAGGCCTCGTTGCTGGTCACCGGGTAGAGGTCGTGGTAGTCGACGACGGCGTCCAGTCCGTGCGTGGCGGCGACTCCTTCGACGACACGGATGCTCGCCTCCCGGATCTTCGCGCGCGCCTCCTTGCTGAAACTGCGCACCGTCGCCTCGAACAACGCTTCGGAGGGAATGATGTTGTCGCGGGTCCCGGCGGCGATCTTTCCTACCGTGAGCACGACCGGGTCGAAGACATCGAACTGGCGCGTGACCATGGTCTGCAGCGCGGTCACCGCCTCACACAGCGCCGGGACCGGGTCCTTGGCCAGGTGCGGCTGGGATCCGTGGCCGCCGGCGCCGAGGAAGCGCACATGCAGCTCGTCCGCGGATGCCATCTGCGAGCCGGGGCGGCCGAACCAGACGCCGCGCGGCCTGCCTTCGGAAAAGACGTGGAGTCCGAAGGCCGCGTCCGGGCGCCGGCCGGCTGCTTCCAGCAGTCCTTCTTCGATCATCGGGGCCGCTCCGCCGGGGCCTTCCTCGCCGGGCTGGAACATGAAGATCACGTCGCCCGCCAGCTCGTCCTTGAGCGCGTGCAGGATCCGCGCCGCTCCGACCAGGCCCGCCACATGCAGGTCGTGGCCGCAGGCGTGCATCAGGCCTTCGTGCGCGGACTTGTAGTCGAGGTCGTTGTCTTCGGCAACCGGCAGCGCGTCCATGTCCCCGCGCAGCAGCACCACCGGCCGCTCGGCGCCGGCGGCCGGAGCGCCGCCCCGCAGGACGGCCGTAACCGAGGACAGGCTCCGTCCCGTGCTGATTTCGAGGTCCAGCCCCTCCAGCGCCTGCAGCACCCGGCGCTGGGTGAGCGGCAGGTCGTTGCCCAGTTCGGGATGCTTGTGCAGCTCGCGCCGCAGCTCCGACAGTTCCGGCGCCAGTTCGGCGGCGAGTTCCTGGGTACGGGTCAATTCACGGAGGTCGGACACTGCCAAGGCTTTAGCCCTTTCAAGGGGAGGCGGGAGACGGCGGCTCCACGAACCCGGGCCGCTCCCACCGAAGCTAACACCGCCAATTGCCCGGGGCAATCAAATACGCGGCGCGGCGGATTGTCCGTGCCGCGGTCGCTGTCCGCGCTTCATCCCGCGCCTCATCCCGCGCGAACGGCCAGCAACGGCGGCCTCCAGCGCCCGGAGCCCGCCGTTAGCGGCCGTTCGCCAGGGTTTCCAGCGGGCGTTCGGCGCGTGAGCGGGTGCCCGGTAACGTGGGGAGCATGGCCGACGTTCACCAGGACCCGATTGCCCCGCTGCTGACTTCGGAGGGCTGGGAGCTGCTGTCGACGCTGGGCCCGTATGACGAGTCCGAAGCCTTCAAGCTCAATTCCGAGCTGCGCAAGCGCGGGCACTCCCCCGAAGTCGTCTCGGCGGTCCTCACCCAGTCCCGGCTGCGCACCAGGGCGGAAGCGAAGTTCGGCGAGTTCGCCCGGCAGCTGCTCTTCACCCAGGCGGGCCTCGAACAGGCCACCCGGCTCAACGTCGCGGCCCACCACGCGAACCGCTTCGCCGCCGCGGGAGTGAAGCATGTGGCGGACCTGGGCTGCGGGATCGGGGCGGACGCCATCGCGCTGGCCATCCTGGACCTGCAGGTGACCGCCGTCGAGCAGGATGAAACCACTGCCGCGGTGGCCACCATGAATCTGATGCCGTTCCCGAACGCGACCGTGGTGCACGCCGACGCGACCGAGGTGGACCTCTCCGGCGTCGACGGCGTCTGGCTGGATCCGGCCCGCCGGAACACCACCACCTCGGGCACGCAGCGGATCTGGGACCCGGAAGCGTTCTCGCCCCCGCTCTCCTTCGTCGAACAGCTCGCGGACACCGGCATGCCCGTCGGGGTGAAGCTCGGCCCAGGGCTGCCGCACGAGTCCGTTCCTGCCGGCTGCGAGGTCCAGTGGGTGTCGGTCGACGGGGATGTGGTCGAAGCGGCCCTGTGGTTCAACGCGCTCGCCCGGCCCGCCGTCCGCCGGTCCGCCCTGGTGATCGGGCCCAAGGGCGCCGCCGAACTGACCAGCGCCGCCGGCTTTGACGCGGTGGGGCAGGACGTGGAGACCGGGCCGGCCGAGGGCTATCTATACGAGCCCGACGGCGCGGTGATCCGGGCCGGTCTCGTGGCCGACGTCGCACACCAGCTGGGCGGGCACCTGCTGGACCCGCACATCGCCTACATCTGCGCCCCCGAGCTGCACGAGACGCCGTTCGCGAAGGCCTACAAGATCCTCGAGGTGCACCCCTACAACGTCAAGCGGCTCAAGGCCTGGGTGCGCTCGAACAGGATCGGCACCCTCGAAATCAAGAAGCGCGGCACCGCGGTCACCCCCGAAGAGCTTCGGCGGCAGCTGCTGACCGGTTCTGGCAAGGGCCCCAACCAGGCCACCCTGGTCCTGACCCGGATCGGGGAGGAGAGGGTGGCGCTGGTGGTCAAGCCCCTGCGCTGACGGCCCGCGCCGGACCCGGGAGCGCTCAGGCAGCCTGGCGGGAGAACTCCCCGGCCGCCTTGACCTGCTCCGGGCTGGGGCGGATGCCGGTGTAGAGCACGAACTGCTCCTCGGCCTGGATCGCGATCACCTCGGCGCCGGTGATCACGGATTTGCCCTCCGCCCGGGCGGCCTGGATCAGCGGCGTCTCCGAGGGCATGGCGACGACGTCGAACACCACCTCCGCGGCCTGCACGGCCGGGCGCGGGAAGGACAGCTCGTGCTGCTGGTCCCCGCCGGCCATGCCGATCGGGGTCACATTGATGATCAGCTCGGCGGTGGAGTCCCCCACCTCGTCCTGCCAGCGGAAGCCGTACTGCTCGGCGAGCTTGCGGCCGGTCTGCTCGTTCCGGGCCACCACCGTGACGTCCTTGAAGCCGCCGTCGCGCAGCGCAGCCACCACCGCCTTGGCCATCCCGCCGCTGCCGCGCACCAGGACGTTGAACGACGTCGGTACCTCGTGGTCCCGCAGCAGCCGGGCGATCGCCAGGTAGTCGGTGTTGTAGGCGGTCAGGACGCCGTCGTCGTTGACGATGGTGTTGACCGAGTCGATTGCCTTCGCGGACGGGTCCATCGCGTCAACGAGCGGGATGACGGCTTCCTTGAACGGCATCGAGATGGCGCAGCCGCGGATGCCCAGGGCGCGCACTCCTCCGATGGCCGCGGGCAGGTCGGTGGTGGTGAACGCCTTGTAGATGTAGTTCAGGCCGAGCTGGTCGTAGAGGTAGTTGTGGAAGCGCGTCCCGATGTTGCTCGGCCGGGCGGCGAGCGAGATGCACAGGGTCATGTCTTTGTTCAGAATGGGCACGCTCCCAGTATCCCCGATCCGCCGCGCGGCCGGCAGAGTCCCCTGACCTAGAATGGGGGCAACGCCCCAACGGTGACCACGCCGACTATTGAAGGCCCGTCCGCAGCCCGTCAGGAGCCCGCATGAAGATCGATTTCGCCTCATCCCCGCAGTCCACCCTGGGCGTCGAGTGGGAACTGGCGCTGGTCGATGCCCGCAGCGGCGAGCTGGTTCCGCTGGCGGACAAGGTCCTGGCCGCGTTGAAGGCGACCCATCCGGAGCTGCAGGCGGATGAGGACCACCCGCATGTGAAGCAGGAATTGCTGCTGAACACGATCGAGCTCGTCACCGGCGTCTGCAGGACGGTGGAAGAAGCCAAGCAGGACCTGTCCCGCACCCTGGACACCGTCCGCGACGTGACCGACCTGATGGACGTCGAGCTGCTCTGCGCCGGCACGCACCCTTTCAGCCAGTCCCGCCTCCAGCCGGTGACGGACAAGGAACGCTACGCCAAGCTGATTGACCGCACCCAGTGGTGGGGGCGGCAGATGGTGATCTACGGCGTGCACGTGCATGTCGGGCTCAACCATGTGGGCAAGGCGATGCCTGTCCTGGACGGGCTGGTGAACTACTTTCCGCACTTCCAGGCGCTCTCGGCGTCGAGCCCGTTCTGGAACGGCGAAGACACCGGTTACGCTTCCCAGCGCGCCCTGATGTTCCAGCAGCTGCCGACGGCGGGCCTGCCCTTCCAGTTCCCGGACTGGTCCGGCTTCGAGGGCTACGTGGACGACATGTTCAAGACCGGAGTGATCGATTCGATCAGCGAGATCCGCTGGGACGTGCGGCCGGTGCCGCTGCTGGGCACCATCGAGATGCGGATCTGCGACGGGCTCTCCACGCTCGAGGAAGTCGGCGCCGTCGCCGCCCTCACCCAGTGCCTGGTAACGGATTTCTCGGACACCCTCGACGACGGCGGCAGCATCCCCACCATGCCGCCGTGGCATGTGCAGGAGAACAAGTGGCGGGCCGCCCGGTACGGACTGGACGCCATCGTGATCCTCGACGCCGCGGGCAGGGAGGAACTTGTCACCGACAACATCCTGGAGCTGCTCAACAAGCTGGAGCCGGTCGCCAAGCGTCTGGGCTGCCCGGATGAGCTGGCCGACGTCGAGAAGATCATCCGCCGCGGCGCGGGCTACCAGCGCCAGCGGGCGGTAGCGGACGCCAACGAGGGCAGCCTGCACGCAGTGGTGGCCAGCCTGGTGGACGAACTGCGCCACGGCCCGGCCGCCCGGGTGTAGCTCCGGCCTCCGGGGCGTAGTTACAGGCTGACGCTCGTCACCGGCTGCGAGGTATCCGGCGCGAAACCGAGCCCCGCGGGCCGGCCTCCGGCCATCACCACCTGCGCGGCCAGCGCGGCAACCATCGCGCCGTTGTCCGTGCACAGCGACGGTTTGGGCACGATCAGCTCGATGCCGGCCGCGGCCGTGCGTTCCGCGGCGAGCGCGCGCAGCCGCGAGTTCGCCGCGACCCCGCCGCCGAGCAGCAGGCTGGTGATCCCGTGTTCGCGGCAGGCGAGCACGGCCTTCGCGGTGATCACGTCCACCACTGCCTCCTGGAAGGACGCCGCTACGTCCGCCACCGGCACCGCTTCCCCCCGCGCCTCGTACTGCTCGACGCAGCGGGCGACGGCGGTCTTCAGGCCCGAGAAGGAGAAGTCGAAACGGTGCGGGCCCGGCTGCTCGGGGGTGCCCATGTACTTGGGCTGCGTGAGCCCGCGCGGGAACCTGATGGCCTTCGGGTCCCCTTCCGCGGCGAGCCGGTCGATGGCGGGTCCGCCGGGATAGCTCAGGCCGAGAATGCGCGCGACCTTGTCGTAGGCCTCCCCCGCGGCGTCGTCGATGGTCGCTCCGAGCAGCTCGACGTCGTCGGTGATGTGCTTGACGCGCAGGATTTCGGTGTGGCCGCCGGAGACCAGCAGCGCCCCGAGGTTCTCCGGCAGGTCCCGTCCGTCGAGCGGGCCGCCGTCGAGCAGGCCGACGCCGACGTGCGCGACGAGGTGGTTGATCGCGTAGAGGGGCTTGCCGGTGGCGACGGCGAGCGCCTTCGCAGCGCACACCCCGACCATCAGCGCCCCGGCGAGCCCCGGTCCGCTGGTCACCGCGATCGCGTCGAGGTCCTCGAGACTGACGCCGGCCTCGTCCAGGGCCCGGCGCAGTGCGGGGACAACGGCGTCCAGGTGTGCCCGGGAGGCGATCTCCGGGATCACGCCGCCGAAGCGTACGTGCTCCTCCATGGACGAGGAGACGGTGTTCGTGAGCAGCTCGGTTCCCCGGACGATGCCCACTCCGGTTTCGTCGCAGGAGGATTCAATGCCCAGCACCAGCGGGGCGGCGGACGGCAGGTTCATCGGTGGTCTTTCGAAAGGTCGAGGTTCATGATCAGGGCGTCGGCCCCGTCGCGGTAGTAGCGCGGCCGGATGTGGATCTGCTCGAAACCGAACCGGCGGTACAGCGCCTGCGCCCGCGGGTTGTCCGCACGGACTTCGAGCATCACGTCCCCGGCCCGGCGGCTGCGTGCCTCGGTGATCAGCGCGGTGAGCAGCTGCGTGCCGATCCCCTGCCCCTCGCGCTCGGGCACGACGGCGATGGTCTGCACGTCCGCTATCGGCTCGACATACATCAGCCCGGCGTACCCGACGATGCGCCCGGCATCCTCCGCCACCAGGTAGTACCGCGTGTCGGCCTGGGCCAGTTCCTCGAGGAACATGTGCAGGGGCCACGCGTCGACTGGGAACAGTGACTCTTCGAGCCGGTGCACCTCGGGCACATCGGTGAGCAGCATGCGCCGCAGCACCGCCGTCACAGGGCGCGCTTCCGGGGTCCTGGCACCTGCGCGTCGGACTCGCGCAGGTACAGCGGGGAGCTGTCCGCGAGCCTGCCGCCTCCGCGGAGCACGGCGGCGGCGGAGAGCCCGAGGGAGGCCGCCGTGGGCTGGGTCCGGGCAAAGGCCTCGGGGACGCTGCTGCCCTGCGCCTCCAGCTGCTGCGCGTACAGGCCGGCACCGGCGCCGTGGACGGGCAGGGCCGGAAGTTCGGACGGCGCCGTGACGTGCGGGCCGGACTGCCGGGTGCCGTCGGCCGCGTACTGCGCCCAATAGAGCTCCTTGCGCCGCGCATCCGTGGCAACGACGAAGTCGGATACCGCGGCGCCGGCGGCAACCACGTCCCAGGCGACCGCGTCCAGGCTCATCACCCCTGCCAGCGGTTTGTCCCAGGCGAAGGCCAGCGTGCGGGCGGTGGCGATGCCGGACCGCAGCCCGGTGAAGGGACCCGGGCCGACGCCGGTGAGCACCAGGCCGAGCCGGGCACCGGGGACGCCGGCGTCGTCGAGCATGCGGCGGATGCCGGGGGCGAGCACCTCGGCGTGGCTGCGTGTGTCCTCGGTGGCGAAGGTCGCCAGGACCTCGGCGGCGTCGTCGCCGGCGGAGAGCAACGCGGCGCTGGCGATGGCGGAGGTGTCAATGGTCAGGATCAGCACTGTTCAAGCCTATTGCAGGTCCAGCCGGCCCTCGCGGGCGGCCCAGCGGGGTCCGAAGGCGCGCAGCCGGATGACCCGGCGGTCCTCCACCTCGTCGTCGAACTCATCGTCGAAGTCCGGGCCCGGGCCGGCGCCAGCGGGCCCGGCTGTGGTGGAGCCGGCGCCGGCCGAGCGGGCGCCGCCCGCGGCCTCGTCGGCGCCGGTGGCCCGCACCAGTTCGACCTCGAGGCGGCTGTCGGAGAGGTGCTCCACCCGTCCGGCGCCCCATTCGACGACTGTCACGGACGTGTCCATCGTGTTTTCCAGGTCGACGTCGTCGATTTCGGCGGCCGAACCGAGCCGGTAGGCGTCCACATGCACCAGGTCCGGGCCGTCCCCGAGGTTCGGGTGGATGCGCACCAGCACGAACGTGGGCGAAATGATGCCGGGGCGGACGCCCATGCCGGCCCCGAGGCCCTGGGTGAACGTGGTCTTGCCGGCGCCGAGCTCGCCGGTGAGGACCAGCAGGTCACCGGCCCGCAGCTGCCGGCCGAGCCGTTCCGCGAGGGCCTGCGTGGCGGCGGTGTCGGCGGTCTCGAACTCGCATTCCCACGCGGGTCCGGCGCTCATGCCCTGGCCCCGGCCGAGTCCGTGTAGACGCGCGTCACGCGGGGACTGATCCGCGTGACGATCTCGTAGTTGATGGTCCCGGCCGCGGCGGCCCATTCGTCCACGGACGGCTCGCCGTCGTCGCCGGGGCCGAAGAGCACCGCTTCCGTGCCGGGGGCCAGGCCGTCGTCGCCGTCGGCCGGTCCGAGGTCGACGACCATCTGGTCCATCGCGATCCTTCCGACCACCGGGTAGGTGGTGCCGCTGATCCGGACGGGTCCACCGGTGGCGATGCGCGGGATGCCGTCGGCGTAGCCCAGCGGGACCAGACCCAGCCTGGTGGGGCGCGAGGTGCGGTAATGCAGACCGTAGGAGACCCCCTGGTCCGCCGGGACCTGCTTGCAGTTGGCGAGTACGGTGCGCAGGGTCATCGCCGGCCGCAGTCCGAGCTCGGCGGGAGTCTGGTCCGGGAAAGGCGAGAGGCCGTAGATGCCCAGGCCCGCCCGGACCAGGTCGAAGTGCGCATCCGGCCTCGCCAGGATGGCCGGAGTGTTGGCCATGTGCCGGACTTCGAGGTCGATCCCTGCGTCCTCAGCCACGGCGACGGCGGTGCGGAACCGCTCCAGCTGCAGGTCGGTTTCCGGCCGGTGCGGCTCGTCCGCGACGGCCAGGTGCGAGAACACTCCGACGACGCGGAGCAGACCCTGGTCCTGCAGCTCGACGGCCTCGCCGACAAACCTGTCCCACTCGGCCTCGGTGCTGCCGTTGCGGCCAAGCCCGGTGTCAATCTTCAGGTGCACCCGGGCCGGGCGCTCCTGGGCGCGGGCGGCTGCGGCCAGCGGCTCCAGCTCCCAGCCGGAGATGCCGACGTCGATCCCGCCGGCGACGGCTGCCTCGAAGTCGCTCCCGGGGGTGTGCAGCCAAGCCAGCAGCGGCGCCTCGATGCCTGCTGCGCGCAGAGCCACCGCCTCGGAAATGTGCGCCACGCCCACCCACGATGCCCCCGCCTCCAGGGCCGCCCTGGCAACCGGAACCGCGCCGTGTCCGTACGCGTCCGCCTTCACGACGGCCATCACCTTCGCGGGGTACGCGACGCGGGCCAGTTGCCGGACATTCAAGCGCACCGCCTCAAGATCGACGACGGCCTGGCGTTCGGCGGCAACGGTAACAGCGGGGGAATTCACCCCTCCAGTTTAGGCGTCCGACTGGTTGGCGATCGTCGCGGCGGCGCGCCGGGCCGCTGCCGGGGGCACATCGGAGACGATCTCTTCGAGGAACGCGTACCGCCGCAGCCACTGCTTGCGCAGGCCGCTGCGGGAGCTGGAGACCCGGTGCCACCAGTCGGCGATGTCGCCCCAGCCCGGCGCAGCGAGGGAGCCGCCGACCTGCTGGACCGAGAGCGAGGCGCACAGGTTGGCGAAGCTCAGCCTGTCGGCCAGCTTCCAGCCCGCCAGGCAGCCGACGATGAAGGCCGCGCCGAAGCAGTCACCCGCTCCGGTGGGATCGTAGGCGTTCACCGGCAGCGCGGGCACCCACTCCTCCTCGCCGCTCACCGAATCCACCGCGAGCGCGCCGTGCGCCCCGGCGGTCACCACGGCCACCGGCACCTTCTCCGCCAGCACGTAGAGGGCGGCCCACGGGTCGGTGGTCCGGGTGTAGGCCATGGCCTCGACGGCGTTGGGCATGAAGCAATGGAAATGCTCGAGGCCGTCCAGCACGGTCGGCGACCATTCCCCCGTCGGGTCCCAGCCGACGTCGCCGAACAGCTTGGTGCCGTTGCTGCGCGCCGTCTGCGCCCACGGTTCGAGCTCGGGCCCGACCGACACGATGGCGGCACGGGCGTGCGGGGGCACGCCGATCAGCTCCGAGGCGCTCAGCGGGGAGGGGTGCCCGTGGGTGACCATCGACCGGTCCTTCTGCACGGACAGCGACACTGTCACCGGGGAGTGCCATCCCTCGCACCGGCGTGAGAGCGAAAGGTCCACGTTTTCCTGGTCCTGGAGGATCTTCCAGTTGTAGTCCCCGTACCCGTCGTCGCCGAACACCGCGGCGAGCGAGGTGTGCAGTCCCAGCCTGCTGGCGGCTATCGCCTGGTTGGCGACGCCGCCGGGGCAGGACCCCATGCCCTCGGACCACACTTCGGTGCCGGGGCTCGGCAGCTCCTCCAGACCGGTGAAGATGATGTCCAGGAACACCGAGCCGGACAGCAGCAGGTCCGGCGCCGTGCCCGGATTGCCGCCGCGCAGCGAAGCGAGGGGGTCGAAACGGCCCGCAGAACCCTGCTTTTCGCCCATACAGGCAGGATACAACCAGGGCGCTCCTCCGGTCTGCGGTGCCTCCCCTGCGGCGCATCCGCTGCCGAGCGGCCAGTCGTGGCGACCTGGAGCCCGCGCAGGCCGCCGCAGCTGGCCGTTCGGCCGGCGGGGAGCACGCCGGGTGCACGCACGGATGGCGGGTAGTGTTTTGCTGTGCACCAGATACGACGCGTGGCGATGCTCTCGCTGCATACCTCGCCCCTGGAACAGCCGGGTGCGGGGGACGCCGGCGGCATGAACGTGTACATCCGCTCGCTCGCCGCGGCCCTGGCGGACGACTCGATCGCCGTGGACATCTTCACCCGCAGCACCTCCGCCGATCAGCCGGCCGCACAGCCGCTGGCGCCCGGCGTCGTCGTCCACAACATTCCCGGCGGGAAGCCCGGGCGGCTGGCCAAGGAGCAGCTGCCGGCGCTGCTGCCGGAATTCGTGCACGGGATCGACGAGGTGACCCGCGCGGCCGGTATCCACCCGGACGTGATCCACTCGCACTACTGGGTCTCAGGACTGGCCGGCATCGAGCTGTCCCGGCTGTGGGAGGTGCCTCTGGTGCACACCATGCACACGATGGCCAAGGTCAAGAACCTGCACCTGCATTCGGGCGAAACCGCCGAGCCGGCCAACCGGGTGGACGGCGAGCGCCGGATCGCCGACGCCGCCACCCGCCTGGTGGCGAACACCCTCACCGAGGCCGAGGAACTGCGCTCCCATTACGACGCCGCGCCGGCGCGCATCGACGTCGTCCCGCCCGGGGTGGACCTGAAGACCTTCAAACCCGCGTTCCGGACCCTTTCCCGCGCGGCCACCGGGATCGCACCCACGGAGTTTCACATCCTGTTCGTCGGGCGCATCCAGCGGCTGAAGGGCCCGCAGGTGCTGATCGACGCCGTCGCGGAGCTGCGCCGGCGTCGGCCTGAGCTGCCGCTGCGGGTCAGCATCATCGGTGCCGGCAGCGGCACCCGCACACTGGACCTGGCCGGCATGGTGCAGAGCCACGGTCTCAGTGACGTGGTGCACCTGCACCCGCCGGTGGGCGCCGAACAGCTCGCGCACTGGTACCGCTCCGCGGATGTGGTGGCCATGCCCTCCTACAGCGAGTCCTTCGGACTGGTGGCCCTTGAGGCCCAGGCCTGCGGGACGCCCGTGGTGGCCACCAGGGTCGGAGGACTGACCAACGCGGTGAGCGATGGCCGGACCGGCCTGCTGGTCCCCGGGCACCGGGCAGCTGCGTGGGCCGATGCGCTCGAGGCGCTGTACGACGACGAGCGGACCCGCGACGACATGGGCCGGGCGGCGTCGATCCATGCCCAGGCATTCGGCTGGCAGCGAACCGCCGCGCGCACGGTGTCCAGTTACCAGCGGGCGGTGGAGACCTACAGCCCGGCGACGACGCCCCGGTAGCGGCAGCGTCCGGTGTGCGCTCGGTAGACTGGAAGCCGTGCACGCTACAGAACTCGCCGAATACCTCGACCGGGTCCGGATCACCGGCCAGGTCGCCACGACCCGCGAAAACAACCTTGCGAACTTCCAAGGGTTCGTCGAAGGCAATGAGCACCTGCACTTCGGGGTGCGCTGGACGCGGGACTGGACCTTCGAAGAGGTTGCGGACCTGATGCACCGCAGGGCCGGCACGAGCCCGGACCTGGACCACCGCACCGGACAGGACACCATCGACTCCGGCCTCGCCGTGGCCGCACTGGAGCGTTACGCGGTTCGGCTGGGCAAGGCGGCGCGGGACCGGCAGCGCGTGCTGTTCGCCACCGGCCATCCGGGCGGCCTCTTCCCCGTGTACGCGCGGCTGGCCGCGGCCCTGCGGGAGGCCGGCGCCGACGTGCTCGCCCTGCGGGAAGGCAACCGGTTCCTCGCCGGGGACATCCGGCAGATCAGCGACGTGCTGATGTGGCACCAGCACGGAAACCTCATGCACACCCACTTCGCCGAGCCGATGCGGGTTTCGCTTGCCCATCTGGGCGACGAGGGCCACGACGCACCGGACCTGGTGGTCGCCGACCACGGCTGGGCCGGGTTCGCAGCGAGCGAGGGGATCGACACGATCGGGATCGCGGACTGCAACGACCCCGGGTTGTTCGTTTCCGAGGAACAAGGCCAACTCCAGGTGGCGGTTCCGCTGGACGACAACGTCACGCCCGGGCTGTACGCCCCGATGGTCGACTTCATCCTCGACCGCGCCGGGCTCCAGTAGGTTCTCCGCAGACAGCGCG
The DNA here is from genome assembly GCF_018531425.1 of Paenarthrobacter sp. DKR-5. Lineage (GTDB taxonomy): Bacteria > Actinomycetota > Actinomycetes > Actinomycetales > Micrococcaceae > DKR-5. The sequence continues at coordinate 68,279 of NZ_JAHBOI010000001.1, forward strand.
AGCGGCCAGTCGTGGCGGGCTTCCTGGTCGGGAGCCCGCCGCAACTGGCCGCTCGGCGCAGCGCTGGTCGGGGCAGTACTGGTCCTGCGGTGCGTTTAGCGCTCGACCTCGCCGCGGATGAACTTCTCCACGAGCTCACGCGCGGTGTCGTCGTCGTGCTGCTCCGGCGGCGACTTCATGAAGTAGCTCGACGCCGAGAGGATCGGGCCGCCGATGCCGCGGTCCAGGGCGATCTTCGCGGCTCGGACCGCGTCGATGATGACCCCGGCGGAATTGGGTGAGTCCCATACCTCCAGCTTGTACTCCAGCGACACCGGGGCGTCTCCGAAGTTCCGGCCCTCCAGGCGCACGAACGCCCATTTGCGGTCGTCGAGCCATTCGACGTAGTCGCTGGGGCCGATGTGCACATCGCGGGCCTCCAGCTCCGCCTCGACGTTGGAGGTGACCGCCTGGGTCTTAGAGATCTTCTTCGACTCGAGCCGCTCGCGTTCAAGCATGTTCTTGAAGTCCATGTTGCCGCCGACGTTGAGCTGGTAGGTGCGGTCCAGCACCACACCGCGGTCCTCGAACAGCTTCGCCATCACCCGGTGCGTGATGGTCGCACCGATCTGGCTCTTGATGTCGTCGCCCACGATCGGGATGCCCGCGGCGGTGAACTTGTCCGCCCATTCCTTGGTGCCGGCAATGAAGACCGGCAGCGCGTTGACGAACGCGGCGCCGGCGTCGATCGCGGCCTGGGCGTAGAACTTCGCGGCGTCCTCGGAGCCGACCGGCAGGTAGCAGACGACGACGTCGACCTTGGCCGCCTTGAGCGTCTCCACGACGTCGACCGGTTCCTCGGGCGACTCCTCAATGGTCAGCCGGTAGTACTTGCCGAGGCCGTCCAGGGTCGGCCCGCGCAGCACCGGAACATCCTTGCGCGGGACGTCGGCGATCTTGATGGTGTTGTTTTCGCTGGCGCCGATCGCGTCGGCGAGGTCCAGGCCCACCTTCTTGGTGTCGACGTCGAACGCCGCCACAAACTCGACGTCACCGACGTGGTAGTCGCCGAACTGGACGTGCATCAGACCCGGAACGGTGGAAGCAGGGTCGGCATTGCGGTAGTACTCCACGCCTTGGACGAGGGATGCGGCGCAGTTGCCGACCCCGACGATGGCGACGCGGATGGGATGAGAAGACACAGCACTCCTTTGGGTTGGTTGACTGGTACAAGACAGCGGGGCCCCGGTTCATTCCGGGACCCCGCTTTATGACGTCGTCAGGCTTCCGCCGTCCGGCAGCCGCCGTCAGGCTTCGAGGGCCTTGGCCCACAGGTTGATGTCGGACTCGACCGCGAATTCGTCGATCCGGTGCAGCTCCTCCTGGCTGAACTCCAGGTTGTTCACCGCCGCCAACGTGTCTTCGAGCTGGCGGACGCTGGAAGCTCCGACGAGCGCGGAGGTCACTCCCCCGCCGGTGCCCTGCGGGCGCAGGATCCAGGCGATGGCCATCTGCGCCAGCGACTGGCCGCGGGACCGGGCGATCTCGTTCAGCCCGCGGATGCGGCGCAGGTTCTCGTCGGAGAGCTGCGCGGTGTCCAGCGACTTGCCTGCCGCGGCGCGGGAATCCTCCGGCACGCCGTTGAGGTAGCGGTCCGTCAGCAGGCCCTGCGCCAGCGGGGAGAACGCGACGCAGCCCGCTCCGACCTGCTCGAGCGCCTGGTACAGGTTCGGGTCCCCGTTCTCGGTCCAGCGGTTCAGCATCGAGTAGGAGGGCTGGTGGATCAGCAGCGGGGTGCCGAGGTCCTGCAGGATCCGGGCCGCTTCGATGGTCTTCTCCGGCGAGTACGACGAGATGCCGGCATAGAGCGCACGGCCGGAGCGGACTGCGGTGTCCAGCGCGCCCATGGTCTCCTCCAGCGAGGTGTCCGGGTCCGGCCGGTGGCTGTAGAAGATGTCCACGTAGTCCAGGCCCATCCGCTCCAGCGACTGGTCCAGGCTGGCGAGCAGGTACTTGCGCGAGCCGAAGTTGCCGTAGGGTCCGGGCCACATGTCGTAGCCGGCCTTGGAGGAGATGACGAGCTCGTCCCGGTACGGCTTGAAATCGTCCTTAAAGTGGCGCCCGAAGTTGGTTTCGGCGCTGCCGTAGGGCGGTCCGTAGTTGTTGGCGAGGTCGAAGTGCGTCACACCGAGGTCGAAGGCGCGGCGCAGGATCGCCCGCTGGGTCTCGAAGGGCTTGTCGTCGCCGAAGTTGTGCCACAGCCCGAGCGAGACGGCGGGCAGGTGCAGGCCGCTGCGGCCCACTCGGCGGTACGGCATGGAGTCATAGCGGTTTTCCGCGGCTTCATAGGTCATGGAACCCATCATGCCACCGGCGGCGCGGCGGCCGGCCGGCCAAACTGGCCCTGTGCGGACCACCCGAAGTTTGCGGAACCGATGGCCCGCAGCGGCTTAGCGCCGGGTCCAGGCTTTCCCGCACCGCGCGCAGGTGGTCCGGCAGTTCACCGGCGTGCAGCGGCGCCCCAGCCAGGGCAGCGGCGCGCCCGTGGATCGAGGCGGCCATGGCGGCGATCGCGGCCCACTTGTCCTCCATCGCGATCCCAAGCCGTTCGAACACGGCATCCGGCGCGGGGTGTGCCACCAGGGCGCCCAGGATGCCGGCCAGCGTGTCGCCGCTGCCAGCCGTCGCCAGCCAGGGGGTACCTTCCGCCTGGCTGAAGGTGGTGCCCGACGGCGCGGCCACGATCGTCGTCGCGCCCTTGAGCAGCACCGTGGCCGAGCAGGCGGCAGCAGCCCGGCGCGCGAACTCCAGCGGCTCGGCCTCGACCTCCTCACGCGAGGTTTCATCGCCGCGGTTGGTCAGGAAGACGGCGAGCTCGCCGGCGTGCGGCGTCAGGACCACGTGCGGGGCCACCCGGTCCGGCACGGCCTCCAACGCCCCGGCGTCGAGGACGGCGGGCAGCCCGCTGGCCAGGACATCCCGGGCACGCCGCAGCTGGTCGCGGTCCGCCGTCGCCCCGGGGCCGGCCAGCCACGCTTGGACCCGGGTGTCAGCAACTTCGCCCTCGCTGCACACCGCCTCCGGCGTGCGCAGGTTGATCAGCCGCGCGACCTCGCGCGGGCCCAGGTAGCGCACCATCCCGGCGCCGGCAGCCACCGCGGCTGCCGTGCACAGCAGCGCGGCCCCCGGGTATTGGGCGGACCCGGCCACCACGCCGAGGACGCCGCGTGAGTACTTGTGGTCCGCGGCCCCGGGCGAGGGCCACAGTGCGGCGAGGTCACTGCCCTCGAGCCGGCGCAGGTCCGGTGCCGGCAGGGAGTCCTCGATACCGATGGGCACCACTTCCACCGAGCCGGCAGCGCGGGCACCCGCACCGGCCAGCAGCCCGGACTTGGCGGCGCTGAAGGTCACCGTGACGTCCGCGTGCAGGACCGGCCCGTCGACTCTGCCCGTGGAGGCGTCCAGGCCGCTCGGCAGGTCGCAGGCCACCAGCAGGTTTGTCCCTGCAGCAGAGAGTCCGCGGGCAAAGTCGGCGGCCAGTCCGCGCAGTCCGCCCTTCGCGCCGGTGCCGAGGATGCCGTCCACCACGAGGTCCGCCGACGACGCCGCGCCCACCAGCTGCGCGGCGGAGGCCTCCGTGAGCGGCACCAGGCGGCCACCGGCCCGGCGCAGCGCCGCTGCCCCTGGCTCATGGTGCCGGTCCGCCGTGCACACGGCGGTAACAGCGGCCCCGCGGCCGGCGAGCACCGCCCCGGCGAAGAGGGCGTCCCCGCCGTTGTTCCCGGCGCCGACCAGCAGGACCACCCTGGAACCGTAGACGCGGCCGCGCTCCCCCAGCAGCCGCGCACACGCCGTCGCGAGCCCGTGGGCCGCGCGTTGCATCAGTTCATCGCCGCGGCCGGCGGCCAGGAACGGCGACTCGGTGTCGCGGATCCGGGCACCGGTGTAGGCGCGGATCATGGCGGGTCAGTGCCCGCCGTCGCGGCCCTCGGCGACAACCATCGCCGTGGCGACGTCGCCGTCGTGGCTGAGCGAGAGGTGCCAGCGCCGCACGCCCTTCGCGCGAGCTGCGTCGGCCACGGTCCCGGTCACCTCGATGCGCGGGACCCCGTGGTCATCGACGCCGATCCAGCAGTCCTGCCAGTTCATCCCGGCCGGAGCGCCGAGGGCCTTGGCCACCGCCTCCTTCGCCGCGAACCGGGCCGCGAGGGAGCGCAGGTTCAGCTCCTGCTCGGCGGGCACGAACAGGCGCGTGAGCAGGCCGGGGGTGCGGTCCAGCTGGCGGCCGAACCGCGGCACGTCGACGACGTCGACACCGATTCCGACGATCATGGCGCGGGCGGCTACTCGACCGTGACGGACTTGGCCAGGTTGCGCGGCTGGTCCACGTCGTAGCCCTTGGAGCTCGCGAGCTCGCAGGCGAACAGCTGCAGCGGCACGGTGGTCAGCAGCGGGGCCAGCAGGGTGGGCGTCTGCGGCACGTAGATGACGTGGTTTGCGTAGTCCTTGACCGCCTCGTCGCCTTCCTCGGCGATCACAATGGTGACAGCGCCGCGGGCCCGGATCTCCTGGATGTTGGAGACGACCTTGGAGTGCAGCGAATCGCGGCCGCGCGGGGACGGCACCACCACGAAGACCGGCTGGCCCTCCTCGATCAGGGCGATCGGGCCGTGCTTGAGCTCGCCGGCGGCGAAGCCCTCGGCGTGGATGTAGGCCAGTTCCTTTAGCTTCAGGGCGCCCTCCAGGGCGACAGGGAAGCCGACATGGCGGCCCAGGAACAGCACGGACTTGGCGTCCACGAAGTCGCGGGCCAGCTTCTTGACCTCGTCCGCGCGGTCCAGGATCTGCTGAATCTTGTCCGGGATGCGTCCGAGGTCCTCGAGGACGTCGGCCACCTCGTCCCGGTACTTGTTGCCGCGCAGCTGGGCCAGATACAGACCGAGCAGGTACGCCGCGGTGATCTGGGCGAGGAACGCCTTGGTGGAGGCGACGGCGATCTCCGGACCGGCGTGGGTGTACAGCACGGCGTCGGACTCGCGCGGAATGGTGGAGCCGTTCGTGTTGCAGATGGCCAGCACCTTCGCGCCCTGTTCGCGGGCGTAGCGGACGGCCATCAGGGTGTCCATCGTCTCGCCGGACTGCGAGATGGCAATCACGAGGGTCTTCTCGTCCACGATCGGGTCGCGGTAGCGGAACTCGTGCGCCAGCTCGACCTCGGTGGGGACCCGGCACCAGTGCTCAATCGCATAGCGGGCCACCTGTCCGGCGTACGCCGCGGTGCCGCAGGCGATGACGATGATCTTGTCCACGGACCGCAGCACGGACTCGTCGATGCGCAGTTCGTCAAGCATGAGGTTGCCGTCGGTGTCCGTGCGGCCCAGCAGGGTCTCACGCACGGCGCGGGGCTGCTCGTTGATTTCCTTCTCCATGAAGGACGGGTAGCCGTCCTTCTTGGCCGCGGTCGCGTCCCAGTCCACCTTGTATTCGTGGCCCTGGGCAGGGGCGCCGAAGAAGTCGGTGATCTCCACGGAGTCAGGCGTGATCGTGACGATCTGGTCCTGGCCGAGTTCCACCGCGCGGCGGGTGTAGTCGATGAAGCCGGACACGTCCGAACCGAGGAAGTTCTCGCCCTCGCCCAGGCCCACCACGAGCGGTGAGTTGCGGCGGGCGGCGACGACGACGTCGGGCTGGTCCGCGTGGATCGCCAGCAGGGTGAAAGCACCCTCAAGCCGCTGGCAGGCCAGCTGCATGGCCTCGGAGAGGTTGCGCACCTGGTTGCGGTAGATGTCGCCCAGCAGGACAGCGGCCACTTCGGTGTCCGTCTCGGACTTGAACTGGTAGCCCTTCCCCAGCAGTTCGGCCTTCAGCGGCGCAAAGTTCTCGATGATGCCGTTGTGGATGACGGCGAGCTTGCCGTCATCGGCGAGGTGCGGGTGGGCGTTCCCGTCGGTCGGGCCGCCGTGGGTTGCCCAGCGGGTATGGCCGATGCCAACCACCGCCGGCTGCAGCGGGTCCGCCTCGAGCTCGGCCAACAGGTTGGTCAGCTTTCCCGACTTCTTGCGGGATTCCACGTGGCCATCGCTGATGACGGCAACACCTGCGGAGTCGTAGCCCCGGTATTCGAGTCGGCGAAGGCCTTCAATGACGACATCCAGCGCTCCGTGCTGGTGGTCTGACGCAGCGTCCCCGGCCTTGGTCCGGCCAACATATCCAACGATTCCACACATGCCATCCAGCGTACCGTGTGTTGCCGGGGGCACTGCATTTCCCCGATACGTGCGTAGTTGGCAGAATCGGGGGGTGAGCGTGCTACGCAATGAGGCCAACGGCGAAGGGGTTTCCCCGTTCGTCGAGCTGGACCGGCAGACCTGGTCCCGACTGTCCGCGGAAATTGAGCAACCCCTCAACGAGGAAGACATCCTCCGGCTGAGGGGCCTTGGTGACCCCCTGGACATGAAGGAGGTCCGCGAGGTCTACCTGCCGTTGTCGCGCCTGCTGGGCCTCTACGTGGCCGCGGCGGGCCAGCTGCACGCCGCCACCACCACCTTCCTCGGCGAGCAGACCCAGCGAACCCCGTTCGTCATCGGTGTCGCCGGCTCGGTCGCGGTGGGCAAGTCGACCATTTCGCGCGTGCTCCGCGAGATGCTGCGGCGCTGGCCGGACATGCCGAATGTGCAGTTAATCACCACGGACGGCTTCCTGTACCCCAACGCCGAGCTGGAGCGGCGCGGGCTGATGCACCGCAAGGGGTTTCCGGAATCGTACGACCGGCGGCGGCTGCTGCGCTTTGTGAGCGAGGTCAAGAGCGGCGTGGAAGAGGTGCGTGCACCGTGGTACTCCCACCTGACCTACGACATCGTCCCCGGCAGGGAGGTCGTCGTGCACCGCCCGGACGTGCTCATCGTCGAGGGCCTGAACGTGCTGGCACCGGCGCGCACCCGCCAGGACGGAAGGGCCGGCCTGGCGCTGAGCGACTTCTTCGATTTCTCGATCTACGTCGATGCCAAGACCTCCTACATTGAGCAGTGGTACATCGAGCGGTTCCAGTCCCTGCGCTACGGTGCGTTCCGGGACCCGGAATCCTACTTCCACCGGTATGCCGCACTCTCGGACGGCGAGGCCGTGGAGACCGCGAGGGACATTTGGAAGCGCATCAACGAGCCGAACCTGGTGCACAACGTGCTCCCGACGCGCGGCCGCGCCCAGCTGGTGCTGACCAAGGACGCCGACCACTCCATCCGGCGCATGCTGCTGCGCAAGGTTTGAGCCGGGAGTTTCCGTAGGGAGGGGAAGCTGTGGACGACCTGTCTCTGCCTGGCCGGCGGCAGTTCGGCAGGCTTGCGGCCGCCGCGGCCGCCCTGGCGGGCCTTGGAGCCTGCTCCCCGTCGCCGCAGGCTTCGCCGCCAGCTTCCGCGTCGTCTTCCGGGTCGCCGGCTTCCGCGTCACCGGCTGCCCCGTCGCCGTCGCCCTCCACCAGCGCCACCTCCGCGACGGCGACGGCAGCTCCATCGGCGACGGCCTCGGGCACGCTCGCCCCGGCAGTGGACTCACCCGCCCGGCAGCTCAAACGCCAGTTCCCGCTGACCGACCCGTCCAGCCCCTGGGTCCTCGTCAACAAGCACCACCGGCTCTCTCCCGTCACCTACCAGCCGTCCGACCTGATGGTGCCGGCGCTGGCCGGCGCCACCGCTGACACGCTGCTGCGAAAGGTGACTGCTGCCGCCGCAGCATCGATGTTTGCCGACGCCGCGCGCGCCGGGGTTGCCATGACCCTGCTCAGCGGCTTCCGGTCCTACGCCACCCAGGCTTCCACCTACAACAGCTGGCTGCGCATCCACGGCAGCGTCGCCGGCGCCGACACGGCCTCCGCCCGGCCGGGCTTCTCGGAACACCAGACGGGCCTGGCGCTGGACATCGGCGACGGCGGCGCCTGCGAGCTGCAGCCCTGCTTCGCCGCCTCCCCCGCGGCCGTGTGGGCAGCGGCCAACGGCCATCGGTACGGATTCATCGTCCGCTACCTGCTCGGCCATGACCGGATCACCGGCTATTACGCGGAGTCCTGGCACCTGCGCTACGTCGGTTCCGAGCTCGCCACGGACATGGTGCACCGGCGGATCCCGACGCTTGAGGAGTACTTCGGCCTGCCACCGGCGCCCAGCTACCTCTGACAGCACGCTCCCCCGCCGCCCCTGGCTGGTTCACCGGGCAGTCACCAAGCTGCGATACGTTGTTACGCATGCTTAGTGGATTCAAGAAGTTCATCATCAAGGGCAACGTGCTGGACCTCGCCGTCGCCGTGATCATGGGCGCGGCATTCAGCGCCGTCGTCGACGCGCTCGTCAAGAGCGTGCTCATGCCCTTCATTTCGCTCATCATCGGCCAGCCCAACTTCGACCAGTTCCTCGTGTTCGGTCCGGTCAAACTGGGCGTGCTGCTGACAGCGGTGGTGAACTTCCTGCTGGTCGCGGCGGCCGTCTATTTCGCAGTGGTCATGCCGATGAACATCTTCATCGCGCGGCGCAACAGGAAGCTCGACATCGGCCCGAAGGAAGAAGCGGCGGACCCGCAGGTGGTCCTGCTCACCGAAATCCGCGACGCTCTGCGCCAGCGCGTCGAGTAGGTCAGGACAGGTGAAGCCAGCCGCTGCTTAGAGCGCCAGCCGGCTTTCCACCACTCCCGCGAGCTCTTTGGCAATGCGCTCGGCCGTGCCCATGTCCCCGGCTTCAACCATGACGCGGACCAACGGTTCGGTGCCGGACGGGCGCAGCAGCACGCGGCCGCTCTCCCCGAGTTCCTGTTCCGCGCGGGCGACGGCGGCGCGGAGTTCCTCATCGGAGCCCGCGCGCTGCTTGTCGACGCCTTTGACGTTGATCATCAGCTGCGGCAACTTCGTCATCTGCGCTGCCAGCTCCGCGAGGGGCTTGCCCGTGCGGGCCACTTGGGCCGCCAGCTGCAGTCCGGTCAGCAGGCCGTCCCCGGTGGTCGCGTAGTCGGAGAAGATCACGTGGCCGGACTGCTCTCCGCCGAGCGAGTAGCCGCCCTCCACCATCTTCTCGAGCACGTAGCGGTCCCCCACAGCGGTCTCGAGGATGTCGATCCCGGAATCGCGCAGGGCGAGCTTCAAGCCGAGGTTGCTCATCACCGTCGCCACCAGCACGTTGTCCTTGAGGCGGCCGTCGCCCTTGAGCGCCAGCGCCAGGATCGCCATGATCTGGTCGCCGTCAACCTCTTCGCCGGCGTGGTCCACTGCCAGGCAGCGGTCAGCGTCGCCGTCGTGCGCGATGCCGAAGTGGGCGCCGCTCTCGATGACGGCCTGCTTCAGCTTGTCCAGGTGGGTCGAGCCGACTCCGTCGTTGATGTTGTAGCCGTCCGGGTCCGCGCCAATCACGACGACGTCGGCGCCGGCCAGGCTGAACGCCTGCGGCGAGCAGCCGCTCGCAGCGCCGTGCGCGCAGTCGAGCACGATCTTCAGGCCCTCCAGCCGGTGCGGGAGGCTGGAGACGAGGTGCAGGATGTAGCGGTCCTCGGCGTCCGCGAAGCGCTGGATACGGCCCACGCCGGCACCCGTGGGGCGCTCGGGTTCGCGCTCGAGCTGCGCCTGGATGGCGTCCTCGACCTCGTCGGGCAGCTTGCGGCCGCCGCGGGCGAAGAACTTGATGCCGTTGTCCGGAGCCGGGTTGTGCGACGCCGAGATCATCACGCCGAAATCGGCGTCGAGGTCCGCGATCAGGTACGCGAGGGCCGGCGTCGGCAGCACGCCCGCGTCGAAAACGTCCACGCCGGAACTGGCCAGGCCTGCCTCCACGGCAGCGCTGAGGAACTCGCCGCTGGCACGGGGGTCACGGGCGACGACAGCTTTGGGCCTGCCCTCGGTCTCCACCTTCTCGTGTCCGAGGACAACAGCGGCGGCTTGGGACAGCTTCAATGCCAACTCAGCGGTGAGCAGCTCGTTCGCCAGCCCGCGCACTCCGTCGGTTCCAAATAATCTAGACATCCCCACCATCATACGGGGGCGCGGCGGAGCGGAGATCAGTAGTGGCATCCCTTGCCGCACCGCGACTTTGCACATAATGCCGCCTCCGGGGCGTTCAGGGGGTCATCATCTGCACAGTCGGGGGACGCTGACGGGCGGCGACAAACAGGCTTAAACGGACGAAGGTCCGCCCGGAATCCGGACGGACCTTCGCTGCAGCCCCTTGCGGGCAAGCGGGTTTAGCGCTTGGAGTACTGCGGAGCCTTGCGGGCCTTCTTGAGACCAGCCTTCTTGCGTTCCTTGATGCGTGCATCGCGGGACAGGAAGCCAGCCTTCTTCAGGGTCGGGCGGTTGTTCTCGGCGTCGATCTCGTTCAGCGAACGAGCGATGCCCAGACGCAGCGCACCGGCCTGACCGGACGGCCCGCCACCCGAGATACGGGCGATGACGTCGTAGGCACCTTCGAGGTCAAGAACCCGGAACGGTTCGTTGACTTCCTGCTGGTGCAGCTTGTTCGGGAAGTAGTTCGCCAGCTCGCGGCCGTTGATGGTCCACTTGCCGGTGCCGGGAACCAGGCGCACGCGGGCGATGGCTTCCTTGCGGCGGCCGACGGCAGCACCCGGGACGGTCAGCGCCGGGCGCTCCTTCTTCGGGGCGGCCTCGGCGGCCGGGGCGCTTTCCGAGGTGTAGCTGGTGAGGACTTCCTCGCCCTCGGCGACGTTCAGCTCTTCAGTGTTCTGAGCCACGATTCTCCTTGAATAAAAAGTTGGTTGGTGGCCAGGACTACTGGGCGACCTGGGTGATTTCGAACGTCTTCGGCTGCTGGGCAGCGTGCGGGTGCTCCGCGCCGCGGTAGACCTTCAGCTTGGTCAGCTGCTGGGCAGCCAGGGAGTTCTTCGGCAGCATGCCCTTGATGGCCTTCTCAACTGCGCGCACCGGGTTCTTCTCCAGGAGCTCTGCGTAGTTGACGGAGGTCAGGCCGCCCGGGTAACCCGAGTGGCGGTAGGCACGCTTCTGCTCGAGCTTGGCACCCGTCAGGGCAACCTTCTCGGCGTTGATGATGATGACGAAGTCACCAGTGTCGATATGCGATGCAAAGGTCGGCTTGTGCTTTCCGCGCAGCAGTGTTGCGGTCTGGCTGGCAAGACGGCCTAGGACAACGTCGGTGGCGTCAATGACGTGCCACTGGCGGTTGATGTCGCCGGGCTTCGGGGTGTACGTACGCACGGTTTTTGCCTTCGTTTCGTGTTCTGGGCGGCGGAGTTTGGGGCTCCGCCCGTTATCTATGCGCTACCGGAACAGAGGTGAGGACTCTATACAACCAGTCATCCCATAGTCTCGACTGCGCCTGCTGAATCATGGTTCTGCAACTGAACCTTCAAGCGGGCACGCGGTATCAAGAAAGGACACGCACAACGACTATCTAGAGTAGCGTGATCGCGCCGCCGGGGTCAAAATGGCGGGCCGCGCAGATTGCGACACACCTGAAGGCTAGCAGGGGCGGGAGCGCCCCCGGCGGACGCGGGAGACCATAGGGTGCAAGCGTGGAACCTTTTGGCTTGGCCGTCACATGCGTCGTCGCCGCTGTTGCCGCCCTGGCCGCCGCCCTGTCGGCCGAAGTCCTGGTGCCGCGGTACGCGCCTGCTGTGCCGTACGCGGCCGGCCGGGCTCTGCAGTGGACGACGGCGGCTGCCGCAGCCGTGCTCGCCGCCCTCCTCGCCCTCCGGACGGGCCCGACTCCGGCCCTCGCCGCTTACGTGGTCCTCGCCACCGGCACGGCCGTGCTGTCCAGGATCGACCTGCACAGCAAATTGCTGCCGAACCGAATTTCCGGTTTTGTTTTCATCGCAGGCTTAGTACTTTTCAGTTTCGCAGCAATTCTGCGCGGGGAACTTAGCAATTTGATCCGCGCTTTAGCCGGCGCTTCCCTGCTCTTGATTCTTTATGTAATCCTGAGGCTGATTTCCCCGCGCAGTATCGGCATGGGCGACGTCAAACTCGCTCCGACGGTGGGTTTGTACTCAGGGTACTTGGGCTGGAACGCCCTCGGCCTCGCCGTCCTGCTTGGCTTCCTCGCCGGCGGCGCCGTCTCCCTGGCCCTCGTTCTGGCTGGAAAGGCGGGACGCAAGGCCAAAGTGCCCTTCGGGCCGTCGATGCTCGCCGGCACGGTGCTTGCCATTCTGCTCGGCTAGACCCTACTCAACACGGACTTGTTGAGTGCGGGCCTCCACCCTGTGCACCAAGTACATAAACGAAGCGGGCAAGTAGTTCCTGCGTCCAAGTGAGTACACCTGCCCCAGAAACCCACGTATGTGATTTGGGGCTGCAAGCGCAAAGTAGCGTACTGCTACGCATTGTTTGGCGGGAACGAAAACCGATAAACCTTTCCCATCGGAATTCCGTCAGCTGGGGACGAAATTTCTCACCGGGGTGATTCCGATGCACTTGTCAACGGATCCACCTTCACGAAAGAAGAAATCAAATGTCTCGTTTCCTGGTCTCCTTCCAGTCCTTCCTGAACCGCTTCAACCGCGACGAAGAGGGCGCCACCGCCACCGAGTACAGCTTGCTCGTCGCGCTGATCGCCCTGGGCATTGTCGTTGGCGTCACCGCATTCGGAGGCGCCCTGAACGGCTTCTTCAGCAACCTCGGCACCGCCGTGACCAACGGCTTCAAATAAGCCGTTGACCTCCTTGGGGGCGGCCGGCCTTACGGCCGCCCCCGCAATGTCAGGTTCCAGCCTCTTCGGCTTCTGGTCTTAGCACCTATCTGGTCTCTCGGGGGGACTCAATGAAACACAGAAAGTCCGAGCGGGGTGCCGCCGCCGTCGAGTTCGCGCTCGTCGTCCCCGTGCTCCTCCTGCTTCTCGTGGGCATCATCGAATTTGCCCATGTCTTCAACACCCAGATCAGCCTCACCCAGGCCGCCCGGGAAGCGGCGCGCACCATGGCCGTCGAGAATGATCAGGGAGCAGCCACTCTGGCTGCTGTCAAAGGATCCCCTGGTCTCTCGCCGGCGATCGGCAGCGTGAGCTTCAGCTCGCCGGCTTGTGCGGCTGGTTCCGAGATGACTGCCACCATCACCTACACCATGCCGACTCTAACCGGCTTGTTCGGTTCGTCCATGAATCTGACCGGGGTGGGGGCGATGAGATGCGGCGGCTAATCGCTCGGTTCCGGACACTGTCTCGGCGCGACGAGCGCGGCGCCGTCGCCATCACGGCAGCCCTCGTGATGGTCTCGCTGCTTGGCTGCGGCGCCATCGCCGTTGACGTCGGCGCGATCTACGCAGCCCGGGCGCAGGTGCAGAACGGGGCGGACGCCGCGGCTCTAGCCGTCGCCCAGGACTGCGCCAAGAACGGAACCGGCGCCTGCTCCGCAAATGCCACCTCCACGGCACAAACCTATGCAAACGGCAACGCCAACACCGGAATCACGCAGGTCGCCCCGCCGACATTCCCGACGGCTAACACGGTGCAGACATCCGTACAAGCCGCGGACGCCGGTGGCACCGGCGTCGGGCTCTTCTTTGCAAAGATTTTCGGCATCGACCGCATTGGTGTTCCTGCGACTGCTACGGCCACCTGGGGCGGCCCGAGCTCGGGACCCACAGCCTTCCCCCTCGTCTTTGAGGCCTGCGCCTTCAACCTCGACGGCTCACCCCAGGTCCTCGACATCCACACCGGCGGCTGCGACAACCACAACCCTTCCGGCCAGAACGCACCCGGCCAGTTTGGCTGGCTAGACCAGACCTCAGGCACTTGCTCAAGTGATGTGACGGTTGGAAGTACCACCAGCGGAAACACTGGTGTCGCCTTCCCCGGCACCGGCAACTGCGATGCCGTCCTTGCGACCTGGAAGACGGAGATCCTCGCCGGGCAGCCTGCCATCGCCATACTGCCGATCTACAGCAACTACACCGGGTCCGGCACCAACGCCACGTACACCATCAGCAGCTTCGTCGCTTTCCGCGTCCTCGGCTGGAGCTTCTCCGGCGGCCGCAATTTCCACAACACCGGCACCCCGAGTTGCACCGGGAGCTGCAACGGCATCATCGGCCAGTTCGTCCACTACGTCACGCTCGACCCGGATTACACCCCCGGAGGCCCCAACAACGGCGCCAACGTCGCCTACCTCGTCAAGTAGCCCCTCTCGGGCACCCCGGTTCAGAACCCGGTCTCGCAAGTTCCGTCTCACAAAGGAGTACCCGCAATGAAAACCCGACTGCTGGGGGGCATAGCCGCCGTCGTGCTGGCCGTGATAGGAGCCACCCTCCTCGTCATCTACGTCCAGGGAGCCGACCGCCGCGCCCAGGCAGGGCTGGATCCGGTCAACATCCTCGTTGTCGACAAGGCTGTCCCGGCCGGCACCCGCGCCGAGGACCTCGTCGCCTCCGTTTCAAGCAAGCTGGTGCCGGCAACCGCGGTCTCAGCCGAATCGGTCAAGGACCTGGCCGGCTTTTCGGGCCGCGTCACCAGCGTGGACCTCGTTCCCGGCGAACAGCTCGTCAAGGACCGCCTGGTAAGCCCCGCGTCCCTGACCACCCCGGGCAAGGTCCCTGTGCCGGCAGGCCTTGAGGAAGTCTCCATCTCGCTGCCGCTCGACCGCGTGGTCGGAGGCGACCTCGCCGCCGGTGACACTGTCGGCGTTTTCGTCTCCCTTGACAAGGGCGCCATCGACGCAGCCAAGGACGAGCCGACCACCAAGCTGCTGTTCCACAGGGTCCTGGTGACCGGAATCCAAAAGCCTGGTTCGACGGACTCCAGTGGCAAGAGTGCGATGGGCGGAGCAGGATCTTCAGGCTCCAACGGGAGCGTGATCGTCACCCTCGCCCGCAGCGATGCGGACGCCTCGCGCATCGTTTTCGGTGCCACCTTCGGCACCATCTATCTCTCCAAGGAATCCAAGGACTCCAAGCAGAGCGATCCCGGCATCATCCGCAAGAACAGGATCTACCAATGAGCCGCTTCATCCTGATCACGTCGACGGCAGTCTTCGAACACCGGTTGCGCACCGTCATTTCCGAAAAGATGGGCGGGACGCTCGACGTCCTTCCGGTCGAACTGGTTGCCCACGGCGCCGCCGGCATCCTGAACCATCTCACCGCCGAACTGCCCGAAGTGGTCCTGCTCGGCCCCGGTGTTGCCACCGACGACGCCGTCAACCTCGCCAGCGCCTTCGAGCTGCAGTACCCGGGTACCAGCCTGGTCCTCGTGGCTGAGAGCGACGTCGACGTCGCTCTCAAAGCAATGCGCGCCGGCATCCGCGAGCTCGTGAGCCCTGAGGCTGACGCCAAGGCAATTCACGAGGTGCTTCTTCGGGCGTGCGAGGCCGCGGCCGTGCGCCGCAGCACCCTCAGCTCAGCCGCTGCCGCGGCGTCCGCGCCGTCACACCGGGGCCGCGTCGTGGCTGTGTCGTCGCCCAAGGGCGGCGTGGGCAAGACAACGGTCGCCACCAACCTGGCCGTAGGGCTGGCCCAGTACGCACCCGGCGGAGTGGTGGTGGTGGACCTGGACGTCCAGTTCGGGGACGTGGCCACCGCGCTGCTGCTCGAGCCACAACACACCCTGACGGACGCGGTGCAAGCCTCGGCCGCCAGCAACTCGATGGTGCTGAAGACCTACCTGACGGTCCACCCGGCGGGCATCTACGCTCTCTGCGCGCCGTCGAACCCGGCGGACGCGGACCACATCACGGGCGAACAGGTCGGCCGCGTCATCGAACAGCTCGCCGCCGAGTTCGCCTACGTGGTCATCGACACCGCGCCCGGAATCAACGAGCATCTGCTCGGTGTGCTCGAAGCCGCAAGCGACGTTGTCTGGGTCTGCGGAATGGACATCCCCAGCGTGCGGGGCCTGCGCTCCGAACTCGCGTTGCTGGATGAAGCGGGCCTGCTGCCGCCCAGCCGCCACGTGGTGCTCAACTTCGTCGACCGCCGCAGCGGGCTGACGGTCCAGGACGTCGAGGCCAGCGCAGGGGTACCCGTCGACGTGAGCATTCCGCGCTCGCGGGTGGTCCCGTACTCCACTAACAAGGGAGTGCCCCTGCTGCAGGACAAGGCCCGCGACGGCGCCTTGAAATCTCTGAAGAAACTCGTGGAGCGCTTCGACCCCGCCTGGGCGGACAAACCACGCAAGCAGGTCCACCGAAGGGCGGTGCTGTCATGAACATCTCGGAAAGGCTGGAGGCCATGCGCGGGGGCACCCCGGCGGGGCTGCAAGCCGCTGCTCCGCCCTCTCCTGCAGCTCCGTTGACGGCCCCGAGCGAGCTGCAGCCGGGCTTCGACGCCTTGGCGCCGCTGAAGGCACGGGCCGGCAGCATGCTGTTCGAACGGATGGGAGCCCGCCTCAACGACCCGAACCTCAGCGAGGAGGAGCTGAAGCAGGCCGCCCGCGAAGAACTCAGCCGCATCGTCGACGCCGAACAGGTTCCGCTGTCGGGGGCCGAACGGCAGCGCCTGATCACGGAGATCGGCGACGAGGTCCTGGGCCTCGGGCCGCTGCAGCGGATGCTGGACGACCCGACCGTCACCGAGATCATGGTGAACGGACACGACCAGGTTTTCATCGAGCGGAACGGCCGGCTCACCGGCAGCGGAGCGGTGTTTGCCTCCGAGGAGGACCTGCGCCGCGTTATTGACCGGATCGTCTCGAAGGTGGGCCGGCGCATTGACGAATCCTCACCCCTGGTGGACGCCCGTCTCGCGGACGGATCCCGGGTCAACGCCATCATCCCTCCTCTGGCGGTCGATGGTTCCTCGCTGACGATCCGCAAGTTCTCCAAAGTACCCCTCACGGTCCATGACCTGATTGCCAACCAGAGCATTTCCCCGCAAATGGCGGAACTGCTCCACGCCTGCGTGCTCGCCCGCATGAACATCATCGTCAGCGGCGGCACCGGCACCGGCAAGACGACCATGCTGAACGTCCTCTCCGCGTTCGTGCCGGAGGAGGAACGGATCGTCACCATCGAGGACGCGGTGGAACTGCAGCTTCAGCAGGCCCATGTGGTGCGTCTGGAGAGCAGGCCCGCCAATATCGAGGGCAAGGGCAGCATCACCATCCGCGACCTGGTCCGCAACTCCTTGCGCATGCGCCCGGACCGCATCATCGTCGGTGAGGTCCGCGGAGGCGAGAGTCTGGACATGCTGCAGGCCATGAACACCGGCCACGACGGCTCCATCTCCACGGTGCACGCCAACTCGCCGCGGGACACCATCTCCCGGCTGGAGACACTGGTGCTGATGGCCGGCATGGACCTGCCGCTCCGCGCGGTGCGCGAACAGGTGGCCTCCGCGATCGACCTCATCGTGCAGATCTCCCGGCTGCGGGACGGCACACGCCGCGTCACCCATGTCACCGAAGTGCAGGGCATGGAGGGCGACGTCGTCACGCTCCAGGACGTCTTCACCTTCGATTACAGCGCTGGAATCGATGCCACCGGCCGGTTCCTCGGCCACGCACGGCCGACAGGGGTGCGCCCGCGCTTCATGGACCGCTTCGCGGATGCGGGCATCACCGTGTCGCCGGGTGTCTTCGGTGCGATGGCCGGGACGGGGGCACAGCGATGAACGACTCGCCGCTGTTCCTCCTCGGGGGCATCCTGCTCGCTCTAGGGGCAGCCTTCTGCCTGCTCTGGTTCGTCATCGCTCCGGGCGGCCGCGCCATTCCGCTCTCCCGCCGCCAGTTCGGCGCAGCCGCAAGGGATAGTGCCCTCACCCGGTTGACCAACTCCTCCGTCGGCGCGGTGGACACCGTTCTGAACAACTCGCGTTGGGCACCGGTCAAGGATGCCACGCTTGAGCTCGCCGGTTTGAAGATGCGCCGGGCGGACTTTGTGCTCGTTGTCGCGGTGCTCGCGGGCGCAACGGGCGCCGCAGGTTGGGCGTTCACAGGTCTCCTGGCCGGGGCACTCTTCACCGTTGCAGTGGTTGCCGGCTCGTACGCGTACTTGCGGATTCGGACAGCCAAGCGTGAACAGCGCTTCGAAGAGCAGCTCCCCGACACCCTGCAGATGCTGTCCGGCAATGTGAAGGCCGGTCACAGCATCCTGCGCTCGGTCGACAGCGTGGCCCAGGAAACGGACGAACCGACGTCGGCAGAATTCGCCCGCGTGGTGAACGAGACACGGCTCGGGCGCGACCTGAGTGACGCACTCGCCACCACGGCGCGCCGGATGCACAGTGAAGACTGCCAATGGATAGCCGAAGCGATCAGCATCCACCGGGAGGTGGGCGGCAACCTGGGCGAGGTGCTGGACCAGGTCGGCGAGACCATCCGCGAACGCGCCCAGATCAAACGCCAGGTCCGCTCCCTCAGCGCCGAAGGACGCATGTCCGGCTGGGTCCTGACGTCGCTGCCGGTCGTGATGTTCGTGCTGCTGAACCTCGTCAACCCTGGTTATGCGGGCATCCTGACCCACAGCATCATCGGCATTCTCCTGCTGGTGGTTGGTGCAACCCTGCTCATTATCGGGATATTGCTCGTCCGCAAAGTCGTGAAGATCAAGTTCTAAGGAGAACGCCATGATGATTGTTTGGCTGGCGGCTCTCGCCGTCACTGCACCTTTAGGGTTCATTGCCTGGTCGACGGTCGCCGTCGACCGGCGCGGAGCCGCTGCGGTAAAGCGCAACTTGGCCACCGGCACCCTCTCTCCAGCGGCAGCCGCCGGTCCCCGCCGGAACCTGTGGGCCATGGCCGGGCGGCTGGCTCCCAAGAGCTACGCGGCCAAGCTGGACCGCCTCCTCGCGGCGGCCGGCCGTCCGCGCTCGATGCCGCTTGAGCGGCTGATCGGGCTCAAGACCCTGTGCGGGGTCGGCGGCGTCGCGTTTGCCTTCCTTCACCTCTTCACCGCAACCTATCCGGCGCGGTTCCTCGTCGCTCTGGCGGTCACGGTTCTCGCCTACTTCGTTCCCGATCTGCTGGTGCGCAACACGGGCCAGAAGCGCCAGCAGAAGATCATGGACGCTCTCCCTGACACCCTGGACCAGCTGCTGATTTCGGTGGAAGCCGGGCTCGGCTTCGAAGGCGCCGTCTCGCGCGTCGCCTCCAAGGGCGGCGGGCCGCTGAATGACGAATTGATGCGCACACTGCAGGAACTGCAGATGGGCCGGCCCCGTCAGGAGGCCTACCTGGACCTCGCCACACGGAACACGGTGCCGGAGCTGCGCAGCTTCATCCGGGCCGTGGTCCAGGCGGACGTGTACGGCATCGCGATTGCCAACGTGCTCCGCGTGCAGGCGAAGGAGATGCGGCTCAAGCGCAGGCAGCGCGCGGAGGAGAAAGCCATGAAAATCCCGGTGAAGATCCTCTTCCCGCTCATGTTCTTCATCCTGCCGGTGCTCTTCATCATCGTTCTTGGCCCGGCAGTCATGGGCATCATCAACACCTTCAGCCGGTAGGTACCGCACGCGCGGTCCGGGGAAGGACTACAAGACCGTCCGGGGTCTGCCGCTGTGAGACGGGGCAGGCCCCGGACTCTTTTGTGCCAACGCTCTGAGGACAAAACTTCCTCATTTGGGAAATAGGAAGCATACTGATGACCTACGCTCATTGAGGAGAGGGTCATGACAGCAGCGCAAAGTGAACGCAGCGACACCATCGAGACCAACATTTCCGGCCGGATGGACCGGCTGCCCTGGTCACGATGGCATTGGATGATCGTGATCGGGCTTGGAACAGTCTGGATCCTGGATGGCCTTGAGGTCACCATCGTGGGCGCGATCGGCGACCGTCTCACGCAGCCCGACGGCGGCCTCGGGCTGAGCGCGGCGGACATCGGCCTCGCTGCTGCCATCTATGTGGCGGGCGCGTGCTTCGGGGCCCTCCTTTTCGGCCACCTGACGGACCGGTTCGGACGCAAGAAACTGTTCCTGCTGACCCTCGGCCTGTACCTGGCGGCCACGGTGGCGACTGCCTTCTCACTGAACCCGGTGTGGTTCTTCGTGTGCCGGTTCTTCACCGGTGCCGGCATCGGCGGCGAGTATGCCGCTATCAACTCCGCCATTGACGAGCTCATCCCCGCCGCGCGGCGCGGCGTCGTCGACCTCGCCATCAACGGCTCCTACTGGCTGGGAACGGCCTTCGGTGCATCGCTCTCCGTCGTCCTGCTCAATCCGGCCTTCTTTGCCCCCGGCCTCGGCTGGCGGCTGGCCTTCGGCTTGGGGGCTGTGCTGGGCCTGCTGATCCTGCTGGTGCGACGCAATGTGCCCGAGTCGCCGCGTTGGATGTTCATTCACGGCCGGGACATGGAAGCCGATGCGCTCGTGCGCAGCATCGAGGACGACGTCGAGGAGTCCACCGGTGAGAAGCTGCGGCCTGTGCACGAGACCTTGAAGGTCCGCCAGCGCAAGTCCATTGGCTTCGGCACCATCATCAAGACCGCCTTCACCCGCTACCCCAAGCGTGTAGCCCTCGGGCTGTCGCTGTTCGTTGGCCAGGCGTTCCTCTACAACGCGGTCTTCTTCACCTACGCCCTTGTGCTGACCAAGCTCCTCCACGTTCCGGGGGACGTGGCGCCGTGGTCCCTGGTTCCGATCGCCGTCGGCAATTTCCTTGGCCCGCTCATCCTCGGTCGGTTCTTCGACAGCATCGGCCGCCGGACGATGATCTCAGCGACGTACATCATTTCCGGTGTCCTGCTGGCGGGCACGGCGTTCCTCTTCTCCTCGGGCGCGTTGGACGGCTTCTGGCTGACGGCGTGCTGGCTGGTGGTCTTCTTCTTCGCCTCAGCCGGCGCCAGCTCCGCCTACCTCACGGTCAGTGAGATCTTCCCCATGGAGACCCGTGCGATGGCGATCGCGTTCTTCTACGCGGTCGGCACCGGAATCGGCGGCATCATCGGCCCGATCCTCTTCGGCAAATTCGTGGAGCAGGGCATCCAGTCCGTCGCGATGGGGTACATCATCGGCGCGGTCCTCATGGTCGGTGCGGGCATCGTGGAGATCATCCTCGGCGTGGAAGCCGCCGGCAAGTCACTTGAAGACGTGGCTGCTCCGATCACTGCGCAGACCGAGCAGGCCACAGCCTAGATCCCGGCCCGGCACCAGCGGCCTCCCGAACCGACAGGTTCCGGGGGCCGCTGTCGCGTTGCGCCGAGTGGCGCGCCCCGGGTGGGGAGCTCCGGTAGAGCCTTACCCCTCGCGCCTGGCCCTGGTGAGATCGGCCCGCAGCGCCACCGCGTCGTCGTCCGGGTAGCAGACTTCTTCGAGCACCAGCGGGTGCGGCGGCGCCAGCAGGGACCGGGAGTCCTTCGCCCGGGCGAGCATTCTTTGGTACAGCCAGGCCGGCTCGCGCTCTCCCGAGCCGACCTGGAGGGCGGACCCGATAAGGGCGCGCACCATGTTGTGGCAGAAGGCGTCGGCCTGGACCAGCGCGCGCAGCACGCCGTCGTCGGCGCGTTCGAACTCGAACCGCTGCAGTTCCCGGATGGTCGTGGACCCCTCGCGCGGCTTGCAGAAGGACAGGAAGTCATTCATTCCCAGCAGCAGCACTGCGGCCTCGTTGAGCAAGCCGATGTCCTGGCGCTGCCGGTGCCAGAGCGTGAAGTGGCGTGTGACAGGATCCCACCGGGCAGGACTATCGGCAATCCGGTAGGAGTACCGCCGCCAGAGGGCCGAAAAACGGGCGTCGAAGCCGGGAGGCGCCGGCACGGCCGCGTGCGGTTCGATGGCCCCGGTCAAGTCCCCCAGCACCCGGCTCAGGGTCCCGCGCAGCCGGCGCAGGAAGGCAGTCGACGGGTCGACGGCGCGTCCGCGGTCCATGGAGCCCCACTCCCCGGGGGCCACATCGAAATGGACCACTTGCCCCCGCGCGTGCACCCCGGCGTCGGTCCGGCCCGCTACCACCACGCGAACAGGCCGGCGCAGCAGCATCGCCAGCGCTTCCTCCAGACAGCCCTGCACCGTGCGGCGCCCGGGCTGGACGGCCCAGCCGCTGAAGGGAGCACCGTCGTAGGAGAGATCCATCCGGATACGAAGAAACCCGTTGTCCCCGGCGGGGACAACGGGTTTCTCTGAATCCATACGAGAATTCTAGGCGAAAAGACTACTTCTTCTCGTCAGCGACTTCCTCGGCCGGAGCCTCGTCGGCGGCAGCCTCGTCAGCAGCAGGAGCCTCTTCCTCGGCGGAAGCCTCTTCAGCGGCCGGGGCGGTCTCCTCGACGGGAGCCTCCTCGGCGGCGGGAGCAGCCTCTTCCTTCGGAGCAGCCGCGGCGGTCGCCGTGGTGGCTTCCTTCACGACGGCCTGCTTGGCGGAAACCGGCTCAAGAACAAGCTCGATGACAGCCATCGGAGCGTTGTCGCCCTTGCGGGGACCGATCTTGGTGATGCGGGTGTAGCCACCGTTGCGGTTCTCCACTGCCGAAGCAATGTCGGTGAACAGCTCGTGGACGATGCCCTTGTTGCTGATCAGCGCGAGAACGCGGCGACGCGAGGCCAGGTCTCCGCGCTTGGCGAAGGTGATCAGGCGCTCGGCGTAGGGACGCAGGCGCTTGGCCTTGGTCTCGGTGGTGGTGATGCGCTTGTGCTCGAACAGGGCAGACGCCAGGTTCGCGAGCATCAGACGCTCGTGAGCCGGGCCGCCTCCGAGGCGCGGACCCTTGGTGGGGGTAGGCATAGTGATTTTCTCCTCAAGTGAACTTCCGGGCGCTCACCAGCGCCCTGAAGGAAAGCGAACTGGTTAGAGCTCGTCGTCGCTGAAAGCGGCGTCGTCCTCTTCGATGGCGGCGGCACGGGCAGCCAGGTCAAAGCCGGGAGGGGAATCCTTCAGCGACAGACCCAGTTCAACCAGCTTGGCCTTGACCTCGTCGATGGACTTCGCACCGAAGTTGCGGATGTCCATCAGGTCAGCCTCGGAGCGGGCCACGAGTTCACCCACGGTGTGGATACCCTCACGCTTGAGGCAGTTGTAGGAACGAACCGTCAGGTCCAGGTCCTCGATCGGCAGCGCCATGTCGGCAGCCAGGGCTGCGTCCGTCGGCGACGGGCCGATCTCGATGCCCTCGGCAGCGGTGTTCAGCTCGCGGGCGAGGCCGAACAGCTCCACCAGGGTGGTGCCGGCGGAGGCGACGGCATCGCGCGGGGCGATGGACTCCTTGGTCTCCACGTCCACGACCAGGCGGTCGAAGTCGGTGCGCTGCTCGACACGGGTCGCTTCCACGCGGAAGGTCACCTTGAGCACCGGCGAGTAGATCGAGTCGACCGGGATGCGGCCGATCTCGGAGTCGCCGGACTTGTTCTGCGCAGCAGAGACGTAACCGCGGCCGCGCTCGATGGTCAGCTCGAGTTCGAACTTGCCCTTCGAGTTCAGGGTCGCGATGTGCAGGTCCGGGTTGTGGAATTCCACGCCCGCCGGCGGAGCGATGTCCGCAGCGGTGACGACGCCGGGACCCTGCTTGCGCAGGTAGGCGACAACCGGCTCGTCGTGCTCGGAGGAAACAGCCAGGTTCTTGATGTTCAGGATGATCTCGGTGACATCCTCCTTCACACCCGGAACCGTGGTGAATTCGTGCAGCACACCATCGATCCGGATGCTGGTGACAGCGGCTCCGGGGATCGAGGAGAGGAGGGTGCGGCGAAGGGAGTTGCCGAGGGTGTAGCCGAAGCCGGGCTCCAGCGGTTCGATGACGAACCGTGAGCGGTTATCGGCGACGACCTCTTCGGACAGAGTGGGGCGCTGTGCAATAAGCACTTAGGTTTCCTTTCAGCGAGCGTCCGCTATATGACGCAACACAGGGGGTGGAAAGTCTTCGGTCCAAACGGGCTGATGGCCGGAGCCGCCGGCGTCGGATCTCCGACGCCGGCTTCTCCGGCCGGCAACACGAATCAGACGCGGCGGCGCTTCGGGGGGCGGCAGCCGTTGTGAGCGCTGGGGGTCACGTCCTGGATGGACCCGACCTCAAGGCCGGTGGCCTGCAGCGAACGGATGGCCGTCTCGCGTCCCGATCCCGGACCCTTCACGAAAACGTCGACCTTGCGGACGCCGTGCTCCTGGGCACGCTTGGCAGCAGCCTCGGCGGCCATCTGCGCGGCGAACGGGGTGGACTTGCGCGAGCCCTTGAAGCCAACCTCGCCGGCCGAAGCCCACGAGATCACAGCACCGGTCGGGTCCGTGATGGACACGATGGTGTTGTTGAAGGTGCTCTTGATGTGCGCCTGTCCAACCGCGATATTCTTCTTATCCTTGCGACGCGGCTTGCGCACCGCTCCACGAGTCTTGGGGGGCATTACTTCTCCTACGAAAGTTTCGGGTAGCTACCAGCCGCTATTAGCGGCCGGCCTTCTTCTTGCCGGCAACGGTGCGCTTCGGACCCTTGCGGGTGCGGGCGTTGGTCTTCGTGCGCTGTCCGCGCACGGGCAGGCCGCGGCGGTGGCGCAGGCCTTCGTAGCTTCCGATTTCCACCTTGCGGCGGATGTCGGCGGCCACCTCGCGGCGAAGGTCACCCTCTACCTTGTAGTTGCCCTCGATGTAGTCACGCAGCTGGACCAGATCAGCGTCGGTCAGGTCCTTGACGCGAACGTCAGGGCTGATGCCGGTGGCGGCCAGGGTTTCGTGTGCACGGGTCTTGCCCACGCCGTAAATGTATGTAAGCGCTACTTCCAACCGCTTTTCGCGGGGAATGTCTACGCCAGCGAGACGAGCCATAGTGGCGGTACTCCTTGGATAAACCGGAGGTCGTAGGCAGTACACCCTCGATGTGAGGCCCCGGCCTCCGACCGGGGGTACGCGGTGGGAATTCCACCGCTTGTGCTGCCTTTATGTAACTTGCGTGGGTGCAGTGCCAGCGATTCCCTGGAGGGAATCAGCCCTGGCGCTGCTTGTGGCGCGGGTTCTCGCAGATCACCATGACCCGCCCGTTACGGCGGATCACCTTGCACTTGTCGCAGATCTGCTTGACGCTCGGCTTGACCTTCATGGCGTTCCTTTGCGTGTTTTGCAGGTGGTCACCGGACAACGGCCGCGCACCACCCAGGGCAGGGCGGCGCCGGCTGACGTCGGCGTTTACTTGTAGCGGTAGACGATACGACCCCGGGTGAGGTCGTAAGGGCTCAGCTCCACCACCACACGGTCCTCGGGGAGGATCCTGATGTAGTGCTGGCGCATCTTTCCTGAGATGTGAGCAAGGACGACGTGCTTGTTGGTGAGCTCAACACGAAACATCGCGTTGGGCAGCGCCTCAGTCACAACGCCCTCGATCTCAATGACCCCGTCTTTCTTGGCCATATCCTCCGCTAACTTTGGTTGCCGATGCCTGGAGCGCCGTTTCGGCGGTCCTCACAACGGACGTTTGTTGGTGGTACGTTTGCCTCACGAATCCCGGGGAGCCCGGTAAATGGGCAGGGGAACGCAGACAACCAACAAACAACTCTACGCCATCGGCTGCGCAAAGTTAAATCAGGCTGTACCCTGTCCCCTCGGTCCGCCGCCGCCCCGTCATCCGCTCAAACCCGGGGATAGGCGGGCCACTCCCCCGCCGTCGTCCGCACCGTTTCGGCCCCGGCCACACCATCAAGGATGGCGCGCCGAAGCGCCTCGGCCGCGGCCGCCTGCAGCTCGATGACTGCCGTCAGGGCCTCCTGCCCCTCGCCTGAGATCGGGACCTCGCGGGTACTCAGGGCGAAAACCGTGTCCCCGTCAGCGAGAGTGTGCACAGGGCTGAGCGCCCGGGCCATCCCGGCGTGCCCGGCGGTCGCCAGCCGTTTGCACTGCGCCACGTCCAGCACCGCGTTCGTCACGAGGACGGCGATGGTGGTGTTGGCTCCGGCGGGTGAAGCAGCACCGGGGACCGGGAGCACCGTTTGTTCCGGCCCTGCCCAGAGGACGCCGGCCGCGTTGACCACCGCAACGGCCCCCACGACGATGCCGGCGTTGGCGCCGCCCAACCGCACCGCCGCGTTGCCCAGGCCGCCCTTGAACGATCCGCGGCCGATTGCCGCTCCGGTGCCCGCGCCCACGTTGCCGCGCAGGGCCGGGCCGTCGTTCGCCGCCGCTGCCGCGGCGTACCCCAGGTCAGGGTCTGGCCGCGCACCGAAGTCCCCGCCGCGGCCGAGGTCGAAAATCGCGGCGGCCGGCACGATGGGCACCACGCCGCCTGGCACTTCGAAGCCGCGGCCGTGTTCCTCGCACCAGCGCTGCACGCCGGAGGCCGCGGCCAGACCATAGGCGCTGCCGCCCGTCAGCACCACGGCATCCACCGTGGGCACCAGCGTGGTCGGATCCAGCGCATCCGTCTCGTGAGTGCCGGGCCCGCCCCCGCGGACGTCGACCGAACCGTAAGTGCCGCGCGGCGGGACGACGACTGTCACCCCGGAAAGCCACCCCTGGCCCCGGCGCTGGCTGTGGCCGACCCGGACTCCCGGCACGTCGGCCACGGAGGAAACGTCAGATTCCATGAGCTCATTCTCGCCTCTCGGCGCGCATTATTGACGGCCCCCGGGAAATGAACACAAAATGAACCACCGGAGAACAGTTAGTCACTGCCGGTGGAATAGATAGGAAAAGAAGCCAATTCATCTCCGACGGCGTGGTGAAGTGGAAGGGATCCACCCGCGCCTGACACATCCCGGTTGGCCACTGTCAGCTGCGCCCTTCTATACCTAAGGTTGTCCGTATGAGCCGGCTCAGAACCCAGGAGCCCCCAACTGCCCCCGCATCGGGCGGCGCCACCGTTCGCAGAAAATATTTCACCGGCCGAACCCGCCGTGATTTCTTCGTCTTTCTCGCTTTTGCCCTTCCGAACCTGATTCTCATCGGGGCCTTCACGTACCGGCCGTTGTTCAGCAACATTTACTACTCGACGCTGAACTGGACGCTGGGCTCACCGAGCGCCACCGTCGTGGGGTTCGGGAACTACATCACGTTCTTCACCTCGCCCGACGCGGCGGCAGTTCTGGGCACCACGGCCATCTTCACCGCGGTGACGGTCGGCGGTTCGATGATCCTCGGCCTGCTGGTGTCGCTGGCCCTGAACCTGAAGATCCGGGGCACCACGTTCGCCCGCTCCGCGGTCTTTGCCCCGTTCGTCCTTTCCGGCGTCGGAGTCGGCCTGGTCTGGCTCTTCATCTTCGACCCGGTCTACGGCGTGCTCGCCTGGGTCCTGCGCGGGCTGGGCCAGACCAGCCCGCAGTGGATCAACGATCCGCAGCTGGCCCTGGCCATGGTCATCATCGTGTACGTCTGGAAGAACCTCGGCTACTGCGCCGTCGTCTATCTCGCCGGGCTGCAGTCCCTGCCGAACGACGTCATGGAAGCCGCCCAGCTCGACGGCGCCGGCAGCTTCCGCCGGTTCGTCAGCATCTCGGTGCCGCTGCTCTCGCCCACCACGTTCTTCCTGCTGATCACTTCGCTGCTCAGCTCCCTGCAGGCCTTCGACCTGATCCGCGTCATGACTCCGCTGGGCAATGGCACCAGCACGCTGATCTTCGAGGCGTACAAGCAGGCTTTCGGCGCCTACAACCGCGCTGGCTACTCTGCGACCATCTCAGTGATCCTCTTTGTGATCCTGCTGGCCATGACGGGTTTCCAGCTGCGCTTCGTGGAGAAGAAGGTGCATTACGCATGAGCACCGCCACCCGACCTCAGACCCAGCCGTCGTCCGGCTCCACGGGTGAGTTCGTTCCCCGTGACCGCCCGCTCTCCTGGGCCAACATCGCCAAGACCATCGCCGGTGGCTACGTACCGCTCATCATTGCCACGCTGGTGGTGTTCCTCCCGCTGCTGTGGATGGTTCTCTCCTCGTTCAAGGCGCCGGGCGAAATCATCACCACGGACCTGAAGGTCCTGCCGCAGGGGCTGAACTTCGGCAACTATGCGGAGGCGATGACCACCGTGCCGTTCGCCAAGTTCTTCCTCAACAGCGTGATCGTGACAACGATCGGCTCCGTCGTGAAGGTGACGCTGGCCATCGCCACCGCCTACGCGCTCGTGTTTGTCCGCTTCCCGTTCAAGCGGGTCATCTTCGTGCTGATCCTCGTCGCGCTCATGGTTCCGCCGCAGGTGTCCATCCTGCCCAACTACATCCTGGTCGCCGGCCTCGGCGGGCAGAACACCTACTGGGGCATCATCCTGCCCGGGCTGGGCACCGCCTTCGGCACCTTCCTGCTGCGCCAGCACTTCATGACCCTGCCGGCCTCGATCCTCGAGGCTGCGGAGATTGACGGGGCGGGCCACTGGCGCCGCCTTTGGCGGATCGTGGTTCCCATCTCGATGCCCAGCATCGCCACCGTCGCACTGGTGACCATCGTCAGCGAGTGGAACGACTACATCTGGCCGCTGATCATCGTGGACAAGCCCGACATGATGACCCTCCCGGTAGGCCTGACCCTGCTGCAGAACTCCGAGAGCGGCTCCTCGGGCTGGGGCATCATGATGGCCGGGGCCGTGCTCGTCGTCGTTCCCGTGCTGATCATCTTTGCCGCGCTCCAGCGCTACATCGTGGCCGGCCTCACCCAAGGCTCGGTGACGGGTTAACCCAGCCCGCCGCCGCACTGCACCATCGAACACCCAAGAAAGGCAACACCAATGTCGGGATTCCCGAAGCTACCGCTTGATCGACGTTCGTTCCTGTCCCTCGCCGCGCTGGGCGCCGGCGCCGCCACCCTCGCCGCCTGCGGTGGGCCCTCCACCACTTCCGGCGGGCCCACCGCCCAGGCGGACATCGACTTCTCGGGCGTCAAGCCGGCCAGCCAGATCACCTTCTGGTCCAACCACCCTGGCAAGTCGGAGGACGCCGAAAAGGCGATCATCGAGAAGTTCCACGCGTCGCAGAGCGACATCAAGGTCAACCTTGTGACCGCCGGGGCCAACTACGAGGAAGTCGCGCAGAAGTTCCAGACCGCGCAGCAGGGCGGCGAGCTGCCCAACATCGTGATCTTCTCCGATGTCTGGTGGTTCCGCTACTTCCTCAATGGCTCGATCATCCCGCTGGACAGCCTGCTCAAGCAGCTCGACTTCAAGATCTCGGACTACCGCAAGCAGCTGCTGGGCGACTACCAGTACGGCGGCAAGCAGTGGGCCGTCCCCTACGCCCGCTCCACCCCGCTCTTTTACTACAACAAGGACCACTTCAAGGCGGCCGGCCTGCCGGACCGCGCGCCGAAGACCTGGCAGGAGTTCGCCGAGTGGGCGCCGAAGATCAAGGCGGCGAACCCCGGCATCCAGAACGTCTACCAGCACCCGGCCCTGGCCGACTACGCCGGCTGGACCCTGCAGAACCAGCTGTGGGGCGAGGGCGCCGCCTGGAGCGACAAGTTCACCATCACCGCGGACGCGGACAAGACCGTCAAGGCCATGCAGATGGTCCAGGACACCGTGTACAAGGACAAGTGGGCCGGCGTCTCCTCCAAGGATGCGTCCGCAGACCTCTCCGCCGGCGCCGTGTCCGCCACGATGAGCTCGACCGGCTCGCTGGTTGGCGTGCTCAAGGCTGCCAAGTTCAACGTCGGCGTAGGCTTCCTGCCCGGCGGCTCCGTCAACACCACGAACGTCTGCCCGACCGGCGGCGCGGGCCTGGGGATCCCGAAGAACAACACGAAGGAGCAGCAGCTTGCTGCGGCCACCTTCCTGAAGTTCCTCACCTCCCCCGAGAACACCGCGGCGTTCTCCGCGGCCACCGGGTACATGCCGGTCCGCGAATCGGCCGACATGAGCGCGGTGCTCGCGAAGCACCCGCAGATCAAGACGGCGATCGACCAGCTCTCCGTCACCCGCCAGCAGGACTACGCCCGTGTCTTCCTGCCCGGCGCCGACCAGGAGATGGCCAAAGCTGCAGGCAAGATCCTCACCCAGCAGGGCGACGTGAAGTCCGCGCTGGACGAGCTGCAGAAGACCCTCCAGGGCATCTACGACAACGATGTGAAGCCGCACCTGAGCGCCTGACGCGCCCAGGCCTGAAATGACGCAGGCCTGAAAACGAGGGAGGCTCCCCGCAGCAACTGCTGCGGGGAGCCTCCCTCGTTTAATGCCGGGTGCGCTCGCTCAGGCCGGCGGGACGGGAACGACCCCGAGCGGGGCAAGCTTCGCAGCACCGCCGTCCACGGCCGTCAGGACCCAGATGCCACCGCGGTGCACGGCGACTGAGTGCTCCCAGTGCGCCGCACGGGCCCCGTCGCTGGTGACGACCGTCCAGCCGTCGTCGAGCACACGGGTCTGCAGCGAGCCGCGCACCAGCATCGGTTCGATGGCCAGCGCCATCCCCGGTTTGACCTTCGGACCCCGGTGCCGGGACCGGTAGTTGAGCACGTCGGGCGCCATGTGCATGCTGGTGCCGATGCCGTGCCCCACGTAGTCCTCCAGGATGCCCAGCTTCTCCCCCACGGCAGCTGTGACGTAGTCGTCGATCGCGTCGCCGACGTTGCCCACGTACTTGGCCGTGGCCAGTGCGGCGATCCCGTGCCACATCGCTGCCTCTGTGACGTCGGAGAGCTCCTGGTCCGCCGGGTCCCCGTCACCGATGATCACGGTCCGGGCGGAATCGCCGTGCCAGCCCTGCACCACCGCGCCGCCGTCAATGGACACCACGTCCCCGTCGCGCAGCACGTAGCCGCCGGGGATGCCGTGCACCACCTGCTCGTTCACGGAGGTGCAGATCGTGGCGGGGTAGCCTTCATAGCCGAGGAAGTTGGAGGCGGCCCCGGCCTCCCTGATCACCGCTGCCGCGGCGGCGTCCAGGTCCGCCGTCGTCGCCCCGGCTACCGCGGCTGCCACGGCGGCGTCCAGCGCCCGGCTGGTCACCACCCCGGCCTCCTGCATCAGCTTCAGCTGCGCCGGTGTCTTGTACTCAATGCTGTCGCGGCCCAAAACCACTCCTCTTCCTGCAGTGAAGGCCGAAGGCCCCCGCGCCAGCAGCGCAGGGGCCTTCCGTCGTTGTCGTACGCGCTACTGCGCGGCTTCGGCCGTAGCCGACTCGATCGCTGCCATCACACGGTCGGTGACCTCGTCGATGGCGCCGATGCCGTCCACCTTGGCGAGGATGCCGTGCTCGGCATACTTCGTCACCACGGCTTCGGTCTGCTGGTGGTACAGGTCCAGCCGGTGGCGGATGACGGTTTCGTTGTCATCGCTGCGCCCGGTCTCCTTCGCCCGGCCGAGCAGCCGCTTGACGAGCTCCTCGTCATCGGCGGTCAGCTGCAGCACCACGTCCAGCCGCTGGTCGTTCGAGGCGAGGATGTCGTCGAGCTCGGTCACCTGCGCCGTCGTCCGGGGGTAGCCGTCGAGCAGGAACCCGTCCTTGACGTCGTCCTGGCCCAGGCGGTCGCGGACCATTTTGTTCGTGACGCTGTCCGGGACGAAGTCCCCGTTGTCCATGTACTTCTTTGCTTCGACGCCCAGCTCGGTCATGTCCCGGACGTTCTGCCGGAAGATGTCGCCGGTCGAAATGGCGACGACGCCGAGCCGCTCGGAGATCCGTTCCGCCTGGGTGCCTTTACCCGAACCGGGAGGACCAATAATCAGCATTCTCGTCATCGCAATAACCCTTCGTAGTGACGTTGTTGAAGCTGCGCATCAATCTGCTTGACGGTCTCCAGGCCGACGCCGACCATGATCAGCAGCGACGTGCCGCCGAACGGGAACTGCTGGTTGGCGTTGATCAGGACAAGGGCCACCAACGGAATCAGGGCTACGAACCCCAGGTAGATGGCGCCCGGCAGGGTGATGCGGGAGAGGACGTACTGGAGGTAGTCCGCCGTCGGCCGTCCGGCACGGATGCCGGGGATGAAGCCGCCGTACTTTTTCATGTTGTCCGAGACTTCTTCGGGGTTGAACGTGATGGCCACGTAGAAGTAGGTGAAGAAGACGATCAGCAGGAAGTAGATGATCATGTAGATCGGGTGGTCGCCGCGGGTCAGGTTGGTGGTGATCCAGTTGACCCAGTCCGGGGCGGGCGATCCGTCATGCGGGGTGTTGAACTGCGCGATCAGGGACGGCAGGTACAGCATCGAGGAGGCGAAGATGACGGGCACGACGCCGGCCATGTTCACCTTGATCGGGATGTACGTGCTGGTGCCCCCGACCGTGCGGCGGCCGATCATGCGCTTGGCGTACTGCACCGGCACCCGGCGCTGGGACTGCTCGACGAACACGACCAGGCCCATCACGACGAGCCCGATGACCAGGACGGTGAAGAAGGTGCCCGGGCCCTTGGTGGTCCAGATCTGCCCAAGCGAGGTCGGGAAGCCGGCCGCGATCGAGGTGAAGATCAGGATGGACATACCGTTGCCGACGCCCTTTTCCGTGACCAGCTCGCCCATCCACATGATCAGGCCGGTTCCGGCCGTCAGCGTGATCACGATCAGGATGGTCGTGATGATGGAGTCGCTCGGGATGATCGGTGCCGGGCACTGCGTGCCGAGCAGCTGTCCGGAGCGGGCCAGCGACACCAGCGTCGTGGCGTTGAGCAGGCCGAGTGCGATCGTCAGGTACCGCGTGTACTGCGTCAGCTTGGACTGGCCTGACTGGCCCTCGTCGTAAAGCTGCTGGAAGCGGGGAATGACCACGCGCAGCAGCTGCACGATGATGCTGGCGGTGATGTAGGGCATGATGCCCAGGGCGAAGACGGACACCTGCAGCAGCGCGCCGCCGCTGAACAGGTTGATCAGCTGGTAGACACCCTGGTTGGTGCTGCCGGCCTGCAAACATTGCTGCACGTTCTGGTAGCTCACGCCCGGCGAGGGGATGAACGCACCCAAGCGGAAGATCGCGATGATGCCCAGCGTGAACAACAACTTGCGTCGCAGATCGGGCGTACGAAGGGCCCGGCCGAATGCGCTAAGCAAGCGTCCTCCTGAGGTCTTAGGAAAGTGGGGATTGCGGGAGCCGTCGGTGACCCGCAAACAGTGGTCCGACTACTGAGTCTACCGGGTGCCCGGGCTGCCGGGAGAATCCGGCGGCCGGCCGGTTACGACAAAGACTCCCGGTGGGTGGAACTTCAGTCCCACCCACCGGGAGTCCAGTCAGCTAAAGCGCGCCGGAGCGTGCTTAGAGTGCCGTGGTGCTTCCACCCGCGGCCGCGATCTTCTCGGCGGCGCTAGCGGAGAACGCATTCGCTGTGACGTCCACCTTGACGGTGATGTCGCCGGTGCCCAGCACCTTCACGGGCTGGTTCTTGCGAACCGCACCCTTCTCGACCAGGTTCTCCACGGTCACCGTGCCACCCTCGGGGAACAGCTCGGAGAGCTTGTCGAGGTTGACGACCTGGAATTCCACGCGGAACGGGTTCTTGAACCCGCGCAGCTTCGGCAGGCGCATGTGCAGCGGCAGCTGGCCGCCGGCAAAGCCAGCCTTCACCTGGTAGCGGGCCTTCGTACCCTTGGTACCGCGACCGGCGGTCTTACCCTTGGAGCCTTCACCGCGGCCCACACGGGTCTTCGCGGTCTTGGCGCCGGCGGCGGGACGCAGGTGGTGGACCTTGAGCGCGTGCTCCTTGGCTTCCGCCTGAGCAGCGGTTTCCTTCTCTGCCATTACTTCGCCTCCTCAACCTTCACGAGGTGCGGAACCGTGTTGATCATTCCAACGGTCACTTCGTCGGCGGTACGGACCACGGAGTGGCCGATGCGCTTCAGACCGAGTGAGCGAAGGGTGTCGCGCTGGTTCTGCTTGCCGCCAATGACGGACTTGATCTGAGTGATTTCCAACTTTGCGTCGGATGCAACGAGGTTCTTCGGGGTTGCCATTACGCACCTGCCTTCTGCTGAAGAGAACGGAGCAGTGCCGGCGGAACAACCTCGTCCATCGGCAGCCCGCGGCGGGCGGCGACAGCAGCAGGCTCTTCGAGCTTGCGCAGCGCCTCCACCGTGGCGTGCACGATGTTGATCGCGTTGGAGGAGCCGAGGGACTTGGACAGGACGTCGTGGACGCCTGCGCACTCGAGCACGGCACGCACCGGACCACCGGCGATAACACCGGTACCCGGGGACGCCGGACGCAGCAGCACTACGCCCGCAGCGGCCTCGCCCTGCACGGTGTGCGGGACGGTGCCCTGGACGCGGGGAACGCGGAAGAAGGACTTCTTCGCTTCCTCGACGCCCTTGGCGATGGCCGCGGGAACTTCCTTGGCCTTGCCGTAGCCGACGCCCACCAGGCCGTTGCCGTCACCGACGACAACCAGCGCGGTGAAGCTGAAGCGACGGCCGCCCTTGACGACCTTCGCCACACGGTTGATGGCTACAACGCGCTCGACGTACTGGTTCTTCTCTGCGTCGCGGGCGCTGTCGCGGCCACCACGGCCGCCGCGCTCGCCACGGCCACCACGGTCGCCACGCTCGCCACGGCGTCCGCCGCGGCGGTCGTCCGTGCTCGTAGCGGCGGACTCGGGGGCCTCAGTTGCTTCAGCAGCTACAGCTTCAGTCACCTGATTTTCCTTTTCATTGTTGACAGCGGTCACAGTGCCAGCCCACCTTCGCGTGCGCCGTCGGCGACGGCGGCGATCCGGCCGTGGTACTTGTTGCCGCCGCGGTCGAAGACCACAGCTTCGATTCCGGCCTTCTTGGCACGCTCGGCCACGAGCTCGCCGACGCGCTTGGCCTTGGCGGTCTTGTCGCCGTCGAACGCGCGCAGGTCGGCTTCCAGCGTGGAAGCGGACGCCACGGTGATGCCCTGGCTGTCATCGACGACCTGCACGAAGACGTGGCGGGCCGAACGGTTCACGACCAGGCGCGGACGAACCGCGCTGCCCGTAATGCGCTTGCGAACGCGCAGGTGACGCCGGCCGCGGGAGGCCTGCTTGCTCTTACCTTTTACTCCAAGAGCCATGATTACTTACCAGCCTTTCCGACCTTGCGGCGGATAACTTCGCCAGCGTAGCGAATGCCCTTGCCCTTGTACGGGTCGGGCTTGCGCAGCTTGCGGATGTTGGCAGCGACCTCGCCGACCTGCTGCTTGTCGATACCGGAGACGGAGAGCCTGGTGGGGCCCTCGACGGTCAGGGTGATGCCTTCCGGAGCCTTGACGGCGACCGGGTGGCTGTAGCCCAGAGCGAACTCCAGGTCAGAACCCTTGGCCTGGACACGGTAACCGGTGCCCACAATCTCGAGCTTCTTCTCGTAGCCGTCGGTGACGCCCACGATCATGTTCGAGATCAGGGTGCGGGTCAGGCCGTGCAGCGAACGCGACTCGCGCTCGTCGTTCGGCCGGGTCACCGTCAGCGTGTTCTCCTCGAGGGCGACCTCGATCGGGTTGGCGACGGTGTGGCTGAGTTCACCCTTGGTGCCCTTGACCGAGACAACGTTGCCGTTGACCTTGACCTCGACGCCGGCGGGAACGGTGATGGGGAGACGTCCAATACGTGACATTGTTCTCTTCCTTCCCGTTACCAGACGTAGGCGAGGACTTCCCCACCCACGCCCTTCTTCGACGCCTGGCGGTCCGTGAGCAGACCGGAGGAGGTGGACAGGATGGCGATGCCCAGGCCGCCCAGCACGTGCGGGAGGTTGGTGGACTTCGCGTAAACGCGCAGACCGGGCTTGGAGATGCGGCGAACACCGGCGATGGAACGCTCGCGGTTCGGACCGAACTTCAACTCGATGGTCAGCTTCTTGCCGACCTCGGCATCCTCGACCTTCCAGGAGGCAATGTAGCCTTCGGCCTTCAGGATGTCGGCAACGTGTGCCTTGAGCTTGCTGTAAGGCATAGTCACGGAATCGTGGTATGCCGAGTTTGCATTGCGCAGACGCGTGAGCATGTCTGCGACAGGATCTGTCATAGTCATTTGGGCTCTAGCCCTTCCTCGTAACGGTTTCCAGCTGTGAAGCTGGACCTGCAACGTAGTTGATTAGTCTTCGGTCTTGAACGGGAAACCAAGCGCCTTGAGCAGCGCGCGGCCTTCGTCATCGGTCTTGGCGGTGGTCACGACGGTGATGTCCATGCCGCGCACGCGGTCAATGGAGTCCTGGTCGATCTCGTGGAACATCACTTGTTCGGTCAGACCGAAGGTGTAGTTGCCGTTGCCATCAAACTGCTTGCCGTTGAGCCCGCGGAAGTCACGGATACGCGGCAGGGCCAGCGACACCAGACGGTCCACGAATTCCCACATGCGGTCCCCGCGAAGCGTAGCGTGCGCGCCGATCGGCATGCCTTCGCGCAGCTTGAACTGGGCGATGGACTTGCGGGCCTTGGTCACCTGCGGCTTCTGGCCCGTGATGAGGGTCAGGTCGCGCACGGCACCGTCGATGAGCTTCGAGTCCTTGGCGGCGTCACCGACACCCATGTTCACGACAACCTTCACCAGGCGCGGAACCTGGTTGACGTTCTCGTAGTTGAACTCGTCCTGCAGCGACTTCTTGATGGTCTCCTGGTACTTCGTCTTCAGACGGGGAAGTACCTTGGCCGGGGTTTCGAGCGTCTCGGTCATTAGATGTCCTTCCCGGAGCTCTTGGCCACGCGGACACGCACGGTGCGCTGGCGGCCGTCGCGCTCAACGGTCTCGGTGCGGAAACCGACACGCGTCGGCTTCTTGGTCGACGGGTCAACGACGGCCACGTTGGAAATGTGGATCGGGGCCTCTACGGTCTCGATGCCGCCGGTCTTGGTCCCGCGCTGGGACTGTCCGACCTTGGTGTGCTTGGTGACGCGGTTGATGCCCTCGACGAGCACGCGGTTGGTCTCCGGGAACACGCGAAGAACCTTGCCCTGCTTGCCGCGGTCGCCGCCGCGGTCCTGCTTGGCGCCAGTGATGACCTGGACGAGGTCACCCTTCTTGATCTTGAACTTCGCCATGGTTACAGCACCTCCGGAGCCAGCGAGATGATCTTCATGAACCGCTTGTCGCGCAGCTCGCGGCCAACCGGGCCGAAGATGCGGGTACCGCGGGGGTCGCCGTCGTTCTTGAGAATCACTGCGGCGTTCTCGTCGAACTTGATGTAGGAACCGTCGGCGCGACGGCGCTCCTTCTTGGTGCGGACGACAACCGCCTTGACGACGTCGCCCTTCTTGACGTTGCCGCCCGGGATTGCATCCTTGACGGTGGCAACGATGACGTCGCCGATGCCTGCGTAGCGACGGCCGGAACCACCGAGAACGCGGATGGTGAGGATTTCCTTCGCACCCGTGTTGTCGGCGACCTTCAGTCGCGACTCCTGCTGAATCACTTATTACTCCTGTCGTCGCGCCGGTTCTCACACTCGTGAGCCTTGCGGAACGGATATTGTCTCTTGGCTCGCCTGGAACGCCAGGGCGATCCTAATCCCGGGACCCTCACTGAGGGCCCACGCGCCTCCGTCGCGCACCGCAAGAAACGGCACGCGACGGGAGCGTGTTTGGAATTACTTGGCCTTCTCGAGGATCTCCACGATCCGCCACCGCTTGGTGGCGGAGAGCGGACGAGTCTCGCTGATCAGAACCAGGTCACCGATGCCGGCGCTGTTCTGCTCGTCGTGGGCCTTGACTTTCGAAGTCCGACGGATAACTTTACCGTACAAAGCGTGCTTTACGCGATCTTCCACCTGTACGACGACGGTCTTGTCCATCTTGTCCGAGACCACGTACCCGCGGCGGGTCTTGCGGTAGGCACGCGCGGTGCCCTTTGTCTCGCTCACAGCTGCTTCTTCCTTCTGCTGCTCGGTCACTTGGCATCCTCCTCGGAAACCTCAGCGGCCTCCACAGCCTCAGCCTCGGCGGCCGGCTTTGCGGCCTTCTTGGCTGCAGGCTTCTTGGCGGCGGTCTTCTTCTCCGCCTTCTTTTCTTCCTTGGCTTCCACCACGGGGGCGGCTACGACGGAACGAATGCCCAGCTCACGCTCGCGAAGCACGGTGTAGATGCGGGCGATATCCCGCTTCACCGCGCGCAGGCGGCCGTGGTTCTCCAGCTGTCCGGTAGCGGACTGGAAACGGAGGTTGAACAGCTCCTCCTTGGACTTGCGCAGTTCCTCAACGAGACGCTCGTTGTCGAAACCGTCAAGCTGCGCGGGGGCCAGATCCTTGGATCCAACTGCCATTTCTATTCACCACCTTCGCGACGCACAATGCGTGCCTTCAACGGGAGCTTGTGGATTGCCAGGCGCAGGGCCTCACGAGCTACTTCATCACTGACACCGGAGAGTTCGAACAGAACCCGGCCCGGCTTGACGTTGGCGACCCACCACTCGGGCGAACCCTTACCGGAACCCATGCGGGTTTCGGCCGGCTTCTTCGTCAACGGACGGTCCGGGTAAATGTTGATCCAGACCTTGCCGCCACGCTTGATGTGGCGGGTCATGGCGATACGGGCCGATTCGATCTGACGGTTGGTCACGTAGGCCGGGGTAAGGGCCTGGATACCGTACTCGCCGAAGGTAACCCTGGTGCCGCCGGTGGCAGCGCCGGAACGACCCGGGTGGTGCTGCTTACGGAACTTGACTCGACGTGGGATAAGCATTTAAGCCTGTCCTCCTTCTGCAGTCTCAGCGCCAGCTGCTACTGCCTCGGCCGGAGCCTCGGCTGCAGGAGCCTCAGCGCGGTCGTTGCGACGACGACGGTCGCCGGAAGGACGTCCGCCCGGGCGCTCGCCGCGGCCGCGGGACGGAGCTGCAGCCTGCTGCGCAGCCAGTTCCTTGGCGGTGACGTCACCCTTGTAGATCCAGACCTTCACGCCGATGCGGCCGAAGGTGGTCTTGGCTTCGTAGAAGCCGTAGTCGATGTTCGCGCGCAGGGTGTGCAGGGGCACACGGCCTTCGCGATAGAACTCCGAGCGGCTCATTTCGGCGCCGCCCAGACGGCCCGAGCAAGCAACACGGATGCCCTGGGCACCGGCGCGCTGCGCGGACTGCATGGCCTTCTTCATCGCGCGGCGGAACGCCACGCGGGAAGTCAGCTGCTCGGCGATGCCCTGGGCAACGAGCTGGGCTTCGATCTCGGGGTTCTTGACCTCGAGGATGTTCAGCTGAACCTGCTTGCCGGTGAGCTTCTCCAGCTCGCCGCGGATGCGGTCGGCTTCGGCGCCGCGGCGGCCGATGACGATGCCCGGGCGTGCCGTGTGGATGTCCACGCGGACACGGTCACGGGTGCGCTCGATCTCGACCTTGGCGATGCCGGCGCGCTCCATGCCCGTGGACATGAGCTGGCGGATCTTGACGTCCTCGCGGACGAAGTCCTTGTAGCGCTGGCCGGCCTTGTTGCTGTCGGCAAACCAGTGCGAGACGTGGTCCGTGGTGATGCCGAGTCGGAACCCGTGCGGGTTTACTTTCTGACCCACTTAGCGGCCCTCCTCTTTCTCGGGGGTGGCAACGACAACGGTGATGTGGCTCGTCCGCTTCTTGATGCGGTAAGCGCGGCCCTGGGCACGCGGCTGGAACCGCTTCATGGTCGGGCCTTCATCAACAAACGCTTCGCTGATGTAGAGGTCGCTCTCGTCGAATCCGACGCCGTCACGGTCCGCGAGGACCCGGGCGTTGGCAACGGCGGACTGAACAACCTTGAATACCGGCTCCGAAGCTGCCTGCTCGGCAAACTTCAGAATCGCCAGTGCCTCATTCGCCTGCTTGCCACGAACAAGGTTGACGACGCGCCGGGCCTTCATAGGCGTTACGCGGATGTGCCGCGCAATGGCCTTGGCTTCCATTGCTTTCCTTCTCTCGTCTGTTCCGAAGAGCCAAACGCCTAGCGGCGCTTGCCCTTCTTGTCGTCCTTAACATGGCCGCGGAAAGTCCGCGTGGGGGCGAATTCGCCGAGCTTGTGCCCGACCATCGACTCGGTCACAAACACGGGGATGTGCTTGCGTCCGTCGTGCACGGCGATCGTGTGCCCGAGCATGTCGGGGATGATCATCGACCGGCGGGACCACGTCTTGATGACGTTCTTGGTGCCCTTTTCGTTTTCGTTGGCGACCTTCACAAAGAGGTGCTGGTCAACGAAGGGACCCTTCTTCAGGCTGCGTGGCATGTCTCCAGGCTCCTATCGCTTGTTCTTGCCAGTACGACGGCGACGCACAATAAGCTTGTCGCTCTCTTTGTTCGGGCGGCGGGTGCGGCCCTCGGGCTTGCCGTTCGGGTTGACCGGGTGGCGTCCACCGGAGGTCTTACCTTCACCACCACCGTGGGGGTGGTCGACAGGGTTCATGGCCACACCACGCACGGTCGGGCGGACGCCCTTCCAGCGCAGACGGCCGGCCTTGCCCCAGTTGATGTTCGACTGCTCGGCGTTGCCGACCTCGCCGACCGTGGCGCGGCAGCGCACGTCGACGTTGCGGATTTCACCGGAGGGCAGACGCAGCTGGGCGAAGCGGCCTTCCTTGGCGACGAGCTGAACCGAAGCACCGGCGGAGCGGGCCATCTTGGCACCGCCGCCCGGACGCAGCTCCACGGCGTGGATAACGGTACCCACCGGGATGTTGCGCAGCGGGAGGTTGTTGCCAGGCTTGATGTCGGCGCCGGCTCCGGCCTCGACGAAGTCGCCCTGCTTCAGCTTGTTCGGCGCGATGATGTAGCGCTTGGTGCCATCAACGTAGTGCAGCAGCGCAATGCGTGCGGTGCGGTTCGGATCGTACTCGATCTCGGCAACGCGGGCGTCAACGCCGTCCTTGTCGTGGCGACGGAAGTCGATCAGACGGTACTGGCGCTTGTGTCCGCCACCCTTGTGACGGGTGGTGATCTTACCGGTGTTGTTGCGGCCGCCCTTCTTGGGCAGCGGGCGCACCAACGACTTTTCCGGCGTCGACCGCGTGATTTCTGCGAAGTCGGCTACGCTCGAGCCGCGGCGGCCCGGCGTAGTCGGCTTGTATTTACGGATTCCCATAACTCATTTCCTCGTTAAAGTGGTCTCCGCCCTAGCTGAGCGGACCGCCGAAGATGTCGATAGTGCCTTCCTTCAGGGTGACAATCGCGCGCTTGGTGTCCTTGCGCTGCCCCCATCCGAACTTGGTCCGCTTGCGCTTACCGGCACGGTTGATGGTGTTGATCGAGTCGACCTTGACGGAGAAAATCTTCTCCACGGCCAGCTTGATCTCGGTCTTGTTCGAGCGGGTGTCCACCAGGAAGGTGTACTTGCCCTCGTCGATCAGGCCGTAGCTCTTCTCCGAAACGACGGGTGCAAGCACGACGTCGCGCGGATCCTTAGCGGTGGTCGCGCTCACTTGGCGTCCTCCTTGGCAGTGTTCTTAGCTGCGATGAATGCCTCGTAAGCGGCCTGGGTGAAGATAACGTCATCGGAGACCAGCACGTCGTACGTGTTGAGCTGGTCCGCGTAGATCACGTGGACTTCGGCGAGGTTGCGGACGGACAGCGCGGCGACGTCGTTCGCGCGGTCGATGACCACGAGGACGTTCTTGCGCTCGGTGACCGAACGCAGCGCGTTGCGTGCTTCCTTGGTGGACGGCGCGGAGCCGGCAACCAGGGCGTCGAGGACGTGGATACGGCCGTTGCGTGCCCGGTCCGAGAGGGCGCCGCGGAGAGCAGCAGCCTTCATCTTCTTGGGGGTGCGCTGGCTGTAGTCGCGAGGCGTCGGGCCGTGCACGATGCCACCGCCGGTCATGTGCGGGGCGCGGATCGAACCCTGGCGGGCGCGGCCGGTGCCCTTCTGCTTGAACGGCTTGCGGCCGGCACCGGAAACCTCGGCGCGGGTCTTGGTCTTGTGCGTTCCCTGGCGGGCAGCAGCGAGCTGGGCGACGACGACCTGGTGCAGCAGCGGCACGTTGGTCTGGACGTCGAAGATCTCTGCAGGCAGGTCAACATTCACAGTGTTTGCCATTGGACTAGGCTCCCTTCACGGCGGAACGGACGAGAACGACCGAGCCGCGGGCGCCGGGGACGGCACCCTTGATCAGAAGCAGCGACTTCTCGGCATCCACGCCGTGAACGGTGAGGTTCAGGGTGGTGTGACGGACGGCGCCCATGCGGCCGGCCATGCGAACGCCCTTGAAGACGCGGCTCGGGGTGGATGCGCCACCGATGGAACCGGGCTTGCGGTGGTTCTTGTGGGCACCGTGGGAGGCGCCGACACCGGAGAAGCCGTGACGCTTCATAACACCGGCGAAGCCCTTACCCTTGGAGGTGCCGACGACGTCGACCTTCTGGCCGGCTTCGAAGAGCTCAACGGAGAGCTCCTGGCCCAGCGAGTAGCTGTCGGTGTCTGCAGTGCGCAGCTCGACAACGTGGCGGCGCGGGGTCACGCCGGCCTTCTCGAAGTGGCCGGCCAGCGGCTTGGTCACCTTGCGCGGGTCGATCTGGCCGTAGCCGATCTGAACGGCGGTGTAGCCGTCAACGGCTGCGTCGCGCAGCTGGGTGACGACGTTGGAGTCAGCCTGGACGACGGTTACCGGCACAAGGCGGTTGTTCTCGTCCCAGACCTGGGTCATGCCGAGCTTCGTGCCCAGGATTCCCTTTACATTGCGGATCGCGGTCATAGTTTTCTCAGCACCTCCCTTAGAGCTTGATTTCGATGTTCACGTCGGCAGGCAGGTCGAGACGCATCAGCGAGTCAACGGCCTTCGGCGTGGGGTCGATAATGTCGATCAGACGCTTGTGCGTGCGCATTTCGAAGTGCTCGCGGCTGTCCTTGTACTTGTGGGGCGAACGGATAACGCAGTACACGTTCTTTTCCGTCGGAAGCGGCACGGGGCCGACTACCGTTGCGCCTGCGCGCGTGACCGTCTCAACGATCTTCCGTGCTGAAACATCAATGACCTCGTGGTCATATGACTTCAGCCGGATGCGGATTTTTTGTCCCGCCATGGCGTCGTGACTCTCTTTCCTGACATGCTGCTCTGTTTGGTTACAGTGTTCCGTTGTGCTTCCTGGCACATCTTCCAACAGACTGAATCCGGCAAATCCGGGTTCCTCAATCTGTCGAAGCTCCGACCCCCGAACTCGGGCGTGTCGCGCACGTTACACACACGACATCCCTCAACACTCTCCGGGGATGGGTCATATTTGGGCTTCAGCTTGGACCCTGACGCCAGGCATTATCCTGGCCGGGACACGAAGAAGCGCTTGAACAACTTGTCTAGTCTGCCAGATCGGCTGTGATAAAGCGAATCGGCCCCGCTCCCCCGGCCGAACGGCCACCAACGGCGGGTTGACGGGCGCGGAGGCCGCCACAACTGGCCGCTCGCGGGAGGGAACCGAAGGTCCGGAGCTGTCAGCGGCCGTTGCGGTTGGCGCGGCGGATCTTCTTCGCACGGTCGATTTCGTGCCGGAACGTGCGCCGGCCCCAGACGACGCCGGCCGCCGCGACCGCGACGATTCCGAGGAACACCAGTACTTCCATCAGGCACCCTTTCGTCCCGCCGGTGACGCCGCCCGAAGCAGCGCCTGCATCCGCAAATGCAGAAGGACCCCGCTGCCGGAGCAACGGGGTCCTTCCAAACTAACCCATCAGGTCAGCTGCGAAAACCGATCACTACTTGATGATCTTGGTAACGCGGCCGGATCCAACGGTGCGGCCACCCTCACGGATAGCGAAGCCGAGGCCCTCTTCCATGGCGATGGGCTGGATGAGCTCAACGGTCATCTCAGTGTTGTCGCCGGGCATGACCATTTCAGTACCCTCGGGGAGGGTGATGACGCCGGTCACGTCCGTGGTGCGGAAGTAGAACTGCGGGCGGTAGTTCGAGTAGAACGGGTTGTGACGCCCACCCTCGTCCTTGGACAGGATGTAGACGTTCGCCTCGAAGTCGGTGTGCGGGGTGATCGAACCCGGCTTGACGACAACCTGGCCACGCTCGACATCTTCGCGCTTGATGCCGCGGAGCAGCAGGCCACAGTTC
Organism: Paenarthrobacter sp. DKR-5; assembly: GCF_018531425.1. Lineage (GTDB taxonomy): Bacteria > Actinomycetota > Actinomycetes > Actinomycetales > Micrococcaceae > DKR-5. The sequence goes on from NZ_JAHBOI010000001.1 coordinate 111,895, forward strand.
TCGCCGGCCCAAGCCTCGTCGAGCTGCTTGTGGAACATCTCGATACCGGTAACCGTGGTCTTCTGGACCGGACGGATGCCGACGATCTCGACCTCGGAGTTGATGGCCAGGGTGCCACGCTCTGCACGGCCGGTGACGACGGTTCCACGACCGGTGATCGTGAAGACGTCCTCGATCGGCATCAGGAACGGCTTGTCCTTGTCGCGAACCGGGTCCGGAACGTTCTCGTCCACGGCGTCCATCAGGTCCTCAACGGACTTGACCCACTGCGGGTCGCCTTCCAGAGCCTTCAGGCCCGAAACGCGGACAACCGGAGCGTTATCGCCGTCGAAGCCCTGCGAGCTCAGGAGCTCACGAACTTCCATTTCGACGAGGTCGAGGAGCTCTTCGTCGTCAACCATGTCGGACTTGTTCAGGGCAACCAGCAGGTAGGGAACGCCAACCTGGCGGGCGAGCAGCACGTGCTCGCGGGTCTGGGCCATCGGACCGTCGGTAGCGGCAACCACGAGGATCGCGCCGTCCATCTGGGCTGCACCAGTGATCATGTTCTTGATGTAGTCAGCGTGGCCGGGAGCGTCAACGTGTGCGTAGTGGCGCTTTTCGGTCTGGTACTCGATGTGCGCGATGTTGATCGTGATACCGCGCTGCTTCTCCTCAGGAGCCGCATCGATCTGGTCGAAGTTGAACTTCTCGTTGATATCCGGGTACTTGTCAGCAAGCACCTTGGAAATGGCAGCGGTCAACGTGGTCTTACCGTGGTCAACGTGACCAATGGTGCCGATGTTGACGTGCGGCTTAGTCCGCTCGAACTTTGCCTTCGCCACTGGTTCCTCCTAGAACGTTTTGTAGACACATCCACTTCCAACCGCGGGATTTGCGATTGAAACCAGAGCAAGTCTACTTGGGGGGCTGTTATTTGTTGAAATTGCTCTGCACAGGCCGCCCAGCTTATCGCCTTTGGCCTGCGGTTGGGGTTGGCGCCGCCCTCCTCGAAGGAGGCGGCCGGCGCCAACCGCCGGAACTAACGCCGGGAGATTACTCGCCGCGGGTCTTCTGGATGATCTCGTCGGCAACTGCCTTCGGGACCTCCACGTAGCTGTCGAACTGCATCGAGTAGACTGCGCGGCCCTGGGTCTTGGAGCGCAGGTCGCCGATGTAGCCGAACATCTCGGAGAGGGGCACATTGGCGCGGATTACCTTCACGCCACTTGCGTCCTCCATGGACTGGATCATGCCGCGGCGCGAGTTCAGGTCGCCGATGACGTCACCCATGTATTCCTCAGGGGTGCGCACCTCGACGGCCATCAGCGGCTCAAGCAGGACCGGGTTGGCGCGACGTGCGCCTTCCTTGAACACCTGGGAGCCGGCGATCTTGAACGCCATTTCCGAGGAGTCGACGTCGTGGTAAGCGCCGTCGATCAGGCTTGCCTTGACACCCACCAGCGGGTAGCCCGCCAGGATGCCCATCTGCATCGCGTTCTGGATACCGGCATCCACCGAGGGGATGTACTCGCGCGGAATGCGGCCACCGGTGACCTTGTTCTCGAACTCGTAGAAGGTGCCGTCCGTGGTGTCCAGGGGCTCGAAAGTCACCTGAACCTTCGCGAACTGGCCGGATCCACCCGTCTGCTTCTTGTGGGTGTAGTCGACCTTCTCGACCTTCTTCTTGATCGTCTCGCGGTAGGCAACCTGCGGCTTGCCCACGTTGGCCTCGACCTTGAACTCGCGGCGCATGCGGTCCACCAGGATGTCCAGGTGGAGCTCGCCCATGCCGGCGATAACCGTCTGGCCGGTGTCTTCGTTGAGGGAGACCTGGAAGGTCGGGTCCTCTTCGGAGAGCTTCTGGATGGCCGTGGAGAGCTTCTCCTGGTCACCCTTGGTCTTCGGCTCGATGGCCACCGAGATCACGGGCTCCGGGAAGCTCATGGACTCGAGGACGATCGGGTTCGCGGGATCGCACAGGGTGTCACCGGTGGTGGTGTCCTTCAGCCCGATCGCGGCGTAGATGTGGCCGGTCGTGATTTCGTCGACCGGGTTCTCCTTGTTGGCGTGCATCTGGAAGAGCTTTCCGATGCGCTCCTTCTTGCCCTTGGTCGAGTTGATGACCTGGGCGCCGGAAGCGGCCTTGCCGGAGTACACGCGGATGTAGGTGAGCTTGCCGAAGAACGGGTGGGTCACAACCTTGAACGCGAGGGCGGCGAACGGTGCGTCGGCGCTGGCGTCACGGTTGAGGATGATCTCCTCGTCCTTGACGTCGTGGCCCTGCACCGACGGGACGTCCAGCGGCGACGGCAGGTAGGAGACAACGGCGTCGAGCATCGGCTGCACGCCCTTGTTCTTGAACGCCGAGCCGCAGAGCACCGGGTAGAGCTCGGAGGCGATGGTGAGCTTGCGGATGGCGCCCTTGATCTCGGCGACCGTGAGCTCTTCGCCCTCGAGGTACTTCATCATCAGCTCTTCGTCCGCCTCGGCGACGGTCTCGAGCAGCTGGTGACGGTACTCGTCAGCCTTTTCCTTCAGGTCGGCCGGGATTTCCTCGACGGTGTACTTAGCGCCCATCTCGGTCTCGCCGCGCCAGTACAGCGCGCGCATCTCGACGAGGTCGACGACGCCCTCGAAGTCGTTCTCGGCGCCGATCGGCAGCTGCAGAACGAGCGGCTTGGCGCCCAGGCGGTTGATGATGGTGTCGACGGTGAAGTAGAAGTCGGCGCCCAGCTTGTCCATCTTGTTGACGAAGCAGATGCGGGGAACGTCGTACTTGTCGGCCTGGCGCCACACAGTCTCGGACTGCGGCTCCACGCCTTCCTTGCCGTCGAACACCGCAACGGCGCCGTCGAGCACGCGCAGGGAGCGCTCAACCTCGACCGTGAAGTCCACGTGGCCGGGGGTGTCGATGATGTTGATCTGGTTGTTGTCCCAGTAGCAGGTGGTAGCAGCGGAGGTAATGGTGATACCGCGCTCCTGCTCCTGTGCCATCCAGTCCATGGTCGAGGCACCGTCGTGGGTTTCACCAATCTTGTGGTTGATACCCGTGTAGAACAGAATGCGCTCGGTGGTGGTGGTCTTGCCGGCATCAATGTGGGCCATGATGCCGATGTTGCGGACCTTGTTGAGGTCGGTAAGCACGTCGAGTGCCACGGTTTCTCCCTTAGTAGGTTTGCTCAGCGGCGACGGCGGTCTCCCGCCGTCGCCGGCAGGCTATTACCAGCGGTAGTGAGCGAAGGCCTTGTTGGACTCGGCCATCTTGTGGGTGTCTTCGCGACGCTTCACAGCGGCACCGAGACCGTTCGAGGCGTCCAGGATTTCGTTCTGGAGACGCTCGGTCATCGTCTTCTCGCGGCGGGCCTTGGAGTAGCCGACCAGCCAGCGCAGGGCCAGGGCGGTCGAACGGCCCGGCTTGACCTCAACGGGCACCTGGTAGGTAGCGCCACCGACACGGCGGGAGCGGACCTCGAGGGTCGGCTTGACGTTGTCCATGGCCTTCTTCAGGGCGGCAACGGGGTCGTTGCCGGTCTTGGCGCGGGCGCCTTCGAGGGCACCGTAGACAATGCGCTCGGCGGTGGACTTCTTGCCGTCAACCAGAACCTTGTTGATCAGCTGCGTGACCAACGGGGAACCGTAAACGGGATCAACTACGAGCGGCCGCTTGGGGGCCGGTCCCTTGCGAGGCATTACTTCTTCTCCTTCTTCGCGCCGTAGCGGCTGCGGGCCTGCTGGCGGTTCTTGACACCCTGGGTGTCGAGGGCGCCGCGCACGATCTTGTAACGGACACCGGGCAGGTCCTTCACACGGCCGCCGCGCACCAGCACGATGGAGTGTTCCTGCAGGTTGTGGCCGACACCGGGGATGTAAGCGGTAACTTCGACGCCGCCGTTGAGGCGGACACGGGCGACCTTGCGCAGAGCCGAGTTCGGCTTCTTCGGGGTCGTGGTGTAGACGCGGGTGCAGACGCCGCGGCGCATGGGGCTGCCCTTAAGCGCGGGAGCCTTGGTCTTGGAGACCTTGGGTGAGCGGCCCTTGCGGACCAGCTGCTGAATCGTAGGCACTTTCGTGTTCTCCGTATTTTCCGGAACCGCCGGCGGGCGGCTCTCCTTTTGCTTTGCCCCGCTCCTGCGTCCGGGAGGCCCGGGCGGTCGAGGCGAAGCACTTTTTCGTCGGATCGCATGCCCTGCTACCGTTCAGCGAGGTGAGTCACCCTAGGCATGCAAAAATGTGGCATTCGTTGCACAAGGACCCTGCAACCCGGAACCGGAAACCTTCGCGGCGAACCGACCGAAGGAACCTCTCATCCACTGCCACACTAACAATTGTCATCCAGTCTACCATGTGCAGCCCTCTCCCCCTGCACCGGGCCCGGACAGGCCCTCCGGCAGCCCTACAGGCTGGCCGCGAGGCTGGAGCGCGGCGACAGCGCCGCCAGGTCGGAACTGATGCTTCGCGCGGTCTGAAGGAGGCGCGGCAGCACGAAGTCGAGTTCGGTGCCCGGCTCGGACTGCGGCACCGGCATCGAAACGTTGACGGCGGCGACCACCCTGCCGTTGCGGCCGAGCAGCGGCGCTGCCACGGACCGCAGCCCGGCTTCGAGTTCCTGGTTCACCAGGGCCCAGCCCTGCTCGCGCACGGTGGCGATTTCGGCCAGGAGCGCATCCACGCTGTCGACGGTGCCCGGCGTGAGCTTGCGCAGCTCGAGGCCGGCCAGATACGCGTTCAGCTCCGCCTCGCCCAGGCCGGCGAGCAGCACCCGGCCCATCGAGGTCGCGTACGCAGGGAACCGGGTGCCGATATTGATGCCGACGGTCATGATCCGCCGGTAGGGAACCCGCGCAATGTAGACAATGTCCTGGCCGTCCAGAATCGAGGCCGACGTCGACTCCTTCACTTCCTGCGAGAGCGCCTCCAGGTGCGGCTCGGCAATCTGCGGCAACGTCAGCCCGGACAGGAACGAGTACCCCAGTTGCAGCACCTGCGCGGTGAGCGTGAACAGCCTCCCGTCCGTGCGGACGTAGCCCAGCTGCACCAAGGTCAGCAGGAAGCGCCGCGCGGTGGCCCGGGTCAGCCCGGTGCGGCGGGCGACGTCGGCCAGGGTCATTTCGGTGTTCTCAGCGTCGAAGGCGCGGATCACCGCGAGGCCCCGGGAGAGGGACTGGACGAACTGGTCGCTCGCCTGCGGGTTTTCGGTCATGTCTTAGCTTAGACAGACGAGGCCGCGACGGCGGACGAGTGCGCGGTCCCGTCGATGAGGTCGAAGCCGAGCAGGTCTTGAAGGTCCGCCACCTCCATCCCGAAGGTCTGCTCCACGGTGACGGTTCCGCCCGCCAGGCTGAAGACAGCGTATTCGGTGTAGACCCGGCTGACGCAGCGCACGCCCGTCAACGGGTAGGTGCAGCTGCGCACGAGTTTGGCGTTCCCCGCGCGGTCCTGCAGGTTCATCATCACGAAGACCGCCTTGGCTCCTGTGGCCAGGTCCATCGCTCCGCCGACGGCGGGAATCGCGTCCGGGGCCCCGGTGTGCCAGTTGGCCAGGTCGCCGTCCACCGACACCTGGAAGGCACCGAGCACGCAGACGTCCAGGTGGCCGCCGCGCATCATCCCGAAGGAATCCGCGTGGTGGAAGTAGGAAGCGCCGGGCAGTTCGGTGACGGGCACCTTGCCGGCGTTGATCAGGTCGGGGTCGACCTCGTCGCCATGGGCCTCCGGACCCATCCCGAGCATCCCGTTTTCGGTGTGCAGCACGATGCCGCTGCCTTCGGGCAGGTAGTTGGCGACCGTCGTCGGCTGGCCGATGCCGAGGTTGACGAACGAGCCCGGAGCGATGTCCGCCGCCACGAGGCGCGCCATCTCGTCGCGGGTGAGCTTGCGGCTGGTGTCCATGGCTGCCTCCTGGCTCACTGCCCGTCCCCGGGCAGCATTGATGTCGGGCTGATAGCGACCACGCGGTTGACGAAGATGCCGGGGGTGACAACGCTTTCCGGGTCGATCGCCCCGGTCGGGACGACGTCGGCGACCTGCACCACGCTGGTGGCGGCCGCGGCGGCCATGATCGGGCCGAAGTTGCGAGCGGTCTTGCGGTAGACAAGGTTTCCCATGCGGTCCGCCTTCAGCGCCTTGATCAGGGCGAAATCGCCGTGGATCGGGCGCTCGAACACGTAGCCCCGGCCGTCGATTTCGCGGGTCTCCTTGCCCTCGGCGAGCGGGGTGCCGTAGCCGGTGGGGGTGAAGAAACCGCCGATGCCGGCCCCCGCCGCCCGGATCCGTTCGGCCAGGTTGCCCTGCGGCACGAGTTCCAGTTCGATCTTTCCGGCACGGTACAGCGCGTCGAAGACATGCGAGTCGCTCTGCCGGGGAAACGAGCAGATCATCTTGCGCACCTGCCCGGCACCCAACAGGGCCGCCAGACCCGTGTCCCCGTTGCCGGCGTTGTTGTTGACGATGGTCAGGTCCTTGGCGCCGTTGCGCCGCAGGGCGTCGATCAGTTCGATGGGCTGGCCGGCGGTTCCGAAACCGCCGATCAGGATGGTGGCGCCGTCGGAAATGCCCTCGACGGCGGCGTCCGCGCTCTCGTGGAAGCTCAGCATCGGTTGCCCCTTACGCAGCGTTCTCAAGGACGACCGCCAGGCCCTGGCCGACGCCTATACAGATGGCCGCGACGCCCCACCGCTGTCCGGACGCCTGCAGGCTGCGTGCCAGCGTGCCCAGGATCCGGCCGCCGGAGGCGCCCAGCGGATGGCCCATCGCGATCGCTCCGCCGTGCGCGTTGACGATTTCCGGGTCAATGTCCCAGGCGTCGATGCAGGCCAGCGACTGCGCCGCGAAAGCCTCGTTCAGCTCAACCGCCCCCACCTCGGACCAGCCGATTCCGGCCCGCTTGAGGGCCTGGTTCGCGGCCTCCACAGGAGCGAACCCAAAGAACTGCGGGTCGATGCCTGCCGCGCCGCGGCCGGCGATGCGGGCCAGCGGTGCGGCACCGAGCTTCTCCGCCGCGGCCTCGCTGCCGAGCAGCACCGCGGAGGCGCCGTCGTTGAGCGGGGAGGCGTTCCCGGCGGTGATCGTGCCATCCGGCCGGAAGACCGTCGAAAGGCCTGCGAGTTTCTCCACCGTGGATTCCCGGATGCTCTCGTCGCGCTGCAGGCCGGCGCCGGGCACCGCCACAGTCAAATTGTCGTAGAAGCCGTCGGCCCAGGCGCGCGCGGCGAGCTGGTGGGAGCGGAACGAGAATTCGTCCTGGCGCTCCCGGCTGATCCCGTGCTTCTCCCGGAGCCGCTCGGTCGCCTCGCCGAGCGAAATGGTCCAGTCCTTGGGCATCGCCGGGTTCACCAGCCGCCAGCCGAGGGTCGTCGAGGCCAGGACCTGGTCCCCCGTCGGGTACGGCTTGGAGGTCTTGGGCAGCACCCACGGTGCGCGGCTCATCGACTCCACGCCGCCAACCAATACGACGTCGGCTTCATCCGCGTTGATCTGCCGTGAGGCGATGATCGCTGCATCGAGGCTGGACCCGCAGAGCCTGTTCACCGTGGTGCCGGGGACCGACGTCGGCAGGCCGGCCAGCAGGCTGGCCATCCGTGCCACGTTGCGGTTCTCCTCCCCGGCGCCGTTCGCGTTGCCGAAGACCACTTCGTCGATCTGCTGCGGATCGAGGGCCGGAACCCTGGCCACCTGTTCCTTGACCACAAGGGCCGCAAGGTCGTCCGGCCGCGTGCCCGCGAGGGCCCCGCCCAGCCTGCCAAAGGGCGTGCGCACGGCGTCGTAGAGATATGCCTGCTTCATCAAAGACTCCGGTGTCCTTCTGCGGGTGTTCCACCCGACTGGTTCTTGCTTGCCGGCTGCATCTCTGCCGCCTGCACCGATGTTCGCTTTGCGAACGGACGTGCGATATTTGAACTATAGGGAGGAGCGGCTGTCCGCGTCAAGGTCCCTGAAGACCTGCTGGGCGATCTTGAAAGCCGTGTTTGCCGCCGGCACGCCGCAGTAGACCGCGGACTGGAGCAGTATTTCCTTGAGCTCTTCCCGGCTGAGGCCGTTGCGCAGGCCGGCGCGGACATGCATGGCAAGCTCCTCGTGATGGCCGTGGGCGATCATTGCCGTGATGGTGATGGCGCTGCGCATCCGCCGGTCCAGCCCGGGACGGGTCCAGATGGTCCCCCAGGCGTACTGGGTGATCAGGTCCTGAAATTCCCCGGTGAACTCGTCCTTGGCGGCGTTGGCGCGGTCGACGTGGCTGTCGCCGAGGACGGCGCGGCGCACCGCCATGCCGGCGTCGTAGACCTCGCCCCGCGTCGCTTCGTGCCTGCTGATGCCGCTGTCGCCGGCCCCGGCCGGGCCCGCGCTCACCGCGCGGCCCCGTTGCGGCCGAAGAATTCCCGCAGCGCTTCTGCCGTGGCGGCCGGGGCCTCTGCGGGCGCCTGGTGCCCCACGTGCGGCAGACCCGTGGCGCTGCCGTCCTTGACGCCGCCGGCCACCAGGGCCGCGACCTCCTCGGAAGCCACCTCGTCCTCGTCGCCGTAGAGGGCCAACACGGGAACCCGGACGTCGTGCAACTGGCCGCGCAGGTCGAAGCCGGCGAGGGCCTCGCAACAGAAGGCGTAGCTGAAGCGGTCCGTGTCGGAGAGCGAATGCAGCAGCCGGCTCGCGACCGCGGGCTGCGCGGCGATGAAGTCCTTGGCGAACCAGCGGCGGGCAGAGCCGTCGACCATGACAGGCGTGCCTTGCGCCTGCACCGTCGCGCCCCGGACCCGCCACGACGCAGGATCGCCGAGCGCAGCCCCGGAACAAATCAGGGCCACGGCGGCCAGCCGCTCCGGCTTGTCATGCGCCAGCTGCAGTCCTACCGCCCCGCCCAGGGAGTTCCCCGCGTAGAAATGGGCTCCGGACTCCCCCGCGGCCTCGCGCACCGCCCGGTCCACCGCCTCCGCCAGCTCACCGACGGTGAACGGCTCGGCGGCGGCCGGACTGCGGCCGTGGCCCGGCAGGTCGACGGCGAGCAGGTCGAAGTCCTGCCGCAGCAGGGCCGCGGTCTCCGGCCACAGCGCGGCCGCCGAAGTTCCAAGCCCGGGCACGAGGACGAGCAGCGGTTTTCCCGTGCGCGCTTCCCCGAAGCGGCTCACGGTCAGTTGGGGAACGGTCATCGGTGAAGATCCTTTCCGTACCGGTGAAGTATGCGGTCGATGATGGCGCCGGCCTCGCCCAGGTACGCGGCCGGGTCAAGCAGCTGCCGAAGCCGGACGTCGTCGAGCTCCCCCTCGGGCAGGAGCGCCTTGAGGGAGTCGGCGAGCTCGCCGGGCCGTGCGGATGCCGAGCCGCTGATGACGGCCTGCACCCGGTCCCGGCCCGCGCGCGGACCGAGCTCGGCCATGATCCGCTCGCTGACGATCAGCGGACCGGCGTCGGAGAGGTTCCGGCCCATCCGCTCCGTGTGGACCTGCAGGCCCTCGAGCAGGGTGGCCGCGAGGGCTGCGGCTCCGCCGGCCAGGCGCAGCAGTTCGGTGAGGCTTTGCCATTCGGCGTGCCACGCGCCGTCGGGGCGCTCGTCGACGGCGAAGGCCGCTGCCGCGTGAAGCGTGGCGCACTGCCCCGGCGCCGCGATGGCGGCGCTGCGCACCAGCACCGCCAGGACCGGGTTCTGCTTCTGCGGCATGGCTGAGGATCCGCCCTTGCCCGGGGCAGCGGGCTCGGACACCTCGCCCACCTCGGGCCGGGACATCAGCAGGACGTCGGCGGCGATCTTGCCGAGCGCGTCCGTGACCGCCGTCAGCGCGTCGCCCAGGCCGGTCACCACCGCGCGCTGGGTGTGCCACGGGGCGACCGGCGAGGCCAGGCCGAGGTCCGCCGCGAGTGTGTCCTGGACATCCCAGGCGCTCACGCCGCGGCCGCCGGCGTACAGGGCCGTCGCGGCCATGGTGCCCGAGGCTCCGCCAAACTGCACGGGAAGCGGTTCGGCGGCGGCAAGGCGCTCGGCGGCTTGGCCGAGCCCCTCCAGCCAGTAGGCGGACTTCAGCCCGAAGGTGCCCGGCACGCTGTGCTGGGTCAGGGTCCGGGCGACCATCAGGTCCTGCCGGTGGCGTTGCGCCAGCCGGGCCAGTGCCTCCCGGCCGCGGTCCAGGTCGCGGCGGATTGCCGGAAGGGCCCGGGCGGCCACGAGCATCAGCGCTGTGTCGAGGATGTCCTGGCTCGTGGCGCCCCGGTGCACGTAGTCCCGGGTCCCCGCCGCGGTCCGGGCGCGCAGCCTTTTCAGCAAGGGGATCACCGGGTTTCCGCCGCCCTGCGCCTCAGCGGCGAGCGCCGGCAGGTCGTAGCCGGCGATGTCGAACCCCGCGGGGTCGAGCGCCTCGTCCGGCGCCAGGCCGAGGGTGACCTGGGCCGCCACGAGGGCGCGCTCGACGTCGAGCAGTGCCTGCCCGACGGCCCGGTCCGACGTCGCGGCCGCCGCCTCGGAACCGGCCCAGGCCGGGGCGAGGAGGCCGTGCGCGCTGAACTGCTGCCTGTCCGCCATGGGTCAGCGGCCCTCGAAGTCGAGGAAGACGGTCTCCCCTTCGCCCTGCAGCCGGATGTCGAAGCGCAGACCGCCGTCCGCGTCGCGGGTGGCGACCAGGGTGTCGCGGCGTTCCGGTTCGAGAGCGCCCAGCAGCGCGTCGGAGGCCAGCGCCTCCCCGCCTTCGGGCAGGTAGATGCGCGTGAACAGACGGTTCATCAGACCGCGGGCGAACACGGCAACCGCGATGAAGGGCGCCGAGCCGGGCGACGTCGGGCCAGGGTTGACCGTGGTGAAGGTGTAGCGCCCAACGTTGTCCACCGGCGCCCGGCCGAAGCCGGTGAAGGTGAAGCCGTCCCGCTTCAGCGACCCGGTCTCCTGCGCGATGCTGCCGTCGGCGTCGGCCTGCCAGATCTCGACGATGGCGTCCGGAACCGGAGTGCCGGCACCGTCGTACACCACGCCGTGCAGCCGGATGGCGCCCGGGTGGGCGCGGTCCACCAGTTCGGAGCCGCGTTCGAACGGCAGCGCGTAGCCGAAGAAGGGTCCCACCGTCTGGCCGGGGGTGGGGGGCAGCGGCTTCCTGCCGGTGCCGATCTGGGTCACGGGTGCCTCACTCATGCTCGTCGCCTTCCGGTTCGGCCCAGGTCTTCCCGGAGCCTGTCAACACAATGTCCCAACGGTAGCCGAGCGACCATTCGGGGCTCGTCAGCTCGTGGTCATAGCTGGCCACCAGCCGGTCCCGCGCGGACTGGTCGCGGATGGACTGGTAAATCGGGTCCAGCGGGAACAGCGGGTCGCCGGGGAAGTACATCTGCGTCGCGATGCGCTGGGTGAACGCGTTGCCGAACAGCGAGAAGTGGATGTGCGCCGGCCGCCAGGCATTGAGGTGGTTCTTCCACGGGTAGGCGCCCGGCTTGATCGTGGTGAACCGGTAGGTGCCGTCGTCGCCGGTGATGCACCGGCCCACCCCGGTGAAGTTCGGGTCGATCGGGGCCGGGTGCTGGTCCCGTTTGTGGATGTAGCGTCCGGCCGAGTTGGCCTGCCAGATCTCCACCAGCTGCCCGCGCACGGGGTGGCCCTCGCCGTCGAGCACCCGGCCGGTGACGATCATCCGCTCCCCCAGCGGTTCCCCGTTGTGCTGGATGGTCAGGTCGCTCTCGATCTCCGCGACGTCGCGGTGCCCGAAGGCCGGGGAGACCAGTTCGATGGTCTCCGGATCCGTGTGCCGGAGGTCCTTGGTCGGGTGGCGCAGGATGCTGCTGCGGTAGGGCGCGAAGTCGAGCCGCGGCTGGGCTTCGGGCGCTCCGGTCCGGTCAAGGGTGCGCTGGTACTCGCCGTGCAGCTGTGCGATCTCGTCGCTGATCTGCGCCTGGGTGCAGGCGGCGGCGTCGGACGAGTAGACCTCGGCTGCGTCGTCCACTTCGTGTGAACCCATTCTCTTCTCCTTTGAATAGTGCCGTTAGCGGTAAGGCGCCGTCAGCGGCGCTTGCTGTGCTCGTATTGCGCAGCGAGCCGCACCGGCGCGTTGGGGGCGCCGTACCCCTCGTAGTGCCGGCCGCGCTGGACGACTTCGAAGAAGACGCTGCCTACGGTGGCGGTGTAGAAATGCAGGAACTCCCCCTCGTCGTCCTCGTCGTAGAGCAGGTTCAGTTCCTGGAGCGTGCCCAGCAGGGCCGGCGGCACGTCGAGCCGTGCGCGCAGGTCGTCATAGTAGTTCTGCGGCACCGGCAGGAAGGCCAGCCCGCGTTCGAGCGCCCGCCGCGCGACGCCGATCAGGTCCTCGGTGGCGAGCGCGATGTGCTGCGGGTAGGCCGCGACGGCGGAGGGCCCGGATCCTTCCAGCGCCAACGGTGCGATGTTCAGCGCCAGGCGGACCCTCCCGTCGTCCGAGCGCATCACCTGGCTGCGCACCAGCCCGGTGGGGGCGGCGACGTCCTGCGAGGGCTGGGCCGTCAGCGACAGCGCGCTCTCGTAGAAGAGCACAGCTTCGTCGAAATGCTGCCACGGCTGCGCGAGGTTGATGTGGTCGATCCGGCCGATCAGGTCCGGGCCCGCGGGCGCGTCCGTTCCCGGACCGAACTCGCTGGTCCAGGCCGCCGTGCCGTCCGCGCTGCCCTGGCAGAGGAAGACCTCCGTGGAATCCGGGGCGGCGAACGCCTGCAGGACCTCCTCGTCCGCCTGGCTTTGCCGCGGCACGGGCACAGCGCGCAGCTGGAGTGCGCGGGAGGCAGCCACCAGGGGGTTGGCAACGTCGAACCCGATCGCCGAGATGGCCGGCTCATGGCCCTGGGCCTGTTGCTCATTGACGACGATCCGGGCGTTGCCCTGCGTCCACAGCTGCACCGGCTTGGTGCGGTGCCGGCCGTCGAAGCGGAATCCCAGCTGGTGCAGGATCGCTTCGAGCTCGGGGGCGTCGACGGCGCGGACCTCGGCGAAGTTGAACCCGGAGGGCTGGTCCACCCGCGGCAGCGTGGCGAGCTTCATCGCCCCTGGAACCGGCGCGGCGCCTGCGGCCGGCGCCGTTTCGTCGCGGAGCCGGTGCGCTGCCTGTTCTTCGAGCCAGATCAGGGAGCGCATTGCATCGACGGCGGTGCGGTCCACCGGGCTCTGGCGGAACACGTCGTTGAACACCTCCAGCGACACCGTGCCGGCATAGCCGCTGCGGACCAGGTGCGCCATGAACCCGGGGAGGTCCCAGCTGCCCTCCCCCGGGAACACCCGGTGATGCCGGCTCCAGGACAGCACGTCCATCGACAGCTGCGGCGCGTCGGCGAGCTGGACGAAGAAGATCTTCTCCGGGTCCAGCGACTCGATCGGCGCCGGGTCCCAGCCGCGGGAAAGAATGTGGAAGCTGTCCAGGCAGGTGCCCAGCGCCGGGTGCCCCACGCGTTCGACGAGGCGGCAGGCGTGCTCGAAGTCCGAGACGTTCCGCCCCCACGCGAGCGCCTCGTAGGCAATGCGGATCCCGTGCGCCGCGGCCAGCTCTGCTGCTTGGCCGAGCTGGTCCGCTGCCAGTTCATCGTTGTCTTCCAGCGCCGTGGCGACGTTGCTGCAGAACAGGATGGTGTCGGCCCCGAGGTCTGCCATCAGGGCGAACTTCGCCTCGGCGCGGCGCAGGTTGCGTTGGAGCTGCTCCGGCGCCACGCCTTCGAAATCGCGGAACGGCTGGTACAGGTCGATGCCCAGGCCTTCGTCGGCTGCCATCCGCGCAATCTCGGCGGGGCTGTACCGGGAAACAACCAGATCGTTCTCGAAGATTTCCACCCCGTCGAACCCGGCGCGCGAGCAGGCCCGAAGCTTCTCGTCCAGGCTGCCGCTGAGGCAGACGGTTGCAATTGAGCGGCGCACTGTCAGCTGACTCCGGTCCGCAGGTTTTCGGCGTCGACCAGCTCAAGGAAATGGCGGCGCATGCGGGCCGCGTCCGGTTCGACGCCGGTGAAGAGCGCGAAGGCGTCCGCCGCCTGGTGGACCGCCATCCGGCCACCGTCGAGCACGGCGCAGCCCTTCTCCCGCGCGCGCCCGATCAGCTCCGTTTCAAGCGGGCGGTAGACGACGTCGGCGACCCACTGCCGGGGCGCGAGCAGGTCGACGTCGACCGGTACGCCGGGGTGGCTGTGCATTCCAATCGGCGTGGCGTTGACGAGGCCGTCGGCGTCGGCCAGCTGGTCCTCGACGTCGCTGGCGGAGACGGCGACCACCTGCTGGTCCGGGAAGACGGCTGCCAGGGAACCGGCCCGTTCCTGGGCCCGGGTCCGGTCCACCTCGGACAGCACGAGGGTCTGCACACCGCTCTTGAGCAGGGCATAGGCGACCGCAGACCCGGCGCCTCCGGCCCCGAGCTGCACCACTTTGCCCTTCCGGGCGCCGGGAAGGCCCTCCGCCAGCGCTGCAGCGAAGCCGGAGTGGTCCGTATTGTGTCCGATGAACCGGCCGTCGCGGATCAGCACGGTGTTCACCGCCCCGAGACGGCGGGCGTCGTCGGAAATCCCGTCGAGGAACGGCAGGACGAGCTGCTTGCAGGGGTGGGTGATGTTCAGCCCGTTGTAGCCCATCGTGCGGGCCTGCTGCAGCAGGGTACCGACCGTTTCCGGGGCGAGGCCGAGTTCCGTGAGATCGAGGATCCGGTAAACGTACCGCAGCCCGTTCGCTTCGCCCTCGCGTTCGTGCATGGGCGGCGTCAGCGAGGCGCTGATGCCTTCACCGATAAGGCCCACGAGGTAGGCAGGTTTCCCGAGGGGCGACGTCGCCTCGGCGGTCTCATTCATCGGTGGCGCTCTTTCCCGGCTGTCCGATGCAGCCTCGTGGATGAATACTGAGTGACACCGGTTACATTAGCGCAAAAGTTCGAATGGCGCATCCAGGTTCATCATGCGAACACTTGTCTCCTCAACTGCCGATGCGAACCGGCCCGAAGGACAACACATGCCTGCCCCTGCGCGAGACCTCCAGCAGGATGTTTTGGGTGACCTGCCGGGCAAACGCACGCGACCGCGCCGGCACCGCCGGGTCCGCCTGGGACCGCAGCCAGTTCAGCGAGGCCATGTTCACCACCAGGGCCCCGGAGCGGGCCTTGTACACCGTGGATGAAGCCCATCCTTTCCTCGTGTGGTCACCGGACTCGGGGGACCGCGCAAAAATGTGCAGGTTGGCGGGGTACTTGAACTGCGGATACTCCTTGTGTGAATAGACGAAGTCGGTCTCTCCGCCGCTGATGCCAAAGTAAGTATCCCCGCGCACGGCCCCTGTGCCCGCGTAGGCGAAAAACGCCGGGTCGCTGACGGTGAAGATCCCGGTGGAGTTCAGGTCCCCGTACATGGCACCGGTCAGCGAGCATTCCGGCTGCGGCCGGGGTTCCTGCCGCCACAGGACGGTCGCCAGCTCAGGCTGGCGCCGCGCCAGAGGATCCAGCACCGCCTTCCGGTAGCAGACCAGCACCCTGTCGGCGCCGTTCCGGGAAGGTTCCGTGCGCGCTCTCCAGTACACGTTGTTGGCTCCGAAAAACACGACGTTGACGCCGTGGTCACGCGCCGCCTCGATGCCGTGGCGCAGCGACGGCGGCCAGTACTCGGAATGTGCGGCGAAGACGACGGCGGCCGCTTTGGCCAGCCGTCCCGCATAACGGGAGAGCCGGGCCTCCGTGGTGTAGGCCAGGGCCATCCCCGTTCCGCGGATGCTTTCCGCCGCCCGGATCAGCGGCGCGTTGTGCGTCTCGAACTCACCGAAGTTGGAGTACGGGCGGTCGAAGGAGACCTTGTAGGAGCGACTGGAGGCGCGCCCGTCGGCTCCCCGGTAGAGGCTGTAGCCGCCCCACTTGTTGTAGGCCTGCATGGTGAAGTCGTTGAAGACGAGCACCGTCTTTCCGTCGAAGGACGCCGATTCGACCACGAGCGGCACCCTGTGGCTCAGTCCCCCGCCGGCCGTGAGCACGAGGTAGTAGAACCCTTCCGGCCAGTGCGTGGTGTCGATCGACGTCGTCGACTTCCACCGGCATGACACGGTCCGGGTCTTCCGGTCCAGGTCGGGCTGCCGCTGCCGGGAGACCTTCACGGGGCCGGATTCCCAGACGAGCCGCTGTCCCGCTCCGCCGTAGTCGCCGAGCCGGAAGGCCATGATCCGGATGACCTTGCGCGTGGAGGTGGCGTACAACTGCACTTTGCGCCGCGCCGCCGTGGAGGCGTGCTGGCCCAGATAGGCGGCGAGCCGGCGGTCCGAGGTCGCTCCGGCGGGCAGCAGCCGGCCCGGCGACCCGGGCTTCCGGTTCTCGGCGCCGTAGCTGAAGGGGGCGCCGACGGCGGTGACCGGGAGGTGCGGCACCGGGGGGACCGCGGCGTCGGGCGGCGCCGGGGACCGCGTGGCTGCGCTGGCTTGGCTGGCCTGGCTGGACAGGCTGGGCGCGCTGGCCGGGCTGGACGGGCTGGACGGGCTGGACGGGCTGGCCTGGCTGGCCGGGCTGGACGGACTGGACGGGCTGGCCTGGCTGGACGCGCTGGCCTGGCTGGACGCGCTGGCTTGGCTGAACGGCCGGGGGTGCGGGTCGTCGGCACAGGAAGCCAGAGCCAAGGCCGTGAACGAGAGGCCGGCGCCGAGGAAGGCGCGTCTGCTGACCGCTTCCGGCGCACCGCAGCGCTCGGCGCCGCGGCCGCCGCCGGCGCCCCGCTGTACCTGTTTCCCGTCCACTGGCCGCCCCCGCGTCCCTGCCGCGCCCCTGCGGGCGCGGCCTCATAACGAAGAGAACCCACTAGGCGTTACTGCGGCGTTACTGCCCGGGCCGGCGCCGGGGGAAGACGAAAAGGGCCCCGCACCGTGAACGGTGCGGGGCCCTTTTCGCGTCGCCCCGGGAGGACGCGGCTCAGGCCGCGGTTCCCGGGAGCGGACGGTTAGCGCAGGTCGCTGCCGAAGTCATAGTCATCCAGCGGGATGGCGTGGAACTCCGGGGCGAGATCGCCGTTGGCGCTGTCGTAGGAGAAGTCGCTGAACGCGCTCGGGCCGGTGAACAGATTGGCCTTCGCTTCCTCAGTCGGCTCGACCGTGACATTGGTGTAGCGCGGCAGGCCGGTGCCGGCCGGGATGAGCTTACCGATGATCACGTTCTCCTTCAGGCCCAGCAGCGGGTCGCTCTTGCCTTCCATTGCCGCCTGGGTCAGGACCCGGGTGGTCTCCTGGAAGGAAGCGGCCGACAGCCACGACTCGGTGGCCAGCGACGCCTTCGTGATACCCATCAGCTCCGGACGGCCGGCAGCAGGCTGCTTGCCCTCGGAGACCACGCGCCGGTTCTCGTCCTCGAAGCGGCTGCGCTCAGCCAGTTCGCCCGGGAGCAGATCCGATTCACCGGACTCGATGACGGTCACGCGGCGGAGCATCTGGCGGACGATGACCTCGACGTGCTTGTCGTGGATGCCGATACCCTGCGAGCGGTACACAGCCTGGACCTCGTCCACCAGGTGCTTCTGGGCGGCACGCGGGCCGAGGATGCGCAGGACCTGCTTCGGGTCCACAGCGCCTTCGACCATCTGCTGGCCGACGGAGACGTGGTCCCCTTCGGAGACGAGCAGGCGTGCACGGCGCAGCACCGGGTAGGCGATCTCTTCCGAGCCGTCGTCCGGGGTCAGCACCAAGCGGAGCTGACGCTCGGTCTCCTCGATGGTGACGCGGCCGGCCGCTTCCGCGATCGGTGCCACACCCTTCGGAGTACGGGCTTCGAAGAGCTCCTGGATACGGGGCAGACCCTGGGTGATGTCGTTGCCGCCACCGGCGGAGACAGCACCACCGGTGTGGAAGGTACGCATCGTCAGCTGGGTGCCGGGCTCACCGATCGACTGCGCGGCGATGATGCCGACGGCCTCTCCGATGTCCACGGTCTTGCCCGATGCCAGCGAACGTCCGTAGCACAGCGCGCAGGTTCCGACGCTCGACTCGCAGGTCAGCACGGAGCGGACCTTGACCTCGGTGACGCCGGCGCCGAACAGTTCTGCGATCAGCACGTCCCCGACATCGGCGCCCGCGGTGGCGAGCACGTTGCCCTTCGCATCGACCACGTCGGTGGCGAGGGTGCGTGCGTACACGCTGTTCTCGACCTCCTCGTGCAGCGTCAGTTCGCCGTTGACGTCCGCCACGGCGATCGGCAGGGTCAGGCCGCGTTCGGTGCCGCAGTCCTCTTCCCGCACGATCACGTCCTGCGAGACGTCCACCAGACGACGGGTCAGGTAACCCGAGTTGGCGGTACGCAGCGCGGTGTCGGCCAGACCCTTACGGGCACCGTGCGTGGCGATGAAGTATTCCAGCACCGACAGGCCCTCGCGGTAGGAGGACTTGATCGGACGCGGGATGATCTCACCCTTCGGGTTGGCCACCAGGCCGCGGATACCCGCGATCTGGCGGACCTGCATCCAGTTACCACGGGCGCCGGAGGACACCATGCGGTTGATGGTGTTCATCGGCGAAAGGCTCTCGCGCATCACCTGGGCGATTTCGTTCGTCGCCTTGTTCCAGATGTCGATCAGTTCCTGGCGGCGCTCTTCGTCGTCGATCAGGCCCTTCTCGTACTGCGCCTGGATCTTGGCGGCCTGGTTCTCGTAGCCCTCGAGGATCGCAGGCTTGGAGGCCGGCACCTCGATGTCGGAGATGGCCACAGTCACGCCCGAGCGGGTCGCCCAGTAGAAACCGGCGTCCTTCAGGTTGTCCAGCGTCGCGGCGACGACGACCTTCGGGTACCGCTCCGCGAGGTCGTTGACGATCGCGGAGAGCTGGCCCTTGTCGGCCACCTTCTCAACCCACGGGTAGTCCTCGGGCAGGGTGTCGTTGAAGACCACCTGTCCCAGCGAGGTCTGGATCAGCGCCGGCGTCCCGGGCTCCCAGCCTTCCGGGGCGGGACGGTCCGAGCTCGGCACGAAGCCTTCGAGACGGATCTTCACCTGGGAGTTCAGGTGCAGTTCGCCCGCGTCGTGAGCCATAATCGCCTCGGCGGGGGTGGAGAACACACGGCCTTCGCCGGCGGATCCCTCGCGCTTGGTGGTCAGGTGGTACAGACCGATGATCATGTCCTGCGAGGGCAGGGTGACCGGACGTCCGTCGGAAGGCTTCAGGATGTTGTTCGAGGACAGCATCAGGATGCGGGCCTCGGCCTGGGCCTCCGGGGACAGCGGCAGGTGCACAGCCATCTGGTCGCCGTCGAAGTCAGCGTTGAACGCGCCGCAGACGAGCGGGTGCAGCTGGATGGCCTTACCCTCAACGAGCTGCGGCTCGAAGGCCTGGATGCCCAGACGGTGCAGGGTTGGTGCGCGGTTCAGCAGCACGGGGTGCTCGGTGATGATCTCCTCGAGCACGTCCCAGACCTGCGGACGGTAGCGCTCGACCATGCGCTTGGCGCTCTTGATGTTCTGCGCGTGGTTCAGGTCCACGAGGCGCTTCATCACGAACGGCTTGAAGAGCTCCAGGGCCATCTGCTTGGGCAGACCGCACTGGTGCAGCTTCAGCTGCGGGCCGACGACGATGACCGAACGGCCGGAGTAGTCGACGCGCTTTCCGAGCAGGTTCTGGCGGAAGCGGCCCTGCTTGCCCTTGAGCATGTCGCTCAGGGACTTCAGCGGACGGTTTCCGGGGCCCGTAACGGGACGGCCGCGGCGGCCGTTGTCGAACAGCGAGTCAACAGCTTCCTGGAGCATGCGCTTTTCGTTGTTCACGATGATCTCGGGGGCACCGAGATCCAGCAGGCGCTTCAGGCGGTTGTTGCGGTTGATCACGCGGCGGTACAGGTCGTTCAGGTCGGAGGTCGCGAAGCGGCCGCCGTCGAGCTGGACCATCGGGCGCAGTTCCGGCGGGATCACCGGGACGGCGTCGAGCACCATGCCGAGCGGGCTGTTGTTGGTGGTCAGGAACGCGTTGACGACCTTCAGGCGCTTCAGGGCGCGGGTCTTGCGCTGGCCCTTGCCGTTCTTGATCGTGTCGCGCAGGGACTCCGCTTCGGCTTCCATGTCGAAGTTCTCGAGGCGCTTCTTGATCGCCTCGGCACCCATGGAGCCTTCGAAGTACAGCCCGTAGCGGTCGCGCAGTTCGCGGTAGAGCGCTTCGTCGCCCTCGAGGTCGGCGACCTTGAGGTTCTTGAAGCGGTCCCACACCTGCTCGAGGCGCTCGATCTCGGCGTCGGCCCGCTTGCGGATGTTCGCCATCTGGCGGTCCGCGGAGTCGCGCGCCTTCTTCTTGTCGGCAGCCTTGGCGCCCTCACCCTCGAGCCTAGCCAGCTCGTCCTCGAGGTCGCGGGCGATGCCGGCGATGTCCGAGTCGCGGGTGTCGACCAGCTGCTTCTTCTCCAGGTCGTGCTCGGCCTGCAGGTTCGGCAGTTCGGCGTGACGGTTTTCCTCGTCGACGCTGGTGATCATGTAGGCAGCGAAGTAGATGACCTTCTCGAGGTCCTTCGGTGCCAGGTCAAGGAGGTAGCCCAGGCGGGAAGGAACGCCCTTGAAGTACCAGATGTGCGTGACGGGGGCAGCAAGCTCAATGTGGCCCATCCGCTCGCGGCGGACCTTGGCGCGGGTGACCTCGACGCCGCAACGCTCGCAGATGATGCCCTTGAAGCGCACGCGCTTGTACTTGCCGCAGTAGCATTCCCAGTCGCGGGACGGGCCGAAGATCTTCTCGCAGAAGAGGCCGTCCTTCTCGGGCTTGAGAGTGCGGTAGTTGATGGTTTCCGGCTTCTTGACCTCGCCGTACGACCAGTCACGGATTTCTTCCGCGGTCGCGAGGCCGATCTGCATGAGGCCGAAGGAGGATTCGCTGGACATGTGGTCCCTGTTCTCTCTTGTTCTCTAAATCTGAATGTCTAAGGGGATACGGGAAGAGGTGGGGCGCCGTCCCGAGGGGGACGGCGCCGTCGCACTAAACCTCTTCGACAGAACTCGGCTCGGCCCTGGAGAGGTCGATGCCCAGTTCTTCCGCGGCCCGGAAGACTTCTTCATCCGAGTCACGCATTTCAATCGAGCTGCCGTCGGTCGAGAGCACCTCGACGTTCAAGCAGAGCGACTGCATTTCCTTGATCAGCACCTTGAAGGATTCGGGGATACCCGGCTCCGGGATGTTCTCGCCCTTGACGATGGCCTCGTACACCTTCACGCGGCCGTGGATGTCATCGGACTTGATCGTCAGCAGTTCCTGGAGCGTGTAGGCAGCGCCGTACGCTTCGAGCGCCCACACTTCCATTTCACCGAAGCGCTGGCCACCGAACTGTGCCTTACCACCCAGCGGCTGCTGCGTGATCATCGAGTACGGGCCGGTGGAGCGTGCGTGGATCTTGTCGTCGACAAGGTGGTGCAGCTTCAGGATGTACATGTAGCCCACGGAGATCGGGTCCGGGAACGGCTCGCCGGAGCGGCCGTCGAACAGACGGGTCTTTCCGGAGGAGTCGATCAGGCGCACGCCGTCGCGGGTCACGTTGGTGGAGTCCAGCAGGCCGGAGATTTCACCTTCGAGCGCGCCGTCGAACACCGGGGTGGCGACGGTCGTCGGACCGGTTTCACGAGGCAGGTTCGGCAGGGCCTTGACCCACTCCGGCTCACCCTCGATCTTCCAGCCGGTCTTGGCGATCCAGCCCAAGTGGGTTTCAAGCACCTGGCCGACGTTCATGCGGCCGGGCACACCCAGCGGGTTCAGCACGATGTCCACCGGGGTTCCGTCGGCCAGGAACGGCATGTCCTCGATCGGCAGGATCTTGGAGATGACACCCTTGTTGCCGTGGCGGCCGGCGAGCTTGTCGCCGTCGGTGATCTTGCGCTTCTGGGCCACGTAGACGCGGACGAGCTGGTTCACGCCCGGGGGCAGCTCGTCGTCGTTGTCGCGGTCGAAGACGCGGACGCCGATGACGGTTCCGGACTCGCCGTGCGGGACCTTCAGGGACGTGTCGCGGACCTCGCGGGACTTCTCGCCGAAGATCGCGCGCAGCAGGCGCTCCTCCGGGGTCAGTTCGGTCTCGCCCTTCGGGGTGACCTTGCCGACCAGGATGTCCCCGGCCTCGACCTCGGCACCGATGTGGATGATGCCGCGCTCGTCCAGTCCGGCCAGGACTTCCTCGGACACGTTCGGGATGTCACGGGTGATTTCCTCGGCACCAAGCTTCGTGTCGCGGGCATCGATCTCGTGCTCCTCGATGTGGATGGAGGAGAGGACGTCCTCGGACACGAGGCGCTGCGAGAGGATGATCGCGTCCTCGAAGTTGTGGCCTTCCCAGGACATGAATGCCACGAGCAGGTTCTTGCCGAGCGCCAGCTCGCCCTTGTCCGTCGCGGGGCCGTCGGCGATGATGCCGCCGACCTCGAGGCGCTGTCCTTCATCGACCAGCACGCGCTGGTTGTAGGAGTTGCCCTGGTTGGAACGGGCGAACTTGTTGATCCGGTAGTTCGTCTCCGTGCCGTCGTCGTTGAGCATGACGACCAGGTCGGCGGAGACCTCGGAGATCACGCCGGCCTTCTTGGCGATGACGACGTCGCCGGCGTCAACCGCGGCGGCGCGCTCCATGCCGGTGCCCACGACGGGCGCCTCGGAACGGACCAGCGGCACGGCCTGGCGCTGCATGTTCGCACCCATGAGGGCGCGGTTGGCATCGTCGTGCTCGAGGAACGGGATCAGGGCGGTTGCCACCGACACCATCTGGCGCGGGGAAACGTCCATGTACTCGACCTCGTCGGCCGGGATCAGCACCGGCTCGCCGCCACCACCGCGGGCACGGACGAGGACCATCTCTTCGCTGAAGCGGTTGTTCTCGTCCAGCGGCGCGTTGGCCTGGGCGATCACGACCTCGACCTCGTCGTCAGCGGTGAGGTAGTCCACCTGGTCGGTGACGAGGCCGCCCTCGACCTTGCGGTACGGGGTCTCGATGAAGCCGAACGGGTTGATGCGGCCGTAGGACGCGAGCGAACCGATGAGGCCGATGTTCGGGCCTTCAGGGGTTTCGATGGGGCACATGCGGCCGTAGTGCGACGGGTGGACGTCACGGACTTCCATGCCGGCGCGGTCGCGGGAGAGACCGCCCGGGCCCAGCGCGGACAGGCGGCGCTTGTGCGTCAGACCGGCGAGCGGGTTGTTCTGGTCCATGAACTGCGAGAGCTGGGAGGTTCCGAAGAACTCCTTGATCGCCGCCACAACGGGCCGGATGTTGATCAGCGTCTGCGGGGTGATCGCCTCAACGTCCTGCGTGGTCATGCGTTCGCGGACGACACGCTCCATGCGGGACAGGCCGGTGCGGACCTGGTTCTCGATCAGCTCGCCGACAGCGCGGATGCGGCGGTTGCCGAAGTGGTCGATGTCGTCCACCTCGACGCGCAGCTCGTGCGGCTGGCCGTCGCGGACACCGGGGAGGGTCTTCTCACCGGCGTGCAGGGCAACGAGGAACTTGATCATCGCGACGATGTCGTCGATGTTCAGCACCGACGCATCCGGATCGCCCAGCGGCTTGTCGACGCCGAGCTTGCGGTTGATCTTGTACCGGCCGACCTTGGCCAGGTCGTAGCGCTTCGGGTTGAAGTACAGGTTGTCCAGCAGGTTCTGGGCAGCCTCGACCGTCGGCGGCTCGCCCGGACGCAGCTTGCGGTAGATGTCCAGCAGCGCGTCTTCGCGGGTCTCGGTCGGATCCTTCTCGAGGGTTGCGCGCATCGAGTCGTACTCGCCGAAGGTTTCCAGGATCTGGCCCTCGGTCCAGCCGAGCGCCTTGAGCAGCACCGTGACGGACTGCTTGCGCTTGCGGTCGAGGCGGACGCCGACCTGGTCGCGCTTGTCGATTTCGAGCTCGAACCAGGCGCCGCGGGACGGGATGATCTTCGCGGTGAAGATGTCCTTGTCGCTGGTCTTGTCCGCGGCACGCTCGAAGTAGGCGCCCGGTGAACGCACCAGCTGCGAAACAACAACACGCTCCGTGCCGTTGATGACGAAGGTTCCCTTTTCGGTCATCAGCGGGAAGTCGCCCATGAACACGGTCTGCTGCTTGATTTCGCCCGTGTTGTTGTTCATGAACTCGGCCTTGACGTACAGCGGCGCGGCGTACGTGGCGTCGCGGTCCTTGCACTCGGCCATGGTGTACTTCGGGTCAGCGAACTCCGGCTCGGAGAAGCTCAGGGACATGGTGCCCTGGAAATCCTCGATCGGGGAGATCTCCTCGAAGATGTCAGCCAGCCCGGAGGTGGTGGCAACGCTCTGGTCGTTCTTCGCGACAGCCTGGGCGACACGTTCCTGCCACCGTTCGTTTCCGATGAGCCAGTCGAAGCTCTCGGTCTGAAGCGCAAGAAGATTAGGAACATCGAGAGGTTCGTGAATCTTTGCGAATGAAATCCGGCTTGCGGCACCGTCAGTGCTGTTGGCTCCGGACTTGTTGCTAGCGGTTTCGTTATTAGAGGTGCTCGAGGCGACCAAGAGGGATCCTTCCACAGACCTTCAGGCTTGTTCCGCGCTCCCCCGCATGACACCCGTGTCTGCCTGGTCCGCACCGCCGCCCGGAGGGGCAAAACGACATAGATCAGGCAAAGCCCACCGCTATATGAAGGCTGAAGGTTAAGAGGGAATACGCAAAGATCTACGCTACGCCAAGAAGGCCCCGTTGTCCAGTGGACACGGGGGCAGGACCCGGGAACCGCCGCAAGCGGCGATGGACCGGGCGGAAGCCGTCACGGATTGCACGAGGGGTCAGACGCGTCATCTGGAACATCCACCTACATCCAAGGCAGAAGGCCGGTGGGCCAACAGCAAAATAATCTTCCCAATCCCTGCGCAGGTCAAATGGACACGCCAAGTGGCGCCCCCGGGGAGGCTGGCATAGCGTTGGTGCTGAGCAAGGACGCTCGGGCGCGCCTGCCGCGTTCCGCCGACCGAAAGTGAGCATCATGAGCAACCCCAATGACGTTGTCATCCTCGCCGGAGCGCGAACGCCGCAGGGCCGGTTGAACGGCCAGCTGGCCGGCTTCACCGCAGTCGACCTGGGCAGCTTCGCCATCAAGGGTGCGCTGGAACGCAGCGGAGTGGCGGCATCCGACGTCGACGCCGTCATCATGGGCCAGGTGCTCCAGGCCGGGGCCGGCCAGAACCCCGCCCGGCAGGCCGCAATTGCCGCCGGCATCGGCTGGAATGTGCCGGCCGTGACGACCAACAAGGTCTGCCTCTCCGGTCTCGCGGCGGTCACCGACGCAGCCCGCCTGCTGCGCAGCGGCGAGGCACGCGTGGTGGTGGCCGGCGGCCAGGAATCGATGACGCGGGCGCCGCACGTGCTGCCCGGATCCCGGCAGGGCTGGACGTACGGCTCGGTCCAGATGCTCGACGTCGCGGCCCACGACGGCCTGACCGATGCGTTCGACGGCGACTCCATGGGCCTGTCCACCGAGCGCCGCAACCTGACCCTTGGCATCGACCGCGCTTCGCAGGACAAGGTCGCTGCCGCCTCGCACCAGCGCGCCGCGGCGGCCTCCGAGGCAGGGGTCTTCGAAGCGGAAATCGTCCCCGTCACGGTTCCGCAGCGCAAAGGCGAGCCGCTGGTGCTGACCGCGGACGAGGGCATCCGGCCGCAGACCACGGCCGAGACCCTGGCTCCGCTGAAGGCGGCATTCGCCACCGACGGGACGATCACCGCCGGCAACAGCTCCCCGCTCTCGGACGGCGCCGCGGCCCTGGTCCTGACGACCCGGGGCTACGCGGAGGAACACCACCTGGAGTGGCTCGCCGTCGTCGGACGGCCCGGCCAGGTCGCGGGCCCGGACAATTCGCTGCACTCGCAGCCCGCCAACGCCATCAAGCAGGCCGTGGAGCGCGCAGGCTGGTCAGTGCAGGATCTGGACTTCATCGAAATCAACGAGGCCTTCGGCTCGGTTGCCGTGCAGTCGCTCAAGGAGCTGGACTACCCGCTGGAGAAGTGCAACATCCACGGCGGCGCGATCGCTTTGGGGCACCCGATCGGCGCCTCGGGCGCGCGGCTGGCCCTGCACGCCGCCGCGGAGCTCGGCCGCCGCGGGTCCGGCAAGGCCGCCGTCTCGCTGTGCGGCGGCGGCGGCCAGGGCGAAGCGCTGCTGCTCTTCCGGGATTGAGCATGGGACCTGCACCCGAGGGGCTCAGTGGCCGCGAACGTTTCCTCGCGGACGCCCGGGCCCGCGGGGTGGCGGTGCAGCTGGTCAGCCGGCCGGACGCACGCAGCCTGGCGGAAGCCGCCGACCTGCTGGGCATTGAGCCGGCGGACATCGTCAAGTCCCTGGTGGTCAAGCATCAGGACGGCACTTTCCTCTTTGCTCTCATCCCGGGAGACCGGCAGATCTCGTGGCCGAAGCTGCGAGCCCTGCTGTCTGTGAACAAGCTCTCCATGCCGCACCAGGACGTGGCGCTGGAAGCAACCGGCTACGAACGCGGAACCATCACCCCGCTGGGCAGCACGACCCCGTGGCCGGTCTACGCCGACTCCTCGATTGCCGGCCGCCGGATCGCAATGGGGGCTGGCGAGCATGGCTACAGCGCGTTCGTCGACGCCGACGACCTGGTCCGCGGCCTGGAGGCAACCATCGCTGACATCAGCGACCGCTAACGACTGCGGCGGCTGGGAACGCTGCGGCGGCCGCGAAGGCTGCGTCCACGCAAAAGGCCCCGCACCGCGACGGTGCAGGGCCTTTCGGCTGGAACAAACCGCTCAAGCGGCTGCCGGGTGTTACTTGAGGGTAACGGTGGCGCCGGCTTCTTCGAGCTGAGCCTTGGCCTTCTCGGCAGCTTCCTTGGTGGCGCCTTCGAGGACGGCCTTCGGAGCGCTGTCGACCAGGTCCTTGGCTTCCTTCAGGCCCAGGGAAGTCAGGGCGCGGACTTCCTTGATCACTGCGATCTTCTTGTCGCCGGCAGCCTCGAGGATGACGTCGAAGTCGGTCTTCTCTTCTTCGGCAGCGGCCTCACCGGCACCGCCGGCCGGGCCGGCGACGGCCACAGCGGCCGCGGTGACGTCGAAGGTCTCTTCGAACAGCTTGACGAACTCGGAGAGCTCGATGATGGTCAGTTCCTTGAAAGCTTCAATGAGCTCTTCGTTGCTGAGCTTCGCCATGATTGGCGTCCTTCCTTTAGTGGTGCCTGCGCACCGAGAATATGGGGGTGGTGAAGAGGATCAGTTCTCTTCGGTGGCGGCTTCGGCGGCGGGTGCCTCTTCAGCTGCGGCTTCGGCGGCGGGTGCCTCCTCGGCCTCAGCGGCCTCGGCTGCGGGAGCAGCCTCGCCACCTTCTTCCTCGAGCTTGATGCGCAGGGCATCGATGGTGCGGGCCAGGGCCGCCATCGGAGCCTTGAGGATGCCGGCGACGCGGGCAAGCTGGTGCTCGCGGGACTCCAGGGCTGCCAGGGCGGCGACCTCGGAGGCGTCAAGGGACTTGCCCTCGAAGATGCCGGTCTTGATGATCAGCTGCGGGTTGGCCTTTGCGAAGTCCGTGAGGCTCTTGGCTGCTGCAACCGCGTCACCCTTGATGAACGCGATTGCGGTCGGGCCGGCAAGCTGGTCGTCGAATGCATCGACTCCGGCTTCCTTGGCGGCGATCGCAGTCAGGGAGTTCTTGACGACCGAGTACTTGGAGTCCTGGCCGAGTGAACGACGAAGCTCCTTGAGCTTCGCAACGCTAAGCCCGCGGTATTCGGTTAGGACTGCAGCGGTGGATTCCTTGAAATCGTTGGTGATCTCAGCAACCGCGGCTACCTTTGTTGGCGTTGCCATAACCCTCCTTCCGGGATGAAATGCCGGTCAGTTCGGGTCCGTTCACAAAAAACGCCCCGCGCAGACGCACGGGGCTTGAGGCTTGTTCCGGATCATCCGGCAAGCAAAAGCTTCGTATCACCTGCGCAGGCCGCCCTCTACGGGACTTTCGGTTGGCACTCCGCGGAACCGATTTTCGGCCTGCGGGCACCAACGACCGACGGTCTTTGGTCCTTCAAGCGTACGGGATGCGCGGGTGCACTCCAAATCGGGTGCCCGGAGCGCTCTCAGGCGGGTTGCTGCACGTGCCCCCGTGCGCGCCGTCGTCCGATGAGCAGGGCGAAAGCCAGGGCCACGACAGCCGTCCCCGCCAGGAGCAGGAGACCGATCGCGTAGCTGTGCTCAGCCGCGTTGTAGGTGGCGCCCATGACCAGGGGCGGGAAGTAGCCGCCCAAACCTCCCGCCGCGCTGACGACGCCAGTGACCGCCCCGACTTTTCCTGCCGGCGAGCCGATCCCCACCCACGCGAAGACACCCCCGGTTCCGAGTCCCAGCGCCGCGGCCATCGCGAGGAAGGTTGCCCCGGTGGCCACCTCACCGACAGGCTGGAGGTTGACGACGAAAGCCAGTCCCGCCACGGCAGCGAGCGAGAAGGCGACGACCGCCCGCGGCCCGGTGCGGTCGGCGATGATGCCGCCGACGGGTCGCGCTATCACCGCCGCGAGAGCGAATCCCGCCGTGCGGCTGCCGGCGTCGGCGAGATTGAAACCGTAAATGTCGCGCAGGTACGTGGGCAGGTAGGTGCAGAACGAGACGAAGCCGCCGAAGACGACAGCGTACAGGAAGCACATCTGCCACGTCACCGGAAGTCTCGCCGCTTCGACCAGCTTCGGAACCACAGGTGCCGTGCTGGCCTGGCGGGCCGGGGATTCCCGGAGGAGGAACCAGCAGCCGAGCCCAGCCAGGGCCAGCAACCCGGCGATGACCAGGTGGGTGGGCACGTAGCCGATCGATTCGACCAGCCGCGGGGTGAGGAAGGCCGAGAGCGCCGTCCCGCCCATGCCCATGCCGAAGACACCTGTGGCGAAGCCGCGCCTCGGCGCGGCATACCAGGCGCTGACGAACGGAATGCCCACCGCGAAGACAGTGCCTGCTACCCCCAGCAGGAAGCCGAAGACGAGCAGGAGCCAGAAGGATTTCACGGTGCCGGCCAGCGAGACGAGCAGCACCGGCGGCACCGTCGAAAACAGGATGACCGTGAACATCACCCGGCCGCCGAGCTTATCCGTCAGCGCGCCGACGACGATCCGGCCGAGCGAGCCGACCAGCACCGGGGTGGCGACCAGCAGGGAGGTCTGTGCCGCGTTGAGGGAGAGCTGGCCGGCGTACTTCACGCCCAGCGGCGCGATGATGGTCCAGCCCCAGAAGCCGACGGCCGAGGCCAGGGTCGCCAGGATGAGGTTCCGCCGGTTGCCCTCCAGCGGGTAGATGAGTGCAGCGGACATGGCGGCCTCCTGGGGATGCGGGCGGTTCAACGGTCCCGGTCGGCAGTGCCGACTTGGGACCAGCCGCGCTGGCGGGCGCGGGCACCGGCGACCGGCCGCTCGTCGCGGCTGCGGTAGACGATGTAGGGCCGGAAAAGGTAGTGCAGCGGCGCGGTGAAGGCGTGAACCAGGCGGGTGAAGGGCCAGAGGGTGAACAATGCCATGCCTACGAGGGTGTGCAGGTGGAACGAGAACGGCGCCTCGGCCATCGCGCCGATGTCGGGCTGCAGGATGAACAGCGACCGGAACCAGGGGGAAACGGTCTCGCGGTAGTTGTTCTGCGGCGTCTCGGGCGCCCCGATGCTGGCCACGGTCGTCCACAGTCCGAGGAGGATCGCCGCCGCCAGCACGACGTACATCAGCTTGTCGTTGCGCGTGGTGGCCATGAAGACCGGGCCCGTCCGCCGGCGGCGGTAGATGAGGATGGCGAGTCCGCCGAGCGTGCAGATGCCGGCGAGGCTGCCCACGAGCAGCGCGTTGAAATGGTAGATGCCCTGGCTCATGCCCACCGCCTCGGTCCACGCCATGGGGATGACGAGACCGAAGAAATGACCGGCGATCACGAACAGCAGGCCGAAGTGGAACAGCGGCGAGCCGATCCGCAGCAGCCGGGATTCGTAGAGCTGCGAGGAGCGCGTGGTCCAGCCGAACTGGTCGTAGCGGTAGCGCCAGATGGAGCCGCCGACCAGCACGGCCACCATCACATAGGGCAGTACTCCCCAGAGCAGGATGTCGAGCAGCGCCATCAGGAGCCTCCAGTCAGCGGAAGGAGCCGGGGATCGTACGGGTCAAGACCGACGGACTCCCGCGGAGGTCCGTACCCGGCCAGTTTCATGACCGCGTGGCGGTCCGCCGGGGACGGGCCGGGCAGCACCGAACAGACCGCTTCCACCGCGGCGGCGTAGGGCGAGCCTGCCTCCCCGAGGGCGAGCCGCAGCAGCTCCAGGCCCGCCCGGTACTGCTGCAGCAGGGCCGTTCCCTTGCCCAGATCCGCCACCGCAGCGAATTCGAGCACCATCGGCAGGTAGTCGGGAAGCTCCCCGTGGGTGTCGACCAGGAAGCCGCTGTCCCGGTAGGCCTGCTTGAACCCGGCAAGCGCCTCCCCGCGCCGCCGGGTGTCGCCGTCGGTCC
Organism: Paenarthrobacter sp. DKR-5; assembly: GCF_018531425.1. Lineage (GTDB taxonomy): Bacteria > Actinomycetota > Actinomycetes > Actinomycetales > Micrococcaceae > DKR-5. The sequence goes on from NZ_JAHBOI010000001.1 coordinate 142,208, forward strand.
AGTAGCTCAGGTAGAGAGCGTGTTTGCGGGTCAGGTCGAAGGTGTCGACATACCGCCGCTGCAGCCCGGACAGCGGCTCGTTGCCCAGGTGCTCCAGCAGCGGAAGCAGCGCCCGTCCCTGCCGCCCCGCGCCGCCCGCGGCGGCCTGCCGCAGCAGCGGCACCCGGCCGGGCAGCTGCTCATCCGGATAGGACAGGCAGATGGAGGTGACCTGGTAGAAGACCCTCAGGCCCTGGCTGTCACTGGCCATCGCCCTCGGTGTCCTTCCGCCCGGGGTCTGAAGGCTTTTCCGGGAAGAGTCCCTCGGGCACGCCCTCGCCGTCCCAGTTCAGCAGGTTCACGCGCCCCTGCAGCCTGCCCGGTTGCGCGAAGTCTTCCGTGGTCTGCCGCTGTTTGAGGGCGTGGAAGGTCTCCACTGCCACCGGCGTCGGCCGGCCGCTGGCTTCGCCGAAGGCTCCCGACGGGTACATGCCCGGGCCTTCCTCGAAGTTCAGCGAACAGCCCAGCTCCTCGAGATCGTGGGCCTGTTCCACGTGTGCTTTGGGGATCACGTAGCGTTCCTCGTATTTCGCAATCGCCATCAGGCGGTACATGGCGTACAGGGACTCGCCGTCCATGCCCACGGAGGCGGCAATGGCGTCGTCGGGGTCGTTGCCCAAGGTGATTCCGCGCAGGTAGGCACGCATCGCGGCCAGCTTGCGCAGCACGTCGGTGACGACGGCGGTGTCGCCCGCCGTGAACAGCTCGGCCAGGTACTCAACCGGGATGCGCAGCGCCTCGATGGCACCGAACAGGTTGCCGCGGTCTTCTGCGTCGTGGCCCTGTTCCCGGAGCAGGTCCACCACCGGGGAGAGCGGGGGGACGTACCAGACCATCGGCATGGTGCGGTACTCCGGATGCAGCGGCAGCGCCACCCGGTACACCTTCGCCAGGGCGTAGACCGGCGAGCGCCGGGCGGCATCCATCCAGTCCTCCGGGATGCCCTGCTCCCGGGCGCCGGCGATCACGTCCGGGTCGTTCGGGTCCAGGAGCAGGTCCAGCTGGGCCTCGTACAGCTCGCGCGGGTCGGCCCGGGACGCGGCGGCGGTGACGGCGTCGGCGTCGTAGAGGAACAACCCGAGATAGCGCAGCCGGCCCACGCAGGTCTCCGAGCACACGGTGGGCAGGCCGATTTCCACCCGCGGGTAGCAGAAGGTGCACTTCTCCGCCTTGCCCGTCTTGTGGTTGAAGTAGATCTTCTTGTACGGGCAGCCCGTGACGCACTGGCGCCACCCGCGGCACCGGTCCTGGTCCACCAGCACGATGCCGTCTTCCTCGCGTTTGTAGATGGCACCCGAGGGGCAGGACGCCATGCAGGAGGGGTTGAGGCAGTGCTCACAGATCCGCGGCAGATAGAACATGAAGGTCTGTTCGAATTCGAACTTGATCCGGTCCTCGGATTCCCGGCGCACCTTCTCCACCAGCGGGTCGAGATGGCCCAGCTCGGCCGTGCCGCCAAGGTCGTCGTCCCAGTTCGCGGACCAGGTGATCTTGGTGTCCTTGCCCGTGATCAGCGATTTGGGCCGTGCCACGGGGAAATCGTTGCCAAGCGGAGCCTGGACGAGGTTCTGGTAGTCGTAGGTCCACGGTTCGTAGTAGTCCTTGAGTTCGGGCTGGACCGGGCTGGCGAAGATGCCCAGCAGCTTCCGGACGCGGCCGCCCGCCTTGAGCTTGAGCCGGCCGCGCTTGTTCAGCTCCCAGCCGCCGCGCCACTGCTCCTGGTCCTCGTACCGGCGCGGGTAGCCCTGCCCCGGACGCGTCTCCACGTTGTTGAACCAGACATATTCGACGCCGGCCCGGTTGGTCCAGGCCTGTTTGCAGGTGACCGAGCAGGTGTGGCACCCGATGCACTTGTCCAGGTTCATCACCATGCCCATTTGTGCCATGACGCGCATCAGTACCGGACCTCCTGCGACCGCTTGCGGACCGTGGAAACCATGTCGCGCTGGTTTCCGGTGGGACCGAGGTAGTTGAACGCGTAGCTGAGCTGGGCGTATCCGCCCACCAGGTGCGTGGGTTTCACGAGCAGGCGGGTCACCGAGTTGTGAATGCCCCCGCGGCGGCCCGTGGTCTCCGACTTGGGGACGTCGATGGTGCGCTCCTGCGCGTGGTAGACGTAGGCCACGCCCTCGGGCATCCGGTGGCTGACGATGGCGCGGGCCACCAGCACCCCGTTGGCGTTCACGCACTCCACCCAGTCGTTGTCCGCGACGCCGATCGCGCCGGCGTCCACCGGGCTCATCCAGAGCGTGGGCCCGCCGCGGGAAAGCGAGAGCATCAGCAGGTTGTCCTGGTACTCGGAGTGGATCGACCACTTCGAGTGCGGTGTCAGGTACCGGAGCGTGATCTCGGCGGCGCCGTCCGCGCCGAGGCGGGGCTCCCCGAACAGCCGGTGCATGTCCAGCGGAGGCCGGTAGATCGGCAGCGCCTCGCCGACGTCGCGCAGCCAGTCGTGGTCCAGGAAGAAATGCATCCGCCCGGTCAGGGTGTGCCAGGGCTTGAGCCGCTCGACGTTGACCGTGAAGGGCGCGTACCGGCGGCCGCCGGTTTCGGAGCCGGACCATTCGGGCGAGGTGATCACCGGGACCGGCGCCGCCTGTGTCTGGGCGAAGCTGACGCGCTTCTCTTCAGAGCCTTCCGCGAGGTCCGCGAGCTTGCGTCCGGTGCGCCGTTCCAGTTCACGGAAGCCCTGGACGGCGAGCTCGCCGTTGGTGGTGCCCGAGAAGCTCAGGATGGCCTCGGCCAGCTTGGCGTCCGTGTCGATGGCGGGCCGGCCGTCCGCGGCGCCGCCGAACATCACGCCGTTGGCGCCGGCCAGCCGGGCGGTCTCGTGGTCCATGCGGTAGGTGACGCCCTTGACCGTGAACCCGAGCGTGTCCGCGAGCGGGCCGACGGCGGCGAGCTTGTCGGCGATGGCCGTGTAGTCGCGCTCCACCACCGTGAAGACCGGCGCATTGCGGCCGGGCTGCAGCGGTGTTGCGCCGTCCCGCCAATCGCGCACCACCCCTCCGGGCTGGGCGGTCTCCCCGGGCGTGTCGTGCTGCAGCGGGACGCTGACCAGGTCCCGGCGCACCCCCAAATGGGTGCGGGCCTGCCGGGAGAACTCCTCTGCCAGCAGGTGGAAGGTGTCGAAGTCCGTCTTCGCTTCCCACGGCGGGTCGATGGCGGGGCTGAACGCGTGCACGAAGGGGTGCATGTCGGTCGAGGACAGGTCGTGCTTTTCGTACCAGGTCGCCGCGGGGAACACCAGGTCCGAGAGCAGGGTGGTCGAGGTCATGCGGAAGTCCGCGGACACCAGCAGGTCCAGCTTTCCCTCGGGCGCCTCGTCGTGCCAGGCGACATCGCGCGGACGGATCTCCGAGCCATCCTCCGAGCGCATCACGTTGTTGACGGTCCCCAGCAGGTGCTTGTTGAAGTACTCGCTGCCCTTGGCGGAGGAGCCGAGCAGGTTCGAGCGCCACAGAATCAGCGTGCGCGGCCAGTTCTCCGGCGCGTCCACGTCCTCCACCGCGGACCTCAGCTGCCCGGACTGGAGTTGTTCGGCGATGTACGCCGCCGGGTCCGCCGCCCGTCCGCCGTCGACCGCGGCGGCCGCGTCGTCCGCCACTTCCAGCGGGTTGCGGTTGAACTGGGGGTAGAACGGCATCCATCCCAGCCGGGCCGACTGCGCGATCGTGTCCGCGGTGTGCATCCCCTTCAGATGGCCCTCGGCGAGCGGGGAATTCAGTGCATCGGTGCTGTAGCCGTCGGACCGCCACTGGTCGGTGTGCATGTACCAGTAGCCGGTGCCGATCATCGTGCGGGGCGGCCGGCTCCAGTCCAGCGCGTTGGCCAGCGACAGCCAGCCGGTCAGGGGCCTGCACTTTTCCTGCCCGACGTAGTGCGCCCAGCCGCCGCCGTTGCGCCCCATCGCCCCGGTCAGCAGCAGCAGCGAGAGGATTGAGCGGTACGTCGCGTCGCCGTGGAACCACTGGCAGATGCCGGCGCCCATGATGATCATCGAGCGGCCGCCGGAATCCTCCGAGTTCTTCGCGAATTCGCGGGCGATCCTGATGCACTTCGCCGCCGGGACGCTGGTGATCTCCTCCTGCCACGCCGGGGTGTACGGGGTGGCAGGGTCGTCGTACCCGGCCGCCCACTGCCCGGGCAGGCCCTCCCGGCCGACGCCGTACTGGGCGAGCATGAGATCCAGCACCGTGGTGACCATCCGGCCCGCGACGCGCCGGACCGGGACGCCGCGGCGCAGCACCGAACCGGAGCCGTCCGCGGCCTCGAAGCAGGGCAGCAGCACCTCGGCTGACTCGCCGGCTTGCCCGTCCCGGCAGGACAGGGCGGGGACGACGTCGCCCAGGTCCAGGTTCCATTTGCCCTCCCCCGAGGCGCTGTAGCGGAAACCGAGGGAGCCGTTCGGTACCGCCGGCTGCCCCGTCGCGGAGTCCAGCAGCACCGTCTTCCAGTCGCTGTCCGGGTCCGTTCCGCCGAGGAGGTCGGCCTCGGTGAGGAACTTTCCCGGGACCAGGCCGAGCCCGTCCGGGTGCTCCTGGAGGGTGACGAGGAACGGAAGATCCGTGTACCGGCGGGCGAAGTCCTCGAAGAACGGCACGGTCCGGTCCACGTAGCATTCCTTGAGGATGACGTGTCCCATGGCCATGGCGAGCGCGGCGTCCGTGCCGGCCTGCGCCGGCAGCCAGTCGTCGGCGAACTTGGTGTTGTCCGCGTAGTCCGGGCTCACCGAGACAACCTTCGTGCCCCGGTACCGCACCTCCGTCATCCAGTGCGCGTCCGGGGTGCGGGTCACCGGCACGTTGGATCCCCACATCATGAGGTAGGTTGCGTCCCACCAGTCGCCGGACTCGGGCACATCGGTCTGGTCGCCGAACACTTGCGGGCTGGCCACGGGCAGGTCCGCGTACCAGTCGTAGAACGAGGTCATCACGCCGCCGATCAGCTGGATGAAGCGGGTGCCCACACAGTGCGAGACCATCGACATGGCGGGGATCGGGGAGAAGCCGGCGCAGCGGTCCGGGCCGTAGGCCTTGATCGTGTGCACGTGCGCGGCAGCAGCGATTTCCACTGCCTCGCGCCAGCTGATCCGCACCAGGCCGCCCTTGCCGCGGGCCTGCTGGTACGTCCGCCGGCGCTCCGGGTCCCCGACGACGTCGGCCCATGCCAGCACCGGGTCCTTCAGGCGGCTGCGCGCCTCCCGGTACATTTCCAGCAGAACGCCGCGGGCGTAGGGGTAGCGCACGCGGGTGGGCGAATAGGTGTACCAGGAGAAGGCGGCGCCCCGCGGGCACCCGCGGGGCTCGTATTCGGGCCGGTCGGGGCCGACGGACGGATAGTCCGTCTGCTGGGTCTCCCACGTGATGATGCCGTCCTTGACGTACACCTTCCAGGAACACGAGCCTGTGCAGTTCACGCCGTGGGTGGACCGGACCACCTTGTCGTGGCTCCACCGGTCCCGGTAGAACACATCCCCCTTGCGGCCCCCCTCCCGGAACACCGCGCGGCCGTCGTCGGTTTCTTCCCAGCGGGAGAAATATCTGCCGAGCGCCAGAATCGCGTCCGAGGCGGGCCCGTCGAGTCCGGGTGTGCGTGGTCCAGCAGCCATGGGGCCGAATCTAGGTGTCGCACGCTACCGGCGAGTAGGGCCCAAATCCCCTAGCGGCCCTCCGACGGGATGCGATAGGGGCAGCTCAGTAGACCAGCGGCTTCTGCCACTGGCCGGTGAAACCGGCCGGCGTGTAGCCGAGCATCTTGTTCACGGTCAGCATGTAGGTGTTCTCCGCGGCGTTCCAGGTGTAGATCCTGCGCGCCTGCGGGTGCAGCTCCTGCAGCTGTTCCATGTTCGCGGCCTTGATCAGCAGGCCGAGCTTGTTGCCCCGGTGCTGCGGCACGACGACGGTGTCCCCCTGGAACACGACGCTGCTGTCCCTGCCCATCACAGTGATCACGGTGAACGCCACCAGATGACCGGTGGACACGTCCTCGGCGGCGCTGACGACGGTTGACCGGCCCTGCAGCGTGGTGATCGCCTCGGCCTCACGGACCCGGCCGGCATCCCAGGCGAGCGTCTGCGCCAATTCGATGCTCTGGTCCTCCGGCCCCACGTGCAGCTGCAGCGCAGCGAAGTCCTCGACCCAGCGGTCCGGGCAGGCATCGGCCCATCCGTGCATCCGGTAGCGGCCCGACGCCGTCTCCTCCGCCTCGGAGCGCAGCTGCCGGAGCAGCTCCTGCGGCAGCGGCAGCGCCAGCATGCTGAACTGCGAGACCTGCTCCAGTTCGTAGCCGGCGCGCTGCGCGAACGCTGCCTCGCGGCTGTCCATCGGCAGCGAGCCGGAGCCGCTGGCCGCGGCGAGCCGTCTGCCCAGGGCCGCCTCCGCGGACGCCGGGTGGCTGGTTTCGACGAAGACGTGGCGGCGCATCTCGCCGCGCGCATAATCCTCGGCGGCCGCCAGCAGTTCCCGGCCCACTCCGCGGTGCTGGTAGCCCGGCAGCACGTCCATTGTCAGTTCCGCGAGCCCGGTATCCTCCGCCAGCGGCATCGAGATACCCACGCGGGCCACGATCCTGTCGTCGAGGCGGCCCACCAGCACCACGTAGCGCTCGTACGGGTCCCGGAACATCTGCAGCATCTCGTCGGCGGTGTAGGCCAAATCATCGTTGCCCCAGGTCCAGACGCGTACCTGGCGCGCCACTTCCACCATCTCAAGGAAATCGGCGGCGTCGGGCTGATCAAGCGAATCGGGGACCCACAGCTGCTCAATGCGGAGCTTATCCACCTCTTCCTGCTTCCTCCCATGACGCCGGACGGGATCTGCCGCCCGGCGACCGCTGATGGGCTCAACTCTGCCACACTGGGGGCAAAACGAAAGGGATCCCGGACAGCCTGGGCTGTCCGGGATCCCTTCGAAACGGTGAGTCCGCGAGCTTACGCTTCGGTGAGCACCTTGGTCACGTTCGGGTCCACGGTGATGCCGGGGCCGAAGGTGGTGGAAACGGTCGCCTTCTGGACGTAGCGGCCCTTCGCGGCGGACGGCTTCAGTCGCAGGACTTCCTCGAGCGCTGCGGCGTAGTTCTCGGTCAGCTTCTGGGCGTCGAAGGACACCTTGCCGATGATGAAGTGCAGGTTCGAGTGCTTGTCGACGCGGAAGTCGATCTTGCCGCCCTTAATGTCCTGGACTGCCTTGGCGACGTCATTGGTCACGGTGCCCGTCTTCGGGTTCGGCATCAGGTTGCGGGGGCCGAGCACCTTGCCCAGGCGGCCGACCTTGCCCATCAGGTCCGGGGTGGCGACGGCGGCGTCGAAGTCGGTCCAGCCGCCCTGGATCTTCTCGATCAGGTCGTCAGAGCCGACGAAGTCGGCGCCGGCTGCCAGAGCGGCCTCGGCACGGTCGCCCGTGGCGAAGACCAGCACGCGGGCGGTCTTGCCGGTGCCGTGCGGCAGGTTGACGGTGCCGCGCACCATCTGGTCCGCCTTGCGGGGGTCGACGCCGAGGCGGAAGGCCACCTCAACCGTCGCGTCGAACTTGGAGGGGTTGGTCTCCTTGGCGAGGCTGATGGCCTCGACCGGGGCGTAAAGCTTCTCGCCGTCGATCTTGGCGAGAGCTGCCTCATATGCTTTGCTGCGCTTTGCCATGCTGCTTGTTTCTCCTTGTGCAGTTGTGGTCTGCGGACCGCGCCGGCCCTGCCACACGCCGCCGGACCTTGTTGCCGGCGGACTTGGAAGTAATGCGGGTACTGCTGCTGCCGAAATTATTCGACGGTGATGCCCATGGAACGGGCGGTGCCGGCGATGATCTTGGCCGCGGCCTCGACATCGTTGGCGTTCAGGTCCTCGAGCTTGGTCTGGGCGATTTCGCGCACCTGATCCTGGGTCAGCTTCGCCACCTTGACGGTGTGCGGGGTTGCGGAACCCTTCTGCACGCCCGCAGCCTTCTTGATCAGCTCAGCGGCCGGCGGGGTCTTGGTGATGAAGGTGAAGGAACGGTCTTCGTAAACCGTGATCTCCACCGGGATGACGTTTCCACGCTGGGATTCCGTCGCGGCGTTGTACGCCTTGCAGAATTCCATGATGTTGACACCGTGCTGGCCAAGCGCAGGACCGATCGGAGGAGCCGGGTTGGCGGCACCTGCCTGGATCTGCAGCTTGATGAGGCCGGTGACCTTCTTCTTGGGAGCCAATGTAGGTCCTTTACGTTCAATAACTGTCCTGGGACACAGGAGCGTGCCGCAGGGGGTTGACCGCCCTGGCGAGGCAGTCGCCGCGCCGCAGCCGCAAAGCAGGCGGCGGCGGCGCGAAGCTTACAAATTCTACTAGATCTTCGAGACCTGGTTGAACGAGAGCGTCACCGGGGTCTCGCGTTCGAAGATCGACACCAGCACCACCAGTGTCTGCGACTCCGGCTTGATCTCCGAGATCGTGGCGGGCAGGGTCTCGAACGGGCCCTCCTTGACGATGACCGACTCGCCGATTTCGAAGTCGACGTTGATCGGGGCGGCGGCAGCGCGCGACGGCTTGCCCTTCTCCGCCTGCTGCTCCTCGAACACCGGGGCGAGCATCGAGTAGACCTCGTCGAGGCGCAGCGGGACGGGGTTGTGCGCGTTGCCGACGAAGCCGGTCACGCCCGGCGTGTGGCGGACGGCGCCCCAGGAGGCGTCGGTCAGGTCCATGCGGACCAGCACGTAGCCGGGGATGCGCACGCGGTTGATCACCTTGCGCTGCGCGTTCTTGATCTCGACGACTTCCTCCATCGGGACCTGGATTTCGAAGATGTAGTCTTCCATGTCCAGGGTCTGGATGCGGGTCTCGAGGTTCGCCTTCACGCGGTTCTCATAGCCGGCGTAGGAATGGATGACGTACCAGTCACCTTCCTGGCGGCGCAGCTTGGCCTTGAACTCTTCGGCCGGGTCGGCAGGAGCGGCCGCAGCGGCGTTTTCGAGGGCGTCGGACTCTTCGCCCGCGGCCTCCGCGTCGGCTTCGACGTTGTCGGCGGCAGCTTCCTCAGCGCCGGTCTCGACGTCGGCGGCCTCGGCCTGCTCGGCGGCGGCTGCTTCTTCAGCAAACTCGAGCTCTTGCTCAGACACTTGGTCTCCTGCTTTCCTGATGCGTGTGTTGTACGGCTCCACCCGGCCGGCGCTGGCCGGCGGACCGCCGGGCCAGCCGAAGCAAACCGGGGCCTTACTGCCCGGTCGTGCCGGACCCGCCGAAGATCCACCCGATGGCGGAACCGAAGGCAAGATCCAGGACGGTGACGATCACCATCATGATGATGACGAACACCAGCACAACAAGGGTGTAGTTGACCAGCTCCTGACGGGTCGGAGCAACTACCTTCTTCAGTTCGCCGATGACCTGGCGGACAAAGAGAGCGATACGGGCGAAGAATCCGGGCTTGGCGCCCTTCTTCGCGGGGCGGCCCTGCGAGCTGCTGGCAGCTGTGTTGGTCACCTGGTCCTCACTCAATCTCCGTTACCGGTCATCGGCGTCTCTTGCCGCTCTTTCGCCGCGCCACGGGACGTGAACGGAATTTCAATTCCGGGACCAGCCCCGTGGTCACAGCCCTGCGCAGGGCAGACAGGACTCGAACCTGCAACCTGCGGTTTTGGAGACCGCTGCGCTACCAATTGCGCCACTACCCTTCGGATCATCCCGCCCCGCCGCTGCCCGCCCTCAAGGCGCGCACCAATCAAGGTGAGATCAATACCGGAGATCAAGTCTACGCAATCCGGAGCCGTACGTCGAACCGGGCCTCCCAGCGGCCTGCCGCACCCCCGGGCGCGGACGGGCAGGCGACTACAGTTGGACTGTATCCGCCCTCCATCCCCGGGACAGCCTCGCCCCGCGGGTCCGCTAGCGAACCAGGAATCTCATGCCGCGCATTTCGCAACGAATCGGCTCCATCGCGGAGTCAGCCACTCTCGCCGTGGACGCCAAGGCCAAGGCGCTGAAGGCCGCAGGACGTCCGGTGATCGGGTTCGGCGCCGGGGAACCCGATTTCCCGACGCCCGGGTACATTGTCGACGCCGCCGTCGACGCCGCCCGCCAGCCCCGCTACCACCGCTACTCCCCTGCCGCGGGCCTGCCGGAGCTGCGGGCCGCGATCGCCGAGAAGACCAGGCGCGATTCGGGCTACGTCGTCGACCCTTCCCAGGTGTTGGTCACCAACGGCGGCAAGCAGGCCGTCTACGAGGCTTTCGCCACCCTGCTCGACCCGGGCGACGAGGTGCTCGTCCCCACTCCGTACTGGACCACGTATCCGGAAGCGATCCGGCTGGCCGGAGGGGTGCCGGTTGACGTGTTCGCCGGCCCCGACCAGGGCTACCTGGTGAGCGTGGACCAGCTGGAGGCGGCCCGGACCGAGCGCACGAAAATCCTGCTGTTCGTCTCCCCCTCCAACCCGACCGGGGCCGTGTACAGCCCGGAGCAGGTCACCGCGATCGGCCAGTGGGCCGCTGCCAACGGGCTGTGGGTCGTCACGGATGAGATCTACGAACACCTCACCTACGACGGCGTCCCGTTCACCTCGATCGCCACGGCGGTGCCCGAGCTCGGCGACCGGGTGGTCGTGCTCAACGGCGTAGCGAAGACCTACGCGATGACCGGCTGGCGCGTGGGCTGGATGATCGGTCCGGCCGACGTCATCAAGGCCGCCACCAACCTGCAGTCGCACGCGACCTCTAACGTGGCCAACGTGTCCCAGATCGCGGCCCTCGCCGCCGTTTCCGGTCCGCTGACGGCGGTGGACGAGATGAAGGTGGCCTTCGACCGGCGCCGCAAGGCCATTGTGGCCGGGCTGAACGCGATCGAGGGCGTCGACTGCCCGACGCCGCACGGGGCGTTCTATGCCTATGCGGATGTGCGCGGCCTGCTCGGCAAGGACCTTGGCGGTGTCCGCCCGGAAACGAGCGCGGAACTGGCGGCGCTGATCCTGGACAAGGTCGAAGTCGCCGTCGTTCCCGGCGAGGCGTTCGGACCGAGCGGGTACCTGCGGCTCTCCTATGCCCTCGGCGACGAGGACCTCGCCGAGGGCATCCGCCGGCTGCAGGAGTTCCTCGGAACCGCACGCTAGCGCTCACTTCCAGGGGCTCGCTGCCGCTTATGACACGGTTTCCCGCTTATGACGCGCCGGAAACCGTGTCATAAGCGGGAAACCGCGTCATGGCCGCGTCGCGGGTGGTTGGGCGTGCTGACGGCCCTGCGCCAGCAGGCTACCCGTGACAAACAGCCCCGGGACAAGGAATTCTGATTCCATGGAAAAGTTCTTCAGCGTCATTCGCAGCATCGGCCTTAACCGTGGACCCAACCGGTGGATCGGCGGCGTCTGCGGCGGAATCGCCGCGAAACTGAATGTTGACCCCACGCTGGTGCGGATCATCTTTCTGGTCCTCGCCCTGCTGCCCGGGCCTGCCGTGGTCTTCTACATCCTCGCCTGGATCCTGCTTCCGGACAGCGCCACCGGCCGCATCCTGCTCGAATCCTGGCTGCGCAACAAGTCGGTTTCGTAGCCGCCGGCGCCCGGCCGGCCCCTCAGCCCGCGGACCGTCGCTGCCCGCGGGCCGCTGGGTTGTCACGGATGGGTTGTTACCGATGGGTTGTTACGGAGCGAATGTTAGCTGGCGCACAGTGCCGTGCCGGATACGTCTAGAATCGTTTAGCGAGCTCAACGGGGCGCTCCTGAGTTAATAATCCCAACCCAAGGACCCGGGCCCACTATGAAAATTGGCATCCTTACCAGCGGCGGCGACTGCCCCGGACTGAATGCGGTTATCCGCGGAGCAGTGTTGAAGGGCATCAAAGTCCACGGTCAGGAGTTCGTCGGTTTCCGCGACGGCTGGCGAGGCGTGGTCGAAGGCGACGTGATGGAGCTGCCGCGGCAGAGCGTGCGGGGCATCTCGAAGCAGGGCGGCACCATTCTGGGCACCTCCCGCACCAACCCGTTCGAAGGCAGCGGCGGTCCCGAGGTCATCAAGGACAACCTCAAGCGCCTCGGCATTGACGCCATCATCGCCATCGGCGGTGAAGGCACGCTGGCCGCGGCGAAGCGGCTCACGGACGCAGGCCTGAAGATTGTCGGTGTTCCCAAGACCGTCGACAACGACCTTGATGCCACGGACTACACCTTCGGCTTCGACACCGCCGTGCAGATCGCCACCGAGGCGATCGACCGCCTGCGCACCACCGGCGAGTCCCACCACCGCACGATGATCGCCGAGGTCATGGGCCGCCACGTGGGCTGGATCGCCCTGCACGCGGGGATGGCCTCGGGCGCCCACGCCATCCTGATCCCGGAGCAAAAGGTGTCCATGGACCAGGTCACTGAATGGGTCAACGAGGCCCACGACCGCGGGCGCGCCCCGCTGGTCGTCGTCGCCGAGGGCTTCGTTCCCGAAGGCCAGGAAACCCCTCACTCCGAGCGCGGCCTCGACACCTTCGGCCGGCCCCGGCTCGGCGGCATCGCCGAGCAGCTGGCCCCCGAGCTGGAGGCCCGCACCGGCATCGAGACCCGCGCCACCGTGCTCGGGCACATCCAGCGCGGAGGCGTGCCCTCGGCGTTCGACCGTGTGCTCGCCACCCGTCTGGGCATGGCCGCCATCGACTCGGTCGTGGACAAGCGCTGGGGCACCATGGTGTCGCTGAACGGGACGGACATCGTCCACGTCGGCTTCGACGCCGCCCTGGGCAACCTGAAGGTCGTCCCGCAGTCCCGCTACGACGAGGCTGCGATCCTCTTCGGCTAGCGGCCGCAGGCAGGGTGCTCGGCTAGCGTAGAAGCATGAGTTTCGACGCCGCCAGCATCCCGATCGTGCATCTCGCCTGGGCGCGGCTGCTCGGCTGCCCGGACGATGCCCTCGTTCCGGGCGCCGTCCGCCTGGAAATCCCGGACGAGAACGCCGAGGCGCTCACGTTCGTGCGGCTGTTCGGGGCCTCGGCCTTGCGCGGGCCGCGGTGGGCTCTGGACGCTGCGCGGGATCTTGCCGACGACGAACTGGCCCGGCACGCCACCCTGCTGCGGCTGACCCGGGACCACGGCGGCCACGGCCTGGGAGCCGCAGTGCTCTACTTTGCGGATGACCTCGAGCTGACCCAGCCGGAGCATGAGGTCACGGTCTCGCTCGATCGGGAGGATTCCGCGGCGCTGGAAGCACTTTGCCCGCCGGACGACGTCAACGAGGTGCGTCTCTCAGGCCAGGAGCACCAGTTCGTCCTGCTCGAGGATGACCGCCCGGCGGCCGGCGCGGGCTACGAGGAGCGGGCCGGCATCCTGGCCCAGCTGGGCACGCTCGTCGCTCCCGGCCTGCGCCGGACCGGCCGCGGCACGCTGATCGCATCCATTGCCGGGCACGAGGCGCTGTCGGCTGGCCTGGTGCCGCAGTGGCGGGCCGAGGTGAACAACACCGCGTCCCGCGCGACAGCGCGCCGGCTCGGCTTCGTCGAAGGCGGCAGCCAGACCAGCGTGCTGCTCGGCTAGCGGCCTTCCCCGGCGGCCGGGGCCGGCTGGCGCACCGCCGGCGTGCCGGCCGCGCCGGCGCCCCACTGCTGCACAGGCTTCGGCTTGGCGAAGAAGAGCACCACCAGCACGCCGATCAGGGCGATGCCGGCAGGCAGCAACAGGGACTGCGACATGGCGGTGGTGAAGCCCTCGTGCAGGAACCCGGGCAGCTGGCCGCCAAACTCGTTGGTCTTCATGGTGCCGCCGGGGGCCTGGGGAAGATCGGCGGCGAGCCGCCCCTGGATCAGCGCCGCGATGGAGGCGCTGCCCAGCACGGCACCGATCTGCCGGGTGGTGTTGTAGACCCCCGAGCCGGCGCCGGCCTGATGCGGCGGCAGGTTACGGGTGGCGGACGTCGACAAGGGCGCCCAGATGCCGGCGTTCGCCAGGCCCAGCACGGCGCTGGGAAGCAGGAGCAGCGCAATATTGACGTCGGGCGCGAGCAGCGCCGAGTACCAGAACAAGCCCAGCGCGAGGAGCATCAAGCCTGCTGCCGCAATGAATTTGGGGTTCACCCGGTCCACGAGCTTGCCCGTCACCGGCGCCAGGGCGCCGGAGATCACGGCCATCGGAACCAGCATCAAGGCGGACTGCGTGGGGGTGAGACCCCGGACGATCTGGTAGTAGAACACCAGCGGCAGGGACATGCTCGTGACGGTGAAACCGACGGTGGTGATGGCGGCGTTCGCCAGCGAGAAGTTCCGGTCGCGGAACAAACCCAGCGGCAGCAGAGGCTCGCCCTTGCCCACGCGCTGCCATACGACGAAGGCGGCGAGTACCACCAGCCCGGCGATAATCAGGGACCAGACGGACAGCGGCCCGACGATGGTGCCCCAGCTGTAGGTCTGGCCTTCCTGGATGCCGAAAACCAGCAGGAACATGCCCAGCGCGCTGAGCACGACTCCTACGATGTCGAAGCGGTGCGGGTGGGTGCTCAGCGCGGGCACGAAACGCAACGCGCAGAAGAAGGCGACGACGCCGATGGGCAGGTTGATGAAGAAGATCCATTCCCAGCCCAGGCCGTCCACGAGCACGCCGCCCAGCACGGGTCCGACCAGGGTGGCAACGCCGGCCACCGAGCCCCACAGCCCCATGGCGGCACCGCGGCGGTCCGGCGGGAAAATCCGCGTGATGACCGCCATCGTCTGCGGCGTCATCAGCGCCGCACCAAGGCCCTGGACGATGCGTGCGGTGATCAGGATGCCGATGTCCCCGGCCAGCCCGCACCAGACGGAGGCCGCGGTGAAGGTCAGCAGACCGGCCAGATAAAGCCGCTTCGGACCGAAACGGTCACCGAGGCGCCCGGTGATCAGCAGCGGCACCGCGTACGCCAGCAGGTAGGCGCTGGTCACCCAGATGACCGAATTGATGTCCGTGTGGAGGCCCTCCATGATCCGCGGGTTCGCCACCGAGACGATGGTCGTGTCGATCAGGATCATGAAGAAGCCGAGCACGAGCGACCACAGCGCCGGCCACGGCTTGGAAATCGGTTCCATCGGTTGTCCTTCTTGCTCATATCGCCGACCGCTCGTCGACGGCGACCGCTGACAATACCTCAACAGTGGTTCGGAACAGGAGCCGTCCTGGATGGAGGCGCCAGGATGCTCCGTCCGCTTAGTGCCGCTTGAGAAAACCGCTCTGCCGGCCTACGACCTGGCCGGCGTCCGGCGCCACGATGACCTCCTGCGACGCCGCATACAGTTCGCCGTCGTCGTCGACGGTCAGTGTCTCGCCGGGGTCCACTGTGCGCTTCACGACGGCCAGCGCTATCGGGCCCATTTCGTAGTGCTGGGCGGCCGACGTCACGGTGCCGACCTGCCTGTCGCCGGCCCGGACAACGCTGCCGACGGCGGGAAGGGTGTGCTGGGACCCGTCCACGTGCAGGAACACGAGCCGCCGCGGCGGATGGCCGAGGTTGTGCACCCGGGCGATGGTTTCCTGGCCCTTGTAGCACCCCTTGGCGAGATGCACAGCGGTCCGCAGCAGGTCCAGCTCGTGCGGAATGGTCTTCTCATCGGTTTCGGCGCCGCGGCGCGGACGCCAGGCGGCGATCCGGAGGGCATCAGCCGCCCAGGCCCCGGCAAGGGGCCTGTCCGCCAGGGCTTGCTCGAATTGTTCGGCGGGAATGAGATATTCGTACCAGCTCCGCTCGCGGCCCGGGTGGCGGTCCTCCTCGACAGCCGTGTAGGCGAAGCCGCCGGGGCCAACCTCCGGCCACGGGTCGCGCCAGACGAGGAACCCTTCCCAGCCCGCCACCGGAGCCGTGGAACCAGCGAGTGCCCACTGCCCCGTTTCGTCGGCGACCTCGACCCGCAGCATGAACTTCATCTTCGTCAGCCATTCGGCCAGCGGCGCTGCTTCGTCGGCTTCGACCAGCAGCCAGGTCTTGTCGCCGTCGTCGACCACCCTGGCGTCGAAGTCAATCCTTCCCTGCACGCTCAGCAGCAGCAGTTCGGTGCCGGTGCGGGGGCTCAGGCTGCCCACCTGCTGGGACGACAGCGTGTTGAGCCAGCTCAGCCGGTCCGGGCCTGCCACGGTGACGACGCCGCGGTGCGAGAGGTCGACGACGGCCCGCCCTTCGGCGAGGGCGCGCTGCTCGCGCAGCGGGTCCCCGTAGTGGGCGGCTACGCCGGCGTCGAGGCCGCCGGCCTCGACGGCGCCGGGGCGCGTCAGCAGGGGGCTCTGGTAGCTCATGAAAGAAGAACGTCCTTCGGGGTGGCGGGTATTCCGGCGGCGCCGGCGCGGCGCCGGTCAGGCAGTCTTTTTGAGGATGGCGGAGGCATGCGCCTCCAGCGGCTTGCCCGCCGCCGCAACGTCCCAGCGCCAGAACAGGTCCCCGTTGACCAGCCCGAAAATGCGGGTGGCGGCGTCATACTGCTTCGACTGCGCCCCGCGCATCACCAGATCCGTGGTGAGCTGGATCTGCGGGCCCTTGATCTGGCCGTAGTAGAGCTCGGCGATGCCGCCGGGGTGCACGATGGTGGCAGTGAGGTCGAACCCGCCGTCCTCATTGCGCAGCTTCTCGACGTCGTCCGCGGTGGTCAAGGCGGGAACGATGTCCGCCGGAATGAGGCCCGGTCCGCCGTCGGCGTCGTTGAGCTTGCGGTCCAGCGCCCAGAACCCGGTCTCCAGTGACAGGGGCCGGAGCTTCGTGCCGTCCTCGTCGGTCAGCCAGCTTTCCGCCGAATAGTGCAGGTAGGGCAGGCCATTCGTGCCGAAGATTACCCGCTGCGCGAAATGCTCGGAATCGGCCTCGCCGGCACCGAGCCGGCCGGTACCTTCCCAGGTGCCAATCAGCCAGGAAAGGGGAACGAGCTCCGGGGTGAGGTCAGTGGGAATCTCGATGGGCATGCGCGACGCCTCGGCGGAGTGTTACTTCTGGCCCTTGAACAGGCGCCAGACGACCAGGCCCGCGAACCATGCCATGGACAGGCCAGCAATCACCAGCAGGACGATGAAGAAGATTTCGAATCCCAGAACCGACATACCCGTATCCTAACGCGTTAAACGATGAGCAGTTTCTCGATGAAGTAGACCAAGGTGCCCAGGGCATAGACGGGAGCCAGGCCCAGGGCGAGGGCTGCGGGGAAGGTCCTGGGCATCCCGCTGAGCACCACCAGCCGGCGGAAGGAGACGAGCACCGCGCCGATGGCGACGCCGACGACGACAGCCGCCAGCACCGGGACATCGAAGAAGAGCAGGCCCGCCATCGGCCCCGCGAGGCCGGCGAGCACGATGCCGATCGGCGCCACGATCCTGTCCGGCCAGCGGATCAGGCCGGCCGCCAGGGCGAAGACACCGCTGGCACCGGTCACGAGCATCATCGGCCCGAGGCCGTTCACCCGGGCCGCAGCGATCCAACCGGCGCCAAGGCACGCCAGCAACACTCCGGTGCTGGCCCCCAAAGTGGATTCGAGCCGTTGCGCCTGGCCCGTGCCCCGCAGCAACTGCATGACGAAGACCGCTCCGATGCCGAGGGCGATGAACGCCGGCACCCAGCCCAGCACTCCGGGGACAGGCGAGAATGCTGCAGCGAAGGCCGCGCCGATCCCGGCCAGGGCGATGATGGAGCCGAGCGTCTTGCGCGCCGGCACGCCCAGATAATGCGGCCAGCCGTAGCCGACGACGGCGGCGGCGACGCAGGAGACCGCAAGCATCACCGTTCCGGGCCGGTAGGAGGCGGCGATGATTGCCGCCAGGCCCGCTATGCCGGCCAGGCCGATGATCGATGACTTCACCCTGCCATCCTGCCTTAAAGCTCCGTCGGCGTGCGAGACGCGCAATGTTCGGGCCGCCGGCGCCACGTGGGGCTATAATCAAACCCAACCTCGGCCCACCCAGCCGAGGCTGGGACGCCCAAGGATGCGCGCGCACGGCCCATTGGAGGAAACATGTCGCACATTCTGCTGCTAACAAACAGCCCCGGTTCATCAGTGGACATCCTGCCTGCGTTGGAGCTGCTCAACCACCGCATCCATATCCTGCCGGCCGAGCCTACCGCCCTGCTCGACACCGACCCCTGCGATATTGTCTTTCTCGACGCCCGCAAGGATCTTGTGGGGGCGCGCTCGCTCACCCAGCTCCTGAAGGCGACAGGCCTGAGCACTCCGCTGATTCTGATTCTGACCGAAGGCGGCATGGCGGCCGTGTCAGCGGTGTGGGCCGTGGAGGATGTGGTGCTGGACACCGCCGGCCCGGCCGAGGTGGAGGCCCGCATCCGGCTCGCGGTGGCCCGCAGTTCCATGCCGGACGAGGAAACGAACAGCGAGATCCGTGCCGCCGGCGTCGTGATTGATGAATCGAGCTACACCGCGCGGGTCAACGGCCAGGCGCTGAACCTGACGTTCAAGGAATTCGAGCTGCTGAAGTACCTGGCGCAGCACCCCGGACGCGTCTTCACCCGAAGCCAGCTGCTGCACGAGGTCTGGGGCTACGACTATTACGGAGGCACCCGGACCGTGGACGTGCATGTGCGGCGCCTGCGGGCCAAGCTCGGCGCTGATCACGAGAACCTCATCAGCACTGTTCGCAACGTCGGCTACCGGCTCACCCTGGCCCGGCTCCCCGAGGACGAACTGACCGAAGCCGACACCTAGGCCGCCCCGCCTCATGCCCTTGGCGGCTTCAGGCTTAACGTCAAAGGCTCCGACCCGGGCGGGTCGGAGGCTTTGACATCCTGGTGGAGGACATACGGGTCGAACGTATCAAAGGCACCCCACTGGTGCATCCCCCTCGTGGACGCCGGCCGTGCTGATGATCTTGTCCTGATCATCCCGACCGCTGTCCGGGATACCGACTATACCCGGGTGCTGCGCGGCACCCAAATCGGCGCGCCCGCCGGGGGTTCCGCGCCTCCCGGGGCACCGGCGGGGCCGGTCGACCGCCGCCTGTGCTGCCAGTAGCCTTGGCTCATGAGCCGAGCGATCTCCGAAAACTGGCCCGTCCTGACAGTCCGCGGCGCACCCGACGGCGAGCTGATCCGGGACATCACCGCCCTTGTCGCGGCATCGGCCGAGTCCGACGGCAACCCGCCGCTGTCCGAGCAGACCCTGGTGGACCTCCGCTCCGCGGACGCCGACGCCTCGAACCTGCTGACGCTCGCGCTCTATTCGCCGGAAGAGGAGTCGGACCCGGCCACAGCGCAGGATCTTGCCGGCGCCGCCGTCGTCACCCTCGAGCCGGACGGCACGGGAGTGCTGGAGATTGTGGTGCACCCCTGGTACCGGAACCAGGGCGTGGGGGCACGGCTGGTGGACACCCTCAAGTCCGTCCGCGGCCTCGACGGGCTGCACGCCTGGTCGCACGGCAACCACGAGGCGGCGGCCGACCTGGCGCGGCAGTACGGCTACGTGCCGGTGCGGGAGCTGTGGCGGATGCGGCTGACCCGTACGTCGGCTCCGATGCCCGCGGTCGAACTGCCCGAGGGCGTGACGCTGCGGGCCTTCGTCCCGGGCCAGGACGACAAGGCGTGGCTCGCTGCGAATGCCGACGCGTTCTCGCACCATCCCGAACAGGGCTCCATGACCCTGGGCGACCTGCGGGCACGGATGGCGGAATCGTGGTTCGACCCGGCCGGCTTCCTCCTCGCGGTCGATGCGCACGGGACGATCCTGGGCTTCCATTGGACGAAAGTGCATCCGCGGACCGGCGGCCACCCTGCGATGGGCGAGGTGTACGTCGTCGGCGTCACCGCCGCAGCCCAGGGCAAAGGGCTGGGCAAGGCACTGACCATCGCGGGCATCAACCACCTGCATGACGCCGGGCTGAGCGCCATCATGCTCTATGTGGACGCTGACAACCAGGCCGCGGTCGCGCTCTACCGCAAGCTGGGCTTCACCCGGTGGGACACCGACGTGATGTACGCACCGGCCTCCGCTGCCGAGGGCGCCGTCGCCACTGTTGCGACGCCCGCGTAACGCTGCTGCGGAACTTGTAATGTTGAGACCAGGAAGCACGCACCGCGACTAAGGAGTGAGCATGCAACCGGAATCTCTGGGCACGGCCACCAGTGCTGTCTTCGGCTCCTCCGAGGTCAATGCCGCCCGCGCCACCCAGGACCGCATCGACATCCCCGAGTTCGCGCCGACCATGGTCCCCGAGGGCGACATCCGCCCCGACCGGTTCCTGGACCGTGAGCTGAGCTGGCTTGCCTTCAACGCGAGGGTCCTGGAGCTGGCGGAGGACCCGGACCTGTTCCTGCTCGAGCGCGTGAACTTCCTCTCCATCTTCGCCTCCAACCTGGACGAGTTCTTCATGGTGCGCGTCGCCGGCCTCAAGCGCCGGATCGCCACCGGTCTCGCCGTGCCCTCGCCCGCCGGGCTGAGCCCGATGGAGGTGTTGGACCAGATCAGCGCCGCGGCGCACAAGCTGCAGGCCCGGCACGCGCAGGTCTTCGCCGAGCAGATCCGGCCTGCCCTCGCCTACGAGCACATCCACCTGGTCCACTGGAACGAGCTGGACGAGGCCGCCCGGGCGGAACTGAGCACGCTGTTCAAGGAGAAGGTGTTCCCGATCCTCACGCCTCTGGCGGTGGACCCGGCGCACCCGTTCCCGTACATCTCGGGGCTTTCGCTGAACCTGGCCGTCGTGGTGCGCAACCCGGTGAGCGACAAGGAGCTGTTCGCCAGGCTGAAGGTGCCGGACCAGCTGCCCCGCCTGATCTCCATCGACGGACCGCGTGCCGGCACGATCCCTGGCCGCGTCGCGCGCTTCATCGCGCTCGAGGAGGTCATCGCCGAGCACCTGGACCAGCTCTTCCCCGGCATGGAGGTGCTCGAGCATCACTCCTTCCGCGTTACCCGCAATGAGGACGTGGAGGTTGAGGAGGACGACGCCGAGAACCTGCTGCAGGCCCTGGAGAAGGAGCTGCTGCGCCGCCGCTTCGGACCGCCGGTGCGCCTGGAGGTCACCAACGACATCAACCCGAACATCCGGTCCCTGCTGGTGCGCGAACTCGGCGTCGAGGAGTCCGAGGTGTACGCCGTCCCGGGCCCGCTGGACCTGCGCGGCCTGTCCGTGATCGGCGGCATCGACCGCTCCGACCTGCGCTACCCCAAGCACGTGGCACACACCAGCCGCTACCTCAACGAGTCCGAAACCGCCAAGGCTGCGAACGTGTTCGCCGCGATGCGCCGCCGCGACATCCTCCTGCACCACCCCTATGACTCGTTCTCCACCTCGGTGCAGGCGTTCCTCGAACAGGCCGCGTCGGATCCGAAGGTGCAGGCCATCAAGCAGACCCTGTACCGCACGTCGGGCGACTCCCCGATCGTGGACGCGCTCGTGGACGCCGCGGAAGCGGGCAAGCAGGTGCTTGCCCTGGTGGAGATCAAGGCGCGCTTCGACGAGCAGGCCAACATCAGCTGGGCGCGCAAGCTCGAACAGGCCGGCGTGCACGTCGTCTACGGCATCGTGGGCCTGAAAACGCACTGCAAGCTCTCCCTGGTGGTCCGGCAGGAACTGGACGGGCTGCGCCGGTACAGCCACATCGGCACCGGCAACTACCACCCGCGCACCGCCCGGTACTACGAGGACCTCGGCCTGCTCACCGCCAACGAGCAGGTGGGCGAAGACCTCTCCAAGCTGTTCAACCAGCTCTCCGGCTACGCGCCGAAGTCGACGTTCAAGCGCCTGCTGGTCGCCCCGCGCTCGGTCCGCTCCGGCCTGATCGACAGGATCGAGCGGGAGATCTCCAACAGCCGTGCCGGGCTGGCCGCCCGCGTGGTCATCAAGGTCAACTCGATGGTGGACGAAGCGATCATCGACTCGCTCTACCGGGCCTCGCAGGCCGGGGTGCACGTGGACATCATCGTGCGCGGCATCTGTTCGCTGCGGCCGGGCGTGCCCGGGCTGAGCGAGAACATCACGGTCCGATCCATCCTGGGACGGTTCCTCGAGCACTCCCGGGTGTTCGCCTTCGCCAACGCCGGGGACCCGGTTGTCTACATCGGCTCGGCGGACATGATGCACCGCAACCTCGACCGCAGGGTGGAGGCCCTGGTGCAGCTGGGCAACCGCGAGGATGTTGCGGACGTCATGTCGCTGATGGACCGCTACGTCGATCCGCGCACGTCCAGTTGGCATCTGGACGAGTCGGGGGTATGGACCCGGCACCACCTCGACGAAAACGGTGAACCGCTCAGCGACGTGCAGTCCTGGCTGCTCTCCACCCGGTCCCGCCAGCGGTCAGCCGCCCTGCGCTGATGACCGAAGACGCTGGCATCCTCGAGGACAGCGCACAGCAGAGCAGCACGGAGACCGTCCCGCCCGCGGGGCCGGCGGACGTCCTCGCCGCCGGTGCGCTGTGCTGGCGCGCCCGCAAGGGCCGGCTCGAAGTGCTGCTGATCCACCGTCCGCGCTACGACGACTGGTCCTGGCCCAAGGGAAAGATGGATCCGGGCGAAACCGTCCCGGAAACGGCAGTGCGCGAAGTCCGCGAGGAAATCGGGCTCGAAATCACCCTCGGCCGGCCGTTGCCCACCATCAGGTATCAGGTCGCCGCCGGCGCAAAGGACGTGTACTACTGGGCGGCGAAAGCTGACGGTATGCGGGCCATCCCTGACGGCAAGGAAGTCGACGCTGTCATGTGGTGCGCCCCCGAGAAAGCCCTGGAGCTGCTCAGCAACCCCTCGGACCGGGAGCCATTGGAGGCTCTCTCCACCGCGCACGGCCGGGGCGACCTGGACACCTGGCCGCTGATCATCGTGCGCCACGCCAAGGCGAAACCGCGCTCGGCCTGGTCGCGCGCCGAAGGCGACCGGCCGCTGGCAGCCACCGGCCGCCGCCAGGCCCTGGCCGTGCAGCGGCTGCTGATGGCCTGGCAGCCGAGCCGTATCGTGAGCAGTCCGTGGCTGCGCTGCGTCGCGACGGTCTCCCCGTATGTGAAGGCGACCGGCACTAAGCTCAAGCTGGACGATGCGCTCACCGAGGCCAAACACCAGCGGCATCCGCGCAAGACCGCCGCCAGCGTGGAGGGCCTGTTCGACAAGCACCGCCCGGTGGCGGTGTGCACGCACCGGCCGGCCCTGCCGACAGTGCTGGCCCAGCTCGCCGGGCACATGCCGGGCCGCCTGCGCGCCCTGCTGCCGGAGACCGACCCCTACCTCACACCGGGTGAAATGATCGTCCTGCAGGTCAGTGCCAGCAACAACAGCCGCATCGTCTCCTACGAGAGATACAAGCCCTTCGACGACTAGGACACCGCGCGAACGGCCACCAACGGCGGGCTCCACGCACCGGAAGCCGCCGTTACCGGCCGTTCGCGCACCGGGCCACAAAGCCGCTGGCCGCAAAGCCCCTGGCCGGGAAGACCGCGCCGGATAGACTGGGCCGGTGACTATTCCCACCCCGTACGAAGACCTGCTGCGCGATGTGATGGAGCACGGCACGCCCAAGGGCGACCGCACCGGCACGGGCACGCGGAGCGTCTTCGGGCGCCAGATCCGCTTCGACCTGGCCGAGTCGTTCCCGCTGATCACCACCAAGCGCGTGCACTTCAAGTCAGTGGCCCTGGAATTGCTCTGGTTCCTGCGCGGGGACTCCAACGTGTCGTGGCTGCAGGAGCGCGGGGTGAAGATCTGGAACGAGTGGGCCGACGAGCACGGCGAGCTCGGACCTGTCTACGGCGTGCAGTGGCGTTCCTGGCCGACCCCCGACGGCGGGCACATCGACCAGATCGCGCAGGTCGTCGAAAGCCTGAAAAGCAACCCCGATTCGCGCCGGCACATTGTCTCCGCGTGGAACGTCGCCGAAATCTCCAAGATGGCGCTGCCGCCCTGCCACGCGTTCTTCCAGTTCTACGTGGCCGACGGCAAGCTCTCCTGCCAGCTCTACCAGCGCAGCGCCGACATGTTCCTCGGCGTCCCGTTCAACATCGCCTCCTATGCCCTGCTTACCCTGATGGTCGCCCAGCAGACCGGGCTGGAACCGGGCGAGTTCATCTGGACCGGCGGGGACACCCACATCTACGACGACCACGTCGAGCAGGTCACCGAACAGCTCACCCGCAGCCCGTTCCCCTACCCGACCCTGCGGCTGCGCCGGAAGCCCGACTCCATCTTCGACTACGAGCTGGAGGACTTCGAGGTCCTGGACTACCAGCACCACCCCGCGATCAAGGCGCCGATCGCGGTATGAGCAGGCAGGAAGCCGGACCGCGGATCGGGATGATCTGGGCGCAGACGCTCGGCGGCGTGATCGGCGCGAACGGCACCATGCCCTGGCACCTGCCGGAGGATCTCGAGCACTTCCGGCGCACGACGAACGGCCACCCCGTCGTCATGGGCCGCAGGACCTGGGACTCCTTCCCGGCCCGCTACCGGCCCCTGCCTGGCCGCACGAACATCGTGATCACCGGCCAGCAGGACTGGGCGGCCGACGGCGCCGTCGTCGTGCACTCCCTCGACGAAGGCCTGGCGGCGGCCCGGACGGCTTCGGGCAGCGACGAGATCTGGGTCCTGGGCGGCGGCAAGGTCTTCGGCGAGGCAGCACCGGGGGCCGACACCGCCGTCGTCACCATCATCGATTCCCACGCGGCCGGAGACACCCACGCCCCGGAACTCGGACCGGACTGGACCCGGCAGCTCTCCGACCCCGCCGACGGCTGGCACACCTCCCGCAACGGCACCCGGTACCGCTTCGAACACTGGACCCGCACCCCGGGTGTGGCGTAACCAACTGCGGGTGCCGGCGGCCGGCCGGTAAAATGGCCGCATGACTTCTTCCGTGGGCTTCGTCGGTTGGCGCGGCATGGTCGGTTCCGTCCTGATGCAGCGCATGCAGGACGAGAACGACTTTGCCGACATCAACCCCGTCTTTTTCTCCACCTCCAACGCCGGGGGTGCCGCGCCGTCGTTTGCCGCCGGCGCCGGGTCGCTCAAGGACGCCTACGACGTCGGCGCGCTGGCGAAGCTGCCCATCATCGTGACCGCGCAGGGCGGGGACTACACCAAGGAGGTGTACCCGAAGCTGCGCGCCGCCGGCTGGGACGGCCTCTGGATCGACGCCGCCTCCACCCTGCGCATGGACGAGGATTCGATCATCGTCCTCGATCCGGTGAACCGCGACGTCATCGACGCAGGCCTGAGGTCCGGCGTGAAGAATTTCATCGGCGGCAACTGCACCGTTTCCTGCATGCTGATGGGCCTTGGCGGCCTTTTCAAGCAGGGCCTGGTCGAGTGGGGCACCTCGATGACCTATCAGGCGGCCTCCGGCGGGGGTGCGCGCCACATGCGCGAGCTGCTCAACCAGTTCGGCGCCCTCAACGGGGCCGTCGCAGACGAATTGGCGCACCCGTCCTCGGCCATCCTGGAGATCGACCGCAAGGTGCTCGCCGCGCAGCGCAGCCCGGAACTCGATGCAAGCCAGTTCGGCGTGCCGCTGGCCGGCTCGGTGATCCCGTGGATCGACGCCGACCTCGGCAACGGCCAGTCCAAGGAAGAGTGGAAGGGCGGCGCCGAGACGAACAAGATCCTCAAGGGCGCCGGCTTCGAGGACCACCGCATCCCGTTCGATGGCCTCTGCATCCGCATCGGCGCCATGCGCTCGCACTCCCAGGCCCTGACCTTGAAGCTGACCGAGGACCTCTCCGTGGCGGAGATCGAGAAGATCATCGACGCCGACAACGAGTGGGCCAAGGTGGTGTCCAACACCAAGGAAGCGTCCTTGGAGCAGCTCACCCCGATCGCCGTCACCGGAACGCTGGACATCCCGGTGGGCCGGATCCGCAAGCTGGAAATGGGCCCGGAGTACATCAGCGCATTCACCATCGGCGACCAGCTGCTGTGGGGCGCCGCGGAACCGCTGCGCCGGATGCTCAAGATCGCCATCGGCACCCTCTGAACCGGGTCTAGGCCGCCGGACGCCTCAGCAGGGGCACGAAGACGGCCAGGGCGACCACCTGGGTGGCGATCGTGAAGGCTGTCAGGCCGGGCAGCGACACCGCATAGAGCGCGCCGATGACCGTTGAACCGGCAAGCCATGCAACGCCGTAGATGGCGGTGAAGATGCCGTAGCCGGTGCCGCGCCGGTCCCGCGGTACGAGATCCGCGACGGCGGCGCGCAGCGTTGATTCGTGGATGCCCAGGGCGGCACCCCAGACCGCGGCACCCACCCAGATCAGCGCCGGCGCCGTGGCGAAGGACAGGAATGGCACCGCAGCCGTCAGCGGCAGCGCAATGAGCAGCCCGCGCAGCCCGATCCTGTCATAAAGGGCGCCGGACCACAGGGCCGCCAGCGCCGCCGCCCCCATGGACACCGCATAGGTGACCGGGATCAGCGCCGCCGGGATGACCTTCTGCACCTCAATGTGGTAGGAAATCACGCCGAAGGTGGCGAAGCCGGACATCGAGACGGCGGTGAAGGCGCTGTACCACCAGAACCGCGCCGGCAGGGGGGCCCTTCGGACGGCCTGCGCCGCCGTGCCGGAGGCATGGGCCGGCTTGTGCGGGTCAAAGCGCTCCGGTGCAGGGACGGCGCCCCGGAGCAGGACGACGGCGGCCAGGGCCAGCGCGCCGGGGATGGCGAGGACGCCGAACCCTGCCTGGTACCCGGAAATGGCAATCATCAGGCTGACCAGGAGCGGGCCGACGAGGGCCCCCGACTGGTCGAGGGCCTCATGGATCGCAAAGGCTTTGCCCCTGCCGATCGCGGACCCCGCATGGGAGAGCATGGTGTCCCTGGCCGGGGTGCGCACCGCCTTCCCGAACCGCTCGGCCACCACCAGCCCCGCGGCCTGCCACAACGACGCAGCCACCGCCAGCAAGGGCACGGCGACGACGGTGAGGGCATAGCCGGCGATCGTCAGCGGCCAGTACCGGCGGGTCCGGTCGGCCAGCGGTCCGGTGGCCAGGCGCAGAACCAGGGCCACGGCTTCGCCGAGGCCGGTGATGAACCCGACCAGGGCGGCCGAGGCGCCCAGGGTCGCCAGGTAGGGACCGGTGATCGAACGGGCCCCCTCGTAGACGACGTCGGCGAGCATGCTGACGACGCCGAAGGCGAAGACGAATCCCACGGGTCCGAACCGGTTCTGACGCACGGAGCCCGTTTCTTCCTGCTTGGTTGCAGGCTGCTCCTGCCCGCTCACAGCACCGCCCCCAGGGCCAGGCCCGCGGCTGCAGCGGCGACGGCCCCCACGAGGGAGCCGACGCCGTTGAGCAGTGCCAGCCCGGTCCTGCCGGACTGGACCAGCCGTACCGTCTCGAAGCTGGCCGTGCTGAAGGTCGTGTAGCCGCCGAGGAAACCGGTGCCGGCGACCGCCTGCAGTTCGGCCGGGGCGGCGTGGACGATGACGGCGCCGGCCACCAAGCCCAGCAGGAAGGATCCGGTGAGATTGATCAGGATGGTGCCCGCTGGCAGCGCGCTTCGCAGCCGGCCGCGGACAAGGCCGTCCACGATGAACCGTGTGCCGGCACCGAAGCCGCCTGCGAGGCCTATCAGGATGACGGTCAGGGCGCTCACCGGCGCCTCCCTTCGGGCGGAACGTTATGCGGGGCAGCCGCGCGGCGCCGCTTTGTGGTGCGCGTGTGATGGCCGGCCGCGACCCGGATCCCCGCGATGCTGGCGAGGGCTCCGCCGAGCAAGGTGGCCGCCAGGTACACGAGCGCATCGGTGCCGCGTCCGGCGCTGAACAGGTGGCTCGCCTCCACCGCCATGGTGCTGTAGGTGGTGAAAGCGCCCATGAAGCCCGTGCCGGCGAGGAGGCGGACCACCCGCAGCCGCCCGGCGTCGGGCCCGCGACGGGCCAGGCCTTCGAGCAGGACGCCGAGGGCGAACGCCCCGGCGAGGTTGATGCACAGAGTGGGCAGCGGCCAGCCCGCCGGGGAAGGCAGGGCGGAACTGAGCCAGTAGCGGGCAAGCGCCCCGAGGATGCCCCCGGCGACCACGATGAGCACGAAGCCGGGATGCAGGTGCACCGGCCGGTGAGGGCGCACCTCGCCGAGGGTCTCCGCGTCAGGATCAAGGTCCGGACCGGCGGCGGTCTTAGCGGGCTGCTCCATCAGCGGCCTTCCTGGGGCTGGTGCCTGGTATGCGGGGCGAGAGGTACAACCAGTACGGGACGGAGCTGACGGTGCGTCAGATGCACGGCGACCGAGCCGGTGAGCAGTTCCTCCAGCCGGGCACCGAGGCCGCGTTCGCGGGTCCCGACGACGATGACGGAGGCATCAACGGTCTCGGCAAGCCTGCCGAGGGCGCGGGCAGGGTCTCCAGCGAGGGTAACGAAGGACCAGGCCACGCCGGACCCGGCGAGCGCCGCCGCGAGCTGACCCTTGATGGCTGCACCGATGCCTTCGACGTCGTCGTCGATCCCGTCCGGGTCGATCGGTCGCGCCTGGCCCGCGCCATCCGGTTCTTCCCTGAGGTAGGTGGTGACGTCGACGTAGGCGCAGACCAGGTCGACGCCGAGGCTGTGGGCCAGGTCCGCGGCGCGGTGCGCTACGGCCAGCGGCTGGCCGGGGACGACCCCCATCAGGACGGGTCCGGATATCCTGCGCGGCGTGTAAGCGGGACCCGGGGCCGGGTCCGGTTCGCCGGCGCGGTGCAGGGCGGAGCCTGGTTCACTCATGGACGGTCCTCTCGGTGAAACTGCTGTCCTCGGGCCTGCCGGGGCGTGAGGAGGCGGGACACACGCAGCCGCATCCGGACATGGACAACCTACCTTTCGTGCTGCAAAGGCAGGAACCATCAGCCGTGCGGCGGTTCGGACGGCGGCACACCCGGTGCACGCGCTGTCCCGGCGGGATCCATCACCGTCATCAGAGACTACAGGCAGCTCCCGCGTCGCCGCCAGACGGCGGCCTGCGCTGCCGCAGGGCCGTCACCCGGCCAGGAACCGCCGGTAGCGCTCCGCCTCACGCTCGAAGGCCGCCCTGCGGCCGGGACTAAGCTCTTCGAACGGGACAGGCACCACGGCGAGCCCGGCTGCCGAAGCCTTCGTCCTCCACGTGCCGACGATGCTCCCGCCCGCGACAATGACGGGCTTGAACACGCCGTTGCCGCCGGGGACGATCTTTTCCGCATGTGCCGGGGGCAGGGCGGCAGTCCGGTCGGCGTAACCGAGCAGGAACTCGTCGAACGCCGGCAGCGCCAGCAGTGACCTCGCGCCGGGCGCAGCGCCGAGCAGGGCCTCCGCCTCGGCGGCGATCCAGTAGGTACGGCCGCCCGTTTCGAAGGAGACCAAACCCTTGGCGGCCGCACGGATACCGCGGCGCACCTCTGTCAGCGGCAGCTTGGTCCACCAGGCAAGGTCCCTCTCGGTCGCCGGTCCATGGCTGCGGAAGTAGCGCAGCGCGAATTCCGCCAGCGCCTCGTCGCGCTCCAGTGCGCGGCTGGCGCGGATCCACTCGTCGAACAGGACCAGGAGCTGCCCGTCCCGCTCCAGCGGCCCCTGGACCAGCAGCCCTTGCAGGCACAGCGCCGCGAGCAGGTGGATGCCGCGCTGGCCGCCGGTGCTTAGCCCCGCTGCTTCGAAGGCGTCGAAGAGTGTCCTCCTGCTGGCGGCGCGGTCGCCCGCCAGCAGCGCAACGGCCGACTCGGCGGCGGCCGAGAGGTCCCCGGGGCCAATCCCGAGCTGGCGGAACCGGGTGCCCATGCTGCGAAGAGTGCGGGGGCCGCCGAGGTCCAGCATCCAGCGCAGGTCCTCCGGGGCAACGAGGTGCAGTGTGCCGCGCATCGGCCAGGAGCGGACGATCTCGCCGGCGTTCAGTGCCTGCTCGACGGCGGAGCGTCCCGCCCCGGGCGTGCGCCGGCCCACTGCCCACAGGACGGCGGCGAGGTCCTGCGCCTGCATCGCGGTCATCCGGCGGACGACGTCGGCCGGGGCTGCCCCGGCGTCGACCCGGCCGGCGAGGAGCCCGTGCGCGGCCAGCCGCATCCGCGCGAGCTGCCGCGGCGCCACGTCGATCGTCATGCCTGCATGGTGCCATGCCGCCGCCGGGCCGGTCGACGGAAGCGGTCAGGATCAGTCAGCGGTCAGGCACGGACCGCGCTCAGTCGAACAGGATGACCTGCCGGACGGCCTTGCCATCGGCGAGCTGGTCCATGGCCGCGTTGATGTCCTCCAGCCGGATGTGCGAGGAGATCAGTTCCTCCACCGGCAGCTTTCCCTCACGCCAGAGCTGGGCGTAGCGGGGAATGTCGCGTGCGGGCACCGCTGACCCGAGGTAGCTGCCCACGATGGTGCGCGCCTCCGCGGTGATGGTCAGCGGGAAAATCTGCGCGCGGGCTTCGGGGGACGGAAGGCCGGCTGTCACCGTTGTGCCGCCTGGCTCGGTGGCTGTGAAGGCGGTCTCGAAGGCGCGCGCGTTCCCGGCGCACTCGATGACGTACTTCGCCTTGATGCCCTGCTCTGTCACCTCCTGCGGGGTGTAGGTCTCGTGGGCGCCCAGGCGCGCGGCCTGCTCCAGCTTGTCCGGCAGCGTGTCGACCGCAACCACGCGGGAGACGTTCTGGGACACCGCCGTGATCAGGGCCGCCATGCCGACCCCGCCAAGACCGACGATCATGACACTGTCTTCGGGCTTCGGCCGGGCGGCGTTGAGCACGGCGCCGCCGCCGGTCAGCACGGCGCAGCCGAGGACGGCGGCGACGTCGGCCGGGACGTCGTCCCCGACCGGCACGGCCGAGGCCCGGTCCACGACCGCGTACGTGGCGAAGCCCGACACCCCGAGGTGGTGGTGGACCTGCTCGCCGTTGCGGGTGAGATGCCGGGTGCCGTGCAGGAGTTCGCCGGCGTTGTTGGCCCGGGAACCCGCCGTGCAGGGCAGCCGGCCGTCCTCCGCGCAGTTCGCGCACTCCTCGCAGCGCGGCAGGAAGCTCATGACCACGCGCTGTCCCGGTTCCAGGTCAGTGACCGCTGACCCTGTCCGGATGACCCGTCCTGCCGCTTCGTGGCCCAGCAGCATCGGAACCGGCCGCACCCGGTTGCCGTCGACCACGCTCAGGTCCGAGTGGCAGACGCCGGCCGCTTCCAGCTTGACGAGGAGCTCTGTCGGTCCGGGCTCGCCGAGGTCCAGCTCGGTGACGGTGATCGGGGCGGACTCCGCGTAGGGCCGCGGCCGGCCGATCTCTTCCAGTACTGCGCCAACGATCTTCATCGATCCCCTCGCTCGCTTCGCTTGATGGGTGTGGGTGGTGTGCTGCTACAGCGAGCAGCCGATAAGCACCGGCTCTGCCTCGAGCCTGATGCCGAACTTTTCCTGCACTCCGTCCCGCACCGCGCGGGCGACAGCGAGCACGTCCTCGGCGCTCGCGGCGCCCCGGTTGGTGATCGCCAGCGTGTGCTTGGTCGACAGCGCCGCGCGGCCGCCGGAGACGGATCCGGCGTCCAGGCCAAACCCTTTGGCGAAGCCGGCACGGTCAATGAGCCAGGCGGCGGACAGTTTGACGGTCCCCTCGACGCCGGAGGGGAAGCGCGGGGCGTCCTCGGGAAGCGTGCCCGCTACGGCCGCCGGAACGATCGGATTGGTGAAGAAAGAGCCCGTGCTGAACGTATCGCGATCCTGCGGGTCCAGCACCATGCCCTTGGAACCCCGCAGCGCCAGCACTGTGCGGCGCACGTCGTTGGCGTAGGCCCGCTGGCCGACGTCGACCCCGAGCGTGCGGGCGAGCTCGGCGTAACGCACCGGGGCGCTCATCCGGCCCAAGGCGAGCTGGAACTCCACGGTCAGCACGACGTACCGTGGGGAGCCCTCGACGGTGCTTTCCTTCAGCACGGAGTTGCGGTAACTGAACTTCAGCTCCGAGTTGGTGAACGTCTTCACCGCGCGCTTCTGCCGGTCCCAGACCCGGATGAGGGCGATGGTCTGCGAAACATCGGAACCGTAGGCACCCACGTTTTGCACCGGGGTCGCACCGGTGGATCCCGGGATGCCGGAGAGCGCCTCGAGCCCCGACCACGCGTGCAGCACCGTCGCCTCGACAAGCCGGTCCCAGTTCTGGCCTGCCTGGACCACCAGGCTGACGCCGCCGCAGGTGTCCTCGGAGTTGACCTTGTAGCCGCTGGAAGCAATCCGCAGGACCGTGCCGGGGAACCCGTCGTCGCCGACAACGAGGTTGGAGCCGCCGCCAATGATCAGCAGCGGCTCGCCGGCATCGTCCGCGCTGCGGACGGCGTCGATGATCTCCGCCTCGGTGGCCGCCTCCACGATCCGGGCCGCCGGGCCGCCGACTCCCAGCGTGGTGAGGGAGGCAAGCGTCCCGGCCCCGGTCAGCGGGGTGCCGGGCATTGGGTTCTGCGCGTCCGTCATTTCTGCCACGCCTCCACCGTATCGCGGCGGGCGCTGCCGGCGGTCGCCAGGCTGACCCCGACGAGGGCCAGCACCGCCAGCAGGGCGTACCGGATTCCCACCCGGTCCCCCAGCAGGCCCAGCAGGGGCGGACCGCAGAGAAAGGCCGCGTAACCGATGGTGGACACCACTGACACGCGGGCGGCGGCGGAGCGCGGGTCGTCCGCGGCGGCGGACATCCCCACCGGGAAGCCGAGCGACACGCCGAGGCCCCAGAGCGCGAGCGCGGCCATGGCAAGCCACTGCCAAGGCGAGAAGACGAAGACGGCCAGGCCCGTGATGGCGAGCGAAGCGCAGAGCCGCAGCACCACCACGCGGCCATGGCGGTCCAGCAGCACCGTTCCGGAGAGCCGACCCAGCGTCATGGCGACGACGAAGATGCCGTAGGCCAGGGCCCCCACGGCGTTCGAGGTCCGGTAGCCGTCGGCCATCGCCAGCGCCACCCAGTCCCCTGCCGCTCCTTCGCCAAGAGCCATGCCCAGCACCATCAGGCCCAGCAGCAGGGTGCGCCGCTCCCGCCAGGCCGCGAAAACCAGGGACCGGTTGCCGCGGGGTGATGGCCCGGCTTCGGGTTCCGGCACGGCCTGCGGCTCCGCAGCAAGCGTGATGGTCTCCAGCGGCCCGGTGTTCAGGCTCGCGGCCGCTCCGGGAATGCTGTCCGCGCGGAAGTTCCGCGCCCCGGTCCAGACGGTGGCCACGACAACGGTGCCAACCACCCCCAGATGCCAGGCGACGGGAACGTTCCAGAAGGCCGCAAGGGAGCCGAGGCCGGCCCCGAGGACCGTTCCGGCGCTGAAGGCCGCGTGCAGGCGGGGCATGATGTGCCGCCGCAGGGCCCGCTCGACGGCGGCGCCCTCCACGTTCGAGGCGACGTTCCAGGACCCGGTGCCCAGCCCGAGGAGCGTCAGGGCGGCGCCGGCCGCGGGGGCACTGGCCAGCACTGTGGAACCGAGCCCCACGAGGAGCAGGCTCACGCCCACCAGGGCGCTTCCGGTCTGGATCGTGCGCCGTGAACCGAGCCGAAGGATCACGAACCCGGAGGCTGACACCGACAGGAAGGAACCGACGGACATGCACAGCAGCAGCAGGCCCACGGTGGCGGGCGTCAGTTGCAGGGCATCCCGGATGGCCGGAAGCCTGGAAACCCAGGAAGCGAATGCGAGGCCGCTCGCCGCGTAAGCGCGGGCCACACCGTTGCGCCAGGCCAGCGTCGCCGGACTGGCCGAAGGGCCTTGGGCGCGCCGCCCGGCCCTCACCTCACACGGACCAGGGCCTGGGCCTTGACGAGCACTTTCTGTCCGCCGGCAGTCACGGCCAGGTCCACCCGGACAGTGGCGTCGTCCTCGTTCACGGCGCCGATCGTTCCGGTGACCTCAATGACCGCGCCCACAGCGCCGTCGACGTCCTCCACCGTGACCGGCTTGGTGAAGCGGGTCTGGTAGTCGACGACCGCGCCCGGGTCCCCCGCCCAGTCGGTGACGAGCTGCACTGCAGCGCCCATGGTGAACATACCGTGCGCGATGACGCCG
Source organism: Paenarthrobacter sp. DKR-5 (assembly GCF_018531425.1). Lineage (GTDB taxonomy): Bacteria > Actinomycetota > Actinomycetes > Actinomycetales > Micrococcaceae > DKR-5. Next base: position 176,051 of record NZ_JAHBOI010000001.1, read on the forward strand.
GGCAGCTCCACCATCCGGGCGAATCGTTCGTTCCAGTGAATCGGGTTGAAGTCACCGGAGGCTCCGGCGTACCTGACGAGGTCCTGCCGGGTCACCTCGATGCTGCGGGAACCGATCTGCTGGCCGACGGACAACTCTGACAGCACCATGCTCATTGGTTCTCTCCTCGGACCAGGATCGACGAGGTGGTGGTGGCCACGCGCTCGCCCTCGGGGGTGCTGATTTCGGCGCGCGTCGTGAGCATCGCGCCCCCGCCCATGGACCGCACCTGATCCACGTGGAGCTCGGCGACCAGGCGGTCCCCGGCGACAATCGGCCGGTGGTGGGTGAAACGCTGCTCGGCATGCACCACGCGGGAGAAGTCGACGCCGGCTTCCGGGTCCTCGATGAGCTGCGCATCGGCGCGTTGGGCAACAATGATGGCGAACGTCGGAGGTGCCACCAGATCCTCGTACCCGAGGGTGCGCGCAGCCTCGACGTCGAAGTGCGCGGCGTGCGTGGCTTTGACAGCGCGGGCGAACTCGCGGATCTTCTCGCGTCCGACGTCGTACACCTCGCCGGAGGGATAGCTGCGGCCCTGGAGATTTGGGTTGATGGACATGCCTCCACCTTATCGCGGGGGCAGCGGCTGGCTTCGGTGGACGCTGTTGCGCGCAGCGCAACCTGGTTGCGCAGCGTGCACGTCTTCGCTGATAGTGGTGGTGCCCGCCGTCGACGCCGACAGAAGGATCGCAGTGCAGCACACCGACGTGATTTGCGTGGGGGAAACCATGGCCCTGGTGACCCCTGTCGAACCCGTGCCTCTCGCCACCGCGGACCTGTTCCGGATCGAGTGCGGCGGGGCCGAATCCAATGTGGCGATCCAACTGCGCCAGCTGGGCCTGGAAACCATGTGGTTCAGCAGGCTCGGCGCCGACCCCCTCGGTGAGCGCGTACTGGCCGCCGTTGGCAGCCACGGCGTGGACACCTCCCTGGTGATCACGGACCCGTCCGCCCCGACCGGCCTGTACCTCAAGGATCCCGGGCTCGGCGGCACCCGGGTCCACTACTACCGCAAGGGTTCGGCAGCCTCACGGATGTCGCCGGCGGACCTGGGCATCCTCCCGCTCTCCACGGCGCGCCTGGTGCATGTCTCCGGGATCACCCCGGGGCTGTCCCCTTCCTGCCGGTCGATGCTCGACCGGCTGTTCGAGCTCACCGCTGCCACGGAGGCGCTGCTCTCCTTCGACGTGAACTACCGGCCCGGCGTGTGGTCCGTCGAGGATGCCGCACCCGTGCTGCTGGACTTCGCCCGCCGGGCCGACGTCGTCCTGGTCGGACGCGATGAGGCCGAAGTGCTGTGGGGCACCTCCACGGCCGAGGCCGTTCGCGACCTCCTGCCGGGGACACGACGGCTGGTCGTGAAGGACGCCGACGTCGGCGCCACCGAGTTCATCCCGGGGCAGGAGACCATCTTTGTGCCCGCCCGGCGCGTCGAGGTCGTCGAAGCCGTCGGAGCCGGGGACGCGTTCGCCGCCGGCTATCTCGCCGCGCTGCTCGCGGGTGACCCTGCTGCGGAACGGCTCGCGCGCGGACACGAGCAGGCGGCCAGCGCGCTCTCCAGCACTGCGGACTTCGTGCCCGCCGGCACCCGCTTGCTGCCTGGCGGCGGGGCGGCCGTTATGGAGGCCGGCGCCTGATGTCGCACAGCGTTGCCCGGGCGGTCGCGGTCCTGGAGCTGCTCTCGACCGGCCCCGGGACGCAGTCGGCGGTCGCTGCTGCCTTGGGCGTGCACCGCTCGACGGCGCTGCGGCTGCTTGAGTCCCTCTCCGAGGGCGGCCTGGTCCGCCGCGGCGACGACCAGCGCTACTACCTCGGCTCCCGCCTCAACGGCCTCGCCGCCGCGGCAGCGGACCAGTTCGAACTCGGAGCCGCCGCCCACCGGCATCTGGCGGCTCTGCAGCGTGCCACCGGCGCCACGGTCCACCTGGGCGCCCTCGAGAACCGGGTGATCCGGTATGTCGACAAGGTCGAGCCCGCCCGCTCGGTCCGGCTCTATTCACAGATCGGCGCCCCGGTCATCCTGCACACCGCGGGAATCAGCAAGGCCATCCTCGCCTTCCAGCACCCGGAGGTGGCCGCGGAGCTGCTCGCCGGGCACGTCTACGAACGGTTCACCGCGACCACCCTGACCAGCCGGGCGGAACTGGACGCGGAGCTCGCCCGGGTCCGCGGGCGCGGCTTTGCCGTGGACGACTCCGAGCACGAAAGCTTCATCGGCTGCATCGCCGTGCCGGTCCGCGGCCATGACGGGTCCGTCAGCTGCGCGGTCTCGTTGACCGAACTTACCGCCAGGGCGACAGTTGCCGCCCTGGAATCCCACCTCGGCCGGCTTACCGAAGCTGCCGACGCCATCGCGAAGGAGCTTGGATGGAAACCCTGATGACTACCGGTGATTCGAACAGCTGGTTTGATCAAGCCTTCCGAAGGGCGCCGCTCATGGCGATCCTGCGCGGCTTCGGAACGGCCCGCAGCCTCGAGCTGGCTGCCACGGCCTGGGACCTCGGCCTGGACTGCGTGGAGGTGCCTATCCAGACACCGGCCGACGTCGAAGCGCTCGCCGCCGTCGTCGAAGCCGGAGCGGCGCGCGGCAAGCAGGTCGGGGCCGGCACCGTGGTCATGCCGGAGCATGTGGCGCAGGCGCACGCCGCCGGCGCGGCCTTCACCGTCAGCCCCGGCTTCGACCCGGAGGTCGTGCAGGCCTCCCTGGCCGCGGGGATGCCCTCGCTGCCGGGGGTTGCCACGCCGAGCGAGATCCAGCTGGCTGCCAAGCTGGGGCTGCTGTGGCTGAAGGCCTTTCCCGCCTCCGAGCTCGGCACCGGCTGGTTCAAAGCCGTCTGCGGGCCTTTTCCGCAGCTGAAGTTCGTCGCCACGGGAGGGCTCGACGCCGGCAACGCGGCGGACTACCTCGATGCCGGCGTCCGTGTCGTCGCCGTCGGCTCCGCCCTGCAGGACCCGAACCAGCTCGGGGCCCTCGCCGGGCTGCTCACGAGCCGCAACCGTGACGCGGTTTCCCGTTTATGACGCGCTTTGTCGCGCGTCATAAACGGGAAACCGCGTCATAACCTGGAGATCACCACTCGGCGAAAGCGCCGTCGTCGTGCCGCCAGACGGGGCCGCGCCAGGCATGGCCCTTCTTGCTGGCCTCGCGCACTGCCCTCTCGTCAACCGTGATCCCCAGACCCGGCCCAGTGAGCCGCTGCACCCGGCCGTCGGTGAACGTGAAGACCTCGCGGTCCACCACGTAGTCCAGCACCTCCGCTCCCCGGTTGTAGTGGATGCCGATGCTTTGTTCCTGGATGAGGTGGTTCGGCGTGGCGAAACCGATCTGCAGGCTGGCCGCGAGCGCGATCGGGCCGAGCGGGCAGTGCGGTGCGATCTGGACGTCGAAAATCTCGGCGAGCGAGGCGATCCGGCGCAGCTCGGAAATCCCTCCGGCGTGCGAGGTGTCCGGCTGCGCGACGGCGATCCCGGATTGCAGCACTGGAAGGAACTCCTGGCGCGAGTACAGCCGCTCCCCCGTCGCGATCGGGATGGACGTCGCCGACGTGATGCCGCTCAGCAGGTGGGAGCCCTCGGGCAGCGTCGGTTCCTCGAGGAAGAACGGCCGCAGCGGTTCCAGCAGCGGAAGCACGCGGCGCACGTTGGCCACGGTGAAACGGCCGTGGAAGTCCACCGCGACGTCCCGCGTGTCCCCCAGCACGCCGCGGGCGGCCGCGACCCGGGCCACCACCGCATCGATGTCGGCGATGGTGCCCAGCGGGCCCATGCGGCCGCTGGCGTTCATCTTCACTGCCGTGAAGCCCGCCTCCACCTGTTCGGCGATGGCGTCCGCAACCTGGTCCGGCTCGTCGCCTCCCACCCAGCAGTACATCCGGATGGAGTCCCTGACCGGGCCGCCAAGGAGCACGTGGACGGGGACCCCGAGGTGCTTGCCCTGGATGTCCCAGAGCGCCTGGTCCAGGCCCGAGACCGCGCTGGCCAGCACCGCTCCGCCCCGGTAGAAGGACCCCTTGGTCATCACCTGCCAGTGGTCCTCGATGCGCTGCGGGTCCTGGCCGATCAGCAGTTCGGAGAGCTGGACGACGGCGGCACGGACGGTCTCTGAACGTCCCTCGAGCGACGCCTCGCCCCAGCCGACGATGCCGGTGTCCGTCTCGACGCGCACGAAGAGCCAGCGCGGGGGTACGAGGAACGTCTCGATCCGGGAGATTCGCACGGTTTTCCTTTCAGCCCCGCATGCGCTTTCGGACGGTGCGGGCGCGAATGACCAGTCCTGTCACGTGAAGAACGAGTCCGATGCCGATGAACGGCAGGCCCGCGACCATGAGCGCTCGGTTCTGTGTGTTCGCCCCGATGATCGTCATCAGGATCCCGGCAGCGGTGAAGGTCATCGAGACGATGACGATCGTCCGGTACACGGGCGTGGCGGTCTCCCAGAAGTCGCGAAGCATTCCCCCATGGTAGCGGCGGAGGAACCCAGCTGCTTCGACGGCCGCGCGGACGTTCAGCCGTCCAGCCCGAGCCGGCGCCGCCGGGCCCGCGCCGACAGCTCGCTTGGACCCTGTTTCTGCAGCACCACACCAATCGCCGCGAGGACTGCTTTGGCCGCGCCCACCGCCGGCAGCCGGAGAGGCCCCACATGGGCCGGTTCGAGGCCGAGCAGCCGTCGGTAGCGCGGATCGATGGTGGCGACGGCGCCTTCGAAAAGGACCCGGTAGCCCGGCAGCAGCGCCGGGTGCAGCGGCGGCCGGCGGATGAACCGCACCACTTCCTCCACCCGCGGGCCCCCGCAGAGGACGCCCTCGTCGAGCAGACTGTCCATGGCGGCACGCAGCTGCGCCTCTGAGCGAGGGGGCTCCGGAACCTGCATCAGCTCCGCCGCGGCGGACCACTCGCGAACGTAGGCATCGGCACCGCCGGGAATGCCGCCGCCCCACACCTGATGCGCCGTGAGGAAGGATTCCGCGAAGGCCATATGCACCCAGGCAAGCAGCTCCGGGTCGTTCGCCGAATAGGGCAGGACGGCCCCGTCCGCCCGCTGATACGTGCCCTGGACACGTTCATGCAGCCGGCGCACGTAATCGGAGCCGCCCTTCGCGGCCGCCGTGTCCCCGTAGGTGACCGTGAAGATCCAGCGGATGGTCCCCGCCAGGCGCCCCAGCGGATCCTCCCGGAACCGGGAGAACTCGTAGACCCCGGCCAGCGCCCCGGGGTGCAGGGCCTGGATCAGCAGCGCCCTGATGCCGGCCACGATCGGGCTCATCCCGCCGTGGACCGCCCAAGTGGCAGAGGACGGGCCGAAGAAGCCGCCGTCGTCGCCTTTCGCCAGGTCCAGCTCCCATTGCGGCACGCCCTCGGACTGGCCGCTGAAGGTCAGGCGCAGCAGCCTGCGCCAGCCCGACAGCACGTCAATCATCCGGAAATCCCCCTGCAGCATGTGCTCTTGCAGTGTTCCACGTGCACGGCCCCTGATCCGTTCCCGGCGGGAACGGACCAGGGGCCGGAAAAGTAGCGGGCCGGGAAAGGATCAGACCGGCTGGACGCCGAAGGCGACCGCGAGCTTCATGATCTTCTGCGCCCGGCCAAGGCGGGGAAGGTCCGAGCCGTCCCGGATCACCCCGCCGCGGGCCTCGAAGTCAGCCATGAAGTCGGTGGCCCAGGCGACGTCGCTCGGGGTCGGGCTGATGACCTCGTTGATGATGGCCGTCTGGTCCACCGCCAGGCACAGCTTGCCCGTCATGCCCATCAGCACTGTCACCGCGGTCTGCTCGCGCAGGATCGGGTGGTTGGTGCCCACCGTCGGTCCGTCGATCGGTCCGGGCAGGCCGCCGACGCGGCTGGCGACGACGAGCTTGGCGCGGGGGTAGGCCATTGCTTCGCGGTCGGCCGACATGCCGGTGTCGCGGCGGAAGTCGCCGCTGCCGAAGGCCAGCCGGAAGGCGCCCTTGGCCTTGGCGATGTTGTTCGCCTCCTCGATGCCCACAGCGGACTCCACCAGGGCGATGACCGGGGTGCGGCCACCGAGCCGGTTGTAGGAGTCGGAGACCTGCTCGGCGGATTCGGTCTTCGCGAGCATGACGCCCAGCAGGCCCGGGTTGCCGGCCAGTTCAGCCAGGTCATCCGCCCAGAACTCGGTGGTCGCATCGTTGATGCGCACCCACGCCTGGCCCCCGGCGCGGAGCCAGTCCGCGACATCCTTGCGCGCGGCGGGCTTTTTGGACGGATCCACCGCGTCCTCGATGTCGAGGATGATCGCGTCGGCACGGGAGCTGGCGGAGGTCTCGAACAGCTCCGGCTTGGTGGCGGGAACGAGGAGCCAGGACCGGGCGATATCGGCGCTGATGCGGCGCTCGGTTCGTGCTGGTTCGACGGACGGAAGAGAAGTCATGGTTCTACCGTAGCGCCGCGGGCGCTACGGCAACGAACCGGCGGGCATGTGAAGCGCGCGACCAATACGACCAATATCGGCCCTCCCTCCCGGGCACCCGGCAGCGGCGGCGGGTAGGCTGTTGGAAAGCCGCGGCGCGGCTTCGATCCGTCCAGAAGCGTCGGCGGCGAGGTGAGGTTAGCGAACCCCTACCGAAGGAGATGCCTGCAATGACAGATACCGCTCGAGCCAAAGAGGATGCGCCGGCGCCGGACGCTTCGCGCAAGCCGGACAGTCCGACCGATATCAAGAAACCGTCCTGGTCCTACATCGCCAAGAAATCGCTGCGCGAGTTCGGCAATGACCAGTGCACGGACCTGGCAGCGTCGCTGACCTATTACTCCGTGCTCTCCCTGTTCCCCGCCCTGCTGGCGCTGCTGTCGATTCTCGGTGTGGTCGGCCAGGCGCAGCAGACGACCGAGGCCGTCCTGAAGATCGTCGGCCGGTTCGCGCCGGCCACAGCCCTGGACACGATCAGGGGGCCGATCATGGACCTGACGCACTCGTCTGCGGCCGGGTTCACGTTGGTCATCGGCATCCTGGGCGCGCTCTGGTCCGCCTCCGGGTACGTCGGCGCCTTCGGTCGCGCGATGAACCGTATTTACGAGGTCGATGAGGGCCGGCCGGCATGGAAGCTGCGTCCTGTGCAGCTGCTGGTCACCGTCGCGGCCGTGCTCCTGGCCGCCGCGGCGGCCCTGATGCTTGTCGTTTCCGGCCCCATCGCCGACGCCATCGGGGGCGCCGTCGGTCTTGGACCGCAGGTTGTCGCCATCTGGAACATCGGCAAGTGGCCGGTCCTCGCCGCGGTCGCCGTCGTCACCATCGCCATCCTGTACTACGCGACTCCCAATGTGCGACAGCCGAAGTTCCGGTGGATGAGCCTCGGTGCCCTCATCGCGCTGATTACGCTCGTGGTCGCGTCCGTCGCCTTCGGGTTCTACGTCGGTAACTTCGGCAACTACAACAAGTTCTACGGCACGATTGGCGGCGTCGTGGTGCTGTTGCTCTGGCTGTGGATTGCGAACCTGGCACTGCTGTACGGTGCGGAGTTCGACGCGGAAACTGAACGCGGTCGCCAGCTCCAGGCCGGCATCGCGGCCGAGGAAACCCTCCAGCTGCCGCCGCGGGGTACGAAAGTGAGCGACAAGAAGGCGGCTCAGCGCGCCAAGGACGTGCGCGAGGGCAAACTTCTGCGGGAGAGCTTCGAGATCCGCCGCGACCCCTACGCCAACGTCCGCAGCCGCCGTTCAAGGACCGGCTCCGAGGAGCAGGAGAACCGGTAAGGCTTCGCGCCCAGTAAGGATTCCGGCTCAGCAAGCCTTCCCGCTCAGGGGCCCAGCGTCACAGAGGACCGCGGATCCGGCCTACCCGGCGGCGTGCCCGTGCTTCCGGGGCTCGCCGGGTCACGCAGGACCATTTGCGCTTTCTGGGTGAAGCCCGCGCCCAGCATCCGCGCGAAGGCGCCGGGTTCCTGCGGGATGCCTGAGCAGCTGTCGGATACCCGCGTGGCCCTGGTCCCGGACGGCGCCGTGCGGCACGCCGTGTCCCGGTTGAGCGACCACAGCGATATCCTCCCGATGCCGTGGTCCCGGGCGAACCGGTTCAGGCCCTTGGCAGCCTGCAGGTCGAAGACGTCCCCGGCTGTGTCGTTCTCCCCCACCATCGGAGTCAGGCCGATGCGCCGCCAGAGTCCGGCGTCGTCAAGGTTCTGGTTGGCCCCCCGGTAGAGCTCGGCGAGCTGCGACTTCGTGCTCTCCGCCGCTTGGACGGCCGAGTCCAGCATGCTCTTTCCGCTCAGGCGCGTGTCCAGGTTCATCGTCATGATGTTCACTCCGGCCAGTTCCACACCGGCCTGCAGCATGTGCCGGACGGCGGCCTTGCCTTCGTCGGCGAGCCCGCTGGTGGAAACCGGCAGCGTCAACCAGACCTGCAAGGGCTTGCCGGCCTCCTTGCTCGCTGCCTGCACCCGGGCGAGCGCCTCCGCACGGCGGCTGCCGGCCGCATCGGTCAGGGCGTCCCCCTCGACATCCATGTCGACCGTGTCCAGCCCGTAGCGCGCAACGACACTCTGGTAGGCGCGGAACAGCTGCTCCGGATCGGTGCACGCGACGGCGAGCTCCTTCTCGAGCTGGCCGCCGAAGGAGACAGCGACGTCATCCCCGTTCTGGCGCGCCCGCCTGACCGCCCCGTCGAGATCGAGGGAGGCCTTCGCCTGCTCCAGCGAGTACTGGCTGCCCCATGACGGCTGGCAGGGGCGCTTCGGATCGGCCACCACGAACGCGAGGACCGTCGTCGCGGGCCCGTCTGCCTGCGAGTGCTCAAACGGATACCGGGGCTGGAGGGTTACATCAACGTATCCGCCGAACCAGAGGTTCGCCTGTGGCGGCTCGGTGGTGGTGCCCGCCATCGGGTTCCAGCCGGCCCGCCCTGTCACGGCCATCACCCCCAGCAGCGCCGCGATGGCCACCAGCAGCACGGCGGGCCACCGGTTGGCCCGGCCCTGTCCCATCACGTCGTACATGCCGTCAGCCGACGGTTGGCACCGCGGCCGCCGGGATGCTGTCCGGCTCGGCGTCCGGGCGCGCTGGCGCTCCGGCGCCCGCCGGCATCAGCACGCTGTTGGTGCGCTCCGGCCGGTACCAGCCGACGGCCCTGCCGCGGAGCGCCTGGACGATGGAGCCGTACACGACGTAGAAGCGCAGGGGCTCGTAAATCAGGCGGTAGAGCGGGACGATCAGCAGGTGCAGGAAGCTCTCGCGGACCATGATCACGGCCACGAGCGAGATCAGCAGGTGGGTCGCTGCCACAAATGCCGCAAAAATGGCGATGGCCTGCCACTCTCCGTGCGCCAGGCTGATACCGGCCACGATGAACGTCATCGGCATGAAGATCAACGGAACCACCACGGAGATCAAGGCGTACGGGAGGGTCACCAGGCCCAGGACGCCGTAGCGCGAGCGGAACAGCATCCCCCGGTGCTTGTACAGCGCCTGAATGTTCCCGTAGGTCCACCGCAGCCGCTGCTTCGCGAAGGCCTTGACGGTCATCGGCGCCTCGGTCCAGGCGACCGCGGCGTTTTCCTGCACGATGGCATAGCCCAGCCGCTGGATCGAGAGCGTCAGGTCGGCGTCCTCCGCCATGGAGTCGTGCGAGTAGCCGCCCACCTGCAGCAGGGCGTCCCGGCGCCAGGCGGCGCAGGCCCCGGGTGCGATCGAAATGGCACCGACCAGACCCTCGGCCATCCGCGTCACGCAGATGCCGGAAATGTACTCCAGGCTCTGCCAGGCGGTGAGCAGGTTGCGCCGGTTGCCCACCTTCACCTGGCCGGCGACCGCTCCCACGACCTTGCCGCTGGGCTTCTCGACGAAGTGGCGGGCCAGCACGCGGATGGTCTGCGGTTCGAAGAGGGTGTCCCCGTCGAGCGTGACGATGATCGCCCCGCGGGAGTTGGCAATGCCGTTGTTGCTGGCCATGGACTTGCCGCCGTTGGGCTGGTCCAGCACGCGCAGCTGCGGCCAGGACCGGGCGTACTCCCGCAGCACGGCCAGCGTGTTGTCGGTGGAGCCGTCATTGACGGCCACGACCTCGAAGGCCGGGTAGTCGCTGGCGCGGAGGGCGTCGAGTGTCTTGGCCACGACCAGTTCCTCGTTGTAGAGGGGCAGAACGACGCTGACGAACGGCAGCTCGGCGTCGCTGAGCGCTGGCCACTGGTGCCTCCTTTGCCGGGACCAGGAGACGAGGGCGAGCACGATGTAGAGGAAGGACATGGTGGTCAGCGAGATGATGCCGAACCAGAACAACCACGTCACCACGACATCCGGCACCACCAGGGTAGCCGTCATCGCCGAGAGCGTCGCCGTGTCCGCCAGCACAGGCTTCGCGGCCTTCTGCGGGACGTACTGGGGTGTGAGCAGGGGCTGCACGGTCGAGAAGGTGTAGCCCTGGGCCTTTGCCTCGGCAATGAACTTCTTCAGCATCGCGATGGAGCCCGCCCGGTCCCCGCCGCCGTCGTGCATCAGCACCACGTGGCCCTTGCCGTCGAGCTTCGGCACCGGGATGGTCTGGCCTGGCGCGTAGCTCCAGTCAAGGGTGTCCAGGTCCGCGTCAAGGTGCAGATAGCCCAGCTGCTGCGCTTGGAGCAGCGCGAGGGCGTTGTTCTGCGGCCAGCCGGTGGGAATGCGGAACAGGCTGGTTGCGTAGTTGTCCATCGCCCTCAGCACGCGGTCGGTGCCGATGAGCTCCTGGCGGTTGTGCAGGTCGTCGTTGGCCCAGAAGTTCGTGTGGGTCATGGTGTGGTTGCCGACCATGTGCCCTTCGCGCACTATGCGCTTGAAGATGTCGGGGTTCTTGACCACCATTTCGCCGACGACGAAGAACGTAGCCGGAACCTTCTCCGCCGCAAGCAGGTCCAGCAGCGCCGGAGTGTTGCGGGGGTCCGGTCCGTCGTCGAAGGTGAGCATCAGCGTCTTGTCCTTGGGCACGCCGTAGGACTCGACGACGTACGGACGGTTGCCGATTGTCTTGACCTCGTCCGGCGTGGCCTCGCGGAAGATGGTGTCACTGAACGGATCCTTCAGGAACACCCTTCCATCGCGGCGATCGACCAGGTCGATACGGTCGATGTCTCCGTTTTCGGGGCCGATCTTGGGCAGGTTGCGGCGGTCCGCCGAGGCAATCAGCTGACGCGGGTAGCCGACCGCCTGGTTCTGTGCTGCGTTGTGCAGCGGAGCCGTCGCCGCCGGAAGGACCCAGACGGCGCCCAGCACGAACGCCAGGACCGCCGCGAACACCGCGATCACGATCCGGCGCCACCTCTTGCCTGTCGGATCGAAGAAAACGGGCGCGGATTCGCCAGGAAGAGCAGAGGTTAGGTGCTTCAAGAAGGCCCCCAGAGCTAGCAGTAAGTACTGCCAGCAGTGGACGCCAGGAGGCGTTATTGCTGCGTTATCGCTGCGTTATCGCCCGGGCGGGAGGCACCTTCGACGACGGCGGCGGCGCACTCGTTCAGCTTGGTGTTCGAGGTCTGGCTCATCCGGCTGAGCAAGTCGAAGGCTTCGTCCGCCGAGATGCCGTGACGGCCCATCAGGACGCCCTTGGCCTGTTCGATCACCGCCCGGCGGGCCGCGGACCGGGCCACGGCTTCCTGGGCCACCTCGGTGGCCTGCGCCCGGACCGACGGCGTCAATTCGACGACATAGCCCTCGACCCGGCGGCCGGCCTCACCCGGGGCGGCCCGCCCCACGGTGAGCACGTAACGGACCGAGCCCTCGGCGTCGACCATCCGGTGGAAGAAGCTGAACGGCTCCGTTGAGCCGCGGGCCGCCCGGATGGCGTCGCTGCTGGACGCACGATCCTCGGGGTGCTTATGCGCCTGGAGGACGCCGAGTGTGGGAACGACCTCGCCCGGCTGGAAACCATGGATCCGAAACACTTCGTCGGACCAGACCAGCCTGTCCTGCTCCGGGTGGAATTCGAAAGATCCCACCGCACAGGCGTGGTAGTGGCGGTCGCCATCTGGCAGGTTTCGGGCAGGACTCATGCCGCCTCCTTGAACTCGAAGGCCGCTGGCCCACCTCAGGACCGCCGGAAGGCCCAGACTAGCACTTGCACTACTGGCGACCGGGACGGGCGCGGGTGATAGCGTTCTGCCCACAGGAGGCTGGGGCCTGCACTAAACGCCCGCCAACGGCGCTGCCGCGGCGGGCTCCGATCTGCGAGCCGAGAGGGGAGCCTGCTGTGAATGGCCCCTTGAATCTGAAGACCTCCGCCGCGGCGGCCGTTGACCTCGTGACACCTGCGCCCCCGCGCCCCCGCCCGACCGTTGCCGGAGCCGCGCAGCTGGTGCGGGCTGCCGGCCGCGACCGTTACCTTGACCTGCTGCGGGCGATCGCCCTCGTCAGGGTGGTGGCGTACCACACCTTCGCCAGTGCCGGCTGGCTGAGCATTGCGTTCCCGTCGATGGGCGTGATGTTCGCGTTGGCGGGGTCGCTGATGGCGCGCTCACTGGAGCGGCCCACCCTGGGGGTGCTCAAGAGCCGGAGCCGTCGTCTGCTGCTGCCGCTCTGGGTATACAGCGGCACGGTCCTTTTCCTGCTGGCGTGGGAGGGATGGACGCCGAGCATGGATCCTGGCGCCACCCCGTTGAACACGCTGCTGTGGTTCCTGCCGATCGGAGACGTACCGTTCCCGAGTCCGATGGGCTCGGATGCCGGCCTGGTGGACTCCACTTGGGCGCAGCAGGCCCAGGAAATCCTCTGGTACATCCGGGCGTACTTCTGGTTCATGCTGCTCTCGCCACTGCTGCTCAAGGCCTTCCGCCGGGCACCGTTGCCCACAATGCTGGCGCCGCTGGCCCTGCTCGGCGTCATAACCACCGGCATCCTCCCGCTGCCGGACTGGTCAGTTGACACGGTGACGGACTTTGCCACCTTCGGTGCCTGCTGGATGCTCGGTTTCGCCCATTACCTTGGACAGCTGCGCCGGCTTCCGCTTGTTGCCGTCGCCGCGGCCGGGGCCATTGCGATGGTCCTCGGGTTCGTGTGGGCCGCGAACAACCTTCCCCCCGAGGGCTGGGACTTCAACAACATCCCCTTGGCACAGGCACTTTGGTCCCTCGGGTTCGCCGCGATCCTGATGCGCATCTCGCCGTCCTGGTCCGCCTTCCCTCAGCCGCTGCGGTTCCTCAACAAGCCCGTCACCTTGATCAACAACCGGGCGATGACGATCTACCTCTGGCACAACCTGCTGCTGGTGATCACCGTCGTGCTCATCAACAGGCTCTACAACGACGAATTCATCGCGGCGCACTTTGCCGGGGTCCTGGACAGCGAGTGGTTCCAGTTCATTACCGTCTGGGTGATGCTGGCGCTGCTGTTCCCCACGATCGGCTGGGTGGAGGACGTGGCAGCGAAACGTCCGGCGCAGCTCTGGCCGACCGGTTCCGGCAAGCCCCCGGCCAAGCGACCCGCAGCAGAGCCGGCACCCGCCGCTGTGCCGGCCGCCGCCGCTGTGGCCGCCGCCGCTGCCCCGAAGCCTCGGACCGTCGCGCCGGCAGCCCCTAGGCGCCAGGCGCTGGCAGGAAACGCCTACCACTGTGTACTCAACGACGGGGTGCCCGGTTCAGGGCTCTGGACCGACTCGCACGAGGGCCGCGAAAGCGTGCACGTCCTCAAAGGGCGCCTGCGCCTGGTCCTGGGCTCGCAGGACCGGATACTGGAGGCGGGCGAATCTGCGGAGTTCGATGCACGCGAGCTGCACTGGTTCGGGCAGGCGGACAAGGACCCGGTGGAGTTCATCGGCCTGTTCGACGGCGAGGGCGCCGCCACGCATGCCACGCCCGCCGTGCGGCTGAAGTAGGCCTCCTGGCGCCGATGCGCCCGGCGCGAACACAGGAGACAGGCCCGACCGCCTCCTGTACCGTTGAAGTATCTGCCGGACGGTTCAGCGTCCGGGTCCGCGGCTGGGAAGTCGAACCTATCCCCGAGGGCCGCATGAACTCCATTGCACCTATGTCGACACGTGCCGGACGGCAGGCACAAGCGTCGAGCAGCTATTCCATTCTTCTCCGTACCGTGCGCGACGCCGGCCTGCTGCGCCGCCGGCGCGGTTTCTACATCTCGGTTTTCGCCGCCCTCGCGGCAGGTCTCGGCGGAGCCGTCACTGGCTTTGTCCTGCTCGGCGACAGCTGGTTCCAGCTGCTGATTGCTGCCGCCCTCGGCATCATTTTCACCCAGCTGGCTTTCCTGGCCCATGAGGCTTCGCACCGCCAAGTCTTCGAATCCGGCAAGGCAAACGACCGCGCGGGGCGCCTGCTGGCGAACCTGGCCGCCGGTATCAGCTACCAGTGGTGGATGACGAAGCACAGCCGGCACCACGCCAACCCCAATACCGTCGGCAAGGACCCCGACATCGAGCAGGACACCGTTTCCTTCCTGCCGGAGCAGGCCGCGGGGCGCAGGGGCATCATGGCCTGGTTCACCCGCCGGCAGGGATATCTCTTCTTCCCCTTGCTGCTGCTCGAAGGCGTGAACCTGCACATCACTTCGCTGCGCCACCTGTTCACCAGCCCCTCGGTCAAGGGACGCGCACTGGAAATCACCAGCGTGCTCACCCGGCTGGGGCTGTACATCGGCGCCGTGTTCTTCTTCCTGCCCCCGGGGATGGCAGCGGCGTTCCTCGGCGTTCAGCTCGCCGTGTTCGGCGTCTACATGGGCGCCTCCTTTGCGCCGAACCACAAGGGCATGCCTCTGATCCCGAAGGACAGCAAGGTCGACTTCCTGAGCCGGCAGGTGCTGACCAGCCGCAACATCACCGGCGGCAAGCTCATTGATTCGCTGATGGGCGGCCTCAACTACCAGGTGGAGCACCACCTGTTCCCGAACATGCCGCGGCCCAACCTGGCCAAGGCCAGCAGCATCGTGCGGGAGTACTGCGCCGCCCACCGCATCCCGTACACCGAAACCACGCTTCCGAAGTCCTACGGCATCGTGGTGCGCTACCTGAACCGTGTGGGCCTGGCCGCGCGCGACCCGTTCGACTGCCCGATGGCCGCAACCCTGGGCCGCTGACGCCTCTGAGCCGTACGGCCGGCCGCCCCCCCAAAAAAACGGGCCCCAAAAAACGCCCCGCACGCGGCACGAAAAAGCCCCCGGAATCTCACGGATTCCGGGGGCTTTCTTTGGTAGCGGTGGGGAGGCTCGATCTCCCGACCTCACGATTATGAGTCGTGCGCTCTAACCAACTGAGCTACACCGCCATAAATGAGGAAAACCTGCGTCAAGCCGGTCAAACCGCCTTGACGCAGGCCCTCATTCAGAGCCCCCCACCGGAATCGATCCGGTGACCTCGTTCTTACCAAGAACGCGCTCTACCACTGAGCTAGGGGGGCAACGGAGAAAAACTCTACCAGCACTTTGGCGAGTTGCGAAATCGGCCCGGCCACCCTCCGACCGACCCCGCGGATGGCCCCTCAGCGGGCTTAAACAGCACCGGCCGGACCCGTAGGTCCGGCCGGTGCTTGAAGCGCTTGCAGGGGGCCTGCAGCCGCTTAGGTCAGCGGTTTACCACTTGCCCTTGCGGTTGAAGTCGCGGTGGCCGCTGTCCTTGCCGGCGCGCGGCTTGCGGGCGCCGTCGCCGTGGCCCGCGTAGCGGGCCTCACGCTCGCCGCCGCGCGGGGCGCGGTCGCCGTCGAACTTCTTCTTGAAGCCGCCCTGGCCGCGGTCGTTGCGTCCCTTGTAGCCGCCCTCGGAGCGGGGGGCGCGGCCCTTGTCCAGCTCGAGGTGGATCAGCTCGCCGCCGATGCGGGTGCGGCTCAAAGAGCGCAGCTGGTCCTGGCTCAGGTCCGCTGGCAGCTCCACCAGGGTGTGGTCCGAGCGGATGTCGATGCCGCCGATCTGGGCGGAGCTGAGGCCACCCTCGTTGGCGAGGGCGCCCACGATTGACCCGGGCATCACGCGCTGGCGGCGGCCGACCGCGATGCGGTAGGTGGCGTTGCCTTCGGTGAGGGGCCGGGACGGGCCGCGGGAGCCGAAGCCGTCCTTGGACCGCTCGCGCTTCTGGAACTCGGGAGCCGGCGGCAGGTCCTGGACCAGCAGCGGGCGGCCGCCCTGGGCCATGACGGCGAGCGCGGCCGCAATCTCGGCGGCGGGCACGTCGTGCTCCACCTCGTAGGAGGCGATCAGGTCGCGGAAGACCGACACGTCCTCTGAGGCGAGGGTTTCGGTGATCTTCTCCGCGAACTTGCCCATCCGCAGGTTGTTGATGGTCTCCGCAGACGGCAGGTGCATCTGCTCGACCGGCTGGCGGGTCGCCTTTTCGATAGCCCGCAGCAGGTACCGTTCCCGCGGGGTCATGAACAGGATCGCGTCCCCGGAGCGGCCCGCGCGGCCGGTGCGGCCGATGCGGTGCACGTAGGACTCGGTGTCGTGCGGGATGTCGTAGTTGATCACGTGCGAGATCCGCTCGACGTCCAGGCCGCGGGCGGCGACGTCGGTGGCCACAAGGATGTCGATCTTGCCCTCGCGCAGCGCCTCGACGGTGCGTTCGCGCTGCTGCTGCGGGATGTCGCCGTTGATGGCGGCAGCCTGGAAGCCGCGGGACTTGAGCTTGTCGGCGAGCTCCTCGGTGGCCATCTTGGTGCGCACGAAGGCGATGACGCCGTCGAACTCCTCGGCCTCGAGCACGCGGGTCAGCGCATCGAGCTTGTGCGGGCCCATCACCTGCAGGTACCGCTGGCGGGTGTTGGCGCCGGTGGTCGTCTTGGACTTGACGGTGATTTCCGCCGGGTTGTTCAGGTACTGCTTGGAAAGCCGGCGGATCTGGCTGGGCATCGTGGCCGAGAACAGCGCCACCTGGCGCCCCTCGGGGGTCTGCTGGAAGATCTGCTCCACGTCGTCGGCGAAGCCCATGCGCAGCATTTCGTCGGCCTCGTCAAGCACCAGGTACTGCAGCTCGGACAGGTCCAGGGACCCCTTCGAGATGTGGTCGATCACGCGGCCGGGCGTTCCGACAACGATCTGGGCGCCGCGGCGAAGGCCGGACAGCTGGGGTCCGTAGGCGGAGCCGCCGTAGACCGGGAGGACCGTGAAGTCCTCCATGTGCTTGGCGTAGGAGGTGAAAGCCTCGGCCACCTGCAGCGCCAGCTCGCGGGTCGGGGCCAGTACCAGGGCCTGCGTCTTGCGGGACGGGCCGTTGAGGTCGTGCAGCTCGGCCAGGCGGGAAAGCGCCGGGACGGCGAAGGCAGCGGTCTTGCCGGTGCCGGTCTGCGCCAGGCCGACGACGTCGCGGCCCTCGAGCAGTGCCGGGATGGTCGCAGCCTGGATCGGGGACGGCTTCTCGTAGCCGACGTCGGCCAGTGCTGCGAGCACGCGGCCGTCGATGCCGAGATCGGCGAACCGCAGCTCTTCCGTCTCCTCGACAGCGGCTTCGGTGTTCTCTGCGGTCTCGGCGGAAAGGGTGTCAAAAGACATAAGGGGAAATTCCTCATTCATTCGGGAACGGGCGGCAGCCAGCCGCATGACGTGGAAATCCAGCGCTGTTCCAATCCCATGGCAGGACTTCTCGCCATAACTTCAGGGCCGCTCTCTCAGCGGTCACGCATGGCGTTTTCTTTTAGCCGGCGCTCCCTATGAATCTGCCCCGCGGCGTCCTGCAGGACGCATCGCGCGGGCCCCAACACACCAATCAGGCCTGACCTTGCAGGCATGAAAAAGGGAATTCCGGAATGGGGGATGTATCCAGTCTACGGCATCGGCCCGGCTTCGGAGCGGGCGGAGGCCCGGGACGGGCGTGAGCTTGCGCACTCGCGCCCGGAGCCGCGCCTCAGCGGCTGCGTCCCAGGGCCTTGGCGATCGAGATGTGCATGTCGGAGGCCAGAGTGAGCTCCCCGGCCTGTTCCGCAGCGAGCAGCCGGTGTCCCCGGCCGGCGTCACCGTTGCTGAACCAGTCCCCTACCGTGACGCCGTGGCCCGGCCGGGACAGAACCTCAATGCCGTCACCGGCCGCAATCTCACCGGTGCGCACCACCCGCAGGTAGGTTCCGATCAGGCCGGCTTCGGTAAAACGGCGCACCCACCGCTGCTCGCGCATGCGGCGCTGGAAGGTGGAACACGGCACCCGAGGCGAGGTGACCTCGACGACCACGGACGGCCCGATCCGCCAGCGTTCGCCGATGACCGCCGTCGTCGTGCCGACGCCGGCCGTGCGCAGGTTCTCGCCGAAGAGGCCCGGCGGAATCGCGCGGCCCAGCTCCAGGGCCCAGACGTCGGCGTCCTCCCGCGAGTAGGCGTACAGCGCCTGGTCCTCCCCGCCGTGGTGCTCCCGGTTCGCCTGCACGTCCGAGCGCAGGCCGAGCCTGCGGACCTTCACCTTGCCGTCCACCGGCCGCTTGTCGATCGCGGTCACACCGACGCTGCCGCTGTCCGGCAAGAGCTGGTGGACTCGGCACACGGCAAGCAGGGAACCATCAGTCATGGCACCCATGCTAGGGCCCGGCTACGGCTCGAACCGGTACCCCATACCGGCCTCGGTCAGCAGATGGCGGGGCGAGGCGGGGTCCGGCTCCAGTTTTCGCCGGAGCTGGGCCATGTAGACGCGCAGGTACTGGGTCTCTTTCGCGTAGGCCGGCCCCCACACCGTGAGCAGGAGCTGCTGCTGGCTCACCAGCTTGCCGGGGTTGCGCACCAGCAGCTCCAGGATGCTCCACTCCGTCGGCGTCAGGCGGACGTCACCCCCGCCGCGCCGGACCCGTTTGGCCGCCAGGTCGACGGTGAACTCGGGGGTGCTGACCGTCGGCGGCTCGGCGGCCGTGGTCGATCTCCGGGCCGCCGCCCGCAGCCGGGCGAGCAGTTCGTCGAGCCCGAATGGCTTGGTGACGTAGTCGTCAGCCCCGGCGTCGAGGGCCTGCACCTTCTCGTCGGAGGCGTGCCGGGCGGACAGCACAATGATGGGCACGCTGGTCCAGCCCCGCAGCCCCCGGATCACCTCCACGCCGTCCATGTCCGGCAGCCCCAAATCGAGGATCACGGCATCGGGCGGCTGGCTCACCGCCAGCTGCAGGGCCGCTGCACCGGTGCCCGCGGTCAGGGCGGTGTAACCGCGTGCCTGCAGGTTGATCTGCAGGGCGCGCGCGATCTGCGCTTCGTCGTCGACGATCAGCACGGTCCTCACTCGTTTTCCTTCCGCTGCGGTTCCGGCTCGGCCAGCGGCAGACGGACCACGACCGTGAGGCCGCCGCCCGGAGTGGGCCGGGCCAGCAGGGTGCCGCCCATGGCCTCGGTGAAGCCCTTCGCAACGGCGAGCCCGAGACCGGTGCCCGCCCCGGGCCGGCCGTCGGCCCTTCCATCGTCCAGCCGGTGGAAGGGCTGGACGATGGACGCCAGCTCCTCGTCCGGGACGCCCGGCCCGTGGTCGATGACGAGCAGCTCGGCCGCCGCCGGGCGCCCCGTCCCGGCGTCTGCCTCACGGGCCGATACGGTGATGCCCGCGGCCTGCCCGGCGTACTTGACCGCATTCTCCGCCACGTTCGCCACGACACGTTCGAGCATGCCCGGGTCGGCCCGCACCGGCGCGGCGCCCGCTACGTCGATGCTGATGCCGGCCGGAAGCCCCCGGAGGGCCTGCGGCAGGACCTCCGGCCAGCGGACCGGGACCAGCAGTGGGCTGACGACGTCGCTGTTGAGCCGCGACAGGTCCAGCAGGTTCGCGACCAAGGCGTCCAGACGGTCCGAGTAGTCCTCGATGGTGGCCAGCAGTTCGCGCTCCTCCTCCGGAGGGAACCTCACGCCCGGCTGGCGGAGGCTGGCCACTGCCAGCTTGATGCCCGCCAGCGGCGTCCGCAGGTCGTGCGAGACGGCGCGCAGGATGGCGGTGCGCATTTTGTTGCCTTCGCTCAGCCGGACGTTGTCCTCGCGGCTGCGGCGAAGCTGCAGGCGCTGGCGGACGGCGAGCAGGTGCGCTCCGAAGGCAGCCAGCAGCCGCCGGTCGCTCGCCGCCAGCGGCCGGCCGGAGAGTGCGAGCACCGTGGAGTCATCGATCCGTTCCGAGGTGTCCGCCTCCTGCCAGGTGCCCGGCAGATCCGCGCCGGTGCCCGCTTCCAGCCGCCAGGTCCCCGCGGACCGGTGACCGGGTGCGTGATCCTCCCCGGTTTCGTCGGCGGCATTGCCCCGCACGAACAGGGCCGCACCGGTGACTTGGAAGTTTTCGCGCACATGGTCAAGGAAGCCTTCAACTGTGTCGTCCTGGGCGAGCGCGCCTCGGGCGAGCTCGCTCAGGGTGGCCGCTTCCGCGCCGGCCGCCGCCGCTTCCTTGGCCCGCCGCGCAGCGAACCCCACCACCAGGGCCACGGCAACCGCCACGGCGCCAAAGACTGCCAGCTCGAAGATCCGTTCCGGATCCGCGATGTTGAACGTCCCCACCGGGTCGGAAAAGTAGTAGTTCAGTAGGAGGCTGCCGAGCAGCGCAGCGAGCAGAGCGGGCCAGAACCCGCCCACGAGCGCCACCACCACCGCGGCGAGCAAATAACTGAGGATGCCCGCCGCGAAGCTGCGCTGGCCGGCGGAGAGCAGCAGGACACTCGCCAACCCGGGAAGGAGGACGGCCAGGCCCAGGCCAACGAGCACCCGGCGCGCGCCCAGGCCCCACGGGGCGGCGCGCGGGCGGCGCCGCGCAGGTCCGGCTCCAACGAGGTGGACGTCCAGGTCGCCGCCGTCACGCGCCACCTCCCAGGCCACCGGCGCCTCGGCGAGGAGGCCGCCGAACAAGCGCTTGCGCCCGGCACCCACCACCAGGTCCGTCGCCCCCGCGCTGCGCGCGAAGTCCAGCAGGGCCTGCGCGGCCCGGTCCCCGCCCACCGCATGGTAGGAACCGCCCAGATCCACAACGAGCTGGCGCTGGGACTCCAGCTCCCGCGGCGACTCATCCGCGGGATGATCGGTGAACCGCACATGCACCGCCAGCAGGTGTCCCCCGCCGCCGCGCTCCAGGATCCGGGCGCCGCGCCTGAGCAGCTGTTCCCCTTCCGGACCGCCGCTGAGGCCCACCACGACCTGCTCGCTCATGAGGCAATTGTTGCACCGCGCCTGAGCAGCGGCGGCCGGAGTAAGTTGGATCGCGCGACAACCCGACAAGCGAAAGGCACCACCCGTGACGCTGGCGATCACCAATGCCCACGTAGTACCCGTCGATGGCACCCCGTTCGACGGCACAGTCCTGGTCGAAGACGGCAAAATCAGCGCCCTCGGGCCCAAGGTCCGCATCCCCCGCGGCGCCGACGTCGTCGACGCCGCCGGCCAGTGGCTGCTGCCGGGCTTCATCGACGCCCACACCCACCTGGGCGTGCATGAGGAAGCCGAGGGCTGGGCCGGGGACGACACCAACGAGATGACCGACCCGGTGACGGCGGCGGTCCGGGCCCTCGACGGCATCAACCCGCACGAGATCGGCTTCGACGACGCGCTGGCCGGAGGTGTCACCACCGTGAACGTGAACCCCGGCTCCGGCAACCCGGTCGGCGGCCTCGCCGTCGCCCTGCACACCCACGGCCGTTACGTCGACGAAATGGTGCTGCGCTCCCCCAGCGGCCTCAAAGCCGCCCTGGGCGAGAACCCCAAGCGCGTGTACGGCGACAAGAAGGCCACGCCGTCGACGCGGCTGGGCACGGCCATGGTGATCCGGAAGGCCTTCCAGGAGGCCCGGGACTACATGGAGAAAAAGGACAAGAACGGCACAGACCTGAAGCTCGAGGCTCTGGCGATGGTGCTGCGCCGCGAGATCCCGTGGCGCCAGCACGCCCACCGGGCGGACGACATCGCCACGGCCATGCGCATCGCCGAGGAGTTCGGCTATGAACTCGTCATCGACCACGGCACCGAAGCGCACCTGCTGGCCGACGTGCTGGCGGCCAAGCAGATCCCGGTCCTGATCGGCCCGCTGTTCACCTCGCGGTCCAAGGTGGAGCTGCGGAACCGGTCGCTGGCCAACCCCGGCAAGCTCGCCGACGCCGGAGTGGAGATCTCGATCATCACCGACCACCCGGTGGTGCCGATCCACTTCCTCGTCCACCAGGCCACCCTGGCTGTCAAGGAGGGCCTGGACCGCGACACCGCGCTGCGCGCCATCACGCTGAACCCGGCGAAGGTCCTGGGCCTCTCCGACCGGGTCGGCTCGCTCGCCGCCGGGAAGGACGCGGACCTGGTGCTCTGGTCCGGCGATCCGCTCGACGTCATGCAGCGCGCCCTGCGGGTTTGGATCGGCGGCCGGCAGGTCTTCCGCTACGACGAGGCCTCCCGCACGGCGGTCGTCGCCGAGCGCTGAGCAGGATCTGAATAAGCACTGAGCAGGATCTCAATAAGCACTGAGCAGGCACCGGGCAGTCTCCGGGCGGCGGGCGGCCCCCGCCGCCCGGAGGCAGGCAGGCTAAAATTGGACCGACACCCGCCTGCAGCGCCCCATCTGGCCGCCGTGCCGGAGCGCGCCGCCGGCGGCCCGGCAGGCCCAGTGAGAGAAGGATCTTCCGTTTTGAGCCAGCCTGCCCCCAGCCCGTCACGCGCCCGGCGCCCCCTGATCAGCCCGGCCATCACCGACCGGGCGTTCTCGCCAGCCGGGGTGCTCATTGCCTGCCTGGCGGTCAACCTCTTCTTCGTCGTCTACTTCCTCACCTTCGCTTTCCACGGCGAAGCGTTCAGCGACACGGGAATCTACCGCCAGTGGGCCGCGGCCGGGTTCGACGAGTCCCGGCTGCAGGGACTGCCGACCCCCTGGGTGTACCCCATTCTGGCCCTCGTGCCGATCGCCATCGCCGGCGCCTTCGGCCCCGGGCCGTTCCTGGGGATCTGGGTGCTGATGATCGCGGCGCTGAACTGCCTGGCGGTCGGTTTCCTGACCAACTGGGGCCGCAGCCGCGATGGCGCCCGTGCCGCCTGGTGGTGGCTGCTGTTCGTGCTGATCATGGGCACGCTCGGCTTCACCCGCGTGGACGGGTTCACGGCGCCCGTCGTGCTGATCGCCCTTGTCTTCGGCGTCGGACGGCCGGCCCTGGCTTCCGCCATCCTCAGCGTCGCCACCTGGATGAAGATCTGGCCGGCCGCCGTGCTGCTGGCCCTTTTCACCGCGGTGCGCAGCCGGGTGCGGGTGGTCCTGGCGGCCGTCGCGGTGACCGCCGGCGTCGGGATTGCCGCGCTGGCGCTCGGCGTCGCCCCGCGGCTGCTGAACTTCCTGACCGCGCAAGGCGACCGGGGCATGCAGCTCGAGGCGACGTTCACCACCCCGTGGCTGTGGCTGTCCGTGCTGCATGTCGACGGTGCGCGCATGTACATGAACACCGAGATCAACTCGATGCAGGTGGACGGTCCCGGAACCGCTGTCGCATCGTTCCTGATGCAGCCGCTGTTCGTCCTCGCCGCGCTGACAGTCGTCGGCCTGCTGTTCTGGGCCCTGCACCGCGGCAAGCAGCGCGGCGTTGACCGCAGCGAGCTGCTGCTCGTCGGGGCCCTGACCATGGTGACCGCGTTCGTCGTCTTCAACAAAGTCGGCTCGCCCCAGTTCATGGTCTGGCTGGCGCCGGCCGTCGCGGTCGGCCTGGCCCACTCGTGGCGGCAGTGGAAGGTTCCCGCGGCGCTGCTGATCGCCATCGCGGCGGCCACTTACGTGGTCTACCCGCTCTACTACGACGCCTTGAGCCACAACGATCCGGGCATGGCGCTGGTGCTGACCATCCGCAACGCCCTGCTGGTGGTGCTGTTCGTTTGGTCCGTGCGCCGCCTGTACCTGCTCGGCCGCGGCGCGGGAACCGCCCCGGAACCGACCGCCGGGGACACGGCTGCATCGGGAAGCTACCGGCCGGCGCCGGGCAACTGACTCTTCTTCCGCCACCGGGCGGGGACCGCCCACGCCGGGGCGGCCCCGGCCCGGCTGAAGGTGGCCACGAGCCGCCGGGTCTTCGGGTCCAGGAACAGCAGGTAGAACAGGAAAGCCAGGGCCACCAGCATCGCCACGGTGGGGGCCCCGATCTGCAGGTCCACGAAGAACAGCACCGACAGCTGGTCCTGTGCACCCATGACCACGAAGTACACGACGACGACGTAGACCGCCTTGGTCTGCCAGTCGTCGCGGATGCCGGTCACGGCCAGCAGCGGGATCAGCCACAGCACGTACCACGGCTGGATGACCGGGGAGAGCAGCACGACGGCGGAGAAGGCCAGGGCCATCCGGCGCACCAGCCGCGCGTCGTCGCCCTTGAACATCAGCCAGATCACCAGGCCGATCGCCACGAGCCGCCCGAAGCTGCGCAGCAGCTTGGCTGCCGCCCACCCGTCGAGGCCCACTGCGTCCACCAGGGACTGCACCACCATGCCGAGGAAGCCGGTGGGCGCGTAGGTCATCCAGCCTTCGCCGGTGTTGCTGATCACGCCGATCCAGTCGAAGCCGAAGCCGTTGACCAGGCCGGTCACCCACAGCAGGCCGCCGGCCAGCAGCAGCGTCTTGGCCCAGGCCAGGAACTTCCGCGGCCAGGAGGCGTTGATGCCGGCCCAGAGCAGGCCGATGAAGGGCAGCAGCACGACCGTGATGGGCTTGATGCCGATGGAGGCGGTCACCAGGACCACACCCAGGACGGGCCGTTTGGTCGCGGCATAGTAGGTGCCGGCCAGCGCGAGCCCGACCATCAGCGCGTCATTGTGGGCGCTGGCCACGAAGCTGATCAGGAACAGCGGATTGGCCACCGAAAGCCACAGCGCCCGCGCGGGGTCGATGCCGTGCAGGGCCGCCAGCTTCGGCACGTAGTAGGCACACAGGGCCACCCCGGCGACAGCGAGCAAGCGGAACAGGAACACGGAGGTTTCCGGCGAAGCACCGGTGACTGACACGACCAGCTGCTCCAGCCAGAGGAAATAGGGCCCGTACGGGGTCGCGTTCTGCGCCCACGCCTGGTCGGCGCCGAGCGAGTACCAGTTGGACAGCGACGAGATCCCGGTGGTGTAGGGATTCATCCCCTCCACCATGAGCCTGCCCTGGCCGATGTAGGCGTAGACGTCCCGGCTGAAGATCGGGACGGCGGCCAGCAACGGAGCCGTCCAGGCGGCCACCGCCCACAGCACCGGCCGCCGCGCGGGCGCGCCCCAGCCCGCCAGCCGCTGGCCCAGCCGCAGCCAGGAGCGGATCAGCAGCATCGCCCCCAGCGTGAGCAGCGCGGTGCTGGCGATCACGCCGTTGGCGTCGGTGCGCATCATGATCATCAGCGGGTTGCGCAGCAGCGCCGAGCCGTTGGCGAGCCAGCCCACCCCGAGGGAGCCGATGAAGATCATCAGCGAACCCACCAGGCCCTGCACGACGGCGACACCCGGCCGGTCGGGACCGGGCCGGGAAGGCTTCACCGGGCGGTCGCCCGCGGCCGGGGAGCCCGGTTCACGAACCGCTTCATCGACGTTGCCGGCAGGGGCCGCCGAAACCGGCAGACCAGTATCGCCAACGGTCATCGATGTTCCTCTTACGCTCTTTGGGGGACCCTCGATTGCCGGGCGTCATTGACTCGAAGCAAAGCCGGCATCCGGGTTGTCTCGTCCGTGAATTCTAGCACCGGCCCTTCACCGCCCGGCTTCCGGGTGCCGCCCCGGCTGGCGCCGTTCACGGCTCGCTGAGTGCCGCCTCCGGCACGCCACGGGGCGTCCCGCGGCGGATCAGCGCGCTGATCACGGCCGCCACGGTGCACAGCGCGGCGGCGCCGAACCAGGCGAGGGTGTACTGGCCGGTGGCGTCCCGCACGTAGCCCGCTGCGAAGGCTGCTGCGGCCGCCCCGAGCTGGTGGGCCGCGAAAACCCAGCCGAAAACGACGCTGCCGTCCGCCCCGAAAGCCTCCCGGCAGATCGCCGCCGTCGGCGGGACCGTGGCGACCCAATCCAGGCCGTAGATGACCACGAACACCAGCATGCTCGGCTGGACGCTTGAGGACAGCAGCACAGGCAGCACCAGCAGGCCAAGCCCGCGGAACTGGTAGTACACGGCCAGCAGGATCCTGGGGTTGTACCGGTCCGTCAGCCAGCCGGAGGCGATGGTGCCGGCGATGTCGAAGATCCCGACGACGGCGAGCAGCCCGGCGGCCGTCGTCTCCGGCATCCCGTGGTCGTGCGCCGAGGGGATGAAGTGGGTGCCAATCAGCCCGTTCGTGGTGGCCCCGCAGATGGCGAAGCCTGCGACGAGGGCCCAGAACGTCCGCACCCGGCTCGCCCGGCGCAGGGCCCCGAGCGCGCGTCGGGCAGCGTTGGCCCCGCGCTGCGGCACGGGGGCCGGCTCACCAGCCCCGGCCGCTTCGGGACCGGCACCGTACGGCAGCACCCCCGCCTCCGCCGGCGAATTCTTCAGCCAGCGCAGCACCAGCGGGACGACGGCGACAGCCGCACCCGCGACCAGCCAGGACGCGGACCGCCAGCCGGAATTCTGCACCAGCTGGGCCAGGATCGGCAGGAACACGAGCTGGCCGGCGGCACTGCCGGAGGTGAGGATGCCGACGACGAGCCCGCGCCGGCGGTGGAACCACGTATTGGCGATGGTCGCGGCGAAAACCAGTGCCATCGACCCGGTGCCGAGGCCGATCAGCACACCCCAGGTGAGCACGATCTGCCAGGGCTCAACGACGAACACGCTCAGCGCACTGCCGGCCCCGATGACCACCAGAGCCGTGGCGGTGACCGCCCGGATACCGAAACGCTCCATCAGGGCAGCGGCGAAGGGTGCCGTCAGCCCGAACAGGACCAGGTTGATGCTGACCGCCAGCGAGAGCACGCTCCGGGACCAGCCGAATTCGTCCTGCAGAGGGATCATGAACACGCTCGGGCCGGCGCGGAACCCGGCGGCGCCGACCAGGGCCAGGAAGGCCACTGCGGCGACCACCCAGGCGGGGTGCAGGCGCCGGGTGGTTGCAGGCGGGCGTGAAGGCATGCGGAAAGCCTAATCGACGCGGTTCAGGAAGGGCAGCGGACGTTCAGGGGACGTCAGAGGCCCTGCAGGGCCTGATCCAGGTCCTCGAGCAGATCAGCTTCGTCCTCGATGCCGACCGAGAGCCGGACCAGGTTTTCCGGCACCGCGAGCTCCGTGCCCTTGACCGACGCGTGGGTCATCTCGGACGGATAGTTCATCAGGGACTCAATGCCGCCCAGCGACTCGGCCAGCGTGAACACCCGCGTGGACTCAGCCAGTTTCCTGGCTGCCGCCTCGCCGCCCTTGAGCTGGACCGAGACCATGCCGCCGAAGTCCTTCATCTGCCGGGCCGCCAGTTCGTGGCCGGGGTGGTCCGCCAGGCCGGGGTAGAGCACGCGCTCGACCGCGGCCTGTTCCGACAGCCAGGCCGCGACGGCCTTCGCATTCGAGCTGTGGCGGTCCATCCGCACGCCGAGGGTCTTCAAACCGCGCGTCGTCAGCCAGGCGTCGAGCGGCCCGGACACGGCTCCGACGGCGAACTGGACGAAGCCGATCTTCTCGGCCAGGCCGGCGTCCTTGACGACGACGGCGCCGCCGATCACATCGGAGTGGCCGCCGATGTACTTGGTGGTCGAGTGCACCACGATGTCCGCGCCCAGATCCAACGGGTTCTGCAGGTAGGGGGTCGCGAACGTGTTGTCCACGACCAGCAGGGCGCCGGCGGCACGGGCAGTGTCCGCGAGCGCGGCGATGTCGGTGATCTTCATCATCGGGTTCGACGGCGTTTCCACCCAGACGAAGCGCGTGCGCCCGTTGCCGGCGGCCACGGCCGCTTCAACCGATGCGGCGTCCGCCATGTCCGCGGTCGCATGGCTGATGCCCCAGGGCCCGAGCACGCGGTTGATCAGCCGGTAGGTGCCGCCGTACACGTCGTTGCCGAGCACGATGTGGTCCCCGGGCTGCAGCAGGGCACGGATGAGCGAGTCCTCGGCAGCCAGGCCGGAGGAGAACGAGAACGCGGCTGTGCCGTTCTCCAGGGCGGCAAGCTGCTCCTGCAGGGCGTCCCGGGTCGGGTTGCCGCCGCGGCCGTACTCGTAGCCGCCGCGCAGGCCCCCGATGCCGTCCTGGGCGAAGGTCGAGGTCAGGTACACCGGCGGGACGACGGCCCCGGTCGTCGGGTCGAATGCCTGCCCGGCGTGAATGGCACGGGTGTTGAAGCCTTCAGTCATGGGAACTCCTTGGTGCGTCGCGGCGTCTTTAGTTGCTCAGGTAGAGCAACAGGTCATGGCGGGTGAGCATTCCGACGGGCGCTCCCACGAAGGTGACCATGAGCGCGTCGACGTCCTGCAGCTTCTTCCGGGCCGCCGAGATGGGCTCGAGGGAGCCGATGATCGGCAGCGGCGGCTGCATGTGGTCGGTGATTTTGTCGGTGAGCTTCGCTTCGCCGCGGAACAGCTTGGCCGTGAGCGAGCGCTCGTCCACCGATCCGAGCACCTCCCCCATCACCACAGGCGGTTCGTTGGAGAGCACGGGGATCTGCGAGACGCCGTATTCGTCCATCAGGGCGATCACATCCCGCACCGTTTCGTTGGGGTGGATGTGGACCAGCGCGGGCAGTTCGCCGGTCTTGGCGCGCAGCAGCTCACCGACGGCCGGCTCGTCCCCGCTCTGCAGGAAGCCGTAGGACTGCATCCACTGGTCGTTGAAGATTTTGGCCATGTAGCCGCGGCCGGAGTCCGGCAGGAGGACGACGACGACGGCGTCCGCCGGCAGGTCCTTGGCGGCACGCAGGGCGGCGACGACGGCCATCCCGGAGGAGCCGCCGACCAGCAGGCCCTCCTCGCGGGCGAGCCGGCGGGTCATTGCGAAGCTGTCGGCGTCGGAGACCGCAAGGATTTCATGCGGGACTGCGGGGTCGTAGGAGCCGGGCCAGATGTCCTCGCCGACTCCCTCCACGAGATAGGGCCGTCCCGTTCCGCCGGAATACACCGAGCCTTCGGGGTCGGCTCCGATGACGCGAACCTCGCCGCCCTCGTCCGCAGGGCGGTCCCTGGAGACCTCGCGCAGGTAGCGGCCGGTGCCGCTGATCGTCCCGCCGGTGCCGACGCCGGCCACGAAATGGGTGACCTTGCCCTCGGTGTCGCGCCAGATTTCCGGGCCCGTGGTCTCGTAGTGGCTCAGCGGCCCGTTCGGGTTGGAAAACTGGTCCGGCTTGTACGCCCCGGGGATTTCCTTCACCAGCCGGTCGGACACCCCGTAGTAGGACTGCGGACTGTCGGCCTCGACCGCCGTCGGCGTGACCACGACCTCGGCGCCGTAGGCGCGCAGCACCGCACGTTTGTCTTCGCCCACCTTGTCCGGGACCGCGAAGACGCACTTGTAGCCGCGCTGCTGCGCCACGAGCGCAAGCCCCACCCCGGTGTTGCCGGAGGTGGGTTCGACCACCGTTCCGCCGGGCTTGAGCTTGCCCTCCCGTTCAGCGGCGTCGATCATCTTGACGGCGATGCGGTCCTTGGCGGAACCGCCGGGGTTGAAGTATTCGACTTTGGCCAGGACCGTGGCGGCGATGCCCTCGGTCACCTGGTTGAGCTTGACCAGGGGCGTGTTGCCGATCAGGTCCAGGACGGAATTCGCATACTTCATGGGTACCACGGTAGTTCCTGCCCGCACGCGGGACCAACGGCCTGCGCGCTACGGGACGGTCCCCGGGGCGGCTGCGCATGACGCCTCCGGCTTCCTGCCATGATGGGAGGCGTGAGCCCAGCGGATGCCGTGAAGAACCTGCGCGGCGCCGCGCTGCCCCTGCTCCTGCTGCTGGCGGGCATTGTGTCCCTGCTGGCGGGCTGGCTGCCGTGGGGGGATTTCCTGGAACTGGCGGACCGGACGGTGCCGATCCTGGCCTTCGTGGTCGCGATGACGATCGTGACCGAACTGGCCGACGACGCCGGGCTGTTCCGGGCCGTCACCGACCGGCTGGCCCGTTTCGGCCGGGGCAAGGTCTGGCTGCTCTGGCTGCTGGTGGTGGCGCTCTCGGCGGTGGCCACCATCTTCCTGTCCCTGGACACCACGGCCGTGCTGGTGACGCCGGTCGTCGTCCTGCTGGCCCTGCACGCGAAGATTCCGCCGCTCCCGTTCGCGTTGACCACTGTCTGGCTCGCGAACACGGCTTCCATGCTGCTGCCGGTCTCCAACCTGACGAACCTGCTGGCCCAGCACGCCCTGAACCTGAGCCCGGCACGCTTCGCCGGGCTGGTGTGGGCGGCCGCGGCCGTGGGCGTGCTGGTTCCGGCGGCGGTCCTGTGGCTCGCGTTCCGCCGGCAGCTGCGCGGGACCTTCACGCCCCGCCCGGCACGGCCGGCAAAGGACAAGGTGCTGCTCGGCGTCGCCTCCGCAACGGTGCTGCTGCTGCTGCCTGCCCTCGTCTCCGGTGTCCCGGTGGCGATCCCTTCCGGCATCGCCGCCGCCCTGCTGGTGCTCGTCTACCTGTTCCGCAGCCCGCGCACGCTGCGCTGGTCGATGGCCCCGTGGCGCCCGCTCATTCTGACCATCGGCTTGTTCATGGTCGTGCAGACCCTGCACGCGCACGGCTTGGCCCGGCTCCTCGGCCGCGTCGCCGGCAGCGGTGAGGGGTACCTGAACCTGCTGCAGCTTGGCGGTCTGGGCGCGTTGGCTGCCAACGGCGCCAACAACCTCCCCGCCTACCTGGCACTCGAGCCGGTGGCCCACTCCCCCGTCCGGCTGGCGGCCCTGCTGATCGGCGTCAACCTCGGTCCGCTTGTCACGCCGTGGGCCTCGCTCGCCACGCTGCTTTGGCACGAGCGCCTGCAGGCGCTGGGCGTGCGCGTGTCGTGGTGGGGGTACGCGGCGGCCGGTCTAGTCGCCGTCGTCCTCGTGCTGCCGCTGGCTACGCTGGCACTTTGGCTCACCGCCGGCGCGCGCTGAGTCCGCCGCCGTCGGCGGCCCGTGAAAAGATGGGAACATGACCGCCACCGCTTTCCCCGAGGCCGATTCCGCCCTCACCGGAGAGTTCGAAGGCGACTACGACCTGCACGGCACTGTGGGCGTCCTGCGCCGCGGCTCCGCGGATCCCGCCGTCCGGGTAACACCGGAAGGCTGCTGGTTCGCGTTCACGACCGCCGCGGGGACAGCCACCCTGCTGCTGAGCGAAAACGGCAGCATCATCCGGGCGCGGGCCTGGGGCCCCGGCGCGGCCGCAGCCCTGGACACTGTGCCGGGCCTCATCGGCCAGGACGACGACTGGTCCGGGTTCGACGATGCCGGGTTCCATGCCACCCTCCCCCGCATGGTCACCGAGGCACGGCGCCGCCACCGGTCGGTCCGGCTGCCCGCCACCGGACGGATGTTCGACGCCGTCGTGCCGGCCGTGCTGGAACAAAAGGTGACCAACATCGAGGCGCGCCGCGGCTGGCGCTACCTCGTGGCCAAGTACGGCAGTCCCGCCCCGGGACCGGCCCCCGCCGGCCTCCGCGCCATTCCCACCCCCGCGCAGTGGCTGCGCATCCCCTCCTGGGAGTGGCACCGGGCCGGAGTCGGCCCGCAGCGCTCCGACACCGTGATGCGCGCGGCGCGGCTGGCGTCCGGGCTGGAACGGCTGGCGCAGGCGCCGTGCGCGGAAGCAGCGGCGAAGCTGCAGACGGTTCCGGGCATCGGCATCTGGACGGCGGCCGAAGTCACCCAGCGCACCCATGCGGACCCGGATTCGGTCTCGGTCGGGGACTACCACCTGGCCGCCTACGTGGGCTGGGCCCTGATCGGCAAGCCGGTGGACGACGACGGGATGCTCGAACTGCTGGAGCCCTGGCGCGGGCACCGGCAACGGGTGGTGCGGATGATCATGCTCAGCGGCTTCCGCAAGCCCTCCTTCGGGCCGCGGATGACGATCCAGGACCACCGCCGGCACTGACGCCGCGTCACGGAACCGTGCGGCTTCCTTCGGGCGATAGTCTAGGGTGCATGAGCGAACCTATCGACCTTATTGCCACCTTCACGCCCAACGAGGGCGAGTTCTCCCGCGTCAAGCTTGCCCTGGACATCGCCGTCGAGCAGGTGGTCCAGGAACCCGGCTGCATCCGCTATGAAATCACCGAAGCTGCGGAGGACAAGATCGTCCTCACCGAGCGCTGGGCTTCGCAGGAGGACCTGGACAAGCACAGCAAGGGCTCTGCCGTGCAGGACCTCAATGAGTCCTTGAGCGCGCTGCTGGCCCGGCCGGTTCAGCTGGACTACGTCTAGCCCGGTTCCGCTTCCCGCTGCTGATACGCCGAAAGGCCCGGACATCTGTCCGGGCCTTTCGCAATGGGCTTGGCGGGAGTGAACCGTTACTGGGCTCCGCTGTCCTGCTGCGAGGCTTCGGTCCGGGCCTTTGCCACGGCCTCGTGGACCTCGTTCATGTCAAGGCCCTTGACGGCCTCGATGACCTGCTCCAGCTGGGAGCCGTTCAGCGCACCCGGCTGGGAGAAGACCAGCACCTTTTCCCGGAACGCCATCAGCGTCGGGATGGAGGTGATGTTGGCCTCCGCGGCCAGCTGCTGCTCCGCCTCCGTATCGACCTTGGCGAAGGTGACATCGGGGTGCTTCTCGGATGCCGCCGAGAAGGTCGGGGCGAACATCTTGCAGGGGCCGCACCAGTCGGCCCAGAAGTCAACGAGCACGATGTCGTTGCCCTCGATGGTGGATGCAAAGGACTCGGCAGTGATATCTACGGTAGCCATGCTTCCACCGTACGCGAGTCTTCCCGGCCGCGTCAGCCTGTTCGCTGACCGCGTGGAGGGGAATACCCGCGGACGGGCCCCTAGACGACGTGCGGCTCGTGCGCGGAGAGGTACTTCCGGCCGCCGATCACGACGGCGATGCCGAACACGATTGCCACGGCTGCCGCGAAGAACGGGACCTGCGGCCCGAAGTGCTCGCCGAGCTGGGCGGCGAGGAACGGTGCCAGCGCCCCGCCCATCCAGCGCACGAAGTTGTAGCCGGCCGAGGCGACGGGCCGGGGCGAATCCGACACGCCCATGGCCAGCTCGGTGTAGAGCGTGTTGTTGATGCCGAGCATCGCTCCCGCAGCAATCACCAGCACGACGACGGACGGCACCGAGTGCCCGGCCGCGAGGCCCAGCCCGACCAGGTCGAGGAAGAGCGCGGCGAGGGTGCCGACGAGGACCTTGGTGGCCCCGAAGCGCCGCTGCAGGACGGGCGCCACGAACACCGAGAACACCGCAACGGCCACGCCCCAGCCGAAGAAGACCGCGCCGATGCCGTAGGCGTTCATGCCCAGGATGAACGGGGTGAAGGCCAGGATGGTGAAGAAGCCGTAGTTGTAGAACAAGGCACTGGCCGCCGTCGTCCGCAGCCCTGCATGGCCCAGGGCCAGCAACGGATCGCGCAGGCGGGCCTTCCTGGCCGGGGCCGGCGTCCTGGGCAGCATGAAGGTCAGGGCGATGAAGGCAGCGGCCATCAGGGTCGCGGTACCGAAGAACGGCGCGCGCCACTGCCAGCCGCCGAGCAGGGCACCCAGCAGCGGGCCGAGCGAGATGCCCAGGCCGAGGGCAGCTTCGTAGAGGATGATGGCGGTCCCGGTGCCGCCGCTGGCGACCCCGACGATGACGGCGAGCGCTGTCGCGACGAACAGTGCGTTGCCCAGGCCCCAGCCGGCACGGAAGCCCACCAGCGTGGACACCGAATCCGAGGTGCCGGCGAGGGAGGCGAACAACACGATCAGGGCGAGCCCGATCAACAGGGTCTTCTTGCCGCCGATGCGGGAGGAGACGAAGCCCGTAACGAGCATCGCGACAGCGGTCACGAGGAAATAGCTGGTGAACAGCAGGGAGACCTCGCTGGGCGTGGCCTGCAGGTTCAACGCGATGGCCGGCAGGATCGGGTCCACGAGGCCGATGCCCATGAACGCGAACACGGCGGCGAGTGCCGTCGCCCACACGGCCTTGGGCTGCTTCAGGAATGAGGCCTTCTCGGCCTCGTAGGTGCTTTCGTCTGCGGCTTCAGCCGCGAGTTTGGACGCCACGGGCGCTCCTTCTACTTCTTTTCCGGCTACTTCTTCTCTGGTTTCGTCATTTCGGGGATCAGCGAGTTCAGCCGGTCAATGACCGGGACCGCTGCCTCCAGCACGGTGCGGTCGTCCGGGCTCAGCGCCGCCAGCCGCTCCGCCAGGATCGCGTTGCGCCGCTGGTTGGCCGCCGCCAGCTCCTGGGCACCGCGTTCGGTCAACTGCACGAGCACGCCGCGGGCGTCGTCGGGATCAGGCCGGCGCAGGACCAGCCCCGCGGCCTCGAGCCTGATGACCTGTTCGGTGGCGCTGGGCACCTTGATGCCGCTCCGCCGGGCAATCCCGCCGATCCGCAGCGGCGCCTCCGCCAGCATGTTCAGCGTGCTCACCTGCGCTGTGGTCAGGTCGCCTTCGGCGTCAAGCGAGCGCGTGAGGTAGACGGCGTGGCGCAGGCTCTCGCGGTACTTGGCGGCGAGAGCGACCAGTTCCTTCTGGCTGGCGCCCTGTACAGGTTCCATAGTTAGGTAGCCTAACTATCACCCTGTCCGGCCGTCAAGGCAGTGCTGCGTGACTTTCGGCACTGTCCGGGCCGCGGTCACCCGCGGACGCTGGGACCATCGCGGGCGGCGCCCCACCGGCCCGCCACAAGAGGGAAACGACCCCAGGAGACGCCGTATGGGCCCACATCTAATGGCGGCCGCCGGACCCGGTGTGTATATCGGAGTCGGCAGCTTCACCATCCAGTTCGGCAATCTCATTGTCATCGTGGTGATGATCCTCCTGTTTGCCGCCGCGTTGCTCCTGCCGTTCCCGCCGGGCCGGAAACGGCAGTGAGCACAGACCAGGCGTCCGGCCCCGGACCGCAGGACCGGTACAGCACCTGGACAGGGAAGGCACGCGGGTGGCTCCTGCGCCGCCTCCCGCCGGAGAAGCTGTTGCCGGAGGACCAGCCCAGCTACGTGGCCTCGTGGATCTATGTGTTCGGCATGGGTGCCATCGCCGCCCTGGTCTGGGTGGTCGCGTCGGGCATCATCCTTGGCCTGAACGGCCCGCTCTGGTACCACACCTCCGGGCTGGGCCATTTCGTCAACAGCACCCATTTGTGGGGGGTGGAGCTTTTCTTCATGTTCATGGTGATCCACCTCTGGGGGAAGTTCTGGATGGCGGCTTGGCGAGGGGGCCGCGCGTTGACCTGGATCACCGGGATGATCGCCTTCGTGGCTTCCATCGTGACGGCGTTCACCGGCTACCTGCTGCAGACCAACTTCGACTCCCAGTGGATCGCTTTCCAGGCCAAGGACGCGCTCAACGCGGTCGGCGTCGGCGCCTGGTTCAAGGTTTCCGACATCGGCCAGGTCTTCACCTGGCATGTCACCTTGATGCCGCTCGCTCTCGGTGCTGTCATTGCGCTGCACGTGGTCCTGGTCCGTGTGCACGGCGTCGTGCCACCCCTTGAGGCGGCCGAGTCCGATGCCCAACTGGAGCGGCCATGAGCACAGCACAAGCGCGACGCCGGCCGCGGACGGATCTCGCGGCACGGGCATGGACGGGCACGGTCCGCGAATACGACCTGTTCAAGGAGCTTGTGGTGGGCCTCGTCGTCGTGGGCCTGCTGGTCCTGGGCATTTCGGCGGCCTTCGGCTCCCCTGACGAAGCCAGCGTGACACTGAAGACCTGGGCGGCTGAGGCCCCCGCCGATTTCGTCGCCACTGCCACGGCGGAACTCGGCGGGACCAGTGACACCGCCGGCTACGGGCCGCCGTACAACTCGACTTCCGACGCCTCGCAGAAACTCGGACCGCTCGACCTGCAAAGCTTCTCGGGCGTGCGGCTGCCGGTCGACACCGCGAACGACTTCGTGATCGGGCCGCTCAAGACCCTTCCGAGTCCCCCGGCGGCCCTCTCCGCCTGGACCGGCGCGGACGACAAACAACGCACGGACTGGGCCGCGGCCTACGCCGATGCCCTGTCGAAGGCGCCCGACAACGACCCGGCGAAGGTCGCTCCGGGAAACTACGGGCCGGTCCCGGCACTCACAGCCGCCCTGCTGGGCATGGCCAAGGACGGCACGCTCGACGGCGTCCTGCAGTCGGGCGGCTCGTTCTACAACCTCGACTACACGCGCAGCATCCTCTTCATGGGCGACGGCGGCTACTTCCCCGGGCTGGCGGACGGCCAGCACCTGACCGGCGACCAGTGGGGCATGATGAACGAAACCGGCAACTACCCCGGCCAGTCCTGGCTGTGGCTGTTCTCCTTCTGGTACCAGGTGGAGCCGATCAAGTCAGCCTCGAACGCGGATCTGCTCGCCGTCCTGCTGATGGTGGTGCTCACCCTGCTCCTCACCTTCCTCCCCTTCATCCCCGGGCTCAGGTCCATCCCCCGCTGGATCCCGGTGCACCGGCTGATCTGGAAGGACTATTACCGCCGGCGCTGAGGGCTCGGGGCGCGGGCCCGGGCTTTCCGGCGTTCCGCCGCCGCCCAGGGAGGTGGAAAGGCCGTTCCCCGCGCGAAGGGGCAGGATCCGAAGGTTTTTCCTCCCGGGCCGGAGAAGCCGGGCGTCTGCCGGATGCAAAAAAGGTCCCTGGCCCGCGTTTCCGCAGGTCAGGGACCTTTTTCTTTACCGTGGCAGATGAGGGATTCGAACCCCCGTAGGCAGTGCCAGCTGATTTACAGTCAGCCCCCTTTGGCCGCTCGGGTAATCTGCCCGACTCCTGAGAAATCCCAGGACCTCCCCGGTAAGTGGGAGCAGTAAAACGATACTAGTTATTCGGCGCAGAATCGAATCGGCCGCTTACGCCCCTGCGGACCCGGCCTGGAGGTGCCCCGCCAGGCGCGCTTCGAACCGGGCGGCCTGCTCGGGCGTGATCTGCTGAAGGGCGACGGCGCGGGCCAGGTCCTCATGCACCCCCTGGAGCCGGGTGCTGGCGTCCGACGCCGGGGCGAAGGCGGCAGCCGCGGCAACCGTCGCCGCTGCCACCACGGAACCGGCCGCCAGCTGGGCCGAGCGGAGAACGTAGCGGCGGGTGCGGTGCTGCGGCATGAGGGGAACCCCTTCCTCGGTCTTGCTCCTGGGACACGTCTCCACTCTGTCGCTCCGGCGTGGGCACACGCTCAACATTTACTTTGAGCAGCCTGTGAGGCGCGGCCTTCTTCCGGACCGACTAGGCTGGGCGGAGAGAAAATCCCGACTATTTGCGGAGGTAACCATGGCCAGCGAATCTTCGTTCGACATCGTCAGCAAGGTGGACAAGCAGGAAGTCGCCAACGCGCTGAACCAGGCCCAGAAGGAACTGGCCCAGCGCTACGACTTCAAGGGCGTCGGCGCCGAGGCAGATTTCAGCGGCGAAAAGATCCTCATGAAGGCCAACTCGGAGGAACGGGTCAAGGCCGTCCTGGACGTGCTGCAGTCCAAGTTCGTCAAGCGCGGCATTTCGCTCAAGTCCCTCGACGCCGGGGAGCCGTTCGCCTCCGGCAAGGAGTACCGCATCGAGGCCTCCATCAAGGAAGGCATTGCGCAGGACTCCGCCAAGAAGATCAACAAGATCATCCGCGACGAGGGCCCCAAGGGCGTTAAGTCGCAGATCCAGGGCGATGAGCTGCGCGTGAGCTCGAAGTCCCGCGACGACCTGCAGGCCGTGATGGCGCTGCTCAAGTCCAGCGACCTCGACGTCGACCTGCAGTTCATCAACTACCGCTAATACAGAACGAAGCGCCTAGTCAGACGCGGGTCACTGCACACTAGTCCGCCCAGAGTCCGCAGGATTACCGAGGACCGCAGCCATCAGTCCCGCGGCTGCGGTCCTCGTTTTGTCTTCAGCCGAGGGCCAGAGGTGGGCGTAGACGCCGAGCGTGATCGTCGGGGACGAGTGCCCGAGTGCCCTCTGCACAGTCACTACGTCGCAGCCATCCGCGATAAGGGCACTAGCGAAGAAGTGCCGCAGGTCGTGAAGGGTGTACTCCCCTAGCCCCGCCGCGAGCCGCGTTTGCCGCCAGTGATGGCCCGCCATGTTCCGGTTCAGCAGCGCCCCGCCGGATGAAAACAACCACTGCTCATCGCCTCGGACGCCAACCTCCTGAACATGCCGGGCAACCATTTGGACCAGAGCCTCAGGCACATAGATGACGCGCTCCGAACCATACTTAGGCGCAACGACTTCCGCATTCTTCCGGTTCGAGCCTTGCACCTGCCGCCGGATGGAGATTGTCCTCCGCAGGAAGTCCACGTCGCCGAGCTGCAAGCCGGCCGCTTCGCCCAGCCGCAGGCCGGCGAAGGCGCAAACGCCAATGAAGGGACGGAACCAATCCTGCGCGACCTCCAATGCTTTGGCGACTTCATCCACGGCCGGGATAGTCATTGCCGCTTCGGCCCGTCTCGCCTTGGGAAGCACGGCGTTGGACGTCGGATCTAGGGGGATCACCCGGTCAAGGACAGCAGCCCTGAAGGCCATGTGCACGTAGTTGAAGCGGGTCTTGATCGTACTGGGCGCCAAGCCACCTAGCCGGGAGTCCGCAGGCTTGGACATGGATTTGATCCACTCCTGGACGTGGGATGGCCGGATCGTCTTTATCGGCACATCCTTGAAGGTGGTTGAATCCGCCGCCTGCTGGGCTGCCAGGACGGTTCCCTGTGCCCATACCTGCCGGTCAGACCATTCATCGAACCAGCGCTGGAAGGTGATCTTGCCAGCCTTCGGATCGACGTAGGTTCCGGTCACCACCGACGCAGTGACTTCATCAACCCACTTCTGAGCGTCTATCTTCCTTGCAAAGTGCTTGGAGTGCTCTTTGCCGGCAGCGTCACGATAACGGGCGCGCCACGCCCCGTCAGGCCTCTTCTTTATGCTCGCCACTGGAACGCTCCGCTTCGAATAGCTCCTTACCCGCTCGGACAGCATCCTCCACTGTTCCCGGCTCAGTGATGGCGACACTCACCCAGGCTTCGGCGGTGTCTATGTCCTGCTCTTCAGCCTCTTGCAGCAAGTTCCGAACCCGCTGTTCACTCCGCAGGAACCGCACTACTCCTGACGTTATGTCCCGTGCGGCACGGACCTGAGCCTCGTGGGCATCAGATAGCTCTTTGCTGTAGCTCGCCAGCACTGGGTCAACCAGGAAATCCTCGATACTGACTCCAAGAATGGCGGCCAGATCTATACCTTCAGAGATCCGAAGGGGCCTTTCGCCCTTTTCGACGCTCCAAACGGTGGCCTGTGACCACTTCCAGCCGCGGGCTCGCATCGCCTCCGCTAAGGCCTGTTGGCTCATCTCTCCGCGTTTAAGCGCAAGAACCTGGCCGAGAAATTCGTCGTGACTGGACATGCCAACACTGTACTAGAAATGCCAGTTGACAGCTACTAGTAACGCAAGTAATCTCATTTCTAGTAGCACGCTACTAGAAATGCGTGTAACCGAAGGAGGAACGATGGAAACGGTAAAGGCCATGAAGCTGCTGACGCTTGAAGAAGTCGCCCAGATGCTTCGGAAGTCGCCCGCACAGCTTCGCTGGATGAAGCACGCGGGGACTGGCCCGAAGTGCGCCAAGCTCGGCGGCCGCGTCATGTACCGCGAGCAGGACGTAATCGACTGGGTAAACGCCGCGTTTGAGTCAGAGGAAACCGCGTGAGCGCACCCGTACCCGTGAACGCAGAGCTCAGGCTCGTAGCCCGCTGCCGGGTGTGCGGAGCGCCAATGGTGAGCAAGGAGTCCCTCGCAACGGGCATCGGTCCGAAGTGCAGGGGGCAATCGAAAAGAAACGGCCCCGGTGCTGCGAACACCGAGACCGTCAGTACAGAACCAACCAACCACTAAGAAGGAAGTCCCGATGACTCAGATTACCCCGTGGCCCGCCACACTGCTAGAACTCGCCAAGATCGCCAAGCAGAGGGAGGAAAGGCCGACCGCGACGCTCGCCGCCCTGGAGACCGAACTTGGCCCCTGCCCGATGCCTCCTGAGGGCTACACGCTTGCCCCTGGGAGCTCGACTCGCTGGGTCGGACCGGAAACGACTAACCGCGGCTGGATCATCACGCCGGTATGGGACTTCACGACGAACAGCCACAGCATCGAAGTGTGGATGGCGGGACACCAACCCCCGAGTTACGCCAGCCTCTCGCCGGCCGACGCCCTAGAGCTCGTCGCTGATCTCGCAGCAGCCGCCCGAGTCATCGCCGCCCTGGCCTGAGCGAACGGGAGCCTGGCGTGGTCGTATCGCATCCGTGGGGAAACCTCCTGGAAGCCGGAAGGTTCGAGTGGGAGAAGGTCGTGCGCCAGTGCCGGTTCCCCAAGCAGAACACGAAGCTCGTAGCGCTCACGATTGCAACTTACGCCGATACCAAGACCGGACAGAACATCTACCCCGGGCAGAAGCGTCTCGCCGCCCACACTGGCATCTCAGACCGTGCGGTCCGTGACCATCTCAAAGACCTGGAGCGCTTCGGCCTTCTTTACCTCCAAGTCAAGGGCAGCAGCTTCGGGCGCGGAGGCAAGGGAATGGCAAGCCGTTACCAGCTGTCCGTACCTCAGGCGCTCTTCGATTGGTTCCACCAAGAGGCACAAAACGACCTCGACGTGTGGGACCTCGACGGCCTCGACTACGACGTCGCAACGGGAGAACAGCGGAAGTCACCTTCCGGTGATAAGCGGGCCGAAATGACACAAACACCGGAAGTTCATACCGGAACACCGGAAGTTCGCAGCACATCACCGGAAGTCCTCGACACAAACACCGGAAGCCAGCTTCCGCCTACCTCCTCATTACCTCTTCATGAAGTAAATCCTCATCAGTCAAATCTTCATGCGGCGAGCATCACCTCAGGTGACGCCCGCGAGGGAAATGAGCAGACGGGCGAAATTGACCGAGACAACCACGGCCTGACATTCGAACAGGAACGCCAAAGACAAATGACTGAACTGCAAAAACGGATGGCCGCCGAAAGGAAAGCTTCATGACCGGCGATTCGCCCTCAGTAGCCAGCATGCGCCTCTCAAAAGCCCAATACATCGCCCTCGCTGACCAGTACCGCCAGACCGCCCAGGAAGCCCACGACCGGGCCCGGACGTGGCGGAACCGGGCCCTGCTCTCAGAAGCCCGACTCTCCACGCTACGGGCCGCCTACGAGCCGGAAGGAACGGAGCCCTGCTCATGACGCTATTGGAAGTGAAACGCGATACGGAGTGGTGCTCCATGTTTGTCGACGGACTGCCACCCGCCGACTTAACGCGGCAACAATGGCAGGCGCTAATGGAGCTGGCCAGCATTCACGACAAACGCCGGCCAGATGACCAGACACAAACAGGACGCAACGGCCGGGCAGGCGGCTGGAACCTCTTCGCCCGAAACGGCGAATTCGAACGGCTCCTAGGCATAGCAGGCGCCATCCTGACAAATGACTTCGGTCCCCTGGCCGAATACCGATATGAGGCGCAACCATGACCGCCCAGCGCCCCACCGTGAAGCCCCGCCTGTGGATCTGGAAAGACGGCCCTTGGCGCGAAACCCGCGGCATCGGCCTCTTCCGCGGCCAGGATCTCGCAGCACACCTCAAGCCCGACGAAGCACGAGTCCTCGCGGACGCCCTCCACGACCTCGCAGACCACATCGAGGCGACACGATGAGCAGCAGCAAAGCCAAAGTCCGCCCGTACGCCCGGCAAATCCAAGTCCGGTTCATCGCCCGCCGTGCAGAGGAACAGAAACGAGCCATGAACGGGCCGACGTTCCCGCCGGCCAAGCAACTCCCGCCCCTGCCAAAGAGCGCCCGAAAGGAAACCGGCAATGAGTGAATTTTTGGAACAGCTACTTGCCCCCACGCCCCCGCCCTGCCCGCGGTGCTCCAAACCCGCACCGGGCGCCCGATGCCCCAACTGCAACGCCGACACCACCCGCACCTTCATCAAGAACTCAGGAGGAACCCGTGTCCGA
The DNA here is from genome assembly GCF_018531425.1 of Paenarthrobacter sp. DKR-5. Lineage (GTDB taxonomy): Bacteria > Actinomycetota > Actinomycetes > Actinomycetales > Micrococcaceae > DKR-5. The sequence continues at coordinate 217,864 of NZ_JAHBOI010000001.1, forward strand.
TGATCTGCCCGACTGGAACGACGCATTCATGCGCGCCGCCTTCGACCCACAGTTCAAGTTCGCACCCATCGTCAAGCCGCCCGAGCACGAGCTTCACGCGATTGAGGCGACAGCCGCGTTGCTCGATATTCGATGCAATTGCGGGGCAGGATGCAAACCGAAATATCACGGGCGGGCAGTGACATTCCCCGACTGCCCGAGCTGCATGAGGTAAGCGTGACGGTGGCAACTGGCGAGAAGAGCGCCAGTTGCCACCCGACCACCGTCTTGGAACACAATCTCCATTTCAATAGCCATCACCGGAACATATTGCCGATATACTAGGAACCGGAAGTTAGGCACGGATGATTGACGGCCCCCTTTCCCGGAGCGAAAGCCCCCGGAGACGGAACCGACAAGGACACCCCTGCAAACTCGGAGTAAGTGCTTTACCGCGCACCACGGCGACGGCCAGAGGAGCGCAAAGCCGCCGCAATGACGCATCGCGTCCGCCGGCACACCTACATTCACTCAGGGTCCGCAGAATCCCGAGAAATCCCTTGTCGAACACCATCGAAGCGCGCCGCGCCATCGCCGAGCTGGCAACCAAATCCCAGGCCATCCTCAAGAACAACCGCCTCAGCAACGTTGAAAAGAAGACCGCCCTCGACGGCCTGACCATTGAACTCAAGCAGCACCAGGAAACGCTGAAGCTCCACGACGAGGCCAAGCGCCTCATGGTCGGCGGCTCCGCTCCTGGCTACGGCGAATCGCCCATTGCTAAGAACATCGCTGCCGGCATCGCGACGAAGGGCGCAAGCGTCCCCACCCTGAGCGTCCCCGATGATGCGCTGGAGCAGGCTTTCTCGTCACTCAAGGGCGGCGGCAACTTCCGCGCCGAACTGGGCATGAAGGACGCCGCATCCTCCATCACCACGGACGGGCAGCTTCCGCCACAGTTCATCGGGCTCGTTGACAAGCCCTTCGAACCGGTTCGGATCCTCGACCACCTGCCGACCACGCCAACTCAGGCGCCGTCTGTCGAATTCATTGTTCACGCCTCCAGCTCCGCCTCGGCTGCCGCCGTGGCAGCCGGCAGCGCCTACCCGGAAACCTCGCTGGCCACCACCCAGACCATCATCAAGCTGGAGAAGCTCGGCATCCTCACCACGCTGACCGATGAGCTGATGGCCGACTTCGCCACCTTCCGCAGCTACGTATCCGTTGAACTCCAGCGCCAGATCATCGACGCCGAGAACAACGCTCTGCTCAACGGAAGTGGCACGTCCCCGGAGATCCGCGGCCTCCTCAATACCTCCGGAGTCATCACGCGAGCGAAAGGCACAGAGAGTGCCCTCGACACTATCGCTGAGGGAATCGACGATCTGCGCACCGGTTCAAGCTTCTGCGAGCCCGACGCTTTGGTAATTCATCCCACCACGTGGGGCGCGATCCGCCGGGAAAAGGATTCCTACGGCCGCTACCTCCTCGGAGACCCGGGGCAGACCGCCGTCTCTGATGTGTGGGGAATCCCGATTGTCCTCACAACCCAGATCGCCGCGGGCACCGCAGTCCTGGCTAACCTCCAGATCGCCGCCACGGCATTCATCCGGCAGGGCATCACCCTTGAGATGAGTAACAGCAGCGGCAACGACTTCAGCAACGGCTTGGTGAAGGTCCGGGCGAGCGAGCGTCTTGCGCTCGGAGTGCAGCGCCCCTCCGCCGTCAACATCCTCACGGCACTGGCCTAAGCCATGGCAAAGGTAGAAATCCTCCCGCCGTTCCGAGTCGTTGAAGAGGGAACCATCTACACTGCCGGCGACACAGCCGACGTGCCCGACGCTGTAGCCAAGCACTGGGAAGCGTCAGGGTGGGTCAAACCGGCCAAGACCACAAAGCCCGCAGCAACAAAGAAATAGCCAACCTGATGGCCCGGACAATCAACGTCCGGGCCATCAGCACCCCCTGAGCTCTGTGTGTGTTAGCGACTACCCGGCGGAGTCGCCGGCCGGGTAAGTCGGCTAGAGATATTTTTGGCCCACCCCCATCGCGCACGCGCGTGCTACCACACGACGCCGAATACGCGCTTGAAGGCGCCCTTCCGGAATGGCTGTGACCGACGACCGACGGGGAGGTACGAATCTCTGTCGCCGCTACGAGACGGAGACTCATCGGGTAAGTGGCCTCTCCCTCCCCGGAGGTAGGGGGGCGGTGGAAGCACTGAGGGCGCGCTCAAGGGCCAAACGTGTGGAAAAAAATTGCCATGAATAGAAAAGACTCACCGTGGCAGTCAGCGGCCCGACGATAGGTGGCAGGATTCCAACCTCCCACCCCCATGTGAGGAAATACGCGGGGAGGGATCTGACTCACCGGGCAGTCAGTCGCCGTGGAAATCGGTGGAGATGGTCAAACCCCACTCGGTCATTCAAGTTGGGGAGCTGCACGTTTCGCAATCAATTGCCGGTAGGCTGCGCCGCATGACATATAACTCACACCCCGATGACCAGCCTTCTGAGAGATGGCGCCGCGCTACCGACGATGCTGAAGTCGCTAGTGTTCTCCCACAGTTCTCGTTTCAAGATCCGGTTGCGGTTGGAATGCTGTTCTGTAATGCCCTTGGTGATCCAGATTCGAACTTTAACGCGCTCTCCCGGTTGGCTACGCCCGAATCCTTGCCGGCCTTTGGCGACTTCAAGGACGCCGCCGCTTTTCTGGCATCAGTCAAGGACGCAGGTTACGGCTCGAACGCGGAGCGAGCCGTCGGAGATGATGGGGTCGCCTATTTCAAAATCCTGTCGGGCATTACCGAGAACTTTCAGCTACTAGAAGAGCAGATCATGGCTGGAGCGGGTGTCGTTACTCTGGTCTGGCGCGAAGAGTTCGATGAGTGGCGTGTGCACAGCATCGGGGTACCGCTGAGGCCTGAAGACGTTCCGCACTGATCGTGTTGCTCACTGAAGAATCGCGGCTCATACCTGTGAAGCCAAAGCTAGCCTTCACGCTGGATGAGGCGGCCGAGGCGTGCGGCTATAGCGTGGCCACGCTTCGCCGTGCCCTGCGCAACCATGACCTGATCGCCCGCTATGCCAACTCCAAGCCAGTGATCTTGGTTTCTGAACTAGAGGAGTGGCTATGCTCGCTGCCGATGGAGCCGAAGGGCGGATATCCGCCAGTCAGCCGGTTCGCTGAGGATGAGCAGTCAGACCTGCCCGGACCTGAACTAGACGTGTCGGGACAAGGGCAGCCGCTTCAAGCCCTGGCCGATCCCGAAGCGGCCTCGGGTCAACCACGCACCCAGCGTTCGTCCTCGCCGGTCTTTAGAACCCCGGAGGAGGTTGCTCCTGAGCTTGGTATTAGCAAGTCTTCCGTACGGACCTTCTGTCGCATATCCGGCGCCTACACCCGCGTAGGCAATCGGATGATGATGCACGCCGACGATGTAGAAGAGTTGGTCGAATGGCTACGGCAGCGGCAAGCAAATAAGGATGGGCGATGGGTCGAGCCCGAGCGAGACCCGTTCGCTTAGCGGGTAGCCTGTCCGCATGCAGACTTTCGAGCTCACGTTTCTCTTCCCGCCGGACAGTAACGGCGGTCCGAGTCAATCACCTCCGCTCCAGTTTGATGCGGAGTCGGTCGATCACGCTAAGCGCTTGGCGGACGGGATGATCGAGCAGGAAAGCCTCACGCACCGCACTGTAAGCATCGCTGTTCTAACGAAGGCGGACGACGAGCTTATGGAGATCAAGAGATGGGTCCGGGAAGGCGGGTGGAAGGACGCCTAGTCCGCAAAAAGTCCGCAGCAGGTCCGCAAAAGGGCAATTTCCACCATCGGACACCAGCAGCCCAAACCCCGGCATCACGCGGAACTTGGACGCGCACAACGCCGCTCAAGCGCGGGTCAGAAGTTCATCAACTACCGCTAAGCAACGCAAAGGCGCCGGTCCGCAGCGGACCGGCGCCTTTGCGCGTTAACAGGGCATCAGGGCTGCCTAGCCGACGACGGGCAGTGCGCCTTCGGCGATCTCGACCCGCACCCGGGTTTCCGCCGGCACATCCTTGACCTCGCCGTCGATCTGGTACGGCAGCGGCTTGAGGGTGGAGAACTCGTAGCTGCTGTGACTCGGCTGGTGGCCCAGTCCGATCGTCGCGGACCGCAGGGCCAGCAGCAGCACGCGCCACTTGGGCATGTGCGGGAAGGTCACCACCTCGAACCTGCCGTCATCCGGCTCCTCGTCCGCCTCGCTGAGCTTGGCGTACTTGGCCATCTGCGGGATGTTCGCGAACAAGAGGCTGTCGATCCGCCGGACCTTGCCGTTGGTGTGGCGGATTTCGAACGGCTGGAACTTCGCGAACGAGCGCACCACGGACACCATTTCCTTCAGCGATCCCTTGCCGCCCTTTTCGATGTCGATGGCCACGATCGGGGTCAGCCCGAACCCGATGTAGGAGTGGGCGTAGTGGGTTTCGGCGTCGGGACCGTCGCCGGTGACCAGGCGCAGCAGGTCGATGCGGCGCACGTTGGCCTCGACGATCGCGTCCGCGAGCGGCTGGCGCTTGGTGGTCCGGCGGTGGTCGTTGGCGTTGCCCGCGGCCATCACGGCGCATACAGCGTCGGGGTTGTCCGCGACCATCACGCCGTTCACGACCTCGTTGTAGCCGCCGTCGCCGCTGACCGAGACGACCAGGGCGTGCCCCTTGGCTGCGGCCTCCCTCGCCAGCTCGACGGCGTGCCCGGCGTGCTCCGTGGGCTTGAGTTCGACGACGGCGTCGGCAGGAAGGCGCTCGCGCAGCTCGTCGTGCAGCTCCTTGGCCATCCCCGGTGCGTCCCCGGTGCTGTTGGGGTTGAAAATGATCGAGATGGAATCGAAGGGGTGGGCATGATCGGGCATGTAAAGCCTCCATTGCGGGCGGATACGTCTGACCCCGGCGAGCGCAGTCTGCTTCGCACGGTTCATGCCGGGTCTGTACTGAAGTCTAGAACGGATCTCCCGCCGGGCCGTCCGCTCCGCTGCCGGCCAGCTCGGGGCTGACGACCGGCTCCCCCATCCAGGTGAGCACCTCGTAGCGCCGGTCCGTGGCGTCAAGGACGACAACGCCGGTGTTGCCCAGCTGGGACCGGACAAGGAAGTCCGGCCCGAGGTTTACTGCCCGCGCGGCCGTCCAGGCACGGATCATTGCACCGTGGCTGACCATCGCCACGGTATCGTGACCGGAGCCGAGAGCCTCGGCGACGACGGCGTCGAATCGGGAGAAGGTCTCGTGTCCCGCCGGGCCGCCCGGCATCGCCCGCTCCAGCTCCCCGCTGGTCCAGGCGTGGACGGTACTCATGTAGCTGCGGACGGCCTCTTCGTCGCTGCGCAGTTCCAGGTGGCCCGCGGCGATTTCACGCAGTCCCGCGCGCACCAGGACGTCCAGGCCCAGGGCGTCCGCCAGCGGGGCGGCGGTCAGCTGGGCGCGCAGCTGGTTCGAGGCGAACAGGGCCCCGATGCCCTCGTTGCCGAGGAGCTCAGGAAGCGCGGCTGCCTGCCGGCGGCCGAGCTCGGTCAGTTCGGGCCCGGGCACGCCGGTGTCCAGCAGCTGGGCCACGTTCGAGGGCGTTTGGCCGTGGCGGATCAGGATCAGTCTCACGGCTCACCACCCCAAGGGGCGGCCGGCCATCTTCTCAAGCCTGTCGATCCGGTCCGCCATCGGCGGATGGGTGGAGAACATCCGGCTCAGGCCTGCGCCGCGGAAGGGGTTGGCGATCATCAGATGCGAGGTGTTCACCAGCCGCTGGTCCTGCGGCAGCGGCGCCCGCTGGATCCCCATTTCGAGCTTGCGCAGTGCCGCCGCGAGGGCGAGCGGGTCGTCGGTGAGGCGCGAGCCGTCCTCGTCGGCGTCGTACTCGCGGGTGCGGCTGATGGCCATCTGGATGACCATCGCAGCGACCGGGGCCAGCAGCGAGGTGACCAGCAGCGCAAGCGGGTTGGCACGGTCCCTGTCATTGCCGCCGCCGCCGAAGAACAGCATGAACTGGGCGGCGGACGTGATCACGCCGGCCACGGCCGCGGCGACGGACGAGGTCAGGATGTCCCGGTTGTAGACGTGCATAAGTTCATGGCCGAGCACCCCGCGCAGTTCGCGTTCGTCGAGGATCCGCATGATGCCCTCGGTGCAGCAGACGGCCGCGTTCTGCGGGTTGCGGCCGGTCGCGAAGGCGTTCGGGGACTGCGTGGGCGAGACGAACAGCCGCGGCATGGGCTGGTTGGCGCGCATGGAGAGTTCGCGCACGATCCGGTAGAGGCCGGGAGCTTCCGCTTCGGACACGGGGTAGGCCTGCATGGAGCGGATGGCGATCTTGTCGCTGTTCCAGTAGCCGTACGCCGTCGTGGCCAGCCCGATCAGCATGAACACCCAGATGATGCTGGGGCTGCGCAGGCTGTTCGCGAGCAGCGCGCCGATGAGCAACAGCACCACCCACAGCACGCCGAACAGGGCCGCGGTCTTCAGGCCGTTGTGATGTTGGTGCACCGTTCTCATTCCCCTTCGTCGATCCCGCGATGCTTCCGGTGCGGGGTCATTGGATACAACGCCGCCGCCGGGAAATCCGTTCCCGGTTCCGGCCCCATGCTACGGCTGCGGGCGGCGCGCGTCGTAACGGGCAAAGCCAGGTTGCCAGCGGGAGAGCAGCCACACCCCCAGCACACAGAGCAGTCCTCCGGCGACGGCGGCCCAGCCCTCCCCCAACAGCTGGCCGTTGCCGCCGGCGACCAGGTCGCCCAGCCTCGGGCCGCCGGCGACGACGACGATGAAGACGCCCTGCAGCCGCCCCCGCATCGAGTCAGGGGTCGCTGCCTGCAGGATGGTGTTGCGGAACACCGAGCTGACGGAGTCAGCGGCGCCGGCGAGCACCAGGAACGTAGCCGCCGGCACGATCCACACCGACGGCACCGGCCCCTCGTGCCGGCCGGCGAGCAGCACGACCGCGCCGAACGCCGCGATCGACAGGCCCCACGCCGCGACACACCACAGCACCATCAGGCCTTGGCGGCGGACCGCCCCGAGCGGGCCGGAGAAGATGGCGGCGAGCGCGGAGCCGGCGGCGATGGCGGCCAGCAGGATGCCCACGGTGGCGGGGCCGCCGCCGAGCATCAGCGCCCCGATGGCCGGCAGCAGGCTCCGGGGCATCGCGAAGACCATGGCCGCAAGGTCCACCAGGAAGGTCATCCGGACGTTGGGCCTGGTGCCGAGGAAATGCAGCCCCTGGACCACCGAACGCAGCCCCGGCCGGTGCACCTCGCCCTCCGGCGGCATCGACGGCAGTTTCACGAGGGCCCAGAGCGCGGCAGTGAACGTCACGACGTCGACCGTGTACGTCCACGCGAACCCCGCCTGGCTGACCAGCACGCCGGCGAGCAGCGGCCCCACCGACATGCCGACGCTGAAGATGATCAGGCCCAGCGCGTTGGCCGCGGGCAGCAGCTCGGGCCGGACCAGGCGCGGAATGATGGCACTGCGGGCGGGCTGGTTGATCCCGGCCGCGGCGCTCTGCACGGCAACCAGCAGGTAGAGCAGCCAGACGTTCTCCAGCTGCAGCCACGCCTGCAGCGCGATGCCGGTGGTCACCAGCCACAGCACGAGGCCCGAGAGCAGGGCCACGGTGCGCCGGTCGTGCGCGTCGATCACCGAACCGCCGTAAAGGCCGGCGACGACCAGCGGCAGCAGCGAGAACACGCCGAGGAGCCCGACAGCGAAGGTGGAGCCCGTGAGCTGGTAGATCTGCAGGCTGACGGCCACCACCGTCAGCTGGGTGCCCACCGAGGACAGTGCCAGGCCGCCCCAGAGCCGGCGGTAGGCGGGGCTTTCCTTCAGCGGGGTGATGTCGGCGAGCAGGCTCCTCATCGCGGCCCCTCAGCCTGTCCCGTGGCGCGGCGGAGCCTGACCATCCGGGCGGTGTACTGCGCGGCGGCCAGCAGATGGCCGGCAATCCCTGCCAGCACCAGCAGCAGGCCCGCGCCGCTGACCGGGGTGTCCAGCAGGGGTGCCGTGTTCCCGAGCAGCACGGTGGGCAGGCCGGCCAGCAGGAAGGCGGTGCGCCATTTGCCCAGCCTGCTGACCTCCAGCGCGGGCGGCCCGCGAAAAAGCAGCGCCGCGGTCAGGGCCAGGACAACGTCCGGAACCAGGACCAGGAGCAGGACCCACCAGAAGAGGTATCCCGCGGCGCCGAGGCCGCCCAGCACGACGAGCACCGTCAGCCGGTCCGCCAGCGGGTCCACGGTGGCGCCGAACCGGGAAACGACGTGCCAGCGCCGGGCCAGGAAGCCGTCGGCCCAGTCGGACAGCCCGATGATTACCAGCGCGGCAAGCGCCCGCTCCGGGCTCCGCGCGCCAAGCAGCAGCCAGAGGAAGACCGGCAGCAGGATGATCCGCAGGACGGTCAGGGCATTGGGCAGCGCGCGCCGGAGCCGGGCGCCCGCCGGAACCGGGGCAGGCACGTCAGGACACCTTGGCGTGCGCGGTTCCACCCGGATCCTCGCCGGGTCCGCGGGCCTCGCCGCCCGCCGCGAGGAAGCCGTCCAGCTCGTCGCGCAGTGCGACGGTGCCGAGGATGCGGAAGTGGCCGACGACGTCGAGCTCCACGTTGCGCGCGCCCTCCAGCCTGCTGCCCCCGAGCACCTGGGGATCGAAGCGGCTGAAGACCGAGGTGATGTGCGCGTTGGCCTCGAGGTTCTCCTGCAGCGCGATGATCGTCGCGTGCCGGGGCGAGAAGGCGCGCAGCGTGGACACCGGAGCAAAGCGGGCGTAGCGGTTGCCGGCGAACGGCGTATTGATGGCCATCATGGCCGAGATCCGGCCGTCGTCGAAGGCCGTCATCAGGTACTTGCCGATCAGGCCGCCCTTGCTGTGGGCGACCACCAGCGCCTCGTGCACCTGCAGCCGCCGCAGCTCCTCCTGCACCAGGAGGGCGGAGTCCGCCACGGGCCGGTGGTTGCGGCCCAGCGCCGGGAAAACGAGCACGCGGAAGCCCCGGTGTTCCAGCCACGGAATGAGCGGCGCCATGAAGTGCCAGCGCTCGTAGACGCCGGGCAGCAGCACGACGGCGGGCCTGGCGGAGGCCTCCTGCTCCGCGAGCGGGAGGCGGCTGCGCAGCCCCAGCGCCTGGTACCGGGTCACGTAGGCCCAGTCGCGGGCCAGGTCCACCATCAGCGCGCGGCGGGCTGCCAGCGGGCCGGCAGCCTTCACGGCGCCACCGTCCGGAGCATGCCGGCCACCGCTTCCGGGTCGCGGTACATGAGCACGTGCGCTGCGCCGTCGACCTGCCGGACCTCCGCTTCCCGGGCAAGCGCGGCCAGCCGCTCCAGCCAGGGACGCGGCGCTATCGGATCGGCCGTGCCGGCGGCGATCAGTACCGGTGCCTCCACCAGGCCGATCCGCTCCTCCAGCCGGTGCTCCATCATCTTTCGCAGCGTCTTCACGTACCAGCGCGGGCCGCAGCGCAGGTAGTCGGAGAGCACCACCCGGTTCACGCCGGCAGGCTCTCGCAGCGTGTCCAGCAGCAGCCGACCGGCCTGGGCTCGGACGGTGCGCCGGGCATCGTCGACGGTGGGCCCGAGCAGCACGAGCCGTCGGGTGGCCGCAGGCCGCTGCAGTGCCATCTCGGTGACCACCTGGCTGCCCATCGAATGGCCCACCAGCACGGCTTGGTCCAGCCCCGCCGCGTCGAGGGCGGCCCAGAGCACCCGGGCGAAGTCCGCCATCGCCAGCGGCCGGTGGGGTTCGTCGGTCCGGCCGAAGCCAGGCATCTCGACCACATAGACGGTGTTTTTGAGGGCCAGTTCACGGGCCAGCGGCAGGAAATAGCGGGAGGAAACACCGATGCCGTGCACCAGCACGTAGACCTCGCCGCCGTCGCCCGCCTTCGTCACGAACACGTCGCGCTTGGCCAGGCCGGGCAGGTCGACGGGAAAATTTGAGAAACCCGATGCCATTGAACCTCCTGGCGATCACTGTAATACGCCGCCGCGCAAGCGCCGGCCAGGGCTTGTTTTGAATTACTCACAATAAGTGTTTGACTGGCGTCATGGAGACGGCACCCGCGGCGCACCAGCCACACTGGGACGCTGCCCTGCGCGCCGCCGGACGCCGCGTCACCCGGCAACGGCTGGCGGTCCTCGGCGTGCTCGAACGCACCCCGCACCTGGAAGCCGAGGCAGTGCTGCGCGAGGCCCGGCACGCGCTGCCGGACCTGACGCTGCAGTCGGTGTACGTGATCCTGACGGACCTGACCAACAGCGGCCTGCTGCGCCGGATTGAGCCCCCGCACTCGCCCGCCCGGTACGAGACGCGGGTGGGCGACAACCACCACCACGCGATCTGCACGTCCTGCGGCCGCGTCGAGGACGTCGACTGCGCGGTCGGCCACGCCCCCTGCCTGACACCGAGCTGGACCCCCGGTTCCCGGCCCATGACGATCCACGTGGCGGAGGTCCTCTACCAGGGCGTCTGCTCGGACTGCCTCGGCCTCGCCGAAGCGGCCGCCCCTGAACTTTCCTCCTGAAAAGTCAACAACCAACCAAGGAGCACGATGACTCAGCACATCTCCACCACCCAGTCCGGTGCGCCGGTCGCCTCGGACGCGCACTCGCAGAGCACCGGCGCCGACGGCGCGATCGCGCTGACCGACCACTACCTGGTCGAGAAGCTCGCCCAGTTCAACCGCGAGCGGGTTCCGGAGCGTGTGGTGCACGCCAAGGGCGGCGGCGCCTTCGGCACCTTCACGACCACCGGGGACGTCTCGGCCTACACCAAGGCGGCGCTCTTCCAGCCCGGCGTCGAGACCGAGATGCTGATCCGCTTCTCGTCCGTGGCCGGCGAGCAGGGCTCCCCGGACACCTGGCGCGACCCGCGCGGCTTCGCGGTGAAGTTCTACACCACCGAGGGCAACTACGATCTGGTCGGCAACAACACTCCGGTGTTCTTCATCCGCGACGGGATCAAGTTCCCCGACTTCATCCACTCGCAGAAGCGCCTGCCCGGATCGAACCTGCGCGACGCGGACATGCAGTGGGACTTCTGGACCCTCTCCCCCGAGTCCGCACACCAGGTCACCTGGCTGATGGGCGACCGCGGCCTGCCCGCGTCGTGGCGGGAAATGCAGGGCTACGGCTCGCACACTTACCAGTGGATCAACGCCGCCGGTGAGCGTTTCTGGGTCAAGTACCACTTCAAGTCCCACCAGGGTGTGAATGCCATGACTGCCGATGAGGCCGAGCAGCTCGCCGGCTCGGACGCGGACTACTACATCCGCGACCTCTACGAGAACATCGAGGCCGGCAACTTCCCGTCCTGGGACCTGCACGTGCAGGTCATGCCGTACGAGGACGCCAAGAACTACCGGTTCAACCCGTTCGACCTGACCAAGATCTGGCCCCACGCGGACTACCCGCTGGTGAAGGTCGGCACCATGACGCTGAACCGGAACCCGGAGAACTACTTCGCGCAGATCGAGCAGGCCGCTTTCTCGCCGTCGAACTTCGTGCCGGGCATCGCCGCCTCCCCGGACAAGATGCTGCAGGCACGCATCTTCTCCTACGCGGACGCGCACCGCTACCGGGTGGGCACCAACCACGCCCAGCTGCCGGTGAACGCGCCCAAGAACGAGGTGCACAACTACTCGCAGAACGGCGCCGCCCGCTACACCTTCAACTCCGCCTCCACCCCGGTCTACGCCCCGAATTCAAAGGGCGGCCCCGCCGCCGCGGAGCCGGCACAGGTCGGCGGCGGCTGGGAGAACGACGGCGAGCTGACGCTGTCCGCGCACTCGCTGCACGCGGCCGACGATGACTTCGGCCAGGCCGGCACACTGTACCGCGAGGTCTTCGACGACGCCGAGCGCGCCCGCTTCCTCGACACCATCACCGGAGGGGTCGCCGGTGTGCAGGACCCGGGCATCAAGGAACGCGCCATCGGCTACTGGACCAAGGTGGACGCCGACCTCGGCGCCAAGCTGCGCGCCAACCTTGGTACGGCCGCGGTGAGCGACGCCGAAGCCGCCAACAAGCTGTAGCCAACAAGCTCCAGCCACCCGGGCCAAGCCCGCGACTTTGCAGAAAAGGACCCCTCGCCATCGCGCGAGGGGTCCTTTTCTGCAAAGTCGCGATCCGCTGGGAGGGGGTAGTCGCGGCGGGAGCGTTTCCTATAGGATCTTTGAACCTGAGAATCCCCTTCACGGAAGAAGACCGATACCGATGAACACCACCGTCGAGGAACTCCGGGCAGCTGTCGAAGCAGCACACGCGGCGTTTGGGAAAGCCCGCGCAGCGGACCCCGAAACGCGCGCCGGCTGGCTTGAGGCGGTCGCCGCAGCACTGGAGCAGGACGCCGGGACACTGGTGCAGATCGCCGGCCGGGAAACACACTTGGGATCACCCCGGCTCGACGGTGAGCTGAAGCGGAGCGTTTTCCAGTTGCGGCTCTTCGCGGAGGAACTCCGCCGCGGCGAGCACCTCGATGCCACCATCGACCATGCGGACGCGGAGTGGGGCATGGGCCCGCGCCCCGACCTGCGCCGGTTCAACGTGCCGCTCGGCGTCGTCGGCGTCTTCGGCGCGTCAAACTTCCCCTTCGCCTTCAGCGTGATGGGCGGGGACAGCGCCTCGGCGCTGGCCGCGGGCTGCGCCGTCGTGCACAAGGCCCACGAAGGCCATCCCGACCTCGCGGAGCGCACCGCCGGGACCGTCATTGACGCCCTGGACGCTGCCGGGGCCCCGGCCGGCCTGTTCTCACTGGTCACTGGGCGCCCCGCCGCCGAAGCCCTCGTAGACCATCCGCTCGTCAAGGCCGTCGGCTTCACCGGGTCGACGGCGGTCGGCCGCGCACTGTTTGACCGCGCCGCCGCACGGCCGGAACCGATCCCGTTCTACGGCGAACTCGGCGGCATCAACGCCGTGTTCGTCACCGAGCACGCCTGGTCCGTGCGCCGGGACGAGATCCTCAGGGGGTACGCCGGCTCCTTCACGATGGGGATGGGGCAGTTCTGCACCAAGCCCGGCCTGCTGTTCGTGCCCGCCGGGCAGACCGAGGAGCTGCGCAAGGTGCTGTCCGAGGCACTGGCGGGCTTCGCGCCGTCGCGGCTGCTCACCGAGCGCCTGCACGAGGGGTTCCGAGACGCCGTCGGGCAGGTGGAAGAGCACACCGGAGTGGACGTGCTGCTCGAGGGCGACTTCGCGCCGATGCCCCGGCCGACCCTGCTGCGCACCACCGCCGACGCCGTCCGCAAGGATCCGGCGCTGCTCCGGCAGGAGATGTTCGGGCCGGCGAGCCTCGTCGTCGAATACGGCGACCAGTCGGAACTGGCCGGGCTGGCGGGCCTGCTCGAAGGGCAGCTGACGACGACGCTGCAGGCCGACCCGGAGGACGACGTCGCCGAACTCACTGCCCGGCTGGCCGACATCAGCGGCCGGGTGCTCTGGAACGGCTGGCCCACCGGTGTGACCGTCAGCTACGCGCAGCACCACGGCGGCCCCTACCCGGCGACGACGTCGAACACCACCTCGGTAGGCACCGCAGCCATCCGCCGGTTCCTCCGGCCGGTGGCGTACCAGTCCTTCCCGGCCGACCGGCTGCCCGAACCCGTCCAGGACGCCAACCCGTGGCGGATCCCGCAGCGGGTGGACGGCACATGGCGCCGCCCGGAGCAGGCATCGTGACAGCGGCCGACGCCCCCCGGCTGGAGGACATCCTGCCCGAGGACGCGGAGGACGCCCTGCTCATCGGCAGGCTCTGGGACCCGGAAACCTCCGGCCCGCGGGTCGTCGCCGTCCAGGGCGAGGACGTGTTCGACCTCCGGCACCTCGCCGGCACGGTCTCGGAACTCTTCGAGCACGCCGGCCTTCCCGACCGGGTTCAGGGAGCCCTCACGGCGCCGCGCTGGCGCACCGCCGACGTCGTCGAAGCTTCCCTCGACCGCGACACGGGGCGCCCGCACCTGCTGGCCCCGGTGGACCTGCAGGTCGTCAAGGCCTGCGGCGTGACATTCGTGGACAGCATGATCGAACGCGTCATCGAGGAACGCACCGGCGGCGACGCCGCACGGGCAGCCGGGGTGCGCGAGCTTGTCGGACGGGCCCTGGGCGGCAGCATTGCCTCCGTGCGACCCGGTTCGCCCGAGGCCGCCGAGGCGAAGCGCGTGCTGAGCGCCGAGGGGCTCTGGTCGCAGTACCTGGAGGTCGGCATCGGCCCGGACCCCGAGGTCTTCACAAAGGCTCCCGTCCTCTCCTCGGTGGGCAACGGCGCCCGGATCGGCATCCCGGGCTTCTCGTCCTGGAACAACCCGGAGCCGGAGCTGGTCCTCGTCGCCACGTCGCAAGGGCGCGTCGTCGGCGCCACGCTCGGCAACGACGTCAACCTCCGCGACGTCGAAGGCCGCAGCGCGTTGCTGCTGGGCAAAGCGAAGGACAACAACGCCTCCAGCGCCCTGGGACCCTTCATCCGGCTCTTCGACGAATCCTTCACCCTGGAGACGCTGCGGACGGAAGAGATCCTGCTGCGGGTCGACGGCGCTGACGGGTTCGTCCTGGAGGGGCGCAACACGTTGGCGAGGATCAGCCGGCCCTTCGAGGAGCTCGTGGCAGCCACCGCGGGCCGGCACCACCAGTACCCGGACGGCTTTGCCCTCTACACCGGCACCCTCTTTGCCCCCACGCAGGACCGCGACGAAGCCGGGCAGGGCTTCACCCACAAGGACGGCGACATCGTGGCGATCCGCAGCCGGCACCTCGGCACGCTGATCAACGAGGTCGGCGTCGCAGAGGAGCTGCCCGAGTGGTCCTTCGGGCTGCGCCAGCTCTTCACCTACCTGCAGCGCACCGCCGTCGCCTAAGCCGGCAAACTCCGCCAGTTTGCAAAAAATGACCCCTCACCGCGTGGTGAGGGGTCATTTTCTGTAGATTCGCGCGCAGGCGCTGGGCGCCAAACGGTCGCCGGGCGGGCCTAGACCGTGGCGTCCTCGGTGCTTTCCGAAGGGGACACCGCGGCGCGCGCCTCGGCGAACTTCTCGTTCAGCCGCGAGTGCCGCTGGCCGTAGGCGAAGTAGATGATGAAGCCGACCACGAGCCAGCCGACGAAGTAGATCCAGGTCTCAACGGCCAGGTTCGTCATCAGGTACAGGCACAGGACGGCCGAAACGATCGGCAGCACCTTCCCGAAGGGAACCCGGAACGAGGGCTTCAGGTCCGGGCGCTTGCGGCGCAGCACGATGATGCCGAGGCTGACGACGACGAACGCGGACAGCGTTCCGATGTTGATCATTTCCTCGAGGACGTCCACCTTCGTCAGGCCGGCCACCAGCGCCACCAGGGCGCCGCACAGAATCTGCAGCCGCACCGGCGTCGAGCGCTTGTCACTCGTCACGGAGAGCTTCCGCGGCAGCAGCCCGTCGCGGCTCATGGCCAGCACCACGCGGGCCAGGCCCATCAGCAGCACCATGATGACAGTTGTCAGGCCGATCAGCGACCCGAAGGCGATGACCTTGGCGGCGTCGGTGTTGCCCACCGCTTCGAAGGCCGTGGTCAGCGTCGGCGCCTTGGCCTCGGCCAGCTTCGTGTAGCTGACCATGCCGGTCAGCGCCAGCGACACCAGGATGTAGAGGACGGTGACGATGGCCAGGCCGCCGAAGATCCCGCGAGGCAGGGTCTTCTGCGGGTTCTTGACCTCCTCGGCCGAGGTGGCGACGACGTCGAACCCGATGAACGCGAAGAAGACCAGCGCGGCACCGGCGAAGATGCCGAGCGTGCCGTAGTGGGCCGGAGCGGCGCCGGTCAGGAAGGCGAAGAAGGACTGCTGCAGCACGCCGCCGGCGCCCTGGTCCGCCGCCGGCACGGACTGCGGGACGAACGGGGCGAAGTTCTCCGCCTTGATGTACGTGAACCCGACCACAATGACGAACAGCACGACGGCGATCTTGATAATCGTGAAGATGTTGCCCACCCGGGCCGACAGCTTGGTGCCGAGGGCGAGCAGGACGGTGAACACCGCCACGATCAGGAACGCCCCCCAGGTGACCTCCACCGGACCGACCTGGAAGCTGGGCGGAAGGTTGATGCCCGCCAGTTCGAAGACCTTGCTCAGGTAGATGCCCCAGTACTTGGCGATCACCGCACCGGCGGTGAACAGTTCCAGAATGAGGTTCCAGCCGATGATCCAGGCGACGACCTCGCCCATGGTGGCGTAGGTGAAGACGTAGGCGCTGCCGGCCACGGGGATCGCGGTCGCGAACTCGGCGTAGCACATGATCGCCAAGGCGCAGGTGATGGCGGCGATGACGAAAGAGATCGTGACGGCGGGGCCCGCGAAGTTGGCGGCAGCCTTGGCGCCAACCGAAAAGATCCCGGCGCCGACTGCGACGGCGACGCCGAGGACCATCAGGTCCCAGGTGCTCAGGGATCGCCTGAGCTTGCGGCCCGGTTCATTGGAGTCAGCGATGGACTGCTCAATGGCTTTTGTCCGGAAGAGATTCATGGATTGTTCGCTTACGTTTCGGGAAAACTGACCCAATAAGCGTATTGACCACCCTGTGGACATCCCCAGTCGTCTCGGATGTTGAGACGGGGGTCCGCAGGCGGGCCTGTTCAGTAGTAGGCTGCGGCCGCCGCGGGGGCCGCACCCTCCGCCGCCACGGTGGCGGTCAGGATCTGCGGCACGCGGGGCAGCGGCACCACGCGCACGATGAACGTGCGCGCTGCGTCCGCCGCATCCGCGGATGAACAGACCGTCGCGCCGGGCACATTGCCGCAGTTCCAGCCCGGCGGCGTCTCGACGGCGAGCACCTCGGAGACGGCGGGCACTCCCGGCGTCCCCTCGGCCACCCTCGTGCGGTCCACCCGCGCCGTGAAGCGGATGCTGGCGCTGCGCACCGCCGCCGGGACGGTGACGTCCACGCGCAGCCGGGCCGGGCCTTGGGGAGCGCTGATCCGGATACCCGTCCGTCTTACGTCCCCGGCGCGGTCGTCCCCTCCTTCGCCGGTCCCGGGCAGCGCCGGAGCAGTGGGCTGGACGGACGGAACCTCCAGCCCGGGGACGGGAACCGCTGCGTCAACGGGTGGCACCTGTCCCGGCAGGGTGATGGCCCCGGGCAGCGTCGGCAGCAACGGGCCCACGCCCGGAGTACCCGCCAGCCCCGAGGCCGGTGATGCGGTCGGAGCGGCCCCGGCGGGCACCTTAGCGGCGGGCACCTTAGCGGGTGCCTTCGCGGACGGGTCGGCAGCGGGCGCGGACGGCGTCGGACGCAGAGCCGCCGTGCCGCTGTGCGCGGAGGATTCCTGCCCGCCCCCGGAGAGGGCAGTTGCGGCAGGGGCCCCGGGCGGCCTTTCGGCCGCCGAGCTGGCCGGGGGCAGCAGCGCTCCGCCGACGAGGGCCCCGCCCACGACTGCCGCCGCCGCGGCTCCCGCAGCAGCCAACCCGGCCCCCGCCGGGTGGACGGCCGACCACTTCCAGGTTGATGCCGCCGCCGTCTTCAACCAGCCGCCGAAACCGCCGGCCGCACCAACGCCCGCACCCGCAGTCGTTCCGGCCGCCGCACCAACGCCCGCACCCGCAGTCGTCCCGGCCCCCGCACCAACGCCGGCACCGGCCACGGCGGCGGAGCCGGCGGCGGAGCCGGCGAAACCTGCGCCGGCGACCAGCGGGAAGATGACTGCGCGCATGCCGGCGCCGACGTCGCGCAGCTGCACAAGCATCGCCGTGCAGGCGCCGCACTCCTCGAGATGGCTTTGGACCTTGGCCCGGCTGCGCGCGCTGAGCCCGTTCCGCGCGTAGGCACCGAGTTTTCCGGCGTACGAGGCGCACTCCTTCCCCTGGCTGCGCGCCAGGTGCTCCTGCAAGTAGGCCTGCCGGAGACCCTCGCGGGCACGGAGGGCGAGCGCCGACACGCCGTTGGCGGACAGACCAAGGATCGGCGCCACGGCCGCGGGCTGCATGCCGTCGACCTCGGTGTACCACAGCACGGCCTGCCACCGCTCCGGAAGGCTGCGGTAGGCCTGAGCGACAGTGCGGGACTCGAATGACTCCAGCACCGGGTCAACGTACGCCGCCGGCACCTCGAAGGCGGCGATATCCTCGACGGGACGCTGCCGGATATCCCTGCTGTTTCGCCGCGCGGCCAGCCGGGCAAGCGCCGTGAAGAGGTACGCACGGAAGAAGCTCTCCGGTCCCGATCCGGCCTTGAGCGCGGTGAGGACGTTGGCGAAAGCCTCGGCGGCGAGGTCCTCCGCGTCCGAGGCGTTCCGGGCAAACCGCCGCGCCAGGCCGACGGCGGCCGCGTAATGGCGCTCGTACAGCTCGCCGTAGGCCCCGTCGTCGCCGCCCCGGACACGCGTCAGCAGCTCGGCGTCGCTGGGGGCGTCGCCGGCAGCATCGGTGCCGCGCAGGCCCGAGCCGGCATCCTGGACTGGGTGGCTGCTCACAAATCTCCCTCCCGGGCGTCGTTACCGGAGTGCTGAGCGGATTCGCGTCGAGGGTCCCCCCAGTCTAGGACCGGCCGCAGGCACCGGTCTTTAAAGTTGAGGGAATTTATCTGCCGCTCGTCGCGTCATGACCTGGGCAAGTGGCGCTCTCAACCTGTATGACCGTCGTCCGGCACAGGCCCGCGCCCGAGCGCCTGCCCTCCTCGCTGCTCGCTTCGTGGCGCGCACATACCGCCGCCAAAGGGTGGCGCGGAGGCTCCGACTGGCTATGCGCGGAAGTTCTGCAGCTGGCCGCGGCGTTTGCGGCCCGGGCCGACGTCGAGGCTGCTGCCCGGGCTCTGGGCCGCGTGCGGGCACATCAGGGGGTGGGCATCGCCGAGGCGCTGACGGATCTGCAGTGCCTCTACCTATGCCAGCGGTGCAGTCCCGACGAGGCGGTTGTGTCAGCCTTTGCGGAAGCGTGGGTTGAAGCGACCGAGCGCGCGCTGCCGTCCGTGTCCTGCCTCGATCCGGGAACGGGCCTTCCCACCGTCGAGCATTTCCGGTCCAGGGTGGCGGAGCTGTATGAGGGCGGCGCGGACCGTGACCGGGTGGCCGGGGTATTGAGGTTTCCCGGATCCGGCCTGAGCGGCGAGCCGGGATTCCGGCGCCGGGCGCTGCTGGGCGCCGCCGCCGGAGAGACCTTCGCGGGCACCGGGGCGCTCCTGACCCTCGGTCGGGCCACCCTGGCGGTGGTCGCCGAGGACGAGCCGGCTGCGGCGGACCGCCTCGAAGGCTGCGCAGTAGCTTTCCGTGCCGTACTGGGCAGGTCTCCGGACGACCCTGAGGTCGGCTACCGGCTGCTGCCGTTGCCGGACACCCTCGGCCGCTTTGAACGGTTCATGCGCGCCTGAGGCTCATCAGCCGCGCGAGATCTGCACCATTTCCTCGCGCGGGACCACCTTGATGCGCTCCCGCTGCACGGCTCCTTCGGCGGCACTGTAGGCCTCGCCGAGTTCCCTTTCATGGGCGTCGAGCTTCAGCCAGCCCTGCCAGGTCGTGTACTCGATGCCGCGGGACTCCAGCAGTTCGATCACGGCTTTCTCGTCCGGATTTTCCGCCGGCGGCAGTTCGGGCTGGTCTTCGAGCAGGCAGCCGATCGTCTCCAAGGCGTCGCCCTTAGTGTGCCCGATCAGGCCCACGGGCCCCCGCTTGATCCAGCCCGTGGCGTAGATCCCGGGAACCGGCTCGCCATGGGCGTCCAGCACCCGGCCGGCCTCGTTCGGGACGACGCCGCGGCGGGAGTCGAACTCCAGTTCGTCGAGCTCGGAACCGAAGTAGCCGACGGCGCGGTAAACGGCCTGGACCGGGTAGTCCAGGATCTCGCCGGTGCCAACCACCTGGCCGTCGCCGTCGAGCTTGGTGCGCTCGAACTTGATCCCCTCGACCTTGCCGTCCCCGTAAATCTCCACCGGGTTGTGCAGGAAGTGCAGGTGCAGCCGGCGCGAAGCCCCGGACGGCTCGTCATCCACCAGCCAGTTGGTCAGCGTCTTGACCATGGTCTTGGTCTGGTTGTTCGACTGGATCTGCCGGTCCGACTCCTCATCGAACTCGAAATCCTCCGGATACAGCACAATGTCCACATCCTTCGAATGCGACAACTCCCGCAGCTCCAGCGGCGTGAACTTCACCTGCGCCGGACCCCGCCGCCCAAACACATGCACATCCGTCACGGGAGAGCTCTTCAACCCCTGATACACGTTCTCCGGGATCTCCGTCACCAGCAGGTCATCGGCATGCTTCGACAACACCCGGGCAACATCCAGCGCCACGTTGCCGTTGCCGATCACCGCCACCTCCTTCGCCTCCAGCGGCCACTCCCGCGGCACATCCGGATGCCCGTCATACCAGGACACAAAATCAGCCGCGCCAAAGGAACCCTCCAGCTCGATCCCGGGGATGTTCAGGTCCGCGTCCTTGATCGCCCCTGTCGCGAAGATCACGGCGTCGTAGAACTTGCGGATATCGTGCAGCGTGATGTCCCGGCCGTAGGTGACATTGCCCAGGAAGCGGATGTCGCCGCGGTCCAGCACCTTGTGCAGCGCGTTCACGATCCCCTTGATCCGCGGGTGGTCCGGCGCCACCCCGTAGCGGATCAGCCCGTACGGCGCGGGGTACGCCTCGAACAGGTCGATGCTGACTTCGAAATCGCGCTCGGCTTTGGTGAGGATGTCGGCAGCGTAGACGCCTGCCGGGCCGGCACCGATGATGGCTACCCGGAGGGGACGGGGCATTGTTGGTCCTTCCAAGAACTCGCCGGGGACGGTTCCACTGGTGCGGGTCGCCGTCCGGGCGGCGCCGGGTCCGGCGCACAAGCACCTATTCTAGGTCACTGCCGTTTTCCGCTGCCTCGGTCGTGAGCGCGGTCACCACCGCGGCACCGGCCAGGCCGAGCGCGGCCACCGTCGCGGTCTCCGGCGTCACCCCTGCCTGCGCCAGCAGGACCGGCTGCCCGATGACGACGGCGAGCGCTCCGGCGATGACGGGCCACGGCTGGCGCTGCCGGCCCTGTTCCAAAGCCACCGGATGCAGCTCCAGCTTCCCGGCCAGCCACACGACGGGGATCAGCACCGGCAGCACCGCCAGTGCCAGCAGCGGCCGGGTCCACCACCACTGGGCACTGCCCAGCACCGGCGTCGGCACATGCAGCAGCAGCGAGACCACAATGATCAGGGCGAACAGCGGAAGGTGCCACAGGTACAGGGTCATGGCCCGGCGTCCGACCGCGCCGACCAGGAACTGCAGCCAGCGCCAGCTCATCGCGTGCTCGAGGGCCGGAAGGATCAGCTGCAGGGTGCAGATCTGCGCGATGCCCAGCAGGATCAGGCAGATGGTGGGCGGGTTGAGGTTGACCAGCATGTCCTTCGCGTACGGTCCGTCATAGGTGATCCACCAGAGCAGTCCGTAGCAGGCGAGCACCGCCCCGAGCAGTTCCCACCAGCGCCGCCGCTTGAACCAGCCGTCCGCATAGAAGAAGCCGAGCTGCTGGATGAACAGCCAGACGAAGAGCATGTTCCAGACCCCCACCCCGCTGAGCACGGTGGTGAAGCTGAGCATGTCGAGCACGAGGGCGAAGGTGAAGATGACGGCGATGCTCGAGAGCGGCCGTGCGGCGTGCAGCTTCGCCATGAAGGGGACCAGGCTCTGGCAGATGAGGTAGGCGGCCAGGAACCAGACCGGCATGGCCACGCCCCTGCTGCTGAGGTCCAGCAGGGCCGGCGGGGCGCCCAGCATTGCGGCGATCCAGAGGGCCGCCGCGATGAAGCCGAACGCGGCGGCCGCCGGCCTGACCATCCGCAGCATCCGTGCGCGCAGGAAGTCCCAGCCGTCGCCGCCCCGGGCTGAGAGGGACCGCCAGGCGGTCAGTCCGGTGAAGCCTCCCATGACGAAGAACAGCGGCATGATCTGCCCGAACCAGCTCCCCTGCGCGAACCAGGTCTGGTGCGAAAGGGTGTTCTCCACAACGACGCCGCCCGGCCCGGCGTAGACCCCGATCATGAGCAGGTGCACGGCGGGGACCATCAGCAGGCAGCCGGCGCGGACGAGGTCGACCACCAGGTCCCGCGGGCGGGCGGCTGAACCGTCCAGCGGGTGCGGCGTGGAGGTTCCGCGCTCCCCGGCTGTGCGCCTCATCCGCCCCTCCCGCCGTCGACCTTCGGCACTGCCACTGCATGGCGCCACTGCAAGGATTGTAGATCCGGGCCGGGGGAAGGAAAGAGGAATACGTCCCGGGCGTACGGTGTTGCTGTGAGAGTGCCTCAACCTGATGCTTCGGCCACCGATTCCCTGTCAGTTTCCCCGTCGACGACGGCGGAGCGCCCGACCGCCGCACCCGCCCGCAGCGAGTCCGCCACGGGCATCATCTTCGGCATTGGCGCGTACGGGTTGTGGGGCCTGCTCCCGCTGTACTTCCTGGTGCTCAAACCGGCCGGCGCCGTCGAAATCGTCGCCAACCGTGTGGTGTGGTCGCTGATCTTCTGCGCCCTGCTGATCACCGTCACCCGCGCCTGGTCGCCGCTGCTGAGCGTGCTGCGGGACCGCCGGATTTTCGCCACGCTGGCCGTCGCGGCCGCACTGATCGCCGTCAACTGGCTGACCTACACCTGGGGCGTGACGAACGGGCACGCCATCGAAACCTCCCTGGGCTACTTCATCAATCCCCTGGTCTCGGTCCTGCTCGGCGTCCTCGTCCTGAAGGAGCGGCTTCGCCCGCTGCAGTGGGCCGCCGTCGGCATCGGCTTCGTCGCGGTCATTGTCCTGACGGTCGCCTACGGCCAGCTGCCTTGGATCGCCCTGACCCTGGCGTTCAGTTTCGGTCTGTACGGGTTCGTCAAGAAGCGCGTGGGGCCGCGGGTGGATGCCGCCTCGAGCCTGACTGTCGAAACGATCGTGCTCACCCCGGCCGCCGTCGTCGTGATGGGAGTCCTGATGGCGCAGGGGCAGGCCACTGTGACGACCGCGGGCGCCGGCCACTTCTGGCTGATGGCCGCGTCCGGCGTCGTCACCGCCGTTCCCCTGCTCTTCTTCGGTGCCTCCGCGCGGCGGCTGCCGATGACCACCATCGGGCTGCTGCAGTATGTGGCCCCCCTGCTTCAGTTCACAATCGCCACCGTCATCCTGCACGAGCAGATGGGCCCCGAGCGCTGGGTAGGCTTCGGCATCGTCTGGCTGGCGCTGATCGTGCTCACCGCGGACATGCTCCTCGTCAGCCGCGACAGCGCGCGCCTGAGGCGTGCCGCCGCCCGCTAGCTGTACTTTCCGCGGGCCAAGGGCCCGGCTGCAGGTTCCCCCAGGGGACTGCAGCCGGGCCTTTTTGTCGTGCGGTCCGTAACTTCCCAACAAACTTTCGCCAAGCTCTTGCCAGCGCTGCACCCGGCACCCATACTAAATGAACGCCATTCATTTATGTGACTCATATCTCACCGGAGCAGCAATGATTGAACTGACCAACCTCGAGCCGCCGGCCTCCCCCGCCCGGGTCCGCGACGCCGGCCGCACTCCCCTGCGCGTCGGACTGGTCCAGCACCGCTGGACGCCGGACGCGGACACCCTCCGGGCCGAGCTGAACGACGGCATCGCCCGCGCGGCGCAACTGGGGGCCGCCGTCGTCTTCCTCCCCGAGCTCACACTCTCCCGTTATCCCGCTGACACCCTTCCGGAAGCCGCCCCGCCGGAACAGGCCGAGGACCTGCTCGCCGGCCCCACGTTTGCCTTCGCCGCCCGCGCGGCCCGCGACAACGGCGTCTGCGTGCATGCCTCGCTCTACCAGCGCGCCGACGGCGGGGACGGGCTCGGCCTCAACACGGCCATCCTCGTCTCGCCGGCGGGCGAACTGATCGCCCGCACCCACAAGCTGCACATCCCGGTCACGGCCGGATACTTCGAAGACAAGTACTTCCGCCAGGGACCCGCCACCGGGGACGCCTACCAAGTGCACGCCCCGGGCGAGCTCGGCGGCGCCCGGTTGGGCCTGCCGACCTGCTGGGACGAGTGGTTCCCCGAACTCGCGCGGCTCTACTCGCTCGGCGGCGCCGAGGTGCTGGTCTACCCCACCGCCATCGGCTCCGAGCCGTCCTTCCCCGACTTCGACACCCAGCCGCTGTGGCAGCAGGTGATCGTCGGCAACGGGATCGCCAACGGCCTCTTCATGGTGGTCCCGAACCGCTGGGGCGACGAAGGGAACGTGTCCTTCTACGGCTCATCCTTCATCTCCGACCCCTACGGGCGCATCCTCGTGCAGGCCCCGCGCCATGAGTCCGCGGTGCTTGTGGCGGATCTGGACCTGCAGCAGCGCACCGACTGGCTTGAGCTCTTTCCCTTCCTCACCACACGCCGGCCGGACACCTACGGCGCACTCACGGAACCGGTGCGCCGCGACGCACCCTTTGGCGCGCCGGCCGGCGCACCTGAGGCCCCCGCCCCGGCGATCCTGGACATGGCGCGCTGATGGGCTGGCGCATGCCGGCCGAGACCGCGCCGCAGGCCCGCGTGTGGATGGCCTTCCCGCCGGGCGGCTACACCCTCGGCGACACCGAGGAACAGGCGCACGCCGCCCGCATCACCTGGGCCGCCGTCGCCAACGCCGCCGTCGACTTCGAACCGGTGACCATGGTCCTCTCACCCGACGACGTCGAGCGGGCCCGAGCCTATCTGCGCCCGGAAGTGGACCTGCTCGTGGCACCGCTGGATGACGCGTGGATGCGCGACATCGGCCCGTCCTTCGTCCTCAGCGACGACGGGCCGCCGCGGCTGGGTGCCGTCGACTGGGTGTTCAACGGCTGGGGCCGGCAGGACTGGGCCCGCTGGGACAAGGATTCGAAGATCGGCGCCCGGGTCACCGCGTGGGCCGGGGCGAACCTCATCGGCTCCGGCATGGTCAACGAAGGCGGCGGCATCCAGGTCGACGGCGAAGGCACCGTGCTGGTGACGGAAACCGTGCAGCTGGATCCGCAGCGCAACCCGGGCCTGAGCCGGGACGACGTCGAGGCCGAACTGCGGCGGACCATTGGCGCAGCGAAGGTGATCTGGCTGCCGCGCGGCCTGACCCGCGATTCCGGGCGGTACGGCACCCGCGGGCACGTGGATATCGTCGCCGCCATTCCCAGCCCCGGGACCCTGCTGGTCCACCGCCAGACCAATCCGGCGCACCCGGACTACGCCGTGTGCGCCGACATCATCGATTTCCTGGCGGGGACCAGGGACGCCGCCGGCCGGACCTGGAACATCCTCGAGGTCCCGGCGCCGGAAACCATCACCGACGACGAGGGGTTCGTGGACTACAGCTACATCAACCACCTTGTCGTCAACGGGGGAGTCATCGCCTGCAGTTTCGCGGATCCGATGGATGACAAAGCACTCGCTATTCTCGCCGAAGCCTACCCGGGCCGCCGCGTCGTCAGCATTGACGCGCGCGAGCTTTTCGCCCGCGGCGGAGGCATCCACTGCATCACCCAGCAGGAACCCCTGCTCGCCCAGAAAGGCCTAGTATGAGCCAAGTGACCAGCCAGGATTCGGCGTCGGGGACGCCGGTCACAAACAGCCCCCTCCCCGCGGGAGACAGTCACCACCCTGACGAGTTCCATGATGCGCCGGGCACACGGCACGGCATCACCGGCAAGGGCCTCAAGGGCGGCCAACTCGGCCTGCTCGCCGTCGTTGTGCTGGGCATCTCCTCCGTGGCCCCCGCCTACAGCCTGACGAGTTCGCTGGGGCCGACCGTCAACGCCGTGGGGCTCCAGCTTCCGGCCATCTTCATCATCGCGTTCATCCCGATGATCCTCGTCGCGTTCGCCTACCGCGAGCTGAACGCGGACTCCCCCGACAGCGGCACCACCTTCACCTGGGCCACCAAGGCCTTCGGCCCGTTCGTGGGCTGGATGGGCGGCTGGGGGCTGCTCGCCGCGAACATCATCGTGCTCTCCAACCTTGCAGGCGTCGCGGTGGACTTCTTCTACCTCTTCCTTGCGCAGCTCTTCGGGGATCCATCGCTGGCAGACCTGACGGGCAACAAGCCACTGAACATCGCGACGTGCCTGGCGTTCGTCGCCCTGGCCGTCTGGGTGAGCTACCGGGGCCTGCACACCACCAAGCTCGTCCAGTACAGCATGGTGGGCTTCCAGGTCCTCGTGCTGGGCATCTTCATTGTCATGGCTCTCACGCACGCCGCATCCGGGGACACCCCGACGGCCATCGGGTTCAGCTGGGACTGGTTCAACCCCGCCAAGATCCAAAGCTTCGACCAGTTCGCGGCCGGCATGTCCCTCGCAGTGTTCGTGTACTGGGGCTGGGATGTCTGCCTGACCGTGAACGAGGAGACCAAGGGCGGCAAAGGCACCGCGGGCAAGGCGGGGACGACGACGGCGGTTGCCGTCCTGGGCCTGTACATCGCGGTGATCGTGGCCACGATGATGGTCGCAGGCATCGGCAGCGACGGGATCGGCCTGAGCAATGCCGACAACCAGTCCAACATCTTCGCCGCCCTGGCTTCCCCCGTGATGGGCCCGCTGGCCATCCTGATGTCGCTGGCCGTGCTTTCCGGCACTGCCTCCTCGCTGCAGTCCACCATGGCCTCCCCGGCGCGCAGCCTGCTCGCGATGAGCCACTACGGCGCGCTGCCGCCCAAGTTCTCGAGTGTGAGCAAGCGCTTCGGCTCCCCCGGCTACGCCACCATCGTGGCCGGGCTCATCTCCGGCGGGTTCTACGCGGTCATGAAGGTCGTGAGCGAGAACGTCCTCAACGACACCATCCTCGCCCTGGGCCTGATGATCTGCTTCTACTACGGCCTGACTGCGTTCGCCTGCACCTGGTACTTCCGGCACAGCCTCTTCACGAGCGTGCGCAACTTCTTCATGCGCCTGCTCTTCCCGGTGATCGGCGGCGTGGTGCTGGCCGTGGTCTTCGCCCAGACGGCCGTCGACAGCTGGAGCCCCGGCTTCGGCAGCGGGTCCGAGCTGTTCGGCGTGGGCCTGGTGTTCCTCATCGGCGTTGGGCTGCTGGCCCTGGGCTTTGTGGTCATGGCCATCACGTTCTGGCGCCGGCCCGGCTTCTTCCGGGGTGAGACCCTGCGCAAGGACACACCGGCCCTGGTGATCCCCGAGTAGGCCGGTCCGGCTCTCAAGGCCGGGCTCTCAAAGCCGGTTCGAAACGCCTCCGGTGCTGCGGCTCATGCCGCGGCACCGGAGGCGTTCGCGTGCCCGGAGGCGGGGCGCGGTTCAGGCGGCGCCGGCAGTCCGGCGGCCCGTTCCGCGGTTGAAGGCCAGATGGCCGCCCAGAAGTCCGGCTCCTGCGGCAACCGTGTTGCCGGCGAGGCCGAGCCGCACACCAACCCGGTGGCTGCCGCGAATCCGTGCGACCAGGGAACCGAGAAGCAGGAACACGGAAATGTCGGTCCCCAAGGCGTGCACGGCGCCGATCCGGCGCTCAGGATGCACCGAGTGGCCCAGGACTGCTTTATGGAGAGGGCTGCGCCGGGCCCAGGCGATGACCGGGCCGTGGACGAATTCCTGGGCTGCGGCCACCCGCTCCGAGAGGGCGCTCATGCCCACAGCCCGGAAGGCCCGTTGCGGCAGCGGCGCTTCGCTCATGCTCATTCACGGTACGCACCCGACTCGGCCGCATAGGGACCACCTGTCCCTCTGCATTGCGATAGCAACCCGGACCGCGGATAGGGAAATTTCCCTCACCTGGGTCCAAATTGCCCACGCCGGCGTCCAGGTTGCTCACGCCGGCGTCCCGGTTGCTACCGCCGGTGGCCTGCGGACGCCGTTAACGCCGCCGGCCCCGGTTCCCGACCATCACGATCGGGAACCGGGGCCGGCCCGGAAGGCTGTGTCCGCCGTTAGCGGATGACCGCCGCGGACTTCAGGATGGCCGCGGCGGTGCGCTGCCCCATTCGGACGGCGCCGTCCACGTGCTGGTATCCCTCGGCCGCCAGATCCGACGAAGACCAGTGGATCGGACCCACGGGCTGGTGCTGGTGGGGTCCGTAGCGATGCAGGCCGCCGAGGTCGTAGCTGGCCGCATAGGCTCCGCGGGTCCATTCCTCCGTTCCCCAGTCGGACTCGTAGTAGACAGCCGGTTCGAGGGCCTTCTCCCCCAGGAAGTCCGCAATCGAGCGCAGGATCGCGGCGCGGCGTTCCTCGGGGCTGAGGTCGAACATCGCATCGGCCTTCTCATCGGACACGAACCCGACAAGAGTCCCCCGGCTGTCGCCGTGGTTGGTGTTGTCGTACACCTCCTGGACGATCGCCCCGGAACTGAAGCCGGTGCCGGAAAGACCGTCCTCGCGCCAGAACGGGGTGTCGTAGACCGCGTGCACCTTGATCACGAGCCCGAGCGACTGATGCTGGTGCATCTGGTGCTGCCGGCGCGGCAGCGGCGGCTCGTAGGAGACGCGGGAGTAAAGGTTCGGCGGAACAGCCATGACGGCGAAGCGGGCATTGACACTCACGCCTTCGGCGACGGCGGTCACGGCGCCGGGCTCACCGTCTGCCGGGCCCTCCCAACGAAGCGTCCGCACCGGGCTTTGCAGGAAGACGTCCCCTTCAAGCCGTGCCGCCAGCCGCTCCGAAACCTGTTGCATGCCCCCGACGACGCGCTTGTCCAGGATGAAGTCCTCATCGACGAGGTTGCTGAACGAGCCGGCCGACGCCGCCATCAGCACTGCCTGCAGCGCCGAAAAGGCGTGGGCGGGCTTGGTGAGCATGCCGCCGGCAATGAAGAGGCCGATGTTGTTGCAGGCTTCCTCGTCCCGGGACTGCTGGCGCAGCCAGTGGTGGAAGGAGACGGTATCCAGTTCGCGGGCCCGCGGATGCTTCCAGGGCTCCTCCGGACCGGCCTCGGCGGCCAGGATGTCCAGCAGGCCGATCAGCCTCTCCATCTCCGCCTTCGTCGCGTCGCTGACCGGGAACATGTCGCCGGTGTAGAGGTGCCGGCCGCCCTGCGGGTCCAGGTACACGGACCGGCCCTCGCGGTAGCGTGAATAGGTCTGCAGCCCCAGCTCCTCCAGCACTCCGATGAGGGCCGTCTGGTCCGGGGAGACCCACTGGCCGCCGATCTCAAGAGTTGCGCCGTCGACGACGTCGGTCCAGGTCCGGCCACCCACCCGGTCCCGCGCTTCCAGCACGGCGACGCTCAGGCCGGCGCGGCGCAGCTCCCACGCGGCAGTCAGACCCGAGGGGCCGGCACCAATGACGACAACATCGCGTTCCAAGGTTTGCACTGTAGTTCCTCCACCAAGCATGTGAGCGAATCCATAAAATGAATGGGATTCATTTATTGCTCCACAGTAACATTGGCGAGGGAGCCTGCCTACGGGTCGGCCTGGATTTTTTCAATCGATGACGCCGACGGCGCCGCGCCCGAAGGGAACAGATGGCAACGAATGCAGCGCCGGCGGCACGGCGGTCCGCGGGCCGGCCGCCGCGGAAGGTGCTCTCCCAGTCGCTGATCACGAGCGCCGCCGTGAAGCTCATCAACGCCGAAGGCTATCCGGGGCTGACGATGGCCGCACTTGCCCGGAGCCTGAATGTGGCACCCTCGGCCCTCTACAACCACGTGGAGTCCAAACAGGACGTGCTCCAGTGGGTCGAGGACCACGTGATGACGATGGTGGACGTGAGCGGCTTCGCGGCGGAGCCCTGGGCAGAGGCGGTCCGGCGGTGGGCCTGGTCCTACCGGGACGTGTTTGCCCGGCATGCCCCGCTGATCCCGGTGATCGCTGTGCTCCCGGTTACCGGCGCTCCAGAGACCCTGAAGATGTACGAAGTGGTGACCGCCGGGTTCCGCGAATCCGGCTGGCCGGAGCCGCTGATCGTGCCGGCCATCATCGCCCTGGAATCCTTCATTTACGGCTCGGCTTTCGACGCCACCGCCCCCGCGGACATCTTCGACACCGGAGACCTGGCCGAGTCGACGCCTCTGTTCACCTCCGCCGTGCGCAACCAGCAGCTGGGGGACGGAGCGACGCCTGCCGACGTCGCCTTCGGCCTCGGCCTGGACGCGATGATCGCCGGGCTGGACCGGCTGCGGGAAGCCTGAGCGTCCCGCACGACGCCGCCTCCTCCCGGGCCTTTGGCCCCTGTCCGGCGTGCGGCCCCCTGCGTAGCCTGAGATGAAGCTGGGGCAGGTGAGGACCGAGAGGCTCAGGTGATCAAGATGGGCAGCCGTCGAGACGGAAGCGGACGGAAGCTGAGGCTGGCTGCGGCGGTGGTTCTCGCCGCCGCCCTGCCTGCCTGCACACCGCCGGCGTCGCCGCCAAGCGCCTCGCCGTCGGCGGGCTCGCCGACGGCATCGGCCACCGGCACCTCTTCCATGTCCTCGGAGCCGGGCGCCACCGCGACGGTGACGGCCACGGTAACCGCCACCGTCACCGCACCTCCGCCGGACTCGGACGAGACCGCTCCCCCGCACACCGGGGACAGGGTGATCTCCTCCCGGATCAGCCACGACTGGGGCTGGCCCGGCCCAGGGGCGGCGTTCCGCATCACGCATCAGTACAAGGTGCCCATCGCGCAGCCGCCGGAGCCGCCGCTGCCCTACCTGCGAACGATCGGCGTCGGAAGGCATCCGTCGGACTCGCCGCCGTACGACCAGATCAGCTTCCGGTTCAAGGGGGCCTTCCCCAGCTACGACGTCGAATATGTGCCGCAGCTGATCAGCGACGGCAGCGGGCTGCCCGTCCCCATGCCCGGCGCCGGCAGCATCCTGCGGATCGTTTTCCATAACGCCCAGGCCCATACCCTCGACGGCAAATCCAGCACCATCGTCTCGGCGCCGCCGCAGGCTGTTGGCTTCAAAGGCATCACCCGGTACGCGCCGGCCGGCGACTTCGAGGGCGTGGTCACCTACGGCGTTGGAGTCGGCAGGCCCGTGAGCAAGTTGCCGCACACCCCGGTGCGGATCTACGAAGTGGAGAAGATCGAGCAGGGCCAGCACTTGTACGTCGTCGCGGTCCAGGTGGACACCACCGCCTGGCGCTGACCCGGTCCGCCCGGGAACGGACAACGCCCAGGGACCGCACCGCCCGCCGGGACCAAAGGCACTGGCTCGGTCCGCCGCGCGGCGCCATGATCGACCCGTGGGTGAGGACAATGGCCGTATTCGCTGACCGCATCGACGCGGGCCGGCGTCTGGCCGCGCGGCTGGAGCCCCTGCGCAGTCGGAACGTGGTCGTCCTGGGCCTGCCGCGCGGCGGCGTGCCGGTGGCGTTCGAGGTCGCCGAGGCTCTCGACGCGCCGCTGGACGTCGTCGTCGTCCGCAAACTCGGCGTGCCCTTCCAGCCCGAACTGGCCATGGGAGCCATCGGCGAGGGCGGCGCCAGGGTCCTCAACACGGAGGTTCTCGCCCAGACCCGGGTGACCGCCTCGGAGGTGGCGGCCGTCGAGGCGCGGGAACGGGCAGAACTCGAGGCGCGGGTGGCACGGTTCCGCAAGGGCAGGGAGCGGGTGGACCTCAAAGGCCGCACCGTGGTGATTGTCGACGACGGCATCGCGACCGGGTCCACCGCCCGCGTCGCCTGCGAGGTGGTGCGCCATCTTGGCGCGGCCACCGTGATCCTGGCCGTCCCGGTGGCGCCGCCGGAAACCCTCGGAGACTTCCCGGAGGCTGACGAGGTCGTCTGCCTGGCCACGCCGGCGCAGTTCATGGCGGTCGGCTACCACTACCGCGACTTCACCCCCACCAGCGACGACGAGGTCACGGCGCTGCTGGACGCCGCCGCACGGCGGATGCGCCACGGCGGCGCCGTTCCGGCGGGCGCGGATGCCGACGTCGACGTCACCATTCCGGCCGGCCGCGTGCTGCTGGCCGGCCACCTGCATCTGCCCGCCGGCGCACCCGGCGTCGTGCTGTTCGCACACGGCAGCGGCAGCAGCCGGCACAGCCCCCGGAACCGGTTCGTCGCGTCCGTGCTCTACGAAGCGGGCCTCGGCACGCTGCTGCTGGACCTGCTCACCCCGGACGAGGAACTGGACCGGGTCAACGTCTTCGACATCGAACTGCTCGCGGCCCGGCTGGACGCCGCCACCCGCTGGCTGGGGACCCGGGCGGACACGGCACAGAGCGCGATCGGCTACTTCGGGGCGAGCACCGGAGCCGGCGCTGCACTGTGGGCCGCCGGGGATCCGGAGTCGCCGGTGGCGGCGGTGGTCTCCCGGGGCGGAAGGCCGGACCTGGCCGGCCCGCACCTTGCCGCCGTCCGCGCGCCGACGCTGCTGATCGTCGGCAGCCGCGACCACACCGTACTGGAGCTGAACCGGCTCGCGCAGGACCAGCTGCACTGCACGAGCCGCCTCTCGGTGGTCGAGGGGGCGACGCACCTGTTCGAGGAGCCCGGAACGCTGGCCGAGGCGGCCCTGCTGGCCCGCGACTGGTTCGTCCGTTACCTCGGCGCCGGCACGGGAGCTGAGGGGACGGCGCCGTGAGCATGCAGCGGTCCGGCGGCAGCGGCGCGGCCATCGTCTCCGAAATCAGGTCCCTGGCCCGGCCGCTTGCCACCGACGCGGATCTGGACGGGCTCGCGGAGCGCCTTGGCGGGGAACGGTTCGTCTGCATCGGTGAGGCCTCGCACGGCACGCACGAGTACTACCGCTGGCGCGCACGGCTCAGCCGCCGGCTGATCGAAGAGCACGGCTTCAGCTGGATCGGCGTCGAGGGTGACTGGCCGGACTGCTGGCGCATCAACCGCTGGGTGCGCGGCCAGGCGGACCAGGATCTTGACGTGTATGCGCTGCTCGCCCGGTTCGAGCGCTGGCCGACCTGGATGTGGGCCAACCGCGACGTCGCCGACTTCCTTGCCTGGCTGAGGGAGCGGAACCTGTCGCTGCCCGAGCAGGAGCGGACGGGCTTCTACGGCCTGGACGTCTATTCGCTCTGGGATTCCCTGCGGGAGGTCCTCGCCTGGCTGGAGGCCAACGTGCCGGAGGCAGTGCCGGCGGCCATGCAGGCCTGGCGCTGCTTCATCCCCTACCGGGAGGACCCGCACCAGTACGCCTGGGGAACGCGCCTGGTCCCGGCGTCCTGCGAGGCCGATGTGGTGGGCCTGCTGGTGGAGGTGCGCCGGCACACCATCGACCGGACCGGCGACGCCGTCTTCGACGCCGTGCAGAACGCCGAAGTGGCGGCGGGCGCCGAGCACTACTACCGGATCATGGTCCGCGGCGACCGCGAGTCATGGAACATCCGGGACCGGCACATGGCGGACACGATCGACCGGCTGGCCCTGCACCACGGCCCGGAGTCCAAGGGCCTGATCTGGGAACACAACACGCACGTCGGGGACGCCCGGGCCACGGACATGGCCCGGGACCGGATGCTCAACGTCGGCCAGCTGGTGCGCGAGCGGCACGCGAACGACGGCGTCGGGCTGGTCGGGTTCGCTGGCCACCGCGGGAGCGTGCTGGCCGCCGCGGCCTGGGGCACTCCGGAACGGGTGCTGCAGGTGCCGACGGCCCGCGCCGGCAGCCACGAAGACCTGCTGCACCATGCGCTGGGCAGGGATGCCGTGCTCATCTTCGGCCCGGACCGCAGCGGCCCGTGGCTCTCCGCATGGCTGGGCCACCGCGCGATCGGCGTCGTTTACCAGCCCCAGCATGAGGCCGGAAACTACGTGCCCACCCGGATGGGCGGGCGCTATGACGCCCTGCTGTGGCTCGAACACACCACGGCACTGCGGCCGCTGCACCATGAGCAGCGGCCGCAGGAACCGGAGCTGGAAACCGAACCCACCGGGTTCTGAACCGGCTACGCGGCAGCGCGGATGGCGGCTTCGAGCACGTCCAGCGCGTCGTTGAGCAGCTCGTCGCCAATCACCAGCGGCGGCAGCAGCCGGATCACGTTCCCGTAGGTGCCGCAGGTGAGGATGATGACCCCGTCCTTGAGGCACTGCGCGGCAATGGCCTTGGTCGCGTCAGCGTGCGGGTCCTTGGTGCCGTCCTTGACGAATTCGATCGCCAGCATGGCACCGCGCCCGCGGACGTCGCCGATGATCCCGACCTCGGACTGGAGGCGGCGCAGCCGGCCGAGCACCAGCTCCTCGATGTGCCGGGCGCGGCGGTTCAGGTCGTATTCCTCCATCGACCCGATCGCGGCGACGGCGGCCGCGCAGGCGACCGGGTTGCCGCCGTAGGTGCCGCCAAGACCGCCCGGGTGGACGGCGTCGAGCAGGTCCGCGCGGCCGGTGATGGCGGAGAGCGGCATGCCCCCGGCGATTCCCTTGGCCATCGTGATGATGTCCGGAACGACGCCCTCGTGGTTGACGGCAAACCATTCACCCGTGCGGCAGAAGCCGGACTGGACTTCGTCGGCGATGAAGACGATGCCCTTCTCCTTCGCCCAGGCAGCCAGGGCCGGCAGGAAACCCTTGGCCGGGACGATGAACCCGCCCTCGCCCTGGATCGGCTCGATGATGATCGCGGCGACCTGCTCTCCGCCGATCTGCTTTTCGATCATGGTGATCGCCCGCTTGGCGGCCTCGGCGCCCGTGATCTCCGGGTTTTCCTCGCGGAACGGGTAGCTCATCGGCATCCGGTACACCTCGGGCGCGAACGGGCCGAAGTTGGTCTTGTACGGCATGGCCTTGGCGGTGAGCGCCATGGTGAGGTTGGTGCGGCCGTGGTAGGCGTGGTCGAAGGCGACGACGGCGTCGCGGCCGGTGGCCAGGCGCGCCACCTTCACGGCGTTCTCCACGGCTTCGGCGCCGGAGTTGAAGAGCACGGTGCGCTTCTCGTGGTCGCCGGGGGTGAGCCGGTTCAGCTGCTCGGCGACGGCGATGTAGCCCTCGTAGGGGGTCACCATGAAGCAGGTGTGCGTGAAGTGCTCCACCGCTTCCTTCACGGCGCCGACCACCGCCGGGTCGGAGGCCCCCACGCTGGTCACGGCGATGCCCGCGCCGAGGTCGATGAACGAGTTCCCGTCCACGTCCTGGATGATTCCGCCGTCGGCGTCCGCCGCGTAAACGGGGACGCTGGAAGCGACGCCGCCGGCTACGACGGCCTTGCGGCGCTCGGTGAGCGCGACGGACTTGGGGCCCGGGAAGTCGGCCTGCACTTTGCGCTTCTGTTCCAAGCGGTAGGTGATCTCGTTGGCAGTGGTGGTCATAGGGGTGCCTTTCTGGTGAAAATCGCGGTCAGGCGTCCAGGGCGGACATGACGTGCTTGATCCGGGTGTAGTCCTCGAGTCCGTACATTGACAGGTCCTTGCCGTAGCCGGAGTGCTTGAAGCCGCCGTGGGGCATTTCGGCGGTGAGGAGGATGTGGGTGTTGATCCATACGGCGCCGAAGTCCAGGTCCCGGGACATCCGCATGGCGGTGCCGTGGTCGCTGGTCCAGACGCTGGAGGCGAGGGCGTACTCGACGTCGTTGGCCATCTCCACGGCTTCGGCTTCGGTGCTGAACTTCTGCACCGTGATGACCGGGCCGAAGGCTTCCTTCTGCACGATCTCGTCCTGCTGCCGGGCACCGGTGATGATGGTGGCCTCGTAGAAGAAGCCCTTCTCCCCGGCGCGGTGTCCTCCGGTTTCAATGCGGCAGTGCTCCGGCAGGCGTTCGACCATCGAATTCACGGCATTGAAGTGGTTGATGTTGTTCAGCGGGCCGAAGTAGTTGTCCTCGTCGTTCGCGCTGCCGGTGCCCAGCGTCTTGGTGTGCTCCACCATCAGCCGGACGAGTTCGTCGTGCACGGAGTCCTGGACCAGTACCCGGGCGACGGCGGTGCAGTCCTGGCCGGCGTTGAAGAACGCGAACTCGGCGATGGCCGCGGCGGTCTTCTTCAGGTCGGCGTCGGCGAAGACCACGGCGGGCGCCTTGCCGCCGAGCTCCAGGTGCGAACGCTTGAGTCCCTTCGCGGCGCCGGAGGCGACAGCCATCCCGGCGCGGACGGACCCGGTGATGGAGACCAGTCCGGGCACCGGGTGCTCCACCATAGCGGCCCCGGTTTCGCCGGTTCCCAGGATGACGTTGAGCACGCCGGCCGGGAAGATGTCCTTGGCCAGCCGCGCCAGGACGAGGGTGGATTCGGGGGTGGTGTCGCTGGGCTTGAGCACCACGGTGTTGCCGGCAGCCAGGGCCGGACCGATCTTCCAGATGGCCATCAGGAAGGGGTAGTTCCACGGGGCGACCTGGGCTACGACGCCGATCGGCTCGCGCCGCACGAAGGAGGTGTGGCCCTCGAAGTATTCGCCGGCGCTCTTGCCTTCCAGCACGCGGGCGGCCCCGGCGAAGAATCGCAGTTGGTCGGCGCCGGCAGCCACCTCCTCGGAGGCGATGAGGGACCGGACCTGCCCCGTGTTGCGGTGCTGGGCCTCGACGAGTTCGTCGCTGTTCGCTTCGACGGCGTCGGCGAGCTTGAGCAGCATCAGCTGGCGCTGACCGGGGGTGGTGTGCTTCCAGGTGGTGAACGCCGCGGCCGCGGCCGCCATGGCGGCGTCCACGTCGGCGGCGGAGGAGACGGGTGCCTTGGCGACGACTTCGCCGTTGGTCGGGTTGACGACATCGAGGACCTCGGTGCCGGCCGGATCGACGAATTCGCCGTTGATGAAGTTCTGCAAGGTTTGGACCACGGTGTTCAACCTCTTCTTCTGAGCTGCTTTGCTACGAGGGTATGCCCGCACCGGCGGGGCGGAGTATGGCCACCTGCACACCGTTCGCGGGGACCGTTAGTGCGTTCGTATAATGATGGAATGGCTCTTACCCTGGCGGACCTGATCGCCATTGATTCCCTCGGTCTGCGTCCCGTCGGCTCGGCGTCCGGCCGGCCGGATGAGAGCATCCAGTGGGTGGCGGTCACCGAGCTGGCGAACCCGCAGCCCTTCCTCACCGGCGGCGAGGTCGTGCTCACCACCGGTGCCCGGCAGCGCACCGCCCCGGAGCAGCGTTCCTTCGTCCGCCAGGTCCAGCGGGCAGGGGCCCTGGCGATCGGTTTCGGCGTCGGCTTTGGCCACGACCAGGTGCCGCCGGCGCTGGTGGCCGAGGCCAACCGGTGGGGCCTGCCCGTGCTGAAGGTTCCCTATGAGACTCCGTTCATCGCGATCGGCAAGCTCGTGGCGGACGCGCTCTCGGCCGAACACTACGGCAAGCTCGAGCGGCTGCTGGCCGCCCACCAGGTGCTCGCCGGGTCGCTGCTCAAGTCCGGGGGCCTGCCGGCCCTGCTGTCGACGCTCGCGGAAATGCTCTCGGCGGATGTGGTGCTGACCCAGTTCAACAGCCAGCTTGCCGGGTCCAAGCCCGGGCTCAGCCCCGCAGCGGACGGGTGGACCCCCCACACGGTGGCCACCGGGCTGCGCGACAACTGCACGCTGTGGGTGCGGCGCCCGTTCGAGGACGGCGGGATCGTGCAGTACGCCACGAGCCTGGTCAGCGTGGAGCTCAGCAACCAGGTGCAGCGCCGGCGCTCCGAGCGTCGGCTGGCCGGTCAGGTGCTGCAGGACATCATTAGCGGATCGCTGACCGGCCAGGACGCGGCCGTGCGGCTCTCCGCCGTCGGAATCAACGCCGCGCACCGGCACACCGCCCTCATCGTTGAGGTGCCGGCAGGCCAGCTGCGGCTGCTCGGGATGCTCTCGGTGCCCGAAACACTGGCCGGCGCCGTGACCGCCGTCGTCGACAACCAGTTGGTGCTGATCCTGCGTGAGGAGGCAACGGCCGCCGCCGGGTTGGCGCGCGCGCTCTCGGCCCATCTGCGCGAGGCCGGCCTGACCGCCGCCGTCGGCGTGGGCGGCAGCTACCCGCAGGCCAAGGGACTGCGCTGGAGCTATTTCGAGGCGAAGGAAGCCGCCGCCCGCGGCCTGCCGGTGAACGAGCCGGAGCGGCTCTCGCTGACGTCGCTGCTGCTGGCCAGTGAGGACGTTTCGCTGGCGGACCTGGCGGCGGACTCGCTGCAGCCGCTGCTGAATTTCGATGCCGCGCACGGCGCCGAGCTGATGCAGACGCTGGAGGAGTACCTGAACCAGAACGGGTCCGTGGCCGCGGTAGCCGAGGCGATGAACCTGCACCGGAACACCGTCCGGTACCGGCTCTCGCAGATCGTGGAGATCACGGGCTACGACCCGGCCGTCACGGCGGACAGGGTACAGCTCTGGCTCGCCCTCGCCGTCCGCAAGCTCGGCTGACGCGCCCCGCGACCCGCTCGATGCTGCGCACGACGCTGCGCGCACCTGCGCGAACGGCCAGCAACGGCGGGCTCTTCCGCGCGGAGGCCGCCGCAACTGGCCGCTCGCCGGAACCGCGTCAGGCGGGTTTGCGGATGGAGACGATGTCGCCCTCCCGGTACAGCAGCGCCCGCAGCTCCGCTTCCGCCGAGTCCGGCCGCTTCGGGTCGATCGTCTCCCCCGCCGCGAAATGGTCCAGCAGCCGCGGGTCCACATAGCTCTTGCGCGCGATCGACGGCGTGTTGCCCAGCACCTCGGCCGCCTCCCGCATCGACTGGCTGATGGCCGCCTTGCGCGCTGACACCTTCTTCTGCGGGCCGCTGCGCGCCAGGCTCGATGCCGCTGCCACCGTGCCCCGCAGGGTCCGGAAGTCCTTGGCGGTGAAGTCCCCGCCGGTGCGCTCCTTGACATACTCGTTGATGTCCGCACTGGTCACCGGGTGCCAGCTGCGGCCTTCCTTGTAGGCGAGGAGCCGGGCGTTGCCCCCGCGGCGTTTGAGCGAGCGCACCAACGGCACGAGGTCCGCGTCCCGGATCACCGAATCCCAGGTCTTGCCGCTCTTGGCCGGGAAGCTGAGCTTGAGCACGTCCTTGTGGACCTTCACGTGCGCGCACAGCAGGGTCGCGAGGCCGTGGCTGCCGTTCTCGTTCGTATACCGCTCGGAGCCGACCCGCAGCGATCCGCTGTCCAGCATCCTGAACGCCGCCGCGAGGACCCTGTCACGGGAGAAACCGTCGCTGCGCAGGTCCATGGTCACGCGGCGCCGGGCAGCGGGAAGGGACTCGGCCAACTGCAGGGCGCGGTCAAACTTCACCCGGTCCTTCTGCTCCCGCCAGGTCGGGTGGTAGATGTACTGGCGGCGGCCGACGGCGTCGATCCCGGTGGCCTGGATGTGCCCGTTCTCGTAGGGCGCGATCCAGACGTCGGTCCACGCGGGCGGAATGCCGATGTGTTCAAGGCGCTCGCGCACCGGCCCCGGCGGCAGCGTGGACCCGTCCAGGTCGTTGTAGCTGAAGCCGGAGCCGGAAGGCACCCGCCGGTATCCGCGGCCCGAGGCGTTGCTGCGCCGAAGCCTCACGGAAGGATTCCTTGGTCCTGCTGCATTCCCATAACGGTAAGCCTACTGACTATCACGGGAATTTGCGCTCCCCCGGAGGATCAGACTTCGACGACGGCGCCCCGGGAAACGGCGACCATGTCCTCGCGCGGGACCACCTTCACTCGTTCGCGCGCCACCGGACCGGCCGCCGTCGCCGCCGCCCCGAGTTCTTTTTCGTGCGCGTCCAGTTCCAGCCAGCCCTCCCACGAGGTGTACTCGACCCCGCGGGACTCCAGCAGTTCGACGACGGCGCCCTCCTCGGGTGCGGCGGCCTGCGGCAGTCCCCCACGGTCCGCGAGCAGGTAGGTGACCGTTTCGAGGGCGTCGCCCTTGGTGTGCCCGATCAGGCCCACGGGCCCCCGCTTGATCCAGCCCGTGGCGTAGATCCCGGGAACCGGAGTGCCTGCGGCATCCAGCACGCGGCCGCCGGCGTTGGGGACGACGCCGCGCCGGTGGTCAAACTCGACGTCGGGCAGCGCCGAGCCGAAGTAGCCGACGGCCCGGTAGACGGCCTGCACCGGGTAGTCCAGGAAGTCGCCGGTGCCGCGGACATTGCCGGTGCCGTCCAGTTCGGTGCGCTCGAAGCGGATGCCGCTGACGCGTCCGTCCTCGCCGAGCACCTCGACGGGGTTGTGCAGGAAGTGCAGGTGCAGCCGGCGCGAAGCCCCGGTGGGCTCGTCGTCGGCGATCCAGTTGGTGAGGGTGCCCACCATGGTCTTGGTCTGGTTGTTCGACTGGATCTGCCGGTCCGACTCCTCATCGAACTCGAAATCCTCCGGATACAGCACAATGTCCACATCCTTCGAATGCGACAACTCCCGCAGCTCCAGCGGCGTGAACTTCACCTGCGCCGGACCCCGCCGCCCAAACACATGCACATCCGTCACGGGAGAGCTCTTCAACCCCTGATACACGTTCTCCGGGATCTCCGTCACCAGCAGGTCATCGGCATGCTTCGACAACACCCGGGCAACATCCAGCGCCACGTTGCCGTTGCCGATCACCGCCACCTCCTTCGCCTCCAGCGGCCACTCCCGCGGCACATCCGGATGCCCGTCATACCAGGACACGAAATCAGCCGCGCCAAAGGAACCCTCCAGCTCGATCCCGGGGATGTTCAGGTCCGCGTCCTTGATCGCCCCTGTCGCGAAGATCACGGCGTCGTAGTGGCGGCGCAGATCCCCGAGGGTCAGGTCCGTGCCGTAGTCGACGTTGCCGAAGAAGCGGATGTCGCCGCGGTCCAGCACCTTGTGCAGCGCGTTCACGATCCCCTTGATCCGCGGGTGGTCCGGCGCCACCCCGTAGCGGATCAGCCCGTACGGCGCCGGATAGCGGTCAAAGAGGTCGATGCTGACCTTCACGGCGCCGGAAGCGACCTCGTCGCTCTTGGTCAGGAGGTCGGCGGCATAGACGCCGGCGGGACCGGCTCCGATGACGGCGACCCGCAAGGCGCGGGCGTCGGCAGAATGTGACACGGCTGTGTTCCTTTCAAGGGTGTTCAAGTGCAGGTAGTGCTTGCTCACATGAGCTATTCGTAGTGCGGACTGAGCCGGACGACGTCGCCGACCACAATCACCGCAGGGGATTTCACGCCCACGGCCTCGGCTTTGGCGGCAATGGTGACCAGCGTTCCGGTGGTGACCCGCTGCCCCGGGCCGTAGCCGTCTTCGACGATACCGACCGGGCAGTCGGCGGGGCGACCGGCGGCCAGCAGCGCCGCGGCGGTGTCCCTGAGCCGGGAGACTCCCATCAGCAGGACCACCGTGTGGTCGGTCCCGGGCGGGACGGTGCCGATCTCCTCATGGCCGGTCAGCACGCTGAAACTCTTGGCGACTCCGCGGTGGGTGACGGGAATGCCTGCCGCGGCCGGGACGGAGACCGCTGAGGTCACGCCCGGCACGATCTCGACTGGCACCCCATGCGCCCGGCAGTGATCTGCTTCCTCGCCGCCGCGGCCGAGCACGTAGGGGTCGCCGCCCTTGAGCCGGACCACCCGGTTGCCGAGCAGGGCCTGCTCGACCAGGATCCGGTTGATCTCGTGCTGGGGCACCGGATGATGGCCGGGTGTCTTGCCGACCTCGATGATCTGCACCTCCGGCGCCAGCTCGTCGAGCAGGCCGCGCGGACCGAGCCGGTCGGCGACGACGACGTCCGCCTGGGCAAGCAGGCGGCGGCCGCGGGTGGTGATCAGTCCGGCGTCACCCGGCCCGCCGCCCACCAAGGCCACCGACCCGGGCTGGCCCGAACGGCGGTGCCGCCGGAGCGGAAGCTCACCGGAGTCCAGCTGGCTGGCGACGGCGTTGCGGATCGCGACCGCGCGGCGCGGGTCTCCTCCGGCGTTGACCGAAATCTGCACGCCGTCCGCCTCCGCAACGGCCGGGGTCCACACGCGCGAATTGCGGGAGTCCCCGCCCTTGGCGCACCAGACCCGGGCGGCATCGGCGTCGGCCGCAACCCGGGCGTCCACCTGCGGGCTGCCGGTCGCCGAGAAAGCAAGCCAGGCGTCCTCGAGGTCTCCGGCCGCGTAGTCGCGCACCAGCCAGGTGAGGCGCGCCGCCGCAGCAGCGTCCGCGATGTCTTCGCAGGCGAACGGTGCGACGACGACGACCTCGGCACCTGCCGCGAGCAGGGCGGCCACGCGCCGGGCGGCGACCGGTCCCCCGCCGACCACGACGGCGCGGCGGCCTTGAATGTTCAGGCCCAGGGGCAGCAGATTCACCGGGTACCTCCTGCCAGCAGGCCGCGGCCGGCGAGCAGCCGCCGCTCGACCGGGCCGAAAACGAGCAGTTCCACAAGGATGCCGACGGCGAGGATCAGCAGGATCGCCGACATGACGATGCCCATGTCCGCCAGTTCGCGGCCCTGCTGCAGCAGGGAACCGAGACCGAAGCCGAGCGATCCTCCCATCGCGATGATTTCCGCGGCCATCAGCGAGCGCCAGGAGAAGGCCCAGCCCTGCTTGAGGCCCGCGACATAGCCGGGAAGCGCGGCCGGCAGCACGATCCGGGTGGCCTGCTCCCAGCGGCTGGCGCCCAGGACCAGCCCCACGCGCCGGTACTGCGGCGGGATCTGGTCCACGCCGGCCACCAGGCCGTTCACAATCGACGGGATCGCGCCCATGAGCACGACGAAGTACACGGTCGCGTCGGTGAGGCCGAACCAGATGATGGCGGCGGGAACCCACGCGACCGAGGGCAGCACCTGAAGGCCGGAAATCAGCGGCCCGACGGCGGTGCGGACCGCCTTGACCTGGGCCAGCAGCAGCCCCACGGGGGTGCCGACGACGGCGGCGACGAGGAAGCCGAGCACGCCCCGCTGCAGGCTCGTCCACACGGCGGTCTGCACGGTCGCGTCGGCCCACAGTCCGCCCAAGGAAGCGAGGACATCCAGCGGGCCGGGCACCAGGTCCGCCCGCTTATGCCCCAGCGCCACATAGAACTGCCAAACAGCCAGCAGCACCACAACCATCAGCAGCGGCGGCACCGCCCGCCCCGCCAGCGCACGCAGGCCGGAACGGTGGGCTGAGGTGCTGGACTGGAGCGAATCCAATCCAGCTTCCAGCGAGCGTAAATCGGTGTCACTCGCCGTCGAAGCGGCGCCCGGGAAAGGCGGCTTTATTATTCCAAGGCCGTCCGCGGCCGCAGGAATATCGTTGCCGCCGGCCGGGCCCCGCGCAGCGGCACCGGGTTCAGCCGCGGTTGAAAGATTGGGTTTACGCTGCATGGCGCCGGATCTCCTCGCGCAGATGTTCCGTGATCTCGGCCGCCAGGTTCGCGACCTCGGGTGACTCGATGCGGCGCGGCCCGTCCACCACAACGGGCCACTCCGCCGCCACCCGCCCGGGACGGGAACTCAGCAGCACCACACGCTGCCCGAGCCTGACCGCTTCGCGCACGTTGTGGGTGATGAAGATGATGGTGCGGCCGGTTTCGCGCCACACCCGCTCGAGCTCATCGTGCAGCAGGTCGCGGGTAATGGCGTCCAACGCGGCGAACGGCTCATCCATCAGGAGTACCTCCTTGTCCTGGGCGAGGGCCCGCGCCAGCGCCACCCGCTGGCGCATGCCGCCGGACAGTTCGTGCGGGCGCTTCTCCGCGGCCTCGGCCAGGTGCACGAGGTCGAGCAGCTCCAGGGCCTTGGCGCGGCGCCGGGGACGGGCGACGCCACGGAGTTCCAGC
This sequence comes from Paenarthrobacter sp. DKR-5, assembly GCF_018531425.1. Lineage (GTDB taxonomy): Bacteria > Actinomycetota > Actinomycetes > Actinomycetales > Micrococcaceae > DKR-5. The sequence goes on from NZ_JAHBOI010000001.1 coordinate 261,241, forward strand.
GCGAGTTCCACATTGCCCCGGGCGCTCAACCACGGGAACAGGGCCGCGTCCTGGAACATCAGGGCGCTGCCGTCCGCGGGAACCGTCAGGAACCCGGCCGACGGCGCTTCCAGGCCCGCAATGATGTTCAGCAGCGTGGACTTGCCGCACCCGGAGGCACCCAGCACGCTCACGAACTCGCCTCTGGCGACCTTGAGGTTCAGGTCCTCGAGCACCACCGGTGCATCGTCCGCGAAGCGCTTGCCCAGGTGCTCGATCTCGACCGAGTACCGCACGGCGGGAAGGCCTGTCTGTGTATCCATGATCAGTCCTTACCGAGGCCGGAGGCGCTGACAGCGCTTTTCCCGGCGTCCTCAAGCACGGCGTTCAGGCTGGCCAGATCGAAGATGCCGGCCAGGTCAGCCTGCTGGGTGAGTCCCGCATCAACGCCGTCCTGGAGCAGCTTCTTCCAGGAACCGGCGAGCGGGTCGGAGGTGAAGGTGAGGTTTTTCAGGGCGCGGCGCAGCACATCCCCGGGCAGCGGCGTGCCGGCCGCCTTCTCGAGGGCGGCGTTGATCACCGAAGTTTCCTTTGCGACGTCGGCAGCGTTGTCGGTGAGCCAGGAAACGGCGGCCACATGGCCCTTCAAGAGCGCCTTGACCGTGTCGGGGTACTTGGCCAGGAAGTCTTTGTTGACGATCAGGATCGTCGTCGTGAACTGGCCCTTGTCCCACAGGCTCTTCTCATCGACAAGCACCTTGGCCCCGGCCTGGAGCACCAGCCGCGAGGCCCACGGCTCGGGCAGCCAGGCGCCGTCGAGCTTGCCGTCCTGGAAGAGCTTGAGCGTCTGGGCGTTCCCGGTCGGGTTGACCGTCACGTCCCCGCCGCCGGTGGTGGCAGCCTTCAGACCCTGTTTGGCCAGCCAGCTGCGCAGCGCGACGTCCTGGGTTCCGCCGAGCTGCGGGCTCGCGAGAACCTTTCCCTTGAGGTCCGCTGCAGTGTTGATGCCCGGTTTGACCACCAGCTGTGCACCGCCGGAGGCCGCCCCGGCGATCACCCGGATCGAGTTGCCCTTGCTTTTCACGAACGAGTTGATGGCCGGGTTCGGCCCGAGATAGGCGGCATCGATCGCACCCGCGTTGAGGGCCTCCACTGCCGCCGGGCCGGCGTTGAACACCTGGGTGCTCAGTCTGGTGCTGCCAAGTTCTTTGGCGAAGAGGCCCTGCTGCAGCCCGACCAGGGCGGGAGCGTGCGTCACGTTCCCGAAGTAACCCAGGCGCAGCTCGGGTGCCGCACCTGCCGGGGCGGCCGCCTGTGCTTCGGAGCCGTGGCTGGCGGAGTTGAGCGCTACGGCACCTCCGCCGATGAGTGCCCCGGCGACAGCGACGGCAGCGCCGGCAATGAACGCGCGCCGCCGCGGGAACGCGGGGCTGCCGACGGGGGCGTGAATGGTCTTGCGTCCCGGCTGGGCGGGAGGAATGTGGTCTGGCACGATGAGCGTCCTTGTCAGTGCGTCGGAAGGTGGCGGGTATGACGCGCGGGCGTCAGGACCGCCGACATCGCCGCTGCTGCGGGGCCTCTGTCCACGTCATGGGAACCATGCCTCGTCAGCGCACCAGACCGGCCGCGAGGGTGTTCCCGTCGGCCGCGTCGACCACCAGGAAGGCACCGGTGCGGCGGTGCGAGGCGTAGGCCTCGGCGGGCAGCTCCGCGGCCAGGCGGATCTCGACGTCGCCAATATCGTTCAGCTCCAGGCCGGGCGCGGCCTGCAGCGTGAAGCTGTCCAGGTCCAGCTTGCCCGTGACGGAACGCACGAGGCCTTGCACGGTCCGGGTGCCGTGCTTGATCAGCACCTTGGCGCCCTCACGCAACGGCTTCGGCGAGAGCCAGCACAGGGACGCGGCCAGGTCCCGGGTGGGCTCGCCGGCAGTGCCCGCCGCCGCGATGAGGTCGCCGCGGGCGATGTCGATCTCGTCAGCAAGCCGCAGCGCAACCGACTGCGGCGCGAAGGCCTCGTGCAGCTGGGTGCCGGCGAAGTCGATGCCGGTGACCGTCGTCGAGCGGCCCGACGGCAGCACGACGACCTCGTCCCCCACCCTGACGGTTCCTGAAGCGAGCTGGCCGGCGTAGGCCCGGTAGTCGCGGAACGCGCCGGCGTCGACGCCCGGAGCGAGCGCGCCCTGCGGCCGCAGCACCAGCTGGACCGGCAGCCGGAACGGTTCAAGGCCCGTTTCGATCTCGTCGGTAGCGGGCAGGGTTTCGAGGACCTCGAGCAGCGCCGGGCCGTAGTACCACGGGGTGCGCGCGGAGCGGTCCACCACATTGTCGCCGTCGAGGGCGGACACGGGCACGACCGTGACGTCCCCGACCCCAAGTTCCAAGGCGGCCCGCAGCACGTCGGTTTCCACCGCGCGGAAGACGTCCTCGCTGAAGCCGACCAGGTCGATCTTGTTCACGGCGACGACGACGTGCGGCACGCGCAGCAGGTGCGCCACCGAGAGGTGCCGCCGGGTCTGCTCGAGCACACCCTTGCGGGCGTCGATCAGCAGCACGACCGCGTCCGCGGTGGAGGCACCGGTGACGGTGTTCTTCGTGTACTGCACGTGGCCGGGGCAGTCCGCCAGGATGAAGGACCGGCGGTCGGTGGCGAAGTAGCGGTAGGCGACGTCAATGGTGATGCCCTGCTCCCGCTCGGCGCGAAGACCGTCCGTCAAAAGCGCGAGGTCGATTTTCGTCGTTCCGTCGGAGGCGCCGCCGAAGCCGCGTTCCTGCGAGGTGCGGGTGACGGCGTCGAGCTGGTCGGCAAGGATGGCCTTGGAGTCGTGCAGCAGGCGGCCGACCAGGGTGGATTTGCCGTCGTCGACGGATCCGGCGGTGGCGAAGCGGAACAGGGTTCCCTCCTCGAGGAGGGGAACGGCCTGGACGGCCGGGGTTGCGGGGGCTGTGGTCGTTGTCATTTAGAAGTAGCCGTCTTTCTTTCGGTCTTCCATGGCAGCTTCGGAAATCCGGTCATCGGCCCGGGTGGCGCCGCGTTCGGTCAGCGTGGAGGCGGCAACTTCCCGGACGACGTCCTGGACCGTTGCTGCGTCGGAGAGGACCGCCCCGGTGCAGGACATGTCCCCCACGGTGCGGTAGCGGACGGTCCTGACGGTCACGCGCTCGGTGTCCCGCGGCTGCGAGTGCTCCCCGATGGCCCGCCACATGCCGTCGCGCTGGAAGACTTCGCGTTGGTGGGCATAGTAGATGCCGGGCAGCTCGATTCGCTCGCGTTCGATGTAGCGCCAGATATCCAGCTCGGTCCAGTTGCTGATCGGGAAGGCGCGCACGTGCTGGCCAACGGTATGGCGGCCGTTGTAGAGGTTCCACAGCTCCGGGCGCTGGTTGCGGGGGTCCCACTGGCCGAACTCGTCGCGCAGGGACAGGATGCGTTCCTTGGCGCGCGCCTTGTCCTCGTCCCGCCGGCCTCCGCCGAACACGGCGTCAAACCTGTTGTCCGCGATGGCGTCCAGCAGCGGCAGGGTCTGCAGCGGGTTCCGGGTGCCGTCGGCCCGCTCGTGCAGGCGGCCGTCGTCGAGGTAGTCCTGGACGCTGGCGACGACGAGGCGCACACCGAGGCGTTCCACGGTGCGGTCCCGGAAGGCGAGGACCTCCGGGAAATTGTGCCCGGTGTCCACGTGCAGCACAGGGAACGGGACCTTGCCCGGCCAGAAGGCCTTGGTGGCCAGGTGCAGCATCACGACGGAGTCCTTGCCGCCGGAGAAGAGCAACGCAGGGCGCTCGAACTCGGCGGCTACCTCGCGGATGATATGGATGGCTTCGGATTCAAGGGTGTCCAGCTGGGCAAGGCGCTGCGTTGCGCCTTGCCGGCGCTCCGCTACCTCCTCACGGCGCTTAGACACGCCCGAAAAAAGCGCTCGGGCGCGATGCGCGCCTTCCGAGGAGGCAGCTTCGCGCGCAGTCTGCGCTTCCGCTTGTGCTTCGGTGCTCATGTGTGGATTCCGCATTCTGTCTTGGTGAGCCCGGCCCAGCGGCCGGAACGGGGGTCTTCGCCGGGGGCGACGGGTTTGGTGCAGGGCGCGCAGCCGATGGACGGGTAGCCCTGGGACATGAGCGGGTTGACCGGGATCAGGTGCTCGTCCGCGTAATCGACGAGCTGGTCCAGGGTCCAGGCCGCGAGCGGGTTGACCTTGACCAGGCGGTGCGCATGATCCCAGCTGACCAACGGGGTATTGGTGCGGGTGGGCGCCTCCTCGCGGCGCACCCCTGTGAACCAGACCTCGTACCCGGACAGGGCCTTCTTCAGCGGGTCCATCTTCCTCAGCGCGCAGCACCGGGCCGGGTCACGGCCGAAGAGGTTTTCGCCAAAGGCGGCATCCTGCTCGGCGACGGTCTGCTCCGGGAGCACGTCGACAATGTTCACCCGCAGGTTCTCCGCGACCTCGCGCCTGGTGTCGTGCGTTTGAGCGAAGTGGTAGCCGGTCTCCAGGAACAGCACGTCGACGCCGGGCAGCTGGGCCGCGACCAGGGCCGGCAGCACCGCGTCGGCCATCGAGCAGGCCACGGCAACCTGGGACAGGTCGAAGTTCCGAGCCACCCACCCGATCACCGCCTCCGCATCGGCCTCGCCGGCAGTGGGGGTGGAGCCCACAATCGAGCCCAGCTCCCCAACCCCCGCAGCCACCAGCGCCTTGAGTTCCTCCTCGGACCGCCGGTCGAGGGTGACCCCTTCGAAAGGCGCGCATCCCGGCCGAGCGCTTTTGTCGGCCGTGTCTAAGCGCCGTGAAGGGATCCCCTCGGCCGCGCCAGCGGCATCGGGAACGGAGACGGTGCCGGCTTCCGGGGGTCGGTGGGCATCTATGGGCGGGAAGCCGGCACCGGCTCCGGCGGTCGCACGGACGCCGACCTCCGGCGCGCTCACTGCAGCACTCCCTCGTCGGCCCGGTGCGCCCACTCCGCGAACGACTCCTCGCCGTTGCGGTCCGCCAGGAACTGCCGCACCACGCGCTCGACGTAGTCCGGCAGGTCCTCGGCCGTGACCTTCAGGCCGCGGACGGTCCGGCCGGTGCCTGCCTCGGAGCGGGTGTCCGAGGCCAGACCGCCGCCGAGGTGGACCTGGAAGCCGGGGGTCTGGCCGCCGTTGCCGTCGGGCAGCAGCTGGCCCTTGAGGCCGATGTCGGCGGTCTGGATGCGGGCGCAGGAGTTCGGGCAGCCGTTGATGTGCAGCGAGATCGGCTGCGGCAGGTCGATGCCGTCCAGCCGCTTCTCCAGCGCGTCGATGGCCCGCTCTGCGGTGTCCTTGGTGTCCACGATGGCGAGCTTGCAGTACTCGAGGCCCGTGCAGGCGATGGTGGAGCGGCGGAAGGGGCTCGGCTTGGCAGAGAGACCCAGCCCGTCGAGGGCGGCGACCAGGCTGTCCACCCGGTCCTGCTCGACGTCGAGCACCACGAATTTCTGGTGCGGAGTTGTCCGCACCCGCTGCGAACCGTGCGCCTCGACGACGTCGGCGAACTTCAGCAGCCGCTCGCCCGACATCCGGCCCACCGTCGGGGCGACGCCGACGAAGAACCTGCCGTCCTTCTGCCGGTGGATGCCCACGTGGTCCCCGGGCGTCGTCGGCTTCGGGGCGGCCGGCCCGTCCGGCAAGGGCGACTGCAGGTATTCGGTCTCAAGGATTTCGCGGAACTTTTCCGCACCCCAGTCAGCGACCAGGTACTTCAACCGGGCGCGGTTGCGCAGCCGGCGGTAGCCGTAGTCGCGGAAGATGCTGGTCACGCCGGCCCAGACCTCGGCGGCCCGGGAGGGCTCAACGAAGGCGCCCAGGCGGACCGCCAGGTGCGCGGAGGTGGAGAGGCCGCCTCCCACCCACAGGTCGTAGCCGGCCCCGAGTTCGGGGTGGACGACGCCCACGAGGGCGATGTCGTTGATCTCGTGGACCACGTCCTGGCTGGGGTGGCCGGTGATGGCCGTCTTGTACTTGCGCGGAAGGTTGGCGAACTCCGGGTCGCCGATGTAACGGTCGGCGATCTCGCGCACGGCCGGCGTGGGGTCGATGATCTCGTCGGCGGCGATTCCGGCTACCGGGGAACCGAGGATGACGCGCGGCACGTCGCCGCAGGCCTCGGTGGTGTGCAGCCCGACGGCCTCCAGACGCCGCCAGATTTCCGGCACGTTCTCGATCTGAACCCAGTGCAGCTGGATGTTCTGCCGGTCGGTGACGTCCGCGCTGCCCCGCGCGAAGTCCCGGGAGATGCCGCCAATGACACGCAGCTGTTCGGTGGTCAGGGCGCCGCCGTCGATGCGGACGCGCATCATGAAGTAGCGGTCTTCAAGCTCGTGAGGTTCGAGGGTGGCGGTCTTCCCGCCGTCGATTCCGGGTTTGCGCTGCGTGTAGAGGCCCCACCAGCGGAAGCGTCCGTGCAGGTCGGTCCCGTCGATGCTGTCGAAGCCGCCCTTGGCGTAGATGGTTTCGATTCGCTCGCGGACGCTGAGCCCGCCGTCCTCCTGCTTCCACGCCTCGTTCGCGTTCAGCGGGGTGGTTCCGTCCACCTTCCACTGGCCGTTGGGCTTGGTCGACGGGCGTGCGGGACGGGCGGCTTTGGTGCCTGCGGCACCGCCGGCTCCGGTCGCTCCGGCTAGAGCAGTCTGAGTCATGCACTCGACTGTAGGGGCGGCCTCAGGGCGTCATCAAAGGTTCTGACACATCAGTTCACCGGGGGAAATATTTCGTCACGGCGGGTCAAAACCGCGGAAAAGCGGCTACCCGGCGGCCTTCGCCAGCGCCTCGTCGAAGCGGTCCAGCGCGATCCTGGCCAGCGATTCGTCCGGCAGCAGCGGCTGTGTCACGAGGTCGGCTCCGGCCTTGAGGAGCTGGCTGTGGAAGTACCCTGGCGCCAGCAGGTAGGAAGCGATCACAACGCGCGGTGCGCCCTCTTTCCGGAGCACTGCCACCGCCGAGGGGACGTCGGGCTCGGCACTGGCGCCGTAGGCCGCAAGGATGCGGTTGGCGCGCAGCTCCGCGAGCATCCCGGCCAGCTGCTGCACATCGCGCGCGGCGTGCGGGTCCGACGATCCTGCCGCCGCGAGCACGACGGCGTCCTCCGGCGCAGCGCCGGCCTCGGCGAGCCGGCGGTCCAGCAGGGCTGCCAGGCGCCGGTCCGGGCCCAGCGGCGCGGCGGCCGTGATGCCTTCCCGGGACCGCACGGCCCGCGCAATGTCCACCCGCACGTGGTACCCGACGGACAGCAGCAGGGGAACGACGACGGCATGCCGGCCCTGTTCCACCCCGGCCACCACCTCGGGCACCTGGGGGTGCTGGACGTCAACGAAGGTCTCGCGCACGTCCAGGCCCGGCCGCAGCTGCCGGATTTGTTCGGCGAGTGCGCTGACGGCGGCCTGCCCTGCCCGGTCGGCGGTCCCGTGTGAACAGGCGATCAGGACGGGTGAGTCTGAGGTGGCCATGGCCAGAGCGTACACGCCGCCCGGGCGGGGCCGTAACGTTGGTGGGGCGACAGCAGCGGACAGCGCCCCCGGCACGAGGACGGAACATGGACACCTACAACCACATCTCATTGGCGCTTGACCTGCTCGGCACATTCTTCTTTGCCGTCTCCGGTTGCCTGCTCGCCGCGCGCAAGGGCTTCGACATCGTCGGATCGCTGCTTTTGGGGTCGCTGGTGGGCCTGGGCGGCGGGGTGGTGCGGGACCTGATCATCAACAACGGCGTGCCGAATGCCTTCAGCAACCCGGCCTACCTGCTGCCGCCCCTGCTGGCGGCGGCGCTGGTGTTCTTCCTCTCCAGCTCGGTGGCGCGGTTCAGCCGGCTGCTGCTGGTCTTTGACGCCGGCGGACTGGCCCTGTTCTGCCTCACCGGAACGCAGAAAGCCCTCGGCGCCGGTTTGAACCCCGTCGCGGCCGCGCTGCTCGGCGTCACGACGGCGGTTGGCGGCGGCCTGCTCCGCGACGTCACCGCCAACGAGGTCCCCCGGCTGTTCGACCCGCGCGACGTCTACGCGGTGCCGGCCTTCGCCGGGGCGGCGCTGACGGCCCTGCTCTGGCAGGCGGGACTGCTGAGCCTTGTCACCGGCGTCGGCGTCGCCGTCGTCGTCTTCGCGTTCCGCCTTGCGGCCCTTAAGTTCGGCTGGCACGTTCCCCTGGCCGTGCGCGGGCGGCACCGGGACCGGCTCGGGCCCAACTAGGATTTCCTTCGGGACCCGTTTTCGTCGACCAGGAGCCGCAATGACCGAGATCTATCTGGAAAAATTCCGCGCCCTGGTGCCCAAGTACCTGGACCGGCCGTGGCGGGAAGAAGACGGGCTGGCGGCAGGCGACCTGGACCGCATGCTCGCGGAGCACGACTTCACGATCCCGCTGGTGATGCGGGAGTTCTATCTCGCCGTGGGCGGCTGCGCGGACCTGATGGAGGCATACAACTACTTCTGGGATCCGGACGAGCTGGAAGTGGAAGACGGCTACCTGATGTTCCTCGAGGACGGCGACGAGTCGGTGACCTGGGGCCTCGATGCCGCCCAGCTGGAGCTGCCGGACCCTATCGTGTTCTCCCGCGACAACGAGGACGGCGAATGGGAGAGCGAGGAGGGGACCTTCAGCGAGTTCGTGCTCGACATGTTCCAGTGGGTCTTCTACGGCGAGGACGAGGAATAGTCCCCTTCCCCGGCGCGAGCCCGGCGCGAAAGGCCAGTTGCGGCGGCTTCCACGCAGGATAAGCCGCCGCAACTGGCCGTTCGCGCATCAGTTTTCGCGCGGGTCTACGCCTCGCGGCTGACGACCGCCTGAGCGAAGCTGGTCAGCGCCTGCTTGACGACGCCTTCGGGCAGCGGTTCGAGCGCAGCGATGGCTTCGTCTGCCCATTGCCGGGCGACGGCCCACGCCTCGGCCGTTGCCGGGTGCGCCCGCAGCGCGGCCACGGCCTCGGCCAGCGCGGCGTCGCTGGAAAGGTCCCCGTCCACCAGCCGGAGCACCTCAGCCGCGGAGGCATCGCCCGCGGCGGCCTTGCGGCGCAGCAGCAGCACAGGCAGGGTCGGCACACCCTCGCGCAGGTCCGTCCCGGGCGATTTGCCGGAAACCTTCTTCAGGCCGGTGACGTCGATGACGTCGTCGGCGAGCTGGAAGGCCACACCCACCTTCTCCCCGTACACAACCATCGTCTGCTGCAGCGCGCGGTCCGCCCCGGCGAAGATTGCACCGAGCTGCCCGGACGCGGCGACCAGCGAGCCCGTCTTGTCCGCGATCACGGACAGGTAGTGCTCCAGCGGGTCCTCGTCCTCGCGGGGACCGACCGTCTCGTGCAGCTGACCGAGGCAGAGCCGTTCGAAGGTGCGGGCCTGGATGCCGAGGGCCTCGCCGCCGAGCTCCGAGGTCAGCAGCGACGCGCGGGCAAAGAGCAGGTCGCCGGTCAGGATCGCCACGCTGTTGCCCCACACCTCGTGGGCGGTGGGGGCTCCCCGTCGGAAGGGCGCCGAGTCCATCACGTCGTCGTGGTAGAGCGTGGCCAGGTGGGTGAGTTCGACGACGACGGCGGCCTGGACGACCTCGGAGCGGCCCGGGTCCCCCAGGTGGGAGGCGAGAATGGTCAGCAGCGGCCGGATCCTCTTGCCGCCGGCCTCGACCAGATGCCGGCTGGTGGCGTCGGCGAGCGGGTCCGAGTTGGAGATGGCTTCGCGCAGCTGCTTTTCCACCCGGGCCAGCGAGGTCGAGACGGCCGGGCCGAGCTCGGCGTCCGCCGCGATCAGGGCGAACCCGGCAGGCAGCCGCATTCCGGTGGCGATGGCGCTGGTCGACGTGTCCGTGAAGCCGGACTCGGGGTTGCCATGGCCGGCGTTCGTCCAGCCGGGCGTTGCGGGATTAGTCACTTGAGTAACACTAACGTTCGAGGGCGCGTGTGCGCCCGGGTCCGGAATTGGAAGTAGCGGGGGCAAGCTTTTCCAACAGCGCAATCACTCTATCCTCAAAGCCCTTCTCCTGTTGATCCGTCAGGTTGGCGAGCATCCGCACCACGAAGCGCATCAGCGGCGGCACGGGCATCCCGGTGCGCAGCGCCAGCTTCATCACCTGCGGTCTGCCGATGAGCTGCGCGAACACCCGGCCCAGCGTGAAGTGGCTCCCCCACTGCTCCCGGATGTGCCCCGCGTAGTCGCCCGGACGCCCCGCTTCGATGAGTTCGGCAGCGTAGCGGGCGGACTCCATGGCGTAGGAGATGCCCTCGCCGTTGAACGGGCTGACCATGCCGCCGGCGTCGCCGAGCAGGAGCAGTCCCGGGGAGTAATGCGGCGTGCGGTTGAAGCCCATCGGCAGGGCGGCCCCGCGGATTTCCCCCACCTGGTTCTCCGGCACGTAACCCCACTCCGGGGGCATGGCCGCAGTCCAGTCACGCAGCACCTGCTTGTAGTCCAGCTTCCCGAACGCCTTGGAGGAGTTCAGGATGCCCAGGCCCACGTTGGAAGTGCCGTCGCCGACGCCGAAGATCCAGCCGTAGCCCGGCAGCGGGCGGCCGCTGGCATCGGGCAGCTCCAGCCAGCCCTCCATCCAGTCGTCCTCGTGGCGCGGGCTGGTGAAGTAGGTGCGCACGGCCACGCCGAGGGGACGGTCGTCGCGCTTCTGGAATCCCCGCGACACCGCCGTCCGGGTGGAGTTGCCGTCCGCGGCGAGCACCAGGTCGGCGCTGAAGTCTTTCGTTTCGCCGGTCCTGCGGCCGGCCTCGTCCAGCAGGTTGGCGCGCACTCCGGTCACCGTTCCGGCGTCGTCCGTGATCGCCGTCGTGACTGCGTGGCCCTCGAGCAGTTCAGCGCCCGCTGCCGCAGCATGCCGGGCGAGTGCCTCGTCAAAGCCCAGCCGGGTGCGGACCAGGCCGTAGTCGGGGAACGTCGACAGCTCCGGCCACGGGACCTCGACAGTCCGGCCGCCGGCGATCAGGCGCAGGCCCTTATTGCGGCGCCAGCCCTCGGCCTCCTCGTGCGGCAGGCCCAGCAGCTGCATTTCGCGCACCGCGCGGGGCGTCAGCCCGTCACCGCACACCTTCTCGCGGGGGAACCTCGTCTTCTCGAGGACGGTGACCTCGGCGCCCGACCGGGCCAGGTAATACGCGGCGGTGGACCCGGCGGGCCCGGCGCCGACTATCAGGACCTTCATCACACCGTCACGGGGCGGAGGGCTTGTAGGCGCGGTGCACGGCCACGATGCCGCCATTGAGGTTCCGGTAGGCCACGTCCTGCCAGCCGGCATCCTTGATCCAGGTGGCGAGCTCGTCCTGGTCCGGCCAGGCGCGGATGGATTCGGCCAGGTAGACGTAGGCATCCGGGTTCGAGGACACCTTGGTCGCGATGGCGGGCAGCGCCCGCATCAGGTACTCCGTGTACATGGTCCGCCACAACGGGATGGTCGGCTGGGAGAATTCGGCGATGACGATCCGGCCGCCGGGCTTGGCCACGCGGAACATCTCCTCAAGGGCCTTGCGCGGTTCATGCACGTTGCGCAGCCCGAAGGAGATGGTGACGGCGTCGAAGGACTCGTCCGCGAAGGGCAGGTTGGTGGCATCCCCTGCAATGAAATCGATGTCCGGGCGGCGGCGCTTGCCTACCTTGAGCATCCCCAGCGAGAAATCACAGGCGACGACGTCGATCCCGGCGTCTGCGTACGGCTCACTGGAAGTGCCGGTGCCGGCAGCCAGGTCGAGCACGCGCTGACCGGGGCGGGCGGCCACCGCATCCACGACGATCCGCCGCCAGCGGCGGGTCTGGCCCATGGAGAGAACATCGTTGACGACGTCGTACTTCGGTGCGACATCGTCAAACATCGTGGCTACTTCGTCGGGACGCTTATCCAAGGATGCTCGGTTCACCCGTTCATTCTCTCAAACATTGCGGCCGGCCCGTCACCGCCGCTTGCGCACCGGCCCCGGCGGCGCCCGGATGCGGGCCCCTGGATGGCAGAGAGTAATCTGGTAAGCACCATGACCCCGCAGCTCCGCACCCTCACCGTGCCCTTTGACGAAGCCTCCACCCTGACGGGGCTGCTGGATTACCTGGTCCGCGACGACGTGCTGTGCTGGACCCGCCGGGAGGCCGGGCTGATCGGTTTCGGGGAGCTCGAGAGGTTCACCACGTCGGGGCCGGAGCGGTTTGCCGAGGCCGAAGCCTGGTGGAACTCCGTCGCCGCGGCCGCCGTCGTCGACGACCGGGTGCAGCGCCCGGGCACCGGTCCGATGGCCTTCGGCTCGTTCGCCTTCTCGAAGGTCTCCGAGCACCTCTCGCGCCTGATCATCCCCGAGATTGTCGTCGGCTCGCACGCGGGCCAGGGTTTCCTCACCCAGCTGACTCTGGACCCCGAAGCCGAGCTCACCGCCGAGAGTGCGGAGATCCGCCTGGCGGCGTGGATCGAGGACGCGGCGGAACAATCCCGCACGGTTGGCGCTGAGCCGCAGGGCGCGCCCCGTGGCGCCACCACTCTGAGCACCGGTGCCCTGACCGAGGAACAGTGGATGGACGCGGTCGCCGAGGGGGTCCGCGCGATCGGGCGCGGCCAGCTGGACAAGCTGGTGCTCGCCCGGGATGTCATCGCCGAGCTCGCCGAACCGGTGCGCATCTCGGACATCCTGCGTGAACTGGCCGTGCGCTACCGCGAGTGCTGGACCTACGCCGTGGATGGTCTGGTCGGGTCCACCCCGGAAATGCTGATCAAGGTCGAGGGCGGCACCGCCCAGGCCCGCGTCCTGGCCGGCACACTGGACCGCTCCGGCGCGCCCGAGGACGGCGAGGCCTACGCCCGCCAGCTGCTGGGCGGCTCGGACAAACAGCGCCTGGAGCACGAGATCGCCGTGCAGTCGCTGACCCGTCAGCTGCGCTCCTTCACGGAGGAAATGACGTCCCCGAGTGAGCCGTTCATCCTGGAGCTGCCCAATGTGTGGCACCTGGCCTCGGACGTGAAGGCCGAGCTCACCCCGCAGGACGGCAAGTTTCCCACCTCGCTCTCGCTGGTGGAGGCCCTGCATCCCACGGCAGCAGTCTGCGGGACCCCGCGCGAGGTGGCCGGGGCGCTGATCCGCGGGCTGGAACGGATGGACCGCGGTCCGTACGCGGGGCCCGTCGGCTGGCTCGATGCTGCCGGCAACGGCGAATGGGGCATCGCGCTGCGCGGCGCCGTCGTCGAAGATCCACAGCGGGTGCGCCTCTTCGCGGGCTGCGGCATCGTGGAGGCTTCCCAGCCCAAGGCCGAGCTGGCCGAGACCTGGGCGAAGTTCCGCCCCATGCTTGAGGCCCTCGGGATCCGGGGTTAGAGACAAAGCTCCGAATAAGGCCTTGATTTCCGTCCGACGAGGTTGTCTACTAGGAAAACATTGTGTCCTGTGATGCAAGTCTCAGCCGACGCTAGAATTAACCCCGGGTATTTTCCTGTTCGCCGCTAACAAAAGGTAACAACATGCACTTGTCAGCAAGATTGTCCGCCAAGGCTGCCGCAGTTCTGGCCGTCGGGGCCCTCGCCCTCACCGGCTGCACGAACGCTTCCAGCACGGCTGGTGCACCAGCGGGCGGACCTTCCGGCGGCGCCAGCTTCGACCCGGGTTCGGTCTCCAAGGACGACGCGCTGGCCGCGATGGTCCCCGCAGCCATCAAGTCCAAGGGAACCCTCACCGTCGGCGCGGACACCAGCTACGCCCCGGCGGAGTTCCTCGGCGGTTCTGACGGGCAGACCCCCGTGGGCTACGACGTCGACCTTGCCAAGGCGATCGGCGCGACCCTGGGCCTGAAGGTGGAGGTCAAGACCGCCGAGTTCACCGGCATCCTCCCGGCGCTCGGCCCGAAGTACGACCTGGGCATCTCCTCCTTCACGATCAACCCGGAACGCCTGAAGGCCGTGAACATGGTGAGCTACTTCAACGCCGGCACCGCGTGGGCCGTGCAGAAGGGCAACCCGAAGAAGATCAGCATCGACGACATCTGCGGCAAGAACATCGGCGTGCAGACCGGCACGGTCCAGGAGGACCCGGACCTGTCCGGCCGCAACAAGAAGTGCGTCGCCGCCGGCAAGCCCGCGATCAACGTGGTGTCGCTGAAGAACCAGACCGACGTCACCACCCGCCTGGTCAACGGCAGCATCGACGCCATGGCGGCGGATTCGCCCATCATCGGCTACGCGCTCAAGCAGACCAACGGCCAGCTCGAGAAGCTCGGCGCCGTGTACGACGCCGCGCCCGAGGGCATCGCCGTCGCCAAGAGCGACACGGCACTGGCTGACCTGATGCAGAAGGTGATCACCAAGCTGATCTCCGACGGCAGCTACAAGAAGATCCTTGAGTCCTGGAACAACGCCGACGGCGCGATCGAGAAGTCCGAGGTCAACCCGAAGGTGACGAGTTGAGCAGCGCCACCACCGGCCGCACCACCACTTCCGAGGCCGGCAACAACCGGCCCGAACTGATCAAGGCCGTTCCGGTCCGCCACCCCGGGCGCTGGGTGAGCGGCGTCATCATCGTCCTGATCGCGGTCGCCGTGCTGCAGAGCATGTTCACCAACCCGAACTTCCGGTGGGACATCGTGGCCACCTACATCATGGACACCCTCGTGGTGCAGGGTGTGGGCTGGACGCTGCTGCTCACGGTGCTGTCCATGGTGCTGGCGATCGTGCTCGCCGTCCTGCTGGCGTTCATGCGCCAGTCGGACAACCCGATCCTGCGCTGGTCAAGCTGGTTCTGGGTGTGGATCTTCCGCGGCACCCCGGTGTACACGCAGCTGATCTTCTGGGGCCTGATCTCCGTGCTGTACCCGAAGATCGCGGCCGGCATCCCGGCAGGGCCCGAGCTGTTCAGCTTTGACACCAAGGACCTGATCAACGCCGGCGTGGCGGCCGTCCTGGGCCTGGGCCTGAACGAGTCCGCCTACCTGGCGGAAATCTTCCGCGCCGGGCTGAAGTCCGTGGACAAAGGCCAGGTCGAGGCGGCCGAGGCACTCGGGATGCGCAAGTCCAAGATCATGTGGCGGATCGTGCTGCCCCAGGCCATGCGCGTGATCGTGCCGCCGACGGGCAACGAGACGATCGGCATGCTCAAGACCACCTCGCTGGTGCTTGCGGTCCCCTTCACCCTGGACCTGACCTTCGTGACCAACAGCCTGGCGAACCGGACCTACCTGCCGATCCCGCTGCTGCTGGTGGCCGCGATCTGGTACCTGGTCATCACCTCGGTCCTGATGGTCGGCCAGCACTACATCGAGAAGTACTACGGCAAGGGCGTGGACAACCTCTCCCCCGCCCCGGTCAAGGCCCCCACACTCAAGGCCCCGGCCCGACTCCAAGGGGAGGATGCAGAATGAGCGTCGAAACCGCAGAACCCCTGGTCCGTTTCGAGGGCGTGCACAAGTTCTTTGGCGAGAACCATGTGCTGCGCGGCATCGACATGACGGTCCGCCGCGGCGAAGTCTCGGTCGTCATCGGCCCGTCGGGGTCCGGAAAGTCGACCCTGCTGCGCTGCGTGAACCTGCTGGAGACGATCAGTGCCGGCCGGATCTACGTCGGCGACGAGCTGATCGGCTACCGCGAGGTGAACGGCCGCCTGCACGACCTGAACGTCAAGCAGATCGCGGCCCAGCGGCGGGAGATCGGGATGGTCTTCCAGAAGTTCAACCTGTTCGGGCACAAGACGGCCCTGCAGAACGTGATGGAAGCCCCGGTCCAGGTCAAGGGCAAGTCCAAGGCGGAGGCCAAGGCCCGCGCCCTGGAGCTGCTGGACCGGGTCGGCCTCGCCGACCGCGCGGACTTCTATCCCGCCCAGCTCTCCGGCGGCCAGCAGCAGCGCGTCGCCATTGCCCGCGCGCTGGCCATGGACCCCGAGCTGATGCTCTTCGATGAGCCGACGTCGGCGCTCGACCCGGAACTGGTCGGTGACGTGCTCAACGTCATGAAGGACCTGGCCAAGACCGGCATGACGATGATCGTCGTGACCCACGAGATCGGCTTCGCCCGCGAGGTCGGTGACACGCTGACGTTCATGGACGCCGGCGTCGTCGTCGAAAGCGGCGACCCCCGCGAGGTCATCGCCAACCCGCAGCACGGTCGCACGAAGGAGTTCCTCTCCAAGGTGCTCTGATCCTGCGCCAGGCACTCTTGATCAAGCGCCGGCACACCTATGACGCGGTTTCCCGTCTGCGACACGCTTTATCGCGCGTCATGGACGGGAAACCGCGTCATTTCTGCTTCCGGGACTGAATCCGGGTCGGCCGCAGACCAGCTGCCGCCAGCACCTCCGCCAGCGCGGCCGGACTGCGGACATCCGACCAGGTCCACCGCACGACCCGCAGACCCAAGGCGCGGATCCGGTCTTCCCGGACCTTCTCGGCAAGGACAACCTGCTCGACGCTCCGGCCGGAGCGCAGGGTGTCCTGCGTGTACTTGGCCGCGCCGTCGAACTCTCCGACCAGCCCCTGCTCTTTCCAGAAGAAGTCGAGGCGCGCCGTTGTTCCGCCGCGCAACAGGAGCTGATGCTGCAGCTCCGGCGCGGGGAATCCCGCCAGATAGGCGTACGCCCGGCTCACCGATTCGCCTGCGGATTCGGCCAGAGGGCTGCTGAACTCGAAGACGGCGAGAGCACGACGGATCTTGGCCGCGCTTGGCAGGGTCCGCGCAGCGGAAAGCAGCTCTTCCAGCTCCAGGGGCTCCCCCTGAACGGCCGCATCCTCACGCCTCGCCGCGTCGGCCACGGCCACCGCCCAAGCGAAGGGCAGCGTAACAGCGAGGTCGAGCACCGTCTGGAGCTTACTGGTGACGGCACAACCCTCAAGCTCCGCCGCTCCCCCCAAATCTTCACGCAGCAGGTGGCGCCGGATGCCGCCCCGGGAGCGGCCGCCGGCCTCGAAAGTTGTGACGGCATGGATGGCGCGCGGCAGACGGTACCGAGGCAGTCCCCAGAGGACTGCCGCCGACTCGCGGCAGAAGGTCGGCCGCGACGTCGCGGACCGCGCGGTCGCGATGAGTCGCCACCGGTGCTGCTCCCAGGATTCCAGCCGGTTCCACGCGTCGCTGGGCGCGTAGGCTCCCCTGGTCACACGGACCAGCCGGCCCGCCGCCGCTTCGCGGGCCAGCTTCCGTGAATCCTGGCCGGCCGCCTCCAGGTCGCGGTTCAAAATGAGCTGCATGGCTATCACTGGGGGATCATCTCGGGTCTTCGGCGCGGAAGGCGAGTCAAGAGAACCGGGTGTGGACAAGCCTGTGCAGCCCCGGCCCACTTAGGACGCGGTTTCCCGTCTGCGACACGCCTTATCGCGCGTCATGGACGGGAAACCGCGTCATTTCTGTTTGGGCCCGAACCGCGGCCCGCGCGAGCCCGCTCAGCCTCGCACTGTGACTCCGGGGGCCACATGCTCCGCCGCCGAGGCCAGGACCTTGCGCAGGGCCACGAGCGCTGGCCGGTTGGCGTTGGCGCCGCGTACGGAGGTGAAGACCGTCCGGTGCGGGTCCCCGGGCAGCGCCAGCAGGTCCACCGAAACGGCGCGGTTGGTCCACACCAGGTCCGGCAGCAGCGCCACGGCGTTGCCGGATTCGATCAGGCTGATCTGCGCCTGCAGGTCCGCTGTCTCGTACCGGACGTCCGGCTCAAAACCGGCGCTTCTGCAGGCCTGCTCAGCCCAATGACGTGAAGCAGTGCCGTGCGGCTCCATGACCCAGGAGGATCCGGCGGTCTGCTCGATGGAGCTGATGGTGCGGGTCGCGGTCGCCCGCGGAGGAACGGCCAGGCGAACGGCGTCAGAGGTCAGCTCCACCCTGTCCAGCTCGGGAAAACGGGGCGCCGCATGCCCCGGGTACTGTTCGGCCACCACGAGATCGAAATCCCTGGTCCACGTTTCACGCAGGGCCGTTTCCGGCTCCCGCTGGACCATCTCGATCCGCACCTCCGGGTACTCACGGTTCATCAGCGTCAGCGCCTCCGGCATCAAGGCCAGCGCCGCGGACTGGAAGATGGCGATCCGCACCGTTCCCGCAACCGTGGTGAGCGAGCCGGCCAGCTCAGCTTCTGCCCGCTCAAGGGTCTCCAGCAGCTCCCCGGCGTGCAGTACCAGGAGCTCCGCCTGCGGGGTAAGCGCCACCCGGCGCCCGGTTTTGCGCAGCAGTTCCACGCCCGCTTCCTTTTCCAGCAGGGCCAGTTGCTGGGAGACGGAGGACGGGCTGTACTTCAGGGCATCGGCGACTTCAGCCAGGGTCCCCCGAAGCTTGAGTTCGCGCAGGAGCAGAAGCCGGCGTACATCCAGCATGGCGTTCCTTGTCGTGGCCGGAGAGCATTCATCGGTTATTCCGATGATTATGCATCGGGAAAAGTCACTTTACCTTACGGAATTTGGCTTCCATACTATTGAGGACCTGTGTAACCGGTATCACATTTCACGCGGCCACCGGCACAGGCATCAGACCCGCAGAGCGGGTTCGGATCCAGGCAGGAGTTCTGCGATGAGCACACAAGACCCCCGGTCCATCTGGCGGCGCAAGCCCGTGGACGAAATGGAAGACGAGACCGTCAAGAGCGGACTGTTCAAGAGCCTCGGGCTCTGGCAGCTGACCGCCATCGGGGTGGGCGGAATCATCGGCGTCGGCATCTTTTCGCTCGCCGGACTCGTCGCGCACGGAGACAGCGCCAACCCCGGAGTGGGGCCCGCGGTGCTCATTTCCTTCCTGATCGCAGGCCTGGCTTCGGCAGCCGCGGCCCTCTCCTACGCCGAATTCGCCGGGATGATCCCGCGGGCCGGGTCGGCCTACACCTACGGCTACGTGGCGCTCGGCGAAATCACCGGATGGTTCATCGGCTGGGACCTGCTGCTCGAATACATCGCCATTGTCGCCGTCGTCGCGATCGGCATTTCCGGCTACCTGGATGCCTTCCTCGGCGGCTTCGGCATCCACCTTCCCGCCTGGATGGCCTCGACCGTCGACGAGGGCAAGGGCGGCCTCATCAACCTGCCGGCCATCCTGATCTGCCTGCTGGTCACGTTCATCCTCAGCCGCGGCACCAAGACGTTCGGGCGTTTCGAACTGGCCGTGGTGGCCATCAAAGTCGTCCTGATTCTGTTCATCGTGGGACTCGGGATTTTCTACATCAACACCAACAACTACAACCCGTTCATGCCCAGCGGCTTCGGACCGGTGGTCGCCGGCGCCGCCACCGTCTTCTTCGCCGTCTTCGGCTACGACGCGATGAGCACCGCCGCCGAGGAGGCAACCGACGGCAAGAAGCACATGCCCAAGGCAATCATCCTCTCGCTGATCGTCGCGATGCTGCTGTACGTGGCCGCCACACTTGTGCTGACCGGGATGCAGAACTACAAGGACATCGACCCCAAGGCCGGCTTCGCGTCCGCCTTCAGCAGCGTCGGGCTGCCGGTGATTGCCAGCATCATTTCAGTCTTTGCCGTGCTCTCGATCCTGACCGTCATGCTGACCTTCCTCCTCGGCGTCACCCGCGTGTGGTTCTCAATGAGCCGCGACGGGCTGCTTCCGGGCTGGTTCTCGAAGGTGGACCGGCACGGCACCCCGCAGCGCGTCACCTGGATCGCGGGCGTCGCATCCGCCTTCCTGGCGGGCATCTTCCCGATCCGGGCGGTGGCGGACCTGACCAACATCGGCATCCTCGCGGCCTTCGTGGTCGTCTGCCTTTCCGTCATCGTGTTCCGGTACACCAAACCGCACGAGCCCCGTACCTTCCGCCTGCCGCTGATGCCGGTGGTCCCTGCCTTCGGCGTCCTGGCCTCCCTGTTCCTGATCACCCAGCTTCACTGGGAGACCTGGGTCCGCTTCGTCGTCTGGCTGATCATCGGCCTGGCCATCTACTTCGGGTACGGACGTCGGCATTCCCTGATGAACCCGGACAGCCCGCGCCACGAGCGTGAACAGAGCCTTCACGCCTGAGCGCCGGCAGCCCCTGCAGCACCCAGCACCCATACCCCAAGCCATAACAAGAAGGCCCTGACGAAAAGAATGAAGACAAAGCCCACCATGACTCACTCCCTCCAGACGGCCCGCACCGCCGGGATCTCCGAAGCCGACGCCGCCGCCGGCACCCTTGCCGACGACGCCGTGCGCCTGGTCCGCCGCTGGCTGGCCGAAGCGGCCACCATCCCGTCCGACGCACAGGCGCAGCAACTGGCCGGCGTCCTCAAGGACCCGGACGGGCTGGGCTTCACCGTCGGCTTCGTGGACGGGGTGATCCGGCCGGAGGACCTCTCCGTCGCTGCCGCCAACCTGGCGGCACTGGCCCCGCGGGTGCCGGGCTTCCTGCCCTGGTACATGCGCAGCGCTGTTCGTGCCGGCGGTGCTTTGGCACCGGCACTTCCGTGGCTGGTCATCCCGGCCGCGCGCAAGGTCCTCCGCGGGATGGTCGGCCACCTGATCGTGGACGCCACGGATGCCAAGCTCGGACCGGCCATTGCCAGGATCCGCAAGGACGGCGTGCGGCTGAACGTGAACCTGCTGGGCGAAGCTGTGCTCGGCGAGCGGGAAGCAGCACGGCGCCTGGCAGGCACCCATGCGCTGCTGGCTCGGGACGACGTCGACTACGTCTCGATCAAGGTCTCGGCGACCGTCGAGCCCCACTCTCCGTGGGCGTTCGACGAAGCCGTGGCCCACGTGGTCGACAAGCTCACCCCGCTGTTCGAGCGCGCCGCCGCATTCCCGCGGCCCAAGTTCATCAACCTGGACATGGAGGAATACAAGGACCTGGACCTGACCATCGCGGTCTTCACCCGGCTCCTCGACAAGCCGGAGTTCAAGAACCTCGAGGCCGGCATCGTGCTCCAGGCCTATCTCCCGGACGCCATGGCTGCCATGATCCGGCTGCAGGAATGGGCCGCGGCGCGGCGTGCCGCGGGCGGCGCGGGCATCAAGGTCCGGGTGGTCAAGGGCGCCAACCTTCCAATGGAGCAGGTCGAAGCCTCCCTCCACGACTGGCCGCTGGCGACCTGGGGAAGCAAGCAGGAAAGCGACACCGGCTACAAGCGCGTCATCAACTATGCGCTGGACCCGGAGCGAATCAAGAACGTCAGGATCGGCGTCGCCGGCCACAACCTGTTCGACATCGCCTACGCCTGGCTGCTGGCCAAGCAGCGCGGCGTCGAAGCAGGCATCGACTTCGAGATGCTGCTGGGGATGGCGCAAAGCCAGGCCGAAGCGGTCCGGCGCGAGGTCGGATCCCTGCTGCTCTACACCCCGGTGGTGCATCCGGCCGAGTTTGACGTCGCCATCGCCTACCTGATCCGCCGGCTGGAGGAAGGCGCCAGCCAGGAAAACTTCATGTCCGCGGTCTTCGAACTCTCGGCGAACGAGCCGCTGTTCGAGCGCGAGAAGAACCGCTTCCTCGCCTCGCTCGCTGCCCTGGACGACTCCGTTCCCGCCCCGAACCGGAAGCAGGACCGCAACCGCCCCGAGGAGCCCGCCCCGCGGGACTCGTTCGCCAACACCCCGGACACGGACCCGTCACTTCCGGCGAACCGGGACTGGGGACGGGCCATTCTGCGCCGCGTGCCAGGCTCCGTCCTGGGCAACGACACCGTCGCGGCGTCCGCCCTGGGCGATCCGGAGTCGTTGAATGCCGTGATCGACGACGCGGTCGCCGCCGGCACGGCGTGGGGCTCCCTCTCCGGAGCCCAGCGTGCGGAGGTCCTCCACCGCGCCGGGGACGCATTGGCCGCCAACCGGGCGAAGCTGATGGAAGTAATGGCGTCCGAGACCGGGAAGACCCTGGACCAGTCCGACCCTGAGGTCTCCGAGGCCATCGACTTCGCCCACTACTACGCCGAGCTCGCCCGCGGGCTGGACGATGTCGACGGCGCCGCGTTCATCCCTTCCCGCCTCACCGTGGTGACGCCGCCGTGGAACTTCCCGGTCGCAATCCCTGCCGGCTCCACGCTCGCTGCCTTGGCCGCCGGCTCCGCCGTCGTCATCAAGCCGGCAGGACAGGCCCGCCGGTGCGGCGCCGTCATGGTTGAAGCGCTCTGGGAGGCCGGCGTGCCCCGCGATGTCCTTAAGCTGGTGCAGCTGGACGAGCGGTCGCTGGGACAGCAGCTCATTGCGCACCCCAAGGTGGACCGCGTCATCCTCACGGGTGGGTACGAGACCGCTGAGCTGTTCCGCTCCTTCCGCAACGACCTGCCGTTGCTGGCCGAGACCTCGGGCAAGAACGCCATCATCGTCACTCCGAGCGCGGACTTCGACCTCGCCGCGAAGGACGTCGCCCAGTCCGCTTTCGGCCACGCGGGGCAGAAATGCTCCGCAGCGTCGCTGGTCATCCTGGTGGGCTCGGTCGCCAGCTCCAAGCGGTTCCGCAACCAGCTGATGGACGCCGTCCAGTCCCTGAAGGTGGGCTACCCCGTCGATCCGCTCACCCAGATGGGCCCGGTCGTCGAACCCCCGCAGGGCAAACTGCTCGAGGGCCTGACCGTCCTCGGCGAGGGAGAAACATGGGTGCTCAAGCCCGAGCAGCTGGATGATTCCGGCCGGTTGTGGAGCCCGGGCGTACGCGCCGGCGTCAAGCCCGGTTCGCACTATCACCTCACCGAATTCTTCGGTCCGATCCTCGGCGTGATGACCGCCGACACGCTGGAGGATGCCATCCGGATCCAGAACCAGGTCGACTACGGCCTGACGGCCGGCCTCCATTCCCTCGACCCGGAAGAGCTGGGGCTGTGGCTGGAGAACGTCCAGGCCGGCAACCTCTACGTCAACCGGGGCATCACCGGCGCCATCGTGCGGCGCCAGCCCTTCGGCGGCTGGAAGAAGTCGGCTGTGGGCGCGGGAACCAAGGCCGGCGGCCCCAACTACCTGGTCGGGCTCGGCGACTGGCGCACCGCGGCGGCCGCCTCGACGTCGCCGGTTACGCACCCGGGCGTCCAGCGGCTTCTCGCGGCAGCGCGCACCAGCAGCGTGGTGGACGCCGACGAGATGCGGATGCTCGAGCGCTCCGCGGCCAGCGATGCGCACGCGTGGGACACCGAGTTCGGACGGGCCAAGGACGTTTCAGGCCTGGCGGCCGAGCGCAACGTGTTCCGTTACCGGCCGTTGCCGGTCACCGTCCGGCTGGGAACCGCGGGGTCCGTGGCGCGGACCGTCCGGGTACTGGCTGCCGGGGTGCTGGCTGGCTCCGAGGTCAGCGTGTCCACCGCCGTCGAGCTGCCGCAGGAACTGATGCGGGTGCTTGCTTCCCTCGGCATCCGCTGCGCCGTGGAGGACGACGACGCCTGGCTGGCTCAGGTGCGCCGCGCCTGCCCGCACCGGGTCCGCCTGGTAGGCGGGGATGCGCAGGCACTGGCGGCCGCGGTCGCAGGGAGGCCGGACCTGGCGGTGTACTCGCACGAGGTCACCGAGGCCGGACGCGTGGAGCTGCTGCCGTTCCTGCATGAACAGGCCGTCAGCATCACGGCGCACCGGTTCGGCACCCCGAACAGGCTCTCCGAACACCTGATCTGACAACTGGGTCTGAGAGCCTGGTCGGAGGGCCGGGGGCAGTGCCGGGCGAGGAATTCGTCCGGCACTGCCCGCGGCCCTCATCTTTGCTTTCAGGCCCATCATCCCTGCCTTCGGGGCGGCGTTTCTGCCTTGCGGGGCGCCCGCGAAGTCAGCCGACGGCGGAGGCCACCGCCGCGCGGATGCCCGCGTGCAGCGCCCGCAGCCCGGCCCGGCTCCCCCGGACCTCAAAGACCGAGCGCCCCGCCACCGGCGCCGCGAGGGAGGCACCGAGCTGCCCGGCGTCGGCCGCCTGCGCATACTCCAGCCCGTAGGCCGCGGCGAGGGCCCGCAGATCAGCCCGCTGCGGGGTCCCGAAAAGCCGTTCCACCGCGGAAGTATAAGCCGCATGCTCACCCAGCGCACCGTGCTCCAGGGTGGAGAAGATTCCGCCCCCGCCGTCGTTGAACACCACGAGCTGCAGCTGCGGCTCCGGTTCGCCGGGGCCCAGCAGGAGACCCCCGGCGTCGTGCAGGAAGGTCAGATCGCCCAACAGCGCGCGCACCGGCCTGCCGGTGGCGAGGGAGATGCCGCTGGCGGTGGCGACGGTCCCGTCGATCCCGGCCAGGCCGCGGTTCGCGTAAACCTTGCCCTGCTGCTGCGCCGCCGGGGTTCCGGTGAGGTCAACGTCCCGGATCGGGTTCGAGGAGCCAAGGACCAGGTCCGCGCCGCCTGCTCCCCAGACCGCGCGGGCCACGTGCAGCCCGGTGAGGCCAGGGGCGGCGGCGAGGACGGTGGACACGGCGGCATCCGCCTCGGCGCCGGCGCGCTGCCAGCGCTCGAGCCAGCCGTCCTCGCCGTCGCCGGCGAAGCAGCCCAGCTCGTCCAGGTCGCTGATGATGTGTTCGGGACGCCGTCCCGGGGTGAACCAGGCCGCCGGGCCGGGCAGGTACAGGGCGCGCTCGACGTCGGTGCGGGCCAGCAGCGCGGCGACGGGGCGGGAGAGCGTCGGGCGGCCGAAGACCACGACCCGCTCGATGTCCGGGCCGATGTGCCCGAGCAGCAGCCGGTACGGGCCGATGGCAAGGGGGCCGAACCGGGCGTTTGAGGAGGGTTCGGCGAGCAGCGGGAGTCCGTGGCGGCGCGCGAACGTCTCGGCGACGGGCCCGGCCGCATGCCCGGCGACGACGACGGTCCGTCGCCGCGGGCGGCTCCCCTCGGCCGAACGGCCACTAACGGCGGCTTCCGGCGCCGGAAGCCCGCCGTTAGCGGCCGTTCGCGCGGGATCCGGACCGGCGTCGGGAGCGGGCGGCGTTGGCTCCGGGACCCAGACCGGCTCGGCCGCGCCGGGCACCAGCGGATCGCGGAAGGCCAGATTGAGCTGCACCGGACCGGCCGGCCGCTCGTTGCCCCCTCGGGCCGCGGCCAGACCCTCCCGCACGGCGGGGCCGGGATCCGCGCCGGCGGCGACGTCGACGGCGTAGCGCACATGGGTGCCGAACAGGCCGGCCTGGTCAGTGGTCTGGTTCGCGCCGGTGCCGCGCAGTTCCTCCGGCCGGTCCGCCGACAGCACGATCAGCGGGACCGCGGCGTGGTTCGCCTCCATCACGGCCGGCAGCAGGTTACCGACCGCCGTGCCCGACGTCGTCACGACGGCAACCGGGCGGCCGCTGCCGAGTGCGAGCCCGAGCGCGGTGAAGGCGGCGTCGCGCTCGTCAATCCGCACGTGCAGCCGGAGCCGGCCCGCGGCCTCGGCTGCGGCCAGGGCATACGCCAGCGGCGCGCTGCGGGATCCGGGGGCGACGACAACGGAGCCGACTCCGCCGTCGATCAGCGCCTGGACGGCGAGCCGGGCTGCGGCCACGGAGCCAAGGGATTCAGTCACCCCTCCATTCAACCGCACCCCGCCCACGCCGGCGCCCCGCACCAACGCCGCCCGCCCCAGCCCCGGCGCCCCGCACCAGCCCTGCGCGAACGGCCACTTAAGGCGACCTCCGGCGCCCGGAGGCCGCCTTAAGTGGCCGTTCGCGCGGGGGACGAAGCGCCTTCCTGCGACTCGAGCAGGCCGTGGACGCGGCGCAGCCGGTCGAGCCACCACTGCCGGCGCTCGGGGCTGGCGGCGTGACGCTGCAGCAGCTCCTCGTCCACGTCGGGCTCACGGACCTGCAGGTACCCGTCCTGCGGCACCAGCGGGGTGCGGGCGACGTCGGCGGCCATCAGCGAGACGGTTCCGAGCCCGCAGGCGTACGGCAGCTCCGGCAGGGCGGCCGCGAGCGCGAGGCCTGCCCGGATGCCCACCGAGGAGTCCAGGGCCGAACTGACGACAGCGGGAAGCCCCGCTCCGGCGACGACGTCGAGGGCGCGGCGCACGCCGCCGAGCGGGGCCACCTTCACCACGATCAGGTCCGCGGCGCCCCGGCGGGCCACCAGCAGCGGGTCGGTCTCCTTGCGCACGCTTTCGTCGGCGGCGATCAGCACCGGCACTCCGGCTGCAGCAAGGCGTTCGCGCAGTTCCGCGAGCCCGTCGATCTCCGCCACCGGCTGCTCGGCGTATTCCAGCCCGAATTCGGAGAGCCGCGCGAGCGCCGCAACAGCCTCCGGCACGGACCAGCCGCCGTTCGCATCGACCCTTAGCTTCGCGGCCGGCAGTTCGCGCCGGACGGCGGCGACCCTGGCCAGATCGTCCTCAAGCCGCTGGCCCCGCTCGGCCACCTTGATCTTCACCGTGCCGGCGTCCCCGAACGGTGCGAGCACCGCAGGCACCGCTCCGGCCTCCACCGCCGGGACTGTTGCATTGACCGGGATGCGCGTCCGGCGTTCGGCCGGGAAGCCACGCCATCCGGCCTCGACGGCGGCGGCCAGCCAGCGGGAGCTCTCCGCGTCGCCGTATTCCGTGAACGGGCCGAACTCTGCCCAGCCGGCAGGCCCTCGCAGCAGCATGGTCTCCCGGGTAAGCACCCCACGGAACTTCACCCGCATCGGCAGGGCCACCACCCGGGCTCCGGCGGCCACTTCCTCAAAGCTTGGGGTCCCGTTCGTCATCCGACCACTGTACGCCGCGACCCCATCGGAGCCGCCCCCGCCCGCGCAGCGGCTCCTGCCCGCCCGTTCCCTCCGCTTTCGGCTCATGGCAGGATGACGGCATGAAAATCAACCGACAAATCGTTGTTTTCGACGCTGCTGACCTTTCTGCCGAAAGCTCTTTCTGGGCGGCCCTGCTCGGCGGGACCGTCCAGGCGGACGAGGACTGGCACACCGTCTACGTGGAGGGTGAGCCGCGGCTGGCCGTCCAGCTTGCGCCGAACCATGTGGCACCCGAGTGGCCGCATGGGACGCCGCAACAGATCCACCTCGACCTGTACGTCGACGACATCGACGCCGCCCACGGCGAGGCTCTCACACACGGCGCGAAACTGCTGCAGGAAGCCGACGACCTCAGGGCCGCCGAGGGGTTCCAGGTCTACGCGGATCCCGCCGGACACCCGTTCTGCCTCTGCTGGGGCTGACCGCACGCAGCCGCAGCACCGGCCAGCGCATCCTCAGGGTGGTGTGCGACCCTAGATAACAATGAGATCGCAGTCCGCCGACAAACCCCGGCTCCGCCCGGCCCAGGTGCCCGCGGCTTCCCACCCGAGCCTCTTCCTGCTTGCCGCGGGGATCTGCCTGGTCGGCTTGATCGGCGTCTACCTGTTCTTCGTGCGCACCACCACGGGCCAGTACATTGACGAGTCCGCCCTTGAGGAGGCGACCGCACTCGCCCAGGGTCGTACGGCGAAGGCCACCACCCAGTTCCTGGACTACCTTCCGGTGATTTCACTGGTCCTTGCCAGCGCAGCCGTGCTGTTCGTGGCCGTGCGCTTCCGCCGCCGGCTCGCGGCCGTGGTTGCCGTCGTCACCGCGGCCGGGGCGAACCTGTCCACGCAATGGCTCAAGGCCGACGTCTTCGACCGCCCGTTCCGCGGCATCTCCACCCTTGACTTCAATTCGCTGCCCTCCGGGCACACCACTCTCGCCGCGTCCGCCGCTGCGGCGGTGTTCCTCGTCGTCGCACCCCGCTGGCGTCCGCTGGCAGCATTCGGGGGCGGAAGCTACGCCGTCGCCACGGGCGTCTCCACCCTGGTCAACCAGTGGCACCGGCCGGCCGACGTCGTCGCCGCCTTCCTCGTGGTGGGATTCTGGACCGCCCTGGGCGGGCTGGCCATCCTGCGGACCGGAACGGACTGGAACACCTGGGACGGCTACGGCGAACACTGGGCCTCCTCGCAGCTCTGGCCGCTGCTCTCGGCCCTTGCCGGCGTCGGGGCGGCGGGCGTCGCGGTGTACTCGTTGGCGCAGATCGCTCCCGGCTCGGCGCAGCACGTGAGCACCGTGAACTACCTCTGGGCGGGCGCCTGCCTGATCGTGATCTTCGGTTACCTGCTCACCGTTGCCGGGACGGTCCTGTTCGGCGGCGCGGCGGGCCGCCGTCCCCGTCCCGAGCTTCAGTCAGCTGCGCGCCGGGTGCGCGGCACCCAGTAGCCCAACGCCGCCGCGGCCGCGAAGCCCAGCAGCGCGGTCGCCAGGATCCCGGCGGTCAGCGACACCGCCGCAGTGACGCCGGACAGAATGGCCGGGCCGCCCGAGGAGCCAATATCGGAAAGGAACCGCCAGACGCCCAGGAACTGCGGCCTGCCGTGCGCCGGCGAGTAGTCGGCTCCCAGGGTCATCACCATGCCCGAACCGATGCCGTTGCCGAAGCCGATCAGCAGCGACGCCAGCAGCAGGGACACCGGGCCCACCGTGAAGGGCATCAGCAGCAGCGCCGTCCCCATCAGCACCATGGACGGAATGGTCACCCAGGACCGGCCGCGGCGGTCCATCACCTTGCCCGCCGGGTAGAACATCAGCATGTCGATGGCACCGGAAAGGCCATAAATGATTGACGTCGACGCCGGGTTCAGTCCCAGATGGTCCGCCCACAGCGGGATCACCACCTGCCGCGAGGCCCGCACCGCGCTGACCAGCAGCACACCCAAGCCCACTGTGAGGAAGACGCGGGAGTGGCTGCGGGTGATGGAGCGCAGCGTCGGCGGAGCCTGCGGGGCTCCAGGTGCCTTGAGGCCGTGGGCGGGAAGGTCCGGCAGGGTCAGCGCGACGCCGCCGGCCACGAGCAGCACGGCCACGCCCACCCAGTAGGCCCCGGGCAGGCCGGCAAAATGCATCACCCCGGCGCCGATGAACGGGCCGAGGAAGATGCCGATCCGCATCACCCCGCCGAGCGTGGACAGCGCCCGCGCCCGGAAGGCCGGGGGCACGGCCTCGGTGAGGTAGCTCTGCCGCGCAAGGTTGAACACGGCCGAGGACATCCCCACCATGAACACTCCGGCGGCAAAGAGCCACAGCCCCGGTGCGAGGACGCAGGCCAGCAGTCCCGTCGCACCCCATAGGGCCGCCACGATGATGGCGCTGCGCTCGCCGAAGCGGGCGGTGATCAGGGAGGCGGGGATGTTCGTCAGGAGCGATCCGATGCCCAGCAGGGTCACGATCAGGGCAGCCAGTGCCACGGAGGCACCCAGGCTCTTCGCGCTGAGGGCGAGCACCGGCAGCACGGCACCCTCGCCGAGCCCGAACAGCAGCGAGGGCCCGTACGCGGCCACGGCGATGCCCCGGAAGCTGAATCCGGAGGGCACTGTTTCGTCAGGAGTTGGCAGGCTCACTGCTGACTACGCTCGCGACCGCGGCCGGACTCAGCGGTAGCCGTCGACGATCGCGGCAGCGATCTGCTTGTAGGCGCGCTTGGTGGCGGGCCGGAGCGCGTCGAGGGACACCAGGTCGCCGTCGGCCACTCCCCTGTCGTGCGGGACGGCGATCAGCTCGCGGCAGATGCCCGAGAGGTGGTCCATGATGGCCTTCTTGTCCACCCGGGAGGACACCTCGTCCTTGTCGGTGATGACGACGACGGCGTTGCGCGCCAGTTCCTCGTAACCGTGGCTGGCCAGCCACAGCAGCGTGCTGCGCGCCCGCTTGGCCCCGCTGACCGCGTAGCCGGCGGCGATGATCAGGTTGTCCGCGGACTGCAGGATCCCGCTCATGGCGTTGTGGGTCACGCCGGTGCCGCAGTCGGTCAGCAGCACGGAATAGTAGTTGGAGATCAGCGCCCTGACCCGCAGGTAATCCTCCGCGGTGAGGGAGTCGGAGAGCTCCGGGTCCTGCTCGCCGGCGATGAGGTGGAACCGGCCTGCGTGCTGGGTGTAGCGCGAGAGGGCGGTCAGCGACTGGACGGAGTCCAGGTTGGCGAGCAGGTCAGTGATCGTCTTGGGGCTCGAGGACTCGTAGATGCTCTCACCGAGGGCACGTTCGGCCAGGTCGCCCGAGTCCGGGTTGGCGTCGATGGCGCACGGCGGGTCCCCCCGGTATTTGGCCAGGGTCAGCCCCACGCCCACGGTGGTCGAGGTCTTGCCGATGCCGCCCTTGAGCGAGAGGATCGCCGTGTTGAAGCTGCCCTGGAGCTGGCGGGAAATCCGGCGCTCAAGGTCGTCGTCGTACTGCTGGCGGGCACTCGGGCCCAGGTTGAGCTTGCCGCCGGTCATCGAATACAGCGCGGCGCGGACGCCGGTGGTCGGGCGCGGCTTGGCCGGGCGGATGAACGCACCGGGCTGCTCGGCCGGTTCCGCGGCGTAAGAGCGTTCCGGCACCCGTTCGACGGCGGCGCGCTGGCCCGGCGCCCGGCGGGGGCGCATCGGAGGGGCTGCGGCCATGCTCCGCAGCGGCGCGCCCGCCTGAAGCCCGGCCCCGGCGGCGGATGGACCGGAGTCGGGGAACGGCTCCTGGTGGTGCCGGTGTTCCTGGGCCTCATCGGCCGGCCGCGGGTCGCGGCGGGGCTCCGGGTCGATCCGGGGCTCCGGGTCCTCATCCGCGGGCTCTGCGGGCAGGCGTCCGGGTTGCTCCGGCCACGCGGCCGGCTCGTCGGGGTCTGCTGCGTCGGGGTCTGGCGCCTCGGGGTCTGCTGCGTCAGGGTGTGCTGCCTCGGGGTCTGCTGCCTGGGGGTGTGCTGCCTCGGGCTGCAGGGCGGCCGTGGAGAGCGCGCTGGTCTGCACCGGCCGGTACGGTTCGGCGGGATCCGGACCGATGCCGCCGTCGTCCGAAAGCTCATCCGGACCGGAAACCCGCTCGCTCAGGGCATCTTCATCCACGAACACCCAGTGGTCCGAGGCGGTCCGGTGGTCGATGCCGCGTACGAGGACCCGCCGGCCCTGCCGCCGGGCTTCTTCCGCGAGCAGGGCGTAGGCAGCGGACCGTCCGTCGGGGAATCCCTCCGTGCCGATGCGCTCGTCATCGATGGTCGCAGTGCCATCCAGATGGACTTCGACCACAAAATGTTCGGTCGTTTCGGGCATTTCGGCTTCTCCGTCGTCCTGGTGTGCCGACGCGTCGCCCCGTCCGCCCACTTCCCCTTGGGTTCGAACCAGTCTAGGCACATGCGCTCATGCAGCGGCTAATCCCCGCAGCAGGCGTTGGTCACACCCCGCGGTGCAGCTTCATCAGCCGGTGGATGAACCAGCGCGACTGTTCGGGCCCGTACGGCAGGATCGGGACGGCCTTCGTGGCGTCGTTGGGCATCTCGCGGGTGGCTTGCCGGGCGGACCGGACGGCTGTGGCCATCGTGTCCGCCATGGTGCGGACGAAGGCGTCACCGACGGGTTCGCCATGGCCCGGGACAAGGTATTCGTAGTTGTGCCGCAGTGCCGACACATGGCGCAGCACGTCCACCCAGCGTTCCGGATAGGAATCCTCGAAGGACGGGTGGAACCCCTGCTCGACGATGTCGCCGGCGAAGAGGCAGTGTTCGGTGCCCACCAGCAGGTCCCCGTCGGTGTGGGCCGGGCCGAGGTGAAACAGCGTGGCGGTGCTGCCGCCGAGGTCCAGCTTCACCGGTTCGGTGCCGACGAGCCGGTTCGGCACCACGATGCCGCAGTCCTCTGCGTCCGGGTCCGCGACCTCCGGCTCCACGGAGGCGGCCAGCTTGCGCTGCTCTTCCCCGTGGTTCTGGATGGCCGCGGCGCAGTTGCCATGCGCCCAGAACTCGGTGACTCCCGCCTTCGCAAAAACGGCGTTGCCAAAGAAGTGGTCGAAATGGGCATGCGTGTTGACGACCACCAGCGGCAGTTCAGTCACCTCCCGGACGGCAGCCAGGATCTCGTTCGCCTGCCGGGGCCCGCACCCGGTGTCGATCACCAGCGCCCGTTCCTCCCCGACCACCAAACCGGTGTTCAAAGCTGCCCCGGACGTACCGAGCACGTAATTTCCCGGTCCGACCTCGCGCCACTGCGACATTGCTTCGCCACCCTTCCACTGCTGTTTGGCCTTGTGTCCTATCAAAGGTCTACCAGCACCGAGCCCGGGTTTTCCACGGCATCGGCAACGAACCGCAGGAATCCGCCGGCCGTCCCGCCGTCGCAGACCCGGTGGTCGAACACCAGCGCCAGTTCCGTCACCTTCCGGACTGCCAGCTCACCATCCACCACCCACGGCTTGTCGATGATGCGGCCGACGCCGAGGATCGCCGCTTCCGGGTAGTTGATGATCGCGGCAGAGCCGTCGACGCCGAACACCCCGTAGTTGTTCAGCGTGAACGTGCCGCGGGTGAGCTCTTCCGGGCTGGCTTTGCCGCTGCGCGCGACGTCGGTGAGCCGACGGATCTCGGCGTCGAGCTGGCGCACGCTGAGCAGGTGGGCGTCCCGGACGGAGGGCACGACGAGCCCGCGGTCCGTCTGCGCCGCGAACCCGAGGTTCACGCCGCCGAAGGAGACGATGCTGTCGCCCTCGACGCGGGTGTTCAGTTCGGGGTACCGCTGCAGGCCGGCGGTGACGAAGCGGGCGATGAAGGACAGCAGCCCGGGGGCGTGCGGATCCTTCCGTTTGAGGGATTCGCGCATCCGGACCAACTCGGTGGCGTCCACGTCGACCCAGACGGTGGCCTCGGGAATCTCCCGGCGGCTGCGGACCATGGCTTCGGCGACTGTCCGGCGCACTCCGCGCAGCGGCGTCCGGGTGACGGACAGGCCGGTGCGCGGGTCGGTCCCTGACCCGGGCGTCTCTGCACCGGGTGGCTGTGTCCCGACTGGCTCCGCCCCGGTGGCCTCCGTCCGGCTGGCCGCCGCGGGGATTGCTTCGAGGACGTCCCGGCGCAGGATCAATCCGCCGGGGCCCGACCCGGTCAGCGCGTCCAGGGCCACAGCGTTGTCCCGCGCCAGCCTGCGCACCAGCGGCGAGACCACCAGCGGAGGCTGCCCCCGGCGGGGCGCCGGGAAGTCAACGACCACGGCACCGGACGGCGCCTGGGCCGCGGCAGCGGCACCGCGGGGCCGGCGGCTGCGCTTGGCTTCCCCGTGGCCGGAGGTGCCGTAGCCAATCAGCACGTTGCCGGATCCGGCCTTCTCCTCCTCGCGGTAGGCCTCGGCCGCCGGGTGCACGGGCTCCTCTTCGGCCGGCGCCACGGTGACCAGCGGCTTGCCGACGTCGATGCTCTGTCCCGGTTCGGCGTGCAGCACCGCGACCACCCCTGCATACGGGGACGGCACCTCGACGACGGCCTTGGCGGTCTCGACCTCCGCGACCGGCTGGTCCACCTCGATCTGCTCGCCCTGCTTCACCAGCCAGGTCACGAGCTCGGCTTCGGTCAGGCCCTCGCCCAGGTCGGGCAGCAGGAAAACCTTGGGTTCGGGCATCTCAGTCCTCCCACTGCAGGTCGTCGACGGCGTCCAGGATCCGGTCCACGCCGGGCAGGTGGTACTTCTCCAGCTTCGGCGCCGGGAACGGGATGTCGAACCCGGTGACGCGGCGCACCGGCGCGGCCAGTGAGTGGAAGCAGCGTTCCTGGACCCGGGCGACGATCTCGGACGCCACGGACGCAAACCCCGAGGCCTCGGCCACCACTACCGCCCGCCCGGTGGAGCGGACGGCGGCAGTGACGGTTTCGTCGTCGAACGGGACCAGCGAACGCAGGTCCACTACCTGCAGCGACCGGCCCTCGGCGGCCGCGGCGTCGGCGGCGGCGAGGGCCGTCGGCATGGATGGTCCGTACGTGATCAGGGTGGCGTCGGTGCCCTCGCGGGCGATCACGGCCCTGCCGATGCGCGGCTCACCCGGGGCTCGCAGCGCGTCCAGTTCGACCGTGTCCTTGGACCAGTAGAGCTTCTTCGGCTCCAGGAACACGACCGGGTCCGGATACTCGATCGCTTCGCGGAGCATCGCGTAGGCATCGGCGACCGTGGCCGGTGCGAGCACTGTCAGGCCCGGGGTGTGCGCGTAGTAGGCCTCGGAGGAGTCGCAGTGATGTTCGACGCCGCCAATGCCGCCGCCGTAAGGAATGCGGATGACCATCGGGAGGCTGACGTGGCCCTTGGTCCGGTTGCGCATCTTGGCGACGTGGCTGACCACCTGCTCGAACGCAGGGTAGGCGAAGGCATCGAATTGCATCTCCACGACCGGCTTCATGCCGTTCATCGCCATGCCCACGGCCATCCCGACGATCCCCGACTCGGCCAGCGGCGTGTCGAAGCAGCGCTCCTCGCCGAAGCGCCGGGTGAGTCCGTCGGTGATGCGGAAGACGCCGCCGAGGGGCCCCACGTCCTCGCCGAACACCACCACGCGCGGGTCCGCCTCCATCGCGTCGGCGAGCGCCGTGGTGAGCGCCTTGGCGAAGGTGAGCTGCTGGCCGGCTGTTGCGGCCGGGGCCTCGGTCACGGCTGTCATGTCAGGCCTCTTCCCGGGAAAGTTCGTCACGCAGCAAGGCTTCCTGCTCGCGCAGCTGGGGGGTCTGCTCGGCATAGACGTGCCGGAACAGTTCGGTCGGGTCCAGCCGGGGCTCGGCGTTGAGTCCGTCGCGCAGCACGCGGGCCATGTCCTCGGCGGCCGCTGCGATGCTGGCCTCCTCCTCCGGCGTCAGCAGGCCGGCGCCGGACAGGTAGGCCTGCATCCGGCTCAGCGGGTCGCGGGCCAGCCAGGCTTTGACCTCGTCGTCGCTGCGGTAGCGGGTCGCGTCGTCGGCGTTCGTGTGCGCCTGCATCCGGTAGGTGTGGGCCTCCACCAACGACGGGCCGCCGCCCTGGCGGGCGCGCTCCACCGCGTGGCCGAGGACGGCGAGGACCGCGGCGACGTCGTTGCCGTCCACGCGCTCCCCCGGCATCCCGTAGCCGACCGCTTTGTGGGCCAGCGACGGGGCAACGCTTTGGTGGCGCAGGGGTACGGAGATGGCGTACTCGTTGTTCTGCACGAGGAAGACCGCCGGCACATGGAAGACCGCTGCGAAGTTGAGGGCCTCGTGGAAGTCGCCCTCGCTGGTGGCGCCGTCGCCGCAGAGGGCCAGCACCACCGTGTCCTCGCCTTTGAGCTTCGCCGCATGGGCGACGCCGACGGCGTGCAGCAGCTGGGTGGCCAGCGGCGTGGCCTGCGTGGCCACCTTGTGCTCGTACGGGTCGTAGCCGCTGTGCCAGCTTCCGCGCAGCAGTTCGAAGACGCCGACCGGCTCGACACCGCGGGCGATGACGGCGACCGTGTCGCGGTAGGTGGGGAACAGCCAGTCCTCGTCCCCCAGGCAGAGGGCGGCTGCCACCTGGCAGGCTTCCTGCCCGTGGGAGGACGGGTAGACCGCCATCCGCCCCTGCCGGACCAGCGCACCGGCCTGGTCGTTGACGCGGCGGCCGATCACCAGCTGCCGGTAAGCCTCCAGCAGTCGCGCCCCGTCCGGCAGCAGGTAGCCACCGTCCCCGCTGCCCGGAACCAGCCGGCCGGCTTGGTCGATCAGCTGCACCGGTGCGGCGGAGGGAAGGAGGAAATCCCCGCCCCGGACCTCGGCGTCCACGGAAGAAGTCATCGTTGAGCTCCTCACAAAGATGTTGTGTTCCACCAGTATGGATTCGCGGCGCTTTTCGTATCCAGGTATCCGCAAAACTGTGGAATCTCTCCCCCAAAATGCCTATCCTTGTGAACAGATTGTCTTTGTGACGCGGCTAACAGCGGGAGGGTGTGGACGAATGGCGGAGACCGCCCCGGTGCCCTTGGACGAAGTGGACCGCCGGATCATTTCCGAGCTGACGCAGGACGGCCGGATGTCGGTCACCGCGGTGGCCGAGAAGGTGCACATTTCGCGTGCTCACGCCTACTCCCGGATCTCCCGGCTCACCGGCGAGGGCGTGCTGACCAAGTTCACCGCGCTGGTGGACCCGATCAAGGCGGGGTTGAAATCCTCCGCCTACGTCACGCTCAAGGTCCGCCAGCATTCCTGGCGGGAACTGCGCGAGAAGCTGCGGGCCATCCCCGAGGTGCACCACATCGCCCTCGTCGGCGGGGACTTCGACGTCATCCTGCTGGTGCGCGCGGTGGACAATGTGGACCTGCGCCGGGTCATTTTCGACCAGCTGCAGTCGATGCCGGGAGTGCTCGACACCCAGACCTTCCTGGTTTTCGAGGACCTCGACACCCGCTGAGCCACAGAGGAGTTGCCATGACTGCGTTGCCGTCCACTGAGTTGCCGACTACAGCCGACGTGCTCGTCGTCGGCGCCGGACCCACCGGCCTGATGCTCGCCGTCTGGCTGCGGCGGCTTCGGATCGACGTCGTTCTGGTGGACGGGAAATCCGGTCCCACCCGGGAATCCCGGGCGCTCGCCCTACAGGCCCGCACCATGGAGATCTACGAGCAACTCGGACTCGTCAGCGCGGTGCTGGCCCAGGTCCAGCCCGCCGCGGCGCTGCGCCCCGGATTCGAGCGCCGGGCGCTGGGCGTCCTGCCGATCGGCTCCTTGGGCACGGGTCTGACGCCGTTTCCGCGGCTGTACATGATGGAACAGAGCAAGACAGAACGCCTGCTGGGCGAGGAACTGGTCCGGCTCGGCGGCACGGTGCACTGGGATACCCGGCTCGAGGCCCTCACCCAGCACGCGGCGGTGGACGGGACACGTCAGGTGACCGCGGAGGTGGGAGGGCCGGCAGGCTCAACCACGATCACCGCCCGCTACTGTGTCGGAGCCGACGGCGGGTCCTCCACCGTGCGGCGGCTCTGCGGCATCCCGTTCGAGGGCATCACGAACGCCCAGACCTTCTACGTCGCCGATGCCGTCGGAGTGCAGGGCCTGGATCATGGCTCCATCAATCTGCGCTTCGGCAGCCGCAACCTCCTCCTGTCCTTCCCGATGGTCGGAGAGGACCACCACCGGCTGCTCGGCACTGTGCCGGATGACAGCACCCTTGATCTGTCGGAGGACGCCGCGCGCCGGATCCTGAAGGAGACGTTCGGCGTGACCTACGCGGAACGGACCTGGTTCTCTACCTACCGCATTCACCACCGCGTAGCCTCCGCCTTCCGGCAGGGGAACGTATTCCTGGCCGGCGACGCCGGGCACGTGCACTCCCCCGTCGGCGCGCAGGGGATGAACACCGGCCTGCAGGACGCACACAACCTCGCCTTCAAACTCAGCGACGTCCTCCGCGGGAAGGCACCTGACACGTATCTGGACCGCTATGAGGCGGAGCGGCGGCCGGTGGCACTGCGCCTCGTGGGCACCACGGACAAGCTGTTCCACGCCGTCACCTCCCCGGGCCGGGCTGCCCGGGCGCTGCGCAGGATCGCCCCGGGGCTGATCTTTCCGGTGGCGACGCGCGTTGTCCCACGGCTTCCCGGAGCCTCCCGGTTCTTCCAGTACGTCTCGCAGATCCGGATCCATTACTGGATGAGCGACGAGGAAAAAGCTGCCTCGGGCGGCAAACGGGACCGCGTCGTCGGCCGGCGCCTGCCGTGGACCGGACCAAACTTCGCCCCGCTGCAGGACCTCTGCTGGCAGGTGCATGCCTACGGCGCCGCGGACAGGGAACGTCTGACGGAGTTGGGCCGGCGGCTCGGTGTCCCGGTGCACGCCTTCCCCGCCGCGGCGGACGCCGGGTTGGAGGAAACCAAGTACTACCTTGTGCGGCCGGACGGTTTCGTGGCGGCCGCCGCCGCCCGCGGGGAGGCCGAGTCAGTGCTGGCCAAGGCGCTGCCGTGGACGGTCATGGGGTGACCAGCGCGGGCTGCGGCGGCTGAGCCGGCGACGCTCAGGCGCCCTTGAACACCGGCCTGCGCTTCTGCTGGAAGGCGGCGAACCCTTCCGCGTAGTCGGCGCTGCGGCACAGCTCGCCCTGCGCCGCGTTCTCTTCGTCGATGGCGGCCCACAGGCCCAGCCGTTGGTCGCGGATGCGGGCCACGAGCTCCTTGCTCGCGGCGAAAGCACCGGTGGCACCGTCGGCCACCCGGGCGACGATCCCGCGGGTCGTCTCCAGCAGCGACGCCTCGGGCATTGCCCGGCTGAACAGGCCCTGGGCAACGGCGTCGGAACCGCTCATCAGTTCCGCGGTGTAGATCAGGTCCAGGGTGCGGTGCGCCCCGAGCCGCTCGGTGAAGAGCCAGTGTCCGCCCGAGTCGAGGGTGGCGCCCAGGTTGGCGAACGGGGATCCGATCTTCGCTGTCTCGGCCACGTAGACCACGTCGGTGGCCACCAGCAGGCCCAGGCCGACGCCCAGGCAGGCGCCGTGGGCGGCCGCGAAGGTCGGTGCCGGGAACGCGCTCATCTTCTTCAGCAGCGGCGTGACCAGGCCGCCCAGGTAGCCGAGCGCGTCGTCGGTCTCGGGGGAAACGCCGGCGATGTCCCGTCCGGCACAGAAGGCCCGGCCCTCGCCGCGCAGCAGCAGCGCCCTGACCTCAGCAGCTGCGGCGTCGTCGTAGGCACGGCCCAGGTCGGCCAGCGCCTGCTCATCGAGGGCGTTGAGCTTCTGCGGTGCGTTGAGCACAATTTCGGCGATGCCGTCCCGGACAGACAGGTCGATCATTGACATTCAGACTCCTTGGCTGGGGTTGGCCGGGCGGGTCGGCCAGGCTTCGGGGTTCGTCAGGCGGGCTCGGTGAAGCATCAGGCGTCGAAGTCGACGGCCACCTCGTCGGTCGTCGGGTGCGACTGGCAGGTCAGCACGTAGCCCTTGGCCACCTCGTCCGGTTCGAGGGCGTAGTTCTCATCCATCTCGACCGAGCCGGAGACCACCTTGGCCCGGCAGGTGCCGCAGACTCCGCCGGCGCAGGCGAACGGCACATCCGGCCGGACCCGCAGCGCCGCGTTCAGGATGGACTCGCGGGCGTGCGTGGGGCTGGAAACCTTTCCGGTCAGCCCGTCGAGCGTGAAGCTGATCGAGTAGTTCCTGGCGGATTCGTCGACGACGACGGGCCGGCCGGCCTGGCCTTCCGGCCGGTCGGGGGTGCCGGTGCTGAACAGTTCGAAGCGCACCTTTTCGGCGGCCACGCCGCGGGCCGCGAGGGTGTCGCGGCACAGCTGCACGAGCTCGAACGGCCCGCACAGGAACCATTCGTCGACGTCGTCGGTGTCCAGCACCGTTTCGAAGAGCGTGGCGAGCTTCGCGGCGTCGATCCGCCCCGAGAGCAGGGGCGAAATGCGCTGCTCGCGCGAGAGCACGTGGTGCAGACCGAGCCGGGACGGGTACTTGTCCTTCAGGTCCGCCAGTTCCTCGAGGAACATCACATCCATCGCGGCCTTGTTGGCGTAGACGAGGTCGAAGGTGGTCTCCGGCGACGCCGCCAGCAGCGTCCTGGCTATTGCGATGACCGGGGTGATGCCCGAGCCCGCCGCGAACGCCACGAAGCTTCCGCCCGCCTTGGCGCCCTCGCCGAGCAGTTGCTCGGGGTGGTTCATTTCGGTCATGCCGTGCCGCGAGATGAATGCACCCATCGGGCTCATCACGTCCAGGACATCCCCGGCCTTGAGGTTGGCGTTGGCCCAGGTGGAGAACAGGCCACCCAGATCCCGCTTGATGGCCACGCGGATCTCACCGGGCACCGGCTCGGCGCAGATCGAATAGCTGCGGCGGATCTGCTGGCCCTCCAGCTCCGTGCGCAGGGCCACGTACTGGCCGGGAAGGTAGTCGTACTGGCCGGCGAGCTCCGCGGGCACCGCGAAGCTGACTTCAATGGCATCCTCGGTCAGCCGGCGCACGGCGGACACCGTCAGCGGATGGAAGACGGCGCGCCGCGGGGACGCCTGCTGCGGGGTTTCCTGGAGAGCTTCGGTCATCAGAGCACCTTGAAATAGTCAAACGGTTCCTTGCACGCCTGGCAGACGTACAGCGCCTTGCAGGACGTGGACCCGAAACGGGTCAGTTCCTTCGTGTTGAGCGAGCCGCACTGCGGGCACTTCACGCTCAGGGACAGCCGGACCGGCCCGGAATGGCCGCCGGCGGCGGAGCGGCCCGAGGGCGGCGCAATACCGTACTCGGCGAGCTTGGCTTTGCCCGCTTCGGTCATCCAGTCCGTGGTCCACGCCGGGGCGAGGACCAGGCGGACGTTGACGCTGGCATATCCCGCGCCGGCGAGCGCGGCCGCGACGTCGTCCTTGATCGCGTCCATGGCCGGGCATCCGGAGTAGGTCGGGGTGATCGCGACGTCAGCCCGCAGGCCGGTATCGTCCCGCTGGACGGCGACGTCGCGCAGGATGCCCAGGTCCTCGATGGTCAGCACCGGGATTTCCGGGTCGCACACGGTGGCGGCGATGTCCCAGGCGGCGGCAGCCTCGGGCTCCAGCGGCCGCGTGCCCTTCAGTGCGGTGGGGGTGGTGTCCACGACTGTCACCGCCGGCTCACCACGTGGCCCCTGGGTGCTCGCGGGCGAGCACCTGCATCTCGGCCAGGATGAAGCCGAGGTGCTCGGAGTGGTTGCCCTGTCGGCCGCCGCCGCGCGCGGCGGGCACCTGCGGAACCTCGAGCTCGGCCTCGGCGAGGGCCGCGGCGATCGCCTTGTCGAACGGCTCCCGAAGGCTGGAAGGCCGGACGGCGGCATTGCCGAGGGAGTCAATGAGCGCGTCGTCCCTGAAGAGTTCCTCCACGTAGGGCCAGGTCAGCTCGAGGCCGTGCACCATGCGGCGGCGGGACTCCTCAGTGCCCAGCGCCAGCCGCTGCAGCCACTGGTAGCTGTGGTCCTTGTGGTACTCGACTTCCTTCAAGGCCTTGGCGGCGATCGCGGCCAGCGTCGGGTCGCTGGAGCCGGTGAGCCGGCTGTAGAGCTCGTGCTGATAGAAGGAGACGACCAGCTGCCGGGCGATGGTGCGGGCGAAATCCCCGTTGGGCTGCTCGAAAAGATGCGCAGAGCGGAACTGGTCCTCGCCGCGCCAGTAGGCCAGATCGTCCTCGGTTTTGCCCCAGGAGCCTCCGGCGTACGTCAAAAAGGACCGGGCATGGCCGAGCAGGTCCAGCGCGATGTTGGCCAGCGCGACGTCCTCTTCCAGTTCAGGTGCCCGCGAGATCCACCAGCCCAGGCGCTGGGCGAGGATCAGCGAGTCGTCGCCCAGCCGCAGCGCGTACTCGGCCACGGGTTCCGGCGCAGTGTGCTCGGCGTTGGCGACGGCGATGTCCTCCGGACGCAGCGCGTTGCCAGGGGTAATCCGGGTGGCCGACTCCGAGGCGAATCCGCTCACAGGTGCTTCACCCCTTCGCTCTTCGTGTAGTAGGTGGCATGCCGGTAGTCCTTGCCCTGCGGGGATTCGAAGAACGAACCCTTGGCATCGGGGTCGCTGGCGGCGATCGCGTCAGCCGGCACCACCCAGATGGACACGCCCTCGTTGCGGCGCGTGTACAGATCGCGGGCGTTCCGCAGGGCCATGGCCGCGTCGGGCGCGTGCAGCGAACCGGCATGCACGTGGGAGAGCCCTCGCGAGGAGCGGACGAACACCTCCCAGAGCGGCCAGCGGTGGTGCTGTGGCTGGTTCTGGGCGGTTTCACTCATGATGCTGCTCCTGCAAGTTCTTCGTGGCGGCGGGCGGTGCGCTCGGCGTAGGCCGCAGCGGCTTCACGGACCCAGGCGCCCTGCTCATGGGCCTCGCGGCGCCGTTCCAGACGCTGCGAGTTGCACGGCCCGCGGCCGGCGAGGACGTCCTTGAATTCGGTCCAGTCGAGTTCGCCGAAGTCCCAGTGGCCGGTTTCCTCATTCCAGGCCAGGTCCTTGTCAGGCAGGGTCAGTCCGAGCGCCTTGACCTGCTCGACGATCATGTCCACGAACCGCTGGCGCAGTTCGTCGTTGCTGAACCGCTTGATGTTCCAGTCCATGGACTGCTTCGAGTTGGGGGAATCGGCGTCGGGCGGCCCGAACATCATCAGCGCCGGCGCGTACCAGCGGTTGATCGCGTCCTGCGCCATCTTTTTTTG
Organism: Paenarthrobacter sp. DKR-5; assembly: GCF_018531425.1. Taxonomy (GTDB): domain Bacteria; phylum Actinomycetota; class Actinomycetes; order Actinomycetales; family Micrococcaceae; genus DKR-5. Next base: position 302,856 of record NZ_JAHBOI010000001.1, read on the forward strand.
CGCCGCGGTGCCGTTCGCCAGCTCGAGCAGGATCTCGAAGCCCTGCCGCTGATGGAAGGACTCCTCCTTGCAGATCCGCACCATGGCGCGCCCGTAGGGTCCGTAGGAGGCCCGGCACAGCGGGACCTGGTTGCAGATCGCCGCGCCGTCGACCAGCCAGCCGATTGCGCCGATGTCCGCCCAGGAGACCACCGGGTAGTTGAAGATCGAGGAGTAGCGGGCCTTGCCGGCGATGAGCTGCTCGGTCATCACGTCCCGGGGCGTGCCCAGCGTCTCGGCCGCCGAGTAGAGGTAGAGCCCGTGCCCGGCCTCGTCCTGCACCTTCGCCATCAGGATCGCTTTGCGCTTCAGGCTCGGCGCCCGGCTGATGAAGGTGGCCTCCGGCTGCATGCCGATGATCTCCGAGTGCGCATGCTGGGATACCTGCCGCACCAAGGTTCGGCGGTAAGCCTCCGGCATCCAGTCCTTGGGCTCAATACGCGAATCCTCCGCGATCACCCGTTCGAAGTTGGCCCTGCCGGCGGCGTCCTCGGGGGATTCGCCGGAGCCGTCCACTGCATGGAGAGCGGCGTCGTTGTTTCCTGCCATGGGGAGATCACCTCGCTGTGCGCTCCGGGCATGGAGCCCCGGAGATAATTACCGACCGTTCGTTCAGAATATCGACGGGGGTTCGCGCCGTCAAGCGAACGGGGCGCTCCGGGCGGCCCAGCCGCATCGCCTGCCCGGTCCGTGTCCAATTGCCGGGTTTCCATCAGCCACTGTCGTTTCAGTCAGCCGCCCGTGTTGCACCGACAGCAGCTGACCAAAACAGCAGCGAAATACGTGGCAACGGTTTGCGTAGCACGGGCACCAGTCCAGGCCGGAAACGCCGGAGGGCCGCACTGCCGAAGCAGCACGGCCCTCCCGCCCAGGACCCGGACGGTCGCCCTCAGCCCTTGACGGCGAGGGCCTCCACCTCGGCGAGCACGCCGGGGAACAGCGGGTGGTCCGGCTCAAGCCCGGTGATCCGCCGCACGGCCTCCAGCGGCTCCTCGGTCCGCAGGATCTCCTCCAGTTGCACGCTCTCCTGGTCCTCGGGCACCCGGAAGCGCAGAGCAGCCCCGATCGCAGCCAGCAGGGCCGACGGCGTGGTCCCCCGCTCGGCGAGCTCCGCCGCGGGTCCGATGAACCGCTCGTGCCGGCTGAGCTTGCGCAGCGGTGCCCGGCCCACCCGCACCACCGTGTCCGGCAGGTAGGGGTTGGCGAAGCGTGTGAGGATCTTCTGCACGTACGCCTCCTGCTCGGCCTCGGCGAAGCCGTGCTTGGCAACCAGCAGCGCCTTGGTCTCCTCAAGCACCGCCCGGACCTTGGCGGCCACCGCGGGATCGGCGAGCGCGTCGGAGATCTTCTCGTGCCCGGCGGCGAAACCGAAGTACGCGCTGGTGGCGTGCCCGGTGTTGACCGTGAACAGCTTGCGTTCGATATAGGGAGCAAGGTCCTCCACCCAGGTGACGCCGGGGATGTCGGGCTCGGCGCCCTTGAACGGACCACGTTCCACGGCCCACTCAAAGAACGTCTCCACCGTCACGTCCAGGCCCTGGCCCGGCTCCTGGTTGGGCACGATCCGGTCCACCGCGGTGTTCGCGAACACCGCTCGGCCCTCCAGTGCCGGTGCATCCGCGGGGTAGGCCTTGCGGATCTCCTCGGCGAGCAGATCCGTGGCGTTGATCGCGTTCTCGCACGCCATCACCTGCAGCGGCGCCGCGCCGTCGGCTCGGGCGGCGAGGCCGCGGGCGATCACGGGCGCCACGAACCTGAGAATGTTCGGCCCGACGGCGGTGGTGACGACGTCGGCCCCCGCGATCTCCTGGACGACGTCGTCTTCGGCGGTGCCGGAGTTCAGCGCACTGAAGTCGTCCACGGTGAGGGTGGCCGAGTCCTCCCCCACCGTGTGGACCTGGTAGCTGTCGGCGGCGCGAAGCTGGTCGATCAGCGCCTCCGCGACATCGGCAAACACGACGTGGAAGCCCCCCTGGTGCAGCAGCAGTCCGACGAAGCCGCGGCCAATGTTGCCCGCACCGAAGTGGACTGCCCTCACTTTTCGTTCACCTTTCCGAGGATGGCCAGGATTTCGTCCTGCCCGGCGGCCTGTTCAAGCTCGGCCACCTTCTCCTTGTCGGAGAAGATCCGTGCGATCGCCTGCAGGATGCCGAGGTGCTCGTCGTTGGCGCCGGCAATGCCGACCACGAACTTCACCGGCTTGCCGTTCCAGTCAATGCCGTCCGGGTAGCGGACGAAGGACATGGCGGACCGCTTGATCAGGGACTTTGCCTGGTTGGTGCCGTGCGGGATCGCCAGCAGGTTGCCCATGTAGGTGGACACCGACTGCTCGCGCTCGAAGATGGAGTCGATGTAGGCCGCCTCCACCGCGCCGCTGTCGACCAGCAGCTGGCCCGCTTCACGCATCGCCGCGTCACGGTCCGTCGCAGTGCCGGTCGGGATCACCCGGTCCCGGGTGAGGATCCCGGCCTCGGCGGTTCCGCCGCCGGCCGCAGAAGGCGCGGCGGCCGCGGCTGCGGCGCCGGCCGGGGCAGAGACGCCGGCAACCGAGGCTGCGGCGGGAGCAGGGGCTCCGCCTGCCATCGCCGGCTCGCCGCCGGCAGCCGGGCGGGCGTTCTCCTCGCGGATGAGCTCAACGACCTCGTCGTACGCCGGACTGTTCATAAAGTTTTCAACCGAGACGTGCCGGGCGCTCTGGGTCTTTGCCTGGGCGCGGTCGGTGAGGTCCTGGTGGCTGACGACCAGGTCGTATTCATCCTTCAGGGCGGCGATGGAGGCGTTGGTGACCTTGACGTCGTTGAACCCGGCGGCCTTGATCTTGTTCCGCAGCACTGAGGCGCCCATGGCGCTGGAGCCCATGCCGGCGTCGCACGCGAAGACGATGCTGTGGATCGGTCCGGCCGCGGCTCCGGCTGCGGCGCCGCCGGTCAGGGCGGAGGCCACGGAGCTCTTCTTGCCCTTCATGGATTCCATCCGGCCGGTCGCGGCGAGCAGGTCGCCCTCGTTGCTCTTGTCCTTGCTGGTGCGCAGGATGATAGAGGCGACGATGAATGAGACCGTGGCAGCCAGCACCACCGAGAGCAGCACCCCGAACAGGCTGTTCACCGGCGCCATCGCCAGCACCGCGAAGATGCTGCCGGGGGAAGCGGGCGCTCGCAGCCCTGCGCCCGTGACCACGAGGGTGAAGATGCCGGTCATGCCGCCGGCGATGGTGGCCAGGATGATAACCGGCTTCATCAGCACGTACGGGAAGTAGATCTCATGGATGCCGCCGAGGAACTGGATCAATGCAGCCCCGGGGGCCGAGGCTTTGGCCAGGCCCTTGCCGAAGAGCGAGTAGGCCAGCAGCAGGCCCAAGCCAGGGCCGGGGTTGGCTTCGAGCAGGAACAGGATCGATTTGCCCTGCTCCAGGGACTGCTGGGTGCCCAACGGAGTGAGAATGCCGTGGTTGACGGCGTTGTTCAGGAACAGCACCTTGGCAGGCTCGATCAGGATCGAGGTGAACGGCAGGAGCCCGTTGTTGACGAGGAACTGCACGCCGCCGCCGGCCGCGCTGCTGAAGGCGGAGACCACCGGACCGATGGCCAGCATGCCGAAGACCGCCATGATGGCTGCGACGATGCCGGCCGAGAAGTTGCTGACGAGCATCTCAAGGCCGGCCTTCACCTTCTCGTGCCAGAGCTTGTCTGCGTGCTTCATGACCCAGGCGGTCAACGGACCCATGATCATGGCACCCATGAACATGGGAATCTCCGTGCCCACGATCACACCCATGGTGGCAACTGCGCCGACCACGCCCCCGCGCACCTCGTAGACCAGCTTGCCGCCGGTGTAGCCGATCAGCAGCGGCAGGAGGTAGGTGATCATCGGAGCGACCAGCTTGCCCAGCGTCTCGTTGGGAGTGAAGCCGGTCGGGATGAAGAACGCAGTGATGGCGCCCCAGGCAATGAACGCCCCGATGTTGGGCATGATCATTCCCGAAAGGAAGGTGCCGAACCGCTGCACCGCCACCCGGGCGCCGGCGCCTCGGGGGGCGGCTGTAGCTGCTGTACTCATAATCGTTCCTCTTCTTAGGGGTTGTAGAAACGGTCTGTTTCGGAGCGGGTAGCAGCGCCGGGAGTCCTGCTGGAGATCCGGTGCAGCCATTCAAGGAAAAGCTTGAGTTCGGAGCTGGAGAGCTGCTCCGGATTGGAGGCTTCGAGCGCGGCGTTGAGCGCGATGGCGGCCACCACCACCGACGATTCCGCGCTTGCCAGTCCCGCAGGGGACAGCGAGCCGTCGGCTTGGACCGCCGAAATGACCGCCTCGCGGGTCATCTCGGACAGGTGCAGGTCCCGCTCCGTTTCGGGGGCGGAGATGAGCATGAGGGTGACGCCCACGTTGGCCGCGAGGATGCTTCGCGCGGCCTGCTGCGGGGACACCCTCAGGGCACCGGCGATGGCGGCCTTTTCGAGCAGCTCCTTCATGGATCCCTCGGCGTCGGCCACCAATGCGGGGCGACGTTCAGGCCGGATGTTGCCGAACATCACCAGGTAGAAGCTGGGGTGCTCGAGGCCGAACTGCACGTGCCGGTCCCAGACCCGGCGCAGGTCCTCGAGCGGATCGCCGCTGGGCGCGAAGTCCCGTTCCTCCGCCAGGTACTGCTCGAACCCGGAGGCCACCACCGCATCGAAGAGCGCTTCCTTGTCGCGGAAGTGGTGGTACAGGGTGGGGGCCTTGACCCCCGCCATCTGGGTGATCTGCCGGGTGGAGACATCCCCGCCGGCGGACTTCGCCAGCAGGGCAGCAGCCGCCTGCAGCAGCCGCTCCCTCGCCGGCAGACCCTCGTTGCTTCGCACGGCGCTACCTTAGCACCTATAGCACTGCTATATGAAGTGGGTCACACTGTCGCGGCGGCTAGTGTTGTGCCATGACGCTGACACCGCCGCCCGCCAAAAAGGTCCCCACCGAGCGCACACACCACGGCCACACCTTCGTGGACCACTACGAATGGCTGCGGGACAGGGACAGCGCCGAGGTCAAGGCCCACCTCGAGGCGGAGAACGCCTACACGGATGCGGTCACCGCCGGGCAGGAGCCGCTGCGCCAGGCGATCTTCGACGAAATCAAGAAGCGGACGCAGGAGACCGACCTCTCGGTGCCCGGGCGCAAGGACCAGTGGTGGTACTACAGCCGCACCGTGGAGGGCCAGGCCTACGCCATCCACTGCCGCGTCGCGGCGCGGGACACCGGCGACCAGGCCGCGGACTGGACGCCTCCGGCCGTGGAGGCGGGCCGGCCGGTGGACGGCGAGCAGGTGCTGCTGGACGGCAACGCCGAGGCCGAAGGCAAGCCGTTCTTCTCCCTCGGGGGCGCCGCCGTCACCCTGGACGGCAACCTGTACGCGTACGCGGCGGACTACGCCGGGGACGAGCGGTTCACCCTGCGGGTGAAGGACCTCTCCACCGGAGAACTGCTGCCCGACGTCGTCGAGAACGTCTTCTACGGGATCGCTTTCTCCCCGGACGGCCGCCGCCTCTTCTACACGGTGGTCGATGACTCCTGGCGCCCTTACCAGGTGAAGGCGCACACCCTCGGCACCCCGGTGGAGGACGACGTCGTGCTCTACCAGGAGGACGACGTCGCCATGTGGACAGGCTTCGAGCTGTCCGCGGACAGGATGTCGCTGGTGGTCTCGATCGGGTGCTCGGAATACAGCGAGACGCGGGTGCTGGACCTGGCCGACCCGGCTGCGGAACTGCTCACCGTGATCCCGCGGGACGCCCGGATCCTCTACGAGGCCGAGCCGGTCACCCTCGACGGCGAGCGCCAGTTCATCCTGACGCACAACCGCAACGCGGTGAACTCGATGGTCAGCCTGCTGCCGGCCTCGCAGCTGGGCAGGCCGTTGGAGGACCAGCGGTGGACCACCGTGATTGCCCACGATGACGAGGTGCGCGTCAACGGTGCCGCCGTCACGAAGACGCACCTGCTCGTCTCAGTGCGCAAGGACACCATCGAGACCGTCCGCCTGCTGCCGCTCGAGGGCCTGGGCACGGACCGGCAGCAGGAGGCGGCGGAGCCCCGCTTCGATGAGGAGCTCTTCACCTGCCACCTCTCCGGTTCGGACTACGAGTCGCCGCAGATCCGGTTGGGCTACACCTCCTTCCTCACCCCGCCGCGCGTCTACGACTACGTCCTGGCCACCGGTGAACTGCTGCTGCGCAAGGAAACACCTGTGCTTGGCGGCTACGATCCGGAGCGCTACGTGGCCGAACGGGCATGGGCGACGGCGTCGGACGGCACCCGGATCCCGCTCTCGGTGATCCGCCGCGCGGAACTGGCGCAGGACGGCAGCCACCCGGCCGTCATCTACGGCTACGGCAGCTACGAGGTGAGCATGGACCCGGCCTTCGCCGTCGCCCGGCTCTCGCTGCTGGACCGCGGCATCATCTTCGTCATCGCCCACATCCGCGGCGGCGGCGAGCTGGGCCGGCCCTGGTACGACGCCGGCAAGAAGCTGAACAAGAAGAACACCTTCACCGACTTCGTGGACGCCACGGACTGGCTCGCCTCCTCCGGTTGGGCGGACCCTGCCCGGATCGCCGCGATGGGGGGCTCCGCCGGCGGCCTGCTGATGGGCGCGGTGGCCAACCTGGCGCCCGGGAAGTACGCCGCCATCCTGGCCCAGGTGCCGTTCGTGGACGCGCTGACCACCATCCTGGATCCGGACCTGCCGCTGTCGGCCCTGGAGTGGGAGGAGTGGGGCAACCCGATCGTGGACCCGGAGGTCTACGAGTACATGCGCTCCTACACCCCGTACGAAAACCTGCGCCCGGCCGCCTACCCGCGGATTGCCGCAGTCACGAGCTTCAACGACACCCGCGTGCTCTACGTCGAGCCGGCCAAATGGGTGGCGGCACTGCGCGAAGTCACCACGGGCGGCGCCCCGGTGCTGCTGCGCACCGAGATGGACGGCGGCCACGGCGGCGCCAGCGGCCGGTACGAGCAGTGGAAGAACAGGGCATGGGACTACGCCTTCCTCGCCGACGCGCTGGGCGCCACCGAACTGCTGCGCTGATCTTGTCGCCCTGAGCCGGGCCGGCGACTCCCCCGCCGCTTGACAGCGGCACCCCCGCGGGTATTACCTAATGAACATTCGGTAAATAACTGTGAGAGGTGCCACATGCCCGACATCGACGTCGAGTCGCTCACCGCTGACCTTGCGCATCCGATCCTGGAGAACGACTACGCCACCCGCTGGATGGGCGTCGAGGTCCTTACCCTCGAACCGGGCCTGGTCCGCATCCGCATGAGGGTGCGCCAGGAGATGCTCAACGGCTTCGGCATCACCCACGGCGGAATGATCTTCGCCTTCGCGGACACGGCCTTCGCCCTCGTCTGCAACGACCCGCTTGGCGACGGCGGCACAAGCACCGTCGCCACGGGTGCCGACATCAGCTTCCTGCGCGCCACCCGCCTGGACGACGAGCTCACGGCCACCGCCACACTGCGCAGCCACCAGGGCCGCACCGGAATCTACGACATCCAAGTGACCACACCGGGCGACGACGGCAGCGACGTCGTCGTCGCCGAATTCCGCGGCCGCAGCCGCACCGTCAGCAACACCGCCATCAGCAAGAAATAAGAGGCTTCCCCGTGACCACCCTTGCCACCGCATCAGCCGCCGACTCCGCCCAGCCCGCAGCCGCCACGGGCGCCGACCAGCCCGCTACCCTCGACGCAGAGGAGCGCATGAGCCGCGACGAGCTCGAAGCGCTTCAGCTCCGGCGGCTGCAGCACACCGTCGCGTACGCCTACGAGAAGGTCCCCCTGTACACGCGCAAGTTCGACGACGCCGGGGTGCACCCGAGCGACCTGAAGGAGCTCAGCGACCTCGCGAAGTTCCCGTACACGACCAAGGAGGACCTGCGCCAGTCCTACCCGTTCGGCATGTTCGCGGTCCCCCAGCGGGAGGTTGCCCGCATCCATGCCTCCTCCGGCACCACCGGACGCCCCACCGTCGTCGGCTACACGAAGAACGACCTGAGGAACTGGGCGAACCTGGTGGCCCGCTCGATGCGCGCCTCGGGGGTACGGCCGGGCCACAAGGTGCAGGTCTCCTACGGGTACGGCCTGTTCACCGGCGGCCTGGGCGCCCACGCCGGCGCCGAGGCGCTGGGCACCACCGTGATCCCGATGTCCGGCGGCCAGACGGAGAAGCAGATCCAGCTGATCCAGGACTTCGAGCCGGACGTCATCATGTGCACGCCCACCTACCTGCTGACCATCATGGACGCCATGCAGCACATGGGCCTGGACCCGCGGGCCACGTCGCTGAAGTACGCCGTTCTCGGCGCCGAGCCGTGGACCGAGGAGATGCGGCACGAACTCGAACTCGGGCTGGGCATTGACGCCTGCGACATCTATGGCCTCTCGGAGGTCATGGGCCCGGGGGTGGCGGGCGAATGCGTGGAAACCAAGGACGGCGCACACATCTGGGAGGACCACTTCCGCCCCGAAATCGTCGACCCGTTCGACATCTCCAAGGTGCTCGGCGACGGCGAGCACGGCGAACTGGTCTTCACCTCCCTCACCAAAGAGGCACTGCCGATCATCCGCTACCGCACCAAGGACCTGACCCGGCTGCTGCCCGGGACCGCCCGGCCCTCGATGCGCCGGATGGGCCGGATCACCGGCCGCAGCGACGACATGATCATCCTGCGCGGCGTGAACCTCTTCCCCTCGCAGGTGGAGGAGATAGCGCTGCGCATCCCCGCCCTGAGCCCGCATTTCCAGCTCGAGATCACCCGGCCCGGACGGATGGACCAGCTCACGGTCAAGATCGAGCCCCGCGACGGCACCACTGCCGAGCAGCGCGAGGCGGCCGGGGCGGATCTGGCCAAGCAGATCAAGATCCACATTGGCTCCACCGCCCGGATCCACGTCGTCGAGCCCGGCAGCCTCGAGCGCTCCAACGGCAAGCTGCGCCGCATCTATGACCTGCGGGAGAAGGCCTGAGCGGCCCCGGACCGACCGTCCGGTCATGAGAGACTAGCCGGTATGCCCAGCTCCAACGGAACCACCACCGCCGCGCGCCGCGGCCGCCCCGGCTACGACCAGCAGTCGGTCCTGAAGATCGCCGTCGACGTCTTCAACCGGCACGGCTACGACGCCACGTCGATGGGCATCCTGGCCGACAACCTGGGCATCTCCAAGTCCGCGATCTACCACCACGTCCCGTCCAAGGGGGACCTGCTGCGGCTCGCGCTGGAACATGCGCTGGGCGGCCTCGAGGCCATCCTGACGGCCCCGGGCGCCAACGAGGGGCCGGCGGACGCGCGGCTCGAGTTCGTACTCCGGCACACGGTCGCCGTGCTGGTGGACCGGCTGCCCTTCGTGACGCTGCTGCTGCGGCTGCGCGGGAACACCGACGTCGAGCGGGAAGCACTCGAGCGCCGGCGCGCCTTCGACCACCGCGTGGCGGCGCTGGTGGCGGCGGCGCGCGACGAGGGCTCGGTCCGCAAGGACATCGACCCGCGCACCACCACCCGCCTGATCTTCGGGATGATCAACTCGATCGTGGAATGGTACCGGCCCGGCGGGACGCTCTCCCCCTCCAAGCTCGCGGACGACGTCGTCGCCGTCGCCTTCGAGGGCCTGCACAGCTGACCCGAAGACCCGCGTTCCCCTGCGCGAACGGCCGCTAACGGCGACTTTTTCCGACGAAAGGTCGCCGTTAGCGGCCGTTCGCGCAGTCAGCGGAAGAAGCCGATGAGCACGGGCGCGAGGACGTCCGCGGCGACGGCGTGGTCCTGGCCATCGATCTTTTGCGCCCTGGCTCCCGGAACGGCGGCCACGACAGCCTCCGCCGACGCCGCGGCCCACGCCGGGCTCGCCCCGCCGTACAGTGCCAGCGTGGGCGCGGTGACGGCGGCGAGCCGCTCTGCCGGAACCGAGCCGTCCCCGGTGATGGCGACGTCGTACGGGAGCGTATGGGCCAGTTCCAGCAGGGCCGGCCACCACGGCGTCTTCGTCATGGCCTCGTCGAAGTCCGCTCCGGTGAACCGGATGAACATTTCGACGGCGGCTCCCCGGTCCCCCGCCGCCAACGCCTTATCCAGCCGCGCCGGCAGCCCGGCCTGCGCCTCGTTGTCCTCGGACTGGGTCAGGTACGGCGGTTCGTACACCGCGAGCCGGCTGACCCGCTGGTCTGCCGCGGCGGCCTCGAGGGCCAGGATCGCCCCGGACGAGTGGCCGTAGACGCACACGTTGTCCCCGGCTGCGTCGATCACGGCCTGCAGGTCCTCGACTTCGCGGGCGACGGCGTAGGGCTGGGAGTCGGTGCTCTGCCCGCGGCCGCGGCGGTCGTAGGCGTAGACGGTGAAGTGCGGGGCCAGTTCGGTGGCGAGCGGTCCCGCGGAATGCCTGCTGTTCAACGCTCCGCCGACCAGGATGACGGCCGGCCCTGAGCCGCTGCTCTGGTAGGCGATAGTTGTTCCGTCAGCAGAGCGGGTGGTCATGGACATGGCAATCCCCCTTCATCCGGCGGCCCGGGCGGCTCCGGCCGGTACGGGGTGAAACCCTAGTGGATCCGGGCCCGCTTCTGAAGAGGCATTCCTCCCGGCGAGCGGCCAGCAACGGCGGCCTCTCTTCGGAACATCCCGCCGTTGCCGGCCGTTCGCGCCCCGGGTGAACTCTTGCGGAACAAACCGGAAATACCGGATTTTCGGGCCTTACCGCCAAGTAGATTGCTTTTGGCAACAACCACTTTCCTCGCTCCGAGGCAGCTGGGCGCCGGCCACGGCCGCGCCCACGGAATGATTGGACACCCATGAAGTACATCAACAAACGCGTCGCGGCCGTCACGGGCGCCGCAGCGCTGGCCACGTCGGCATTCGGTGCCGGATTCCTCGGCATGCCTGCCGCCAGCGCACAGGACAGCGCCGGCTCCACGGCCACCCCGATCAAGCACGTTGTGGTGATCTACGGCGAAAACGTCTCCTTCGACCACTACTTCGCCACCTACCCCAAGGCCGCCAACACCCCTGGCGAAACCCAGCAGGGCTCGGGCGCGAAAGCCGCGACCTTCAAAGCCTCGGACGACACTCCGAAGAACATCAACACGCTGGCCAACGCCGGCCTGCTCGCCCCCAACAACCCGAACTCGGCCCAGCCGGAGCGGCTCTCCCCGTCGCAGGCAGTCACCTGCGACCAGAACCACGAGTACACGGCCGAGCAGAAGGCCTACAACGGCGGCGCGATGGACAAGTTCGTCGAGAACACCAGCACGGACGCCTGCGGCACCAACCAGTACGGCCGCAAGGGCCTGACCATGGACTACTACGACGGCAACACCGTCACCGGGCTGTGGAACTACGCGCAGAACTACGCGATGAGCGATAACCACTTCAGCACCACCTTCGGCCCCTCCACCCCGGGCGCGCTGAACCTGGTCTCCGGCCAGACCCACGGCGTGAAGGAATTCACCGCCGCGGGCCAGCCCGCCACCACCCCGTCGGCCGGCAGCTACACCGTGCGCCAGCCCGACGCCAGCGGCGTCGGCACCGTCATCGGCGACCCGGACCCGGTCTACGATGACTGCTCCAACTCCAGCCACGCCAAGTCGAACAACCTCGCCGGCATGACCGGCACCAACGTCGGCGACCTGCTCAACAAGAAGGGCGTGTCCTGGGGCTGGTTCCAGGGCGGCTTCGCTCCGACGACGGCGGCCACGGCCTCCGCGCCGGCTGCCTGCAAGTCCAGCCACACCAACGCCGCCGGTGCGACCGTCACTGACTACTCGCCGCACCACGAGCCGTTCCAGTACTACGCCTCCACCGCGAACCCGCACCACCTGGCCCCGGCCAGCGACGCGGAGATCGGCCACAGCGGCCAGGCCAACCACCAGTACGACCTGAGCGAGTTCGACAAGGTCGTCAACACGGACAATCTGCCCGCCGTGTCCTTCCTCAAGGCCGGGATGTTCCAGGACGGCCACGCCGCCTACTCGGACCCGATCGATGAGCAGAACTTCATCACCAAGACGATCAACCAGATCCAGAAGTCCAAGAACTGGGACAGCACCGCCGTCGTCCTCGCCTATGACGACTCTGACGGCTGGTACGACCACGTCGCCGCGAAGGTGAAGAACTCCTCCAACACGGCCGACGACGCCGCCTGGTGCCAGAACGCCGCGGCCAGCGGGGTTCCGATGGCCGGCGGCTACGCCGACCGCTGCGGCCCCGGCCCGCGCCAGCCGCTGGTGATCGTCTCCCCCTTCGCGAAGAAGAACTTCGTGGACCACACTCAGACCGACCAGGCATCGATCCTGCGCTTCATTGAGGACAACTGGTCCACCGGCCAGATCGGCGACGCCTCCGCGGATGCGACCGCTGGTTCGCTGAGCGCCATGTTCAACTTCCACCATGAGCGCCAGGACAAGGTGCTGCTCAATGAGCAGACCGGCGCCGTCGCCTCGATCCTGCACGGCAACCACGCCCGCGGGGACGAGCGCAGCGGCCAGTAGGCACACCGCGCTGCAGCGAACGGCCGGTTACGGCGGCTTCCCGCGAGGGAAAGTCGCCGTAACCGGCCGTTCGCGCTTAAGCCTTGCTGCTCGGGTCTTAGTGCTTAGTGCTTTTCGACGAGGGTGAGCACGTCATAGGCCGCGACGATCTCGTCCCTCTGGTTGTGCAGGACGGCGTCCCAGCGCACCTCGCCGTATTCGTCCGTCACGCGCGGGGTGATCTGCTTGCAGGTCAGGGTGACGCGGATGGAGTCCCCGGCGGCCACCGGCGTGATGAAGCGCAGGTTCTCCAGCCCGTAATTGGCCAGCACCGGCCCCGGTGCGGGCTCGACGAAGAGCCCTGCGGCCCAGGAGAGCAGCAGGTAGCCGTGCGCCACGATGCCGGGGAAGAACGGGTTCGCCTCCGCCGCCTCCTGGTTGGTGTGCGCGTAGAACGTATCCCCGGTGCTCTGCGCGAAGGCGCTGATGTCCTCCAGGCGCACCTCGCGCAGGCCGGAGGCCACGCCGTCGCCGATCCGCAGCGTCGTGAGGGATTTCCGGAAGGGGTGCTCGACGTCGGCCGATCCCCCGAAGGCAGGGTCCCCCGCCAGCCGCTGGGCCGCGCCGGTGTGCCAGACCCCGGTGACGGCCGTAAGCATGTCCGGGGAGCCCTGCAGGGCGGTGCGCTGCATGTGGTGCTTGACCGAGCGGATGCCGCCAAGCTCCTCGCCGCCGCCCGCGCGCCCGGGTCCGCCGTGCACCAGGTGCGGGACCGGGGAGCCGTGCCCGGTCGAGGTGCGGGCGTCGTCCCGGTTGAGCACCAGCACGCGGCCGTGGTGTGCGGCGATGCCCGTCACGAGGGCGCGGGCAGTGTCCGGGTCGTTGGTTGCGACCGTGGCCACCAGCGAGCCGGACCCGAGGGCGGCCAGCCGCACGGCGTCGTCGAGGTCCGTGTAGCCGATCACCGAGGTGACCGGGCCGAAGCATTCCACCGAGTGGATCTCGGGGGTTTCCGGGTCCTCCCAGGTCATGACGACCGGACCCATGAACGCTCCCCGGGCATCGGTGCCGGTGCCCTCCGCGCGGGTGACGGCCGGGTCATCGAGCGTGCCGTAGGCGATCTCGCCGCCGGCGTCGATCAGCCGCTGGACCGAGGCGCGCACGTCGGCGAGCTGCTCGAGCGAGGCCAGCGCGCCCATGGTCACGCCCTCCGCCCGCGGGTCCCCGAGCACCACGCGCTGGTCCACCCGGGCCGCGGTGGCTGCCACCACCTCTTCGACCAGCTCCCGGGGCACGATGGTGCGGCGGATGCTGGTGCACTTCTGCCCGGCCTTGACGGTCATCTCGGTTACCAGGGACTTGATGAACGCGTCGAATTCCGGCGTGCCGGGGACGGCGTCAGGGCCCAGGATGGCCGCGTTGAGCGAGTCCGTCTCGGAGGTGAAGCGGACCCCGCCCTGGACGACGTTCGGGTGGCCCTTGAGCGCGTTGGCAGTGGAGGCCGAGCCGGTGAAGGAGACCAGGTCCCGGTAGTCAAGCACGTCGAGCACCGTCCGCGCGGACCCGGAGATGAGCTGCAGCGAACCGGCCGGCAGGATGCCGGACTCGACGATCACGCGCACGGCTGCCTCGGTGAGGTACCCGGTCGGGGTCGCCGGCTTGACGATGCTGGGCACCCCGGCCAAAAATGCCGGCGCAAACTTCTCCAGCATGCCCCAGACGGGGAAGTTGAACGCGTTGATTTGCACGGCGACGCCGGGGATCCGGGTGTAGATGTGCTCGCCGAGGAAGGAGCCGTCCTTCGAGAGGGTCTCCACCGGGCCCTCGACGATGACATTGGCGTTGGGCAGTTCGCGCCGGCCCTTCGAGGAGAACGTGAAGAGCACCCCGATGCCGCCGTCGATGTCGATCATCGAGTCGATTTTGGTGGCGCCGGTGCGGGCGGAGACGTCGTAGAGCTCCTCGCGGCGGCCGTTGAGGTAGGTGGCGAGCTCCTTGAGCTTGAGCGCCCGCTCATGGATGGTGAGCTGCCCCAGCTCGCGCTGGCCGACCGTGCGGCCGTGGGCGACGACGGCGGCGAGGTCAAGGCCGTCCGTGCTGACCAGGCCGAGAATTTCACCGGTGCTCGCATCGCGCACCTCGGCACCGGAACTTACGGCGGCGGGGGTCCACCAGGCATCGAGCACGTAGCTCGGGACGACGGCGGTTTCAGTCGCGGCAGCGGTCATCGTTGACGGTTCCTTCCGGGAAACAGCGGCGCCCGGAGATAAACTGACCGGGCGTTCGGTAATATAGCTAGCGTACATGAAGGTGCTGCGATGCACAGCAGCTGCGAGGAGGCCCCCCTTGAGCGAGCAAAGCCCTGCCGAACCCTGGACGATCGTGCTCGGCGAGCTCGACGAGAAGATGGGCGTGAAGATCCTTGAGCAGTCCGCCGAGCGCGTCGTGGCGACCATGCCCGTGGAGGGGAACCGGCAGTCTTTCGGGCTGCTGCACGGTGGCGCCTCGCTGGCGTTCGGGGAGGCGATTGGCTCCTGGGCGGCGGTGATCCATGCCGGACCGGGCCGGTCCGCCGTCGGCGTCGATGTTTCCGCCACGCACCACCGCTCGGCGCGCAGCGGCACTGTCACAGGCATCGCCACGGCCCTGCACCTGGGCCGCACCACCACCAGCCATGAGGTGGTCCTCTACGACGAGCAGCAGCGCAGGCTCTGCACGCTGCGGATCACCAACCTCATCCTGGACCGGCCCAAGCCCGGCGAGTAGGCCCCGGCGGATTCCTCCGCCGCCCCTGTCCGGGAGCGGATTCGTCCGCCAGAATTGCTGCATGCGCACCGTCGGTGTGGAGGAGGAACTCCTTATTGTGCAGCCCGGCACGGGCAACCCGCTGCCGTTGGCGGCTCAGATGCTCGCGCGCCACGAACGATCCGGCCACCAGCAGCGGATCCCGCCGCTCAGCGCGGAGCTGCAGCAGGAACAGATCGAGTGCGCCAGCCAGCCGCACGCGTCGCTGGAAGAGCTCGGCCGTGACATCGCCGGCGGCCGTGCCCTGGCCGGGAGCCTTGCCGCGGAATTCGGGGCAGAGGTGGCGGCGCTCGCAAGTTCGCCGCTGCCGGTCACGCCGCACACGTCCGCGGGCAGCCGCAACGACGCCATGACCGACCAGTTCGGGTTGACCACGCGCGAGCAGCTCACCTGCGGCTGCCATGTGCACGTGGCGGTCGAATCGGACGAGGAGGGCGTAGCCGTGCTGGACCGGCTGGGCCCCTGGCTGCCCGTGCTGGCCGCCCTGAGCACGAATTCCCCGTTCTGGAAAGGCTCGGACAGCGGCTATGCGAGCTTCCGGATTCAGGCCTGGAGCCGGTGGCCGACGTCGGGCCCGACAGCGCCGTTCGGGTCGGCCCGCGCCTACCGGACCCTGGTCGATGAGTTGATCACTTCGGGGGTGCCGCTGGACCGGGGCATGATCTACTTCGACGCGCGCCTCTCCGAACGCTTCCCCACCGTGGAGATCAGGGTCGCGGACGTGTGCCTGGACGCCGACGACGCCGTCCTCCTCGCCGGTCTGACCCGCTCACTGGTGGAGACCGCCGCCGAGGACGCGCGGCGCGGGCGCACGCCGCCGGACATACCGGTGCCGCTGCTGCGGCTGAGCTCCTGGCGTGCCAGCCGCTGGGGCCTTGACGGCCTGCTGATGCACCCGGGCGACGGCCGGCTGTGCCCGGCGCCCGAAGCCGTGGCGGCGCTGCACCGGCATGTGTTCCCCGCCCTGGAGCGGCGGGGCGACGAGGACCTGGTCGGGGAGCTGCTCAGCCGGGCGCTGGCACGCGGCAACGGCGCCCGGCGGCAGCGGACCGTTTTCCGCCGGTCGGGTTCGCTCGCCGCCGTCGTCGCCGACGCCGTTGCAGCCACCTAAGCCGCGCGCCGCGGCCTAGGACCGCGCACTGCGGGGTAAGGCGCGCGGGCCAGGTCTCGGGTCCTGCCTACGCCTCGGACCAGTCGAAGAAGCCTTTGCCGCTCTTGCGGCCCAGCTCCCCGCGCGCCACCTTCTCGCGCAGGATCGCCGGCGGGGCGAACCTCTCCCCCAGCATGGACTGAAGGTACTTGGCGATGCCCAGGCGCACGTCGAGGCCGACAATGTCGGTGGTCCGCAGTGGTCCGACCGGGTGCCGGTAGCCCAGCACCATCGCTGCGTCGATGTCCTCGGCGGAGGCGACCCCCTCCTCGAGCATCCTCATCGCCTCCAGAGCGATGGCGACCCCCAGCCGGGAGGAGGCGAAGCCCGGCGCGTCATTGACCACCACGGCTGTCTTGCCCAGCGTCTGCACCCACTCCTTGGTCGCGGCAGCCAGCTCGGGGCCCGTGGCCGGCCCGAGGACCACCTCCACCAGCAGGGACGCCGGCACCGGGTTGAAGAAGTGCAGGCCGCAGAACCGCTCCGGCCGGCGTAGCTGCCCGGCGAGCTTGGCGACGGACAGGGACGAGGTGTTGGTCGCCAGCCACGCATCCGGGCCGAGCCGGCCCTCCACCTCGGCGAGCGCGGCGGACTTCAGCCCGAAGTCCTCCGGGACCGCTTCCACCACGAGGCCGCAGCCGGTGAAGTCACCGTAGTCGGTGGAGGTGCGCAGCTTCGCGGCATACTCCTCGGCCGTGCCGTCCGCGGTGCCGCGCTGCACGCTCTTGGCGACGGCGTCGAGTACGCGCGTACGCGCTGCGTCGGCGGCAGGCTCGTCCCGCTCGACGACGACCACGTCGGCTCCCGCGATGAGGAACGCGTGCGCGATCCCGGCTCCCATCCGGCCGCCGCCAAGCACTCCGACCCTGGAGGGTACGCTCATCGTTCTTCCTTTCCGGCCGGAGCGTCGCTCGGGCCTGCCGGCGCCGGGGCGTCCTTCGCCCGGGAGGCCTTCCTGTCCAGGAAGGCCTGCATCCGGTCGAATTTGGCCTGGCTTTCAAAGAGGATTCCCTGCGCCAGCTCGTCGATGACCGGATGCGCGGCGGCGGGAGCATGGAACACGGATTTGGTGATCCGCAGCGCGAGCGGGTCCTGCCGCCCGATGCGGTCCGCGAGGGCATGCGCGGCCGCCAGCAGCTCACCGGCAGGGTGCAGTTCGGTGACCAGGCGTGCCGCGAGGGCCTCCTCGGCGTCGAGGATCCGGCCGGCGAGCAGGATCTCCTTGGCCAGCGGCTCCCCCACCAGTTCCTTCAGCCGCCAGCTCGCGCCTGCGGCGGCGAGGATACCGAGGCCCGCTTCGGGGTTGCCGATCTTCAGCCCGGGCGTGCCGATCCGGAAGTCGGCGGCGAAAGCCAGCTCCGCGCCGCCGCCGAGGGCGTATCCGTCCATCGCGGCGATCACCGGCAGCGGCAGCTTCGCGATCCGGACGAAGATGCCGGAGTTGATGCCGGCGAGCGCATCGTCGCGCCGCCGCTCGCGCAGCTGGGCAATGTCCGCACCGGAGGCAAAGATGCCCCCGGTGCCGGCGAGGATGAGGATGCGCGGACTGCGCTCAAGTTCGGCGCAGACGGAGTGCAGCTCCTCGACCATCGTCTGGTCGATGGCGTTGCGGACGTCCGGCCGGTCCAGCAGGACGGTCCAGCGGTCGGGGCGTTCTTCGACCTTGAGGGTGCGGTAGTCCATCAGACACGCTCCAGCAGCATGGCGGTGCCCTGCCCGACGCCGACGCACATCGTGGCGAGGCCGCGCCGGGCGTCCTCGCGTTCCATCCGGCCGAGCAGCGTGATGGCGATGCGTGCTCCGGAGGAGCCGAGCGGATGCCCGAGCGCGATAGCACCGCCGTCGGCATTGACGATTTCCGGGTCGAGGCCCAGCCGGCGGATGCAGGCCAGGGACTGGGTGGCGAACGCTTCGTTGAGCTCGACGGCACCGATGCTGTCGAGGGAGAGCCCTGTCCGCTCGAGCACCTTGCGGGTCGCCGGCACCGGTCCAATGCCCATGATCTCCGGGGGCACGCCCGCCGACGCGCCATCCAGGATGCGGGCACGCGGAGCCAGCCCCATGCGTTCGACGGCGCTCTCGGACGCGACCACGATGGCGGAGGCGCCGTCGTTGAGCGAGGAAGCGTTGCCGGCGGTGACGACACCGCCGGACTTGACCACCGGCCGCAGTCCGGCCAGAACCTGCAGGCTGGTTTCGGGGCGCGGTCCCTCGTCCACGGTGACCGTGCCCCTGCGGGTTTCAACCCCGACGATCTCGGCGTCGAACCGCCCGGACGCGATGGCGGCGAGTGCGCGCTGGTGGGAGCGCAGCGCGAATGCGTCGGCATCCTCGCGGGTGATGCCATCCACGGCCGCCACTTCCTCAGCGGTTTCCGGCATCGAATAGGTGGCCTTGTCACGCTGCTTGAACAACGGGTTGGTGAAACGCCAGCCGATCGAGGTGTCCACCAGTTCGCCGGGCCGGGCGAAAGCCTTCTCCGGCTTGGCGAGGACCCAGGGAGCGCGGCTCATGGACTCGACCCCGCCGGCGACGACGACGTCAGCGGCCCCTGCTTTGATCATCTGCGAGGCCATGATGATGGCGGAGAGGCCGGATGCGCACAGCCGGTTCACCGTGATGCCGGGAACCTCGTCCGGCAGGCCGGCGAGCAGGGTGGCCATCCGGGCGACATTGCGGTTGTCCTCGCCGGCCTGGTTGGCGCTGCCGAGGATGACCTCGTCGATCGACGCCGGGTCGATGCCTGCCCGCTGGACCGCCTCCTTGACCACCAGTGCGGCCAGGTCGTCGGGCCGCACGCCCGAGAGCACGCCCCCGTACCGGCCCACCGGTGTCCTCGCCCCGCCCACCAGATACGCTTCCGCCATCGGATCTCCTCGCGTCATTGCGGCAGGGTGAACCCGCTGCTTATTACCGACCGTTCGTTCTATAAATATTCCATGCGCGTTCCCGCACGGTCAACCGGACGCTATCGCGGGCTCCGGCGCGCCGGTTCCGGGTCGGAACCTGCGCGCACCTCTCTTGGCATCGCGCCCTGCGCACTTTAGGCTCCCGGGCATGGCGTACGTCATCCAGGTAGCGGTCGACACCAAGGACTCCCATGCCCAGGCGGACTGGTGGGCCGAAACCCTCGGCTGGGTGGTGGAACCCAGCGATCAGGCCTTCATTGACGCGATGATCGCCCGCGGGAAGGTAACGAATTCTGCATCTCCTGACCCCCGCCGGGACCTGGTTCCCCGCGGGGGCCTGGTTCTCCGCCCGGGGAGGTGAAACGGGCGTCCTGCGCGCGAAGGGCCCGGTGCGGGCGGTTTCTCCTCCCGGTGCGAATAGCAGCCCGGCTCCGGGTCCCTCCTGTGCCAGCGCCCCGGTTCCGGCCGGTGTTCGCGCTGGCCTTAGACTCGGTAGGTGAGCACAGATCTTCCCGGCAAGGTTTCAGACCTCTTCGACCCGGTCCGGTGGCGCACCGTGCAGGGCTTCGACTTCGAGGACATCACCTACCACCGCCAGGTTGACCGCTCCGGCTCCGCCCCGAAGGACCTTCCCACGGTCCGGATCGCCTTCAACCGTCCCGAGGTGCGCAACGCCTTCCGCCCCGGCACCGTGGACGAGCTCTACCGGGCCCTTGACCATGCCAGGATGACGCCGGACGTCGCCACCGTGCTGCTGACGGGCAACGGCCCGTCCCCCAAGGACGGCGGCCACTCGTTCTGCTCGGGCGGGGACCAGCGCATCCGTGGCCGCGACGGCTACCGGTACGCAGAGGGCGAGACGAAGGAGACCATCGACCCGGCCCGCGCCGGCCGCCTGCACATCCTTGAGGTCCAGCGGCTCATGCGCACGATGCCCAAGGTCGTCATCGCCGTCGTCAACGGCTGGGCAGCGGGCGGCGGCCACAGCCTGCATGTGGTGGCGGACCTGACCATCGCTTCCCGTCAGCACGGCAAGTTCAAGCAGACTGACGCGACTGTCGGCTCCTTCGACGCCGGCTACGGCTCGGCGCTGCTGGCCCGGCAGATCGGACAGAAGAACGCGCGCGAAATCTTCTTCCTCGCCCGCGAATATTCCGCCGACGACATGGTCCGGATGGGCGCCGTGAACGAGGCAGTGGACCACGAACGGCTGGAAGAGACCGCGCTCGAGTACGCCGCGGACATTGCCCGCCAGTCCCCGCAGGCCATCCGAATGCTCAAGTTCGCTTTCAACCTCGCCGACGACGGCCTGGCCGGCCAGCAGGTGTTCGCCGGGGAAGCGACGCGGCTGGCCTACATGACGGATGAGGCAGTCGAGGGCAAAGAGGCCTTCCTCGAAAAGCGCGACCCGGACTGGTCCCGGTTCCCCTACTACTTCTAGGCGCCTGACCGGCTCCGCAACTTCTAGGACAGCATGGAACTGGACCCTATCCTCACCGCCCTCGCCGCAGCCCTCGCCGGCGAGGGGCCCGCCGTCGAACTGCTTGCCGGCCCGGCCCCGGAAGACCGACCCGGTCCGGAGGACGAATTCGAGGACGTTGCCGTCATCGTGAACACCTCCGGCTCGACCGGGACACCGAAGCGGACCGCCCTCTCCGCGGGCGCACTGGCTGCCTCCTCGATGGCCACTGCCATGGCCCTGCGCGGCGAGGGGCAGTGGCTGCTCGCCCTGCCGGTGCACTACGTCGCAGGGGTCCAGGTCCTGGTCCGCTCGCTCTATGCCGGCACCCGGCCCTGGGCCATGGACCTCTCCGCCGGGTTCACCCCGGAAGCCTTCACCGCCGCGGCGCAGGAACTGACGGACCGCACCCGTTTCACCTCGCTGGTCCCCACCCAGCTGCGCCGCCTGCTGGAGAACCCCTCCCCCGGCACGCTGGACGCGCTGCGCCGGTTCAACGCGATCCTGCTCGGCGGCGGCCCCGCCCCCGGGTCCCTGCTGGAACAGGCCCGCACCGAGGGTCTGCAGGTCGTCACGACCTACGGCATGAGCGAGACCTGCGGCGGCTGCGTGTACGACGGCGTCCCGCTGGAGGGCATGCAGGTCAGGCTCGACGGCGAGCGGATCCTGCTGGGCGGGGACACCGTCGCCGCCGGCTACCTGGGCCGGCCGGACCTGACGGCGGAGCGCTTCTTCGAGGAGGACGGCGTCCGCTGGTACCGCACCGAGGACCTGGGCGCCCTCGACGCCGAGGGGCGCCTGACGGTGCTCGGCCGGGCCGACGACGTCATCATCACCGGGGGCCTGAAGGTGTCCGCCGCGCAGGTCCAGAAAGCCCTCGAAGCCATCGACGGCGTGCAGGGCGCTTTCGTCACCGGCCTGCCGAGCGAGGAATGGGGCCAGACCGTTGCCGCGTTCGTCGCCGGGTCCGATCCGGCGCACGTGCGCGATGCCGCCGTCGAGGCACTCGGCCACCGGCTTGCCCCGAAGATCATCCACTGCGCCGCCGGGCTCCCGCTGCTGCCCAACGGCAAGCCGGACCGGATGGCCATGACAGAGACCCTGCGCAGCGCCGGCGACGCCGGACACTGACCCAACCCGAAAGGACGCCGGTGGCTACACCCGCACAGTGGATCGAGGGCGCGCGCCTGCGCACCCTCCCGATGGCAATTGCGCCCGTGATCATCGGCTCCGCCGCTGCGTACGACCTGGACGGCTTCAGACCGCTTAATGCCGTGCTCGCGGCCCTGGTCGCGCTGCTGCTGCAGGTGGGAGTCAACTACGCCAACGACTACTCGGACGGCATCCGCGGGACCGACGACGTGCGGGTCGGGCCGCTGCGGCTGGTCGGCTCCGGTGCGGCGACGCCTCGGCAGGTCAAGTACGCCGCCTTCCTGTCCTTCGGGCTGGCCATGCTCGCGGGCCTCGGCCTGGTGCTGGTCTCACAGGCTTGGTGGCTGCTGCTGGTCGGCGCCGGCTGCGTGCTGGCCGCCTGGGGGTACACCGGGGGCAGCAACCCGTACGGCTACCTCGGCCTGGGTGACGTGTTCGTCTTCGTCTTCTTCGGCCTGGTGGCCACCCTCGGCACCACCTTCACCCAGGCCGGCCAAATCAGCCTGCCCGCCGTCGTCGGCGCCGTCGGCACCGGCCTGATCGCGACCGCCCTGCTGATGGCCAACAATGTGCGGGACATTCCGACCGACATCGAAGCGGGCAAGCGCACGCTGGCGGTGCGGCTTGGGGACAGGCGGGCCCGGCTGAGCTACGTGCTGATGCTGGCGGTGGCGATCCTGCTGGTGCTGGCCCTGGTACCCACGCACCCGTGGACCCTGGTGGTCCTGCTGCTGATCCCTGCCTGCCTGATGCCAAGCTGGCTCATGCTCAAGGGCAAGAAGCGCAAGAGCCTGATCCCGGTCCTGAAGCAGACCGGGCTGATCAACCTCGGCTACAGCGTCCTGCTGGCCGCGGCGCTGGTGCTGCCGAAGCTGTTCTAGAGGCCCTTGGCCTTGGGTGCGCGGCGGTCCGCGTCGACGGCGATGTCCGGGTGTGCGTCCACCAGTGCGTCCTCGACGTCGGCGTCCTGCGCCTCGGTTTCCCCGCGCACCGTGTGCCCCTTGCCCGCGAAACGGGTCCTCAGCTCCGAGGTGGCGGCGTCACGCTGCTTCTGCAGGAACAGGAAGCTGATGCAGAAGGCGACGACGGCCGCCGCGATGCTGCCGTAGACGACGCCGAGTCCCACCGCGTAGAAGAGGACGAACAGTGCCAGGAACAGCACGAAACGGATCAGGAAGTACTTCAGAAAACCCACGGCTCCAGTCTACCCGCGCATCACTACCCGGGGTTCGCCGGAGGCGACCAGCGGTAGACTGGTGACATGCCTCGAGTGCTGGCCGCGATCGCCTTGATCGCACTTTTCGTCTACGGGCTGGTGGACTGCATCCGCACCGACCATCGCGATGTGCGGGCGATCTCCAAGACGGCCTGGATCGTGGTGATGGTGGTCCTTCCCGTGCTGGGCGCCGTGATGTGGCTGATCTTCGGCAGGCCGCGCGGCTTGCAGGCACCGGCTTCCTACCCCGGGCACCCGACGGCACCCGACGACGACCCAATGTTCCTGCGCAATTTGGAGACCCGGCGCCGGCAGCAGGCCGAGACCGAGCGGCTGCGCCGGATCCGCGGCGAAATCGAAGCCCGCGAACGCAAACTGCGCCGCGAAAACCCCGATTCGGACAAGCCAAGTTCCTGAACGGGACAAGGGTTTCCACCGGCGCGGTGACAAGCAGGAGAGCATTCGCGCCGCCGCTAGAGTGGGGGTCATGACACTGGGGGATGCCGCGGCAGCCGAACCGCTCGTGCACATTCACGGTTTCCGGATGGACTTCGGCGACAAGACCGTGATCCGGGACCTGTCCTTCGACGTCACTGCGGGTGAGACCTTCGGATTCCTCGGCAGCAACGGATCCGGGAAGACAACGACCCTGCGCGCGCTGCTGGGCATCTACCAGCCGACGGCCGGCACCTTGCACATCGGCGGGAAGACCTTCGAGCCCAAGGACGGCGCACGGCTGGGCTACCTGCCGGAAGAACGGGGCCTCTACAAGAAGGAGGCCGTGCTGGACGTCATGGTCTACTTCGGCCGGCTGAAAGGGCTGGGCAAGGCGGCGGCGAGATCCTGGTCGCTTGCCTTCCTGGAGCGCGTCGACCTGGCAGACAAGGCCACCTTGCGGCTGGACAAGCTCTCCAGCGGCCAGCAGCAGAAAGTCCAGCTCGGCGTGACGATCATGAACAACCCCGAGCTGCTGATCCTGGACGAACCGACCAAGGGTTTCGACCCCGTCAACCGCCGCCTGCTGATGGACATCATTGAAGACCAGCAACGTGCCGGATCGACAGTCATCATGGTGACCCACCAGATGGAGGAAGTGGAGCGTCTCTGCGACCGGGTGATCCTGCTCAAAGACGGCGTCTCGCGGGCCTACGGCACCGTCGCCGACGTCCAGGACCAGTTCGGCGGGACGGTTTACCGCGTGCGCCACGGGGGCAGGATTCCGGCCTCCGCCTTATACGACGTCGTCTCGGACGCCGGGGGCCTGGCGGACTTGTCGCCGCGGGAGGGTGCCGATGAGGCCACTGTGCTGCGGTCCCTCGTTGACG
This sequence comes from Paenarthrobacter sp. DKR-5, assembly GCF_018531425.1. GTDB lineage: Bacteria > Actinomycetota > Actinomycetes > Actinomycetales > Micrococcaceae > DKR-5. Next base: position 327,398 of record NZ_JAHBOI010000001.1, read on the forward strand.
CCGGCATCTCCGTCAGCAGCTTCATGACAGTCCGCACCTCCTTGGACGAGATCTTCATCAAGGTCTACGGCGAAGAGCACGCCCCGAAGGGAGCCTGATCCGCATGGCACGACACAATCTGGGCACCGTGGTCGGTTTCGAGTTCACCCGGACCGCCAAGAAGCGGCGCTTCTGGATCGCGACGCTGGCCATCCCCATGGTGCTGGCCGTGGTGTTCCTCCTGGTCTACACCAGCAACACCTCGACCCACAGCACGTCGGACGCGCAGAAGAACGCCCGCTTCACCTTCAGCTACACGGATGCCTCCGGCCTGATACCGCCTGGTCTGGCCGCACGGCTTGGCGGCCAGGTCGCACATGATCCCGCCGCCGCCGTCGCCGACGTCAAGGCGGGCCGCGCCGACGCCTACTTCTCCTATCCCGCCGACCCGTCCACGGCTCCGGTCGAAGTGTTCGGAGTGGACAAGGGCATCTTCGAGAACGGCAAGTACGATGCCGTCGCGAAGCAGCTGCTGATCCTGGCCGCGCAGCAGAAGATCGGTTCTCCAGTCCTCACCGCCGCGGCGGGCGGCGACGTGCAGGTCCACGCGGAGACTTTCAAGAACGGTCAGCTCTCCGGCGGCATCAACGCCGTCGTGCCGCCGCTGATCTTCCTGGTCATCTTCTACGTCAGCCTCATTCTTCTCTCCAACCAGATGCTCAACAGCACCTTGGAAGAGAAAGAGAACAGGGTGACGGAGATGATCCTGACCACCCTGAACCCCACCACCCTGATCATCGGGAAGGTGATCGCCCTCTTCCTCGTCGGCATCGTGCAGATGGCTGTGTTCCTCAGCCCGGTCGCCGCGGGCTACCTGTTCTTCCGGGACAAGCTGTCTCTGCCTGATCTGGACCTGGCCCAGCTCGAGTTCCAGCCTTTTCCCATGCTCACCGGCGCGCTGCTGCTGCTGGGCGGCTTCACCGTCTTCACCGGAACGCTGGTGGCGATCGGCGCCGTCATGCCCACGGCCAAGGAGGCCGGCACGGTCTTCGGCCCGCTGATGGCATTGATCTTTGTCCCGTTCTACACGGTGAGCCTGATCGTCTCCGACCCGCACGCGCCCATCGTGCAGATCTTCACGTACTTCCCGCTCTCCGCCCCGGTTACGGCGCTGCTCCGCAACGGCTTCGGCACCCTCAGCCCGGCAGAGTCCATCGCCGTGATCGTGGAGCTTTACCTCGTCGGGTTCCTGCTGCTGCGCCTGGCCGTCCATTTGTTCCGGTACGGCTCCATTGAATACTCCCGCAAGCTTTCCCTCCGGGATGCCTTCCGCCGGCCAGCTCCGGGCCAGCCACGACCGGTGCGCCCGCAGGAGTAGGCACTGACCGTCTATCCGATGCAGGAATAGTCATAGTCAAAGCTGGAGCGGTACTGCGCGATGCTGACCCTTCCGCCGGCAGTGAGCGTGCCGGCGGAGCAGAGCCGCTTGGCCGAGGTGAGGTTCGTGGCGCCCGCGAGCCAGCTGTCGACGGCGTACAGGTTGCTGGACGAGGGCACCGTGCCGGCTATCCGGGACCACTGGGAACCGGTGGAGTAGAGACCCGTCTGCGCTCCAATGCTGGTGAAGTAGTCGGTCATGCCCGCCCGGTGAGCCCCTAGCTCGGCAGCCCCGCGTAGGAGTGCAGGCCGGAGAAGAAGACGTTGACAATCGTGAAGTTGAAGACCACGCACAGGTAACCGACGATCGAGAGCCAGGCGGCGCGGGTGCCCGTCCAGCCTCGGGTGGCGCGGGCGTGCAGGTAGCCGGCGTAGACCACCCAGATGACAAACGTCCAGACTTCCTTGGTGTCCCAGCCCCAGAACCGGCCCCAGGCCTTTTCGGCCCACAGCGCGCCGAACATCAGGGTGAAGGTCCAGGTGACGAAGCCGATGGTGTTGATGCGGTAGGCCAGGTTCTCCAGGCTCAGGGCGGAAGGCACCTGGCGCATGAACGGCATCCTGTCCGGCTTGCCGGCTGCGAGCGCGGTGGTGCGGCGCGACTGCAGCAGCTGCAGCACGGACATGGCGAAGGTCAGGGTGAAGAGCCCGGCGGAGAAGACCGCAACGGAGACGTGGATGACGAGCCAGTAGCTCTGCAGCGCGGGCACGAGGTGCCCCACCGGGGTCTGGAAGGCCGTCTCGGCGGCGATCAGCATGATCAGGGACAGGCCCACCACAAAGGTGCCTAGGAAACGCAGGTCCCGGCGGGTGAGCACCAGCAGGAAGACCACTGTCACAATGAGGCCGCCGGTGGTGCAGAACTCGTACATGTTGCCCCACGGCACACGGGCCGCGGCGATCCCGCGGGTGACGACGCCCACGCCATGGATCACGGCGGCCAGCACGGTCAGCGCGACGGCGACCCGGGCCACTACGCGGCGTTCGCCGCCGTAGCGCATGGAATCATCCGCGGTCAGGCCGCCTCCGCCGCTGCTCTTCGCGGCGGCCGGCCGCTCGGCGAGCCCCTCAGGCCCGCTGGAGCCGCCCATCCCGGCGGAAGCACCGGCACCGGCGAGCACCGGCACCCGGGCTGCGGCAGCGGACCGGGCCTCGACGGCTTTGGTCGTCTTGCTGCTCCGGGCCAAATCGATGGTGAACGAGATGAACGCCACGGTATAGGCGACGCCGGCCAGCAGCATGAAGAGCTCACTGTACTGACCCAGGGTTTCGTTGATTCCCATTACTGATCCTTCACTGATCCTTCGTCGGAGCCCGCGGGGACTTGCTGTCCGTCACGGTGTGCCGCAGGGTTCATTGTAGTTTCCGTGTCCTTGCCGGACAGCCATTCCTTCTCGAGCAGGGCCCGGATGGCTGCTCCTTCGGCGGCGAGCCGGTGGTCCTCGCCGCGGGCCAGCAGTCCGTACTCGACCATGGTCCGGCCGTCCGGGTGCACCCCGGCCCGCACCCAGGCGCGCCGCCGGGCAATGAACAGGGAGGCCACCAGCCCGGCGACGGCGATCAAGGCGAACACCAGAGCGCCGGCCTGGCCGGGGTTGTAGTGCACGTCCAGCGCGACGTAGCGCTTGATGCCGTCGAAGCTGATGGAGCCCTTGCCCTGCGGCAGCGTGTAGCTCTTGCCCGGCGAGAGCACGATGCCCTTGGCGGGCAGGTCGCGGCCGTTGAGCTGGGTCAGGCCCTTGGTGTCGAGGGTGAAGACGTTCTTGGCCTGGCCCTTGTCCAGGCCAAGGTCGCCGTAGAACGAGTTCAGGTTCAGCTGCGGGTTCAGCGGGTCCGGGTCCGAGCCGAAGGCGACGCCCTTGCTGTCCATGATGGCTGTCGGCAGGAAGAAGCCGACGAAGCCCAGCTGCGAGGGCCTCGCGTCGGGGACCTTGATGGTGAGCAGCGACGTGTAGGCGCCGTCGGTCGGAACCGACACGACGGGTCCCTGCATCGCAATCTTGCCCTGCCCGTCGCGCACGGTGACCACCGGCGCGTAGCCGTTGCCGACCAGGTAGATGTTCGTCCCGCCCAGTGACACGGGGTCGTTGACCTTCAGCACCTGCTTTTGCTCAGCTGACGTCGGGGATGCCTTGGTGGTCAGTGCTGCGTTGAAGTCCAGCGGCTGGCCGTAGTGGCCAGGGGACTCGCGGTCGAACGTGACGGTGAACTTGTCCAGGCGCACCGAATACGGCTGGAGCTGGTCCGGGTTGAAGTTCGTGCCCGGGCTGAAGCTGTCGTAGTCCACGAGCGTGTTGACGAAGGTCTCCCCCTCCACCAGCGTGCGCTGGCCGCTGTAGCCGAACAGGCCGCCGATGGCCACCGATACGAGCACCCCGATCAGGGAGGTGTGGAACACCAGGTTCCCGAGTTCCTTCACGAACCCGCGCTCAGCGCCGACCGAAGGCCGGTCGCCGTCGGCGTCGCGCAGCTCCACCCGGTAGCCGCGCCGCTTGAGGATCCGCGCCGCGTCACGCATCGCGTCACCGGCTGAAACCCCGCGGTCCGCAGGCACCACGAGCGTGCCGTATTCGGGCAGCCGCGAGAGCCTGGTGGGGGTGCGCGGCGGCTGGGAGCGCATCGCCTTGGCGTGCGCGATGGCCCGCGGCACCACGCAGCCGATCAGGGAGATGAACAGCAGGATGTAGATCGCGGAGAACCAGACGGACGAGTACACGTCGAACATCTGCAGCTTGTCCAGCCACGGGCCGGTGACGGGGTTGTCCTTGAGGTACTGGGTGACCACCGACGGATTCACCGGCCGCTGCGGGAACAGCGAACCGGGGACGGCTGCCACGGCCAGGAACAGCAGCAGGAACAGGGCCGTCCGCATGCTCGTCAGCTGCCGCCAGGCCCACCGCAGCATGCCCGCGAAGCCGAGGCTGGGCAGCACCGCCTCTTTGGCTGCCGGCCCCGTGGTTCCGGGTTCTTCGTCCTTGACCTTCGTCATGTCACCGTCCGTTTTGGTCATCAGACCGGAAGCCTTACTGTTCCGAGCCAGGATTGCAGTTCATTCACCCATGCCGTCCAGATCCCCGTTGCCATCAGCGCACCGACCACCACGAGCAGGCCGCCGCCGGAGAGCTGAAGCGCCCGGCGATGCCGCTTGAAGAAGGCCATTGCGCCCATCCCGCGGCGCACGCCGAGGGCAATCAGCAGGAACGGCAGGCCAAGGCCCAGGCAGTAGATGAAGGTCAGGAAGGCGCCCTTGACGGCGTTCGCATCCCCCGAGATGGCCAGCAGCTGCACGGCGGAGAGTGTCGGGCCGATGCACGGCGCCCAGCCGAGGCCGAACGTCAGTCCCAGCAGCGGCGCCCCCCAGAGCCCGGCAGGGACCCGCGCGTGCAGCTTGACGTCGCGTTGGAACCAGCCCAGGCCGCCCATGAAGATCACGCCCATCACGATGACGACGACGCCCATCACCTGCGTCAGCCAGCCCGAGGACAACCGCAGCCACGCCCCCAGCTGACCGAAGACGGCGCCGTAGGCCACGAACACGGCCGAGAAGCCGAACACGAACAGGCCGATCCCGGCGAACATGCGCCCGCGCTTCTGCTTCTGCAGGTCCACCCCGGTCAGACCTGTCACGTAGCCGAGGTAACCGGGCACGAGGGGGAGGACGCAGGGCGAGAGGAAGGAGACAAGGCCGGCGAGCAGCGCCACCGGCACCGCCAGCAGCAGCGAGCCGTTGAGGATCGTTTCGGCGAAGGGATTGCCCACTAGCGTCCGGCCACGGCGTCGGAGATGAGCGCCTTGAGGGTGCTCTTGTCCGCCACCCCCAGAATGCGGGCGGCCACACGGCCCTGCTTGTCCAGCACCAGGGTGGTGGGAACGGCGGCCGGGGGCACGTAATCGGTCATGCCGAGCAGGACGGCGCCGTCCTTGTCGTTGAAGCTGGGGTAGGTCAGGCCGAAGCTGCGGTTGAAAGCCTCAGCCGTGGCCGCTTCGTCACGGACGTTCACGCCGTAGAACAGGACGGACTGCGCGGCGAATTCCTTGTGCAGTGCCTCCAGCGAAGGCGCCTCCAGCCGGCAGGGCGCGCAGCCTGCGTACCAGAAGTTCAACACCGAGACCTTGCCAGCCAGATCCGCCGCGGAGACCTTCTTACCGTCGAACAGGGTTCCGGAGAACTGCACCGGGGGCTTGCGTTCCGAGGGGGCGAACACGGACACGGAGCCGTCGCCGGCGATGTAGTTCTTGTTGTCGCCCGCCTTGGCTTGGGCCGCCAGCGGATCCTGGCCGGCGCAGCCGGTGAGGGCGGCGACAGCCAGGCTGGCCGCCACTGCCGCGAGGAGGCCGCGTCGGCCGAGCTTGCGGAGGCCGTGCTTGCTGTTCACCGTGATCTTCTTCGCTGTGCGCATCGGTTTGGGGTTCATCGATTTGGGGTTCATCGGTTCGGGGCTCATTGGTTCCGGGTCCATGGGTCGGGGGTCCGCCATGTCAGGCGCCCGGCGTCGCGGAGGCGCCGGGCAGCAGCGCCGCTGCGGGTTCGCTGTAGTCCACCGACACGATGCGTTCATCCTCGAACACCAGCGACGTGACGGAGGTCAGGGTGCATTCGCGTTTGCGCGGGTCATGCCAAAGCGGCTTGCGCTCGGCAGCCCGGCGGGCCACCCAGATCGGCAGCTGGTGGCTGACGAGGATCGCTTCCGCACCCTCGCCGCCGGTGGCCAGGGCCTGGCGCCGTGCGTCCCGCGCTGCCTCCAGCACCCGTGCGGCCTGCGCCTTGTACGGCTCGCCCCAGGAGGGACGGAACGGGTTGACGAAATAGGGCCAGTGCGCGGGCCGCATCAGTTCTGCCCGGTTCACCCGCAGGCCCTCGAAGTGGTTTGCCGCCTCGATGATCCGCTCATCCGTCGCCACCTCAAGGCCCAGTGCTGCCGACGTCGGCGCCGCCGTTTCCTGCGCCCGGGTCAGCGGGGAAGAGGCCAGGTGCACGATGCGCGCCCCGGCAGCGGCGCGGTCGGCGAAGAAGCCGGCCGCGACGTCGGCCATCTCGCGGCCGAGATCGGAGAGGTGGAACTCCGGGAGCCGCCCATAGAGCACACCGGCAGGGTTATATACCTCACCATGGCGCAACAAATGGACAGTGATCCGGGGCATGTCCTAAGTTTCGCAGAATTTCTACACAATGACGAACTGAAAGGAAGGCTGGGAACTTGCCGTGAAGATGCGTCTCGCGCGTGTCGGAGCCCCGGCCCGGAGCCCGCAGAAAGTTTTTTGGAAGGGGACGGAATAAAAGATACGTTTGCATGCTTCTACCTATCGACGGCGTTCTTCCGGATGCCGACAGCAGTCCGACAGCTCTCAACTTAGGAGTAGAAATGACCATTCCTTCTGGCCTGACCACCGGTACCTGGAACCTCGACAACGCCCACAGCGAGGTTGGCTTCAGCGTCCGCCACGCCGGCATCAGCAAGGTCCGCGGCAAGTTCAACGATGTCTCCGCCACCCTTGAGGTCGGCGACAGCCTGGCTTCTTCCAAGGTCAACGCCGCCGTCAAGACCGCCAGCTTCGACTCCGGCGACGCCAACCGCGACGGCCACGTCCGCGGCGAGGACTTCTTCGACGTCGAGAAGTACCCGGAAATGACCTTCACCTCCACCCACATCACCGCCAAGGGCGAGACCTACGATCTCACCGGCGACCTGACCATCCGCGGCATCACCAAGCAGGTTGTCATCGAGACCGAATTCAACGGCGTTGCCGTCGATCCGTTCGGTGCCACCCGCGCGGGATTCTCCGGCGAGACCGTGATCAGCCGCAAGGACTTCGGCCTGACCTGGAACGCGGCCCTGGAAGCCGGCGGCGTGCTGGTCGGTGACAAGGTCACCATCTCCCTTGAGGTTGCCTTCGTCGCTCCGAGCGCCTAAGCAGTCCGCAGCCGGTCCGGCAGCAGGCCCGCCCCGACACTGTCGGGCACCGGCCGCTGCCGGACCGTCGCATTTAACGGCATGTAGTGCCTGTGCCCCGCTGCCAAGCGCGACGGCGGTCTACGCTGGCTCCCATGAGCAACATTCCGGAACCAGCCCCGCAGCCGGGGCCCGAGGGCGGCTTCGAAGCGCCCACTCCCCCGCCTTCCTTCCGGCCCCCGGCCGCCGCCAGGCCCGAACCGGGACGGCCCGCGAACGGTTTCCGCTTCGGCAAGACTGCCGGCGGCCGCCGGGGCGTCAACGACGTCATGCCCACCGGCATCACCGGAATGTTCCGCGCCTCCGCTCTTCCGACGGAACTGCGCATTTCCTACTACATTTGGCTGCTCGGCGGCCTGCTCAGCGTCGTCGTCAGTGTCCTCTTCCTCGTCGGCACTCTGCTGGTCTCCACAGCCGTGGCCGAGGCCGGCCAGGGTGCCGCCTTGGCGCTGGCGTTTGGCAGCCTCGCCGCTTCCCTCGTGCTTGCGGCGGCGCAGATCCTCTTCGCCCTGCGGATGAAGGAAGGCTACGAGTGGGCCCGGATCGCGCTCACTGTCGTCGCCGCGCTCTCCCTCGTGGCCGCCGTCGTCTTCCAGAACTGGCTGAGCTTCCTGGTCTCAGCGGTGGCCACCGTGCTGATGTGGCTCCCGAATGCACAGGCCTGGTTCCGCCGCCCGTCTGTCTGAGGGCGCGCCTGCGGCTGCGGAAAACAGCCGCTGCCTTCCCGCCGCGCGCGGGCCTGCGCGATACGCTGTGCTTGACCTCAGGCAAGGCCCCGCAACAGAGACGAAGGACGAGCAATGAGCACCCCTCCCGTTCCGCCGGAGAACGAGCCGCAGCCGCCGCAGTACGGACAGAACCCGCCCCAGTACGGCCAGCAGCAGCCCCCGGCCTATGGCCAGAACCCGCCGCAGTACGGCCAGCAGCAGCCTCCGGCCTACGGACAGGGACCGTCCCCCTACGGCCAGATTCCGCCATACGGCCAGCAGTACGGCGGCTACCAGGGCGCCCCGATGGGAACCGGCAAGCCGGTGGAACGTCCGCGGGAGGTCAACATCGCCTTCTGGCTCATCGTCGCGGCCGGCGTCCTGAGCCTGATCGCCATTCCGTTCAACATCGCTGCGGCGCGCCAGCTAAGCCAGGGCCAGCTGACTACCAGCAACGGGCAGAGCATCAGCCCCGAGACCTTCAACTCGATGCTCACCGGCGTCGCCGTCGTCACGGCCATCATCATCGCCGCCCTGTATGCGCTGGTTGCCGTCTTCGTGCGCCGGGGAGCGAACTGGGCGCGGATCCTTGGAACCGTGTTCGCGGCCATCTCACTGCTGAGCCTCATCGGTTCGACCCTGCCGACCGTACTGCAGGTGCTGCTTGGCGTTGCGGCCATCGTCCTGCTCTACTTGCGGCCCTCGAACGAGTTCTTTGCGGCCCGGAAGCGGGCCAAGCTGGGCCACTACTAGCGGCTACGCTTCGGCAGCACGGGCGCGGGGCGCCGACCCCAGAGTCGGCTCCTGCGCCCGTTGTGCGTGGTAGGCCAGAATCTGCAGCTCGGTTGCCATGTCCACTTTTCGGAGGGTGACGTGCGGGGGCACCTGCAGCGTGACCGGCGCGAAGCTGAGAATGCTGCTGACCCCGACCGCGACGACACGGTCGCACATTTCCTGCGCGACGGGTCCCGGCAGCGCCAGCACCACCATGTTGGCCCGCGTGCGCGCCAGCACCGTTTCCAGGTCCGACACCGGGCTGACCCGCAGCCAGCCGACCTCGCTGCCGACCACCATCTGGTCCGCGTCGAAGATGGCCACCACGTCGAAACCCCGGGACTCGAAACCGGTGTAGCGGGCCAGCGCCTTGCCCAGGTTGCCGGCTCCGACAATTGCGACGCGCCAGTCATGGGTCAGGCCGAGGGCCGCGGCGATCTGCCGGCTGAGGTACTGGACGTCGTAGCCGACACCGCGGGTGCCGTAGGAGCCAAGGTAGGAGAGGTCTTTGCGGACAATCGAAGAACTCACTCCGGAACCTTCAGCCAGTTCTTCGGAGGACACCCGCTCCACCCCGTCGGTGAGCAGCCCGTTGAGCGCCCGCAGGTAGATCGTCAGGCGCGCGACGGAAGCGGGCGGGATCTGCCTTCCTCCACCGTCCTGGCCGGCGGCCAGCGGGTGTGAGGAGGTGTCGGACGAGGTCAAGTCTTGCTCCATCGCATCTTCGGTTATCGCTGCAACGAACCGCAGGCCCTGGTAAAGCGGGATCCTGCGGCTACTTCCACTGTAGGCCCACCCGGGAGGGCCACAAAGTTCAGCGGGCCAGCAGCCTGCGCAGCCGCGCCTCGTCGATCGTCCAGAAGTCGCGCTGGACGCCGTCGACCATCAGGACAGGTATTTCCTCCGCAAACCGCTCGGCCAGGTCGGGGCGGTCCGCAATGGAGAGCTCTTCCCACGCCACTCCGAAATCCGCCGCCACACGGTCCAGCACGTCCCGGGCGGCGTCGCACAGGTGGCAGCCGGGCTTCGTGACAAGCTCAAGCTTCGGGCCTGCACCGAGGGCAGGTTGCGCCGGCGGAACGTTGTTCTCATGCATGGAACCAATGTAGCCAAAGCCCTTCCGCGGCGGCGTCGTCGGGCATCCGGGCCGCGGATTGACTAGACTCGAGCCATGCCCGAAGTGAACACGGTCGCTGCCGAGGAATCCTCGGCGACCCCCAAGCACCTCGGCGAAGCAGCCTTCTTCGACGTCGACAACACGCTGATGCGCGGAGCCAGCCTCTTCCACGTCGCCCGCAAGATGTACCAGCGCAAGGCCTTCACACTGCGCGACGCCGCCGGCTTCGTCTGGAAGCAGCTGAAGTTCGTGACCCGGGGCGAGAACCTCAAGGACGTCCACTCGGTCCGCGACACCGCACTCGCCCTCGGCGCCGGCATCCTTGCGGAGGACATGGCGATCATGGGCGAGGAAGTCTACGACGAGATGATCGAGTCCAAGATCTGGCCGGGTGCCCGGGCGCTGGCGGAGCAGCACCTGCGCGTGGACCGGCAGGTCTGGCTGGTCACCGCCACCCCGATCGAGGTCGCCAGCGTGATCGCGGGCCGGCTTGGCCTGACCGGGGCGCTGGGCACCGTCGGCGAGGTGGAGGACGGCGCCTATACGGGACGGCTCGTGGGCGAGATCCTGCACGGGCCTGCGAAGGCAGTGGCAGTCAAGGAGTTGGCCCGGCGCGAGGGGCTGGACCTGGCCAAGTGCTGGGCTTACAGCGATTCCTACAACGACATTCCGCTGCTGACGCTCGTCGGCCACCCGGTGGCGATCAACCCGGACGCCAGGCTCCGCCGTCACGCGCGGGACCACAACTGGCCTGTTTACGACTTCCGCTCGGGCCGCCGCGCTGCGACGCTGGGGCTGCGCGCCGCGACCGGCGCCGGTGCCATCTACGGGCTGTGGCGCGGATTCTCGCGACTGCGCAGCCGCTGAACCTTCGTCCGTCCGCAGCCCGCACCACGCTTAAAAGCCGAGGGCCCGTCATCGCTGTCGATGACGGGCCCTTCGCAGGCCGGCGCTCGTCCGGCCGCGTGGCTACTTCTTGTTGCGGCGCTGGTGGCGGGTCTTGCGAAGCAGCTTACGGTGCTTCTTCTTGGCCATACGCTTGCGGCGCTTCTTGATTACTGAACCCACGAGTCCTCACAAACTACAGATAAACAACTGTCGGTTGACAGCCGTGAAACGATCAATAACGAAAAAGGATCCTTTACAGGGTACCGCAGGTCATCCCTGCGAAGCCCACCGGCGCCATGGCGGCGGCTGGACCCGGAACGGCAACGCTCAGGCGCTGTCCGCTGTGCCGTCGACGACGGCGCCCCGCAGGTACTGTTCGACCGCCGACTCCGGCACCCGATACGACCGGCCGAACTGCACTGCCGGCAGGTCCCCTGCGTGCACCAGACGGTACACGGTCATTTTGGAAACACGCATCATCTCCGCTACTTCCGACACAGTCAGGAAGTGCACGTTGGAGAAGTTACTCTCCTCACCCATGTCCTCGACATCCTCCGCTCGAACGAATACTCACGCAACAGCCGTGCCGATGCTGAGCCCATCGAACAAGCACGTGAAAGATACTCTAGGGGTAGAAGTGACCATTGTGAAAGTCCCCTATCATGCGGCTCTGCCGGCGGCCCTCACCGACACGGCTTACCGCTGTCTGCGTGCCCGGGTTCCCGCGGCCAGCGCCTCCAGGACCGCCGCCGTCGCCTCCCATCCCATGCAGGCGTCGGTGACGCTCTGACCATAGACCAGGGTGGTCCGATCCGACACGTCCAGCTTCTGGGCCCCTGCCGCCAGGAAGCTCTCCAGCATCACCCCGGCAATGGCTCCGGATCCGTCCTCAACCGCGAGCCGGTCCGCGAGTTCCCGCGCCACAACCGCCTGCCGTTCATGGCTCTTGCCGCTGTTCGCATGGCTGGCGTCGACCACCAGGCGCGGGTTCAGCCCTGCCGCGGCCAGCCGGGCGGAAGCATCGGCCACGTGCTGCGCTGAGTAGTTCGGACCGCTGCTGCCGCCGCGGAGAATCAGGTGCGCATCCGGGTTGCCGGAGGTCTGCACGAGGCTGGCGCGGCCGTCGGCGTCGATGCCCAGGAAGGACTGGGCCGCAGCGGATGCGGCGCAGGCGTCCAGCGCGATCTGCAGGCCCCCGTCGGTGCCGTTCTTGAAGCCGATCGGCATGGACAAACCGGAGGCCAGTTGCCGGTGGATCTGGCTTTCCGTGGTCCGTGCCCCGATCGCGCCCCAGGAGACAAGGTCCGCGGTGTACTGGGGGCTGACGGGTTCCAGGAACTCCGTTGCGGCGGGCAGCCCGAGGGCCGCGACGTCGAGCAGGAAGCGCCGCGCCCGGCGCAGGCCGGTGGCCACGTCGTGCGAGCCGTCCAAGTGCGGGTCGTTGATCAGGCCCTTCCAGCCGACAGTGGTACGCGGCTTCTCGAAGTAGGTCCGCATCACCACCAGCAGGTCCTCGCGGTGCCGGTGCGCCTCGGCGGCGAGGCGGCGGGCGTAGTCCAGGCCCGCTTCGGGATCGTGGATGGAGCACGGCCCGACGACGACGAGCAGGCGGTCATCCACGCCGTCGAGCACGGCCCGCACCTCGTCGCGTCCGCGCCGCACGGTGGCGAGCGCGGCCTCGGCGGCCGGGAGCTCGGCCCGCAGCTCACTCGGTGCCGGCAGGGACCGGAAGCTGGTGACGCGCAGGTCGCCGGTGCTGGATTCTGAGGGGCTGGTGATCGTGTTCATGCGGTTCCGTCCGTGTATGGCGGGACCGTTGGTCAGAACCCGCCGTGGAAATGGCGAAGGGCAGAGATTGCTCTCTGCCCTGCTGGCTCTGAAGGTCGTTGATGATGCGCGTTATTTCGCTGCAGGCCCCTCCAGAGCCAACGCAAAATACGCATACCAACGCTTAGTCATGGGTTCAGGGTAGCCCCGGCCCGTCCCGCCGGCCAAATCCCCGCGGCGGCCGACCGGGCCACGCCCACACCGCCCACCCCAGCCCAACCCGACAGCACCCAACCCGACAGCGCGAGCGGCCACTCGTGGCGACCTCCGCTGACGGGAGGTCGCCGCAAGTGGCCGCTGGCGCGGCGCGGCTCACTTGATACCGGTGGTGGCGATCCCCTTGACGAGGAACTTCTGGCCGATCAGGAAGGCAATGAACACCGGCAGCAGGGACACGACGGACATGGCGAACATCGAACCCCACGAGGTGGAGGACTGTGCATCGACGAAGGCCCGCAGGGCCACCGGGACGGTGAACATGTCCGGCGAGGTGAGGTAGATCAGCTGGCTGAAGAAGTCGTTCCAGGTCCAGATGAACGTGAAAATCGTCGTCGTCGCCAGCGCCGGCGTCATCAGCGGCAGGATGACCCGGAGGAAGATGCGCGGGTGGCCGGCGCCGTCGATGCGGGCCGCTTCATCGAGCTCCTTGGGTACGCCGCGGATGAACTGGACCATCAGGAAGACGAAGAAGGCGTCCGTGGCCAGCAGCTTCGGCACGATCAGCGGCCAGAAGGTGTTCACCCAGCCGATCTGGGAGAACAGGATGTACTGCGGCACGATCACCACATGGAACGGCAGCATGATCGTCAGCAGCATGGCCCCGAAGAACCACTTCTTGCCCCAGAAGTTCAGCCGGGCGAAGGCGTACGCCGCCATCGAGCAGGAGACCAGGTTGCCGATGATGGTGCCCAGCACCACGATGGCGGAGTTGAGCAGGTAGTGGCCGAACGGGTTGGTCAGGGCGTTCCACCCGGCCGAGTAGTTGCCCGCCTCGAAGGTCTTCAGCAGGACGCCGGGTTCGCGGAAGATGACGTCGTTCGGCCGCAGCGAGGACGCCACCATCCACAGCAGCGGATAGATCATGACCAGCGCCGCGACGATGAGGATGGCGTGCTTGACGGCCGCCCGCACCTTGGCGGAGCGGGAGAAGGCCAGGGTGCCGCGCGATTCGCGTTTGCGCGTTGGACGCTTCGGTGCGCCCGCGGCCGGAGGGCGGCGGGCAGGTTCGACGGCGTCGGCCGCGGCGGCGGGCAGGGGCTCGATATTAGTCGTCATAGAACACCCAGAACTTTGCAGCGTAGAAGTTGATGGCGGTGAAGGCACCGATGATTACGAGAAGGACCCAGGCCATGGCGGAGGCATACCCCATGTCGAATTCACCGAAGCCCTTTTGGTACAGGTACAGGGTGAAGAACATGGTCGAGTCGGAGGGCCCTCCGTTGCCGCCCGAGACGATGAAGGCCTGGGTGAACGACTGGAAGGCGCCGATGATCTGCAGCACGAGGTTGAAGAAGATGATCGGGCTCAGCAGCGGCAGTGTGATCTTGAAGAACTGCTTCGCTTTGCTGGCACCGTCGACGTCGGCCGCCTCGTAGTACATCGTTGGGATCTGGCGCAGTCCGGCCAGGAAGATGATCATCGGGGACCCGAAGGTCCACACATGCAGCAGGATGATGCTTCCCAGCGCCGTGCTCGGGTCCGAGATCCAGCCAGGTCCCTGGATGCCGACCATGGCGAGCAGCTGGTTCACCAGGCCTGTGGTGCCGAACATCTGCTTCCACAGGATTGCCACGGCCACCGAGGTGCCCAGCAAGGACGGCAGGTAGAACACCGACCGGTAGAACGGCAGCCCGCGCAGGCCGCGGTCGAGCACCATCGCAATGAGCAGGGCCAGCGCCAGCTGCAGCGGGACACCGATCAGCACGTAGGTGAAGGTCACCCGCAGTGAATTCAGCAGCCGCGCGTCATGGACCATGCGGACGAAGTTGTTGAGCCCGATCCAGTTCGGGTCCTGGATCAGGTTGTAGTCGGTGAAGGAAAGGTAGAGCGACATCAGCATCGGGCCGATGGTGATCGTGGCGAGCCCGATCAGCCACGGGAGGAGGAAGATGAACGCTGCCTTGTTGTCGCGTTTGCCGCCGGCCGCGCCTTTTTTGAGCTTCCCGAGCTCGCTGAGTGCGCTCACGTTACCGGGCCTTCGGACTGTCGGGGCCGAACCGTTTCCGGCTCGGGCGCGGAGACCGTTTCTTGATACAGCACGCAGACCTCCTTGGGTCGGTATCACCTTTGATACGGGCGGTTTGCTCAGTGCGAGCTATGCCGCAGTAAACGTTTTCTCGACGATAGCCGAGCTCTCCTACCCCGTCAAGAAAACGTTTTCTACTCGTCGGTAACCCGGCTATGCTCTGGGACAGCCCCGGAACCCCGGCCCCAACCTTCCCCAGGAGGACTCACATGAATGGAACCCGCCGTCCGAGCGCCCTGGGCGGCTACGAGGACTGGCCGGCCTTCGTCCGGCAGTCACGCCCGTTTGCGAGCGGCGAGGCCGGCGAGGGGGGCGAGGGGGCGGCCGGGCTCGCCGCGGCACTGGGACTGCCCGCGGTTGCCGGGCGCCCAGCTGCGAGGACGGACAGCGAGGTGGTGGAGGACGGCCTCCGCACCACCCAGCTCTCCTGGCAGCTCGGCTACGGGCCGAGGACGGCAGCCTTTTTTGTCCGGCCGGAGCGCCCCCAAGGCCCGCTGCCGGGAGTGCTGCTCATGCACTGCCACGGCGGCAACAAGTGGCTCGGCGCGGAGCGCCTGGTGGACCTCGGCGGCAGGTCCTCGCCCGAAGCGGTCTCCCTGCGGCGCGGACTCTACGGTGGCCGGGCATTTGCCTCCTCCCTCGCACGCAGGGGAATGGCGGTCCTCGCGCATGACACGTTCGCCTGGGGCAGCCGCCGGTTCAATCTCAGTCCGGCCCCCTGGCGGACCGCCGGTGTCCTCGAGGCGCAACATGCCCTGTGGCGAGAGAAGGGGGTGAGCCCGACGCCGTCGGCCACCTACAACATCCTTGCCGCCGACCATGAGCACACGGTCGCCAAGGCTGCAGGCCTGCTGGGCACCAGCTTCGCCGGCATGGTCGCGCATGACGACCTGGCCGCCCTCGCAGTGCTGGGCGGCCTGCCGGACGTGGATGCCGGCCGACTGGCCACGGCAGGGTTCTCGGGAGGCGGCGGACGGGCCATGATGGTTGCCGCCTTGTCGGGGCAGGTGCGCAGCCAGGTGGTCGCCTGCATGATGACCACCTTCGAGTCGTTGCTGCCCTCCTACCTGGATGCCCACTCCTGGCTGATGCAGACCCCCGGCCTGTGGGCGTTCGCCGACTGGCCGCAGATCCCGTCCCGCGCCGCCGTACATCGCCAATCGATGCTGGTCCAGTTCGCCGCCGAGGACGCACTCTTCCCGCTGTCGGGCATGCGGCAGGCCGACAGCATCCTCGCCGCAACGGCCGGCCCGGGCTTCAGCTATGAATCGTCATGGACTGACGGTGGACACGTCATGACGCTCCGAATGCAGGAGGACGCCGCAGATTTCCTCCTCCGGACGCTCTGATTCCCGAGCCTTGGCTCCATTCCGGCTTCCGCCCGGAGCACCCGGAATCATGCCCCGCCCGGCGCACGGAAAACGCATTCCAAAAACCATTGACGCCGAGAATGGGCCGCTGTAATAATCCTTGAAGCGCAAGAAAACGATTTCTCGCTCTTCGTCCGCTCCTCAGAAAGAACAGGTCAATGAAGACTTTCCTTCGCAGGTCCGCGCTTGCCAAGATGCTGGCCACAGCGGCAACCGTCGCCGTGCTCGCCACCGGCTGCGGCACCGGATCCTCTGCATCCTCCGACGGCAACGTGACACTCCGCTTCACCTGGTGGGGGAACGATCTGCGGAACAAGGAAACGCAGCAGGTGATCGACGCGTTCCAGGCCTCGCACCCCAACATCAAGATCCAGGCCGAACCGGGCGTCTGGTCCAGCTACTGGGACAAACTGGCTACCACCACCGCCGCCAACGACTCCCCCGACGTCATCCAGATGGACCAGGCCTACATTGCCGAGTACGGCGGCCGCGGGGCACTGATGGACCTGTCGAAGCAAAGTAACATCGACACCTCCAAGATCGACCAGGACGCGCTGAAGTCCGGCCAGTACAACGGCAAGCAGTTCGGCCTGAGCACCGGACAGAACGCCTACGTGGTGCTGGCCAACACGAAGCTCTTCCAAGCGGCCGGCGTCCCCCTTCCCAACGACAAGACCTGGACCTGGGACGACTACCAGAAGATCGCCGCCCAGGTGGCCGCAGGAGCAAGCAAGAGCGGCAAGACCAACTACGGTTCCTCCTACGGCTTGACCGACTCGGACATGAACACCTGGGCGCGCCAGCAGGGTGAATCCCTTTACTCCGCGGACGGCAACCTCGGCCTTAAGGAAGGCACGGCGGCGAGCTTCTTCCAGCACATCAACGCCTTGCGCGACGCCAAGGCCGCGCCTCCTGCCGACCTCGCCTCCGAGGACATCAACGCTCCGATTGAACAGACTCTTTTCGGCACGGGGAAGACCGCCATGGCGTGGATGTGGACCAACCAGGTCAGTGCGATGTCCTCCGCCACCGGAAGCACCATCAAGATCCTGCGTGCGCCGAGCCAGAGCGGGCAGGCCAGCAAGAACGGCATGTTCTACAAGCCTTCCATGTTCTGGTCCGAATCCTCCCGGTCAAAGCACCCGAAGGAGGCCGCGGAGTTCATCAACTTCCTCGTAAACAGCACCGACGCCGCCAAGACCATCCTCACCGAGCGAGGGTTCCCGACGAACACCGACATCCAGGCCGCAATCGAGCCGATGCTCAAGCCCACGGACAAGACGGCGGCCAGCTTCCTGAAGGACATCAAACCCGACATGCAGGCGCCGTCGGCGGTCCCGCCGAAGGGCTCCTCCGGCATGCAGAAACTCATCCAGCGGTACTCGACGGACGTGCTCTTCAACCGCAAGAGCCCGGCCGACGCCGCGAAGGGCTTCATGCAGGAGGCCCAGGGCATGATCGATTCAGCCAAGTAGATCCACCGGCAGACGGGCGGGCGGTTCCATCGGGAGCCGCCCGCCTTGCTGCATGCCCGGGCGAAGAAATCGTTTTCGGTTGCTGGATGTGGTTTGATCGGGGCATCGGAACCAGAGCCGCCCTGGCGGCTCATTGAAAGGCAAGCACAGTGGGCAAGAAGGCATCCCCGGGACGGGTGGGCATCGCGGCTGTAGCCGCAGCGGCAGGCGTGTCGCCGGCGACAGTCTCCCGGGTCATGAACGGCAACTACACGGTCGACGCGCAGATCGCCGCCCGCGTCCGGCAGGTCGCCACCGAGCTGAATTACCAGCCGAACCCGCTGGGCCGAAGCCTGGTGCTCGGCAAGACGGAAACCATCGGCGTGATTGTGCCGGACCTGGCCAACCCGACCTTCCAGGCCGCGTTGCACGGCGTGAGCCGCGCCGCAGCGAAGGACGGCTACCGTGTGCTGATCGCGGATTCGGCGGAAACCACGAGCGAGGAGCCCATCCTGTCTTCCGAGATGCGCCGGCGCTGCGACGGCGTGATCCTGTGCGCCCCCCGCATGAGCATCGAGCAGCTTAGCGGGATCGCGGAGTCGCTGCGTCCGCTCGTGCTGATCAACCGCCCCGATGACGTCCCGGAGACCCCGAGTTTCTCCGTCGACTACGGCCACGGAATCACCGAGCTCGCCGAGCACGTGCTCTCGCTCGGGCACCGCCACATCGCTTACCTTGCGGGCCCGGCACGCAGCGTCTCGCACGGGGTCCGCCTCGCGAGCCTGGAGAAGTTCGCGGCCGCCCACCCCGAAGTTGAGCTCCGCTTCCTTGAGGCCGGCTCCTCCTTCGAAAGCGGTCACTCCGCCGTGGACAAGGTCCTCGACGCAGGGGTCACCGCCGTGCTGGCCTTCAACGACCTCGTGGCGATGGGCCTGCTCAGCGGGCTGCACGAACGCGGCGTCAAAGTGCCCGAGGACATCTCGGTGACGGGCTTCGACGACATCCCGTTTGCCAGCTACACCATGCCCCCGCTCACCTCCGCGGAAGTATCGATCGACGTCGTCGGCGAGCGGGCCTGGCAGAGCATGCGCGGCCTGCTCCGGAAGGAGCCGGCCGAGGGGCCGCTCAAGCACACCTTCGAGCCGACCCTGCGCCCGCGCGGCAGCACCGGCCCCGCACCGCGTGGCTGACCGCAGCCACTCACCCCGCACCCGGCCCAGTGCCGCTCGCCCAGAGGGCGCCAACGGTGGCTTCGGCGCGCGTGAAGCCGCCGCAACTGGCCGTTCGCGCAGTGTCCGGGTGAGTGCGAGAAATCGTTTTCTGAGCTAGGCTGGTCGCAGTAGACTCCCGCTCCGACGACTGACGGAGGAACAGTGACGTTCCCAGCCACCGACCCGGCCACCCTGACCGACTCGCCCGCGCCGCGGGCCGCCCGCATCGCCCTCGTCGGGATCCACGGCTTCGGGCTGCAGCACCGGAAGAACCTCGCCCGCTTGCAGGCAGCGGGCATCGTCGAACTGGTGGCCGCCGCGGATCCGAATCCTCCGGCCGACGGAGACCTCCCGGACTCGGCCCGCGCCTTCGGCACCCTCGACGAACTGCTGGCCGGAACCCCCGGGATCGACGTCGTCATCATTGCCACCCCCATCCAGACGCACGCACCGCTGGCGGTCGCTGCCCTCGAGGCCGGCGCGGACGTGTACCTGGAAAAGCCGCCGGTTGCCTCCTTCGCCCAGTTCGAAGAAGTGCTCGCGGCAGCCGAGCGCACCGGCCGTGCAGTCCAGGTCGGCTTCCAAAGCCTCGGCTCGCGGGCGCTGCCGGCCCTTGCCGAAACCATCGCGTCCGGCTCGCTCGGCTCCATCCGTGCGGTGACGGCCACCGGCCTTTGGGTGCGCAGCAGGGCCTACTACGCCCGCTCCCGCTGGGCCGGCAAACGCACCCTCGACGGCACGGACGTCGTCGACGGCGTCGCCACCAATGCGCTGGCCCATGCGGTCGCAACGGCGCTGGCCATTGCCGGGGTGCGGACGGCGGATCAGGTCGCCGGGGTCGACACCGAACTGTACCGGGCCAATCCGGTCGAAGCCGATGACACCTCCGTGATCCGCATCCGCCCGGTCCACGCCCCGGCGATCACCTGCGCCCTGACGCTGTGCGCCGAGGAGCAGTCCGAACCGTACGTCACCGTCCACGGGACCGAGGGGTCGGCGGTGTTCTACTACACGTCGGACGTTCTGGACGTCACGGCCGGCGGGCACCCGGAGCGCGACGTTTTCGGCCGGGTGGACCTGCTCGAGAACCTGCTGGAACACCGGTCCTCCGGCACCGGATTGCTCAGCCCGCTGGCGGCTTCCGGCGCCTTCATGCGGGCGCTGGAAGCGATCCGCACGGCCAAAGCCCCCTCACCGATCGACCCGCGTTTCGTGCGCTGGAAGGGTGAGGCCGGGAACGCGCATCCCGTTGTCGCGGGGATCGAGCAGGCCGTGGCACGGGCCTGTGCCGCGGGCTCGACGTTCAGCGAACTTGGCCTGCCGTGGGCCCGCCCCCTCGAGCCGGCAGGGCGGATCAAGGTCGGCGGACGGCCGGTGGCAGCCCTGCAGGACGGCACGCGCATCCCGCCGACGTCGTCGCCACGGCCCTACCTGCACCCGGTGAGCACCCCCGGCGGCACCGTGGTTACCGACCACCAGCCGCTCGACCATGTCTGGCATCTGGGTGCCGGGGTCGCGCTGCAGGACGTCGACGGCGTCAACTTCTGGGGCGGCCGGACCTACACGCGGGAGGCCGGCGGCTATGTTTGGCGCCCCGACCACGGCCGGATCCGCACCGTGGACCGGCACCTCACTGCCACCGACCTGAGCGAACAGCTGCAGTGGACGGGCCCCTGCGGCGCGCCCGTGCTGAATGAAACCCGCCGCTGGGAGTGGTCGGCCGTGGACGAAACCACCTGGCGCCTGCGGCTGGCCTTCGAGCTCTCCCCCGCGGGCACCGCTCCGGTGCAACTGGGCAGCCCGGGCTCCAACGGCCGCACGCGCGGGGGTTACGGCGGTTTCTTCTGGCGTTTCCCGCCCTGCCGGAACATCCGGGTGCGCACCGCCGACGCCGTCGGCGAGCAGGACGTCCACGGTTCGGTCAGCCGCTGGCTGGCGTGGACGGCCGACTTCGACGGCGGCACCGCGACCGTCATGTTCCTGGCCCCGCAGGAAAGCGCCGACCCGTGGTTCGTCAGGGTCGCGGACTACCCCGGAGCGGGCTCCGCCCTCGCCTGGGACACCCCTGTCAGCGCCACGAACGCCGACCCGGTCCGCAGGACCATCACCACCTTCATCGCCGACGGTGAGCTCGGCGCCGCGCGCATCACCGAACTGGGGGACCTTCAATGAGCGAACTATCCACTGCGACGCGAAGCCCGGGCCCCGGCCAGGACGGGAGGACAGCCGACAGGATCGCCAAGCGCCAGCGGGTGCTGCGGGTCATGGACGACGCCGGCGCCGATTCCCTCCTGCTGACAAGCGTCACTGCCCTCTCCTGGTACCTGGACGGCGGCCGTGTCCAGGTGAGCCTGGCCGGCGACCCGGTCGCGGCGCTGCTGGTGACCCGGGAGACGGACCATCTCGTGACTTTCAGCAACGAGGCGGCCAGGCTCCGGGACGAGGAGCTTCCGGCCGGCCTGGAAATCCACGAAATCCCCTGGTTCGGCTCGCTCACCGACGTCGGCAACTGGTACGGACCGGCCAGCCCTGTGCCGGAAGCGGAGCTTGCCCGGCCGCTGCGCGACGCCCGCCGGTCGCTTCTGCCCGGCGAACGGCAGCGTTACGCCGCCCTGTGCGCCGAGACGGCGGCGCTGCTCACCGATGTGCTCACCGCGGCGCGCCCCGACCTGACCGAGCGGGAACTCAGCTCCCAGCTGGCCGAACGCGTTGCGGGCATCGGCGCGGATCCGCTGGTGGTCCTGGCCAACGGCCCCTCCCGGGCCGGCTACCGCCACCCCCTCCCCACGGACACACCGCTGGGCCGCCGGGCCATGGCCGTCGTCTGCGCCCGCCGCGACGGACTCATCAGCAACGTGACCCGCTGGGTGCGGTTCGGCAACGCCTCCGGCCGGGAACTGGATGCCGAGGCGCGTATCCGGGAAGTGGAGGCGGACGCCTTTGCCGCAACCGTCCCGGGCGCCGAACTGAAGGGAGTGCTGGCCGGGATCGCCCGCTCGTACGGGCGGCACGGCTTCGGCGCCGACCAGTGGCTGCTGCACCACCAGGGCGGCCCCGCCGGCTACGCGGGACGCGATCCCCGCGCCACCCCGGCGGCCGACGACACAGTCGTCCTGGGCCAGGCATTCGCGTGGAATCCCTCAGCGCCGGGGGTGAAGGTGGAGGACACAGTGCTGTTGACCGGGCAGGGCATGCAGGTCCTCAGCTCGGACCCACGGTGGCCTGCCGAAGCGGTGCACGGCGTGCAGCGGCCCCTGACCCTGGAGCTCTAGATCCTTCCCTGCCGCTAGCTTTCCTCGTCCCGGGAGGACGCCGGCGTCCAGTGCAGCGTGATTTCCACGCCGTCCCCGCCCCCGCGGATATTCATGAGCAAGTCCTCGTCGAAGAGGTCGTTTTCGGTGACGTCGTCCCCCTTTGCTTGTGCCTCTTCGATGAGGTGTGTCAGCGCGACCGAGACGGCGCGGCCCCAGTCATGCGGATGCTTGCTGGAGGCTGTGGCAGTGGCGGAGTACTTGTTGCTCATGGACTCCATTGTTGCCTGCCTTCCTCCACATGGGAACGGTAGCCCTGCGTGGGCACCGGCTCAGGCCGTCACCTCCGCGGACTGCCGGTACCCGTCCAGCAACTGCGCGCAGCGGATGAATCCCAGGTGCGAATACGCCTGCGGGTGGTTCCCGAGGTGCGTCTCGGTCCCCGGATCGTACTCCTCCGGGAGCAGCCCGGTGGGGCCCACAAGGTTCACCAGCCGGCTGAACAGCTCCTCGGCATCGTCGTAGCGACCAACCGCCAGGTAGGCCTCGATCAGCCACGTCGTGCAAATGTGGAAGCCGCCCTCGAGCCCGGGCAGACCGTCGTCGTACCGGTACCGGAACACGGTCGGGCCGACGCGCAGTTCGCGTTCCACCGCGCTGACCGTGGCCAGGAAACGAGGATCAGCGACGTCGAGCAGGCCCGAGAGCCCGATGTGCAGGACGGCGGCGTCCAGGTCCGGGCTGTCATAAGCCACCGTGTAGGACGCCGCTGAATCGTCCCATCCCTCCTGCAGGACCTCGTCGCGGATCAGCGCCGCCAGCGGCTCCCACCGCCGGTCCGGTGTCCGGCCGTGGCGTCGCGCGACGCGCAGCGCCCGGTCCAGGGTCACCCAGCACATCGTTTTCGTATAGACGTGGTGGCGCGGGGCCCGCCGGGCCTCCCAAATGCCGTGGTCCGGTTCGTGCCACCGGGCGACGACGGCGGAAACCATCTGTTCCATCAGCTCCCACTGGAACTCGGACAGCTCCTGCTGGTACGCGCTGAGAGCATCGATCAGTTCGGCGATGGGACCGAACACGTCCAGCTGCACCTGGTGGTCCGCGGCGTTTCCGATCCGCACCGGCCGGGACCCCGCGTACCCCGGGAGGTTCTCGATGGTCGCCTCGGTGGAGAGCGGCGTGCCGGAGACCGAGTACAGCGGGTGCAGCCACTCCGGGCCCGGCGTCGACTCCAGAATCCCGCCGAGCCAGCGCAGGAAGCCTTCGGCCTCCGCGGTGGAGCCCAGGTCCACCAGCGCCTTGACCGTCATGGCGCCGTCCCGCAGCCAGCAGTAGCGGTAATCCCAGTTCCGGGTGCCGCCGATGCCCTCCGGCAACGACGTCGTGGGGGCTGCCAGTACCGCCCCGGTCGGGTCGTGCACCAGATGACGCAGGATCAGGGCCGAACGGATCACCAGGGACGGTTTCACCCGCGGAATGTCCAGGCTTCGCACCCACTGGCGGCCGTTCAGCGCTACCTGTGCACGCCGTTCCGGTTCCCTCTCCGGGTCCGGTTCGAACGGTTCGGTGTCGCCGCAGCGCAGGTTCAGCACCACCGGCCCGGCGGCAAGGTCCACCCGGGCCGTGGCGGTGCCGTGCCGGCCGTCGGTGGAGACCTCGAAGTCCACGCCCGGCGCGTACAGGGTGATCGGGTCCGAGGTGCCCATCACGTGCAGCGTGTCCCCCCGCACCTCCATGCTGAACGGGGCGTTGGCGTAGTCCGGCCGGGGCGCGAAGACAATTCGGGCGCCCCCGGTCCCGCTGAGCACGCGCACCAGGTTGGTGATCCCCTCGGGCGAGGGGTCCAGGTAGTCCGTGACTGTCACGTCCGCCCAGCGGGTCTCCACGATCATCGTGTTGTCCACATAGCGCTGGCCGAGGACCTTCGAGTCCTTGAGCGGCTCGACGCTGAAGTGGCCCGCCGGGTCCCCGCCGAGCACGTGCGCGAACAGCGAGCCTGAATCCGGCAGCGGATGCGTCATCCAGCAGATCTTGGCCTCCGGCGTCACCAGGGCGGTGGAGGATCCGTCGCCGAGCATTGAATGCCGCTCCAGGGCGACCGCCTCCTCGCCGAAGAGCCACGCCCGGCGCATCTCGAACAGCACCGCGAGGACCCTCGCGAACGCGTCGGGGTCGCGCAGACGGTGCTGGGCGACGGACCCGCCGGGGCCGACGTGGATGCCGAGGTCCGGCCCGCGGAGGGTCCTGAGGGCCAGTTCGTCGCTCGACGCGTCCCCGGCGTAGAGCGCGGCGCTGACGCCCAGCTGTGCCCGCAGCCGGTCCAGCGCTTCCCCTTTCGCGGGGGCCAGGACTGAGAGGTCGATCACCGAGCCGTCCTCGATGAAGAAAAGCCCGTGGTCCCGGGCCGCCGTCCGTGCCGCAGCCTTGGCCTCGGCGACGACGTCCGGGGCTGCCTCGCGCAGGTGGATGGCCACCGCCGCGGGCTTGCGCTCCAGGCTTACGCCGCGCCTGATGCCGAGCATCCGGGCGACGTCGTTGCTCGCGTGCTGCAGGACGGACTCGGTGCCCATCGACAGGCCGTGGGCGAAGGCCATGTCGAATTCGAGGCCATGGGAACCCACCAGATGCACCTCGGCGGGGAGCCTGGAGACAGCGGCCAGATCCCGCAGCGACCGGCCCGAAATGACGGCAGCATGCGTGCTCGGCAGGGCCGCGAGCGCGCGCAGGGCCACCGCCGCGCTGCCCAGCGGAAGGGTCTCGGTGGTGATGCCGTCGGCGGTGCACAGGGTGCCCCCGTAGTTGCAGGCCACCAGCAGGTTGGGGGTGCGGGCGAGCATTTTGAGTTCGGCGAGCATCCGCGGCGTCAGGCCGTCGTCGCCTCCCTCGGACTGGACGAAGGACCGCAGCAGCCCCAGCGGCAGCGACTTCCCGAGAAGGGCGGAGTCCGCCGTCGCCTGGTTCAGTGGAGTGGCCATGGGACAGATCCTCACGATCGTGCTGGTTACTCAGCACAGTGTCCCGCCGGAGCGTTTCACGATCATGCCGCCCCAATTGCGGCCATGTTACAGCGAGGGGGGCCCTGAAGGAACAGGGCGCCGGCCGCGGGCGGGGTCTACCATCGCTGCATGGACATCGTGGAGTTCCTCCTCGCGCGCATCCGTGAGGATGAGTCCAAGTCACAGGAGCTGCTTGCCAGGCCGTTCCTTTCCGAATCGGACCGCTGGTACGAGCAGCGGATGCTCACCGAATGCGCGGCCAAACGCGTCCTGGTGGACGTCATCGGCCATGCCCGGGAAGCCGCCCTGAACCACATGATCCTCAGCGACGACAGGGAAAGCCGGCGTCTGGCCGAGAGTATCGAGTGGACGGTCTACGCGCTCAGCGCGATGGCCCTGCCGTACATGGAGCACCCCGATTACCAGGACTCCTGGCGTTTACCGGAAGCGAGGTAGCCGGGGCGCCGGCCGGCTGCCTCAGGGGAGCGAGAGCACGCCGTCGACCCGGCGCGGAATGCGCAACGGGTTCTCCTCCCGCAGCGCCTCGGGCAGCAGGGCCTCGGGCGCGTCCTGGTAGGCGACGGGCCGCTGGAAGCGCCGGGCGGCGGTCGCACCGACGGAGGTGAACAGCGAGGTGGTGGCGGGCCACGGGCCGCCGTGGTGCTGGGCCCAGTTCACCGCGACGCCGGTGGGCCAGCCGCCGAAGAGGACCCGGCCGGCGAGGCCGGCGAGCTGCTCGGCCACGGCCTGGATGTCCTCCCCCGGCTCGGCATCGACCGTCGCGGTCAGGCTCCCCGGCACCAGGGCCAGCACCCGGTGCAGCTCCTCCCGGTCCTGGTATTCGATCAGCACAGTGGTGGGGCCGAAGCACTCCTCCAGCAGCCGGTCCGGGTGCTCGAAGACGGTGGCCGCCGAGGTCCGGAACACCACCGGCGCAGCGCCCTCGGCGAGGGCGCGCTGGTCCACGGACCCGACGACGACGTCCACTCCCGGGACCGTCGCATGCCCGCGCAGACCCTCCGGGTAGGCCTCTGCGATCCGGTCGGTGAGCATGGCGCCGGCAGGCTTTTCCCGGGAGGCAGCGGCGAGGAGCGCAGCGAAGTCCGTTCCTTCGGGCAGGAAGACCAGACCGGGCTTGGTGCAGAACTGTCCTGCCCCCAGGGTGAAGGAGCCGGCCAGTCCGGACGCGAGTTCGGCGCCGCGGGCCTCGATGGCTGCCTGCGTGAGGACGACGGGGTTGAGGCTGCCGAGTTCGCCGTAGAACGGAATCGGGTCCGGGCGGGAGACGGCCAGGTCGAACAGCGCGCGTCCGCCCGGGATGGAGCCGGTGAAGCCGACCGCTTTGATGGCCGGGTCCTGGACCAGCGCAGTGCCCGCGTCGCGGCCCGAGACCAGGCTGAACAACCCTTCGGGTGCGCCGGCACCGCGCAAGGCTTCAGCCACGAGCTCCGCGGTGCGCTCGGAAAGCCGCGGGTGCCCGGAGTGGGCCTTGACGACGACGGCGCAGCCGACCGCGAGCGCGGAGGCCGTGTCCCCGCCGGCGACGGAGAAGGCAAACGGGAAATTGGAGGCCGAGAACACCGCGACCGGACCGAGCGGACGCAGCACCCGACGCAGGTCCGGCGTCGGCGGGACCGCCGCCGGGTTGGCATGGTCGATGATGGCTTCCAGGTAGGAGCCCTCGGTGATCACACGGGCGAACAGCCTCAGCTGCCCCGAGGTGCGCGCCACCTCGCCGGCGAGCCGGGCCTCGCCGAGGTGCGTCTCCTCGTCGGCGAGGGCCACCAGTTCGGCGCTGTTCGCGTCGAGGATGTCGGCCACCGCCAGCAGCCACTCGGCGCGCCGGGCGTCGGGGGTTGCGGCCGCGATGGCCGAGGCACGGGCCGCGGCCTGCGTGATGTGGGTCAGTTCCAGTTGCGCTGTGCTCACACTGTGTCCTTTGCTCGTTGCGGTCCGCCGGCGGCGGTCAGTTTTTGAACCTGAGGCCCAGGCCCGGCAGCCCACGGTCCTCCAGCCGGCCCTGCCGGATCACCACGGGGGATTCCCCTGCCAGCAGCCCGAGCTGGCCGAAGCCTGCGTCCTCCACGTCTTCGACCCAGGCCGGCTCTGCCAGGGTCAGGGCCAGCTGGCCGGAAAGTTCGGGCAGCAGGTGCGGCGCGATCCGCAGGCTGTGCGCGCGGGCCAGTTCCACGATCCGGCGGAACGGCGTGATGCCTCCCACCCGGACGATGTTGGGCTGGATGATGTCCACGGCGCCCGCTTCGATGAAGTCCCTGAACCGGTAGATGTTGTGGACGTTCTCCCCCAGCGCGATCGGCACCGGCGAGGTGCGCCTGAGCTGCCGGTAGCCCCACAGGTCGTCCGCCCGGAGCGGTTCCTCCAGCCATTCCAGGCCGAAACCGGCCAGCCGGTCCAGTGCCCGGCGTGCGGTTGGAAGGTCCCAGCGCTGGTTCGCGTCGATCATCAGCCGCCGGTCCGGGCCGAGGACCTCCCGCACCGCGGCCACCCGCTCGGCATCCTCGGCAGGGTCGGGCTTGCCGACCTTGATCTTGACGGCGTCGTGGCCGGCGGCGACCCAGCGCCGCGCCTGCTCCACCAGCTCCTCGAGCGGATAGTGGAGGTTCACCCCCGATCCGTACACCTCGACGGCCGGTTGCCGGCGGCCGAGCAGCCCGGCGACGGATTCACCCGCGCGGCGGGCGGCCAGGTCCCACAGCGCAAGGTCGACGCCGGCCATGGCGATGGTCACCAGTCCGCCGCTGCCGGCCTCATGCAGCCTCGCGAACAGCTCATCCCAGAGCGGCTCGGCCGCGGCGTCACGCCCGGTGATGAAGGGCGCGATGTCGTGCTCCAGCAGCGCCTGCACTGCCTGCGGTCCGATGGTGGGAGTCCAGGAGAAGCCGTAGCCGGTGGCTCCGTCGTCCGTGCTGATTTCGGTCGCGATCACGTGGTTCTCGGGGGCGCCCGCACCCCAGCTGCGGGTCAGCCGCGCGGTGATCAACCGGGTACGCAGCCCGGTAATTTTGCCGTTCATCCCAGTGCCGCCAGCTCTCCGGCCAGCTCCCGGCCGGCGGCGAGGATGGTCTCGAGCTCGCGCAGCTGCGCCGGGTCCGGATCCACCAGGGGCGGCCGGACGGAGCCGACCGGCATGCCGCCGAGGCGCAGGCCGGCCTTGATCAGCGAGACCCCGAAGCCCGGCGTCTGGTCCCGCAGCCGGACCAGCGGGGCGTAGAAGTGCTCCAGCAGGGCGTTGCGGCGGCCCTCGTCCCCGCTGGCGTAGGCCTGGTAGTACGCCGAGGCGATTTCCGGTGCCATCGCAAAGGCGGCCGACGAGTAGAGCGGAATGCCCAGCCCGCGGTACGCGCCCTGGGTGAGCTCGGCGGTCAGCAGCCCGTTGAAGAACTGGAAGTCCTCCCGGCCCGCGGCCTTCACGGCCGTGACGATTTCCTGGGCCAGCCCCACGTCGCCGAGGCCGTCCTTGAACCCTATGACCTTCGGGTTGGCTGCTAGCCGCGCCATCGCGGCCGGCGTGAACCGGGCCGTTCCGCGGTGGTAGACGATCACAGGGAGGGACGTCGCGGCCGCCACCGCCTCCACGTAGGCCACGGTTCCCTCCACGGGGCCGCTGACGAGGTAGGGCGGGAGCACGAGCAGGCCGTCCGCCCCTGCGTCGTCCGCCGCACGGGCGGATGCCAGGGCATGGCCAAGCGGGCCGCCGGCCCCGGACACCACCGGTACGGCGCCGCCGACAGTCTCGACGGCCGCCCGCACCACCGTGCGCACCTCGTCGATCCCCAGCGCGTGGTACTCGCCTGTGCCGCAGGCCGGGAAGACGCCTCCCGGGGCGAAAGGAAGCCGGGAGGCGATGTGCTCGCGCAGCAGGCCGGCGTCGACCTCGTTCTTTGCGGTGAACGGGGTGACGGGGAAGAACAGAACGCCGTCGAATTTCATCGGATCTCCTGCTGGACGGGCGACGCCGGGACCAGACCCGGCTCTTCGCGGGGGACGGTTTCCACGAGTTCGGTGCGCCAGCTGCGGCGCGGCACCCAGCCCAGCAGCCGCTCGGCTTTGGCAATGGAGAACGCCGGGCTGGTGCCGGTCAGCCCGGCTGCGGCTTCTGCCGTTCCGGGCACGAACAGCGGCAGCAGTTCGCTCAGCGGCCGGCGGGCCAAGGCGTCGGCGGCTCCGACGAAGAACGTCTCGCCGTTCGGGATGGAGTCCATTTTCTGCAGCAGCAGGTCCAGGAACTCCGCCACGTCCCGGGCATCGACGTAGTTGAACAGCGCCGGCGCCGCGAGAGACGGGTCATCGAGCCGTTCGCGGACAGTGTGTCCCTGCTGGGTGGGTGCGCCCCGCCACTCCTCCGGCGAGATGACGAAGCAGGGGCGGAAGGCGGCGTAGCGAAGCTGCCCGCCCCGCTCGGCGGCGAACATCCGGGCCGTCTGTTCGGCCACCAGCTTCGAGAGCGCATAGGCGTTCCACGGCCGCGGCTCCGTCCGTTCATCCAGCGGGAGCCGGTCCGGCCGCCAGCCGGCAGGCGAGCCGTAGCCGAGCACGGTGGGGCTGCTGGCAGTGACGATACGGCGCACACCGGCGTCGGTCGCGGCCCGCAGGACCGCGTACGCGAGCGCCGTGTTGGTGGCGAGGATGACCTCCTCCGGCGCGCTGAAGGGGACCGCAATCGCGGCAAGGTGGATGACCGCGTCGGGCCGGTGCGCATCGATGATCCGCCGCGCCTCCCCCGCGACCAGCAGGTCCGCTGCGACCTGGGTGACTCCTGCGGGCATCCCCGCTGCGGTCTCCCGGTCCACTGACGCCACCGTGTACCCGGCGGCGGCCAGCCCTGCCACGACGCTGCGTCCCAGCCGGCCCGCGCCGCCGGTTACCAGCACCGAACTCATCGCCCCGCCGCCCCTCCGGGCCGGCGCCGCAGGTCCGCGCCCAGACCCAGGTCGGCCACCTGGACCGGAAGCCCGCTTTCCAGCGACCGGTTCCCGGCAATCCCGACGGCGACCGAGCGCAGGCCGTCGATATACCCGGAGGGCCGTCCGAGCGGGTCCTCGCCGGGGCCGTTGAAGACGTCCGAGAGCAGCAGCGTGTCACCGCCGCCGTGTCCGCCTGCGCCGTTGCGGATGGGCACCTCGTAGGCGGCCTCCCAGTGGCGCTGGACCACCAGCCGCTCGCCGTCGCGGCGCACCTCGTCCGGCTGGTCCACCGGTGTCGCGCTGGGATCCACCACCACGTTGCCTTCGGCGTCGCGCAGCACCGCGGCGCGCTCGACCACTTCCAGTTCCGCGCGGCCTTCGGTGCCGTTCACCGCCACCCGGTAGCCCTCCCAGGGGCTGTGCGCGTTCAGTGAGTAGCTCAGGGTGGGGCCGCCGTCATAGTCCACCACGAGCGCGAGATTGTCCTCGATGGTGATCCCGGGGGCAAAGACGTCCTGGTCCCGGCGGTAGCCGTCGAACTTCTCGTTTTCCAGGTACAGCCGGCGCAGCTTCTCGTCCCGGCGCAGGTCCAGCGCGAAGGGGTCCGCCGCTGCGGCGTCGTCGGTTCCCCTCTCCGGCCGCGAACCAAGCCCGCGGGCGGCGGCGTTCGCGTCGCCGTAGAAGCGCAGGCCGCCGGAGGCGTAGATCCGGCGCGGTGAGTCGTTGATCCACCAGTTCACCAGGTCGAAATGGTGCGAGGCCTTGTGGATGAGCAGGCCGCCGGAGTTGGCCTTGTCCCGGTGCCAGCGCCGGAAGTAATCCGCGCCGTGCACCGTGTCGAGCACCCAGCTGAAGTCGACCGAGGTCACCGTGCCGATCACGCCGCTCTGGATGATCTCCTTCAGCGCGCTGTTGCGCGGGGAATACCGGTAGTTGAAGGTCACCACCACGTTCCGCGCGGTGCGCGCCACGGCCTCGGTGATCCGGCGGCAGCCGTCGGCGTCGATGGTGAGCGGCTTTTCGACGACGACGTCGGCCCCGGCGTGCAGCGCCTCGACGATGTACCCCGCATGGGTGTAGTCGGGGGTGGTGATGATGACCCGGTCGATCCCGTTGCCCGCGATGAAGGCCGCCAGGTCCAGGGGGTCAAAGGCGGCAACTTCGGCGGCCTCCGGCGCCAGCTCGGCGGCCAGCGCGCGGTAGTACTCCACGCGGCCCGGGTTCACGTCGCCGACGGCAACAAGCTCGGCGACGTCGGAGTGGGCGCCCAGGATCGCCTTGATGTACATCTCCGCCCGGGAGCCTGTGCCGACCAGGGCGAAGCGGGTGCGGAGGCGCCGCGCCGCGTCGCCCGGCTGGGTGGAAGCCGCGGGAGCGGCGTCGACGGTAACCATGAGTGACAGACCTTTCGAAGGGAAGACCGGCATCGTCGCCGGAGGAACCGCCGGCCGGAGCCGGCTGAGAAATCGTTTTCTGAGCCAATGTGAAAGTTCTACCCCCTCCCGTCCGCCCCCGTCAACCGCGCCTCCCGGGCCCCGCCCCGGCGACGCGCGCGGCTTCGATTGACCGCCCGCCGGCCGCGCTGGTACTTTGCTGGAAAGCGCTTTCTCACGTGAGGGGCGGCATGGCTGGGAGCACCGGCACCAACGGCGGCCGGAGCTGGCCGCACACCCTGGACCTCATGGTCTTCGGCGGGGACTACAACCCCGAGCAGTGGCCTGCCGAGGTTTGGGCTGAGGACATCGCGCTGATGCGCCAGGCGAAGGTGAACCTGGTCAGCGTGGGGATCTTCTCCTGGGCCCTGCTGGAGCCGGAGGAAGGCCGCTTCGACTTCGGCTGGCTCGATCAGGTGATGGACTCGCTCCATGCCGGAGGCGTTCGGGCCGCCCTGGCCACCGGAACAGCGGCGCCCCCGGCCTGGCTGGTCGCCACACCGGATTCGACCTGAGCCTGGACCTTCCCGGCACGCCGTTGCTCGGCAGCGCCGACGGAGGCACCGTTCAGCTCGCGGCCGGGGCCGTCGCGGTGCTGCAGGAGGACTGAGGAAACCGGCTGACAGACATCAGATGCGTCAGGGCGCAGATTGTGCTTACAGTGCGGTAGGACCACACTCCAACGACAGCGAGGTTGCCATGAGCCAGTACGTCCCGCCCGCCCTGAAGCGCCGCTTCCCGAAGGTCGCCGACCTGGCGCCGCTCATGCAGTTCAAGACGCCCCGGTTCGGCACCGAGGCCCGCGTGCAGGCCGCCAACACCATCTGGGACCTGCGGGACATCGCCAAGCGCCGCACCCCTGCCGCCCCCTTCGACTACACCGACGGCGCGGCCGAGGCGGAGATCACGCTGCGCCGGGCGCGGGAAGCGTTCCTGGACCTGGAATTCCGGCCCGGCATCCTGCGCAACGTCGCGGCGGTGGACCTGTCGACCGAAATCCTCGGAGCGACGTCGTCGATGCCCTTCGGCATTGCCCCGACGGGCTTCACCCGGATGATGCAGTCCGAGGGCGAATACGCCGGTTCCCGCGCCGCCCGGGACGCCGGCATCCCCTACACGCTCTCCACCATGGGCACCGCGTCCCTCGAAGACGTCGCCGCCGCCGCCCCGGACGGCCGCAACTGGTTCCAGCTCTACCTTTGGACCGACAGGGACCGCTCCATGGCGCTGATCGAGCGCGCCGCCCGGGCCGGCAACGACACCCTGATGGTCACGGTCGACACTCCCGTCGGCGGAGCCCGGCTGCGCGACGTGCGCAACGGCATGACCATCCCTCCGTCGCTGACCCTCAAGACCGTCCTCGACGCCTCGTACCGGCCCGCCTGGTGGTTCGATTTCCTCACCCGCGAGCCGCTGTCCTTCGCCTCCCTGTCCCGGTATTCCGGCACGGTGGCCCAGCTGATCGACTCGATGTTCGACCCGACCCTCAGCTTCGAGGATCTCGCGTGGCTGCGCGAGACCTGGAAGGGCAAGCTCGTGGTCAAGGGGCTGCAGACCGTGGATGACGCCAAGCGTGTGGTCGACTATGGCGCGGACGGCATCGTTCTCTCCAACCACGGCGGCCGGCAGCTGGACCGGGCGCCCATTCCGTTGCACCTGTTGCCCGACGTCGCCGCCGCCCTGAAGGGCAAGACGGACATCATCCTGGACACCGGCATCATGAGCGGCGGCGACATCATCGCCGCCATGGCGCTCGGGGCGGATTTCACCCTGGTCGGCCGGGCCTACCTGTACGGACTGATGGCCGGCGGCCGGGCCGGGGTGGACCGGACCATCGAGATCCTGCGCGGCGAGATGACGCGCACCATGAAGCTGCTCGGGGCCAACAAGATCTCCGACCTGAACCCGGACCATGTGCGCCTGCTCGGCACGCAGTAACGGGCAAGGCAGTGAGAGATCAGGCAGCAACAGAAAAGGCAGTGACGGAAAAGGCGCGATAGGAAAGACTGAGGCCATGGCACTTGCACCCACGATTGAGCTCAATGACGGCTTCGCGATCCCGCAGCTGGGCCTGGGAACCTGGCCCCTGAACGACGAGGAAGTCGCCCGCACGGTGGTCACTGCGGTGGAGGCCGGCTACCGGCACATCGACACCGCGGCCAAGTACGGCAATGAGCGCGGGGTCGGTGTGGGCATCCGCAGCTGCGGCGTGGACCGGTCCGAGGTCTTCGTCACCACCAAGCTCGACGGGACGTACCAGGGCGGCGAGCGCGCTGTCGAAGGCCTCGACGGCTGCCTGAGCCGTCTGGGGCTGGACTACGTGGACCTGCTCCTGATCCACTGGCCGCTGCCGCAGCGCAACGAATTCGTCTCGACGTGGAAGACCTTCGAGAGGCTGCAGACCGACGGCAAGGCGCGTTCGATCGGGGTCTCCAATTTCAAGCCCGCGCACCTGGACCGGCTGCTGGCAGAGACCGGAGTGGTCCCGGCCGTGAACCAGATCCAGCTCAGCCCCGCCGTCCCGCGCACCGTCCAGCGCGCCTACAACGCCCAGCACGGGATCGTCACCGAGTCCTACAGCCCGCTTGGCGCCGGGAGCGACCTCCTCAACGCGCCCGTGCTGGGGCGCCTCGCGGACAAGCACGGCCGCACGCCCGGCCAGATCGTGCTGCGCTGGCATGTGCAGCAGGGCTTGGTTGCCATCCCGAAGTCCGCCAACCCGCAGCGGCTCCAGGAGAACCTGGATGTCTTTGGCTTCACTCTCGACGACGAGGACCTCGCTGCCCTCGCCACCCTCGACGAGGGCCCCGACGCTGGCATCGACTCCGATGTCCAGGGCCACTGAGCCGGGGCTGTTCGCCGGCGACGGCGGCAGCTTCGTTCCGCTGCCAGCGCGGGAATCGTCCGCCCGGCTCCCCTGGCTGAGCCTGCACCCGTCCGCAGCCCAGCTACCGGCCCCGCTGGTGCTGGTCCTGCCGGGCGGCGGCTACCAGCGCCACGCGGACCATGAGGCCGGCCCGGTGGCCGACTGGCTGAACAGCCTCGGCCTGCATGCGGCCGTGCTGCGCTACCGGATCGGCCCGACGCGGCACCCCGAACCGCTCCAGGATGCACTCGCCGCCCTTGCCTGGGCGCGCTCCGGCGGCGCCGGAGACCTGGTCGACACCTCCCGCATCGGGGTGCTGGGATTCTCCGCCGGCGGCCACCTCGCCGCGACCCTGTGCACCGGCGGGGAGGACCCAGCCGGGGACCGCCCGGATCTGGCAATTCTGGGCTATCCGGTGGTCTCCTTCCACACCGAGCCGCACGAGGGGTCGGTGCGGGAACTGCTCGGGCCGGACGCGCCCGAGCAGCCGCGGCGCGAACTATCGGCGGAACTGAAGGTGGACGGCCGCACCCCGGCTACCTTCCTGTGGCACACCGCGGAGGACGCGTCGGTGCCCGTGTCCCACAGCCTGGGCTATGCCTCGGCGCTGGCCAAGGCCGGCGTTCCGGTGGAACTGCATGTCTTTCCCCACGGCCGGCACGGGCTGGGTCTGGCGGCGGATGAGCCCGGCGCGGGCCAGTGGCCCGAGCTGTGCGGACGCTGGCTTGCCGGCCGCGGCTGGACTACCGCGTCCTAGACCGGGCAGGCGCCCGGCTCCGGTTTCCGGTCAGTCGCGGCGGCGGCGCAGCTTCGGCAGGTTTGCGAAGACCTCCGCGGCCTTGTTGGCGGCCTGCCCGATGCTCCGGCCGATCTGCTGGGAGGTCACGGTGCTGGAGGCGGCCGGGCGCCGTGCTGCTCCCCCGGCCGGCGCCGGCACCGATTCGACCAGGGCCGCCGCGGAAAGTCCCGTCTCCTGGGCCCGGCCGCCATTGGCCTCCGCCGCTGCAGGCTGCCCGTCCGGGTGGACACCGTCGGGTTGCGGCGCGGCGGGGACCGCGCGCCCGGGAACGTCGAACGGGTCAAGCCACTCCGCGATGCCGAGCAGGGGCTTGCTGGAGAGGCTGTAGTAACGCTTCTGGCCCTGGGCACGCATCGTCACCAGGCCTGCCTCGCGCAACACCTTCAGATGCTTCGAAACAGTGGGCTGGCTGGCCCCCAGTTCCTCGACCAGCTCCCCGACGGCCTTGTCGCCGGCCCGGAGGGATACGAGGATGTCACGCCGAGTTGCCTCCGCGATGACGGCAAACACGTCGTCAATCACCATGCCCCTACCCTAGCGATATATGCGCGGCGCGGCATTCCACGGCGCCCGACGGCGGCTGCGGGGCGGGTCAGTCGAACCACGGGTCCAGCCCGTGCAGCGGGAAGAGTTCCTTACGGGTGGCCATCACGGTCCGGTCCACCTCGTCGTTGGGGTCGTAGCCGACCTCCCAGGACCGCCACCAGATGTCCACGCCGTCGCCCATCACTTCCGGGGCGACTGCGCCGTATTTTTCCTGCACGTAGTCCCGCCAGCGCTGCGGCACCGCTGCCCCCACCGGCAGGGGCTGTCCGGCCGCGATGGCGATCAGGTGGGTCCAGGAGCGCGGCACCACGCTGGTGAGTTCGTAGCCGCCCCCGCCGGTGGCGAGCCAGCGGCCCTCGCACAGCCGCGTGGCCAGGTCGGAGATGCTCAGGGCCGCTTCCCGCTGGCCGTCCACGCTGAGGTTGAGGTGGCTGAGGGGGTCCAGCCGGTGGGAGTCGCAGCCGTGCTGGCTGACGATGACTTCCGGTTCGAAGGCGCCCAGCAGCTGCGGGACGACGGCGTGGAACGCCCGCAGCCAGGCGGCGTCCTGCGTCTCCGAGGGCAGGGCCACGTTCACGGCCGTCCCGCGGGCGTCGGGCCCGCCGACCTCGTTGGCGAAGCCGGTGCCCGGGAAGAGCTGCAAGCCGGTCTCGTGCAGCGAGATGGTCATCACGCGCGGGTCGTTCCAGAAGATCCTCTCGGTG
This sequence comes from Paenarthrobacter sp. DKR-5, assembly GCF_018531425.1. GTDB lineage: Bacteria > Actinomycetota > Actinomycetes > Actinomycetales > Micrococcaceae > DKR-5. The sequence continues at coordinate 363,878 of NZ_JAHBOI010000001.1, forward strand.
CCGTCGCCGTGGTGCGCGTCGATGTCCACGTACGCCACCCGCGCCACTCCCCGGTCCAGCAGCCGCTGGATCGCGAGTGCGGCGTCGTTGTAGATGCAGAACCCGCTCGCCCTGTCCCGCTTGGCGTGGTGCATGCCGCCGCCGAAGTTGACCGCGTGCAGGGCGCTGCCGTCGAGGATGGCCTCGGCCGCGGCAAGCGACCCGCCGGCGAGCCGGGCGCTCGCTTCATGCATGCCCGCGAAGGCCGGGTCGTCCTCCGTGCCCAGCCCGCGGGTCTCGTTGGTGCTCTCGGGGTGCTCGCTGGCGAAGTGCACCGCCTCGATGTAGTCCCGGTCATGCACCGCGGCCAGCTCGTCGTCGTCGGCAACATAGGGGGGAACCACGGAGACTTCGTCCAGGTCGAACAACCCCAGGCTTCGGGCGAGGGCTTCGGTGAGGTCCAGCCGGACCGGCGACATCGGGTGCTGCGCCCCGAAATCGTAGGCGGTCATCGCCCGGTCCCAGACGACCTGCGTCGGGAGGGCCAAGCGGCGCTGGCTGGGATGAATGGACATCACTGACAGGCTACGCGATTGGTCGATTTGGCCGCCACGCATGACCATGGAAAGTGGTTTACTACTCAGTACAGCCCGCGAGCACGCTCCAGGCCCGGAATGAAAGAGAACGATGCCCCAGAGTTCGACAGCGTGGCACCCGCCGCAGCAGGAGGGGGGACCGCTGAAGGTCCTGCTCGCTGCCCGGGATTTCGTGGACCGGCTCGCCGGTTCTTCGCCTGCCCGGCTCGCCCTGGGCGCGTTCGCGCTGATCATCGTCGTTTTCGCCGCCCTGCTGTCGCTGCCGGCCGCAGCCGCGGACGGGCGCGTCACTCCGCTCCACGACGCGCTCTTCACCGCCGCCTCGGCCGTCTGCGTGACCGGACTGACCACCGTGTCGACGGCGGCGCACTGGACCTTCTTCGGCCAGCTCGTCATCCTCCTGGGCATCCAGGTAGGCGGGTTGGGCATCCTTACCCTGGCCTCCGTGCTCGCCCTGACCGTCAGCCGCCGGCTCGGCGTCCGCGGCAAACTCATCGCGCAGGAGGCCATGAACGCCGGCCGGCTGGGCGAAGTGGGCACCCTCCTGCGCATCGTCGTCTCCACCTCGGCCCTGATCGAACTGGTGCTGGCGGTGGCGCTGGCACCCCGGTTCATGCTCCTGGGGGAATCCTTCTGGCCCGCGGTCTGGCATGCCGTCTTCTACGCGATTTCCAGCTTCAACAACGCCGGCTTCACCCCCCACTCGGACGGCGTTGTCCCCTACGGGCACGACCTGTGGATCCTCGTCCCGCTGATGGTCGGCGGGTTCATCGGCAGCCTGGGCTTTCCCGTCCTGATGGTGATCCGGCAGACCGGCCTGCACCCCAAGTTCTGGAACCTGCACACCAAACTCACCATCCAGGTTTCCCTGATCCTGCTGGCCGCCGGCGCCGTGCTGTGGGGGGCCATGGAATGGACCAACCCGGCCACGATCGGCAACCTGGGCACCGGGGACAAGGTGCTTCACTCGGTCTTCGCGTCCGTGATGACGCGGTCCCTCGGGTTCAATTTGGTAGACATGAACCACATCCACTCCCCCACCATGCTGCTCACCGACGCGCTCATGTTCGCCGGCGGCGGCTCGGCGTCCACCGCCGGCGGCATCAAGGTCACCACGCTGGCCGTCATGTTCCTCGCGATCGTCGCCGAGGCCCGCGGCGACGCCGACGTGAAGGCCTACGGGCGCACCATCCCGCAGGGTGTCATGCGCGTGGCCATCAGCGTGATCGTGCTGGGAGCGACCCTGGTCATGGTGGCCACCGGGCTGCTGCTGGCCATCAGCGGCCAGTCACTGGACCGGGTGCTCTTCGATACCATCTCCGCATTCGCCACGGTCGGCCTGAGCACGGGCCTGACCGCAAGCCTGCCGCCCGCGGGCGTCTACGTGCTGACCGTGCTGATGTTCGCCGGCCGCGTAGGCACCATCACCATGGCCACGGGCCTGGCGCTGCGGCAGCGACGACAGCTGTTCCACTACCCGGAAGAGAGGCCGATCATTGGCTGACAAACCAGCAACATCGAACCGCCCCGCCCACAACGCGCCCGTGCTGGTGATCGGCCTCGGCCGGTTCGGGGCCTCGACAGCGCAGCAGCTGGTCAAGCAGGGGCGGGAAGTCCTGGCCATTGAGCGGGACCCGTCGCTGGTGCAGAAGTTCGCCGGGGTGCTCACGCACGTCGTGGAGGCGGACGCCACGAACATCGATGCCCTCCGCCAGCTCGGCGCGCAGGACTTCAGCTCCGCCGTCGTCGGCGTGGGCACCTCGATCGAATCGTCCGTGCTGATCACCGTGAACCTGGTGGACCTGGGCATCGAGCACCTGTGGGTCAAGGCCATCACGCCCTCGCACGGGAAGATCCTGACCCGGATCGGCGCCAACCACGTCATCTACCCGGAGGCCGACGCCGGCGTTCGGGCCGCCCACTTGGTCGGCGGCCGGCTGCTGGACTTCATTGAGTTCGACGACGACTTCGCCATCGTCAAGATGTACCCGCCCAAGGAGACCCAGGGTTTCACGCTCGGGGAGTCCCAGGTCCGCTCCAAGTACGGCGTGACCATTGTGGGCGTGAAGTCCCCGGGCGAGGACTTCACCTACGCCCGGCCCGACACGAAGGTCTCCAGCCGCGACATGCTCATCGTGTCCGGCCACGTGGACCTGCTCGAGCGCTTCGCCGCCCGGCCGTAGGCGCTACCCGCCGAGTTGGCGGGTGATCTCGGCGGCTCGGGCGGCAGCGGCCTTCGCTCCGGCCTCGATGATGCCCGGGAGCCCAAGTTCGTCGAAGGTGGCGATGGCCCGCTCGGTGGTGCCGTTGGGGCTGGTGACCGCGCGCCGCAGCGCCGTCGGGTCCGCGCCCGGCTGGGAGAGCAGCAGCCCGGCGCCGGCCACGGTCTCACGGGCCAGGATGAGGGCCGTATCGGCGTCGAGGCCGAAGCTGCGGCCGGCGGCAGCCATTGCCTCGGCCAGGTAGAACGCGTACGCCGGCCCGGAGCCGCTGATCGCGGCCACCGCGTCCTGCTGCTCCTCCGGAACCTCCAGGACCACGCCCGAGCCCTCGAAGACCGCCCGTGCCGCTGCCAGATGGTCCGGCGTGCAGGAGCTGCCGGCGGAAAGCGCCACGACGCCGCGGCGCACCTTCAGCGGGGTGTTCGGCATGGACCGCACCACCGGCTGGCCGTCGGGCAGCGCGGCCTCCAGCTGGGCCAGCGACACGGCGGCGGCGATGCTGACCACGACCGTGCCGGGGCGGAGGGCCGGGGAAATCTCGCGGGCCAGGTCGGCGATGTTCACCGGCTTGACGCCGAGCAGGACGACGTCGGCTCCCTGCGCGGCCAGCTTGTTCGCGTCCGGCTCCTCCGCCCCCGCAATTGCGGTGATGCCGTGCGCCGTGGCCAGCTCCTCGGCGCGCTCCGCCCGGCGCACCGTCGCGATCACCGCCGTCGGGTCCGTCCCCGCGGCGATCATGCCGCCGAGGATGGCCTCGCCCATGGAACCGCAACCAAGGAAAGCAACGCGTGAGAAAGTGTCAGCCATGGTTCCATCTTGCCACGGGAGGCTCCGCCTACCCCCGGGCAGGCCTCCCAGCGATTTCCCAGCCTATTTCAGGCGATATCCCAAAATCCGCCGGTAGGTTCTTAATTACCTCATAAAGGTGCGAGTGATGACGGGCTGGCTTCCCCCAAGGCTGGCCCGCGGCACCGGAGAGCGTTCGGAACGTTTCCCCCAAGCGGTCCGCCTGTCTCTCCGGTGCCTTTCGCGTTTAAGGGCCAGATGCCGCAGGCTACCGCGCGGGCAGCTGGAGCGGACCTTCGAAGACCAGCTGGTCCAGCCGCCGCAGGATCAATCCCTCCCGGAGCGCCCAGGGGCAGATCCGCATGGCCGGCAGCTTGAACGTCTTCAGCGCCGCCTCGGCCACCAGCGCGCCGGCGAGCAGCTGGGCGGCACGGGCCTGCGAAACTCCCGGCAGGCTTGCCCTGTCCTCGGCCGCCATCGCCGCGAGCCGGTGGGTCCACAGCCGCAGATCCTGCAGGCGCAGCTCACGCTGCACGTACGGGCCGGCCGCGCTCGGGGCCGCCCCGGTTATCCGGGCCAGCGACCGGAAGGTCTTGGATGTGCCTGCCACCAGGTTGGGGATGCCCGCCTTCTTGAAGGGCTTCGCGGCTGGCTTGAGTGTGTCCTTGATGTAGGCCCTGAGCTCCTTGACGGACCGGGCCGTCGGCGGGTCCTCGGGCAGCCAGTCCCGGGTGAGCCTGCCGGCGCCCAGCGGCACCGATGCTGCGATTTCGGGCAGCTCATCGGCGCCCATGGCCATCTCGAACGAGCCGCCGCCGATGTCCAGCCCGAGCACGGTGCCGGCTCCCCAGCCGTACCAGCGCCGGACCGCGAAGAAGGTCATCGCGGCTTCAGCGTCACCGGGAAGCTCGGTGAGGGACACCCCTGTCTGCTCGACCACGCGGTCCAGCACCGCGGCGCCGTTGCCGGCATCGCGGACCGCCGAGGTGGCGAACGCCAGCAGATCCTCCGCCGAGTGCCGGGCGGCGAAATCCCTGGCCTCGGCCACGAAGCTGACCAGCTCGTTCTGGCCTTCCGCGCTGATGTTGCCTGCCTCGTCGAGGTGGGCCACCAGCGAGAGCGGCCGCTTATGCGAGGCGAACGGCACAGGCCGCGCACCGGGGTGGGCGTCCACCAGCAGCAGGTGGACGGTGTTGGATCCGATGTCCAGAACGCCCAGGCGCACGCCTCCCCCTCCCGCCGGCCCGCGTTACTTCTTGGCGGCGGTCCGCCGTGCCGGGCGCTTGGCCGGGCCCTTCGCCCGCTTCTCCGCCAGCAGCTCCAGAGCGCGTTCGCGGGTGAGCTGCTCGACGTCGGTGTCCCGGGGGACGGTGATGTTGGTGACCCCGTCGGTGATGTAGGGGCCGAAGCGGCCCTCCTTGACGACGACGGCCTTGCCGGACACCGGGTCCTCGCCGAACTCGGCCAGCGCTGCCGGCGCCGCGCGGCCGCCGCGGGTCTTGGGCTGGGCGTAGATCTCCAGCGCCTGTTCGAGGGTGATCGTGAAGATCTCCTCCTCGGAACCGATCGAACGCGAGTCCGTGCCCTTCTTCAGGTAGGGCCCGAAGCGGCCGTTCTGGACCGTGATTTCCTTGCCTTCGGCGTCGGTGCCGAGCACGCGCGGCAGCGACATCAGCTTCAGTGCGTCCTCGAGCGTCACCGTTTCCACGCTCATGGACTTGAACAGGGAGCCGGTCCGCGGCTTGACCTTCACGGGCTTCTTCGGCGGCTTCGGCTTGCCGTTCTTGTAGTACTCGACCGGCTGGTTGGCCAGTTCCTCGGCCGTGGGCTCCGCGATGACCTCCGTGACGTACGGGCCGTAGCGGCCGTCGCGCGCGACAATGGTCCGTCCGGTGTCAGGGTCCACGCCGAGCTCGCGCTCCTCCGGCCCGGAGGAGTTCATCAGCTCAACCGCCTTCTCGGCGGTGAGCTCGTCCGGCGCCAGGTCCTCGGGCACATTTGCCCGGGCCGGTTCGGTGCCCTCGGGGGCGTCGGCCGGGACGGGCTTCTCCAGGTAGGGCCCGAACTTGCCCACCCGCAGCACAATCCCCGGCGCGATTTCCACCGAGTTGATTTCCCGGGCGTCGATCTCGCCCAGACCGTCGACAATGGCGTGCAGGCCCTTGGCGGACCCGTCACCGAAGTAGAAGTGCTTGAGCCAGTCGGCGCCCTGCTGCTCCCCGCCGGCGATCCGGTCCAGGTCCTCTTCCATCTCGGCGGTGAAGTCGTAGTCCACGTAGTCGTGGAAATGCTCCTCGAGCAGCCGCACCACGGAGAACGCGGTCCAGCTGGGCACCAGCGCGGAGCCGCGGCTGCGGACGTATCCGCGGTCCATGATCGTGGAAATCGTGGCGGCGTAGGTGGACGGCCGGCCGATGCCGCGTTCTTCCAGCGTCTTCACCAGCGACGCTTCGGTGTACCGCGGCGGCGGGGACGTCTCGTGCCCGACGGCGGTGATGTCGGCAGCGGTGAGCGCGTCCTGCGCCGTCAGGGCCGGCAGCCGGCCGCCTTCGCCGTCGCCGTTTTCGGCGTCTTCGCGGGCCTCGTCGCGGCCTTCCTCATAGGCGGCCAGGAAGCCGCGGAAGGTGATCACGGTGCCCGAGGCGCTGAATTCGGCGTCCCGGCCGTCCGCGGCGACGGCGCCGAGCTTGACCGAGGCGGTGGAGCCCTTCGCGTCGGCCATCTGCGAGGCGACGGTGCGCTTCCAGATCAGTTCGTACAGGCGGAACTCGTCGCCGCGCAGGGCGGAAGCCACCTGTCCCGGGGTGCGGAAGGAGTCCCCCGAGGGGCGGATGGCCTCGTGCGCCTCCTGGGCGTTCTTGGACTTGCTCGCATAGACGCGCTTGGCCTGGGGCACGTATTCGGGCCCGTACAGCTCGGAGGCCTGGCGGCGGGCGGCGTTCACGGCCTGGTCGCTCAGGGCGGACGAGTCCGTACGCATATAGGTGATGTAGCCGTTTTCGTACAGGCGCTGCGCGACCTGCATGGTCACGCGCGCCGAGAAGCGGAGCTTGCGGGCAGCTTCCTGCTGCAGCGTGGAGGTGGTGAACGGGGCGGCCGGCCGGCGGGTGTAGGGCTTGTTCTCCACCGAGCGGACCGTGAAGTCCGCGTGCTCCAGCGCCGCGGCCAGCGACGTGGCAGCGGCCTCGTCCAGGTGTGCCACGTTGCGGCCGGTCAGCTGGCCGACGTCGCTGAAGTCCCGCCCGGAGGCGACCTTCGCGCCGTCGACGGCGGTGAGCTTGGCCTTGAAGCGTTCCTCGGCGGAGGCGGCGGGGGCAAAGAGCCCGGTCAGGTCCCAGTAGGAGGCCGAGCGGAAGGCCATCCGCTCGCGTTCGCGCTCGACCACGAGCCGGGTTGCCACGGACTGCACGCGCCCGGCGGAGAGCCCGCGCTGGATCTTGCGCCAGAGCACCGGGGAGATCTCGTAGCCGTACAGCCGGTCCAGCACCCGGCGGGTCTCCTGCGCGTCGACCAGGGCGGCGTCGACCTCGCGCACGTCGGTCAGGGCGCGCTGGATCGCTTCTTTGGTGATTTCCGGGAAGGTCATCCGGTGGACGGGGACCTTCGGCTTGAGCACCTCGAGCAGGTGCCACGCGATGGCCTCGCCTTCGCGGTCACCGTCAGTGGCGAGGTAAAGCTCGTCGGCATCCTTGAGCGCCGCCTTGAGCTCGGCCACCTTCTTCTTCTTGTCGCTGGAGACGACGTAGTAGGGCTCGAAGTCGTTGTCGATGTCGACGGCGAACTTGCCGACGGAGGTCTTCTTCAGTTCCGCGGGCAGGTCCGAGGGCTGGGGCAGGTCGCGGATATGACCCATCGAGGCTTCGACTTCGAAGCCCTCACCGAGGTATCCGGCGATGGTTTTTCCCTTGGCCGGCGACTCGACGATGACGAGCTTCTTACCGGTCTTGCTCCTGGCCTTTGTGGGCACGGTACTCCTATGCAGAACAACGATGCGGGCGCTGGCGGCCCACAACAGCCTAGTTCACCACATTTTCAGTGTCCCCGTGCATCCGGTTGACTCAGTCCTTGCGGTCGGGGACCAATGTGACCATCATGTACATCTTCTGTGCGCCCGCCGGCCCCTCGTGCACTCCCGCAGGAAGCCGGTACTTCTCCTGCAGCTCTCCGATAGCGGCCGTCAGGTCCTTCGCCTGGGCGTCAGTGATCCACAGCTTGGTGGAAGCAAAGGCGGCCGGCGGCAGCTCGTGCGCGTCCGTGATCCCGGCCGTGCGGCGGAGGAAACTGTGAATCCTCTCACGCACCGCGTTCAGGGTCAGGTCCACCACCGCGGAGGAGGCGACCAGCGACGACGGCCCGGGCACGTGCCCGGATTCAGGCGCTCCGATGCGGAGCGAATCCCCTGCCGCCTTCCAGTGCCGCTCGCGCGCGTCCCCGCCGCCCTCGGCCCGCACCACGTACCCCCACTTCTCCAGCGCGCGCAGGTGGTAGCTCATTGCACTGGGCGAGAGGCCGAAGCGGCCGGCCAGGTCCGTGGCCGTGTAGCTGCGTTCGGTGCCGAACAGCTCGTCGATGACGTCCAGACGGACCTGGTGGGCGAGTGCGCGGATGGCGCGTGGATCCGCGATGCGGACCTCGCGCGGCTCATGGCCGAGCCGTTCGGTGCGCCGCTCGCGCAGCCGCCGCTCGCGCGCGGTCTCCTCACTCATGGGATCAGCATAGCCAGACCTGAAAGAAGCGCTTGATATCCCTCGGTTCCGGGCCAGGAACCCGTATCAGGCTGTGGCAGGCAGCAGGAACCCGTCGCGGACGAGGTTGGCGGCGTCGTCGAGCAGACCCTGCCGGAAGTCCGGATCCTCCCGGTCCAGTAGCGCGGCGAGCGCGCCGGCGATCTGGCCCGCGGTCAGCTCGCCGTCGCACGCGGAGACGAAGCCGGCAAGTTCCGAACTGAGCAGGTTGGTCCGCCGCAGGCCTGCCCCCTTCCGCAGCAGGATCACGCCCGGGTGTTCCGCGCCCGGCCGCTGGTGGCGTTCCTCCGTCACATCGTCGGCCACGAGCAGGTGCGCGGCCGCGAGGTCGTGGCCGGACAGCCAGTCGGCGCGTTCGACGGCGGCCGCCAGATGCGGCCCGAGCGGCTGCTCCACGGGGTAGGTGATCTCTTCGAACCGCCGCAGGGTCACCGCTTTCCCCGCCGGCGGGCGCCGCAGCCAGACCATCCCGAAGCCGATGCCGGCGACCCCGCGGGAGGCGAAGTCGGCCAGGTAGGCACCATACGCGGCCTCGAAGAGGTCAGGGTCCCGGTTCTCCGAGGCGTCCTGCAACCAGGTCTCGGCATACTGCTCCGGGCCGAGCTGTTCGCGCTGGATGATCCAGGCGTCGACGTCGTCGGCGAGCCAGGACGAGGGGCGCTCCTGCGAGCTTTGGCCGCCGCGGACTTCCCAGTTACCGAGCAGCTGGGCGTGGCCGCCGGGCGCGAGGACCGCGGGTATCCCGCGGATGAGGCCGGCCACCAGGTCGTCGCCGGCCATGCCCGCGTCCCGGTAGGTGAAGCGGTCCTCGGCGGTCTCGTTCTCCGTCCGCGGCGTGATCACGAACGGCGGGTTGGAGACCACGAGGTCGAACTGCTCCCCCGCCACCGGTTCCAGCAGGCTGCCCTGCCGTAGGTCAACCCGGGCGGACAGGTCGGCCCGGTCCAGCCCGAGCACCTCGGCGTTGAGCAGCAGGTTGAACCGGGTGAAGGCCAACGCGCGGTCGGAAAGGTCGGTTGCGACGACCCGGTCCGCGTGGTGCAGCAGGTGGAAGGTCTGGATGCCGCAACCGGTGCCGAGGTCAAGTGCCAGCCGGGCATGGCGGCGGATGGTGGTCTGGGCCAGCGTCAGCGAGGCGTGCCCGATGCCGAGCACGTGATCGCGGCGGAGCACACCCGGGCGCTGGTGCGCTGCGAGGTCGCTGGCCACCCAAAGTTCCGCGCCGCCCGTCCCATCCTCGTTCCGCTCCCAGCCGTACGGCCTCAGGTCGCAGGAGGCGAGCATGCCGTCCGCCGTCCGCGCGGCCAGACCCATCCGTCTCAGCCCGTCCGCGCCCACGGAGGGGAGGGCCGTTTCCACGTCCGCCGCGGGGACCGGGTCCGCCAGCAGCCACAGCCTGACGAGCGTCCCCAGCGGGTCCCCGGACCGGCCGCGGAGGGCGAGCCGTGCCGGCAGCGGCTGGTCGCGGTTGAAAGCCGCATAGGCGGACTCGCCCAGCAGCGCAGCGACGCCGTCCACCGTGTAGTTGGCCGCCCGGAGGTCGGCCGCGAGAGCTTCGAGCCGGTCATGGTCTGCGCTGGAGGGGACGTCCGCCGGGGCGGTCTTGTCGTTGAAAGGCACGTCTGCAAGTGTAGGCGGCTGTCCCCAGGCGGGCTCGCGTCCGGCTGGCCCGACGGCGGCTCTGGCGTCGGGCGTGACGGCAGTGTTGCCGGTAGGAACGGCCGGACGTAGCGTGCCTGCATGGTTCGCGCGCGCCTGCTTCCGGTCAGCACTGTCCGGGTCAGCACTGTTGGGGTCAGCACTGTTGGGGTCAGCACTGTCCTGGTCAACGCTGTCCGGACACGGCCGCGGCGTGCGGCGGCCGTGGCCGCGGTGTGCCTGCTGCTGGCCGGGTGCACGGACTGGAACGAGCCGGGAAGCGGGACTCCCTCGCCGGCGTGGTCGCCGTCCAGCCCGGCCGCCGTCGTCCGCACTCCAGGGGACGGCAGCGGAGGCCCGCTTCGGTCCCGCGGCCCGCTGCCGACCGCGAGGCGGGACATTCTCGTCTGGGCCGATTCGGCGCTGCCCGAGGGAGGCGGACAGACCTTTGCCCAGGCGTTTGCTCCGCTCGCCGGCGGCGCCGCTGCCGTGGAAAGGACCCTGAGCCACCTGCCGGTGGGGACCTACCGGATGCAAATGGCGTGCCTTGGCGAGGGCCGGGTGAACTTCTCCGTGGCGGCCGCGGCCAGGGCGGGAGCCTCGGCGGTGCTGATCGACGTCGACGTCGACTGCGGCACGACGGCGACGCGCCTGATCAGCATCTCAGCGGACAGCGTGGTGACCATCACCGTCGCCGCCCGCGGCGAGGACGCCGTGACGGGCTACCGGCTGGCGCGGGTCTGAAGCCTCAGGCGGCCGGGGCCTCGGGGCAGCCGTCGGGGCAGCGCAGGCTGGACGGGTCCTGGGCACAGTCCGCGCAGTAGAGCGAAAGGGTCCGGCAGGACGGGTTCGAGCAATTCTCGAACTTGCTCGTGGGGGCCGAACAGCGGACGCACCGGCCGAGGGTTTTCGCCTCGTCGCTGAACTCGAGGTGCATGCGCCGGTCGAAGACGTAGAGCGAACCTTCCCACAGGCCGCGGTCCTTGAACGCCTCCCCGTAGCGCACAATGCCTCCGTCGAGCTGGTAGACCTCCTTGAAGCCCCGGTTGACCATCAGGCTCGAGAGCACCTCGCAGCGGATGCCCCCGGTGCAGTAGGTGACCACAGGCTTGTCCTTGAGCTCGTCGTACTTGCCGGACTCCAACTCGCGGATGAAGTCGTGGGTCGTGGCGACGTCGGGCACAACGGCGTTGCGGAACTTCCCGATGCGGGCTTCGAATTCGTTCCGGCCGTCGAAGAAGACGACGTCGTCGCCCTTTTCGTCGACGAGCCGGTGCAGTTCCTCGGGCTTGAGGTGCACGCCGCCGCCGACCACCCCGTTTTCGTCCACCTTCAGCTCGCCCGGCGCACCGAAGCTGACAATCTCCTCGCGGACTTTCACGCTCAGCCGCGGAAAGTCCGCGGCGGACCCCTCGGACCACTTCACGTCCAGGTTCCGGAACGCGCTGTGCTCCCGCGTCGTCTTCACGTACTGCTTGACGGCGTTGATCTCGCCGCCCACGGTGCCGTTGATTCCGTCGGGGGAAATCAGGATGCGCCCGGTCAAGCCGAGCTTCTCGCACAGGGCGCGCTGCCAGAGCCGCACGGCCTCCGGATCGGAGAGCGGGGCGAACGCATAGAAAAGGACGATTCGGTGCAAAGCCACGTGTTTAAGGGTACGTGCAGCGGGCGTAGCCAAGAGTTCCGCTCGGTTGTATCGTTCCGGTTATGAGCATGGATCCCGGCGTCGAGGCACCCGAAGAGCTCCTCGAACACTGGGTGGCGGGCTGGGCCAGGTGCCGCGGTTACCGCACCGCGAAGGAGCACGGGCATCCGGCCGCGTACATCGACGAGAAGCTGGATGACTGGGAGTATTTCGCGGTCGAGCCCGGCGCGGAGGACTTCGCCTACCTCGCGGCGAGCACCAGCCAGGGCGCCAAGCGCGTCCTGACCGTCCTGACCAACGACCCGCACAAGTACACGGCCCTGGCGGAACAGCACGGCTTGGAGGTCGTCGCCAGCGACCAGAGCATGATGACTGTCGACATGGAGACCCAGGACACGGAACCGCCGTGGCTGAACGACGACGACCTCAAGGTGGCCGTGAGCCACCCGGACGGTCACCACCAGGTGGTGGTGACCGCGCACGGCCTCGACGCTGCCCACGGCCGGGTGGCGGTCTCCGGACCGTATGCGGTGTTCGACAAGATCGAGACGGCGGATGCCTTCCGGCGCCGCGGGCTGGGCACCTTCGTGATGCGCGCCCTGGCCGCGGCCATCCTCGAAGGGGACGTGGAGACGGGCCTGCTGGTCGCGTCGGCCGAGGGCCGCCTGCTGTACGGGCACCTCGGCTGGGTCCACCGCTACAACGTGCTCATCATGCGCCCCTCCAGCCAGTCGGGCACCCCGCTGTTCAACGCCTGAGGCCCGCAGCCGCTACGGGGACCGTCGGTGCGGGGTGGAACAATAAGAAGGTGCCCCTCACCGAATCGCTGATCCCGTTGCTGGGCCGCGGCCCCGACCCGGAGCAGCTGGTCCATGTCCGCGAGCTGCCGGCCCGCGCCGCCACGGTCCGGCCCTGGCCGGAATGGGTGCACCCCGACGTCGTCGCCGCGTATGCCGGCATCGGCGTGCAGCAACCCTGGCAGCACCAGGTCAGCGGCGCCCAGCTGGCCCACGACGGGCACCACGTGGTCATTGCCACGGGCACGGCTTCCGGCAAGTCGCTGGCCTACCAGCTGCCCGCACTGGACGCGATCCACCGCACCGAGCTCGAGGACCGGGTGGCGCTGGAGCCCAGCGGCGCCGTCGCCCTTTACCTCTCCCCCACCAAGGCGCTCGCTGCGGACCAGCTCTCCGCGATCAAGGCGCTGGGGCTGCCTACCGTGCGCGCGGCGACCTACGACGGGGACACGGAGGCCACGGAACGGCGCTGGGTACGCGACCACGCCAATTTCGTGCTGGCCAACCCGGACATGCTCCACTTCGGCGTGCTCCCCAACCACTCGTGGTGGGCGCGGTTCTTCCGGCGGCTGAAGTACGTGATCATCGACGAGGCACACAGCTACCGGGGAGTCTTCGGCTCGCACGTGGCCAACCTGATGCGCCGGCTGCGCCGCGTCTGCCGCTATTACGGGGGCGATCCGGTGTTCATCGCCGCCTCCGCAACCTCGGCGGACCCCGCCGTGTCCTTCGGCAGGCTGATCGGGGCACCGGTGCGCGCCGTCACCGAGGATTGCTCCCCGCACGGAGCGACGACCGTGGCGTTCTGGGAACCGGCCCTGACGGAGACCAAGGGTGAGAACGGCGCCAAGGAACGGCGGACGGTGATTGCCGAGACAGCGGACATTCTCGCCAACCTTGTCTCCGCCCGGGTGCGGACCATCGCGTTCATCAAGTCGCGGCGGGGAGCGGAAAGCATCGCGACCATCTCGCGCCGGCTGCTGGAGGAGGTGGATCCGTCGCTGCCTGGCCGGGTGGCCGCGTACCGGTCCGGTTACCTGCCCGAGGAGCGCCGCGCGCTGGAGACCGCCCTGCGGTCCGGGAAGCTGCTGGGCGTCTCCTCCACCTCCGCGCTTGAACTGGGCATCGACATCTCCGGGCTCGACGCCGTGCTGGTAGCCGGCTGGCCCGGGACCAGGGCCTCCCTGTTCCAGCAGATCGGCCGGGCCGGCCGCGCCGGGCAGGATGCGCTCGCTGCGTTCGTGGCCAGCGACGACCCCCTCGACACCTACCTGGTGCACCACCCCGAAGCGATCTTCGATGTGGCCGTCGAGGCCACGGTCTTCGACCCGTCGAACCCCTATGTGCTCGGGCCTCACTTGTGCGCGGCAGCGGCCGAGCTGCCCATCACGCATGCTGAACTGGAGCTGTTCGGCCCCACGGCGCCGGGGCTGCTTGGGCAGCTCGTCGCGGACGGCTACCTGCGCCAGCGGCCGTCGGGGTGGTTCTGGACCCACCCTCAGAGCGCCGCGGGAATGGTGAACCTGCGGGCCGACGGCGGCGGCCCCATCAACATCGTCGACTCTGAAACGGGCAGCCTGCTGGGCACCATGGACTCGCCGCAAAGCCATTACCAGGCGCACGCCGGCGCCGTGTACGTCCACCAGGGTGAGACGTTCCTGGTGGAGCAGCTCAACGAAGAGGAGCACTGCGCCGTGGTACGCCGCGCCAACCCCGACTACTACACGACGGCGCGCGACGTCACGCAGATCGAGGTGCTCGAGACGGCGAAGACGATGCACTGGGGCGACATCCAGGTCCACTTCGGGGATGTGAAGGTGACCACCCAGGTGGTGTCCTTCCAGCGCAAGGCCTTTGTCTCGAATGAAACCCTCGGCGAGGAGCCGCTGCAGCTGGGAGCCCGCGACCTGTTCACCAAGGCCGTGTGGTTCGTGGTTTCCGAAAAGCGCCTGACCGCGGCCGGCATCCCGGTTCCGCATCATCCGGGTGCGTTGCACGCGGCCGAGCACGCGGCCATCGGCCTGCTCCCGCTCGTCGCGTCGAGCGACCGCTGGGACGTGGGCGGGGTGTCCACGGCCCTGCATGCGGACACGGAGCTGCCCACGATTTTCGTGTACGACGGCCATCCGGGCGGTGCCGGTTTCGCCGAGCGGGGTTTCGAAGCGGCCACGATCTGGCTCCGCGCCACCCGCGACGCCATCTCCGCCTGCGAGTGCGAGTCGGGGTGCCCTTCCTGCGTGCAGTCGCCCAAGTGCGGCAACAAGAACAACCCGCTGGACAAGGCCGGAGCGATCAGGCTCATCGACGTGCTGCTCTCCCAGGCGCCGGCTGCCGAGGCCGCCGCCTGATCCTGCGCCGGGCCGAGGGTACCGCCGCGCCCAGCGGCTCCCTGTGGGCCGCAGGGCTTTCGGCCCTTCCCCCTGGACCGGCCCGCTGCGCACGATGGGCCGATGAGCTACGAGGTGGAGCTGGTCGAACTGCCCGAACAATCCGCGGCGGCAGTGCACGGCCACGTTGAACACAACGGCATCGGCCCCTTTCTGGGACAAGCCTTCGGCGAAGTAATGGGCGCCGCCGAGCACCAGCACCTGCAGGTGACGGGCGCGCCGTTCGGCCGGTACCGCCAGGCGGGCCCCGGAGCCTGGGACGTCGAGGCGGGATTCCCGGTGTCGGCCCCGCCGTCCCCGGAGGGCCGCGTCGAGCCGCTGGTGCTGCCTGGCGGCTCCGTTGCGCGGACCCTGCACGTCGGGGACTACGGGGGCGTGGGAGCGGCCTATGAGGCAGCGGCAGCTTGGATCACCGAGCACGGCTTCGCACCCTCGGGGGACCCGTGGGAGTGCTATCTGGACGGCCCCGAGGTGGCGAATCCGCGCACCGAGGTCTTTTTCCCTTGCCGGAAGGCCTCGGCAGGCTGAGCGGCCGCATCCTGGTCCGCTGCCGTTGCTGGTCTCCCGCCGGTAGCGCTGCCGGCGTCGGGTGGTCCGGCGCGGGCCCTGCCGCTTGCCGCGGCGGGCAGTCCGGATACCGGCAGGCTGGTGCCCACTTCGACGATCGATCCGTTCGGCCCCGACACCACACAGAAGACGAGCGTGGCGCCGTTGCGGGCCGCCACCTCCGCTGCCACCGGGCAGGGCCCGCCGGCCGCAATGCCGCGCGCGGAATCGGCTGCCGCCAAGGCCGCCAGGTCCGCCGCCGTCGCCGCGCGGCTCCCTGCCACCGCGGCCTGGGCGAGAACCGTCAGCAATGCCGACAGGGTAAGGAGCAGTCCGCCGAGTGCGAGCGCAAGCACCGTGCCTGAGCCGCGGCCCCGCTCGGAATGCCTGGCGCGGTGTCCGGATGCAGAAGACCGCAGCCGCTGGCGGGCAGTCACGCCGGCAGCCGGGCTGGCGGTCATGCCGCGCCGTCCGGCCCGTCGAGCTGCACGGCGCCGACCGCCGGGTCTTCCAGCCGGGCGTGCGCCTCTGCCTTCAGCGACCATGGGACCAGCCCGGCCAGAGGCCCGGGCACTGCCGCAGTAAGCCGGACGACGCCGAACCCGCCGTCCGACGAGATACTCACGCCGACGCTGTCACCTGCCAGCCGGTGCGCCTCGCTTTCGGCCACGGCCGGCTGCTCACCCCGGGCCAGCGACCGGGCGGCGGCCCGTGCCGCCTCCTCCAGCCGCAGTTGTGCCACCGCCGCAGCGCCGCCGCCTGCCAGCAGTACCAGCAGCAGCATGAGTCCGGGCAGCGCCACTGCCAGTTCGGCCGTCACTGCGCCGCGTTCGCGGGGACGTCCTCGCCCGTGCGTCCGGCCGGCCTTCATTGCAGGCTCAGCGCACTGCGGATCACGTTCAGCAGGAACCCCCGCACCTCGTCGCTGCGCAGGATGACCACGAGCAGCCCTGCGAACCCGACCGCCGCGAGGGTGGCGATGGCGTATTCCGCTGTGGCCATTCCGGCTTCGGCGGAGAGCACCCTTGGACGCCGTGGGGAAAGCGCAGGGGCGGACAGGCCGCGGGCAGACAGCGCGTGGGCCGACAGGCTCCGGCGCACCCGACGGCTGTTGCGCACTGCCCTGCGGCTCAGGGCGCCGGGGAAGAGCTCGCGCACGCCCGGCAGGTCGGAGGTCACGGGGAGGGTCTTGCCCGCTGAGGGATGGGAGGGTACAGACATGGTCGGTCCTTTCGGGACGCCGGAGGTTGGTACGGGCCACTTTTCCGCGCCGGCACCCGGCACAGAACCCTCCTTAGCCGTCAGGTGGACAACGCTGCCTGACGGATCGATGTGGAGGAAGACGGCTACGCGAGCCATCCCGGCAGCAGCGAGAGCAGGACCGGCACCACGCCGAGGCAGATGAAGGCGGGGAGGGCGCACAGGCCGAGCGGGAGCACCAGCTGGACGCCGAGGGCTGCGGCGCGGCGTTCGGCCTCCCGCTGGCGCCGGCGGCGGACCCGCGCCGCTTCCGAATAGAGGAGGGAGGCCGACGGCGCTCCGGTCGCGGCGGCAAAGCCAAGGGCATCGCGGAAGACCCGCAGTTCCGGGACGGACCGGCCCAGCGCGGCCCAGGCCGCGTCCCAGTCCAGCCCGATCGCCAGCGCGGCCGCAACCGAACGCAGCGGTTCCGCCCACGGCCGCGCTGCGACGTCGGCGAGGATGCCCAGGATCCTTGACAGCGGCGCCCCGGACTCGAGCATCGCCCCCGCAAGCTCCAGCAACAGTGCCGGGTCACTGATCCCGTCTTCCTGCGGGATGCTTGCCGCAGCCGCGGGCGCACCCGCGGCGCAGCGCGCAGCGAGGACCGCCGGCAGGCGCGGGGACCGGATGAGCAGGGCGGCTGCGGCGGCGAGCAGAAAGGGGAACAGCAGCGCCGGCATCAACGGTTCTTCCCGTTGCCGGCGTGAACGGCGGAGCGCAGCAGGGCGCGGGACCACCAGCGGGCCGCGCCCATGAGCAACAGTCCCAACGCCAGGGCGGCCCAGCCCGCTGGGCCGCCCAGCAGCACACCCACCGGGTCCAGCCCGAGCGCGGTGGCCAGGCCCAGGCCCAGCACCGGAAGCCAGGTCAGGATCCGGACCGTTGCCCGGGGCCCGGCCAGCGCCGTGGCGCGGAGCGCTTCCGCGTCGGCCTCCGCCTCGAGCTGGGCGGCGTAGCGGGCGAGGATGCCGGCCAGCGGGGCGCCGCTGCGCTCCGCCGTCTCAAGGCAGGCCGCAAGGCAGAGCCACTGGGGCGCGCCGGCGCTGGCGGGCAGGGCGCGGGCGTGCCGACGGAGCGTCTGCGGAACCGACTGGCCGCCGCGGGCCGCATCCGCCGCCGCTGCGAGCATCGCCCTGGTCCCGTCCGGCGCGGCGCATGCTGACGACGCGCGAGCCGCGTCGGCCCACAGTTCCGCCTGCCCCCGCCCGGCCCGGAGCATCGCCGCGAGCTGCTGGACCACGCCCTGCAGGCCGGCGGACGCCCCCTCCTGTCCGGGATCGGACCGGCCGCCCCGCAGCATCCGGCTCCGCACGCCGGCGCCCGGGACCGGGTTCCGGGCTGGACCTGAACGCGGGTCCCCCCGTCCGCGGACGCGCACCGCCCAGCGGCGGTCCGGCAGGGCAAGCAGTCCGGCGCCAGCTGCCAGCAGGAGCGCGGCCGCCCAGCCCGGCGTCATGCCCCCTCCGGTTCCTTCAGACGCCGTTCCAGCGCGTCCCACCCGGGGCCACGTTCCAGCTGGTTCCCGGACCGACGGACCGCGGTCGCCACCGCTAGGTCCTGTCCCGTGAGTTGCACGGTTCCGATCTCCACGACCCGGCGGCCGGAAACGGTGCGTTCAATGTGCACCACCGCATCCAGCGCACTGGCCGCCTGAAGGGCCAGCGCCTCGCGTCCGAGCCCGGCGAGCGCGCCGAGAGCCGCCAGCCGGGCCGGCACGGCGGCGCTCGAATTGGCATGGACCGTGCCGCAGCCGCCGCTGTGCCCGGTGTTCAGGGCGGTGAGCAGTTCCCGCACTTCGGCCCCGCGGCACTCCCCCACGATCAGGCGGTCCGGGCGCATGCGCATCGCCTGCCGGACCAGTTCGGCGAGATCGACGGCGCCCTCGCCCTCCACGTTGCGGTACCGGCTCTGCAGCCCGACGACGTGCGGATGAGCCGGGTTGAGCTCTGCGGAGTCCTCGATCAGCACCAGGCGTTCACTCGGACTGCTCAGCCCCAGCAGCGCGGACAGAAGCGTGGTCTTTCCGGAACCTGTGGCCCCGCTGACGAGGAAGTTGAGCCGCCGGCGCAGCATCCCCGCCAGCAGGAGTGCCAGGTCGCCGGTGAGCGTGCCGGAGTCCACCAGGCCCTCCAGCGTGAAGACGTCTTCCCTACGCACCCGGACCGACAGCAACGTTCCGGACGTTGACACCGGGGGAAGCACGGCATGCACCCGGTAACCGCCCGGCATGCGCACGTCGACGCACGGGGCGCCGTCGTCGAGCCGGCGGCCGCCGGAAGCCACCAGCCGAGCAGCCAGGGCCCGTACTTCCCCTTCACCCGCGAATCTCACCGGGGTCCGTTCAGCGCCCGCTCCGCGGTCCACCCAGACCTCGTCCGGGGCGTTGACGAAAATGTCGGTGACGGAGGGGTCCTTTACCAGTTCCTGCAGCGGTCCGAGGCCGAGGAGGTCGGCATGGACCCGGTCGACGGCGTCGAGGGCTCCGACCGTGCCCAGCGGCAGCCCGGCAGCCCGGACGGCGGCGGCCACGCGCAGCGGCGTGACCGGTCCGCCCCCGGCCAGGAGGGATTCGCGCACCGCTTCCAGCCACCGGTCCTCCTCCGGTTCCGGGACGCGGCGCTGGGGCGCCTGATGCCTGCTCATGCCGGCCGCCCAAGGTCGAGCGTGGCGAGTACGGCTCCGGTGAACCTCTGGACCGCGCGCCGCCGCCTGAGCTCCAGTATCTGGCCTGCCTCAGTCGCTGCCGGTGCGGCTCGGACGCCCGCACAATAACCTGCCAGGGGGTGGCCGATCGAGTCGGCGATGAGTTCGGCGTCCAGGCCCGCGCTCAGCGGGCCCCTGACGATGAGCCCGGTGCGCACCGTCGGGAGCTCGCGCAGTACCTGTGCCGCCGCGACGGCGGCTCGCACCCTCCCGGGGACGACCACGAGGAGGCGGTCGCAGGAAAAGGCCAGCCGCTCCAGGGCGGCCGCGCTCCGCGCCGCATCGACGACGGTCAGCTCAAAGCCGCGGCGTGCGGCGTCGAGGACACCGGCCAGGACCTCCGGCCGCGCCGGGCCGCGCGCCGCACCGCCGCTTCCGGTGCCCCACGAGAGCAGCGAAAATCCCCCGACCATCGGCAGCGAGTCATGGAGCTGCCGCGGGTCGATGGTGCCGCGCGCCTGAAGGAAGTCCTCCCATCTCAGCCCGGGCAGCTCTTCGGCGGAGAGAGCCAGCTCAAGGCCGCCGCCCCACGGATCCCCGTCGATCAGCAGGCTCCCGAACCCCTCGGCCGCAGCCCGGGCGGCGAGCCACGCTGCAATCGTGGATGCGCCGGCACCTCCGCAGCCTCCGGTCACGGCCAGCACCACGCCCGTCGTGTCGGTGTCGCCGCGGCGGCTGAGGAAGTCCGCGAGCCAGCGCGCCCCTTCCGGAAGCACCACCACCCGCTCCGCGCCCAGCACGGACGCCCGGCTCCACAGAGTACCGGCATCGTCCTCCAGACCCAGGAGCACGCCGGGCGGCCGCCGGTGGGCCGGGAGTTCACGGATGTCCGCCCCCACCAGCACCACCCGGCAGCGCTCCCACTCGGCGCCGGCTTGATCCGGTCCGTCGGCCGCCCGCACGGTCACTGACGCTGCCGCCGCGATCCGCTCCACCTCCTCGACCAACCGGGCCCGGCGCGTCACGAGGAGCACATCGGCAGCCGCCTCGGGGGTCCAGGGGTCGGTTGCAGGCGCCCCACGAGGGCCGCGCTCGTTCTTCATCCCCACAGCCTCACCGGCAGAAGTGGCCGGCGGCGAGCCACGCAGGCCCGCATGTGGAGTACCCCGCACGGCGGCGACCGGTGGAGGACAAGCGGCTGTCCGCTGCACACGGTGCAGCTCGTGCAGAATGAAGCTATGTACATCGTCCTGGGCGCCGCGGATCCCGCGCAGGAGGGTACCGGTTCCCGCGAGGGCATTTCGCTCCTGCGCACCGACGCGTCCGGAACGCCCGCCGACGGCACCGAGGTCCTTGACCGGGCCACGCTCGCCGGTGCTCTCAGGCGGATCGAGGAGGCCGAGCACCCGCGCTGGGTGTGGGACCGCACCCGCGACTGGTACCCGGAGCTGCTAGCGGCCGGCGTCGCCGTCGAGCGGTGCCACGACCTGACCCTCTGCTCGGCCATCCTGCGTTCGTCGGAGTTCACCGCCGGCACCGGATACGCAGCCAACGCCGAACGGCCGGTCATGGACGATCCGCCCCCGCTCCAGGCGCTGCCCGCACTCCCGGCAGCGCCCGACCAGGACGCGCTCTTCGACGACCCGGCCGGGCCTTCCGGTGCCGACCTCGCCGCGGCGACTGACCTGCTGGAGGAGCTCCGGCGGCAGCTGGAGGCCGTCAGGCAGTCCACCCACCCGGGCCGCCTGTCGCTGCTGCTCGCGGCCGAATCCGCCGGGGCGCTCATCGCGGCGGAAATGCAGCACGCCGGGGTGCCGTGGAGCACCGACGTGCATGAGGCGGTCCTGGAAGAGTACCTCGGAGCGCGTCCGGCCGGCTACCAGCGGCCGGAAAAACTGGAAGCGCTGGCAGCGGAACTGCGGGCCGTGCTGGGGGCGCCGGCGCTGAACCCGGATTCACCCCAGGAGCTCATGCGTGCGCTGCACCGCGCCGGCATCGAGGTGAAGACCACCCGCTCCTGGGAGCTGCAGCAGGTCCACCATCCCGCCGTCGCCCCCTTGCTGCGCTACAAGAAACTCTCCCGGCTGCACACCGCGAACGGCTGGGCGTGGCTGGACGCGTGGGTGGACGGCGGCCGCTTCCGGCCCGAATACGTGGTCGGCGGCGTGGTCTCCGGGCGCTGGGCCTCCCGCGGCGGCGGCGCACTGCAGATCCCGCGCCAGATCCGCAGCGCAGCCCGGGCGGACAGGGGCTGGAAGCTCATTGTGGCGGACGCCGCCCAGCTGGAGCCGCGGGTCCTGGTCGCGCTCGCGCAGGACTCGACCATGGCAGCGGCCGCGCGCGGCAAGGACCTGTACGCCGGCATCGCCGCGCAGGGTTTCGGCGGCGGCGACCGGGCCAAGGCGAAAGGGGCGCTGCTCGGCGCCATCTACGGTGCCACCACCGGTGAGTCGGGCCGGCTGCTGCCCGAACTGACGCGGACCTACCCGCGGGCCGTCGGCTATGTTGAGGCCGCCGCCAAGGAAGGTGCGCGCGGCGGGGTGGTTACGACCAGGCTGGGCCGCAGCTGCCCGCCGCCGTCGGAGCGCTGGCGGCAGGCCCAGCACACGACGTCGGCCGAGGAGCAGCGCCGCGCGGACGCCCTGGCGCGCTCCCGCGGCCGGTTCACGCGCAACTTCGTGGTGCAGGGCTCGGCGGCGGACTGGGCTGCCTGCTGGCTCGCCGAACTCCGGCGGCGGCTGCGTGCCATGCCGGCCCAGCCCGAGGGCAGGCCCGAGCTGGTGTTCTTCCTGCACGACGAAGTGATGGTCCACGCTCCGGAGGAGGCGGTGCCGGCGGTGGTAGAGGCGGTCGAAGCCTCCGCAGCAGCGGCGAAGGAACTGCTCTTCGGGCGTATCCCGGTGGAATTCCCGGTCAGCGTCGCTGTGGTTGACTCCTACGACCAGGCGAAATAGACCTACAGCGGTGCAGGGATCTTCCGGCTGCTGTCCCAGGGCCTGGTCCAGCCGAGGTGGTCGAAGAGCTGGTTCAGGACAAGGCCGGTGAAGCCCCACACCACCGCGTCGCTGACGAGGAACGCGGGGCTCTCGTAGCTGCGCCCGCCCCGTTCGACGACGGCCATCCGGCGCCGCGCCGGGTCCAGCAGATCCCGCACCGGCGCCCGGAACACCCGCGCCGACTCCCCGTAGTCGACGACGTCGACTGGCGACGGCGACGCCCACCAGCCGAGTACCGGGGTGACCAGGAAGTTGCTGATCGGCACGCCGACCTGCGGCAGTTCACCGAGCACGTCCACACCCGAAACGTCCAGTCCTGTTTCCTCCACCGCCTCCCGCAGCGCCGCCCCCACCGGGCCGCCGTCGGACGGGTCGATGCCGCCCCCGGGGAACGCCACCTGGCCCGGGTGGGAACCGAGCGTGTCGGCGCGCTGGACCAGGAGCAGGTCCAGGTCGGCCGGCACGGGACCGACCTGCGCCACGGAGGGGATGTCGTCCAGGACGCCGAAGAGGATCAGCACGGCCGCGCGGCGGGCGGTCGCCGGATCCATCCGGGCCATCCGCCAGTTGATGTCGTCATGCGGCTGCAGATCCCCCCGGGCGGCCCGGTCGGCCAGCGCGGCGAGCTCGGCCCGCGCTGTCACAGCACGCGCCTCTGGAACTCCATCCGAAGCTCGGCCGCGCGCTGCGGATCCGCGAGCATCCTGTTGAGAAGATCCTCGTTGCCGGGAGCCATCTCGTACTTGAGCAGCTTCGCGGCCTTGACCGGGTCCGTCTCGCCCTCACCGTAGGAGGGGCAGAGCGACGCGACCGGGCACACACCGCAGGCGGGCTTGCGGGAGTGGCACACGCGGCGGCCGTGGAAGACCACCCGGTGCGAGAGCATCGTCCAGTCCTTGGGCTCGAACAGCGCCGCGACGTCGAACTCGATCTTCACCGGATCGTCTGATCCCGTCCAGCCGAAGCGCTTGGCCAGCCGTGCGAAATGGGTGTCTACGGTGATCCCGGGCACCCCGAAGGCATTGCCCAGGACCACGTTCGCGGTCTTGCGCCCGACGCCGGGAAGGGTCACCAGATCCTCGAGCTTGCCCGGCACCGCGCCGTCGAACTCGTCAACGATGCGGTTGGCCAGCGCCAGCAGGCTCCTGGCCTTGGCTCGGAAGAACCCGGTGGGCTGGATCATGGTTTCAAGTTCCGCCGGGTCCGCGTCCGCGAGCGCCCTGGCATCCGGGTACCGGGCGAAGAGGCCCGGCGTGACCATGTTGACGCGCACATCCGTGGTCTGCGCCGAGAGCACGGTGGCCACCAGCAGCTCGTACGGGTTTCGGAAGTCCAGTTCGGCGTGCGCGTAGGGGTAGGCCTCAGCGAGCAGCCGGTTGATTTTCCGCGCCTTCCGCTTCAGCGCCAGCGACGGAGCCCCGGCTCCTTCGGCGGGGGCGGGACCGGGGTTCTTCGCCACGGTCAGGCTCGTTCGATGTTGCGCAGGTCGCGCAGCACTCCGACCTGCCCGTCGGTGTTCTGGACCAGGAACTCGTGTCCGCGGTCCTGCAGGGCCAGCACCCAGGCGCCCGGCTCGATCGTGAAGAGGTAGGAGCCGCTGCGCTCGTCGACGATCGGCCGGCTCTGGCCGACGGCGAACCAGAACGCTTCATAGGTCGGTTCCGCTGCCTTGGCGGACGGGTCCACGGTCGCTCCGATGCTCGTCGCCCGGGCGTGGCCTGCTTCGGCCTGCGCAGCCGCAGCCGGCACAGTGCCGATAGCCGCAGTGGGGACATCCGCTCCGGCAGTGGGCCGAGCGGCCTGTTCCTCCGAGGGTGCTTCCGCCGGTGCTCCGGCGGCCGGAGCACCGGCAGCGGTCCCGGCCCCGGTCGCCGCCGGAGCCGCAGTCCCGGCGGAAGGGAAGGCCTGCGTCGCCGGCGCGCCGGACGCGGACGGCTCGGGAGCCGGAGCCGCCGCGGTTGCTCCGGCCGGCGCCTGGCCGGCCTCGGGCGCCTGGCCAGCGACGGGAGCGGCACCCGCGGGGGAAGCACCTGCCGC
The DNA here is from genome assembly GCF_018531425.1 of Paenarthrobacter sp. DKR-5. Taxonomy (GTDB): domain Bacteria; phylum Actinomycetota; class Actinomycetes; order Actinomycetales; family Micrococcaceae; genus DKR-5. The sequence continues at coordinate 388,137 of NZ_JAHBOI010000001.1, forward strand.
AGCGGCGGCACCTGCCGCGGGGGCGGCACCCGCGGCGGACGGGGCATGCTGGGCCGATTCGGGCCGGTAGGCGGTGGCCCCGGAGAAGCGGGGAGCCGGGGCGTTGTGCCCGGACAGCGCCCCGCCGTGGGCGGCGGCACCCGCGCCCGCACCCTGGGCGGGGGCACCCTGAGCAGCCTGGCCCTGCGCGGGCTTCGCCGGCGCCGGTCGGGCGGCCGGGGCGACGGCGTCGCGGGCCATCGCATGGGCGGGTGCCTCGGGCCGGTCGGCAAACTCACCCGCGAAGAACGGCAGCATCGGCGCGAAGGTCGTAGCCGCCAGGAATCCAAGGGATCCGATCAGGGCAATCAGGAAGCCCCACGAGAAGGAGGAGACGGTGCCAACGAAGAAGAACGCGCCGGACACCACGGCGACCACCGAGCCGAACTGGTCCAGCGACAGCGAGCCGATACGGACACGGGACGGCGAGAGCCGGCGGAGGGCGAAGAGGGCCGCGACGGCCAGCGGGAACAGGATCCCGACACCGACGAAGTAGAGGCCGCCGGCGCTCCAGAGATTGATGCGGAAACCGGCCGCCCCGAAGGTCGGCAGGAGCGAACCGATGAACATGACCAGCACCGAGCCGAAGACCACGAGGTCCCGCAGGGTGAAGGGTCCTTGCACTGCGACGTTGCCGGTCAGCGGCTTGCGGGTGAAGGCGGGACCGGGCTGGCCTTGCTGCTCCGGCTGGCGGGCGATCCCGGGGTGTCCGGGTCCGTCAACGCGTGGTTCGGTCATCTTCGTCTCCTTACACACGGCGGGCCGCGAACCCGCCGTCTCGTTAAGTGATCATCCGCCCGGTGCGCCGCCAGGGCGCCCGCGAGCGGACATCACATTTCCGTATCAGCCTAGCCAACACCGGTGGCCTTCTCTAGCAGGGCCGCCGCTGGGCGCACAGATCGACCCGTTCGCAGTTCGGCCATGTGATGCGGACCACGCCCGCGCCGCGCAAGGCGCTAATGTGGACAGCGGAACCATGCAGGGCTCCGACCGCACCTTGCCGTGCCGGCGGACCCGGCAGCACCGCCAAGCCGAAGGGGTTTTGAATGTCCCAGGACAACGCAGCGTCCAACGCCACGCAGGGTGACGCATTCGAGAATCTGCTGCATGAGAACCGCCAGTTCCCGCCCAGCGACGAGTTCGCGGCGGCCGCCGTCGCCAAGGCGGACCTGTACGACGAAGCAGGCGCGGACCGTCTCGGTTTCTGGGCCCGGCAGGCCCGTGAACTGCTGAGCTGGGACAAGGACTTCGGCGAAACCCTGGACTGGTCGAACCCGCCCTTCGCCAAGTGGTTCGTCGGCGGCGAAGTCAACGCGGCCTACAACGCACTGGACCGCCACGTCGAGGCCGGGCTCGGGGACCGTGTCGCCATCCATTTCGAGGGCGAACCGGGCGACACCGCGACCTACACCTACGCCCAGCTCACCGAACAGGTCAAGAAGGCCGCGAACGCCTTCGAGTCACTCGGCATCGCCAAGGGCGACCGGGTGGCCATCTACCTGCCGATGATCCCCGAAGCTGTCATCGCCATGCTCGCCTGCGCCCGGATCGGCGCCGTGCACTCGGTCGTCTTCGGCGGGTTCTCCGCGGACGCCCTGCGCAACCGCGTCGACGACGCCGAGGCCAAGCTCGTCGTCACCTCCGACGGCACCTACCGCCGCGGCAAGCCCAGCCCGCTCAAGCCCGCCGTTGATGAAGCCCTCGCCAAGCCCGGCCACACCGTCAGCAACGTCGTGGTGGTCAAGCGCAACGGCGAGCCCGTGGAATGGAGCGAGGGACGGGACGTCTGGTGGGACGACGTCGTCGGCGGGGCCTCCGCCGAGCACACCGCTGTCGGCCACGACTCCGAACACCCGCTGTTCATCCTCTACACCTCCGGCACCACCGGGCGGCCCAAGGGCATCCTGCACACCACGGGCGGCTACCTCACCCAGGCGGCGTTCACCCACCGCAACGTCTTCGACCTGAAGCCGGAGACCGACGTCTACTGGTGCACCGCGGACATCGGCTGGGTGACCGGCCACAGCTACGTCACGTACGGTCCGCTGGTGAACGGCGCCACCATGCTGATGTACGAGGGCACGCCCGACAGCCCGCACCAGGGCCGCTGGTGGGAACTCGTCGAGAAGTACAAGGTCACCATCCTCTACACAGCCCCCACCGCGATCCGCACCTTCATGAAGTGGGGCAAGGAAGTCCCCGCGAAGTACGACCTGTCCTCGCTGCGGGTGCTCGGTTCGGTGGGCGAGCCGATCAACCCGGAAGCGTGGATGTGGTACCGCGAAGTGATCGGCGGCGGCCGGTGCCCGATCGTGGACACCTGGTGGCAGACCGAGACCGGCGCGATCATGATTGCCCCGCTGCCCGGGGTGACGGCCACCAAACCGGGCTCGGCCCAGGTGCCGCTGCCGGGCATCGAGGTCGACGTCGTGGACGAGACAGGCGCGTCCGTGCCCAACGGTTCCGGCGGCTACCTCGTCGTCCGCGAGCCCTGGCCGTCGATGCTGCGCGGCATCTGGGGTGACCCGGAACGCTACAAGGACACCTACTGGTCCCGGTTCGAGAACATGTACTTCGCTGGCGACGGCGCCAAGAAGGACGAGGACGGGGACATCTGGCTCCTGGGCCGGGTCGACGACGTCATGAACGTCTCCGGGCACCGCCTCTCAACGACGGAAATTGAGTCGGCGCTCGTCTCGCACGAGTACGTGGCGGAGGCCGCGGTCGTCGGCGCGGTCGACGAGACCACGGGCCAGGCCGTCGTCGCGTTCGTCATTCTGCGCGGCTCGGTGTCGGAGGAGATCGACGTCGTGGACACCCTGCGCGCCCACGTCGGCAAGGAAATCGGGCCGATCGCGAAACCGAAGACCATCCTCGTGGTGCCGGAGCTGCCCAAGACCCGCTCCGGGAAAATCATGCGCCGCCTGCTCAAGGACGTGGCCGAAGGCCGCGAGGCGGGCGACGCCACCACCCTGGCCGACAGCACGGTCATGCAGCAGATCGCTTCCAGCCTGAAGCGCTGAGCCCGCTGCGCTGAACCTGCTCAGCCGCCACAGCCGCACGAGCGCCGGACGATCAGCTCGACCGGAAACTCGTGATGCCGCGGCGGCTGGGCGCGGTCAGCGCCCACCAGGGCATCGACCGCCGCAGCTGCCATGGCGGCCAGCGGCAGCTGCACGCTCGTCAGCGCCGGCCAGGTGTACTCCGCGTCGGGGGAACCGTCGAAGGAGACCAGTGCCAGGTCCTCCGGGACGCGCACGCCGGCCTCGTGCAGGGCGCGCATCACCCCCACAGCCTGGATGTCCGAGCTGACAAACACCGCTGTAGGCCGCTGCGCGCCGGCGACCAGCCGTTTCCCGGCCGCGTAGCCGCCCTCCCGGGCGAACGGGACGTGCAGGAGCGGCCCCTCCTGCAGGCCCGCCGCGCCCAGCGCGTCAAGCCAGCCCTTCTCACGCGGGTCCTCCTCGTTGGCCACGGTGGTGCCCATCACCAGCCCGATGTTCCGATGCCCGTGCCGGACCAGGTGCTCCACGGCGATGCGACCGCCGGCGCGCAGGTCCACCCCGACCGTGGAGATACCGGCCGCCGGGCGCCACTGGTTGAGCAGCACCGCAGGAATGTCAGCTGATCCCAGGTCGGACAGGTCCGGATCGAAGACCACGCTGGCGAGCAGCACGCCGTCGACCCTGCGCGCGGCCAGGTTGCGCAGGTGGCGGCGTTCCTTTGTCAGCGTCCCGTCCGAATTGGCCAGCAGCAGCACATAGCCGCGCCGGTCCGCCGCTTCCTCGACCGCGTGGGCGAGCTGCGCGAAGTACGGGTTGCTGTTCTCCGGCACGATGAGCCCCAGCATCTCCGAGGTGCCCATCTTCAGCGCGCGCGCCGCCGCATTGGGCCGGTAGTCGAGCAACCGGATGGCCTCAAGGACGCGGGCCTCCGTCGCGGGGGCCACGCGTTTGGGGCCGGCGTTGACGACGTAGCTCACGACGGCGGTGCTCACCCCCGCGTAACGCGCCACGTCCTTGCGGGTGACGGCGGGGCGCGGGGGCTGCGCTGCTTCCTGGGTCATGGGGTAAATGCTAGTGAGCGTTGGCCGCTATTGCCCCGGCGCATCGCCAAAGTCGGGAATCGGCAGGCGGACGCCGCCGTGCAGGGCCGACTGGTGGGCAATGATGCCGGGCAGGGTGAAGCGGGCCGCCACCCAGGCATTCACCGGCGGCAGCGTGCCGTTCGTGGCGGCAAGGACGAAGTCGTCCACCAGGAAGTGGTGGCTTCCCTCGTGCCCGTTCGGCGCCCCGCGGAACTCCTCGGGCAGCCGGCCCGCGTCGTGCACGGCAGCAAGTCCGGACATGAAGGCGTCGCGCAGCGCGGGTGCCACGTTGGCGAGCGCCGGGTCGTCCGCGGCCATGGTGGCGCTGGATTCGAGCTCGGCCGAAATGTCATGGACCTTTTCCTTGTCCTGCCACACGGAGACTTCGGCGAGCTGCTCGAAGCTGGCCTCGGTGCCGAAGAAACGGAACCGGGATTCGCGGATGTGCGAGGGGTAGCCCACGCGGCGCATCTCGTTGATGCGCATGACCCCGCCGTTATCGAGCTCGAACAATGCGGTGGCGTTGGAGAAGTCGTTGTCGAACATGCTCACGTTCTTGTCGAAGACTCCGTCGCCGCGCTCGTCCCTGACGCCGAGGCAACTCACGCTCACCGCGTGACCCGGAATGGCACCGAGGACCCCGCCAACGGAATGGGTCGGATAGAGCATGGGAGGGTAGCTCGCCGTCCGCTTCCAGTCGGCCCCGCCGCTGTACTGGTACGCCTCGTAGAAGCCCAGGTCCATGTCGTGGACGTAGTCGCCCTCCGCATAGAACACCCGTCCGAAGGCACCGTCGGCCTGCTTGCCCCGGGCGTAGACCGTGGCGGGGTTGTAGTAGCTCGTCTCCCCCATCATGTAGGTCAGCCCGGTGTCCCGGACCGCCTCGATGATGTCGGCGATCTCCTGTTCCGAAATCGCCATCGGGACCGCGGAGTACACATGCTTGCCGGCGCGGAGCGCCTGGACCACGAGGGGCCCGTGCGTCCAGCGCTGGGTGAAGATCGCGACGGCGTCGACGTCGGAGGCCAGCATCGCCTCGAAGTCCGGGAGGGTGCCGTCGAGTTCCAGCCGTTCGGCGAGAGCGGCGGAACGTTCGGCAAGCACGTCCGTGACCAGGACCCGGTCGATTCCGGGATGCAGTTTGAAGAGTTTGGCGAACTGACCGGCAAACTGGCCGGCGCCGACGAGTCCGAGGGAGATGGTCACGGCAGGGCCTTTCTGAGGAGGGCGGGAAGCATCATCCCCGGTGACGCAGGTCACGCGGGTGTCAGGTCAGTCTTTCGCCAAAATCTACACGAGTCAACCCCTGCTACGGCCTCGAAGATATCGCGACCGAAACAAAGGGAAAAAGGGCTTGCGGTTCTAAATCTACTCGCGTAGATTGATCGCCAGCTGTTGCGCAAGTCACATACCGGATAGCTCCCGGAGGCCGGCGGAACACCCACGGCACCGGGCCCTGTCGCCAGGGCGGGAGCCGCCCGCAGTACTGAGAAAGGCACACCATGACCATCGTCAGGCAAGCGGCCAGGGCAGAAGCTTCCCCGGCCCCCGCACCAGCACCCGGCCGCACACGCCCCCGAAGCAAGGACCTGAGAATTGCCCTGCTCTTCATCGCCCCGGCTTTCCTCGGGTTCGTGGCGTTCTATCTGGTCCCGACGATCCGGGGCATCTACCTGAGCTTCACCCGGTACAACCTCTTCGGCGACCCGAAATGGATCGGCCTGAAGAACTACACGGACATCTTCAAGGACAAGCTCTTTTGGAACTCCCTCTGGGTGACGCTGGAGTATGTCGTCCTGAACATCGGGTTCCAGACAGTGATCGCCCTGGTTCTCGCGGTCCTGATGCACCGGGTGGCCAAGTCGACGCTGGTCCGCGGGGTCCTGCTGCTGCCCTACCTGATCGCGAACGTCGTCGTCGCCATGGTCTGGTTCTGGATGCTCGACTACCAGATCGGCATCGTCAACCAGCTGATCGACTGGCTCGGGCTGCCCCGCATCGCCTTCTTCGGGGACCAGGCGTGGGCCATCCCAACCATCGCCTTCGTCAATGTCTGGCGGCACATGGGCTACACCGCGCTGCTGATCTTCGCTGGACTGCAGGCCATCCCGGGCCACATCTACGAAGTTGCCGCCCTTGACGGGGCCAGTGCCTGGAAGACGTTCTGGCGCATCACCATGCCGCTGCTTCGTCCGGTGCTTGTGCTGGTCATGGTGGTCACGGTGATCGGCTCCTTCCAGGTCTTCGACACGGTCGCGGTCACTACCGGCGGCGGCCCGATCAACGCGACGCGGGTCATCCAGATGTACATCTACCAGCGCGCGTTCGCCGAGTCGGACTTCGGCTATGCCTCCGCCCTCTCCGTGATCCTCTTCATCATCCTCGGCATCGTCGCCTTCCTTCAGATGAAGTTCCTGCGCGGCAACGAATCCGACCTCAGCTAAGGAACCCGACATGGCAACCACCCTCAGCACCCGTCCGCGCGCCCGGACGGCCCCCCGGCGCCGCAAGCCCATCAACTGGGGCCGCGTCGGCAGCTGGACCGTCCTGGCCTTCTTCATCCTGCTCACCGTCGTCCCGTTCCTCTGGATGATCCGCACCGCGCTCTCCAGCAACCACTCGCTGGCTGCCAATTCCAGCAACCTCCTGCCGGCCGATTTCAGCTGGGGTGCCCTGAAGCGGGTCTTCGGGCTGCAGTCCCAGCAGGACGCCCTCGCCGAAGGCGGTTCGGGCGCGGCAGTGAACTTCCTGCTCTACCTGCGCAACTCGCTCATCGTCTCGACGCTGATCACCGTCGCCCAGGTGTTCTTCAGCTCGCTGGCCGCCTACGCCTTCGCCCGGCTGCAGTGGCCCGGACGGGACAAGGTCTTCAGCATCTTCCTTGGCACCCTGCTCGTGCCGCCGATCTTCACCGCGCTGCCGAACTTCCTGCTCATCAAGAACCTGGGCCTGCTCAACACCCTCCTCGGGATCGCGCTGCCCACCATGCTGATGACGCCGTTCGCGATCTTCTTCCTGCGCCAGTTCTTCCTCGGCATGTCCCGCGAGGTGGAGGAAGCCGCGATGCTCGACGGCGCCAAGCACCTGCGCATCTTCTTCCAGATCGTGCTGCCCAACGCCGTCGGACCGCTGGCCACGCTCGGCCTGCTGACCTTCATCGCGGCGTGGAATGACTACTTCTGGCCGCTGCTGGTCGGGCAGACCGAAGCCTCCCGCGTCCTCACTGTCGGCCTGGGGGTCTTCAAGAGCCAGTCCCCGCAGGGCGCCCCGGACTGGAGCGGCCTGATGGCCGCCACCCTCATCGCGGCACTGCCCATCCTCATCCTGTTCCTCGCCTTCGGCAAGAAGGTCGTGAACTCCATCGGATTCTCCGGAATCAAGTAACCCCCCCCCCCCCCGAAAGGTCATCATGAAAAAAACCATCGGCGTTCTCTCGGCTGTCGCCGCCGTCGCCCTTTCCCTCACCGGCTGCGGCGCGGACGGCGGATCCTCCGCGGACGCGAAGGGAGACATCAGCTACTGGCTCTGGGACTCCAACCAGCTGCCCGCCTACCAGCAGTGCGCGAACGACTTCCACGCCGCGAACCCGGACCTGACAGTCAAAATCACCCAGCGCGGCTGGGACGACTACTGGGGCACCTTGACCAACGCGATGGTCGCCGGCACCGCGCCGGATGTCTTCACGGACCACGTCTCGAAGTACCCGGACTTCATCGCCAAGAACCAGCTCCTCCCCTTGGACGACGCCGTCAAGCAGGACAACGTGGACCTGAGCGTGTACAACAAGGGCCTGGCGGATCTCTGGGTGGGCCAGGACGGCAAGCGGTACGGCCTGCCCAAGGACTGGGACACCATTGCCATGTTCTACAACAAGAAGCTGACCGACGCCGCCGGCATCCCGGCCGACCAGCTGCAGAAACTCGCCTGGAACCCGACCGACGGCGGAACCTTCGAAAAGGCCATCGCCCACCTCACCGTGGACAAGAAGGGCGTGCGGGGGGACCAGCCCGGCTTCGACAAGAACAACGTGGCGGTCTACGGCCTCGGCCTCGACGGCGGCTCCGGGTCCGGCGTCGGGCAGACCCAGTGGAGCATGTTCACGGGCGGCACCGGCTGGAACTTCACCGACAAGAACCCATGGGGAACGCACTACAACTACGACGACCCGAAGTTCCAGGACACCATCAAATGGTGGTCGAGCCTGGCACAGAAGGGCTACATGCCCAAGCTGGAGACCACCGTGGGAGCCAACATGGCGGACAACTTCGGCGCAGGCAAAGCGGCGATCAACACCCAGGGGTCCTGGATGATCAACCAGTACGCCTCCTACAAGGGGATCAACGTCGGCCTCGCGCCGACCCCGACCGGACCCGACGGCAAGCGGGCCAGCATGTTCAACGGTCTGGCGGACTCGATCTGGGCCGGGACCAAGAACCAGGCCGGGGCCACCAAGTGGGTTGAGTACCTGGCCTCGGCCAAGTGCCAGGACATCGTGGGCAAGAAGGGCGTGGTCTTCCCTGCAATCAAGAGCTCCGACACCCTCGCGGTCAACGCGTTCAAGGCCAAGGGCATCGACGTCACCCCCTTCACCAAGCAGGTGGCGGACGGCACGACTTTCCTCTTCCCGATCACGGAGAATGCGGCCAAGATCGACGGCATCATGAAGCCGGCCATGGACGCTGTGCTCTCCGGCAAGTCGCCCGTGGGCTCGCTGACTGACGCCAACAACCAGGTCAACGACCTGTTCAACTAGACCGCCGCGCAACGCTGGACCCCGCGCCGGGCTGGAGGAATAGACTGTGTCCTCCAGCCCGGCGTTCACCTTTCCCCTTTTGGAGCTAATTTGGACCCCCTGTATTTGCGGTCGGCCGGCCGCAGCCTGCTGATCGACCTGTCCGCCCCGGAGCCCGTCCTCGTCCATTGGGGCGCGGACCTGGGCGAGGAGCTTCCCGAGCTGTCACTGCTGCAGGAGCCGGTGCCGCCGTCCTCGCTGGACGTCCCGGTCCGGCTGGGCCTGGTGCCGCAGGCCTCCTCGGGCTGGCGCGGCCGGCCTGGCCTGCGCGGCAGCCGCCACGGCCAGGATTTCTCCCCGCGGCTACGGCTGGCCTCGGCCGAGAGCACCGGCCCCGGGTCCGCCCTGCTCACCCAGTCGGACCCGGACCTGGGCCTGACCGTGCGCACCGAGCTCACGCTCAACGACGGCGGCCTGCTGCAGCTGCGCCATGAGCTGGTCAACGACGGCGCCACCGGCTACCAGCTCCAGGGCCTGGACCTGGTGCTCCCGGTGGGGCCGGCGGCCTCCGAGCTGCTCGACCTGACCGGCCGCTGGTGCCGCGAACGCCACCCGCAGCGCCTGCCCGTCCAGCAAGGGACCTGGCTGCGCTCCGGCCGCCACGGGCGCACCGGCCATGACGCGAGCCTCGTCCTCGCCGCCGGCTCTGCCGCCTTCGGCAACCGCACCGGCCAGGTCTGGGCCGTGCACCTCGGCTGGAGCGGGGACCATGAAACCTTCGCCGACACGCTGGCCGACGGCCGGACAGTGCTCGGTGCCGGCGAACTGCTTGGCGCCGGGGAAATCGACCTCGCGCCGGGCAAGTCCTACCGCACCCCCTGGCTCTTCGCCGCGTACTCGGACCGCGGCCTCGACGGCATCACCGAGTCCTTCTACCGATGGTTCCGGAACCGGCCGCACCACCCCGCCCGTCCCCGGCCCGTGGTGCTGAACACCTGGGAGGCGGTCTACTTCGACCACGACCTGGACACGCTGACCGAACTCGCCGAGTCCGGCGCCGACCTCGGGGTCGAGCGCTTTGTCCTCGACGACGGCTGGTTCCGTGGCCGCCGGGACGATACGAAGGGCCTGGGCGACTGGTACGTCGACGAGGAGGTCTGGCCGGAAGGACTTACCCCGCTGATCGACGCGGTGACCGGGCTGGGGATGGAGTTCGGGCTCTGGGTCGAACCCGAGATGGTGAACGAGGATTCGGACGTCGTGCGCGAGCACCCCGACTGGATTGCGGGCCCGGCCGTCGCCGGCGGCGTCCGGATCCCGGAACGCTGGCGGCACCAGCAGGTGCTCGATCTGGCCAACCCGGAGGCCTGGGATTACATCTACCAGCGGCTGGACGCCCTCCTGAGCGGGAACAGGATCAGCTACTTGAAGTGGGACCAGAACCGGGACCTGACCGAGATGGGCCACGGCGGCAGCCCGTCCGTCCACGCCCAGACCCTCGCCGTGTACCGGCTGCTGGACGCGCTGCGGGCGGCGCACCCCGGCGTCGAGATCGAAAGCTGCTCCTCCGGCGGCGCGCGCGTGGACCTGGGCATCCTTGAGCGCACCGACCGCGTCTGGACCTCGGACTGCAACGACGCGCTGGAACGGCAGACCATCCAGCGCTGGACCGAACTCGTCGTCCCGCCCGAACTCGTCGGCGCACACATCGGCCCGACGACGTCGCACACCACCCACCGCACGCACAGCCTCTCCTTCCGTGCCATCACCGCACTGTTCGGCCATTTCGGCATGGAGTGGGACGTCCGGACGGTGACGGGGGCCGAACGGGAGGAGCTCAAGCAGGTCATCGCGCTGTACAAGCAGTACCGCGGCCTGATCCACGGCGGAACGTCCGTCAACAGCGACCACCCGGACCCGGCCCTGCTGCTGCGCGGCGTCGTCTCCGAGGACGGCGGAACGGCCCTCTACGCGCTGGCCGCCCTGGCGACGTCGTACCGGGAGATCCCCGGACGGGTGTGCCTGCCGGGGCTGGACCCGCAGGCGCGCTACTCCGTCAGGGCCCTGTACCCGACGGACCGCAGCGCGTTCATTGAGACAGCTCCGGCGCCCTGGGTGGCCGCCGGCGCCGAAGCAACGGGCCGGTTCCTGGCCGAGGTCGGGCTGCCGATGCCCGTCCTCAACCCGGAGCACGCCCTGCTGATCGAGGTCACCGCCCTGTAATGCCCGGTCATCCCGCCCGGTGCGAGGCGGATGCGCCGACCGTCTGCGGCATAGTTAAGCCATGACGAACGACGCATCCGCCGGGCGCGGAACCATCCTCGTGCTCAACGGCCCGAACTTGAACCTGCTGGGCACGCGCGAACCGGCCATCTACGGCAGCGCCACGCTGGCCGACGTCGAACAGCTCGCCGCCGCATCGGCCGAGCGCCTGGGCTTTCGTGCCGACTGCATCCAGTCGAACCACGAGGGCGATCTGGTGGATGCCATCCACGAGGCCCGCGGGAAGGCGGCTGGCATTGTGATCAACGCCGGCGCCTACACGCACACGTCCGTGGCCATCCGGGACGCCATCTCCGGGGTGTCCATTCCCACTGTCGAAGTCCACATCAGCAACGTGCACCGCCGCGAGGAATTCCGCGGCCACTCCTACCTTTCGGCCGTCTCGGAGGCCGTGATCGTCGGTGCCGGCGTCAAGGGCTACGAACTGGCCATCGAGTTCCTCGCGGACAAGCTCGCCCGGGCCTGAACAGCCGCCCGCGGCCGGGGTTGCTACTTCTTGGTGCAGGAGCCGGAGGAGACCATGCGGCTCAGGGACGGCGCCTCGGCGGCCACCGGGTCCAGTTCCGACGGCGTGAAGGCGTAGCCGACGGTCGAGTTGTCCGTTGCTTTGGCGAAGACCACGCCGGCCACCTGGCCGGAGGTGTTCAGCAGCGGGCCGCCCGAGTTGCCCGGCTGCACGTCCCCGGCGATCTCGTAAATCTTCTCGGGCGAGGGGTTCTGCCCGTAGATGTCCGGCACCAGTGCCGTCGTCACGCCCTGAACCGCGGCAGGCTTGGAGGTGAACGGCCCGCCGTGCGGGTAGCCGGCAAACGCGGCCTGGCTTCCGGCCTTGAGCTGTTCTCCCAGCGGGAGCGCGGGCACGGTAAGTCCGTCCACCGCCAGGACCGCCAGATCCTGCTTGGAATCGAAATACACAACCCGGCTGGACAGGGCGCCCCCGCCCTGCAGTTCGACCACGGGCTGGCTCACCCCGGCCACCACGTGGGCGTTGGTGAGGACCCGGCCCGGTGACACCACGAAGCCGGTGCCGGTCTGGTTCTGGCCGCACTGGTAGGCGGTGCCGGTGATCTTCAGGACCGACTTCGCCGCCTGGTTCAGCGCCGGGGTGTCGGTGCTCGCGTTGGGGATGCTCGCCGGCTGCGAGGAATGCAGCCCGTCGAGCAGCTTCGGGATTCCGTCCCCCATCACCGAGGAGCGGAGCTGGGCAATCATCGCCTTCAGCGCCGTCGGCGTGCCGGAGTCAATTGTGCGGATCACCTTGGAGTCGGCGATGGCGGTGGAGACGCCGGGAACGCCCATCGTGCTGACGCTGAAGGCCAGCGCGGAGAGGACCAGGGCCGCCACGACGACGTTGACCACCCCGCCCAGGGCTCTGTCCAGCGCACGCAGCGGCTGGAACGGCAGCACCCGCCGGATGGCGCGGCCCAGCATGGTGCCAAGCGCATGGCCGACGGCGACAAGCACCACGGCCACGGCGATCACGGCGGTCAGGCGCCAGTTGCTGTCCTGCACCGCGCTGCTGACCATCGGCACCGAAAGGAAAGCCGCGACCGCACCTGCAATGAACCCCGCGATGCCTCCGAGACTGACCAGGAATCCGCTGCGCAGGCCGTAGAACAGGTAGGAAAGCAGCACCAGGACCAGGATGAAGTCCAAAATGGTGAACCCGAACATGCTGCTCCTCCGTGCCGATGTCTGCTCCAGAAGTCTACCTGCGGGCGCTGACAGGTTGCTGGGCGGCAGCTTGGGCGGGCCCCGCGGCGCCTGCCCCAAGGCGTTGCGGATGCCAAGTCCGTCACAAGTAAGGAAGAATGTGGGGAGAATAAAGCGAAGAGTTACGAAAAGAGGAGATTCATGGACATCGAGGTACTGCGCCGCGCACCACTGTTCGCCACGCTCGACGACGAGGCTTTCCGCCTGCTGACCGACGAGCTCACGGAGGTGGATCTTTCCCGCGGCGCCTCGGTGTTCCACGAGGGGGACCAGGGCGACCAGCTGTACTTCATCGTCTCCGGCAAGGTGAAGCTCGGCCGCACCTCCCCCGACGGCCGCGAGTCGCTCGTCGCGATCCTCGGACCCGGGGAACTTTTCGGCGAGATGGCCCTGTTCGACCCGGCCCCGCGCAGCACCACCGCGACGGCTGTTTCGGAGACGCGCCTGGCAGCCCTGAAGAACGAGAGCCTGAACGCGCTGCTGAAGACGCGCCCGGAGGTTTCCGCACAGCTGCTGCAGGCACTGGCCCGCCGCCTGCGCCGTACCAACGACACCCTCTCGGACCTGGTCTTCTCGGACGTGCCGGGCCGCGTGGCGAAGGCGCTGCTGGACCTGGCGGACCGGTTCGGACGGCCGGCCACGGACGGCGTCCTGGTGGCGCACGAGCTGACCCAGGAGGAACTGGCCCAGCTGGTCGGTGCCTCGCGCGAGACGGTCAACAAGGCGCTGGCGGAGTTCGTCCAGCGCGGGTGGCTGCGCCTGGAGGCCCGCGCCGTCGTCATCCTCGACATGAACAGGCTGCGCCAGCGGAGCCGCTAACCGTTCCGGCAGACCGTCGGCAGCATCAACCGCCGGACAACCAAGCGTGGGTCCCCCAGGGGGCTCACGCTTCTTTGTAGGCCTCTTTCATCGCGTCCACCGCGAGCAGGAACCGGCCCTCCTCAACGACGAGCCGGGGCTGGTGCTCGTGGGAGCGGCGTTTGTGGCTGAGGTAGGCGATGCACCCGCGGGAGGCGGAAAGCTTCTCCAGGATGATCTCGGCGCCCGGGACGGTGATCTCGCTCAGCGTCAGACCGCGGGTGTTGTCCTGGCCCACTTCGTCCCCGAGCGCGGCAGTGGCCCGCTGCGCGATGATGTCGGCTGCCGAGACCCAGCGTCCCCACACACCCTTGGATTCAAGCAGGGATGCGGTCTGGTTGACCGGCAAGGCAGCAGCGAAGTAGCGCGTGTTGAAACGGCGGTGGGCGAAGTCAGGGCTCAGCCAGTTCGTGAGCAGTTTGAGCAGGTCGGTGCGCAGCAGCAGGCCGCGCCGGTCCAGGATCTCCGCAAACGTCATGTCCTGCATCGCAAGCGCCTCGCGGTCCTTCATCCACTCATGCGTCTGGACTGCCTCGACGGTGGCCGACGCATCGGGACCGGCCAGCAGCACGCCGGTCTCCTCGAAGGTCTCCCGGATCGCTGCCACCACATGCTGGCGGGCGAGCTGGATGTCGGGGAGGCCCATCGCTTCGGCCCACTGGGCCGGGGTGGGACCGACCCAGCCGATTGGGTCGTTGTCGCTAGCCTCGAGGGAGCCGCCCGGGAAGGCAACGACGCCCAGCGGTGAGCTTCCGGGCCGGTACGCGAGGTACGTCTCGGGCCCCTCGGCGCCATCTCGAAGCAGGACAACCGAGGAGGCGTACCGGGGTTTGCGCGGGGTGCGCTCTCCGTGCTCTACCCAGCTGCGGGCGGATTCGAGCAGTTCGGGCGGCAGCGGGAAGAGCCGCCGCGCAGGGGTGCTACTGGAATTCGGCAATCAGTTCCACCTCGACCGGCGAATCAAGGGGCAGGACGGCGACGCCGACCGCGGAGCGCGCGTGCACACCCGCATCCCCCAGCACTTTCCCCAGCAGCTCGGAGGCGCCGTTGATGACGCCGGGCTGGCCGGTGAAGTCCGGGGCCGAGGCCACGAACCCGACAACCTTGACGATCCGGGTGATGCGGTCCAAGTCCCCGATCTGCGCCTTGACGGCAGCGAGGGCATTCACGGCGCAGAGGGCAGCGTACTCCTTGGCGTCCTCTGCGGAGACGCCGGCCCCGACCTTGCCGGCGGCCGGGAGCTTGCCCTCGACGAACGGAAGCTGGCCGGAGGTGTAAACGTGGCTGCCGGAGATGACGGCGGGAACGTAGGCGGCCACCGGGGCCGCCACCGCGGGAAGCGTGATCCCCAGTTCCTGCAACCGGGCTTCAACCGCGGAGACTGCCGATCCTTCAGGCGTCGTGGAAGCACTCATGGGGCTACTGCTTCTCCCTCTTCAGGTACGCCACCAGGCCGTTGCCGTCCGGGCCGGGAACGACCTGGACGAGCTCCCATCCGTCGCTTCCCCACTGGTCAAGAATCTGCTTCGTCGCGTGGATAATGAGCGGAATTGTCGCGTATTCCCATTTGGTCATGAGAGACAGACTAGCCCGTGCTTGTAAAGTGGAGAACATGGCCGCACGCAAGTCACCACTCCTTGACACCGCTACGACCCTCGGAAAGATTCTTGGCTTCCTGGGTATCAGCGCTATTTGCGGTGTCCTCGTCGCTGGATTGCTGGTGCCCGCCGCGGCCCTCACCGGCACTTCCGCCACGAACTCGATCCAGTTCTTCGACAACCTCCCGGCGGAGCTGACTGTCAATCCTCCCGGCCAGTCGACCAACGTCCTCGCCGCCGACGGGACGCGCCTTGCCACGTTCTATGACGAGAACCGGGTTCGCGTGCCGCTGGACAAAATGTCCAAGTACATCAAGGACGGCATCGTTTCCATCGAGGACGCCCGCTTCTACGAGCACGGCGGCGTGGACGGCACCGGCATCCTGCGCGCACTCACCTCGAACCTGACCGGCGGACGCCAGGGCGCTTCGACGATCACGCAGCAGTACGTCAACAACGTCATCATCGAATCCCAGGTGGCTTCCGGGCACGCGGCGGAGGTCAAGCTTGGCGGCGACAAGACCATCGGGGACAAGCTGCGCGAGATGAAGCTCGCCATTGCGCTGGAAAAGAAGTACAGCAAGCAGCAGATCCTTGAGGGCTACCTCAACATCGTCTTCTTCAACGCCAACGCGTACGGCATCGAAGCCGCGTCCGAGTATTTCTTCAGCCGCCACGCCAATGACCTGACCCTGCCGCAGGCAGCGCTTCTGGCCGGCCTCGTGAACAGCCCGGCCAGCTACGACCCGACGGTGCACCCGAAGGCCTCGGCTGGGCGCCGGAACCTCGTGCTCGACGCCATGCTCAGGCAGGGCAAGATCACGCAGAAGCAGCACGATGACGCCGTCAAGACGCCTGTCACCGTCAAGGTCACGCAGCCGAAGCAGGGCTGCACCGCCGCGGCGATGGCGCCGTACTTCTGCCAGTACGTTGAGCGCCTGATCCTCAACAACCCCGCCTTCGGCCAGACCGAAAATGACCGGGAACAGATCCTGCACCAGGGCGGGCTGACCATCAAGACCACGCTGGATCCCCGGCTGCAGAAGGCGGCGCAGAAGCAGGTGGACTCCACCGTCCCGGACAACCCGGACCGTTACGGCGCGTCCCTGGTGACCGTCCAGCCCGGTACCGGCCGGATCCTGGCGATGGCGCAGAACACCGTGCCGGTGAAGTCCGGCAATAAGTTCGACTTCATCTACAACGTCAACGTGGACAAGAACGACGCGGCCGGCAATTCGCTGATGGGCGACGGCGGATTCCAGCCCGGATCCACGTTCAAACCCTTCACCTTCGCTGAATGGCTCAGCGAAGGGCACCAGATGATGCAGACCGTGCAGGCGTCCCGGCACAGCTACCCCGTCGGCTTCCCCTGGAAATCCAGCTGCGGTGTCCCGGTCGACGGCCACTATGACGACCTGCAAAATGCCACGCCCGGCTACGACCGGGACAACCTCACCATGCTGGAGGCCCTCTACAACTCGGTGAACACCGGCATCTACGCCGGTGCCTCGGAGCTTGATCTGTGCGGCATCCAGAACATCGTCAATGCACTGGGGATCCACAACGGTGACAACAACCAGCCCGTGGACATGCACACGCTGGGCAACATCCTCGGTTCCACGGACGTGGCGCCGTTGACCATGGCATCCGCGTTCGCCGCCTATTCGCATGACGGCACGCTGTGCGCGCCGATTGCGATCACCGAGATCAGTGACGGCAGCGGGAAGAAGTGGCCTGCCCAGACGCAGGACTGCAAGGAGGCGATCAAGCCCGAGATCGCCCACGGTGTCACCTACGCGCTGCAGCAGGTGCTCAAGAAGGGCTCCGGCTACAAGATCCCGCTGGACAACGGCATCCCCGCCGGCGCCAAGACCGGTACCTCCGACTTCTCGAGCCAGACCTGGGTGGTCGGATTCACCTCCGGCCTGACCACCGCGTCCTGGTTCGGCAACCCTGAGGGCAAGGCCCGGCCGATGCAGGGGGTGACCATCAACGGCAAGGTGTGGCCCCAGGTCGATGGTGCGGACATCGCCGGCCCGCAGTGGCAGCAGTACATGAACCAGGTGGCGCCGCTCTACAGCACCAACCCGTTCCCGGAACCGCCGCAGGACATGATCGGCAACACCCAGCCGAGCTACAACGTTCCCGCCGCGCCGGCGCCCGACCAGCAGCCGCAGCAGCAACCGCAACCGCCGCAGCAGCAGTCCCCGGCGCCCGCGCCGAGCCCGGCCCCCGCGCCGAGCAAGCCTGGCAAGAAGCATTAGCGCCATGCCAAGTGGCCTCGCGCGGCTGGGCCGCAACCTGGCCCGCGTCGTCGGTACCGGCGCTGCCGTCGGCGCCGCGTGCGTGGCGTACGGCAGCCTGCTCGAGCGCAACGCGTTCACTGTGCGCGAGGAGGCCGTGCCCGTGCTGCCCGCGGGGTCCGGGCCGCTCCGTGTCCTTCACCTCTCGGACATCCACTTCGTGCCGGGCCAGAACATCAAGACCCGCTGGCTCAGGGGACTTGCCGGGCTGAAGCCGGATCTGGTGGTCAACACCGGGGACAACCTGAGCCACCCGGATGCCATCGCCCCGCTGCTGGACGCGCTCGGACCGCTGCTGGAGGTTCCGGGCGTGTTCGTCCCCGGCTCCAACGATTACTACGCCCCCACCTTCAAGAACCCTGCCAGCTATCTGCTCGGGCCGTCGCGGATGACCGGCAAGGAGCCGCAGGAGCTGGACACGGCCCGGCTGCACTCGGGATTCGGCGCGGCCGGCTGGCTCGACTTGACCAACCGCGCCGGGTCGATGACGCTGCAGGGCCTGCGCCTGGACTTCACCGGCGTCGACGATCCCCACCTGCGCCGGGAAAAGTACGCGGGATGGCCGGCCGGGGGCGCAAAGGCGGCGCAGTCCCCGCAGGTGAAGATCGCCGTTGCGCACGCCCCGTACCAGCGCGTGCTGGACAGGTTCACCGACGACGGCGCGCAGCTGATCTTCGCGGGCCACACCCACGGCGGCCAGCTCTGCGTCCCCGGCTACGGTGCCCTGGTCAGCAACTGCGACCTGCCGACGTGGCGGGCCAAGGGGCTCACCCGGTGGGAGCACGGCGGACGCTCAAGCTGGCTGGAGGTGTCCGGAGGAATCGGCACCTCCCGCTTCGCGCCGGTCAGGTTCGCCTGCCGCCCGGAAGCCGTGCTGCTCACGCTCACGCCTGCCTGAGCGGAGCCGCGCGGCCTTCGGCATAGAGTAGTTGCCACAGGTAATCACCTACTCCGGCACAAGAAGATGAGATGGCCGCGCAGACGACGCTATTTGAATCCATCGGACGCATCCAGCCCCATGTGAGGCCGATCCTCGGCCGGCTCACCCTGGGCCTGTTCAGCGCGCTCGGCGCCAGCGTGGTGGCGCTGGCTGTCCCCCAGGTCCTGCGGGAACTGGTCAACGGCGCCCTGCACCGGGGAGGCGATCCCGCCCAGCTCTGGGCTGCGGCGGCAGCGGTGCTGGGGCTCGGCATGCTAGAAGCCGGCTTCATTGCCCTGCGCCGGCAGTTCGTCATCAATCCCGCGACCACCGTGGAGACGGGGATGCGCGTCGCCTTCTACCGCCACCTGCAGGACCTGCCGGTCGCTTTCCACGACCGCTGGGGCTCCGGTCAGCTGCTCTCCCGCTCCATGAGCGACCTGAACCTCATCCGCCGCTGGCTGGCCTTCGGCGCCCTCATGCTGGTGGTGTGCGCGCTGACCACCGTCATCGGCGTCGCGCTGATGTTCGCCTCCAGCTGGCAGCTGGCGCTGGTCTTCCTGGCGGCGGCCATCCCGGTGGTGATCTTCGGCTTCCGGTTCAGGACGAGCTACCGGGTGGTGTCCCGACTGAGCCAGGACCAGGCCGGGGACCTCGCGACGGCCGTCGAGGAGTCGGTGCAGGGCATCCGGGTGCTCAAGGCGTTCGGCCGCGGCTCGGAGGCCCTGGAGAGCTTCTCCAACCAGGCGGAGGAACTGCGCCGGACGGAGATCGTCAAGGCCCGCACCCTCGCCACGTTCGCCCTGGCCGTCACCCTGATCCCGGAGCTGGCTCTCGGACTCGCCCTGGTCGTCGGCGTCCTCACCGTCGCGGACGGCCAGCTCACGGTCGGCGCCGTCGTCGCGTTCTTCGCCACCGCCGCCGTCGTCGCCGGGCCGGTGGAGGCGCTCGGGCCGCTGATGGGCATGACGCTCACGGCCAAGACCGCTATTGACCGCCACTTCGACGTCATGGACGAAACCAGCACCATCCTTGACCCGCCGCCGGGACGGGAGCTGATCCCGGAAACCGGGTCCGGGGCGCTGGACTTCCGTGGGGTCCATTTCCGCTACCCGGACGCGCATGCCGGCACCCGCGACGTGCTCAACGGGGTGGACCTGCACGTCCGGCCCGGGGAGACGATGGCGCTGGTGGGTGTCACCGGCAGCGGCAAGAGCACCCTGCTGCAGCTGGTGCCGCGGCTGTACGACACCACGGCGGGTGAGGTGGCCGTGGACGGCGCCGACGTGCGCGGGCTGCCGCTCGAGGCGCTGCGAACCCGGGTCGCCGTTGCCTTCGAGGACACCACCCTGTTCTCCAGCTCGGTGCGCGACAACGTCTTGCTGGGCGCCCCGGACCAGACCGAGGAGGCGCTCGACGAGGCCCTCGACGTCGCCCAGGCACATTTTGCCTACTCACTGCCCGACGGCGTCGACACCCTCATCGGTGAAGCGGGCCTGAGCCTCTCCGGCGGCCAGCGCCAGCGACTGGCTCTGGCCCGCGCCATTGCCGCGCGCCCCGGCGTGCTGGTGCTGGACGACCCGCTGTCCGCCCTCGACGTGAACACGGAGGAAAGGGTCGAGGAGCGGCTCCGCGAGGTCCTCGCTGACACCACCACCCTGATCGTGGCCCACAGGCCTTCCACTGTGCAGCTGGCGGACCGGGTGGCGCTGCTGGAGGAGGGCAGGATCTCCGCGGTCGGCACGCACGAGGAGTTGCTCGCCGGCAACGCGCACTACCGTTACGTCCTCGCGAGCCTGACCGACGAGCCGGAAGACCTGGACAGCGCGGACGAAGAGGAGGCCCTGGCATGAGCCCCAAGAACGCCCGGAGCACCGGGCCCGCACCCGCGGGCGTGGCGGATGAGGACAACGTCAGCCTGAGCCGGGCCGACAGCCGGTCCGTCCGCCAGCGCTCCATGCGGCTGCTCGGGCTGCTGCTCAGGCCCCTCCGCGGAGCCTTCGCGGGCACCGTGGTCCTGGTCCTGCTCTCACAGGCGGCGCGGGTGGCAGGGCCGGCCCTGATCGCCTTCGGCATCGACCACGCTCTTCCGGCGCTGCGCAGCGGCAACCCGGCCCCGCTCGCCTTCACCGGCGTCGGCTACGGCGCCGCGGCGCTGGCCGCCGGGCTGCTCACCGCCGCGTACGTCAACGCGACAGCCCGGCTGAGCCAGGCCATGCTGCTCGATCTGCGGCTGCGCGTCTTCCGGCACACCCAGCGGCTCAGTCTCGAGTTTCACGAGCGCTACACCTCAGGCCGGATCATCTCCCGGCAGACGTCGGACCTGGAGGCGCTCCGGGAGCTGCTGGACAACGGCGTGGGCTCGCTCGCCTCGGGCGCCGCCTACATGGTGTTCACCGCCGTGTCGATCTTCGCCCTGGACTGGGAAACGGGCGTGCTCGTGCTGCTCGCGTCGGTCCCGATGTACCTGCTGTCCCGTTGGTACCAGCGGCGCTCCCAAATCGCCTTCCGCGCCTCACGCGTGGCATCGGCAAGCCTGATCGTGCACTTCGTCGAAACCATGACCGGCATCAGGGCCGTGAAGGCCTTCCGCCGCGAACGCGCCAACGCGGCCCGCTACGGCGATCTCGCCGAGGACTACCGCCGGGTCACCGTGCGCTCAATCAACCTCAACGGAATCTTCCAGCCGGGGCTAGTGCTGATCGGGAACGTAACGGTGGCGGTGGTGCTGGTGGCCGGCGGCTTCAGGGTGCTCGACGGCGGGATGGCGGTGGGGGCGCTGCTGGCCCTGATTCTGTACACCAAACGCTTCTTCCAGCCGGTGGACCAGATGGCCATGTTCTACAACTCGTTCCAGTCCGCCCAGGCGGCACTGGAGAAAGTCTCCGGGCTGTTGGAAGAGGTTCCCACTGTCAGGCCGCCCCGCCACCCCGTCCCGCTCACGCAGCCGCGCGGCAGCCTCAGGCTCGACGGCGTGGAGTTCCGCTACGGCGACGGGCCGGTGGTGATTCCCCGGCTGGACCTGGAGATTCCCGCCGGGCAGACGGTGGCCCTTGTGGGGCAGACCGGAGCGGGCAAGTCAACGCTCGCCAAGCTCATCGCGCGCTTCTACGACGTCTCCAACGGTTCGCTCACCATCGACGGCGTGGACGTCCGCGACGTCTCGGACGAGGACCTGCGCCGCGCCGTCGTCATGGTCACCCAGGAAGCTTTCCTCTTCAGCGGCACGGTGGCCGAGAACATCGCCCTCGGCAACCCCTTGGCCACCCGCGGGGAGATCGTCGCGGCAGCCCGCTCGGTGGGAGCGCACGACTTCATTGAGGCCCTCCCGGACGGCTACGACACCGACGTGAACAAACGCGGCGGTCGCGTGTCCTCGGGCCAGCGGCAGCTGATTTCCTTCGCCCGGGCCTTCCTGGCGAGCCCGGCCGTGCTCATCCTGGACGAGGCAACCTCCTCGCTGGACATCCCGTCCGAACGGATGGTCCAGGCCGGGCTCCGGCGGCTTCTGGGCGGGTTCCATGGAGCGGGCCGCACGGCACTGATCATCGCGCACCGGTTGTCCACCGTGGAGATCGCTGACCGCGTCCTGGTGATCCATGACGGGCGCGTGGTCGAGGACGGGACGCCGGCGGAGCTGATCTCCGGGGAAGGCCGTTTCGCCGCCCTGCACCGGGCGTGGCGGGACTCACTCGTCTGACGGCGGCGCCGGTTTCGCGGATTGGCCGTCCGTCGGCTATTCTTGAGAAGTTGCTTTTGAGCCCCGCTCGAAGCGATGGATTCGGGGTGTGGCGCAGTTTGGTAGCGCGCGTCGTTCGGGACGACGAGGTCGCAGGTTCAAATCCTGTCACCCCGACCACCAGGATCCTTGCGGATCTCAGGTGCCTCCGGCTTAGGCCGGGGGCATCGTTGTTTAAGGCCTTCGCCGGTTCACTGCGCCAACTGTGCCCGCGGACGCATGCTCCATCCGCTGAATCCGTCCCCTGAGCACCGCAACAGCGCATCGGCGGGCAGACTTGGCGGGACGCTGGGCCTGGGGGCACGAAAAAGGGCCTCCCACGCGTTCGCGTCGCGGGAGGCCCTCTCCGCAGCTCCGGCTGGTGCACCCAAAAAACCAACCGAAGTCTGATGGGGCGGACCACTCCTCCGCCGTCATCAGCCTGCTGTGAAATATGCATCCCCGGGCATTGTTCGCGGATACCCGGGGATACACCATTTCATCTCCCCCTGGGGCTAGGGGAAGCCTAGTTGGGACCTATCGAAAACGCGCCGCGCCGCGAAGCTGCTAGTTGGTGGTGGTGGAGTTCGGCCAAATCCCAACAGCGGTGGTGGTACCCGAGTTGGGCCAGATGCCAACTGCGGTTACAGCAGCCTGCGAGGAGAAGCCAACCAACGCGAGCGCTGCGGCCACGAGCAGGGAAACGCCATACTTCTTGATCATGAGAGTTCCTCTATTTTGTCGGGTCGAGCCAACAAGGTGATTTTCCTTGTTGACAGACATTGTAAAGTTAGATCTACAATAATTGTCAAGCAAAACGCGGCACTAACTCTGCGAAGGAGGATCCTTGGGTAACGGATTCGGAGAAAGACTCCGTGCAGAACGTCTTGCCCGCGGACTCACCCAAGCCGACTTGGGACGCAATTTGTATTCTTCCAGCTACATCTCGCTCTTGGAAACAGGCCGCCGCGAGCCGACCGCCGATGTCATCGAAGAATTGGCCCGCAGGCTTGAATTGACGCCGAACACGATGGAAGCGTGGGGTTCTCCCGTCGCTCCCGGTGACGCTGAATTCGTTCTGGCCGAGCTGCTTGCGCGTCAGGCGTGGGACCTACGTGACTACAGCTCGGCCGGCCAGCATGCTGAGGACGCCGCCCGAATTGCACTGGACCAAAAGAACACCACCGCCTGGTGGAACATGTCTTTTCTTCAGGCTCGCTGCTCGCTATTCGAGGGCGATTTCGTTGGTTGTCAGACTGTCGCCGATGAACTGATGGACCACCCGCTTACGGCCGAGTCGCCCGGCTTGGCCGTGCAAGCACTCACGCTGCGTGCGATGGCCTACCAAGGACAAGGGCTACTCAAGGAGGCGGTCACCTTCGCCGATCAAGCAGTCGCCCAAGCGCGTGAACTACCGCAAGGCTCCAGCGTTCATATCAAAGCTCTCCGAACTGCGATCGCCGCCTTGGCGGAAAGTGGAGCATTGGACGACGCGTGGAGGTATTGCAGCGACTTGGCTGAGCTGGTTCAAGACCATGCCCATGGCCAAGTAGCTGGCGAGGCGCACTGGGTTA
The DNA here is from genome assembly GCF_018531425.1 of Paenarthrobacter sp. DKR-5. Lineage (GTDB taxonomy): Bacteria > Actinomycetota > Actinomycetes > Actinomycetales > Micrococcaceae > DKR-5. The sequence continues at coordinate 411,961 of NZ_JAHBOI010000001.1, forward strand.
TCGGCAACGTGGCTTTTCTGCGTATGAGCTTAAAAGAAGGCGTTAGCCACCACGAACAGGCATCGCAACTCCTTTCGCCGGCCAGCGACATTGAACTGTGGGCCCAGTTCAACAAGGCTTCCGCCTGGGTTCGCCTGTCAGCAGGGATCACCGACCCGGAGACCCTGCGTTGCATCGAGAGGACGGAACTCGCATTCTCGATCGTCGGCGGAAACAAAAGCGACCGCTTGGAGGTCGAACAGATTCGCGCCCGCTGGGACTACCTCACCGGCGACAGCGTCGCGGCGGTCACGCGCCTGCGGAACATCTACGACGACCGCGAAGGTCTCGCCCGTCACACAGTTGGTGAAGTCGCCCTTCTCCTCGGCCAGGCGTTGAAGGCGACCGGAGAAGCCGCCGAAGCCCGCAGCTACCTGCAGCAGGCTCGGGATGCCTTCACCGAGGCGGGAGCCACCGACCGTGCCGCCCTCGCCTGGGACCTGGTCCTTGAAATTCAGGCAAGCGAGCGGATCGCCGCGTCCCAGTCCGCGACCGGCAAGCCGGCCGCGAACTGAAACCGGGCCTTAGCTGAACGTCAGGCCGGTCAGCTTCTCGTAGGCCTCCACGTAGCGCGCACGGGTCTTCTCGACCACTTCCTGCGGGAGGGCCGGCGGCGGAGAGTCCGAGGACCGGTCCCAGCCGGCTTCATCGGAAACGAGCCAGTCACGGACATACTGCTTGTCAAAACTCGGCTGGGAACGTCCGGGCTGCCAGGTGGCGGCATCCCAGAAGCGCGAGGAGTCCGGCGTCAACACCTCGTCCCCCAGCGTGATCACGCCGGTGGCCGGGTCCAGGCCGAATTCCACCTTCGTGTCCGCGAGGATGATGCCGCGCTCCCGGGCAATCTCCTCGGCCCGCGTGTAAATCTTCAGCGTCAGCTCACGCAGCCGGTCCGCGACGTCGGGCCCGACGACGTCGACCACGGCCTCGAAGCTGATGTTCTCGTCGTGCTCACCGACCTCGGCCTTGGCCGACGGCGTGAAGATGGCACGGTCCAGCCGGGAGCCGTCCACCAGCCCCGGCGGCAGCTCGAGGCCGCACACGGTGCTGGAGGCGCGGTACTCGATCAGGCCGGAGCCGGTCAGGTACCCGCGGGCGATGCATTCCACCGGGAACATGTCCAGCTTCTTGCAGATCATCGCCCTGCCGGCCACGGCCTCGGGAACGTCCGTCGAGAGCACGTGGTTCTCGACGTCGTCGAGCTGCTCAAACCACCACAGGCTCAGCTGCGTCAGGATCCGGCCCTTGTCCGGGATCTCGGTGGCGAGGATGTGGTCGTAGGCGCTGATCCGGTCGCTGGCGACGACGAGGACCTGGTCCTGCGGGCGTGCGGAGTCCGGGGCGGGAATGTAAAGGTCCCGGACCTTGCCCGAGTAGACGTGCTGCCAGCCGGCGAGGTCGGGGGCGCTCACGGTGCCACCTCCGGCTGCAGGCCGGACGCACTGTACGGTACCGTGATTTCCCCGCGTGCGGCCTTCGCGGCGATGTCGCGGCGGTACTGGCCGCCGTCGAGCTTGATCAGGCCGACCGACTCGTACGCTTTCTCCCGCGCCTCCTCAAGATCCGCGCCCAGGGCGACGACGGCGAGCACGCGGCCGCCTGCGGACACCACCTTGCCGTCCTCGAGCTTGGTTCCCGCGTGCAGGATGTGCACGTCGTGCACGGTCGCAGCCTTCTTGAGGCCGCCGATCTTGTCCCCGGTGCGGGGCTTGTCCGGATAATTCGCAGAGGCCAGGACGACGGCGACCGCCGTTTCGCGGGCCCAGGTGAGCTGCTCGGCCTCATCGAGCTCGCCCTTGGCCGCTGCCAGCAGCAGCCCGCCAAGCGGGGTGCGGAGGCGGGCCAGGACGGCCTGCGTCTCCGGGTCCCCGAAGCGGGCGTTGAACTCGATGACGCGCATCCCGCGCGAGGTCAGGGCCAGGCCGCAGTACAGCACCCCGACGAACGGCGTCCCGCGGCGGGCCATCTCGTCGATGGTGGGCTGCGCAACCCGGTCAACGACTTCCTGGACCAGCCCGGCAGGCGCCCATTCGAGCGGCGAGTAGGCGCCCATGCCGCCCGTGTTCGGGCCCTCGTCGTTGTCGCGGATGCGCTTGAAATCCTGCGCCGGCGCGAGCGGGACGACGTTCCGGCCGTCGGAGAGGACGAAGAGCGACACTTCGGGTCCGTCCAGGAACTCCTCGATGACCACCTGGCCGCCCGCCTCGAAGCAGCTCCGGGCATGCGCCAGGGCTTCCTCGCGGTCCTCGGTGACGACGACTCCCTTGCCTGCTGCAAGCCCGTCGTCCTTGACGACGTAGGGGGCGCCGAAAGCGTCCAGCGCCTCGGCAGCTTCGGCCTCCGTCGTTGCCACGCGCGCCATCGCCGTCGGGACATTCGCGGCGGCCATGATCTGCTTCGCAAACGCCTTGGATGCCTCCAGCTGGGCCGCGTCCTTGCCCGGGCCGAAGACCGGGATCCCGGCCCCCCGGACGGCGTCCGCGACACCGGCGGCGAGCGGAGCCTCGGGGCCGATAACGACAAGGTCGACGCCGAGACGCACCGCGAGTTCGGTGACCTCGCGCGGATCGTTGCCGTTGATCGCATGGGTGGGCACGAGGTCCGCAATCCCGGCGTTGCCCGGGGCCGCGTGCACCTCGCTCACGTGCGGGTCCGCCAGCAGGGCTCGGACAATGGCATGTTCGCGCCCGCCGGGGCCAATCACAAGTACCTTCACAAGGCTCAAGACTACGTGCTGCCTCCGGGCCCCGCGAAGTGCCGTGAGGTCTGTGAAGTGTCTTCAAGAGGCCCCGCCGGCGCATGGGACATACTGGGACAAAGCGCAGCCGAGCAGAAAGCCCTTCATGTCCCACACGTTTTCCGCGACCAGCGCCGTCGAGCTAGCCGTCGTGGAGCGCAGCGGCTTCATCGAGTCACGGCACATCGGCTCGGCCGTCGTCGTCGCGGGAGACGGCTCGGTGGTGACGGCCCTCGGTGACATTGACGCTCCGGTTTTCGCCCGGTCCTGCCTGAAGCCTTTCCAGGCCCTGGCCTCGATGCAGTCGGGCGTTCCGCTGCGCGGGGCACAGGTGGCCCTCGCCTGCGCCAGCCACGTCGGCTCGCACGAGCACATGGATATCGTTGCCGGGATGCTCAAGCAGGCGGGGGTGGAACCGGACAGGCTCGGCTGCCCCGCGGACTGGCCCTTTGACGAGCAGGCACGCGACTGGCTCGTGCGGACGGACCGCGGACGGTCGAAGCTCGCGATGAATTGTTCCGGCAAGCACGCCGCGTTCCTCTGGGCCTGCACTGAAAACGGCTGGAACCTGGAGAGCTACCTCGAGCCGAACCACCCCCTGCAGCAGCGGGTACGGACCGTCATCGAGGAGTACACCGGCGAGCCGATCGCGCATCTGGGCACCGACGGCTGCGGCGCTCCGGTGGCTGCGGTTTCCCTGACCGGTTTGGCTCGCGGCTACTCGCGGCTCGCTAAGGCCCCGCGGGACAAGGACGCCGACGCCCGTGCCGCGACCGTTGCCACCGCGATGCTGGACTACCCGTGGGCCGTCCAGGGCCGCGGCCGGCCGAACACCGTGGTCATGGACGACCTGGGTGTGCTGGCGAAGGGCGGCGCCGAAGGCGTGCTCGCGATGGCGACCGAAACGGGCGCGTCCGTCGCCGTGAAAATACTCGACGGCAACGACCGCGCAGCCTCGCTGGTGGCGCTCACCATGCTCGCGGCGTGCGGCGCGCTGGACATCCCGGCGGCGGCAGGGGTGTTGGAGAAGGTGGTTCCCCCGGTACTTGGCGGCGGCCGCACTGTGGGCCGGATCCGCCTGGGGTCGGCCGTGACGGCGCTGCTCGACTGATGGCTGCCCGACGTCGAATACCCGTTGCGGACGGACGCGCCGCCCTCGCGGAGTGGAGCGCCGCAGCCGGCGGTGCGGTGCCGCGGACGACGACGGCGACCGCCGTGCGCTACTCGCTCGAGGAACTGGCCGCGCGGGCGCCGGGCAACAGCGTCGAGGTGCGGGTGCCTCCGTTCGGCGTCACCCAGTGCGTTGCCGGTCCGCGGCACACGAGGGGGACTCCCCCTAACGTCATCGAGACCGACGCCGCCACCTGGCTTTCCATGGTGACGGGCGCCCTCCCCTGGGCCGACGCCGTCGCCCAGGGCAAGGTGGCCGCCTCCGGGCTGCGCGCCGACCTCTCGGCCCTGCTGCCGCTCTGACCAAGTGCCAGGCGGCGGGACGCTAGGCTTTAACGCATGACTTCCGAGCAGCCCACGCCCCCGCAGGAGCCGGCCGAGCAGCGCCAGATCCAGGTTCGGCGGGCCCCGCGGTTCGTCCCCTTCCTGGTGCTCGGCGGCGTGCTCGGGCTCGTCGCTGCCGGCATCGCCGCCTTCGCGGGCCCCGCCAACCCCGACTACGACCGCGGCACCGTCCTGGGTTTCTTCTCGGTGCTCTTCGCGATCTTCGGCGTGCTGCTCGGCGCGCTCGTCGCGCTCGTGCTGGACCGGATCAGCGTCAGGCGGAGCAGGCAGGCCACCGTGCAGGCCCTCGGTCCCGAGGAGCAGAGCGTCCCGGAAGACCAGGGTTAAACCGCCGTCGCCGGTCATGCGACAATTGGGGAGTGGCACGCGGAGACGGAAAACTTTCCCACGATCTTTTACCCGGTGAAAAAGGCCCGCAGGACGCCTGCGGAGTCTTCGGAGTCTGGGCGCCGGGCGAAGAGGTGGCGAAGCTCACCTATTACGGCCTGTACGCCCTGCAGCACCGCGGACAGGAGTCTGCCGGCATAGCGACCAGCGACGGCAAACGCATCAACGTCTACAAGGACATGGGCCTGGTCTCCCAGGTCTTCGATGAGACGACCCTGAACACGCTGACCGGGCACATTGCGGTGGGACACTGCCGCTACTCGACCACCGGCTCCTCCACCTGGGCCAACGCACAGCCCACCCTCGGCGCGACCGCGCAGGGCACTGTCGCGCTCGCCCACAACGGGAACCTGATCAACACAGCGGACCTTTACGACATCCTGCTGGAGCGGTACGGCAAGCCCCGCAGCGGCGAGCTGGCCCAGGGCAACACCACGGACACGGCCCTCGTCACCGCACTGCTGGCGGGCGACGCCGAGCATTCGCTCGAGGAAACCGCGCTGGAGATCCTCCCCACCCTCCGCGGAGCCTTCTGCTTCACCTTCATGGACGAGGGCACGCTCTACGCCGCCCGCGACGCCTCGGGTGTCCGCCCGCTGGTGCTGGGCCGGCTGGAGCGCGGCTGGGTGGTCGCCTCCGAGACCGCGGCACTGGACATCGTCGGCGCTTCCTTCGTGCGCGAGATCGAGCCGGGCGAGTTCATCGCGATCGACGAGAACGGCCTGCGCACCCAGAAGTTCGCCCAGCCCAAGCCGGCTGGCTGCGTCTTCGAGTACGTCTACCTGGCACGCCCGGACACCACCATCAGCGGGCGCAGCGTGCACGCCGCCCGGGTGGAGATGGGCCGCAAGCTGGCCAAGGAGTTCCCGGTCGAGGCCGATTTGGTGATCCCGACGCCGGAATCCGGCACGCCGGCGGCGATCGGCTACGCGGAAGCCAGCGGGATCCCCTACGGGCAGGGCCTGGTCAAGAACGCCTACGTGGGCCGCACCTTCATCCAGCCCAGCCAGACCATCCGTCAGCTCGGCATCCGGCTCAAGCTCAACCCGCTCAAGGACGTGGTGCGCGGCAAGCGCCTCGTCGTGATCGACGACTCCATCGTGCGCGGCAACACGCAGCGGGCCCTCGTGCGGATGCTGCGCGAGGCCGGTGCTGCAGAGGTCCATGTGCGGATCTCCTCGCCGCCCATCACCTGGCCGTGCTTCTACGGCATCGACTTCGCCACCCGCGCCGAGCTGGTCGCCACCGGAATCAGCGTCGACGACGTCCGGGCGTCCATCGGCGCGGACAGCCTCGGCTACATCTCCGAGGAAGGCATGATCGAGGCCACTGAACAGCCCCGTGAACGCCTTTGCACGGCATGCTTCACCGGCAGCTATCCGATCGAGCTCCCGGACGCGGACCGGCTGGGCAAGAACCTGTTCGAACGCGGAAGCGCCCCGGGCAAGCAGACCAACGGTTCCTGCGATCCCGGTCCGGGCGCGGAGCTGGAATCCCTGTTGACTGACGCCGACAAGAAAGAGCGAGTATGAGCCGGCCCGACGCCACCCCCTCCGAAATCACCTACGCCAGCGCGGGCGTCGATGTCGAGGCAGGTGACCGGGCCGTCGAGCTGATGAAGGACGCGGTCAAGGCAACTCACGGGCCCCAGGTGCTGGGCGGTGTTGGCGGTTTCGCCGGCCTGTTCGATGTGTCCTCGCTGCTGACTTACCGCAAGCCGCTGCTCGCCACCTCCACCGACGGTGTCGGCACCAAGGTGGCCATCGCTCAGGCCATGGACATCCACGACACCATCGGCTTCGACCTCGTCGGCATGGTGGTGGACGACATCGTGGTGGTGGGCGCTGAGCCGCTCTACATGACCGACTACATCGCCACCGGCAAGGTGGTCCCGGAGCGCATCGCCGACATCGTGCGCGGCATCGCCGCGGCTTGCTCCGTGGCGGGCACAGCCCTCGTGGGCGGCGAGACCGCCGAGCACCCGGGCCTGCTCAAGGCCGACGAGTACGACGTCGCAGGGGCCGCCACCGGCGTGGTGGAAGCGGACAAGCTGCTCGGCCCGGACCGGGTCAAGACCGGCGACGTGGTCATCGCCATGGCATCCTCCGGGCTGCACTCCAACGGCTACTCGCTGGTGCGCCGCGTCATCAATGTCGCCGGCTGGTCCCTGGACCGTCAGGTGTCCGAGCTGGGCCGCACCCTCGGCGAGGAGCTGCTGGAACCGACCAGGGTTTATGCCGCTGACGTGCTGGACCTCGCCCGGCACGACGCCGCCGGCGTGCACGCCTTCAGCCACGTCACCGGGGGCGGGCTCGCCGCCAACCTGGCCCGCGTCCTGCCGCAGGGCCTGGTGGCCACTGTCGACCGCGCCACGTGGGAGCTGCCGCCCGTCTTCACCCTGGTCTCCGAACTCGGCAACGTCCCGCTTCCGGACCTCGAGCGCACACTGAATCTCGGTGTAGGCATGGTCGCGATCGTTGACGCGGCAGGCGCCGACGCTGCGCTGGCCAAGCTCGCCGAGCGCGGCGTGCCCGCCTGGGTCATGGGCACCGTGGGCACCGACCAGGCGGGGGCGGACACCTCCGGACCGGACTACGTTCAGGGCGCCAAGGGCGTCGACGGCGGGGCCGTGCGGATGGTCAATTCCTACCGCTGACGCCGGCAGAGACGACGCAGATACGACAGAAGCCCGGCACCGCGAAGGTGCCGGGCTGTTGTCTTGGAAGACCACGGCGGAAGCGGGCGCGCAGGGCGGACGCTTCCGAAGGATCAGCCGATGCGGCGGGCTTTTACCTCGTCGTCGTCATCGTCATCGAAACCAACCGCGTACTTGTCCTCGTAGTCCCCGAAATCATCGGAGTAACTCGGTGCCGAGTAGCTTTGCGAGCTACGGCTCGGCGCACCATGCAGCTCGCGCTGTAGTGCCGAGTAGTCGGTCTCCGGGCTGAAGTACTTCATGTCCCGGGCCTGCTTGGTAGCTTTTGCCTTTTGACGGCCGCGCCCCATGGCGTGACCCCCTCTGTACGTCGATCCGGGGTAGGCGTCTGGGCATGTCGACGCGGCCCCGGAATATTCGGTCAATTTGTCGTAACTATAGGGTACATGGTTTCGTTACAAACTTCGCGCCGGCGGCCCGCTATCCGCGCTGGGCGAAACAGCTTCCTGCACGAAGACTCCTCCACGGACCTGCTTCGGTAAAGTCAGTCCGGTAAAGGACGCTCCCGGGGGCAGAACGGAAGGCTCGGATCCGCAGCATGAACGGCCCCAGCGAACCGCAGCCTCCCGGCCCCGGGCACAGCACGCTTCCTCCGCCAAGCCACCGGAGGGCGCGGCTGCTGGCGGGCGTCGCCGCGGCCGCCGTCGTCGCCCTGGCGGTGCTGCTGTTCGCGGTGAACGGCCCCATGAACCGTCCCGGCAGCACCGGCACGGCCGAAACCCGGCCCTCGCCGACCCGGACGGTCCCCACGAGCCCGGCAAGCCCGGACGCGAAGGGCGTCATCCGGGCCAACGTCTCGCCGCTGGACTTCAACAAGGGCGACTGCATGCGCGACTACGACGGCAAGGCGCCGCGGGCCACGCTGGTCTCCTGCACCACACCCCACTCCGCGCAGCTGGTGAACACCTTCTACTACGGCGCCGATGACAGCTATCCCGGCCCGGACAGCCTCAAGGGCAAGGGCCAGGAGGTCTGCCGGGCCGCCGCCCTGACGGACGCCGCCAAGGACTACGACCTCAGGCAGGTCACGGCCTATCCCGCGGAGGCCACCTGGCAGAAGGGCGACCGCCGGGTGGACTGCTTCGTCGTCGTCGGCGCCGGCGACCCAATCACCAGGAACCTCGCCCGTTAGGCGCTAGGCCTTCCGCCGCACGCTGAGCCCGACGGCGACGGCTTCCCCGTTCGCGACGGCGTCGGCGGTGAGTTCGTCGACGTCGGCCGCTGTGTCCACGAGCACGGTATCCCCGTCCGTGATGTCACCCGCGAGGACCCCCTTGGCCAGCCGGTCGCCGATTTCGCGCTGCACCAGCCGGCGCAGCGGGCGCGCCCCGTAGGCCGGGTCGTAGCCGGAGAGCGCCAGCCAGGCGCGAGCGCCCTCCGTGACCTCGAGCGTCAGCCGGCGTTCGTGCAGGCGCGAGGCCAAAGACTGGACCTGCAGGTCCACGATGCGGGAGAGCTCGTCGACGCTGAGCGGGTCGAACATGACGATGTCATCGAGCCGGTTCAGGAACTCCGGCTTGAAGGACGAGTTCACCACGTTCATGACCAGGTCCCGCTTCGCCTCGGCGCTGATGGTCTGGTCCACGAGGTACTGGCTGCCCATGTTGGAGGTGAGAATCAGGATAACGTTGCGGAAATCGACGGTGCGGCCCTGGCCGTCGGTGAGCCGTCCGTCGTCGAGCACCTGCAGGAGGATGTCGAACACCTCCGGGTGCGCCTTTTCCACCTCGTCGAGCAGCACCACCGAATAGGGCCGGCGCCGGACGGCCTCGGTCAGCTGGCCGCCCTCCTCGTAGCCGACGTATCCGGGAGGGGCACCGACCAGCCGCGAGACGGAGTGCTTCTCCGAGTATTCGCTCATGTCGATGCGGACCATCGCCCGCTCGTCGTCGAACAGGAAATCGGCGAGCGCCTTCGCGAGCTCGGTCTTGCCGACGCCGGTCGGGCCGAGGAAGAGGAAGGAGCCGGTCGGCCGGTCCGGGTCCGAGATGCCGGCCCGGGCACGCCGCACGGCGTCCGAAACGGCCTGCACCGCGGCAGCCTGGCCGATGAGCCGGGATCCGATGACCTGTTCCATCTGCAGCAGTTTCTGGCTCTCCCCCTGCAGCAGCCGGCCCGCAGGGATGCCCGTCCACGCCGAGATCACCTCGGCGATGTCCGCGGCGGTGACCTCCTCGGCGACCATCAGGTCCGCCTTGTTCGTGTTCTGTGCTTCCGCGGCGGCAGCAGCATCGAGCTCGCGCTGCACCGAGGGGATCTCCCCGTAGAGCAGCCGGGACGCCCGCTCCAGGTCTCCTTCGCGCTGGGCCATGTCCGCAGCGGAACGCAGCTCATCCAGCCGCGCCTTGAGTTCGCCGACCCGGTTCAGGCCCGCCTTCTCCGCCTCCCAGCGCGCGTTGAGCCCGGCCAGCTGCTCCTTCTTGTCCGCCATGTCGGCCCGGAGCGCCTCAAGCCGCTCGCGCGAGGCGTCGTCGGTCTCGTTCTGCAGCGCCAGTTCCTCCATCGTGAGGCGGTCCACCGCGCGGCGCAGCTGGTCGATTTCCTCGGGAGCCGAGTCGATCTCCATGCGCAGCCGGGACGCTGCTTCGTCGACCAGGTCGATGGCCTTGTCCGGCAGCTGGCGGCCGGGGATGTACCGGTTGGAGAGCGTCGCCGCCGCGACCAGGGCGGAGTCAGCGATGGCAACCTTGTGGTGCGCCTCGTAGCGCTCCTTCAGCCCGCGCAGGATGCCGATGGTGTCATCCACGCTGGGTTCGCCCACGTAGACCTGCTGGAAACGGCGCTCCAGCGCCGGGTCCTTCTCGATCCGCTCCCGGTATTCATCCAGCGTGGTCGCACCGATCATCCGCAGTTCGCCGCGGGCCAGCATGGGCTTGAGCATGTTGCCGGCGTCCATCGCGCCCTCGCTGGCGCCGGCGCCGACAACGGTGTGCAGCTCGTCGATGAAGGTGACGATCTGGCCGTCGGAGTTCTTGATCTCCTCGAGGACAGCCTTGAGCCGTTCCTCGAACTCGCCGCGATACTTGGCGCCCGCCACCATGGCTCCCAGATCCAGGGAGACCAAGGTCTTTCCGCGCAGGCTCTCCGGGACGTCGCCCGCCACAATCCGCTGGGCGAGGCCTTCGACGACGGCGGTCTTGCCGACGCCCGGCTCGCCGATGAGCACCGGGTTGTTCTTGGTCCGGCGGCTCAGCACCTGCACGACGCGGCGGATTTCGCTGTCCCGGCCGATCACCGGGTCCAGCTTGCCCGCGCGCGCCACGGCAGTCAGGTCCGTGCCGAACTTCTCCAGCGCCTGGAAGGTGTTTTCCGGGTCCGCGCTGTTCACCTTGCGGTCCCCGCGCACCCCGGGCAGCGCAGCCTTCAGTGCTTCCAGCGAGGCGCCCGCTTCCCGCAGCGCCTTCGCCGCCGGATCGGTGCCCGCCGCGATGCCCAGCAGCAGGTGCTCGGTTGAAACGAACGAGTCCCCAAGGGCCTCCGCCTCCTGCTGGGCCGCCTGGATCGCCTGCAAGCCCTGACGGGAGAGCTGCGCCTGGGCCACCGAGGTGCCGGAGCTTGCCGGCAGCGCCCTGATGGCGGAACTCGCCGCAACGCTGACCGCGTCGGGGTCGGAGCCGGCCCCCTTGAGCAGGGCAACCGCAACGCCGTCGCGCTGGTCCATCAGGGCCTTGAGCAGATGGGCGGGCTCGACTTGAGGGTTGCCGGCCGTGGTCGCGTTCATCGCGGCGCTGGAGAGGGCCTCCTGGCTCTTCGTGGTGAATTTGACGTCCACTGAAACGGCTCCTTTCCGAGCACTCCTGGATAGCGGTCAGCTGGGCGGAGCTCGCGGCACCAACGCTAGCCAAAGTCGGTTCCCGAGATAAGGTGCACCTGCTCCGATCAGTTAACTTGAGTGTAGGGCACTCAAGTTCAATTTCCAAGCCGCGCACGCGTGAGGAATTCGTCAACGGCACTGGCCCTGGGGCCGGACCGGCGGTGCAATAGGTACAGCAACCGGCACGCGGTGGAAGAGCAGGAATGGAGGCCCTGATGGGGACGAGCAGCGGCGGCCCTGGCCCGGGCGCGCGTGATTTCATCGTCGTCGACGACGGCGGCTCTTTCGGTTACGCCGCAAGCGAGGCCGAACTGCTGAGCCAGCTCGAGTACCCCGAGGAGGCCGCGTGCGTGGTGGACCGTTCGGGCAACAACTTCGACCTTGAGGAGGTGCCGGACGGCGGCCTGCGGCTCGCTCCCAGCATTGGCAGGGCCGACCTGGAATGGCTCCGCCGGGTCTGGCACACGGCCCAGCAGCGCAACCCTGCGGACTACCCGCTCGTTCGCCCGCTTCCTGACTCCGACGAGGGCTTCCTGCGCGAACTCTTCGCAGTGCTCCGGCTCAGCAGCGGAGGTCCTGACGCCGCGGCCCACCTGGGCGGCTTCTGGGTGGTGAACGACGGCGGCAGCACCTCCAGCACGGCGAGCCTCAATGACATGCTCGAGCTGCTCGCCGGCCAGCGGCACACGGAGTCGACCTCTGTCGAAGGTCCGGACCGCCGGCGCTACCGGGTGGAGCGGGAGCGACGCCGGGGACCGCTGGGCGTCCTGCGGCCGGGCCGGCCCTATCTGGTGCAGACGTGGCCGGTCTGAGGCTGCCCTCCTAGACTTGACCGCGTGGCCATCCTCATCGATCCCCCCGCCTGGCCCGCGCACGGCACGTACTTCTCGCATCTGGTCTCGGATGAGTCCCTGGCCGAGCTGCATGAGTTCGCGGCGGCCGCGGGCGTTCCCGAGCGCGCCTTCGACGAAGACCACTACGACGTCCCCGAACGCCGGTTCGCGGACCTCGTGGCCCGCGGCGCCGAGCCGGTCGACGGCGGCACCCTGGTGCGCCGGCTGATCGCCAGCGGTTTGCGGGTGCGGGCGCGTGAGCGCAGCGGCGCCCTGGCCGGCCCGCTGCTGCGCCGCTGGACGGCACTGCTGCCCGAGGCGGCGGACACCGGCGCCGAACTCCTCGACCGGTGGGCGGAGCCGCACCGGCGCTACCACAACCGGGCACACCTGCTCGCGGTGCTCGAGGCCCTCGACGCGCTCGGCAACACGCACGCCGCCCCGCACGGCCGGACGGTCGAGCTGGCGGCCTGGTTCCACGACGCCGTCTATGCCGGACGGGCCGGCGAGGACGAGGAGGCGTCGGCGTCGTTGGCCGAGGACCTGCTGGGACGCGCGGGCCACGATCCGGTCGCCACCAGGGAGGTGGCGCGGCTGGTGCGGCTGACGGCCGGCCACCGGCCGGGGCGAGACGACCTGCCCGGCGCCCTGCTGTGCGACGCGGATCTCTCGGTCCTGGGCCGGGACAGCCACGGCTACCGCAGGTATCAGCGCGCCGTCCGCGCCGAGTACGCCCACGTCGCGGAGCAGGACTTCCTGCGCGGCCGGACCGCCGTCGTCGAGCATTTGCTCGGACTCGACCCGTTGTTCCATACCTCCGCCGCGCGCGCCCTCTGGCTTGAGCCGGCGATGCGCAACCTCGCGGCGGAACACGCCGACCTGCGGCGGCGGCTCGAAGGCTGACGGTTATTCGCGGCCCTGCGAAACCCAGGCCGGGTCCGCGGACCTGGCGCCCAGGACCGCGTCCGCCGCGGCATCGAGAATGGCCAGCTGGGCCGCGTCGAGGGACAGCGCCAGAGCCCCGATGTTCTCATCGACCCGCCGGGCGCGCCGCGTGCCGGGGATGGGGACCACGGGCAGCCCGAACTGGACACCCTTGGCGAGCAGCCATGCCAGCGCGACCTGGGCCGGCGTCGCGCCGAGCTCGATGGCGACCATCTTCACCGCGGACACCACGCTGTTGTTGGCCTCCAGCAGGCCGTCGGCAAACCGCGGGAAGGACCGCCGGATGTCGTGCTCGGCGAGGCTGCGCCTGTCGACCGTGCCGGTGAGGAACCCGCGTCCCAGCGGCGAATAGGGCACGAATCCAACACCGAGCTTGGCGGCGGCCGGCACCACATGGCGCTCGACGTCGCGGCTCCAGATGGACCATTCACTCTGCACTGCCGCAATCGGGTGGATGGCGTGGGCCTGCTTCAGCTCCGCCGCCGTCACCTCGGACAGCCCAAGGTGGCGCACCTTCCCGGCCCGGACCAGCTCCGCCATCGCGCCGACCGTCTCTTCCAGCGGCGTGGCCAGGTCCCGCCGGTGCAGGTAGAACAAGTCGATGACGTCGGTGCCCAGGCGCCACAGGCTGGCTTCGGCGCTTTCGCGCACGTAGGCCGCGTCGCCACGCGAGGACCGCTCCCCCGTCGCCGGGTTGCCGGTGATGCCGAATTTGGTGGCGAGCTGGATATCGCCGCGGCGCTCCTTCAGCAGCTTGCCGATGAGCTCTTCGTTGGAGCCCATCCCGTACACGTCCGCGGTGTCGATGAAGGTGACGCCGGCGTCGACGGCGTGCCGGAGGGTCGACAGGGCCTCCTCGGGATCGACCTCCCCGTACACGGGAGTGAGCGCCATCGCGCCGAAGCCCAGCCGGCTCACGGCCAGGCTGTCACCCAGGGCTGTAGTTCCGATCGGCATGGCCATCCCTTCGTCGCGTCCGCTGTTTGGACGATAGCCCTCCCCGGGACGGTTGGCCAGAGATCGGCGGCGGCAGGATGGAGTCGGTCAGCGGTACGTCGGGACGAAGGGCCGCGATGTCGGGACGATAACCTTGCCCAGCGGCATCAGGGAGATCGGGATCATCTTGAGGTTGGCGATGGCCAACGGGATTCCGACGATCGTCGCTGCCTGCGCAGCGGCCGTTACCACGTGTCCCAGGGCTATCCATATCCCTGCCACCAGGACCCAAATGATGTTGCCGGCCGTGGTCAGCACACCGGGTGCGCCCCGGTCCACGACAGTGCGGCCAAAGGGCCAAAGGGCGTAACCGGCGATGCGGAACGAGGCGATCCCCCACGGAATGGTCACGATCAGCAGGCAGCACACCACCCCGGCTGCGAAGTACCCGATCGCGAGGAATACGCCGCCGAATACGAGCCAGATGATGTTCAGAATCGTCTTCATGGCTCCCATTCTGCAAGGACGCAGCGCGCCCCGCCAGAGGGGTTCACCCTTGGCGGACCCTGGCTTCCCCCAGGTGCTCGATGGCCTCCCGGACGACGGCGAGGTCCAGATCACCAAGACCTTGGTCGTTGACGGCCGCATAGACGCGTTCCCCGGCCGTGGCCAGCGGCACTGCCGTCCCGGCTTCCTCGGCCGCAGCAAGGACGAACCGGAGGTCCTTGTGCATGAACTTTGCCGGCGCGGTGACCGTGTAGTCCCGCGCCGCGAAGCGCGGGCCGAGCTGCTGGAGCACAGTGCTGTTGGCCAGGCCGCCGCCGAGGATTTCCAGCAGTGCGGCGGGTTCAATGCCCGAGTGTTCGGCGAGCACCACTGCTTCGGCGAGCGCGGCCGCCGTCGTGCCCACCACCAGCTGGTTGCAGGCCTTGGTGAGTGAACCCGCGCCCAGCGGACCCATTAGCCGCACCGTCCGCCCCATCGCCTTCAGCACCGGCTCCACCCGGTCGAAGTCTTCCTGAGCGCCGCCGGCCATGACGGCGAGGGTGCCGTCGACAGCGCCCTGCCGGCCTCCGCTGACGGGAGCGTCGACGACGGCGGCGCGCCCCCCGGACGCTTCGCGCACCACGGCACCGAAGCCGCGCACCCGGTCAGGCGCAACGGTGCTCATGACCAGGAGGGTGGCACCCTGAGCGGGAGGCTCCCGGCGCCACCGCTCCAGCAGCGCCTCCGCCGCAGCCTCAATGAACGGCAGGTCCGGGAGCATAAAGATGATCACCGGCAACTGCGCGAGATCAGCCACCTCAGCCACCCGGCGGGCACCGAGCGCCACCAACTCCTCGGCCGCGCCGTCGGAGCGGTTGTGCACCGCCACCTCGAAGCCTGCCCTGACAAGATTGGCCGCCATCGGGGCCCCCATGAGTCCCAGGCCCACAAAGCCGACCGTCGCTGCCGCCCGCGGATCCTCTCCGCTCATTACGCCCTCCGCTCGCATTTGTTCAGCATTCTAGCCAGCATTCAGTATGATGAACAGCATGACTTCCCAGTTGACCGTCGCCGTTGCCGTTCCCCTGGAGCCGGAACTCGTTGAGGAGATCCGGCGGACGGACCCGTCCGTGACGGTGCTCTACGATCCGGACCTGCTCCCGCCGGAGCGCTACCCGGCGGACCACGCAGGCGACCCGGCCTTCACCCGCACCCCGGAGCAGGAGGAACGGTACTGGAGCATGCTCGACGCCGCGGACGTGCTGTTCGGCTTTCCCAACGAAAGCGCCGCGGGTCTTGCGCGGATCGCGGCCTCCAACCCCAACCTCCGCTGGGTCCACGCGATGGCCGCCGGGGCAGGCGGCGCGGTCAAGGCCGCCGGCCTGAGCCCGGAGAACCTGGAGCGGATCACCGTCACCACCTCCGCGGGAGTCCACTCGCTGCCGCTGGCCGAATTCGGCATCATGGGCGTCCTCAACGGCTTCAAACGAACCGCGGAACTGGCCCAGGACCAGCGGGCCAAAATCTGGCCGGAACTGCGCACACCGACCCGGATGGCCAATGGCTCCCGTGTGGTCGTGACGGGCCTCGGCGAAATCGGTCTTGAGACCGCCCGCCTGGCCCGCGCACTCGGCATGAAGGTCAGCGGCACGAAACGCACGGTCGAGGAGATCGACGGCATCGACCGCGTGACCACGAACAAAAATCTGCCGGAGCTGCTGGCGGAGGCGGATGCCGTGATCAACACGCTGCCCGGCACCCCGTTCACGGAACGGCTGTTCAACCGGGAGGTCTTTGGCGCGATGCGCCACGGAACGGTCCTGGTCAACGTGGGCCGCGGCACCGTGGTGGACGAGGAAGCCCTGCTCGAGGCACTGGACGAAGGACGCGTCAGCTACGCATGCCTCGACGTGTTCGCAGTCGAACCGCTGCCCTCCGGGAGCCCGCTGTGGGACCACCCCCGTGTCATGGTCTCGCCGCACACCTCGGCCCTCAACGCATCGGAGAACCGCTACATCACGGAGCGCTTCTGCTCGAACCTGCGCAAGTTCCTCGACGGGGAACCGCTGCCGCACGTCGTCGACCCGGTGCACTTCTACTGATCCGGCACCGGCGGCTGCCCCGGGCCCGTTACTGGGAGCCGCCCTTGTTTCCGGTTTTCTCGGCCTCTGCCGCGGCCTCCATGACGGAGTCGGGGATCTTCACCTCGCCCAGCGCCTCGTCCTGAATGTCGTCGGCGTTGCCGTGCGCCCCGGCCTTGTTGTCTGCGGCGTTGTCCGCGGCCTCGCCGGTCCGGTCCTGCTTCTCAGCCTCGCTCATGATCTCAGCCTCACTCATTGACCCAGAAGACCACGATCCGCAGGCGAGGTCAACGCTGCCGGCACGGGGTTGCCAGAACCCATATAGTCAGTACGCTTACTAACATGAGCACCGAACCGTTCAAGGAACCCGCCCGAGACGAAACGCCGCCTGCGCCGACCGCGACGGCCGGCACTCCTGACTCCGTCGTCAGCCGCGCACAGGGTCGGGCGACTCCCGCACCGGGCACCGACACCGCCGGCCGACCCGGCACAGCCGCCGGGACCCAGACCGCACCGCGGTCCGAAGTCACCCGGGCCGGTGTGGTGTGGGTCAGCGTGGCCGTCGCCCTTGTCCTGCTGGTGGGACTGATCGTCTTCATCCTGCAAAACCAGGACGTGGCGCTGGTGCACTTCCTCGGCTTCGAAGGGTCGGTGCCGGTCGGCATGGCCCTTTTCATCGCGGCTGTCGCGGGCGGCGTGCTCGTGGGCATCGCCGGCGCCGTGCGGATCACTCAGCTGCGGCTGCGCGACCGCCGGCAGCGCCGCGCCTGACCTCCGCCGCCGCGCCGAATCCTCGGGCCCTGGTTACGATTCCCGGCCCCCCGACAAGAAGGAGACGATCATGGAACAGGCCAGCTTCCCCACGGGCTCGGAGCCGGACCCGCGCCCGGACCCCGCCCACCCGGGGCCCGGCGAGGCCCAGCCCGGCCAGCCCGATCCGGGCCGCGCGCCCGAGCCCGGGCCTTTCGAGCCGCCAACGGCGCCACCGACGGGTCCCGGCGAGCCCGGTCCGGACATTCCCCCGATCCTGCCGGGCTGAGCCGGAAGCAAGGAGCCCACTGTGAAACTCACCGGAACACTCGAACTGCTCGACCACCTGGAGAAGGCGGACGTCCTCGATCCGGCCGCCACCTGGCTGCGTAAGGCCGCGCGGGCGACAGTCCGGCCGCAATGGCTGCGGGACGCCCTGCACGGCGTGCCCTTTGGACACCCGCTCCATCCCGTCGCAGCCCAGGTGCCGGTTGGCGCCTGGACCTCGGCTGCCGTGCTGGACCTCGTACCGGGTGCGGAGCGCGCCTCCGCCATCCTCGTCGGCACCGGGCTGGCTGCGGCGGCCCCGGCTGTCATCTCCGGAGCGACGGACCTGTCCGAACTGCACGAGCAGCAGCAGCGGGTGGGAGTCGTCCATGCCAGCGCGAACGCCGCTGCCACCTGCCTGTATGCCCTGTCGCTGGCCCAACGGCTGCGCGGGAAGCACGTGAGCGGCAAACTTCTCGGCTATGCAGGCTTCGGCGTGGCAACTGCGGGCGCCTTCCTCGGCGGCCACTTGGCCTACCACCAGGCCGCAGGGGCGAACCACGCCGAAGAAGTGCCGCACCGCACTCCCCCCGGATGGCACTCCATCGGCAGGCTCGAGGAGTTCACGGACGGCAAGCCGCAGCAGGTGATGCTCGACACGGTTCCACTCTTCGTGCTGCGCCAGGGCGACGAGGTTCAGGTGTTGGCCGACGCGTGCAGCCACCTTGCCGGTCCCCTGCACGAAGGCAAAATCAGCCGGCAGCAGGTCTCCGGGCGCGCCGAGGACTGCGTCCAGTGCCCCTGGCACGGCAGCACCTTCTCGCTGCGCACCGGCGAGGTGGTGACCGGTCCTGCAAGCGCCGGGCAGCCGGTCTTCCAGAGCCGCGTGGTCGACGGCGTCGTCGAAGCCCGGCTCCCGGGAGCCGGCTGAGATCCTCCGGATGGACCGCGACGCGCGAAAGGCCGGCAACGGCGGGATTCCGTGAGGAAATCCCGCCGTTGCCGGCCTTTCGGCCGCTTGGTCGGACGGTCCGGCTCAGGCGGCGTCGGCGAACCGTGCGGCTACAGCACCCGGCTCAGGAAGGCCTTGGTCCGGTCCTGCGTGGGCCGGTCGAAGATATCCGCCGGAGTGCCTTCCTCCACGATGTAGCCCTGGTCCATGAAGATCACCCGGTCGGCCACTTCACGGGCGAAGCCCATCTCATGGGACACGACCACCATCGTCATCCCTTCCCCGGCCAGGCGTTTCATCACGGCCAGCACGTCTCCGACCGTTTCCGGGTCGAGCGCGGACGTTGGTTCGTCAAAGAGCATGACGGTGGGATCCATGGCAAGCGCCCGGGCGATGGCGACACGCTGCTGTTGTCCGCCCGAGAGGGAGCTGGGGTAAACGTCTGCCTTGTCGGAGAGTCCCACCTTGGCCAGGAGTTCCAGCGCCTTCTCCTTGGTCACTTCCCGGGATTTCTTCGCCACCTTGATGGGGGCAATCATCACGTTGTCGAGCACCTTCATGTGCGGGAACAGGTTGAACTGCTGAAACACCATGCCCACGTCCCTGCGCACAAGGACCCTGTCGAGCTTCGAATTGCCGAGGTCATGGCCGTTGATGACGACGCTGCCTGCCGTGATCGTCTCCAGCAGGTTCAAACAACGGAGGAAGGTGCTCTTGCCAGACCCCGAAGGCCCGATCACACAGACAACTTCGCTGGGTTTGATCTCGCAGTCGATGCTCTTGAGGACCTCTACGTTTCCGTATTTCTTCTGCAGGCCTTTGACGGAAATCATTTCTCTCCTCGAACTTGAAGTAGCGGTTCTTCGGCCAGCAGGTCGGTGCTTGCCGGTCCCAGGTCAACGGCCTGCGGGCGCCCGAGCGATACCGTCAGTCGCTTCTCGTACCAGCGGCCGAATTTCCCCAACGGGTAGCAGATGACGAAGTAGATGGCCCCGACCACAACGAATGTCAGCAGCGGCAGCATCGTGGTGGTCCCGATGATCTTGCCGGCCTGCGTGAGGTCGACGAATCCAATCACCGACACGAGGGATGAATCCTTGATCATCGCCAAAATAATCCCCGTCCACGGGGGAACGACCACCCTCATCGCCTGCGGCACAATGATGTAGCGGAACTTGAGGAAGTAGTTCATCCCCAGCGCCTCCGCCGCTTCGAACTGGCCGCGCGGAACCGACTCCAAACCCCCGCGGACGACTTCGGCGATGTACGCGCTCACGAACAGCGTCAGGGCTATGGCTCCGCAGGCCAGCTTCGAGAAAACTGCTCCCGGAATCAAGAGCGGCAACGCGAAGAAGGTGAACAGCAAAATGATCAGCAGCGGAATGCCGCGCAGGAGGTTGGTGTAAATGGCACTGACCCACCGGATGAAGCCGATGCTCGATGCCCTGGCCAGGCCGACGAGCAGGCCGACGATGCTGCCGCCGACGGCCGAGATGATGCACAGAAGTGCAGTCATGCCCAGACCCTTTGCCAGCGGGAGCAGGAACTGTGCGTAATCACCCATTGCCATCACCTACCATCTGAAAAGCCTCTTCTCTCCGATTCGTGACCCCAGGGCGAGGACGGAGGAAACTGCGTAGTACAGCAGCGCGCCGACGGTGAATACCTCGAAAGTGCGCAGCGTGTCGGAGTTCACGGTCATCAACGCTTCGGTCAGTTCGGGCAGCGCGATCACGGAGGCCACCGAGGAGAACAGGAACAGCAGGATGAACTGGTTCGTCAGGGCCGGGAACACCTTGCGGATCCCTGGCGTGAACACGGCATACCGGAAGGTCTGCCCGGAGCTCATGCCGAGCGCGTGCGCCGCCTCCCGGAGGCCACCAGGAACGGACTCGAAACCGGCCCTGAGGATTTCCGCGACGTAGGCACCATTGTTGATCGACAAGGCGATCAGGGCGGACCACAGCGGGTCCAGGTCGATCCCGACCTGCCCGAGACCGAAATAGATCAGGTACAGGACCACCAGCAGCGGCACATTCCGCACCACTTCGATGTAGGCGCCGCTGATCCTGCTCAGGACCCGCGAGGTGCCGACTTTGGCAAAATAGGCCAGCAGGCCCAGCACGCTCCCGACCAGGAAGCTTATGACGCTGATGTAGACGCTCATCCACAGTCCTTGAAAAATGACTGGTAGATAAGGGATCAGGTCACCGAGGTAAAACGACATACAGAACTCTCTTCGCCAAGCGACGGATTTCGGTGCTGCGCTTTGGCGCCCGACCGCCCGTGGACGGCCGGGCGCTCCCGCTACTGGTGGGAGATGACCTGGGGAAGGTCAGCGTTGAACCACTTCTTGTACAGCGACTGGTTCGTGCCCGAGCTGTTCAAATTGCGGATGAAGTTGTTCAGGTAGTTGACCCACACCTGGTCGCCCTGCTTCACTCCCATGGAAATGAGCGCCGGGCTGATCGGATCGCCGTCCAGCACCTGCAGGGAGGGATCCTTGGCGGCCGCGGCCCGAACGGTGGCAAAGCCTTCCATCACCGCGTCCACCTTGCCGGACTTGACCGCCTGGACGGCGTCGGCAATCGTGTCGAAGCGGACCACGGTGGTGTCGGGGAACTGCTTGGTCATCAGGGTGTCGTTGGTGCTGCCGCGCGCGACGGACACCTTCTTGCCCTTCAGATCGGCGATGCTCTTGATGGGGTTGTCCTTGCGGAACAGGGGCAGAGCACCGGAGGCGATGTACGGCATCGTGAAGTCCACGGCCTTCGCCCGCTCGTCGGTCGCCGTAAACGCGTCGATGTCGACGTCGACCCGGTTGGAGTCCAGGACCGGCTTCCGGCTGGTTCCGTCGGTGTTGACCATCTCCAGCTTTACGCCCAGAGCACTGGCGAGTTTCGCGGCAATGTCCGGTTCGTAGCCGACAATTTTGCCGCTGGCGTCCTGCGAGCTGTAGGGCGGATAGTCGGGCAGGACTCCTACTTTGAGCGTGCCGCTCTTGATGACTTGCTGGAGGCGGCTGTCTGCCGCGCTGGGTGCCCCCGCGCTCCCCGAGGATGAGCACCCCGTCAGCGCCAGCATCGAAGCCATGGCCACCAAGGCCACCGGCGTCGCAACCTTCTTGAAAATACCCGTCATTGCGTTCCCAATCTTCGGAGGCCGTGCCGCGTTGCACGACCTAGGATGCGATATAGATCACTATGCTGAACAGCGTACATCATGGTGTACAGCGAGCCAAGCTTAAATCCGACTTATCCCATCGGACTGCCCAGGGTGCGGGCAAGCTCCTGAAGTTCCCCAACGATGGCGGCTTCCTGCTCGGACGAGAAGGTCGCCTTGAGCGCCGTCACCGACAGCCCAAGGCTCGGGCCGTGCACCCCCCGCGTCGGCACGGTAACCCCCACAGAGACTACGCCCAGGGTGGACTCCTCATCCTCGAAGGCGTACCCCTTGCGGCGCACTTCCTTCAGCTGTTCCTTCAGCTCCTCCGCCGTCCTCAGCGAGTTCGGCGTCATCACCGGCAGGTCCGTACCGTCCGGGAAGAGTTCGTCAATGTCGTGGTCCCGCAGCCGCGCCACCAGCGCCTTGCCGACGGCGCACAGCGACACCGGCATGCGGTCCCCGATGTTCGACGTCAGCCGCACGGCCGGGTGGCCCTCGTAGCGGGCCAGGTAGATCACGTCCTTGCCGTCGAGCAGTGCGATGCGCACGGTTTCCTTCGACAGCGTCGGAGCGCTTTCACAAAACCGGTAGAACTCCTGCACCTCGTCGAGCCGGCTCAGGTAGGCGGCACCGAGTTCCACCAGCTTCCGCCCGAGCGCAAACCCGCCTCCCCGGCGCACGATCAGGTGGGCCTCCTCCAACGCGAGCAGCAGGTTGGAGGTGGAGGATTTGGGAATTCCGAGTTCGCGGGCGAGGTCGCTGAGCGAGACGACCCCTGTGGCCGAGGCCGCGAGCACGTCCAGGACCGCAGCGGCCCGGGTTACGGCGGGAGCCGGCGAGGCCGCACTCGCATGGGCCACGCCTTGAACACTCAGTTCGGTCACGATTCTCCCTTGGTCGTTGTGTTCAGCATGCTGAACAGGGAACATCCTATTGGAATCCTTCGGGACCGTCCACCGCTGGGCCGCCCCGGAGCGGGGAGTAGACTGGCGCACGCCCAGGCACCCCAGCGCAAGGAGTATCCGATGAGCACCAGGTGGTATGCCAACCCGGCAGCCCGCGAATTCGTGGCGGCACCCGAACCGCGCGGCGTGCTGGACTTCCACCGCAGCCTGCCCGGCTACGCACCCACCGCGCTGCTGGAGCGGCCGGACCTGGCCCGGGAACTCGGCGTCGGGCGCGTCTTCGTGAAGCAGGAATCCTCCCGCTTCGGCCTGCCCGCCTTCAAGCTCCTCGGGGCTTCATGGGCGGTCTTCAGGGCATTGTCGGCCCGAGCCGGCCGCACCGAGGGCGGCTGGCAGCCCGATACGTTGGCAAGGCGGTTCGCCGGGGATCCGGATGCGCCGGTGTTGGTCTCGGCAACGGACGGCAACCACGGCCGCGCCGTGGCCCGCATGGCTGCCCGGATGGGACTTGCGGCGCGAATCTTCGTGCCCGAGGAGATCAGCCCGCGGGCCAAGGAGGCCATCACCAGCGAGGGCGCGGAACTGACGGCCCTTGCCCTCCCGTACGACGACGTCGTGCGCGCGGCGGCGGACGCGGCACAGGCCGACCCGCGGAGCATCCTGGTCCAGGACACCGCATGGGAGGGCTACACCACGGTGCCCGGCTGGATTGTGGAGGGCTACTCCACCTTGTTCGCGGAGATTGACACACAGCTGCAGGACGCCGGTGCCGGGCGTCCCTCGATGGTGGTCACGCCCGTCGGCGTCGGTTCCCTCCTCCAAGCCACCGTGCGGCACTACCGCAAGCTGGGCGGGAGCCAGCCGGCGCTGCTGAGCGTCGAACCGGAATCGGCACCGTGCCTGCTGCGCTCCCTCGAGCAGGGCGAACGCACCTCGGTGCCCACCGGCCACACCATGATGGCCGGCTTGAACTGCGGGACGGTATCGCTCACCGCGTGGCCGGAGCTCTCCCGCGGGGTCGACGCCGCCGTCGTCATCGGCGAAGAGGACTGCCGGCGGGCGGTCAAGGACCTGGAGGAACTCGGTGTGGACTCCGGTCCGTGCGGGGCTGCGAGCCTGGCGGGGGCGCGGGCTGTGCTGGAGGACCCGAACCGGCGCGCCGACGTCGGGGCTGCGGCGGACGACGTCGTCGTGCTGCTGAGCACCGAAGGCCGCGCGGCGACCCCCGTGGAACCGCCCTACAGCGGCTGACCCCCGCGCCGGATGGTGCCGTACTCGCTGGCCCGGCCGCCATTGACCCGGCGGTGGATGGAGCCGGCAATTCGGCCGGCCTGCAGCTTGGCCAGCTCCGCCTTTTCACCGGCGTAAAGCTCATCCACCGTGTTCCGCCATGTCTCGAGCCAGCGGTCAAAGAACTCCCACCGCAGCGGCACCTTCGCGTGCAGTTCCTCGTGCACATGCAACGCGTTGCGCTTGTACAGGCCGGCCCGGAAAAGCACAGTTTCCCAGAAGTCGCACATCACGGGCAGGTGCGCCGCCAGATCCATCCGGGCCACGTCGACGAAGACCGGTCCCAGCATCCGGTCGCGAAAGACCTTTCGGTAGAAGGTGTCGACCAGCAGTTCGACGTCCGCCCGATTCCGCAGGTCAGCTCTCCCTCCGGCGTCCACTTCCCCGCCCGTGCCGCCGCTCATCCGAACGCCTGCAGGCAGTAGAGAACTCCGAGCAGGGGCAGGGCCAGCAGCTTCACGCCTTCGACGCCGATGTAGAGCAGGTGCGATGACGATTCGGGCGCCTCCCCCACCGCAGAGCGGGCCGCGACGCGCCGGTCCATCCGCGGCCGGAGCCACAGCGCCTGGAAGACAGTGAGCAGGGCGACGCCGGCCAGCACTGCCTCGCTCCCCGCCGACCCCGCGCTAACGAAGGCCGTGGCCACCAGTGCGGCACAGAGCACGAGTTCCACCCGGTTCAGCGCCTTGAAGACCAACCGCCCGATTCCCACCCCGAGCGGTACCGTGATCCCGGGTGCCCGAAACTTCAGCGGTGTTTCGATCAGGGATATCGCGGCGATCATGCCGAGCCAGAGGAACGGCAGAGCGACCTGCAGCAGCTTCGCAACGATCATCGGGCAGCTCCCGCCAGGCGGGCGGGGTGCCGGTCAATCACCGCAAGGCACAAACCCGGCTCCGCGAACGGACGGAGCTCGGCCGCGGCGTCCGGGGCTCCGGACCGGTCCAGCAGACTCTTCATCATTCCGGCGTGGACCGAGCACACCACCTCCCGGTTCTCACGGGCCACCTCCACGAACGGGCAGGCGTGCAGGCGCAGCTCCACCGGCTCCGGCAGCGGCCCGGGGACGGGCGGCGCAGGCTCGAATCCGAACTGCGTGAAGACGTCCCTGATGGTCTCCACAGCGTCCTCGAATGTTGCTTCCGGACCCGCTTGCGGCGAGTTCGCCTCCACCCAGCGAGCCCCGGCCTGTTCCGCGTGTTCAGCCGGCGTGGCTGCGGAAGTCTTCAGCAAACTGCCGGCCAGGAGCCCGCTGAGCCACCGGTAGCCGTCGCGCACGGCACCGGCCGCGGCGGCGGCATAGAGCAGGCGCGGGCGCCCGCGGCCAGCCGGCGCCTCGCTGCGTGCCTCGATCAGCCCGGATGCGAGCAGCCCGTCGAGATGGAACCGCAGCGTCGTCAGCGGAACGTCCACCGCGGCCGCCAGTTCGCGGGCCGACAGGGGATTCTGCGCAGCACGCAACGCTCGAAGGACATCCGCTTTGGCAGCAGAACCCAGGGCCGCGTGGATTTTGACGCTGTCTGTCGTGGGGCTCATGCCGCCATCCTACATTAAAAACGACTCATGCCGTTTTTAATGTAGCGAAGCCTATTCGCTGCCGAAGCCTTATTCGCTGGAGGCAGACGGCAGCCCGGTGAAGGGCGTCACCCAATGCGCGGGCTCCACGACCGCGAACCGGATTCCGGTGACGTCGGACGGCGAGAGACGCACGAAGAACGGCTTCGTCCCCTTTTGCCAGGGGAACAGGGGCAGCGCGGCCGAGTTGATCACCTCTTCGGTGCGGGTGATTTGTCCCAGCGGCCCCTTGAGCACAACACTCCAGGCCTCCCCTGTCTCCGTGTCGTAACCGTCGACCTCGAAGGCGGCCTTGGACTTTTCCAGCGCCGCAGCAAGCTTGGTGCCGGGGGCTGTACGGAAGATGACGGATCCGTGGTCGACCACGAAGTTCACCGGAAAAATGTCCGGATGGTCCTCGACGATTACCGAGAGCCTGCCGACCACCACCGTGCGCAGCAATTCCCAGCACTCGTTCGCTTTCAGCCGCTTGATCTCTCCCGCCGTATCCACGGGACCATGCTACGGCGGCCGCGGCCGTCCGCACAGGGTCCCTCAGCCCTGGACGCGCAAAGGGCGCGAATGCCGAAGCATTCGCGCCCTTTGCTGAGCGGTGGAATCCGCGCCGTCAGCGGGCCCGGCGGGTGTTGCTCGCCGGAGCCGAGGCCCGGCGCTGTCCGGCCCGGGCCGGACGCGACGCGCCGGCGGCGGAACCGCCGTGGCTGCCGGTGCTGGTGCTGTAGACCGAGCGGGGAGCACCGGACGACGTGCGAGCAGCGCCGCCGGCGGCGGCACGCTGCCCGGTGGCCGGACGGCGGCTGCGTCCCTGGGCAGAGGGCTGCGCAACGGCGCCGCGCTTGCTCTCGGCCGAGCCCTGGCGGTGTCCGGCACCCGCAGCGTTCCGCGCGGAGCCTGCGGCGGCGCCGGAACCTCCCCGGCGACTGCGCTTTCGCTGCGCGTTGGCGCCGGTGGACTTGCCGCCGCCGTTCTGCGGCAGCTTGGCTGCCATTGCGGCAGCGCGCACCTGCGGATCAACCTTCGCGGCAACCTCGCCGACCAGCTTCGCCACCAGGGGCGACGTCGGCGTGACCGTCTCAAAGGCAACGTCGACGCCGGCGGCCTTCATCAGCTTGCCCACTTCGAGGCGCTGTTCCGGCAGGGTCACGGTGACAACAGTGCCGTCCGACCCGGCGCGCGCCGTCCGGCCGGAACGGTGCAGGTAGGCCTTGTGCTCCGTGGGCGGATCGATGTGCACCACGAGTTCGACGTCGTCGACGTGGACGCCGCGCGCCGCGACGTCGGTGGCGACCAGCACACGGACCTCACCGGCGGCGAATTCCGCCAGGTTGCGGTCGCGGGCGTTCTGGGACAGGTTTCCGTGCAGGTCAACGGCCGGGATGCCGGCGTCGGTCAGCACCTTGGCCATCTTGCGGGCGTGGTGCTTGGTGCGCATGAACATCACCCGGCGGCCCGTGCCGGAGGCGAGCTGCTTGATCAGCTCCTTCTTCTCGGACTGGCCCTGCACCACCAGGACGTGGTGTTCCATGGTGGTCACGGCTGCCTGCGGGTCATCCACCGAATGGGTGACCTGATTGGAGAGGTAGCGGTGCACCAGCTTGTCCACGCCGTTGTCCAGCGTGGCGGAGAAGAGCATCCGCTGACCGTCGGCCGGGGTGGTGTCCATGATGCGCTTCACGCCGGGCAGGAAGCCCAGGTCCGCCATGTGGTCCGCCTCGTCAAGGACGGTAATTTCCACTGCATCGAGGCTGATGAGCTTCTGCTTCATCAGGTCCTCCAGCCGGCCGGGGCAGGCGATGACGATGTCCACGCCGGCCTTCAGAGCCTTTTCCTGGCGCGACTGGGACACCCCGCCGTAGATCACGGTGGTGTTCAGCCCCAGTTCCGCGGCGAGCGGCTCGATCGTCTTGTTGATCTGGTTGGCCAGTTCGCGGGTCGGCGCCAGCACGAGGCCGAGCGGGCGTCCGGGACGTCGCCGGTAGGCCGCTTCGCGTTCGGCCAGCCGGGCCACGAGCGGGAGGGCGAAGGCGATGGTCTTGCCCGAGCCGGTGCGGCCCCGGCCGAGCACGTCGCGGCCGGCAAGCGTGTCCGGCAGGGTCTTGACCTGGATCGGGAACGGGGTCTCGATGCCTTGGGCGGCAAGCGAGGAAGAGAGAGCCTTGGGCACACCCAGGGCAGCAAATGTCGTCATGGTGAAAGAAAGGTACTTTCGGTCAGTGGCCCCGGCGCAGGTTTGCGCGGGGTTCGCCGAAGAAATGATCAGGACGGTCAACCGTTTCGCGGACATACGTCGCGCTGTCAGCGGGACCCTTCAGGATGCGTTCATCGACGCAGGCTGCACCATCAACGGGCAGCAGGTCCTTCCAGTCTAGCAGTTGACGGCGTCCAGGCCCGCCCCGGGGCCGCACCGGGCCCGGAGCGCAACCGTCCAGGGGCATGCCTGAGCCCAACCGGGAGGGTGCTCTAATGCAACTGCGCGGAGACGTAGGGAGCAAGGGCACGCGAGTATTCGGCGCTGATATGCGAGTAGTCGCGGTAGACGATGACCGACCCGACCTGCGGGTAGCAAAGCTTCGCGTCGCAGAACTGCGCGCGCAGCCTGACGTGCTCGAATCCGGGGGCATGGAAAGCTTCAGCAGCATGCGTGATTGCCATCGTCGCTGAAGGGAACGCGGCGGCGACCGGATTGGCGCAGGCGAGCGGGTCGCCTGGATGGCTGGCGAGGCAGGTAGGCACATACTGGCCGTTGGTGCGCGGGACGTCCTCGAAAGCCACCACGCGCTTGCCGGCGGCCAGCCAGTCCTGCCAGGTCTTCTCATAGCCTTGGACGGCCGGGGTCCCCATTGGGGAATCCGCCGGCGCCCGGTAACTGTAAGCCGTGGAAAAGGCTGCCGTGAAGACGGTCGTAATCGACTTGTCAGCTGCCAGTGCGCTGCTCACTTCCTTGACCCACGTCGAGCAGTCGTTCATGTTCGCGTCGGTCTTCTCCGAAGGCAGCACCCGGAGGGCAGCGGTCGCCGGGCAGGAGGCTTTAGTGAAGGTCTTGATATGCCATCTTTTCTGGGCGGCCAAGGCCTCGATGGCAGGCAACCATGCGGTTGCATGCGAATCCCCCACGATGGCGACGGTCGTCCGGGCATGGGCGGCATCGACACCGAGGTCACAGGACACCAGCTCGGTACCCCCAATGTTTCCCTGGCAGCCAGGATGCAGCGGGTCCGTATTCTCCCGCGACACAAGGGCCGGTGCCGGGTTCGGAGCCTGCGTACCGACCACCGGCCCGCAGCTGCGGGCGCGGTCGAGCGAACCGGGACCATAGCAGGGGTTGTGCAGGGCGGCCGCATCCACGGGAGGAGCCGCGTAGGCCTGAACCGTCAGGGCGTAGGAGAGGGCCACCACCACCGCCATGCCGGCAGCAGCGAAGGAGAAGGCCCGCGCCGGCGTCCCGAGCAGGCGGCCCTTGCGCAGCGGGTCCTCGATGGCGAGCTTCGTCAACCAGGACAGCAGGATGGCCGCGGCCAGCAGCATGGACTTGTCGATGAAGCCGGGGGCGCGGCCCAGGACGTAAGGCGTGACGATCAGGAGGGGCCAGTGCCAGAGGTACAGCCCGTAGGAAATGCCGCCGACAAAGGTCATTGGCCGCAAGGACAGCCACCAGCGGGGACCGAACACGGACCGGTTGCCGGCAAAGGCCAGCACAAGCGCGGTGCCGGCAACCGGGAGCAGAGCGGTCCAGCCGGGAAACGGCGTCGCGGCGGTGAAGAAGACCGCGGAACCGGCGATCAACGCAACACCGAGCCAAGCGCCGGCCGTGGCCGGCACACCCGGGAACCGGCGATCCAGGAATACCAGGGCGACCAAGGCCCCGGCAGCGAACTCCCACACCCGGGTCTGGGTGACAAAGTACGCCACCGACGGCATTTGGGCCGTGATGACGATCGAGCAGGCGAGGGAAACCGCCCCGACAACAGCGAGACCCGCGATCATCGCGCCCCTGGTCGTGGTCCACGCGGCTGCACCGACCCCGCGCCGACGAAGCACACGCGCGACGAACAGCAGCGCGAGCACCAGAAGCGGCCAAACGAAATAGAACTGCTCCTCCACTGACAGCGACCAGTAATGCTGGACCACCGAGGCGTCGTTGTGCTGCGCGGAATAATCGACTGAGTCGGTGGCAAGTGCCCAGTTCTGGACGTACAGGGCGCTCGCCGCCAACTGGCGGGCAGTCACTTCCCAGACCGTAGCGGGAACCCACAGGAAGACGGCCGCCATGGACACCAGGAGCACGAAGAAGGAGGCGGGGAGGAGCCGCCGCACCCGCCTCGCCCAGAACCGGCCCAGCGCCAGGGTGGAACGGGTCTGTATCTCGCGATAGATGTGCGAGGTGATCAGATACCCCGAGATAACGAAGAAGACGTCCACGCCGATGTAGCCACCGCTGAGGCGACCGGGCCAGAAATGGTAGAGCACGACGGCGAGCACAGCAATCGTCCGCAGCCCCTGGATTTCGGGGCGGAACCCGTCCGCCGCATCCCGCCGGGAACGTTCGCTCGATGCGGTTTGGGGAAGCCTGCCGGCGGAGGTTGTGGACACAGACGTCGATTTTATCGCAGCTCCGCGCCGTTACCTTTTTCCTTGCCCCGTCCTGCTGGCCGGATGCGGGCTTGTTGGCCGATCGGCCCCGGATGCCGAGGGAAGCGCCGTCGGGCCCGCTCCGGGCCCGGGGACGGCTATCCTTGACCGCGATGAACATCCTTTCCGAAACCAGCCAGCCGCAGCCCGACGACGCCGGGCCGTACCGGGTCCAGCCCGTCTCTTTCGTCCGCCGGGGCACCCGTTTGCAGGGCCGGCGGCAGCAGGCCTGGGACGAACACCAGGACCTGGTGATCCAGGTTCCGCGCAAGGTTTCCGACACGTCGGTGGACCCGGCATTCCGGTTCGACGCGGAGTCCGTGTTCGGACGGCAGGCGCCCCTGGTCCTCGAAATCGGCTCCGGTCTCGGCGAGGCCGTGGTGCATGCCGCCCAAGAGAACCCCGGCACCGATTTCCTCGCGGTCGAGGTCTACCGCCCGGGCCTGGCGCAAACCCTGCTCAAGCTGGGCCAGCGCGGGCTGCGGAACGTCCGTGTGGTGCAGGCCAACGCACCCGAGGTGCTGACCAGCATGATCGTGCCGGGCTCGCTCTCCGAGGTCTGGGTGTTCTTCCCGGATCCCTGGCACAAGGCCCGCCATGTGAAGCGGCGGCTGGTGACTCCGCTCTTCGCCGAGCAGGTAGCGGCGGCCCTGCGGCCGGGCGGCGTGTGGCGGCTGGCCACCGACTGGGAGCATTACGCCGAGCAGATGCGGGAGGTGGCCGAGGCCAGCGCCAGCTTCGAGAACCTCCACCCGGGCGAGGGAGCAACGGCCGAGGACCCGCTCGGCGGCTGGGCACCCCGTTTTGAGGGCCGCACCCTGACGAGCTTCGAGAACAAGGCCCACCGGGCCAGCCGGCAGATCCGCGACCTGGCCTACCGCCGACGCTGATCAGCCGGAACGACCAGCCGCGGGGCCCGGCAGCCGGGCCGGCCCTCAGCTTCCCGCCGGCATGGTGATGAGGGCGACCTGCCGCTGCGCTGCGTCACGGACGGCCACGTTGGCGATCTGCGGCACGGGCAATGCCGTGGCGGTGGTGATCTTCGCCCGGCCTGCCGGCGTCGCGCCCCAGCTGCATACCCGTTCGGTGTGCCCTGCCCTGTCGGTCACCCACAGCGACAGCGCCCCCTCGTGCGGCAGCTGCGCGGCCTGCAGGGTCAGCTCCGTCCCCCACGCTTTGTGCACCAGCCCGAGGTCCACGCGCAATCCGGTTGAGTCGGCCACCGAGTAACTCTCATCCGGCCGCGGCGCCGGTACGAGCACCGGCTGCAGGTACACGCCGAGCGCCAGGCAGGCCGCCGCGAGCGCGGCCGCAAGGCCGCCTGCCCGCAGCCTGCTGCGCCGCCGCCGCCGGCCCAACTCCGTGAGCAGCTGCGTGGGATTTCCTGCGGGCACGGCCGCCGGGGGGAACGTCAGCGCCACAGCGTCGGCGGGCTCGACGGCGTCGAGCAACGTTGTCAGGCCGGACAGCCGGGCCAGTTCCGCGGCGCAGCCGGTGCAGCCGTCCAGGTGGCTTTCGAACTCCGCACGCTCGGCCGCCGGGAGACCGCCCAGCAGGTAGGCGCCGAGCAGTTCATGCGGGTGATCCCGCGGGCCGCCCGCGTCCGGCACCGTGCCGCCCTGTCCCTCGCTCACGTGTCGACTCCCATCTCCAAGAGGATTTCCTTCAGTGACCGGACGGCGTAGAAGGCACGGGATTTCACCGTGCCCGGCGGAATCCGCAGCGCAAGCGCCGCCTCCGTCGTGGTCAGCCCCCGGTAGTGCAGCGCGACGACGACGTCGCGGTGCTCCGGGCTGAGCCGGGCGAGCGCCTCCTCCATCAAGACCCGGTTCAGCATTTCGTCGATGCGGGAGGCGGCCGCCGGGACGAGCTCT
Organism: Paenarthrobacter sp. DKR-5; assembly: GCF_018531425.1. GTDB lineage: Bacteria > Actinomycetota > Actinomycetes > Actinomycetales > Micrococcaceae > DKR-5. Next base: position 443,857 of record NZ_JAHBOI010000001.1, read on the forward strand.
AGGTCCTCGCCCGGGCTCTCGCGCGGCCTTCGCGCCTGGGCCCGCTGCGCATCCACCATGATGTTGCGGGCGGTGCGGAAGAGGTAGCCGCGAAGACTGGTCTTGATCACCGGGGCCTGCCGCCAGACCCTCAGAATGGTCTCCTGCACCACGTCCTCCGCCGTGGCGGCATTGCCTGTCGCCCCGATGACGAACCGGCGCAAGGCCACGGCGTGCTCATGGTAGATCCGGGCCACCGCCTCGTCATCCAGCGGCACGGCCGCCCGCCTCCCCGGCTCTCTCCTGGTGCCCCATCGCACGCTCCTGTCTGCCTCTACCCGGGATGACGACGCCGGGCGGCCTACGGTTCAATCGCTCAGCCGTTGAACCATTGTGCGGCCCGAAGGCGTCGTTGTGTATGACGGCCGTAAGCCGTTGCACGCCCCAGGCGCGATGACAACCTCAGAAGTGGAGCACCCATCATGCAAACGTTCTTCCGCTCCGGCCTGGTGGCGCTGGCCGCCGGGGCTTTCCTGCTCAGCGGCTGCGCCCAGGGCGCGGCACCCTCCTCCAATTCCGGTGCCTCGTCGGGCACCGCCTCGTCGGGCATGGCTTCCCCCGGTGCCGCAGCCGGGCCTGACCTCAAAACCGCGTCCTCCTCGTTGGGGCAGATCATCGTCGATGGAAAGGGGATGAGCGTCTATGTCTTCGACAAGGACACCAAGGACTCCGGGAAGAGCAGCTGCAGCGGAAGCTGCGCCGCAGCGTGGCCGGCGGTCCTGACGACGTCTGCCACGCCGTCCGTTTCCGGCGTCACCGGCAAGGTAGGGGTCATCCCTGCCGCCTCCGGAGGTAAGCAGCTCACGGTCAACGGGTTGCCCGTCTACACCTTCGCCCAGGACAAGAGCGCCGGCGATGTGAAGGGCCAGGCGGTCGGCAACGTCTGGTGGCTGCTGAATCCGGCGGGCGAAAAGGTCACCTCGACGGCGGGCAGCAGCACCGGCGGGTACTGACAGTTCCCCTCCCCAACCCCCGGCCGCTGCAGGGTGTCCACATAGCAGCGGCAGCGGGGACGGTGGCCACGGCAGCAGGCCTAGCGTGAGGCATGACTTCCTTTCCCGTCATCTCCGACCTGCCTCCCGAGCAGCGGCCCCGCGAGCGTCTCTTTGCCCTGGGCCCGCGCCGGCTGCGCCACGCGGAGGTCCTCGCGGTGGTGATCGGCTCGGGCACCCAGGGTGTGGGCAGCCTGGAGCTGGCCGACCGCCTGCTGCGGCATGTGGGCGGGGTGCGCGGGTTCGCTGCGGCCACCGCCGCACAGCTCCAGGAGGTCGACGGGGTGGGACCGGCCCTCGCCGCCCGCATCGCGGCGGGACTTGAGCTCGGCCGGCGCAGCACGGCGGCGGTGCATCACCCCGCGGAGCAGGACGCGCCTAAGGCTTCCAAATCATGAGGGCCTGCGAGCGCGGGCGCGGACGCTGGCCCCGGGCGAGCGAGACCACGTCGCCGGCCAGACCCGCGGCGAACACCCGGCTGTCCCCGCGCTGGGCGGCCTGCTGGGCCCGCAGCGCCACCACTTCCTCGCCCAGCTCCCGGACCCGGGACCGCAGCGCATCCACCTGGTTCTCCAGTTCGAGGATCCGCTTGATCCCTTCGAGCGAAACGCCTTCCTGGGACAGCCGCTGGACCTCGCGCAGCATGTCCACGTCCCGCTGTGAATAGCGGCGGGACCGGCCCGGCGCGCGGCTGGGTGAGACCAGTCCGAGGCGGTCATACTGGCGCAAGGTCTGCGGGTGCATCTCCGCCAGCTCCGCCGCGACGGAGATCACGAAGAGTGGTGCGTTGGCGTCCAGCGCCATGGCGTCTCCTTTCACGTGGGTCGGGCGGCCCGGGTGCGGGCTAGAGCCTGGCCTTGGCGGCCAGCTGGGCGCGGGGGTCCTCGTGGGCGGTCGCCTCGGCAAAGGCACGGACGGCTTCCTCGGCCTTGCCCGTGAGCTTCTGCGGCACGACGACGTCGATGGTCACCAGCAGGTCTCCGGAACCCTTGCTCGTCGTCACGCCCCTGCCCTTGACGCGCAGCGTGCGCCCGGACGGGGTTCCCGCGGGGACCCGCACTTTGACGGAGTCGCCGCTGAGCGTGGGGACCTGGATGTCTGCGCCCAGGGCGGCCTCAGGGAAGGTGACCGGAACGTGGACCCGGATGTTCTCGCCGTCGCGGGTGAAGAAGTCGTGCGGCCGGACGTGGACCGTGACCATCAGGTCCCCCGCACCGGCGGGCCCCGGCTGGCCTTTGCCTCGCATGCGGACTTTCTGTCCGTCCTTGATGCCGGCCGGGATGCGGACCTCAATTACGTTGCCGGTCGACGGCTCGCGCAGGTTCACCGACGTCCCGTTGATCGAGCCCGCGAAGGAAATGGTCGTGGTCGCGGTGCGGTCCGCGCCCTTCTGGGGCGGCGGCTGGTACCCGCCGAAACCGCCCCCGCCGCCGAACAGGTCGGCAAATTCGGGCGGGATGCCGCCGGCAGTGCTGAAGCCGCCGGAGTGCCGGCCGCGGCCGCCGTTGAACAGGCCGCCGAAGAGGTCCTCGAAGCCGGCCTGGCCGCCGGGAGCACCGGCGCCGCCCGCGCTGAAGCGGGCTCCCCCGCCCATGGCCTTGATGGCGTCGTACTGCTGGCGTTCTTCGTGGTCCGAGAGCACCGAATAGGCTTCGGTGATTTCCTTGAACGCCTTTTCGGCGGAGGCGTCATTCTGGTTCTGGTCCGGGTGGTACTTGCGCGCCAGCTTCCGGTAGGCCTTCTTGATGTCCGCTTCCGATGCGTCCTTGGACACCCCAAGGATCTTGTAGAAGTCCTTGTCGATCCAGTCCTGACTTGCCATAACGCCTCCTTTCTACGAAGTTTATTGCCGGAACGGGCTCAGCACCCCGCCGCCGGGCGGGGTGCTGAGCGGTGTCGCCTATTCGGGGACGGCGACGATCACCTGCGCCGCGCGCAGCACCCTGCTGCCGGACTTGTAGCCGGCGCGCAGGATCTGGCTGACCGAGTCAACCTCGACGTCGCTGCTGGGCTGCTGGATGAGCGCCTCGTGGATCGTCGGGTCGAACTCGACTCCGGTCTCGTCAATGCGCGTCAGCCCGTAGGTCTTCAACGCATTCTCGAGCTTGGTGGCGATGGCCGCGAACGGACCCTCGGTGAGGTCGCCGTGCTGGCGGGCCGCGTCGATGTCGTCCAGCACCGGCAGCAGCGAGTTCACCACGCCGATGACGGCCATTTCGCCCGCCACCGCTCGGTCGCGTTCAACGCGCTTGCGGTAGTTGACGTACTCCGCGTGAAGGCGGAGCAGGTCGTTCTTCAACTCGGCCGCCTCGCTGGTGGAAGCCTCGGCAGTTGCCGCTTCCGGAACGGGGACCTCCGCGTTGTTCAGGATTTCCTCCGCCTGGGAGAGCGCGTCGCCCTCGGGCGAGGAGGTGTTGGCCTCCCCGCCCTCGGCGGCCGCCGGCTGCTCCTGCTCGTGCCGTGCCTGCCCGGTCGTCGGATCCACCTTGCGCTTGTCCCGGATGATCGGCTCGCCGTTCCGGGGCTCGGACTGGGATTCGTCTTCGTTGGCCATGGCTGCTACTTCTTCGGCTCGTCTTCGTCAACGATTTCGGCGTCGACGATGTCTTCCTCCGGCGCACCGGACGCTGCCTGCTCGCCGGCCGCACCGGGGGCGGCGCCCTCGGCACCGGACTGGGACTGGGCGTAGATGGCCTCGCCGAGCTTCTGCTGGGACGTCTGCAGCTTCTCGAAGGCGGTCTTCACCGCGGCGTCGTCGGTTCCCTCGAGGGCGGACTTGAGGGCGTCGACGTCGGCCTTGACCTCGGTCTTGACTTCCTCCGGCAGCTTCTCGTCGTTGTCTGCCAGCAGCTTGCCGACGTTGTAGGCGAGCTGCTCGGCGGAGTTGCGGGTGTCGGCGGCCTCGCGGCGTGCCTTGTCCTCAGAGGCGTGCTCCTCGGCCTCGCGCACCATCCGGTCAATGTCCTCCTTGGAGAGGGCGGTGCCGCCGGTGATGGTCATCGACTGCTCGGTGCCGGTGCCCTTATCCTTCGCGGAGACGTGCACGATGCCGTTGGCGTCGATGTCGAAGGTCACCTCCACCTGGGGGACGCCGCGCGGGGCCGGGGCGATGCCCGTCAGCTCGAACGTGCCCAGCGGCTTGTTGTCCCGGGTGAACTCGCGCTCGCCCTGGAAGACCTGGATGGCCACGGACGGCTGGTTGTCATCCGCCGTGGTGAAGGTCTCGGACCGCTTGGTGGGGATGGCGGTGTTGCGCTCGATGAGCTTGGTCATCACGCCGCCCTTGGTCTCGATGCCCAGCGACAGCGGGGTGACGTCGATGAGCAGGACGTCCTTGCGCTCGCCCTTCAGCACGCCGGCCTGCAGTGCGGCGCCGACGGCGACGACCTCGTCCGGGTTCACGCCCTTGTTGGGCTCCTTGCCGCCGGCCAGTTCCTTCACCAGCTCGGAGACGGCAGGCATACGGGTCGAGCCGCCGACGAGCACGATGTGGTCGATGTCGGAGACCTTGATGCCTGCCTCGGCGATCACGTCGTGGAACGGCTTCTTGGTGCGGTCCAGCAGGTCCTTGGTCAGTTCCTGGAACTTCGCACGGGAGAGGTGCTCGTCCAGGTGAACCGGACCGTCCGGGGTCACGGAGAGGTACTGCAGGGAGATGTTGGTGCTGGAAGCCGAGGAGAGTTCCTTCTTGGCCTGCTCGGCGGCCTCACGCAGACGCTGCAAAGCGATGCGGTCCTTGGACAGGTCCACGCCCTTGGACTTGGTCTGCTGCAGCAGGTAGTCCACCACCCGCTGGTCCCAGTCGTCGCCGCCGAGGCGGTTGTCGCCGGCGGTGGCGCGCACCTGGATGGTGGAGAAGTTGTCCTCATCCTTGCCGACTTCGAGCAGGGACACGTCGAAGGTGCCGCCGCCGAGGTCGAAGACCAGGATGAGTTCGTCTTCCTTGCCCTTGTCCAAGCCGTAGGCCAGTGCGGCGGCGGTGGGCTCGTTGACGATGCGCAGCACGTTCAGGCCGGAAATTTCACCGGCCTCCTTGGTGGCCTGGCGCTCGGCGTCGTTGAAGTAGGCCGGAACGGTGATGACCGCATCCGTGACCTTCTCACCCAGGTAGCTCTCGGCATCGTGCTTAAGCTTCTGCAGGATGCGGGCGGAGATTTCCTGCGCGGTGTACTTCTTGTCATCGATCGCGATGCTCCAGTCAGTGCCCATGTGGCGCTTGACCGAGGAGATGGTGCGCTCGATGTTGTTGACCGCCTGGCGCTTGGCGATCTCGCCGACGAGGACTTCGCCGGTCTTGGAGAACGCGACGACGGACGGCGTGGTGCGGCCGCCTTCGGCGTTGGCGATGACGGTGGGCTCGCCGCCTTCGAGCACGGACACCACGGAGTTGGTGGTTCCGAGGTCAATACCTACTGCACGTGACATATTGCTTCCTTCTTTCCGGGAAACGGGATCCTTGCTCTGTCCAGCAACGCCGTCCAGCTGTGCCGGATTGAGCGTTCTGCACTCAACTTTACCCGCACCCCGGACGATGTCAAGCCAAAGTTGAGTGGACCAGACTCAACTTACTGATAGAGCCGGCCGATTCCCGGTGAACCGGCGTTGTGGGTTCCTGCGGTTACGCCCAGGGCGTACGCTCCCCCTATGTCGGAGCCGAACACTGAAGACGTTTACACCCACGGCCACCATGAAAGCGTGGTCCGCGCCCATGCCTCCCGCACCGCGGCGAGTTCCGCGAGCTACCTCGTCCCGCAGCTGCGCCCCGGACTTTCCGTACTCGACGTCGGCAGCGGCCCGGGAACCATCACGGCCGACTTCGCCGCACTGGTCGCCCCCGGCCCCGTCATCGGGCTGGACCGCTCCGCCGACGTCGTCGCCCAGGCGCGCGATCTCGCTGCCGAGCGGGGGCTGGAAAACCTGAGCTTCCGCACCGGGAACATTTACGATCTCGACTTCCCCGATGACGAGTTCGACGTCGTCCACGCCCACCAGGTGATGCAGCACCTGACGGATCCGGTGGAGGCGCTGCGCGAGATGCGCCGGGTCGCCAAGCCCGGCGGGATCGTCGCCGTCCGCGACGCCGACTTCCACGGCATGAGCTGGTTCCCGGCGGTCGCGGAGCTGGACGAGTGGATGGACCTCTACCAGCGGCTGGCCCGCGGCAACGGCGCAGAACCCGACGCCGGCCGGCGGCTGGTCTCGTGGGCGCTCGCGGCGGGATTCACAGACGTCGAACCGTCCTCGGCGAACTGGCTCTACGCCACGCCGGAGCAGCGTGACTGGCAGGCGGGTGTCTGGAGCGAACGCGTGCTGCATTCGGCGTTCGCGGAACAGGCGCTGGAGCGGCAGCTGGCGGACCGGGCCGCGCTGGAGCGGATCGCAGCCGGCTGGCGGCGCTGGGCGGCGGCGCCCGACGGGTGGTTCCTGATCCCCAACGGGGAGATCCTCGCCCGCGCCTGACGGTAGCCTCATCGCATGCCCCCCATCGCAACCGGCGGCCCGAGGCCGGACCTTGTGCTCACCTCTGCGCGCCAGCCCGGCGACACAGAGCTCTCCACCGTGCACCTCAGCGGTGGCCTCATCACCCGCATCGGCGCCGCCAGCGATCGTCCCGCGGGCGTGGCGGCGGTGGATCTCGGGGGCCGGTTCGTCATCCCGGGACTGTGGGACGAGCACGTGCACATGACGCAGTGGGCCCTGGGAACACAGCGCATCGACCTCTCCGGAGCGGCCTCCGCCGCCGCCGCGGCCGGGCTCGTCCGTTCGGGCCTGGAGCAGGCGGACAGGTCCGTGACCGCCGTGGGTGTCGGCTTCCGGGATGCCACCTGGCCCGACGAGCCCAGCGTGGAACTCCTGGACGAGGCAACCAGCGGGCATCCGACGGCCCTGATCAGCCACGACCTGCACTGCGTGTGGCTGAACAGCGCGGCCGCGCTCCGCTACGGCGTACCGTTGGACCGCTCGGGACTGCTCCGGGAGGAGGCCGCCTTCGCCCTGACCCGGGAGCTGGGACGGCTTCCCGACGACGTCGTGGACGGCTGGGTCAGGCAAGCCGGCGTGCGGGCCGCCGCACAGGGCGTCGTCGGCGTCGTCGATTTCGAGATGGCCTGGAACCGGGACCCGTGGCTGCGGCGTATCGCAGGCGGCTTCGGCTCGGTACGGGTGGAGGCAGGGGTCTATTCGCAGGATCTCGACCGGGCCCGCCGCGAGGGACTCTCGACCGGCTTGCCCCTCCCCGGAGGTGCGGGCCTGCTGCGGACCGGGCCGCTCAAGGTGCTGATCGACGGCTCCCTCAACACGCGCACGGCGTACTGCGTCGACCCCTACCCGCACGGCGGACACGGCCTGCTCACGGTGAGCGAAGAGGACCTGCTGGCCCTGCTGAAGGAGGCTGCGGCGGCGGATTTCCTGCCCGCGGTGCACGCGATCGGGGACGCGGCCAATGCGGTGGCGCTCGATGCTTTTGCCGCCGCGGGTATCAGCGGCCGGATCGAGCACGCCCAATTCGTCCGGCAAGAGGATTTCGCGCGCTTCGGCACGCTGGGCCTGACCGCGAGCGTGCAGCCGGCCCATGCGCTCGACGACCGCGACACCGCGGACGCCAACTGGGCCGGCCGGACCGGCCGTGCCTTCCCGCTCCGGTCGCTGCTGGACGGCGGCGCCGTCCTCGCCCTCGGTTCCGACGCCCCCGTCGCCAGGCTGGACCCCTGGCTGGCGATGTCGGCAGCCACCACCCGCTCGGGCCCGGACGGGCGGGAACCGTGGCATCCGGAACAGGCCCTCACCCGGAGCGAAGCGCTGGCGGCCTCGAGCCGCGGCAGCGGCCGGCTGCGGCCCGGCAGCCCCGCGGATCTGGCCGTGCTGGACGTGGACCCGCTCACCGCGCCGGATGACGTGTTTGGAGCGATGCCGGTGGCCGCCACGCTCGTCGCCGGCGTCTTCCGGCACCGCGACAGCGCCCTGGCAGGTCTTTCCTAAGTTTTCGCCCCAGGGGCTGTTGGGCAGCTCGCACCCGGTGTTAAGTTCCTCTGCAACAGGCTGACGAGGAGGAGCAGCATGAGCAACGATCAAACGGCCCCGGAGACCAAGGGCGTCTCCGTGGAGCTGCTCTCAACAGTGGACCTTGCCGGTGAAATCGAGGGGCTGGCGGGGCACCAGCTTCGCATGCGCATGGTGACCCTGGAACCGGGCGGCGTTTTCGGCCCGCTGCATGACCACAAAAGCCGGCCCGGCACGGTGTACATCGTGCAGGGGACAATCACCGACCACCGGGACGGGACCGCCACCGATTACGGCCCTGGGCCGGGCTGGCCGGAGGACCGGAACACGCTCCATTGGCTCGAGAACCGGGGGACCGTACCGGCGGTGGAGATTTCGGTCGACATCGTCAGCACGGAGTGAGCCGCCGCGCTGGCTAGGATGATCGGGTGGAATTCTCGCTTTGGCTGGCGCTCGTCGGCGCCGGTTGCCTCATCAGCCTCACCCCCGGCGCCGGTGCCGTCAACACGATGAACAACGCACTGAACACCGGCTTCCGCCGCGCCATCTGGGGCATCCTGGGCCAGCAGCTGGCATTGGTGGTGCACGTCGTGATCGTCGCGGCGGGCGTGGGCCTGCTGGTGGCCGGCTCGCCGTTGGCGTTCGCCGTCATCCGCTACGCGGGTGCTGCGTACCTGGTTTACCTCGGGGTCCGGAAGTTCCTGGCCCGGCCTGAGCTTGACGAAGGGCAGGCCGCGGCACTGCGGGGCGAAGGTGCCTGGTCGATGTTCCGCCGCGGGCTGTGGGTGAACCTGCTCAACCCGAAGGCGATTGTGTTCTTCCTGGCCTTCATGCCCCAGTTCATCCGGCCCTCCTTGCCGCTGCTGCCCCAGTACGCGGTGCTGACCGCAACGATTGTCGGCATCGACATCCTCATCATGTGGTTCTTCTTCGCCGCTGCCGCCCGCCAGTTCCGCAGGGTCACGGCCAGCGAGCGCGGGCAGGTCACCCTCAACCGCGTCTTCGGAGGGTTGTTCGTGGGGGTCGGCGCGCTGCTCGCCTTGGCGTAAGTGGCCCGCGCCGTAAGTGGCCGGCGCCTAGGCGGAACGCGAGCGGCGGGCGTGCACCGCGTCCACCGTGATGCTCAGCGCCAGCCCCGCGGCCAGGAAGCCGATCTCGACAACCGGCAGCACCCCGATGCCGGCCCGGTCCAGCAGCACCCCGCCCAGGACGGCGCCGCCGCCGATGCCCACATTGAACGCGGTGGTCTGCAGCGCCGCCGCCAGGTTCCGCAACCGGTAGGAAGCGGTGCGCAGCATTCGGGTCTGCAGCATGGCGGGAACGCCGCCGAAGGCCACACCCCAGATGACGAACGCCGTCACGACGACCACGGAGTTCGCGGAGACCAGGGACAGCGCCAGCACGGACGCCATCACAACCAGCACCGCCGCGGCGAAGCCGCGCTTCGGGAACCGGTCCGCCGCGAACCCTGCCAGCACCAGCCCGACGGCCCCGGCTCCGCCGAAGAGGAACAGCAGGAAAGCGATCGACGTCGGCTCGAAGTGGGCCTGCTGGATGAGCCACGGCGCGATGTAGGTGTAGAAGGTGTTCTGCCCGGTGATCAGGATAACGATGACGGCGCAGACCACCACCACCCAGGCCAGGTTGCGGTCCTTGTGCAGCGGCAGCGGAATCTCGCCGGTGGAGAGCGTGACCTGGTGATTGACGGGAGGCAGGAACTTTACGACGACGACGGCCAGGACCAGGACGACGACGCCGATCACCGTGAACGCCGTCCGCCAGCCGAGGGAGTGCCCCAGCGCCGTGCCCGCGGGCACGCCGAGCACGAAGGCCGCCGAGCCCCCGCCGGCGGTGATGGCAACGGCCCTGCCCAGCTGCTGCTTCGGCACGAGATGGGCGGAGTAGGCCGCGACGACGGCCCAGAACAGACCGTGCGCGAGCCCGCCCAGGATGCGGGCGCCGACGAGGAACTCGTAGCTCGGGGCGAGGGCGGCCAGCACGTTGGCGAAAGCGATGATGAGCAGCACCACCACGATCAGGGCCTTGCGGGAGTACCGACGGGTGAGCGCCGCGAGCGGAGTCGTCGCCACGACCACGGTGCCCGCGAAGATCGTCACCAGCAGGCCCGCGGTGGAAAGCCCGACCCCCAGCTCGTGCGCCATATCCGGCAGCAGGCCGGTGGGCAGGAATTCGCTGGTGACGGAGACGAAGATCGCCCCGGCCAGGGAGAGCAGGCCAATCCAGGGGAACGACGGGGACGCGGACGTTCCGGGCACAGGCGTGGACACAGGCGGAGACCAATCTGACGGGCGGGAGGAGGGACGCAGCAGAGCGCGGGCGGAGCGGGCCATGCGCGGCCGGACAGCTTCCCCGTCATTCTACCGAGCGGCTCCCTGCCTCGGCCGGCGGCGCGTGGCTAGACTGAACGCATGGCCGCTGCGTACCGCATCATGACCGTTTGTACCGGAAATATCTGCCGCTCGCCGATGGCGGCGCTGATGCTCACCGAGGCGGTCCGCGAAGCCGGGCTCGACGCGGAGGTGGCCGTCGACTCCTCGGCCACGAGCCACTGGGAGATCGGCAACCCGATCGACAAACGCGCCGCCGCCAAGCTGCGCCGCCACGACATCGACAGTTCCTCGCACACCGCGCGGCAGTTTGAACTCGCCTGGTTCAGCGAGCGGGACCTGATCCTGGCGCTCGATGTCGACCACTACGAACACCTGCTCGGCCTCGCCCCGGATGAGACGTCGCGGTCCAAGGTCCGGATGCTGCGCGAGTTCGATCCGGCCGCGGCCGGGAAGCCTGCCCGTGAGCTGGGAATCTACGATCCCTGGTTCGGCGACGAGGACGACTTCGACGCAACCTGGGACCTGATCCTCCCGGCCATCCCGGGAATCATCGACCACGCCCGCAAGGCCCTGCGTGCCAGCCGCTAACGGCGGCCCGGGCCGGCCGGTGATCATCGCCGTCGACGGCCGCTCGGGTTCGGGCAAGACGACCCTCGCCGTCGAACTGGCCGCCCGCCTGCGCGAGCACCGCTCGGTGTCCGTGTTCCATCTGGAGGACATCTATCCCGGGTGGAACGGGCTCGAGGCCGGCGTGGAACGCTATGTCAGCACGGCCCTGGCACCGCTGAGCCAGGGCCTGGCAGCCGAATGGCTTGCCTGGGACTGGTCCCTGAGCCACGACGGCGAGCGCCGCACCACCCGGCCGGCCGACGTCGTCGTCGTCGAAGGGGTCGGTGCCGGCGCGCGGGCCGCCCGGGAGCTGTTGGACGCTGTCATTTGGCTCGACGCCGCGGAGGATGAACGCAAGCACCGGGCCCTCGACCGCGACGGGGACACGTTCGCCCCGCACTGGGACGAGTGGGCCTGGCAGGAAGCGCAGTGGCTGGCCGCCGACGACGTCGCCGCTGCCGCCGATGTGACCGTCAGCTCCGGCGCCGACGCCGGAAATCCCGAGCAGGTACTCCGGGCGCTCGCCTCGCTTCCCCAGCTGGAACTGCTCCTTGCGCCCGAGCGCACGGCCAACAGGGCGGTGTCCCTGCAGGTGGAGCGCGTGGATGCGTACCCGGCCGCCGAGGAGCTCTTCCGGGCCCTGTACGGCGGCTCGGAGCACGCCGCGTGGCTCGACAGCTCGGACGCGGACCACCCGGGCACGCCGGGAGTCCGAGGGGAGGACGCGCGCAACCGTTTCAGCATCCTGGCCGACGACGGCGGACAGTTCGGCCGGCGGCTACAGCACCGGGGCGGCCTGTCCGAGCTGCAGTGCGGACCCGCCTGCGCCAGGATCCCGCTGCCGTTCTTCCGCTGGCTGGATTCGGCCTGGGGCCAGCCGGCCTTCGATGCTCCGGACGGGTACCCCTGCGAATTCACCCTCGGCTGGCTCGGCTACCTCGGCTACGAGCTCAAACGCGAGACCGGCGGAGCGGACCTGCCCACGCCCGGAGCCGACGCCGACCTCATCTTCGCCGGGCGCGCGGCCGTGCTGGACCATGCCGAGCGCTGCCTCTACCTGCTCGTGCTGGCGGACGCCTCCGGGAACCTCGACGAGGACGCCGCCGGCTGGCTGCAGCGCGCCCGCACCGCGGCGACGGGGACAGCTGCCGCCGGCGTCGCGCCGGAGGAAACCGGCCCCGCTGTGCCCTCCCAACCGCCGGCATTTACCGTCCGCGACGACGCGGCGCGGTACCAGGAGCGGGTGCGGGAGGCGCAGGAGGAGATTGCGGACGGTAATTCGTACGAGATCTGCCTGACCACGCAGCTGCGTGCCACTGTCCCGCAACCGCTGGACCCCTGGTCCACCTACCTGCGGCTGCGGCGCGGCAACCCCGCGCCGTTTGCTGCCTACCTGCGCTCCGGCGGCCGCACCGTCGCCAGCACCTCGCCCGAGAGGTTCCTGCGGATCGACGGCGAGGGCTTGATGACGGCCGAGCCCATCAAGGGCACCCGGCGCCGGCTGCCGGACCCGGAGGCGGACCGTGCCGCGCGGGAAGAACTGCGCACCTCGGCCAAGGACCGGGCGGAGAACACGATGATCGTTGACCTGCTCCGCAACGACCTGAGCCACTATGCACTCCCCGAGTCCGTGTCCGTCCCCAGGCTGTGCGCTGTCGAGAGCTACGCGGGCGTGCATCAGCTGGTCAGCACCATCCAGGCCACGCTGCGGCCGGGGGCGTCGAGGGCCGAGGCGGTCGCCGCGGCCTTCCCTGCCGGCTCAATGACAGGGGTTCCCAAGATCAGCACCATGGCGATCCTCGACCGGCTCGAGGGGGCGCCCCGCGGCGCCTACTCCGGGGCAATCGGTTACTTCTCGCTCAACGGGGCCACTGATCTGTCCGTCGTGATCAGAACCTTGGTGATGGACGGGACCGCTCTCTCGCTCGGCGTCGGCGGCGCGGTGACCGCGGATTCGGATCCGGCAGCGGAGTGGGACGAGGTGCGGGCCAAAGCCCAGGGGGTGCTTTCGGCGCTGGGAGCCGTGTTCCCGGAGTAGCGCCGGTGCCCGCTCCGGGAGGCCGCTACTGGACGGTCGCTGTGAGCCGCGCGACGTTGTCCACGTAGCGGTGTAGCCGCGGGCGCTGGCGCCACTCGTCGAGGTGCAGCTCGCGGGAACGCGACCGGTACAGGTCCTCCGTTTCGCGCAGCTGGCGCACGATCGGCTCGCCCAGCATCATCATGGAAACCTCGAAGTTGAGCGAGAAGGACCTCATGTCCATGTTGCTCGAGCCGAGCACCGCCACCTCGTTGTCGATCGTGAAGTGCTTGGCGTGCAGCACCATCGGGGCCGGGTAGAGGTAGATGCGGATCCCGGCCGCCATCAGCGCCTCGTAGTAGGAACGCTGCGCGTGGTCGACAAGGAACTGGTCGCCCTTCTCCGACACGAAGAGTTCGACGTCGACGCCGCGCTCTGCCGCCGTCGTGATGGCGTAGAGCAGCGAATCGTCCGGGACGAAGTACGGGCTGCAGATCGAGATGCGTTCGACGGCGGAGTAGATCAGGCTGTTGAACAGGCGCAGGTTGTTCTCCGTCGCGAACCCGGGGCCGCTGGGCACCACCTGGCAGGTCACGTTGCCCGCCTTCGTGCGCCACTGGTCCCCGACCAGCTCCTCCTGGAGTGTCTCGTCGGTTTCCGAGTTCCAGTCCGTGGCGAAGAGCACGTTCAGCGCGGCCACCGCAGGTCCTTCGACCCGGGCCATCATCTCGACCCACTTGCGGCCGACCTTCCGGTGCCGCTTGTTGTTGTAGGAGGGCTCTGTCAGGTTCTGCGACCCGGTGAACGCCACCCGCCCGTCCACGACCAGGATCTTGCGGTGGTTGCGCAGGTCCGGCCGGCGCCACTGCTTGTAGATCGGGCGCACCGGCAGCATCCGGTGCCATTCGATGCCGCTGCTGTTGAGCATGGCGACCAGCTTGCGGTAGCCGGGGATGCGCAACGTGCCGATGTGGTCGAAGAGCAGCCGGACCTTCACGCCTCGGCCCGCTGCCTCGCACAGCGCATCGAAGAAGTCCCGCGTCATGAAGTCGTACGCCATGATGTAGAACTCCACATGGACGTATTTCTCGGCTTCGCGGACGGCCGCCGTCATCGCCTTGATCGATTCTTCGTAGTCGCGGTGGAACTCGACCTTGTTGCCGTCCAGGACGGGCATTGCGCCCAACCTGCGGTTCAGCTCCGTCGCGGAGTGCACCCAGTCGGGCCCGGTGTAGCAGCTGGTTTCGGCAAGATCCTGGGTGTTCGCCATCACCGCCCGGTTGATGGCCTCCTGCTTGTGCTTGCGCCGGCCGGAAAGGCTGAACTTGCCGAACAGCAGGAACAGCGCGAGGCCGAGCAGCGGGATGAAGAAGATGGCCAGCAGCCAGGCCATCGCAGTGGTCGGGCGCCGGTTGCCGGGGACGATGCCCAGGGCGGCCACCCGGATGACCAGGTCCACGACGCCGAGAATGGTCGCGAGCCACGGCGGGGCCCAGCCCAGCCCCTCAATGGGCAAGAACACCTTGTTTGTCCCTCCAGCACGAAAATGATTGCCCCTAAGCGTAGCCGCCGAGGGGCCCGGGCCGAGCGCAGCGAGGTTTGGGAGGCGGCAAGCGGTAGCCGCCGAGGGGCCCGGGCCGAGCGCAGCGAGGTTTGGGAGGCGGCCCGCGGTAGCCGCCGAGGGGCCCGGGCCGAGCGCAGCGAGGTTTGGGAGGCGGCCCGCGGGGAGACCTACGATCGGCGCGGGCGTCGGAAGGATCGCGCATTCGTCACGATCACCCCGCCAATCACGATGGCGCCGCCGATCATCTGGGCTGCCGTGTAGGAGTGGCCGGCGAGGATGGTCAGGATGGCGGTGAAGACCGTGATGAGGTTGAGGAAAACTCCGGCTCCGCCTGCGGGCAGCACCGTCAGGGCCCGGTTCCACAACAGGTAGGACAGCACTGACGGGAAGACGGCAATGAACAGCAGGGAACCGAGGCCGGCATCCGTCGCCGGCAGCGTGGGACCGCCGGTTGCGAAGCTGATGGGTGCCAGGATCGCCACCGCCACCAGTGCCTGGACGGCGGTGGCGGTGATCGGCGGAACCTTCGGTGCGAGCCTCCCGGTGATGGTGTAGGCCGTCCAGACGCAGATCGCTCCCACCATGAGGAGTTCACCAGGGCCGAAACCCGCGCCGAGGAGCTTGGTGATGTTGCCGCCGCTGAGCACGATCAGGACGCCGACAAGGGCGGCGAGCACGCCGGCGATCGATACCGGTGTAAGCCGTTCCCTCAGGAAGACGGCGGCAGCCAACGTGATGAGCGCCGGGTTGAAGGCGTTGATCAGGGACGCATTGAACGGGTCGGTGTGTTCGAGCGCGACGTACAGCAGGAGGTTATAGCCGAGCAGCCCAAAAACGCCGAGCGTGGCCAGCCACGGCAAAGCGGCCAGCACCAGCCGCCAGGATGGCCTTTCCACCAGTTGCGCTATCACCAGCAACGGGACGACGGCGATCGCCCACCGTAGCAGCACCAGGCTCAGCGGGTCGATGCTTTGGACCGCACCGGCCCCGACGACATAATTACCGGCCCAGAACAGCGTTGCGCCCAGCAAGGAGAGGACGGCCACCGCCCGTCGGCGGGCGTGGCTGGAGGGCGACGCCGCTGGTGCGTCCGGTCCCGCCTCAAGGGATGGCATCCTAGAGGACCGCCGTGCCACGGAACAGGGTCGCTGTCGCGCCGCCGACCCACACTCTTCCGTCACGGTCCGCACTGATCGTGATGTCTCCGGCGCGGCCGAGCTTGGCCCCCTGGGAGACCCGGTATCCGCCGGTGACGGCCCCCGAGCCGAGGAGCCACTGCCCAACGGAGGCGTTCATGCTCCCGCACACTGGGTCCTCGGCCACCCCGATAGCGGGGGCGAAAGTGCGCATCTCGAAGGCGTGCTCCGATCCGTCCGGGTATGCGCCGATCGCGCCGACCATCACCGTCGGGATCAATGACAGGTCCGGTTCCAGGTCAAGGACTTCCTCCGCGGTGGCCAGACGTACCACGGCCCATCCAGGTCCGTTGTCCACCCACTGGTGGGAGAGCACCTGGTCGCGGCGGATGCGGAACGCGGCCACGACTTCGTTCAGGAAGCCTTCCTCCAGCTCTCCCGTCCTCCGCAGGAGCGGGGCAGCAAACGAAAAGAGGCCGTCGTGATGTGCCACCTCGATCAAGCCCGCAGCGCACTCCTGCACAATGAGGGACTGATCACGCGGGACGCCGACGTTTTCGACCCAGGCGTGGGCCGAGCCCAGCGTCGGATGCCCGGCGAACGGCAGCTCACCGCCCGGGGTGAAGATCCGCAGCCGGTAGTCAGCCTCCTCCGTGGTGGCGGGAAGCACGAAGGTGGTTTCGGACAGGTTGGTCCACCGGGCCACGCGAAGCATGGCCTCCTCGTCCAGCCCCTCACCGTCAAGAATCACGGCCACCGGGTTGCCTTGGTAGGGGCGGGCGGAGAACACGTCGACTTGGGCGTAGGGCCGCGAACGGGTCACTGGCAAAGCCTTTCATGGCTGGCGAGCAGGTACTGGGCCATTTTAGGGCGGCCGTTCCGCGGCTGGACGCCGACGGCGAGCGGCCCGGCGGGGTCGGCACCAAGGGTGCGTCGTCCGCCGGGCCGCCCGCAGGGTGGCCGGAAGGTTACGCGGCCGCGGGCACCTCTTCGCGGCCGGCTTCCACGATCAGCTCCTGCCCGTGAGCAGTGACGATCACCTGTCCGCCGTCGGCCAGTTTGGACGCAACCAGCAGGTCGGCGATGCGGTCATCCAGCTCACGCTGGATCACCCGGCGCATCGGCCGCGCGCCGTATTCGGGCTCGTACCCGCGCTCGGCAATCCAGTCCACGGCCTCTTCGCTGACCGTGAGCCCGTACCCCTGGGCCTGAAGCCGCGCTTCGGTGTCCGTGAGCATCAGGCGCACGATCCGGCGCAGCTGCGTCCGGTCCAGCTTGCGGAACAGCACGATCTCGTCGATCCGGTTGAGGAATTCCGGCCGCATCGACTCGCGCAGCCTGCCCAGGACGCGGTCGCGCAGGGCCTTTTCGGAGCCGAAGCCGTTGCCGTCCTCGGCCGGGGCGGCGAAACCGGTGGGGCCGGTCTTGCTGGCCAGGAACTCCGAGCCGAGGTTCGACGTCATGATGATGACCGTGTTGCGGAAGTCCACCGTGCGCCCGTGTCCGTCGGTCAGCCGACCGTCGTCGAGCACCTGCAGCAGCAGGTTGAACACGTCCGGGTGGGCCTTCTCGATCTCATCGAGCAGCACAATCGAGTACGGGTTGCGCCGCACCCGCTCGGTCAGCTGGCCCGCCTCGTCGTAACCGACGTAGCCGGGAGGCGCCCCGACGAGCCGGCTGACGGTGTGCCGTTCGCCGAACTCGCTCATGTCGAACCGGACCATGGCGTCTTCGCTGCCGAACAGCGAGTGGGCAAGGGACTTCGCGAGCTCGGTCTTGCCGACGCCGGTGGGGCCGAGGAACAGGAAGCTTCCAATCGGCTTGCCCTCGGCACCCATCCCCGTGCGGTTGCGCCGCACGGCCTTGGCAATCAAGGTCACGGCGTCATCCTGCCCGATGACCCGCTCGTGCAGCTCCTCCTCCAGCCTCGCGAGGCGTTCACGGTCGCCTTCGGTGATCCGGCTGGCCGGAATACCCGTGGCGCGCGAGATGATCTCGGCAATCTCCGCTTCGTCGACGACGTCGGAGACCTCGCTGGAAGCTGCTGAAACATCCGGGCTGCCCGCGGCGTCGATCTTCTCCTTCACGGAGATGATCTCGTCGCGCAGGCGGGACGCTTCCTCGAACCGCTCGGCGGAAACGGCGGCGCTCTTGGCTTCCTCGAGCCCGGCGAGCCGCTCCCGCAGGACGCCGACGTCGTCGCCCGAGCCTCGCTTGAGGTTCAGCCGTGCCCCGGCTTGGTCGATCAGGTCGATCGCCTTGTCTGGAAGGAAGCGGTCCGTCACGTACCTGGCGGAGAGCTCGACGGCGGCCCTGATCGCGCCGTCCGTGTAGCGGACGCCGTGGTGCTCCCCGTACCGCCCGCGCAGTCCTGTCAGGATCTGCACTGCGTCCTCAATGCTCGGCTCCCCGACCTGGACCGGCTGGAACCGCCGCTCGAGGGCAGGGTCCTTTTCGACCTTGCGGTACTCATTCAGGGTCGTGGCGCCCACAACATGCAGTTCACCGCGCGCCAGGCGCGGCTTGAGGATGTTGCCGGCGTCCATGCCGCCTTCTCCGGCACCACCGGCACCGATCACGGTGTGCAGCTCATCGATGAAGAGGATGAACTCGCCCGGGTGGGCGCTGACCTCGTCCATCATGGTGGTCAGGCGTTCCTCGAAGTCGCCGCGGTACCGAGTGCCGGCAAGCATGGCCGGCAGGTCCAGCGAAATGACCCGCTTGCCGCGCAGCTGCTGCGGCACGGAACCGGCCGCGATGGCCTGCGCCAGCCCTTCCACGATCGCGGTCTTGCCCACGCCGGCCTCCCCGATCAGCACCGGGTTGTTCTTGGTTCGGCGGGCCAGGATCTCAATCGCCTGGGCGGTCTCATCGGCCCTCCCGATCACCGGATCGAGCTTGCCGTCCCGGGCGCGGGCCGTCAGGTCGGTGCCGTAGGTATCCAGGGTGGGCGTCTGCGAAGAACCGGATGCTGCCGGCCGGTTCCCGGAGGCCGGGGCAGCCCCCGCCTCACCGGCGCGCGCCTCACGGCCACCTGCCTGGAAGGATTCCGGGGTGACTCCCGCGGCGGCGAGCACCTGCCCGGCCGGGGCTTCCTGGTTGAGCACCAGGGCGAAGAACAGATGCTCGGGATCGATATAGGTGGAGCCGAAAGCCCGTGCCACCTGGTACGCGTCGAGGAGGGCACGCTGCGCGGACTGCGTGAGCGCAGGTGCCGCTTCAGCCGTGCGGCCGGACTTCTCCGGCAGCCGTTCCTCGGCGGCCCTGGCCACTGCTGACGCGTCCGCCCCGGCCCGCTGCACGTAGCCGACGGCGGGTTCCGTTTCCGCCATCACGCGCAGGAGGTGCAGGGCGTCGACGTCGGCATGGCCGTGGTCGACGGCGAACTGCGCTGCGAGCGTGAGCACGTCGTGGGTACGGCGGCTCAGCAGCCGGGTGATGTCCGTGGGGCGCCCGGACCGGGCGGCGCGCTGACCCTGCAGATAGCGCGCAAGGAACTCATCGAACGAACCGCTGCCGGATCCGGCAGGCCCGAAAAATGTAGGCATTAAACCTCCGTAGAAAACTTGAGTGCATCTGACTCAAGTCTTTCGCATGAAGGATTATTCCCCCGAGCGGCGCTGGACCTGCTCACTATGCTGGGGACATGACCGCTGCCTCCCCCGTCCTTGTGTTCCTTGACCCCGCCCATCCGGAAGGCCGGATCGCCGATGCCGGGCAGCCGCAGCTGATGGCGACTGATCTGGGCGCCACCCGCGGAGACGGGGTCTTCGAATCCCTGCTCGCCGTCGACGGGCGCCCGCGCAAGCTGCAGGCACATCTGGACCGGCTGGCGCGCTCGGCCGCGACGATGGAGCTGGACATCCCGCCGGCTGCGGACTGGCGGGCAGCCATCGCCACCGCTGTCGCAGCCCACCCGGCCGCCGAGGAGCTGGTCATCAAGCTGCTGGTGACCCGCGGCGTCGAAGGTGCCGGCCGGCCCACCTGCTGGGTCAGCGCCGCCCTGCCCGGCCCGGCAGGCAGGGTCCAGCGCGAGAACGGCATTGATGTGCTGCTGCTGGACCGCGGCTACGACAGCACCATCGCCGAGCGCGCCCCCTGGCTGCTGATGGGCGCCAAGACCCTCTCCTACGCCGTCAACATGGCCGCCCTGCGCTACGCCCACGAGCACGGCGCCGACGACGTGATCTTCCTCAGCAGCGACGGCAAGGTTCTCGAGGGCCCCACATCAACAGTGCTGCTGGCCCACATAGAGGACGGCGTCAAGCGGCTGATCACTCCGCAACTGGACACGGGGATCCTGCCGGGCACCACGCAGGGGGCCCTGTTCGCCGCGGCCCGCAACGCCGGATGGGAACTCGGCTACGGACCGCTCGAACCCGAGGACCTCCTGGACGCCGACGCGGTCTGGCTCGTTTCCAGCATCCGGCTGCTGGCCCGCGTCAACCACATCGACGGCAAGCCCATCGGCAAGGACCCGGCGCTCGCGCAGGAACTCACCCGTGAACTCGCGGCCATGCTCGCCGAGGAGGACGGGATCTAGGACCCGGACAGTGCCTGCAGGCCGAGGCTCGTCAGCGACACCACCACCCACAGGGCCCCACCGAGCAGCAGCGGCTTCGCCCCTGCCCTGCGGAAGGCCCGAAGGTTGGTCGAGAGCCCCACACCGGCCATGGCCACCGTGATCATGAAGGTTGCGGCCTCCCTGAGCGGACCCTGCACCGGCGCCGGGACCAGGCCTGCGCTGTTCAGTGCAGCGACGACCACGAAGCCGATCAGGAACCACGGCACCAGCCGCAGCAGGCGGGGCTTGCGCGGAGTGTCGGCTGCAGCCGCGCCCTCCCCGACTGCGGCCGCGATCCGGGCGCGCCGGGCCACGAGGACACTCAAGCCCAGGCAGATCGGAATGATCATGAGCGTCCTGACCAGTTTGACGACGACGGCGTAGTTGGCCGCCTCCGGTCCGAAGGTCGTGGCCGCCGCAACAACGGAGGACATGTCGTTCACCGCGGTGCCGGCGAAGAGTCCGAACGCGTGTTGGCTCATTCCGAGCAGATGGCCGAGGAGCGGGAACAGGACGACAGCGGCGACATTGAACAGGAAGATCGTGGAGACCGCATAGGCGACGTCGGCGCCCACGGCCCCGATCACCGGGGTGGCCGCGGCGATCGCGGACGCCCCGCAGATGCCCGTGCCGACGCCGATGAGGGTGCGCAGGTCCCCTGTCACGCCCAGCAGTCGGCCGAGCCAGAAGGCGGCCGCAAGGCAGACCGCCAGGGTGCCCAGCATGACGGGCAGCGATTCAAGCCCCACCTGCGCCACCTGCGGGAGGGAAAGCTGCGAGCCCAGCAGGACGACGGAGAGCTGCAGGACGAAGCGGCCCGCGACGCCGATCCCGGGCAGCAGCCGTCCGCCCGGCTTAAGGAGCGCGGCAAGGAGCACACCGAGCACGATGGCGGCAACCGGGCCGCCGAGGACCGGCACCAGCCGGCCCGCCAACGTAGCAGCAATGGCGATGCCGACGGCGAGCGCGAGTCCCGGCAGGACAGCCGGAAGCCCGCGACCCGGGTTGCCGGCGCCCGTGTGCGCGTCCACAGTCTGAGTCTTCACCCCCATAACGTTGCCTGAGTGAACCATGCGCCGGTAGCCCCTGGTTTTCGAGCAGCCCATATCGAACTTATATGGGCTCGTCCCGCCATTCGGAGGCGAGCGCGGCCATCAGCGTGGCATCCACCCAGCCGTCATCGAACCGGAGCGCCTGGCGCAGCACGCCCTCCGCCACGAAGCCGGCTTTGTCGTAGACGCGGCGTGCACGCGGGTTGAAATCGTAGACCTCCAGGGACACCCGGTTGAGGCCAAGAACCGTGAACGCATGCCGGAGCATGAGCCTGGTCGCATCCGTTCCGAGGCCCTGGTCCCGCCCCGCCCGACCGATCAGGATCCTGAAGTTGCAGCTGCGGTTCCGCCGGTCCCAGTCGTTGAGGACGGCTTCGCCGACGCACTGCCCCGTGCGCCGGCTCACCACGGCCAGGTCCAGCCGGTCCGTCTGGTCGTTACGGCTGAGGTACCACTCCCGCAGCTTCGCCGCATCCGGCGCGGAAGCCTCCGCCTCGGCAGTGCTGTTGTAGCTCCCGGTGAGGCGCCCCACGTCCGGGTCCGAGAGCGCTTCAGTCATTGCGGGAAGGTCGGCGGCCCGGAAGGGGCGCAGCACCACCCTGGCCGAGTGCAGCGTGGGTTTGCGGGAGAAATCCGGGACCTGATCCACAATCTGCATCCTAATCCGCCGCCTCCAGGCGGGGCGCCGTGGGTAAGGTGGGAGCTGCATACCGCCGTCGAGCCCGAGGGAGCAGTTGCGTGCTCAAGCTCATCGCCCGCATTTCCGCCGCCATCCACGGCTTCCGCATGCAGCGGGCGCTCGCGGCCGGTTACGTGCCCACGATCCTCCCCTACCCCGGCTACGGGTCACCCGACACCATCCGGGTACTGGGACGGGTGCTGCTGACCAGGCGCCAGCCCCGGCAGACGGAGGCCGAGGAGGCGCAGGCGGAGCGACAAAGCCTGCGTGGTTGGCGCAGCTTCACCAGCGTCCCGGTCGGCGGAGCCGAGGTGGAGGTGCGCGCCGCCGGCCAGTCCTTCCGGATCCAGGCCGACCAGGGCGGCGTGTTCGACGCCCTGGTGGACGTGCACCTGCCCGCCGGCTGGCACCAGATCCCGCTCTCCACCGGATCCTCGGCGCCAGCGGAGGCACCTGTGCGGGTCGTGGACGGGGCAAGCACGCTGGGGGTGGTCTCGGATATTGACGACACGGTGATGGTGACGGCCCTCCCGCGGCCCTTCCTCGCGGCCTGGAACACCTTCGTGCTCAACGAGCACGCCCGCTCTCCGACCCCCGGAATGGCTGTGCTCATGGAACGCCTCGCGGTGCGGCACCCCGATGCCCCAGTCATCTACCTTTCGACCGGCGCCTGGAATGTCGCGCCCACGCTCACACGGTTCCTCTCCCGCAACCTCTACCCGGCGGGGGCACTCCTGCTGACAGACTGGGGCCCGAGCCGGGAGCGGTGGTTCCGCAGCGGGGTGGAGCATAAGCGGAACAACCTGCTCAGGCTCGCGCACGAGTTCCCCGCCATGCGCTGGATCCTGATCGGCGACGACGGCCAGCACGACGAACAGATCTATGCCGAATTCGCACGCACCCACCCCGAGCGCGTCGCCGCCGTCGCCATCCGGCAGCTCTCGCCAACCGAGGCCGTCCTTGCCGGCGGCCGCTCCGGCGCCTCGGACCGCGACGGCACCGGAGGCGTCCCCTGGGTGTACGCACCCGACGGCGCCGGTCTCTCCACCCAGCTCGAAGCCCTGAAACTGCTTTAATCTACCCGATTACTAAGCTGGCTGATCATTGGTATGCTGGGCGCCTGAACACCCCGAGGGGAGCGCTCGTCGCTGGGGTGTGCACAACGCCCGGGGCTCCCGGCCACGGGCGCTCGCATCAATGAAAGAGGCACCGTTATGGGATTTATCGCTTTTCTGATTCTGGGACTCATCGCCGGCGCCATCGCCAAGCTGATCCTTCCGGGCCGGCAGGGCGGTGGATGGCTGATCACCCTCGTGCTCGGCGTCATCGGCGCTTTCCTGGGCGGATGGATCGGCTCGCTGCTGTTCGGCGGCGGCCTGGCTGACTTCTTCTCGATCCGGACCTGGCTGCTGGCCATCCTCGGCTCGGTCATCGTGCTGCTCGTCTACGGTGCCCTCACCGGACGCAGCCGCCGTCGCGTCTGATCAGACGATCCGGGCGAGGGTCCCTGCTGCCACGGGCGGCGGGGGCCCTTCGCTTTAAGCAGCGCGTTAACCAGCCGCGGGAAGAACGGCGGCGATCGCGCTGTTAAAGTCTATGGACGCTTAAGTTCGATGACGCGCCAATGGTTCTTCCGGCAAAGGAGGCGGAGCACATGTTGCGCATCGCCGTGATTGTCGGCAGCACCAGGCCGGGCCGGCACGGCCGGCAGGTGGCCGAGTGGGTCCTCGACCGCGCCCGCAACAGGCCGGACGCCGAGTTCGAGCTCATCGACGTCGCTTCCTTCGAACTGCCGCTGCTCGACGAGCCGCTGCCGCCGTCGCGCGGCCACTACGAGCACAAACACACGAAGGCCTGGGCGAAGGCCATCAGCGCGTACGACGGGTACGTCATCGTGACCGCCGAGTACAACCATTCCGTTCCGGGGGCCCTGAAGAACGCGCTGGACTTCCTCTACGCCGAGTGGAACAACAAGTCGGTGGGGTTCGTCAGCTACGGAAGTGCCGGCGGAACCCGGGCCGTGGAGCACCTGCGGACGATCGCCGGTGAGCTGCAAATGGCCGACGTGCGCGCCCAAGTGGCCCTTCCGATGGCGACCGAGTTTGAGCAGTACACCACCTTCACCCCCTCCCCGCGGGCCGAAGAGGCGCTCCGGCTTCTCCTCGAACAGGTCACGGCCTGGGCAGGGGCACTGCGGGTGCTACGCACCTGAGCCGTATACAGCGGCGTCGTGTACATCGGGGGCATGCGCTGACACACTGAATTCCACCCCAACTCCAGCGGACCACGGAGGGCAAGATGGACGACCAGGCCGAAGCGCGCCGCGAGCTGTCCGCGCGGATCGACGAGCAGCGGGCGTCAATCCGGGAATTCCTGCGCCGCGCCCGGCCGCGCAGAACGCGCCTGACCAACATCAGCATCATCGGCAGCTCACTCGCCGCCGCCCTCACCGTCGGACCCGCGACCGGGGGGAAGAAGTTCACCGAAGCCATCCAGGGCCTCTTCTCACTCTCCGACGACTCCGTCGTGTGGCGGCTCCTGTGCCTGGCCGCCGTCGTGCTCTCTGTCGCGGCCGCTGTGGCGACCAACCTCGCGAACTCCACCAATGTTGCCGCCCAGGTTACCGCCGCGGAGACCTGCAACGCCGAACTGGAAGGACTGCAGCTCTCCCTCTCACTCGGCCAGCTTCCGCTCGAGGACGCCATCCAGGCCTACCGGCAGTCCGTGGCCAAGGTTTCCTTCCTCGACAGCGCCGGCGTCCGCTGACCTCCCGTCCGGCGGGGACCAACGGCACTGGCGCCCGGGCGCCGGGCCCGGCCAGCATCGAGGAATGGAGACTGACCCTGCCAAGGACACCGCCGCGGAAGCAGTGGCGCTGGCCACCGTAGAGCACCACCACGCCGGAATGCTGACGCGGCTTCATTCCCTGACCGGTGCCCTTGTCCGCGCCGTGACCGAGCACGACCAGTCCGCGGAACACGACGCCCACGCGGTGCTGGTGGAGTGGTGCGAAGACGACCTTCTTCCGCATGCCCTCGCCGAGGAGTCCTCGCTGTACCGGCCCGCTCAGCAGAAGGCGGAAGCGCGGTTGCTGGTGGAAGGGATGCTGAGGGAGCACCAGGCGATCGCGGACCTGCTCGAGGAACTGCGAGGGTCCGAGGGAGTGCGCGCTGCCGCCGCGGCGTCGACCCTTGAACGCATCTTTGCCCTGCATCTGGAGAAGGAAAACCGGCTGCTGCTGCCCTTCATTGCCGGCGCACCGGACCTCTCGCTCGCCGCCGCCGTCGAGGGCCTGCACGAGCTCACCGGGGAGTAGCCCTTGCCGAACGGCCGCTAACGGCGGCCTTTCGCGCCCTGAAGCCGCCGTTGGCGGCCGTTCGGCCGGGGACTACGCGCCGCGTTTGAGTTGCCGGCGGGCAAACAGGGCGAGGGCGGCCACCAGCAGCACGACGACGACGGCGCCGGCGATGATGCCCCAGGGGACGCCCTGCCCGTGCGGTTGGGCCGGAGCGGCTGCAGCAGGCGGGGACGAGACCGGCGCCGCGGCTGCCGCCGTCTTTCCGGAGGAGGCCTTCGCGGTGAAGGTGAAAGTGCCGTCGATCGGGTGCGAGTCGGAGGAGACAACGCGCCAAACCACGGTGTACTTGCCGGCCGGTGCGCCCGGCTTCAGCGGCTGGGACGCGACCTTGTCCGCCACCTTGACGGCGCCGTCGGCCCAGTTGGTGCCGCTGCTGTCGGTGACTTTCACCTCGGAGCCGATGGCCAGCGGAGTCTCCTCGAAGGTGAGGTCGACGTGCCCGGGCACGGTGGCGACTGTTGACCCGTCCGCAGGGCTGGTGCCCTCGACCGTGTCGTGGGCCTGGGCAGCAGCACCGGGCAGCAGCAGCGCCGCGAGCAGCCCGAGGACGCTGAGGACGCGCGGCAGCGCGGAGGAGGGTCGGCGGATGGCGGGAGTCTTCATGGTGAACCTTTCGGGTGCGCCGGCCCCGGACGTGTTCGGTCGACGGTGCGGGCGCTGGGTTTGTGGGTGCGCGGCTCCGGCACCCGGCAACAGCCTTGCTCTCACAAGGGACATTCGGGCGCGGCGGCAGCGCGGATGGGTGGGGCAGGCGCTCAGACGGCGACGGCGGCGGGTGGTCCGCGCCGTGCGGGAAGGCGCAGGGATCGCCAGGGCTGGGCGGTGAACCCCGCGCCGGGTGTGGCCGTCGGCCGGGGAACACCGGGCACCAGGAGGGCGCGGAACAGCTGCGCCAAGGGACGCAGCCACGCGGCCAGTGCCCACAATGCTGCCTCTCCCCTGGTCAGGAGCAGCGCGGTGATCAAGGTGGCGGCAGCGTGCAAAGCCAGCATGGCGAACCCGCTTCCCGCGGCGGGGTGTTCCAGGGCGCCGGGGGACGCCAGGTCCATGCCCGGCATGGAACCGGAAACGGGCATCGCCGTGTGCAGGTGGCCTCCGGCGGAGGGCGTGAAGCTCCTGGCCGAGGATAGCCGGTCCAGGCCCGCGTGGAGTGCGAACTGGCTGGCGCCGAGCAGGCACACCATCACGGCCGGACCCAGTTTGGCCCGGGTCAGGATGATCACCGGGAAGGCTGTCAGGGCGAGCATGGCGGCGACGACGGGAAGCGCAGGAAGTGCTCCGCCGGCAAGCATGTGGGCGCCCGCGGCCAGCAGGAACATCGGGACGGCGACGGCGGCGGTGCGGAGCAGGCGGAAGGGGCTCCGCTGGTGCTGCACGGCTCCTCCGACCTCTCGATGGTTCTGCCGTCTACCTTAAGGAGAAACCGCCGCCGGGCCAAACGGCAGCGGTTTCTCCTTATCCCCCAGCCGGGGTTGCCGTGCCCACGGGCGTTGCCGGCGCCGTGGGTTCAGCCGGGACCGGCGTGGCGGGCGCTGTCGCCTGTTCAGCAGGAGCCTGCTCGGTTGCCGGCATTCCGGCCGCCGGGGTTCCGGGCGCGGGGGTGCCGTCGGCAGGCGCGGCGGAGCCCGCTGGGGCGGAAGTGGCACCGGCAGGCTCTGTTGACGTCCCTGGTGACGGTACCGCCGTCGATGCTGCCGGATGCGCCGAGGGATCGTGCTCGATGATCTGCAGTATCTGCGCTTTGAAGGCGCTCAGCCGGGCTTGAATGTCCGACAGCGGGACGTTTTGAATGTTCGCGCCGAACGCCCGGATTTCGTTCCACAGCTTGGTGAGCTGCTCAGTACCGGCCGGGCTGAGCGGGCCGTCCAGGGTGAGGACCAGCTGGCTGGCGAGGGCGTAGGTCAGGCAACTGGCGCAGTTGTAGTTCGCCGCCGCGGAAAGGTTCTGCGGCACGACGACGTCGGCCTGCCCGGCTATCAGAATCACTTGGAAGCCGACGGCGACGGCACCACAATCCTTGCAGCTGGCAAAGGCGTAGGCCTCGTTGGTGTTCAGGGCTGATCCGTCCTCCACCCAGACGAGGGCCAGGGCGACGTCGTACACGATGGAACCGTCTTTCGTGTTGACGGCCAGCGCCTGGTTGTCACCCGCACCCGGAGGCAGGGGCTTGTCGAACGGGAACACCCAGGCCGGTGCGTGGGCCCCGGACGTCACTCCGTCACGCGTCCGCGTACCCCGGGGAGCCAGGACCATCGCCAGCTCAGGCTTGTCCGCCGTGGGGTGCGCGCTGCCCTGCGGCCACACGGCGGCGACACGGCCCTGCCGGCCCTCCTGCAGACCGCTCGAGAGCGGAGCGACAGAGCCCACGGCATCGATAATGGTGCCGCGCTCATAGGACTGGATGGGACGGTATTTGTCCCCGTTCGGCCATAGCATCGCAGCCAGGACCGCAATGACGGCCACGGCGGCGACGACGGCGGAAGCGCGCCGCAGCGGGCGCCCCTCGGTCCTTCGCCAGAGAGCCGCGGCCCCCTGGCGGATCATCCGGAACAGAATCAGCGCGGTTCCAAGGATGGGCAACGCCGCCGCCAGGATCAGCAGGGCACCGGCCGCGCCCCCGGCCAAGTCCCCATGGGTCCAGCTCTCCGCGACGGCCGCTTCCCGTCGGCCTATGCTCACCCAAGCCGTCGCGATCACCCGCGGAAGAGTCAGGACCATCATCACAAAACTGCAAAGAAGCATCGGCACGACGATCAGGACCCACAGGCTCACAACCGCCCGCGCCCACGGCTTGAGGATCTTTGCGTCGGCCGACCCCCACCTCCACGGCAGCAGCCCGAGCAGGGTCGGCTTGATGCGCTGGAACAGATCAGGAACCCCTGTGACATCAGCCAGAACGTGGTAGCCGTCGAACCGCACCAGCGGAGTAAGCTGCCGGAGCATCTGCAGGATCTGGGTCAGGACCACCAGCAACAGTGCGTCCCAACCCGTCGCCAGCCACGCCCCGGCGATCACCACGGTCAGCAGCGCGTTGAAGTAGAGGCCGCCCAGGTCGGTCCGGACCCGGCCCGCACGCCCGAGGCGGTATGAGTCGGTGACGTCTGTGTAGAACGCGGGCCAGAACAGATAGAGGCCCGCTCCCATCACCCCGGGTGTCGCTCCGCCGTAGCGCGCAGCCGCCGCGTGGCCGAACTCGTGGAAACCGGCTGACAGCACGGTCACTGCCACCACCAGCAGTAGCAGGACCGGATTCGCAAAGGCGTCGTGCGTCGCCGATGCCAAACCCTTCTGCGTCAGCACCCACCAGCACACCAGCGCGAAGACCGCGAGTACGGTCACTACGACAACGGGGTGAAAGAGGCGCGCGAAGGGGTCGGTCAGACGGCGAGTCTTCGCGGCATCGGTCACCGCATATTTGAAACGCAGGCTGAGCAGAGGGCTGGACCTCTTGACCTCCGGCTGCGAGCCGTCGGCGAGTTCCAACAGTCCCAGCGGCCTGAGCTGGGCGTCAATCAGGGACGCGACATTCCCGGCGGTAATCAACCTTCCGAAGCGCGCACTGGCTCGTTCGGCAATCCGCGCTTCGGTGCTCTGCCCGTCGATCTCGGACAGCACAGCATAGAGCAGCCGGGTGAGCTGGAGCGTCTGCCCGTCCGCTCTGCGGACCAAGGCCGGCGGCTCGCGGTATCCGGAGCCCTTCATCTCGCCGATCAACTCGACGCCCTCCGCCCGGGCCGGCAGCAGGCCCTGCGCGGCCGGTTCCCGCGGCGCCGTCAAACCGGCGGAGTCCGACGCGCCGCCGGGAATGACCGTCATCGCCGGTTAGTTCTGCTGCAGGTTGGACTGCTGGTTCGACGCCGCGCTCGCTGCGCCGTCGATGTGCTGGCTGATGACCGCGTCCTGCTGCGACACGGCGACCGCGTTGCTGTCGATCGAGCCGATATTGGCCGCGACGCTGGCGTCGATCGGTGCGGCAACATTCGCGTTGGCCGCAACCGCGCCGTTGATTGGCGCAGCAATGCCGGCGTTCGCATCCACGTTCACGTCCACGTTGAGCAGATTGCCGTTCACCGCAGCTGTCGGGTCGGTGGTCGCCGTGCCCGACGTCGGGTCGGTGGTCGCCCCTGCCGTAGGGTCGGTGGTCGCCCCTGCCGTAGGGTCCGTTCCCGCCCCCTGCCCCACGGTGCTGTCCTGCACCGAGTTGGCGGTGGCGTCGGCGTTGATGCCCTGGTCGATGAGCACCCCTTGGTCGGCCATGCCGGCAGCTGCAGAGCCGGCGGAAAGCACGTTGGCGGACGCACTCGCGTCAATGGGAGCGGCCACATTGGCGTTCGCTGCAACTGCCAGGTCGATGGGTGCTGCCGCATCAATGCCCAGATTCAGGTCAGCGTTCAGGTCCAGGATCGAGGCCACTTCCTTGTCCGGCAAAGCGGTCACCCCCTCGGCGGCCAGTTCCTCGTCAGTCAAGGGGGTAAGTTCCTGATCGTTGCTCACGACGTAGCTCCATTTCAGGGCGGAGAGTCAACTCACGCCCGCTCGGGTACCAATGACAAACACTGAACCCCGGACAGCAGCCGTTCCGGCCCGGGTACTACACGAAAGGTGATGCCGGGGCCCCGCAACTGGAACTTGCGACAAGAAAGAGCTCACCCCAGACATCTCGCTCCCGCTAAATAGTAAGGGTACTGTGCGATTTTGCGCGACCCCCGCTCTTCACGTGTGAAGAGCGGGACCTATGACGCTGGCCCGGGAGCCGCCGCAGCGGGAAAATCGGGTATCCATCAGGAAAGAGGAGGCGTCGGACCATGCGCAGGAAACGGATCGCACAGCGGAGGAAATCATGGAAGGACCTCAGCGGACAGCAGCGCAGGACCGTGGTGCTCGCCGGCACCCTTCAGCTCTCGCTGCTTGTGGCGGCGTTACGGGACATCGCCCGGCGTCCCGCGGAGCAGATCCGTGGACCCAAACCTGCCTGGGCAGCCGCCTGCTTCGTCAATTTCGCCGGGCCGATTGCCTATTTCCTGTTCGGCCGGCGCCGCTAAGCATGCGCCGCTGACCATCGCGCCGAAGCACCTACTCCACCGGACGCCGCATCGCCTCCGGCATCCACATGGCGGACGCGACAGGGCCGCCGCTGCCGTGGATGGGTAAGACTAAGCCCATGTTCAAAAGCACTGACTTCATCCGCACCACCCACGCCGGGTCCCTGCCCCGCACCCCCGAGCTGCTGGCGGCAAACGCCGCACAGGCGGAGAACCCGGAGGATTCGGACGCCTTCAACAAGCTGCTGACCGCCTCCGTGGTCGACATCGTCCGGAAGCAGGTCGACGTCGGGCTTTCCACGCCGAACGACGGCGAATACGGGCACACCATGTCCAACTCGGTGGACTACGGCGCCTGGTGGAACTACTCCTTCTCGCGGATGAGCGGGCTCACCCCCGGCGGCACCGACCGCTGGCAGCAGACGGAGCAGCGGCGCTCCTCGCCCGGGAACGTGGTGCTGACGACCTTCACCGACCGGCGTGACCGGCAGCGGTTCCGCGAGGCCTACAACGATCCGACGTCGGGCATCCTCACCGGCCGCAAGCCCGGTTCCCAGCCCACTGTCACCGGCCCGGTCACCTACACCGGCCAGCAAGCGGTGCAGCGCGACATCGCGAACCTCAAGGAGGCCTTGGCGGCCACCGGTGCCACCGAGGGCTTCCTGCCCTCCCTCTCCCCCGGGTCCGCGTCCCGCATTTCCAACGAGTACTACGGATCGGACGAAGAGTTCATCTACGCCTGCGCGGACGCCATGCGCGAGGAATACAAGGCGATCACCGACGCCGGCCTCGTCGTGCAGATCGACGATCCGTCCATCGCCGAGAACTGGGACATGATCAACCCCGAACCCACGGTTGAGGACTACCTGAAGTTCACCCAGCTGCGGGTCGAGGCGCTGAACTACGCGCTGCGCGGACTGCCGCAGGAGCAGATCCGGTTCCACCTGTGCTGGGGCAGCTGGCACGGGCCCCACACCACCGACCTGCCCTTTGCCGACCTCGCGCAGACCATGCTCTCGATCAATGCCGGCGCCTACTCCTTCGAGGCCGGGAACGTCCGGCACGAGCACGAGTGGAAGGTCTGGCGCGATTTGGACCTGCCGGAGGACAAACTGATCCTGCCGGGTGTGGTCAGCCACGCGACCAACGTCGTCGAGCACCCGGAACTGGTGGCGGACCGGATCGAGCGGTTCGCCCAGATCGTCGGCCGCGAACGAGTGGTGGCGTCCACGGACTGCGGCCTGGGCGGCCGGATCCACCCGCAGATCGCCTGGGCCAAGCTCGAAGCGCTGACCGAGGGGGCACGCCTGGCGTCCGAGCGGCTCTGGAAGTAGGCCCGAGGGTGTGCCGGCCCGGGCCGGCACACCCTCTTCCCGCGGTTACGCATTCCCGCGGTTACGCAACATTTCCGGCCCCCGCCGGAGGGCCCGGAACCCTGTGCTACGTTGGCAGGGAGTAATGAGTACCAGCACCAAGCCCTGACTTGCTGGTCGGCAACCCTCCGGTCCGGCGGGGTGCCTCAGGTGAATACTCGGCATAACGTTTCGACGGATTGCAAGCGTGAACCACCCGGCCCCGGCCGACGTTCCCCGGGGGACGGACGAGCCCCGAGGCCTTCCCGCTTGGTTCCGGCATGGACTGAGGAGCCCGCTTTGGCTGAAGACACCAGCAAACTCCGGTACCGCCTGCTGACGGGCCCGGACGACCGAACTTTCTGTGAGCGCATCAGCGCTGCCCTCGACGAAGGCTACGAGCTGCACGGCAGTCCCTCCGTCACTTTCAACGGGGAGCGCGTCATCGCAGCCCAGGCCCTCGTGCTCAAGGGGACGGGCGAATGAGCTACGTCGAGGATCTGACCCCGCAGCAGGCGTGGCAGAAGCTCGCTGACGGCGCCCTGCTGGTGGACGTCCGCAGCGTTTCCGAGTGGAAGCACATCGGTGTGCCGGACACCAGTGCGCTGGGCCGAAAGCCGCTCTTCGTGCAGTGGAACCTCAACGGCGGCGTGCCCAACAACGCGTTCCTGGACCAGCTCAAGGATGCGCTGGGCGAGGAGGACCGCGGCCGCGATCTGGTGTTCCTGTGCCGGTCCGGAGCCCGTTCGGCGGCGGCGGCGCAGGCTGCCGCGGCTGCCGGGTACACCGCCTACAACGTGCTGGAGGGCTTCGAGGGCGACGCCGACGAATACGGCGTGCGCAACGTCGCCGGATGGAAGGTCAGGGGATTGGCATGGACGAAGTGACCCGCGAAGACGGTGCCTGGGGGGCAGCCACGCAGGCGGTCCGCGGCGGCCTGGACCGCACCAACTTCCATGAGACCTCCGAGGCCCTGTTCCTCACCTCCGGGTTCGTCTACGAGTCCGCCGAGGCGGCCGAGGCGGCGTTCACCGGTAAGTCGGAACGTTTCGTCTACTCCCGCTACGGCAACCCGACCGTCGCGGCGTTCCAGGAACGTCTGCGCCTGCTCGAAGGCACCGAGGCCTGCTTCGCGACGGCCAGCGGCATGTCCGCCGTGTTCACCGCCCTCGGCGCCCTGCTGGGGGCCGGAGACCGGGTCGTGGCCGCCCGGTCCCTGTTCGGTTCCTGCTTCGTGATCCTGAACGAGATCCTCCCCCGCTGGGGCGTGGAGACCGTGTTCGTCGACGGACCCGACCTGGACCAGTGGCGCGAAGCGCTGGCGACGCCGGCAACGGCCGTCTTCTTCGAAACGCCGTCCAACCCGATGCAGGAAATCGTGGACATCCAGGCAGTTGCGGACCTCGCGCACGCCGCGGGGGCCACCGTCGTCGTCGACAATGTCTTCGCCACTCCGCTGCTGCAGCGCTGCGGGGATTTCGGCGCGGACGTCATCGTCTACTCCGGGACCAAGCACATCGACGGCCAAGGCCGCGTGCTGGGCGGCGCGATCCTGGGCACGAAGGAATTCATCGAAGGCCCGGTCAAGACGCTCATGCGGCACACGGGGCCTGCCTTGAGCGCCTTCAACGCCTGGGTGCTGCTCAAGGGGCTCGAAACGCTCTCGCTGCGGGTCAACGCCTCCTGCGGCTCGGCACTGAGCCTTGCGGAGTTCCTTGAGCAGCAGCCCGGGATCAACTGGGTCAAGTATCCGCTGCTGCCCTCCCACCCGCAGTACGAGCTGGCCAGCCGGCAGATGAAGGCCGGCGGGACCGTGCTGACATTCGAAGTCGCCGGCGGCAAGGAAGCGGCTTTCAAGCTGCTCAACGGCCTGCGCGTGATCGACATTTCCAACAACCTGGGCGATTCCAAGAGCCTGATCACGCACCCTGCCACCACCACGCATCGCGCCATGGGCGAGGAGGGCCGGGCTGCGATCGGCCTGTCCGACGGCGTCCTTCGGCTTTCCGTGGGCCTGGAGGATCTGGCAGACCTCACCGGGGACCTCGCCAAAGCCCTCGCCGGCTGACGGCCGCGGGCCCGGGTTTCAGTCCGGAGACGCCCTAGACGAAGACGAAGTTCCAGGTGCCGGCGGCAACGGCGGCCGCGACAGCGAGCGCGGCGATCGCCGTGCCGCCGGCCAGGACCCACAGGTCCCGCCTGGTGAAGACCGATTCCCGCGCCCATGTGCGGGGGGCAGCCTTGCCGTCGACGACGCCGCCGAAGCCTCGCGCCTCCATCGCCACCGCCAGCCGGGTGGCCCGCCGGATGGCCTGCACCATCAGGCCGAAGGCCTGGCCGGCGAAGGACTTCAACCGGGCCACCGGGTTGTTCCCGGCACCCACCCCGCGGGCCCGGCGGGCCAGGCCCAGGACGCGCCACTCGTCCACCAGCAGGCCCGCCAGCCTCATCCCGGCCAGGGCGCCAAGCACGAACCGGTGCGGCAGCCGCAGTTTCTGGGCGAGCCCGTCGGCGAGGTCGGTCGGATCGGTGGAGAGCAGCAGGAACACCCCGGGCAGGGCGATGGCCAGGCCGCGCAGCCCGATTGCCGCCCCGGACGCTACCGATCCGGCGGTGAAGATGACCGGACCGAGAGCGAGCAGCACCGCCCCGGTCTTCGGTGCCAGCAGCGCCGTCCCGTAGGCGGCCACTGCGGCGGCCACCACCAGGGGCCAGATGCGCTTGAGCAGCTGGAGCGGCCCCACCGCCAGCAGCGGCAGCAGGCACAGTTCGCAGGCCAGTGCTACGGACGCCGACACCCAGTCGACGCTAAGCAGCAGGGCCACGGTCAGCACGAGGGCGGCGAGCAGCTTCGACACCGGGTTCGCCCGTGCCAGCACGGAGTCCGCGATGGAAGGACCAAGGATGTCGACGCTCACCGGTCCGCTCCTGCCAGGGCCGCCTGGCCGCCATCGATGCGGATCACGGAATCGCTGAGCACGGCCGTGTAGTCCTCGTCGTGGGTCACGGACACCACTGTCCGTCCTTCCATGACCAGCCCGTCGAGCAGGTCCACCAACTCCGCCCAGGTATGCGCGTCCTGGCCGAAGGTTGGTTCGTCGAGCATCAGGATGTCCGGGCCGGTGGCGAGCATGGTGGCCACCGAGAGCCTGCGCTTCTCGCCGCCGGACAGCGTGAACGGGTTGGCTTGGAGCAGGTGACCAAGCCGCAGCCGGACAATCAGCTCCTCCACCTTCGCCCGCGCGTCGGCGGCCGACAGCCCGGCGACACGGCGCGGGCCGAATTCGAGCTCGTCGATCACCCGCGCGGTCAGGAACTGGTGTTCGGGTTCCTGGAACACGGACCCGATCCGTGTCACCAGCTCGGCGGAGCGCCAGCGGTGCGGCGCAGGTCCTGCCCCGCGGTCCAGCGGAGCGAGCGCCTCGAGCCTGCCGCGGGACGGCGGCAGCAGTCCGGCAAGGGTCAGGGCCAGCGTCGACTTGCCGGCGCCGTTGGGACCCACGATGCTCAGTGCCTGTCCGCGGCGGAGCTGCAGCGACACGTCCTGCACGACCGCAGCACCGCGGCGCAGACGCGCCACGGTCAGCTGCTCCGCCTCGAGCAAGGCTTCCCCGTGCGCCGCCGGCCCGGCGGAAGGCACCGGGGACAGCACGGCGCCGCTCCGGCGCTGCTCAGCTCGCGTCGCCGGCCGCACGCCGGGGACCCAGATGCCCGCACGTGCCAGTTCGTCCCGGGACGCGGCACGGCCGAGCACCTGCTGCGGAGTGCCGTCGGCCAGGATCCCGCCCCCGGCCGCCAGAACGACCACCCGGTCCACCACGTCCGCCCAGACCGCCACCCGGTGCTCGACGACGACGAGGGTGGCGCCGGTCCGGTCCACGACGCGCCGGACGGCGTCGCGCACCTCGGTGACACCATCCGGATCGAGGTTCGCCGTCGGCTCGTCCAGCAGGAGGAGCCCCGGTTCCATGGCCAGCGCCCCGGCCAGGGCCAGCCGTTGCTTCTGGCCGCCCGAAAGGGCGCTTGTGGAGTGGTCCAGCGGCAGGTCCAGCCCGACGTCGCCCAGCGCCGAGCGCACCCGCGGCCAGATCTGTTCCCGCGGCACCGCGAGGTTCTCCGCGCCGAAGGCCACTTCGTCCCCGACGCGGGCGAGGACCGTCTGGCTGTCGGGGTCCTGCAGGACCAGGCCGGCCCTGCCGCGCACACCGGAGGCCGGGGCGCCGTCGAGGGTCAGGGACCCGCGCTCCTCCCCCTCCTCGGCCGCACCGAGGACCCCCGCCAGGGCGTGCAGCAGCGTCGACTTTCCCGCCCCGGAGGCGCCCAGCAGCAGGACCCGCTCACCAGGGGCGATGTCCAGGTCGAGTCCGCTGACGGCAAAGGCCTTCCGTCCGGCATGCCGCCAGCCCCACCCGCGCGCGCGGATGGCGGCCGGCCGTCCCGGCGCCGGCGGGGCTGGGCGGGAGGTCACTTAGACGTCGGCGCTGCGGCCGGCGGCGAAGGCCGAGAGCGCGCCGGTCCGGGCGAGTCCGCGCACCGCGAGCCACGACAGCAGGCCAGCGATGATGACGCCCGAGACGGCGGCGAAAATGACGTACAGCAGCTGCCAGCCGAACTCCCACTCCACGAAGTAGAGCAGGACCTCGCTGACGCCGAGCGCGAGCCCCGACCCCAGGCCGGCCAGCAGCGCGACCGGCAGGGACCACCGGCGGTAGCGGAAGATTGCGAAGACGACCTCCGCACCGAGGCCCTGGACGAGCCCCGAGAGCAGCACCGCCACACCGAACTGGGACCCCAGCAGGGCCTCCACGACGGCGGCGAGGATCTCGCAGAAGATGGCGGCTCCCGGCTTGCGGATGATCAGGGCGCCGAGGACGCCGGCGATCAGCCAGCCGCCGGAATACAGCCCGCTCAGCGGCGGGAAGGCGGCCGTGACGGCTTCGACGCCGACGTAAATCTGGTCCCAGATCCAGAAGATGACGCCGACCGCGACCGCGACGACGGCGGCCACGACGATGTCCACCACGCGCCACTGGTAGGTGGGCTTCTTGGGAGCTGCTTCCTGGGCAGTCATTGGATTCCTCCTGAGCTACAGGAGGGGAGAGTTCCGCGCGGTGCGCGGCAGCTCTGAGAACTCGACTCCCTTCGCCGGTACTAGCCGGAGCAGGTTCGAGGGTCTGCGGTGGGCCGCACTCTCAGCGCCCAGTGTCTTTCCGGCCGTGACGGTCCTGGCGGATCCGTTCGGCCGGGCGGTGACCCGGCGCTCCCCTGTCGTTGATGCGCTGATTTTTCAGCACGCTCAGTCTATACCGGGCAGGTCAGCGCCGGGAGGGCCCGCAGCGCACGGACGTGGCTGAACCCTCACCCGCGCCGGCCGGCCTCTGGGTTACGCTGGAACCCGGATTGTAAGCCGGCTGAGGAACGGAGCAACAATGAACCTGCTGTTTAAGCTGCTGAGCACGGGGCTCACCATTGGCGCCGGTATTGCCGCCAACAAGGTGCTCGACGCCGCATGGGAGCGGGGCACGGGCAAGCGTCCGCCGAAGGACCTGGACGACCCCGAGAACAGCCTGCGCGCAGCACTGACGTTCGCGGTCGTGTCCGCCGCCGTCGCCGCCGTCATCCACGTCCTGGCCGGCCGGGGCGCCTCGCACGCCGCCGCCCGGTTCAAGAAGAACCGCGACGAGGTTTAACTGTCCCGGCCGTCGGCGTCGCGCCCCGCGCGCGCCCCGGCCTCGGACCGTGCTGCAGCTTCAACGACCTGGTCCAGGTCGTCGGCCGTAAGCAGGTCCTTGCGCAGCCGCTTCGTCCGGTAACCGGCGCGGCCGACCATGTGGGCGGACACCGGCACGGTGCCGAACCAGCGGAACAGGAAGGGCGCCCCTAGCGCCACCATGAAGTGGATGGTGAGCACTATCAGCACGATGGTCTCCGCACGCTTGGCCAAAGATGGTCAGGGGCTAGGAACACATTCCAGTAAAGGCATAGACGGCGGACCGGCCCGGTGACCTTCGGCCCTGCCGCGCTCTCCGGGGTGCGGGCGATGCTGAGGACGAAAACCCAGCACGGAGGAGCCCGGCCATGGACGAGCCAGCAGCGGCAGCCCGCGTCGTCGTCGGCGTCGACGGTTCCGCCGCGTCCGTGCAGGCGCTGCGGCTCGCCAGCCGGCTGGCGCCGGCGCTCGAGACGACGATCGAAGCCGTCGCCTGCTGGGATTCACCGCGTCCCCTCCCCCTCGGCCGCCTAGAGGAGGAGATGGAGCGCGTGCTCGGGGAGGCAGTGGAGCGCGCATTCGGCAGCAGTCCGCCCGCGGCCCTGACCTCTTCGGTGGTGCGCGGGCATCCCGCGGAGGTCCTGCTGGAGAAGGCCCGCGGCGCCCGCCTGCTCATCCTGGGCCGGCGCGGCCAGGGCGGCTTCCGCGGGCTACTGCTCGGGTCGGTCAGCTCGGCCTGCGTCGAGCACGCGGCCTGCCCCGTGCTGGTGGTGCATGACCAGCCGACGGAGCCGGCCGCGAAGTAATCAGCCATGATTGTTGAACAATCTCTGGAAATGCGTCATGCTGGATCCAAGTCCGTACGAGACGAGGATCACAATGAGTTCTACAACCAGCCACGGCATCGACCTTAACAGCGACGTAGGCGAGTCCTACGGCCGCTGGACCTTGGGCGACGACGCCGCGATGTTCTCCTCCGTTTCCAGCGCCAACGTCGCCTGCGGGTTCCACGCCGGGGATCCGGGAACGCTCCGGCGCACGGTGAGCGCCGCGAAGGCCGCCGGCGTGACCGTCGGAGCGCATGTGGGCTACCGCGACCTGGCCGGATTCGGCCGCCGCTTCATCGACATGGACCCGGTGGAACTGGCCGACGACGTCGTCTACCAGCTCGGTGCGCTCGCTGCGATCGCTGCCGTCCAGGGCGAAGCCATCCGCTATGTGAAGCCGCACGGCGGTCTCTACAACGCCATCGTGCACCATGAGGCGCAGGCCCGCGCCGTCGTCGACGCGATCCGGGCGTTCGATGCATCCCTGCCCCTGCTCGTGCTTCCCGACTCGGTGGTCGAGCGGCAGGCGGAGGCAGCCGGGCTGCGCACTGTTCCCGAGGCGTTTGCCGACCGCGCCTACAACCCGGACGGCACCCTGGTCTCGCGCAGTGTCGCAGGCGCCGTGCTGCACGATCCGACGCAGGTGGCCGAACACGTGCTGCGGATGGCCACCGACGGCAGGATCAGGGCCGTGGACGGGAGCATCATCCCGGTGCGGGCGGAGAGCATCTGCGTGCACGGCGACTCGCCGGGCGCCGTCGCCATGGCCGGCAGCGTCCGCGAAGCGCTGCTCGATGCCGGCCTGACCATCCGCAGCTTCGTCTAGCCATGGACCGCAGGATCCGCGGGGTGCGCCCGGTCGGCAACCGGGCGCTGCTCGCCGAGGTCGACGGACTGGCCGGCGTGCTGGCGCTGAAGGCCGCCCTGGCCGAACGGCCTCAACCCGGACTGGTTGACGCGGTGCCCGCCGACAGCACGGTGCTCCTGAAACTGTCCTCGCCGGCGGCCGCGGCGGCCATGGCGGGCTTCCTCCGCTCGCTGGAACTCGACGAAGTCTCCGCCGGGGACGGAAGCCTGGTGGAGATCGACGTCGTCTACGACGGCGAAGACCTCGACGCCGTCGGCGAGCTGACGGGCCTTGGCCGCGACGGCGTCGTCGCCGCGCACACCGGGCAGCTGTGGACGGCGGCGTTCTGCGGCTTCGCTCCGGGCTTCGCCTACCTCGTGGGAGAGGACGCCCGGCTGGAGGTGCCGCGGCGCCCCAGCCCGCGCACCGCTGTGCCTGCCGGGTCCGTCAGCCTGGCGGGCACCTACTCGGCTGTGTATCCGCGAACCTCGCCCGGCGGCTGGCAGCTGATCGGCCGCACCACGGCCGCGATGTGGGACCTGGACCGCCAGGACCCGGCCCTCGTGCGGCCGGGCAACCGGGTCCGCTACCGCGCCGTCCGGGCCACGGCCACGCTGGCGGCGCAGCCGTCCTCCGGACAAGCCCCGGCACAGACGGGTTCTGCTGCCGGCCCGGGTTTACTGGTGCACTCCCCAGGGCTTCAAACGCTGGTGCAGGACCTCGGACGCCCCGGCTTTGCGGACCTCGGCGTCGGCGCCTCCGGCGCCCTCGACCGCGCCGCGGCGGCCCGTGCCAACAGGATTGCCGGCAACCCCCCGGCTGAAGCCGTGCTGGAAACGGTCTACGGCGGCCTCCGGCTCGAAGCCTCCGGGGACCACGTCCTCGCGGTCTCCGGCGCCGTGGCGGACCTGACGGTCAGCGGCGACGACGGCGAGCGGACCGCGCCGCTGGATACGGCATTCGTGCTGCGCGACCGGGAGGTGCTCACTCTGGGCAGCCCGGCCGCGGGGATGCGGAGCTACGTCGCCGTGCGCGGGGGGCTGGACCTTCCGCCGGTGCTCGGCAGCCGGGCCACCGACACACTGTCCGGTCTCGGACCGGCCCCGGTGTCCGAGGGCACCCTGCTGGGCGTGAAGCCTGCCGGGCTCGGCGCCGTCGTGGGCGCCCCCGAGCCCCAGCCCGCCCCCGCAGCGGGACCGGTCGTGCTGCGGATCGTGCCGGGGCCGCGGCAGGACTGGTTCAGCCCGGACATGCTGGACCGGCTGTGCAGCCAGGACTGGACGGTGACGCCCCAATCAAACCGTGTGGGCCTGCGCCTGGAGGGAGTCGCCCTGGAGCGCCTGTCCGGTGCCGGGCTGCCCGCCGAGCTGCCCAGCGAGGGCACCGTCGCCGGGGCGGTCCAGGTCCCGCCGAACGGCCTGCCCGTCCTCTTCCTTGCCGACCATCCCGTCACCGGCGGCTACCCGGTCATCGCGGTGCTCGCCGACGAGGATCTGGACCGGGCGGCACAGGTTCCGCTTGGCGGCCAGGTGCGCTTTACCGTCGCCGACCACGACGCGGCAGCCGGAGCCACGGCACCGGCCATGGCAGGAGTACGCGCATGAGGACAGTGCTGGTGGCCGACCATGGCACCGCCGCCGTCCGGATCATCCGCGCCTGCCGCGCCCGGGGGCTGTGGACGGTCGCCGTGTACTCCGACGCCGACGCCGATGCCCCGCACGTCCTTGCTGCGGACGAGGCCTTTGCTCTCGGCGGGCCGGCCGCACAGAACGCCTATCTGGACCGCCGGCGGCTGCTCGCCGTCCTGCGCCTGAGCGGTGCCGACGCCGTGCACCCGGGAACCTCGGGGCTCGCGGCGGACCCGCTCTTCGCCGCAGCCGTCACCCGGGGCGGCCGGGTCTGGATCGGAGACCCATCCGGCAGACGCCCCCTGCAGGAAGACACCGCCCCTCTGGACGATGCCTGCTCACCGGACAGCCCCGCACCGCTGGCCGTCCAGGTGCAGCTCGCCGCGGACCGCACGGGCGCTATCACCAGCCTGGGCACGCGGAACGTCTCACTGCAGCGACGCGGCGCGGTGCTCGCCGCGGAGGCGCCCGCCGCGCTGGGCACCACCGCCGGAGCCCGGCTGCTGGACCTGGCGACCGGAGCCGCCCGGGGCCTGACCGGCCTCGCCACGGTGGAGGCGCAGGTCCATTGGGACCGGATCGTGCTGACGGGCGTCCGTCCGGGCCTCGACCCGGTCTTCGCACTCACCGAAGCGGCCGCGGGGGTGGACCTGGTCGGCCTGCAGCTGGACCTGGCCGGGGGCGCCCTGCTGGAGGCAGCGCTTCCCGAACCGGCGCACCGGCACGCGTTCCTGTTCGACATCTTCGCCGAGGACGCGGGCCGGGGGTTTCTTCCCGCCGCCGGCACCGTGGAGAGCATTGAGGGCGCCGATGAGGAGGCTGTGACCTGGGCGGTGCAAGCCGGGTCACCGGTCGTGCTCAGCCGTCCCGGGCCCGTGGCGCAGCTGGTCACCGCCGCGGGAAGCCGCGGCGCGGCCCTGGCGTCCGCCCGCCGCGCGCTGACGGGCGTGCGCCTAGCCGGCGTGGCGACATTGCTTCCGTTCTTCCGGGCGCTCGCCGCGGACGGTGCCTTCAGCGCCGCTCCCGCGGACACCCGCTGGCTGCAGGAAACGACCCTCCCGGTGCTTCCCGATCCGGCCTATTCCGACGTCGAGCCCGACACCGGGCGCCGCCGCCTCACCGTGGAGCTGGACGGCAGGACGGTCACTCTCGGCCTGCCCGCCGCATTGCTGGGGTCCTGGGCCCACGGCTGAAGCGGCTGAGGGCTGACGCGGGCGGCAGTGCGGGACTAGACTGCCCGCATGCGCCCAGCCACCCGCCATGCCGCCGCTGCGGCCGCGGCCGTCACCGCAACCGCCGTGGTAGGTTCCCTTGGCACCGACCCCGGGTCCCACTGGTACCGGCGCCTGGACAAGCCGTCCTGGCAGCCGCCCGGCTGGGCCTTCGGACCGGCTTGGACCACCCTCTACCTGCTGATGGCCGTGGCAGCGGCCCGCGCCCTGAACCGGGCGGACGCGGACTCCAGGCGACGGTTCGCTGCTTCCTTCGGGGCGAACCTGATACTCAACGCCGGCTGGAACTGGATTTTCTTCAAGGCGCGGAAACCCTCGCTGGCCTTGGCCGAGCTCGGAGCCCTGAACGCCTCCAACCTCGGGCTGGTCCGCCGCGCCGCGCGGATCGACCGGACGGCAGGCTGGCTGCTAGCGCCGTACGTGGCCTGGACAGCGTTCGCCACTGCCCTGAACGCGTCGATCGTCCGCCGCAACCCTGGGCTGCGAAAGTGGCCTTAAGCCGCCGGTGCTAGTGTTGCGCACTGGCGGAGCCGGTCCCCAGTCGTTAAGAATTTTCGGTACGGCTCCCCGGAATTGAGGGTTCCTATGAACTCGAATGAAAATGATGTCTGGCTGGCAGCTGCCCAGCTGGAATCGGCAGAACACGCAGCGGACCAGGCCAAGGAGGATCTCAGCATCGTCATTGGCAGTGCCATTGGCAGGGGCGAATCCGTCGCCGCTGTCGCCAGTGCGGCGAACATGACCTCCATTGAAATCCTTGCCTTGAGCGGAAGCTCGGCTGCAACCGAAAAGACCGCTTCGTAACACGCAGCCTCGCGCCCGGGGCCGGTGGGGGCCCCGGGGGCCGCTAGCATTCACGGTATGAGCGACGTCGCCCCGCCTGCCGGACCAGCCACCGAGCCGGTCGGCTTTTCCCCGGCCCCGCGCGCCGTGGCCACCAAGGCCCAGATTGCGGCATGGGCCGCCTGGGACTGGGGGTCCGCCGCCTTCAACGCGGTCATGACCACTTTCGTGTTCACCGTGTACCTGACCGGAGACCCATTTGGCGGCGCGGACCATGCCTCGGCCGTTCTCGCGTTCGGCCTCGGGCTCTCGGGCCTGGCGATCGCCTTGTTCGCCCCGGTCACAGGTCAGCGCTCGGACCACAGCGGCCGGCGCAAGTTCTGGCTCGGCGCCAATTCGGTGATGGTGGCGCTGCTGACGGCCGGCTGCTTTTTCGTTCAGCCGTCCGAATCCTTTTTGCTCCTCGGTGTGGCCCTGATCGCCGCCGGCCATGTGTTCTTCGAATTCGCGTCGGTCAACTACAACGCGATGCTGCTGCAGATCTCCACCGCGCGCACCATCGGCAAGATCAGCGGGCTCGGCTGGTCCATGGGCTATGTCGGAGGCATCGTGGCGCTGCTGGTCGTCTACACAGGGTTCATTTCCCCCGCCGTGGGCTGGTTCGGCGTCACCCACGACGACGGCCTGAACATCCGCGTCGTCGCGCTCTTCTCGGCCCTCTGGTTCCTGCTGTTCGCCATCCCCGTACTCATCGCCCTGCCGGAGAACCCGCGGGATCCCTCGCACCCGAAGCTCGGCTTCTTCGAGTCGTACCGGGAGCTGTGGCGGACGATCCGCCGGCTGGGCCGCACGGACCCGCGCACGCTCTTCTTCCTGCTCAGCAGCGCCATTTTCAGGGACGGCCTCGCCGCCGTCTTCACCTTCGGCGCGGTCATCGCCGTCGG
The DNA here is from genome assembly GCF_018531425.1 of Paenarthrobacter sp. DKR-5. Taxonomy (GTDB): domain Bacteria; phylum Actinomycetota; class Actinomycetes; order Actinomycetales; family Micrococcaceae; genus DKR-5. The sequence continues at coordinate 487,582 of NZ_JAHBOI010000001.1, forward strand.
AACCTTCGGCTTCAGCCGGGGTGACGTGCTGATCTTCGCCATCGCGGCGAACGTCGTGGCTGCCGCCGGCGCGGTCAGCGCTGGCTTCCTCGATGACCGGTTCGGACCGAAGACCGTGATCGTCGGCTCGCTGCTCGGCCTTCTGGTCTCCGGTACGGCGCTGCTGTTCCTGCGCGGAAGCGCCTCCTTCTGGGTCTTCGGCTTGCTGCTCTCACTGTTTGTCGGACCAGCCCAGTCCTCCAGCCGCACCTTCCTGGCCCGGCTGGCGACCCCGGGCCAGGCGGGGGAACTCTTCGGCCTGTACGCCACCACCGGCCGGGCCGTCTCCTTCCTCGCCCCGATGCTGTTCGCCCTGTTCGTGAGCGTTACCGGCGCCCAGCGCTGGGGCATCGTGGGCATCCTGGTCGTGCTCCTGGCCGGCCTGCTGGCTCTGCTTCCGGTGCGCTCTCCGCTGCGCGGCTCCGGCGCCGGCACTATGGTGGAGGGATGAACGTGGAGGAGACGCCGCTGCCCGGTATCGGGACGCGCAAGGACCTGGTCACCGAATCGGGCCGGCGGGTTGGCGTGGTGGCCTACCGCGACGGCGACACTGAACTGATCGTCTCCAAGCCCGATGACCCGGACGCGTGCGTCGCGTCGATCCCGCTCACCCGCGAGGAAGCATCCGCCCTGGGGAACCTCCTCGGCGGCCACCAGATCGTCATGCAGCTCACAGAGGAGCACTCCGAGTTTCCCGGCGTGGTCACACGCCAGTTTTCCATTATGGCCGGCTCGCCGTTCGACAACCGGCCCATGGGGGACGCGCACCTGCGCACCCGCACCAAGGTCTCCGTGGTGGCCGTGATGCGGGCCGGCCAGGTACAGCCCTCCCCCAGCCCGGACTTCGTGCTGCGCGCCGGGGACCTTCTCGTCGCCGTCGGCACGCTTGACGGCCTCGACGCTGCGGCCGAGATACTGCGGAACGGCTGAGCCATGGGGACCACCGCGCTCGCCCTGATTGAGCTTGGCGCGGTCATTTTCGGGCTGGCGCTGCTGGCCCGGCTGGCCGGTCGGATCGGCATGTCGCCGATCCCGTTCTACCTGCTCGGGGGGCTCGCGTTCGGTTCCGGCGGCCTGATGAAGCTCGAGGGCATGGCCGCCTTCAGCCACCTCGCCAGCGAGATCGGCGTCATCCTGCTGCTGTTGATGCTCGGCCTGGAATACACGGCGCGTGAACTGGTCACCGGGCTGCGCCGCTCCTGGCAGGCGGGGCTGCTCGACGTCGTCCTCAACGCTGCGCCGGGCGCCGCGGCAGCATGGCTGCTCGGGTGGGGCCCGGTGGGTGCGCTCGTCATGGCAGGAGTCACCTACATTTCCTCTTCCAGCATCGCGGCCAAGGTGCTCACCGACCTGGGCCGGATCGGCAACCGCGAGACGCCCGCGGTGCTGGCGGTGCTGGTGTTCGAAGACCTCGCTATGGCCGTGTACCTGCCGATCCTGACCGTCGTGCTGGCCGGGGTGAGCTTCGTCGGCGGACTGCAGGCCGTCGGGGCATCCCTGCTGATGATCAGCGCCGTGCTACTCGTGGCCCTGCGCTACGGCCGGCAGGTCTCCACGATCGTGGACAGCGAAAACGCCGAAGTCTTCCTGCTCAGCATGATCGGGGCAGCCCTGCTGATCGCCGGAATCTCCTCCGCGATGAACGTCTCGACCGCTGTGGGTGCCTTCCTGCTCGGCATCGCCATCTCCGGTGCCACCGCTCACAACGCATCGCTGATGCTCACGCCGCTGCGGGACCTGTTCGCGGCGATCTTCTTCGTAGTGTTCGGCCTCAGCACCGACCCCACCAGCCTGCCGCCGGTGCTGGGCTGGGCGGCACTGCTGATGGTCGTCACCACGCTGACCAAGCTGGCAACCGGCTGGTGGGCGGCGAAGCGGGCCGGCGTCGCCAAATTCGGCCGGGCCCGGGCCGGGGCCGCCCTGGTGGCCCGCGGGGAGTTCTCGATCGTGATCGCCGGCCTCGCCGTCGCCTCCGGCGCGGTCCCCGGCGAACTGGCCGCCCTCGCCACGACCTATGTGCTGCTCATGGCTGTCCTGGGACCGGTCGCCGCACGTACCGTGGAGCCCGTGATGCGCGCCCTGCAGCCGGGGCCGCGGACCAAGACAGCGTAAGCCCGCATCCGGACGGAGACATCAATGCCGATTGACCGCAACACCCGCGCGCTTGAGGACGGCATCGTGACCGACCTCGCCGGCAGAATGACCTATGGCGGTTACCTGCAGCTGGACCGGTTGCTCTCCGCCCAGCAGCCGGTGAGCAACCCGGAACATCACGACGAACTGCTTTTCATCATCGCGCACCAGACCAGCGAACTATGGCTCAAGCTCATGCTGCACGAACTCCGGGACGTCCGCGGCTCGCTGGCACGGGACGACCTGCGCCGGGCCATGAAAGGCGTCGCACGCATCAAGCACATCCAGCGGTCCATGACCGAGCAGTGGTCGGTGCTCGCCACGCTAACCCCGACCGAATACGCCGAATTCCGCGGCGACCTCGGCTCCTCCAGCGGCTTCCAGTCCTACCAGTACCGGGCCGTCGAATTCCTCCTGGGCAACAAGAACGCCGCCATGCTCAAGGTGTTCGACGCGGACCCCGCCGCCCGCGCCCTGCTCGCCGAACTGCTGGAAGCGAGCAGCATCTACGACGAGTTCCTCCGCCTGCTGGGCCGCCGCGGCTTGGACATTCCGCGGACTGTCCTCGGCCGGGACGTGACGGTGGCCCACGAATTCACCCCGGAACTCGTCCCGGTCTTCAAGCTCATTTACGAGCATGCCCGTGAGTACTGGGACCTCTATGAGGCGTGCGAGGAACTGGTGGACCTCGAGGAGAACTTCCAGTTCTGGCGGTTCCGGCACCTGAAGACGGTCCAGCGCACCATTGGCAGCAAGGCCGGCACCGGCGGGTCCAGCGGAGTCGGTTTCCTGCAGAAGGCGCTGGAGCTGACCTTCTTTCCCGAATTGTTCGCCGTGCGCACCGAAATCGGCCTCCCTGCCGGGGACGACCGCGCGACCGACCGGTAACAACTTGGCAAAGCCCGTGGCCCGGATGACGCCGCTGGGGGTGCCTCCCCCTACTCTTGGTGCTTGAGGCCGGCGTCCGGGGACCGCAGCGGCCGCAGTTGGTGTTGGTGTTTTGATCCTGGAGGTCGCGAATGGCTCATGCCGAATACGAGGTTCTGGTTGCCCGCGATGCGCTGCAGGTGTTCGGCTACCTGGCGGATGGCCTGAACAATGCCGAATGGCGCGACAGCGTCCGGAGCATCGCCTTGCGGTCCGGGGCGGCCGGGAGCGTTGGCGCCGTCTACTCACAAAAGGTGACAGGCGCCAGCGGACGTGAGGTGCCGGCCGATTACGAGATCACCGTGGCCAAACCCGGCGCCGAACTGCAGTTCAAGATCGTGGCGGGGCCCATCCGCTCGACCGGCGCCTACTACCTGAGCACCGAGGGTTCCTGCACGCGGGTCCGCTTCGTCCTCGACCACCAGCCGAAGGGGCTGCTGTGGCTGATGTCCGGCGTGATCCAGAAGGCCATGGAATCCGAGGTGGCCCGGCTCGAGGATCTGAAGCGGATCCTCGAAACCTAACGCGCCAGGCCCAGACCGGACCAGTTGCCGGGCAGCCTGCTCGGCGCGCCGAAGGCTCCCGCCCCGATCGGGTAGTAACTCACAGTTCCGTCCGGCGTTGCGAGCATGAGACCGCGAGAGGAGGGCCCGGTGAATCCGCTGACCGAGGCCACCGTCCCTTGCCAACCGGAGCCGACCGCGCGGCGGCTTTCGGCCACGAGCGCCAGGTTGCCCTTGGAGCGGTAGAGCGTCAGGGTCCCCGTGGCCGAACGGGCCAGAATGTCCTGGAAGCCGTCGCCGTCGAAATCCACCATCGTGATCGTCGCGCCGGCCAGCCCGGAGGCAAGCAGCTGCCGCGTGTTCAGATCCTGGTCCTGGCGGTTCGGGTAGAACCACAGGTTGCCCGCCGGATCCAGGGCTGCGATCTGCGGGAGCCGGTTCATCATGCACCATTGCCCGACGGCGAGCTGCATCGAGTCCCAGCCCGACTGCCCTAGGACGACGGCGGCCTGGAAGCCTCCGGACAGCAGACCGTACTGGACCGCGAGACGCCCGTCGGAGTACTGGATGAGCAGGTCGAACACGCCGTCGCGGTTCCAGTCGGTGGTGAAAATCTGTTGGACACCGGTATAACCGGTCCCGATGACGCGGGCGGCGCCAAGGCCTCCGCTGCCGGTGGCCGCTTGGTCGCGGAGGGTTCCGCCGGCGTCGACCGTCACCACGTCCGCTCCGCTGCGGATCGACGCCGTGCGCAGGTTCGCCGTCGGCGGCATCTGCTTGGCGGGCGGCTGGCAGGCGGGGTCGCCGGGACTGTAGCCGGGGTTGTTGCCCGAGCCGGAGGTTCCGGCAAAAGCTGCCGAAGGGTTCGCGAAGGTGGTTGCCGGCAGCGAGGAGTAACCGTAGAAGTTCACGACGCCGTACATCGCGTACCGGTTGGGCGTGGTGGAGGGGTTCCCGTCCGTGAAGGTGATGCCGATACCGACCACGTTCATCTTCGGGTTCGTCAGGATGGCGTTATGGGCCGGGGAGTTCTTCCACCAGTCCACCAGCCCGGCGGCATTGCGGTCCCAGCGGACCGCGATCACTTCGCCCGCGGCGTTCCAGCCGGCTGCCCGGCTGTCCGTGAGGAAGTTGGGATTGTGGTTGAAGGTCTCCTGGGCCGCGATTGTGTCCGACCACTGCTGGGTCATGCCCGAGACGGTGACGTTGTACTTGACGGCGGCCAGCCCGAGCGAGGCGCGGTAGGAGTTGATGGCGGCGAAGACGTCGATGATCTGCTGCTGGTTGTTGTCGGGTACCAGGTCACGGACGGACATTGGGGCCGCCCCCGCCCGGGCCGGCGCCAGCGCGGCAGAAGGGGCGGCCGCCCCGGTGAGACCCACTGCGGCCGCGAGCATGCCCGCGGCAAGGACGGCGGCAGCGCGCCGCACGATGCGCATCAATGTTGCCCCCCGGCGTTCAACGATCTACGCAGAAGACTAGCCCACCCGGCGGCCGTGGCGAAGGGCAGGGGCCGATAGGCTATTTTTAGAGGGTGCTGATCTCCGACCGCGACATCCGAGCCGAACTCGACGCCGAGCGGATCGTGCTCGATCCCTACGAGCCGGCCATGGTGCAGCCCTCAAGCGTGGACGTGCGTATTGACAGGTTCTTCCGACTGTTCGACAACCACAAATACGCCCACATCGACCCGGCCGAGGAACAGCCCGAGCTCACGCGCCTGGTTGAGGTGGATCCGGATGAGCCGTTCATCCTGCACCCGGGCGAGTTCGTGCTCGGCTCCACCTACGAAGCGGTGACCCTGCCGGACAACATCGCCGCCCGGCTGGAGGGAAAATCCTCCCTCGGCAGGCTGGGGCTGCTGACGCACTCGACGGCGGGCTTCATCGACCCGGGCTTCTCCGGCCACGTGACCCTGGAACTCTCGAACGTCGCCACCCTGCCGATCAAGCTCTGGCCCGGGTCGAAGATCGGCCAGCTGTGCTTCTTCCAGCTGTCCTCGCCCGCCGAACATCCCTACGGCTCCGGCGCCTACGGGAACCGGTACCAGGGGCAGCGCGGGCCGACGGCGTCGCGCAGCCACCTGAATTTCCACCGCACCGAGATCGAGCGCTGAGCAGCGGCCGTCAAGCCTTTCGACGCAGCTTCGACGGCCACCAGATCACGGACCCGGCGTCGTAGGCGAGCGCCGGTACCAGCAGCGAGCGCACGAGCACCGTGTCGAGCAGCACGCCGAACGCCACGATGAAGGCGATCTGCGCCAGGAACAGGATCGGAATAACCCCCAGCGCCGCGAACGTCGCCGCGAGGACCACGCCGGCCGAAGTGATGACGCCGCCGGTGGCGCCCAGACCGCGCAGGATCCCGCGGCGCGTCCCCAGGGCCAGGCTCTCCTCCCGGACCCGGGTCATCAGGAAGATGTTGTAGTCCACGCCCAGGGCCACCAGGAAGACGAACCCGAACAGCGGCACGGACGCGTCCGCGCCGGGGAACCCGAACACGTGGTTGAAGACCAGCGCCGAGACGCCCAGCGCCGCCCCGTACGACAGCACCACGCTGGCGATCAGCAGCACCGGGGCCAGCACCGAACGCAGCAGCAGCATCAGGATGAGCAGGATGACGCCGAGCACGATCGGGATAATCCTGGCCAGGTCCCGCTGCGCCGTCTCGTTGGTGTCCAGCGCGGTCGCAGTGACCCCGCCGACCAACGCCCCCGGGGCCGCGTCAGGAACCGAACTGCGCAGGTCCCTGACCACCTGTTCCGCCGCCGCGGAATCCGCCTCGCTGGCGAGCGTCGCGTTGATCAGCACCCGGCCGTCCTTGACGACCGGCGGCTGGGCGGCGCTCCCCGGCGCCCCGGAGGCCGGGCCGGTGTAGAACGATGCCGCCGCCACGCCCTTCGTGGCCTTGACCTTCGCCAGGGCTGCGTCGGCGTCGGCGGAGGGAACGATGACAACGGCCGGGCTGCCGGTTCCGGCGTCAAAGTGCTCGGCCTGCGCCTTCTGGCCGTCCACCGCCTCGGACTGGCGCAGGATCAGGTCCGTCTGGGCGACGCCGCTGGCCTTGAGCTGCAGCAGTCCCGCACCGCAGGCAAGCAGGATGACCAGGGACACGGCCCAGACCGTGCGCGGGCGGCGGGAAACCAGCAAGCCGGTGCGGCGCCAGAGCGGGCTCAGCCCCTCCAGCCCGGTCGCCGGTTCCTGCCGTGCGGTGTCGGGCTGAAGCTTGGGACGGAACGGCCAGAAAGCCGCCCGGCCGAAGACGGCGAGCAGGGCCGGCAGGAAGGTGAGCGCGCCGAGGAGGGCAAAAAAGATGCCGATCGCGGCAATCGGACCCAGGCTGCGGTTGGAGTTCAGATCCGAGAACAACAGGCACAGCAGCGCCAGAATCACCGTGGCGGCGGAGGCGGCGATGGGCTCCACCGCCGTCCGGAGCGCGCCGCTCAGGGCCACCCACTTTGACGGGGTGTGGTGCAGGGCCTCCCGGTAGCGGGACACCAGCAGCAGGGCATAGTCCGTGGCCGCGCCGATGACGAGGATTGAAAGGATGCCCTGGCTCTGTCCGCTGAGCTTGATCCAGCCCCAGCTCGCGAACGCGTAGACGACCAGGATGGAAGCCGTGAGCGCGAAAACCGAGGTGAGCAGGACCAGTACCGGCAGGATGATCGAGCGGTAAACCAGCAGCAGGATGACGAACACCGCCACCAGCGCCACCAGCAGGAGGATGCCGTCAATACCGGCGAACGCGCTCACCAGATCTGCTGTCAGGCCCGCGGGACCGCTGACGTAGGCGGTCGCGCCCGCAGGAAGGCTCCTCTGCACCGCACTGCGCAGGGACGCGACGACGGTCTTGATGTTTTCGGTGTCCGCGACAGGGACGATGAATTCGACGGCTTTGCCGTCCTTGGACGGAATCGGACCGGCGACGGTGGGCTGGTCGCCCTGCTGCACGCCGTCGACCTTCTGCAGCGACTGCCCCAGCGCGGCATACCTGGGAAGGTCCCGCCGGGGGATCCCGGCCTCATTCACCAGCAGGACGATGGCCGGGAGCGCCTTGGAGTCCGTGAACTTCTGCTGCCAGTCCCGCGCCTCGGTGGACTCCGCGCTGGCCGGCAGGAAGGAGGCCTGGTCGTTGCTGGAGACGCTTGAGAGCTTGCCGAAGGTGGGGCCGCCAAAGGAGGCGGCGGCCAGCCATGCCAGGATCAGCACGAGCGGCAGGAGGACACGCACTGGACGCGGCGGGATGCCGGGCGAGCGGCGGGACCCCATGCGCTCCCGACGCTTCTTTAGATCATCAAGTATCTCCATGATGGAGATACTACAATGGGTTCATGGCAGATCCAACAGACCGACCGGAAGGAACTGCAGGGCGCCTCCTGCTGCTCCTGCGACAGTTCACGGTCGAGACCGAGCGTTTCGTCGAGGACATGAGCAAACGCCACGGCCTGCACCGGACGGACCTCAATGCGCTCAACGTGCTCTCCCAGGCAAGCCGGAGCGGGCAGCCGATCACGCCGGGCCGGCTTGGCGAGGAGCTGCGGCTGAGTTCGCCGGCGACGACGGCGCTCATCGACCGCCTCGACCGTGCCGGGCATGTGCACCGGGAGCGGAATCCCCGGGACAGGCGGCAGGTGTCCTTGGCCATGACCGATTCAGCGCAGTCAACCGGGGGCGCCATGTTCGCGCCGCTCGCGCGCGAGATCGGGGCTGTGATCGCGGGCCACACCGAGGATGAGCTGGCGGTGGTGACCCGGTTCCTGGAGGAAGCAGTGGCAGCCACTGAACGCGCACGAAAGAGCGGCACCGCCGCAGACCCGAGCGGCCGCGCCGATATGCAGCCACCCGCGCCACTCATGTAAGCTGATTCCCGGTGACGGCGCAGGCCGTCCCGCGCGGCTGTAGCTCAATGGTAGAGCGCTAGCTTCCCAAGCTTGATACGCGGGTTCGATTCCCGTCAGCCGCTCCACTTCTTCCGCGCCGGGCACGGCCATTTTCCCTCCACAGGGCCTCCGGCTGGCACGATCATCCACATCTTCATCCCCGGTCTGACCCCGTCCTGAAACCGTCGGTGGCGGATGGCAGAGTGTGGTCATGGACGGTTCATTCGTTCCCCGGCACCCGGCATCCTGCCCGCCATCGGAGGCGGCGAGGGCCTTCGCCGCGGCGCTGGCCGTTGCGGGCCCGTGCCCCGATGACGCGGCCGTGATCGAGGAACTGCGGGCCTTGGAGGACCTGAAATCCGCGGCCGCGGCCCGGCAGGCCCGGATCACCGCCGCGTTCGACGCCTCCCAGCGCGGGGCCCAGGCCGACGCTGGGATCCCCGCCGTCCGGGCCGGCAAGGGCATCGCCACCCAGATCGCGCTCGCCCGCAGGCAGTCCCCGGCCCGCGGGAACATGCTGCTGGGGCTGGCCAAAGCCCTCACCACCGAGATGCCGCGTACCCTGACCGCCCTCGCCGGCGGGGACCTGAACGAATGGCGGGCAGCCCTGCTGGTGCGCGAAACAGCGTGCCTGTCAGCCGCGGACCGGTGCGCCGTCGACGCTACCCTCGCCCCCGATCTGGGCACCCTCGCCGGACACGGTGACGGGGCCCTCATCGCCGCGGCCCGCACGGCCGCCTACCGGCTGGACCCCCGCTCCGTGACGGACCGCGCCCGCAAAGCTGAGACCGAACGGTTCGTAAGCCTGCGCCCGGCCCCGGACACCATGGCGTGGCTCACCGCCCTGCTCCCCGTCTCCGCCGGAGTCGCCGCCTATTCAGCCCTGACCCGCGAAGCGGACTCCGCCCGCGCCGCAGGGGACCCGCGCAGCAGGGGCCAGCTCATGGCCGACACCCTCGTCCAGCGCCTCACCGGCACCCCCGGCGGGGCCGCCGGCATCGAAATCCAGCTCATCATGACCGACCGCACCCTGCTCCAGGCCGATAGCGAACCTGTGCGCCTGCCCGGCTACGGCATCCTCCCCGCCGCCTGGGCCCGCGCCCGCGTCAACAACCACCACCGGTCCGACGGCGGCGGGGACCGGGACGGCGAAGACAGCTTCCGGGTCTGGGTTCGCCGGCTCTACACCGCCCCCGGCACCGGAGACCTGATCGCCATGGACTCCCGCGCCCGGCTCTTCCCGCCCGGCTTGCGCCGCCTCATCCAGGTCCGCGACAACATCTGCCGGACCCCCTACTGCGACGCCCCCGTCCGGCATCTGGACCACGTCCGGTCCTGGCACACCGGAGGACCCACCACCCTCGCCAACGGCGCGGGACTCTGCGAAACCTGCAACCACACCAAGGAGACCCCCGGCTTCACCAGCCAACCGGTCCCCGGCCCACGCCACACCATCCGGCTCACCACGCCGACCGGCCACGCCTACCACTCCACCGCACCGCCCCCACCCGGAACACCACCAGCGGCTCCGGCAGCGGTTCCGGCAGCCGTTCCCTAGTGGGGAAGGTCCAAGGCGAAGCGGCCGTCCTCGGTTCCGGCCTCGCCCGCCGCCGCCGCGAAGGCATCCATCGCGCCGGCCACGGAGGCCCGCAGACCGGCGGGCATGCCGGCGAAGACCTCCGCAACCGCGTTCCTGCGGTGCGCCAGCACGGAGTTGACCAGGTTCGCGCCCCGCTCCGTCAGGTCCAGCCGCACATAACGCCTGTCGCGCGGATCGTCCGTGCGTTCGATGAGGCCGGCCTTGACCAGCCGGTCGGTGGTCCGGGTGGCGTTGGACGCGTGCACCCCAAGCTCCGCTGCGACCTCGCCGAGGTTTCGCGGCCCGTGCGAGGCAATCAGCACGAGGACCCTTAGCTGCGGGCTCGTGACGACGTCCTCAACCTCCACCACCGACCTCGCGGCAACCCGCAACAGGACGTTCGCCGCCCGCAGCACGGCATCGATCTCACCCTCGGCCCCCGGCCCGGTCGTATCCATCACACCGCCAAGTATCCCCGGACCATTGCGCCAAGGCAACGTTTGCGCACCATACCGCGGGCCTCTGGCGCGAACCGCTCCGGGAACGCATAAAGTAGCGAACAAAGGATCTGCCCGGCGCGCGAAAGGACCGAAGTGGAAGAGTTCGACCAGAAGGACAGACACAATCTGCTCAGGCAGCTCGCCATCCTCGAGGTCGCCAAGCGGGCCGAAGGAAAACGCACGCCGGAAATCCGCGCCATGCTGCGCGACGCCTTCGCCGAAAGAGGCGCGCCGGAAGGGCCCGACGGCTGGATGAACGCCGTCGCCACCGCGGCAGCCGGAGGCGAGCCCTACATCATCAGCCAGGAAGCAGCGGCCGCAGCCGCCGAGGAGCTGAACCCGCGGCCCAAGCCGCCCCGGCAGGTTCGGCAGGCGTCGCCCAAGCCGCTTCCGGGGCCGCTGGACCGCAAAGGACTGCGCAGCGCCGCGGGCACCTCGGCCCCTGACCGGCGGGCTCAGGCCGTCCGGAACCCCGTGCTCCTGGCTTTGGCTTGGCTCCCGGCGAAGATTGCCACCGCGGTAGTCCGGGTCGCAGCGGTCATCATGGCTAAGCTCCGGGCGTCCGGCAGGCGCGCGGGCCGCCCTTAACAACCGGCCTCGACAGCCGAGCGGGGGCCCGTCAGGTCACGCCGACGCGCATGGCGATCATGGCCGTGATGAAGCCTGCGAGGGCGGCAGCAGTGGCCAGCACCCACAGGCCGGTCAGCAAGCCGCTTTTGCGGCGCACGCCCGGCGCGTTCCCGGTGGTGATCGACTCGGCGCGGAACAATGCCGCCGCCGCCGAGATGATGGCCACCACCCAGAAGAGCCATTCCAGCACCCCGAAGATGAGTCCCTGAACCGGTTGCATCAGCTTCCCTCCCCTTCACGGGCGGCACCCGGCGGTGCCGTACCCGTATCTTGGCGCTGAAACGGCGCTCTGGCAAGGTTCAGGCCGCGTAAGAGCCCGGTGTGCTCCTGCGTTCGACGATCCGCACCAGGCCTCGCGGGCGCCGGAGGTTGAACGTCAGGGTCAGGTGCCCCTTGCGGGAGAGCACGAGGGCGACGACGACCGCCGCGACCGCGGGCACTCCCCCGGCGACCAGCAGCGCGGCGTGGGGGTCGATACGTTCCGCGAGGGACCCGATCAGCGGGCCACCGAGCGCCTGGCCGCCGAGCAGCACCATGATGTACAGGCTCATGACCCGGCCGCGGATTGTCAGGTTCGACGAAACCTGCACCAGCTGGTTGGCCGCTGTCAGGAACAGCAGGCTCGCGCAGCCGGCCGCCACCATGACGAGGCAGAACGACAACTCGTTCGGCGCAAAAGCCGCCAGCGCCATCAGGAACCCGAAAGCGCCGGCCGAACCCACGACAGTGCGCAGCCGCAAGGTCGTGCGGCGCGTGGAGGTCACGGCACCGGTGAGCGCGCCCACGGCGAGCAGCGTGTTGAGCAGGCCGTAGCCGCTGGCGCCGGAGTGGAACACATGGTCCGCGAAGGCCGCCATCAGCACCGGCGTGCTGAGCGCGAAGACCGCCACGAAGGCGGCCATGATGGCCGGGTAAAGGATCGTCGGCTTGGAGACTGCGTAGGCGAACCCTTCCTTTAGCTGGCCCTTGGCGCGCGGCGCCGCCGGGGTCGCCACGAGGCGTTCAGCCTTCAGCGAGCCAAGGCTGAACACGGTCACGCAGCAGGCTACGGCGTTGATCGCAAACGCCCAGCCTCCGCCCACGGTCGTGAGCAGGATGCCGCTGATCGCGGGGCCGAGCATGGACCCGACCTGGAAGATGGAGGAGTTGACGCTGATGGCGTTGCGCAGGTGCTGGGGTCCGACGAGCTCATGCACAAACACCTGCCGCGACGGGTTGTCGACGACGGTCACCAGGCCCAGGACGAGGGCCACGGCGTAGACATGCCAGACCTGGATCACCCCGGTGAGCGCGAGCACGGCCAGCACCGCCGCCATGAGAGCGGCAACCGACTGGGTGATCATCAGCAGCCGCCGCTTGGAGTAGCGGTCAGCCACCACTCCGCCCAGCGGACCGAGCAGGAGCATCGGGGCGAACTGCATGGCAACGGTGACACCCACTGCGGTCACACTGCCGGAGAGCTGAAGCACCAGCCAGTCCTGCGCGATGCGTTGCATCCAGAGGGCGACGACGGCGACCAGGTGCGAAGCGGCGAAGATGCGGAAATTGGGGACCTTCAGCGAGAGGAAGGTGTGGCGCCAGGGAAGACGCTCGGAGACGAGGGGGACGGGAGCGGTGGCGGTTTCAACGGCAGGTGCGGGCGGGGGTGTCACGGTCAGTCCTGTAATCAGTGGTGTCGGGAGTCGGGCGCTGCGGTTTCGTTCGGATGCCTCGGTTTTTCACCCTACGCGCCGCCTCTCCTATTGCGGCGGGCTATGGTGTCTATAAGTCTCATTGGGATTCGTAATAGGAGGGTGCGCATGTTCGACCCGGTGCTGCTGAGGTCCTTTCTCGCCGTCGCGGATACCCGCAGCTTCACGAAGGCAGCCGAACGCCTCAAGCTGAGCCAGCCAACGGTGAGCCAGCACCTGCGCAAGCTTGAGCAGGCCGCCGGGCGCATCCTGGTCACCCGCGACACCCGGGAGGTGCGCCTGACCGACAACGGGGACGCGATGGCGGGTTTCGCCCGGACCATCCTCGCCGCGCACGAAGCCGCCACCGCGTACTTCACCGGCACCGCCATGCAGGGCCGGCTCCGCTTCGGGGCGGCGGACGACCTGTCCATCACCCGCCTGCCCAACATCCTGCGGCACTTCCGCCAGCTCTACCCGCGCATCAACCTCGAACTCACGGTGAACCAAAGCGGGCAGCTGTACCGCAAGCTCAAGGCCGGACAGCTGGACATGGTCTTCATCAAGCAGAAGGCGGGCGACGGCGAGGGGACCCTGGTCAAGCGCGACTCGCTCGTGTGGGTCGGCCAGGAGAAGACAGTCCTTGAACCGGGCTCCCCGGTGCCGCTGATTTCCTACCCGGCTCCGAGCCCGAGCCGCCAGATGGCCATCGAGGCGCTCGAGCGGGCCGGCCGCACCTGGCGGATCACTTGCAATGTCCGCGAGGTGAACGGCATCCTGGCCGCCGTCCGTGCTGGTATCGGGGTCGCCGTGTTCAGCCAGTCACTCATCCCGGACGACCTGGTCATGGTGAACCAGCGCTTCGACCTTCCCCCGGTGGGCGACGTCGACATCACCCTCCTGAGCAACCCGGTGGCGAACCAGGAACTGGTGGAAGCTCTCACCTCGGCCATCCTCGGCAGGCCCCTGCGCAAGAGCTGAGACGCAAGCCGCCCGTGAAGCAGCCGTCGGGTCAGCCGCCGGCGACCGACTGGATAATGTCCACCTGCTGGCCCGGCCCGACGGCGGTATCCGTGCCCGCGAGCCGCCGGACGTCCTCCCCGTCGAGGTACAGGTTCACGAAACGCCGGATCGCGCCGGTCTCGTCCCGGATCCGGCGCCCCAGCACCGGGTAGTCACGGGCGAGGACATCCAGCAACTGCCCCACCGTCGCCCCTGCCGGGCAGTCGACGGCGATGGTGTGCTGGTTCCCGGCCGCCGGCTCCAACACCCCGGGCAGCCGAACCAACACGTCGCCCATCAGCCGGACACCACCGCTGCCCGGACGCAGAGGACGTCCGGCAGGTGCTCTGCCACCGTCATGAAATTGTCGCCTTCATCGGCGCTCGCGTAGACGTCGCCGCCCCGGGTGCCGAAGTAGACGCCGGCGGGCTCCGCCGTGTCCACCGCCGCCGCATCCCGGAGCACCACGTTGAAGTCCTGCGCCGGCAGGCCGGAGTCGAGCCGACGCCAGTTGCTGCCGCCGTCGTCCGTACGGTGCACGGCGAGCCTGCCCTCCGGAGGGATGCGTTCGCCGTCGGCCTTGATGGGGACCACCCAGGCGGTGCCGGAGCGCCGGGGGTGGGTGAGCATCACGAATCCGAAGTCCGACGGAAGGCCCTCGGCGATGGATTGCCAGGAGTCCGCGTTGTCGTCGGAGCGGTACACCCCGTGGTGGTTCTGCGCATAGAGCGTGGCCGGTTCCTCCGGGTCCCGGGCGATCTTGTGCACGCACTGGCCGAACTCCGGGTTCGGGTCCGGCATGAAGTAGGCGCTGATTCCCGCGTTGCGGGCCTGCCAGGAAGCTCCGCCGTCCGTGGACCGGTAGACACCTCCGGTGCTCATCGCCACGTGCACTGTGTCCTCGCCGTCCGGCGCCGGGAGGACGGAATGCACCGCCGCTCCGCCGTAACCGGCGCCCCACTGGTCGTGGTGGGGGTGGTCCCAGAGGCCGCGGTTGAGTTCGAAGTGTTCGCCGCCGTCGACGGATTTCCACACCGAGATGGGTTCGCAGCCGGCCCAGACGACGCCGGGACGCCCGGCGGTGTCCGGCTGGATCTGCCACACCCGTTCCAGGGCTGAGCCGGTGTCCTCGGGGAACCTGATGGCGCCGTTTTCCGGCTCGGTCCAGGTCCGGCCCAGATCATCCGAGTGGAAGACTGTCGGTCCCCAGTGCTCCGAGCGTGCGCCGACCATGATCCTGGTCCGGCCGCCGCGGGTGTCAATGCCGATGC
Source organism: Paenarthrobacter sp. DKR-5 (assembly GCF_018531425.1). Lineage (GTDB taxonomy): Bacteria > Actinomycetota > Actinomycetes > Actinomycetales > Micrococcaceae > DKR-5. Next base: position 502,715 of record NZ_JAHBOI010000001.1, read on the forward strand.
TGGGCACCTCGTGCATGAGGAAAAGCGGCTGGGACAGCGACCAGCGTTGCCGGTCCCGGCTTTGCGCAAGCCAGAGTCCCTTCTTGGTTCCGATCGCGAGCAGCACTGATCCGTCGTCGGCCATCATGCCCCCCATTCGACCACCGAGCCGCAGCCGCCGCAATGGGTAGTTCCAGGAAACCTCAGGGGAGGCGGGAATCGTTGGGGTTGGGGACACGCAGCCACCGGTAGCCGTAACCGTCCAGCTGGAGTTCGATCCGTCCCTGGGCGGACACCGTGATGTCCTCCGTGCCGAGCAGGTCCAGCAGCACGACGCCGTCCAGCGCTTCGGCGGTCCGGTCCGGGGTGGCGAGGTCGAGCGTGACGGTGGCCGGCTGCGGGCCCAGATTGTGGGCCAGCACGACGCTGTCGGCATCCCAGACGCAGCGGTGTGCCAGCACCGCAGTCACGGGCTGTTCCAGCATTTCGAACCGGCCCCAGCCCAGCTCCGGGCATTCACGGTAGCGGCGGATCAGTGCCGCCATGAAGTTCCAGAGCGAATCGGGCTCGCGCCGCGCCCGCGCCGCGTTCACGTGCTCCGGCCCGAAGCCGCCCTGGACCACCGGCGAGATGAGCCGGGAAGCCGGCGCCGTCGAGAACCCGCCGTTGGGCCCATCGGTCCATTGCATCGGGGTCCGGACCGCCATCCGGCCTTCGGCATCGAGGTCCTCCCCCATCCCGATCTCCTCGCCGTAGTAGAGCACGGGTGTTCCCGGCAGGGAGAAGAGCAGCGAGTAGACCATCCGGATCCGCCGCGGATCGCCGTCGAGCATTGGCGGGAGCCGGCGTTTGAGCCCCCGCCCGAACAGTTGCATCCGCTCTTCCGGCCCGAAGGCGGCGAAGACCTCCGCCCGCTCGTCCTCCGAAAGCTTGTCCAGGGTGAGCTCGTCGTGGTTCCGCACGAAGGTTGCCCACTGGTTGTCGGGGTTGATCGGCGGGCGCCCGGCCAAGGTCTCGGTCAGCGGTCCGGCATCCTGGCGTGCCAGCGAAAGGTACATGTACTGCATCGTGTTGAAGTCGAACATCATGCTCAGTTCGTCGCCGCTGTCACCGCCGAAGAACTCCAGCTGCTGCTCGTAGGGCAGGTTCACCTCTCCGAGCAGGACGGCGTCACCCTGCCGCCTGCCTTGGAACCGCCGGAGGGCTTTGAGGTACTGGTGCGGGTCCGGGAACTGCTTGTCCGGCTTCTGGCCGATGGTCTCGAGCAGGAAGGGAACCGCGTCCACCCGGAATCCGTCCAACCCCAGATGCAGCCAGTACCCCATGGTTTTGGCGATCTCGTCGCGGACCTGCGGGTTCTCAACATTCAGGTCCGGCTGGAACTTGTAGAAGCGGTGCAGGTACCACTCCCCCGTGGCCTCATCCTGGGTCCAGATCGAATTCTCTTTGTCCGGAAAGACCACTTCGGCGGAGGTGTCCGGCGGCGGGTCCGCCCGCCAGACGTAGAAGTCACGGTACGGGTTGTCCACCGACTTCCTGGCCTCCTTGAACCATGGATGCCGGTCGGATGTGTGGTTCACCACGAGGTCCGCTATCACCCTTAGACCGCGGTCCTGCGCCGTCCGGATGAATTCCACCAGGTCCCCCGGACTGCCGAGCCGGTGGTCGACGCCGTAGAAATCCGTGATGTCGTACCCGTCGTCGCGGCGCGGCGACGGGTAGAAGGGCATCAGCCAGATGCAGGTCACCCCGAGTTCGCTGAGGTAGTCCACGCGCTGGGCAAGGCCCGCGAAGTCTCCGCAGCCGTCGCCGGTGGAATCGAAGAACGTCTCAACGTCGAGGCAGTAAATGACGGCGTTCTTCCACCACAGGTCCGAAGTGTCGGTGATCTTCATCTGGTGCTCCTCTCCACGACTGCGCCATGTCTACCGCGGATGCCACCGCGGTGTCGAGGATCCGGCAGGCCTGCGGGAATAAGCCGCACCCCCGGAACGCTGGAAAATGGTGAAACCGGCCCGCGTTGACCGGCTGGCTAAACTGGAGTCGTTATGAATCGAACAATGTTCAAGTCCAAAATCCACCGTGCCACCGTCACCCATGCGGACCTGCACTACGTGGGGTCAGTCACCGTCGACGAGGACCTGCTGGACGCCGCCGATATTCTCCCCGGCGAGCTCGTCTCGATTGTGGACATCACCAACGGCGCCCGGCTGGAGACCTACACCATTGCCGGCGAGCGCGGCTCGGGCGTGCTGGGCATCAACGGCGCCGCAGCCCACCTCGTCCACGAAGGGGATCTGGTCATCCTGATCACCTACGCTTCAATGAGTACCGCGGAGGCAAAGGACTACGTGCCCACAGTGGTCCACGTCGACGAGCGCAACCGCATCGTGAGCCTGGGCGACGACCCGGCCGAGGCACTGACCCCGGGCGTCATCACTCCCCCGTTCGCTACCCTCAAGCACTCCGGCTAGGCCAGTCCGGCAGGTTCAGTAGTCGTTGGGCAGGTTGTCCCGCCACGAATGCTCCGGCCGGTACCCCAGAATGTCGGCTGCTGCGCCGATCTCCAGCAGGGTTTCGTTGCCCCTGAGTTCGCGCGTGATCCGGACCCGCGGAAAGACCTCGGCCATCAGGTCCGCCGACGGGCGTTCCATGATGGTGTCCGCCGCGGCGATGATGAAGTTCTGCGAGCCGTGCGTGTCCGCCTCCAGCGCGAGCCGGAACGCCTGCGCGACGTCGCGGACGTCCACATAGCCCCAGAGATTCCACCGCCGCAGCTCGGCGTGGTGCTGGAAGCCGGGTACGCGGGCATAATCCGCGCCGCTGAAGATGTTCGAAAGGCGCAGCCCCACGAAAGGGATCCCGGACCATTCACAGACGTGGTGCGCCGTCTGCTCGCCCAGCACCTTCGAGAGCGCGTAGGTACTCGTGGGATGCGGAAAGTGGGCCTCGTCGATCGGCGCGAACAACGGGTCGACGTCGAACGGCAGTCCCAGCGTCGTCTCCGAGGATGCCCACGCCACGCGGTGCAGCTTCAGGTGCGCCGCGGCGAGGAAAACGTTGGAGTTCATCGCGGTGTTCCGGTTGATCGTCACGGCCGGCGGGTAGAGTCCGTCGGCCGGGATGTTCGCCAGATGCACCACAGCGTCCGCCCCCGCCAGCGCCTCCACTGCCTGGCCGTAGTCGGTGAGGTCTGCCCGCAGGAAGCTGCACCCCGGCGGTTCGGACGGAGCGTTCAGGTCCGAGGCGAGGACGTCGTAGCCATGCGCGAGCAGGTCCGCCACCACCGCTCGCCCGGCCTTGCCTGCGGCACCGGTAACGGCAACGGTCTTCATCTGCGCTCCTAGAGGTCGGCACGTGCTGAGCTAGCGTCCTCTAAAACGGTAGGGCCGCAGGGACGGAAACAACACGGTCTTCCGTCCCTGCGGCCCTTGCAGCTTCAGTTCTTGGCCACGTCCAGTTCGATCACGGCCCAGGACAGCGCCGGCAGGCTGGCCCGGAGCTCGCCGCCCTCGGCCTTCACGCCGTCGAGCGCCTGCAGGCCCACGCTGTTCTGCCCGGATTCGGTGTTGGTGAGGAAACGGTCCTTGCCGTCGGGTACCTGCAGCACCTCGGCACGGACCACCTGCCGCGCGTCGAACCCGCGGAGCGCCACCTCGACGTCGGCTGCGTCCTCAAGGCCGCGGTTGGCCAGGAACAGGGCCAGCCTGCCGGTCTCCTCGTTCCACGTCGCGGAGACGTCCACCAGGTCGGTGCTGCCGAAGCGCGCATTGTCGTACTGGTCCGAATCAACCGACAGCCGCAGGATCTGCCCGGTGGCCAGCTCCGCCATCCGCGCGAACGGGTGGAAAATGGTCTGCCGCCAGGCAGGACCGTTCTCCTCGCTCAGGATGGGGGCGATCACGTTCACCAGTTGGGCCTGGTTGGCGATCTTAACCCGGTCCCCGTGGCGCAGCAGGGAGTTCAGCAGCGTGCCGACGACGACGGCGTCCGTAACGTTGTAGTTGTCCTCGATGAGCCGCGGGTGTTCCCGCCACTTGCCGGCAGCCGTGATCTGCGCGAGCTGATCCTCGGTGTCGCGTCCGCGCTGGTACCAGACGTTCCACTCGTCGAAGGAGAGGTTGATGTGCTTCTTGTGCTTGCCCTTGGCCCGGACCGCGTCCGCCGTGGCAACCACGGATTCGATGAAGTAGTCCATGTCCACCGCGCTGGCGAGGAAGCTCTCCGCGTCGCCGTTGTGCTCCTGGTAGTAGGCGTGCAGCGAGACGTAGTCGACGACGTCGTAGGTGTGGGTGAGGACCGTCTGCTCCCAGGCGCCGAAGGTGGGCATGCGCGAATTGGAGCTGCCGCAGGCGACCAGTTCGATGCCCGGATCCACCAGGCGCATGGCCTTCGCTGCCTCCTGGGCGATGCGGCCGTACTCGTCCGCTGTCTTGTGGCCGATCTGCCACGGTCCGTCCATCTCGTTGCCCAGGCACCACAGCTTGATGTTGAACGGATCCTTGTGGCCGTTCTTCGCCCGCAAGTCCGACAGCTCGGTTCCGCCGGGATGGTTGGCGTATTCAACGATGCTGCGTGCCGCGTCCACGCCACGCGTACCGAGGTTGATCGCTTCCATCACCTCCACTCCGGCCTTGCGGGACCAGTCGACGAATTCATGCAGGCCGAAGGCATTGGTTTCAATCGTGTGCCAGGCACCGTCGATCCGGCGGGGACGGCTTTCCTGCGGGCCGATACCGTCTTCCCAGTTGTAGCCCGAGACGAAATTGCCTCCCGGGTAACGGACGACGGTGGCACCGAGCTCCTTTACGAGCCTGAGCACGTCCTGGCGGAACCCGTGTTCATCCGCTTCGGGATGGCCCGGTTCGTAGATGCCGGTGTAGACGCAGCGGCCCATATGCTCCACGAAGGAGCCGAAAAGGCGGCGCGGTACTTCACCGATGGTGAAGTCGCGGTCAAGCGTGATGCGTGCGCGGGACATGGTGGATCCTCCTTCAATGACGTTTCATCAAGTGTTCAGCCCAGGCTCAAGGCCGTCCAGGAGACCGGCGGAAGCGTGACGGTGACCGAACCGTCCCGCACCTCGGCGCTCTTGTTCCGGGACAGGCCGACCCGTTCGGGCTCCTCCAGCGTGTTCTTCGCGTAGAAGTCGGCATCGGAGAGCGTCTGCGCGTCCAGCAGGATCACGCCCTCCAGGGCGCCCAGGTCCACGGTGATGGTGGCTTCCTCGTCCTGCGACCGGTTGACGAGGAACACCGACGTCGTGCCCCTGTCGGCGTCGTGCGTGGCCACCGCGTCAATCAGCGGGACCGTGCCGTAGACGGCGGTGTCGTAGCCGGGCGACTCCAGTTTGGTGGCCAGCACCTCGCCCGCTGCCAGGCGGGAGGTCAGCGCAAACGGGAAGAAGGTGGTCTGCCGCCAGGCCGGGCCGCCAGGCTCGGTCATAATCGGGGCGATGACGTTAACCAGCTGGGCCAGGGAGGCGGAGGTGACCCGGTCCGCGTGCTTAAGCAGCGAGATCAGCAGGTTGCCGAAGACGACGGCGTCCGCCACCGAATAGACGTCCTCGAGCAGCCGCGGGGCGACCGGCCAGTTGTCCAGGCCCTGGATCTTGTCGACCTTTTCGAACCTCTCGAGGTACCAGACGTTCCACTCGTCGAACGAGATGTTGATCGTCTTGTCGCTGCCGTTGACAGCCTTCACGTGGTCCGCCGTGGCCACCACCGACTCGATGAACCTGTCCATGTCCACGGCGGAGGCCAGGAAGGACGCGAGGTCACCGTTCTTTTCCTCGTAGTAGGCGTGGCAGGAGATGTAGTCCACGTCCTCGTAGGTGTGCGTGAGCACCTCGCGCTCCCATTCGCCGAAGGTGGGCATGTGTGCACCGGAGGAGCCGCAGGCGACCAGTTCCACCGAGGGATCCATCTGGCGCATTGCCTTGGCGGTCTGCGAGGCGATCTTGCCGTAGTCCTCCGCTGAACGGTGGCCCAGCTGCCACGGCCCGTCCATCTCGTTGCCCAGGCACCACATCTTGATGCCGAACGGCTCGGCGCGGCCGTTCGCCGCGCGCTGCTCGGAGAGCGCCGTCCCGGAGCGGATGTTGGAGTACTCGAGCAGGTCCAGTGCCTCCAAGGTTCCGCGGGTGCCCAGATTCACCGCGAGCATGAGTTCGCTCCCGACCTTCTCCAGCCAGCTGCCGAACTCGTGCAGGCCGACTTCGTTGGTCTCGGTGGAGTGCCAGGCCAGGTCGAGCCGGCGCGGACGCTCTCCGCGGGGGCCGACGCTGTCCTCCCAGCGGAAGCCGGAGACGAAGTTGCCGCCCGGGTAGCGGACCGTGGAGACCCCGAGTTCCTTGACGAGTTCGATGACGTCCTTCCGGAAGCCTTCAGCGTCGGCAGCGGCATGGCCGGGCTCGTAGATACCGTCATACACGCAGCGTCCGAGGTGCTCGACGAACGAGCCGAACAGGCGACGGTTGACGGGGCCGACCGCGAAATGCGGGTCGATCGTGAGGCGTGCGGTAACCATGGTGATCTTTCTACTTGAGGCTGCCGAGGGAGAGGCCGCCCTGCCAGTACTTCTGCAGGGTCAGGAAGGCCACCACCAGCGGGATGATCGAAACGAGGGAGCCGATGATGATCAGGCTCCAGAGCGAGTGGCCGCCGCCGTTGTTGCCGGAAGCAAGCTGCTCCCACAGCCCGATGCCCACGGTCAGCGGGTAGAGCCTTGACGTGGAGAGCATGGCCAGCGGAAGGAAGTAGTTGTTCCAGGTCCCGACGACGGAGAGCAGCAGGACCGTCACGACGGCCGGCCGGAGCAGCGGCAGCGAGACCTGGAAGAACATCCGGTACTCGCCGGCGCCGTCCACGCGGGCGGCGTCGAGCAGTTCGTCGGGCACGGCGTCGGCGGTGTAAACGCGCATGAGGTACACCCCGAACGGGCTGAGCAGGGAGGGCAGGATCACGGCCCAGACGGTGTCCGTGAGCTTGAGGTTGGAGAGCAGGATGAATGTGGGGATGACCAGCGCGGTCAACGGGACCATGACCGAACCGAGCAGCAGGGCGAAGGCGAAGTTCCGGCCACGGAACCTGTATTTCGCGAAGCCGTAGCCGGCCAGCACCGAGATTGCGGTGGCGCCGAGGCCGCCGCTGAGGGCATACAGGAAGGAGTTGCCCAGCCAGTGCAGGTATTCGCCGCCGTTGTAGGTGAACAGGTCCTGCAGGTTCGCCACCAGGTTGAAGTTGCTGTCGAACCACAGCGCGCCGGCGGAACCGGAGAACAGGCCGTGGGCGTCTTTGGTGCTGGCCACAATCAGCCACCAGATGGGGACCAGGAAGTAAAGCACCAGGACCGCAAGGAACAGATGGGCAACGACATTCCGCCGCGGCCGGGGCCGGCGGGCCAGCTCCGGCGCAGTAGTGGTCAAGGCGCTCATGACAGGGAACTCCCTCGCTTGCGGGTGGCGAACATGAAGACGTAGACGGCGATGAAGACGATGATGCCGAGGGCGAACGAGATCGCGGAGGCGTAGTTGAACTGGGCGTAGCTGAACGCGAGGTTGTAGGCGTAAATGTTCGGAGTGAAGTCCGGGGTGATGCTGCCGTTGGCGATCGGCGCAAGGATCTGGGGTTCGGAGAAGAACTGCAGCGTGCCGATCAGGGCGAAGACCAGGATCAGCACCATGGCAGAGGACACCATGGGCACCTTGATCCGGAGCGCGATCTGCCAGACGTTCGCGCCGTCGATCCGGGCTGCCTCGTAGAGCGTGGGATCAATGCCCTGGAGCGCGGCGTAGATGATGATCATGTAGTACCCGGCCCACTGCCAGGTGACCGCGTTGAGCAGGCCGTAGAACACGTTGTCCTGGCTGAGCAGGAACGGTGCCTGGGCGTGCACGAGCGAGGCGATCTGCTGCAGGGGGCCGAACGTGGGGCTGTAGAGGAAGCCCCACATCAGCGCGCCGATTACCGCGGGGATCGCGTACGGCAGGAAGATCATCAGCCGGGAGAACCGGGCCAGCCGGGTGGTGAGGCTGTCCAGGACGAGGGCCGCCCCGAGGGACACCGCCATCTGCACCGGGATCAGCACCAGGGAGAACCTGAGCACGAACCAGACGCCCTTGAGGAACGACGGGTCGCTGAAGGCCCGCACGTAGTTGTCCAGGCCGCTGAACTTCGTGCCGGTGGCGAGTCCCTTCGTGAAGAGGCTCAAGTAGAGCGCGTACGCCAGCGGGGCGAGGAGGAAGGCAACGAAGACGACGGCGAAGGGGGCTATGAAAACCCATCCCACCCGCGCCCTGCGCGCCACCATCTTCTCGCTCCCCGATGCTGCCTTCCGGCGGGGCGACGGGGGTGCCCCCGCCGGCGCGGCGACGGCGGGGGGCGCCGACGTCGTCGTCATTGACCCGTGATCTGCCATGGTCTTTCCTGCATTTCCTTGTCGAGGTGTCCCTGCCGGCCCGGACCGTGCGCGTTGCAGCGCACGGCCCGGGAGCTGTCCGGCTACTTGACGGTGAAGCCCTGGCTCTTGGCGTAGGTCACCATGGTGTTCTGCAGCTCGGTCGCTGCCTGCTCGCCAGTGATCTGGCCCGCGTTGATCTTGACGGTCTCCGCCTGCAGCTGCGCGTAGTAGTAGACCGTGAACGGGCTGTAGCTGAAGCCCTTATAGGCCTTCTCCGCGGGGATGTAGATGTCCTTGTTGGCCGTCTGGCCGCCGAAGAAGTCCACATGGTTGCCGATGAACTCCTTGGAATTCAGCACACCCTGGTTCAGCGGGAAGATAGTCTGCGTCTTCCAGCCGTCCGTGAGCGAGGCGTCATCGGCGTAGAGCCCCTTGGCGACCTCCGCTGCGAGCTTCTGGTCCTTGGCCTGGGTGGTCACCGCGAAGGTGGAACCGCCCCAGTTGACCGAGACGGGGCTGCTCTTGTCCCACTGCGGGAGCGGGGCGACGGCGAACTGGCCCTTCTCGCTGCCCTTGCCCACGCCGGCACCGGTCAGGTAACCCGGGGCCCATGCCGCGGAAACGTAGGTGGCGTACTTGCCGCCGACGACGCCGGAGATGTAGTCCGTGGTGAACTGGTCCTGTTTGCCGACCAACCCCTTCTTGGACAGTTCGGCCCAGTAGTTGAGGACGTCCTTGGCCGGCTGGCTGTCCAGGTTGATGGAGATGTTCTTCTGGTCCGCCAGGTCGTATGTGAACGGAACCGCACCCTTCTGGGCCATCAGCGCGGTGAGCCACGCCGGCACATTGCTGCCGAGGTCGCCGAAGACGGGGCCGCCGGCATCCTTGACCTTCTGCGCCGCGGCCTCGTATTCGGCCCAGGTGGTGGGCGGGGTGATGTTGTACTTCTCGAAGATGTCCTTGCGGTAGATCATCGCCATTGGGCCGCCGTCGACGGGGATCGCATAGACGGCGTCGCCCTGGGAGACGTCCTTCCAGGCACCGGCGCTGAAGTTCTTCTTCACGTCGTTGGCGCCGAACTTGCTCAGGTCCACGAGCGCATTCTGGATTTCGTAGCCGGTCAGGTGGTCGGCCTCGAGCATGATCACGTCGGGCGCACCCTTGCCGGCCTCGATTGCGGTCTGGAACTTGGCGTACTCCGGGGAGCCCTGGCCCGCGACGGACCAGCAGACCTGCACATCGGTGTGCGCGTTGTTGAAGTTGTCCACGACCTTGTTCATGTTCGGATACCAGGCCCAGACGGAGACCTTCGGGGCATCCTGGTGGACGATCTTGTTGGTGCAGTTCTGGGCGGTGTCCGCCGAGGCATTGTCACCGCCGCCGCTGCAGCCCGCCAGCGTGGCCGCCAGCGCCGTGGCTGAAAGCGCTGCAACAAGTGCTTTCTTTCTCACTGTGTTCCCTTCGGTGGAGTTTCTGTAGGACTTCGTTGTCGGACAATCAGCTGCCGCTGCGGCAGGGGGAGATCAGCGTTGTGAACGCTAACAATGGCACCGGAACGATGTGTACATCGTTGTAGGTAATCGTTGTAGACCTATCTTGGTGAGAGCCACATCACAATGTCAAGGGTTGTCTGTAAAAAGGCCGGAGGCGCAGGTCAGTGCGCTGCAGTCCCCGTGGACTCCCGCGGAACGAGGCGGAATTGCGCTTCGTGCTCGCGCGGGGGGATGCCGCCGCTTTCGATCCGCTCCAGCAGCATGCGCACTGCGGTTTCGGCGATCTCCTCCCGCCCTGGATCGATAGTGGAAAGAGTAGGAAGGGTGTAGCGGGTCTCGTCGATGTCATCGAATCCGATGAGGGCGACATCCTCAGGAATGCGGCGCCCGGCCTCCTGGAGCACCCGCATCGCTCCGAGCGCGATCACGTCGTTGAACGCAACGACGCCGTCGAAGTCGAGCCCGGAGTCGAGCACCCCCCGCATGGCGGCCGCCCCGTCCGCACGGTGCCAGCTCTGCACGTTGACGGCGAGCGCTTCGTCATAGGAAAGGCCGCGGGCCTCGAGGGCGCGCCGGTAGCCGGCCAGACGCAACCCTGCCGAACCGATCACCTCGTTGGGGTGCGTACCGAAGGCCAGGACCCTGCTCCTGCCCAGCGAGAGCAAATGCTCCGTGGCCGCCTCGGCACCCTCAGTGTTGCGCATCGTTACGTGGTCCGTGGGCCCGTTGAAAATCCGCTCACCGAGCAGCACCATCGGCGTCGGGATCTCGATCAGAGCTGCATCCTCCTGGCCGAGGCCCAGGACGCTGTAGAGCACGCCGTCCACCATGCGCATCCGCGGTCCGTGCAGGATTTCCAGCTCCCGCTCCCGCTTGCCGCCGCTCTGCTCGATAATCACCACGAGGCCGTGCTTGGCCGCAGCGCGCATGACGGCGTCGGCAAGTTCCGCGAAGTAGGCGTTTTTGAGGTCCGGGATAATGAGGCTGATGACGCCGGTCCGCCCCGAGCGCAGGCCGCGGGCCGAGAGGTTGGGCTGGTAACCGAGCTCCTCGATCGACTTCAGCACCCGCTCACGCGTGTCCGGGCGGATGTAGGGGTAATTGTTGATGACGTTGGAGACCGTCTTAATCGACACCCCCGCGGCAACCGCCACTTCGCGCATCGTGATGGCCATGGCACCCCTTCTTTCGTGCCTGCCCCGCTGGCGGCATTGCTTGAATGGACAACTCTACAACGTTGGAAAGTTGAGCGGAACTGCCCTCGGCCCCGCGCGGCCTGCGGCCCGTCCGGCTGCTGTGGCAATTAGGGTAATGAGCATGACAAAACCGTCCAACAAATTCGCATGATCGGAGTCATCACCGGCTTTTCCGTCATCTGGGCCGTCATCCTGGGCGGGTACGTCATCGGCCGTTACAACCTGCTCGGCCACCATGCGCCCGTGGTGCTCAGCCGGCTCGTTTACTTCGTTGGCACGCCGGCGCTGATGCTGGTCAATCTGAGCCGGACCGACGTGCATGCAGTCTTCTCCTCCTCACTGGTTGTGGCGGCCGTCAGCGCAATCGCCTCTGCCGGGCTTTACCTGCTTATCGCCCGCGTGTTCTGGAGGCGCTCCGGGATCAGCGCCGTCGTCGGCTCCATGGGCGCCTCGCTGGTGAACGCCTCCAATTTGGGAATTCCGATCGCGGTCTACGTCCTAGGGAGTGCCTCGTTCGCTGCGCCCGTGCTGATTTTCCAGCTCGCCTTCTTCACCCCGTTGTTCTTTACCCTGATGGACGTTACGGCCAGCGGCCGGCCGGCTTCCTTGCGCGGCGTGGGGCGGCAGCTCGCGCGCAACCCGATCCTGATTGCCTCGCTGCTGGGCCTGACGCTCGCCATCACCGGCTGGCACCCGCCGGATCTCGTGCTGGAACCGTTCCAACTCCTGGGCGGCGTGGCGGTGCCCGGCGCCTTGCTCGCGTTCGGTGTGTCGATGTACGGCTCAAAGGTGCTTGAGGCCGGTGACTCCCGGCCCGATGTGCTGCTGGCCGCGATCTCGAAGCTCGTCTTCCAGCCGCTCGCGGCCTTCCTCGCCGGCCACTACCTGCTCGGGCTGGAGGGTCACGCACTCTTCTCCGTCGTCGTCATGGCAGGCCTTCCGAGCGCTCAGAATGTGTTTGTCGCGGCGGCCCGGTTCGAAAGCGGCGTCGCGATGGCCAAGGACATCGTATTGATCACCACGGTCGTCGCCATTCCGGCTCTGATGGGGGTCGCTGCGCTGCTCGCCTGAGCAGCCCCCGACTTCCTGCGGCCGGACCTTTCTGCGCGCAGATTTTTCCTGCGGCCAGGCCGGGGCGCCGTGTGTACGCTAACGGCATGGCGAACAACGCAACCAACGCCGCGGAGAAGCTCGCAGCGATCCAGCAGGGCTACACGTTCACGGGAGCCACGATCGAGCTCGGCGTCGCGGTGGTGGACGGCGAAGCGCACCCGGACGCCGGGGTCCGGCTGCCGTTGGCCATGATGAACCGGCACGGGCTCGTGGCCGGGGCGACCGGCACGGGCAAGACCGTCACCCTGCACATGATTGCCGAGCAGCTGTCCACCGCCGGCGTGCCGGTCTTCCTTGCCGATATCAAGGGGGACCTGACAGGGCTGGCCACGCCGGGGACCGCGAGCGAGAAGCTCATGGCGCGGGCGCAGAGCCTCGGCCAGGAGTGGTCCGCCATGAATTTCCCGGTGGAGTTCCTCTCCCTCGGCGGCGACGGCAACGGCGTCCCGGTCCGGGCCACGATCAGCTCCTTCGGCCCCATCCTGCTCTCGCGCATCCTGGAGTTGAACGAGACCCAGGAATCGAGCCTGCAGCTCATTTTCCACTTCGCCGACACCAAGGGCCTGGAGCTTTACGATCTCAAGGACCTGCGCGCGGTGATTAGCTACCTCACCTCGGAGCAGGGCAAGCCGGAACTGGAGGCGCTCGGCGGTCTTTCCAAGGCGACGGCGGGTGTGATCCTTCGGGAGCTCATCACCCTTGAGGCGCAGGGCATGGAGAAGTTCTTCGGCATGCCCGAGTTCGACTCCAGCGAGCTGATCCGCACGGCACCGGACGGCCGAGGCGTCATCTCCTGCCTGGAGCTTCCGACGCTGCAGGACAAGCCGCTGCTGTTCTCGACTTTCCTGATGTGGCTGCTCGCGGACCTGTTCCACGATCTGCCGGAGGTCGGCGACGCGGACAAGCCGAAACTGGTGTTCTTCCTGGATGAGGCCCATCTGCTGTTCAACGGCGCCTCAAAGGCGTTCCTCACGGCCATCACCCAGACCGTCCGGCTCATCCGCTCCAAGGGTGTGGGCATCTTCTTCGTGACGCAGACCCCCAAGGACGTGCCGGCCGATGTGCTTGCCCAGCTGGCCAACCGCGTCCAGCATGCCCTGCGCGCCTTCACCCCCGACGACGCCAAGGCCCTGAAGGCGACCGTGTCCACCTTCCCGGTGAGCGGATACGACCTCGAAGAGGTCCTGACCTCCATGGGCATCGGTGAAGCGGTTGTCACCGTGATGAACGAGAAAGGCGCTCCGACGCCGGTCGCCTGGACCCGGCTGCGGGCCCCGGAATCGCTGATGGGCCCCAGCGCCGAGGACCTGGTGAAGGGGACCGCCGCCAACTCGGCCCTGCTGCCCAAGTACGGGACCGCCGTCGACCCGGTCTCGGCGTTCGAGAAGCTCGCGGCGCCGGCCGTGCCTCCCACCGGCCCGGCGGCCCCGCCGCCCCCGCCTGCTCCGCCACTTCCACCGGCGCCCGCACCCACCCAGGGACCCGTTGGCGGCGGCATGGCAGGCGAGATCGCGGACGTGCTCGGCGGCGCGGTGGGCGGAGGTCTGCGGAGCATGGCACGGTCCATGGGCACCCAGCTTGGACGCGAACTGCTGCGCGGAATGTTCGGCACCGCGCCGCGCCGCAGGAGGCGCTGACCCCCTCCCCCGGGCTCCCGTTGCTCGTCACGGGAAAGGGATTGCGGCTGCCAGCAGGTAACGTAGATATGGTGCAGACGAGCCCCGCCCTCATTAAGATCGCAGCCGCCTGGCTCCTCGGTCTGATGCTCGCCATCGCCGCCGCGGTCATCGCCATTGTGGTCATCAACAACACCGTGGCCGGCCCGCAGCAGCCAGTCCGGGACTACCTCCAGGCGCTCAGGGACGGCGACGGATCCAAAGCCCTCGGCCTGCTCCACGCCAAGGTCCCCCGGGCCAACGCGGCCATGCTGGACGGATCCGCCCTGAAGAAGTCGGCGGAACGCATCAGCGACGTGAAACTGGGCAGCCCGCAGCAGCAGCCCGACGGACAGTCCAAAGTCACGGTGTCGTACACCATCGACGGAAGCCAGCTCAGCTCCGACTTCTTCCTCCAGCGCACCGGCACCGACTGGCTCTTCTTCAGCCGCTGGTCCATGGTCCCGACCACGCTGCCCACCCTCAACGTCTCCGTGGTCAACGAGAGCCAGGCCTCGCTCAACGGCGTGCCGGTCAGCATGCCGTCCGGCAGCAACTCCTTCAGCGTCTTCTACCCGGGCGAATTCCAAGGCTCCTACGAGGGGACGTTCTTCAAAGCCGACCCCTCCCGCGCCACGGTGACGGGCCCGCAGTCCCCGTCCGAGCCCCTTGCCATCGCGACCAAGGCAACCCCGGCCCTCGTGCAGCAGGTCGACAGCCGGATCCATGAATTCCTGGACGGGTGCGCCAAGCAGCAGGTCCTCCAGCCGGCGGGCTGCCCGTTCTACTTCAGCACCAACAACCGCATCATCGCGCCGGTCCAGTGGAGCATCGCCCAGTACCCGAAAGTCACGATCGATCCCTACAACGGCAAGTGGGTCATCGCTCCGCTGGCCGGCAAAGCGCAGCTCTCCACCAAGCAGATGGACCTGTTCACCGGGGCTGTCTCAGATCTGAAGCCGCTGCAGAACTTCAACTTCACTGCCCGGCTCGACGTCAGCGGTTCGGCCATCACCGTCACGCCCGTCGTCGACTACTGATCGAAACGCGGTCACTCGCCTCCGAGGGGAAGGGGGGAAGTGACGGCACTTTGAAGGCACTCGCCGCCGGTTAGTCCATGCCGCGCAGGTCCAGCGTCAGGCTGGTCTCCCCCGTTGCGTCAAGGAGCACCGGAATGCCCCAGTCCTGCTGGTACAGGTGGCAGGCCGCGTGGTCCGGGATCTCGCCGTCGGCATCGGCAGGACCGTCGCAGGCTGCGGCCCGGGCGGTGATGTGCAGGACGCCCTCGGGGATGTCCTGCGAGAGCGTTAGGGTGCGCTGCAGGCCCGTAGAGGTCCCGCCGCCGTCCGTCAGCAGTTCCGGCGGCGTCGAGGAGATCTTCAGTTGGGTCGGGTCCCCCCAGCGGTCGTCAAGCTTCTGGCCGGTGGGCGCGGTGAACCGCACGGTCAGCTCGAACTGCCCTGCCGCCACGGCGGTCCGCGGGCGCTGGGTCTGCGCGGCGCCTTCGTCCACCTGCTGGGCTTCCTTCGGGATCGGAAGGCGCACCAGCTGGTGCCTGTTCGCTTCCACGACAATGAGCAGCGGCTCCGGGCCGCTGGCGTCCAGCAGCACGTCGGACGGTTCGGCCAGGCCGCGGGCCAGCGTCGAAAGGGTCCTGGTCGACGGGTCGTACCGGCGGACGGCGCCGTTGTAGGTGTCGGCCACGGCCACGGACCCGTCGGGCAGCACCGTCACACCAAGCGGGTGCTGCAGGCGGGCCTGGCCGGCAGCGCCGTCGCGGAAGCCGAAGTCGAACAGCCCGGTGCCGACCGCGGTCTCCACGGTGGCCCCATCCTCGCCGAAGCGCAGCACGCGGACCGCGGACGTCTCCGAATCCGCCACCCAGATGTTGCCGTCGGCGTCCTCGGCAAGGCCGGATGACTGGGCGAACCAAGCCTCCGGGGCCGGGCCGTCGAGCAGGCCCTCCAGGGCGGTCCCGGCGATGATTTCCAAGGCCCTCGCCGCGGGGTCGTAGCTGAAGAGCTGGTGCACGCCGGCCATCGCGACGACGACGGCGTTCGCCTTGCGGGACCAGACGACGTCCCACGGGGAGGACAGGGCCACTTCCAGGGGATTGTGGTGGCGGTGGACCTCGACTGCGGGTTTCTCATCGAGCGGGGCGTCCGGGGAGGCAATGAGCCGCTGGACGCCGTTTCCGGCCACGGTCTGCACCTGGCCGGAGGAGAGCGAGACGGCGCGCAGGCGGTGGTTGACCGAATCGGCGACGATCACGTCGTACCCGAGCTGCCAGGTCAGCTCCGCGGGCAGCAGCACCAGACCCTGCGGCTCGTTGAACTGCGCAACCTCCGCCTGCCCGTCGCGGAAGCCCTTCGTGCCGGAACCGATCACCCGCTCCACCGTGGCCAGGTCCGGCCCAAGCTCCACGAGACGGTGGTGGCCGGTGTCGGAGACGAGGAAGTTGCCGTTGGGCAATGCGAGGACCTTGCCGGGGAACCGCAGGTCTCCCGCCGTCGGCTCCGGGGCAACGTAGGGGCCGGACCCGCGGTGCAGCGTCCCTTTCGCGTCGTGTTCGGCGACCAATTCCTCCACGAGGGACTCCAGCCCGTTGGCATGGCCCTCACCGGAGAGGTGCGCCACGATGTACCCCTCGGGGTCGATCACCACGAGCGTGGGCCAGGCGCGGGCGGCATATGCCTGCCAGGTTGCCAGCTCGGGGTCATCCAGTACCGGGTGGGTGATTTCGTAGCGCTCGACGGCGGCCGCAAGGGCCACCGGGTCCGCTTCATGCTCAAACTTCGGCGAGTGCACGCCCACGGTGACGAGCACGTCCGAGTACTTCTGCTCAAGCGGCCGCAGCTCATCCAGGACGTGGAGGCAGTTGATGCAGCAGAAGGTCCAGAAGTCCAGCAGCACGATCTTGCCGCGCAGGTCCTCAAGGGAGACCGATTTTCCTCCCGTGTTCAGCCAGCCGCGGCCCACGAGCTCGGAGGCGCGCACACGGTAGTTGGTTCGAACGGTTTCCTGGGGCACTAGGGGCGCTCCTTCAGCTTCTCGTCGCGCTGGGCGAGTTGGGCAAACATATCGTTGTAAGCGGTCAGGTCGGCGTCGTTATTCCGGTCCGCTGCACGGTCCCGGCGCTTGGTTTCCCGTGCGTCGGAGCGGGACCAGGACACGGCGACCCCGATTGCGACCAGCACGGTGGGGATTTCGCCGATGCCCCAGGCAGCGGCGCCGCCGAGCTGTTGGTCCGCGAGGGCCGAGGGCCCCCAGGGTCGGCCGAGGTTTCCGAAGTACGAGGCCTCGAGAAGGGTGGTGGAGCCCATGATGGCGACGCCGAAGAAGGCGTGGAACGCCATGGTGGCGAGCAGCAGCACCAGCCGCAGGGGGTACGGCGCCCGGCGCGGGACCGGGTCGATGCCGATCAGTGAGAGCACGAAGAGGTACCCGGTGATCAGGAAGTGCAGGTTCATCAGCTCATGGCCTACGTGCTCGCGCATCGCGAAGCCGAAGGCGTCCGAGTAGTAGAACAGAATGATGCTGCCCGCGAAGTTCGCAGCGGCGAACAGCGGATGCGTGACGACGGCGGAGAACCGTGAGTGGACGATGACCAGGACCCACTCGCGCAGGCCGCGGGAACCGTCGCTGCGCGGAGTCAGGGCGCGCAGCGCCAAGGTGATCGGCGCACCGAGCACCAGGAAGATCGGGGCGACCATGGTCAAGGCCATGTGGTCCACCATGTGCGCGCTGAACAGTATCCGGCCGTACACCGCCGGGGGCCCGGACGTGATGTAGGTGAGCGCCACGAGGCCCACCAGCCACGGCACGGTGCGCAGCCACGGCCAGCTGTCCCCGCGCCGTCGGACCTTGGCGACGCCGGCGAGGTAGCTGGCGGCGGCGAACACCGCGAAGGCGACCCACAGCCAGTCCAGCCGCCACTCGGTCCACCAGCGGCTGGCCGTCAGCTCCGGGGGCAGCGGGTAGCCGCTGAGCAGCACCGCCGGCGGGGTGTCCGGAGCGAACGTGGCCGGCTGCGGCGGCGCGGACCGGCTCAGCGCGACGGCGATGCCGCTGGTGGCCCCCATGACGGCAAGTTCGACGAGGATGAGCTGCCAGAGCACACGCGCGGCCGAGCCGTTCGAGCCGCCGAGCTGCGGGATCACCCACTGACGGTGCATGAACCCGACGGCGCCAAGCACCAGGGTGGCGACCGTCTTGGCCAGGACCAGCTGGCCGTAGGAGGTGTTGAACAGATCGTCCCAGCTGGTGATCCGGATGGCGGCGTTGACGACCCCGGAGGCGAAGACCGTGAAGAACGCGGCGAGGGCGAGGCTCGAGAACCGCTGCACCACCGGCCGGGTGTGCTCGCCGAGGGTCCGGGACACCGCCGCGAGCGCGATGATGCCGCCCACCCAGAGCGCAACGCCGACCAGGTGCAAACCAAGCGAGTTGATGGCACCCTCGTGGTCCGCGGCACTGGCCGAGTGCCCGATCAGGGCCATCGGCACCAGGCCCCCGACGGCCAGCAGCAGCGTCAGCCCGAGCCCGGTGAGGCTGCGGACACCGAAGACCAGGGTGGTGACGATGGCGGCGATGATCACGATGGAGAGCCAGGCCCGGCCGGTCGGCAGGTCCGTCATGTAGTACACCAGCTGGCCGGTGTACTCCTGGCCGCCGCTCAAGGGCTGGCCGGCAATGTCCGAGTAGGTCAGGACGAGCACTGCGATGGCCGAGACGGTCCAGACGGCGGCGGCTGCCGCGGCCAGCGAGAGCGCACGGGTGAACGCGGGGTGCTCGGGCCCGTCCTCGCGCCCGGCGCGTCCGCTGCGGGCGCCCCGGGCATTGCGCGGCAGGATCACAACCGCGAAGACGAGGGCGCCGATTACGCCGGCGACAGCGATGTTGTGCACGGCCTGGGCCACGGGAAGGCCCCAGCGCACCAGGGCGCCCGGGTCGGACACGGCGCGGGCGGCAGCCGCCCCCGAAAAGAGCAGTCCGCCAACGAGGCCAAGGACGAGTGCGGCGAGGCCAAGCAGCAGCCACGGGTTGGAGATCCCGGGCCGGGAGCTGCGGGCAGGGAGTTTTCGGTCGGCTACTGCTGAGGGCACCTCTCCATTGTCCGCCAGCGGCGCGCACGCACCCAATCGCCCCGGCCCGTTGGGCGGCCGAGCGGCCAGTTGCGGTGGCCTGCGCGCGCAGGAAGCCGCCGCGACTGGCCGCTCGCGCTCCACCGCGGAGACGGCAAAGGGCGGTGACCATGCGGTCACCGCCCTTCGAAGTTCGCGGAAGAAGAGTTACTTCTTGGCGACAGCAGCCTTCAGCTTGGAGCCGGCGGTCAGCTTGACGCTGTGGCCCGCGGCGATCTGAATGGTCTCACCCGTCTGCGGGTTGCGGCCGGTGCGTGCAGCGCGGTCGGTGCGCTCGACGGCAAGCCAACCCGGGATGGTGATCTTCTCACCCTTGGCGACGGACGTCTCGAAAACCTCGAACAGGGCGTCGAGCACACCGTTGACGGCAGCCTGGCTGTTGCCGGACTTCTCGGCGACGGAGGCGACGAGTTCGCTGCGGTTGATAGCCATATTTGTCCTCCTGGACTTTCAGGTTGGATGAGCCGGCACGCAAGCCGCGTACAGGCCACTGGTCGAAAACTTACCAGCTTGGCACCCATAATCCGGCAAATTTGGCGGAATTTGGGGGTTTTTCCCGTGATTTCCCGCCCACGGGGCCCCAACCGAGCCCTGCCGGGAATGCAAAAGGGCGGCAACCGTATGGTTGCCGCCCTTTTGGAATCCGTTGCCGGGATTTACCAGCTGGACTTGGTCACGCCGGGGAGTTCGCCGCGGTGGGCCATCTCACGGAAGCGGACACGGGAGATCCCGAACTTCTGGAAGGTGCCACGCGGGCGGCCATCGATCTGGTCGCGGTTGCGCAGGCGGACCGGAGAAGCGTTGCGGGGCAGCTTCTGCAGGCCCAGACGGGCAGCTTCGCGGGCCTCGTCGGTCGCGTTCTCGTCGACCAGGGTCTTCTTCAGCTCGGCGCGCTTCGCGGCGTAGCGCTCCACGATGACTTTACGCTGTTCGTTCTTAGCGATCATTGACTTCTTAGCCATGTGCTTAGCGCTCCTCTCGGAATTCGACGTGCTTGCGGATCTTCGGGTCGTACTTCTTCAGGACCAGGCGGTCCGGGTCGTTACGACGGTTCTTGCGGGTGACGTAGGTGTACCCGGTGCCCGCGGTAGACTTCAGCTTGATGATCGGACGGACGTCCTGCTGCTTTGCCATTAGAGCTTCACCCCGCGTGCCAGGATCTGGGCGACGACGGCGTCAATTCCGCGCACGTCGATGGTCTTGATGCCGCGCGCGGAAACCGTCAGCGTGACATTGCGGCGCAGGGACGGAACCCAGTAGCGCTTCTTCTGGATGTTCGGATCGAACCGGCGCTTGTTGCGGCGGTGCGAGTGCGAAATGCTGTGTCCAAAGCCCGGCTCGGCTCCGGTCACCTGGCAGTGTGCTGCCATGACGACTCTCCTCTAAAGAATGAATAAATAAGTGCAGAGCTACCTGCGGTTGGTTGCGGCCAGGGGCGTCCTGTCACCAGAGGTGGACCCGTTGCTGCCGCAGCTTGGCTGCGGGAAACGGCGGAAGTCGGAAAGCTGACGAGCTATGCTGCGAAAGTCTCTTCACTCCAAGGCAGACGGAAGCACGCAACCTGAGCCCCTAACTACCGGCCCGCGGGACGTGAGTCACCGCCAACCGGAGCAATTGCGCACGCTCCGCGCCACCTAGCGCCCTCCTATCCTAGATTCCCGGGCCGATTAAGGCCAATCCGGACGGTTCGGGAGGGCGGCGGCACCGCACGACGACGGTGAATTATCAGTCATGCGGGCACTACAGCGCATTCACAGCAAGTAAACAGGATCCGTCAGCAAGATTTAATCCATGAGCACCCGTCTACTGCAGCAGCCCGTACGCAGCAGCGCCGTCGAGCACCGGATCCGTAACCGGTTCCGCGTTCGCATGCTCCGCACCGATTTCCTCACCGTCCTGTGCTGGGGTTCGGTTGCGGCGGCCCTGGCGCTGTTCCTCGCCGACGGCGGAGCACGCAAGTTCGCGACGATCCCGGACGCCCTGACCTCCATCGGGATCGTCGCCGGCCTCGTGGGCACCGACCTGGTGTTCGTCATGCTCCTGCTCGCTGCCCGGCTGCCCTTCATCGACCACACCATCGGCCACGACAAGGCCATGGCGTTCCACAAGAAACTCGGGAAGCCCTCGCTGTACTTCCTGCTCGCGCACGGCGCGTTCCTGCTGCTGGGCTACGGCGCCGCCGCCAAAATGAACCCGCTCGCGGAGGCCGTAGACCTGTGGAACACGGTCGGAGACATGCCGCTGGCATTCATCTCGATGGCGCTCTTCATTGCCGTCGTCGTGTCCTCCCTGGTGGCGGTCAGGCGCAAGTTCCCGTACGAGTTCTGGTACGCCATTCACCTGCTGACCTACGCCGCCGTCCTGACGGCGCTTCCGCACCAGTTCAGCGTCGGCAGCCTGTTCGCTGAAGGAACGTGGCAGCGCTGGTACTGGATCGGGCTGTATGTAATAACCGGTTCGGCCCTGGTCATCTTCCGGGTGATCGCCCCCATCGACCTCACCCTGCGTCACAAGCTCACGGTGTCCCGGGTCACCCTGGAGGCCCCCGGCGTCGTCAACATCGAGATGACCGGCCTTGACCTCGCCTCCCTGCAGGCGGAGGGCGGACAGTTCTTCATCTGGCGCTTCCTCGCCCCAAGGCTGTGGTGGCATGCCCACCCGTTCTCGCTTTCGGCCGCGCCCGGGGCGAACAGCTTGCGCATCACCGTCCGCGACCTGGGCAGGGGTTCGGCGAAACTGGCAGGACTGCGGCCCGGAACCCGCGTCGTCGTGCAGGGACCCTACGGGCTCTTCACCGAACGGGCCCGAAGCCGCCGCCGGCTGGTGATGATCGGCGCCGGAATCGGCATCACGCCGATCCGTTCGTTGCTGGAGCGTTCAGCGTTCGACCCCGGCGAGGCCGCAGTGGTGCTGCGCAGCGGCAGCGACGAGCACCTCTACCTGTACGACGAGATCTATAACCTGTGCGCCAGCCGCGGCGCCAGGCTCTACGTCGCGATGGGCCAGCGGGCCCGCGGCGTCGACTCCTGGCTGCCCGAAGAGGCACTGCGCGCCGGTTACGAGCTCCGCTCCTACGCCCCGGAAGTGGCCGATGCCGACGTCTACGTCTGCGGGCCGCGCAACTGGGCGGACCTGGTGGTCCGGGACGCGAAGCTGGCCGGCGCCTCCGACGAACAGATCCACTACGAAAGGTTCGACTGGTGAGAAGACGAGGAATAGCAGCAGCAACACTGGCTTCCGCAGGCATCCTCGCCGCCGGATTGCAGCTCGGCGCACACTCAGGGACGTCAGTATTGGCCGGACAGGCCGCCAGCAGCAACGGCGGCGGAGAAAAGCCCGGCACGGGGCCCGCCACCGGCAGCAGCTCCTCCGGTTCCGGGGCAGCATCCGGTTCCGGGTCCGCCTCGACCGGCTCCTCCGCCGGTTCGGGCAGCACGGGTTCGGGCAACGCCAGCTCGGGAAGCAGCGGGTCGGGAAGCAGCTCATCGTCAGGCTCGACGGCGAAGAGTGGCACCTTCACAGGCCAGAGCGTCTCCACCCCCTACGGGAACGTGCAGGTACAGGTGACCATTGCTTCCGGCAAGATCGCCGAGGTTACCCCGCTTCAGCTCACGGACGCGGACGGCCGCTCCCAGATGATCAGCTCCCAGGCCGCACCGATGCTGCGCTCCGAAGTCCTCCAGGCCCAGTCCGCCAATGTGCAGTCCATCGGCGGGGCCACCTACACCAGCGAGGGCTACCTGACGTCGCTGCAGTCGGCGCTGGACGCCGCAAGCTACAAGGGCTGAGATGGAGCAACCCGACGGCGGCGGGACGCCCCTCTCCACCAACACCTTCAGTTCCATGGGAACGGTCGTGAGCCTCTCGTTTCCGGCCGCCGTCGACCCGCTCTTGCAGGACGCCGCACTCGCCGCGGCCGACGAAGTCTTCCACGCCCTGGATGAACGGTTCAGCCTCTACAGGCCCGCATCCGAGCTGAGCCGGCTCAACGAGGGCACGCTGCGGCTGGCCGAGGCGTCCCCCCAGCTGCGCGCCGCCTACCAGCAGGCCGCGGACTGGCGTCTCAGGACGGACGGGGCCTTCACACCGGACCGCCCGGACGGCGCGCTGGATCTGTCCGGCATCGTCAAGGCCCTCGCCATGCAGGACGCGGGCAACGCCGTCCGGTCCTTGGGGCTGGCGGACTGGTGCCTGAACGCGGGAGGCGACGTGCTTTGCGCCGGCCGCCCGGCCGAGGGCTCGGACTGGACGGTCGGCATCGTGGACCCGGCGGACCGTTCCGCGCTCGTCACCGTTGCCCCGCTCGACCCCGCCGCCGGACGCGCGGCGGTGGCAACGTCAGGCACTGCGGAGCGCGGCGAGCACATCTGGGCGGCCGGTGCCGGCGCCGGGGCGCGAACGTTTGCCCAGGTGAGCGTGGTCGCGGCCGACATCGTCACGGCGGACGTTCTCGCCACGGCGGTGATCGCCGGGGGCCAGGCCATGCTGGACAAGGCCGTCGGCGGCTGGGACGTCGAGATCTTCGCCGTCGACCGTTCCGGCCAGTTGCTGGCGACGCCACTCTTCCGCGCGCCGGCGGCCGGCTAGTCCCCCGCCGGGGCGCCCTGCGGCTGAACGGCCGGGCGGGCAACCGGATCGAATCGTGTCAGCCGGGGATACCGGGGCGACAGCGCGTCCCCCGAGGACACGCCGCGCAGCCGGCGCCCCAGCCATGGCCCCACGTACGTGCGCGCCCAGTCCGCGTTCGCCCGGATGCTCTGCAGCGCCGTCAGCACGGGCAGGTCCGGCAGTGCCGGGTGCTCGGTGAGGTCCTCGGCTTCGATCAGCGCCAGCACCTTCTTCGCCATCAGCAGATGCCCGGCCGCGGACATGTGCATCCTGTCCTGGCCCCACATCCGCCAGTCGCGGAACTCCCTCATCCGCCAGTAGTCAACGATCAGGGCGCCGTGGTTGTCGGCGATTTCGCGCACCAGCTCGTTGTAGATCGCTGTCCGGCCGCGCATGGTCCCGAATACGGCGGAGGCGCTCGCGTCAAAGCCTGTGAAGAGGAGCACCGTCGCGCCCGAGGCCCGCAGCCGGCGCACGCCGTCGTCGTACCGGGCCATCAGGGCGTCGATGTCGATCCGCGGCCGCAGGATGTCGTTGGCACCGGCATAAAGGGTCACCAGGGTGGGCGCAAGGGCCAGCGCGGCGTCCACCTGCTCGTCCATGATTGCGCGGAGCTTCCGGCCCCGGATGGCCAGATTGGCGTAGCCGAACGCCGGATCGGCCAGCATCAGCTGCTCGGCCACCCTGTCGGCCCAGCCCCGGACACCGTTGGGCAGCGAGGCATCATCGTCCCCCACGCCCTCCGTGAACGAGTCGCCCAGTGCCACGTATCTGGCCGAGAATTCCATCGCTTTGCTCCTCACGCGTCCGTCGTCCGGCGTCAATTGTTCCACGCCGCTGACAATGGGCCGGCGGTCCGTTCGTTGTGCCCGGTGGCGGAGAGTCAGGATTCCTGGTCCGCCGGGCGCAGGATCCAGTGTTTCGGATCGAGGCCGGCGACAATCCGCTCGCCGATGCGGCGCAGGTCCTCGACGTCGCCCTCCTCCAAGGTGTCAAAGACCAGCTGGCGAACGTTCTCGACGTGGTCCGGCGCCAAGGAGACGATGGCGTCCATGCCCGCCTGGGTGATCGACGCCGTCGTCACCCGACCGTCCCCGGGACTGGACTGCCGCTCCACCCAGCCGCGGCCTCCGAGTTTGGTCACCACATGGGAGAGCCGGGACAGTGACGAGGAGGTGCGTGCCGCCAGCTCGGTCATGGGCAGGGCACGGCCGTGCGCCTCGGAGAGCATCGCGAGCACGGTGTAGTCGAAGAGCGTGATCCGGGCGGCCCGCTGCAACTGCGCATCGAGCGCACCGGGCAGGACTGTCATAACGGACAGCAGCGCGAGCCAGGCCTTGCGTTCCTCGGGGGTGAGCCAGCGTGCGTCCGTCATGGGCACGAGTCTAATGTCACCGCCGGCGGCGTTCCCTCACGCCTGTCCGGCGACGACGGGCCGCAGCAAGGCCGCTGCCGGCACCGGAACCGCGGCGGGCGTGACGGCGGTTTCCGGCACGGCAGCCGGGGCGACGCGGGCGGCAGGAGCGGACAGCCCCGCGAAGCCGGTCGTAAGCCGCGGATCGACCGGGCCCAGTACCGGCCAGCGAGCCGAAAGCCCGTCCCCCGATGTCCTGCCCCGGGCGCGGCGCACCAGCCAGGGCCGCACGTCGCGGTAGAGCCACGTCGCCCCGTCGGCCGCGCCGCGCCACCCCGAAGCGCCGCGTTCGGCTCCTTCAAGTGCAGCGGCGACGGCGTCGTCAAGAGCATGCGGCACGCGGAGCACCTCAA
This sequence comes from Paenarthrobacter sp. DKR-5, assembly GCF_018531425.1. Taxonomy (GTDB): domain Bacteria; phylum Actinomycetota; class Actinomycetes; order Actinomycetales; family Micrococcaceae; genus DKR-5. Next base: position 528,070 of record NZ_JAHBOI010000001.1, read on the forward strand.
GGACCTTCGCCGCCAGATACAGATGGCCAGCCGTGGACATATGCAGCCGGTCCGCGGACCAGAGCCGCCAGTCCTGGAACTGCTCGAAGCACCACGAGTCCACCAGCAAGGCACGGTGCCGGGAGGCGATGGCACGGATGTGGCGGTTGTAACTCTGGTTGCGAGCGCGCAGCGGCGCCAGGCCAGCGGAGAGCGGTGCGTCGAAGCTGGTGAAGAGCAGCATGCGCGCCCCGCCCGCGGACAGCCGGGCGACGGTGTCCTCGAACTGCGCGGCGAGCGCACCCAGGTCGACGCGGGCATGCAGCAGGTCGTTGCCGCCGGCGCACAACGTCACCAGGGTCGGCTCCATCGCTACCGCAGCGTCCACCTGCTCTCCCACGATCTGGCCCAGCTGCTTGCTGCGCACGGCGAGGTTGGCGTAGCTGGTGTCCGGGGCGAGCTGGGCGAGCCTGGCGGCGACGAGGTCCGCCCACCCGCGGACGCCGTTCGGCAGGCCGGGGTCGGCGTCACCGACTCCTTCGGTGAACGAGTCGCCCAAGGCCACAAAACGCGTGTTCACGGCATCAGGGTAGACCCGGGGGAGGGCGGACGGGAGAGTATTCGGTAACGCCGCGCTGAACAGCGGATGACTAGGCCGCTCCGTGGCCCTCGGCCACTTCTTCGCCGGGCTTGACCGGGCCTGGTGGGGTTCCGTCGCCGAAAGGCCTGCCGCCGAGTTCTTCCCGCCCGTGCGGGGTCAGCCAGCCGCTCAGAGCCGGGCCCTTGGGCACGATCCCGGTCGGATTGATGTCCTCGTGCACGATGTAGTAGTGCTGCTTGATCTGCACGAAGTCGGTCGTGTCGCCGAAGCCGGGCGTCTGGAACAGGTCCCGGGCATAGGCCCACAGCACCGGCATTTCGGAAAGCTTCTGCCGGTTGCACTTGAAGTGGCCGTGGTAGACGGCATCGAACCGGGCGAGCGTGGTGAACAGGCGCACGTCGGCCTCGGTGATCGTGTCCCCCAGCAGGAAGCGGCGTGTGCTGAGCCGGTCCTCCAGCCAGTCCATGGCGGTCCAGAGCCGGTCGTACGCCTTGTCGTAGGCTTCCTGGGAGCCGGCGAAACCGCACCGGTAGACGCCGTTGTTCACTTCGGTGAAAACCCGGCGGTTGACGCTGTCAATTTCCTCGCGCAGCGGTTCCGGGTACAGCTGCGGCGCTCCGTCCCGGTGGAACTCGGTCCACTCGGTGGAGAAGTCCAGGGTGATCTGCGGATAGTTGTTGGTCACCACGGCGCCGGAAGCGATATCGACGACGGCGGGCACGGTGATGCCGCGCGGGTAGTCGGGGAATCGCTTGAAATACGCTTCCTGCAGGCGTTCGATGCCCAGCACAGGGTCCCGTCCGTCCGGGTCCAGATCGAAGGTCCAACTGCGGGCGTCGTGCGTGGGTCCCGGCATCCCGACCGAAATCGCGTCCTCGAGGCCGAGCAACCGGCGGACGATGAGCGTCCGGTTAGCCCACGGGCAGGCGCGCGCCGCGATCAGCCGGTAGCGGCCGGGCTCGACGGGCCAGCCGTCCCTGCCGTCGCGTGTGATGCGGTCTTCGATGTAGTTCGTGTCCCGGTTGAACTCCTGGCCGCCGGTGACGTAGGCGCCGCGGGTGCTGTGTTCGCTCGACTGGGTTGCCATGCCCCCACCCTATGCCCGCCGTTGCGGGGACAGGCAACACCGGCCATTCTCTTCCTAGGGCGCCGTCTTGTTGGGCGCGGCCTTGTTGCGGCGCCGTCGGGCGCATGTTTTCCTGATCCCGTGAGCACCGACCAGCTGTCCGACGCCGCGCGGGAGCTGTATGCGCTGCCCCCGGACGAGTTTGTCGCCGCCCGCAACGAGCGGTCCAAGCGGGCTGCGCGGGAGGGGGATAAGGAGTCAGGCGCCAAGATCAAGGCGCTGGCAAAGCCCTCCGCCGCCGCCTGGGCCCTGAACATGCTGGCACGGCAGGAGCCGGGCCTGGTCGGGTCAGTCGTCGCACTCGGCGCCGAGCTTCGGGCCGCGCAGGAGCACCCGGACCGGAAAAAGCTGACCGAGCTGGGCCGACGACGTCACGAGGTACTCAAGCAGACGGTCGACCGGGCGGGAGAGCTGTCCAAGGAACTGGGCCACCCGCTCAGCGCTGCGGCGGTCTCCGACGTCGAAAGATCACTCTGGGCCGTCCTGGCCAGCGCGGGAGCGGCCGCCGCAGTGAGTGCTGGCTCGCTCGTCAAGACGCTCTCCCCCACCGAGCTCGAGCCGCCGGACGTGCAGGCCGCGGTGGCGGTCCCCGGGGTGCTGGAGTTCAGCGCACTGCAGACAGAGCCGTCGGCCGCGCCGGTTGAATCGAAGAGCCGCCGCAGCAGCGCGGAGGCGGCCCGCCGGGCCAAAGCTGAGCGCCGGGCCGAGGACTCGGAACGCCGGGCACACGACGCGGACGCCGAGCTGGCCGCCGCCGACCATCATCTGGAGGACCTTGAGCGGCGCCGCGACGGGATGACCGCCGAACTTGAGGAACTGGAGGCGAAGATCGAAGCCGCCGAGCGCGACCTGCTCGACATCGACCGGCGTGTGCGGGCCCTCCGGCGCGACCGCGAGCGCGCAGCCCTCACCGCCGACGACGCGCGGGCGGCCGCCGACCGTGACCGGGACGAGCTGGACAGGCTTTCCTGAGCTCGTTGATGACGGCGCCCAAAGGTTCCGTGCACGGTAAGGGACCGGCTAACGGGCATCGCGAGAAAGGCATACCTATATGCCTTGTCCGTGGATGCAAGGAGTATGTCCGGTGAAGCTGGATCGGCGCTGAGCCCAACGGAGTAGAAGACAACCATGAGATACCGGCAGACAGATGAATTCACTGTTACGGCGGCACGGGCCAGCGCCGTCGAGACTCTCAGTCGGCGCCTCCAAACGTCCGGATATCGCGTTGAAGAAACCGAGTGGGGACTCGCGGCACGAACCGGCTCCGACCTTATTTTTCGCATCATGGGCCTGTTCAGCCCAAACACCGTTCCAGTCGGGCTTGAGGTTGTGCTTGAGGATGCGGGTTCCGGGACGAGGATCCAGTGCACGGCTTTTGACCGCATGGGGTGGTACATCAATGCGAAACCGGCCTTAGGGGCAGACAGAGTTCTGGACTGCAAGCTTTCGGCGGCGTTGAGCGAAGTCAGGGATGCTTTTGGCAATACGCACTAGTCCATGTCACAGTCGAGCGCCCGTCCTACGGGTTAGAGAGGATCCGCGATGAGCTTGCGATGGCCGCCCCCCTTAGTTTTCGAAATTGTCGGAACCATCGCGCTGACATTCGCTGTACTGCTTCTTTCTAAGGGAGCGGTTTCCCGAGCGGTTTCCCCCCCCCCGAAACGTAGGGAGCAGGGCGCCGAGGTGATCGAAGCTCCGCGCCACGACGTCGTACGCCTTGCGCGTCATCGACAAGTGTTCCTCATCCACGAATCGACGGTACCGCGCCGTGTTGCCTCATCCCTTGTGACGCGCACGGAACGGGATCGGCTATCGGGCACCGTTGCGGCGGACTGGAGTCACAGTTTCCTTCTTGTGAACAGAGAATCGCCGTGGACTTCGTCAGGTACTACTTGCCCGGTTTCGACAAACCCGAGTTTGGCCAGTACACGGCGTGAAGCGGTGTTCCAGTCACGGACCGTGGCCCATAGGCATCGATACCCCGACGCCTGCGCCCGCTCGAGGACGGCCCAGGAGGCCTCAGTCGCAAACCCCTGGCGCCAGACTTTGCGGAGGAACTCGAACGCCAGTTCCGGCTCTCCTTCCTGGCCGTATCCGTTGGGAATCAGTCCGCAGTATCCGATGACCTCGCCCGAGCTCTTCTGCTCTGCGGCCAGCAACCCCGGGGAGAGGTCACGGTCGCCACGACGGATCCATTCCTCGATGTCTTCCAGGGTGGGGTGTCCGTCGGGACTGATGCGACGATGCGGAAGCACCCGCGGATCACGCTCGCTCCACAACTTGCGCCGGGTGGCCGCGTCAGACACGCGCCATGGCCGCAGCAGCAGCCGCTCAGTTTCGAGGACGATCTCGAGGCGAGGTACGGATCCCTGGTCCATAGCGACAAGTATGGCGGAGCCGCCTCATCATCCTGTATCCCGTCGGGCTAAAGGGCATCGTTCCATGCACGCTGAGCGACCGGCATACGGGATACGGGCAACACGCTAACCAGGGTCAGTACCGAGGACTAGTGGTGCCTGCACCCTGGAGCCGATGGTGCCGCCTTGGTAGCTTTCAACACATGGCCATCAAACTGGAGAATGTCGGTATCGCCGTTCGCGACATCGAAGCAGCAATCGCCTTCTTCACCGATCTCGGTCTTACGGTCATCGGCCGTGACACAGTCAGCGGCGACTGGACCGATACTGCCGTCGGGCTCGACGGAAACCACGCCAACATCGCGATGCTCCAAACCCCGGACGGTCATGGTCGACTTGAGCTCTTCGAATACATCCATCCCGCGGCGATTGAGACGAACCCGACGCGCCCCAACGACATTGGCATGCACCGCGTGGCCTTCTCGGTAGACGACATCGATAAGGCGCTTGAGGTGGCTGTAAAGCACGGGTGCTATCCGCTACGCGGCGTGGCGACCTACGGCGACGTCTACAAACTCACGTACCTCCGCGGGCCCAGCGGGATCCTCGTCATGCTCGCCGAGGAACTGCAGAAAGACTGACGCCGAATCGGCCCAGTCGGCACGTATCGGTGTACGAGACGAACCATGACCTCAGGCTACCCAGACCACGACCAACGGAACGGAACGACCGACCTCCCCACCAGCCAACCGGTGCACGCTGAGGGATCCGCCGGTGTGCAGCGCCGGTCAGACGGAAGCGAGGAACGCGTGCACCCGTTCCCTGAGCAGCGCTGACGCCTCCGGGTCGTAGGCGCCGAGCGAGGAGTCGGCGAAGAGATGCTCATCGCCGGGATAAACGAAAAGCTCCGCGGCATCTGCGGACCGAACGAGCTCGCGCGCGGCAGGCAGGTCCTCGTCGAAGAATTCGTCGCCCTCTTTGCCGTGGACCTGCACCGGCACGTCCTGCGGCCATGCCTCCCCGAACTCCGAGACCGGGATGCAGGAGTACATCAGCAATGCGCCGCGGGCGCCGGGCCGGGTCTGCGCAAGCCGCTGGGCGATCGTCACGCCAAAGGAGAATCCTGCGTAAACGAGTCCGGCGTCGAGCTCGTCGGCCGCGGCGGCGCCGCGCTCCCGGATCGCGTCGAACCCCGTGCCACGCGCGAATTCGAACCCCTCCTCGATGCTGCCGAACGTGCGGCCGGCGAACAGGTCCGGGGTGTGCACCGTGTGCCCGGCTTGCCGCAGGTCGTCGGCAAAGGCCCGCACTCCGTCCGTCAGACCCTGAATGTGGTGGTAGAGCAGCACCTCGGCCATGCCGGCAATCCCCCCTGTTGGTCGATCCCCTTTGAACGTTCCGTGATGCTAGCCCGTCCCGCCGTGACAGACAACCGCCTCGACAGCCATCCCTGCTAAGCGATGGCGGGGACGCCCACAACAGATCCGGAAGATATCTGCGGAAGCTCCTCGAATGCCGGCTTCGCGAACCAATATCCCTGGAACAAACGGATGCCCATTGCTTTCAAGACCAGAAACTCCGCCTCAGCCTCGGTGCCTTCCGCGAGTACCGTAATGCCAAGCTCCCTGGCGATACCGGCGACGCCGGCAACCACGGCTTGCCGGGCCGGGCTCGTGTCGATTCCCCGGATGAGCTTCATATCAATCTTGATCAGGTCCGGCTGGAAATCGACCAAGAGCCCCAGTCCGGCATGGCCGGCGCCGAAGTCGTCGACGGCGGTGGTGAAGCCATGCTTGCGGTATTCGGTGATGATGTCGGTGAGATGGGCGGTGTCCGAGACCTCCTCATTCTCCGTGAACTCGAACATGATCGACGACGTCGGAAAGCTGCAGCGCTCGGCGGCCCGCAGCGTCGCACGAAGGCATGCAGCGGGTTCGTAAACGGCGTTGGGCATGAAGTTGATCGACAGCTTCAAGTCCTCATCCGCAGGGAACAGCTGCGATGCCAGTTCGATTGCCTTGACGCGGCAGGCCTGGTCGAAGCGGTACTTCTGCTCCGGTGAAACCTTGGACAGGACGTCAAAAGCGCCCTCACCCGACAAGCCTCTGACCAACGCTTCGTAGCCCCATACCCGGCCGGCAGCGGCGTCATAGATCGGCTGGAACGCCATGCTGAAGTCGAAGTCGAGCTTGGAAGCCGCCGTGCAGCCTTCGCATGACATATGTGGTCCTCTCGCTGGTTAGGTCCACCGTATGGCACGCGCGTTGCCGACTCCGGCATGCCGGGCCGCCCGAATACGAGATCCTGCTCAGCGTCTCTTCCGGTATCTGGTCAGCACCACGCCGCCAGGAAAGGTCCGTGTCTCCACCAGGTCCAGGTCCACCCAGCCGTCCAGCGCGGTGAAGAACGGCGTGCCGCTGCCCACCAGCACCGGACAGACGGCGAGTACGTACTCGTCGATCAACCCGGCCCGCATGGCGGCACCGGCGAGTGTAGCGCCGCCGATGCTCATCGGGCCGCCGTCCTCGGCCTTGAGCCTGGTGATCTCGGCGATCGCGTCGCCGCTGACCAGGCGGCTGTTCCAGCCGACCTGATCGAGCGTCGAGGAGAACACGACCTTCGGTGTGTCCCGCCAGTTCCGCGCGAACTCGATTTCCGCCGGAGTGGCGTCGGGCTGCTTATCACCGGTCGGCCAGTAGGAGCTCATCGTCTCCCACAGTTTGCGGCCGTACAGCGACAGGCTGTTCGCCCGCTCCTGGTCGAGCCACCACTGGAACAGTTCCTCGCTCGGCGTGCTCCAGCCGATGTCGTCGCCGGCCGCGGCGATGTACCCGTCCAGAGTCAGGTTCATGGCGTAGATCAGTTTCCGCATGGCGCCACCGTACCGGCCAGTGGTCCTGATGCCAGAGCCTTCGGTCCTCGTTTATCCGGGCGGTCCGGTCAAGGATGCCCAGCCGCCTCGTCGGGGCCGAGGCCTCTCTGGTCGGCGCTGACGAGGCGGGTAGGCTCGGGGCTATGACCTTAAATTCTTCGTCCGACCGTGTCCGACGTCCCGGAGGCTGGCTGCCCGAGCAACAGGACGAACTCGAGGAATGGATCGCCGGACACCGGGAGCGGGTGGAAGCACGTGGTGAGGATGTTCGGCTGCATCCCGTGATCGTGGAGTTCCAGGAGCTGATTGCCAGCGATCCCGTTGTCCGTTTCTACATGACGGAGATGATCGAGCAGGTTCCGAAGTCGAAGCCCTACCGCAAACGGCACCTCACGAGCGTTGACCAGCTGCTCCGGCTGATCAACGAGGTCCTGACGATGGCGCCGGAGTTCAGCGAAGGCGGCATGGTCACCACGCCGCTGACTGCGATCCTCGACTGGACCATGGGTACCGAGGCCGGTTTCGCGGCACACCGCGATCCGCGGATTGTCGCCATGTTCCGCAAGGTTCTGGATGCCTGGTGCGAATTCCTGACCAGCGAGGAGTCGCTGTATGTGCTCAATGACTCGCCCTCCGGATGGATGTCCGAGAAGGCGCAGCAGGTTGTCGGGATCGACGACTACCAGCACGACCCCCTCGCCGAGCACTGGGGCTTCACCTCGTGGAACGACTTCTTCGCCCGCCGTCTCACCCCGACGTCCAGGCCCGTCGCTGAACCCGGCGACGACAAGGTCATCGTCAGCGCCTGCGAGTCGACCCCCTACAAGATCAGTTCCGACGTTGAGCGCAGCAGCCGGTTCTGGGTCAAGGGCCAGCCCTACTCGCTCGATGACCTGCTCGCCCGGGACGAGTCAGTGGACCAGTTCGTCGGCGGAACGGTGTACCAGGCGTTCCTCAGCGCGTTGAACTACCACCGGTGGCACGCTCCCGTCGCCGGGACCATCGTCCGCGCGTACCTCAAGGACGGCACCTACTTCTCGGAGGCGGAATCGGAGGGGGCCGAGGCGGTCGAGCCGACGGTCTCGCAGTCGTATTTGGCCCACGTGTCGGCCCGGGCAATCATCCTGATCCAGGCGGACGACCCCGTCATCGGGCTGATGGCATTCGTCCCCGTGGGCATGATTGAGGTGTCTTCCTGCGTCATCAATCCGGAGATCGTCCCGGGCCACCATGTGAACAAGGGCGACGATCTCGGGTACTTCCAGTTCGGCGGGTCAACGGAATGCCTCGTCTTCCGGCCCGGGGTCATCGACCAGTTCGCCTTGGACGCCATCCCGCAGCCGCAAAATCCGCACGCACGCGCCGTGCGGGTCCGGTCGAAGCTGGCGACCGCCAGGCACTGAGGACGACGGCGCCTTTCCGGTCATCGTGCCTATGATGGCCGGGGACGGTCCCACGACGGCTCCCGGAAAGGCAGTCATGGCCAAGCTTCGCGGCGTGCTCTTCGACATGGACGGCACCCTGGTGGATACGACTTACCTGCACACCGTCGCCTGGTGGCAGGCCTTCCGGCGGGCCGGGCACGACGTCGCCATGCACGCGATCCACCGCGGCGTGGGCATGGGATCCGACAAGCTGCTGGACCACCTGCTTGGCGAAGACCGGGACACCGACCAGGACGAGGTCCTCAGCCAGACCCACGACGGGGTCTTCTCCACCTACTGGCCCGCACTGCGCAGCTTCGACGGCGCCCGGGACCTGCTGCGACAGTGCCACGACGCCGGGCTCACCGTCGTGCTGGCCTCCTCCGCCAAGGACGAGGAGCTCCAGGCGTTGCGGGCGGCTCTGGACGCGGATTTCGCCGTCGACGCTTCCACCAGTTCCTCCGACGCCGAGGAATCGAAGCCCTCGCCGGACATCCTGGAGGCCGCGCTGAAGGCGGCCGGGCTGGGCTCCGACGAGGTACTGTTCGTCGGCGACGCCGTGTGGGACGTCAAAGCCGCTGCCAAGCTGGGCATTCCGACCGTGGGGCTGGTCTGCGGCGGCTACAGCGACGCCGAGCTGCTGGACGCCGGAGCGGTCGAAGTCCACAGGTCCCCGCGTGAGCTGCTTCAGGACTTCGCGGCGAGCGCCATCGGCCGGGGACTCACCCAGGGGTGGCCGCTCGGCGGGGCTCCGGCGCCGCGAGACTGAAGCACCGGCGATGGACACACACGCAGGGCTCGGCCGGTTCGATACTCTCCTGGTGGAGGTGCTCGACGGCGTCGCCACCGTCTCGATCAACCGCCCGGATGCGCTCAACGCCCTCGCCCGTGCCGTCATCGACGACCTGGCCGAACTGGTGCGGCGGCTCCGGCACAACGTGAACCACGCGCCGGACACCGGCTGGCCGGTCCGCGCCGTGCTGCTCACCGGAGCCGGAGAGAAAGCCTTTGCCGCCGGCGCCGACGTGCGCGAGATGGCCGGCATGACGCCCGAGCAGGCGTTCGACTACAGCCGGAGCATGCAGGAGGTCACCCTCGCGCTCGAGGAACTTCCGCTGCCCGTCATCGCCTGCGTGCACGGCTACGCCCTCGGCGGCGGCTGCGAGCTCGCCATGGCCTGCGACTTCATCTACGCCTCATCGTCCGCGGCGTTCGGCCAGCCGGAGGTTGACCTCGGGCTGGTGCCGGGCTTCGGCGGCAGCGTCAGGCTGCAGCGGCTCGTGGGGCCCGCCCGCGCGCGCGAGCTCATCCTCACCGGGCGGCGCATCGGCGCAGAGGAAGCCGAGCGGATCGGGCTGGTCAACGCGGTGCTCGGCTCCAAGGAGGAGCTGCTGGCGGCTGCCCGGGCGACGGCGCTGAAGATTGCCGCCAAGTCCCCGGTCGCCGTCGGGCTCGCCAAGGAGGCGGTGCGCACGGCGCAGGGCCTGGACACCGCGGCCGCGCTGCAAGGCGAGGCAGCCGTGTTCCGGCGCGCCTTCGGCACGGCCGACATGCGCGAGGGAACGGCTGCCTTCCTCGCGCGGCGGCCACCCGAATTCCCCGGACGCTGAAGACCGTGTAGACTGAACGCAGTTGTAGTGTTGCGCATTTAGTAATTCGGACGGCTGGACCCAACCGGGTCGGGCCGTTGTTTTCTGTAAAGCGGGAAATGAACGCCGCGACTGAGACCCCCGAAAGTCGGGGAGCGCCTCACCCAGAAGGATGAATAAAAATGGCAACAGGTACTGTCAAGTGGTTCAACGCGGAAAAGGGCTTCGGCTTCATTGAGCCGTCCGACGGCTCGGCCGACGTTTTCGCTCACTACTCCGCGATCAACTCCAGCGGCTACCGCTCCCTCGAAGAGAACCAGACGGTCAACTTCGAGACCGAGCAGGGCCCCAAGGGTCTGCAGGCCGTGAACATCACGATTGCATGATCTAAAGTCCACGTGACTTTGGCAGGGCGGGAAGCAATTCCCGCCCTGTTTGCGTTTAACGGGCCTTCCCGAGGCGACCGCCAAGGTCCAGAATGAGCGCATGCGTGCATCCGGCCGCCTGAGCGCCCTCGGCGTCGCGTGGGACGCCCGTCGGACAGCGCGCGGCGGCGTCCCGGCAATCGAGGCCCGCCGCGCGGAGCGGCTGGCCGCCCTGGTGCAGCACGCCCGGACGCATTCGCGCTTCTACGCCCAGCGCTACGCGGGTTTGGATCACGACGCGGCGCTGGAATCCTTGCCGGCTGTCACCAAACCCGAGCTGATGGCGCATTTCGACGACTGGGTAACGGATCCGCAGGTCACCCGAGAGTCACTGCTGCGCTTCACGGCCCGGGCGGACACCATCGGGGAACTGTTCCTGGGCCGCTACGTGGTGTTCACTACCTCCGGATCCACCGGTGAACCCGCGCTGCTGGTGCAGGACAAGCGTGCGCTCGCCGTCATGAACGGTCTGGCCTACGGCCGGCCGCCCCATCTGAGCCGGCGGGCCGCAGGCCGAATGCTGACGCACGGAATCCGGGCAGCACTGGTTTTCGCGACCGGCGGCCATTTCCTCACGACGGTCATGTTCGCGCGGAGGGTGCGTGCGGCGCCGTTCCGCCGCCGCTACCTCCGGTTCTTCTCGGTGCTGGAGCCGCTGCCGCAACTGGTAGAGGAGCTGAACTCCTACCGGCCGGCACTGCTGGCCTCCTACACCAGCGGCCTTGAGGTGCTGGCCAACGAGCAGGCTGCGGGACGGCTGCGCATCGCTCCCGTCCTGGTCGCCAGCGGCGGCGAACAGCTGCTGCCCGCCGTCCGCCGGCGGATCGAGGAGGCGTTCGGCTGCGCCATGATGGATCTGTACAGCGCCTCCGAGGCGACTCCCCTGGCGCTGCCCTGCCGCTACGGCGAGCAGCACCTGAATACGGACTGGTTCATCCTCGAGCCGGTTGACGCAAACGGCAACCCGGTTCCCGCCGGGGTCCAGTCCCACTCGGCGCTGCTCACCAACCTGGCCAATTTCGTCCAGCCTGTCATCCGCTACGAGCTCGGCGACGCGATACGCATCGATGCCGAACCGTGCCGGTGCGGCAGCCCGCTGCCTACTGTGCAGGTGGAGGGACGCACCGACGAGATCCTCCGGCTCGAATCTCCGTCGGGGACAGTGGCTCTGCTGCCAATGGCCCTGAGCACGGTGGTGGTGGGAACCACCGGCGTGCACCGGTTCCAGGTGCTGCAGACGGCGCCGGCCGCTCTGGCCGTGCGCATCGAGGTGCTGCCGGGCCAGGACCAAAGCGGTGTCGAGGCGCAGGTCCTTGACCGCCTTCGCCGGTACCTGGGCGCGCAGGGCCTTCCGGACGTCGCCCTCGCCGTCGACCCTGAACCAGTGCAGGTGCAACCGACCGGCGGGAAGCTGCGCCATGTGCTCCGGGCGGCGGGCACCCCCGGATCAGCCTAGGACTGGCAGGACCACCCTTCCGGCGGGGAACGGGCCACACTGTGGCATAGGTTGGAAGCAGCGCACGCTTCCGATCCGCACGCTACCTTCCGGAGGACAACCATGGACTACATCAAGCTGGGCAACACCGGCCTGGACATTTCTCCGCTGGCCTTGGGCTGCATGACCTACGGCGAGCCGCAGCGCGGTCCGCACCCGTGGACGCTCCCCGAGGAGCAGAGCCGGCCGCTGATCCGGCAGGCCGTCGAGGCCGGAATCAACTTCTTCGACACCGCGAACGTCTACTCGAACGGCTCCAGCGAGGAAATCGTCGGCCGTGCCCTGGCCGAGTACACCCGCCGTGATGAAACGGTGATCGCCACCAAGGTGCACGGCGTCATGCGCCCCGGCCCGAACGGCAAGGGGCTCTCCCGCAAGGCCATCTTCACAGAGATCGATGCGAGCCTGAAGCGGCTGGGCACCGACTACGTCGACCTCTACCAGATCCACCGCTGGGACCCGTCCACCCCGATCGAGGAGACGCTCGAAGCCCTGCACGACGTGGTGAAGGCGGGCAAGGCGCGCTACATCGGCGCCTCGTCGATGTACGCCTGGCAGTTCAGCAAAGCCCTGTACCTGCAGCAGCTCAACGGCTGGACCCGCTTCGTGACGATGCAGGACCACTACAACCTCATTTACCGCGAGGAAGAGCGCGAGATGTATCCGCTCTGCGAGGACCAGAAGATCGGCGTCCTGCCGTGGAGCCCGCTGGCGCGCGGCAAGCTCACCCGAGACTGGGACGAGAAGACCAACCGCTCGGAAACCGACGAGTTCGGCAAGACCCTGTACACCACCGAGGACAGCGACAAGGCGGTGGCCGAAGCGGTGCGCGTCATCGCCGAGCGGCGCGGCGTGCCCCGCGCGCAGGTCGCCCTCGCCTGGGTCTCGGCGAACAGCGTGGTCAGCGCCCCGATCGTCGGCGCGAGCAAGGCCGGACACCTCGAGGACGCCGTGGCCTCCCTGCAACTGACCCTGTCGGCAGATGAGAAGGCCGAGCTCGAGGCGGCCTACGTGCCGCATCCGGTCGCCGGGTTCTAGGGGTCTTCGGACACCGTCCTGCGGCCCCGCCCGTGCCGGCCCATGGCTTTCCGGGGGCGGCACGGGCGACAATGGGGAATGATCTCCACCGAGCTTGCCCGTGCCCTTTACCGCTCCGGTCTGCGCTGGACTCCGGCCGCCGGGGACAACTTCTGCATCGAACGCCTCATCGACAGCGACGACGTCATGGACTCCAACGAAGTCTTCACCGTCAGCGATATGACCATTGAGGCCCATGCCTACCCGACAGGAACAGTGCTCGGCATGAACGGCACCACCGAGTGGGCCTTGGACTCGGTGGCTTTGGAGGATTCGCTCTGGCTCCCGCGCGAGGACCAGCTCCGGGACCTGCTCGGGGGCACCTTCCGGTCGCTTCGCCGCGAAACCGGCGACGACGGCGAGCCCGTGTACCGCGTGGAGCTGCGGATCCAGGGCACCGCACAGGTCTTCGAGGACGCGGACCCGGCGGAGGCGTACGGCCATGCGCTCTTCGCACTCATGGCGGCGGCCGGCACCTCCGGACGCTGACCAGCCCCGCTCCGCCAGCACTGCTGAAAACACCGTCGACCGAACGGCTACCACGGAGTAACATTCGAGCCATAGTCGACGGGTCCGCACCCTCGCGAGCCCCGGCGGAAGGGGTTCCCATGAGCGCCGATCTGAGCAACCAGCCAGCCCCCGCGGATGTCTCCGAGCGGGAGGCTCGTGCCGTGGCCGAAGCAGCCCGGGAAAAGGAATGGAACCGGCCCAGCTTCGCCAAGGGCCTCTACCTGGGCCGGCTCGACCTGGGCCTGATCCACCCACACCCGCTTCCGGCACCGGAGGACGTGGCGAAGGGCGAGGCCTTCCTGGAGCAGCTGGCTTCCTATTGCAGAACCCTGGACGGGGCGCGCATCGAGCGCGAGGCCCTCATCCCGGACGAGTATCTGGCCGGGTTCGCCGAGCTGGGGGTCTTCGGAATGAAGATCCCGCAGGAGTACGGCGGGCTCGGCCTGTCTCTGGCCTATTACGGCCGGGCCCTGATGCTGCTGGGGTCGGTCCATCCGAGCATCGGCGCCCTGGTCTCGGCCCACCAGTCGATCGGCGTGCCGGAGCCGGTGAAGGTCTTCGGCACACCGGAGCAGAAACTGCGCTTCCTGCCGCGCTGCGCCGCCGGTGCCGTCACCGCCTTCCTGCTCACCGAGCCCGACGTCGGCTCCGACCCGGCCCGCATGGGTGCCTGTGCGACCCCCGTCGAGGACGGGGACGCGTACCTGCTTGACGGGGTGAAGCTGTGGACCACCAACGGGGTGATCGCCGAGATCATGGTGGTCATGGCCCGGGTCCCCGCGCACGACGGGCGCACGGGAGGGATTTCCGCGTTCGTCGTGGAGGCCGACTCCCCCGGCATCACCGTCGAGAACCGCAACGCGTTCATGGGCCTGCACGGCATCGAGAACGGGCTCACGCGTTTCGACCGGGTCCGGGTCCCCGCGCAGAACCGGCTCGGCAACGAGGGCCAAGGCCTGAAGATCGCTCTGACGACGCTGAACACCGGGCGGTTGTCGATCCCGGCGCTCTGCGCGGCTGGCAGCAAGTGGGCGCTGAAGATCGCCCGCGAATGGTCGGCCGAGCGGGTGCAGTGGGGCCGGCCGATCGGCCGGCACGAGGCGGTATCCCGGAAGCTGGCTTTCATGGCCGCGACCACGTTCGCCCTCGAGTCGGTGTTCGAGCTCTCCGCAGCCCTCGCGGACGCCGGGCTGCGCGACATCCGGATTGAAGCCGCCTTGGCCAAGCTCTTCTCCAGCGAAATGGCGTACCAAGTGGCCGACGAACTGGTGCAGATCCGCGGTGGCCGCGGCTTCGAGACGGCGGATTCGCTGGCCGCGCGGGGCGAACGGGCCGTTCCCGCCGAGCAGCTGCTACGGGACATGCGCATCAACCGCATTTTCGAGGGTTCGACCGAGATCATGCACCTGCTGATTGCCCGCGAAGCGGTGGACGCGCACCTCGCCGCGGCGGGCGACCTCGCCTCCGCGGATGCCGATCTTGCCGCCAAGGCACGCTCCGCTGCGAAGGCCAGCGGTTTCTATGCGCGCTGGCTCCCGCACCTGGTCTCCGGCAAGGGGGATCTGCCCGGATCCTTCGCGGAGTTCGGCGAACTGGCGCATCACCTGCGCTTCGTTGAACGCTCGTCCCGGAAGCTGGCCCGGCAGACCTTCTACGCCATGGGCCGCTGGCAGGCAGGGCTTGAACACCGCCAGGTGTTCCTGGGCCGGATTGTGGACATCGGGGCGGAATTGTTCGCCATGTCGGCCGTCTGCACCCGGGCCCAGCTCCTGCGCCAGCAGGAACCGGCGGAGGCGGAATCAGCCGCCGCCCTCGCCGCGGCCTTCTGCGCCCAGTCCCGACTGCGCATCGAGGCACTCTTCCACGAGCTGTGGAACAACAACGACGAGGCCGACCGGGCGCTGGCGTCCAAAATCCTCGACGGCAGCTTCGAATGGCTCGAGGCGGGGATCATCGACGTTTCGGAAGGCACCGGGCCGTGGATCGCCGACACGGCCGCCCGGGCCGCGCCCGCGGAAAACCGGCACCGCACGTACCGCTAGGACTCCCGACAGGCTCGGAGGCCGCTAGGAGTCCCGGCAGGCTCGGAGGCCGCTAGGAGTCCCGACAGGCTCGGAGGAACGCAGCGAGGAGGGCCTGCAGCTGGCCCGGGGGCGCGGCTACATCTTCGGGGTGGAACTGCACGCCCAGCAGCCAGGCGGTTTCATGCTCCACCGCCTCGATGACGCCGTCGTCCGCCGTCGCGACGACCCGCAGCCCGCGGCCCAGCCGGCGGACGGCCTGATGGTGGCCCGAAGCCACGGGGACGCGGGTGGCGCCGAGGGCGGCGGCAAGCCGGGAGCCGGGAACGATGTCGACGTCGTGCACGGCCATCGGTGCCGCGTCGACGTGGATGCGGTGAAAGGAATCCTTCCCCAGGTCCTCGATGAGGCTTCCCCCGAAGGCGACGTTGGCCAGCTGCAGCCCACGGCAGATGGCCAGCACGGGGGTCCCCGCGGCCGCGGCGTCCTCGATCAGGCGGATTTCGAACTCGTCGGCCGGCCGGTGGACCCCGTCCAGGGCCGGTTCGTCCGTATCCCCGGCATACAGCGCAGGGTCCACGTCACCGCCGCCGAGCAGGAGCACGCCGTCGAACGCCGCCGGATCAGCCGGCCCGGTCTGGGCCGAGGCATCGAGGACCTCGCTCTCGGCTCCGGCGTCGGCCAGGCCGCGCAGGGCCCCGGCTGCCAGTTCCCGCAGCTCGGCTTCGAAGGCGGGAGTGTGGCAGGGGGCTGCCCGAGAGTCGCTCACCAGGATACGCAAGGGAATCGGGTTCTCCTTTGATAACTG
Organism: Paenarthrobacter sp. DKR-5; assembly: GCF_018531425.1. Classification (GTDB taxonomy): domain Bacteria; phylum Actinomycetota; class Actinomycetes; order Actinomycetales; family Micrococcaceae; genus DKR-5. The sequence continues at coordinate 544,354 of NZ_JAHBOI010000001.1, forward strand.
CTGATAATTGCGCGGTCTGCTTTAGATGCTAACCGGCCCGGCGTGCCCCGACGGCAGGTACGTACCGCGCCGGACGGATGCGGGAGTAATCTCGGTGCACTGACCCACGCCGCCGAGGGGGAACTATGCAGAAAGCACTCGGCATCTTGTTGCTGCTTGCCCTGGGGCTGCTCGGCGCCGCCCCGGCCGCATCGGCACTCACGCCGGCCGCCGTCGTGGTCGAGGACGGCGCCGGAGTGCTGGATACGAACACGCTGCTGCCTGCGGTCAGGTCGGTGGACTTCTACCAGCCCACCACGGTCGCAATCTTCACCTACCGGGGCAGCGCCGGCGACAACCTCAACGAGGAGGTGCTGCGGTTCGCCCGGGCCAAGCACCCGGAGTGGATCAGCCCGGACGGGCAGAAGTGGGCCGACGGCCTGTTCATCTTCGCCCTGGATCCGGTGGGCCGGCACGTGGGCACCTACTTCGGCGAGGACCGAAAGGTACCCCTTGACCAGCAGCAGAAGATCCAGGACGCCACGAAACAGCTTTTCCGCGAGGCCCAGTGGACCGAGGGCACGATAGCGGGCATCCGCGCCGGGGCGGAGCTGATCAACCAGCCCTGGTACCGCTCCGCCGCGTTCATCGCGACCGTCGTGATCGGCGCCAGCTGCCTCGTGGCCGGCGCCGCGGCGTGGCTGCTCGTCCGGCTCCGGACACGCACGGCCAGCCGTGCGGCCTTGGCCCGCGGGGACCGCGGCTACGCAAACGTCAGCATGGACCTGGATGTGACCGAGCTTAACGCGCGCACCATACCTGCAGCGTCCAGCTACGGCTCGATGGTCCTGGAGAAGTACCGCACCTTCCTCAGCCGGTACAACGCCGCTACCGCGCTCTCCGCCCAGGTCCACGCCCTCACCGGGCGCGAACTGAGCCGGCGGAGGAACCTGAAGCTCACCCGCCAGTACGCGGACTCGACCGCCGAGCTGGATTCGCTCGACGATGTCATTGCGGACAGCAACGCGCTGCTCAACCTGGCCAGCGGCTGGCCGGAAGCCTGGGACAGGCAGGTCGCCCCGCTGCGCAGGGAGTTGGACGGGCTTGAGCAGTTCTTGGCCGACGGCGACGCGCAGGGCGGCTCGGCAACGGCTGCCGCCCTGCGCTCGTTCCGCGACGGCACGTACAGCCGGTGTGAGCAGTGGGCGGCGGAACTTCAGTCCGGGTCCCTCACCCCGGAGGCGGCCCTGGACCGGCTCCGGGATGCCCGCGAGGAGTTCTCGACGTTGCTCCGACGCCACAGCGAGACGGTGACCGCGGCCTATGCCCGGAACGACCGGGAAGCGGAGCTGCTGCGCAAGGGCATGGCCGGCGCTGCGGCACCCAGCGACCGCAAGACCGGAAGGAGCTTCGAACCGAGCATCATCGGCACCGTCTATCCGGCGAACACTTTCTTCTCCGTGCATGCCTTCACCGCCGGGTGGACCGCCGGGCAGCACAGCGTCGCCCGCGCCCGGGGCACCACGGGTTACGGCAGCAGCGGCGGCAGCTTCTCCGGAGCCGGCAGCTCCTCGGGCTTCTAGGAGCGGCGGATCACCACACAGCACCGGCCCGGCGCCGGGTCCAGGTCCGCACGCAGTTGCGGATCACTTTCGACGGCAGCGCCCAGCAGGTCGCGGTTGAGTCCGCAGACGACGTCGGTGTGCGCCCGGGCGAGCCGGTGGAACGGGCAGTTGCGCAGCACGATGTTCCCGCTGCCGTCGGATTCCGGCTCGTAGCCGTAGTCGCGCAGCACGGCGTGCAGCTCCCCCGCCGCCGCCATCCGCCGCCCTGCTGAGGCTGCCTCCCGGCCAAGGCAGGCCGCTACGGGAGAGCCCGTCGCCAGGCTTTCCTCGACCGCCGCAGCAAGGACCTCGGCTGCGACGTCGTAGCGGCGCTCCGGCACGCTGACCGAGAATTCTCCGGCAGCCGCTGAGTACAGCTTGGTCGGGCGTCCCGATCCAGGGCCGGTGCGGCCGGTGAGCCGCTGGTAGGAGACAGCCAGCAGGCCTTCCGCGGCAAGGCGGTCCAGCTGGAACGCAGCCGTGGCGCGCACCAGCCCGAGGGCCTCGGCGGTCCGGTCGCGGCTGACCGGCTCCCCCTCGGCGAGGACGAAATCGTAGACGGCACGCCGCGACGGGTCGGCCAACGCCGCGACTGCCGCCAGCGCACCGGACCGGTCCTGGGGGCGGATTTCTGCGCTCATGCCTCCAGCGTACTCTAAAACGAAAAACTATTGATGGAAGAACTCTTCCGGTTCTAAAATGGCGCTCACCTACTTTTAGAAAGGCACCCGCCATGGTTACCCACCAGCACCGTTCAGCATCCCCGACCCTCCCGCAGGTCTCCTCACGCCAGGCCTTTTTCCTGCTCCGCACTGTCTTCACCCTCGCCCCCGCTCTCTTCGGCCTCGACAAGTTCACCAACCTGCTCACGCACTGGACCATGTACCTTGCCCCCGTCGCCACCCAGGTGGTTCCCGTCCCGGCCCAGCAATTCATGTACGGGGTCGGGGTGGTGGAGATCGCGGCCGGCCTGCTGGTCGCGTGGCGGCCGCGCATCGGCTCACTTGTGGTCGCCCTGTGGCTGGCCGGCATCATCGCGAACCTGCTGCTCCTGCCCGGTTTCTACGACGTCGCACTGCGCGACTTCGGCCTCCTCATCGGCGCGCTGGCGCTCAATCGGCTCTCTCCCGGCGGACGGGACCTAAGGCCTCTTGCGCACGCGTAACGAGGGTGGTATCAAGGAAGTTGAGCGGGGAACGCTCAACTTGGATGGCACCGCACCCTAAGGGGCGGCCGACGTGAAGGAAGTGACGACAATGGCCATGAATTTCGATCCGTTCCGTGAACTGGACCGCGTCGCCTCTGCGCTGCTGGAGAACCGGCAGGGCCCGCGACAGATGCCGATGGACCTGTACCGCGAAGGCGACAGGTACATTCTCAACGCCGAACTGCCCGGCATCGATCCGGGTTCCGTGGACATCGACGTCGACGGGGATCTCCTGACCATCCGCGCCGAGCGAAACGTGCGCGGCAGCGAGGGCGTGCGCTGGCTCGTGCGCGAGCGGCAGAACGCCCAGTTCCTGCGGCAGCTCAACCTGGGCCGGGACATCGATATCGAAGGCATCACCGCGCACTACGACAACGGGGTGCTGAATGTGGTGATCCCGGTCAGCGAACGGGCCAAGCCGCGCCGGATCGCCGTCAGCGAGGGCTCGACACAGTCCTCGGTGGAGGCAGGGTCCGCGGAACAGCAGGCGGCCGGCACCCAGGCCGTCACCGGCGGCCACACAGCCGCCCGTGGCCAGACCGTCACCGGCGGCGAGGCCTCCGTGGACGAGCAGACCGGCAGCCAGAACGCAGACTGAGCCGGCCGTGGACCAGGCGCCAGGGCTTCGCCGCAGGGCGGGCCCTGGTGCCGCGCCTTGGCCCGGGCCGGAGCTTAGAGTCCCCGCAGGTACTCCAGCTGCGCCCTGACGGACTTCTCCGCCGCGCCCCGCAGCGCCGGCTCAATGCCGCGGTAGACCACCGAGGAAACCTCTTCGACGCTGGCCTCCGCTCCGATCTCGGCCAAGGCGCCCCGGATCTCCTCCAGGCGGTGGTGGCGGTGTTCCCGGTACCGCTGGCAGGCCTCGGCAAGGTCAGGCAGCACAGGCCCGTGCGCGGGCAGGACCGTGGCCGGACCCAACCGGCTGAGCCGCTCCAGCGAGGCCAGGTACTCCCGCAGGGTCCCGTCCGGATGGTCCAGGACCGTCGTGCCCCGGCCGAGGATGGTGTCCCCGGTCAGGACCGATCCGGCCGGCCCGTCCTCCGGGAGCCGGAAACAGACCGAGTCCGAGGTGTGGCCCGGGGTCGCCAGCACCTGGATCTGCAGCCCTGCGGCCTCAATGAGCTCGCCGTCGACGACGGGAGACCCGCCGAGACAATGATCGGGGCTGAAGGCGCGCACGGGCGCGCCGGTGAGCCGGTGCAGTTCGGCGCTTCCGGCGGTATGGTCCGCGTGCCGGTGCGTGATGAGGATCAGCTCAACGGCTTCGGCTGCGAGGGCGCGCAGGTGCCCGCCGTCCAGCGGCCCGGGGTCGACGACGACGACGCGGTCCAGCCCCCCGAGCAGGTACGAGTTCGTGCCCTCGAGGCTCATCACACCCGGGTTGGGGGCCAGCAGGGAGCGGGTCAGCGGGCTGGTCCGGACGATGCGGGCAGCGGCGGTCGGTTCCATGGGCACATCCTATGGCGGGGCGCAGGGCGGGCTGCCACCCGGGCGGCCCCCATTGCTTCTCTCGAGCACTTCTGCTTCTCTGGGAGAAGTGCTCGAGTCAAGGGCCGGAAGTTATCCGCAAGGACCTCCGATGAACCGTCAACCCCGTGTCCCCCCAGCCGCCCGCCATGGCGGCCGCACCAACCGGCGGCCCTTGGGGCATGCCCCCGGCCCCCGCCCGACGGGCATCAGACCAGCGCAGCAGCAGCTCGTCGTCGAGCATCTCAGCCTCGCGGATTCGGTCGCCTGGCGCTACCGCGGGAGCGGCCGCGACTGGGCCGACCTGCGGCAGGTGGCCCGGCTGGGACTGGTCAAAGCAGTCTCCGGTTTCGACGCGGCGAAAGGTGACAGCTTCGCCGCCTACGCCCTGCCGACCGTCTCGGGTGAGGTGAAACGGTACCTGCGGGACCACGGCTGGATGATCCGGCCGCCGCGGCCCCTCCAGGAGCTGCGCGCCCGGGTCAATGTGGCGAAGGCGGAGCTGGCGCACACGATGGGGCGCGAGCCGTCCGTTGCGCAGCTGGCAGACGAGCTGGAGGTGGACCGCAAGGACGTGGAGGAAGCCCTCCAGTGCGAGGGAGCACTGCGCCCTTCCTCCTTCGAGGCGCGGACCTCCGAGTCGGACCTGCGGAGCCTCTCCGACACCCTCGGGGCACATGATCCCAACTTGGACCGGGCGGAGCAGCGGGCGAGTCTCGCGTCCGCGCTGCGGGAACTCACAGCCTGGGAACGGCGCCTGTTGTTCCTGCGCTATTTCGAAGAGCGCAAGCAGCAGGACATCGCCGATGAGCTGGACATCAGCCAGATGCAGGTGTCACGGGTCCTGGCGAAGCTCCTTCAGCGGCTGCGCGCGCAGCTTGAGGAACCCGCCGGCTAGTCCGTCTCAGAAGACCCCAAGGGAGCCCAGGGCGTCGAGGACGTCGGCCGGCTGCACAGCGAGCAGGGCCGGATCCGGCTCTGCCGAAAAGGTTTCGCCCCGGCGCTGGGCGGCGTCGGTGAGCACCACGTGCGGTCCGGGCGGAGGCCCCCACTCCTCCGGCGGAGCGGGGCCAAACAACACGACGGACGGTACGGCGTAGGCAGAGGCGAGGTGTGCGGCCCCGGTGTCGGCGGAGACGACGAGCCGGGCGTGCGCGATGACCGCGGCAAACTCCTGCAGGCCCAGTCTTCCGGCCAGGATGCTTTCCGCAGGCAGCCGCGCGGCCTGCGCCACCGCCTCGGCCCGGGGCCGTTCGGACTCGCTGCCGGTGAGCACCACGTGATGCCCGGCAGCCGTCAGCGCGGCGGCCACCTCAGCGAATCGGCCCACCGGCCATTGGCGGCTGCCGTAGAAGGCCCCGACGTGAACGACCGCAGCTCCGGGTGCCGCGCTGGGAACCTCCGGGGTCCGCAACGCGAAGTCAGCCGGATCGGCGTCGATGCCGTGCCCCTGCAGCAGCCGGGCCCAGCGCACGCGCTCGTGGATGCCGTCCTGCCAGACGGGACCGTCCCACCCCGCTGCGCGGTGGCCGATCCGCCGCCGGGGCCGGAGTGCTTCCAGGGCGCCCCTGCTCTCGGGCCCGTTGCCGTGCAGGTTCACCGCCACGTCCGCACTGCCCGGCGCCAGCGCCAGCGGACCATCGAGCCCGGGCGTGGGCAGCAGCTCGTCGACGCCTCCCACGAGTTCCACGATCGGTGCGAGCCACACCGGCGCGGCGAAGACAAGATCATGATCGGGGAAGGCACGCCGCAGACCGCGCAGCGCCGGAACCGCGACGAGCAAATCGCCAAGCTTCAGCGCGCGCAGGGCGACGACGACGGGCCGGCTGTAGCCCGCGGCGGCCGCCCCAAGGCGCCCGGACATACCTGGCTGCACCACTTCAGCCTGCCTTTCCTGCCGCGCGGGACCGCCGCAAAGCCCGCCGTCCCGCAACCCGATGTTTATGATCAGCATACTGAGGGAACAGTTCTTCATATGGAAGCGCAAACCTCCCGCCCGCCCCTGGGCATGCTGTTCGATCGGGACGGCACGCTGGTCACCGATGTGCCGTACAACGGTGATCCTTCGCTGGTGAGCCCCCTCCCGGGCGCGAAGGAGGTGCTCGCCGCGCTGCGTGCCGCCGGCATCCCGACGGGAGTCGTGAGCAACCAGTCCGGCATCGCCCGCGGACTCCTCACCGCCGGACAGGTCGAGGCTGTCAACGCCCGGGTGGACCAGCTGCTGGGCCCTTTCGATGCCTGGTGCATCTGCCCGCACGGCCCCGACGACGGCTGCGAATGCCGCAAACCGAAGCCCGGCATGATCTTCCATGCGGCGCGCCAGCTGGATATCGCGCCCTGGGACCTGGCCCTGGTCGGCGACATCGGGGCCGACGTCGAGGCGGCCGCGGCAGCGGGCTGCAGGTCCGTGCTGGTTCCTACGGCGGTGACGCTCCCGCAGGAGGTCGCCGACGCGCCCGAGGTCGCGGCCGACCTCCGGGCAGCTGTGCTGGCGCTCTTCCCGGAGGGCACCGCCGTGCACCATCTTCTCGATGCGCCTGTCCCGGCCGAGGCGCGGCGATGAGCCGCCGCGTGCTGGTTGCCCGGCTCGACAGCCTCGGCGACGTTCTCGTCACCGGCCCTGCTGTGCGCGCCGTGGCCTCGGGCGCCGACGAGGTGGTCATGCTGTGCGGGCCCGAGGGCACCCCCGCCGCGGAAATGCTGCCCGGGGTCGACCGCGTCTTCACCTGGGCGGCGCCCTGGATTGTGGACCCGAGCCCGGCCGCCACCCCGAAGCATCTGGAGCCGCTGCAGGCCTTCCTGGCGGCAGAGCAGTTCGACCAGGCCGTCATTTTCACCTCGTTCCACCAGTCGCCGCTGCCCCTGGCCTTGCTGCTCCGGCTGGCCGGCGTGCCGCTGACGGCCGGCGCGTCGGTCGACTTCGCCGGCTCGCTGCTCGACGTCCGGCTCAAGCCCGGCGAGGACCTCCCCGAGGATCTGCCCGAGCCCGAGCGCGCGCTGGCCATCGCGGAGGCGGCAGGCTACGAGCTTCCCGCCGGCGACGACGGCCGGCTCGCCGTGCAGGCACCGCCCCCGCCGCCGGCCTCCGTCGGCGGCCAGCCGTATATCGCGGTCCATCCCGGCGCCTCGGTGCCGGCCCGGGAGTGGCCGGCGGCGCACCACGCGGCAGCGGTCGAGCTACTGGCGCAGGCAGGCCACCGCGTGGTCGTGACAGGCGGCCCCTCTGATGCCGGGCTCACGGCCCAAGTCGCCGGCAGGGCAGGGCTCGACCTGGGCGGCCGCACCGGCATGCGGACCTTGGCCGGCGTGCTGGCCGGAGCCGAGGTGGTCATCACCGGCAACACCGGCCCGGCGCACCTGGCCGCAGCCGTCGGCACTCCCGTGGTCAGCCTCTTCTCCCCCGTGGTGCCCGCGGTGCGGTGGGCACCGTACGGCGTGCGCAGGGAGCTGCTGGGCGACCAGGACGCGCCCTGCCGGAACACCAGGGCGCGCGTCTGCCCGGTGCCCGGCCATCCCTGCCTGGCCTCGGTCACGCCCCGGGAGGTGGTCGACGCCGTGGAGCGCATCCTTGCCGATCCGGGGCGCCCGGCTGCCCCCGAACGGAAGGCCCAGCGGTGAGGGTCCTGTTGTGGCATGTGCACGGAGGTTGGACCGACGCGTTCGTGCGGGGACCGCACGAATACCTGCTGCCGGTCGGCGGAGGCGGCGCCTGGGGGCTCGGCCGCGGCGGCCGGGACTGGCCGGCGAGCGCAGTCGAGGTTCCGCTGGAGCGCCTGCGCGACGCCGAACCGGACGTCGTCGTCCTGCAGCGCACGGAGGAACTCGCCGCCGTCGAGCGGCTGCTGGGACGGGTGCCGGGCCGGGACCTGCCCGCGGTCTTCCTGGAGCACAACACCCCCAAGGGCGACGTGCCCAACAGCGTGCACCCGCTGTCCGGCCAGTCGGAGATTCCCATCGTGCACGTCACCCACTTCAACGAGCTGTTCTGGGACAACGGCAGGGCGCCGACCACCGTCATCGAACACGGCATCGTCGATCCGGGCCCGCTGTACACCGGAGAACTCCGACAGCTGGGCGTGGTCGTGAATGAGCCGGTGCGCCGGTGGCGGGTCACCGGAACGGACCTGCTCCCGCGCTTTGCCGCCGCCGGAAGGCTTGAGGTGTTCGGCATGGGCGGGGACGGACTGGCCGGGAAGCTGGGGCTGGGCGAGCAGGAGCTCTCCATCGGAGGGGACCTGCCCACCGGCCTGCTGCACTCACGCCTGGCCCGGAACCGCGTGTACCTGCATCCGCTCCGCTGGACGTCCCTGGGGCTGTCGCTGCTGGAGGCCATGCACCTGGGGATGCCGGTCATCGCCCTTGACAGCACCGAGGCCCGCCGGGCGGTACCTCCCGAGGCAGGGGTCGTTTCCACCGACATCGAAGAACTGTGCCGCGCTGCCCGGCGGCTGCTCGAGGACCCTGACGAGGCGCGGAAGCGCGGCCAGGCGGCCCGCGAGACCGCCCTGCAGGGGTACGGCCTCAAACCGTTCCTGACCCGGTGGGACGACGTACTTGAGCACGCCCGCTCCCCGCGGGTGTTCCCCGCATCCACAGAAAGGAGGACGCAGTGAAAATCTCCATGGTTTCCGAACATGCCAGCCCGTTGGCCGCCCTGGGAGGGGTGGACGCAGGTGGCCAAAACGTCCATGTTGCGGCCCTCTCCACTGCGCTCGCGCGCCGCGGCCACGACGTAACCGTCTACACCCGCCGTGACAGCCCCGACCTTCCCCGGCGGGTGGAGGTCGCGCCCGGCGTCGCCGTGGTGCACGTCGACGCGGGCCCTGCCCGTCCCGTCCCGAAGGATGACCTGCTGCCGTACATGGGCGCCCTCGCCGACGGCATCGCCGCCGACTGGGGCTCCGCCCCGCCCGACTTGGTGCACAGCCACTTCTGGATGTCCGGCCTGGCCGCCCTCGACGCGGCCCGCCGGACCCCGGCCTGGGTGCCGGTGGTGCACACCTTCCACGCCCTCGGCACGGTGAAGCGCCGGCACCAGGGCAAGGAGGACACCAGCCCGGCGGACCGGACCTGGCTCGAGCCGTGGGTGGGCGCCAACGCGGACCGAGTCCTGGCGACCTGCTCTGACGAAGTGTTCGAGCTCAAGTCCATGGGGGTGCCGCCGGGCCGGATCGCTGTCGCTCCCTGCGGGGTCGACCTTGGGCTGTTCGAGCCCGTCGGACCCGCGGAGCCCCGGACACATACCTACCGGGTCGCCACCGTCGGACGGCTCGTGCAGCGCAAAGGCGTGGGGACCACCATCAGCGCGCTGGCACTGCTGGCGGACATGGGGCTGGACGACGTCGAACTGCTGATCGTCGGGGGCGCCGGTGCCGCCGAGGACCTGGCCGACGACCCCGAGGCGTGCAGGCTCCGGAAACTGGCGCAGGCGCTGGGCGTCGCGGACCGCGTCGTGCTGCGCGGCCAGGTGCCCCGGGATGAGATGCCGCAGGTGCTGCGCGGCGTCGACGCCGTGGTGTGCGCCCCTTGGTACGAGCCCTTCGGCATCGTCCCGCTGGAGGCGATGGCCTGCGGCGTCCCGGTGGTGGCAGCCGCGGTCGGCGGCCTGATCGATACCGTCGTCGACGGCGTAACCGGCGTGCACGTGCCGCCGCGGGACCCCGAAGCCATCGCCAGCGCGCTCGAACTGCTCCTCACCAAGCCCGAGCTGGCGCGCCGGTTCGGCGCCGCCGGCAGCAAACGCGTCCGGGCGCGGTATTCCTGGGACCGCGTCGCCGCCGACACCGAGAAGACCTATGCCTCCCTGCTGTACGGCCGCGCCTCCATGGCCTCCGGCACCCCGCGGCTGGACGTGGCGCGTGCGATGCGCAGCAGCGAGCCGCTGACCGGAGCCTCCGGAGGGTCGAACTCATGACCATTGAACACACTCTCGAAGGCGATCCGCGGCTCCCGGAGCCCGCAACCGTCGCGACGCCATCGTCCCGGGCGGTGACGGACCACTTGCGCAACGTCCTGCCCGCGCTGGCCAGTCTCCAGCGCGAGGCGTCCCACCTGGCTGCCTGGGGCGACGAGCTGGCCGAGCGCATGCTGCGGGGCCAGCGGCTGCTCGCGGCCGGAAACGGCGGCTCGGCGGCCGAAGCCCAGCACCTAACGGCCGAGCTCGTGGGCCGCTTCGACGGCGAACGCCGCCCGTTCTCGGCGATCGCGCTGCATGCGGACACGTCGGCCTTGACCGCCATCGGCAATGACTACGGGTTCGATGAACTCTTCGCCCGACAGGTGCACGGACACGCCCGCGCCGGCGACGTGCTGGTGCTGATGTCCACCAGCGGCCGCAGCCCGAACCTGCTGCGCGCCGCCGAGGCCGCCCGCGACGCAGGTGCGGTGAGCTGGGCGCTGACCGGGCCCGGTCCGAACCCGCTGTGCCGGGCCGTGGATGACTTCGTCACCGTCGAGGCACTCAACGCCAACGTGCAGGAAGCACACCTGATCGCCCTGCACGGCATCTGCCGGGCGTTTGACGCGGCAGTGGCCAGGGCGGAGGGCCAGAAATGAAACAGCCAACGATCGTGGTCGTCGGCGACGTCCTCCTCGACGTCGACCTCGGCGGGGAGGCCACCCGGCTGTGCCCCGACGCGCCCGTTCCGGTCGTGGACGTCTCCTCGGTTCAACGGCGTGCCGGCGGCGCAGGGCTCGTCGCGGCGATGCTGGCCGCCGACGACGTCGACGTGCGGCTGGTGACGGTGCTGTCCGACGACGAAAACTCCGAACTGCTGCGCGAGGCGCTGGCCGGCATCCCGCTCACCGCGGGACCCTCGGGCGCACCGACACCGGTCAAAACCCGGGTGCGCGCCCACGGCCAGCCCGTCGTCCGCTTCGACGAAGGCTGCGCCCCCGCGCCCCTTCCCAGGGTGACGGACGAGATGCTCGCGGCGCTCGCCGCAGCCGACGCCGTCATCGTCGCCGACTACGGGCGCGGCCTGCCCGCCAACCCCGAGCTGCGGTCCGCGCTGGAGAGCCTCACCGCGCGAGTCCCCGTGGTCTGGGACCCCCATCCGGCCGGCGCCGAACCCGTGGCCGGCGTCCGCGTGGCCACCCCGAACCAGGCGGAAGCGGGACGCGCTGCCGGTGCGGGCACCGCCGGACCCGACGACGCGGCAGTCGCCGCAGCGGCGCTGCTGAGCCGCTGGGGCAGCCTGAGCGTCGCCGTCACGCTCGGAGCGGACGGTGTGCTGCTCCTCGACGAGGGCGGTGCCGCGCCCCGTCTCCTGCCCGCCCCGAAGGTACCCGCCGGTGACACCTGCGGTGCCGGGGACCGGTTCGCCGCGACCCTCGCACTCGGCCTGGCAGCCGGCGCCGGCCTGGACGCCGCCGCGGGCGGAGCGGTGGAGGCGGCGGCGGCCTACCTCGCTGCCGGCGGAGTCAGCGCGCTGCGGCCGCCGGATGCGCTGCCCGGTCCGCAGCCCGCCGCGCTCACCAGCGACCGGGTGGATGCCCGGCGCCTGGTACGCCAGGTCCGGCAAACCGGAGGCTCGGTGATCGCCACCGGCGGTTGTTTCGACCTGCTCCACGCCGGGCATGTGCGGACGCTGGCAGCCGCACGGAAGCTCGGCGACTGCCTGATCGTCTGCCTCAACTCGGACTCCTCGGTCCGCCGGCTGAAGGGCCCGCAGCGCCCGATCATCGCCGAACACGACCGGGTCGAACTCCTGGAAGCCCTCGAATGCGTTGACGCCGTCGTGCTCTTCGATGAAGACACGCCGGAGGCCGTGCTCGAGTCCCTGCAGCCCGACGTCTGGGTCAAAGGCGGCGACTACTCCCCCGAGGACCTTCCGGAGGCCGCCCTGATGAAGAGTTGGGGCGGCCGGACCGTGACCGTCCCGTACCACCCGGCCCGCTCGACGACCGGCCTGGCCTCCGCACTCGCCCGCGTCGGCTGACCGCCGGCCGGCCCCTCCAGCCACCACAACCCGAAGAACGAGAGGAAGTTCCCCGTGAACCAGTCCCAAAACCCCCGCCGCATCCTGGTGACCGGCGGCGCGTCAGGCCTTGGCGCCGCCGTCGTCGAGGCAGCCCTCAAGGCAGGCGACCAGCCCATCGTGATTGACCTCGACACGAGCGCTGTCACCGGCGCCAAGGCATACCAGGCGGATGTCTCCGACACCGCTTCGGTCACCGCCGCGGTGACCGAAGCGGCCGAGGCTGCCGGAGGCCTCGACGCGGTCGTCACCGCAGCGGGCATCGACCGGTGCGGCAAACTCGAGGACGTCGCGGCCGAGCAGTGGGAGAAGGTGATCGGAGTGAACCTGCTGGGCACCGTCTCCGTCGTCCGCGCTGCACTCCCCTACCTGAAGCAAACGCACGGCCGTGTGGTCACCGTTGCCTCTTCCCTGGGCATCCGGGCGCTGCCGGAGGCTACCGCCTACTGCGCCTCGAAGTTCGCCGTGGTCGGGTTCAGCCGCTCGCTGGCCGCCGAAACGAAGGGCGAGATCGGAGTGACCACCCTGATCCCGGCCGGCATGAAGACGCATTTCTTCGACGACCGGGACGAGAAGTACAAGCCGCAGGACGATTCCCGGCTCAACGATCCCGCCCGCGTGGCCGAGGCTGTGCTGTTCGCCCTTTCACAGCCCCGCGGCTGTGAAGTGCGCGAACTCGTCATTTGCCATGAGGAAGAGGATTCATGGCCGTAGGCCCTCCAGCAGGGCTTTGGCATCCTCGTAGACCGGTCCCGGCTGGATGGCCGCAACGAACGAGTCGTCGTGCTCGCACCGTTCGGCCGTCCAGCCCACCTGCGTCACGTCCACCCCGCAGACCGGGCATTCGCTCTGCCACGACATCTGCAACCGGTGGCGTGCGCGGCTCAAAGGCCCGGCGTTGACCACGTTGCCGAACCAATAGACACCGACCGTAGCGGCTCCCACGGCCTGGGCCAGATGCCGGGGGCCGCTGTCATTGCCCACCACGACATCGCAGCGGGCAAGCAGCCCGGCGAGCCCGCCCAGGTCCAGCCTCCCGGCGGTGCTCGTCACCAGGGAGGCCCCCGGATTGCCGGCGCCATTGACCCGCGCCAGGATCTCTTCTGCCGCTTCCTCATCCGACCGGTCGCCGACCACCAGCACCTGGTAACCGTCTGCTGCCAGCCGCCCGGCTACGTCCGCGAAGTGCCGTGCGGGCCACCGGCGGCGGGGATCCGTCGCGCCCGGATGGATGCCGACCACCCCTTTGACGCCGTCGAGCAGGAACCGGGCCGCGGCAGCGCGTTCCGCCGCAGTGGTTTCCAGCACCGGCTCCAGCATGGCCGCAGGGGCGCCGGCAAGGGACACCACCTCGAGCGCCCGCAGGACTTCGTGCTGGTAATAGACGTAATCGAGATTGCGTTCCAGCGGTTCCGCGTCCGGTGTCCGGCAACCGACGGAGTGGGTGGCCCCCAGTTCCTTGACGAACGGGTTTGAGAACCTGCCCCCGCCGTGCAGCTGCACGGCCAGATCGAAACGGTTCCCCCGCATCCGGGCGAGGAACTCCCGCACCGCTGCCGGGTCCTCCGCGACGCCGCCCGGTGCGGGCCGGACTCCCTCCGCGAACGGCAGCACCTCAACCGTGCTGACCGGGCCCGGCCTGCCGTCAAGCAGGGCCGCATGCAAGGGCGTGCCCAGCAGCGTGATGTCGGCTCCTGGGTAGGCAGCGGCCAGCGAGTGGATGGCCGGGACCGCGAAGATCAGGTCCCCCAGGCCGCCGCCGCGAAGCACGGCGATGCGCCGGACCCCGTCGAACACAGGTGCGGGAACCCCCAGGGCCGGAACAGGTGTGCCGTGCATGATCCTCCTTCCCCGGGCCGGGCCCGGACCTCATCCCACTCTATTTTCCGCGGCCGCTCTGTGTAAGCACCTCCCGCAGTGGGTACGGACAAGTCAGAACGCAAAACAAACGTCAGTGCCGAGGCCACCGTGAGGAGCCCCATGACCACCACCACCGATCCGAGCACCATTGCCGCCCCCGCGAACGCCGACGGCGGCTCCATCAGCATCTTCGATCCCTCCGACGGGAGCCTGGTGGGGACGGTGGCCGCAGCCGGCCCGGAAGAAGTGGCGAACGCGGTCGGGCGTGCCCGTGCAGCGGCGCCGGACTGGGCTGCCACCTCCCCGCAGGATCGCGGCACCCTGTTGAAGCAGGCTGCCCGCGCACTGGCCGCCCGCGCCGGGGAACTGGCCGAGTGGAACCAGCGGGAGACTGGCAAACTCCTCGAGGAGGCCCTCGGGGGCGTCCTCGCCGGGGTCGCCACACTGGAGCAGTACGCCGAGCTCGGGCCGGTGCACCGCGGCCGCAGCCTGCGCGGGGCGCCCACGGCAACCGACTACACCGTGGCCGGGCCCCGCGGGGTGGTCGCGGCCGTGACACCCTGGAACGACCCGGTGGCAGTGGCCTGCGGCCTGCTCGGGGCGGCAGTGGTTACCGGAAATACTGTCGTGCACAAGCCCAGTGAAAGGTGCCCGCACACCGGGGCCCTGCTCGGCAGTGTCCTCGCCTCCGCGCTGCCTGAGAATATCCTGGTCACCGTGACCGGCGGCGCGTCCGCCGGCGCGAGCCTGGCTGCGGGTGACGTCGACGTCGTCGCCCACGTCGGCTCCAGCGCGACCGGAGCAGCGATCCACCGCGCCTGCGCGCAAACAGGCGCCCACACCGTGCTCGAGAACGGCGGCAACGACCCGTTGCTGGTCGACGGCGACGTCGACCCCGCCTGGGCAGCCGGCCAGGCGGCGCTCGGCGCGTTCGCCAACACCGGCCAGATCTGCACCTCGGTGGAACGCATCTACGTGCACGAGGCGGTTGCCACGGACTTCATTGCGGCGCTGGAGACTGAGGCACGCCAGCGAAACGAGACCGGCTCGCTGGGCCCGCTGGTGGACGAGCGGCACCGGGCAGCCGTGCACGCCCACGTCGCCGACGCCGTGTCCGCCGGCGCCAGGGCGACGGTCGGGGGGACGGTCCCCGACCGGCCGGGCACGTGGTACCCGGCCACCGTGCTGCTGGACTGCACCGAGGACATGGACGCCATGCGCGAGGAAACCTTCGGCCCGGTGGCCCCGGTCCGGGTCGTCGAGAGTTTCGAGGAAGGACTGCGCCTGGCCGCTGCCGGGCGCTACGGGCTGGCTGCTACGGTGCTCACGGGCAGCCTGGCCCACGCCCAGCAGGCCGTGGCCGCGCTCCCGGTGGGAACGGTCAAGGTCAACCATGTCTTCGGCGGAGCCCCCGGCGGCTCGGCCCAGCCCCGCGGAGCAAGCGGCCGCGGGTTCGGGTACGGACCGGAACTGCTGGACGAGATGACCACTGTCAAAGTGGTGCACCTGGAGGCTCCCGGTGGCGGGACGGCAGCGCCGTGAGCGGCGAAAACCTTGCCGGGCTGCGCGCCCTTACCGCCGATGTGCCGGGCCGGCTGGCCGCGCTCGCACCCCGGGTCGCCGTCGTCGGGGACGTGATGCTGGACGGCTGGTGGGCCGGCACCGTCGACAGGATGTGCCGGGAGGCTCCGGCCCCGATCGTGGACCTCAAGCGCCGCGACTTCGCCCCCGGCGGCGCCGCCAACACCGCCATGAACCTCGCCGCGATGGGCGCCCAGGTCAGTCTCGTGGGAATCGTGGGCCGCGACGAAGCGGGCACGACGCTGCGCAGCCTCTTGGACGCCGCCGGCGTCGACACTTCGGGTCTGATCGAGCACCCCGCTGCGCGGACCGTGACCAAGTACCGCATCATCAGCGGCGATCAGGTGATGATGCGGCTTGACGACGGCGGCGATGCGCCGGTTCCGGAGGAGGCCGCCCACGCCCTGGCCCGCGCCGCCGCTGCAGCAGCGGCGCGCGCCAATGCCGTCGTCGTCTGCGATTACGGATCCGGCGCTTTGGCACGCGGGACCGCCGATGCCCTGCGTGCGGCGCGGCGGCCGGAGCGGGGCGCTCCCGGGCTCCTCATCGTTGACGCCCACGACCCGCGCCCCTGGGCCGCGCTTCGGCCTGACCTCGTCACGCCCAACGCGGCCGAAGCGGCCACCGCCCTCAATCTCCCGGCCCAGACCTTCACGACGGGCCCCCGGCGCGCGGAAACAGTGCGCGGGCACGGCCCGGCGCTCCTGCAGGCGACCGGCGCGGAAGCCGCCGTCATCACGCTCGACAGGGACGGCACGGTGCTGCTCCCGCGCGCGGCCTCCCCGCACCGGACCTGGGCGCGTCCGGCCTCGGAAAAACAGGCCTCCGGCGCCGGGGACACGTTCGTCGCCGCGCTGACCATGTCCCGGGCGTGCGGCCTGCCGCTGACCACCAGCCTGGACCTTGCCCAGGCAGCGGCGGACATCGTGGTGCAGCGCTTCGGCACTTCGGTCTGCTCCCGGGAGGACCTCGCCGCGCACCTTGGCAGCTTCAGCGACAGGGCGGTGGAGCACGCCGAACTCGCCCGCAGGATCGCGGCCGACCGTGCCGCGGGACGTCGCATTGTGCTGACCAACGGCTGCTTCGATGTGCTGCACCGCGGCCACACCAGCTACCTCAACCAGGCCAAGCAGCTCGGCGACGTCCTCATCGTGGCGGTCAACGGAGACGAGTCCGTCCGCCGGCTCAAGGGGCCCGGGCGGCCGATCAATCCGGCCACGGACCGTGCCGGCGTGCTCGCCGCGCTCAGCTGCGTCGACTACGTCACCGTCTTCGACACGGACACTCCCATCCCGCTGCTGGAAGCCCTCCGCCCGGACGTCTACGCCAAGGGAGGGGACTACACCGCGCAGATGCTTGAGGAGAGCGAGACGGTGTTCGGCTACGGCGGCGAAGTCCGCATCCTCGACTACGTGCCCGAGCGGTCCACCACAGCGGTAGTGGACCGGATCCGCCGCGGCGACGGGCCCGCAGCTCCGTCGCCGGAACGCCCGGCCGGAGACCCCGCACCGCTGCCGGGAGGCGGGCCGTGAGCAGGCGCTGGTCCGGGGACTGGGGCCGTGAGGCGGCGGCCCTGCCGGCCGCGGTGGACGTCCTGGTCCCGACCCGGAACAGGCCGGCCGAACTAGCCGTCACGCTCGCGGGGCTGGCGGCCCAGGACGAGCCCGATTTCGCCGTCGTCGTCAGCGACCAGTCCGACGGGACGCCCGGCTGGGAGCACCCGGCGGCAATGGCAATGGTCCGCGTGCTCCGCGCCGAGGGGCGACAGGTACGGCTCGAGCAGCATCTGCCCCGCCGCGGGCTGGCCGAGCACCGGGCCTACCTGCTGGGGCTGGCCTCGGCGGAGGCCGTGCTCTTCCTCGACGACGACGTCTGGCTCGAACCCGGCGCACTCGAGCGGCTTCACGCAGCCCTCGACGAGCTGGGCTGCGGTTTCGTCGGCTCGGCCGTCCAGGGGCTGTCCTACCTCGGCGACGACCGCCCGCAGGAGCGCGCCGGCTTCGAGCCGTGGGAGGGCCCGGTGCAGCCCGAGCGCGTGCGCCGCGGCTCGGAAGCTTTCGACAGGCACCGCTTGCACAACGCCGCCAACCCCACGCATCTGGCCGCCGGGACCGATCTGCGGCCAGGCCAGTGGCTGCCGTACAAGATCTCCTGGTTGGGCGGCTGCGTCCTCTACGACCGGCAGGCGCTGCTGGAGTGCGGCGGCTTCGACTTCTGGGACCAACTGCCGGCCCAGCACTCCGGGGAGGACGTCGCCACCCAGTGGCGGGTGCTCGAACGGTTCGGCGGCGCGGGCATCCTGCCGTCGGGAGCGGTCCATCTCGAGGCGCCGACGACCGTGCCGGACCGTCCCGTGGACGCCTTCGACGTGATTCTTCCCTCCACCGACGAGGGAATCCCCAAGGAAAGGAAAGACAGTGAGTGACACACCCAACCCCATCCAGCTGCAGAAGTTCCTCGGCGGCATCGACTACCCGGCAGGCAAGGACGAGCTGGTCAAGAAGGCCGAGGAGTCCGGCGCGGACGAGAATGTGCTCAACGCGCTGCGGAACCTGCCGGACAAGAAGTTTGAGGGACCAACCGGCGTCAGCGAGGCCGTCGCCGGCGGCTGACCGCTACCGCCCCTGCCGTTCCTCCCCGACGAACCGGTCTCGGCCGGCACGGAACCCGAAGACGGCCCCCAGCACTCCCACCAGCAGGAACATCGCCCCGGCGGCAGTGAAGGAACCGGTGGAGCTATGCAGCTGCGCCACCAGCAGGGTGCCGGAGGACCCTAAGCCGTAGCCCACGCCCTGCATCATGCCGGAGAGGCGGGCGGCGACATGGCTGTCCCGTGTCCGCAGCACGATCATGGTGAGGGCGACGGCGGTCAGGGCGCCCTGGCCCACGCCGAGCATCCCGGTCCACACCCAGATCCCGGACATCGGACCGAAGATGCTCAGCGCGAAGCCCGTGCCCGTCAGCAGCGCCACAAACGCATTGATGAAGCGCTGGCGGCGCATCCGGACCGCTAGCGCCGGGCCCACGAAGGAACCGGCCATCTGCAGCACGATGCACACGGCCACGATCACCCCGGCCGTGCCGCCGTCGACGCCGCGCTCACGCAGGATCGGCGCCAGCCAGGCAAAAACGCTGAAGGACATCATGGACTGGAACACCATGAACAGGGTCACCTGCCAGGCGGTGCCCGAACGCCAGACGCTCGGTCCGGCGTGGGCCACTGCCCGGCGCTCGTGCTGCTGGCGGACCGCGGCCGGCGCCCACAGCAGCGCGACGAGCGCCGCGGGGAACGCCCAGAACAGCAGGGAGAACTGCCAGGAACCGGAGAGCTCGAACAGCGGGTGGGTGAAGCCGGCGCCCATGGCGGCAGCCGCACAGATCGCCATCGTGTAGAGGCCGCTCATCAGGCCCAGCCGGTGGTGGAAGTCCCGCTTCACCAGTCCCGGCAGCAGCACGTTCACGACGGCGATCGCCGCGCCGCTGGCGAAGGTGCCCGCCAGCAGCGCCGGTACCGCGCCGATGCCGCGGACGGCGAGCCCGGCCGTGAGCAGCAGCATGGCTCCGAGGATCACCCGTTCGGCCCCGAACCGCCTCGCCAGCGCCGGAGCCGCGGGCGCGAAGATCCCCAGGAACGTCACCGGGACCGTGGTCAGCACTGTGACGAGCAGCGGGCTCAGGCCGCTGTCGGCGCGGATCTCGGTGAGCACCGCCGAGAAGCTGGAGAACACGGTGCGCAGGTTCAGCCCGATCAGCACGATGCAGACCGCGACGTAGATGAGCCCGCGGCGGCCGCCAAGCCGGGTGGAGTCGGGCGCGGGCACTTCCTCGTCTTCGACGTCGACCAGCAGGTCCACGTTGTTGCGGGCCGCCATCAGCCCTGGTCTCCCAGCGCCTGGAGCATCGGGGCCATGAACCGCCGGACGGCGGCATCAGCATCGTCCGGATTTCCCGCGGCGATGGCGTCCACCAGGCCGAGATGCTCGGCCAGATCCGGCTCCGGCACCTCCACGCCAAGGGTCGAGGCGATGGTCTGCTGGATCGCGTCCGCGAGGAACCGGTAGGTCGCGGCCAGCGCCGGGTTGTGCGAGGCGGCGACGATGCCCTGGTGGAAGCGGAAGTCCGCGGCCACGAAGCTGTCGTGGTCCTCGGACCGGCCGGAATAGACGCCGCGCTCACCCAGCAGGGAGCGCAGCTTCTGCAGCTCCCCGGGCTCCGCGCGCACAGCTGCCAGCCGCGCCGCCTGCGCTTCCAGGGCGCAGCGGACCTCGAACTGGTCCCGGAGCGCGCTGCGCCGGATCCGCCGGCCCGTTTCAGCGGCGTCGACGGTGCCGCTGACGAAGGTCCCCGCTCCCTGGCGCACAGCCAGCAGCCCGGAGGCCGCGAGCGCAGCCACGGACTGGCGCACGGTGCCCTTGCTCACCCCGAACCGCTCGGCGAGGGCGGCCTCCACGGGCAGCTTGGCCCCCACCTTCCAGGTCCCGGCCGCCAGTTCGGCGCGCAGGCCCTCGGTTACGGCGTCGACCAGCGACACCCTCCGGACGGTCTGCTCCACGGCGCTCCTCCCCGGGCCACCCCGGGCCACCCCGGGCCACCCCGGGATAAAGATTGAATGATTGAATGAATTGTTCCCGGCGCAGATCACGGCGTCAAGAGCCGGCCCTGGCGGCGGCCGGGCCGCCGGGACCGGCCGAGCGGCCGGTTGTGGCGGCTTCGCGGGCGCCGAGGCCGCCGCAACTGGCCGCTCGCGGGGCAGGAACCCCGCCGGGCGGGCGCGTGGCTACACTGCAAAGGTGCAGACCAACACCCGTGAGGCCGGCAGCGCCGAAGCTGCGGAACTTGCCCGCCGGCTCAGCCGTGCCGGCGTCCGACACGTCGAATCCTCGGAGCTCTACCGCTCCCTCTACTCCGCCGACGCGTCGATCTACCGGGTGCGGCCGCAGGCCGTCTTCTTTCCGCACGACGCCGGCGAGGTCCTCGCCGCGCTTGAGGTCTGCCGCGAACTCGGGGTCCCGCTGACCGCCCGCGGTGCCGGCACCTCGATCGCCGGCAACGCCGTCGGCCCCGGCCTGGTGATGGACTCCAGCCGGCACTTCAACCGGTTGCTCGAACTCGATCCGGAGGCGGGCACCGCCGTCGTCGAACCCGGGCTGGTCCAGGTCGACCTGCAGCGTGCCGCCCTCCCGCACGGGCTGCGGTTCGGCCCGGATCCGTCCACGCACAATCGGGCCACGCTCGGCGGGATGATCGGCAACAATGCGTGCGGCAACCGTGCCATGGGCTACGGGCGCACCAGTGACAACGTGCTTTCCCTCGACGTCGTCACGGGAACCGGCGAGCGCCTGCGCGCCGGCACCGGACAGCAGGCCAGCCCGCTGCTCGACGGACTCGAACGGCTCATCGCCGGGAACCTGGGGACTGTGCGCACCGAGTTCGGGCGTTTCGGACGGCAGGTCAGCGGGTACTCCCTCGAGCATCTGCTGCCGGAGAACAAGTTCAACCTGGCCGGCACCCTCGTCGGCTCCGAAGGCACCCTGGCTGTCACCCTCGGCGCCACCGTGCGGCTGGTGCGGGACGCCCCGGTCCGGCTGCTGGTCGTCCTGGGCTACCCGTCCATGGCAGATGCCGCCGACGCCGTGCCCACCGTGCTCCCGTTCCGCCCGATCGCCTGCGAGGGCCTGGACTCGCGGATCACCGACGTCGTCGCCCGCAAATTCGGTTCGTCCGCGCTGCCGCCGCTGCCGCGCGGAGGCGGCTGGCTGATGGTCGAGCTAGCCGGCGACTCGCTCAATGCCCTCACCGCGGAAGCAGCACGGCTGGCCGCGGACACCGCCCCGCTCGACTTCCTCGTCCTCACCGACCCTGCCGCCATGGCACGGCTCTGGCGCATCCGCGAGGACGGCGCGGGCCTGTCCGCCCGGACGGCCGCCGGGCACCCGGCGCACGCGGGTTGGGAGGACTCGGCCGTGCCGCCGGAGAACCTTGGCCGCTACCTGCGGGAGCTGGATGCGCTGCTCGACGGCTACGGCCTGACCGGGCTGCCCTATGGGCACTTCGGCGACGGCTGCCTGCACATCCGCCTCGACTTCCCGTTCGAGCGGCCCGGCGGCACCGGCGTGTTCCACGACTTCCTGCTCGACGCCGGCCGCCTCGCTGCCCGGCACGGCGGCTCCATGTCCGGCGAGCACGGCGACGGGCGTGCCCGCAGCGAACTGCTGCCGCTGATGTACAGCCCCGCGGCGCTGGAGCTGTTCGGCGCCGTCAAGGAGCTCTTCGACCCGCAGGACCTGCTGAACCCGGGCGTGATCGTGCGGCCCGCACCGGCCACGGCGGACCTCATCCCGGCAGCCGCTCGTCCGGTCACCCGCCGCTCCCTGCCCTTGGGATTCGGCTACCACGACGACGACGGCGACCTCTCCAAAGCGGTGCACCGCTGCACCGGCGTCGGCCGCTGCCGGGTGACGACGGGCAACGCCGGGGTGATGTGCCCCTCGTTCCAGGCCACACGGGACGAAAAAGACTCCACCCGGGGCCGCGCCCGGGTGCTGCAGGACGTGGTGACCGGCAACCTGGGCCCGGACGGCTGGCGGTCCGAGGCGCTCCACGACGCCCTGGATCTGTGCCTGTCCTGCAAGGGCTGCGCCTCCGACTGCCCGACCGGGGTGGACATGGCGCTCTACAAGTCCGAGGCGCTGCACCAGAAGTACCGGGGCCGGCTCCGCCCGCTCGGCCACTACGCCATGGGCTGGCTGCCCCGCTGGCTCTCGCTCGCCTCATCAGGCCCGGCCGCCCGGCTGGCGAACGCCGTACTGGGCTCGCGCCTGCTGCACCCGCTGCTCACGGCAGCAGCCGGCATCGACCGGCGGCGCCCGCTGCCCGTGCCGGCAATCCGGACCCTCCGTGCCTGGTTCGAAGGCCGAGCCGCCCCGAAGCCGGCCCCCGACGCACCCGAGGCCGTGCTTTTCGTGGACACGTTCACCAACGCGTTCTCCCCTGAGGTCGGGCGCGCCGCAGTGGCTGTCCTTGAGGACGCCGGCTACCGCGTCAGTATCACCGGCCGGGACGTCTGCTGCGGAATCACCTGGATCACCACCGGGCAGCTCGATGAGGCGCGGCGGCGGCTTGCACGCTCCGCCCGGGAACTGGCCGCCCACGCCGCCCGCGGCGCCGTCGTCGTGGGCCTGGAACCGTCCTGCACGGCCGTGCTGCGCGGGGACGCCCTGCACCTGCTGGAGGACAACGACCTGGCCAACGCCCGCGCCGCGTCCGCGGCCACCCGGACCCTGGCCGAAGCACTCCGGGAGGCGCCGGCCTGGCAGCCGCCGGACCTGGCCGGCTACGCCGCCGTCGCCCAGCCGCACTGCCACCACCACGCTGTGCTGGGCTGGGAGCCGGACCGTCAGCTGCTCGCCGACGCCGGCGCGGAGGTGACCAGAGTCCCTGGCTGCTGCGGCATCGCCGGCAACTTCGGCATGGAGAAGGGGCACCACGATGTTTCGGTCGCCGTCGCCGAAGTGAACCTGCTGCCGGCGCTGGCCGCTGCCCCCGACGCCGATGTCCTCGCCGACGGCTTCGGGTGCCGCACCCAGCTGGACCACCTCACCGACCGGCAGGGGCGGCACCTGGCGCAGCTGCTGGCCGACGCCAAGGGGCTCGACGCCGGCGCCTGAGGCGGCACGGCAGCATGGCGGTGCGCGGCGCTGCGGCGCTAGATTGGACTCTCCGCCGCAATGACCGCAGCGGCGGAGAGTCCGACGCGGAAGGCTGAGGCATGAGCGACGAGGACCGCCGACGGCAGCTCGGCAGCAACGACGCGCCCGTCGAGGAGGAAATCGAGCAGTCGTTCGACCGGATCGTGGCCGAAGGGGCGCAGCGCCTGCACCGCACCTGGCGCTCGGTGCTCATCACCGGGTTCTTCGGCGGCCTGGAAGTCGGGCTCGGCGTCATGGCCTACCTCGCCGTCGAGCACGGCACCGGCAACAAGCTCCTGGCCGGACTCGCCTTCGGCATCGGGTTCATTGCCCTCCTGCTGGCCAAGAGCGAGCTGTTCACGGAGGGGTTCCTGGTGCCCATCACCGCGGTGGCGGCACGGGAGGCGCGCCTGGGGCAGCTCGTCAAACTATGGACGGGGACGCTGGCGGCGAACCTGGTCGGCGGCTGGTGCTTCATGTGGCTGGTCATGCAGGCCTTCCCCGAATGGGGCCCCGCCGTGATCGAATCCGCCCGTCACTTCGCACTGGCACCGCCCACCCTTCAGTCCCTGTGCCTGGCCGCCCTCGGCGGTAGCACGATCACCCTCATGACGCGCATGCAGCAGGGGACGGAATCGGTTCCCGCCAAGATCGTTGCCGCCGTCGCCGGAGGCTTCCTGCTCTCGGGGCTGCCGCTGTTCCATTCCGTGCTGGATTCCCTGCTGATCTTCGGCGGCCTGCTGGCGGGTGCGCCCTTCGGCTACGCGCAGTGGCTGGGCTGGTTCGCCTACACCGCCGTTTTCAACGTGCTGGGGGGCTTGCTGCTGGTGACTGCGCTCCGGCTGCTCCGCAGCAAGGAGCTGCTCCACGAACGGCGCGCCGGCTCCTCCTGACGCGGGCGGCATCAGCGGGCGGCACCGCGGCCGCGTCACGGCCGTGAGCAGGGGGCGTCATCCGGGGACGGCGGGACAGGCTGCTGGTAACGTTGCGCGAAAACGATTTCCCCGGTCCGTGCACCGGTTCTCCCTCCCAGGTCAGGCGCATGAGTAGAAGAACCCGAGAAGATCCGCTCCCGCTGCCCGCGCTGGTGACGCTCGCCGCCGTCGGCTTCACGGCGATCACCACCGAGCTGCTCCCGTCGGGCCTGCTCCCCCAAATCGGCCAGGGTTTCGGCGTGAGCGAAGCCGAGGTGGGCCACCTCACGGCCGGTTATGCCCTGGTGATCGTCGTCAGCGTGATCCCGCTGACCAAGTTCCTGGGCAGGGTTCCCCGCAAGGCCCTGCTTTTCGCACTCATCCTGATGTTTGCGCTCAGCAACGTCCTCATCGGCGTCAGCCCCAGCTTTCCACTGGCCCTCACCGCCCGGCTGGTCGGCGGCGTCGCGCACGGACTTCTTTGGTCCACCATGGCACCGTTCGTTGCGCGCATCGTGCCGGCGCGGAAGATGGGCCGCTCGATGGCGATCGTCTTCAGCGGCAACAATCTCGGGCTGGCGATCGGGGCACCGGTCGGCACAGCACTGGGAACCTTTCTTGGCTGGCGCGCCTCGTTCATCCTGCTCGCGGCCGCCGGAGGCCTCCTGGCCCTGCTGGCCCTGTGGCTGCTGCCGGCCGTCCCGGCGGGGGAAGCCTCCGAGCGCCCCTCGGTCCGCAAAGCGATCCGCCAGCCCGGGGTGAAGACGGTCGTGACGGCGTGGCCGCTGCTGCTGCTGGCGCGTTTCTCCCTCTTTACCTATATCGCCCCGTTCGTCATCGCGGCCGGGCTTCCCGCCTACACCATCGGCCTCTCCCTGTCGGTCCTGGGCATCGCCGGCCTGCTGGGGATCTGGCTTGCCGGCTTGTCCGTGGACAGGAGGCCGCGCCGCTCGATGCTGATTGCGACGTCGGTCATCCTCGTGTGCTACCTGCTGCTGCCCGTGGCCGGCCGGAACCTGGCCACGGCTTTGGTGCTCCTGTGCCTGTGGGGCGCCGGACTGGGAGCGGCGGGAATCTACAACCAGTCGGCCATCCTCCTGGCCGGGGACAAGCAGCGCGACGCGGCGAACAGCCTGATGGTGCTGACTACCCAGCTGGGCATCGCCGTGGGAGCCACGTACGGCGGGTTCGCGCTCAACGGCGTGGGGGCACTGCTCATCCCGCTGGCGGCGGCTGTGCCGTCGGCGGTCGCCCTGGCCATGGTGGTCGCCGGCCGCAGGGCGGGCTATCCCGCAGGGCCGGGCGAAAAGCGCCAAAGCGGCAAACCCGCCCCCGCGGAACCGGCACGCGACGCCGGGTAGGCGCAGGGCCGCGCAGGGAGTCGGAGGTCCTCCAGATGGGCACGTACGTCGTGCTCACCGCGGGGCGCCGCCGCCTACAGCGACGAGCAGGCAGCGCATGGCCAGCCGCCCGTGACGGTCTGGCAGTACCTCTCGTGGCGCTGCTCGTTCTCGGTTCTGTCTACCTGCGCCAACGCGGCTCGGCCAAGTCCAAACCGGTGACCGCGTCCAACCGCGAGACCGGCGCGTGAGGCCTGCCCCCTGTACTATGGGGAATCACACCAGGGCTTAAGACGCTAGGTCCATCAGTGGCGAAAGAATTGAGTGCTCCCGATGGAAAATGTTGAGAACCCGATGGACGGTCTCGAAAAGGACATTTGGCTTGCGGCTGCTGAAGTCGAGCAGCGCCAGTTCGCGTTGGATGAGGCGACGTTGACGTTGCGCAACACCGTCCTCCAGGCGCTGGATGCCGGCGCGGATATCACCACAGTCGCGGAGGCCGCCGGAGTCACTCCGTCGGATCTGGTCTCCACGGTCGGCTCCGCGGACCCGGTGCTGCCCGCCGTGGCGCCGGAGGGCGCCAGCGAGGGCGACGACGCCTCCCTGGTTTCCTAGTTCGGACGGCATGGCAAGCAAGGACGGGGAAGCCGTCGTCGGGGACGGCCGTGAGGAGACCGACGCCGAGCGGGCGGACCGGAACTGGAATGAGCTGCTGCAGGAGATGCGGGTCATGCAGACGGGCACCCAGATCCTGGCGGCTTTCCTGTTCACGCTGCCGTTCCAGCAGCGCTTCACCAGCCTCGACGACGTGCAGCGGACGGGCTACCTGGTACTCGTCGCCCTCGCCGCGGCAGTAACCGCCCTGATCCTGACGCCGATCAGCCTGCACCGGTTCCTGTTCCGGCACGGGCTCAAGAAACGGCTGGTGGACAACAGCACCTGGTTCGTCCGGGCCGGATTGGCGGGCGTGGCCCTCCTCGTTGCCGGCACGGCGGCCCTCGTGTTCGACATTGTGCTGGGCAGGACGGCTGGCACGGTGGTTCTGGTTGCCCTGCTGGCGCTCGTCTTCTCGCTGTGGTTCGCCTACCCGAAGCTCGTCGAGCGCCGCGGGCGGGAAGAGCGCTAGCCCGCCTCCGTCCGGCGCCATGCAACGAGTTTCTTCAGGCCGCCCTTCGGCGGCACCCGGACCGGCGCCGGCCAGCGCGGCGGCAGGTTGTCCCCCAGGGTGACGCCGCGCAGCTTGCGGCCAAACATGGGCAGCACCCATTCCCTGGCCCATTCCCTGTTTTCCCGCAGCACCTGGCGCAGCGGCCGCGGCTCCAGCGGCCCGAGGTCCTTCGGCGTGAGGGAATGCCCGACGTCGAGCAGGTCCAGCACCCGGGCCGCCAGGTAGCGATGCCCTGCCTTGGACATGTGCAGCCGGTCCGGCCCCCACATGCGTCGGTCGCGGTAGGCGTCGAACGCCCAATAGTCCACCAGCAGCGCCCCGTGCCGCAGCGCTGCCGCGCGGACCCGCTCGTTGTAGTAGGCGTTGCGACGCCTGAACGGCGTCAGCAGCGGGGACACGTTCACATCGAAACCGGTGAACAGCAGTAGTGTCGCGCCGGTCGCGGCGAGCCGGGCGACGGCGTCGTCGTAGCTGTCCATCAGCCGTTCCATGTCGGTGCGCAGGTCCAGGATGTCGTTGCCGCCGGCGTAGAAGGAGACCAGGGTGGGGCCCATCGCCTCGGCTGGCTCAAGCTGGTCCGCCACGATCTGGCGCAGACGCTTGCTGCGCACGGCAAGGTTGGCGTACTCCCAGCCTGGCTCCGCGCGGGCCAGCCGCTCAGCTACTCTGTCGGCCCAGCCGCGCACGCCGTTGGGAAGCTTCCGGCTCGGGTCACCCACCCCTTCGGTGAAGGAGTCCCCGAGTGCCACGTAAAGTCCTGCCATGGTTCCACGCTAGGGGCGGCGGACAACGTACCGGCGAACGGCAGGTGAACAGGCCCACGGTGGCGTCGGATGGGTTATACCACAGGGTGTTATCCCTGTCACGGAAATCGTCCCCAGAGGAGCCCGCGAGATAAAATCGTTACCGGAAGCAACGGTGCTGCTGACCTAGAACGACTCTCACGGAGGTACCGGTGCGTATCCGGCAAATGCATGTAGGCGAAGACATCCTGCTGGCCCGCCACGGGCAACGCATCGAACGGCTCAGGCTGGACCGCCGCACCAATTCCATGTTCGCAACCCTCACGGACGGCAGCTGGGACTTCGCCTCCAACGTGATCCTGCCGCCCGCAGCGGCCGCCGACGACTCCGTCTTCAGCGCCTCCGACGCCAGGATCCTCGTCCGCCTGATCCTCGGCTGGGTCGCCTTCAGCGCCCTCCTGATGATCGTCGGTTTCTATGTTGCCAGCTCGGTGAAGGACCCGTCGCTGCTGGACTCCTCCCTGATGTACAGCGCGTACTGACCGTTCCCGGCACAGCGGACCCCGGCTAGCGGACCCAGCTAGCGGACCCCTTTGATCTTGTAGACGAACACAGCGCCCAACAGGCCGACGACACCGGCCACCACGTACAGCGTGATGTAACCGCCCAGCAGCACCAGAGGAGCGGCCAGCGCCGGTGCCACCACCTGCGGCAGCGAATTGGCCACGTTGATCACGCCGAGGTCCCGGGCGCGGCTGCCGGCGTGCGGCAGCACCTCGGTGAGAAGCGCAAAGTCCACCGCCAAATACGCTCCGAACCCTATGCCGAGGACCGCCGCGGCAATGAGCGCCGCGGGCCAGGTCTGGAACAGCCCGAGGGTGAGCGCAGCCAGCGCAATGATCGTTGACGACGCCGCCACCAGCGGCTTGCGGCGGCCCATTCTGTCGCTCCACGGCCCGCCAAGGACTGCCGTGATAATCACCATGACCGCGTACAGCCCGGTCAGGACCAGGACCCCGGTGGCCGGCTGGTCGTAGTGGACGGCGTCCTGGAGGTAGAAGAACAGGTACAGCGTCACCATGTGGTTCCCGAGGTTGACCAGGAACCGGGTCAACCAGGCCCAGCCGAAGTCCGGGTAGCGCCGGGGACTGATGTAGAACCCCCGCAGGAAACGGCCCGGGCTGAACGGCTCAACCGCCGCACACGGCAGCCTGCCGTCCTGGCTCCGCAGCGCGTACGGCACCACGCTCAGCCCCAGCACCGCGGCGCTGATGAGATAACCGGCCACGAACCCGCCGGCCGCTGCGGCGATCACCGCCCCCAGAAGCACGCCCGCCGTCTGGCCCATCGCAGCCAGGCCGCCGACCGACCCGCGCTGGCGGCGAGGTACTTGGTCCGGGACGGCCGCGGTAATGGCGGCGTAGGCGGCATTACACCCGGCCTGCACCAGGCACCACAGCAGCGTCATCAGGGCTACGCCGGGTGCCCCGGCGAGGGCGATGAGCGCGGCCGCGCCGACGCCCGTGCCGCCGACAACCCAAGGTACGCGGCGCCCCCAGGCCGACGTCGTCCGGTCACTGAACGCGCCGAAGAGCGGATTGGCGACCAGGGACACAGCGGCGCCGAAGCCGGTGACGAGTGCCAGGATGGCTTCCTTGTGCCCCGGGTCGAATTGCTGCGCCTGTTGCGCGAGCATGACCTGCAGGGGCCCGAAGAAGGCGGCATTGATCCCAAGGTTCACCAACACGACGCCGATGATCCAGCGCGACCGGACCGGTGAGTGGGGTTCGGCGTCCGGAGCCGCACTGGAGGGAATACCGCCGGGCGCGGACGCCGGATCGGAAATGGCCACGCCTCCCCCTTCGATGACGCAGACACCGGTGCGCCTGCCGTGCTGCAAGGCTACTGCGTCACACCGACAAACACCGGGGATCAGGCGGTGCTTCGGCGCGTGAAGCGGCCGACGGAAACCCGGGTCACCGTCCGCACCTGGTCCCGCAGCCCGACGCCATTGCGCCGATTGACCGCGACCACCGCCGCCAACCCGGCGACCAGGACAATGGCGCCTCCAAGCCCCACAGCCCAGCGGGGGCCCAGGGCGGTGCCGATCCAGCCGATCAGCGGCGCCCCGATCGGCGTGCCGCCCTGCATGATCGCCATGTACAACGCCAGGACGCGGCCACGCATCGCCGGCTCCACCGACAGCTGAATGCTGGTGTTGGCGGCGTTCATGAAGGTCAGCGATGTTAGGCCGACCAGTACCAGCGAGACCGCGTACAGCAGGTAGCTCGGCATCAGGCAGGCCACCAGGGTGAAGATTCCGAACCCGATGGCGCCCCCGAGCACATAGCGCAGCCGGGTGCCTTGGCGGCGGGCGGCGAGGAACGCGGCTGCGAGGGTCCCAATCGCCATGATCGAGCCGAGCAGGCCGTACTCGCCGGGGCCCTTGCCGAAGACGCTGGTCGCCATCAGCGCGTTCGTCACCTGGAAGTTGAGCCCGAAGGTGCCGACGACGCCGACCAGCACCAGGATCAGCACCAGGTCCGGGCGGCCCTTGACGTAGCGGACGCCCTCCCGGAGCTGGCCCTTGCCGCGCGGCACCCGGGTAGTGGGCCGGAGCTCGGCCTCGCGCATCCCGAGCAGAGAGAGGATGACGGCGGCGAAGCTGGCGGCGTTGAGCAGGAACACAGGGCCCGTTCCGATCCAGGCGATCAGCAGGCCCGCCACGCCCGGACCGGCCAGGCGCGCCATGTTGAAGGAAGCGCTGTTGAGCGCCACGGCGTTGGGCACGTCGTCGCGCGGCACCACCTCGGAGACGAACGCCTGGCGGGAGGGTGCGTCGATCGCGCTGGCGACGCCGAGCGCGAGGGCGAGCAGGTAGACGTGCCAGAGCTGCACCGCATTGGTCACGACGAGCAGGCCGAGGACCAGTGCGGTCAGGCCCATCGCGGTCTGGGTCCAGAGCAGCAGGCGGCGCTTGGTGACCCTGTCTCCCAGCAGTCCGGCGTAGGGGCCCAGGAAGAGAATCGGCAGGAACTGCAGCCCGGTGGCAATGCCGACCGCTGTGCCGGAGTGGTTGGTGAGCACGGTGAGCACGAGCCAGTCCTGCGCGACCCGCTGCATCCAGGTGCCGATGTTGGAGACGAGCGCTCCGCTGACCCAGAGCCGGTAGTTGTAGATCTGCAGCGCGCGGAAGGTCCGCCTCATTTGGCGCTCATCCGCTGCAGGATGGCCGTGGCCTCGCGCAGGGTGTCCTGCTCGTCCGGCGGCAGGGCCGCGAGGCGCTCGGCGAGCCATTCCGTGCGGCGCGTCCGCGCGTCGTCGAGCGTCTGCCGGCCGTCCTTGCTCAGATGGACCAGCACCTGGCGGCCGTCGGTCGGGTGTTCGGACCGGGTGACGAAGCCCAGCTCAGCCAGCGCGTTCACGATCCGGGTCATCGAAGGCGCCTGGACGTGCTCACGGTCCGCCAGCTGCCGGAGCGTCAGCGGCCCCTGCTGGCTCAGACCGGCGAGCACCGAGTACTGGCCGGGGGTGACGGCGTCACCGCTGGCTTCCACCCGCAGCTTCCGTGACATGCGCATGACGGCGATGCGGAGTTCGACGGCGAGGGCGGGCACTCCGCCTTCGGCAGGTATCAGGGTTTCAAGGGCAGCATCCACAAGTACTTAGCATAAGTCATTAACTTTGCTAAGTAAACTTTGAAGTAAGCTTACTTACGAACAATCAATGATTGCGACAATGAGGGAGACCCCCGATGAGCGAGAACCAGCACTCACCTCTTCACCGCGGCGAGGGGCCGGCGGACGGCGCCTCCCCCGCAGAGCCGGCGCCGACCGAAGCGATCCGCTCCGAGAACGTGCGCGAGGACGCGGCCCGCAGCGAGTCGCCGCGCACCGAGGCGCTGCGGCGCGACACCGCCGCCGAGCCGGGCAACGAAACCCGCGTGATCCGGCGCCAGGTACCCGCCGAGGGCGTCGGCGCGGAAAACGCCGCTGGCGGCGGCAGCACCATCCGCGGGGAACGGTCCGGGCGCGCCGCCGGAGCGCACAGCCCCGCCCCGTACGCCGGCGATGCGGCCCCGGTGCTCGACCGGGAGACCTTCAACGCCCGCGCGAAGGAGCGCTTCGGGGGCGTGAAGGCGGGGTCGGCGTTCTTTGGCTGGGTCACTGCCATGGGCATGGCTGTGCTTCTCACCGCCCTTGCGGCGGCGGCAGGGATGGCGGTCAGCCTTTCCACGAACACCTCGATCAACCAGGCTGCCACCGGGAGCAACGCCGGTTCGGTCGGCATCACGGGAGCGATCGTGCTCGCGGTCATTCTCTTTGTGGCCTACTACTGCGGCGGCTACGTCGCTGGCCGGATGGCCCGGTTCAACGGCCTCCGCCAGGGCCTCGCAGTCTGGCTGTGGGCCTTGGTGGTAGCCGTGCTGGTCGCCATTCTTGGGGCCTCGCTCGGCAGCCGGTTCAACGTACTCGCCAACCTGAATTCCTTCCCGCGCATCCCGGTGAACGAAGGTGATGTCACCACCGTCGGCATCGTCGCCATCGTCATTGCCGCCGTCGTCGCGCTTGTCGGCGCCATTCTTGGCGGCCTGGCCGGGATGCGCTTCCACCGCCGGGCGGACCGCGCCGGCTTCGAAGACCGCTACGACGAGGACGGATACGAGGAACGGGCCTAACCCCTCCCGACGTCCTCAGCGTCATTCCAGCCGAAGAGGGCTGCCGTTCCCGCCGGAACGGCAGCCCTCTCTTCGCATGCAGCCCTGGTGCCGCCGGCGTGACGGTTCCGAGACCACGGTCACGGAATCATTCCAATGACGTGGCTCGCCGCGTCACATGACCCTGCCGGCGCCGGACACCCGTAATCTGCTGGAACAACTGGTAGTCGATCAACGGCGATTCCGCCGCGGAAGGACAGACCTATGGCGACGGCGTTCTAATCCCACCGACCCGGGCGGGTTGCGGCAGGACGCTGCGGACCGCCAAGCTTCCCTGAGTCCCTGAGGGAGATCCATGTTGTCATCATTCAATCCCGCCAACGAGACGCTCGTGTTCCTGGGAACCCTTGCCATCGCTGCGGTCCTGTTCGCATTCATTGCCACCGCCTTCCTCGGCGCCCTCGGCATCCTGGGCATCGCGAGGCTGCTGGTCTTCGGGGTGGGTTCGTTGCTGCGCAGTGCGCCGCGCGCGGCCCGGAAGGTTCCCGGCGTGCTTCACCTGAACCGCCGCCGGGGCGGCACCACGGCCGACGTCCTGCCTGAGTTTGATGCCCTCCCGGATCCCGGAGCGGTCCGCAGGACCGCCTAGCCGCGGCGGCTGATCGGGCGCAGGGTCAGCGCCGCCGCCGCAGCAGCCCCGCAATCAGGAGGCCCAGGCCCGCCAACAAGGCCAGGAGGGTGTACAGCGTGTGCGTACCGCCGATCAGGCCCATCACGATGATGAACACGAAGACGACAGCCAGGATGACAAGGCCCGCGAGCATCAGGCCCTTACCCCGCCGCGGCGGCGGGGGCAGGGGCGGAAGCCACGGGGGTACCTTGTCGGTCCAACTCACCGGGTTATTCTAAGCCTGGCCGCCGGGGCTGGCCCGTGGGCATGCCGGCTGACGGCCGTCTCCCCCAGGGGCAAGCGTAGGATTCCGCACGATATGAGGAGCGTCCATGAGTGTGCAAACCGAGCGCCAAAAGGTGAAATCCGCCGATCGCGCCCTTGCGGTAGTTGAGTTCGTTGCCGCAAAGGGATCAGTCAGCTTCACCGAAATTCTGGACGGTCTCGCGCTGCCCCGCTCCAGTGCCCACGGCCTGCTCAGTACGCTGTGCACGGCCGGCTGGCTCGATCACAATGCCGCCAGCAAACAGTATTCCCTGGGCCTGCGCGCCTGGCAGGTGGGGCAAATGTATACCGGCCATGAGGATCTGGCGAACGTCGCCAAGCCGGTAATGGATCGGCTGTCCCGGTCACTGGGCGAAACGGTGCAGCTGGCCCGTCTGGACGGAGTGGAGAACGTCTACATCGCCATCAGCCACTCCGGCGGCATGCGCCTGGGCTCCTCCGTGGGGATGCGCCTGCTCGCCCATGCGACCGGGATCGGAAAAGCACTGCTCAGCACCCTCGAGCCAGGGGAAGCTGCCCGGCGACTCAACTCCGTCGCCTTGCCCCGGTTGACGGACAAGACGGTCACGGACGTTGCGAAGCTGTCCGAGCTCGTGGCCGCGGCCAAGACCCGCGGGTACGCCCTCGACGACGAGGAATACCTCGACGGCTGCCGCTGCGTCGCCGTGCCTCTGACCACCGAGGCCGGCGGCGGTATGGCGACTGCACTGTCGGTGACAATGCCCAGCGCCCGCACGGGGGCCGGATGGCCGGGAAATATCGTCCGGCCGCTCGCCGCTGCCGCCCAGGAGATCAGGGCGGTCCTCGGGGTGCGAGAACCGGGAATTGTCCTCCCGTCCGAGGTCCGCAGCTAGAAGCGGGCCAGCCTTTGCGCGCCTTGCCACGCGCGCGGGACAGATGCCATACTCCTCTTGTTCGCGTGCGTGAACTCCGAATTCACACTTATGAACTCGATGGGGAGTTATTGTGTTCCATTCAGCGCCAACGGCCTCCAGCGAAGGGCTTCTACCCGCCACCGCAGAAGAGGCAGAAGAGAAGGTACATCCGTGATGCAGGCCCTAGAACTGAAGGATTTCGGCCAGTTGGCGGTCGTGGACCGGAAGAACCCGACCGCCGGGCCGGGCCAAGTGCTCATCGATGTGGTGGCGACCGGCATCTGCGGCTCCGATATCCACGGTTACACCGGTGAAAACGGCCGACGGCACCCCGGGCAGGTGATGGGCCACGAATCGGTCGGGCGCATCGCGGCCCTCGGCCCCGGAACGGAAAACGGCGGCCTGGTGCTGGGCCAGCCGGTCACTTTCAACCCGCTGATCAGCTGCACCAAGTGCGAAGCGTGCCGCGCCGGACAGCAGCAGCACTGCCCGGAAAGAACCGTCATCGGAGTGGACCCGTCCATCGTGTCGGCCTTCGCTCAACAGCTGGCCGTCCCCGCAGCCAACGTGGTCCCGCTCTCACCCGGGACCCCGATCGTCTACGGCGCGCTGATTGAGCCCCTCGCCGTCGCGTTCCACGCCGTGCGCAGGGCAAGAGTACACACCGGACAAAAAGTCCTTGTCATCGGCGGCGGCCCCATTGGCCAGTCGGTTATCCTCGCTGCCCTCCAGGAAGGGGCTGCACAGGTCCTCGTCTCGGAAATGGACCCCGAACGCCGCGCTCTTTGCGCACTGCTGGGAGCCACTCCCCTTGACCCGTCCACAGCTCCGTTGGAGGAGCAGGTCAGAGCGGCCTTCGGGTCCCTGGCCGACACCACCGTGGACGCCGTCGGAATCAAGCCCACGATTGCCTGCGCATTGGCTGCCACGAGATTCGGCGGCGTCGTGTCCCTTGTCGGGATGGGGTCACCGGAACTGGTGATCAACGCGTACCGTGTCTCAACCGAGGAACGCGAGATCGTGGGCAGCTTCTGCTACACCAACCAGGACTTCCGGGATGCTGCCGCGTGGGTCGATCAGGGTTCCCCGGTGCTTGCCGAACTCATCACCCGCGAGGTCTCGATGGAGGACGCCAACGCTGCGTTCGCCGGGCTTGCGGCGGCTGACGGTACGCCCGGAAAAGTACTTGTCCGACTCGACTCCTCAAGGAACAGCCAGTGAGCATCGAAAACCGCATCAGCCAGGTCCGTGCCTACACACTTCGCGGCGGGGGCGCCGACTACCACGACCAAGACGCCGGTCACTGGATCGATGACCACATCGCCACTCCCATGTCTGTCTACCCGGATTTTCGGCAGTCGCGCCAAAGTTTCGGCCTGAACGTCCTCGGCACGCTGGTGGTCGAGATCGAGGCCGACGACGGCACAGTGGGCTTCGCCGTCACCACCGCCGGCGAGCTGGGCGCGTTCATTGTCGAAAAACACCTCGCCCGGTTCATCGAAGGCGCTCGGGTCACGGACATCGAAAAGATCTGGGACCAGATGTACAAGTCCACCCTCTTCTACGGCCGTAAAGGCGTAGTGCTCAATGCCATCAGCGCTGTGGACCTGGCTCTCTACGACCTGCTCGGCAAAATCCGGCAGGAACCCGTCTATGCCCTCTTGGGGGGTCCGGTGCGGGACGAACTGACCATGTACGCCACGGGTGCCCGGCCCGACATCGCGAAGGACCTCGGGTTCATCGGCGGAAAAATGCCCCTGCACCACGGACCCGCCGAAGGCGAAGAAGGCCTCCGCAAGAACCTGGACATGATCCGGGACATGCGGGAGAAAGTCGGCGATGATTTCTGGCTCATGCTCGACTGCTGGATGTCCCTGGACCTCGAGTACGCCACCCGGCTGGCCCACGGCGCCGCGGACTACAACCTCAAATGGATCGAGGAAGCGCTTCCCCCGGACGACTACTGGGGGTACGCCAAGCTCAAGAAGCAGGTCCCGCCCAAGATGCTGGTGAGCACCGGCGAACACGAAGCAACCCGGTGGGGTTTCAAGCTGTTGCTCGACATGGACTGCGCAGACATCCTCCAGCCCGACGTCGGATGGTGCGGAGGGATCACCGAACTCACCAAGATCTCCGCCATGGCAGACGCCAACGGAGCGCTCGTCGTTCCCCACGGATCCTCGGTGTACTCCTACCACTTCGTCATCACCCGGACGAACAGCCCCTTCGCCGAGTTCCTCATGATGCACCCCGCTGCTGAGGAGGTTGTGCCCATGTTCTCGCCCATGCTGCTGGGCGAACCGGTCCCCGTGAACGGCAAACTCAAGCTTCCCGATACGCCCGGCTTCGGCGTCGAGCTTAACCCGGAGCTGCCCAAGCACCGTCCCTACTCACACTGACGATTCGCCACCGCGCACAGATCAAATCCAGAAGGAACCCTCACACATGGAACTCATGCGTCTCGGCGAGGCCGGCAAGGAAATTCCGGTCGCCACAGCAGACGGCAAATTCTTCGACCTCCGGCCCGTCACGGCCGACATCGATGGCGGTTTCCTCGCCCGCGGAGGCATCGCCCAGGCCCGTGCCGCGCTCGCCGCGGGGCTGCCCGAGCTCCACGGCGCAGAACAGCTGCGCGTCGGAGCGCCGGTCGCCAAGCCCGGAGCCGTGCTCTGCATCGGACAAAACTACGCTGCACATGCAGCGGAATCAGGTGACGTTCCCCCGTCGACGCCAATTCTCTTCTTCAAACACCCGAACACCGTCGTCGGACCATATGACAAGGTGGTCATCCCGCCGAATGCGGACAAGGTCGACTGGGAAGTCGAGCTGGCTGTGGTCATCGGGAAGCGGGCCTCCTACCTTTCGTCGCCGGAAGAGGCCCTGGACTACGTGGCCGGCTACGCCGCAAGCAACGATGTGTCCGAGCGCGCCTTCCAAGTGGAGCACTCGGGTGGCCAGTGGTCCAAAGGGAAATCCTGCGAGACCTTCAACCCCCTAGGTCCCGCGCTGGTGCCCGCCGAGGAAGTCGGCGACCCCCAACAGTTGCGCCTGCGGTCAGCCGTCAACGGCGAAGTCCGGCAGGACTCCAGCACGTCGGACATGATCTTCAGCGTCGCCCACATCGTCTGGCACCTCTCCCAGTACCTGGTGCTCGACCCGGGCGACATCATCAACACGGGCACACCTCAGGGTGTGGCGCTTTCCGGAAGGTTCCCCTACCTGAAACACGGAGACCGAATGGAGATCTCGATAGAGAAGCTTGGCCACCAGGAACAGGAACTGGTGGGGGCCGGTCAGTAGTTGGCCAGCACGGCACGGCGGACCGCGGCGGTCAGCGCATGGCTGCGGGCTGCCCCGTCCTCGACCCGCTGCGGGACATAGCCGAATCCGATCCCGTACACCGGGTCCGCCAGCCCGAGCGAGCCGTTGGCGCCGTCGTGCCCGAAGGCGCGGTAGCTGCCAAACGGTTTGCGCTCGATCGGCCGCATGAAGACGACCCCGAAGGCGCCGGTCAGGCCGGAGGCGCGGTCCAGGCCGTAGACCTGTTCCTCGGACATCCGGGCTACCGTGTCCTCGGTGAGCAGCGGGGACGAGCCTTCCACTCCGGTGACCGCCGCGGCGTACAGCCGGGCCAGTCCCCCGGCGTTGCCCACTCCCCCGGCGGCCGCCATGCCCGCGGCGCGCACCTCGCGGATGTTGGGCAGGTCAAGGATGGACCCGTGGCCGGCGTTGACGGCCAGGCCTGCCAGGCTCGAAGGGTCCAGCCATGGCTCGGCCGGATCCGCGGACCAGAGGACGTCCCGGTAGCGCGGCTCCAGCGCCTCGGGCAGCCCCAGATAGAAGTCCGCCCCGAGCGGTGCGCGCAGCCGCTCTTCGTAGACCTGCTGCAGTGTGCAGCCGGTGATCCGGCGGCACAGTTCCTCCATGAACACGCCGATGGTCAGCGCGTGGTAGCTGAAGGCGCGCCCCGGCTGCCAGCTCGGGCGCGCCAGGGCCAGGCGTGCGGCGGCCAGCTCGGAACGGTGGTACTCCTCCGTGCTGAACCCGCCCTCGACGCCCAGCAGGCCGGCCTGGTGCGAGAGCAGCTGGCGGACGGTGACGGCTTCCTTGCCGGCCGCTCCGAACTCGGGCCAGTACCGGATGACCGGCGCGTCGAGGTCGAGGAGCCCGTCCTGCACCAGCAGGGCCAGGACGAGGGCGCTGACCCCCTTGGAACAGGAATAGAGGCCGGTGAGCGAGTCCGCGGCCATGTCGGGACCCCCGACGACGTCGACCACCTTGGTGCCGCGGTGGTAGACCGCCAGCTGGGCGGAGTAGTCGGGGTCCTCCGCCAGGAACCTGTCGAACAGCTCGACGACGGACTCGAAGCCGGGCGCCACGGCACCGCTGGAAAGTGAGGTCATGCCTGGCACTCTACCCAATCCCCCTTAACCCGCATCCGGCCCCGGCCTGGTCAGCCCCGGTCGGGGGTCGGATGCGGGCGGACGTGCGTCGTCGGGATCCGGTCGCGCACATAGGTGGTCTCGGTGTAGCCGTGCGGCAGCGGGTTGCCGTCCTGGTCCAGGTTGACGAACACGATCTTGTCGATGGTCAGGATGCTCTTGCGGGTGATCATGTTGCGCACCTCGGCCCGCATGGTCAGCGAGGTCCGGCCGAAGTGCACCGCACGCAGGCCCATTTCGATCAGGTCCCCCTGCTCCGCTGAACTGACGAAATTGATCTCCGAAATGTACTTCGTCACCACGTAGCCGTTCCCGAGCTGCAGGATGGCGTAGATGGCCGCTTCTTCGTCGATCCAGCGGAGCAGGCTGCCGCCGAACAGGGTGCCGTTGGCATTCAGGTCCTCCGGACGCACCCATTTGCGGGTGTGGAAATTGATGTCCGTCGTGCCGCTGGCCGTACTGTCGTCAGCAATGGTCATGGGGGCCTCCCGCGGGTGCTCAGGCTTTTGGCGTCGTCTCCGCCAGCCTAGCCCCGGTGCCGGTTACTGCCGAGTCAGCCGGGTGCCGGCGTCGAACGCCACGGCATCCTTGGCCGGCACCGTGACGGTCGCCGTGCCGTGGGCGTCCACCCGCACGCCCGGTCCCGAGCAGCGGCCGCGCAGGTCGGCACCGTGAATGATGTCGCAGTACGTGCCCGGAGCCATGCCGGTGGCGAACGTCCTCGTCTGCGCCTGGGCGCCGTTGTTGAGGGCGATCCATGCCTTGTTGCCCCGGCTGAACGAGACCAGGTTCGCGCCGTCGTCGAACCAGTTGGCGAGCTTCGCGTCCCCGGCGGCGTTGTGCCAGGCCACCATCCGGGCGACCGACGGAATGCGGTCCGTGCAGACCCAGGTGGTAGCGCAGTTCGTGTCGGTCACGTACCCGTTGGCGTCCGACGGCGGGGAATCGTCGCCGCCGGCGAACCGGAAGCCCGCGTACACCTGGGGCGTGCCGTGGCCGCGGGCGAGCATGAATTCGGCGGCCAGGGTGTTGGTCGCGCCGTCCTTGTAGCTGAGCGTGGAGCCGTTCCGCTCGGTGTCATGGTTCTGCGCGAAAACGAGTTCCTTGCTACCGGGTAGCAGCTGCGAGTCCATTGTCTTCAGCTGCGCGATGTTGCCGTCGAAGGCGCTCTTGAGCTGGTCGGCGTAGTCAAAGCCGAGCAGGCTCCCCTGCCCTTCGAAGGCTTCCGGGGCCAAGGGGCCTGTGCCGCCGGGCATCACCTCCAGCGCCACGTAGGGGGCTTCGCCGTCGACCGTCCTGTGCAGTTTCGCCTCGATGGCGGCCAGGTCCGTCTGGCCGATGTGCTTGGCGGCGTCGACCCGGAAACCCGAGACGCCGTAGCCCAGCAGCTTGTTCAGATAGCCGGCGAGGGTGCTGCGGACCTTGTCGGACTCGGTGCGCAGGTCGGCCAGTCCGACCAGCTCGCAGTGGGTGACCTCGAGGTAGCTGTTCCAGTCGCTGATGCCGCCGTCGGGCCGAGGGCAGTCCGCCGGGTAGTGGTGGAAGTCCGCGTCGCTGTACAGGCCGGGGTAGTCGTACTTGGAGTAGCTGACCCCGCCGTAGGACAGGTCTCCCTGCCCGGTGGTGTGGTTGATCACCGTGTCCACGTAGACCTTCACGCCCGCCGCCCGGCAGGTTGCCACCATCTGGCGGAACTGCGCCTCGTTGCCCATCCGGCTGGTGAGGTTGTAGTCCACCGCCTGGTAGACCTCCCACCAGGGGTGGCCGTCGCGGGTGAGCGAGTCCTGCGGAGGGGCAACCTGCACGCCGCCGTACCCGGCGGGGCCGAGCACGGTGGTGCACTCGTTGGCGACGGATTTCCAGTTCCATTCGAAGAGGTTGGCCATCACGTCCTTGCGGTGCTGCGCCGAACTCGTGTCGGCAGCGGCATGGAGCGGCGGCGCGGATGGTGCGGGCCCCGGTTCCCGGGCCGCGGCGGCCGGGGGCGAGCCGAGGAAGGGCAGGGCCGCGCAGACCGCGGCGAGGGTTCCCAGCGCGCGCAGCCTTTCACGGGCACGCCGGGCAGAGGACCGCGGGGCGGAGGACCGCGAGGTGGACATAGGGGTGGTGTTCCGGAGCATCATAGTGAGACCTATCTGGCCCGCCGCATTGCGGGCCGATACTTGCTGGACGGCTTCCGCTCTCCTTCTTAGTGATGCTGATCACCTTGTGTCAATGGATGTGTCAATTGGATGGCGGGGCCGCCGGGACCGGTTGGCCGAATCGCGGCAACCGGTTTTTGGGAGCGGAATGCCAGGAGGCACCTTGATCAAGATCGCAGTGACCAGCGTTTACGTGGACGACCAGGAAAAGGCCCACCGGTTCTACACGGACATTCTGGGCTTCGAAACCCGGCAGAACATTCCGCTCGGTGCCGCCAGCTGGCTCACGGTGGGGGCGGCAGGCGGGCACGACGACGTCGAGCTGCTGCTCGAGCCGGGCGACAGCCCGATCGCGCAGGGCTACCGGCAATCGCTGCACGCCGCGGGCATCCCGGCCATCGTGCTCTCGGTCGACGATCTGCGCGCCGAGTTCGAGCGGCTGACGTCGCTGGGCGTGAAGTTCACCCAGGAGCCGGTGGAGGACGGCCCGGTGATCTCCGCGATCCTGGACGACACGGTGGGGAACCTGATTTCCCTCATGCAGCCCGTCACCCGGTAGGCGGCATCAGTCCGCGCCGTCTCCCTCGGCGAGAGGGCACTTACGGCGGGCTCCGGGCGGAAAAGGCCGCCACGAGTGGCCGTTCGCGGGGAGGGAAGGAACTCGGGACGGAACCAGCGGACGAGCCTAGGCCGTGCCTACGCCCTGCCGCGGGCGTGCTCGATGCAGTACGGCGTCCAGGGCCGCGCCTCGAGGCGCCCCTCGGCAATGGGGCCGCCGCAGACCGCGCACACGCCGTAGCTGCCGTCCTCGATCCGGGCGAGCGCCGCGTCGATTTCCTCAAGCCGGGATGCGCTGCCCTTGGCCAGCGTGGTTGCCTGCGAGAGCTCGAACGCAATGGTGGACCCTTCCGGGTCATGCTCGTCGTCGACGTTCGAGTCGCGCCGGGCTTCGCTCACCGAGGCGATGGCGCCGCGCTGGCCGGCGATCAGCGCGAGCGTCTCACCGCGCACCGCCAGCAGCAGCGCACGGAAGCGGTCGACGTCGGGCATGGCCCCACGCTAGCGCACCCGGGCTCCCCACCCAGTGCGACAGGGCTCCTCTCCTCAGCGCGAGCGGCCAGTTGTGGCGGCTTCGGGCGCCGGAAGACCGCCGTTGGTGCCCGTTCGGCGGGGTTGAAGGCCCGGACCAAGTCCCCTTGCCGGCGACGCCGGGGCCGGAGCAGCATGGTCCCGCGAAGGAGCGGACAGTGAAGATAGTCCTGATCGGTGACGTCATGCTCGGCCGGCTCGTCAATGAGCAGCTGCGGAGCGCCGACGCCGCCTTCCCATGGGGTGACACGCTCGAGCTGCTCCGCGGTGCGGACCTGTGCGTCGCCAATCTTGAGTGCGTCCTCGCCGACGACGGCGCGCCCTGGCCGCACAAGGTGTTCCACTTCCGCTCCGACAGCAGGAACGTCGCCTGCCTTGAAGCCGCCGGGATCGACGTCGTCACCCTGGCCAACAACCACGTGCTGGACTTCGGCAGGCAGGCCCTGCGGGAGATGCTCCCGCTGCTGGACGCGCACGGCATCCTGCACACCGGAGCCGGCATGGACCGTCCGGCCGCGCGCCGCGCAGCCTTCTTTGCCCCGGCGGCGGGCAGCGGGGGCAAAGGACCAGTCGCCGTGCTGGCGTTCACCGACAACGAGCCGGGCTGGGAGGCGACCGCCGGCGCGGCCGGCGTGCACCACGTGCCGGTGGAGCCGGCGGACCCCCGCGCCGCCGCGCTCTTCGACCTAGTCCGGCAGACGGCGGCGGCGGAGGGGCGCCTGCTCATCGTCTCCGCGCATTGGGGGCCCAACTGGGGCTCGGAGGTTCCGCCCGTGCACCGGGAATTCGCCCGGGCGCTGGTCGATGCGGGCGCCGACGTCGTCTTCGGCCACTCGGCGCACATCTTCCGCGGCGTCGAGGTGTACCGCGGCCGGCCGTTGATCTTCAGCGCGGGCGACTTTGTGGATGATTACGCCGTCGACCCGTACGAACGCAACGACGAGTCCTTCATCTTCGAGCTGGAAGTCCACGGCGGCGTCCCGCAGCTGCTGCGGCTGCACCCGACGGTGATCGAGGACTTCCATGCGGCGCTGGCAGGCCCCCGCGCAGCGCGCATCGGCGGCCGCATGCAGCGGCTCAGCGCCGAGCTCGGGACGCCGTGCCGCTGGCTGGAAGAGGAGTCGGTGCTGGAGGTCAGGCTCGCCGGCACCGGGCCCCCGGCGCGCTAGTCAGCGCTGGGCAGACTCCTGTGCGTCCTGTTCCTTGACGCGCCTGGCCTCTTCGCGGACCTTCGCCTGGGTGGCCCGTTCCGCCGTAAGCCACTCGGGCCGTTCCTCGAGCAGCCGGTCAATCTCCGCCGTCGTCAGCGCGTCGGTGATGCCGCCGCGTGCCAGGCCGGAGTTGGAGATGTTGAGCTTGTGCGCAATCACCGGCCGCGGGTGCGGCCCGTCGCGGCGCAACTCCAGCAGCCATTCCGGCGGGTTGGCCTGAAGCTCATTGAATTCCTCACGGGTGATTTCCCTTTCCCGGAAGGCCGTAGGCGTCGCGGGCAGGTAAATGCCCAGCTTCTTCGCAGCCGTCTCGGGCTTCATCGTTTGGGGTTTCTTCGCGGAACTCATGCCCCAAGCGTAGCCGGGCGGGTGGGTTAGGGTGAGTGCATGGACGCCGGGACCGGCCCGGAAGGGCAGCTGAAAGTCGCGTTCGTCGCCGGCGTCACCCCGGGCAAGTGGTTTCGGCGGTGGGAAGAACGCCAACCGGGCATCCCGCTCTCCTCCTTCGAGTGCGACGCCGCCGCCCAGGTCCAGGTGCTGCGCGACGGCCGCGCGGACGTGGGGTTCGTCCGGCTCCCGGTTGACCGCGAGGGCCTGAGCGTCATCCCGCTCTACGAGGAGCAACCGGTCGCGGTGGCATCGCGGGACCATGAACTCAAGGTCTTCGACGAGGTCTCGCTGGCGGATCTGTCGGAAGAGAACCTCTTGGACGACGGCGGGGACGTGGCGGCCGCACTGGACCTGGTGGCCGCGGGTGTGGGCCTGCTCATCCTGCCGATGGCCGTGGCCCGGCACCACAACCGCAAGGACGTGCTCTACCGGCCGGTCACCGGGGCGGAGCCGACACGGGTCGCCGTCGCCTGGCTCAGCGACCGCACCAACGAGCTGATCGAGGAATTCATCGGGATCGTCCGCGGTCGGACGGCGAACAGTTCCCGGCAGCCCTCGGCCCAGGAGGCGAAGCCAAAGACGGCGAAGAAGCCCCGTCCGGCCGCCCAGCAGGGCCGGCCCCGCAAGCCGGCAGGCAAACAGCAGGGCAAGCAAGCCGGCAGGAAGCCCGGCCGCCGCCGCTGAGCCGGCCGCCGAGCCCGCCCGGCCGCCGCCGCCGCCGAGCCTGCCCCGCAGCCCGCGGCGGGACCTTCGGCCATAGTTCCACCGGGAAGCCGGACGCTAGCATGGCGGCGGACCGTGGCGGCACGCCGCCGCTGCGCTCGGCGGAGAGGCGGGGACCATGGACCAGCGGCACGTGGTGTGGTTTGAAGACATCGGCATGCAGGACGTGCCCCAGGTGGGCGGCAAGAACGCCTCCCTGGGCGAGATGGTCCGCACGCTCCGCGCCGAAGGAGTCCGCGTGCCCGACGGGTTCGCCACGACGGCGGCCGCCTACCGGTCCTTCCTCGCCGCCAACGGCATCGAGGAGGCCATCCGGGCCAAGGTCGAGCAGTACCAGGCCGGGGACGAATCGCTGCGCTCCGCCGGGGAGGCGCTGCGCGAACTGTTCCTGGACAGCGAATTCCCTGACGAGCTGGCGGAGGCCATCCGGGCCGCCTACCGGGCCCTCGGCGAGCGCGAAGGCCGCAGCAACGTGGCGGTGGCCGTGCGCAGCAGCGCCACGGCGGAGGATCTGCCGGACGCGAGCTTCGCGGGCCAGCAGGAAACGTTCCTGAACATCACGGGTGAGCGCGACCTGCTGGATGCCTGCCGGCGCTGCTACGCCTCGCTGTTCACGGACCGCGCGATCAGCTACCGGGAGGTCAAGAACTT
The DNA here is from genome assembly GCF_018531425.1 of Paenarthrobacter sp. DKR-5. Lineage (GTDB taxonomy): Bacteria > Actinomycetota > Actinomycetes > Actinomycetales > Micrococcaceae > DKR-5. The sequence goes on from NZ_JAHBOI010000001.1 coordinate 589,018, forward strand.
CGACCATCTGGACGTGGCGCTCTCGATCGGCATCCAGCGCATGGTCCGCTCCGACGTCGGCGGATCCGGGGTGATGTTCTCCATCGACACCGAGACGGGCTTCCCGGGTTCGGTGGTGATCAGCGCCGCGTGGGGGCTGGGCGAGACAGTCGTCCAGGGCACGGTCAACCCGGACAAGTACCAGGTCTTCAAGCCGCTGCTGGACTCCCCCGGCTGCTCGCCCATCATCGAAAAGAGCCTCGGTGAGAAGGCCCGGAAGATGGTCTACAGCCAGGGGGGCAGCGCGCGCACCCGGATGGTGGACGCCTCCGTTGCCGAGCGGCAGTCCTTCGTGCTCGACGACGCCGACATCCTCCGGCTGGCGCGCTGGGCGGCGCTGGTGGAGCGGCACTACGGCCGGCCGATGGACATGGAGTGGGCCAAGGACGGCGAAACCGGCGAGCTGTTCATGGTGCAGGCACGTCCGGAAACCGTCCAGGCCCGCAAGAGCGCGAGCCGTTTCACTGTCCACCGGCTTATCGGCAGCGGGCCGCTGCTGGCCACCGGCGCCGCCATCGGGGACTCGATTGCCTCCGGGCCTGCCTGCGTGATCCGCGACCCGGCGGACATCGCCGGTTTCCGGCCCGGTTCCATCCTGGTCACGGAGATGACCGACCCGGACTGGGTGCCGGTGATGAAGCTCGCCGCCGGCATCGTGACCGACCATGGCGGCCCCACCAGCCACGCCGCAATCGTCAGCCGTGAACTCGGCGTGCCCGCCGTCGTCGGCACCGGAAATGCGACGGCGGTGATCGCCGACGGCGGTGCCATCACGCTCTCCTGCGCGGAAGGCGACCTCGGCCACGTCTACGAGGGCGAACTCCCCCACGAAACCGAGGAGATCGACCTCGGCGAACTGCCGCACACGCGCACCGCCGTGATGGTGAACATTGCCAGCCCCGCCGCCGCCTTCCAGTGGTGGAGGCTGCCGGCGGACGGCGTCGGCCTGGCCCGGATGGAGTTCATCATCAACAACCTGATCAAAATCCATCCCATGGCGCTGGTCCACCCCGAACGGGTGACGGACGACGGCGCCCGCCGGCAGATCGCCGACCTCACCAGGGGGTACGCGGACCCGCAGGAGTACTTCGTGGACACGCTCGCGCTCGGCATCGCCAAGCTCACCGCCCCTACCATCCGCACCCGGTGATAGTGCGGCTGAGCGATTTCAAGACCAACGAATACGCACACCTGGTGGGCGGGAGCGCCTTCGAGCAGGCCGAGGAGAACCCGATGCTCGGCTTCCGCGGCGCCTCGCGCTACTACGATCCGCGGTACCGGGAAGGTTTCGCCCTTGAGTGCCGGGCGCTTAAGCGGGTGCGCGAGGACATCGGGTTCGGCAACGTGATCGTCATGGTCCCGTTCTGCCGCACCCCGGCGGAGGCGGACAAGGTGCTGGAGGTGATGGCCGAGAACGGGCTGGTGCGCGGCGAGAACGGCCTGCAGGTCTACATGATGTGCGAGATCCCGGCCAACGTGGTGCTCGCCGAGCAGTTCGCGCGGCGCTTCGACGGGTTCTCCATCGGCTCCAACGACCTGACCCAGCTGGTGCTCGGCGTGGACCGCGACGCGGGGGATCTGGCCGGGCTGTTCGACGAACGCGACGAGGCCGTGAAGCGGATGATCCGCGACGCGATCCGCAAGGCGCACGCTGCCGGCATCAAGATCGGCATCTGCGGTCAGGCCCCCAGCAACTACCCGGACTTCGCGGCCTTCCTCGTCGAGGAGGGCATCGACTCGATCTCGCTCAACCCCGACACCTTCCTCAGGACGCTCCGGAGGATTTCCGAGGCGGAGCAGCAGACCGACGCCCGGGTGGCACAGGAAGCAGCGGAGGTTGCCCCCGCCAGCGTGACGTCGCTTTAGCGTTGCCCCACCGAGGGGCCCCCGGAGCGTCGCGCGCCGAGGGGGACGGAGCGGGCAGCAGGGCATAATCGTCCTATGCCAACCGAAGAGAACGCTGCCGCCGGCCTGGATACGGCGCTGTCCCCGGACGTGGACCGCTTCCAGGACACCGGGCGGCGCCTCTCCCCAGGCGTCAAACCGCTCCTGGTGCTCTCCAAGATCCGCGGCATCCTCGATTCGTTCACCCTCGCCGAGCCGGCGCTGACGCTCTCGGAGATCCGCGCACGCACCGGCTACCCCACCTCCACTGTTCAGCGGCTGGTCGCAAACCTGGTGGCGGAGGAGTTCCTGGACCGCGAGGCGGACCGGTTCCGGCTGGGCGTGAATTTCGCCTACTGGGCAGCCGCCGCAACGCAGCAGTTGGACATGCTGGACGTCGTCGCTCCCATCCTGAAGAAGGTCCGGGACGAGACCGGCGAAACCACATCCTTGTTCCGGGTGGAACGGACCTTCCGCGTGTGCGTGGCAATGGCCGAAACCCGGCACGCGATCCGCCGCGAGATGCACGTGGGGAAGATCCTGCCGCTGCATGCCGGCTCTTCAGGCAAGGTCCTGATGGCTTGGGACGATGCGCTAGCGGCCCGGGTGGCGGCCGAGCCGTTGGAGAAGCTCACTCCGGCCACGGTGACGGAGCCTGCCGCGCTGCTGGAAGAGCTCAAGGAAGTGCGCAGGACAGGATACTCCGTTTCCCGTGACGAGCGTGACGACGGGGCGGCGGGAGTGTCGGCGCCGGTCTTCAGCGTTTCCGGCGAAGTGATCGGGGCACTGGGCATCAGCGGCCCGGGGTCCCGGATCAGCGAAGCGCAGTGCCATGCGTGGGCGGAGAACCTCGTCGCGGCCGCACAACAGGTCACCCGGCTCCTCAGCGGCCGCTTCGGCGTCGCCGGGTGAACGCTGCGCCCGTCATCGAACTCGAGACGCCGCCCGGCGACGACGTTCGGCAGTTGCTCACTGAACACCTCGCGGACATGCACGCCACCTCGCCGGCAGGAAGCGTGCACGCCTTGGAGCCCTCCGCGCTGACGCGCCCCTCCCTGAGCTTCTGGACAGCACGGCAGGCCGGGGAGCTTCTGGGCTGCGGAGCGCTGCAGGAGCTGGGCGCGGCTGAGGGGGAGATCAAGTCAATGCGCACCGGGGCCGCGGCCCGGCGGCGCGGGGTGGCTGGTGCGCTGCTTTCCCGGCTCGTCGCGGCCGCTGTCGAGCGCGGCTACATCCGGCTCTACCTCGAAACCGGGTCCCACGACTACTTCGCACCCGCGCGGCGGCTCTACCTCCGGCACGGGTTCACCGAGTGCGCGCCGTTCGGTCCCTACCGGCCGGATCCGAACAGTGTGTTCATGACGCTCGACCTCGCGGCGCCGGGCGCCGACCGGGGCACCGCATTTTAGGAACCCAGCCCCCAGCGGAACGGCCCTGCCGTGGCGAGCGCCGCGTGCGCGGCCCGGGACTGGTTCGGCTCGCCGACGTCGCGCAGCAGGCCTGCTGAAAGCTCCACCAGCGAGGCCAGCGTTGCCGGGGTGAACCACTCCGGCTGCAGGGCGAAAAGAATGTCTTCGGTGGCGGTGTTGCCGCTGGCTCCCGGCGCGAACGGGCAGCCGCCGAGCCCGCCGAGGGCCCCGTCAACCGTTCCCGCGCCCGCGCCGACCGCCGCGAGGGCGTTCGCCGCTCCAAGGCCCCAGGTGTCGTGGCCGTGGAAGACGATGTCCCTTTCCTGCGGGGTTTCGGCCGCAACCCGGCCGATCAGCGCCGCGACCTGGCCCGGCGTGGCCTGGCCGAGGGTGTCGCAGATGACGATGCTGTCCGTGCCGTCCGCCCGCCGGTCGTTGGCGATGGCGATGACCCGGTCCGGGTCGATGGCGCCGTCGAACGGGCAGGTGAAGGAGGTGGCGATCGTCAACTGGATCCGGGCGCCCGCAGCCCGGACGGCTTCGACCGCCTCCGGCATCGCCGCCAGGCTCTGCTCCGTCGTGCGTCCCACGTTGGCGAGGTTGTGGGCGTCACTGGCCGAGAAGCAGTACTGAAGGTTCCGCGCACCGGCTTCCAGCGCACGCGCCGCGCTGCGCGGGGTGGCCACCCACACCCAGCACTTCTCCCTTTCCTCGGGGGTCAGGCCGGAGATCACCTCGAGGGTGTTCGCCATCGGAGGCACCTTGTCCGGCCGTGCCATCGCGCCGATCTCGACCGAGTCCACGCCGAGAGCCAGCAGTGCACGGGCAATCTCGATCTTGCGGGCGGCCGGAAGCAGCTTGCCGGTCAGCTGTAGCCCGTCGCGGAGGGTGACATCGCGGAGCGCGAACCGCGGGGGCCCGCCGGGCCGCTGCGGCTCTGCCGGGGCGGTCATCGTGCAGCCTCCGCCGCGGCGCGCCCGGGCTTGGGCTGCCCGGGCGCGCCGGGCGGCGTCGGTCTGCGGCCCAGGAGCCCGGCGAGCACCTCGTCGGTGTGCTCGCCCAGGTCGGGACCCAGGTTCCGGATCCGCCGCGGCTGCGCGCCGATCTGCGGCACGACGCCGGGAAAGGCGACGTCGTCGATCACCTTTTCCCCGGTCGATACCGGCAGCCGCTGGACCATGCCGCGTTCGAGGTACTGCTCGTCGGCGCAGATGTCCTCAGCGGTGTAGATGGGCCCGCACGGCACCCCTACGGCGTCGAGCACCGCCACGACGTCCTCGACAGTGCGGTGCGAGGTCCATTCGGTGATCGCGGCATCCAGTTCTTCGCGCGCGGCCCACCGCAGGGCGTTGGAGGAGAGGTCTTCGCGGGCCGCAAGATCCGGCCGCCCGATCGCCGCCATGAGCCGCTGGTAGATGCCGTCGCCGTTGCCGGCAATCACCACGGAGCGCTCCCCCTCGCACAGATAGGCGTTGGAGGGCGCGATTCCCTGCGTGCGCCCGCCCAGGCGTTCGCGCGAGACGCCGTACGCGCCCAGGTCCGGCAGGAGGGATTCCATCACCGAGAGCACGGACTCGTTGAGGGCGACGTCGATGGTGCGGTCGGCCAGCGGTAGCGGCTGCTCCGCGGCCTGGGCACGGACCCGGGCCTGGTAGAGCGCCATCACCACGCCGTAGGCCGCGTACAGCCCGGCGATGGTGTCGCCAATGGAGATTCCCACACGGACCGGTGCCCTTCCGGGCTCCCCGGTCAGCTCGCGCAAACCGCCCAGCGCCTCCGCGATGGCGCCGAATCCCGGGGTCCTGCTGCGCGGCCCGGTCTGGCCGAACGCCGAAATGCGCGCGAAGATCAGCTCCGGATTGCGCTCGGACAGCCGCTCCGGCCCGAGGTTCCATTTCTCAAGCGTCCCGGGGCGGAAGTTCTCCAGCACCACGTCGACCTGGCCCGCGAGCTCGGCAATGGTCTCCTGGCCCTCCTCGGTGCGCAGGTCCACGGTGATGGACTTCTTGTTGCGGTTGATGGTCCGGAAAAGCATCGACGTAGTGCCCTCATAGAGCCGCCAGTTGCGCAGTTCGTCGCCCACTTCGGGACGTTCCACCTTGATGACTTCGGCGCCGAAATCCGCCAGCAGCCGTCCGGCCGTGGGGGCCGCAATGAAGTTGCCGAGCTCGAGCACCCTGATCCCGGCCAACGGTTGGGACTGGTCGTGTTCCATGGAGTCCGCCTTTCACCCGCCGGGGAGTCTTCCCCGCCTCATCGGTAACCACAATATAGTCAGCAGCCCACATCGTAAGCAATGACAACGACGTCGAAACATTGCCGAAGGGTTTCTCCGGTCTCTTGACGAACTCCCCGGCATCCCTTAAAAGTGGTGTTAGCCAAATCACACAATGGTTTACAACTCACATCGTGGATCAGGTTCTCCGGCCGGTCCGCGGCACGATCCGCCCGACAAAGGAGTCCCCATGGAATCGTCGACGCCCGCCCGCGTGGGCCACCGGGAAGCGCTGTCTTCCCAGCTCGACCGGCTGCCGGTCGGCAGGCTGCACCGGAAGATTGTCGTCGCCGTCGGGCTGGGCCTCTTCTTCGACATGTACGAGGTCTTCCTGTCGGGGTCCATCGGCACCGCACTGACCAAGGACTTCGCCGTCTCCGGGCTGCAGCTGAAGCTCCTGCTGGCCTCGGCCTTCATCGGCATGTTCTTCGGCGCCGCCTTCCTGGGCAGCCTCGCGGACCGGCTCGGCCGGCGCAAGGCCTTCCTGTTCAACCTGCTCTGGTATTCGGTCTGGTCCCTCATCGGAGCCTTCTCCCCGAACGCCTGGTTCCTGGTCTTCGCACGGTTCATGGCAGGAATCGGCGTCGGGGCCGAGTACCCGGTGGCGGACGCCTACCTCTCCGACACCATGCCCAAGGACAAGCGGGGACGCATGGCGTCCTGGGCCTACACCTGCTCGTTCATCGCGGTGCCGGCGGTCGGCTTCCTGGCACTGTGGCTGAACAGCTACAGGATGCTGGACATTTCCGGGTGGCGCTGGCTGCTGGCCTTCGGCGCGATCGGAGCCGTCGTCGTGCTCTTCCTGCGCCGCGGGCTGCCGGAATCGCCGCGGTGGCTGCTGTCCGCCGGCCGGCACCAGGAGGCGCAGACCACGCTTGAAGCCTTCGCTGCAGGCAGCGGCGTCGAAGTGAACCCGATCGAGGAGGAAGCAGCACCGGCCGAGTCCAACATCGCGATCCTGCGCCGGGAGCCGTACCGCAAGCGCCTCGGGATGCTGGTGATCTTCCACCTGCTGCAGACGTTCGGCTACTACGGGTTCGGCACCCTCGCCGCGCTCACCCTGGTCCAGCGCGGATACGACGTGCCCTCGTCGCTGCTGTTCACCGCGCTTTCGTTCCTTGGCTATCCGCTCGGTTCGCTGATCTCCACGCCGCTGATCATCCGGTTCGAGCGCAAGTACCTGCTGATGTCCTCGGTGGTCCTGCTGGCCCTCTCCGGCATTGCCTTCGCCACCTCCACGGCGCCGGTGGCCATCGTCCTCTTTGGCTTCCTCACGACGATCGTGAGCAACATCTTCTCCAACGTCTTCCACATCTACCAGGCGGAGATCTTCCCCACCTCGGTGCGGGCGACGGCGGTCGGGTGGACGTATTCGCTCTCCCGCATTTCCAGCGGGGCGCTCCCGTTCGTGCTGCTCCCGGTGCTCGATGCGTTCGGCGCCGCCCCGATGTTCATCGTGGTGGCCGTGGCACTGCTGATCATCTGCGCCACGGTAGGTGCACTCGGGCCGCGCACCACACGCCGGAGCGTGGAGGAGATCAACTCCCTCCGGCCGGAGTGAAGTTCCTCTCACACCGCCGGGGACCGAAATAGTATGGCCCTTCCCGCGGTTGGCGCCTAGTGGAACAAGTTTCCCAGCCGACCGAAAGAAGGACCTGCTTGTGAACCTCTTTTCCCCGTTGACCCTTGGCGACCTCGAACTGTCCAACCGTGTCGTGATGGCGCCGCTGACCCGCGTGCGCGCCGGCGTCGAGGGAGTCCCCGGCCCGCTGGTGGTCGAGCACTACCGGCAGCGCGCGTCGTTGGGCCTGATCGTCAGTGAGGGCACCTACCCCAGCCACGCCGGCCAGGGATTCCCCGGCCAGCCCGGACTGGTGGAGCCCGAGCAGTTCGAGGGTTGGAAGAACGTGGCGGACGCGGTGCACGCCGAGGGCGGCCGCATTGTCGCCCAGGTGATGCACGCGGGACGGGTGACCCACGAGGCCACCACCGGCGGGTATGAGGTTGTCGGGCCGAGCGCCATCGCGATCGACGGCGAGACCCGCACCTACGAGGGCAAGAAGCCCTTCCCGGTCCCCCGCGCGCTGGGGACCGGCGAGCTGGCCACGGTGGTTGAAGAGTTCGTTCAGGCGTCGAAGAACGCCGTGGCCGCAGGACTCGACGGGGTGGAGCTCCACTCCGCCAACGGCTACCTGCTGCACGAGTTCCTGTCGCCGGCCTCCAACCAGCGCACCGACGCCTACGGCGGCTCGCCCGCGAACCGGGCCCGCTTCGTCGTCGAGGTTGCGTCCGCCGTCGCCGAGGCGATCGGCGCCGGACGCGTCGGGATCCGGATCTCCCCGGAGCACAACATCCAAGGTGCCCTGGAACTGGATGCCGCCGAGACCAAGGCCACCTACGATGCCCTGGTCGACGGCATCGCGCCCCTGGGGCTGGCATACCTGAGCATCCTGCACAAGGAGCCCGCCGGCGAACTCGTGCAGGACCTGCGGACCCGCTTCGGCGGCCCGGTCCTGATCAACAGCGGTTTCGGTGTCATCACCACCCGTGAGGAAGCCCTGGCGCTGATGGAGGCCGGCCACGCGGACGCCGTCGTCGTGGGCCGCCCGGCCATCGCCAACCCGGATCTGGTGCGCCGCTGGAAGGAAGACCTGCCGCTGAACGCCCCGGATCCGCTCACCTTCTACAGCGACGGAGCCAAGGGGTACACCGACTACCCCGCCCTGCAGAACTAGGCGCCTGCGCACGAAACTGTGCCCCGTTCCGGTCCGGAACGGGGCACAGTCTCGCTAAGGGACGGATTCTGAAGGTTGGAGCCCGGCGAGCACTGCACCTCTTGCGCGTACTCTCCCTGCGAGGCCCGTCCCGTCGTCGGCAGGAGCGGGACGGCGAAGCCGGTCGGCCACTGCAGGGCAGCCGCTAAGTGCTGCTTCCCACAGCTCGTCCACCGTCAGGCACAGCTGCACGCCGCCGGTGGCCCGGGAGACCGACCAGCCGTCGCCGGACCTCGCGACCTTTGGGGCTCCCGGAACGCCGCAACAGGCCTCGTTCACGGCCGCCGCCACCTCCACAAGGTCACGCGTGGTCCGGGTCCGGCCCAGCACCTCATCCGGCACCACCTGCCTGCCGCACGCTCCGCACATCCCCGCCTCCTCAGGGCATCACGTCGCCGGAATTGGGCCCCAGCGTCTGCCCGACGAAAAGGTTCCCGCCCGGGTCGCTGGCCAGGAGCAGGGCCGCCGGGGCCACCTCCTCCGGGCGCCCGAACCGGCCCAAAGGCAGCTCTGCACGCTTGGCTGCCTTCCAGTCTTCCGAAATGCCGTCGACCAGCGGCGTCTCGATCGGTCCGGGGGCTATGGCGTTGACGAGGACATTGTCCTTGGCCGCTTCCAGTGCCAGGGACTTCGTGAGACCGACCACGCCCGCCTTCGCCGCACTGTAGTGGCTCAGCCCCGTACCTCCCTTGATGCCCAGTTGGGAGGCGATGTTGATGATTCGCCCCCACTGCCTGTCCCGCATGCCGGCCACCACTTCACGGCAGCACAGGAACACGCCCGTGAGGTCCACCGCGAGGGTCTCGTTCCACATCGCCAGGCTCATGTCCTGCAGCGGAGATTCGGTGAGCAGGCCCGCGCTGTTGACCAGCACGTCGACCGGACCCACCTGGCCAGCGGCGGCTGCGAACGCTTCCCGCACGCTCTCCTCGCGGGCGACGTCTACCGGCACCACCCCCTCGCCAGGGGTCCTGTCCAGCACCACCACCCTGTCCCCGTTGCTGCGGAACGCCTCCGCAATCGCCAGGCCGATGCCGCTGGCCCCGCCGGTCACCACGACGGCTCGACCGGTGCTGAAGGGCGCGCTTCCTGCCGCTGTATTCCCCATCCCGGCCTCAGGCACGCATCTTGACGGTCAGGCCGCCGTCCACGACCAGGGACTGGCCGGTGACGTAACCGGCCGCCGGGGACGTTAGGAACCCGATCACGCTCGCCACTTCCTCCGGGCGTCCCACGCGGCCCCACGGGATGTCGTGGCCCGCCCGTTCCAGACCCTCCGGGCCGAGCGAGTTCACCGGGTCCAAGGACTGCGGGGTCTCGATGAGGCCGGGAATGACGGCGTTGGCCCGGATGCCGCGCGGGCCAAGCTCGACGGCGACACTGCGGACCAGGCCCAGCACCCCGGCTTTCGCGGCTGCGTAGTGGGCGTGTTCCTCCCAGCCGTATACGCCGCCCGCGATTGACGACACAGCGACCATCGCGCCTCCGGATCCCATGTGCGCCGCGCCCGCACGCAGCGTGCGCAGCACCCCGGTGAGGTCGACGTCGAGCATGTCCGCCCACTTGTCGTCGCTGAGCTCGGGCAAGGAAGCGTTGCGGAGGATACCTGCGTTGGCCACGGCGTAGTCGAGGCGGCCGAATTCGTCCACGGCGCGCCGGGCGAAGGCGTCCACGGAGTCGGTGCTGCGCACGTCCACCTCGTGGATGACGGCGTCGCCGCCGGACTTCTTCACGAGCATGAGGGTTTCTTCGGGATCGTGCGGGTCGCCGGGGAAGGTCCCGATGACGGTCTTCACCCCGCGGCCGGCATAGTGCACGGCGAGGGCCCGCCCGATCCCGCTGGCTGCGCCCGTGATGATCGCTACCTCGGTCTCAGACGGCATGCGGGTCCTCCAGGGCAGCTTCGGCTGCCGGCTTTGCGGCGATCATCAGAATGCCCGAAAGCAGGGTCCCCAGCGCTCCGACCCAAAGGGCGGCTGTGCCGGTGCCTGAGGCGGCGGCGATTCCGGTGAAGAGCGCGCCGCCGATGATCGTGCCCGGCTGGCTCATCGCACCGATGAAGGACGTGCCGGTGGCCCGGCAGCTCACCGGGTAGCACTCCGCCATGAAGTACTGGATCGCTGCGTACGGCCCGACCAGGAAGAACAGCCCCGCACCATAAGTGAGAATGATCAGGAACGGATTGGACGCGATCGGGCTCAGCATGACAGCAAAGGACAAGCCCGAGATGATCCAGCCCGCAATGATCGTGCGCTTGCGCCCGATCCGGTCACCCAGCCAGCCGTGGAAGACGTAGCCGAAGTAGGCCAGCAGGTTGATGACAATCAGCATCCAGAAGGCGTCGGAAAGCTCGACGCCCTTCGCGTTCTTCAGCACAGAGCTGCCCAGGACGCTGAAGACGCCGATCCCGAAGAAGTTCACGATCCATGCCAGCGAAAAGACGATGGTGTTGCGGCGCAGGTGCGGCTCCCAGATGCGCTTCAACGGAGCAGCGGAGGAGTGTTCGACGCCGTAGGAGCGTGCGAGGGCGTGCGCCTCGTCAGACCTGTTGTCCTTCTCCAGTTCGGTCAGCTTGTGATGGAGCTCGAACTGCGGAGTCTCCTTCAGCTTGCGGGCAATGACCCAGACGATGATTGCGGCCGGGACGGTTGCCATCAGGTAAAGCGCCCGCCAGCCAAGGGAAGGCAGGAATGCGAGAGCGAGAGCGCTGGCGAGCAGGAAGCCAAGCGGCCAACCGCCCTGGATGAAGGAGTAGTGGAAGCCCGGCCGACGCCGCTTCCTCTCGTCCTCGGTGACCTGGTAGACCTCGTTCATGTAGGTTGCGTTGACCGCCTGTTCGGAGAACCCGAGGCCGCCGAAGGAGCGAACGATCGCGAGCAGTCCGTTGCTGACCACGCCGAGTCCGGACGGGATCAGGGCAGTCAGGCCCGAGACCACAGCGGTGCCGCCGATCGTGAACATCATGCCCTTGCGCCGGCCCAGCCGGTCGATGATGGGGCCGATGCCGAAGGCAACGACGGCCGTGCCCACGGCAATCCACGTGTTGATGGCGTACGCTTCCGGCGCGGACCACCCGAAGGATTCCTGCATGGCCGGCAGCAGGGTGCCGAACAGTCCGTAGTCGAAGACCGCGACGGTCCAGGCGAGCAACGCCAGGACCGTGGCGATGCGGGTGTTGCGTGTGGAGAAGACCGGGAAGCGCCGCTTCTCGTTCTCCGCCGGCGTCGTGAGGTCGACGCCCAGCTGGTTAGTGCTCATCATGCTTCCTTTCGGGGGCTGCGGGCGAGGAAGGAATCGGCGATCTGGTCAAAGGTGAGCCAGCGGACCCCTTCGTGCGAGTTGATGTGTTCGATCAGGCGCTCGAGCATCAGGAGCACCTGGGGGCGGCCGGAAACGTCGGGGTGGATGGTCATGGTGAAGACCCCGGTCTCCATCTCCCTGTACACCCAGTCGAACTGGTCCCGCCACATTTGCTCGATATCCCGGGGGTTCACGAAACCATGGGAGTTGGGGGACGCCTTGATGAACATCATCGGAGGCAGGTCGTCGAGGTACCAGTTGGCCGGAATCTCGACAAGGTCCGTTTCCTTGCCGCGGACAAGCGGTTCCATCCAGGTCTCGGCGGGCTTGCTGTAATCGATCTTCTTCCAGCTGTCGCCCACCCGGACGTAGTAGGGCTCGAAGTCGCGGTGCATCAGGGAGTGGTCGTACTTGATGCCGCGTTCGAGGAGGATCTCGTTGGTCACCGGGGAGAACTCCCACCACGGGGCCACGTACCCGGTGGGGCGGCGGCCGGAGACTTTTTCGATCAGCTCGATGGAACGGTCAAGGATCGCGGTCTCCTGCTCACGTGTCATTGCGATCGGGTTCTCATGGGAGTACCCGTGGACGCCGATTTCGTGTCCGGCCTCAACGATCATGCGGGTCAGATCGGGGAAGGTTTCAAGAGAATGTCCGGGGACGAACCACGTGGTGTTGAGTCCGTACTTTTCAAACAGCCGAAGGAGCCGAGGTCCGCCCACCTCGCCGCTGAAGAGGCCGCGGGAGATGTCGCAGGGCGAATCCTCCCCGCCGTACGAGCCAAGCATGCCTGCAACCGCATCAACGTCGACGCCGAATGCAACCTGGATGTCCTTTGTCATGATCTGCCTTTCGATTGGGTTCTGTGGCTGGTAGGAGTGGTTGGTCTAGGCCGCGCTCATGGGAAGGAACCCCATTTGACGAACTGCTCGGCGATTTCCTGCCGCTCTGCCCCCAGCCGGAGCAACAGGCTGAGCAGGACCAGCGACTGTGAGGGCCGGAGCAGGCCGGACGGGATGGCTCCCGCTGCAAGCAGGTCCCTTCCGCCGCCTGCGCCGTAGACCGGCTTCACCGGGCCGGCATACACCCTCGTGCTGGTGACGACGACAACGCCGTCGGCGACGGCACCCGCGACGGCCTCGCAGAGCGCCGGGTTGGCGTTGCCGCTCCCGGTGGCTTGGAGGACGATCCCTCGCGCACCGGCCGCAACGGCGGCGCGAAACGGCTTGGCGTCCGCCCCGGGATACGCTGCAATGACGTCCACACGGCAAAAGGGAGCGTCCGGTGCCGGCAGCGGGAAGGTGCCCGGCCGCGCCGTCGCCGGTCCCATCTCGACGTCGTTTCGAGCGGAGACCGACCCGGCCAGACCGAAGTCGGGGTTGGCGAACGCGCTGAGATCGAAGGTTTGGCTCTTGCGGACGCCTCGGGCCGGATAGATCCCGCCGGCAAATGCCAACAGAACTCCGCGTCCGGCAGCCGCGGGGGACGCGGCGACGGCGATGGCGCGGGCAAGGTTGTCCGGTCCATCCGGCTGCTCCGAATCCGCCGCATTCTGGGCGCCGGTGAAGACGACGGGGCGGGGGTCCTCGTGCGTGAGGTCGGCAAGGAACGCCGTCTCCTCCATGGTGTCCGTCCCGTGGGTGACTACGGCTCCGGCGGCATCAGGGTCCGCGAGAGCCTCTCGGATGGTCCCGCAGAGCGCGAGCATGTCGTCCACAGTCAGAAGGTACGAGCCCTTCCGGAAGACGTCGATGACCCGCACCGGGCACGAAAGCGTCGATTCGATGCCCTTCAGCACCTGCACGCCGGTGTCGGACGCGACCGTGGCCCCGCCGGCGTCGGCCTGAACCCGGGACGATATCGTCCCTCCGGTTGCCAACAGCACCACGTGCCGCCGGCCCTCGGTTTCGGTCATGCTCGCTCCGCTCCTGGTTGGCAGTACCCAATCGATTGGGTACGTCTGCGAATCTATGCCCCGACTGTTACTCGAAAGCGGGGGTTGTGTTGGCTGCATGTAAAAGATCCCTCACTGGGATTGCCTTACCCAATCGATTGGGTTGCATTGAAAAAGACTCTAGGATGTGAGGTGCGACACGTCAAGAGCTCTCTGGTTCGGACTTTTGCAGCACGCGACGTTCGAGAAGATAGGCTTCCGGAGTGGCTGGGGGTAAGGAACTGATGAATCCCAAAGGGTCCGCCGAGCGGGCAGTAACACTGAAAGACCTCGCTGCCAGGCTCGGAATCCACCCGTCGACCGTGTCGCGGGTGCTGCATTCCGACTCGGCGCAGGCACGCGGCGCCGCCTCCGCCGAGACGGCTCTGCGCGTCCGGGAGCTGGCGCGCGAACTCGGCTACTCACCTGACCCTCAGGCGACCAGCCTGCGCACCCGCCGAACCCGAATGTTCGGCGTCATTGTGCCCCGTCTCTCGGACCTCGTGCTGGCAATCATGTACGAGGGCATCGAGGAAGCCGCCGCGGAAGCGGGCTATTCCACCTTCGTAATGAACTCGCGCGATGACCCGGAGGAAGAACGCCGCAAGACGGAGATCATGCTGGCCCGCCGGGTGGATGGTCTGATCATCGGGGACGCGCATCTTGATGGCAACCTCCTGCACGACCTGACTAACCGCGGCGTGCCTTTCGTACTGATGAACCGCCGCATCGAGGGATATCCCTCGGCGACCTGCGACGACGCCCTGGGCGGGCGCCTCGCCGCAAGCCATCTATGGGAGAAGGGGCACCGACGCGTTGCAGTGATCGCCGGGGAGCCCTACGCCAGCACCGCCGTCGACCGGACTGCAGGTTTCGTGGACCGTTGGCGGGAACTGGGCGGGGCCATCAGCGAGGACGCCATCGTCTGGTCCCGGTTCGACACCGTCGGCGGCCGCGATGCCACCGAAAAGATCCTGCACGCGTGCGCTCCCCCGCCCACGGCACTGTTCGCCGTGAACGACTTCGCGGCGATCGGCGCCATTGGAACGCTGCGCTCGCACGGTCTGCAGGTGGGCCGGGACATGGCGCTCGTTGGCTACAACGACACTTCGCTGGCCTCCCAACTGCCGATCCCCCTCTCCTCGGTTCATTCGCCGATGAACGAGATCGGCCGGACGGCCGTGCAGCTGCTTCGGAGAGTGCTCAAGGGAGAGCACGTGCAGGCCGTCCAGCTCAGGCCGACGCTGTGCGTGCGGGAGAGCAGCGCCCTTCAGCTCTAGCCGCTCCCGGCATCCACCCGGCCGCCCCAGATCCGTTCGCGGACGAAGGCTCCCTCCTTGCGTGCGGCCAGCGCCTCATCCATCGTCACAGCCCGGAACCGCGTCTTCGTGCCCGGTGCGCTGCGGGCCAGCAGGTCCATGTCGGCGCTGATCACCGTTGCGACCATGGCGTAGCCGCCGCCGGATACCGCGTCACGGTGCAGCACAATCGGTTCTTTACCGCCCGGTATCTGAATGGAACCGACCGCGTAACCGGCGTCGACGATGTTGGACGGGTCCGAGCCGGCACCGAACGGCTGCTGGCGTTGCTTCCACTCGATAGCCGGACCGGCGTACCGCAGGCCGGTCCTGTCGGCAACCGGCGTCAAAGTCCACGTTGAGTCCAGCAGCGTCCGCAGGCCCGCGTCGGTGAGCCGGTGGTCATACAAGCCGACCATGACGCGCACCTCCACCTCCCTGTCGAACGATGGGCGAAGCTCCGGTTCGATGGTGTTCGGGCCGCCCGTTGGGGCGCCTTCGGGCGGAGATCCAATGGGGACAACGTCGCCGGCGCGAAGCGGCCGCCCCTCGAAGCCGCCCATGGCCCCCAGCCCATAGGTGGACCGGCTGCCCAGGACCTGGGGAACGTCGATTCCTCCGCCGACGGCAATATAGAACCGGGTTCCTCCCCTGATCACCCCGAAGGACAGCTCATCGCCCGCGGCCAGCTCCAAGCGCGTCCACTCCTCCCGCGGTTCGCCGTTGACCTTCACCTCCACCGGGGCGCCGGTGACAGCGACGACCGCAGCGGAATCCGTGCGAAGCTTCGGCCCCAGGTAGGTGCACTCGAGCACGGCTTGCGCAGGTGTGTTGCCCGCAAGCGCATTGGCCATTTCGGCGCTGAGCTGGTCCATCGCGCCGCCTTGCGGGATGCCGACGTTGTAGTAACCCGGACGGCCCCGGTCCTGGACAGTGGTCGAGAGGCCGGGTTCGAGAATTTCAAACGCCATTGAGCTGCTCCATGATCTCCTTGTTGTAGCCGGCCGGGTCCTCCAGCGCCCGCTGGAGGTCGAAGGTGATTGGTGCCTGCCGGTACACGTAGGTTCCCGCTTCAACCTGCTGTTGTATCTGCCGGTATTCGTCCTCCGTGACCGGCTTGAATTTCACGATGTCGCCCGGCCGGAAGAAAACCATGAAGTCCTTGAAGTCCGGCAGCGACTGGCCCGGGTCGAAGATCGGCGCGGCCGCGATGCCGAACATCTGGTAGCCGCCAGCTCCACGGACCGAGTAAATGCAGGCGAAGCAGCCGCCGTGCCCCACGGTCAGAGCCGGCGTGTCCGTGCGGGGGCTCAGGTACTTGGGGACCTCAAGCTGCTGTTCCTGGGGCACGATTTGGAACATGAACGGCAGTCCGGCGACGAAACCGACCATGGACACCAACCACGGTGAGCTGTGGTGCCGTTCGATGAATTCCTGAACCGAGGCGAGATGATTCTCGGCTGCCGCGAACTCAAGATCGTTTCCCTCGGGGCGCTGATGGCCGCTACGGAAACGCGCCGCAGTCTCGTTGGTGTACGGATCGTCGTACCAGACCGGGACCTCGACCACGCGCGTCTGCAGAGTGGGATGGGTCGCCCGCGCTACTTCCGCCTCGGTGCGGCGGACAGCTGCCTCGAGATCTGGCGGCGGAAGGACGTCGGGATTGAAGCGGATGAGCAGCGACGCGTTGGCAGGGCAAATGTCCGTCACCCCGTCGAGCGCTTCGGCCCCCAGTAGCTTCGCCATGGCATTGGCTTTGAAGTTCGCGCCCAGGCTCATTGCCTCGGCGATTTCGACAAAGAGGAATTCGTCGCCGCCCCAGGTGTAGCGGGCGCCGTTGAGGGCTTCGGTGGTCGAGCTCATGCACTGGCTCCCGTCAGTTCCGGGGTGGTCTCAATGAATTTCGAGTGGTGTTCGACGGCACGCAGGGCCGGGGCACGCAGAAGCGACGAAAGCAGCGGCAGGGTCGTCTTCACGCCCTCCACCCTGACCTCCGCCAGCGCCCGGACCGAGCGGTCGATCGCTTCGTCCCGGTCAGCGGCCCACACAATCAGCTTGGCCATCAGGGAGTCGTAGAAAGGGGCAACGACCGAGCCGGTCACGACGCCGGAATCCACCCGGACCCCCGGGCCTCCGGGCCACTCCAGATGCTGGAGGGCCCCCGGGCTCGGCATGAATCCGTTTTCCGGGTCCTCGGCATTGAGCCGGAATTCGAAGGCATGGCCGGTGAAGCGCACGTCTTCCTGGCTCAGGCGGAGTTTGCCGCCCGCGGCGATCAGCAACTGTTCCCGCACCAGGTCGAGTCCCGTGATCATTTCCGTCACCGGGTGCTCGACCTGCAGCCGCGTGTTCATCTCGATGAACGCCGCTTCGTGCGCCTCGGGATCGTAGAGGAATTCCACCGTTCCCAAACCTTCGTATCCGCATTCGCGGGCGAGCTCGACGGAGGAGAGACGGATCTTCTCGCGCACGGCCTCGGGCAGATCCGGGGCCGGCGCCTCTTCGACAATTTTTTGCTGCCTGCGCTGCATGGAGCAGTCCCGGTCACCCAGGTGGATCACGTTCTCCCCGTCGCCGAGGATCTGGACTTCAACGTGCCGGGCGCGTTGCACGAACTTCTCCAGATAGACGTCGGAGCTGCCGAAGGCGGCCTGTGCTTCGGCTTGGGCAACCTCCACGGTCGCGAGCAGGTCCTGTTCGGACGTCACGAGCCGGATGCCCCGGCCCCCGCCGCCCGCAGCGGCTTTGACGACGAGCGGGTAGCCGATCCAGTCGGCGACCGAAAGCACGTCGTCTTCCTTCCGCAGTGCGCCCGGTGTGCCGCGAAGGATGGGAACGCCCGCCGTCTCTGCGGCCTGCCGTGCCCTGGACTTATCTCCCATCAGGCTGATGGCGTCGGCCGAGGGCCCGACCCAGATCAGCCCTGCTTCGACCACCGCCCGCGCGAATGCGGCGTTCTCGGAGAGAAAGCCGTATCCCGGGTGGACCGCGTCGCACCCCGCGTCAAGGGCCGCCTTGAGCACCGCCTGCTGGTCGAGATAGCTTTTGCTGGCGGGAGCCGGTCCAATGACGACGCACTCGTCGGCGAGGCTGGAGGCATAGGACGCCGCGTCGGGCTCGCTGGCCACAAGCACTGTGCGTATGCCCATTTCCCGGGCAGTGCGGATCAGGCGCACAGCTATTTCGCCCCGGTTGGCGATGAGCAGCTTCTCCACTAGCTACCCCTCGTCCACGGTGGCGATCACATCGCCCGGGTTCACGGTGCCGGCGTCTTCGACGCTGAACCTTGCGAGCGTTCCCGCCACGTCGCTGCGGACTTCGGTGAACTGCTTCATGATTTCCACGACGCCGATGGTCTGGCCGGCCACGACCGGGTCGCCCTCGTTGACGTAGGGCTCTTTGTCGGGTCCGGGCTTGCGGTAGAAGATGCCTGGCAGGGGGGAAATGATGTCAGCCACGAATGATTCCTTTCGGATTGGGGTCAGGATGCCGCGCGCGGCGCACCGTCGAGGACGTCGCGCACAGCCGCCGCGACCTGGACGGAGTTGGGGGCGTCGGAATGGACGCAGATGCTCTCGAACGCGATGGTGAGAAGGGTCCCGTCGACCGCTTCGACGACGCCTTCCTGAAGGACCCGCCGGACGCGCTCCGCCGCCGCCTGCGGATCGGTGGGCTCGGGACGGCGCTGGATCAGCAGTTCTCCTCCAGGGCCGTAGTTGAGGTCCACGTACAACTCCCCCACGAACGGAACACCTTGGCTTTCACACACCTTCTGGTGCTCCGTTCCGGCCAGACCGTAGAAGGGCACCTCGAACCGCGCCGCGACCGCGGCTGCGGCGGTCATAAGTTCCGGATCCCGGGCGAGCATTCCGTATAACGAACCGTGCGGCTTGATGTGGTTCAGCGGCACCTCAGCCGCACGGAGGAAGCCCGTCAGAGCTCCCACCTGATAGGTCAGCAGGTTTTCCACCTCTTGGGCAGTGAGCTTCATTTCACGGCGGCCGAATCCGACGAGATCGGGCAGTCCCGGGTGCGCCCCGATCTTCACGCCGCGGGCCGCCGCTTCGCGCACCGTCTCTGCCATCGCCTCCGGATCGCCGGAATGGAACCCGCAGGCGACGTTGGCGACGTCCACATAAGTCATCAGGTTCAGGTCGTTGCCGAAAGTGTGAAGGCCGAAGGCTTCGCCCATGTCCGAATTCAAGCTTGGGACGGACACGGCGGTGCGCGGCTCAGGAGAGGAGGAAAGCATGGGCTACACGCTACCGACGCCGTTCCAACCGCGTGAAGTGGGCATCTGCCTAAAATCGACCTAGTGAACTGTGCAGCCTGCACCAGGAGGTTGCCGTGGCTGACGGGAGGAACCATCGTGATCGTCGCGGACCTGCTAGCGGAGGACAGCCTCCAGCTGCGCCTGCATACGCCTTCCTCGAGCCAACGCCTCGGCTGCAGGATCAGCTGGTGCGCCCCTACCGAAATCCTGGATCCAACCCCCCTGCTGAGCAGCAATGTGCTGCTGCTGACGAACGGGATTGGCCTGAATATCGAGGACGACAGGACCTGGGACGCCTACGTCGAGCGCCTGGCCCGCGTCCCGGTCGCAGCGATCGCGTTTGGAACGGGCACCGCCCACCGCCTCCTGCCGTCGGGTCTGGTGCGTGCGGCCGCGGCACATGACGTCCCGTTGCTTGAAATCCCGCGAGCAGTCCCGTTCCTGCAGGTGCACCGGCATGTCTCGAATGTCCTCCAAGCCGAACGGTTCGCCGCAACCACGCGCTCGTGGGAAATTGCCGACAGGTGTGCCCATCTCGCAGCATCCGGGGCGGCACTGGGACCGATCCTGGCGGAAGTTTCCCGGGCGGCGGCCGGGCCTGTCGCAGTCCTCGATGCCGCCGGGTCGGTGATAGCCCGGTGGCCTGAGTCCTCGAAGTGGAGCCGTGATGACCTCCAATCCGCCGCGAGCGACGAGCTCGGCAGCAGCGTCCCCCTGCCGTTGGGCAACGGCGACAACCTGCATCTGGTCGTCCGGAGAACCGGGTCCGACTACCCTCTGTCTTCCCTGTTGGCCCCCGCGGCGTCGATCATCGCGATGCAGCTCAAGGGCGCGGTCCACACCACCTCACGCAAGACGGCCCAGCTGGAACTGCTGCTCTCCCAGGCTCCCGACTGGCCCGGCGTGTCCCTGAAGGAATTCACGCGGACGTTCCGGTCGACGGGCCTGGACCCGGAGCAGGACACTCTCACTGTGGTCAGCGCCCTGCCCCCGGGGGCGCTGGCGGAAACCTGGCGGATCCGCTTGATCCTGCAGGAGCGTTTCGGGATCGTGCGCGTTATCGTCAGCAGTGGTGTGCTCTACGCCTTCGCCCAGCGCGCCGACGATGGGGATCGTGAGGGCAGAGCACTGGCCCGGATGCTCTTGGAACGGTTCCGCAATGAAATTCCGGATCGGCCACTGGTACTCAAGTCGCCTTCCGGCAGCGTGGACGAATTCCGGCTGGGGCTTGCACAGGCCTCGACGCTGGTGCGCGACACCGCGGGACCCGTCATCGCGCCCGAGCTCAGCCTTGAAGCGCTGGTCGCAGCCACCGCGGGCCAGGGCGCGCGTGTTGCGGCAACGAAGCTGCTCGCCCCGGTGATTGAGCACGATCGCGAACACTCCGCCGGGCTGCTGCGCACGCTGGCCATCTTCCTGGCTTCCGACTGCCAGCCTTCACGGGCCTGCCGCGCCCTGTACATCCATCGCAATACGCTCAGCTACCGGATCCGGAAGCTGCAGACGCTGCTGGCGTTGCGGCTGGACACCCTTGAGGGCCAGTCCACCGCGCTGATGGCTCTTCGCATCACCGGCCACGAAAAAACAGGTATTTAGGCCCCGTCCGGGAGGAACCTGCGGGCCCTAAAATCGAGGCCACGTGGAAAGCGAGGAGCCTTGTCGGGTCGACCCTCGCTTTCCACGCTGGCGTGGTTGGCTAGCCTTCGCAGTCGCTGCAGTAGACCTGCCCGTTGCGCTCGGCGGCCTTCTGGGACCGGTGGCGGACCAGGAAGCAGGAGCCGCAGGTGAATTCGTCTTCCTGGACCGGCACAACCCGGACCAGGAGTTCTTCGCCGGAGAGGTCGGCTCCCGGCAGTTCCACGCCCTCGGCGGTGTCCTGTTCGTCCAGGTCGATGATCGCCGTCTGGGCCGCGCCGCGCTGCGACTGCAGCTCTTCCAGCGAGTCCGTGCCCTGCTCGTCGTCCTTGGTCCGTGGTGCGTCGTAATCTGTGGCCATGTGCGCTTAGCTCACTCCTGCTGCTTATTGTGCGTCGCTGATTCAGCCACTGATAATAACGGATAGAACAGGGTGCCACGTGCGCGACGAGTCCCGCGTCACACCCGGCGTCCGCTGGCGGAGCGCAAACCCTTCAGGAACGGGCGCGGGGAAGCTTCATCAGCATGAGCGTTCCATCGGGTCCGGTGCTGGCGACCTCCACCGTCCCGCCCGCGCCGACGGCGATTTCGCGCACCAGCGCGAGCCCGATGCCGAAGCTCCGGCGGCCGGCGCCGGCGGGCCCCTCGTTGCGGACGAACCTGTCGAAGATCCGCTCCCGGTCCACCCCTGCGATGCCGCTGCCGGTGTCCGCGACGCTGACCGTGGCGTGCCCTCGGTCCCCGCCCACCGTGACCGTGATCCGTCCGCCGGTGGGTGTGTGAGCCAGGGCGTTGTCCGCGAGGGCGAGCACGGCGCGGCGGAGGCTGTTTTGCTGCACGGCGGACCGGGGCCGTTCAACGGCTTCGAAGTCCAGGGTGATTCCGCGGTCGCGGGCGAGCGCGCGCAGGTCCTCGACGGCGCGTTCCACCACGTCGGCGACGTCGACCGCATGGGCCGGCGGCGCGGCATGCTCGCCGGTGGCCGCGACCAGGAGTTCCGTCACGGTGTCACCCAGGGCCGCGGTGTCCTGCCGGATCTCGGTCAGGCTCCGCTCAATGTCGGAGCCCGCGGGCGCCTTCCGCAGTGCCAGCTGGACACGGGTATCGAGGATCGTCAACGGGGTCCGCAGCTCGTGGCTGGCGTCCTGGACGAACCGGCGCTGCGTGGCCAAGGCGCGGCCCAGCGGCCGGATGGCACTGCGCGCGCTCAGCCAGCCCACCACCCCGGCCAGCAGGATGCCGGCCACGCCGCCGGCCACCATCGCCCCGAGCAGGTCCACCGAGTCGAAGTAGACGCGGACGCCACCGGGGCGGCCCGGATCCGGGATGCCCGTGCGCTGGGCCTGGTAGACCATGTACAGGGACGCCGCGAGGATGACGGCGACGACCATCACCGCGCAGGCCGCGGTGATGAGCAGGCCCACCTTCAGCGAGGCCCGGCGCAGCGCCTGCTGGTCCGGGTTGCGCGCCATCAGTCCGGCTCCCCGAGCTGGTAGCCGGTGCCGTGCACGGTGCGCACCACGGATTTGGCGATCTTGCGCCGCAGATAGTGCACGTAGGTGTCCACGACCCCTGGCAGGTCCTCGGGGCTGAAAGCCGCCGCAATCAGCTCCTCCCGCGTGAAGACGCGGTGCGGAGCGCCCGCGAGCGCAGCCAGCAGCCCGGCTTCCTTCGCGGTGAGGAAGACCTGCTCCCCGTACGGCGAGGTCACCGTGCGCACGGCCGGCTCGAAATCCCACTCCCCGACCGCGAGCCGCCCGGCAGGGGCTTCGTAGCGGCGCGTGAGCGCGCGCAGCCGCGCCTCGAGTTCGGCCAGGTCGAACGGTTTGGTCAGGTAGTCGTTCGCGCCGGCGTCGAGGCCCTCCACCTTGTCCGCGGTGGCGCCGAGGGCCGTGAGCATCAGGACCGGCGTTCCGATGCCCTTCTTCCGCAGTGCTGCCACCAGGGAGAGCCCGTCCATCACGGGCAGACCGCGGTCGACCACGATCACATCCCAGGCGCGAACGAGGCCCAGGTGCAGTCCTTCCTGACCATTGGCGGCCAGGGTGACGTCATAGTCCCCGGCAAGGACGTCCGCGATCATCGGCCCGAGGGCTTTGTCGTCTTCAACCAGCAGCAGGGTCGGCCGCTCGGCGGTGCTCATGGATCCTCATTCTGCCATTGCCTCACGGCGCGCCTTCAGGCGGCGGCGCAGGAGCTCAACACCAGAGGGCAGCACGGAAGCCAGCACCAGCACGACGGCGATGGCGTCGATGTTGCGGGCAATGAAGTCGAAGCCGCCCAGCCAGGTTCCCAGCAGCGTGACCGAGGCGGCCCAGGCGACCGCACCCGTGATGTTCCAGAGCGTGAACTTGCGGTGGTCGTAGCGGGCGATCCCCGCCGTCAGCGGAGCGAAGGTGCGCACGATCGGCAGGAAGCGGGCCAGCACGAGGGCGCGGCCGCCGCGGCGGTGGAAGAAGTCCTCCGTGCGTTCCAGATGGGCGGTCTTGAGCACCTTGGCGCCGGGCTTGAACCAGCGCCGGCCGAACCTGCGTCCCAGAAGGAATCCAGCCTGGTCCCCCGCCGCGGAGGCAGCGGCCACCACCGCGATCAGCACCGGCAGCGCCAGGTTCAGCTGATGGTGCAGCAGCCCCGCGGTGAAGAGCAGGGAGTCCCCGGGCAGGAACGGGAAGAGCAAACCGGATTCGATGAAGATCATCAGGGCGATCACACCGAGGGTTGCCGGTCCGAGGCCCTGGAGGAGGCTGGACGGATCAAGCATGCTGGTCGTTCCGGGAAGGTGCTGGCCGGGACGGCGCATGCTTGGACGGCGCATGCTTGGACGGCGCATGCTTGGACGGCGCATGCTTGGACGGCGCGGAGACGCCCGGTACCGGCCCGAAACGGGCGAGCAGGGGGATGCGGTGCAGGACGGCTGGCGAGTACCGGTTCCAGAGGCCCGTGAAAAGGATGACAATCGCTGTCGACGCCACGAAGGACGCGGCCACGTCCGTGGGGTAGTGCACCCCGATGTAAAGCCGCGACAGGGCCACGACGACGGCGACCACGGACGCTGCGACCGCCGTCGCCCGCTGCCACTTGGTGCCGCGGGCGAGGAAATAGAGTGCGAAACCGAGCGCGACGGCAAAGGCCGTGTGCCCGCTCGGGAAGCTGTTGGAGCCCGTCTCCGGCGCCAGCGGGTTGAACAGCAGGCTCTGGTCCGGGCGGTGCCGGGCCACGATGAGCTTGAAGAATTCGCTCGCGACCCAGCCCAGGCAGCTGAACAGGCCGACGGCCACGGCGTTGACCGGTGAACGGCGCACCAGGAGCAGGTACAGGCAGATCAGGGCGATGATCGCCACCCCCGCGACCGGGGCAAAAGCATAGTTCAGGGTCATCGCCACCGCGTTGAGCACGCTGTCGTGGCTGCGGCTGAGGTCCTGGTCGACCACCAGTTCCTCGGTGGTGTAGCCAGGCGCCAGCTTCGCGGTGAATCCGAGCGCCAGCACGACGGCGGCGAGGACCGCCGGCCACAGGAGCCAGTGCCGGGGCTGCGGCAGCACGGCGAGACGGGCCTGCGCGGGAATGGACACGGCACCGGAGCGGTGGGCGGGGACTGGTCTGGACATTCGTTCCTCGTCATGGTCGCTGGACCGCGGATGCGGCCCAGCTTCCACAATGGAGGGACCGTTCTAAGAAACTGTTAAGAACCGGCGCCCTCCCGACAGCCGGACGCGGCCGCACGCCGCCGGCATCTTCCTGCCAGAATGGGGAGGTATTCGTTGACCCAGCGCAGGAGGAAGCATGAGCGAGAACCCCAACGCATCCGCGGCGGCTGACAGTGACGCCCTCGCCCGCTACCTGCACAGCCACCAGATTGCCGCTGCGTCCGGTGAGCGGCTGTTCGAGCAGGCCGCGAAGGTGTGGAAGGACACTCCCCAGTACGAGGCGCTCGCCCGGCTTGCCGTCGAGGTGGACGAGGACAAAGCCGAGCTGGACGCGCTCGCCCACCGCTTGAATGCGGGTATTTCCGCGCCGAAGAACGTCATTGCGTGGCTCGGATCCCAGATCTCCAAGGTGGACCCGATCAACCCCTTCCGGACGCCGCATGGCGCCACCGGCCAGCTCGAGCTGGAAGCGCTCGTCACCGCCGTGACGGGAAAATCGCTGCTGTGGGAAACGCTGCAGCTGGTGGCCCGGAGCGACAGCCGCATTGACGCTGGCAGGATGCAGGAGCTGCTGGACCGCGCCGACCGGCAAATCCGGGAGCTGAAGGACATCCTCAACGCCTCGTCCGCGGCCCGCTTCCTGCCGACGGAGGGCTGACCCGGCACGGGCGCTCAGCGGAAGTTGGGCTCGCCGAGGAACGGGGCGAGCATGGCCTTCTTTCCGGCCGAGACCCGCAGCAGCCTGCCGGTGTTCTCCTGGAAGAACGCCAAAGTGGTTTCAGCGATGACGCAGCGCGTGCCGGTCACCGGATCGTGGATGGCGTAGGCCATGGTCAGGCTGGCGCCCTTGACCGAGCTCACCCAGACTTCCACCCTGGCCGGCACGTTACGGTAGTTCAAGGGCGCGAGGTATTTGACGCGGTGTTCGACGACGAGCGCCTGGGTGCCCGCGGGGAGGTCGTTGAAGACGGGAAGATCCACATCGACGCCGGGCATGCCGGTGCCGGCGGGCGGCCCGAAGGCGTGGATGCGTGCCTCTTCGAGGATGCGCAGGATCTCCACGTTATTGATGTGCCCGTAGGCGTCCATGTCACCCCACCGCATGGGGACCTGGCAGGTCAGGCGCTGTCCGCCCTGGTCACTGGTATCCGTCATCGCTTTCTCACCTCGGTTCCCAACGCTACCGCGGCGCCGGGGGCCGCACTTATTCTCGAAGCAGCAGTGACCGACAAGGAGAGCATCGATGCAAGGCCTGGAACTCGTTGTCGTGCTCGGCGCCGTTCTCCTTGCCGGCGGCGCGGTGGCCGGCTGGCTCCGGCTCCCCGCCCCCCTGGTCCTGCTGGTCCTGGGGGCAGCACTCGGGTTCCTGCCGCTGATCGGCGGGACGCAGCTCCCGCCTGACGTGGTCCTGCTGCTGTTTCTTCCGGCGCTGCTCTACTGGGAGTCCTTGAACACGTCGCTGCGGGAAATCCGGAGCAACCTGCGGACCATAAGCCTCCTGGCCACCGGCCTGGTGTTCGCCACCGCGGCAGCCGTGGCCGTCGTCGCCCACGCCTTCGGCCTGCCCTGGTCAATGGCGATCGTGCTCGGCGCGATCCTCGCCCCGACGGACGCGACGGCGGTCAGCTCCGTCCCGGTGCGCTTGCCACGCCGGGCCCTGACCACGCTTCGCACGGAAAGCCTGATCAATGACGGGACGGCGCTGGTGCTCTACTCCGTCGCCGTGGCAGCGGCGGTCGCGGAGAAGGAAATCGCTCTCGGCGCCACCTTCGTCCGTTTCCTGCTTTCCTACGGGGTCGGAATCGCCATCGGGCTCGCCGCCGGGTTCCTCGTGGTCTGGCTGCGGCGCTGGATCACCGAACCGCGGCTGGAGAACACGCTCAGCGTGCTCACCCCCTTCATTGCCTACCTCCCGGCCGAGCTGCTCGAGGTCTCCGGGGTGGTCGCCGTCGTCACCTGCGGCTTGACCCTGAGCCAGGCCGCCCCGCGCGTCATTTCCGCCCGGACGCGCACGCAGGCGTTCGGCTTCTGGCAGGTGACCACCTACATCCTCAACGGGGCACTGTTCGTGCTGATCGGGCTGCAGCTGCACCGCATCACGGACGTCTTCGGCTCCCAGGAGATCACCGGGACGCTCCTGCTCTGCGCGCTGGTGATCGTGGCGGTGATCGGGATCCGGATTCTCTGGATGAACACCCTGCCCTACCTGATCCGGCTGCTGGACCGGCGGCCGGCCCAGCGCGGTCGCCGCGTCCCGTTCCGGCAGCGCGTGCCGCTGGCGTGGTCCGGTTTCCGCGGCGCCGTCTCGCTGGCCGCGGCTCTGGCGGTGCCGGCGCACACGGACGCGGGGGCACCGCTGCCGGGCCGGGACCTGGTGATCGCCGCCACCTTCGCCGTCATCCTCTTCACCCTGCTGGTGCAGGGCCTGACGCTGCCCGCGGTGGCGCGCTGGGCAAACCTGCCGGAGGATCCAACGGAGCTCGAGGAGGAGATCCTGGGCGAGGAAAAGGCCCTGGAGGCGGCGCTGGAGGCGCTGCCGGACGCTGCCCGTGAGCTGGACACGCCGCCGGACGTCCGGGACGGCCTCCGGCAC
This sequence comes from Paenarthrobacter sp. DKR-5, assembly GCF_018531425.1. Taxonomy (GTDB): domain Bacteria; phylum Actinomycetota; class Actinomycetes; order Actinomycetales; family Micrococcaceae; genus DKR-5. The sequence goes on from NZ_JAHBOI010000001.1 coordinate 616,078, forward strand.
AACTACGAAGAGCATCTGGAGCGGATCCGCAGCAAGGCCGGCAGCGATGACCTGGCGGCGGAAATCGAAGCCGAAACCGACCACGACGCCGAGCTGCGCCTGGCCCTGCTTCCGGCGAAGCGGGAGGCTCTGATCCGGCTGCGGGACGAGAAACGCATTGATGATTTCGTGCTGCGCCGGCTGCAGTCCAGGCTCGACCGGGAGGAGCTGCGGCTGTCAGCCGAGGAGGAAACCGAGTAGCCGGTAGGCTCTGCTCCATGAGCGAAGAGGAGCCCCGGACCAGCGCACCCGAGCCCGGTCCCCGGGACGGTGGGTCCGCACCCGTGAAGGACGTCAGCGACGACTTCGTCACCCGGGAGCACAGGCTGCCCTCCGGCCTGGCGTACACGACGACGGCTGGCCGGCTGGTGCTGCGCCAGGAGTCGGTCTCCGACGGGAAGGTGGAAGGGTTCAAACCCAAGGCGGAAATCTTCGTTGTCGCCTACACCGGCAACCCGGACCCCGGCACCGCCAACGACTCGAAGGCCCCCAACCCGCGGCCGGTCACCTTCGCCTTCAACGGCGGCCCGGGATCCAGCAGCGTGTGGCTGCACATGGGCCTGCTCGGGCCCCGGATCGTGGATTCGGGGGACGTGCCGGAGCTGACGCCCCCGCCGTACGGCCTGGTCGACAACCCCGCCACCTTGCTCGAGCACAGCGACCTGGTGCTGATCGACCCGGTGAACACCGGCTTCTCCCGCGTTGTCGAGGGCGGCAAGTCCGACGAGTTCCACGCCTTCGCCGAGGACCGGGACCTCGTGGCCGAGGTGATCCGGCTCTGGGTCACGCGGAACAACCGCTGGCTTTCACCCAAATACCTCGTGGGCGAGTCCTACGGGACGCTCCGCGCCGTCGCCGTCGCCCGCCGGCTCTTCGACGCCTACGGCATGGCGGTCAACGGACTCGGGCTGATCTCCACCGTTCTGAACCTCGGCACGCTGGAGTTCCAGCCCGGCAACGACACCCCGTACGCGCTGCACCTGCCCACCTGCGCGGCGATCGCCCACTACCACGGGCGCCATCCCGGCAGGAGCCTCGCTGAGGTGCTGCGCGAAGCAGAGGAGTACGCGGCCAAGGATTTCGGCTACGCCCTCACGCAGGGATCGCGGCTGACCCGGGACGAGCTCGACGACGTCGTCCGGCGGCTCAGCGAGATCACGACGCTCAGCGAGGACTTCGTCCGCAACAGCAACCTGCGCTGGGAGTACCACGAGTTCGCCGCTGAACTGCTGCGGGCGGACGGGCTCGCCGTCGGACGCATCGACGGCAGGTACACCCAGCGGCCGGCAAAGCTGCACGTTTCCACCAACTGGGACGACCCGTCCATCCAGGCGATCGCCGGGCCGTATGCCGCCGCCGTGAACCACTACCTGCGGGCCGAACTCGGGTACGAGAACGACCTGCCCTACGAGATCCTCACCGCGCGGGTGCACCCGTGGAGCTACAAGGACTTCGAAGGCGCGCCGGTGGACGTGACGGGCGACCTGGAGCGCCTGCTGGTCTACAACCGGGCCCTGCGCGTGCATGTCGACTACGGCTACTACGACGGCGCCACGCCGCACTTCGCCGCCGAGTACGTCTGGGCGCACCTGCCCATGGAGGAGGCCGCGCGCGCCCGTTTCACGCACCACTACCACGAGGCCGGGCACATGATGTACCTGCAGCCCGAGGCGCGCGACAGGCAGCTGGAGGCCCTGAAGCAGTTCGTTCTCGGCGGCGCCGCCGGCTCCTGACACGGCACCGTCCGGGCCGGCCGGATCACGATCCTGCGACACGGTTTCCCGTTTATGACACGTTTTTCCGCGTGTCATAAACGGGAAACCGTGTCATAACCGGGGCTGCACGGAACGCCGGCGTCGGTGGCCTCAGGCGCCGTCCATGGTTGAGCCCCTGACCACCAGGCGGCACGGGAGGTGCTCCACCCCGGAGCCCTCCGAGCCGTCGATGGCCGCGAAAAGCCGCTGCGCGGCGGTGCGCCCGAGCGTCTCCAGGTCCATGTCAATGCTTGAGAGCTGGGGGCGGGACCCGGTGGTCACGACCTGCCAGTCGTCGAACCCGATCACGGCAACATCCCCGGGCACGGACAGCCCGCGGTCCCGGATCGCGTCGATCGCTCCCCGGGCAATCTGGTCGTTGCCGCAGAAGATGGCGTCCACGGTCGGATTCTGCTCGATCAAGGCCGACGCGGCGCTCCGGCCCCAGGCCTCGGACCAGTCCCCGTACAGGACCCTCCCGCCGGCCAAGGCCAGCCCCTCCTCGGCGAGCCTCTTGCTGGCTCCGGCCGCCCGGTCCTGGGCGGCGAGGTAGCCTTCCTGTCCGGTGATGTGGGCGATGTTGCGCCGGCCGAGGCTGAGCAGGTGGTCGATGGCGAGGGCCGCGCCCGCCACGTTGTCCGGCACCACTGACACATCACGGGGGTCCTGGGACGGCCCGTACGCGTACACCACCGGCACCGGCAGGTCATGCCCCAGCGAGGGCCGCGGATCCGTGCTGCTGCCCACGACGATCAGACCGTCCACCCGCCGGGCGAGCAGTGCCTGCAGATGGTAGGACTCCCGGATCGCGTCGCCGCGCGCGTCGCAGAGCAGCACCGACATCTTGCCCGTGCCGAACGCGTCCTCGGCGCCCATCAGCACCGGGATGCTGAACCGGCCGACCAGGTCGTTGGTCAGCAGCCCCACGGTGCCGGTACGGCCGGCGAGCAGGCCCCGCGCAAGCGAGTTGGGCGTGAACGAGACCTTCTTCGCGGCTTCCACGACCCGCTCGCGGGTCTGCGGGTGCACGTACCCCCGGCCGTTGAGGGCTTTCGAAGCCGTCGCGATGGACACGCCCGCCAGCGCAGCGACGTCCTTGAGGGTCACGTTCCTCGGCCTCGCGGGCTTCTCGCTGGTGGTCACATTCCTGCCTTCCCTAGCCTCAACAGTGTTTCCGATATTTTCACACACCAGACCCCTTGACGTCACGAATTTCCCGCATTTACAGTTAGGAAAAGCTTTTCGGGCTGTTTCACAAAAGCCGCCGGACGAACCCCAGTCCGGCCCAACGGGACCGCCCCTCCCGCCCCGCACCCGCCAGATCCGGCAGGCTCCGCACAGCCGCGCAGCCCCGGACCGTCCCGAAGGAATCAGCATGAAGTTCCCGTCCCTCCCCAGCACCCCCAAGACGCCGGGCGCCAAGCGCCGCGGCACCCGCACGATCGCCGCCGTCGGAGCTGCCGCCGTCGTTTCCGCACTGGCCCTCACCGGCTGCGGCTCCGGTGCCGGCTCCAGCTCCGGGGGCTCGTCGAAGGAGATCACCGTCTGGCACTACTTCAGTGACCCGAACCAGGTGAAGGTCATGACGGACTATGCCGACACGTTCCAGAAGAACAACCCCGGCACGAAGGTCAACAACGTCTACGTCCCCTACGACCAACTCGATTCCAAGCTCATTGCCTCGGCAGGCGCCAAGTCCGGCCCCGACGTCGTCGTGTACAACGGCGCCGACGCCAGCAACCTCGCGCTGGCCAACACGCTCGCGCCGCTGGACGACAAGTGGGGCACCTTCGCTGACAAGTCGCAGTTCCCGGAGTCCGTGGTGCACAAGGTCAATGGCAAGACCTACGGCGTGCAGGGCTATGTGAACCTGCTCGGTCTTTGGTACAACAAGGACATCCTCACCTCCCTCGGGGTCCAGCCGCCGAAGACTCTCTCCGAGCTGGAGGACGCCATGGGCAAGGCCGTAGCCGCCGGCAAGCAGGGCATGACCCTCTCCGGCCTGCCGCAAAGCCAGGGCGAGTGGCAGGCCTTCCCGTGGCTTTCCAGCGCCGGCTTCAGCTACGGCTCCCCCGACGCCGGAGCACTGGAGAAGGGCCTCGGCATGGCCCAGGACTGGGTGAAGAAGGGCTACGTCTCCAAGGAGGCGGTGACCTGGGACCAGACGGTCCCGTTCCAGAAGTTCGCTGCCGGCAACGTGGCGTTCGCCGAGAACGGCAACTGGCAGATGGGCACCGCGAAGTCGACCGCCAAGTTCAGCTACGGCGTTGTCCCGCTGCCGGTGGGCTCCGGGAAGGTCTACCTGGGCGGCGAAGCGGAAGGCATCGGCGCGTTCAGCAAGAACCCCGATCTGGCCTGGAAGTACCTGCAGCAGACCTACTTCGACAAGGCCGGCCAGCTGACCGCCATGAAGGACGCCGGCAGCATCCCGTCCCGCAAGGACTCCGCCGCGGATCCCGCCGTCACCGGCAATGACCTGCTCAAGCCCTTCGCGGACTCGATCGCCAAGAACGGCGCCACCTACCCGGACGACGCGGTTCCCGCCAAGAACGTTGCCAACGTCCAGCTCGCCGTCGGCCAGGCCTGGAGCGCCGCCCTCGGCGGGCAGTCCTCACCCTCGGACGCAGCCCAGGCGCTGAACAGCAAGCTGTCCTCGCTGCTGCAGAAGTAACCCATGGAGACCGCCGTGACCTCAGTTCAAACCCGCACCGCCGCCGGCGGCCGCGTGGCATCCCCGGCCAGGAGGCCGCGGCGCCGCGGGCAGGGACGTCTGCTGTACGTCCTGCCCGCGGCAGTCTTCCTCGCCGTCCTCTCCTTTTACCCGCTGGTCCAGCTGGTCCGGATGAGCGTCAGCAATGTCACCGCCTCCACGCTCAACGCCAGCTGGGACTTCGTCGGCACGGCCAACTTCACGGCCGGGCTGGTCCAGGGTGACCTCGGCAAGGCGTTTTGGAACACAGCCGTCTTCGTCATCGTCGTCACCGTCATCGGCCTGGTGGGCGGCCTCGCGGCTGCCATCGTGCTTCGGCACTCGGGCCGCATCTCGGGCCTGCTGCTCGGGGTGATGGTTTTCGTCTGGGCCCTGCCTCCCGTCGTCAATGGGAGCGTCTGGAAGTTCCTGCTGGGCGACAACGGGCTGATCAACGGGATCGTGCACGCCACCGGGCTTGCCGGAGCACCCATCCCGTTCCTGTACGACGAGCACTTCGCCCTGATGTCCGTGGCACTGGTCAATTCCTGGGCCATCATCCCCTTCAACGCGCTCGTCTTCCGGGCCGCCGTGCTGGGCATCCCCGCCGAGACCTTCGAAGCAGCCCAGATCGACGGCGCCGGACCGTGGCAGGAAATCCGGCACGTGCTCCTGCCGGCTGTGCGGCCCACCTCGCTGGTGCTGGCGGTGCTGACCATTGTGTACGCGTTCCGCAGCTTCGACTTCATCTACGTGATGACGTACGGCGGCCCGGGCACGTCCACGAACACGCTGCCCTTCCTGGGCTACCTGCAGGCGTTCGTCCGGTTCGACTACGGCCTCGGATCCGCCACCGCCGTCCTGACCGTCCTGATGGTGCTGGTCCTCGCCGTCGTCTATGCGCGCAGTGTGCGTAAGGAAGAAGCAGAGTGATGAGAAAAATCCGCAAGACCGGTCCCGGACCGGTGACCTGGGCCCTCCGGGCTGTCCTGTTCCTGCTCTACGGCGTGCCGATCCTGTGGATCGTGCTCACGTCGCTGAAGGAACCGGGCGATGTGCTCTCCTCGCAGGCCTCGCTGATCTTCCGTCCTACCCTGAGCGCCTACACGGATGCCATCAGCAACGGCGGCCTGCTCGACGCCGGCATTCAGTCCTTCGTGATTGCCGCGGGGACCACCATCCTGACCCTGCTCGTCGCTATCCCTGCCGCCTACGGCCTGGCCAAGGTAGGGGGCCGGATCACCACGGTGGCGCTGGGGCTGCTGATCGTGCTGCAGATGACACCGCAGACAGCCACCGTGATCCCGCTCTTCCAGATCTTCGGCAGCTGGGGCCTGCTGGACCAGCGGATCGGCGTCATCATTGCGGACACCGCGCTGCTGGTTCCGTTCGCCATCCTCCTGCTGCGGCCCTTCTTTCGGGCCGTCCCGGACGCCCTCGAGGAAGCCGGCGCCATTGACGGGGCACGGAACTGGAAGATCTTCACGTCCATCGTGCTGCCGGTGGCCCGCAACGGCGTCGCCACCACCGGAACCTTGGTGTTCCTGCTCAGCTGGGGCGAGTTCCTCTACGCGATCAACTTCCTGCTCTCGCCGGGGAGTTACCCGCTCAGCGCCCTGCTGGCCCAGCAGGTGTCGGCCTTCGGCATCAACTGGCCCGGGCTGATGGCCCTGGCGGTCATCACGTCGATCCCCATCCTCATCCTGTTCGTCTTCACCTACCGCCTGCTCAAGGAAGGCCTGACGCTCGGCGCCGTGAAATAGCCGGGCCCTGCGCCGCTCCTTCGATCCGATCCACTAGTCAAGGAAATCCATGAACACCACCGTTACCCGCGCCGATTTCGGCCTGCCCGTCGCCCCCGCCCGCGGCGCGCTCCGGCCCCTGAGCATCGGCGACGTCCGCATCGCCGGCGGCTACTGGGGCCACAAGCAGACCGTCAACGGGACCGTCAGCATCCGGCACGCCGAGGAGTGGATCGAGAAGGTCGGCTGGATCGGCAACTTCGACGCCGCCGTCGAGGGCCGCCTGCCGCAGGACCACACCGGACGCTCCTTCGCCGACTCGGATGTCTACAAGCTGATGGAGGCCATGGCCTGGGAGATCGGCCGCACCGGCGACGCCGGGATGGAACGGCGCCTGCAGGCGCTGGTCGCACGGATCGCCCCGGCCCAGGAAGAGGACGGCTACATCAACACCTACTTCGGCCGTCCCGGCCAGGGTGCCCGGTATAGCGATCTTGAGTGGGGCCATGAGCTTTACTCCTTCGGCCACCTGATCCAGGCCGGCATCGCCCGCGGGCGTACGCACGGCGAGGACGAGCTGGTCCGGATCGCCCGCCGCGCCGCGGACCACGTTTGCGAGGCCTTCGGCGAGAACGGCCTGCAGGGCGTCTGCGGCCACCCCGAAATCGAGGTGGCGCTGGCCGAGTTCGCCCGGTACACGGGGGACCGCAAGTACCTCGACCAGGCGCTGCGCTTCATCGAACGGCGCGGCCACGGCACGCTGGGGCAGATCGAGTTCGGCCAGTCCTATTTCCAGGACGACCAGCCCGTGCGCGACGCCAAAGTCATGACCGGGCACTCCGTGCGCGCGCTGTACCTGGCCGCCGCCGCCGTGGACGCCGCCGTCGACACCGGCGACGGCGAACTGCTGGACGGGATGATCGAGCAGGTCGCGAACACCGTGGCCCGGCGCACGTATCTCACCGGCGGCATGGGCGCCCACCACGAGGGCGAGTCCTTCGGCGTCGATTACGAACTGCCGCCGGACCGCGCCTACTCCGAGACCTGCGCCGGCGTCGGCTCCATCATGGTCAACTACCGGCTGCTGCTCGCCACCGGCGAGGCCAAGTACGCGGACCTGATCGAGCGCACCCTGTTCAACGTGGTCGCCGCTTCGCCGGCCGAGGACGGGCGTTCCTTCTTCTACACGAACACACTGCACCAGCGTGAGCAGGGCCAGGAGCCGTCCGCCACCGAGCCGAGCCCGCGCGCGTCGTCGAGCCTGCGGGCGCCGTGGTTCGAAGTCTCCTGCTGCCCGACGAACGTCGCCCGCACCCTCTCGTCTCTGGGGGCGCTGCTGGCCACCACCACGGACAACGGCGTGCAGCTGCACCAGTACGCTGCCAGCGGGATCAGCGCCCGGCTGGCGGACGGCAGCCCTGTGGTGCTCCGGGTGGAGACTGACTACCCGCGCTCCGGCGGCATCCGGATCGTGGTGGAGGAAACCGGCGCGGCCGCCTGGGAGCTCAGCCTGCGGATCCCCGCCTGGGCCGGTGACGACGCGCGGCTGGCCTGCGCGGGCGAGTCGTATGACGCCGCTCCCGGCACCGCGCGGATTTCCCGCACCTTCTCTCCCGGGGACGTCGTCGAGCTGGAGCTGCCGGTGCAACCGCGGTGGACCTTCCCGGACCCCCGGATTGATGCGGTGCGCGGCGCTGCCGCCGTGGAGCGCGGCCCCGTGGTGATGTGCGTGGAATCCACCGACCTGCACGGGCACGACGTGAACGGAGTCCGGGTCGACACTTCGGCGCCGCTGCTGGACGAGGAGGGGGCCGCGAGCGTTCAGGTCCGGTTCGGGCAGTTCGACGACGGCACCTGGCCCTACGGCGCGTGTGCTCGGGCGCAGGAGGATACTGAGCCGGCGTCCGGTGAGCGGGTAAAGCTGATCCCCTACGCCTCCTGGGCCAACCGTGGGCCCTCCACCATGCGCGTCTGGATGCCGACGGCGTGAGCGCCACAGGCTAAGGCCATCACACTTCCCCGGGGATTTCTGTTTCCTTCCCCGGGGACACCGGCCGGTACCGCTTCGGGTGCGGTACCGGCCGCAGGTGTCTCCGGGTCGGCTCAGTCGGCGAAGTTCTTCTCCAGGAATTCGAGGGTGCGGCGCCAGGCATCGCGGGAGGCGTCCTCGCTGTAGGTCCACTGGTTGGTGTCGTTGAAGAACGCGTGCCCGGTTCCCGGGTAAACCACCGGGGTGAAGTCGACGCCGGCCTCCGCCATCAGCCGCTCCAGCCCGGGCAGCTTGTCAATGAGGGCAGTGTCCTTTTTTCCATAGAAGGCAAGCACCGGGCAGCTGATGCCGCGGAGCTGCTCGAGGCTGAAGTCTGCGTGGCCGTAGAACGGCACGGCCGCCCGCAGCCGTGGCTCGTGGACCGCCAGCGAGAAGCTGTACGTGCCGCCAAAGCAGAAGCCGGTAACGGCGACCCGCCCGCCCGTGCCGGCGAGGTCGTAGAGGTGCTCGAAGCAGGCCCGCACCGCTGCCGTCGTTTTCTCCGCGAAGCCTGGGGCGCGCAGCGGGGCCATCAACTCGCGGAGCTGCGGCTGGGCCCTGGCACGCTGCTCGGGATCGAACAGCGTGGACTGCAGCTCAGCGGCGAGCTCCGGCGTCATCCCCGTGTCAGCGAGCAGGTTCGGTGCGAGCACGACGTACCCTTCCGCAGCGAAGCGGTCTGCCACGTCCTTGGTATGGTCCACCAGCCCCCAGACTTCATGGATGACCACCAAGCCGCCCTTGGGCTTGCCCGCGGGCTCGCTCAAGTAGGCCTCGACGGAGGTTTCGCTGTTTCCGATCTGCACCATTTCTCCCATGGCACCCAGCCTTGCACACGTTTCCCGAAGAACAGTGGGAACGGAAGTCGGCGACCTCGGGGATCTTGAGGGTTTCTTAAGGCAAGGACACAGGGCGCCTTAAGTTTCACCCGCGAGGATCGATGCAGGGTCGGCGGCGGATGAGCCCCTTGAGACCGGGCTTCGGGTCCGTCGCCGACCACGACTTCAGCTAACCGCTGAGGGTCTGGACGATGTTGATGATTGCCGGGCCCAGAATCACAATGAACAGCACCGGCATGATGCACACCATCAAGGGGAACAGAACCTTGACGGGAATTTTCATTGCCTGCTCCTCGGCCCGCTGGCGCCGCTTCATCCTCATTTCGGCGGCTTGGGTCCGCAGGACACCCGCCACAGAGATCCCGTACATATCCGCCTGGATGATGGAGCGCACAAACCTGCGCAGGTCGACGGCGGTAGTCCTGGCCGCCAGGTCCTGGTAGGCCTCCCGGCGCGATTTGCCGACCTGCATGTCCTGCAGCGTGTGCACAAGTTCCTGTGCGAGGGGGCCTTTGCCGTTCTGGCCCGCGCGGGCCATGGCCGCCTCGAAGCCGAGGCCGGCCTCCACCGCGATGGTCATTTGATCCAGGGTGTCCGGCAGTGCCAGGGTTATCGCCTCCTGCCGCTCGATTCCCCGGCTGTAGAGCAACAGGTCCGGAACGAAGTAGGCGAGCAGCATGAGGCCGAGCGCCAGCAGGAGCCGGGCCATGCCTGGGTCACCGAGCAGGAAGAGCAGACCGACGGCCGCCCCCGTTACGGCGAGGACGAATTTGGCCGCCAGCAGCCGCTTCATCGGCCATCCCGCCGGGCGTCCCGCCAAGGCCAGAAGCCGGTCCAGCCGCGCCACGAAGCTCGCGGGAGTGAGGCGCCGACCCAATGCAGCGATCAGCTGGCCGCGCTCGGCCTCGGGTTCGGCCGTCACAGTCAGACCGCGGCTCAGGTTCTCCTGCGCATTGCGGTCGCGGTAAAGGCGCGGCCCCCATATCGCCCACGCGAACAATGGCGCCGCGCAACCGACTGCGACCGTCGCGAGCAGGATGAAAATCGGCAACTGAGGACCCCTAGAATTTGAAGCTGACGACTTTGCGCAGCCAGAGGCTGCCGATGACGAGAAGCACGGCCCCGATGGCTAGCAGCACCAGACCGATCGGCGTTTCGACGAGCTTTGAGATGTAACTCGGGCTGATGACAAAAAGGACGGCGCCCATACCGAACGGAAGGCCGCCAAGGACGACAGCGGACATTCTGCCTTCGGCGCTCAGTGCTTTGATCTGGCGGCGGATCTGGTTCCTTTCGCGGATGGTCTGACCCACCTGGTCGAGGACTTCCGCGAGATTGCCTCCTACTTCACGGTGGATGGCGATTGCCTGCGCCACCCAGAGGAAATCCTCGCTCTGCATCCGCGCCGCTGCCGCATCCAGGGCCTCGCCCAGATCGCGGCCAAGCCGCGTTTCGTTGATGATCCGGGCGAACTCTTCCGACGTCGGGGCGTCCGCTTCAGTGGCAAGGGCATCGACGGCGCGGAGCAGGCTGTGGCCGGCGCGGAGGCCGCTGGCCATCAGCTGCAAGGAATCATCGAGCTGGTCGTTGAAGGCCGCGCGGCGCCGCGAGGCAAGGACTCCAAGAACGAGCTTGGCCGCTACGGCGGCAAGGATCGCGAACAGCAGGCCTACCAGAGGACCCCCCAGGGTCACGCCGACGAGCGCCAGCACCACCGCCGGAGCTGCCACGATTACGATGAAGTCCGCCGGCCGCAGTTTCAATCCTGCGATTTCCAGCGCCGAACTGAGCGCCGGAGCCCCCTTGAGCTGCCGGAGGATTGTCTCCGCCAGATGGGTAGCCACCGAGGTGATGCCCGTCAGGCGCGATTTTGGCTCCGCTTCGGCGCCCGATTGGAGTTCCAGCGTCACTTTTGGGCGTGGCGGGAACAGGACCAGCAGGACTGCCGCTGCCGCCGCATAACAAAGGACCAGTCCCAGCACGAGGACGGCAGGCTCGGGGCCGGCCGATAACGGAACTTGAAGAGGCATTGGAGTCATCGCAGCGGCCGTCCTGCCGGCGTTGCGCCGAATACCTGGGGAGAGAGTTCGATGCCCAACTCTTGGAACCGTTCCACGAACCGCGGCCGCACACCGGTGGGAACCGGTTTGCCGAGGAAACGCCCGTTGCTGTCTACTCCGGCGCTGTAGTCGAAGACAAATGCGTCCTGGAGCGTGACGATTTCACCCTCCATCCCCTGCACCTCTGTGACGTGGGTGACCCGCCGCGTGCCGTCGCGTAGGCGCGTGAGCTGCACGATGAGATCCACCGCCGAGGCGATCTGTTCGCGCACTGCACGCAGCGGAAGGTCCATTCCTGCCATCAGGACGAGTGTTTCGAGACGGGAGATCGCATCGCGCGGCGAGTTGGAGTGGACGGTGGAGAGGGACCCGTCGTGCCCGGTGTTCATTGCCTGCAGCATGTCCAGGCTCTCGCCGCCGCGGCACTCCCCCACCACGATGCGGTCGGGCCGCATGCGCAGGGAGTTACGCACCAGGTCGCGGATCGTGATCTCGCCCTTTCCTTCGATGTTCGCCGGCCGGCTCTCCAGGCTCACGACGTGATCCTGCTGAAGCTGAAGTTCGACGGCGTCCTCGATCGTGACGATGCGCTCATCGTGCGGAATAAAGGAAGACAGCACATTCAGCAGAGTGGTCTTGCCTGTGCCGGTGCCTCCCGACACGATGATGTTGAGCCGCCCCTTCACACAGGCGTTGAGCAGCTCCGCCATTTCCGGGGTCAAGGTTCCGAACCCGATCAGATCCCGTACCTGGAACGGATCCGTCGCGAATTTGCGGATGGTTAAGGAGGAGCCGTGGACGGCCAGCGGTGGAATCACGGCATTGACTCGGGAACCGTCCGCGAGCCGCGCGTCGACGAGCGGGGACGACTCGTCGATACGGCGTCCCACCTTGGAAACGATCCGTTCGATAACCCGCCGCAGGTGCTCCTCAGAGGAGAAGCGCACGCCGGTCAGTGTCAGTTTTCCCCGATACTCGGCGTAGATCTTGTTGTGGCCGTTCACCATGATTTCGGTGACCTCTTCATCGTCGAGCAGCTGCTGCAGGGGCCCGTAACCCAGGACGTCGTCGCTGACCTCCTTGATCAGGCGCAGCCGTTCCTCGCGCGTCAGAAGAATTGCTTCTGCTTCGACCACGCGAACCAGTTCTTCGTGCACGAGGTCGCTGAGAGCTTCCTCGGTCAGGGAAGAGTCGAGCAGACGCGTGCCCATACGCTCAAAGAGATCCTGCCCTGCCCTTTGCTTCAGCTTGCCGAGCGCATCGTGGGGCTCCTCTACGGGGGCTGGCACCGTCTTCTTTGGCGTTGTAAGCGGTCCCGGTGGTCCCGGTATTTTCGGCACAGGTGTCAACGCCGAGTCCGGAGCGCCCGGACGGCTAGCCGGGGCAGACTTGGGCTCCGGCGTTGCCAGCTGTTCCGCGGGGACGGGTTGACCGTTGGCCGCAGCCAGGCGCTGAGCGAGGTTCATAGTGCTCCAATCCGGTGCCGTGCCTTGCTCCTGCGCTTCGGTGCCGCCACCGGGGCAGGGGTGAACCGGCTAATGAGCCGACGAAGCTCTTTCGTGGCGCGGTCCTTCTTCCTGCTGAGCAAGAGCGGCACACCCTGGTTGGTGGAGAGACGTACGCCGCGGCTGAACGGGATGACGACGTCGGGCTTCTGACCCAGAGTCTGTTCGACGTCCGCGGCCGACAGGCCGTCCCTCGGATCGGCCCCGTTGAGGACGATGTGCTTGGCGGCCGGGATCATGCCTAGGGCACGGAGCACGTCAAGTTCCTTGCGGAGCCCGCGGACGCTGGGAACATCGAGACCGCCAACGAACACAAAATCCGTCGAGCGGTCCAACGCCGCCAAGGTGTGCTCGGACAAGCCCGGCGCAGTGTCGACAATGATGAATCGGTACTGGGCCGCCAGCTGCTCCAGCAAATGCGCCACGTCTGCCGGACTGATGTCCGCTTCAGCAGCCGGCGAATCCGGTGCCGCCAGAACGTACACGCCACTGGGGTGGGCGCTGAGGTAAGACTTCAGCACCATGGTGTCGCTCCGGGCGGCTCCGCGAACCGCCTCCGCGAGGGACTGCTCGGAAGCAATGCGCATGGCGCTTGCCACATCACCAAACTGCAGGTCCAGGTCCACGAGGACCGTCGAGTGCGGTGCGGACGCGGCGAGACCGACGGCCAGGTTAGTGGCAACCGTCGTCTTTCCCGCGCCTCCCTTTGGTGAGACGACGGCGATGATCCGCCCCTGCACTCCGCTGTTATCCATGCCGCCGGGCAGCGGAGCTGCCGCACGGCGCCTGACCTGCGAGGCTTGCACGGCGCGGTGAAGCACCGCGGTGAGGTCCTGCAACTCGGCATCCGGGGTCAGCACGTCGCGGACCCCGGCCCGCATCGCCGCGAGTGCTGCTTGGTCCGCCTCCGGCGTGATCAAGAGGACACTCACGTCCGGGTGCAGCCGGTCGACCCCGGACGCAAGCTGAAGTGCTTCTTCCAAGGGAACACCGGGACCGAGCAGCACGACTTCCGGCAGCGCGCCTCCAGGGAGCTGAGCGAGCAACACGCCGGGCTCGTGAGGGAAAGCCTCTCCCTGCCAAAGATGGATCTCCCCTGCCAGCTCACCCGTTGCGGCAGAGGCCACCCTCTGGGAATAATCCGGATCGGTTGTCACCGTCAGGTACCGGCTCATCCGAACACCCCGTACCTTGTCAGTGGACGGGTCCCCGACGTGTCCGCATTGGACGGCTCTTTGGTAAGCCAGATCTTGCCGAACTCGGCACCGAAGACGATCTTCTCGATGTCGGCGGCCTTTCTGGCAACAGTGACGAGGATGGTCCCGGTGGGTGCCGCGTTGGTCGGCGCCGCGGAATTCTTTGCGCTGGAGGCTGGCGCCGCTTTCGCTGCTGCGGTCTGCACATTGGTTACCAGGACCTTCTGCAGGGTCATATGCGTGACCGGACCCGGCGGATTGCCAGTGACTGAGCTATCAAGCGAGATGACAATCCCTACCGTGTCCCCTGCCGCGACCTGGCCTCCTACGACCCTTTCGGGGTCGAGCGAGATGGTGACCTCCTGCATACCCGCTGGCACGGCCTTCTTTCCCTCGTCCTTCGTTAAAGCAGCCGGGTCGACGAACCGGCTGCTCAACAACTGCTCGCCCTGGACAAGGTCTACGGACGCCACCTTGCCCTTTAGCGAGTCCAGGTTTGTGACGGCGTCTGCCGGCACCGCTTTCGCGGGCATCAGTTCCGATTCGACATAGTCGCCCACCTTGTCCGCCGCGGTGGCCGCCGGTATTCGCGTCTTCACCACATAAACGCTCACGGCGTCGACACCCTTGAGTGCACGCCGGTCCGCCCCGCTGACGTATGACGCGAGAAGCATGGTGCCGACAATGGCTAGGACTACTGCAGCGACGGCACCAAGTACCCGGGCTTTCAAGGGGAGCTACTCCTACTGGCTGAGACTAACGAAACTGGCATTGAGGGTTGGGCCGCCCAGCCGGTGGATTGACCAGTTCTTGACGTCGTCAATGGAAACGAGCTGGGTGAAGTAGCCCTGGACGCCGGTGCACTTGTCGCAGTCGGCTGAGGGGTGCGTGGTGAAGCTGCCGGGCCAACTCCAATCCGTCAGGTGGAAGGCAGCGAACCCGTAAATGGTGTAAACGGCATTCTGGCCCTGGCCGGACGCATAGGCGTAAACAGGGATGAGGATCGTGGTGTTGACAATCTTGTCCATTGAACAGGGCGGCCCGCTCTTGCCCGGTTCGCTGCCGATCTCGGAGGTGATGTCCACGTCTGCGGCGCAGGGGCTGGTCTCGTCGAGCCAGCCGAAGCCGCCTGGCACGACGTTGCCATTCGCGTCGGTGCAGGAAGAACTTGCCTTCAGCCAAACCGTCGTGTCGGGCGCGATCTTGTCGTAGATGCATTCCGGCGTGGTGAATGGGAAGACGGTTGCCGCGGCCGGGCTCCCCCACGTGGCACTCGCGGAGGCGCGGACACTGCTGGTGGGGAATCCGAGAATGGGCGCAAAGACATTGGCCAGGGCATGCTGGCCGCCACTGGTCAATGTGCCCGTATTGACGGACACAAGATTCTGGGAGGCGTCCACTGATGCGTCTGCGGCAGACGCACCGTCGTTGGCATTGCCACCAGCCAACGACGTCGCAGTAGCGGAAATGTCACCGCAGTCGCCCTTGGCACAATTCTGGGCAATCGCGATTGCGGCTGCATCAGCGCCAGTCTGAAGCTGGGTGCGCTCGAAGTAGATAGCTCCCACGTCGATCACGATGGCCGCCATTCCCAGGAGCGTCACCATCGAAATTGCTGTTATGACAGCGACTGCTCCACGTTCGTCACGCGCCTCGCTGCTCGTTCTGAACCCTAGCCGCCGCATTGCATCGTGCTCTTCCCAGTCAGGTCGACGGTGCTGCCGAACAAGCCTGTAAGAAAATTCATTGGATAAGAGGCGGTAACGACGACGGTGCATGGGCTGCCACCGGACGAGACTGCTATCTGTCCGTCCGTCAAAGCAGGGTTCAGCGAGGGTGCCCCTTGGCGGGTCGCCGCACGCGCCGCCGCCGGGTCGTTATGTATCGCCATGGTGCGCGCGCCTTCGCGAACTGCCCCCGAAAGTTCAATCTGAGCGTTGTAGACCCGCCCGAACTCGATGATCCCAATTAGGAGCAGGAGCAGAAGCGGAACAACAAGGGCAAATTCGACTGCCGCGGCACCTTTTTCAGACCGTTCCTTGGCCATGAGCGTGCCTTCCGCGTGCCTGGGACTCAGCGACGCCGTCCCCCACGGCGCCGCTGAGTTTATCCGAGGATCCGGCAAAAACCGGAAACAGACATCCCGGCTGGATTAGAGCCCGAGCTGGGCGCCCAGGCCGCCGAAGAAGGCGCTGAGCTGCTGCCCGAATGCGGTGACCACACCCACGATGGCAACGGCGATAAGTGCCACCATCAGGGTGTATTCAACAGCGGTGGCCCCGGTTTCTTCACGGCGCAGGCCGTCAACGCGGGAAAGGAAGAAGGTGTGAAGGGTTGCGAAAAGAGAAAGCATGGCTGAGACCTTTACTGTGTTCGGTAGCCCGGCGAACCTCATCGGTTTCGTAGCTGAGTGAGACCCCCAGAAATCACTGGGCTGCGCTTGTCGAGGAGCGGCTGCTCTCTTCAATGCAAAAGTAGGATAACAGAGTTAAGCGCGTTGCAAAGGTGATTTCTGTGACATTTGGGATAGGGTTTGCCCCACAGCCTCTCCGAACCCGCTTTCCACGACCGGTAACGAGGGCTCCGGCGCGTTCGGCACCGCCTCGATTCCGGGCTCCTGCGCCCCGGCCGCCCTGCTTTCGCGGGAGAGGAAATTGGCCAGTTCACCGATGGTGCTCATCAGCGGGGCCGGGAAAACGATGGTGGAATTCTTGTCCACCCCGAGCTCCACGAGGGTCTGGAGGTTCCGCAGCTGCAGGGCCAGCGGATGCTCCATCATCACGTCCGAGGCGCTGCCAAGGGCGGCGGCCGCAATGGCTTCGCCTTCGGCGGCGATGATCTTGGCCCGCTTCTCCCGCTCCGCCTCGGCCTGCCGGGCCATGGCCCGCTTCATTGTTTCGGGCAGCTGGATGTCCTTCAGTTCCACCAGCGTCACCTCCACGCCCCACTCCACCGAGAGCACGTCGAGGATTTCGCGGATGTCCGCGTTGATCTTGTCCGTTTCGGACAACGTCTGGTCCAGCGTGTGCCGGCCGACGACCTTGCGCAGCGTAGTCTGCGCGATCTGGTTGATGGCGGCCGCAACGTTCTCGATGGCGACCACCGATTTCACGGCGTCGACCACCCGGTAGTACGCCACGGCGGAGACGTCGACGCTCACGTTGTCCTGGGTGATGATGCCTTGGGACTGGATCGGCATCGTGACGATGCGCAGGCTTACCTTGGAAAGGCGGTCCACCACAGGGATGATCGTGCGGAGCCCCGGGCTGCGCACCCCCACCACCCGCCCGAGCCGGAACAGCACGCCCCGCTCATACTGCTGCACGATGCGCACCGACATTCTGGCCAGAACGACGACCAGGATGGCAAGGACAACAATGACGACGGCGGCCGCGGCATCCATGGGACCAATTATCCGCCCTGCGCCCTCCGAAAGCGCCCCCTATTCGGATCCGGCGCCCGGGGCGAGATCGGCCAGCGGGACGACGAGCTGGAAGCCGCAATCGCAGCGCAGCAGCACGCTGTCCATGTACACCTGGATGGTGGGTTCGTCGTCGGGATCAGTGCTCATCGGCGCGTAGATGGACGACACTGTCGCATCTTTCGGCTTCATCGGCACGCCGCAGTGGGCGTACGCGTCTTGCTGGAAGGTCAATTGGGGTCGTTCCTCCACCTCGACCGCAGCGGGTGCCGGCAGGCCGAGGCTCATTTCGTCGGGCAGCGCCCGGGGGTATCCTCGCATTCGATAAACTCCTGGAGAGAACTCATTCACGCGGTTGCTCAATTTGTAAGCCTACTGATCGTACCGGGAGCAGCAGGCACAACGCCAGCCTCGGCCAGCTCACCTGCAGTAGCTCAGCCGCTGAACGGCCCTAAAATGGGAGCGGGGGGAAGGAGTATTTTCGCTTGCTGCCGATCCAGGATTCCGTCCACATCCGGGACGCCACCCTTTCCGACAATGTCGGCATCTGCCGGCTCATGGCGGAGTGGCCCCAGGGTTCCGCCGCAACGGCTGCAGCTACCGGCGCGGGAACGGTCAAGGTCCGCCGGGTGGCTGAATGCAACGGTGAGATCGTCGGCCTGCTCGTTGGCCATCACCACTTCAACGGCTGGCGGATGCTGGCCGGCTACGCGGACACTCCCCCCCACGTCACCGGCTCACTCATCACCGAGCTTTACGTCCGCCCGGACTGCCGGCGCGCCGGCATAGGGCGCGCACTGATTGCATCATTCATCGAGGAGTCCGCGGCGCTGGGCCGGAAAATGGTGGTCGCCCAGCTCGATGAAAGCGAGTCCCACCTCCCGCATCAGGCCAGGGTGGACTTCTTCCGCGCCGTCGGCTTCGCCTGGCTCACCCCGACGTCGGCGTTCCTTCCCGCCGGCCGGCAGTTGATGGGGCGGGAGCCCTCAGCCGCACTCTGAGCCCGGACCACCAGCAAACCTCCCCCAGCAAACCTCCGCCGGCAAACCTCCACCGGCAAACCTCCACCGGCCGGACCGCCGGCGCGCGGCCCGCCACAGCCGCACAAGTGCGGCAAGCCGGGTACGGCCAGCGCAGGTACTGCGGCTACTCGGCGCCGCGGGAGGTGGCGTCCGCCACGGACTGCTGCAGATTGAGCTGGTTGGCCTGGAGAATGTCAACGAGCAGCTTCCGGGCGGACTTCAACAGGTCGGCCACCGCCGGCTGGGCCAGCGTGTAGAAGACCTGGCTCCCCCGCCGGTCCGCTATGACGAGGTTCTGGCGTCGGAGCACGGCCAGGTGCTGCGACAGGTGGGACGCCTCCAGTCCGGTCGCGGCAAGCATTTCAGCCACGGACACGGTGGGCGAGGCAGAGAGGAGCTCCAGCACCCGGATGCGCACCGGATGCCCGAGACTCTTGAACAGCTCCGCCTTCACTTCATTCAGCGGAGCCGGGAATAACGCGTCAGCCATGGGGGAACAACTTTCGACGTCTTCGGGGGCGAATATTAACTTACCAGTCAGTAGGGCTACCCCACCCGCTCACCGTCCCGATACACTCATTATGGCTTGATGGAAACATAAAGTCATCAAGTTTTGCCGCATTAATATCGACGTCACGATGAGGTGCCAGGTGGCCGGTAGGTTCGAGATTTTCAAAGACAACAACCCCGATGCTCCGTACAGCTTCCAGCTTACGGCGGAGGACGGAACCGTCGTTGCCGTCTCGCGCCGGTTCCCTCACCTGAAGAGTGTCGTCGCCGGGATCATCGCGGTGCGGGAAAATGCGGCGACGGGCTTCGTCGTCGACCGGACCGGAGGCGCCGCCGGGGCGGCGTGACCTCATGAGAACCGCCCGGGACGCTTCCCGCGGCGGGCCGTGTAGGCAAGGTAGCCGCTGAGGACGCCCGCCGCACCCAACCCGGCCCGCATCAGCGGCACCTCCCAGTCGCGCCACTTGTCCTTGTCACCCACGGTCAGCTCGCCGACGCCGCGGATGAACGCCGAGACGATCATTCCCGCCACCAGGCGGTTGCCGATCTTTTCGACCCGGCCGATCAACGGCTCCAGTTCCGCCGCCCGCAGATGCACCTCAACGCCGCCGGCGTCCACGAGGTCGAAGAGGCGGCGCAGGCGTTCCGGAAGCTCCACGCCCAGATCGGCCGCGTCCATGCCGGCTTGACCGAGCCGCTTCGCGAAGACCTTGGGATAGAAACGCTCGAGCACCAGCCGCCGGGCATAGGGCTCGAAAACCTCCGCGAGGCTGAATTCGGGGTCCAGCTGCACACCCATGCCCTCCACCATGACGACCATCTTCAGCAGCATCGCCATTTGGCGGGGCAGCTGGAGATGGTGGTCGCGCAGCAGGGCGAGCATCCTGGTCACCAGGGCCGCGAAATCAATCTGGCCAAGCTGGCGCCCCTGGTACAGGGCCATGAAGGGAACCAGGTCCGCGCGCAGCTGCGCGCGGTCCGCCGGCCGTTTGGTGACCGAAATGTCCACCAGGGCCGTGCCGATCCGGTCGGGATTGCCGCGGGCGAGGGCCACCAGCAGCACACCCAGCTTGTCGCGCAGCTTCTCGTCGACCTCGCCGACCATGCCGAAGTCGATCAGCCCTATCCGGCCGCCGGGCTCGATGAACAGGTTTCCGGGGTGCGGATCCGCGTGGAAGAACCCGTCCTCGAAGACCATCTTCGCCGCAGCCCCCGCCGCGCGCACGGCGAGCGCCCGCCGGTCCACCCGCGTGCGCTCCAGCCCGTCGAGGTCGCTGACCTTCACGCCCCGGATGCGTTCGAGGGTGAGCACCCGCGACGTGGTGCAGGCCCAGACCACCCGCGGGATGTGCACGCCGTCGTCCGCGGCGAAATTCTCGGCGAAGCGATCCGCGTTACGGCCCTCCTGCAGGTAGTCGAGCTCCGCGCGGAGCGTCTCCGAGAACTCCTGGGTGATGCCGGCGACGTTGTAGCCTGCAGCGGCCTCCCAGCGCCGCGACGCCTGCGCCGCGAGATTGCGGAGGATCTCCAGGTCCTCGTTCACGCGTTCGACGACGCCGGGCCGGCGCACCTTCACCACCACTTCCGTCCCGTCCGGCAGCACCGCCGCGTGGGCCTGCCCGATCGAGGCGCTGGCAAGCGGCCGCGGATCGAAGCTCTTGAACACCTCCTCCGGGGCGGCCCCAAGCTCCTGCCGGATCAGCTCCCGGACGGTGTCGCCGTCGACGGCCGGCGCAGAATCCTGCAGCTTCGAAAGTTCCGCCTGGTACTCGGGCGCCAGCAGGTCGGCGCGGGTGGAAAGCAGCTGCCCGAGCTTGATGAAGGTCGGTCCGAGCTCCTCGAGCGCGAGCCGGAGGTGATCCGGCGCCGTCCTGCGCTCGGCGGGATTTCCCGCCAGGGCCCCCAGCGGCGCCCACCGGTCCAGGCCCGAGATGCCCACGAGGGCGCCAAGTCCGTGCCGGGCCAGCACTTCGGCCACCTGCCGGTATCGATCCAGATGGGTGCTCATCGGCGTCAGCGGCTCCAGGCTGTGGCAATCGGCGCCGGGTCCCGGGCGGAACCCGGCGGAAAGGTGACTCGATTCTAACGCCCCGGGAATATCCCGCCGGCGGCGGGCGCTGAACGGCATGAGAGCTGCGCCACATCCTCCGTCTTCGGCCCTACCCAAAGGGCCGGTTATGCATATACTTGTTTCACCAAAGCAACTATTCTGTTTGCGAATCCCTTTTCTTCATTGGAGCCACCCATGTCCCACGTGAGCACCGGGGCCCGGTCCCGCACCCCGGAGGCATCCAAGGTCTTCACGCACCGCGAAATCATGACGGTGCTGGTAGGCCTGCTGCTTGGCATGTTCCTTGCCTCGCTCGACCAGACCATCGTGTCCTCGTCGATCTACACCATCGCCAACGACCTGGACGGGCTCTCGCTCCAGGCCTGGGCCACCACCGCCTACCTCATCACGTCCACGGTGAGCACGCCGCTGTACGGCAAGTTGTCCGACATCTTCGGGCGCCGGCCGCTCTACGTCACTGCGATCGGAATCTTCCTCGCCGGCTCCATCTATGCAGGGTCCGTCCACTCGATGACCGAACTGGCGATCGCCCGCGGCATCCAGGGCCTGGGTGCAGGCGGCCTGATGGCGCTCGGTTTGGCAATCATCGGCGACATCGTCCCGTTGAAGGACCGCGGCAAGTACCAGGGCTATTTCATGTCGGTCTTCGGGGTCTCCTCGGTCCTCGGCCCGGTGGTCGGCGGCTTCTTCGCGGGGACCAGGACCCTGATGGGAATCGACGGCTGGCGCTGGGTCTTCTTCGTCAACGTCCCGATCGCCGTCGCCGCCCTCACCGTCGTCTGGATCTACCTGCATCTGCCGGCGAAACACCAGAAACAGCGCATCGACTACTGGGGCGCCGGCGCCGTCACGCTTGCCTTGGTGCCGCTGCTCCTCGTCGCTGAGCAGGGCCGCAGCTGGGGCTGGGCGTCGTCGAACTCCTGGATCTGCTACGGCCTGGGCGCCTTGGGCATCCTGCTGTTCATCCTGGCCGAGAAGGCAGCCGGAGATTCAGCACTCATCCCGCTTCGGTTCTTCCGGATCCCCACGTTCGGTCTGTCCTCGCTGCTGAACTTCATCATCGGCGTCGGGATGTTCGGTGCGATCGCGATGCTGCCGATGTACCTGCAGCTGGTGAAGGGCCTGACCCCCACCGAGGCCGGCCTGATGATGATCACCTTCACCATCGGCATCCTCACCGGGTCCATCACCAGCGGCCAGGCCATCTCGCGGACCGGTACGTACAAGATCTTCCCGGTGCTCGGCACGGCCATCCTTGCCGGAGCTGCCGTCATCATGGGCCTGTCGCTGCACGTGGACACCGGCCTGTGGGTCCCCGGTGCCATCGCCGTCATGTTCGGCCTCGGGCTTGGCTTCTGCATGCAGCCGCTGACCATCTCCATGCAGATGGCCGTTCCGCCGAAGGACATGGGCGTGGGCACCTCGACGGCCGCGTTCTTCCGCTCGATGGGCGGCGCGGCCGGCACGGCAGTCTTCATCTCGCTCCTGTTCGCCCAGGCGGCGGACAAGATCAGCGGCGCCATGAAGACCGCCATGGCGGATCCGAACTACCAGAAGCTGCTGCGGGATCCGGCGATCGCGGGGGACCCGGCGAACAAGCCGCTCTTCGATTTCTTCAAGAACGGCGCCGGAGACAACTCGCTCAACGACACCAGCTGGCTCAAGAACGCCAATCCCACGCTGACCTTCCCGATCAGGGACGGGTTCGCGCAGGCGATCGACGTCGTCATGCTCACCGCCGCAGCCCTCGTGGCGCTGGCCTTCCTCGTCTCCTGGCTGCTGCCCAACGCGAAGCTGGTGGACCCGAGAGCGGCGAGGGCGCAGAAAGACAACGCCGAGCTCGAGGACGAGACCGCGCCGGAGGTCTCCGCGCCGCTGCACTAGCTGTCCGGACGGCGCCGCCGGCGCCAACGAAACGGGGCCCCTGGATTCTCCCCGGGGCCCTGTTTCGTTGCCGGTTGCCTATTTGCCGGTTGTCTATTGGCCCGAATCCGAGCCGGAGGCTCGCGCCTTCCGTGCCGGCGGGCGCTCCCCCGCTTTACCGTAAGAGCCCTCCGTGTAACGCCCGACGGCGTCCGCGGACGTGCGCCCCGGCACGGTGCCCTCACGGCCATAGTCCGCCTCGATGAACCGGCCGGACTCCTCCTGCTCCTCGCCTAACGGCTCGGGAAGGCCGCCGCGTTCGCCTGCTTTGCCGTACGAGCCCTCCGTGTAACGGCCAACCGTGTCCTCGGACGTGCGGCCCCGCTGGCCCCCGGCCGCACCATAGGATCCTTCGACATATCGGCCGCGGACTTCCTCGCCCTCGGACGGGGCCGGACCGTTCTCCTCGGGCTTCTTGCTGCTGTGCTTGTTCATGGCGTCGCCTCCATTGGACTGAATGCCGCCACTTCCAATTTTATCGGTCGGAGGCCGGTCCGGACAGGGCCGCACTCCCCCATCGAGGGGCCAGTTGCGGCGGCCTCTTCCGCGCGGAGCCCGCCGTTGCCGGCCGTTCGCGCGCTGGAGGGGCGTCGGGAGGGGCGCGGGTTAGCGCTCGACGAGGATGCCGTCGTCGTCGCTGTACAGCATCGCTCCGGGCCGGAACGTCACGCCGGAGAACACCACCTCGACGTCGGCCTCCCCCGCGCCCGTCTTGGCGCTCTTGCGCGGGTTGCTGCCGAGGGCCTTCACCCCGAGCGGCAGCTGCGCCAGCGCGAGCCGGTCCCGCACGGGCCCGTTGATCACGACGCCGGCCCAGCCGTTGCGCACGGCGGACTCCGCGATCATGTCCCCCATCAGGGCCGAGGCGAGCGAGGCCCCGCCGTCGACGACGAGCACGGCTCCGCCGCCGTCGCCCTGCAGCACCGACTTCAGCAGCGCGTTGTCCTCGAAGCAGCGCACTGTGCGGACCGGACCGCTGAACTCCCTCGCTCCGCCCAGGTTCAGGAACTGCGTCGGCACGGACTGCAGCTCCTCGCCCCGCTCGTCGTACAGATCGGCAGTGCTCACGCCCACTGGATGCTCCCTCGCCTGCGGTTTTCGGCAAGTCTAACCAGCCGCCGGGGGCAGCACCGGATTTGACCCCTACTGCCGCATGAAGAAGACTGTCCGGGCGGGATTCGTGCGTTGAAGCAAGTCTCTGCACCTGAAGATCCCGCCTTACGGGTATATCCGAGGGAGCATAATGTCCACGACCACCTCCGGCCGGACGGCCGGCACCAATGCGAAGGTCATCGGCCTCTCAACCGCGGGGGCGGTCGGCGGATTCCTCTTCGGATTCGATTCCTCAGTTGTCAACGGCGCCGTCGACGCCATCCAGGGGCAGTTCGCCCTCTCCAAGACGCTCACCGGCTTCGCCGTCGCCGTCGCCCTGCTTGGCTGCGCGGCGGGCTCCTACGGCGCCGGACGGCTCGCTGACCGGATCGGCCGCATCAAGGTCATGCTGATCGGCTCCGGCCTGTTCCTGATCAGCGCCCTGGGCACCGGGCTGGCCTTCGGCGTCTGGGACCTGATCCTGTGGCGCCTCATCGGCGGCCTCGGCATCGGCGTCGCCTCCGTGATCGCGCCGGCCTACATCGCCGAAATCTCCCCGCGAAAGCTGCGCGGACGGCTGGGCTCCCTGCAGCAGCTCGCCATCACGGTCGGCATCTTCGCCGCCCTGCTCTCCGACGCGGTGATCGCCAACTCTTCCGGCGGCGCGCACCAGCAGGGGCTCTTCGGCCTCCAGGCCTGGCGCTGGATGTTCCTCGCCGGCGTCGTCCCCGCCGTCGTCTACGGCGCCATCGCCCTGAAGCTGCCCGAATCCCCGCGCTACCTCGTGATGACCAAACAGGAGGACAAGGCACGGGAGATCTTCACACGGATTGCCCCTGCCGAGGACCCGGACCGCTCCATCAGGGAAATCCACGAAGCCGTGCACGCGGACGAGCTGGCCGGGCTGAAGGGTTCCCTGCGCGGCAAGAGTCTCGGCCTGCACTCCATCGTTTGGGTCGGCATCCTGCTCTCGGTGTTCCAGCAGTTCGTCGGCATCAACGTGATCTTCTACTACTCGACCTCGCTCTGGAAGGCCGTGGGCTTCCACGAATCGGACTCGCTGACGATCTCCGTGGTCACTTCCATCACCAACATTCTCGTGACGCTGATTGCCATCGCGCTGGTGGACCGCGTCGGGCGGCGGCCCATCCTGCTGGCCGGTTCCATCGGCATGGCCGTCTCGCTGGCCACGATGGCCGTCAGCTTCATGAACGCCGCTGTGGTCAACGGGGAGCCGAGCCTGCCCGGCGGCTGGGGCCCGACGGCGCTCGTCGCCGCGAACGTCTTCGTGGTCTGTTTCGGTGCCTCCTGGGGACCGCTCGTGTGGGTGCTCCTGGGCGAAATCTTCCCGTCCCGCTTCCGCGCCAAGGCCCTGGGCCTGGCTGCTGCCGCCCAGTGGGTCGCCAACTTCGTGATCACGCTCAGCTTCCCCCCGATGGCTGCGCTGTCGCTGCCGGTGACCTACGGTGCGTACGCACTGTTCGCCGCCGCGTCCTTCTTCTTCGTGCTGTTCAAGGTTCCCGAAACCAACGGCATGTCGCTGGAGGAGGCGGACACGCTGTTCGTCGCCAAGAAGTCCGCCAAGGCGAAGGCCTGACGCCAGGGGCCCTCACGCCAGGAATGCCAGTGCCGTCAGGGGCAGGACAGTGGTCCTGCCCCTGACGGCGTTAAGGGGCGATTCGCTAGGATCGGAAGCAGGCGCGGATGGAAGGAGATGACCAGCGGCGGATGAGTGAAGCCATCAAATGGATTCCGCTGGCGCTGTGCCTGCTCATCGCAGCCAGCCGGTTCCGCGCTGTGACGCGGGGCGAGTCGCGCAGCATCTTCGCGGTCTTCATGCTGACTTCCGGAGTGATCGCGCTGAACATTTCCGACATCTATCTGGCGGTCGACCGGGTCCTCGGAGAGCGGAACTACGCCTACCTGCTGCTGCGGCTGATGCTGCTCGGCGTGTTTGCCCTGCTCGGCATCAGGACGGCCGCCGGCTACCAGCACCGTTCGACCGCGCGGCTGGTGGCTGCTCCCGCCGGATACGCGGTCCTTGGCGTCTCCGCCGTCGTGCTGGCCGCGGCCTTCCTGCTGAGCGATCTGCCGGTGTCCTCCCCCGGCCTCTCGCTCTACCGTGATGCTCCGGGCGTGCTGTGGCTGACGAAGGCCGGCCTGCTCTATCCGGCGTTCGTCGCTGTCTGCCTGCTCCGTCCGACGGCGGAGGCCGTGCTGCGCGCCCGGCGCGTCCCGGTTCGGGTCTCATCGGCACTGCTGCTGCTCGGTTTCGTCCTGGTGCTGGTGATCACGGCGCTCCCGATCGAGGGCAGGCGGGTCGAGGATGCAGCGACCGTTCTGAGCTACACCGCGACCCTGTCGATCGCTGCGGGCATCACCGTCCTCTGGGCCGCGCGGCGGCGGGAACACCGCATGCCGCCGCCCTCGTTGCGCGAACCGGACTGATCAGCGCCCGGGCGCGTGGCGCCGGGACGCTGCGGAGGACGCCTGGCGCTGGCCCCGCGTCGCACACAGATCCGAAATGAGGCCCGTGCCGGCGCACTCGCGCACTGCATTGATGGCGGCCACGGCTGCCTGTCTCGTGGCGTAGTCCTTCGAAACGGCCATCACGGTTCCGTCCCCGGACCGGAGACGGAACCTGTACCTCGCGTCGGCATCAACGAACAACTCAACCTGCCGGCCATGACAGCTCCCCTCCCGAGCCCCGCCCTGCGGGCGTGGTGTTGGAATTATGAACCGCCCCGAAGCGCTGCCGCAAGACTATTAAGCGCGCCTGCGGCGCCTGCTGAACCCGCTGCGGAAACCCTAGGAGAACGGGGCGGCAGCGCCCATAATGGGACTGCGCACCCGGCGCCGGCGAGGAGGTCCGCAGTGAACCACGAGCTGTCCGTGGCGGTCACCGGCTCCACCGGCTACGTGGGCGGGGCCGTCGCGCGTTTGCTGGCCGCCGCCGGAGCCCGCCAGCGTCTGCTCGCGCGTTCCCCGGAGCGGGCGCCCGCGTTCCCCGGGGCCGAGCCGGTCCTTTCCGGCTACGCCGACCGGGGCCTGGCTGCCGGCTCGCTGGCCGGCATCGACCTGCTCTTCATGGTCTCCGGGGCGGAGGCTCCGGACCGGCTGGCCCAGCATTTCAGTTTCATCGACGCCGCCGCCGACGCCGGGGTGGGGCACATCGTGTACACCTCGTTTTACGGCGCCGCCCCCGACGCGTCCTTTACGCTCGCGCGGGACCACTTCGCCACCGAGGAGCACATCAGGGCCTCGGGCATGGCTTACACTTTCCTGCGCGACAACCTGTACCTGGATTTCCTGCCGGCGATGGTGGGCGAGGACGGCGTCATCCGCGGTCCTGCAGGCGACGGGGTGGCGTCCGTGGTGGCCCGGGACGACGTCGCCCGCACGGCGGCGGCCATCCTGCAGGACCCGGAGCGGCACCGCAACGCCAGTTATGACCTGACCGGACCGGAGGAACTCTCACTGGCGTCGGCCGCCGCGGTGCTCAGCGAGGAGACCGGCCGGCCGGTGTCGTTCCACAACGAGACGACCGCAGAGGCCTACGAGTCGCGGCGGGGGTACGGCGCGCCGGAGTGGCAGCTGGATGCCTGGGTGAGCACATACACGGCCATCGCGCGCGGCGAGCTGGCAGGGCTGAGCGGCGCCGTCGAGGAGATCACCGGGCAGGCTCCGCTCACGCTGCGCGCATTCCTGCGCGCGAACGGCCGCTAACGGCGGGCTCCGTGCGGAGGAGCCCGCCGTTAGCGGCCGTTCGGCCGGGTCTCAGCACTCGACGACGTTGACGGCGAGGCCTCCCATGGCGGTCTCCTTGTACTTGGAGCTCATGTCCTTGCCGGTCTCGCGCATGGTCACAATCACCTCGTCCAGCGATACCCGGTGGTCGCCGTCGCCCCAGAGCGCCATCTTGGCGGCATTGATGGCCTTCGCGGCGGCGATCGCGTTGCGCTCGATGCACGGCACCTGGACCAGGCCCCCGATCGGGTCGCACGTCAGGCCCAGGTTGTGCTCCATCGCGATCTCGGCCGCGTTCTCGACCTGCTTGGGCGTTCCGCCGAGCACCTCGGCCAGGCCCGCCGCAGCCATGGACGACGCCGAACCGACCTCGCCCTGGCAGCCCACCTCGGCGCCGGAAATGGAGGCCTGCTCCTTGTACAGCACGCCAACGGCCCCGGCTGCGAGCAGGAACCGGACAACGACGTCGTCCTTCTCGCGCTGGGAAGCGGTGCGGATGCCCGGCAAGTAATGCGTCGCGTAGAACATGACGGCGGGGATGATGCCCGCCGCCCCGTTGGTCGGGGCGGTGACCACCCGGCCGCCGGAGGCGTTCTCCTCGTTCACGGCAAGGGCCACCAGGTTCACCCACTCCTGCCAGAACTTCGGGTCCCGGTCCGGGTCTTCCTGGCGGAGGCGGGCGTGCCACGCGGGTGCCCGGCGCCGCACCTTCAGGCCGCCGGGAAGCTCGCCGGTGCGGCGGAGGCTGGCGTTCTTGCACTCCTCCATCACGTCCCGGATGTGCAGCAGCCCCTCCCGCACCTCCTGCTCGGAACGGTCCGCCGTCTCGTTCGCAAGCATGATGTCGCTGATCCCCCGCCCGGTGGCGTGGCAGTGCGCCAGCAGCTCCGCCGCTGTCCGGAAGGGGTACGGCAGCTGCGCCTTGCTCGCCTGCAGCTGCTGCGCAGCGGCCTCCTCTTCGCCTTCACGGACGATGAAACCGCCGCCGACGGAGAAGAAGGTCGCCCCGTGCAGCACTCCCCCGGCCTCGTCCAGCACTTCAAAGGTCATCCCGTTGGTGTGCCGGTCCAGCACAGTCAGCGGGTGCAAAACCATGTCCTCGACCGCGTACTGCAGCGGCCGGACCCCGGCGAGGCGCAGGACGCCGCTCGCGGCCAGGTCCGCCAGCCGGTCCTCGACTTCCTGCGGCAGGATCAGCTCCGGCTCATACCCCTCCAGGCCGAGCAGCACCGCCGTCATCGTGCCGTGCCCGCGGCCGGTGGCCGCCAGGGAACCGTAGAGGTGGACCCGCAGCCCGGCCACCCGCTCGAGCAGGCCGGCGCCGGCGAGCTCATGGGTGAAGGCTGCCGCCGCCCGCATCGGGCCCACGGTGTGCGAGCTCGACGGCCCGATGCCGACGGAGAAGAGGTCGAAGACGCCAACAGCCATTGCCGGTCCTTTGCTCGCTGCTCAGCCCGCGGACGCCGTGTCGGCGACCCCGGGGTAGAGCGGGTGGGCGTCCGCGAGCCCGCGGACGCGCGCGGCCAGGGCGGAGAGATCGGCACCGTCGGGGGCAACCAGGGCCTCCGCGATGATGTCGGCGACCTCGCGGAACGCCTCCTCGCCGAAACCGCGCGTTGCCAGGGCGGGGGTGCCGATCCGCAGGCCCGAGGTCACCATGGGCGGCCGGGGGTCGAACGGGACGGCGTTGCGGTTGACCGTGATGTCGATGGCGGCGAGCCGGTCCTCGGCCTGCTGGCCGTCCAGCTCGCAGTTGCGCAGGTCCACCAGCACCAGGTGGACGTCGGTGCCGCCGCTGATGACGGAGATGCCGGCCGCGGCGACGTCGTCGCGCATCAGGCGTTCGGCCAGGATGCGCGCCCCGGCCAGGACCCGCTCCTGGCGTTCACGGAACTCTTCCGTCGCGGCGATCTTGAAGGCCACGGCCTTGCCGGCGATGACGTGCTCCAGCGGGCCGCCCTGCTGGCCCGGGAAGACGGCAGAGTTGATCTTCTTGGCGATGTCGGCGTCGTTGCTGAGGATGATGCCCCCGCGCGGACCGGCCAGGGTCTTGTGCGTGGTGGAGGTGGCCACGTGGGCGTGCGGCAACGGGGACGGGTGCAGGCCGGCCGCCACGAGCCCGGCGAAGTGGGCCATGTCCACCATCAGGTAGGCGCCCACTTCGTCGGCGATGCGGCGGAATGCGGCGAAGTCCAGTTGCCGGGCATAGGCGGACCAGCCGGCGACGATCAGCTGCGGCTTGTGCTCGCGGGCGAGCCGGGCCACCTCCTCCATGTCCACCCGGTGGTCCTCTTCGCGGACCTGGTACGGGATGACGTTGTAGAGCCGGCCGGAGAAGTTGATCCGCATGCCGTGCGTCAGGTGGCCGCCGTGGGCGAGGTTCAGGCCCATGATGGTGTCGCCGGGCTTGAGCAGTGCGTGCATCACGGAGGCGTTCGCCTGGGCGCCGGAGTGCGGCTGCACGTTGGCGTACGCCGCACCGAAGAGCTCCTTGGCCCGGTCGATGGCCAGCTGCTCGATCACGTCGACGTGCTCGCAGCCGCCGTAGTAGCGCCGGCCGGGGTAGCCCTCGGCGTACTTGTTCGTCAGCACCGACCCCTGGGCCTGCATGACGGCGACGGCGGTGTGGTTCTCGCTGGCGATCATCTCCAGCCCGTGGCGCTGGCGGGACAGCTCGTCGTCGATCTTGGCGGCGACCTCGGGGTCGACCTGCGCCAGGTCCCCGTCCAGCAGGTTCTGCACGGCGGCGGGCGCGGTCACAGCTCGGCGCCGTTCGCCGCGGCGTATTCCTCGGCGCTGAGCAGGGGCCCGTCGGCGGTGACGGCGACCTTGAACAGCCAGCCGGCGCCGTACGGGTCGTTGTTGATCAGGGCCGGGTCCTCGATGACCGCGTCGTTGATGGCGACGACCTCGCCGCTGACAGGGGCGTACAGGTCCGAGACGGACTTGGTGGACTCCACCTCGCCGCAGGTCTCCCCCGCCGTCACGGTCGAGCCGACCTCGGGCAGGTCGACGTAGACGATGTCGCCGAGCGCGTCGGTGGCGACGGCGGTGATGCCGATGCCGGCGGGGCCGCCGCCGTCACGGGAGACCCACTCGTGTTCGGCGGAGTACTGGAGCTCGGGAACGACCTTGATCATGGGGGAATGCCTTTCGGGGAAGAAACGAGGGAAACGCGCGGGCCCGCTGCTGCGGGCCCGCGGCGGGCTTATTTGGCGCGCTTGTAGAACGGCAGCGGCACGACCCGGAACGGTTCGGCCTTGCCGCGCAGGTCCACCTGGAGCTCGGTGCCGGGCTCGGCCAGTGCCGCGTCGACGTAGGCCATCGCGACCGGGTAGCCGAGGCTGGGGCTCGGGGCGCCCGAAGTCACCTCGCCCACCGTCTGCCCGTCCTGCAGCACCGGGTAGTGCGAACGGGCAGCGCGGCGGCCGAGGCCCTGCAGCCCGACCAGCTTCCGGGCCGGGCCGGCGGCCTTTTTCCGCTCCAGCGCGGCACGGCCGACGAAGTCGCCCTCCTTGGACAGGGCGACGACGGGACCGAGACCGGCGGCGTACGGGTCCACGCCGAGCGAGAGCTCGTTGCCGTAGAGCGGCATCCCCGCCTCGAGCCGCAGCGAGTCGCGGCAGGCCAGGCCGGCCGGCACCAGGCCGTGCGGCGTGCCCGCGCGCAGCAGGGCGTTCCAGAGCACCGCGGCGGATTCGTTGGGCACGTAGAGCTCGAAGCCGTCCTCGCCGGTGTACCCGGTGCGGGCCAGCAGGATGTCCAGCCCGGCGACCGTCACCTCCGTGGCGGCGTAGTACTTCAGGGACCGGACGTCGTCCGCCTGCCCGGCGGGCACCAGGTCCAGCAGGATCTGTTCGGCGTGCGGCCCCTGCACCGCGATCAGCGACGTCCGCGAGGACTGGTCGTCCACCGTGACATCGAAGTCGGCGGCGCGTTCGGCCAGGGCGGCGGCGACCGCCTTGGCGTTTCCGGCGTTGGGCACCACCAGGTAGTTGTCCTCCGCGCGGCGGTAGCTGATCAGGTCGTCGATGATCCCGCCGTCGTCGGTGCAGATCAGCGAGTACTTCGCCTTGCCGACGGCGATCGCCGAGAGCCTGCCCACCAGCGCGTAGTCGAGGAACGCGCCGGCGTCCGGCCCGCTCACCTCCACCTCGCCCATGTGGCTCAGGTCGAACAGCCCCGCGGCGGCCCGTACGGCCTTGTGCTCGAGGAGTTCGCTGCTGTACTTCAGCGGCATCTGCCAGCCGCCGAAGTCGGTGAAGGACGCGCCGAGGGCCCGGTGCTGGTCGTACAGGGCGGTGTGGCTGCTGGTCTCGCTCATGGTGCCGCTCTCCTAGTTCGCGAATTCTTCGATGGGCGGGCAGGAGCAGACGAGGTTCCGGTCCCCGGCCGCGCCGTCGATGCGTCCGACCGGGGGGAAGTACTTGTCGCTGCGCAGCGAGGCCACCGGGAAGGCGCCCTGCTCGCGGGTGTACTTGCGCTCCCAGCTGCTGTCGATCAGCGCCGACGCGGTGTGCGGCGCGTTCCGCAGCGGCGACTCCTCGACGCTGAAGTCCCCGGCGGCAACCTGGTCGATTTCGGCCTTGATTGCGATCATCGCGTCGATGAACCGGTCGATCTCGCCCAGGTCCTCGGACTCGGTCGGCTCCACCATCAGGGTGCCCGCGACGGGGAACGCGAGGGTCGGGGCGTGGAACCCGTAGTCGATCAGGCGCTTGGCCACGTCCTCGGCGGTGACGCCGGTGCGCGCGGTCAGTTCGCGCAGGTCCAGGATGCACTCGTGGGCCACCAGGCCGCCCTTGCCGGTGTAGAGGACCGGGAAGTGCGGGTCCAGCCGCGCCGCGACGTAGTTGGCGGCCAGCAGCGCGCTCCGGGTCGCCTCGGTCAGGCCCTCGCCGCCCATGAGCTTCACGTAGGCCCAGGAGATGGGCAGCACGCCGGCGGAGCCGAAGCGGGACGCCGAAATCGGCACCGCGTGCTCCCCGGCCTCAGCGGGCGCAACCGGGTCCGAGGGCATGAACGGGGCCAGGTGCGCCTTGGCCGCAACCGGGCCGACGCCGGGGCCGCCGCCGCCGTGCGGGATGCAGAAGGTCTTGTGCAGGTTCAGGTGCGAGACGTCGCCGCCGAACCGGCCCGGCTGGGCCAGCCCGACGAGCGCGTTCAGGTTGGCGCCGTCGATGTACACCTGGCCGCCGGCCTCGTGGACGGCGCTGCAGACCTGGCGGACGTCGTCGTCGTACACGCCGTGGGTCGACGGGTAGGTGATCATGATCGCGGCCAGGTGCTCGCGGTGGGCCTCGATCTTCGCGGCGAGGTCAGCGTGGTCGATCGAGCCGTCGGCCGCCGTCGCCACGACGACCACCTTCATGCCGGCCAGCACCGCGGACGCTGCGTTGGTGCCGTGTGCCGAGGCGGGGATCAGGCAGATGGTGCGCTGGTCGGCGCCGCGGGAGAGGTGGTAGCCCCGGATTGCCAGCAGGCCCGCGAGCTCGCCCTGCGAGCCCGCGTTCGGCTGGATCGAGACCTGGTCGTAGCCGGTGATGGTCGCCAGGTCCGCTTCGAGGTCGGCGATGAGTTCCCGCCATCCCGCCGTTTGGTGGTCCGGCGCGAAGGGGTGGATCGAGGCGAACTCGGGCCAGGAGATGGCCTCCATCTCGACCGTGGCGTTCAGCTTCATGGTGCACGAGCCCAGCGGGATCATCGTGCGGTCCAGCGCCAGGTCCCGGTCCGAGAGGCGGCGCAGGTAGCGCAGCATCTGCGTTTCGGACCGGTGGGTGTGGAACACCGGGTGGGTGAGGTAGGCGGAACCGCGGACGACGGCGGCGGGCAGCTCGAAGCCCTCAGCTGCGGTGACCGGCACCCCGAAAGCCTCGGCGACGGCGGCAACGATGGAATCCGTGGTCGTCTCGTCGCAGGAGATGCCCACGTGGTCGGCGTCGATCCGCCGCAGGTTGACGCCGCGGTCTTCCGCGGCCTCGATGAGGTCCGCGGCACGGCCGGGGGCCTTCACGGTAAGCGTGTCGAAGAGGGTGTCGTTGAGGACCTCGAATCCGCCGGCCTTGAGGGACGCGGCCAGCGTCCGGGCGTGGCTGCGCGTGCGCTCCGCGATCGCCTTCAGCCCCTCCGGACCGTGGTAGACCGCGTACATGCTGGCGACAATGGCCAGCAGCGCCTGCGCCGTGCAGATGTTGGACGTCGCCTTCTCCCGCCGGATGTGCTGTTCGCGGGTCTGCAGGGCCAGGCGGTACGCCGGGGTGCCGGCGGAATCCTTTGAGACGCCGACGAGCCGTCCCGGCAGCGAGCGCTCAAGCCCCTTGCGGACGGACATGTACGCGGCGTGCGGGCCGCCGAAGAACAGCGGGACACCGAAGCGCTGCGCGGAGCCGACCGCAATATCGGCACCCTGCTCGCCGGGCGCGGTGATCAGGGTGAGGGCGAGCAAGTCCGCCGCGACGGTGACCATCGCGCCGCGGTCCTTGGCGGCGGTGATCACGCCGGCGTGGTCGAAGACGCGGCCGGAGACGCCGGGCTGCTGGAGCACGACGCCGACGATGTCGCCGTCGGGCAGGCCGGCGGACAGGTCGGCGACCCGGACCTCGAAGTCCAGGGCTGCGGCCCGGCCTTCGACGACGGCGATGGTCTGCGGCAGGCAGTCGGCGTCGAGCACGATCATGCCCTCGCGCTTGTTGGCACGGCGCATCAGCAGGACCGCCTCGGCCACCGCCGTGGCCTCATCCAGCAGGGAGGCGTTGGCGATGGGCAGGCCGGTCAGGTCCTCGACCATGGTCTGGAAGTTGAGCAAAGCTTCGAGCCGGCCCTGGGAAATTTCCGGCTGGTAGGGCGTGTAGGCGGTGTACCAGGCAGGGTCTTCGAGGACGTTGCGCAGGATCACCGGGGGCGTGACGGTGTCGTAGTAGCCCTGGCCGATCATCTGGACGGCAGTGGTGTTCTTCGCAGCGAGGCGGCGCAGCGCGGCAAGCACCTCCACCTCGCTTTGCGCCGGTTCGAGCACCAGTGCCGACTCTTGCCGGATGTCCGCCGGCACGGCGGTGTCGACCAGCGAACCAAGGCTGTCGTAGCCGACCGCCTTGAGCATGCTGGCCACGTCGGCCTCACGGCGCGCGCCGATGTGCCGATCCACGAAGGGGAAGGAGGAATGTTGAACCGTCATGAGGAACTCCCGGTTTGGTCCGGTGCAGGGCACCGCAAATGATCGAGTTCCTCCCCGCACTGTATTGGACCTGAGAGTTTCCGCGTCCCCGGAGGGTCCGCTTGCACCGTCGGTGAGCCACGGCCGGAGCCTGGCTGCTTTCCAGAGTTGCCTGGTCGCTGCGGTACAGGGGCCTGAGAGATTCCCGGGGAGGATTTGCTCCTACGGCGCCTGCTCCGGTGGTGGCGGGCAGGACTCTCCCGCAGCGGTTCGGAGGCATGTTCAGTTGTGGGTGATTCGTCTCACAGGATATCGGGAAGGCGGCGGCCAAGGCAAAAGGAGGCCGCCGCGGGCCCGGCCGGCCGGTTTTGACTTTCATTCGTGATCGTGGTCACACTGGTCCCCGTGGCCGCGCCAATGATGCCGCTGCCACCCCTTTTCCTTCGGCGGCCGCCCAGCCACGGTGTGTCC
This sequence comes from Paenarthrobacter sp. DKR-5, assembly GCF_018531425.1. Taxonomy (GTDB): domain Bacteria; phylum Actinomycetota; class Actinomycetes; order Actinomycetales; family Micrococcaceae; genus DKR-5. Next base: position 651,341 of record NZ_JAHBOI010000001.1, read on the forward strand.
GCACGGAGTTGAAGTTCCACGCTGGCCGCACCCCTGCGTTAGTGTGAAAACCCGATCTGCCGGCGCCGCTCCACCGCGCTGCGCCGGTGCTTCCGCGCCCCACTTCGGTGCGGAAGCGGCGTCCATCGAGGAAGAAGACCCATGCCAGACCAGCAGTCCCCGTCCGCGGCGAAGACCGCCCCCAGGGTTTCGGCCCGCGAGCAGCAGCCCCACCTGCAGCGGCAGTTGAGCAACCGTCACATTCAGCTGATCGCCATCGGCGGCGCCATTGGCACCGGGCTCTTCATGGGCTCGGGCAAGACCATTTCGGTCGCGGGACCGTCGGTGATCTTTGTCTACATGATCATCGGGTTCATGCTGTTCTTCGTGATGCGGGCGATGGGCGAACTGCTGCTCTCGAACCTGAACTACAAGTCCTTCAGCGACTTCTCGGCTGATCTGCTGGGGCCGTGGGCGGGCTTCTTCACCGGCTGGACCTACTGGTTCTGCTGGGTGGTCACCGGCATCGCGGATGTGATTGCCATTTCCGGCTATGCCAGTGAGCTGTGGCCGGGCATTCCGCTGTGGATTCCGGGTCTGGGGACCATTGCCATCCTCCTGCTGCTGAACCTGCCAACGGTCAAGTCCTTCGGGGAAACCGAATTCTGGTTCGCGCTGGTGAAGATTGTCGCGATCGTCGCGCTGATCGTCGTCGGCCTGGTCATGATCTTCACCGGCTTCCGCTCCGGCGCCGGCACTGCCGGCTTCGCGAACCTCTGGTCGCATGGCGGCTTCTTCCCGAAGGAGTTCATGGGCTTCGTAGCCGGGTTCCAGATCGCCGTGTTCGCCTTCGTCGGCATTGAACTCGTCGGCACGACTGCGGCCGAGGCCAAGGACCCGGAGAAGAACCTGCCCAAGGCGATCAACTCCATCCCGGTCCGCGTGATGCTGTTCTACGTCGGCGCTCTGGTGATCCTGATGGCGGTGACCCCTTGGACCGAGTTCAAGGCAGGCCACAGCCCGTTCATCGCCATGTTCTCGCTTGCCGGACTGGGCATCGCCGCCACCGTGGTGAACCTTGTGGTGCTGACCTCGGCCATGTCCTCGGCGAACTCTGGCATCTACTCCACCTCGCGGATGGTGTTCGGGCTCGCCCAGGAGGGTGACGCACCGGAGGTGTTCGGCCGGCTTTCCTCGCGCAAGGTGCCCCGGAACGCATTGTTCCTCTCCTGCGTGCTGCTGCTCTCGGGCGTGGTGCTGCTCTACGCGGGCAAGGACATCGGCAAGGCTTTCGACATGGTGACCACGGTCTCTGCCGTCTGCTTCATGTTCGTCTGGACGATCATCCTGGTCAGCTACCTTGTGTACCGCCGTCGCCGGCCGCAGTTGCACGCGGCTTCGGCTTACAAGATGCCCGGCGGCACGGCCATGGTGTGGGTCGTCTTCGCGTTCTTCGCTTTCCTCATCTGGGCCCTGACGACGCAGCTGGACACGCTGCAGGCCCTGTTGGTGACGCCGTTGTGGTTCGTGGTGCTGGGCGGAGCGTGGCTGGTGCTGCGCCGCCGGCCGTTCCACACGGCGCGCTACGAGGCGTTCAAGGCGGAGCTGGCCGCGGACCTGGCTGCCGCGGAAGACGCCCGCCGCTGACCGGCCGCGCCAAACGGGTCGCAGGCCGACGTCAAACGGGGTCGCACGCCCCGCGACGGGCCCCGGGACGGCTATGCTTCAAGTGACAGAGCATGACCTTCCAGTGCCTGGCTTCTAGCGTGCGGGTTCGCTTCCGCAGAAATCGGGACCCATGGACCCCTCCGCGGCGCCAGCGCCTTCCCTCCTTGCCGGCAGGTACCAGCTGCGGGAACTGATCGGCCAAGGCGCCGCCGGGCGCGTGTACCGGGCGCGGGACGAGTTCCTGCAACAGGACGTCGCGGTGAAGATTTCCCGCAACGGGGCCGCGGATTCAGCGGACGCGCGCCGGCAGCAACGGGAACTGAAGATCCTCCAGCGGCTGGCACACCCGGGGCTCGTCGTCCTGCTCGATGCGGGGGTTGATGTCCAGGAGATGGCGAACCCGCGGACCTATCTGGTGATGGAGCTCGTCGAGGGGTCCAACCTGCGCCAGCGGCTGAAGAATGGCTTGGTCCCGCGGGGTGACGCCATGCAGTGGAGCGTTGATCTGCTGCAGTCGCTGGCTTATGTCCACGCTGAGGGCGTCGTGCACCGGGACATCAAGCCGGCCAACATCCTCATTCCCGCCGGCGACGCCGGAACGGGGCGCAGCGCACGGCTCTCCGACTTCGGCCTGGCGATCGTCCTGGGCAACACGCCGCTGACGATGCAGGGCACCACCACGGGCACTGCGGCCTACCTCAGTCCCGAGCAGGCCACGGGCGAGCTGGTGGAGACGCCGAGCGACATCTACTCGCTGGGGCTGGTCCTGCTGGAGTGCCTTACCGGCGTTGTCGCTTTTCCGGGGCCGCCGTTGGAGTCCATCGTGGGCAGGCTGGTCCGTTCCCCCGCGGTACCGGAAGACCTCGGCGCCTGGGTTCCCGTCCTGCGGGCCATGACGGCGCGGCTGCCCCAGGACAGGCCGTCCGCCGCCGAAGCGGCCGCCATGCTGGCGCCCGGTGTGGCCGTCCCCGCCTGACTGCACCGCCCGAGTGGGGCCGCCTAGCTGTCCGGGGCCGCCGGGATTGTGGCGGCGGCCCTCGCATGGCCGCCGACCAGCACCGTTCCGGCGGAGTGATGCAGGACGCGGTGCACGGTGGAACCCGTCTGGCCGCCGGCGGCGTGGCGCCCCTTGGCCCCCACCACGACCGCGCGGGCTCCCCGCGCGGCGTGCAGCAACCCCTCCGCGGCCGTCCGCCCCGGCACGGTCTGTGTGCGCACGGCCAACCCTGGGCTGGCGGCCTTCACACGGTCGGCGGCGGCATCCAGCGCCTCGGAGGCCTGCCCCACGTGCACCAGCACCAGCTCCTCCCCCCACAGCTGTGCGAGTTCACGGGCGTCCTCGACGGCGGCAGCGCTCGCGGCGGACTCGTCGACCCCTGCCACCACCGGCCCGCGGGCATCCCACGCCGAGCGCACCACCGCGACAGGACAGTGTGCGCTCGCAGCGAGCGTCAGGCTGGTGGAGCCGACCAGGAATCCCAGCAGCCCGCCGAGCCCCCGGCTGCCCACCACCAGCATCCGGGCGTCCTCCGAAAGCCCCGGCAGCACCGACGCCGCCGCGCCGACTGCGAGCGCGGTGTCCACCTGCAGGTCCGGGGACGCGCCTCGGGCTGCTGCGGCTCCGTCCTCCAGGATCAGTTCCGCGGCGTGCTTCAGCCCGCTGTCCGCCACTCCTTCCACCGGGCCCAGATCGTGCGTGAACAAGGGCCAGAGCCAGCAGTGCACCACGAGCAGCCCGCGCTGCTCGGCCGTCGCCTGGCGTGCGGCCCAGATGACGGCACCCCTGGCTTCCTCGGATCCATCGAATCCGACGACGATCTTTCCCTCCGCGGAGACAGCCATTGTCAGAGGGCCGCGGCGCTGTCGGGGGCGGATTGGGCGGCGGAGCTGCGCTCGGCTTCCTCCTGCGCTTCGAATCCCGGGATGTCGTGCCCGTGGGCGATGAGCACGGGGCACTTGGCGTGTTCAGCCACCGCCGAGCTGACGGACCCGAGCAACAGCCCGGCGAACCCTCCGTGGCCACGGCTTCCGACGACGACGAGCGCGGCGGTACGGCTCTCCTCGATGAGGACCTGGGCCGCCTGTCCCCGGCAGGTCTTCGTCTCGACGGGGCACGGCGGGTTGTCGCCGAAGGCCTGCACGATCGCTTCCGCCAGGATTGTCTCGGCGATTTCCTCCGGGTGCCAGTCCACGGGCGTATAGGTGCCGAAGGCGAGCTGGAACTGCCAGACGGCCACGGCGGTGATGGAGGTTCCGACCTCCGGGACCAGGCGCCCGGCCCACTTCAAAGCCAGCACGGAGGACGGGGATCCGTCGACGCCGACGACGATGCGGGGCTCTGGGGTAGCGCTCTCGTTCACTGCTCGGTCCGATCATTCAGGCCGCTCTTGGCTGCACCGCCGCGCGGCTGGGGTTCCAGCTTCCCTGCGGCCGGTCCCTGTTTCAAGAGGCTTTAGGCCCGCGGGCCCGATGGACCTTAGGCCCTAGCGGGGCCGGCGCCGCGCAGGGAAGAATGACGGAAACGTACAGCGGCGCCCACTGCCGCTGGCAACACCCATTCATGGGCGGAGACGGTCTCACTCCGCGCCGGACAGGAGCACCGTGGAAAAGGAATTTCCGGGGGGAACCCACCCGAACGGCTCGTCGCGTCCCGTCAGGGTGTTCATTCTTGACGACCATGAGCTGGTTCGCAGGGGCCTGCAGGAGCTGCTCGAAGGCGAAGGGTTCGAGGTGCTGGGCGACACAGGATCCGCCGTCGAAGCGACTCGCCGGATTCCCGCGCTGCAACCGGACGTGTCCATCCTCGACGCGCGCCTCCCGGACGGGACCGGCATCGAGGTGTGCCGCGATGTGCGCTCGGTCGACCCGTCGCTGCGCTGCCTGATCCTGACCAGCTACGACGACGACGAGGCCCTCCGCGGGGCCGTGCTCGCCGGGGCGGCCGGCTACGTGCTCAAGGAAATCCGCAGCACCGACCTGCTCGACAAGATCCGGCGCGCTGCCGGCGGGGAGTCACTGTTCGATCCGAGGGTCGAGGCCCGGGTGATCGACGGACTGACCGCGCCGGACCCGGAAGACCCGCGGCTCGCCGCGCTCACGACGCAGGAGCGCAAGGTCCTCGCCTACATCGGGGAAGGCCTGACCAACCGGGAGATCGGCCAGGCGATGTTCCTTGCCGAGAAGACGGTCAAGAACTACGTGTCCTCGATGCTGGCGAAGCTGGGTTTCCAGCGCCGGACCCAGGCCGCGGTCTACGTGGCGAAGGGCGTCCAGGAGCAGCATTCCTGACGGGCGGCTGTTCCTCCTCCGCCTCCTCCGCCGGGCCGGGCACAAACCAGCTCAGCCGGGTGCCGTTGCCGGGGCTGCTCTGCAATTCCATCCTGCCCCCGCAGATCGCCGCACGCTCGCTCATCGTCGCGAGCCCCCCGCGCCGGGACGGCGTGGAGAACCCGACGCCGTCGTCGACGACCTCCAGTTCGACGCCACCGAGGCCGGCGCTGACCGAGACTTCGACGCTGCGCGCCTGCGAATGCCGCGCCGCGTTGCTCAGGCCCTCCGTCAGGACAGCGAGCAGATGCCCGGCCAGTTCGTCCCCGACGGCGACGTCGATGGGCCCCGCGAACCTGAGCCGTGCGGCCCCGTGGACGGTCGGGTTGTCCTGCACCACCCGCAGGATCCGGCTGCTCAACGAGGTCTCGGTGCTCCCCGTACCGCGCAGCGAGTAGATCGTGTCCCGCAGCTGGCGGATGGTGTCATCGAGTTCACCGGTGACGGTCGCGATGCGGTCAAGGGCAACAGCGTCATCGGTGAAGCGGCGCAGGCTCTGCATGCTCAGGCCCGCGGCGAACAGCCGCTGAATCACCAGGTCGTGCAGGTCGCGGGCGATCCTGTCCCTGTCCCCGAAGACCGCCTGCTGCTCCCGGAGGCGATGGGCGCGCGCCAGTTCCAGTGCCAAGGCCACATGCGACCCGAAGACCTCGCTCATGCCGATCTCCGTCTGGCTGAAGGCGTCGGCCCCTGGCCCGCGGACGAGCACCAGCACGCCCTGTCCTTCGCCTGGCCGGCCCAGCGCCGCCAGGAGGGTCGCCCCGCGCCCGACCGCCGGTTCGTCCCCATCGGGCGGTGCCGGTGGCACGTAGTTCTCCACGTCCTCGATCACCGCTGACGGTGACTCCATCACGATGGACTTGCCGTCCTGCCGCAGCGTGCAGAGGGCCCCGGGCACGACGCCGAGGCTTCGTCCGAGCAGTGCCTGGGCGCCGTCACCGTCGGCCGCCACGCAGAAGAGTTTGTCGGTGCCCAGGGTGGGCACCCCGATAATCGCCAGCGTGGCCGCGGACTCCCGCCGGGCACGCCGGGCGACCGCATCGAATCCGGAGCGCTCGTCGGCATCGGGAGATTCGAGCAGTGTCCGGCCCACGTCCATACAGGCTTCCAGCCACCGGCTGCGCAGCCGTGCTTCACCGAACAGCTGCGCGTTTCTCGATGGCGACGCCCGCGGCGGCGGCGAGCGCGACGACGAGTTCCTCGTCCATGGCCGTGAACCCGTCGCCGCCGGACTTCTCCGTCAGGTAGAGGTTGCCAAAGACCTTGTCCCGCACGCGCACCGGCACTCCGAGGAAGGAGCCCATCGGCGGATGCTGTTCCGGGAAGCCCTCAAAGGCCGGGTGCTCACGCAGGTCCGGCAGCCGCAGCGGGCGCGGGTCCTCAATCAGCAGTCCAAGCACGCCCCGGCCTACGGGTACCTTGCCGATCCGCTCGGCGACGCCGTCCTCGAACCCCACGGAAACGAAATGGTTCATCCCGCGCTCGTTGCCCATGACACCCAACGCGCCGTAACGCGCCCCGGAGAGCACGCAGGCCGAGCTGACAACGCGCTCGAGTACCGCTTCAAGGCTCAGGTCCTCCGCGACGGAGATGACGGCCGTGAGCAGCGCCTGCAGCCGTTCCTGCGCCAGCACCAGTTCGTCGGCATTGGCCACGAAGTCCCGCAGCAGATCCTCGACGTGCCGCGCAGAGGCACCCGGCAGGACTGTGCCAGCCGTGCGCGGATGGTCGTGGCCGGGTCCCATGGTTGCCTGCCTAAGGTACTACGCTGGTGCTGCTCGTGGAGGGCTCCGCCCTCAAGGCATTTCTCAATTTCTCATGCCGTCAATCCACTCTGGCACGAATTGCGCCGCGCGTCAGCCCCTCCGAGGGGTCGAATTTGGGAAGGCCTAGCCGGGCCCGTTCCCCGGGCCTAGGCTCGATGGCATGAGACGCAAGCCCGCGGCCAACGGCCACGCGCCAGCGCGAGCACGCATGCCGTCGCAATACCTCGTGGTCGGCGTGACGCTGGTCGTGGGCGCAGCGGCATTGATCCTGCAGGCCGCGCGCCTGCAACCCGTGCCGCTGCTGCTGGTCAGCGGCTACGTGCTGGTCATCGCGCTGCTCCGCGGCTGGGACATGGTGCGGGACTTCGCCCGCCGGCGAGGGGGCGTGGACGTACTCGCGGTCGCCGCGATTTTCAGCACCGTGGCGGTTGGCGAATACTGGGCCAGCCTGGTCATCGTCCTGATGCTCTCGGGCGGCGGCGCGCTGGAAGAGTACGCCCAGCGCCATGCCAAGGCGGAGCTGACGTCGCTGCTCGCACGGTCCCCGCAGGTGGCCCACCGCATTGACGGGGGGACGACCGCGGACGTCCCGGCCGAGGATGTCGAAGCGGGCAACGTGCTGCTGGTGAAGCCGGGCGAGATGGTGCCGGTGGACGGAGTCCTGCTTTCCCCTGTGGCCACGCTGGACGAGTCATCGATCACCGGCGAGAGCCTGCCGGTGGAACATGCCCTGGGCGACGCGCTGTTCAGCGGGAGCGTGAACGGCGAACACGCGGTCACCGTGCGGGCAACCAGCACCGCCGCCGACAGCCTCTACCAGCAGATCATCGAACTGGTGCGCGCCGCTTCCGAAAGCCGGGCCCCCTTCGTCCGGCTCGCGGACCGGGTCGCCCTCCCCTTCACCCTTGCCGCGTTCGCGCTCGCCGGCGTCGCGTGGCTGCTCAGCGGCACCCCCACACGCTTCGCGGAGGTGCTGGTCGTCGCCACGCCGTGTCCGCTGCTGCTCGCTGCGCCCGTCGCATTCATCGCGGGCATGAGCCGGGCGGCCCGCAACGGAATCATCATCCGCAACGGCTCCGCGCTGGAGATGCTTGGCCGGGTCCGGACTGCGGCATTCGACAAGACCGGCACGCTCACCCACGGCCGCCCGGTGCTCAGCGACATCCGCTGCGCCCCGGACCGCACCCCTGCCGAGGTTCTCTCCCTGGCAGCCACCGCCGAGCAGTATTCGCTGCATGTGGCGGCCCAGGCCATCGTCCGTGCGGCCGAGCAGCAGCACTGCAGCCCCGAACCGGCGACCAATGTGCGTGAGGTGACCTCGCAGGGGGTGGTGGCCCACCGGAACGGGACCCGGATCGTGGCTGGCAGGCGGACCTTCGTGGAGCAGGAAGGCGGACCGTTCGACGCCGATGGACCCGGAGGCGGCGAGATGGCTGTCTACCTCGCCGCGGACGGCCGGTACGCGGGCACGCTCGTGCTGCGCGACGCGGCGCGTGCGGAGGCCCGCGCCACCCTCGATGCCCTGCGGTCCCTGGGAGTGGCCAGGTTCCTCATGCTCACCGGGGACGGCACCGCGGCCGCCCAGCAGGTGGCCTCCGAGCTCGGCATCGACGAGGTGCGCGCGGAGTGCCTGCCCAAGGACAAGGTGGACGCCGTCAGCTCGGCCCAGCCGCGGCCGGTCATGATGGTCGGCGACGGCGTCAACGACGCGCCGGTCCTGGCGGCCGCCGACATCGGGGTGGCCATGGGCGCGAAGGGAGCCACAGCGGCAAGCGAGTCCGCCGACGTCGTCGTCCTCGTGGACGACCTCGCCCGGACGGCGACCGCGGTGTCCATCGGCAAGGACACCATGCGCACGGCCATGCAAAGCATCTGGCTGGGCATGGGGCTGAGCGCGCTGCTCATGGTCATCGCGGCCTTCGGCTATCTGCCCGCGATCCTTGGCGCGGGATTCCAGGAGGTGGTGGACCTGCTCACGATCCTCAACGCACTGCGTGCCCTCCGGGACCGCCCGCTTCCCGGCCGCGCGGCGGCTTCCGTGACCAAAGCCCCTAGCCCCGCCGGACCGGCGGATGGCACGTTGGGACGGACCCGAGCAGGCCGGACCTGAAAAACCTCAAGGAGCGCCCAGTGCCACCGACAGAGACAGGGTTCCAGGGCATGCCCGGCTCCCGCCATATCACCGAGGAACTCACCCCGGACAAGTGCTGGGAACTGCTGACCTCGCACCAGACCGGCCGGATCGGGTATGTCGATGACGGGACCGTGCAGATCTTCCCGGTGAACTACATGGTGCACCAGGACGCGATCTACTTCCGCACGGCGGAGGACGGCGCCCTGGGACGGATCATGCCGCAGGCAAGGGTGTCCTTCCAGATCGACGCCGCGGACCCGGTAAAGCTCGCGGGATGGTCCGTCCTCGCCAGCGGCACCTTGGAGCACGTCCAGGATCCCGCGCTGGTCACTTTCCTCGCCGGCCGGGTGATGGAAGAGCCATGGGCAGCGGGCCTGCGCACCGCATTCATCGCCGTGCACCCCGAGACTCTGACCGGCCGGCGCGTCTACATGGCCTGACCGGCCCGCATCACGCCGGAGGCACACACCAACAGCGCACAATTCCAGCGGCCCAGGGAGGACCCATGAAAGCCCTTGTCTACAACGGTCCCGGCCAAAAGGCCTGGCAGGACGTCCCGGACCCGGCGATCCTCAAACCCACCGACGCCCTCGTGCGCGTGGACACCACCACTATCTGCGGCACCGACCTGCACATCCTCAAAGGTGATGTGCCGGCGGTTCAGCCGGGGAGGATCCTGGGCCACGAAGGGGTGGGCACGGTCACCGAAGTCGGCGCATCCGTGACGAGCATCAAGCCCGGGGACAGGGTCATCATCTCCTGCATCAAGTCCTGTGGGCACTGCGCCAACTGCAAGTCCTCGCTCTACTCGCACTGCCTCGGCGACGAGGGAGCATCCGGTACCGGATGGATCTTCGGCCACCTCATTGACGGCACCCAGGCGGAATTCGTCCGCGTGCCGTACGCCGAGAACTCGCTCTACAAGCTGCCCGAGGGCGTCACGGACGAGGAAGCGGTCATGCTCTCGGACATCCTGCCGACAGGTTTCGAGATCGGCGTCCAGTACGGCGGGGTGAAACCGGGCGACGTCGTAGCCGTGGTCGGCGCGGGCCCGGTGGGACTGGCCGCGATCACCACCGCCGGTCTCTACGGCGCGGCCACCATCGTCGCGATCGACCTGGACGGCAACCGGCTGGAACAGGCCAAGGGATTCGGGGCGACGCACGCCGTCCTCTCCAGCGCGGCCGACTGGAAAGAGCAGGTTCTCGCCCTGACCGACGGGGCCGGCGCGGACGTTGCCATCGAAGCCGTGGGCATACCCGAGACCTTCCAGATGGCTGTCGACGTCGTCCGGCCCGGCGGCCGGGTGGCCAACGTCGGCGTCCACGGAAAGCCGGTGCAGCTGCACCTGGAGGATCTGTGGATCCAGAACATCTCCATCAGCATGGGCCTGGTGAACGCCAACACCACACCCATGCTCCTCAAGCTCGTAGCCCAGAAGAAGATCCACGCGGCGAACTTCGGCACCCACCAGTTCCGCCTCGACGACATCCTCGAGGCTTACGACACGTTTTCCCGGGCATCCGAGACCAAGGCGCTGAAGGTCGTCATCCGCCGTTGACAGGAACCCGGCCCAACCAGGAAGGAGACCGGCAATGCGCGCACTGATCGTTTACGAATCGATGTACGGCAACACCCGCAAAATCGCTGAGGCAGTAGCCCGCGGGCTTGGCGACGGCAGTGAGGTCCAGGTGGTGCCGGTCGGCGACGCAGCTGAAGTGGACCCTTCGGACTGGGACCTGCTCATCGTGGGCGGCCCCACGCACGCCCACGGGATGACCCGGGGGACCAGCCGGGACGCCGCCGCCGAGGCAGCCGCCAAACCGGGCAGCGGGCTGACGATGGAACCCGCGGCGGACGCGGGGGGCCTGCGGGAGTGGCTGGACTCGCTCGGCCGGCGTGCCGGCAACGCCGCAGCCTTCGACACCCGCATCGACGCCGCGGCGTTCCTCACCGGCCGCGCCTCGAAGGGTATCGGCCGGAAGCTTGAGCACAGCGGCTTCACCCTGGTTGCTGAGCCCGAAAGCTTCCTCGTCACCTCACATAACGAGCTCGTGGCGGATGAGGAAGAACGGGCCCGGGCCTGGGGCGGCCGGCTGGCCTCCGGCGTCGGCGGCCGGCCAGCCAGTCCCGGACCCGTAGCGGACTAGTCCCGGATCCGCGTCACGACCGTGGGGCACGGGATGTGCAGCAGGACCTCATGGCTCACCGACCCCATCAGGAGCCGCTTCAATGCGCCGCGTCCCCGGCTGCCGACAACGAGGAGCTGGGCGTTCGCCGCAGCCGTCACCAGGGCCTTCGCCGGGAACTGCTCGGTCTCCAGATGCTGGTGCACGACGAGGTCCGGATACCTGTCGGTGAGCCCCGCAACCGATTCCGCCAGCACCACCTTCTCCTCCTCCTCGATCCGCTTCGTGATGCTCTCCTCGGGGATGTCCCGCAGGATCCACGGGTTCGGAATCCGGCAGGCGTAGACCACGTGCAGGTCCTGGCCCGAACGGTCCGCCTCGGCGGCTGCGAAGGAAACCGCGTCCAGGGAATGCTCGGATCCGTCCACGCCAACGACGACGCCGGAGCGGGCATCCGGCGGCATCAGCGGGATGACCGCCACCGGGGAAAGGCTCATCGTGGCGACCTGCAGGCTGACGGTGCCGAATATCTCGCCCTCGATCCGGCCCTTCTTGTCCGTCCCGACTACCACGAGGGCCGCGTCCTCGGACAGGTCGCTCAGCACCCGCACGATTTCGCCGTTGCGCAGCTCGGTGCGGACGGACACACCCGGGGCGATTTCGCCCGCGCGGGCGGCGGCCTTTTCCAGCAGACCCCGTGCCGACTCCATGACCCTGTCGTAGTACGCGTACTCCTCGGCCACCCAGTAGTCGTTGACGACGTGCACGAGCGTGACGTCGGACTTCATCCGCTCGGCCCGGCGCATGGCCCAGTCAAGCGCGGCCTGGCTGGGGGCGGAATGGTCGACTCCGACCACGATTGACCTATTCACGAGGTTCACCTCGTCCTTTCGTCGGGTGCAGCTGTTCCCGCAGGACGGCCGCATGCCGCGCCTGCCGTCCCCACGGTTTCGCATCCCGCCGGCCGCAGGCTAGAGGCGGAAGTCCCGCCGGCAAACGCTGGCGCCGGGGCGGGCTGAATGGTTAGCTGGTGCCATGAGCGAGGATGCTGCCGCTGTCCATCCGGACGAACCGCACAATCCCAACATCGCTTCGAGGCTGAACTGGCTCAGGGCCGGTGTGCTCGGAGCCAACGACGGGATCGTATCGGTGGCGGCCACCGTGGTTGGCGTCGCCGGTGTGACGAATGAGGTCCCACCGATCCTGACGGCTGGCATGGCCGCTGTGGTTGGCGGAGCAGTCTCGATGGCGTTGGGCGAATACGTCTCGGTGAGCAGCCAGCGCGACAGCCAGCGCGCGTTGATTGCCAAGGAACGCAGGGAACTCGCCGAGGACCCCGAATTGGAGCTGGCGGAGCTCACCGGAATCTACCGTGCCAAGGGCCTCAGCCCGGAAACAGCAAAACAGGTGGCCGTTGAGCTCACCGAGCACGACGCTCTCGCGGCGCACCTCTCGGCGGAGCTGAACATCGACGAAAACGACGTGGTCAGCCCCTGGCACGCCGCCTACGCCTCCGCCGCGGCCTTCGCCGTCGGCGCAGTGCTGCCGATGCTCGCCATCCTGCTCCCGCCGGCGGCAGTCCGCATTCCCGTCACCTTTGTGGCCGTCCTGATTGCTCTCGGGATCACCGGCGCGCTGAGTGCCTACATCGGTGGCAGCTCGAAGCGGGTTGCAGCGGTCCGGCTGGTCGTCGGCGGCGCGCTGGCCCTGGCCGCGACGTTCATCGTGGGCCGGCTGCTGGGCGCCTCCGGCGTCGTCTGACCAGGGGCGCTGCCGCCGGCGTCAGATGCGGACGTAGGCCCAGCCCGCCCACTGCTGGCGGGCCAGATGGCCCACGGCCGCCGGCACGGTATCGATGCCCGGCGCGAGGTCGGCCGCGCTGAGGCCGGCCGACCTCAGACTGTTTCCGCAGGCGAAGACGCGCACACCGGCCTCGAGCAGCGTGCCGAGCTGTTCGCCCGGGCCTCGCCCCTTCGCCAGCAGTGCGACGCCCGGGCCTTGGACGACAACGTGGATGTCCCGGCCGGCACCGAGGTCCGCTGCCGCGTTGGCGGCACTGCGCATCAGGTTGGGCAGCCAGGTCTCGGCGTCGCTGCCGGCGCCGTGGAGGAGCAGTCCCGGCAGGGGTCGGGTCGACGTTTCCGCGGTGTTGGTGCTCACGGCAGTAGGATCCTCTCGTCGGTCAGGTCAGGCTCAGGAACAGCTTCCGGAGTTCCTCAAGGCTAAGCGGTGTGCGGCCGGGCGCAGCGGAAGCACCCGGAGTGAGGCAGTCCTGCATCGCCGTGGAAATGATCTCAAAGCCCGCCTTGTCCAGCGCTCCGCTCACGGCGGAGAGCTGGGTGACGATGTTCCGGCAGTCGGCCCCGGACTCGACGGCGGCGATGACGGCAGCAAGCTGGCCCTGGGCGCGCTTGAGCCGGTTGGCAATGCGGCGTGAATTCGCTGCCGGCGAGTTGGTCGGCGGCTCGTCGGCCGGGAGCGGAGCCATGGCGGCGGTGCTCATGCGGCTCACCGGCCTTCGGGGTGGTAGCTGACGGGATGGCCGTTGCGGTACCACTCGGTGATACCGCCAAGGACGTTGACGGCGTCGAAGCCCTGTTCGGTCAGGTAGGCCGTCGCGCGGGAGCTGCGCCCCCCGGAGGCACACATCACGTAAACCGTGCGCCCGGCAGGCACATCACCGATAGAGCCGGCAAAGCGCGAGAGCGGAATGTTCTTCGTCCCCGGCACGCGGGCCTCGGCGTACTCCTCGTCCTCGCGGACATCGATGATCGGGACGTCGGGCCCCAGCGCTGCCAGGTCGTCGACGGTAATGCTGTTCATGCTCGTGTCCTTTCATCGATCTCCGGGGGCTTCCGGTGGGCATGCAGTACCCCCATGATACCCCCGTGGGTATATTGAAGCCAGACCAGGGCAGGCCGCCGGCTCACTCCGCCGGCTCAGGCCGCCGGAGCCGCGGCCAGGACAACGCAGTCCAGCGCGGGGCGAAGCGCCCCGCGCACCGGGCGGGAACGGGTCTCTGCCGCCAGGACGTCGAGCCCCGCGGCGCGCAGCCACGCGGCGACCTGTTCCGGCGTCTGGAGCACAAGGGGATCCTGGGGGCCGCCGGAGCCTTGCTTGAGGTTGGCCGCATCATGGTTCACAAGCAGGAACGTGCCGCCAGGCGCGAGCGCGCCGGCCGCTGCCGTCACGGCGGTCCTGAGCTCCGGCTCCGGCAACTGCAGGTAGGCGACCAACACAAGATCAAGGCTTCGCGGCGCCGGCTCGATCCGGGATGCGTCCGCCACCACCCAATCGATCCGGTCGGCAACCCCTTCAGCATCGGCGCGCCGGCGGCCGGAATCCAGGCCCTTGGCCGAAAAGTCCACCGCCTGAACCTGCCACCCACGCCCGGCCAGCCATACGGCATGCCGCCCTTCCCCCGCCCCCAGGTCCAGGGCCCGGCCCGGCACCCTGCCGTTGAGCTCGGCCGCAACCCACATGTTGGGCTCGGCACCCCAAACCCCGACGGGGTCGCTGTAGCGGCGGTCCCAGCCCGCGGCATCCATGGTGTTCATCGGTTGGCCTCCTTGATTCCTGGCAACATCGCTTGTTGCAATACCCCTAGGGGTATATTATGTCTTCATGGCAACTATTGATATCACCGAAAAGACTTTCAACGACACCGTCTCCGGCAACGGCATCGTGCTGGTGGACTTCTGGGCAGCCTGGTGCGGCCCGTGCCGCATGTTCGCCCCCACCTTCGGGGCGGCGTCGGAGAAGCACCCCGACGTGGTGTTCGCGAAGGTGGACACCGAGGCAGAGCAGTCCCTGGCGGGGGCCGCCGGCATCACTTCGATTCCGACGCTGATGGCATTCCGCGACGGCATCCTCGTCTTCTCCCAGCCGGGAGCGATGAATGCATCCTCGCTCGAACAGTTGATCACGGCAGTCAAGGACCTGAACATGGACGAGGTGCGCAAGGAAATCGCCTCACAGGCGTCCTGAGCCCGTCCCCGGCGCAACCAAGCGGAGGAAGTTCCATGTCTGAGAAGTTGATCATTGTTGGTTCGGGTCCGGCTGGTTACACGGCGGCGATTTACGCGGCCCGGGCCGGGCTGGAGCCGCTGGTGATTGCCGGGTCGGTGACGGCCGGCGGCGCGTTGAT
>NZ_JAHBOI010000010.1 GCF_018531425.1 Paenarthrobacter sp. DKR-5
TGAGCACGTCGAGGTCTTTCGGATGGCGAGCGTAGGAACTTCCATCATCGGAAGGCCTCGACCTCTATCCCGCCTTCGCCGCGCCGGCCCCCGTCGCCCCGGCTACACCCTTAATTACGAAGAGCCCCTTATCTGGACGACGACGGCATCCGGGATGAGTCCGAACCGGCGGAATCCTTCGTCGACGAGACCCGCTGACCGCTCGGCTGGGCGCCGGAACAGCTGCTTCCGGCGTTAGCGACCCGGACCGGCGTTAGCGACCCGGACCGGCGTTAGCGACCCGGACCGGCGTTAGCGGAATCCCCCTATCCCCTGTCCGGGTTGCTCACGCGGGTGTCCGAAATGCTAACGCCCGTAAGCTGACAGCCGCCCCCTCTTTCTCCTCCACAGCACCGCCCAGCGGCCGGGACGTGCACGTGGCCGGTGAGGAACTCCGCCGGGCCCGGCAGCAGGGCTAGCCTCGGACCACCAACAGCACTCGTCCGGGAGGATCACCATGACACAGTTCCATGTCGACAGCGATGCGCTGAGCGCCCGGAGCGCGGCCGTGCGCGGCTCGATCGAGCGCATCCGCGCGGAAGTGGACACCATGCAGCACGGCCTGCAGGAGCTTCAGGGCACGTGGACCGGCCAGGCCTCAGCCTCCTTCCAGAGCCTGGTGGTGGACTGGCGCTCCACCCAAGCAAGGGTCGAGGCCTCCCTGGAGAGCATCAACAGCGCCCTCGGCAACGCGGCCCTGCAGTATGCGCAGGCCGAGGAGGCAAATATGCGGCTGTTCGCGGGCTGATCGTGCCCGCTCCCCGGACGCCGCTCCCCGGACGCAACTCCCCCGGGACGCAAACTCCCCGGAACGCAACAAGGGCGGCATCCGCGAAGGATGCCGCCCTTGTCAGCAGCTAAGGCGCTTGGGCTGTGGCTTAGAAGCCGCCCATGCCGCCCATCTCGTCGGCACCCGGGCCGGCCGGAGCGGCCTTTTCGGGCTTGTCGGCGACGACTGCCTCGGTGGTCAGGAACAGACCGGCGATGGAGGCCGCGTTCTGCAGGGCAGAGCGGGTCACCTTGACCGGGTCATTGACGCCGGCAGCAAGCAGGTCCTCGTACACGCCGGTGGCAGCGTTGAGGCCGTGGCCAACGGGCAGGCCGCGGACCTTGTCGACGACGACGCCGGGCTCCATGCCCGCGTTGAAGGCGATCTGCTTCAGCGGAGCGTCGATCGCAACCTTGACGATGTTGGCGCCGGTGGCCTCGTCACCCGTGAGCTGCAGGTTGGCGAACGCCTTGACGCCGGCCTGGATCAGGGCCACGCCACCGCCGGGGACGATGCCCTCTTCCACAGCAGCCTTGGCGTTGCGGACGGCGTCTTCGATGCGGTGCTTGCGCTCCTTGAGCTCGACCTCCGTGGCGGCACCGGCCTTGATCACTGCGACACCGCCGGCCAGCTTAGCCAGGCGCTCCTGCAGCTTCTCGCGGTCGTAGTCGGAGTCGGAGTTCTCGATCTCGGCACGGATCTGGGCCACGCGGCCGGCGATCTGGTCGGCGTCGCCGGCACCTTCGACGATGGTCGTCTCGTCCTTGGTCACGACCACCTTGCGGGCCTTGCCCAGCAGTTCGAGGGTGGTGTTCTCAAGCTTGAGGCCGACCTCTTCGGCGATGACTTGGCCGCCGGTCAGGATGGCGATGTCGGCCAGCTGTGCCTTGCGGCGGTCACCGAAGCCCGGAGCCTTGACGGCGACGGACTTGAAGGTGCCACGGATCTTGTTGACGATCAGGGTGGCCAGAGCCTCGCCCTCGACGTCCTCGGCGATGATCAGCAGCGGCTTGTTGGACTGCATGACCTTCTCCAGAACCGCAACGAGATCCTTCACGTTGGAGATCTTGGAGTTGACGATCAGGATGTACGGGTCCTCGAGGACCGTCTCCTGGCGCTCGGCGTCGGTGACGAAGTAGGCCGAGATGTAGCCCTTGTCGAAGCGCATGCCCTCGGTGAGCTCAAGCTCGAGGCCGAAGGTGTTGGACTCCTCGACGGTGATGACGCCTTCCTTGCCCACCTTGTCCAAGGCCTCGGCGATCAGGTCGCCGATCTGGGTGTCACCGGCGGAGATGGAAGCGGTCGCTGCGATCTCTTCCTTGGTCTCGATTTCCTTGGCGGATTCGAGCAGCTCGTTGGTGACGGCTTCGACGGCCTTCTCGATGCCGCGCTTGAGCGCGAGCGGGTCGGCGCCGGCGGCAACGTTGCGCAGGCCTTCCTTGACCAGCGCCTGGGCGAGGACGGTGGCGGTGGTGGTGCCGTCGCCAGCGACGTCGTCAGTCTTCTTGGCAACTTCCTTGACGAGCTCGGCACCGATCTTCTCGTAAGGATCGTCCAGCTCGATCTCCTTGGCGATGGAAACACCGTCGTTGGTGATCGTGGGCGCGCCCCACTTCTTTTCGAGGACCACGTTGCGGCCACGCGGGCCGAGGGTGACCTTGACGGCGTCAGCGAGGGTGTTCAGGCCCCGCTCGAGACCGCGGCGGGCCTCTTCATCAAATGCAATCATCTTGGCCATAACGGCTTGTCCCTCCTGGACAGTCGGTAAGAGTTCAGGTGCCCTGCCGAAGCGCCCGCGACGGACGGACCGATTCCGCGGCGATCTCTTTACGCCCCGGCTCGTGCCCTCACCCGGCAAGGTTTTTTTCTCTTCACCCAGCCCCGGACCGGAGCCCGAAGGGCTGGCAGTCGAAGCATGAGAGTGCTAACTCAATAATTAGCACTCGCCCACTGAGAGTGCAAGCGAAGGAGCTGCCTTTACGCCTGCAGTGGACGGCCCGTGCGCGTGCGGACGCGGACCGCCGGTTCAGCTGCCCGCGCGCACCGCGGTCTGCGTGCCGGTCAGCTTCGGTTTGTTGTCGTCCCCGTAGCTGTAGACCTCGTAGTTCGCGACAGTGATATCCCCGTTGCGGTTGAAGTTCACCGTGCCCGACTCCCCCTCGTAATCGATGGCCTTGCCCTGCTTGAGGGCGCCGGTGCACGCGATGAAGTTCGAGCACTTCACCGGCTGCCCGTTGGGCGAACCGCCGCCGGATACCGCAATCAGGTTTGCCGCGATCGAGGCACCGCCGTCGTCGTCGGCGGCGTCCGCGGCGAGGATGGCCAGCAGCGTGGCGTCAAAGGACTCCGCTGCGAAACTGAGGTCCTTCAATTTCGGGTCGACGGCGAGGAGCCTGGCAGTGAACGCCGGCGAGGGGAACCGCCCGGGCAGCACACCGCGCGCGGCGCTGAGTGCTCCCTGCGCCAGCGCGGGTCCGTAGGGCGCCACGGCGCCGTCGCTGAGCAGGATCTTCTCCCCCGGGACGCCTGCTCCGTTGAGAGCCGACAGCAGCGCCGCTGCTCCGTCCCTGGCGACGACGACGACGGCATCGGCCCCCGCGGCCTGGCCGGCCGCCGCCTGCGCAGCACCGGCCTTGACTTCGACGTCGGCGCCCGCCGTCAGGGCCGCCGCGGCGATCGCCTCGCGCACTGCCTGCCCGACCTGCTGCCCGTACGGGCCTTCCTCGTGCAGCACCGCGACGGTGCGGCGTCCGCTGTCCTTGGCCAGGTTCACCAGCGCCGTCGCCTGTGCCGTCTCCGAGGGGGCCGTGCGGAAGTAATACCCTCCGCTTCGGTAGGTGCTCAGGCCCGCGGCCGTATTGGCCGGGGAAATCAGGACCGCCTGGGAGCGGGAGAGGATGTCGATGGCCGCCGGCGCGTGGCTGGAGTCCGTCGGGCCGATCACCGCGTCCACGTGGTGGGCGGCGAGGGCCTTCGCCTGCGCTGCGCTGTCTTCTCCCGCCTGCGCGGGCAGCAGTTCCACGGGCTTGCCCTTCAGCCCGCCCGCGTCGTTGGCCTGCTGGACCGCCAGCTTGACCGCGGCGAGTTCGGACTCATTGAGGAAGTCCTGGCCTCCGGTGTTGTCCAGAATGACGCCGATCTTCAGCACACCGTCGCCGCTGGCGTCGGCATTCGCAGTCCGGGCGTTCGCTCCGGCGGTGCCGCAGCCGGCAACGGCCAGCACGGCACCGAGGGCCAGCACTGCGGAAAGAGTGCGGGCGGCGGCCCCGGAGCGGCGAAGCGGGCGGAGTCCAGTCGCGGTCCCGTGCGTCATCTGTTCCCCGTTCCGCTCGTTGTGGCCGCACGCGGGCGTGCGGCTCCGTTCGTTGCCACTCTAACGACGGCCGCCGGGCGGGTCCGCGGTGCCGTCCGTGGCGGCGGGAATGTTATGGAGGCGTGACCGGAATCAGCTGAAACCGGGGCCGATCACCACGGCGAGGGGAACCCCGATCTCCGCGGTGTCGACCAGACGGGTGATGTTCAGCAAGGCGCCGAGGGCCTTGGCATTGCCCTCCTGCGCTGCGCCGTTGTAGAAGATGACCGAGCTTGGCTGCGGCTGACCCTGCCAGTTCGCCACGCTGCCGACCGGCCACCCCGCGGACTGGACCTGTCCGGCGACCTTCGCCCCGAGCCCGGCCACGCCGCTGGCATTCAGGACCGTGACCGAGGTGGTCTTGTCGACCGCCGCGCTGGCGCTCGGGGTCGGGGTTGGAGCGGCTGCCTGAGCCGGCGCCTTGGCGGAGGCCGGTGCACTGGTCCTGGCCGCGCTCGGCGTCGGGGCCGAGTGTGACGCCGACGTCGTGGACGTCGCCGCCGAGGCGGTGCTGCCGGTGCTGGCAGCTCCGAAGCCCAGGCGGGGAAGCAGGAAGAAGGATGCAAGCCCGACGACGAGGGCGACGGCGCCGGCGATCAGCACCGGGGTCAGGCCGTGGCCGGGCAGTTCGGTGCGGGTACGGTGGACACCTTGGCGCGAGGATGTCTCCGGGACCTTGTCGAATTCATCCCGAGGAAAATTGGTCATGATGCGGAAGGGTCCTTGTGTAGAGCGTACTTTTAGGCGTCAGATCCCAGGCGGCGGGCCGTGCGGGCCCGCTGACGCGTCGTACGTAGTCTACGCAATCTCTTCACCAGCATCGGATCGTGCGCGAGAGCATCCTCGGTATCGATCAGTGCGTTGAGGATCTGGTAGTAGTGCGTGGCCGACATGCCGAACAGGTCCCGGATGGCTTGCTCCTTGGCGCCGGCGTACTTCCACCACTGCCGCTCCAGTGCCAGCATTTGGCGGTCGCGTTCGCTCAGGGGCGACTCCTCCGCCGCGTCGACGGAGAGGTCGGCCAGGGTCAGCGGGGCTTCGGATCCGGCCACGACACACTCCATTCAGACGTTCTGCGCACGGGACTCACCCCATGATAGAGGCGAATGACACCTCTGTCATTCGCAGCGCGCTCCAGTCCGGCGTATCCGGGCCGCTGACGGCAGAATGGACGCATGAAGCAAACAGGCACAGCCGGACGGACCGAGGCGCTCTTCGACCTGCAGGCACAGCCCCCCGCCGCCGAAGAGGACACCAGCGCCCGCGCCGCCCTCGCCGAGGATCCACTGAGCCTGATGGCCCCCGACTGGGCCGAGGCGCTCGCGCCGGTGGAGGACAGGCTGCGCGCCGCCGGCCGGTTCGCGGCCGCGCAGCCCGCCATCCTCCCGGCGGCGCACAACGTCCTGCGGGCGTTCACCAGCCCGCTCAGCGACGTCAAGGTCCTGATCGTCGGGCAGGATCCCTACCCGACGCCGGGGCACGCCATCGGACTCGCCTTCGCCGTGGACGGCTCGGTCCGCCCGCTGCCACGGAGCCTGGCCAACATCTACCAGGAGCTGCAGACGGACCTGGGCCTGCCGCCGGCGCCCCACGGGGATCTGAGCGCGTGGACCGCCCAGGGAGTGCTGCTGCTGAACAGGGTGCTCACCGTCGCCCCGGGCGCCGCCGGTTCGCACCGCCGCAAGGGCTGGGAAGAGGTTACCTCTGCGGCCATCGCCGCGCTCGCTGCCCGTGGCGGGCCGCTCGTCGCGATCCTATGGGGCAACGACGCCGGCACGGTCGCACCGCTGCTGGCCGGTGTCCCGCTCATCTCCTCGGCGCATCCCAGTCCGCTGTCCGCACGCCGGGGCTTCTTCGGTTCCCGGCCCTTCAGCCGCGCCAACGAACTGCTGGCGGCACAAGGGGCCGCCGGTGTCGACTGGTCGCTTCCGGGGCAGTGACTGCCGCGGGAGCGACCGGCGCGGAGCCCGGCGGGACACTGGCATAGGCTGGAACAGCCCGGCTGCCCACCAGGAGGACCCCATGACCGTCGCCCCCGTCGTCAAACCCCGCCCGCAGGCCACGCTTGACGTGCTCCGGGCGGAGCGGCTCTCGGAGCACTTCGTGCGCATCGTCGCTGGCGGGCCGGGGTTTACCGCCTTCGAGCCCAACGGGTTCACGGACATGTACGTCAAAATCCATTTCCTGCGGCCCGGTGTGCGCTATCCCGAACCCGTCGACGTCTTCGGTCTGCGTGAATTCATGCCGCGCGAGGACTGGCCGGCAACGCGCACGTACACTGTGCGCTGGGTCAACACGAAAGCCCGTGAACTGGCGATCGACTTCGTCATCCACGGCGACGAAGGCCTTGCCGGCCCTTGGGCGGCCGCGGCGAAGCCCGGTGACCGTCTGATCGTCAGCGGTCCCGGCGGGGCCTACGCCCCCGATCCGTCCGCTGACTGGTATCTCTTTGCCGGCGACGAATCGGCCGTCCCGGCCATCTCGGCGGCGCTTGAGGCGCTGCCGGCCGGAGCCGTCGGGCACGCCTTCCTGGAAGTCGGGGCCGAGGATGATGCGCTCCCGGTCGCTGCCCCCGGCGGGATCACGCTCGAATGGCTGGTGCGGGACGGCACGTCGGCGGTTCCCGGTTCCCTTCTGGTGGAGGCCGTCGCCGGAATGCCGTGGCGCGCGGGCGACCCGCAGGTCTTCGCCCACGGCGAGCGCGAGGCCATGAAGGCCCTGCGGGAAGTCCTCTTCAAGCAGCGCCAGCTCCCGCGCTCCCGCGTCTCCCTGTCGGGCTACTGGGCGTACGGGCGGAACGAGGACAGCTTCCAGGCCGAGAAGAAGACACCCCTCGGGAAGGTCTGATCCCGGCGGTCCCGACCCCCTCAACGTCGGCGGTTGCGGCGCTTTTCGTTGCTGCCCAGCTTGCGGGTGAAGGGCCGGGCGAGGTTGTCTCCCAGCACGGTTCCGCCCGCCACGGCGAGAATCACGGTGAGCGCGTTGAAAATGCCGACGGCGCCGTCGAGCGCGGCGTTCGGGTCCACCGTCCAGGTGTACATGGCCCGGAAGATCGAGAGCCCGGGCAGCAGGAAGAGCACGGCGGGCACCGCGACCACGAGCTGCGGTGCCCCCATCCTCAGGGCCACCATGCGGGCGACCATGCCCAGCGCCACGGCGCTCACGGCCGGGGCCAGGCGGTCGCCCAGCCCCGCCGCGGTCGCCCCGACGAGCACGAGGTAGCCGGCCAGTCCGGCGGCACCGGTCGGCAGCAGCAGACGCGGCCGCGTCTGCTCCACGATGCCGATCGTCAGCACCGCGATCACCACCAGCAGGGCCCGGGCCCAGACAGGATAGGCGTCCCCCGGCATGGATGTGGGGTCCAGCCGGCCGGTTCCGGAGAACGCGCCGAGCACCAGCCCGACGGCGATCCCGGACACGACGGCGCCGAAGGTGAGGAACGCGGAGAGCAGACGCCCCGCGGCGGTCACCGGGAAGCCGTTGATCGCGTCCTGCACTGCTGAGACGAGCCGCCCCGAGGGCAGCAGCAGCAGGATTCCGCCTGCGATCACGATTGCCGGCGAGATGGGCAGGTTCATCCACCAGAACAGCAGCGCGATGAAGGTCACGGCGAACGAGCCGGCGGCAGTTGTGAAGAAGTCCGGTACCCGCCACTTGCCGAGCTGCCGTGTGAGCAGGCCGACGAGGATGTTGCTGAGGAAACCCACCAGGGAGGCGAGCGGGCCGCCGCCGATCACCCCGACGATGACAAGCGCGAAAAGGCCTTCAGCGAGCGTGACCATCGGCCGGGGAAACGGCTTGGGCCGGCGTACGATCTCCTGGAGCCGCTTGGCGGCTTCGTCGCGCCCCACGCCCCCGTCCACGATGTCGGTGACCAGCTGGTGCACCATGGCCAGGCCGGCGTAGTTGTTGGTCCAGGACCGCACCACGCGCAGCAGGGTCACGGGAGTCATGTCCTTGAGCGCGTAGTTGATGATGATCGACTGGTTGGTGATGTCGACGTCGACGTTGCGCAGGCCGAACGCGGCGGTGACAGCGATGATGCTCGTTTCCGCCTCCAGCGCGCCGGCGCCGTAGCGGAACATGGTTTCGGCCAGGTTCAGGGCAAAGTCCAGCGTCCGGCGGGCAGAGTCGTCCAGGCCGCCGACCTGGATCATCGGGTTGGCATAGGGGCTGCCGGCAAGCCGCTCCACGATGCTCATCGGCGCTGTGGGCGGGGAATCGCCCTGCATCAGCCGGCGCAGCACCCTGCGCGCCTGTTCGTCACGGCGCTGGCCGACAGAAGGAATGGCCTTCGTCGGGCTGGGCGCTTCCCGCGGTTTGCGGGCCGGTCCCCTCGGCTTGTCCACCATTGGCCGGAATCTCCTTCCCCCGATCGACCGCCCTTGCGCGGTTTTTAGTAGAACTGCTGACGGTGTCTGCGCCAGTACAGCTGCCGGAACACCTTTTCCCCTGCCAGGGTCCACGCCTTGTACCGGACCGGGCTGAGGACCTGGTCGTAGCAGCCGACGAAGTCCGTCACCGTCTTGCTGAAGCTGGTCTTGAACAGGCCAAGACCGTGATGGGGGTGGGAAGTGTCCTTCAGGCGGTCGCTCGGCGGGGTGCCGCAGAAGTCGTACTCGGTGATGCCCAACTCCTTGAGCTGGTTGATCGCCGTCCATTGCACCAGGTGCGAGTCGCCGTACTGATTGCGCCGCTGCAGCGACCCGCCGTCTTTGTAGGTGCCCTTGCGCCCGTAGTTGATCACGAAGGCACCCACCGACGGCACCCCGTCCTCGTACACGAACAAGAGGCGGCCCTGGCCCCGGGAAATGAAGGCCGTCCAGAACTGCCGGTAGTAGTCGTACTCGCGCACCTGGACGTTGGCTTTGGCCTCGACGGTGTTCGTCATCAGGGCGTACATAGCCCTGAAGTTCTCTTCGGTGCCTTCGACGTTGCGGACCTCAACCCCTTCGCGGAGGGCACGCCGGACGGCGTTGCGCCCGCGCGAGTGCAGGGTGCGCAGCAGCTGCTTCTCGTCCGGGGTCACGTCCAGCAGCGCGGTGCTGTCGTTGGGCTGCAGGTTGAAGGTCTTGACCAGCCCCGCCCGGCCGAATTCGGCGCGGGCCTCCGGGGAGTCCACAATGTCGGGCTCGACCTTGACGGCGAAGACGCCGAGCTTGGCGCGGCTGACGAACTCCCGGTTGGCAGCGGCGATTCCCGGGATGTCCTCGGCGCCGGCGACGTCGGGGCCCTTGATCATGTACCAGAGCTTGCCCAGCAGCGGGAAGCTCTTTTCCAGCACCAGGTTGTAGCTGCTGTAATCGGCCGTCTCGTACACCAGGTGCAGCGGCTTCCAGCCGTACTGGCCCTTGACCTGCGCGAACGCCTCGGACTGGAGGAGGTTGCCGCCGTTCGGGTTGGCCGTGACGTGGCGGTCCCAGTCGGCGATTTCCTCCGCAGACGCGAAGCGGGCGGTAAATTCTCGCAAGTCTTCCCCGTTCGTTGAGCGCGCCGGAGCCTCCGGCCGGTTAGGCACTGCCAAGTTTAGCTGTCCTCCGCGCCGGTCCTTACCGGCGGTAGAAGCGCAGGCCCGACGCGGACGCGCACCTGGTCTCGCCGTCGTCGACAGTGACGGTGAACGGCTCCGCGCCCAGCCTCAGGCCGTCGATCCGGAGGTTGCCGAAGGGATGCTCCTCGATGCCGGCGAGGCGGATCGAGCGGTGGCGGGCATCGGGGACCATGCCCAGCGCGGCGACGACGACCGGCACCGCCGATGACGCCGCCCAGGCCTGCGGGCGGCAGGACGCCGGATAGGGGAGCGGCGCGGCGACGTCGCCGGCGTCGTGGCCGGAGAAGAGCTCCGGCAGGCGGAAATCGAAGCCCTCGGCTGCGTCGAGGAGGGCGCGGGAGAGCCGGGCGGCGTGTCCGTGGTGTCCGTCGCGGGCAAGCCCGGCCAGGATGATGGCGCTGTCGTGGGTCCAGACCGCCCCGCAGTGGTAGCGCAGCGGCGAGTAGGCACCGTTGTCCGTGGAAAGGGTCCTGATGCCGTACCCGGAAAACAGCGTCGGGTGCATCAGGCGGTCCGCGACGGCCGCGCTTTCCTCGGCGTTGAGCATCCCGGTGCCGAGCAGGTGGCCCATGTTGCTGCTCACTCCGTCGACCGGGCGCTTGTGCGCATCCAGGGCGATGGCCGGGTAGGGGCCCAGGTCATCCTGGACCCAGAAGGCAGCGCGGAACCTGTCGGCGAGCGCGGCGGCCCAGGCGCGCCACTCTTCGGCGCCCGGCCTGCCGAAAGCCTCGAGCAGGGCGGCCCCGCTCACGGCCGCCTCATAGGCATAGGCATGGACCTCGCAGAGCGCGATAGGTCCCTCCGCGACCGAGCCGTCGCGCCAGCGCACCGAGTCCGGGGAGTCCTTCCAGCCCTGGTTGGCCAGAGCGATGCCGGATTCGTCCAGGTATTCCAGGAAGCCGTCACCGTCCGAGTCGCCGTAGTCGCGCATCCAGGCCAGGGCCGCTTCGCAGGAGTCCAGCAGCGCCTCCACTTCCGCCTCGGGCATCCCCCACCGCCAGGCGTCGTGCAGCAGGCAGATCCAGAGCGGGGTGGCGTCGATGGTGCCGAAGTAGACCGGCGGAAGGCTCAGCCCGGCCCCCTCGAGGACGAAGGCCGAGCGGCGGACCTCGTGCAGGATCTTGCCGGGCTGTTCGGCTGTGGCCGCGTCCACCGCGCGGCCCTGCCGGGCCGCCAGGGAGCGCAGGGTTCCAGCCGCCAGCTCGGTACCCAGGGGGAGCATCATGCGGGCGGCGAGCAGCGAGTCACGGCCGAACAGCGTGAAGAACCAAGGCGCTCCGGCAGCCAGGAAGGTATCCCCCGGGTGCGAGGCGGAGGCCATCCGGAGTCCGGCAAGGTCCGAGAGGGACTGCTGCAGCAGCCGTCCGACGCGCCGGTCCTCCGTAGCGACGGACGGCAGGGACCACTCGACCCCGCCGTCGATTTGGGCTGCTGCGGCCATGGGGGCGGAGATGTCCCCGCCGCGCAGCGCCCATTCCACCTGGTGTTCCCCGGCGGCTGGCACCTTGACGGTCCACTGCAGCCGCAGGCCTCCCCCGAAGGTTCCGATCTCGGCGTCCGGCGCCTCGATGGCGACGCGGGCGCCGGTTTCCTCCGTCCATCCCCAGGCCCCGGCGGCGAACGCGGGCGCCGCCGGGGCGGCAGGCACCCCGGACTTCACGGTCTCCATGCCGGCCAGGTCCGCTTCGAGGTCCAGCACGACGTCGAGCAGGAGCGGCTCATCGTGGCTGGACGCAAAGGTCAAGGTCTCGCTCATGCCGTCCGCGCGGGCGCTCCGGGCGCGCCGGAGCAGCAGCAGCGGGTCGTCCCCGGGGATCCCGGCGGAGCGGACCACGTAAGAAGCGGTCAGGCCCAGCTCGACGCCGGCATGGGCGCTGTGAATCTCCAGGGCCAGCGGTTCGGGTTCTTCGCCGTTGACCGACAGCACGGCACTGGAGAGGACGCGGACGTCCCCCAGGTACACGCCCTGGATGCCGTGCCGGCGGATCTGGCCGTCGCGGCCGCTCCATGCCTGGACGGGAGCGGACAGGACGGTGACGAGGTCATGCAGCAGCGGCTGGCGTTGGTCTGGCACGGGACCCCAGCTTTCCACCAACCATGCTGATCGCCAAATAGCCCCCGGGTTCAGCTCTCCAGCCGGACCGTTCCGGCCGAGCCGTCCACGGTGATCGTGCTGCCGGTGGCGATCCGCGTCGTCGCGTCCCGCACACTGACCACTGCGGGTATGCCGTACTCGCGGGCGATCACGGAAGCATGCGACACGGACCCGCCCATTTCCATCACCAATCCTCCGGCGGTGAGGAACAGCGGCGTCCAGCCCGGATCCGCGGACGGCACAACGAGGATTTCGCCAGGTTCCAGATGCGCCCCCACCGGATCGAAAACCACCTTGGCCCGGCCCGTCACGGTCCCCGCCGAGGCCGGCGTGCCCGCGAGGTCCCCGGACGCGCCGGCCGGCCGCGGGAGGGCAGCTTCCAGGTCCGTGCCGTCGGTCAGCAGAACGCGCGGAATGTACCGCCGGCGCATTTCCTGGTCGTATTCCCGGCGGCGCGCGGCCACCATCTCCGCCAGACCGGCTCCGCGCAAGCCCACCCTTGCCTCGGCGAGATCAAGGAAGTAGATGTCCTGGGGTGCCGCGATGCGTCCCGCTGCCGCCAGTTCGGCCCCGACCAGGTCCAGTTGCCGCCGCAGTGCCGCGAACGCGACGATGAGATGGAACTTGGGCAGTTCCCGCATCCCGGCCAGCTCCCTGGTCCGGCGCAGGGCCAGGGCCACCACCTTCCCGCGCAGCCTGCTCCGGGAGGCAGCCCGCGCCGTCAGGTCCGCCACCTTGGCCTCCGCTTGCTCCGCCGCCCGCGCGAACTGCAGGTCAGGTGCCAACTGCGGGTCCTCGAGGCGCAGGTAGTTGGCCAGTACGCCGAACAGATGCGAAGGGTCCTCAGACCAGCGCTGCACGCCGAGATCGATCTCGGCGACGGCGCGGTGCCCGTAGCGGTCCAGGAAGCCGCGGACGGCGGCCTGCGCAACCGCCGGGAGGGTTCCGGCGGTGTAAGCCCGCGCCAGGTCGGCGGGATCGCGGCGGAGGACGTCCGCGGCAGAGGCCGCGTCCTCCCGGAGCCGGACCGCGACGGCCCACAGCTCGAGGTCCATCTCGGTGGTCACGTTGTGCGGCAGTCCGCGCAGCACCGTCTCCAGGTCCCCGCGCTGGAGCTTGCCTTTGAGGAGCAGCTGCACAAGGCCCAGGCACGCAAAGCCTGCCTCCATCGGCGCAATCATGTCCCAAATGGCCGTGACGATCTCTTTGCCCAGGACACGTTCGACGCCGTCGAGCCTCGCAGCGGCCGTGGCGTCGGAGGGGAACGCGAGCGCGGCCGAGAGCCTGGCTGCCGCCCGGTCGACGGCGGGACCGGCGGCCGCCGGCTTCAGCGTCTGCCGCACGATGTCCGCCGGGTGCAGGACCTGGGCAACGGTGAGCAGGCCGCGCAGCACCTTGCGGCGCGGGGCCTTCACCAGCGGAAAGCGCGGATCGCCGAGCAGGGACTCCAAGGCGGCTGCGGAGCGGGCGTCGGAGACCTTGAAGACCCGGATGAACCGGCGGCCCCCGGGACTTTGCAGAAGCGCGGTGAGGTCCACATACAACCGGCCGCCAAGGTCCAGGTAGAGGGCCTGCGACTCCTCCCTGCCTGCGC
Organism: Paenarthrobacter sp. DKR-5; assembly: GCF_018531425.1. Taxonomy (GTDB): domain Bacteria; phylum Actinomycetota; class Actinomycetes; order Actinomycetales; family Micrococcaceae; genus DKR-5. The sequence goes on from NZ_JAHBOI010000010.1 coordinate 13,401, forward strand.
CGATCAGCTCCAGCAGGCCCGAGCGGCCCAGGGAGATCAGGTGGAAAGCGGCCAGCCCCATCGGCGTCAGCGGCCGGGTCAGCCCCTGCAGCAGGCTGGCGCAGATCAGCACCCGCGGCCGGGGCAGGTCCACCAGGTCCTCGGGCACCGGGTAGAGCGTGGTGATGGGCCTGCTTTGCGTCAGCCAGAGCGCGCCGTCGCCGTCGATGGCCCACTCGAGGTCCTGCGGCGCGCCGAACGCCTCCTCGACGGCCGCGCCCAGACGAGCGATGGCCAGGACCTGGGAGTCGGTGACGCACGGTTCGCCGGCGGCGGAGCGGCGTTCGGTGATCCGGCCGCTGTGGACGTCCACCACGAAATGGTCGGGGTTGACGCTGCCGGAGACGACTGCCTCGCCCAGCCCGGCGCTGGCGTCGATCACGGCCTCTCGGCGGCGGCCGGTCAGCGGGTTCGCCGTGAACAGTACGCCCGCAGCCACGCTGTGCACCATTGCCTGGACGACGACGGCGGCCGAAACGGAGCGCTGGCCGACACCGTGCGCGGCCCGGTAGACAACCGCCCGTTCGGTCCACAGAGAGGCCCAGCAGCTGCGGAGGGCCGCCAGCACCTCCTCCGGGCCCGCGACGTCCAGGAAAGTGTCCTGTTGGCCGGCGAAGCTGGCTGCGGGCAGGTCCTCGGCGGTTGCGGAGGACCTGACGGCCACCGTGGTTCCCGTCCCCAGCCGGGTGAGAGCGTCCCGGACCGCCTCGGCAACTGGTTCGGGGACCGGGGCGGACAGCAGCGCGTCCCGAGCCCGCGCGGCTATGGCGGCGAGCGCCTCACGGTCATCGCCGGCCGTGTCGACGCCGGCGAGCGCCGCGTCGAGACCGGCCGCTTCGGAGGCAACGCGGTACGCCTCAGTGGTCACGCAGAAACCGGGCGGCGCGGGGAAACCTCCGGCCAGGAGCACTCCCAGATTGACGGCCTTGCCACCGGCCGCGGCGAGGCTGTGCTCCGGGAGCGAACGGAGATCCGCCACCAACGGGATGGAGAGCCTCCGGCCTGGCTCCGCACCGTCCATGATCACCTCCGTCCTCCGCCACTGATGGTTCCGTCAAACTGCCTGTCGCCGCCCGCCGCCACGATCTTGAGCAAATCTTGAGGAAAGCTCGACGGTCGCTTGAGCCGGCGGGAGCAACCTGAATGGCAGGCCGACGCGGCGAGCAGCCTCCCGCAAGGGACGGCGTCCCGGTCCGGCCCGCCCTTCCCCGGGGCAATCAGCGCGATCCCCGCGCCGCAGGATTCGGTTCGGCCGCGTGGGCTGGTTCGCGGCGCTGATCGCCCCGGGGAAGATTCCGCGGCCATGCTCCGCCTCCGCAGCCCACGGTCAGACGGCGGCAGCCTCGTCCAGGGTGTGCGGCTCAAAATGCTCAATCGAGGGCCGCACTGCCTCCATCCCCGCGCTGAAGTCCGCTGACGCCAGCCACTGCTCAATCTGCTCCAGCGATTCCCATGCCTCGGTACTGATGAAGCGGTCCGGAACCTCGCGGTCGTGCATGAGGACAAAGGTGGTGTGCGGATAGTTTTCCTGGGCCCTCCTCACCAGGTCGCGCCAGGCCTGCACGAAGTCGTTTTCGCGGCCGGGGTGCACCAGCCACAGTCCCATGCTGTAGACGGACATGTCAGCGCCTCCATTCGGTCTTCCCCTGTGGCGGGGCGTGCCCTCAGGCTAGGACCGGCACGCGGTGGCGGGCGAGGGCCGGAAGGCCCTAGGCGCGGCAGACGCGCGGGGGCGGCAGAGGGCAGAATGTAGCTACCTTCGTAAGAGGCACGGCCGGACGAAAAGCTGAATGGATGTCACCCACCCGCAGAGTACGGACCACAGTGCGCCGACTGGTGCTTGTGCTGGTGTTCATCCTGGTGCTCGAGTACCTGGTGCTCCCGCAGCTGGTCGACGCCTCCGCGTCACTGGAGGTCCTCGGCCGCGCCTCCCCGGTCATGGTGGGGGCCGCCGTCGTGCTGGAACTGCTGGCGTGGCTCGTGTACAGCGGGCTGACGCTGCTGCTGCTCCCGCCGGACGACCGGCCGGGGTACTTCACCGTGCTGCGGATCGATCTGTGCGACTTCGGGGCCAATCATGTGCTGCCCGGCGGCGGCACCACCGCGGCGGCGATCCGGTACCGGCTGCTCACCCTCGCCGGCACGTGGCCGGAGAACGCCCTGAGCGCCGCCACCGTGGAGATCATCGGCTCCAACCTCGTGCTCGGCGGGATCTTCGCCGTTGGCTTGTTGCTGGCACTGCCAGTGCTTGAGGCGAACGTCTACTACCTGCTGGCGGCCGCCGTCGTGTTCGTGATCCTGATCTGCGCCGTCACGGCGGTGGTGGCGCTGCGCCGCCACCTCGATGCCGCCGTCCGCTTCGCCCGCGGGTCGGCCCGTCTGGTCCGTTTCATCCACGAGGACTCAGCCGAGGACTTCGTGCGGCGGATGGGCAGGCAGATGGAGGTCTTCCGGACGGACCGCCGGTCCCTGGTGCTCGCGGTCCTGCTGGCAGCCCTGAACTGGCTGTTCGATGCCGCCGCGCTGTGGATTTTCGTCGCCGCGTTCGGCCACAGCCTGGGCGCCGGCGAGCTGCTCGTGGCGTTCGGCCTTGCCAGCCTCCTGATGATGCTCCCGCTCACTCCGGGCGGCCTCGGCATCGTGGAGGGCCTGCTCATTCCCACGCTCGTGGGCTTCGGTGTCCCGCACGCGACCGCGGTCCTCGGGGTGATCGGCTGGCGGCTCGTCCAATTCTGGCTGCCTATTCCGCTCGGCAGCGCGGCCTACGTCTCCCTGCGCCTGGGCGTGCTGCGCCGCCACAATCTGCCCAAGGGGCTCGTCCGCAGTGCCGCGGACGAGCCGCCGCGACGCTGAGCGGGTGCCCCCGGACACGGCGAAGACCGGGCGGCGGGGCGCCCGGTCTTCGCACGGGTTAAGGGCTAGTTCTTGATGTAGTTGTTCGGGTTCAGCACATACTTCGTTGCCGCCCCGGCGTCGAACTCCGCGTAGCCGCGCGGAGCGTCCTCCAACGGAATGGGCTTCGCGTTCACGTTCTTTGCGATGCTCACCTTGTCATGCAGGATCGCCATCATCAGCTGCCGGTTGTACTTCATCACCGGACACTGCCCCGTGGTGAAGGAGAGCGACTTCGCCCAGCCGGTGCCCAGGCTCAGCGACAGGGAGCCCTTCTTGGCCGCCTCGTCAATGCCGCCCGGATCCCCTGTGACGTACAGGCCCGGGATGCCAAGCGCACCGCCCGCAGCGGTGATTTCCATCAGCGAGTTCAGCACCGTCGCTGGCGCCTCCCCTGCCCCTGCGCCGTGGCCCTTGGCCTCGAAGCCGACGGCGTCCACGCCGCAGTCCACCTCCGGGACGCCGAGGATCTGCTCGATCTGCTCGGCCGGACCGCCCTTGGTCAGGTCGACCGTCTCGCAGCCGAAGCTGCGGGCCCGCTCGAGCCGGTCCGCGTTCATATCGCCGACGATGACCACGGCCGCGCCGAGAAGCTGGGCACCCGTCGCCGCCGCCAGCCCGACCGGGCCCGCGCCGGCGATGTAGACGGTCGAACCGACCCCGACGCCGGCCGAGACGGCTCCGTGGAAGCCCGTGGGGAAGATGTCCGAGAGCATGGTCAGGTCCATGATTTTCTCCAGGGCCTGGTCCCGGTCGGGGAACTTCAGCAGGTTCCAATCCGCGTAGGGCACCAGGACGTATTCCGCCTGGCCGCCGACCCAGCCGCCCATGTCCACGTACCCGTAAGCGCTGCCCGGGCGGTCCGGGTTCACGTTCAGGCAGATGCCGGTCTTGCGTTCCTTGCAGTTCCGGCAGCGGCCGCAGGAGATGTTGAACGGCACGGAACAAATGTCCCCCACCTTGATGAATTCGACGCCGGGCCCGACTTCGACCACCTCGCCGGTGATCTCGTGGCCCAGGACGAGGTCCTTCGGCGCAGTAGTGCGGCCCCGGACCATGTGCTGGTCGGATCCGCAGATGTTGGTGGCGACGGTCTTCAGGATCGCGCCGTGGGGCACCTTGCGCCCCACATTGGCCGGGTTGACGCCCGGGCCGTCCTTGAGTTCGAACGTCGGGTAGTCAATGTCGATGACCTCGACCTTGCCCGGCCCCTTGTAGGCAACTGCTCTGTTCCCTGTCATGTCGTACCTTTCTGGATGTGTCAGCCGCTCCGGCTGACCAGGCCCAGCGCCAGACACACGGGGGTGTCCGTGGTGTGGCGGAGGATAGGGTTCATCCCACTACACCAGCCAGCCATTGACAAGGGTGCTGAGGAATCTGGTGCTCAAGGACAAAATGTGCAAGACGGGAAGACGCGGCACCCGGGCAGGGATTGACGCATACCCCCTACGGGTATAAGTTCTCTCTTACCGGAAGCCGTCGTCCGGCCCTTGGCCCGCACGCATTGAAGGTCCACCATTGCCCCTGAGCGCAAAGGAAGACCCATGGAACACCCTGTTTCCCCGCACGCCATGCCCCACACCGCCGCCGATAACCATGCGGTCCATCCCCACGGCCAGCACACCGGCCACAGCACTGCGATGTTCAGGAACAGGTTCTGGCTGAGCCTGGTGCTGGCACTCCCGGTCGTCGCGTTCAGCGCGATGTTTTCGCGGCTGCTCGGCTACCCGCTCCCGGACTTTCCCGGCATCTCATGGATTCCCCCGCTGCTGGGCACAGTGATTTTCGTCTACGGCGGCGCTCCGTTCCTCAAGGGCGGCTGGGGCGAACTGACCTCTCGCCGGCCGGGCATGATGCTGCTGATCGCCATGGCCATCACCGTCGCCTTCGGCGCCTCCTGGGCCACCACGCTGCATCTGGGCGGGTTCGACCTCGACTTCTGGTGGGAACTGGCGCTGTTGATCGTCATCATGCTGCTGGGGCACTGGATGGAGATGCGAGCGCTCGGCTCCGCCCAGGGCGCCCTCGACGCGCTGGCGGCCCTGCTGCCGGATCAAGCGGACAAAATCGTCGACGGCGAAGTCAGGTCGGTGCCACTGGCGGACATCACCGTGGGAGACCTGGTCCTGGTGCGGTCCGGCGGCCGGGTACCCGCGGACGGCACCGTGGTCGAAGGGGAGGCCGAATTTGACGAGTCCATGATCACCGGAGAGTCACGGACAGTCGGCCGTGCCGCGGGATCCAGAGTCGTCGCCGGCACTGTGGCCACCGACAATGCCGTCCGGGTCCGGGTGGACGCCGTCGGGCCGGATACCGCGCTGGCTGGCATCCAACGCCTGGTCGCAGAGGCGCAGGAGTCCTCCTCGCGGGCGCAGGCCCTCGCAGACCGCGCTGCTGCGCTACTCTTCTACTTCGCCCTCGGGGCCGGCATCCTCACCTTCCTGGCCTGGACCCTCCTCGGCAGCGTGGACGAAGCAGTGGTACGCACGGTGACGGTGCTGGTCATCGCCTGCCCGCACGCGCTGGGGCTGGCCATTCCGCTGGTCATCGCCATTTCGACCGAACGCGCTGCCCGCGCCGGCGTCCTGATCCGCAACCGGATGGCACTTGAGCAGATGCGCACCATCGATGTCGTCCTCTTCGACAAGACCGGAACCCTCACCGAAGGCAAACCCGCACTGACCGGGCTCGCCGCCGTCGAAGGCCTGCCGGAACCTGAGCTGCTGGCCCTCGCGGCGGCCGTGGAAGCTGACAGCGAGCACCCGGTCGCCCGTGCCATCGTCCGCGCCGCGGCCGACGATGCCCAGGTCCGCACCCGCCGCCTGTCCGGCACCGGTTTCAGTTCATTGACCGGCCGGGGAGTCCGGGCCCTCGTCGGCGGTGCGGAAGTCGCCGTCGGCGGCCCGAACATGCTCGCCGGGCTGGGCCTTCAGCCTCCGGAGGAGCTGGTCCTGCGCACCGCACCATGGGCCGCGCAGGGCGCTACGCTGCTGCACGTGGTGCGCGACGGGAAAATCATCGGGGCACTGGCCCTCGCGGACCGGGTCCGGGACGAGTCCCGCAGCGCTGTGCGGGAGCTGCAGGCCCGCGGGGTTACTGTCGCCATGATCACCGGCGATGCCGCGCCGGTGGCTGCTGCGGTGGCACGCGAGCTGGGGATCGACGAGGTTTTCGCGGACGTCCTCCCGCAGGACAAGGACAAGAAAGTGGCCGAGCTCCAGGCACGCGGCCGGAAAGTGGCCATGGTCGGGGACGGCGTCAACGACTCCCCCGCCCTTGCACGCTCCGACGTCGGGATCGCCATCGGCGCCGGAACCGACGTGGCGGTGGAATCCGCCGGGGTTGTCCTGGCCGGCAATGACCCGCGCTCCGTTCTGTCAATGATCGACCTGTCCCGTGCCAGCTACCGCAAGATGATCCAGAACCTCGTCTGGGCCACCGGCTACAACATCGTCGCCGTCCCGGTCGCTGCCGGCGTGTTCGCCTTCGCCGGCGTCGTCATGTCCCCCGCCGTCGCCGCCATCCTGATGTCGCTGTCCACCATCGTGGTGGCACTGAATGCGCAGCTGCTGCGCCGGATCGACCTCACCCCGGCGCCAGCCGGCGCGGCCCAGTCCGCCGGGGCGGCCGGGGAAGCCGGGAAAGCCGCGGGTGCCCTTCGACTCTAGGAAAACGGTGCTCCGTCCGGGAAGCTGGCGCCGAGCCGATCGGCGCGGAGACCGGCGGAGACGGCGGAGGGAGACAGGCGATGCTGTGGTGGCAGGACGTGCTGCTGGGGTTCTGGAACGGCCTGACCGGCTGGATTGTGCTCATCGTGCACCTGTTCGGGGCCTGGAAGGAGTTCCCGGTCTACAACGTCTCCCGCACAGGCGGCTGGTACGACTTCGGGTTCCTGGCCGGCGCCGGCTCCCCGCTGCTTGGCGGCTGGGGCGCGCGCGCCGGACGCCGCCGCTGAGCGGATCGCTCGGTTAGAATCCGAATGCAGCCAGCCCAGGGGACGTGCAGAGGACGGGCGCTGCGGTCCAGTGAACTTGGGAAAATGAAAGGTCCGGCCGGGCATGCGCAGCGTGGAGTTGAGCCGGGCGGAGGAGCGCGCCCGCGCCGCCGTCCTGCGCGAGTACGGCCTGCCCTTCAACGGCCGCGCGGCGCACGGCGTCGCGGCCCCCGAAGACGGCACCGCCAGGGACCTGAGCCGGCTGGTGGGGCTCGCGGCCGAGCTCTGCGGGGCCCCGTACGGTGTCCTCAACATCATCACGGAGGACCACCAGCACCAGGTCGCCGCGGCTGGAATCGATCCGGGCATCTGCTCGCGCGAGGACTCCATGTGCGCCCGGGTTTTCCTCTCCGGGCGCACCACCGTGGTGCCCGACGCGAGCACGGATCCGCGCTTCACGGACAACCCGTTCGTGACCGGGGCCCTCGGACAGGTCCGCTTTTATGCGTCCGTCCCCTTGGTGACACCGTCGGGCCACGCACTTGGCACGCTCTGCGTCTTCGCCGAGGAAGCCGGGGCCTTGGACGGCACCCGGCAGCGGCAGCTGGAGACTCTCGCCGCCCAGGCCATGGACATCCTCGAGCTGCAGCACCGCACCCGGCAGTTGAAGGCAACGCTGCGGGAGCTGCAGCGCAGCAACGACAGTCTCGCAGCGTTCGCCGGTCGTGTGAGCCACGACCTGCGCAACCCGCTGGCCGCCATCCTCGGCTATGTGGAGCTCAGCGAGCAGGACCCCGACGTCCCCGCCCACGGTGCAGCCTCGGGCTACCTCCGGACGGTTGCCGGCATCGGCCGCCGCATGCTCACCGTGCTGGACGATGTCCTGGGCTTCTCACGGGTGGGCGGCACCCTTCAGCGGACGGAGCTCTCCCTCGCCGCGCTGGTGGAGGACATCCGGCAGGACCTGCACCCGGCCATCCGGGGCGCCGGAGGCAGCCTGACCTGCAATGACCTGGCCTTCGTGGCAGATGCGGGCCAGACGCGCACCCTTCTTCAGAACCTCATCGCCAACGCGCTGAGCTACGGCCGGCCCGGAGCGGCGCCGACGGTCCATGTCACCGGCACTGCCGGGAGCTCCGGGACTGTTCTGCGCGTCATCGACCGCGGCAAGGGCATCCCCGCCCACGAGCGCCGCCGCGTCCAGGAGCCGTTGGTCCGCCTGCATCGCGACGGAGACGGCAGCGGCTCGGGTCTTGGCCTGGCCACGTGCGCCCGGATCGCCGAAGCCCACGGCGGCTCGCTCGATATCGGCGAAACCGCCGGGGGCGGCACCACTGTCACCGTAAGCTTTCCCGCGGGCTGACCACGGCGCGCGGGTGCCCCGCAGGGTGTCAGCCCGGCAGCAGCGCGCTGACCTCCGCAGGACGGCGCAGGACGACGACGGTCACATCATCGGAGACCTCCGCCGGAGCGACAAGCCGCAGAATGGCGTCGCAGGCTTCCTCTGCCCCGGTGCTGCCGGCGACGGCGGCTCCGAGCGCTTCGACCAGCTCCTCAACGGTGTCGTATACGTCGAGGACACCGTCGCTGACGACGGCGAGCGCATCGCCGTCGTCGAGCTGCACCCCGGCCGCGGACCATTCGTGGTCCGGCCACGCGCCCACCGGCGGCCCGCTCGAGGCGAGGCGGCGGACGGCACCGCCGGCCGCGACGTGGAAGGCCAGCCCGTGCCCGGCATCCACGTAGCTCACCGCCCCGGAGACTGCATCGAGCCGGGCGTGGAACAAGGTGACAAAGGATTCCGAGTGCTCAAGATCGGCTTCGAGGGTGCGGCCCGCGGAGCGGAACGCGGATTCGACGTCGGGCCGCTTGCCGGCCGAGCGCATCACCGCCCGCACCGTGGCAGCGATCAGCGCGGCCCCCATGCCCTTGCCCATCGCGTCTGCCACCGTCAGCTGCACGCCCTCGGGGGTCGGGTACCAGTCGAAGAAATCGCCGCCGACGCTGCGGGACGGCTGCATGCGGCCGGCAATCTCATAACCGGCCAGCTGGGGAGCCTCCCGCGGCAGCAGGCTCCGCTGCACCTCGGCAGCACGCTCCAGGTCACCGTCCACGGCGGGGGCGGGCGCGGGCGCGGCGCGCGGCCGGCGGAAAAGCGCATTGATTCTCGCCTGGATCTCCCGGGGGCTGAACGGCTTGCTGACATAGTCGTCGGCCCCTGTTTCCAGCCCGATAAGCCGGTCGATTTCGTCCGCCCGCGCAGTGATCATGATGACGTAGGCGTCCGAGAAGAGCCTCAGCTGCCGGCACACGTCGACGCCGTCGTGATCCGGCAGGTTCAGGTCAAGGGTGACCAGGTCCGCACCCGAGCTTCGCACGGCCTCCAGGCCCGCTTCGCCGTTGCCGGCCTCCGCCACCTCGAATCCTTGCAGCGAGAGGATCTTGACCAGCAGGCCCCGGATGTCCGGATCGTCCTCAATGACAACGGCGCGGCGAATCGGCTTGTCAGGCATGCCACTACTTAACCCCGACGCCAAGCGGTTTGTCATCCCGGGCGCCCGCCCGCGGGGGCGCTATGGTAGGTGCCGGGGGCGCGGATGGCCCTCCGCCCGCCGCCGGCGGGACAGGAACCGGACCACACATTTGGAGCTGCCGACGCCGTGGACGCGCTGACCAGCCTTTTCCCGATCCGCACCTCACTTGCCCGCGAGCTGTCGTTGCGCGGGCGCGTCGTGCTCAGCCAGCTTCCGCTCTGCGTCACTGCGCTGCTCCTGGCAGCGGGTGCAGCACTGTTCCACGAGCATCTGCTCGGCAACCCGCACTTCATCACCGGAATCCTGCTCACCGTGGTCCTGCTGCTGGTCTGCGCGGCAGTGCCGTGGGAGAAGCTGCCCTTCCCCTCCTTCCTTCTCATTCCGGTGCTTGATTTCGTTCCCGTCGGGCTGATCCGCTTCGGCGCGGACAACGACCTGCAGGGACTGGGTCTGCTTGCCATCTTCCCGGTGATCTGGCTGGCCGCCTCGGGCCTCTACCGGCGAGCCTCCATCGCCGTCGCCACGCTGGCTACCCTGGTGATGGCTTGGGCCCCCGTCTTCGCCGCGGGCGGCGGGATCAGCGCGAAGAGCCTCTCGCGGCCGCTGCTGCTGCCGTTCATGGCCCTGGCGATCGGCGTCACGGTCAGCGCGATGACCCACCGCCTGCTGACCCAGCAGGCCATGGTCCAGTCACAGGGAGCGCGCCTGCAGGACCTGCTCCTCGCCAGCGGACGCCGGGAACGGCTGCTGGACGCCGTGGTCGAGGCGGTCGACGTCGGCGTCGTCGCGGTGGACTCGGCCGGCTCCGATGTGCTGGCCAACCGGAAGCAGCGCGAATTCGACCGCATCGCCCGGCCGGCCGGCGCCTCGTATCCACCGGACCAGGACTGGCTCGTCGTCGGCAGCGACGGGCTCACGCCGGTGCCGCCGGAGCGCCGGCCGCGCGCCAGGGCGATGCGGGGCGAGTCCTTTTCCGACTACCTCGTCTGGATCGGCCCCGAGGGCAGCCGCCGGGTCCTGTCCACCTCCGCGCGCCCGCTGACGGATTCACACGGCGGCCGCGAGGGGGCCGTCGTCACCTACAACGACGTCACCGAGCTGGTGAAGGCGCGCAACGCCAAGGATGATTTCGTGGCCAACGTGACGCATGAACTCCGGACCCCGCTCACGTCCATCCTGGGGTACGTGGAGCTGCTGTCGATGGATGAGGCCCTGGATCCTCAGGTCGGCGAGGGGCTGAAGGTGATCGCGCGCAACTCCGAACGGCTGCTGGTCCTCGTCAATGACCTGCTCACCGCCGTCGTCCCGCCGACGGGCATCCGCCCGGCGCCCGCGGACCTCGCGGAGTCGGTACGGATCAGCGCGGCCGCTGCGGAGCCGGCGGCCGAGCGCAACGGCGTCGTCCTGCGCACCCGGCTCGACGACCCGCTGCCGGGGCGCTTCGACGCCGAACGTATCGGGCAGGTGCTGGATAACCTGCTCTCCAACGCCGTCAAGTACTCCCCCGGCGGCGGCACGGTCACTGTCAGCGCCGAGCGCTCGGGACCGTTGCTTGTCTGCAGCGTCTCGGACGAGGGCATGGGGATGACCGATGATGAGGCCTCGGACGTCTTCACCCGGTTCTTCCGCGGCGCCGGCGCACGCAAGGCCGCCATTCCCGGGATCGGGCTTGGCCTTTCGATTGCCAAGGGCATTGTCGAGGACCACGGAGGACGGATCAGCTGCCGGAGCGAATCCGGCCGCGGCACGACCATGACGTTCACTCTCCCCGCTTAGCACCCCCGGCGCCGGGCCGCGAAGCCGGCCGGGGCACCCTTGACGACGGTTGGTGCTGGGTCTACCGTGTGGCCTCTAATGCGGACTTTCGCAGCACCAAGGGGCAAGGAGCCTGCGAATGAAACCTTTATGGCGGGCGGGAGCGGCGCTGGCCGCGCTGTTGCTGTCGACCCTCGCCTGCGGCATTCCTGCGGCGGATGCGCGGCCGCCGGGAGGCACCGGCGGCGGCCGGCACGGCATGGTCAGCGTCACCTTCGACGACGGCTGGGCCAGCCAGTTCCAGCACGCCCTGCCGGTGCTGGAGCGGTACGGCATTCCCGCCACGCTCTACCTGATCTCCGGCTCCATCGGCGATTCCCCGTCCTACATGACGGCGTCCCAGGTGAAGGCCTTCGCTGCGCGCGGCGACGAGATTGCCGCGCACACCGTCACCCACCCGCACCTGACGCAGCTCAGCGCGGCACGGCTGGACGCGGAGCTGCGGCAGGGCCAGGCGGATCTGCGGCGCCTGTTCGGTGCGTCCGCCGCCGTGGATTTCGCCTCCCCCTACGGGGAGTACAACGACGCGACCCTCAAAGCCATCCGGAAGTACTATGCCACCCAGCGGTCCACCGACACCGGGTACAACACCGCCGCCGGCTACAACCCCTCCAACCTGCTCGTGCAGAACATCGACGCCCACACGAGCGCGGCCACGGTCCGGGGCTGGGCGGCCCGGGCCGAGTCCAGCAAGTCATGGCTGATCCTCGTCTACCACGAGATCGGCGCCTCCCTCGGCGGCGACATCTACCACAGCGATACCGCCGTGTTCGAGGCGCAGATGCGCGAGATCGACAGCAGCCCGCTCGAGGCGGTCACCGTGCGCGAGGGTGCGGCAGCCCTCGCCGGGCAGTAGTCCCGCGTGTCCGGCCGCTCCCGGCAGTCGGTGGGTTCAACAGCCGTCGTGCTGCTGCTCGCCGCCCTCACCGCCTGCAGCGGGTCGCCGCCGCCTGAGCCCCCGACCCCCAGCCGTCCTTCGCCTACCGTCTCGACGGCGGACGGGATTGTGGTAACCACCGTGTACACCACCGCATACACCTGGTTCGACAACACGCCGCCCGGCTCCAGCTCCATCTCCTACCCTGTCCTGCACCGGACCGCGGGAGGCACCGGCACCTACGGCGACCCTGTCACCGTGGCGGTGGGCCACTCGAAAGCCAGCGGCAAGGACGTGCCGGACTTCAGCCCCGGCACCCGGATCTACCTGCCCGACGTCCGCCGTTACTTCATGGTCGAGGACAGCTGCGGTGACGGTCCGAAGCCCGAGGACGGCCCGTGCCACCAGGGCCGGAATGCCGACGGTTCCGGTTCCACGATCTGGCTCGACGTGTGGATCGGCGGCGAGGGCGGCACTGCCCGCGAGGCCCGCCGGTGCGCGAGCCGGGTCACCGGGCCCAAAGGCACAATGCACACGGCGGTCTTCAACCCGGCCCGGGACTTCGCAGTGGCGCCGGGCAAAGGAGTCTTCCACGACGGCACCTGCGACGTCGGGTACGGCAACGAGCTCGTCAAAGGCGCGGGCGCGGGCTAGGCCCCGGCTTGGAACAATCATCAGGTGGCATCTGTAAAATCGGCCCCATGATCCACCGGAACCCTGCGTCCGTGGCCGGGCCGCGCCTGTGACCACAGAGGCCTCCCCCGGCACGCGCCAGCCTGCCGGCCTGGTCAAGCGCCTGCTCCGCGGGCGCTGGCGGGCGACGCTGCGCGCCCCCCTGACGTGGTCCTTCCTTGCGGCTTACTGGGCGCTGGGCATCTTCTCCTCGGGTGTGCTGACCGGTGGCCGCGCAGTGTTCGGCCCGCGCAACATCGAGTCCCTCTATGCTGTGTCCGCGGGCACCTGGCTTAGCCACTGGTGGTCGCTGGTCGCCTCCGCCTTCTGGTCCGCGACACCCGGCGCTTACGCTGCCACCTCAGCCATGGTGCTGATTATCGGCCTGCCGCTGGAGCGCCGCCTGGGCACCCTGCGGTTCGGGGCTGCCGCGGCCTCCACGCAGGTGCTGGGCATCATCGGCGCCATTGCATTTTCCTGGTCCTTCCGCGGTCTGATGGGCAGCTGGTCCGAGACCCTGCTCACGCACGCCTACCTTGGGCCGAGCGCCTTCCTGTTCGGCGCGGGAATGGTGGCAACTGCCTCCATGGGCACGCTGTGGAGACGGCGCCTGCGGCTCTTCGCCATGGCACTGCTGGTCCTGCTGGCGCTCTACAGCGGTTCCTTTCCGGATGTGGTGCGGATAGGGGCGGCCTCAGCCGGCCTCGTGCTCGGACCACTGTTCTTCGACCGCCGTCCGCGCCCCGCCTTGCCGGTCAGCTCCCGGCGCGAGGCGCGCGTCCTGGTCGCGATTGTGCTCGCTGCCTCGGCGGTGGGACCGGTCCTGGCCGGGCTGTTGCCGCACGCGGTCGGACCGCTGTCGGTGCTGCGGTTCCTGTTCACCAACATCCAGCCGGTGGACCCGCAGACACTCCAAGCGGTGTGTTCTGACCCGGCGCAGGCCAGGGACTGCTCCGCGGCGCACCTGCAGTTGCGCGCCGGCGCGGGGGGCATCTTCATGTCGATCCTGCCATCCTTCCTCCTGCTGCTCGCCGCTGACGGACTCCGGCGGGGACGCCGCTTCGCCTGGCGGCTGGCCCTGGTACTGCAGGGTGTCGTCGCAGTGCTCGCCGGGACCTTCATCGTGCGTTTCCTGCTGCCGCGCGGCCCAGGGGCGGCCTCCGCCGAGATCATGGGCGGTCTTGACCTGACCCGGTTCCACCACCCAATGAGCCTGGTGCTTCCTCTGCTGCTACCGCTCGTGCTTTTCGGCGCGCTGCTCGGGACGCGCCGGCTGTTCACCGTTCCGGCGCCGAGCGGTACGTACCGAAAGCTTGGACTCGTGCTCGTCGTCTCCGGCGCCGCGCTGGCGGTGGCCTATGTGGCAGGCGGCCTGCTGCTTTCGGACGGCTTCACACCCGCGCCGGGCCTGGCTCAGCTGGTCGCGGACGTGCCCGACCGCTTCCTGCCGCTGGGCTACACGGTGGACATCCCTCCCGCCTTCTTTCCGGAGAGCACACCCGCTGTGCTGCTCTACGAAGGCATCGGCGTCGTTTTCTGGGCCGTCGCCGGCTGGTTGCTGCTGCTCTCGTTCCGCCGTCCGGCTCAGACCGGCCACACCCTTGACAAGGACCGGGCCCGCGGGCTGCTGGTCAAAGACGACGGCAGCGACCTGTCCTACATGACAACGTGGGAAGGCAACAGCTACTGGTTCTCCGATTCCGGCAACGCATTCATCGCCTACCGGGTGCTTTCCGGTATCGCCCTCACCCTGGGAGGGCCCGTGGGCCCGAAGGAGGAGCAGCTGGAGCAGATCGAAGAGTTCGCCCATTTCTGCACCGTGAACGGCTGGACCCCCTGCTTCTACTCAGTGACCTCCGACGTCGATGCGGCCGCCCGCTCGCTGGGATGGGGCTCCGTGGAGGTCGCCCAGGAAACCGTCCTCGACCTCGGTACCATCGCCTTCGCCGGCAAAAGCTTCCAGGACATCCGAACGGCCTTGAACAAGGCGGCAAAGGAAGGGATCCGGGCCGAATGGATCACCTATCCCGGGGCGCCACTGGCCATTGTGGACCAGATCCACGCCATTTCCGAGGAATGGGTGGCTGACAAGGAGATGCCCGAGATGGGGTTCACTCTCGGGGGCATCGATGAAATCAACGATCCCAACGTCAGGTGCCTGCTGGCTATCGACGCGCAGCGCACCGTGCACGCCGTCGCCTCCTGGCTTCCCGTCTACCGCGGCGGCGAGATCCGGGGCTGGACGCTGGACTATATGCGTCGCCGCAGCTCCGGTTTCCGCTCCAGCATGGAATTCCTCATTGCTTCCGCCGCCCTGTCGCTGAAGGATGAAGGCTACGACTTCATCAGCCTTTCAGGTGCTCCGCTGGCGCGGGTGCGCCCTACGTCGGCCCTCGCCGTCCCCAGCCAGGCTTCCGGCGCGCTGGACCGGGTATTGGACTGGCTTGGCTCCACGTTGGAACCGGTTTACGGGTTCCGGTCCCTGCTGGCGTTCAAGGCAAAATTCCAGCCGCGCTACCAGCCGTTGTACATGGTCTATCCGGATGCGGCGGCCCTGCCGAGCATCGGCAATGCGATCACCCGCGCCTACCTGCCGAAGGTCTCCCTGCGGCAGCGGCTGGCGTTGGCGAGGAAAATCGTGCAGCGCCCGCGCCGGCGTCCCAGGAAGGCACCTCAGCCATGACAAAGCACCTCACCGGTGTCCGGATCACGCGCGGGATGATGGTCCGGACCGCGCCGGTCCTTGCCCTGCTGCTCTCCGCCGCTGGCTGCGCTGTCCCGGCGGCGCCGGCCGCCGTGCCGCCCGCCTCGGGCAGCCCTGCGCCCTCCGCACAGCCCACCCGGGCCGTCGGCGCCCCGCACCCGGCCCGGGCGACGTCGTCGGCACCACCCGCGTCCCTGAGCGCCGTTGGCGACCAGGTTGTCGTGATCGGGGATTCGCTCAGCACGGGCTACGGCACCAGCGCCGACGATGCGTGGCCAACGCTGCTGGAGAACGATTCGAAACTCGGCAACCACCCCGTTGATATCGTCAACGCGTCGGTGAACGGCAGCGGCTACGTCACCGCCGGGGACGGCGGCGCCACCTTCATGTCCGAAGTTGATGAGGCCGTCGGCCCGGCGGCGAAGGTCGTGCTGATTTTCGGCTCCGAGAACGACATGGGCGCGGACGCGGACCAGCTCAGGAAGGCGGCCGCGGACACCCTCGCCGCCGCACGGGCGAAAGCACCGGACGCGAAAATCATCGTCGTCGGACCCCCGTCCTACACGAATGATCCCGAGCCGGCCCGGCTGACAGTCCGCGACCAGGACCGCGCGGCCGCCCAGGAGGCAGGGGACGCGTATGTGGACCCGATCGACGAGCACTGGATCATGGGCCAGGCCGACACCCTGATCGGCCCCGACGGGGACCACCCGAGCGAGGACGGACAACGCTACCTGCAGCAGAAGATGGAAGCACTGCTGGAGGCCGCGCTCTCCTAGGGAGAGGTCAGGATCCCGCTGCGTCGGAGGTCGGGGCTGGATTCGCCGGTGCCCGCCCGGAGCCGGGCAGCACGCCGAGACGGGTCATCAGCCAGTCCATGTTGTTCTCGACCCCGTACTTCCAGGCCGGCCACGCATGGCCTCCGGGGGCTTCCTGAAGCGTCACGTCGATGCCGGCCTGCTTCATCGCTTGGAAGACCTGCAGGCCCTGCGGACGGTAGAACGAGTCTGCCTGCCCCACCGTGACGATTCCTGCGGAGCCGGGATACCGGCGCTTTTTGAGCACATCCATGGCGTTCTGCCGGGCAAAGGCGGCCTGGCTGCCCCCGAAATACTGGCGTAGCAGCACCTCGTGGCCTTGGGAAATCGTCGGTTCGTTCTCACCCGAGCTGTCGATGAACGTTGGATATACGTCCGGGTAGTTGGTGGCCAGCTGCATCGCGCAGGTGCCGCCGTAGGAGAAGCCTCCGATGGCCCACTGCCGCGCTGACAGCGTGCCCGCCCCGAAGGTCTCCTTGACCCAGTTCGGCACGTCCTTGGTCAGGTAGGTGGCAGACTGGCCCTGCTTGCTGTTGACGCACACCGGCGGGTACTTCGCCCAGCGTCCGCTCGCGTCCGGCATGACCACGACCGGCGCCAGGCCGTTGTGGGCCTGCGCGTACCCGTTCATGAATTGGGCAATCATTCCGCCGCGCAGCCAATCCAGCGTCCCGCCGGGGACGCCGTGGATCAGCACCAGGACCGGCAGGTTCGCGCGGGGTGAGCCAAGGTAGGCCGGTGGCAGGTATACGTAGGCCGAGGATGAGATCTGGTGAGAAATCGGCGCAGGGATCGCAACCTGCAGCACCTGCCCTTCGGCAGGCATGTTTGCCGGCGGCTTCCAGTCCGCCATGGTGGTGGCAGTGGGCTGCATCGCGGTATTTCGATCGTGTGCCCTGAACTGCTGAAGTGACTCGATCTTCACACCGGTGTCGCCGAAGATGGAACCGAACGTCGGGTAATACTCGAATTCCTGGTTGATGAGCGACGCCGAGGCGAGCACCAGCACGGCTGCGACAGGGATGGTGGCGATTTTCGCGGTCAGGCGCCGCAGCTGCAGCATCTTGGGAACGATCAGCAGCACCGCGAGGAAGCCGAGGGCCGCGAACAGGTAGATGCGCTTGGGCAGTGGCGATCCCCAAAGGTTCCACACCCGCTCCGACAGGAACCAGACGACACCGGCCAAGAGAAGCGCAATTCCTACCGCGGCCGGCACCCAGTGCGTGAGGTGGCGGCGGTTGCCGAAAGCCAACCAGACCAGGGCTGTCAGCCCCAGCAGCCCGACCACCCACGGCACAGGTCCGGTTGCGATCGGGAGCATATTCAGTCCCGTCATGAGCGCCACAGTAGGGATTCTTGCTGGGAAAAGCTTGGGAGCCGGATGTGTGCCAGCCGTGCCGGCCTCCCGCCACCCGGCCCTTGGGCCCTACCGCCGAGGTCCCGGAGGGTGTGGACTCGGGTCAGGAAAGTGGGCACGAAAAGGGGCGGTGCAGATGAGAGGGCACTCGCTGCGGCGGATCATCCTGGCGGCGGTGGCCGCCGCAGTCCTGGTCGCTGGCTTGGTCCCGCTGGGCGCTTCCGGCGCCCACGCGGCAACGCTCTATGGCCACGATATTTCCTGGCCCCAGTGCCCGACGTCGTCGGGCGGCTACGGGCTACCGTTGCCTCCCGCGTCCACGGGGTTCGTTGTCGTAGGGCTGACCAAGGGCCTGCCGTTCACCGAGAATCCGTGCCTGGCCAGCCAGGTGGCCTGGGTGAAGGCAAACGCCAAGCCGGCGCAGGCTTACACCATGGCCGCGTTCCCGACTTCCGCGCAACTCGCCGCTTACCGCAACCAGGGCCCTTGGTCGGCCGGCACCCGGGCCGGACAGCTCTCGAATGTGGGCTACGCCGAAGCCCGCTTCGCCGCAGCCAGCCTGGCCCGGGCCGGGTTCGCGCCCCCGGTGGTGTGGGTAGACGTCGAGCCCCGGCCTGCGCAGCCCTGGCCGGCGAGACCACCACGGGCTACCTCTGGCTCTACCCCGGCAACGGCAACGGCGGCTGGCTCCCCCGCGTGCGCGTCGGCAACGGCTGGAACATCTTCAACAGCATCGTCGGCCCCGGAGACTTCAACGGGGATGGACACCCCGATGTCCTCGCCCGCGAGACCGCCACAGGCTACCTCTGGCTCTACCCCGGCAACGGCAACGGCGGCTGGCTCCCCCGCGTCCGCGTCGGCAACGGCTGGAACATTTTTCCGGCCCTCATGAGCCCCGGCGACCTCACCGGCGACCGGAGCCCCGACGTCGTCGCGCGCGACGGAAACGGCTTTCTGTGGCTGTATCCGGGAAACGGCGCCGGCGGCTGGCTGCCCCGCAGGCAGATCGGGAATGGCTGGAACGCAATCGACGCCATCTTCTAGGCCTTATAAGGCGTGCTTGCGGCGTGCCGGACAGGCCTATAGGATTGCGGATCAGTCAAGCAGTTGGCGCCGGGATCTTCACGTACCCGCGCACGCCCTGCATTTCTCCGACGCGCGGCCCTGCGGGCGGATGCTGAATCCGATGCCACCTTGCCTGCGTCCCGCGGAACGGACCATGGCCCCCGCATCGAGCTTCCCGGCGCGGCTGCCGCGCACTCCGCGCCGCACCTTTGGGGGGCGGCACGGCGACGGCGCGGCGGGAGGCCTGCCCGGTGTCAACCGAGCCGGCCTCCTGCCCCGCTTTCACACCGCGCCTTCACACCTCGCCTTCGTACAGCGCCGTGCGGGACGGTGCGGTCCCCGCCGTGGTGCTTCCCAGACAATTTCCAGCGAAATCTGCCACGGTTCGCCCATGAACACTTCGACGCGCCACGGAGGCTCCTTCAACGGGCCCGCACACCGGTCCCGGGTTCGCCTGTTGCTCATGATCCTGGTTGGTGCGGCGACCGGGCTGCTGGTGGGGGCCCTGAAGAACTGGGCCTACGCCCCGGCCATGGGCTGGGCGGCCGCGTCGTTGACCTACCTTGTGTGGGTGTGGGCAGTGATCGGCCGGATGAACGCCCAGACCACGGCGGCACACGCCCGCCGGGAGGACCCGGGACGCCGGTCAGCGGATGTGCTGGTCCTGGCGGCCACGGTGGCCAGTTTCGCCGGTGTCGCCTTGATCCTGCTCGACGCCTCCGGCGCCCAAGGAGCCGGCAAAGCTGCCATCATTGCCATCGCCCTCGGCAGCGTCGCCCTGTCCTGGTTCCTGGTGCATTCCTTGTTCACCCTGCGCTACGCGTCCATCTACTACCGTGACAAGGAGGGCATCGATTTCAACGAGGAGGGACTTCCGCGTTACATGGATTTCGCCTATCTCGCCTTCACCGTCGGCATGACCTTCCAGGTCTCGGACACGGATCTGAAGACTGATGCCATCCGGACGACGGTGCTGCGGCAGGCGTTGCTCTCCTACCTGCTGGGCGCGATCGTGGTGGCCACTACGATCAATCTTGTGGCAGGACTCGTGCATTAGCGCGGCTGAAGTTTCCGGAAGCACACCCTAAGGAGCGGATCCAGTGGATATCACCGAAGTAATCCTCACCGACCATCATGAGCAGCGGCGCATGTTCTCAATCCTCGAGCAAATTGACCGCAACGACACGGCCCGGCTGGCCCCGGTGTGGGAGCGGCTCCGGGTGCTGCTGGAGGTCCATGCCAAGGCCGAGGAACTGCTGTTCTACCCGCAGCTGCTCGAACTCGGAAAGGGCGAGGGCGGCAAGGATTCCCCGGAGGAGGAGACCACCGACGCCATCCATGACCACAACGAGATCCGCGATGCGATCCGGGACGTCGATGCGCACCCGGTCGGCAGCGACGCCTGGTGGGACGCCGTCGCCAAAGCCAACGAGGCCAACGGGGACCACATGGCCGAGGAGGAACGGGAAGGCCTGGCGGATTTCCGGCGGCACGCGAGCCTTGAGCTGCGCCACGCCATGGGCCTGGACTTCGCGGTGTTCGAAGCGGCGCACGCCGGGGGCATTCCGCTGGAGAACGAGGATCCCGACGAGTACGTGCAGGAGCATGAGGGGCACTGACGCCGCTTCCGGAGACGCCGGACAACGGCGCCTCCGGTCAGGCGCCGGTTTCCCCGGCGCCTGACTCGCCGTCAAGGGGCGCCGGACCGGGGCTGTCTGGCCCGGTGAGGGTCTTGAACACCGTCCAGCCGACGGCGGTGACCGGAACCGCCAGCAGTGCCCCCGCAATACCGGCGAGCATCGTCCCGGCCGCCAGCGACAGCAGGATGGCCAGGCCGTGAATGCTCAGCACCTTCCCCATCAGCACCGGCTGCAGGAAATGGTGCTCGAGCTGGTTCGCCCCGATAACGACGGCGAGCACGATCAGCGCCGGGACCGGCCCGTTGGAGACCAGGGCCACAGCCACGGCCAGCGTGCCAGCGGCGGTGGCGCCCACGATCGGGATGAAACCGCCGATGAAGATGAAGACCCCCAGCGGCAGCGCGAGCGGCACCTGCATGATGGCCAGGGCTATGCCGACGACCAGCCCGTCGACCGCGGCCACCAGGGCGGTGCCGCGAACGTAGCCACCGAGGACGACGGTGCTGCGCTCGGCCGCGATCGAGGCCTTGGTCCGGTGCGCGGCGGGCAGGAACCCGATCAGGAAGGCCCGGATCTTCTCGCCGTCCTTGAGGAAGAAGAACAGGATGACCACCATCAGCACGATGCCGGCCAGGATCTCCCCCGCCGTCCGGACGCCCGTCAAGGCCTCGCTGCCGAAGGCGGAGCTGGTGAAGAAGTTCTGGATGGACTGCCGGGTGCTTTCAATCTGGGCATCGCTCACCGGTACGGGGCCGTTATTCAGGAAGCCGTGCAGGTCATCGACCCCCGCGAGCGCCCGATCCGACAGTTCCTTCCACTGGTGCCGGATCAGCAGTACCACCCCGGTCACCACCCCGCCGAACACCGCCAGAATCAGTAAGAATGAGGCGAGGACGGCGAGCGCCCGCGGCCAGCCGCCCGTGGTCAACCAGCGAACCAGCGGGGAGATCGCCGAGGCCAGGATGAGGGCGACAACCAGCGGAATAAGCACGAGGGGGACCCTGGTGAGCATCCAGAGCGCCAGCCACACCACGGCGGCCACCGCCAGCAGCTGAAGCGAACGAATGCCGGCACGGCCGAGCCCGTCGGCCCAGAGGGCAGCCACGGCGGAGGACGGCGGGACCGCGGGGGCGGATGGGGACGGGTCGGCATTCCGGGGCATCAGTGGTTCTCCTTGCGGGACGGATGGTCGTGTCACATCCGGTGCCCTTATATGCTGGGCGCGGTATTGAAAGGCGGCGGCCAGGTCAGGCCCCCGTTTCACCGCCGACGACGACGGGCGCAACCGGAAGAAGGACCTTGGACTCGACCACGATCTCAGTCGCGTTCTCTTTCGTGGTTTTCACCTTACTGGTCCTGTTCTATGTGGAGGTATACCGACCGACCAGGGCCTCGTACAGCGCCTGGTGGTGCTTGGCGCTCGGATCGTTCCTTGCTGGGTCGGTCGCCTATTTCATCGGCTCCGGGACCAGCCAGTGGTGGGCGAACCCGACCGGCAACGGCTGCCTTGTGTTCGGCACGACGGCGGTCTGGACGGCCACGCGGACCTTGTCCGGCAAGCCGGGACGCCCGTTCGTGCTGATCGGGCCGGCGGTCCTGGCGGTCGCTGCATCATTCGGCGCGCATCCGGAAACCGACGTGTGGGCCGGCGGAACGGTATACCTGCTGCTGATGGGCCTGCTGCTCGGAGTCTCGGCGATCGAACTGGGACGGTACCGCTCCACGGGGGCGCGGGTGCCGCGCTGGATGATCGTCGCGGCCGTCGTTTGCGCGGCCTTCTACGTGTTCCGGGCGGCCGCACTGGTTCTCGCCGGCGAACGGAGCTTCCTCTTCTCAACGGTGGGCGGCACGGTTTGCACCACGCTGCTCATGATGGCACTGCTGGTGGGAGTGTCCTTCACCATGAGTTCATTGAGCAGGCAGCAGGTGGCCGATGTCCTGAGGCATCTGGCGGCGCACGACGACCTCACCGGGCTGCTCACCCGCACGGAATTCAGTCGCCGGGTGCAGGCCCTCCTGCACCGTTATGGCACCGACGGGGGATCAGGGACTCTGATCATGGCCGACCTCGACCGGTTCAAGGCAATCAATGACGAGTACGGCCACGATGCCGGTGATGCAGTCATCCGCGCTTTCGCCAAGGCGTGCCGGGAATGTGTCCGGCACACGGATTTGATCTGCCGCTACGGCGGGGAGGAGTTCGTGATCTTCCTCCCCGGCGCCGATGCGGAAGGCGCGTCGTACGTTGCCGAGCTGGTCAATGCCTGCCTGGCCCGCCAGGCCCTGCCCGTTTCCGGCATGCCGGCCCCTACCGCCAGTTTCGGCGTGGCCACCACCGGCGCCGACGCGCCGCCCCTCCGCGAACTGCTCGTTGCCGCGGACCGGGCCCTGTACCGCGCGAAGGAGGCGGGACGGAGCACCGTCGTCGTCGCCGACAACGCCTGAGGCTCCGCCTCATGCCGCAGCCGGACGCCGGACGGCGTTTGTCTTGATCGGCTATCATGACGCTCGGCTGCCCGCTTTGCGGGCAGCGGTCTCACACCCCCTGAAAGGAAACAATCATGGCAGGCATCTTCTCCTGGATCGGTGCGCTGGGCACCGCTGGAAAAGCAACTGTTGTAGCGGCTGTTGTAGCGACGGCCGGCGCCGGCGCCGCAGTGGCAGCCACCAACGCCACCCCGTCGGACACGACCGTCACGTCATCCCCGACCGACACCGCCACCGCGGATCCCACTGACTCGGCAACCCCGACCGCCACCGCGACGGACGAGCCGACCGAAACCTCTTCGCCGGACCCCTCGGGGACCTCCGAACCTACGGAAACTTCCGAACCGACTGAGACGGCTTCGCCCGAACCGACCGAAAGCTCCGAACCGACGGAAACTGCATCGCCGGAACCGACGGAATCGACCAAGCCCATCACGGTTCCCTCCGATGCGGCGTCCGCGCATGAGAATGCTGCGGCACACCGGGCTGCAGGGCTGGCCATCGCGGCTGAGCACCGTAACGCCCACGCCGCGACGCCGGCTCAGCCCGGCTACGGCACCGCGAAGGCCGTTCCGGCGGTTCCGGCCCGGCAGGCAGCCGCCGGCAAGCACGGCAGGTAAAGACTTACTGCTTCGAGGGCCCCGGACCGGCGATCGGTCCGGGGCCCCTTGCATGCCGCCAGGGCTCCTACGGTGCCGCGGGGCGTGCGGCGCGCCTAGCATGGCTGCCATGACGCAAGAATCATGGCGCAAGCGCTCGGAGATTCCGCTCACGGCCGCTGCCCTCGTCTTCCTGGCCGCCTATTCCGTCCAGGTGATCTCCAACTCCGAATCCGTCATGGTCGAGATCCTCATCTGGGTGACGTGGGCGGCCTTTGTCGTGGACTACGCGGTCAACCTCGCCCTCGCCCCGCGACGGGGCCGGTGGTTCATTCGCAACCTGCACGAACTCGCCATCGTGATGCTGCCCGCGCTGCGCCCGTTGCGTTTGCTGCGCCTGATCACGCTGCTGCAGGTCCTCCACCGGGTCGGCGGCAACGCCCTGCGCGGCCGCCTGCTGGCGTACGTGCTGGGAGCGGCGGCGTTGCTCACTTACGCGGGAGCCCTCGCTGTCCTGGACGCCGAGGAAAACACGCCCGGTTCGAACCTCACATCTTTCGGCGACGCGTTGTGGTGGGCGATGACGACGATCACCACCGTTGGGTACAGGGACCACTATCCCATCACCGTCCTGGGCCGCTTTGTCGCTGTCGGGCTGATGGTCGGCGGCATCGCCGTCCTCGGCGTCGTCACGGCCGCGGTCGCTTCCTGGCTGGTCGAGACGGTCGCCGAGGAAACCGCCGCCGAGGTCGACGAGGCCGAGGCCCCGCTGCAGCGTGAAGTTGCACGACTGACCGCGCAGGTCGCACGCTTAACGGCGATGCTGGAGAACCGTCGCGAGCCCGCAGCAGGGTCCGACGGCGGAACAGAAGATGCAGGTGGGGCTACATAAGGTGCATGCCAGTCACCAAATAAAATGAATGCCCATCACTTTTCTGTTCGAATTGTGCAAAGGCCCATGCCGCCCGGTGTGGACTCTTCGTAACGTGGCTCACAGCATGTTTCCGGGTCCCGGGAATGTCACCTTTCGGAAGGACCCGCTCGACGGTGAGCAGGCATCCGAATCCACGCAATAGAAGGACTCTTCAATGATCGGACAACCCTCCGTCGCGTCTGCCACCCGCTCGCAGGCTGACGACGCCACCCTGAACCGCACGCTGGGCCTCGGCTCGGTCGTGCTCTTCGGTGTCGCCTACATGGCTCCCCTCATCGTGCTCGGCACCTTCGGCATTATCGCCGTGGCCAGCGGGGGCGCCGTCCCCGCGGCCTACCTGCTGGCCTTGGTGGCCATGCTGTTCACGGCGCAGAGCTACGGCCGAATGGCCAAGGCCTTCCCGGTCTCCGGCTCCGCCTACACCTACGTGCGCCGCACCATCGACTCGCGTGCCGGTTTCCTGGTCGGCTGGGCATCGATGCTCGACTACTTCTTCCTGCCCATGGTCATCTGGCTGATCGGCGCCTCCTTCCTGCAGGCGCAGTTCCCCTCCGTTCCCATCTGGGTGTGGATCCTCGGATTCATCGTCGCAACCACCGTCCTGAACGTGCTGGGCATCGTCGTCGCCGAGCGCGCCACCTTGCTGCTGATGGCCTTCCAGGTCCTCGTCATCGTCATCTTCGTGGCGCTGTCCATCGGCTCCATCCTCTCCCGGCAGGGCGGAGGCGGGCTCTTCTCCGTCACCCCGTTTGCCAACCCGGCCACCAACCTCAGCCTCATTTCCGCCGGAGCGGCCATCGCCGCCTACTCCTTCCTGGGCTTCGATGCCGTCACCACTCTGGCGGAGGAGACGAAGAACCCCAGCCGCACCCTGCCGAAGGCGATCATGCTGGTCGCCCTCATCGGCGGCGCGGTCTTCGTGGTCATCAGCTACGTCACGCAGCTGGTGCACCCGGGCAGCACCTTCAACGATCCGGACTCGGCCGCCTTTGAAATCGCGGGCCAGATCGGCGGCAGCCTCTTCAGCGCCGTCTTCCTGGCGGGGCTGGTCGTGACCCAGTTCGCCTCCGGCATCGCCGCGCAGTCCAGCGCCGCACGCCTCCTCTACGCCATGGGCCGCGACGGCGTGCTGCCGCGGCGGTTCTTCGGCTTCGTCCACGAAAAGTACCGCACTCCCGCGCTGAACATCCTGCTCACCGCCGCCGTCGGCCTGATCGCCTTGTTCCTGGACGTGAGCACGTCGACATCGTTCATCAACTTCGGCGCCTTCATCGCCTTCACCATGGTGAACGTCTCAACCATTGCTCACTTCCTGCGCCAGCGCAGGGCAGGCGAACGCCTTCCCCTGCTGGGCTACGTCGTGCTGCCGGCCCTCGGCGCCCTCGTCTGCGGGTACCTGCTGGTCAGCCTCGACAGCAACGCTGTCATGCTCGGCGTGGCCTGGCTGGTGCTTGGCGTCCTCTACCTGGCCTTCCTGACCCGCGGCTTCCGCAAGGCTCCGCCGGAGATGCACCTCGATGAAGCGCACGCCTAAGGGCCGGCTGGCTCCGCGGAAGGGCGCGCTGTGAAGGGCGCCCTTCCGGTAGCGGCCATGCAGTCCGCACCCAGGCTCATGGGCGAACCCCTGGACGGGTTTGCCACCGAGGTGGCGGAGCTGCTCGACGACCACCCCGAGACCCGGCTGGTCGTCTACCCCGAGCTGCACCTGTTCGGGGACGAGCTGCCCGCCAGGGAACGGACGGCGGCGCTGCACGATGCGGCACAGCCCATCGACGGGCCGCTCGTGCAGGAACTGAAGCAGCTTGCCGGGGATCTTGGTGTCTGGCTGGTTCCCGGGAGCATTTGCGAGCGCTCGGAGTCCGGCGAGCTGTTCAACACCGCGCTCGCCCTCTCCCCCGCAGGGGAGCTGGTGGCGAGCTACCGGAAGATTTTCCCGTGGCGCCCGTTCGAGCCGTACGTGCCCGGGGACCGCTTCGTCACCTTCGACATCGAGGGCGCCGGACGCTTCGGCCTTTCGATCTGCTACGACGCCTGGTTCCCGGAGCACAGCCGGCAGCTGGCCTGGATGGGCGCCGACGTCATCCTCAACCTCGTCAAGACGACCACCGTCGACCGACGGCAGGAGCTCGTGCTGGCCAGGGCCAACGCCATCGTGAACCAGACGTTCGTGCTCAGCGTCAACTGTGCCGGGCCGGTCGGTCAGGGCAAAAGCCTGCTCGTCGATCCGGAGGGCACAGTCAGGGTCGAGGCGACGAGCGAGAACGCTGCGGTCCTAACGGACGTGCTCGACCTCGGGCACGTCGAGCGGGTGCGCCGTTTCGGGACGGCGGCCCTGAACCGGATGTGGTCGCAGTTCCGCGAGGATGACAGACCGCTGGAGCTGCCCATGTACGGAGGCAGGCTCGATCCGGCCAGCTGGGATCCGAGCAGCCGCCGCTCGGACTCCTGAACCTGCGGCGGAAATGACGCGGTCTCCCGTCTGTGACACGCTTTCCGGCGCGTCATGAACGGGAGACCGCGTCATTTCCGCATCCGGCCCGAAACAGTCCGCGCGTGAGCGTAACTTTCCGGCCCTCCCCGGCGATTACCCAGTTGCACCGGCCTCTCGGGGCGCACGACGACGGGAAGGACAGCGGCCACGCCGCCGCACCTGAATCTCATGACAACTCTCCCCGGCACATTCATGGCCTGCCGCCCAGTCGAGTACCGGGTGACGGTGCTGGATAACGGCGAAGACCTTCTTTGGTACCACTTGGACGACGGTGTGACCCCCGACGAGGACGGCAATATCCGGATGCGCGCAGACGACGGCGGCATCCTCACGGTGCCATTGCGCGGGCTGTACCGGGTGCAGCAGGTTGAGAACGGCATTCCCGCGCCGGGTCCGGGGCTCCTGATGACCCCTGACCAGTTCCAAGCGCGCTTCACGACCTGGCGGGAGCGGCCCGACGAGGCGGCGCACCGACTTCTCTCGGGGCTTTTGCCGGACCGCTGACCAATGGCCCTGTGCCGGGTGCTGCGAGGGGCGTAGTTTGCCCGCATCATCCCCGGACGAGGAGCCACCATGAGCAACATCATTCCCGGTGCCGCAGATTTCCCCGTGGCGGTCCGCCGCCTCATGGAGGGAGGCAGCTGGCTGCGGGTCGAGCAGTACCAGGACGGGAGTGACCTCGTCGTGCGGGCCGAACTCCCCGGCGTCGACCCCGACAACGACATCGACATCACCGTGGACGACGGCGTGCTCACCGTTGCGGGCCGGCGGACCGAACGGGCCGAGCGCCGGCGCTGGCGCAGCTACCGGTCCGAGTTCCGGTACGGCTCCTTCAACCGCAGCTTCGCGTTGCCGGAAGGCGTCAGTGCCGACAGTATCCAGGCCACCTACCGTGACGGCGTGCTTGAGGTGCGCATCCCGGTACCGGAGGAGGCCCGCGAGGGACGGCGCACGGTTCCGGTCAAGCGCGAGGACTCGCCCGCCGAGGACGCCGGGCCGGTGGCCGGATTCAACTTCTGAACCCGCGCAGGCTCACACTCAGGCCACGCGCACCGCGGCCGGGCGCGCGGCCAGTTCCCGCAGCACGTTCTGGGTCACCCTGCGGGCGAACTCGCGTGAGCGGAGGGGCACCGACGGGTCAATTTGTGCGGGCAGCCAGTCAAGCGAGGCCATGTTCACGACCTGCGCTCCCGACGGAGCCGTGTAGACCGTCGTCGTGGCTATCCCGTGCCGGGTGTTGCCACCCTCCTCCGGTGAACGCGCCACGATGCGCAGGCCAGGCGGGTAGCTCATCCCGGGGCGCGCTCCTGCGCGGTACACCGTGTCTGTCTCGCCGCCCGTCAGCCCCGGGAAGGTGTCGCCGCGGCGGACTCCGGTCCCGGTGAAGCCCAGGAAGGACGGGTCCGAGACGGTGAACAGCCCCTGTGCCCGGAGGTCGCCGTATGCAGCGCCCGTGAGCAGGCTTTCCGGGTCCGGTCGCGGACCGTCCCGCCACCGTGTGGTCACCTCCTCGGGGTGCGTGAAGCGCAGGGGGTCGAGCGCTTCGTCCCGGTAGCACACCAGCACCCGGTCGTCGCCTAGCGCACTGCGCTCGGTGCGGGCCCGCCAGTAAACATTGTTGGCTCCGAAAAAGACGACGTTGGTGCCGCGGTCACGTGCCCTTTCCACTCCCCGGCGAAGTTGCAGGGACCAGTATTCCGAATGGCTCCCGAAGGCTACCGTCCGGGCATTGCGGAGCATCTCCGGACGGCTGGCCAGACGAGCCTCTGTCGTATACCCGAGGGCAACACCGCGGCCGGGGATGCTTTCCGCTGCCCGGACCATCGGCACGCTGTGCTGCTCGAATTCCGCGCTCAAGGCGTATGGGCGGTCGAACGAGACTTTGTAGGAACGACTCCCTGCAGTATTGTCCGGCCCGCGGTAGAGCGACGCCCCGCCCCACCTGTTGTATGCCTGCATGGTGAGGTCGTTGAAGACGAGCACGGTCCTGCCCGCCAAGGACGCTGATTCAACCACCAACGGGATCATATGGGCATGCCGTTGGCCAGCCGTCAGGACAAGGTAGTAAAAGCCCTCAGGCCATCCGGAGGTGTCTATCGTGGTGGTCGGACGCCACGGGCAGGAGACCATCCGGGTTGCCTCGTCGACGACGGCCCCGGGCTGGCGCTGCACCCGCACGAGTGGCGATTTCCACACCAGCCGCTGCCCGATGCCGGCGTAGTCGCCGATTCGGTAGGCGTAGATTCTCACCGTCTCGTACGTCGAGTTGATGTAAAGCTGGACAGAGCGCCGGGCAGCCGTTGATGCGTGCTGGCCGAGGAACCCCTCGAGGCGGGCGCTGGAGGTCCAGCCCCCGGGCATTTGGGCGCGCGAGGTGCCGGGCAACGCGTTCTCAGCCTGGTAGCTGAACGGAACGGAGCTGGCCCTGACCGCGATGGCAGGGCCGGGAAGGTCCGGGGGAAGGGCGGTCACCGGGCGGGGCGACGACGCCGGTGCGGAGCAGCCCGCGAGGGCCAGTGCGGACAGCGCCGCCCCGATGACTGCCCGGCGGCTCGGCCCCTGCGGCGCACCGGACAACCGGGCGCCCTGCCCTGCCTCCGCACGAAGCGGCCGGCCTTTGCCACCAAGCACCTGTTATGCCTTTCCTAAACCACTGAAGGAACGGCGAGGCAACCAGATGCCTCCCCTCTCGCTCAGCTACCAACGATTATACCCCCAGGGGTATCGGGCAGACATAAATTCGACCTTTGACCCCGGACAACGCCGTCAGACGGGCTTTCGGATCAAGGGGCCCGGTGAGCCCGGACCCCCGACGGGCGAAAGACCGAACCGGTCACCCAAGAGAGGCAGCCCGACCTGGGCCCCGAAGACGATGGCGGAGCTTCGGTGGTCCACGCCCGCACCGATCATGCGGTACACGGTCATCCCGACCGCGCGAGCGTCAGCGGCAGCCGTGTTGGCGTCCTTGGTGTAGTACTTGTCGAGGCCGCCGCTGGTAAACACCGCGACTTCGTCACGATAGTGATGCTTGCGGAGGATGTTCGCGGGCTTCTCAGCGTCAAACTTCCGTTGGTTCCCGCCGAACCCGGCCCGGAGCGTGTTAACCACACTGCCGTCGCGCGGTTCGATTTCGCCGGACATATCCAGGATCGACCCAAACAGGTCCGGGCGTTTCGCACCGAACGCCAGCGAGCATTCGCCCCCGTTCGAGTATCCGCCGACCGCCCACTGCTTGCGGTCGGACGAGACGTTGAGGCGGCTGCGGACGAAGTTCACGACGTCGCTTGTCACATAGGTGTAAACCCGGCCGCGGGCCGAATCGATGCAGAGCGGATTCTTGTAGGGGTCCCCCAGCTGGTCCACGGTGAGGACGATTGGTGCCAGGCCATGGTGCGCCTGGGCGTAGGCGTCCAGCTGTGGAACGGCAAGCTTCGCCTGCTGGGGACCCCCTGGCTGCCCCATCATCATAATGAGGACCGGCAGGTTGGGCGGCTCAGCCACGAGCGCCGCCGGCGGCAGGTACAGAAACGCGTCCCGGGCCTTGAACCCTGAGGCGGACGCCGGGATGGTCACCAGGCCGCTGTCACCCTGCGACCTCATGCCGGCGGGCGCGCGCCAGGTCTTCCACAAGGCTTCGCTGTCCCGACGCACTCCTTTCGGTATCAGCTTCGGTAGTGTCAGATGGCGGTAATTGCTGATGTCGAGCAGTTCACCAAGCGTCGTATTGAGCCCGTAGCCGGCATTGATACCCAGCGCTGCGGTGGCAAGGAACAGCACTGCCGACAGGACGGCGGCGATCCGTCGGAGCCACGACGCGCGCCAGAGGTTGACGATCGCCAGGCAGACGCCGGAGAAGGCGGCGATTGCCCACGCCCGTGTGTCAACGTCGAGCCGTTCCCCGAAGACATCGAGGACGACTTCGCAGACAAAGAGTGTGACCCCACCGATCACCGCTCCCGTCGCAAGAGCCGAGCCAGCCATGATGATCCACGCCCTGCGGGAGAAGCGCTCGGGAGCAATGCGCGCGCTCCACGGCATTGCAGCCAGCACCGGTTGGGGGATCAGCTTCGTGCGAAGCACCAGAAAGGCAATGGCAAAGAGGCTGCCGGCGTAGAACGCGTACAAGATCGACTTGTGAACAATGTTCAGCGCGAGGAGTTGCTCCACATCGCCTTCCTGCAGCTCGACGCGCACGGGCAGCACCGGCAGCGGGTTCAATCACGGGTCCGCCGCAATCCGTGGGACGGGCGGCAGGTCGATTAATCGTGCACGAACTTTCTGGGAGACAGCCGGGAGCTGGCTCAATTTTCGCTCAAGTCAACGCCCGGCGACGCGAATCCCGGATCGAGAAGAAAGCCGCTGCCACGGCGCCCAGGCACGCCGCGACGATGTATTCGAGGACGCCGTGCGGGCTGAACAATGCGACGGCGAAGGTCAGCAGGACGGCGCCCGTGGCGGCATGCACCAATGCCAGGAAACCGGCCGCGAGCGCAAACGGCACTCCGGCGGGTTCCACGCCTCGGTCTTCCTGCTCCACAGGTGCTGTCATGGTCTCGCCTTCCCTGTCGTGTCACGTTCAAGGTCCGTTGTACCTGACCTGACCGCCGCGGCGCGGAAGGCGTCATCGGACGCGCCGCGAAGCCTGTCGGCTCCTAGCGTGGGGCCGGAAAGGACGCCATCGTGAATTCATCTCCGTAGACCGACCAGGTGTAAGGGGGCACGAGGCCCAGGTTGCCCGCCTCCAGCAGCTCTTGATGGATGCCCTGCCGGCCCTTCCGCTGATAGTCGCCCCAGGATTTCAGCACCGCCACCCGGGCGTTGATGACGGCGACGAGGTAAGCTGCCTCCTCCCCACCCTGGGCCGGCGTGCGGTGCGACCGGCGTGCCGCGGAAAGAATGCCGCCGAACGATTCGTCGTCGTCGCCAGGGCCGTGGTTCACCGAGACGTCATAGTAGATTGCCAGGCCCAAGGGGCCCACACCATCGCGGCGGGCCTCGGCCAAGGCAGGCCCCCAGTAGACGCGGTCCCGCTCCTCCTGCTGGGCCCGCTGGAACGCCGGGTCGCCTGCCGCTGTCTTCCAGGCGGGTACGAACGAGGGGTCCAGCAGGCGGTGGCTTTCCGCCGGTCGGCGCCTGTACGGCGCCTCCATGATCTGCCGGAGCGGCTGCAGGTACGGCGCCAGGGGGTTCTCCGGGGCGGCCGCGGTGTAGGCCTGCACCAGCTCCAGCATGTCGCCGGTCCCGCTGCACCAGCCCACCAGTCCGCCGGTATAGCCGCGGCCGTCGTCGATGTCCTCGATGTAGCCGTACGCAGCGGTCCAGTCGGGGGTGGAGTTCTCGGCGGTCGAGGTCAGTTGCAGCGCCATCTCCTTGTACGCCGGATCGCTGATGTCCGGCCGGGCGGCGCCGGGAGTTGCTGGCGGCGTGCCCCGCCGTCGGCCCCACAGTCTCTCCAGCATCAGGTCCTCCCCTAGTCGTCGTGACGGGAGCGTAACAAGGCGCTTTCTCGCCGGAACAGGGCCCCTGGGGGCTTGCTTTCGGGCCGGCACCATGAGTGCCATCATGGGGCATGGCCGCAATCATCCTCCTGTGGGACCTCGACCGGCGCAGCGGGCGGACCTACGACGACGCAGCGGCGTCGATTTCCGCCTCGGGAAGGCACCGGCAGCCGTGGGATCTCGGGCCGCACCGGGATGCCGCCGGCACCGAAGCTTGGCTTCTTCTCCGGGGTCCGGGAAACCAGGGCCTCGTCGGGCACGCCGTGGTGGCTGAGCCTGAGCCGGCGCAGAACGGACGCGGCGACGGAGGCTGCGGCGCGGTCGACGTCGACGTTTTGCTGCCGCTTGACGAGCCGGTCTCCCTCGAAGTGCTCGCAGCCCAGATGCCGGGCTTCGACTTCGAAGGCCTCCGCGCCCCTGCCCACTCGCTGAATCCGGCGGAGGAGAGGCAGTTGCGGCGGCTCTGGGCAAGCCACACCGTGGCGGCCGCGGAGGATCCAACCGTCCCGGTTCCGGGGAGCTGCCCGGCCAGCGCGCTCCGCCGGGTCGAGGTCAACCGCTACGAACGCGACGCCGAGGCCCGGCGCGCCTGCCTCGCGCACTTCGGCACCGCCTGCCAAGGGTGCGGGATCAGCTTCGAAACGGTGTACGGGGACATCGGCCGCGACTTCATGCAGGTCCACCACATCGTGCCCGTGGCGGAGCTCGGCGGGAACTACCAGCTGGACCCCCTCACCGACCTGGTCCCGCTGTGTCCCAACTGCCATGCCATGGCGCATATTGGCACGGGCGCTGCAAGGTCCCCGGCCGAGCTGCGGGCAATCATCGCCGCCCACGGTTATACCCCGGGCACGGTCCTCGGCGAGCGCGAAGCGCAGGCCCAGCGGGACGCCCGCGCTCTGCTCGGGACGGGATCCGGACAGAAGCCGCTATAAGTAGGGCCAGTGCTTCCGGTTGAACACGGGGGGGGACAGCCGGCTTCGGAGCTTCCCGCGCCTGCTCCTTCTGCCCATCAGACTGGTTCTGGTCGCCGGTTTCCGGCACGTCAGACGGCGTACTGCTCATTTGTCCCCCCACAGACCGACCAGGCGCACAGCGCCCGGTGATGACTCACCTGCCTCGCGCTGTCCCGTGAGGCCCGCTGCTTCCGGACCGGGAAGCAGGGTTGGCGCCCATCCTACGACCATGGAACGGCTGTGCCCACACCAAAAGCACTGGCGGGACGAAAAAATGACACAGCGCGGGCTTCATCGAGGCGGCTCAGTGTTGGAGATGCGATAATTTCCGCCATGCCCAGCATCGTCTTGACCTCGGTTGCCGGCGGCGGCCCTGCCCCGCGGGGACCACAGTGATCCGCGCCGTCCGCCGGCTCGCCGCAATCCTGATTGCCGTCATCGGGGTCGCCTGCCTCCTGCTCACCCAGCCATCGGGCGATATGCTTCCCGGGACCTGGGGAACGGCCCTCACGGCGCTCGGCCTGCTGTGGCTTGTCGCTATGTGGGACTAGGGCAGCCCCCGTCTGCCGCATGGCGCGCGACCTCGCACGCCGCACTGCCTCCTCCCCGGGCTTTTTCAGTCAACGTTGAGCTTGGCGCCCTATGTTTCGTTGTCGGAGGTAGAGGATGACGGACACAGCGGTGCTCGATGACGGGCTGACCAAGGGCACGGCGACAAGGCGTCTGCCCGTTTGGCACCGGCCGGTGCTGGCTGGCCTGGTGGTCCTCGCGGGTGCTCTTTACGCGTGGAACCTCGGGGACAGTGGCCTTTCAAGCTTCTATGCGACCGCAGCCAAGAGCATGTCCGAGAGCTGGAGAGCGTTCTTTTTCGGTGCCTTCGACCCGGGCGCTTCGATCACGCTGGACAAGCTCGCCGGTTTCGTCATTCCGCAGGCCCTGTCGGCGCGCCTTTTCGGTTTCAGCCAGGTGTCCGTGACACTCCCCCAGGTCATTGAAGGCATGATCACCGTGCTGGCCGGTTACCGGGCGGTGCGGCAATGGACCGGTGCAGTCGGGGGCCTGGTCGCCGCCGCTGCTCTCTCGGTTACGCCGCTTCTGGTGTCAATGTTCGGGCATTCGATGGAAGACGGCATGCTGATCATGTTCTGCGTGCTGGCGGTCATGTCGTGGCAGGACAGCATCCGGTCCGGCAGGTTGCGGTGGCTGCTGTTGGCGGCTGTGTGGGTCGGGCTCGGTTTTCAGGCGAAGATGATGGAGGCGTGGCTCGTCGTGCCGGCCCTCGGGGTCGCGTACCTGCTGGCAGCTCCGCACCCGGTCGCCAAGCGCGTGCGGCATGTCCTGGTATTCGGCGCGGTCACGCTGGCGGTGTCCCTTTCCTGGATGACAGCAATACAGCTCGTTCCCGCGGAGAGCCGGCCCTACGTCGACGGCAGCACCAACAACAATATGTATTCCATGGTGTTCGGCTACAACGGCTTCAACCGGTTCATTCCCGACGTCGTGCCCGGCGCGGTGAAGGACATGGCCGCGCAGGTCCGTGCCGGGGCGCCGGGCGCGGAGCCGGTGGGGGCCAATGCCGGGTTCGGCGGCCGCACCGAAGGAGCAGCCAGGGCCGGAGCCCAGGGGGCGGCCTTCGGGGCGGGCGGTGCCGCTGCGTCGCCGTTCAAACTCGTGTCCGCCACCTACCTGAGCCAGATCGGCTGGCTGTACCCCCTGGCCGTGGCTGGCGTGGTGCTCGGCTTCCGAAGGTCGAAGCGGAACCCGTTGGACCGCAACCTCCACGCGGGGGTTTGGGTGAGCACCCTGTGGCTCGGGGTTTCGGCGTTGGTGATGAGCGCCATGCGCATCCCCCACACCGCCTATCTCGCGATCCTCGCGTTTCCCTTGGCGGCGCTGAGCGCCATTGGCCTCCACCTCGCCGTCAACGAGTACCGCTCCGGCGCTTCGCGCCACTCCAAGTTCCTATTGCCGGCCCTGATCGCCGTCGAGGCCGGCTGGGCCGTCTTCGTTGCCGCGGCAACCGGCTTACTGGAGCCGTTGCTGCCGATTTCAATCGCGGCCGCAGGCCTCCTCTCCGCCGCGGGTCTCAGCCTGGCCGCCGTCGGACGGCGCCCGGCGGCGCTGCCCATGCCTGCCGTGGCCGCTCTCGCGGCGACCGCTCTCCTGCTCGGACCAGCGTTCTGGTCCGCCTCGGTCCTCGTGCCCGGGTACGCAGGGAGCGCCATGGACGCCTATGCAGGGCCCCGGGCAAGTGGCGGGGCCGGTTTCGGCATGGCCTTCGCGGGCGGCCGCTCCGGCTCCGGAGAACGGGATGCGGCCTTCGGCCGGATTGGCCGTGCACCGGCTGGGCTCTCTGCCTCACAGGCACTGCCGGGACGCCGCGCCGGCGGAATGCCCGGCGGCTTCCAGACCGCGTCAGCGAGTCTGTCCGCTGCCGACCAGGCCCTGCTGCGCTTCACGCAGGCGCGTGTCGGGGCCGGAGAGCCCGCTTTCGCTACTGACAGCTGGAACACGGCGTCGAGGTTCATTATGGGGTCCGGCGCGAACGTCCTGCCCTTTGGCGGCTTCAGTGGAACCGCACCTTCGCTGAGTCTCGAGAAGTTCGTATCGATGGCGTCCTCCGGCCAGCTGAAATACGTCCTGCTCTCGTCTCCCCTACAGGGCGCATCTTCCGCGGACGGCGGAGGCATGCCGCAACGAAGCGGCTTCACGCGTGGCGCCGCGTATCCGGATGCAGCGGCCATCCGGGCCTGGATCGCGAAGCACTTCGTGCTGGTCCCGCCCGCCCAATACGGACTCCAGGGGGCCACGACCTCGGGAAGCGATCTTTACCAGTTCAAGAGCTGAGCCGGGCACCTAAGGACCGATATGAAAGGGAGGGCACGGAGAATTCTCCGTGCCCTCCCTTCAAGTCGCGGCAGGCTTAGGCCCGGCGGCTGCGGTTAAGGAAGAACATCACGATGGCGACAACAAGCAGGATGGGTGCGATCCACAGGAGAAATCCAACAGCCTTGACCAGTCCACCGATGATGAAGAACACAATGGCGATGGCCAGGATGATCCAGAGGAGGGAGTTCATGTTTTTTCTGCTCTTTCTGCTTGCTTCCGTCCCGGTTTTCCGGAACAGCGGGCATAATCCCTGCCGCCAGTGTAATGGAAAAATCAGAAAAACTAAGCATGCTTAGGTTCGAGGAGGGTCATCCTCTTTTGCCGCCCCGCAATCCTAGCGGCGGCCGCGACGCATCTTCACGTAGCCCCAGATGACCAGCAGGACCCCGAGCACGAGGCCTGCGGCAGTGAGGGTACTGTCCTGCGGAAGGCCCGTAGCCCCGGCGCCGAGAGTGGCAAGGAGTGTGAGCAGTATGAGTATCCCGCCGGCGGCGACGAGGAATGTTCCCGGACGAATCGACGGCCTCCTGCGTTCGCGTTGCATGGACCGACAGTAGCGCATTAGCCGAAAGACCCCAGTCTATGCAGCCGGCAGTTCAGCTGCTCAGGCTGGCATCCTCAGCAATTGACCTGCAGCGCGAAGACTGATGGCAGGGTCTGCAGGAGCAGCGCCTGCCTTGCCTGTCGCCAGCTGGCCGGCGTAGACGAGGAACAGGACCACGACGAGAGCCACTACGACCAGGATCACGGCAATCCATACCCAAGGCGAAATCCGCGGGCCGCGCCTTTCCGCCTCATGCCCGATGGACCCGCTCATCTGATCCTCGGCCGGCGGCGTTTCACCCGGCGGCACGCCGCCACCCGGCTCCAGACCGGTGATCTTTTCGTTCAGTGGATCCGGATTCGACGTCACGGCCGCTCAACCCCCTTCACATCTGGACTGACTTTTGATCAGTCTACTTACTATTGCCGCGCTCCGGAACCCGGACCTCCTTGAACCGGCGGCCCGAGCAGCGCGTGGCGCCCCGTGACCGGTGCGGGTTCAGGGGATGGCCCCGCATCTGTCGAGGTCTGTTCACGTTCCGCTTACCCCTCGTTGGGGGCGGAAGCAGAGAGTGTAATCGCCTGACAAAAGGTTCTGCCGGGGGAGCCGGGCTGGCTGTGATCCGGGCACTTCACCTACGCTGCCGCGCCCTATCCAGAGGTGGATGAAGGCGTGGCGGCCACTCAAGGAGACATCCAGTTATGGGCAAGAAGCTTGACAAGAAGCGATTCGGCAAAAGGGTCGCCGTGCCCGCAGCCACCCTTGCTGTCGTGCTCGTCGGAGGCACCGCCTACGCCGCCGTGGAGAACGGCTGGGGTGACGCACTGATCGGGCGCCAGACGGACGGCTCGGTGCTGACCGCAACAAACCAGAAAATCACGCCAGCAGGAACGAGCATCGAACAGACCGGCCGGCCCCTGGCGATGAGCGTCTCCCCGGACGGCAGGACGGCAGTCAGCCAGACGTGGGACGGCAAAGGCCAGTTCACCGTGACGGACCTGGTCAACCACAAGGTCCTGCAGCAGCTCTCACCGCCGGCGGCCGCGGACAGCGGCTCCACCTCCTACGGCGGAGTGCTCTACTCCCCCGACGGTAAGACGCTCTGGGCCGCGCACACTAAAGGCCTGGTGAAGTTCGACGTCGGCTCCGACGGCAGCCTGTCCAACCCGGTAGCCGTACCACTCCCCGGCGCGAACGGAAAGGACCCCATCCCGGCGGCCCTGGTCTTCGCCCCGGGCGGGAAGCAGATCCTTGCCACCCTCAACGGCACGAATATGCTCGCCGTGCTGAGCGCGGACACGGGCGCCGTCATCCGGCAGATCCCGGTCGGCAACGCGCCCCGCGACGTGGTGGTCAACGACGGCCACGCCTTCATCGCCAACCAGGGCGGACGCCCTGCCCAGCCGGGAGACAGGACCAACGACTCCTACGGGACGCACATCGTCACCAACGATGCCAACGGTTCACCGTCTACCGGCACCGTCTCCGAGGTCGATCCCGCCACAGGCGCCCTCGTTCGCAGTTACGAGACCGGCCTGGCTCCCTCGGCGCTGCTGGTCCACGGCGACAATGTGTTCGTCGCCAACTCCAACTCGGACACGGTCTCGGTCATCGACGCCAGGGCCGGCAAGATCGGGCAAACCATCAACGTGAACCCGCTGCCCGGTGCGCCGGTCGGCAGCTCGCCGAACTCACTGACCATGATCGATGACACGCATCTGGCCGTCAGCCTCGGCCAAGCGAACGCGGTGGCCATCTACGAGTTCAAGAACCAGCAGACGCCGGCCACCTTCCAGGGCCTGGTACCCACCGGCTGGTACCCCGGAACCGTTCAGTTCGACAAGCCGCTCGGCCAGCTCGTGGTCGCCGCCCAGAAGGGCGTCGGGTCCCTCGGCGCCCCGGCCGCTAACGGTGGCCGCACCGTCTACTCCGACCTCGGCCTGGTGAGCACCGTGCCTGCCCCGAAGCCGGAGCAGCTGCCTGAGCTCACCAAGCGGGTGTGGCAGAACAACCAGTGGGACGAGGCGCTGGCGGACCTGAAGAAGAACCCGTCCCGCGGCAAGGCACCGGTTGCGATCCCGCGACGGGACGGTGATCCCTCGGCGATCAAGCATGTGTTCATGATCGTGAAGGAAAACCGCACGTACGACCAGATCCTCGGCGACGACAACCGCGGCAACGGGGATACGGCTCTGGCCGAGTTTGGCGGCAAGACCACTCCGAACACCCACGCCCTGGCTTCCGCGGCCGGACCTCTGCTGGATAACATCTACTCCTCCGGCACCATGTCCGCCGACGGTCACCAATGGCTCACCCAGGCCGCCGTCGACGAATATCTCACCCGCTCGATCGGCAACTACGACCGCAGCTACCCCTACAACGGGGGCGACGCCCTTGCCTACGGCTCCACCGGCTTCCTCTGGGATAACGCCGCGCGTCACGGGGTGAGCGCCAAAGACTGGGGTGAGTACACCGACAAGTGGACCGACGCAGCCGGCAACAACGACACGCATTCGTGGGCCCAGTGGTACCAGAACACCAAGGCGCAGGAGGCGGGCCAGGCAGCCACCATCCCGGCTGACCAGTACCACGCCTCCACCGACGTACCCTCCTTGTCGAAGATCCTGCGCCCGCAGTTCCCCGGTTTCCAGCTTCAGGTCCCGGACCAGTACCGTGCCGACGCGTTCCTGAAGGACCTGACGCAGGCGGAGAAGGACAACAACCTCCCCGAGCTGAACCTGCTCACCCTTCCGACTGACCACACCGCAGGCACGGACCCGTCCAAGCCGACCCCTTCGGCGATGGTCGCGGACAATGACCTTGCCGTGGGCAGGATCATCGACGGCATCTCGCACTCGAAGTACGGCAAGGACTCGGCTGTGTTCGTGATGGAAGATGACAGCCAGGCTGGTGTCGATCATGTCGACGGGCACCGTCAGCCGGCCTTGGTGTGGAGCCCCTACGCGAAGAAGGGCGCCGTCGTAAAGGACTACTACACCCAGCTGAACATCGTGCGCACTATCGAGCAGATCCTCGCACTGCCCCCGATGACCCAGATGGATCTGGCTGCCGAGCCGATGTTCGACGCTTTCACTGATAAGGCCGACGCGGCCCCTTACACGGCGGTGCGCAACCAGATTCCGCTCGACACGCTCAACGGAACGGCGGCGGCCGCAGTCCCGGCCGCCGCGCAGCCCGCCGCGCAGGCGTGGCAGGACTGGTCCAGCAAGCAGGACTGGCAGGGTCCGGACCGCGCCAACCCTGCCCAGTTGAACCACGCTGACTGGTACGCCGCCCACAACTACTCCCGGCCCTACCCCGGTGAGGACAAAATCCTCACGCCCACCGAAGTCGCAGGCGGCAACACCAAGGCACCCGCCAAGACCCGCGCGGGCACGGACGCCGACGGCTAAGCCGCAGGAACTTCGTTCAAGCTGCCAGGGCCCCTGTTCCGAAAGAGCAGGGGCCCTGGCAGCTGCGACGGGAGGCCTCAGACAGGGCTGTTTGCGCGCTCCAATCGGGTGCGGCCGGAACCCCCGAGACTGTCCCGGTCGCCCCGCGCCCCTTAGAGGGTGGCTCGCACGGAAGCTTGACGCTTTCTTGCTGCTTTTCAAAGCGAGCTTCAAGCATCGGCTGCGAGACTGTGTGTCGCCGGGGCGGGGTGCCCCTTGAGACCGGGCTTCGGCCCGCTGCCGGCCAAAGGCGCGACGACTGACTCCTGACAGATGTCATGGTGCCGCTTAGGATCGAGACCAGGTCCACGTCGGGAACCCCGCGCCGCCCCCAAGGCCGCGGGGTTCCCGCCGTTAAAGGGACTGGGACTTACTTCACGCCAAGACGAGGCACGGATTCCCTCAATCCCTTGCCTCTGCATTGCCTG
The DNA here is from genome assembly GCF_018531425.1 of Paenarthrobacter sp. DKR-5. Classification (GTDB taxonomy): domain Bacteria; phylum Actinomycetota; class Actinomycetes; order Actinomycetales; family Micrococcaceae; genus DKR-5. The sequence goes on from NZ_JAHBOI010000010.1 coordinate 54,026, forward strand.
CCTGAGCCCCCCGCTAGGCCGTACAGCCGGCGAACAGCCCGGATTCGACCGGCCGCTGGATGACGCCCTCCAACATCGTCCTCACAGAGCCAAGCGGTTCAGCGAACCAGGGCCGACCAAGCATTTCCAGCCACCCCTCACGCACCACCTCCCCGCCGCGCACGAACTGGCGCTGCCGCCATTCCGGACGGCTGTCGTACCGGGCGGCCGTGAGCCTCGACAGGGCTTGGCAGGAATAGGCAAGCTCGCCGGGTGGGTCGCTGCGTTCAAACCTGAAGCTGACGATGAACATCGCACCGTCGGCCCCGAGCCACACTTCGTCAACGGCACGCTCATAATGGACAAGCACCTCCGCTCCAGCCTTGCTGGCACTGACGCTCGTTTCCGAGAGGAGGAGTGAGTCCAGGCGCCAGGCATCCCTTAATTGCCTTGTCCGGGTCCGACGAAGACCGAGGAATCCGTGACGGGAGGACACTCCCGGAGGAGCGGTCGGGTGCACATCGTACGGGCGGCCTTCCGCAATCAAAGCGCCCGCGGTGCCTGCGGCGAACCCTTCGAGTCGCTGGAAGCTGCCCTCGCCGGGCTCACCCTCAGCCCCTGTCATCCCCGCGTCCCGCCGTGACGAGTAGCGGTCAGCGGGAACGGAGAGACCCAGGTGGAAAATGATGCAGACATGGCTTCCTAACACAAATGAGACCTTTGCGCCGGAGCAAAAGCATGCACCGCGCAAACTCCCAGCACCGTAGCACCCGCCGGTGAACGTCGAGGAGAGGCGCATCGCGCGCCCCGGGGCGTTGCTTTCCACCGCGGGGCCGTGATCTAGCCCTGGTTATCGGGCAGCCATGCGCGCCGCGTACGCAGCCTTACACGAGAGCGAGAAGAAAGCGTGATGGGGCTTTCCTCCACGGTTTTGACTAATCTGTGTTGGTTAGCTAATCTTCGGCTTGGTCTCAACAAGCGGTAACCGGCGGCAGTTTCTCCCCTGTCCGAAGGTTTCCGCGACGGAGCCACCGCACTGCCCCGCCAAAAAGGCATCCGGTCTCACCGGGCATTCAGGTGGCGCCGGACACCCCTCAGGTGCCGGGCGCTCTTATCCGAGAGTCAATTTCATCATGCGCAAAACCTCCCAGATCCTCGCTGCCGTCGCGATCGCCGCGTCCGCGGCCACCGTCGGTGCCGGCGCTGCCCAAGCAGCTGCCCCCGTGCACAGGCACACCGCCCCTTCCCACTCCCACACCGCCAACACCCACGCGGTGACCGCCAAGCAGCTCGCCGCCGCGAAGCAGGCAGCAGCAAAGGCCGTGTCCGCCGCCGAGGTGAACGCCGCCCGCGTCCGGGCCGCCGGCAACCAGCAGGTCGCCGCTGCCCGTGCAGCCGGTGCGAAGCTCGTCGCCGCTGCTCAGCAGAAGGTCGACGCCGCCCAGGCCCTGGTGGACACTGACACCGCGGTCGTGGCCGTTGCCCAGACCGCGCTCGACACCGCTACCGCTGCCGTCGCGGCCGACCAGACCGCCGTCAACGATGCGCAGACTGCTGTGACCAACGCGCAGACCGCGGTCACCAACGACCAGGCCGCCGTGGCTGCCGACAACCAGGCAGTCTCCGACGCCCAGGCCCAGCTCGCCGCCGCCACCACCCCGGACGAGCAGTCCGCCGCCCAGGCGAACCTGGACGCCGCCAACGCTAAGCTGGCCACCGATCAGGCCACGCTGGCCACCGATCAGGCGACCCTGTCCACTGACCAGGCCACCCTCACCGCAGCGCAGGACAAGCTGACCGCTGACACCGCCACCCAGGCTCAGGCCCAGTCCGCTGTGGACGCCGCCAAGGCCCAGCTGGCTACCGACCAGGCCGCCCTGACCGACGCACAGAACGCGCTGACCGCCGCCATCAACTCGGCCAAGGCTTCCATCGCCGCAGCCCAGGCAGCAGCCGCGAAGGCCAACGCCGCCGCGCAGGCCGCTATCACCGCAGCGAAGGCGAACCTGGCGCTGCTGAACCACCGCCACTAAGCCGCGGCCGGCCCGGCGCCGGCTTCGACATCAGGGGAAGGGTCCCGGACCGGTCAACGGTCCGGGACCCTTCTCTCGTTTGACTACCGCCGCGAGCGCAGCGGGTGTATAACGAGCGCGTGGGTCCCGTCACCCGCGCCCACCTTGTCCGGGGTCCGGCCAGCGTGGTCCTTCTTCCGAAAGGCCGGCCAATGCTCAACGACAACCTTCGCCCCGTGCTGGTGGCAGCCGCGGACTTGGAGACCGTCCAATGGGAAATGGACCAAGCCGTCCAGCTGCTCGAGGAAGCAATGCGACGAGCGCTGCTTGAAGGCATAGCCCTCGACAGGGTCGCATCCGCGGCCGGCATGACCGCCGGCGAGGTCATCAGCCGCACCGGAATGCAGCTGCGGGGCCTGGCCGCCCCGGGTGATGCCGCTGGACTGCCCCGGGAGCACCGCAAGGGCGAAGGCCCGGACCGGGCACTCGAACCCGCCTAACCGGGGTTCGGCCCGGGCGCGCCCAGCAGCCAGGCAACTGCAGCGGCTTCCGAGGTGAAGTAGCGGGTCGGGCGGGGCGGCTTCCGCACGCCGATGAAAAAGCTCGCTATGGTCGCGTCCACGGGAGAGTTCCCGAGCAGCGCGACACGGGATGCCGGATACGGGCCCGAAAACACCCGCAGGGAACCCGCACTGTGCCCCTGGCGTTCACGCATGTCGACCAGCAGCGGACGCTCGGTGCCGCCGGTGATCCGCTGGACGGCATCGAGAACCTCGCGCGCGTCCTCCGCCTCCACGTCTGCTGGAGTGGCCCAGACCACGTGTGTGATCCCGTCCGGGCGTGTCCGGACCTCGGCTTTGCCGCCGGGCAGGACTACCGGGACGTTGGGTACCCTGGGCTCGTCCTCACACATTCAGCAATGTAACCATGCTTCGGTTTCGGCCCGCATCCCGGTTGTCCGCCTGTCCCCAATGCTTTCCTTACTGATGGCACGGGCAGAGCCCGGGCGCGCAGGGGTGTGGTGGGGGTGCTTCTCGACCCCGCGTTTGCGGACGGATCACATGGTTTCTCCTACCTCAGTTGAGCCATCTTGCGCCGTCGGCTCGTGTCATGAGTTGATCCGGCACATCTTCGCGACGGAAGCGACCTTTTTCGATCTTGGCCGGCTCAATTCTTGTGCAGTTCTTGTTTTCCCGCGCGTGGAGCATGCAAAAACCCCTCCTGATCCAACGTTTCCGCAGGTCAGAAGGGGTTTACCGAGCCCCCTGCCGGATTCGAACCGGCGACCCCCTGTTTACAAGACAGGTGCTCTGGCCAACTGAGCTAAGGAGGCGGGTGCACCTTCGGGCGTCGGCGAGGATGCCCGAAGGTGCGAAGTTTGCTAGCTAAGACTAGCCCAGGAGGGCCGCCGCCGGAAAACGGCGGCGGCACCCGCGCCGGCTACTTCTTGGCCTTGATGATGCCGTCCACGAAGGCCTTGAAGTCGGTACTGCCGTCCCACTTCTGCCCGTCGACGAAGACGGTCGGGGTTCCGGTGATGCCGTAGGCCTGGGCCTCCGCGCTGATCGCTTTTACGTAGGGCCGGTAGGTCCCGCTGTCCACGCAACTGCCGATGTCCCCCGCCCCTGCGTCGGCCGCGATCTTCTTCAGCTGGTCGTTGCTCAGGCCAGCGCTGCCTTCGGCGGGCTGCTGGGCGTAGAGAGCGTTGAAGAAGTCCGCGTACTTGGTCGGGGAGCTGTTGGCGACACACGCCGCAGCGTTGGCCGCACGCGAGGAGTACTTGGTGGTCGAGTTCTGGTCCAGAAAGCCAAGGGCGCGGTACTCCACCGTGGCCTGGCCGGCGTCGCGCCACTTGGTCAGGTCGGCGCCGTACTGCTGCTCGAAGCGCTGGCAGACCGGGCAGATGAAGTCGACATAGGCCACAATCTGCACCGGTTTCCCGGCCGGGCTCTTGGCAACCCCGGGCGGCACGACGGCGGCCCCCGGGGCGGTGGGAGACGGCGCGGAGGTAGGAACGTCGGACATCGAGATGGTCGAGGCGCTCACAGCACTTACGGTGTTCTTCGCCCCGAGGACGACGCCGCCGTGCGCGTTGGCGTTGGCCGGCGTCGGCCCGTTATCCGCGATCGGTGCGGCGCTGCGCAGGTTGGTCGTCACGATAAGGGCAATCACCGCCACCACGGCGACCAGGGCCACGAGTACGCCGCTGCGGATGAGCAATTTGTTGCGCTTTTCCTTGCGCTTTTGCTCCTCGCGGATCTGCCGGGCTTTTTCGCGGGCTTCCGCCGTGCGCTCGGCCTTCGTGGGCTTTCGGTCGTTCTGTGGGCTCATGGTTCCTCGTGTCAGTGGGCGTGGGCCGGCCGGGAAACGGCAACCCCCTCATTTTAGGCCAGAGGCTGCGAGCCCCCTGAGAAGCCCCCAGCCCGCAAAAGGGCCTCCACCGGCCCCAACGAACAACCCGCCAATCTGATTCCGGCGCAGATTTCGCTAAGGTTGCTTACAGATGAGCACACGACCGCAGGGAGTTATGGTGCCAGAGTCTGGCGAAAGAAACACTGACAATCCGGGCACGGCACAGAACAACGTCGACGACGGCGGGACCTTCGACTTCATCGTCGTCAGCAACCGCCTGCCGGTGGACCGCGTCGCCGGCGAAGACGGCCAGGAAGGAACCTGGCGGCGATCCCCCGGCGGCCTGGTGACTGCTCTTGCGCCCATGATGGCCAAGACTGACGGCGCATGGGTCGGGTGGGCCGGGGCTCCCGATGAGGAGCTCGAGCCGTTCGACCACGACAACATGCGCCTGATCCCCACCACGCTCTCCGCAGCCGACCTCGAGCTGTACTACGAGGGCTTCTCCAACGCAACTCTCTGGCCGCTCTACCACGACGTGATCGCGCCGCCAGAATTCCACCGCGCCTGGTGGGACGCCTACCGGCGGGTCAACCGGCGCTTCGCCGACGCCGTCGCCAGGGCCGCCTCCCACGGCGCCACGGTCTGGGTCCAGGACTACCAGCTCCAGCTGGTTCCGCAGTACCTGCGCGAAGCGCGGCCGGACCTGACCATCGGGTTCTTCAATCACATTCCGTTCCCGCCGCCGGAGATCTTCGCCCAGCTCCCGTGGCGCCGGGCGATCCTCCAGGGACTTCTCGGCGCCGATCTGGTCGGTTTCCAGCGCGGCAACGACGCCGCCAACTTCCTGCGCTCGGTCCGGCGGTTCCTAGGCCTGACGGTCAAGCAGCAGCGTGTGCAGGTGCCAGCTGCCGACGGCGGCCCCTCGCGCGCCAGCCGTGCGGAGGCGTTCCCGATCTCCATCGACGTCAGCCAGATCAGCCAGCTTGCCCAGCGCGAGGACATCGTCGAGCGGGCCGCCCAGATCCGCCGGGACCTGGGCAACCCCACCACCGTCCTGCTCGGCGTGGACCGGCTCGACTACACGAAGGGAATCGGGCACCGGCTCAAGGCCTTCGGCGAGCTCCTCGAGGACCAGGCCGTCAAGGTCGGGGACGCGACGCTCATCCAGGTCGCCAGTCCCAGCCGCGAGCGCGTCGAGCAGTACCGCCTGCTGCGCGAGGAGGTCGAGGGAACGGTCGGGCGTATCAACGGCACGTACGACACCTTGGAGAACACGGCAATCCGGTACCTGCACCACAGCTACCCGATCGAGGAAATGGTCGCCCTCTATTTGGCGGCCGACGTCATGCTGGTCACCGCCCTGCGCGACGGCATGAACCTCGTGGCCAAGGAGTACGTGGCCGCGCGGGTCCACGACACCGGTGCCCTGGTCCTGAGTGAGTTCACCGGTGCGGCGGACCAGCTGCGCCAGGCCCTCCTGGTCAACCCGCACGACATCGACGGGTTGAAGGAAACCATCATGGCCGCCGTCAGGATGCCGCCGCGGGAAGCCAGCCGCCGGATGAAGGCGATGCGCCGGCACATCCTGGACCACGACGTCGAACAGTGGTCCCAGTCGTTCCTGAACACGCTGGCCGCGGAAAAGGGCTCCCATGAGCACTGACCGCAGCCGGGCGGACTCCCCGGCCGGGAACCTCGACGCCGCTCTGGCGGAGGCGCTCGACCGCGTCGCCGCCACCGAGAAGCTCCTGGTCGCAATGGATTTCGACGGCACGCTCGCTCCGATCGTGCCGAAGGCCTCGGACGCCCGGCCGCTGCCCGGGTCCGCCGCTGCCCTGGACGTGCTGTGCCGGCTGCCATGGACAACCGTGGCGCTGGTCTCGGGGCGCGACGTCGACACCCTGCGCGGACTGGCAAAACCGTCACAGCTGATCGCCCTCATCGGCAGCCACGGCGCGGAGATCTGGCTGGGCCCCCATGCCGACCCGCTCACCCTGACACCCGAGCAGGAGGACCTGCTGGCCTCCGTCCGCACGTCACTGGCCGAACTCAGCGGCCGCTACCCGGGCACCACCCTTGAGCACAAGCCTGCCGCCGTCGTCCTGCACACCCGCGAGGCGGACGACGACGTCGCCGCAGCCGCGGAGGCCGAAGCCGCAGAGCTGCTCGAGGGCATGGACGGGGTCTTCGTCACTCCCGGCAAACGCGTCATCGAGTGCGCGGTGGTGAAATCATCCAAGGGCGAGGCCCTGCAGCTGCTGCGCCAGGAAGTCGGCGCGACCGCCGTCGTCTACGCGGGGGACGACACCACGGACGAGACCGCCTTCAACCGGCTCCTCCCCGACGACGTCGGCATCAAGGTCGGCGACGGCTTCACCGCTGCCGGCTTCCGCGTCGGCTCCCCCGCCGAGGTCCAGCTCCTTCTCGAACGCCTGCAGCAGGCGCGCTGGAACCGCTGATCCCGCCCCGCGGACAAAACACGTCCACGGACTGGACCCTCGTGCCCTCCTGAAACGTTATGGCATACTTTTAGCTGTGACGCGTTCCACTCGCGTCTCATGCAACAACTGAATATTTATCCATTCACAACGGATCGTCGGGCACGTACCTGCCCGTGAAGGGAAATGATGAAGCATGGCTACGGTCACGTTTGATAACGCTACGCGTTTGTACCCGGGCACTGATAAGCCCGCTGTCGATAAGCTGAACATCGACATCGCCGACGGCGAATTCCTGGTCCTCGTCGGACCCTCCGGTTGCGGTAAGTCCACTTCGCTGCGCATGCTCGCCGGCCTTGAGGACGTCAACTCCGGCCGCATTCTCATTGGTGACCGCGATGTCACCGATGTGCCGCCGAAGGACCGCGACATCGCCATGGTCTTCCAGAACTACGCCCTCTACCCGCACATGTCCGTCGCGGACAACATGGGCTTTGCGCTGAAGATCGCCGGCGTCTCCAAGGAAGAGCGCGCAGAGCGAGTACGCGAGGCCGCGAAACTGCTGGACTTGGAGCCCTACCTCGACCGCAAGCCCAAGGCCCTCTCAGGCGGCCAGCGCCAGCGCGTAGCCATGGGCCGCGCCATCGTGCGGAACCCGCAGGTGTTCCTCATGGATGAGCCGCTCTCGAACCTGGATGCGAAGCTGCGCGTGCAGACCCGTACCCAGATCGCTTCGCTCACCCGCCGCCTCGGCGTCACCACCGTCTACGTCACCCACGACCAGGTCGAAGCCATGACCATGGGCGACCGCGTCGCAGTGCTCAAGGACGGCATCCTTCAGCAGGTAGACACCCCGCGCAACCTCTACGACCACCCGAACAACGTGTTCGTGGCCGGCTTCATCGGGTCCCCCGCGATGAACCTGCTGGAGTTGCCGGTCGTCGACAACGGCGTGAAGTTCGGCGGCGCGATCTACCCTGTGCCGCACGACGTGCTCGAAGCGGCCCACGGCTCCACCGTCATGCTGGGTGTCCGCCCTGAGGACCTGGAGACCGTCGCCACCGGCGAGGGCCTGCAGGTCGAGGTCGACGTCGTCGAGGAACTCGGCGCGGATGCCTATGTCTACGGCCACACCTCCCTGGACGGCAAGGACCACGACATCGTGGCCCGCGTCGACGGCCGGCGCCCACCGATGAAGGGCGACACCGTTTTCGTGCGGCCGCAGGTGGGCCACGTTCACCTGTTCGACACGACGTCAGGTCTGCGCCTGGGCGACTAGCCTGCCGTGTAAGTGCCAAGGACGGGTCCGCCGGATTATTTCGGCGGACCCGTCCGCTTTAAGAGAGAATTGATGCGATGAGCGAGTCGAACAACGCCAATTGGCATGACGAACCTACCGACTGGGGGCAGAAGGGCAAGCTGCCGCGCCCGGCGGACGCGCCGCCGGCCTCGGTCGTCGGCTCGCTGAACATCACGGCCGCCGCGGCCGATCCGGAGCTGCTGGACCTGCCCTGGCACATCGCCCTCGAGGACTGGCCGGCCGCCAACCTGGCGGCGCTCCCCCGCGGCATCTCCCGCCACGTGGTGCGCTTCGCGCACCTGGGCGGGTCTGTCATCGCGGTGAAGGAAACCAGCGAACACGTCGCCCGGCATGAGTACCACATGCTGCGCAGGCTGCAGCGGATGGACGTGCCCTGCGTGGAACCGGTCGCCGTCATCACCGGGCGCAAAACCGCCGACGGCAGGCCACTGGATCCGGTCCTTGTGACCCGGCACCTGAAATTCTCCCTGCCCTACCGGGCACTGTTCTCGCAGCGGCTGCGCCGGGACACGCTCACCCGCCTGATCGACGCCCAGGCGCTGCTGCTGGTCCGCTTGCACCTGATCGGCTTTTACTGGGGCGATGTGTCCTTGTCGAACACCCTATTCCGCCGGGACGCGGGCGCCTTTGCCGCCTACCTGGTGGACGCCGAAACCGGTGAGATCTATCCGGAGCTCTCCGCGGGCCAGCGGGAATACGACCTCGAGATCGCCCGGGTGAACATTGCCGGCGAGCTGATGGATCTGCTGGAAGGCGGCCTGATCGAGGAAAAGGTGGACCCGGTTGCCACCAGCGAACTGATCATGGACAGCTACCGGCGGCTGTGGGCGGAGCTGACGGAGAAGGAGTCCTTCGAGCTCGGAGACCGCTGGCGTGTGGCGGCGCGCATCCGCCGGCTGAACGACCTCGGCTTCGACGTCGAGGAGTACGCCATCAAGACCACCGCCGACGGGTCCACCATCCAGCTTCAGCCAAAGGTCGTCGACGCCGGCCACCACCAGCGGCGGCTGCTGCGGCTGACCGGCCTCGACGCCCAGGAGAACCAGGCGCGCCGGCTGCTGAACGACATGGACACCTACCGCGCGGACAACAACCCGGACCTGGACGAGGAAATCAGCGCCCATGCCTGGGTGAACCACGTTTTCGAGCCGATCGTGCGCTCAATCCCCCGCGAACTCGCCGGCAAGCTTGAGCCGGCGGAGGTTGTGCACGAGGTCCTCGAGCACCGGTGGTACATGTCGCAGAAGCAGGAGCGTTACGTCCCCCTCGCCGAGGCGGTCCAGTCCTACATCGACACCGTGCTGCGGCACCGGCGGGATGAGGCCGCCATCATGCTCAACCCGGACACGGAGATGCTCAAAATCCTCTCCTCCGAGACCGAGGACGCCTCCGAAGGCTGAGCGCCGCGAGCATCGCTCACCCTGGCTCGTCGCCGCTGATTTCGCCGGGGTTTTGCAAGCGCTTTCAGTGCATTCTGGCGCGGAAGTGATTGCACCGGCGCAATCGCAGCGTGTCCACGCTGCAAGCGTTTCCAATACGCCCCGGGGACGTCTAGGATAGCCCTCATGTCTCAAGCGATAGTCGACACGGCCAGTGCCCTGGACCCGTCCCACCTGAGCTTCGTCCACGCGAAGTCCGAAGGGTCCCAGTGGTGGCGCTCAGCCGTCATCTACCAGATCTACCCCAAGTCTTTCCGTGACTTGAACGGCGACGGATTCGGCGACCTCGCCGGCATCACTGCCGAACTGCACTCGCTCTCCTCGCTCGGTGTGGACGCGGTGTGGCTGTCCCCCTTCTACCCCTCGCCGCAACGCGACGGCGGCTACGACGTCAGTGATTACTGCAACGTCGATCCTCTCTTCGGCAACCTGGCTGATTTCGACGCGCTGATCGACCGCGCCAACCATCTGGGCCTGCGCGTGATCGTGGACCTTGTCCCCAACCACTGCTCGGACGAACACCCCCTGTTCCAAGCGGCCCTGCAGGCCCCTGCCGGAAGCCCTGAGCGGGACCTGTTCATCTTCCGGGACGGGCGCGGTCCGGCCGGCGATGAACCGCCCAACAACTGGCAGTCCCACTTCGGCGGGCCGGCCTGGAGCCGGATCACCGAGTCCGACGGGCGTCCGGGCCAGTGGTACCTGCACCTGTTCGATTCCTCCCAGCCCGACTTCAACTGGGACAGCGAGTCCGTGCGCACCGAGTTCGAGCGCGTGCTGCGCTTCTGGCTTGACCGGGGCGTGTCCGGCTTCCGCGTCGACGTCGCGCACGCGCTGGTAAAGGCCTCCGGCCTGCCCGACTGGGGCGGCCGCGCCGATGGCGGCAGCAGCGAAGGCTTCCCCGGGCATGAGGCTCCGATGTTCGGACAGCCGGAGATCCACAACATCTTCCGCCGCTGGCGCGATGTCCTGGCCGAGTACGACGGCGAGCGGATTCTCTGCGCGGAGGCCTCCATCGATCCGCTCCCGCGGCTGGCCAACTGGGTGCGCGAGGACCAGATGCACCAGGCGTTCAACTTCGCCTACCTGCACTGCCCGTATGACGCCGGCGCCCTGCGGCACGTCATCGACAGTTCCCTCCGGGCTTTCGACGAGGTCGGCGCCCCCACCACCTGGGTCCTCTCCAACCACGACGTCGTCCGCCACGCTTCCCGGCTCGGGCTGCCGTTCGGGGCTCCGCGTTCCGGCGACGGGGTGGGCCCGCGCGACGAGCAGCCGGATTCGGACCTCGGCCGCCGGCGCGCCCGTGCGTCGTCGCTGTTCATGCTCGGCCTGCCCGGCGGCGCCTACCTTTACCAGGGTGAAGAACTCGGGCTGCCGGACCACACAGCCCTCGCCGACGAGCACCGCCAGGACCCGACCTTCCACCGCACCGCAGGCGAACGGGTCGGCCGTGACGGCTGCCGGGTGCCCCTGCCATGGCGCTCGGGCAAGTCTGCCGCCGGGTTCAGCTGCTCCGGTGGCTCCTGGCTGCCGCAGCCGGAGGAATGGCACGAACTCGCGCGGGACCGCCAGGAAGAGGATCCCGGGTCGCACCTGCAGATGTACAAGGCTGGGCTCGCGCTGCGGCGGGACCTCGGTCTCGGGGCCGGATCCTTGTCCTGGGTCGACGGCGACCAGTTCCCGAACTGCCTGGCTTTCGTGAACGGAAACGTGCTGGTGATCATGAACCTGGGCCAGGAGCCGGTGGTCCTGCCGGACGGCGTGCTGCTGCTCAACAGCGGGACGGGTACCGCCGGAGGGCGCGAACTCGGACCGGACCAGACGGCCTGGCTGGAACTGGCCTAAGACAGACGCAGGGGGCGCGGGAATGCCGGGAATCAAAGACGTCGCCGCTCGGGCGGGCGTCTCTGCAGCCACGGTGTCCCGCGCCCTTAGCGGCAACGGCAACGTATCGCCCGCGAGCAAGCGCCGCGTACTCGATGCGGCCAAAGAACTGGGCTTCGTCCTCTCCTACAACGCCTCGAGCCTCGCCTCCGGACGGAGCCGCAACATCGGCGTCGTCCTTCCCGCCGCCAACCGCTGGTACTTCGCGAACGTCCTCGACGGCGCCGCCACGACCCTCCTCGCCGCCGGATACGACCTCATGCTGTACGACACCAGCAGGGGCGGGCACAGCCGTGAGAGCGTGCTGACGGACTTCCTCATGCGCAAGCGCCTGGACGGGATCATCGCTGTCTCCCTGGCGCTCTCCGCAGCCGAAGTAGACCAACTTCTCGGCGTGCGCATCCCCGTGGTCGGCGTCGGCGGCGCCATCCCGGGCGCCCCGAGCATCAGCATCAACGACTTCGCCGTGGCCCGGACCGCCACTGCGCATTTGCTCTCCCTGGGGCACCGGCGGATCGCGCATCTGAGCGGCAGCGAGGAGTTCGAGCGGGACTTCAGGCTGCCCACCGCCCGGCGCGACGGCTACGAGGCCGCCATGCGCTCTGCCGGTCTGGCCCCCCGCCCGGCGTGGCTGCCGCTGGCAGACTTCACCATCACGGGCGGCTATCAGGCGGCCAAGGTGCTGCCGGCCCATCCTGACGAGAGGCCCACAGCTGTCTTCGCCGCTTCGGACGAGATGGCCATCGGCACCATCCTCGCCGCCCGCGAACTCGGGCTCCGGGTACCGGACGACCTGTCCGTCATCGGCATTGACGGCCACGAGCTGGGGGACGTTTTCGGCCTGACGACGTTCGACCAGGCGCCGCACCGCCAGGGGGCACGCGCCGCGCAACGGTTGCTCGAGCAGCTCGGCGGCGGCCCCGAAACGGCACCGCACAGCGAGCTGGTTGAGCCCGCTTTCATAGTACGCACCAGCACGACGGCACCTAGCGCCTAGACCCGCGCTCCTAAGCTTCCCTGCCGCCCATGAACCGTACGTAGCGCGCGAGCACTGCGGGCCAGTCCCGGCTGTACCGTTCGCGCTCCGCGGCGCCGTCCGCGCGGCCGTCCCAGCCTCCGTGCCGCAACGTCACGGCGGTTGCGGTCCCTTCCTCAGTGAAGGACACTTCGACCGGCTGCGCGGCGAGCGGGCCCGCGGCGGGGTGCCACGCAAGGCACAGCTGGCGGGAGGGTATCCAAGCCGTCACTTCCGCCCATACTGCAGCACGCCCGTCGTCGGCAGTTTCGACAAGCTCGTCATCCTCGAACCCGACGTAGCTTCCCTCCCCGTACACGCCATGGGTGGCAATAGGCCACCATAGATGAATGGCATCGGTGAACCCGTCAAACGCCTGCGCGGCCGGTGCCGGCACCTCGACGGTGCAGAGGACGTCCTCGAGCGGCTCAGCGGCTGGGGGCGACGGCGGGCGGTCCGAAAAGAGATTATCCACAGACCGACCTTACCGTTGTGGTGGGTGTGGTGTTTTAAGTGGTGAGGGCCCCGCACCTGGTGGTGCGGGGCCCTCATTCTAAGTGTGGTCCGGCGGTGTCCTACTCTCCCACACCCTCGCGAGTGCAGTACCATCGGCGCTGTGGGCCTTAGCTTCCGGGTTCGGAA
>NZ_JAHBOI010000011.1 GCF_018531425.1 Paenarthrobacter sp. DKR-5
CCGGCGGTCGTCCCGGCCGGGCGGGCGTAGCGCCGTGTCAGCCGGCCCCGGGAACCGGACGCCGGACAGCCGGCCCTTTGCCGCAGTTGGGTCCGTTCCCGTGCTTCCGGCCAAGCGGTCGCGAATGACACGCCTGGCGGTGCTGCGGGCCTGGAGCCGGGGCCGGTGGGGTGCCGCCGCAGCCGTGGCCGTTGTGGCAGCCGTCGTCATCGGAGGCGCTAACGACCTCTTCGGTCTCGCTGGCATAACCGGCCACGCAGCCGCCCTGCTGCTGACGGCGGCAGGCGCGGCCGTCGGAGGTCTTTTGATGGGCAGCTACATTGGTGCGCCGGAAGGTGCCGAGCCGACTGTCTGCGACATCCGGTGGCCGCTCTTCGGGTTCGCCGGGCTCTCCCTGGCTACCACCGGAAACCCGAACTCTTTGCTCATGCAGATGTTTTCCGGGCTGGGTCCGGCGGTCCTTCATTCGGCAGTGCAGCCGGCTCTCGGGGCCCTGTCCGTGGCGCTCATGGCCGGAACCCTCGCGGGACGCCTAAACCTGGAGGGCCGGGCGCTCTCCGACCCGGAGGGCGCCGCCGCGTGTACCAGCTGCACGCCGCTGCGGCCGGCGGTCCGGAGGCAACGGCCCGGCAGATCAGGGCCACCGCCTGAGCAGTAAAAGCCGAGCGTAAGGTGTGACATGTTGCCCGCAGCCCTGCGGGAAATACCAATTCGAGGAGCCCCGACTGATGACATCCACCATCCCCGCCAAAGTTGCATTCCTGATCCTGACCGATTCCCCGGACCGCGGCATTCCCGGACTCGTTATGGCGAGCCGTCTCAAAATGAACCGCGGCGCCGACGTTCGCGTGCTCTTTTTCGGCCCGGGAGTGAAGCTCGCGGGCAGTGGAGCGGCAGACCAACAGCTCGCAGACCTCATCGACTCCGGGGTCAAACCGACCGCTTGTTCCGGTCAGGTCGAGCAATTCGGCCTGGCCGAGGAATTCGCCTCGCGCCCCATCGAACTCCTCGCGGCAGGCGCTGAGGTCGAGGCATACGCCCGGGAAGGCTTCACCGTCCTCAGCTTCTAGGCCGGGCTTCGACGCAGGCGGTCCCTACTGGGGCGAGAGCGTCCATGTCCCGTCAGACTCAATTTGGACGTACTCCGGCGCCTGAAGAGGAACGACACCCTTGTAGCTGCCGACGTCGTCCACCGCGAGATCCTTCATCGGGCCGCCGATTCCGACGACGGCGAATGCTGCTCGCCCCTTGTTGGTGACGAACGCTTCCGTGCTGGTGCCGGTCAGGTGGATCACCTGGTCACCGCGGCCGGATACGGGCCCGGCTGACGGCGGGAGCAGGGCCGGGTCCGAAACAGTAATCTTCCAAGGCGAATCCGCAGTGACGGTCAGCACCGAGGTCGAACTGGTCCCGTCCGTGTCGACAAGGTGTGTGCCGCTGTAGGGGCCAATGACATTGACCAGCAGGGTATCGAAGCCGTTGGTCCGCAGGATGGTGTTCCCGGTACACGTGCCGCACTCAAAAGTGATCAGGGCCTTGTTGCCCTGAAGACTGAGGTGCTTGACCGCGTCACCGGTCCCCGTCAGCACCTGGGTGGGTAGCGCGGCCGAGGAGGATGCGGCGGCACCCGTCATTGGCGCGCTCATCGGCACCGGGGTGGGCGCCGCCGCGCCCCTCGCTGCCGGCTCCGGCACGGACGACGGCAGGGCGTCCGCTTGCGCAGCGGGGCCGCCGGGAGGTCTGGCGGCATATCCGGCCACCCCCAACAGGAGCAACGCGAAAGCCGCCACGGCAAGCCGCCACCGCTTGCTGTGCCGCGGCCGTGACAGTCCGGACGCCTGCCGCGTCGCATCCGTCCAATGGCTGCCGTCCCACCACTGCTGCTTTGCGGGATCATCCGGTGACCGGTACCAGCCGGGGGGGTGTGCTCATGGGTCCATCCTCGAAATCAGGAACTTCCCGCCCGGGCTGCGGTGGGCGTGCCCGCGCCGGTCGAAGGTGAAGTCCGTGCATCATATGACCGTTTCTGCCCGGGCGAAAGAGAACCGGGGCGCATCAGAAGCCGGGCCCTGCTACTCTTTTCGCCCGGACAGCTCTCTGTCATCATGGACCGCGTCGTCCATCGTCCGCCGCGGGGTCCGCCTCACCGGAGGGATCACATGAAGCCATTGCTGCCGCTTGCTGCCTGCGCCGTCCTGCTCCTGTCGGGGTGCTCCACCGCGGCCTCCCACGCTTCCGGGCCGCCGGCGGCCTCTCTGCCGGCGTCGACGGCGTCGCCGCAGGCCACCGCCGCCGTCGACGAATTCGCCGCGGTCATCGCCGACAATGAGGACTCATGGAGGCGCTTCCAAGCAAGCGTTGAACAGTGCAGCCAAGCGGCCGAGGGGGTAAGCCCCGACGACTTCTCCCGGTCCACCGAGTGCATCCGCGATGCCCGCTCAATCGCCCGGAGCGCCCAAGGCGCAACCGCCAAGCTGCGCGCTTTGGCGCCACCACCGCCCGCCATCGGCCCGCTGGTTGCCCAAACCATCGCGGCACTTGGTCCATGGCGCAATTCGCCCGTCCTTTCAGCGTGCCAGGACAAGGGCAGCGGCATTTGCTACGAGGCGGTCGAGAACATCCAGGAGTCTTCCGCAGCGCTCGTGAGCCTGCTGTCCCGCTGGGACCGGTATACGCAGCCGTCGGATACTCAGCCGTGACGGTTTTGCCGGCGCCCGGCTGCCTGGGGACGCGGTGACACCCGCCGGACTCTCATCCGCCGAGGCCGCCTTGGCACTGTCCGAAATCGGGCCAAACGAAGTGCCGGCGGCGCGCGTCCCGGCAGCCGCGAGGGTCGCCGGAAAACTGTGGGCACCCATCCCCTGGATGCTCGAGCTCACCGCAGCGCTCGAACTGCTGCTCGGCAAGTATCCCGATGCCTTGATCATTTTGTCGGTTCTGGGGCTCAACACGGTCCTGGGCCTGGTCCAGGAGAACCGGGCCGAAGCCGTACTCGAGATGCTGCGCTCACGGCTGAGAATCGATGCCAGGGTGCTGCGGGACGGCGCGTGGACGACCGTTCCATCCGTTCACCTCGTCCCCGGCGACGTGCTGCACCTGCGGGTCGGTGACTTTGCACCGGCAGACGTTCACGTCGAGAACGGGTTCATGCTGATTGACCAGTCTTCCCTCACCGGAGAGTCCGCGCCGGTCGAACGGGGGCCCGGCGGCGTCGTCTACAGCGGATCCGTCGTCGCGCGCGGCGAGGCGACCGGCACGGTGACCGGAACGGGGGTGAACACCTTCTTCGGCCGCACGGTGCAGCTGGTCGGCGAGGCAGCCCCACAGGCACACCTGGAGCGGGTGGTCCTGAGAATGGTGCGGGTCTTCATCGTCGCGGACGTCCTGCTGGCCGCGGCCGGTACGGTCCGCCTGGTGCTGGCGGGGGCCGCCCCTGGCGAGATTGCCGCCTTCGCGGTGGTCCTTCTGCTGGCCTCGGTTCCTGTTGCCCTCCCGGCAGCGTTCGCAGTGGCGGCCGCCCTCGGTGCCCGCCACCTGGCCGGGGTGGGCATCCTGACGTCACGGCCCGCAGTGCTGCAGGAAGCCTCGACCATGGACGTGTTGTGCGTGGACAAGACCGGGACGCTCACCGGCAATGTCCTCTCTGTCGAGCACGTCATGGCGGCACCAGGGATGACTGCGGCGCAGGTCCTGCAGTGGGCAGCGGCGGCTTCGGATGATGCAACCCAGGACCCAATCGATCTGGCCATTCTCTCCGCAGCACGGACGGGCGCCCGGCTGCCGGCGACGCGGGAAAAGTTTGTGCCTTTCGACCCGGCCACCAAGCGTTCGGAAGCGTTCCTGCGCACCAGGGCCGGGCTGGCCGGCGCTGCCAAAGGAGCCCCTGCCGCCATCGCGGTGCTGACCGGAGCCGCCGACCCGGACCCGCGTGTGGGCCAGCTGGCCACCGAGGGCAGCCGAGTGCTTGCCGTGGCTGCCATGGAACCCGGTGGGCACTGGAAGGAGGCCGGGCTCCTGGCGCTGACAGACCGTCCGCGTGCCGATGCTGCCGAACTGCTGCGGCTGATCCAGGGCCTGGGCGTCCGCACCATCATGGTCACGGGAGACACGGCTGCGACCGCGGGAGCCATCGCGGCGCAAATCGGGCTGACCGGCCGGACCGTCACAGCCGGGGCGACGAACAGCGACGACTGGACCGCCAGCGACATCGCAGTCATCGCCCAGGTCCTCCCCGAGCATAAATACCAGCTGATCAAGCAGCTTCAAGCCGCCGGGCACGTGGTCGGGATGACGGGAGACGGCGTCAACGACGCCCCGGCACTCCGGCAGGCCGACGTCGGGGTTGCCGTTGAAGGAGCCACCGACGTGGCAAAGTCCGCGGCAGGCGTGGTGCTCACGCGTTCCGGCCTGACCGGAATCATCGAGCTGGTGCGCGAAAGCCGCCGGATCCACCAACGGTCGCTCACCTATGCGCTGAACGTCAGTGTCAAGAAGATCGAGGTGCCCCTGCTGCTCACCTTCGGCGTGTTCGCGTGGCGGGAATTCCTGTTCACCCCGTTGCTGATGGCGCTCCTGCTTTTGGGCAACGACGTCATCAGCATGGCCATCGCGACGGACCGGGCCGAACCTGCACCGTCGCCTGACCGCTGGGACGTCGGGCGGCTGATCAGCGGCGCCTTCGCAGTTGCCCTTCCCCTGCTCGCGGTCTCCATCGGCATCCTGTGGACGGCGCGGGACGTATGGCCGCGCTTCGGGCTTGACCAGCTGAGGACGCTCAGCTTTCTCATACTCGTGCTCAGCAGCCAGCTCACGATCTACCTCGTCCGCACCGGCGGCCGCTGCTGGGCCGGGCGCCCCGCGCGGTGGCTGCTGACGGCCTCCGCCGCGGACGTGGCGGGGGCGTTCATCCTGGCCGGGACGGGCACGCTGATGACAGCGGTTGGCCTGCATGTTGTGGCAACCGCAGCCGCGGTCATCACGTCGGGAGCCGTGGCCGCCGACCTCGTCAAGGTCCCGGTGTTCAGGACACTCGGGTTGCACGGGGCCGTGGGCTGACCTAGCCGCACCCCTGACATGCAATACCCCATGGGGTATACTGATGTCATCATTCCTACGTGAAGGAGAAACAGGATGTGCCGTGCAGTGACGTGTAAGAAGTGCGGAAAGACGACGTGGGCCGGGTGCGGCCAGCACGTCGACCAGGTAATGCGCGGGGTTCCGAGCTCGGACCGCTGCCGCGGCCACGAGGGCGAAGCCTCGACCAAGACCGGCTTTTTCGCCCGTCTCTTCGGACGCTGAGCGGAGATGACGGGTGCGGTGCCTCGTGGCGTGCCGCACCCGTCATCCGGACCTGGCTGGGGAGGCCACTATGACAAGACCCAAAACAGACCCGCAAGCGCCCGCAGGGAAGCGCGCCCGTCCCCGCGGCTATGCGGCCGCCCTGGGTGGCTCCATCGCGGTGGTACTGATTCTTTTAGCAGGGATCTTGTCTTCCCTGCCACGCGGTTCGGCCGCCGGGCCGCAGCCCGCTGCCACCGCGGGCGCCGCCGCTCCCCAACCGTCCAACTCCGGTCCCGTGCTCCCGGACTTCGCACGCCGCAAGGCAGGGGACCCCACTGGGCTCGGCCGGACCAACGCTCCAGTGGTGCTGATTGAATACTCGGACTTTCGCTGCCCCTTCTGCGGCGTGTTCGCCCGGCAGACGCTGCCGGCTCTTGTGCACAAGTACGTGGACACCGGAAAGCTGCGGTTTGAACGGCGTGACCTGCCCGTTTTCGGGGACCAGTCGGTGCAGGCGGCAGTGGCGGCACGGGCTGCCGGGAACCAGGGCCGTTACTGGCAGTTCCACGAAAAGGTCTACGCCATCGCTCCGGAGCGGGGACACGCCTCGCTGACACAGGACACCCTGAAGCGACTGGCGACCGAGGCTGGCGTGCCCGACCTGGCGAGATTCACCAGGGATCTAAGTTCGTCCGAACTTGCCTCCGCCGTCCAGCGCGACGCCGAGGAGGCGGCCTCCATCGGCGCAGACGCCACGCCGACCTTCCTGGTCAACGGCCACCCGATCCTGGGAGCCCAGCCTTTGGACCTCTTCGAGCAGGAGATTGACGCCGCGCTGAAGGCTGCCGGGACACACTGATGCTGATCGGCTATGCCGGCGCGTTCCTTGGCGGCCTCCTCACCCTGCTGAGTCCTTGCGCCGCGATGCTTCTCCCGGCCTTTTTCGCGTATGCGTTTTCTGCCACCCGGCTTCTGCTCGCCCGCACCCTGGTCTTTTATGGTGGGCTGCTGGCCACCTTGGTTCCCTTGGGAGTCTTCGCCGGCATCGTGGGAGGGCTCCTGACCGCCCACCGGGAACTGCTGATTGCGGCCGCTGCCGCGGCAGTCATCCTGCTCGGGGTACTGCAGCTCGCGGGGGTGTCCTGGCCGCGGCTGCCCGGCACGCAGAGTGGCGGCACATCGTGGCTGGCGGTTCTCGTTCTCGGGGCCTCGTACGGAGTGGCAGGAGCCTGCACAGGGCCGATACTAGGGTCCATCCTGATGATCGCCGCGGCAGGCGGAACAGCACTCTACGGCGCCATTCTTCTGGCCCTCTATGCTTTGGGCATGGTGGTGCCGCTGCTCGTTCTGGCCGCCGTCTGGGACCGCCTCGGGCCGACGCGGCGAAGCTACCTGAAGCCACGGCGCCTGAAAATCGGGCGCTGGTCAAACTCCTGGGCAACTCTCGCTGCCGGCCTGCTCTCCGTCGGCATCGGCGCCCTCCTGCTGCTGACCGACGGCACCGCCGGCGCTGCCGGGATTCTGAGTGCGGACCAGCAGTTTGCGCTCGAAATCAGCGCACGCCGGACCGCATCCGGTCTCTCGGATCCCCTGTTCGCTTTGGCCGCCGGCCTGGTGCTCGCCGTCACCATCTTTGCTTTCCGCCTGCGCGGGCGAAGCACGCGGCCGTCCGCCGGCAACCCGCCCGTCATAAACAATGCGCCCGAAGCAATCGAGGAGGATCCATGAGCCGCAGTGTGAGCGAACCGTTGGCAGCGTCGATGGCCCGGTGGCCGGCACGGCGATGGGTCACCGCGGCCGGGGCCGCTGCGGCAACGTTCCTGATAGTTGCCGTACCCACCGACCTGATCGACACCCCGTTCTTTTCCCGGGAGATCCCCCCGACATGGTGGTCCTACCCGGTCCTAGGCCTGACGGCACTGCTCAGCGGGCTCTTGACGGCGACCTATGTCGACGGTGCACCGCGCACCGAAAAGGACAAATCGACGAGGTTCGGAAGTGCGGGCGCACTGGCTGCCTTTTTCGCCGTCGGCTGTCCTGTCTGCAACAAGCTCGTCCTGCTGGCACTGGGCGCCACGGGCGCCGTCCAGTACTTCGCTCCGTTGCAGCCGGCTCTGGGTGCCATCTCAATCGGGCTCCTCGCTTGGGCCTTCGTGAAGCGGGCCACCACAGAAAACGCCTGCGCGGTGCCCGCCCGAGGTGGGAGTGACAGCGTGTAAGGCGTGTAAAGGGGATCGGCCCGAACCGGACGCCAAAGGCGCCGGCCGGCTGGAGGGTGACCCTCCTTCCGGCCGGCGCCTTTTGTTTTCCTGGCGTCCGCGGGAGGCACGGCTTAGGACAGCAGCGCCTGCGCCGCCACGTAGACAGCGACGAGCAGGACCAGTCCGGCAAAGCCCCGCTTGAGGACCTTGTCCGACAGGCGCTGCCCGAGCCTGCCCGCAACCAGCGAGGCGACCATGGCCGAAGCCGCGAAGGCCAGCGTGACCGCCCAGTTGATGTGCATGTCACCCAGATGGGCAGCGAAGCCGGCGATCGAGTTGATCACGATGATCACCAGCGAGGTACCCACCGTCATGGACATCGGCAGCCCCAGCACCAGCGCGAGCGCCGGAACGATCAGGAACCCGCCGCCGACGCCGAGCAAACCGGTGAGGAAGCCCACCACCGCGCCGGTCACGATGGCCTTGGGAAGGCAGCTGCGCCAGTTCACGCCGCCGCCGGGCAGCGCACAGGACCCGCCCACGGCCTCGGTGGTGCGCAGCATCCGAAGCCCGGCGAAGATCATGATGGCAGCAAAGGCGAGCAACAGGACCTTCTGGTCCAGCATTCGGTTGACCGCCGCTCCAAGGTAGGCGGTGGCGGTGCCGGCGGCGCCGATGATGAGCGCCAGCCGCCAGTTCACTCCCTTCCGCAGGCGCGGCAGGACCGCGACCGCGGAGGAAGCCCCGACGACGACGAGCGAGCTGGGGATCGCTGCGCCCAGCGACACCCCGACCCCGTACACCAGTGCGGGTACGGCAAGAATGGAGCCGCCGCCGCCGACGAGGCCGAGCAGTCCACCGACGATGACGCCGAACGCAAGCGCAGGAACGATCATGCGCGCGACTCGAGGTTCTGCAGCGCCTGGTGGGCGGTGGGCTCGTTGGAAGAACGGTTCCACGGCATCCAGGACAGGGCCTTGCCCATCGCGCAGCTGTCCGTCGCCGCGGAGTAGGTAAGACCTGCGCCGATCCCGCCTGCGATCAGCCGCAGTTTCGGAGAGATGAAACGCCCGGCCAGGATGCTCGCCAGGACGATCGAGCCGGCGGTCATCCGCACCTGGCGCTCGAGGGCCCAGGTCTTGCGGCCGTGCACCACGTCGCCCCCGGCTGCCGCGTACGCGGGCACTCCCCCTTCAAGAACGGCGGCGGCGGACAGTCCGGCCGCCGAGAGTCGCTTGCGCGCCTGCTCCGCGCGTGCTCCGGACTGGCAGACAAGGACGACGCGGGTCCCCAGCTTGGAGGCGAATTCCTCGGTATGCTCGCTCAGCAGTGGCAGCGGAACGTGGTAGGAGCCCTTGATATGGCGGGAGTCGAATTCAGCGCCGCTGCGCACGTCGATCACCATCAGGTCATCGTGGTTTGCCGTCCAGGTCTTCAAGGTGGCGGCGTCGATGGTAGAGGGGGCGGTTGCGGTGGTGTTCGTCATAGCTACTTTCGGTATATCAGAGGGTTTACTGCTGGTGTACGGGCGATGAACCCATACTGGCCCGGCGCGGAACAAGGGAACCGCGCGACCCGGGCCGTCGGTCAGGGCACTCGCCCTGGCGGCGGAAAGCAGGCCTGATGCTTGCCACCAAGTATTTCATATACCCCCGGGGGTAACGAATCGGATACGGAAGGGGGTATTATTGGTCGGTTATCGATGTGAGGAGAACAAAATGGTGGAACTGGATGCAGCACAGATGAGCCCGGTCCTGAACCGTCTTCGGCGGGCCCAGGGCCAGCTGGCGGCAGTTACCCGGATGATTGAGGAAGGTCGCGACTGCGCCGATGTAGTCACCCAGCTGTCGGCTGTCTCCAAAGCCGTGGACCGGGCAGGCTTCGCGATCATCTCCTCCGGGCTTGAGCAGTGCTTCCGCTCGGAGAACAGCGAAGTTGACCGGCAGCGCCTCGAGAAGCTCTTCCTCTCCCTGGCCTGAGCCACCTGCTCACCGACCCGCCCGCGCCGAAACCGGCAGGGCACGGTTGCGTGCCCTTGCAGCGGCGAAGAGCCAGACCGCGGCGAAGAAGACCACCAGGGCCACTCCGAGGAACCTGATGTCCACGGCGGCGATGACGTCCAGCGGTCCCGTTCTGACGCCGAGCATCTCGGCTGCCACCGAGGCCAGTCCCGTCGCCCCGACGAAGAAGGCCACGAGCACCGATACGGCCGTGACGACCAGGTTGTAGTAGATCTTCCGGCGCTGGTCCATGGCAGCCCAGCGGTACACGCGGTTCATGAACACGCCGTCGGCACTGTCAAAGAGCGCCATTCCAGCCGTGAACAGCAGGGGCAGCACGAGGACCGCGTACCGGGGAAGCCCCGGCGTCAGAGCCCCGGCGACGAAGAGGCTGATGGAAGCCGCCGTGTCGAGTCCCAGCCCGAACAGAAAGCCGGTGGGGTACATCTTCCACGCACGGTCAACCAACCGGGCGAGCGGGCGGAAGACCCTGGCCAGCACTCCCCTCCTGTCCAGGTGGCCAGCCATCTCGGACTCGGACAGCTGTCCGCTGCGCGCACTGCTTAGCGCCGATCCCATCCCCCTGAGCGAGGAAAGGTTCAGCACGCCCGTCAACAGGAGGAACAGTCCGGAGACCGTGCCGCCCCAGATCGAAGTTGTCTGCCGCAGGCCGGACCCTTCGTCCGCCAGGCTGCCCGCGAAGGCGTCCAGCCCGGCCAACAGCAGCACGACGGCAGAGAGGACCACTGTCGAGTGCCCGAGCGCGAACCAGAAGCCGGCGGTCATCGGGCGGCGGCCCGCCGCGATCAGGCGGCGGGTCGCATTGTCGATGGCCGCAATGTGGTCAGCATCGAAGGCGTGCCGTATCCCCAATGCGTAGGCGCTGACGGCAAGTCCGGCCAGCAGCGCGGGGTGGCCTCCGGCGGCACTGACAGCTGGCAAGACGAACCCGAAGAGCAAACCCCAGCCGGCCAGGTGCAGCGCCAGGACCGCGGCGCCCATGCCGACCAAGGAGCGCTTCTCCTCGGGGTGCAAGCCGGTGCGGGACATCGCGGTCATCCTTTCCATGAGGGTCGAGCGGGGCAGCGTGCGGGAGGCGCGGCGCAGGCTCCTGACTGGAGCCTGCACCCTTGCGCTGCCTAGGCTTCCTGCAGCGCGGTCTTATCCACGGGCAGCCCGGTGGCTTCCGCGTCACCGAAGGCCGCATCGATGTGCACGACCTCTTTACCGGCGCGCTGAAGCAAGCTGGCTCCCACGCCTGCCCGGTAGCCCGAGGCGCAATGGACCCACAGCTTGCCGGCCGGCACTTCGTCCATGCGGTTGAGCAGTTCGTGCAAGGGAATGTTGACGGCGCCAGGAATCCGGGATTCGGCGAATTCGTCGCGGCGGCGCACGTCGAGGATCACCTCATTCGCGGGACGGTCCTTCAGCACGGACTCCCAGCCCACCCGCGGGTAGGAGGCAACGGGCGCGTTCGGAGCCAGTGCATGCGGCTCGGTTCCAACGGCCGCATCCGGGGAGTCGATGCCGATGCGGGACAGGTCACGGATGGCGTTTTCGACGTCCTCGCGGGAGCCGACCAAGGTCAGCTTCTGGTCCCATGGCAGGACCCAACCCAGGAAGGTGGTGAAGCTTGAGCCATTGCCGTATTCGAAGCTCACGCTGCCCTGCAGGTGGTTGCTGGCGAAAGCGACGCGATGGCGCAGGTCCACAACCCATTCGCCTTCGTCCAGGCGGCGGGTCAGTTCCTCGGGGTCCAGGGACTCCGGGACCGAAAGATCGGCAGGGCCGGGGCCCTCGGCGTTGGCCGGCCCCATGTGGGCGTAATAGGAGGGGTACGCGGTGAGATTGGCGATGAGTTCGCGGACAAAGTGTTCCTCGTCCGTGTCCGTCAGCGCATGGTTGGTGGTTAGCTGCTCGCCGATGGTCGACGATCCCGCGCCGGTGGCCGGACCCGACGAGCAGAACGAGCCGAAGCCGTGGGTCGGGAACAGCGAGGCGTCATGGGTTGCCTCCTCCACCAGCCGGCGGACCGAGGCGTACTGGTCGTGCGTCAGACCCACCGTGTCCGCGTCGGCGACGAGGTCGGTGCGCCCGACGGAGCCGTAGAGCAGGCTTCCACCGGAGAACACCGCTTCCTTCTCACCGTCGGAGGCGATGTAGGACAGATGCGTGTGGGTGTGCCCGGGCGTAGCGACGGCCTTGACCGAGAAGCTGCCGACCTGGACGGTCTGGCCGTCGGCAATCGGTTCGCGCTCGAACTGCACCGGGTCCGCGGCGTTGACCAAGTAGACCGCGCCGTGCGCCTTGGCCAGCTCCAAGCCGCCGGTGACATAGTCGTTGTGGAGATGGGTTTCCGCCACGTGGGTGATCTTCACGCCTGCTTCAGCGGCGACCGCTTCGACCCGGTCGAAGTCCCGCTGCGGGTCGATGACGAGCGCCACTGCGCCGTCATGCACAAGGTAGCTGCGGTCCCCGAGCTGGGGGGTGTCGATGACGATAACGTCCATGATGTGTCCTCCAAAAGTCTCAGGCGGTGCCGTAACACCGCTCTTCCAAGATACCCTAGGGGGTATGCCAGGCTCAAGTCCCGGACAACGCCGCGGCCCGCTGCCAGACACGCAGCGGGGCTGGCTCAAACCACCGCGGACGGGAAGAATCTGGACATGGACACCCAGAGCCCAAGGAAAGGAAGTCCCATGGAATACGCCCACACCATCACGGTTCCCGCCGGATTCGAGGAGACCGTCACCAGGACCAGGGAGGCCCTGGCGACGCAAGGCTTCGGAGTCCTGACGGAGATCGATGTCAACGCCACGTTCACCGCCAAACTGGGAGCCGAGGCCGGAGACGCCGTCGGGAGCTACCTCATTCTGGGTGCCTGCAACCCGCCGCTCGCGCAGCGCGCGATCGCTGCCGATTCCGGCATCGGCGCCCTCCTGCCCTGCAACGTCGTCATCCGCCGCGCTGCAGGTGACACCGCAACCACGGTCCAGGCAATCGACCCGATGACCATGGTCCAGCTCAGCGGCCAGCCCGCGATCCAGGAGGTGGCCGCTGAGGCCGACCGACGCCTGCAGGCGGCCCTGTCCACGCTAGGGGAAACCTCCCGCTGAGAGCCGTCCCCTAGGCTTAGGGGATGCGAATCAACGCCTTCTCGGACGTCTGCCTGCGTGCCATGATGCTGCTGGCGGCTGCGCCGGAGGGCGAGCTGCTCACCACGCAGGCCATCACCGACGGCGTGGGGGTTCCCTACAACCACGTGAGCAAGGCTGTCATGAAGCTGCGCAGCCTTGACCTGGTGGCTGTGACCAGGGGGCGGGCCGGCGGTGCGGCAATCAGCCCCGCCGGACGCACCGCCACCGTAGGCTGGCTGCTCCGGCAGCTGGACGGCCGCGAGGACCTCGTCGACTGCGAGTTCCCGCACGGGGACTGCCCGCTCAACCACGACTGCGGGCTGCGCTCCGCTCTCCGGCGCGCCCGCGAAGCGTTCTACCGCGAGCTGGACGATGTGGTCATCTCGGAGCTGCCGAACCCGAAGCAGATGGGGCCGGTGTTTGTGAACTTGCTCACCCGCCGGCCGGCCTGATCCGCGCCAACTCAGGGAACTCTTCTACGAACCGTAGAACTGTGGATTTAATCCAGCATTTCCGGTGCTAGTTTTGGCGTGTTGCATCCCTTCCAGCTAGGAGAACCCAGTGCTGTCGGACAAGTCGCACGCCATCATCGAAGCCACTCTGCCGCTCGTGGGCGCCCGCATCCAGGTCATTACCCCGAACTTCTACCGGCGTCTTTTCGGCGCCCATCCGGAACTTCTCGACGGCCTCTTCAGCCGCTCGAACCAGCGTGACGGCGCCCAGCAGCAGGCCCTGGCGGGGAGCATTGCCGGCTTTGCCACCCACCTCGTCCGGAACCCGGGCACGGTGCCGGAGGCCATCCTCTCCCGCATTGCCCACAAGCATGCCTCCCTGGGCATCCTTCCGGAGCAGTACGACGTCGTGTACAAGCACCTTTTCGATGCCATCGCCGAAGAACTCGCGGACGTCATCACTGACGAGATCGCCGCCGCCTGGAGCGAGGTCTACTGGCTGATGGCCCATGCCCTGATCAAGCTGGAGAAAGGCCTCTACGCCCGCCAGGCGAACGACCGCATGTGGGCGCCGTGGCGCGTGGTGGTCAAGGAGGCTGCCGGCACCAGCGCCATCACCTTCATTCTGGAGCCTGCGGACGAGACACCCGTCACCCTCGCCGCCCCGGGCCAGTTCGTGAGCGTACGGGTCCAGCTGCCCGACGGCGTGCGCCAGGTGCGCCAGTACTCGCTCTCGGGCGAGCTCTCCTCCACATCGCGCAGGATGTTCACCACCAAGCTGGATGAACACGGCGAGGTCTCCCCCGTGCTGCACCGCGACATCGAGGTCGGCGACCTCATTGAACTGTCCAATCCTTACGGGGACGTCACGCTCACTGACGGCGACACCCCCCTCGTGCTGGCCTCGGCAGGAATCGGTTGCACTCCGACCGCGTCGATCCTCAGCCATCTGGCCGACACCAGTTCCCGCCGCGAAGTGATGGTCCTGCACGCCGAAGGGTCGCTCGAGGACTGGGCGCTGCGCGAGCAGATGCGCGAAGACGTGGCACGGCTCGACTCTGCCGAACTCGAACTCTGGCTCAAGACCCCCGCGCCCGGCGCGCGAACCGGGTACATGTCGCTCGAAGGCCTCGAAATCCCCGCCGATGCGTCCGTCTACCTCTGCGGGCCGCTGCCCTTCATGAAGAAGATCCGCTCCGAGGCTCTCGACGCCGGCATCCCTGCCAGCCGCATCCACTACGAGGTCTTCGGCCCCGATGTCTGGCTGGCGGCGGCCAGCTAAGCCGCCCGCGCGGCGGGACTTCCGCCTCTAACGGGCTTTTCAGGGCCGCGGAACCTTTAGAAGCAAGGGTTCCGCGGCCCTTTTTTGGGCCGCCGCACCGGACGCCGACAAGGCAGGTTCAGATGAGCGCCACGAGCACCGTCCAGCCAGGTCCGCCCGCTGCCAGGGGCGGCCGCACCGGATCGGTGGTCATGCTGGTCCTGGGCATCCTGTTGGCGATGGGCGGGTTCGCCCTCGCCGTGGGCGGCGCCTTCGCGGCAGTCGCGGCTGCGGTGCAGGGAAGCACAGGCTACTTCAGCACCTCGACCGAGCGGATTTCAAGCACTTCCTACGCGCTGACCTCGCCGGGCCTGAACATCATGGAGGGCGGTGCCGCGGCGCGTCCGCCGGTCGACGTCGGGCGGATCCGCCTGCGCGTCACGCCGGCGCCGGGCGCCGCCGTCTTCATCGGCATAGCGCCGCAAGCCGACGTCGACCGCTATCTTTCCGGGGT
The DNA here is from genome assembly GCF_018531425.1 of Paenarthrobacter sp. DKR-5. Taxonomy (GTDB): domain Bacteria; phylum Actinomycetota; class Actinomycetes; order Actinomycetales; family Micrococcaceae; genus DKR-5. The sequence goes on from NZ_JAHBOI010000011.1 coordinate 14,846, forward strand.
CGCCCATACCGAAGTCACGGAACTGCGCTTCAACCCGTTCCGGGTGCAGTACCGCGACCTGCCCGGGACAACCGTCCCGGCTCCGCCGGCCGGGCAGAGCTTCTGGACCGCCTCCAGCTCCGGCACGGGCACCCAGGAAATCACCGTCAGCCTGCAGCCGGGCAGCTGGGCGGTGGTCGTGATGAATGCGAATGCCCGGCCGGGTGTGACCGTGGACCTGCAGGCAGGCTTCCACACCGACCTCCTCGGACCGGTGGCGGCAGGGCTCCTGGCGGCCGCTGCGGTGATGCTCCTGATCGGCGTGCCTCTGCTTGTGGCGGGCGCAATGGGCCTGGGCAGCCACACCGGAGCACCCCTGGGCCCGCCGCCCGGCTCCCGGCCGGGCCCGCTGCCCGGCTACGACGTCCGGCCGCTGCCACCTGGGGTACCCGGCCACGACGCGCGGCCCTACCCTGCCGAGCTCACCGGCCATCTGGACCCGGTCTTGTCGCGCTGGCTTTGGCTGGTCAAATGGTTCCTGGCCATTCCGCATGTGGTCGTGCTGTTCTTCCTGTGGTTCGCATTGGTCGTCACGACCATCGTCGCCGGCTTCGCGATCCTCTTCACCGGCCGGTATCCGCGCCGGCTGTTTGCTTTCAACGTGGGAGTGCTGCGCTGGTCCTGGCGGGTGGGTTTCTATGCCTATTCGGCCTTGGGGACCGACCGTTACCCGCCCTTCACGCTGGCCCGCACCGACTATCCGGCTGATTTCGACGTGCCCTACCCCGAGCGGCTCTCCCGCGGGCTGGTGCTGGTCAAGTCCTGGCTGCTGGCGATCCCCCATCTGCTCATCGTCGGCATTCTGACCAGCGGCTCGACCTACTGGTGGGGACGCGAAGGAGACTACCTCCGCTCCACCGGTCCGTCGCTGCTTGGGCTGCTGGTGCTGGTTGCAGGCGTGAGCCTGCTCTTCACGTCCAGGTATCCGCGTCCGTTGTTCGCGCTCGTCATCGGGCTCAACCGCTGGGTCTACCGGGTCGCGGCCTACACCGCGCTGATGCGGGACGAGTATCCGCCGTTCCGTCTGGACCAAGGTCCGATCGAAAATCCGACGGAACCGCCGCATCCGGGCGCCTAGGTGTACTGAGCCGGGACGTTGTTGACATTTGGGGGCTTGAAAAGGAGGAGGACCTCCGGGCTAAGTGGAGCTGTCTAGTTCACACACTTTGCACGCGGAGGTCCTCATGTCCCACGCTAATGCCCGTTTGACGGTTCACGGAAGGCAGCTGATCATCGACCGGGTGGCTGCGGGCCGCCCGGTCGCTCACATCGCCGCGGAGCTGGGGGTGTCGCGGCAAACCGCTTACCGGTGGGTGAACCGTTTCCGGGCTGAAGGAGCCGCAGGTTTATCGGACCGCTCAAGCCGGCCCAGGACCTCACCCGGACGCACAGGACCTGAACGCGAGCAGGCCGTTCTGCACGCACGACGGACCTTACGGTTCGGGCCGCTGCGGATCGCGGCGCTCACCGGCGCCCCGATCCGCGCGGCCAGGGCCACGGCGAACCGGTATGAGCGCTCACGGCCCGGGGAACTGGTCCACCTGGATGTGAAGAAGCTCGGCCGCATCCCCGACGGCGGCGGCTGGCGGGCACACGGCCGCTCCGAAAAGGTCAAGGGCCGCGGGATCGGCTACGACTACGTCCACGTCGCTATCGATGACCACACCCGTATCGGCTACGCAGAGGTGCTCCCCGACGAAAAGGGCGTCACTGCCGCGGGTTTCCTCGGCCGCGCCGCCGTCGCGGACCTCGGAGCCGTTCAGCGCTTCATCAAGCCCCACTGCCCCTGGACCAACGGCAAAGCTGAACGCTTCAACCGCACCCTGCAAACCGAATGGGCCTACCGGCAGGTCTTCACCAGCAGCAGCCACCGCCAGACAGCCCTTGCACCCTGGCTCGAGCACTACAACACTGAACGCATCCACACCGGCATCGGAACCACACCCATCACCCGAGTGTCACCAACCTAACGGCTCAGTACACCTAGGACGCCGGCTCGAGGATCCGCAGGCAGCAGGGCGCAGGCGAAGGGTCGACGCCGGCCGGAAGCTGCTGGTTGCGCGCGGCCCGGAAGAGTTCGTCGAGCACCGAGGCGTCCACGCGGGCGCGGCTGAGATCGAGCAGCACTTCCATTCCCGGCGCGAAGGCGTTGGTGCGTCTGGTGATGACATAGAGCGCCACGACGTTGCGGGGCGTGACCGAGCCGCGCACCTCGATGCGGGCGGCGGCCATGTCGCTGCCCAGGTAAACCTGCACTCTCAGCTTGTGATGCACGTCCAGGTCCATCTCCGAGGAGGTTGCCGCAGGGGGCGCCGGCCGGACACGCGCCTGCACGGGGCACCGGCGCCGGACGGAGACGCTGCGGCGTGCCGTCCGGCGCCGGATTCTTTAATGCGTCAGCTGCGGTTGATCTGCACCTTGCGTGATGCGGCGGCGCTTTCGGCCGGCAGCGGGGCGCGGACTTCGAGCACGCCGTCCTTGTAGGTAGCCGTAACGTCGTCCTCCTTGACGTTCTGCGGCAAGGGAAGGCTGCGCGTGAACGAACCGTAGCGGAACTCGGACCGGTAGCTGTCCTTGGACTTGTGCTCCGACTTCTCCTGGCGTTCGGCCTTGATGTGCAGGACACCGTCAGCAACGGAGACGTCCACGTCTTTCTCCGGGTCGATGCCGGGGAGCTCCGCGCGGACCACGAGCGACTGGCCGTCAACGAATTCCTCCACCCGGATCGACGCCGCCTCCCAGTCCCCGTCAAGGAACCGGCGGATCGGATCGAACATCTCCGGGGCGCGTCTCATCAAATCAGCCATGGCTGCCTCTCCTCACTGGGCCCGGCGCGGACGGCCGGAAAAACCCTTTAAGTACACGTCCGGCGCGGCGGAGGGGCATAGGGAAGAAGGTCCCGACCCGCCGCCGCCGTGGCACTACTGGCAGGCGGAGGCCGTCCAGGGCAGGCCTACCCAGCCCTGTACCGTGGCCTGGACCTTGTAGGTCCAGATGCCCTTCTGGCCGGTGACTTTCAGCGTGGCCGGCAGCGCGGAAACGGCCAACGTGCGACTGCGGCCCGCCGGGTCCGTCACTGTCAGCAGGTAGCCGGTAGCCCGCGGAACGGGGGCAATGGCGTTCAGCGTCACCGCGAAGCTGCCCTGGTGCCCGTCGGTCCCGGGGCAGCTCACGACGGCCCCCACGCTGGCGGGAGCGGCGAGCTGCAGCGTCACGACCGACGACTGCGCGGTGACAGTTGTGCTGAAGGCGGCATCGGCCGCGGCGGGGTGCAGTGCCACGCCGGCCAGCAGGGTCGCGGCCGCGCCCGTCAGGCACGCCGCCGTGCTCAGGGCCCGCAGCACCGCCCGGCACCCGGCGGGAAGAACGCGTCTCATGCCGGGGTTCCTGCCGCGATGTCGCCGGTGCTGCCGCCGTCATCGGGGCCGCCGCGGGCGGGGCGGCGCCAGATCATGGCCAGGCCGCCTGACACCAGCAGCAGCGGCGCTCCGAAAAGCAGGAGATCACGGACCAGCGGCTCGCGCAGCGTCCTGATCGCCTGGCCCAGAAAAGGCACGACGAGGACCACCTCGTCCACGCTGGACCCCTGGACTGTAGCCGTCCACGGATCGGCCGCGTTGTTATGGTCGCCCTTGGTGCGGACCGCAACCGATCCGTCCGCGTTCCTGAGCACTTCGACAACCCGGTGGGTCTCCATCCGATGGTCCTCCACAGGAATGTAGTAGGTAATGATGTCCCCCGTTTTCACCTCGGCGGCCGGCTTCGCCACGGTGACGACGACGTCGCCGGGATTGATTCCCGGGGACATGGAGCCGGTGAGCATCGTCGCAGTCTGGTACCCGAACAGGCGCGGGCCGACGGCGAGGAAACCGAAGGCCGCCACAGCGACGGCCAGGACCAGGCTGGCGGCCGCCGTGGCGGCCCTGCGGACACGCCGCCGACGCCGGAAAGCGCGCAGGCGCACGCCCCGGGTCGCCGGGATAGGCGTCCGAACCGGTTCCGCGGTCGTCGACATGGGCTGCTCCGTTCCGCTGCGCCCGGCTCGATGAGCCGCTGCGCTGAGCTCGATGGGTTCCGGCGCCCCGGCTCTTTTGGGGGCGGGGCGGGGCGCCGGAAGCTGGTTAGCGGACCCCGGCGGCCCGCTGGGTCACGACGAAGTCGAACCTGATCGCGCTCGTCTGGCCCTGGAACACATCCCCTGCCGTGTCCGGCAGCGACGCCGTGACAAGCAGGTTGTCCTTACCGCCGGCCTTCAGTGCCGCGAGGTTCGGCAGCGGCACGTTCGAGCCGATGATCGGTGAGGCGGCGAGAACGGTGACCGGAGCGGTGCTGCAGGTGTTGGCGCCGGTCGCGGATGTCGTCCATCCGGACGGGCAGCTGGTGATCTGCAGCTTCAGCCCGTTGGTCGTGTCAGTGTCGAGCACGGACGACGTCGAGGCCACCGTCGTCAGGCTGATGGAACCGAGGTCGGCGGTGCCCGTGTTCGAAAGCGTCGCCTGACGTTGGATGCTGTCGCCCGGGACGATGCCGCTGGCATTGATCGAGAAGCCGCCGCCGGAGTTCAGGTCGATCTTCACCGTACCGGCGTCCACCTTGGCGTCCGCCGACGTCGTCGACGTAAACGAGCCGTAGGTGCCAAGGCCGGCCACGCTGGCTGCGGCGCCGACCAGCGCGAGGGATGCGACGATCTTCCCGGAGGTGGAGCTGAGCTTCAGAGCCATGTGCATGTTCCGTTTCCGAGCCGGCTGTTCGGTGCCCCGCTGGGCCGGCTGCATGAGACCGCCGGCCCCAGCGGCCGGCTTCGTCCCACCATGCCCAAGAACGCTCAAGCACATTCCCAGCGGGACCGAAAAATGCCCAAAGATTCAGTCAAGCCCCGCCGTCCTCGAGCCGGGGACGGCCGGCCCACCGGTTCGCCTTGAGCGCGGCGTGCAGTTCCAGGCGCAGACGTCCCTTGAGCGGATCGGAGCCGACGACGGCGCGGATCCTCGCCAGCCTGTTGTAGAGGCTGCTGCGGTGCAGGTGCAGCTCCCTCGCCACCTCCTGGATGGAGCCGTCGCTGTCATAGAGCATCTCCAGCAGCGGCAGCAGCTCACCGGCGCGGTCCTGGTCCTTGAGCTCGCCGAAGTGGACGGATTCCACCGGGGCCAGTTCGCGGCTGGCCCCGCCCAGGAACTGGTAGATGCCGATGGCCCGGTAGTCCGCCACCGGCCCCAGCGGTGCGTCCACTGCCGCGGCCTGGGCCGCATGCCGGCTCTGCCGGTAGGCGGCCGGCAGCTGGCGCAGATCAGTGAACGGCTCGCTCATGCCGAGCACATCCTCCCGAAGCGGCCGGCCGCTGCGCCGGGCGATTTCGTGCCGGTACCGGTCCAGCACCTCGGCACTCGCGGCACGGCCCGGCGAGCCGCTGAACAGGATGACGGCGTGGGTTTCGGTGCCCGCGCTGAAGAGGGCTGCCTGGATCCCGACGGTGGCCTGGAGCGCCGAGATGCGCTGCAGCAACACCCTTTCCTCCGGGTCCCGGGGCCGGGTGTGCCGTTCCGCCGGATCCGGGACGCGCAGGACAGTCGCCGTCTGCCACGGCCCGCGGCCCCGGACCTCGCTCCAGCCGGCCACGGCTTCGGTGGCCTGTTCGTTGCCGCTGCAGGCCAGGAGGAACTGCGCTTCCCGCCGCCGACGGTGCTCGGACTCGGCGGTGTTGGTGTCCAGCAGCATTTCCGCGAGCTCGTCCTGCTCCCGGCGGATCTTCTTCAGGGCCGGAAGGATGGCGGCAGCGTCCTCCTCCGCCTCCTGCAGCACCCACAGGTACCCCACGCGGTAGCCCCGCGCGAGCAGGGGCACGCAGACCCGTCCCAGCATGCCGAGTTCCTCGTTGGCGGGCACGATCACCGGACGGACGGCCGAGGCGATTCCGTGGCTGAGCTGCCAGCTGCTGACATCCGCCGGAACCTTCTTGCTGAGCAGGAAGTTGACGCGCACGCGGTCGGTGGTGGGTTGGTTGCTGCTGTAGGCCAGCAGGACGCCGTCGAGGTCTTCCAGGGACAGCGCCCGGCCAAGGGAGGCGGCCATCCGCTCCACCAACTGCTCCACGTCTGCCGTCTGCACCTTCCCAGCTTAGGGTTTCAGCGCGGACAACGGGCGACATCTGCCCCCGGAGGCCTCGACATTTGTCCACCCCGGAACGTTCCGTTCTGTGATACACACCACACCGCCACTCCGGGTGACCCGCGGCGGAATCCGCGCCGTTCCGGGCCCGTGGCGGCGTCCCCGGCGCCGGTACCGAAACATCCTGCGCTCCAGGCCCCCCGCACCCCGTTGCAGGTGCCGCACGGCCCGGAACCGGCCCGAAAATGCGGGCTTATCGTGGTGGCATCGCCGAACCCGGCGCCCCTACCGAGCCCCTCACCCATTGGAGTTCCCCATGATCATCGCCGTTCCCAAGGAGATCAAGAACAACGAGTTCCGCGTCGCCATCACCGCCTCCGGCGTGCACGAATTCCGCGGCCACGGGCACACCGTACTGGTCGAAGCGGGAGCCGGACTGGGGTCCGGCATCAGCGACGACGAGTACGCCGTCGCCGGGGCGGAGATCGTGGCGGACGCCGACGAGCTCTGGGCCCGGGCCGACATGGTGATGAAGGTCAAGGAGCCGGTAGCCGCCGAGTTCCACCGCTTCCGCGAAGGGCTGGTCCTCTTCACCTACCTGCACCTGGCGGCCGAACCCGAGCTGACCCGCGCGCTGCTCAAGGCCGGCGTGACGGCGATCGCCTACGAGACGGTGCAGCTGCCAAACCGTTCCCTGCCGCTGCTCGCCCCGATGAGCGAAGTGGCCGGACGCCTGTCCGTCCAGGTCGGCGCCTGCTCGCTGATGGCGGCGGCCGGCGGCCGCGGCGTGCTCCTCGGCGGCGTCCCCGGGGTCCGCCCGGCGAAGGTCACGGTGCTCGGCGCCGGCGTCGCCGGCACCAACGCGGCGGCCATGGCCATGGGCCTCGGCGCCGACGTCACCATCCTGGACATCAACATCGGGCGGCTGCGCGAACTCGACGCGCAGTACCAGGGGCGCCTGAAGACGGTCGCCTCGAATGCCTACGAAGTAGAGCGGTCGGTCATCGAGGCCGACCTGGTCATCGGCTCGGTCCTCATCCCCGGAGCGAAGGCCCCGAAACTGGTCAGCAACGAGCTGGTGGCACGGATGAAGGCCGGCAGCGTGCTGGTCGACATCGCCGTGGACCAGGGCGGCTGCTTCGCCGACAGCCGGCCGACCACCCACGAGCAGCCCACGTTCACTGTCCACAAGTCGGTGTTCTACTGCGTCGCCAACATGCCGGGCGCCGTTCCGAGCACGTCCACCAATGCGCTGACCAACGTCACCCTGCGCTACGGCATCGCCCTGGCGGACCTCGGCGTGAAGGCGGCGCTTGAACGCGATCCCGCTTTGGCTGCCGGGCTGAACGTGGCTGCGGGCCGCGTGACCAACCGCTCCGTCAGCGAAGCCCTGGGCCTGGAGCTTTCCGGCTGGGAGGAGCTGATGGCGGCCTGACCCTTCGGCCGAGTGGCCAGTTGCGGCGGCCTTTCACGACGCGAAGCCGCCGCAACTGGCCGCTCGGCCGAGGCTAGCCCGGGGTCCTCGGGCCTATTCCGAGAGCGGGGGGAGCACATTGTCCACCAGCTGCTCCCAGCCGGCGGCGAGCTGCTCATGCGTGAACTCGCCGGTCTCGAGCAGGAAGGCGACCCGGCCGGCGTCGAATCCCGCCGCGAGGTAATAGGCGAGCGCCCGCGCGTCCCCGGGCACCCCGCCGTCGCGCAGGAGCATCTCGAGGTGCGTGTGCTGCAGCCGGGCGGCCGCCGACCCGAAGTGGATTGCTGCGGACAGGTCGCGCGCCCTCTCCACCTCGCCGTGGACGTCCATGAAGGCCAGGCGCGCCCGTCCGAAGGCCATCAGCCGTTCGCGTGCGGGCGCCCCTGGTCCCAGCGGCGGCGGCCCGAACATGAAGGCCTGCTGGAACTCCCGCTCGGACTGATCCAGCAACGCGAGCATGAGGCCGGCCCGGCTGCCGAAGCGGCGGAACACGGTTCCCTTGCCCAGGCCGGCCCGGAAGGCGACGGCGTCCATCGTCAGGGCAGCGGCGCCGCACTGGGCCACCAGCTCCCGCGCCGCCACGAGGATCGCAGCCCGGTTGCGCGCTGCATCGCCGCGCTCCGGCTCCGCCGGGCCGTTCGCAGGGAGGATCGGGCCGCTCATGGAAGCATTCTAGGCACGGGAATAGAACCGGACCACGGTCCGTTTATTCAGTAGGGTGCGCGAACGAGTGCGCACCCCGAGACCGTTCCTGCAAGGAGACCTCATGTCAGAAACCACAGTCCTCACCCTGGTCGGCAGCCTCCGCTCCGGCTCCATCAACCAGAAACTGGCCGAGACCGCCGAAGCCGTCGCTCCGTCCGACGTTCAGGTTGAGATCTTCGAAGGCCTGGCGGAAATCCCGTTCTACAACGAGGACATCGACGTCGAGGGCCAGGTTCCCGCCGCCGCCGCGAAGCTGCGCGAGGCTGCCGCCGACGCGGATTCCCTGCTGCTGATCTCCCCCGAGTACAACGGCACCATGCCTGCCGTGCTCAAGAACGCCATCGACTGGCTCTCCCGCCCCTTCGGCGCCGGCGCCGTCAGCGGCAAGCCCGCCGCCGTCATCGGCACCGCCTTCGGGCAGTACGGCGGAGTGTGGGCGCACGACGACGCCCGCAAGTCCCTCGGCATTGCCGGCGCGCAGGTTGTGGAGGAGGCGAAGCTCTCCGTCGGCGGCTCGCTGGTCCGCTTCGCCGAGATCCACCCGACCGACGACGCCGAGGTGGCCGCTGACGTCACCCGCGTGCTGCGCACCCTCGCGGAGGCCGCCCCCGCCGAGTCCGCCGCCTAAAGACCCGCACCCGCGGACTCCCGCGAACGGCCGGGTACGGCGACCTTTTCCGACAGGAGCCCGCCGTACCTGGCCGTTCGCGCGTCGGGGCCGTTCGCGCGTCGGGGCCGGACCACGTGCGTATAAAATGAAACAGCTGTTGCCTTCTTGGCAACCTGGCGCGCTATTCTGGTGACGTGACGCAACAGACAGTTAGCCCGACGACGCTGCCGACTGAAACCGAGGACGCCCTCGCGCGCGCACGCCTCGCCGCCGAGGGCGGCAGGCACCCGCACGAATCGCTGTTCTCCGAGCGGGCCGCAAAGATCAAGCAGTCAGCGGTCCGGGACGTCTTCGAAATCTCCCTGCGGCCCGGGCTGGTCTCGCTCGCGGGCGGCAACCCGTACCTGCAGTCCCTGCCGCTGGACCGGCTCGCGGCCAGCGCGGCGGCCATCATCGCCGACCACGGACTGGAAGCTCTCCAGTACGGGGGCGGACAAGGCACCCCTGACCTCCGCGGCCGGATCTGCGACGTCATGGCCGCCGAAGGGATCACCAGCGCGCTGCCCGGGAACATCGTGGTGACGGCGGGGTCGCAGGCGGCGCTCGACGTCGCCACCAAGGTCTTCTGCAACCCTGGCGACGTCGTCCTGGTGGAGGACCCCACCTACGTCGGTGCGCTGAACACCTTCGAAGCGTACGAGGTCGACGCGCGGCCCGTCGCCGTGGACGGGTCGGGACTGGTGCCGGAGGACCTCGAGCGCCGCATCGCCGAACTCCGCGCCGAGGGCAGGACAGTCAAGTTCCTGTACACGATCCCGAGCTTCAACAACCCGTCCGGGGTGAGCCTCTCGGCCGACAGGCGCCCGCAAATCGTGGAAATCTGCCGCCGCGCCAACGTCCTGATCATTGAGGACAACCCCTACGGATTGCTCAGGTTCGACGGGGAGCCCCTGCGGCCGCTGCGTGCCGACCACCCCGACGACGTCATCTATCTCGGCTCCTTCTCCAAGATCATGGCGCCCGGGCTGCGCATCGGCTGGGCGCTGCTGCCGGCCCACTTGAAACAGCGCTTCTATCTGGCCAGCGAGGCGGGGACGCTCTGCCCGCCCACCTTCAACCAGATGCTCGTCTCCGCCTACCTGCGCGATTTCGACTGGCTGGGCCAGATCCGCACCTACCGCAGCCTGTACGCCGAGCGCTGCCGGGTCATGCTCGCGGCGCTCGAGGACGAGATGCCGGCGGGTGTGCAGTGGACCCGGCCGGAGGGCGGCTTCTTCGTGTGGCTCACACTGCCGGAGCACGTCGACACCTACCCGCTGCTGCACGAAGGCATCGACGCCGGGGTGGTGTTCGTCCCGGGGGCGGCTTTCACAACTCAGTCCGGGCACAGCAACACGCTGCGGCTGGCCTTCAGCTCAGCGACGCCGGAGAACATCCGGGAAGGAGTGCGCCGGCTCGCACCCGTGATCCGGCAGGCCCTGGCCTAACCGCCGGGGGCGGAAGCGTAACCGCCGCAGGCGCGGAGGTTACGGAGCTCAGTCCTCGAAGTGCGTTTCCGCAGGGGCGGCCCGGTTCAGGCTGGCCACCAGTTCCTCCGCGATCTGGCGCACCTTCACGTTGCGGGCATTGGACGCCCGCCGCAGGATGTCGAACGCTTCCTCCTGGGTGCACCGGTTCTGGCCCATGATGATCCCCACGGCCAGGTCGATGCCGGTTCGCGACTGCATGGCGGCCTGCAGGTTCTCAGCGGCGCTCACGCTGGCCCAGCCGCGCACGGAAATCCGCAATGCCTTGGAGGCCTGTTCAGCGAACAACCGGGCACGTTCAACAGAACCGTCGTCGAAGGCATGGGCTTGCTCGCCGTAGATGTTCAAAGCGGCGTGCGCGTCCGCATCGAGCGCGAGCGGCAACGCCAGGGCTGAGTGGACGCCGAGGTGCTCGATGGCGCGCAGGTAGGCGGGCCACCGGGTGTCGGAAGTGACGTCGTCGACCATGACGATCCTGCCGGTGCGGAGAGCTTCGAGGCAGGGGCCCTCGTCGTAGTCGTACTGCACCTCGTCCAGCTTGCGGGCCTGCTCGTCGCTGCTGGCGACCGTGAGCTGGCGCCCGGAGCGCAGTTCGAGGGTGACGCCGCACAGCACGTTCAGGCCCCCTCTCGCAGCGAGCGAACGGGAAGCCAGGACGGCGAGCTGGTCGAGGAACGTGTGGATATCCACGGATTCCAGGAGCAGGTCCTGGAGGCTTGAGACGAGGCTCTCAACGTCGGAGCTGACTTGCATGGCAACCGCCTCGTTGCTGTTGGTGTTCATTGGGCTCCAGAATAGCATTCTGGCATTTGAAGAGCCGGATTCCGGGGCGGCCCGAGGCGGATCCCGCGGGCCGGCACAGCCCGGTCCCCGCCCGCGGAAATGGCCTAGGCTGGAGACGCAGCGCCGGGCTCATCTCACGAACCGGCAGCCGTCAGCGTTTACGTGGGTGAAGCCACCTCGCCGGCCTCTTCGCCGGGCAGGACAACGATTGCGGAGGCAGCACCATGAGAACCCACAAGGTCATCGACTCGCCGGTCGGTCCGCTCACGCTGGCGGCCACGGACGGCGTGCTCGACGCCCTCTACATGGACGACCAGGCACACCGGCCGGCGGCGGAGAGCCTGGGGCATGCCGTGCACGCGGGTTTCGAACCCGTCGAAGAGCAGCTCGGCGAATACTTTGCCGGCGAACGCACTTCCTTCACCGTGCCCACGGCGGCCCAGGGAACCCCCTTCCAGCAGCTCGTCTGGTCCCAGTTGAGCCTGATCCCCTACGGCGAGACGCGCACCTACGGACAGATCGCCGCGGGTCTGGGCGGCAGCGCCGTCGCCCGCGCTGTCGGCACCGCGAACGGACGCAATCCGCTCGGGATCATCGTGCCCTGCCACCGTGTGGTGGGAAGCACCGGCTCCCTCACCGGTTACGCAGGCGGCCTGGACCGGAAGCGGTTCCTGCTGGCACTGGAATCCGCCCACACGCCGGACGGCCGGCTCTTCTGAGCCCGGAGAGCACCGTGCCCCTGGAACCATTCGAACGCGTCGTCGCCCGGTACGGTCCCGCAGTGCTGCGGGTATGCACGGCGGTGGTCGGGCCGGTCGACGCCGAGGACGCCTGGTCCGAGACGTTCCTGGCGGCGCTGCGCGCCTACCCACGGCTGGAGCCCGGCAGCAACGTCGAGGCATGGCTGGTCACCATCGCCCGCCGCAAGGCCATCGACGTGCACCGCGCCCGCTCACGCGCCCCGCTGCCGGTGGAGGAACTGCCGCTGCCGCCGGCTTCAGGCACGGAGGACGACGGCCGCAGCCTGCGCGAGGCCCTGAAGACGTTGCCGGACAAGCAGCGCAGGGCCATCGCCTACCACCATCTGGCCGGCCTGCCGTACGCGGAGGTCGCCGTCATCCTCGGCAACAGCGAAGCGGCAGCCCGCCGCGCGGCAGCCGACGGCATGAAGACTCTGCGCGCCCTCCATCAGGCAGGAGACCTCCCATGAACGAACCCCTCGGCGGGTCCTGGAACGCGGGGCGGCACCCCGCTCCGCACACCCCCCTCGACGCCGGCGGAGCAGCGGAGCCTGCCGTGCTGGAGCGCTTGCACGCGCGGCTGGTCAACGCCGCCGCGCAGGAGCATCTGCTGGATATCGCCTACCGGATCGTCGACACCCCGATCGGGCCGCTGCTGCTCGCTGCTTCCGAGCAGGGCCTGCTGCGGGTGGCGTACGCGCGGGAAGGCCATGATGCGGTGCTGGAAAAGCTGGCCGCCCGGATCAGCCCGCGGATTCTGCTCGCCCCGGCTCGCCTTGACCGGGCGGCGTCCGAGCTCGAGGAGTACTTCGCACGCAGACGCACACACTTCGACCTGCCGCTTGATTTCCGGCTGGCAAAGGGGTTCCGCCGCGAAGTGCTCAACCACCTGCCGGACATCGGCTACGGGCAGAAGGCCAGCTATGCGGCGGTCGCGGCAGCGGCCGGCAGTCCCCGCGCGGTCCGGGCCGTCGGCACGGCCTGTGCGACCAATCCGCTTCCCGTGGTGCTCCCCTGCCACCGGGTGGTCCGTTCGGACGGCACGGCGGGCGGCTACGTCGGCGGCCCCGACGCCAAGCGGGCACTGCTGGAGCTGGAGGCCGCGGCATGAACACCCTCCTCCCCCGGCTCCGCAGCGAACCCTCCGACGGCGCAGTGCATGTGCCGGACTGGCTCGGGCTGGCAGAACAGCAGCACCTGGTTGCCGCCTGCCGCCGCTGGGCGGCCGGCCCGGTGCCGATGCGGGCGGCGGTGCTGCCCGGCGGCCACCGGATGTCGGTGCAGACGGTGTGCCTTGGCTGGCACTGGCAGCCGTATAAGTACACCCGCACCGCGGGCGACGCCGGTGGGAACCGGGTGGCCGAGGTCCCGGACTGGCTGATCGGCCTGGGCCGCAGAGCCGTGCTGGAGGCCTACGGGGACGAGGACCTGGCCGCGCGGTACACCCCGGATACGGCGCTGATCAACTTCTACGATGATCACGCCCACATGGGCATGCACCAGGACAAGGACGAGCGCAGTTCGATGCCCATCGTCTCGCTGAGCATCGGCGACGCCTGCGTCTTCCGTTTTGGCAACCCGGTGTCGCGCAACAAGCCGTACACCGACATCGAGCTCGGTTCCGGCGACCTGTTCGTCTTCGGCGGACCCTCCCGGTTCGCCTACCACGGCGTGGTGAAGACCCTTCCCGGCACCGGGGACCCGGCCACCGGCCTCCGGGGCGGGCGCATCAACATTACGATGCGGGTCACCGGCCTCGACGGCTGACCGCCTCCGGTCCTGCCAACCCGGAGAGTCAGTCCAGCAGCAGGGCCGGCTCTTCCAGGATGGCGGCCACGTCGGCCATGAAGCGTGCTGAGAGGTCCCCGTCCACCACGCGGTGATCGAACGAACCGCCCAGGGTGGTGATCCAGCGCGGAATCACTTCGCCGTCGAGCACCCACGGCTTCTGCTTGATCGTGCCGAACGCAACGATCGCGACCTCGCCCGGGTTGATGATCGGCGTGCCGGTGTCGATGCCGAGGGCACCGATGTTGGTGACCGTCAGGGTGCCGCCCTGCATGGCCGACGGCGGCGTCTTGCCGGCGCGGGCCGTGGCAGCCAGCTCGTTGAGCGCAATGGCCAGTTCCTTCAGGGACAGGTCCTGCGCGTCCTTGATGTTGGGCACGAGCAGGCCCCTGGGCGTCGCGGCCGCGATCCCCAGGTTCATGTAGTGCTTGACGATGATTTCCTCGTCCGTCCATGTGGCGTTTACGCTGGGGTTCCGCGCGGCGGCCCAGATGACGGCCTTCGCGAGAATGAGCAGCGGGGACACCTTGATGCCCTCGAAGTCACGGGAAGCCTTGAGCCGCTTGACGAACTCCATCGTGCGGGAGGCGTCGACGTCAACGAAGATGCTCACGTGCGGAGCACTGAACGCCGATTCGACCATGGCCTTGGCCGTCGCCTTGCGCACGCCCTTGACCCGGATCCGCTCCTCGCGCTGGGGCTTGTGCCAGAACTCGGAGGCACCGGCGACCTCAGCCTCGCGCTGCGCCTGGTAGCTGAGCAGGTCCTTTTTCGTGACCTCGCCGCTGGCCCCCGAGGGGGACACATCGGCGAGGTCGATGCCGAGGTCCTTGGCGGCTTTACGCACCGGCGGCTTCGCCAGCACCCGGGTAATGAGCTGGCCCACTCGGTTCTGCAGCCCGGCGGTCAGGGCCGGCGGGGCGGCAGGTGCCGCGGTGAGCTGCGGGACGGCGGGCACGGGTGCGGCGGGCCGGGCCGGGGCCGCGTCCTTGGCCGCGGCGGCCTTAACCGCGGGAGCGGCGGCTGCGGGAGCCGCCGTGCGCCGCGGCCGGCGCTTGACCGGGTCCGCCTTGGGCCCGGAGCCCACCAACGGCCCTGCCGCGGCGTCGTCTTCGGGCAGTTTGCCGTACAGCGGGGTTTCCGGCGGCGCGGCCGGAGCCTCCGACGGCGCGGGCGCGGCGCCCCCGGCAGGCTTGGCTTCCAGGCCGGGGGCGGCGACGGCACCGCGGTCGGACCCGATCTTGATGATCGGGGTGCCGACCTCAACGGTCTCGCCTTCGTTCACCAGCATCTGCGCGACCACACCGGCGTAGGGGGACGGCAGTTCGACCACGGACTTCGCCGTTTCGATCTCCACGAGCACGTCGTTGATCGCGACAACGTCGCCCAGCTTGACCTTCCAGGCCAGGATTTCGGCCTCGGTCAGGCCCTCCCCGACGTCGGGCAGGTTGAAGGTGTTCAAATCAGACACGGTTCCTCCGTTGGTCAGTACGCCATGGCGCGGTCCAGCGCGTCCAGGATCCGGTCAATGTCCGGCAGGTAGTGTTCCTCCACGCGGGCCACCGGGTAGGGCATGTGGAACCCGCCGACCCGGATGACCGGGGCTTCCAGGGCGTAAAAGGCGCGTTCGCTGATGCGCGCGGCAATCTCGCCGCCGATCCCGCCGAAGGTCGGCGCCTCATGGGCGACGACGAGCCGGCCGGTCTTCTCGACCGAAGCGGTAACGGTGTCGAAATCCAGCGGGGAGATGGAGCGCAGGTCGATCACCTCGACGCTGCGGCCGTCCTCCTCGGCGGCCTTCGCGGCGGCCAGGGCGACGGGCACGAGCGGCCCGTAGGCCACCACCGTGGCGTCCGTGCCCTCGCGCAGCACGTGGGCGCTGAACGGATCCGACGTCGGCTTCTCCAGGTCCACCTCTCCCTTAAGCCAGTACCGGCGCTTGGGCTCGAAGACGATCACCGGATCCTGGCATTCGACGGCTTGCTGGATCATCCAGTAGGCGTCCTGCGGGTTGGACGGAGTGATGATGCGCAGACCGGCCGTGTGCGCGAAAAGCGCCTCCGGCGATTCGGAGTGGTGCTCAACCGAGCCGATGCCGCCGCCGTACGGGATGCGGATGACGACGGGGACGGTGAGCTGGCCGTCGCTGCGCGCATGCATCTTGGCCAGCTGCGTGGTGATCTGGTTGAAACCGGGGAAGACGAAACCGTCGAACTGGATCTCAGCGATCGGCCGGTAGCCGCGCAGCGCCAGCCCGATGCAGGTGCCGATGATCCCGGACTCGGCCAGTGGCGAGTCGACGACCCGGTCGGCGCCGAATTCCTTCTTCAGACCTTCGGTGACGCGGTAGACGCCGCCGAGGTCCCCGATGTCCTCGCCCATGAGCAGCGACTTCGGTTCCGATCCCAAGGCTGCGCGCAGGCCCTCGTTGATCGCCTTCGCGATGGTCATGGTGGGCATCAGGCGTTCTCCCCTTCGGCGTCGGTGAAGCCGGCCTCGTATTTTTCGAACCAGGCCGTTTCCTCTTCGACCAGGGGGTGCGCCTGCGCGTAGACGTTCGCGAACGCGCTGCGGATGTCCGGGTTCGCCATCTCAAGCGTGGCCTTGCGGACATAGGCTGCCAGCTGCTTGCCTTCCTCGGCCACTTCGGCAAAGAACGCGTCGTCCGCGAGGCCCTCCGAGCGCAGGTACTTCTCCAGGCGCAGCAGCGGGTCCTTGGCCCGCCACGCGTCCTCCTCCGCCGAGTGGCGGTATTTCGTCGGGTCGTCCGCGGTCGTGTGGGCTCCGAGGCGATAGGTGAAGGCCTCGATCAGCACCGGCCCTTCCCCGGCGCGGGCGCGCTCGAGGGCCCACTTTGTCACGGCGTGCACGGCGATGACATCGTTGCCGTCGACCCGGATGCCGGGGAAGCCGTAGCCCTGGGCGCGGTTGGAGAGCGGGATGCGGGACTGCACCTCGAACGGGACCGAGATTGCCCAGTGGTTGTTCTGGCAGAAGAACACGACCGGTGCCTTGTAGGACGCGGCGAAGACCATCGATTCGTGGACGTCGCCCTCGGAGCTGGCGCCGTCGCCGAAGTAGGCCACGGTCGCGGCAGGGGCCAGCGCGGCGTCCATCTTCTGGTCGCGCTGGATGCCCATTGCGTAGCCGACGGCGTGCGGGACCTGGGCGGCGAGGACGAGCGTGTACAGGTGGAAGTTGGTCGCGGTTGGGTCCCAGCCGCCGTTGGCGACGCCGCGGAAGAGTTTGAGCAGCTCGGACATGTCGACGCCGCGGGTCAGGGCGACGCCGTGCTCGCGGTAGGTCGGGAAAATGTAGTCCTGCGGCGCCGTCGCCCGGCCCGAGCCGATCTGCGCGGCCTCCTGGCCGGTCAGCTGGACCCAGAGGGCGAGTTCGCCCTGACGCTGCAGCGCCGTGGCTTCCTGGTCGAACCGCCGCACGCTGGCCATGTCGCGGTAGAACGCCTTGAGGGCCTCACCGTCCAGGTCAGTGGCGTAGGGGCCGAAGGTCGGGTCCTCCCGGCGGCGGCCCTCGGCGTCCAGCAACTGAACCATCGGCGCTTCGGGCTCGCCCTGCGCCATCTCTGCGGCAGCCTCGAGCGAACCGTCCAGGTCCGTTTGGTCAAACTCGGTGGTGGGCAGGTGCGCTGCAGCCATACCGTCTCCTCGCCTGCCTCGTCTCTCCGGACGAGATGTCGATTGTCATATATGCCGCCTCCGGCATGCATTCCGGGTGTGGCATATGTCTTGTGCGTCTTCGGGTCCTACTCTAGCGGCAGCCTCCGATGCGCCCGAATCATCGAGCCGCTAGAAACCTGCGGGAGCATTTGTGTAGGCAGCACAGAGCTCCAGGAAGCGGTCGTTGGCTTCCACCTCGCCGATGCTGACCCGCACCCCCTCCTCGCCGAAGGCGCGCACGGACAGAGCCCGCTGTTCCGCCTGGGCCGCGAAGCCCGGGCTGTCGGCGCCCAAGGCAAGCCAGACAAAGTTGCCCTGCGCATCGGGTACCTGCCAGCCCAGCGAGCGCAGCCCCGCCACGACCCGTTCCCGCTCGTCGACCAGGCCCTGCACCCGCTCGGCCACCTCGTCGAAGTGGGCCAGCGACACCAGGGCAGCCTCCTCGGCCAGGGACGAGACCGCGAACGGAACGGCCGAGACCCGCAGGTAGCGGGTGAGCTCCGGCCGGGACACCGAGTAGCCCACCCTGAGTCCGGCCAGGCCGTGAGCCTTGGAGAACGTGCGCAGCACGACCACATTCGGGTAGTTGCGGTACAGCTCGATGCCGTCCACCGCGTCCGGACGGCGCACGAACTCCTGGTATGCCTCGTCGATGACGACGACGACGTCGCTGGGGACAGCGGCGAGGAACCGCTCGGTTTCGGCCAACGTAAGCACCGGGCCGGTCGGGTTGTTCGGGGTGCACAGCAGGATGACGCGGGTGTTCGGCGTTACAGCGGCAGCCATCGCGTCCAGGTCGTGGGTGCCGTCGGCTTTGACCGGGACCTGCACGCTCAGCGCTCCGGCCAGCCCCACCGAGATGGGGTACGCCTCGAAGGAACGCCACGCGTAGATGACCTCGTCCGCCGGGCCCGCCTCGTTCTGGCCTGCGAACGCCGCCAGGATCTGGTTCAGGGCGCCGAGGCTGCCCCCGCCGGTGACGATGTCCTCCGCCGGCACTCCGAGAAAGTCCCCCAGCGCAGCGCGCAGACGGCTCGCCGTCGCATCCGGGTAGCGGTTGATGTCCACTGCGGAGGCGATGCTCTCAAGCACCGCCGGCAGCGGCGGAAGCGGATTCTCGTTCGAGGACAGTTTGAAGCTGGTCAAGCCCTGGACCGCGGCAGCCGGCTTGCCCGCGACATAGCTCGGCAGACGCCCCAGCACGCCACGCGGCCGGACGACGGCGCCGGCGCCACGGTGATCAATGGAAGTCATGTCGGTAGCCTAATGCTCCCGGCTCCATGCCGCAGATGCCCGCGGTCCGGCACCGCAGGCATCCGCGCCACCGGTGTGCCACGATAGGGCCATGGGTTCGTTCCTCGCGCGCGTCGCGGTCAACGCTGTGGCCCTGTGGGCCGCGAACTGGCTCCTGCCCGGCATGGACATCACGACCACCGGCAGCGGCGTCGTCCAGGGAGACACCGTTGGCGGGCTCCTGCTGGCCTATCTCTTCCTCGGCCTGATCTTCGGCGTAGTCAACGCGTTGGTGCGGCCGGTGGTGAAACTGCTGGCCCTGCCCCTGACCATCCTCACGCTCGGACTTTTCACCGTGGTGATCAACGCCCTGATGCTCATGCTGACCGCTTGGCTGAGCTCCCACACACCGGTGCACCTGAGCATTGACAGCTTCTTCTGGACCGCCGTGCCGGGCGCCGTCATCATCAGCGTGATCTCCGTCGTGGCCAGCCGCCTGATCCGCAGCGACCGGAGGCGCTGACTGCGGCCTCTCACGGCCCGCGCGGACGTGTGAGTCCATCGTCATGCGGCTTTTACCCCAGGCCACCGCCCGCGAAACACAGCCTTCCTAGATTTGCTTCCATCGAGCGATTCCCGCACTCGTTGGAGGATAAATGAGCATCGACCAGGCAGTCGGCACAGACCGGCCCGCAGAGAACAGCTCCGGCCTGCCGGCCGACACCACCCCCGCACCCGCGACCGGCGCGATCGCGTTCCGGCCGGGCCGCTGGATTGACGGCTGGAACCCGGAGGACCAGGGGTTCTGGGAAAGCACCGGCCGCCGCATCGCCGGCACGAACCTCCGGTGGTCCATCTTCTGCGAATTCCTCGGCTTCGTGGTGTGGCAGCTGTGGTCCATCGCGGTGGTGTCGCTGCCCGCCGCCGGCTTCAAATTCGACAGTTCCCAGATCTTCTGGCTGATCTCCATTCCGAGCCTGGTCGGCGCCGCGCTCCGCATCCCGTACACCTTCATGGTGCCGCGCTTCGGCGGCCGGAACTGGACAGTCGTCTCGGCCCTGCTGCTGCTGATTCCCACGCTGGCCCTCTCCGCGTGCGTGGCCAACCCGGGCACGCCGTTCGCCGTGATGCTCGCAGTCGCGGCGCTGGCCGGATTCGGCGGCGGAAACTTCGCGAGTTCGATGTCGAACATCACCTTCTTCTACCCGGCCCGGGAAAAGGGCTGGGCGCTGGGCCTGAACGCCGCCGGCGGCAACCTGGGCGCCGCCGTCGCGCAGCTCGTGGTGCCGGTCGCGGTCACCCTGGGGGCCGCGGCGACGGTGAACCTGCCGCTGGCCGGGCTGATCTGGGTCCCGTTGATCCTGCTCGCCGCCTGGGGAGCACGCCGCTACATGCACAACCTCTCGCACGCGAAAGGGGATCTGGCCGGGTCGATCGCGGCCCTGAAGGAGCCGCACCTGTGGCTGCTCGCGTTCCTGTACATCGGCACCTTCGGATCCTTCATCGGGTTCTCCGGTGTCTTCCCCAAGCTGATCAAGGACTTTTTTCCCGCCTTCTCCACCATCGCCGTCGGCGCCGTGGCCCTGTCGCTGGCCTTCCTCGGCCCGCTTGTCGGGTCCGTTGCCCGGCCCTACGGCGGCAGGCTGGCCGACCGCTTCGGAGGTGCCCGGATGACGGTCGCGTCCTTTGCGGCGATGGCCGTGATCACTCTCGCCGTCGTGTTCACGCTGCCGCTGCGCAGCTTCTGGCTCTTCCTGGGCCTGTTCCTGCTGCTCTTCACGGCCAGCGGCTTCGGCAACGGCGCTACTTACCGGATGATTCCGGCAGTTTTCGCGACGGCCGGCAGGGCTGCAGCCTCCGGCGCCCCTGCGGAAGAGCGCCAGCGGCTCGCGGCTTCCGCGCTCGGCCTGATTTCAGCCATCGGCGCCTACGGCGGGTTTGTGATCCCGCAGGTCCTGAGCGCGTCCTACACCTCAACCCGTTCCTACAACGGCGCCTTCTACGGGTTCGTCGCGGCGTACCTGGCCATGCTGGTCGTCGCATGGCTGTGCTACCTGCGGCCCGGCGGCCGTGCCGGCGCGGCCCGGATCTGAGGCTGGCATGCCCACCCCCACCCACTGCCCCTACTGCGCGCTGCAGTGCGCGATGAACCTGACGGCTGACGGCCCGGGCGTGACGGTGTCCGGACGGCAGTTCCCGACCAACGGCGGGGGCCTCTGCCGCAAAGGCTGGACCTCCGCCGCCCTGCTGGCTTCCGGCGAGCGCATCACCGAGCCGATGCTGCGGGGCGACGACGGCAGGTTCTCGGCCGTCTCCTGGGAGGAAGCCCTCGAACGGGTCGTGTACGCCGTCCGCCGCACCCAGGCGCGGTACGGGAAGGATGCCGTGGGCGTTTTCGGCAGCGGCGGGTTGACGAACGAGAAGGCGTACCAGCTGGGCAAATTCGCGCGGGTGGCCCTTGGCTCCTCGATGATCGATTACAACGGCAGGTTCTGCATGTCCTCCGCTGCCGCCGCCAGCAACCGGGCCTTCGGGGTGGACCGCGGGCTTCCGTTCCCGGTCACGGACCTCGCGCAGGCGCACACGGTGCTGCTGCTGGGTTCGAATGTGGCCGACACAATGCCGCCGTTTGTCCAGCACCTGCAGGCGGCGCGGGAGGCCGGCGGCCTGATCGTGGTGGACCCGCGCACCTCTGCCACGGCGGCGCTGACGGCCGACGGCGCCGGGATCCACGTGCAGCCGGCCCCCGGCACGGATCTGGTGCTGCTGCTGGGCCTGGCGCACGTGGTGCTGCACGAAGGACTGGCTGACGAGGCGTACCTCGCCGCGCGCACCCGCGGTCTGCGCGGCGTCACCCGCAGCGTGAACCCCTGGTGGCCCGAGCGCGTCCAATCCGTCACCGGGGTCCCCGCCGGGACCATCCGCCACGTCGCGCGCCGGCTCGCCGCGGGCGCCCGTGCCGGGACTCCGGGGGCTCCCCGCGGCATTTACATCCTCACCGGCCGCGGCGTCGAGCAGCACGTCAACGGGACGGACACCGCGACAGCGGCCATCAACCTTGCCCTGCTGCTGGGGCTGCCAGGTTCGGAGCACGGCGGCTACGGCACGCTGACCGGCCAGGGCAACGGCCAGGGCGGCCGCGAGCACGGCCAGAAGGCGGACCAGCTTCCCGGCTACCGCAAGATCACCGACCCGGCGGCGCGCGCCCACCTGGCTGCTGTCTGGGGCGTCCCGGAAAGCTCCATCCCCGGGCCCGGGTTGCCCGCGGTGCAGATGCTCGAGGCGCTCGGGCAGCCGGGAGGCGTGCGCTGCCTGCTGGTGCACGGCTCCAACATCGCCGTCTCGGCCCCCGACGCAGGAGCCGTGCTGGAGAGCCTGCGCCGGCTCGACTTCCTGGTCGTGAGCGATTTCTTTTTCTCGGAAACCGCCGCCGAGGCGGACCTGGTCCTTCCCGTGGCGCAGTGGGCCGAAGAGGAGGGCACCATGACCAACCTGGAGGGACGGGTGCTGCGCCGCCGGCGCGCTGTTTCTCCGCCGCCGGGGGCCCGGGACGAACTGTGGGTGCTGGCGGAACTGGCCGCACGCCTGAACGCACCGTCCGCTTTCAGCTCCGATCCGCGCGAAGTATTCGAGGAGCTGCGGCTCGCCTCCGCCGGAGGGGCCGCCGACTACTCCGGCATCGACTATGCGCTGCTCGAGGCCGGCGACGCGGCCTACTGGCCCTATCCCGCGGGCTCGATCGGGACGCCGCGGCTCTTCCGGGACAGCTTTGCCCACCCGGACGGCAAGGCGGTCCTGGTGCCGGTCGCGGCGTCCGCGGCAAAGCCGGGGCAGGAGATCACCCTGGTGACCGGCCGGCTGCTGGAGCACTACCAGTCCGGGGCTCAGACCCGCCGCGTGCCGGAGCTCGCCGCGGCCCAGCCCGAGGCCCGGCTGGAGATCCACCCGGTCACCGCCGCGGCCCTGGGCGTGGCGGACGGAGACCTCGTGGAGATCGCCAACGGCCGCGGCCGCATCTACGGCCGCGCCAGCCACACCACGGGCATCCGCCAGGACACCGTGTTCCTGCCGTTCCACTTCCCGGCCGGGGAAAGTGCCAACCGGCTCACAGCGGCCGCCACCGACCCGGTTTCCGGCATGCCCGAGTTCAAGACCAGCACCGTGCAGCTTCGCCGGTGGGAGGAGGCACGAGTCTCGTGAGCAACGTATTTGCGGAAGCAGCCGGCCTTCACCGCCCGGCGCCGCTGCGCGTCGTCGTCGCCGGTTACGGCCCGGTGGCGGCCCGGCTGGTCGAGGAACTCCTGCCGGGAGTGCGCTCCGGGGCGCTGTCGGTCCTCCTGGTGGGCGAGGAACCGGTTGCGGCCTATAACCGGGTGCTGGTCGCCGACCTCGCGGTCGGGCGGACCACGGCCGAGGCCCTGGAGATTTCCGACGCCGCGGAGCTGCGGGCCAGCGGAGTCCGGGTGCGCCTCGGCGAGCGCATCACCCACGTCGACAGGGCCCGCCGTCTGGTGCTGCTCGGCGACGGGACGTCCGAGCCCTATGACCGGCTCGTGTTCGCGACCGGGGCGAGCGCCACCATTCCGAACCTCTCCGGTCTGAACCCGGATCCTGCGGCCGTGGCCATGCTCCCCGACGGCGTCACTGCCCTGCGCGACCTGGCGGACGCGGCGAGGCTCCTGGAGGCAGTCTCCGGCGGCGGCCGCATCGTGGTCCTGGGCGGCGGCATCCTCGGCCTGGAGGCGGCCCTCGCGGCGGCGGACGAAGGCGCGTCGGTCACCGTCGTGCATCACGGCCCCCGGCCGCTGGCACGGAGCATCGACCGCGGCGGCGGATCCGTCCTGGCGGCAGCCCTGCGCCGCCGCGGCATCCGGATGGTCTCCAACGCCCGATCGACCGGTGTCGACCTCGGTACGGGCCTGGCCGGCCGGCGTTTCCGGGCCCTGCAGCTTGACGACGGCCGGCGGCTCGAAGCGGACCTGCTGCTGCTTTCCTGCGGCGTGCGGCCGCGCACCGAACTGGCTGCCGGCTGCGGCTTGCCGGTGGGGTCCGGCATCCTCGTTGACCACCGGCTGCAGGCGGACGCCGACGGCGAGGTGTTCGCGGTCGGTGACTGCGCCGAGGTGCGCTGCCGCGAAGCGGGATGCCCGGACTGTGCCGGCGGAGCGGGACCCTCCGGACTGATCGGTCCGGGCTGGCGCCAGGCCGAATGGCTGGCCGCGCGGCTGCTCGCCGACGCCGGACAACAGCCGCCCGCGATGGAACGGCTGCCCGCCGAACGGCCCGCCGTGATCCTGCTGAAGGCGCGCGGCGTCGATGTCTCCACGGCCGGCGCCGTCGACGCCGAGCCCTGGGATGAAGCCGAGCCCTGGGATAACGAATCGGGCAGCCTGGAGGAGGCCTGCCCTGCGCACCCCACAACGCCGGCTGTCCGGCAGGTCGCCGTCTGGGCCGACCCCGAGCACGGCAAGTACGTCAAGATGGTCACGCGCCGGGGCGTCCTTGAGGGACTCGTGGCCGTGGGGATGCCCCGCACTGCAGCCGAACTGGTGCTCTTGTTCGAGAGCGGGCGGGCACTGCCCGCGGACCGCTCCAGCCTGCTGCGGATGGACGGTGCGGATGCGGGCGTGCCTGCCACGAGGCTGGATGATCCCGGCGCCACGGTCTGCCGGTGCAGCGGGGTGAGCGCCGGGCGGATCCGGGAAGCGGTGTCCGACGGGTGCGGCAGCCTTGAGGAGGTGGCCGAAGCAACCCGTGCGGCTACCGGGTGCGGGGGGTGCCGCGAGAGGGTGATCGCGGTCATCGCGGCTCATCAGGCCTCGCACGGCGCGGACCTCGAGGAGCTGCTGCCGTCCGCGTAGGCGGCGGGACGGCTGCGGACCGGGTTGGCGCGGCTGCGGACCGGGCAGGGGGCAGCGGAGCGTCGTTCACATCCGTGCCGCGGTAGACGAAGCGCTGCACAGCGGCCGTCCCCGCCGCCGCTGACGGCCCGAGCAACGCGGCGAGCTCGGCGCGGTGCGCCAGCACGGACAGGTTCGTGCTCCGGTCCAGCAGCCGTGCGTCCTCGCGGTACGCGTCGAACGAGTGTGCCGCCGCGATGCGGCCGGCCAGGCTGACGACGGGCGCGGCGGAGCGACGCGGCGAGGTGACCGTGACAAAGTCCTTGCGGTCCGGGTTCGGCATCGCGTCCAGTGCCGTGACCGGATCATCGACATTCTCCAGCGCCAGCACCTTCACGCCCTGTCCGACCGGGAAGTATCCGCCCGGTGCTCCGGCCACGTTGACCATACGGACGTTGAACTCCGCGAGGAACGCCGGGTCCGAGGCCAGCGCCAGGGCGTGGATCCCTCCCCCGCTGTGCCCGTTGAGGATGACCGCGTCGCGGGCGCCGACATGGGCGTCCCGGAGGGCGCGGCGGACCAGTTCCTGCACCATGGCCGTCTTGCCGGCGGAGGCCGCCGCCGGGGAGGTCATCCCTTCCAGGTCCGACTCCAGGTCGAAAAGGTTGGCGCTGTCGGGCGGGTTCCAGACTTCCGTTCCGGGCAGGTCCACCACGACGGCGCGGGTGCCGTCGCCGCGGTCCACGGTGCGGATCTCCACCACGGACGCGGGGTCGGGGCCGGGTCCGGCGCGCCCGTAGGCGTCGGCGACGCCCGCGAACATGCTGTCGATGCTGCCTGGTTGCAGCCGGACCCCGCCGGGGCCCGCGTCGAGCCTTTCCATCCTGAGGCTGCCCGGATGGAAAAGCTGGACTGCGTCCGCGAAGCCCCTGCTCCACAGTGCGAGGCGCAGTGCCAGCGGGCTTGCCTGCAGGCCGCCCCTGGACTGGTCCTGCAGCAGCAGTCCGGCCACGCCGGGAGGCAGGCCGGCCAGAGCTCCGGCGTATTCCGGCGCCGTGCCGATGGTCTCCTCAAGGACGTTGCGCAGGCCCTTCGCGTCCGCCCGCTGCTCCGACGCCGCCAGTTGGCCTGCCGCAGCGGGAACCGCCGCCGGAAGACCACCGGAGAGCAGCGCCGCCCGGAGCAGGAAGCCGCCGAACCAGGCTCGGGACGATGCTGCAGCATGCACCGCGGCAAGGCTGGCGGCCTCCATCGCGTCATACTGGTCGGCCGCCAGCCGGAGCAGGCTCGCCGTTGCCTGCAGTTCGTCGGCGTCCGCCGCGATGGAGCAGCCGGCGGCCCGCAGGTCCTCGGCTGCCTCGGCCGGATAGCAGCCGCCCGGGCGGAACGCGATCCACTCCAGCTCGGCCCGGAGGGCACCCGCAGATCCGTGCAGAGCGGACGCGTCCGCTGAGACCGCCAGCAGCAGCGACGCCGCCCGCCTCAGCTCGTCCAGGCCGAACGAGATGCCGCCGACGCCTCCGGTGACCTTGTAGCCGCCGGGAAGCGGCAGGTCCGGTACACCGTCGTCGGGCGCCGCCGGCCAGGTGTCGGGCCGAACGTCAGCCTGCATCGGCTGCTGCCTGCGCCGCCCCCAGCGATTCCCGGAGGGACAGGGAGCGTGCGTACGCCGCGACTCCTGCTGCCGCGGTCCGGACCAGGCCCTCGGTCCGGAGCAGGCTGCGCTCGCGTTCGAGCAGCCGGTCACGGAAACGCACCGCAGCTGCGGAGTTCCAGTCCGACATCCCCGCGCTGTGCACCCGTTGCCGCAGCTCCTCGAGTCCGGCTGCGATCTGCTCCAGTTCGCGGGCTATCCGTTCCGCGTCGCCGCTCAGGGCACCCGGCATGCCGGCTGAGGTGCCGGTTGAAAGAATAGGCATGATGCCGCCTTCCGCCCGGCCCCGCGGCCGGTGACACCGATGCTAGGCCCAGGCTCCGGCGCCGGGCACTCAGCGCTGAGACCTATGTGGAAAAGCCAGCCGCCGTAATCCGCGGGAGCGCCGGAGCCGCCCGTGAAAGAATGGGAGCCATGACTGACTCAGCTGTTGCGCGCACCCCCTCCGGCCGGCTCGCCCTGGCGGCCGCTTCCCCCTCTGTGGCCCTCGGCCCGCTGGATGGCCGTTACCAGGCCGCCGTAGCGCCGCTGGTGGACTATCTTTCCGAGGCGGCCCTGAATCGGGACCGGGTGGCGGTGGAGGTCGAGTGGCTGATCCACCTCACGGAAAATTCCGTGGTTCCGGGCACCTCCCCGCTCAGCGCGGAGCAGAAGGCCGCGCTGCGCTCGATCGTCACCGAATTCAGCGCCGCCTCGGTGGCCGAGCTGGCCGAGATCGAGGCCGTCACCGTCCATGATGTGAAGGCCGTCGAATACTTCATTGGCCGGCGCCTGGAAGGCATCGGCATTGCCCGGCTGACGCCGCTGGTCCACTTCGGCTGTACCAGCGAGGACATCAACAACCTTTCCTACGCCCTCGGGGTGAAAGGGGCCGTCGAGGACGTCTGGCTTCCCGCCGCCCGCGAGCTCGTGCACAAGATCGCAGCCATGGCCGAGGAGAACAAGGACGTGCCGATGCTCTCGCGCACGCACGGGCAGCCGGCCACTCCCACCACGCTGGGCAAGGAACTCGCCGTCATCGCCCACCGCCTCACGCGCCAGCTGGAGCGGATCGCGGCCACCGAGTATCTGGGCAAGATCAACGGTGCCACCGGAACCTACGCGGCTCACTATGCTTCCGTCCCGGGGGCCGACTGGCAGGCGGTCTCGCGCGGCTTTGTCGAAGGCCTGGGCCTGACCTGGAACCCGCTGACCACGCAGATCGAGTCCCACGACTGGCAGGCCGAGCTGTACGCGGACATGGCCCGCTTCAACCGCATCCTGCACAACGTCTGCACGGACATCTGGTCCTACATCTCGATCGGCTATTTCGCCCAGATCCCGGTTGCCGGCGCAACCGGCTCCTCGACCATGCCGCACAAGGTCAATCCGATCCGCTTCGAGAACGCCGAAGCGAACCTGGAAATCTCGTCCGCGCTGCTGGACACTCTGGGCGCGACGCTGGTGACCTCCCGCTGGCAGCGCGACCTCACCGACTCCTCGAGCCAGCGCAACATCGGCGTCGCCTTCGGCCACTCGCTCCTCGCCATCAGCAACGTGCTCAAGGGCCTGGACCGGCTCGACGTCGCCGCCGATGTGCTCGCCGCGGACCTCGACACGAACTGGGAGGTGCTGGGCGAGGCCATCCAGATGGTGATGCGCGCCGAGTCGATCAACGGCGTCGCCGGCATGGACAACCCGTACGAGCGGCTCAAGGACCTGACCCGCGGCCACCGTGTCGATGCGGCCAGGATGAAGGAGTTCGTCTCCGGTCTCGGCCTCCCGGCGGACGCCGAAGAGCGCCTGCTCCGGCTGACCCCCGGCACGTACACGGGTATCGCCGCCGAGCTCGTGCGGCATCTGGGCACCGACTAGTCGCTCCGTGCTGCCGGCGAGGGGACCTGTTCAGGCGTTCTGCCAGAGGCCGATCAGGTTCCCCTCGCTGTCCTTGAAGTAGGCGGTGAAGCCCATTTCGCCCACCGGCTGCTTCGTCATCGCCGTCGAACCGCCCAGTTCCTCGATCTTTTCCAGCGCGGCGTCGATGTCCTCGACGTCGACAGTGACGACCGGGTGGCTGTTCTCCGGTGTCCGTTTGAACATGCCGCCGTTGATTGATCCGGCCCGCGTCGGCTGGCCCTTCTCGTCCACCGGGGTGGTCATGAGCAGGGTGTATTCCATGTCGGGCATGGGCTGCATCTCCCAGCCGAAGGCCGTCCGGTAGAACTCGGACGCCCGCGCGACGTCGTCCGCCGGTATCTCGAAGTGCACTACTCCGGACATGGGAACCACCTTCTTCCGCGGGACGCGCGCGGCCCCGACGGTGCCCATGCTAGGCGCCGCCGGAGCTGCTGGCCCGGGCCCTTCGGCCCCACCAGCAGTTCCCCGCCGGCCGGTGCCTACCGGCGCGCCCTCAGCGCAGCGGCAAAGGCGTCCGCGGAGGCCGAGGTGGAGTCGATCCGCCAGTCGGTCTCCTTGTTGTAGTCGAACCACAGGAAGCCTGTGATGTCCGGCTGGGCGGCGAGGTACGCGACCGCGTCGCTGATCCACTGCGGTTTGGACCCTCCGGCTTCCGCGCTGGCGGTCTCTCCCACGAGGACCGGCTTGCCCGGCGCCGCAGCCCGCAGGTCCGCCAGGCCGGCCCCGAACAGGTCCGACGGATTCAGCCACGCGCTCCAGGACTGTGAGGTGCCCCAGTTGTAGCCGTCAAGCGCGACCGTATCCACCACGTCGGGCCCCGGATAGAGTCCGTTGAGCGGGGTCGATCCCGGATAGGGCACATTCGGGCTCCACACCCAGTTCACGTTGGCCGCCCCGTCCGCTGCCAGGACGTCGTGCACGTGCCGCCAGGCCCGGGCGTAGTCGCCCGGCTGGTTCCCGTTCACCTGCTCGGACCAGGGGTACCAGTTGCCGTTCATTTCGTGCCCGAAGCGGAGGTACACCGGGTGGCCCCAGGATGCGAGCGCGCTCCCCCACTGGTGCAGATAGCCGTCGTACGCCCCGGCCGCTATGCGGCCAAGCGCGAAGGCCGGCTGGTCCACGCCTTGGCCGGCTATCCACGGTTCCCAGGTCAGCATGGTGACCGCGCCGCGCGCACGGACGGCGTCGAGGTCGGAGATCGGCGGCGCCTGCGAAAAGTCCTTGTAGTCCATGATGATCGACGGGGCCTCGCCGGCCAGCACGGCAATGCCGTCCAGCTCCTGCGTGGCGGCGGGGCCGCCGGGGTTGGCGACGCCGAACCGCAGTGCCGCAGCGCTGATGCCCGGCACGGACGAGGTGACGGTGAAGGACGACGACGACCTCGCCGTCCCGGCGGCCGCGGTGACCGCGAGCTTCCCGGCCGGGCCAGCCACTGTGACCGACACGCTGAAGGCACCGTTGGCGCCCGTGCGGAACGGCACCGTCACGGTCCCGGCCGTGACGGTGCCGGCGGCCTTCTTGGGGAATCCGCTGCCCCTGACCGCCACTACGGTCCCGGAGGGCCCGGACGAGGGACTGAGCGAAAGCAGCGGCGCGGCGGCTGCCGGGGCCGGCAGCGACAGGCCCGCGGCGGCCAGCCCCAGCAGGAGGCCCAGGACGGTGCGGCGCTTCATGACGCCCCGCTGCGGCGCTTCAACCGGCAGAGCAGGGTCCACCGATTGCGGCCGGCGTCCCGCGCATAGCCGAACTGGTCCAGCGCGACCTTTGCCAGCGCCAGGCCGCGCCCGCTTTCGGCCAGCTCATCCGGCATTACCGCTGCGCCAGGGTCGACGCCGGCCGCACGGGCGTCATCCTGGAATTCGGCCTGCAGCAGGTCCGGCGTGTTCTGCACCTCGAGGGTGAAGCGCACCGTGCCGTGCTCCGCGGGGGTCGAATGCTCAATGATGTTCGAGGCGACCTCGATCACCGCCGTCTCGAACCGGATCCGGTCCATCAGGTCGATCCCGGGTGCGCTGTCCCAGACCTTCTGGAGCAGTTGGTGGATCGCGTCGAGGCTCTGCGGCTCGGCAGCGGACTCCAGCTCGAAGCGGCTTTCCATCAGTACGCTTCTGCGACGGAGGAGGCGGGTCTGAGCACCTTGTTGAGGCTGGTCAGTTCCAGGACCGCGGTGATCTGCGCGGTGGGACTGGCCAGCCTCAGGTCCCCGCCGGACTGCCGCGTCTTCTTCAAGCCGGAAATCAGCGCGCCCAGGCCGGAAGAATCGATGAAGTCCGTGCCTGACAGATCGACCACCAGCCGCACGGTCCCCTCGTCGATCAGGCCGGCGACAGCCGAGTTGAGCTGCGGTGCCGAGACCATGTTCAAGCGACCCACCGGCCGGATCACGCCGATGCCGTCGCTGAGCTTGTCGATGACGAATTCGATCACAGGGTTCCCTCTTTCGGTTTGGACCGGGCTTTCTTGGATTGGGACCAGGCCGCGAAGCCCGGGTAGCGGACGGCGTGGATGATCACGCTGAAGATCAGCAGGTCGAAGGCCACCCACACCACGTTCACGGCGGTGCCGAGCAGGTCCCCCGCGCCGGCGAGCAGCCGGGCGGCGCCGGCCAGGACCGCGAAAACCAGGACGGCCATGGCGGCCAGCTGCGGTTTCACCAGGTGCCAGGGCCTGCCGCCGCCCGCCTGCAGGGTCTTGGGCGTGACCGCGAAATCCAGGCTGCGGCCGAAGACCACATTGCCGAAGGCCGAGGTCACGGCACGGATCCAGGTGGGGAACAGGGCCAGCGAATACTGCTGCCCGCGCCAGGTCCGCACCCCGCGGCCGACGACGTAGAACATCAGCTGGTTCACCAGCAGGAACGGCACCAGCCGGACGAAGAACTCGGTACTCAGGGAGCGCACCGGGAGGATGCCCAGCGTGAGGTAGATGACGGGGGCCGCGAGGTAGACGACGGCGGCGAACCCCGACAGGTAACTCCACATCGTGGCCAGGTACATCAGCCGCTGCGCCATGCTGAGCCCCTTCTGGACCAGCGGGTTCTCACGGAAGAACACCTGCATGGTGCCCTGGGCCCAGCGCAACCGCTGGGTCAGCGCCGATTGCAGGTCTTCCGGGGCCAGGCCGTCGGCAAGCTGTTCATGGTGGTAGACGGTCCTCCAGCCGAGGCCGTGTAGCCGCATGCAGGTGGCCATGTCCTCGGTCACCGAGATGGTGGCCATCGGCATCACGGCCTGCGCTTCGGCGCCGCGGTCGGCATTGACGGACCCGATGAGGACACGCACCGTTTCAATGGCCCCCAGCGGGGACCAGTCCCGCTGGGAAAGCCTGTCGAGCGCGGCGTCGTCGACCGCGGCCAGACTGCTCCCGCCGTCGACGCCGGCCGCCTCCGCCAACCCCTCAATGGAGGCCAGCTCGGCATGCAGCGCCGCCATGTCGGCTGAAACCAGTCCCCGGGAGACGGCGGCGACGCGCTCCTGGAAGCGGTAGGTGACCTCACCGATGCTTTCCCCGCGGCGCAGCTCGTGCTTGACCTGCGCGACGTCCGCCGCGAGGTCCTCGAGTGCCCCGGCAAGCCGTGCCTGGTCCGGCCCGAGGTTCCGGCGGGCCTTGGCGATCACGCGCCCGGCGGTCCGGAGGGCCTTGTGCAAGGCCACCTCTGTCTCCGTGACGTACCGGGTCACCCCGAGCTGCATCAGCGCCTCCCGGCGGATGACGGCATTCGACCCGCAGAAGAAAGCCGCGTTCCAGCCGTCCTTGCCCTGCTGGATCGGGCCGTAGAAGAGCGGGGCCTGGCTGCCGAGCGGGTCCGCCTCCGGGACGTTGACAAAGACCTGCGGCGTCTGGACCAGGGCCACCGCGTCGTCGCGGAAATAGCCCAGGGTGCGGTCCAGGATGCGGCGGTCGGGGACCTGGTCTGCGTCGAGCACCAGGATGAACTCGCCGTCAGTGGCGAGCAAGGCGTTGTTCAGGTTGCCGGCTTTGGCATGCCGGGGCATGCCGGACCAGTCCTCGGAGCGGCTAATCCAGCCGATGCCTTCGGATTCCGCCGCCGCGCGAACATCGGGGCGGTTGCCGTCGTCGAGGATCCAGGTCTGGTGCGGGTAGTCGATGGCCTTCGCCGCCCGGGCCGTGCGCAGGACCAGCTCCAGCGGTTCGTTGTAGGTGGTGATGAAGACGTCCACCGTGCTGCCCCGCTCGGGATCCGCAGGTGCCGGCCGCTCCTTGTAGCGCCACACCGTCAGGCCGAACAGCAGCGAGTCGACCAGTGAGTAGGTCTCGGCGAGGACGAGCGGAGCGGCAATCCACCAAGCGTCCCAGTTCACCGAAGCGAACCACCGCCAAATGATGTAGTTCAGCCCCAGCACCGCGGTGACCAGCGCAGCGGCCCGGGTCACCGCCTGCCGGCGCAGCACGCCGACGCGTCCGGAAGCCGGCGCAGCCGTTTCCAACCCCATATGTTTTCCTGCCGAAAGTGAGACCTGCCCGGGAAACCCGGCGTGCCATCGGCTCCGTCCACGCCCCAGCGCCGGCACCAATGTGCTCCTACTCTAAGCGAAGCGCAGCCACCCGGCTCTGGCGCGGCCCCCGGAAGCGGGGCTAACCTGCTTCCACGCGCCGCGGGCCGCCCGGCGCCGACACCAAGGAGGCACGATGTCCGGTCACACCTACTCGATCTCGGAGATTGTCGGCACCTCGCCGGAGGGAATCGACGACGCCGTGCGCAACGGCATAGCGCAGGCCTCCAAAACGCTGCGCCATCTTGACTGGTTCGAGGTCAAAGAAGTCAGAGGACACCTCGCGGACGGCAAGGTTGCGGACTGGCAGGTGACGATCAAGCTCGGGTTCCGAATCGAGGACTGACGCGGCTCGAGGACTGACGCGGCTTAGGCTTCGTCGATCCGCTTGAGCAGGTCGCCCAGAGCCTTCCGGATGTCGTCATAGTCGTGCTGGCTGGCGCGGCTTTCGCCGGAGATCACCGCGCAGCGGTGCACCTTGGTGAAATCGCCGAACGGGAACTTGTAGCGGCCCTTCGTCTCCTCGGAGGCCTCGTCGTCGACGCCCAGGTGCCACCGCGCGTAATCCTCGTACCCGTGCTGGTCCAGGAATGCATTTTCGTCCTGCGCCGAAGGGGCGTGTTCGCTCCAGTCGTCGCGTTCGTCGCGGACAAGCTTCCCGTTCTTGATCAGGCTCTTGGCGTGATCCAGCGCCTTCTTGTTGAGTTTCACGGACATGGGGCCACCTCTCGTCAGCGGGGACTGGCAGGAACCCCAGCCTATGCCTACGGGACGGGCTCTGCCACGGCCGGGGCAACCAGCGGAACCGGTTCGGCGCGCACCTCGTCCAGCCTGACGAGCACGACGCCCGCAATGATCAGCAGCCCGCCGAGCAGCTGCACGGGGGCCGGGAGTTCGCCAAGCAGCAGCCAGGCGAAGACGACGGCGAACATGACCTCGGTCAGTGAGACAAAGGAGGCCACCTTCGACCCCAGGCTGCGCGCCGCCATCACGCCGGTGACGTAGGAGAGGGCGGTCGCGAACAGCACCAGTCCGGCCAGCGGGACGAACCACGGCACCGTGGCGCCCGCCACCGTCGCGTCCGCGGTGGAATAGCGCATCGGCGTCAGGCCGGCCGCTCCGGCGGCGAACATCACGACGGCGCCCACCGCCATGCCGCCGCCGGCCATCAGCACCGGGGGAACGCCGTCGTCGGTGCTGGCGGAGACGACGAAATAGAACGAGAGGCACAGCGCCGCGCCGATTCCCCAGAGCACTCCTTCGAGGCTGACCCTGGTACCCCCGGCCAGGTCCAGCACCAGCAGCAGGCCCGCGACGGCGAGGACCGTTCCGGCAACCGTCAGCACGCGCGGGCGGCGGCCGCCGCGCAACCACATCCAGCCGACGAGCAGCACCGGCGCCAGATACTCGAGCAGCAAGGCGACGCCGACCGACAGATGCGCCACGGCGTTGAAGTAGCAGAGCTGGCAGACTGCCATGGCCACCAGGCCGAAGCCAGCCACCCGCCCCCAGTGGCGGCGGACTGCCGCCCGGTGGCGGCGCGCCGCCAGCCACGCCGGCAGAGCCAGGACCACGGCGCCGCCCAGGAGGCGCAGCGAGACTGCGCCTCCCGGGCTCCAGCCGGACTCCAGCATGGACTTGGCAAAGGGACCGGACACCCCGAACGCCGCGGAGGAGAAAAGTGCGATTCCGAGCCCGGAAGCTGCGGAGGCGGAGAGAGCACCGGAACGCATGGCACAGTCCTGTCATGAGTAAAATCGATTATGCTCATTACAGTATCGTCCAACGATGTCAGGAGTCAAAGTGCTGTTTGCGCATGACACGGAGGATGCGCTCGTGACGGCGGCCGCCCTCATCAACACCGCAGCCAACGGCGGCGAGCAACTCGCCGATGACGCGGAGCTGACCAGGTTCCTGACGGAGCAGCAGTTTTCCGGCTCGCGCACCCACGACCGGACCGAACTCGACGCGGTGCGGCAGCTGCGCCCCAGGCTGCGCGGCATCTGGACCTCCGACGAGGCCACCGCGGCGGAAGAGCTCAACGCCCTCCTGCGCGAGGCCGGAGCCCTTCCGCAGCTGGTCAAGCATGACCAGTGGGATTGGCATATCCATGCGGTCGCACATGAGGCGCCGCTGCAGACACGGATGGGTGTGGAAGCTGCGATGGCCCTGGTCGACGTCGTCCGCGGCAAGCAGATGGACCGGCTGCGGGTCTGTGCCGCGGAGGACTGCGACGCCGTGCTCATCGACCTGTCGAAGAACCGCTCAAAGCGCTACTGCGATACCGGGAACTGCGCCAACCGCGCGCATGTCGCGGCCTACCGGGCGCGCCTGGCGGAGAAGGCCGGAGACTAGCTCCGCGGCTCGCCGTTGTCCTGACCGTCGGGGTTCGCACCGTAGCGCGGCGGGTTCCGGCGCGGCTTGCTGGAGCTCAGGTTGACCCCGGAGCCCTTGCCCAGGTGATCCGGGTTTTCCTTGTGGCTCATGGCCAGCATGGCCGCCACGACAAGCACGATGATGAAGGCGCTGCCGCCGGCAATGAAGGCCAGGTCGAAGCGCGGCGGGTTCGCGGAGCCGCCGGAGGAGAAGACGAGCACGCCCACGAAGGCGACGACGGCCCAGAACGCCGAGAAGATCAGCGGCCCTTTCACCGAGGTCCGCGGCTTCCGCGGGGATCCTGGTGTTTGCTCAGCCACGTGTTCTCCTTCTGTTGCTGCCCCGGTCAATTGCGGCCCGGGGCGGACCCGGGCCCTTGCGGATGGCCGCCGGGACGGCCCTCCCCTAGTTTACGGCCTCGGCGCTGCCGGCCGGCGCGGATGCCTCATGCCGGTACGTGAGGGCCGCCAGCAGCAGCATCACTCCGATGATGATGGCGGAGCCGCCGATCACCCCGAGGAGTGCGTGCGCCTCGAGGGTGGCGAAGAACGGCAGGATCACGGCGGCGGCGGTGTTCACGGCGCCGGTGAGCAGCCAGTCCCGTGCGAGCACGAGCCGGCGCCGGTGCGTCCAGCCCAGGTAAAGCTCACACAGGCCCGCGATCCCCAGGCCGGCCGAGGCCGCCGCAACGAAGGCCCAGGTCTGGTGCACGGACAGGGCGAACACCGAGAGCGCGAGCAGGCCCAGGTGCTCCACCCGGAGCGTCCGCTTGATCCGGCCGTCCGAAGTGGAGAAGCTCAGGTCCAGCAGCAGCACGGCGAAGGCGGTGCCCACCAGATAGAGTCCCCCGGCCACGGACATCACCGTGGTGGAGGGGTTTTGCCAGAAGACGGTGACCAGCCCGAAGACGAGGGCGACAAGGGCCCGGTAGAGCAGCGGCTTCCACATGCCAGTTGCCGGCTCCAGCTTGCCCTTCAATTCAGCGTCCACGACTACCAGCTTAGCGGCGCAGCGGTCGCCTCACTGTCGCCTCACTGCGCCTCACAGCCTGCGGGCTCCGGCCACGAGCCAGCGGTCGGAGCGCGCCCGCAGGCCGAGCGTCACCCCGCGGCTGGCGAGGTAGCCCAGGGCAAAGGCGGCCCACAGCAGAGCGACGGCGGCCGGCCCGGCGGCGGAAGAGAACGCGACGAGTGCCAGCAAGGGCAGGTACACCGCCAGGTTGGCGACGCCGGCGAGCGCCAGGTAGCGCGCGTCGCCGGCGCCGATGAGCACGCCGTCGAGCACGAACACGTAACCCGCCAACGGCTGGCCGGCCGCGAGCACCAGCAGGGCGGCGGCAAGGGCGGAACGGACGGCGTCGTCGTTCGTGAAGAGGTATCCCAGGACCGGAGACACTGCCGCGGCGAGCACCCCGGTTGCCGCGCCGAACCCGACTCCCCACCGAACCATCGTGCGGGTCAGCAGGCGGGCACGGGGCAGGTCCCCCGCGCCCAGTTCCTTGCCGAGCAGCGCCTGCGCGGCGATGGCGAGCGCGTCCAGTGCGAACGCGAAGAACGTGAAGACCGTCATCGCCAGCTGGTGGGCCGCGAGATTCACGGCGCCGAGGCCGGTCGCGACCAGGACCGTGGCGAGGATGGCCACCCGCAGGCTGAGGGTGCGCAGCATCAGCCAGCTGCCGACCGCTGCGGCCGCGCGGATGCCCCGCCAGTCGGGCACCAGGCGCACACGCGCCGGACGGGCAGCCTTGAGCACGATGACGAGGTAGACGGCCGCCATCGACCACTGTGCCAGGTCGGTGCCGATCGCTGAGCCGGCGACGGAGAGCCCGGCTCCGTAGACCAGGAGCCAGTTCAATGCGATGTTGAGCGTGAAACCCGCCACCGCGACCACCAGCGGCGTCCGGGTGTCCTGCAGGCCGCGCAGCACGCCGGTGGCGGCGAGCACCAGCAGCATGGCGGGCAGGCCGGCAAGGGACCAGCGCAGGTACTCGCCGGCGAAGGCGCGCACGGCAGGATCCGCTGCTGCCGCCCCCAGCAGCGGATCGACCAGCCAAAGCCCGGCGGCCGCGAGTGCTGCACCGAGCAGCAGCGCCAGCCACAGCCCGTCGATGCCCGCCCGCAGGGCGTCCTCAAGGCGTCCCGCGCCCAGCAGCCGGGCCACGGCCGGCGTGGTGGCGTAGGCCAGGAAGACCATCAAACCCACGGCCGTCTGCAGCAGGGTAGTGGCCAGACCCATGCCGGCGAGCTGGTCGACGCCGAGATGGCCCACGATCGCCGAATCCGCCAGCAGGAAGAGCGGTTCGGCCACGAGTGCGCCGAAGGCCGGCACGGCCAGCCTCAGGATGTCGCGCGCCTCCGAGCCTCTGGCGGTGGCGGGCTGCGGGGATGGCACCCTCCGAGCATAGCCAGTCGCCTCCGGTCAGGTGAGGTGGGCGCGAGAGGCCAGTCGTGGCGGCTTCCGGCGCGCGGAGGCCGCCGCAACTGGCCGTTCGGCCCGGGAAGGCGCGCCGTCAGCCCCCTGACGCTAACCAGCCCGTGCGGCGGCGAGCGCATCCTGACAACGGTTCCCCGCGGCGCCGGGCGCCGTTTTATAGTGGACTCACCGCTTTCCGGCGGTCATATTGTGGACAAAAGAACGGAAGCGATGGAAGTGGGCAGCACCCCGGTCCAGGGCGCACAGGTGGTCGGCCGCGTCGCCCAGCTGCTGCGCATCGTCGGCCACGGCCCGCGCACGGGCCGCACGACTGCCGACGTCGTCAAGGAGTCGGGTCTGACCCGCCCCACCGCATACCGGCTGCTTGCCTCGCTCGCCGCCGAAGGCCTGCTTGAGCACGACGGCGGCTCGGGCCGCTGGTACCTCGGCCCGGAAGCGTACATCCTCGGTTCGCTCTCCGCCCGCCGCTACGACATCGAGGATCTGGCCAGGGACAACGTCCGCCGCCTCGCCGACGAAACCGAGGAAAGCGCCTTCCTCTCGGTGCTGCGCGGAAACGGGACCGTGTGCCTGCTCCGTGAGGAAGGCAGCTTCCCTATCCGGTCCTTTGTGCTGCATGAGGGCGTCCGGTTCCCGCTCGGCGTCGCGTCCGCGGGACTGGCAATCCTCGCCTACCACTCCGACGAGGAGATCGAGGCCTACCTCGCCGAGAGCGCCGGGGACCTCGCCGGCTGGGGCCCCGGTCACTCGGCCGAGGGCATCCGGGAGCGGATCCGGCTCACCCGGGAGACGGGTTATGCGGTCAACCCCGGCCTGATCGTCGAGGGCAGCTGGGGCATGGGGGCGGCCGTGTTCGACTCCGCGGGCAGGCCGCTGTGGGCGCTGTCCCTGACGGGCATCGAGCCGCGGTTCCGGGGCGAACGGGGGCAGCTGTTAGGCAAGCTGCTGCTCGAGGAAGCCCACAAGATCACCGTGAAGCTGCAGACGCGCCCGGCCGCCGGCGGCTAGTGCCCGCTACGCCAGCACGCGGACCTAAGCCATCGCGGCGGACTGCCGGCTCTCCAGCATGAGCTCCAGGTGGTCCATCACGACGGCCGCCAGGTCCTCCAGGATCTCCACCTGTCCCGCGTCGACGTCGCGCGGGGCGAAGTCCAGCACACACAGCGTCCCGAGGTTGAAGCCGTCGTGGGTGCGCAGCGGCACGCCCGCGTAGAACTTGAGCCCGAATTCCCCCGCCACCAGCGGATTGGTGAGCGTGCGCGGGTCTTCAGGGGCGTTGCCCACCACCCAGGCCCCATCCGACAGGATCGCCGAGGCACACAGACCCGGGTCCCGGTCGATCTGCTGGATGTCCAGCCCGTGGTGGGACTTGAACCAGATCCGGTCGTGGTCCACCACGCTGACAATCGCGACCGGCACATCGAACAGCCGTGCGGCGAGTGCCGTGATCCGGTCGAAGGCGCCGTCCGGCGGGGTGTCGAGGATCCCGTAACGCCGAACCGCTTCCAGCCTGCCCTCCTCATCGGCCGGCATGACTGCCGCGCCGGTGCGCGGGTCGGAACCCGGTTCCATCGCCAGCGCGTACAGCACCGACACAATCTCCTGCGCGAGCGGACGTTCCGCCGGGTCCGTGGCGGTCATGGCCGTCAGCAGCCGGCACCAGTCCGGGCCCAGGCTTTCGGGGATGTCGGGGTTGCGCACGAGCCGCGCGACCGCGCTTTCCACCAGCGGGCCGGGATAGGCGACAACGCCGGTAAGGCACTGCAGCAGCACAAGCCCCAAGGCGTAAATGTCGCTGAAGGGACCAACGCTTTCCCCCTTGACCTGCTCGGGGCTCAGGTAGGCAGCCGTCCCGGTGACCACGCCTTCACGGGTCAGCGGCTCTTCGGTCATCAGCGCCACTCCGAAGTCGGTCAGCTTGGCCCGCACCCGGGTCCCGTCGGTGCGGTAGTTGACCATCATGACGTTGGCCGGCTTCACGTCCCGGTGGACGACGCCGCACGAGTGGATGTAATCCAGCCCTTCAGCGAGGTCGAAACCGATCTGCGCCACCTGCCGCGGCGGCATGGGACCCTCGGCCAGGCGCACCCGCAGGTCCGGGCCGTTGATCAGTTCCATGACGAGGTACACCCGCGGCCGGCCCGGATCGCGCAGGTCGGTGCCCGCGTCGAGCAGGGCCACCAGGCTGTGGTGGTTCAGCCGGGCCAGCAGCTTGGCCTCGGCGTCGTCGCGGCGCACCTCATCCAAGGTGGAGGCCGTCGTCTGGACAAGTTTGATCGCCACGTCACGGCCCAGGAACTCGTCCCGGGCACGATGAACCGTTGCCATGGCCCCGGCGCCGATCCGCTCCAGCAGACGGTACCGTCCGCCCAGGAGCGCGCGCGCATCGTTGCTTTCCTGCACATTTGTCACGTGCTCCCGCTTTCTCGCAATTGACAGTGTACTGATCAATGCGGTATTTCATGCATCGGCGCGGGGCGGCGCGAAAAGCTATAGTCGGAGCATGGATCAGCGCAGACTCGGAAGAACCGGCCGCACCGTCTCCACCGTCGGCCTCGGCACCTGGCAGCTCGGAGCGGACTGGGGCGTCGTCGATGTGAAGGACGCCCACGCCGTGCTCGACGCGGCCGCCGGGTCCGGCGTCACGTTCTTCGACACCGCTGATGTCTACGGCGACGGGCGCAGTGAACAGTTCATTGGCGAGTTCCTCGCGGCCAACCCGGAGTCCGGCATCACCGTGGCCACGAAAATGGGCCGCCGGCTGGAGCAGGTGCCGGAGAGCTACCAGCTCGCGAATTTCCGGCAGTGGACGGACAGGTCCCGGCGCAACCTCAAGACGGACACACTCGACCTGGTCCAGCTGCACTGCCCGCCGACGGCCGTGTACTCCAGCGACGCGGTCTTCGACGCCCTCGACACCCTCGTCGAGGAGGGCGTCATGCGCAACTACGGTGTCAGCGTCGAAACGACGGAAGAAGCGCTCACCGCCATCGCGCGGCCGGGCACCGCAACCGTGCAGATCATCTTCAACCCGTTCCGGCTCAAGCCGCTCGATGAGGTCCTGCCCGCAGCCAAGGCCGCCGGTGTGGGCATCATCGCGCGCGTGCCGCTGGCCTCCGGGCTGCTCTCGGGCAAGTACACCAAGGACACGACCTTCCCCGAGAACGACCACCGCAACTACAACCGGAGCGGGTCCGCCTTCGACGTCGGCGAGACGTTCTCCGGCGTCGACTTCGAACAGGGCCTGGCTGCCGTGCACGAATTCCAGCGGCTGGTGCCGGAAGGAACGACGACGGCCCAGGCAGCGCTGGCCTGGATCATCGCGCAGGACGGCGTGAGCACCGTCATCCCCGGCGCGCGCAACGCCGACCAGGCCAGGGCCAACGCGGCCGCGGGGACGGTCGGCGACCTCGGAGCGGAGTTCGATCGCAACGTCCACGATGTCTATGACAAGTACTTCCGGGCCACCGTGCACCCGAAGTGGTGAGGTGACACCCCCGCCGGACTGGACGCCGCACGGAGTTCCGGCGTGAGCTTCGGCCTGAGCTCCGCGGGTTCCGGACCGGTCCGCGGCTGGTCCGGCTGCGAATCCCTCCCATGAGAGCAAAGCGTTTCTGGACCGGGCCCGGCCCGGCAGCTGCCCTGGCGGGCATCCTCGCGGCTGGATTGCTGCTCGGCGTGGCCGAGCTCGCCGGCAGCTTCTTCCGGGCCGCCGCGACGCCCCTGGTCGCGCTCGGATCGACATTCATCGACTTCACCCCGGTCTGGCTGAAGAACTTCGCCGTGGACACCTTCGGCACCAATGACAAACTCGTCCTGTTCATTTCGATGGGGATCGTCATGGCGGCGCTCGCCGCCGTCGCCGGCTATTTGGCGTACCGCCGCTGGGCTGCGGGCATCACGCTGCTGCTGCTGCTCAGCACCGTCGTCGCCGCCGCCGTCGTGACCCGTTCGGGCGCGGAGCCGACCGACGTCCTGCCGACCCTGCTGGGGGTCCTCGCCGGCGTGCTCACGCTGCGCTGGATGACGAACCGGCTGCACCGGGAGCACCCGCCTGTGACAGGTCCGGGCGGAGCCCCGTCCCCGGAAGCCGGGGCGTCCGGCACCCCCGGACGGTCAACGGGGCGGCGCTCGTTCCTGGCAGCCGCCGGACTGACCGCCGCCGCCGCGGCCGCCGCGGCACTGGCAGGCGAACTTCTCGCCGGGACGCGCCGCACCGTCGAACGGACCCGTTCGGCCCTCCGGCTCCCCCGGGCCGCCCGTCCCGCGGCCCCGCTGCCTGCGGGAGTGCAGTCACCGGTGGCGGGAGTGACGCCGTTTGTCACCCCGGCCAAGGATTTCTACCGGATCGATACCGCCCTCGCCGTGCCCAGCATCGACGCCGCCAGCTGGGAGCTGCGCGTCCACGGCATGGTGGAACAGGAAGTACGGATGTCTTTCAACGACCTGCTCACCGCGGAGCTGATCGAGTCCTACGTCACGCTGACATGCGTTTCCAATCCCGTGGGCGGCAACCTCGCGGGCAACGCCAAATGGCTTGGCTACCCGCTGCGGAAAGTGCTCGAAAAAGCCAGGCCGACCGCCGGCGCCGACATGGTCCTGTCCACGAGTTCCGACGGCTTCTCTGCCTCCACGCCGCTCGGCGTCCTGCAGGATGACCGCGACGCGATCCTGGCCATCGGCATGAACGGTGAGCCCCTTCCGCTGGAGCACGGCTACCCTGTGCGCATGGTCGTGCCGGGACTTTACGGGTTTGTCTCCGCCACCAAGTGGGTCGTGGACCTTGAGGTCACCCGCTTCCAGGACAAGCGAGCCTACTGGACCGACCGCGGCTGGTCCGATCACGGGCCAGTAAAGACCTCCTCCCGGATCGAGGTCCCGAAATCCTTCGCGAGGGTCAAGGCCGGCAAGGTCGCCGTCGGAGGCACCGCGTGGTCCCAGCACCGGGGCATTACCAAGGTCGAAATCCAGATTGACGACGGTCCGTGGCAGGAGGCCGTGCTCGCGGCGGAAGCAAGCATCGACACCTGGCGGCAGTGGTCCTTCCAATGGGAGGCGACGCCGGGCAACCACGACATCAGGACGCGGGCCACGGACCGCAAGGACGGGCTCCAGACCGAACAGCGCGCCAATCCCATCCCCGACGGCGCCTCCGGGTGGCAGTCCGTCAACGTCACCGTCGAGTAGGATGCTTCTGCGGAAAACTGCGCCGGAGGTGAAGGAACGTGATGGACGAGGAGGAAACCTCGCTGCGCGAAGCGGCTGACCGGGCGGAAGAGGTTTCGGACACCAAGACCCTCGACGTCGCCGCCAGGTTCGGCTTCGCCGTCATGGCGGTCCTGCACATCATTATCGGCGCGATCGCGATCAGCCTCGCGTTCGGGGGTTCCGGGCAGGCCGAACCCACCGGGGCGATCGCCGAGCTCGCCGCCAGCCCCTGGGGCCCGGCGGTGCTGTGGGCCTGCGCAGCCGGCTGTGTCGGCCTCGCCCTCTGGCAGCTCAGCGAGGCAACGCTGCGCGCCCGCCACCTGCCCACGGGGGAACGTCTCGGCAAGACCATCACGTCCGGGTTCCTGGCCGTGGCGTACGGCAGCATCGGCCTCACCTTCGGCAACTTCGCCCTGGGCGTGCGCTCGGATTCCGGAGACTCCACCCGGGACTTCACTGTCGCGTTGATGCGCGCGCCGCTCGGCTCTGCCGCCCTGCTGGGCCTGGGGGCCGTCATTGCCGGCATCGGTGTCTATTTCGAGGTGAAAGGGCTGCGGCGGACCTTCCGGGAGGAACTGGCGCACTTCGAGCAGCAACGGCGCGGACGGATCGTCGAGGCGTTCGGCGTCGTCGGGCACGTGGCCAAAGGCGTCGCCCTGAATCTCGTCGGCCTGCTCTTCATTGTGGCCGTGGTCAAGCAGGATCCCCAGGAATCGACGGGCCTCGACGGCAGCCTGAAGGCCTTGCGCGACCAGGCCTACGGGCCCTACCTGCTGCTGGCGATCGGCGCCGGATTCATTTGCTACGGCATCTTCGCGCTGCTGCGCTCACGGTTCGGGCGGATGTGAACCGGCCGGCCAGGACCCCAGCGGTGACAATGGATTTTCGCCCTGGGCCGTGGCAAGCTGGCGGGAGTTCCGGTTTCCGATCCGTGGAGGTTGAAGATGAGCAACAGCTTGCGGCCTGAGGAAGAGTCCCCCGAGGTCCCCGAAGACGAACGGCTGGAGCATCTGCCCCCTGTTCCGGACGACGCCGAAGACACCGACGACGTGCCCGACGTCGAGACCGTGAACGAGGAGGCCAACGAAGCCGACGTGCTCGAGCAGGCGACCCCACTGGGCCCCGACGCCGGCGGCGACGAGGAGTACCCGAACGCCCTGGAGGAAGGCGAGTAGCTCAGCCGTTCATCGGCCCTTCTGCGCGCACCTTCGATGCGCCCGGTCCTTCCAGCTCCACCGTGCAGCGCACGACGAACTGGTTCTCGGCGGTGCCGCTCAGCTCGACCAGCGTCTCGCCTTCGGTGATCACGGTGTACACCGCGGTGCCCGGCCGGATCCCGAGGTCTTTGCCTGCGGCAGCCTGGCGGGCGTTCTCCAGCGCCTCGGCCTTGAGCTGGTCGACGTAGGCCTCGTCACCGGAGCGGCTGCCGTCCCCGAAGGCCCACCCGAAAATTCGTCCGTTCTCAGTCATGGTGGCAAGTCTATCGGGGTTTCCCCTTAATGCTAAGCATGCTTGCCAATTGCTCGCTGA
Organism: Paenarthrobacter sp. DKR-5; assembly: GCF_018531425.1. Taxonomy (GTDB): domain Bacteria; phylum Actinomycetota; class Actinomycetes; order Actinomycetales; family Micrococcaceae; genus DKR-5. The sequence goes on from NZ_JAHBOI010000011.1 coordinate 58,977, forward strand.
GCGTGCTTAGGTAGGCAGAAAGCGCACGCTGCCGACAGGAGCATGAGATGAAGAACAAATTGGTTTTCGCGACCGGTCTGGCGGTGGGATACGTGCTCGGCACCCGTTCCGGCCGGGAAAGATATGAGAAGCTCCGCACCAAGGCCAAGGAACTTTGGCAGAACCCCAAGGTGCAGGAGACCGTCTCCGAAGCGGCCGGGACCATCAAGGACAAGGCCCCCGCACTCCAGGAACAGGCCGCCGAGGCGCTGCGCAAGGCCCAGGGCACCGTCAGCACGGCCCTGCATAAGGACGACGCCGGCAAGAAGGGGTCCGACGAGTTGGCGGGCCCGGCAGTGCCTGCGCCGGTCCCCGCCGTTTCCACGCAGACCGGGGCCGCCGGGACACCCGGTGCAGCTGCCACGCTGCCGCCGAATGAATCCCTCGACGGGACCCCGGGCCCCGCGTCGATTACCGACGAATCCCCGGAGGCCGAGCAGGCCCGGCTGATTCACGAAGAGGACCTGCGCAACGAGGAGAACGACGGCGACTGAGCGTCCCAGGACAGTGGAAAGCCCGGGTGCTGCGCTTTTGGGGGGAAGAGCAGCGCCCGGGCGTTTTCCATTTTGCGACATACCCAGACGGGTATGGAAGGCTCGCAGGTGAAACGTTTCCCGCAACCCGGCGGGCACGGTTGACGGGATGACCGCGCCACCTTGGTTGCGGCTTTGCAGACAGGGCCGGCCGGCCCTGTCTGCGCGCCTGGAAAGCGGGTAAAGGGGCAAGTAGTGGTCCTGAAAACCTGAGTACCCGGGCACCAAAGTCGAGTAGGGATTTACTCGTGTGCCGGGTGTCGAGGCCTCCTAGGCTCGTAGATGTTGAATCACATCATCAGCCGGTCAGGAGCGGGTCTCACACAATGCGCGATCACACTACCCCTTGCGAACTGGCTCATGCCGCAGCCACCTGGCTGCCCGCCTCGCATCCACGCGTGCAGGCCCCACGATCGGGGCCGGCGATGGTGGAGTCTTCTGAGACCGAGACTTCCCCCCAGCCGTCGCCGGCCCCCCTTTCTTTCGCGCCTGCCCGGTTTTGGCGCCGCCACGCCGTTCCCGCGTAGCCCTTGGCGGAGTCCAGGAGACGGGGTGTGAGATGGAAACGATGACGAACAGCGAATGGGAGCTCCAGCTTTTGGGCTGCTGGCAGCTCAAGCGGGACGGCCAGCCGGTGGACATCGGCATCCGCCAGCAGCGGCTGATCGCGGCCTTGGCGCTCCTGGGCCCGCGCTCGCGCCGTTATCTCACCGGCCTGCTGTGGCCGGACAGCACTGACGCGCAAGCAGCGGGGAGCCTCCGGACCACCGTCTTCCGCATCACCCATGAACAGCCCGGGCTGCTCGAGGGCTTCGGCGACTCCCTCCGGCTGGCACCGGGTGTGCCCGTGGACACGTTCGCCGTGCGGCAGGTCATTGACGACGTCGCCCGGGGCGACTGCGCGCCGGCCATCGGCTGCGTGGATCTCCTGCGCAACGCGGACCTGCTCCCTGGCTGGTACGAGGACTGGGTCGTCTTCGAGCAGGAACAGCTGACGCAGCAGCGCGTGCACTGTCTCGAAGCCCTCGGCGAATATCTCCTGCAGAGCAACGACGTCGCCCGTTCGCTTGAGGCGGCCCACGCCGCCGCCTCGATTGAGCCCCTGCGCGAAAGCGCCCAGCTGCTCATCCTGAAGGCCAACCTCAAAGCGGGGAACAACGTGCGGGCGATCAAGTCCTTCGAGGACTTCCACCGCAAGACCCAGAGCGAGCTTGGCGTCGCCCCGTCGAGCCGCTTCAGGGACCTGCTGCAGAAGGCGAACTAGGCACCGGGCCACTTCCTGGTTCCGGATGGCCGCGACACGCCCATCCATCCAGCATCCGGCTTCGAATCACCCGTACCTTTACGCGAGGTAGGGTTTGAGCGATTTGCGAATTTCGAAGGAGCCATTGATGAAGTCGTTTGCATGCGGAGACGTGGTACCGGGTTGTGAGGCCCGCTGGGTTTGCAGCACCGAAGACGAGATCCTCGTCGCGGTGGCAGGCCATGCGGCCGCGGCGCACGGCCTGCAGGAGGTGCCGGCCGAGCTGGTCCAGTCCGTCCGGTCCTCCATCGTCACGGTGGGGTGATGCCCGACGCAGACGGTGTCCTCCCTGGTGCGACGCCGGCAGCGGTGCCGGACTGGGAGGCATTGCTGGATGCCGCCTGCCGGGGCGAAGGACTAGCCGCTGCGTACCAGCCCATTGTCGACACGGTCCGTGGCACGGTGGTCGGCTACGAGGCGCTCGCTCGCTTTCCGGGCTTCACCGAGAAGAACCCTGAAGCGTGGTTCTCCGCCGCCCGGCAACACGGCCGGTCCGCCGAACTGGAGGAAGCGGCCCTGCGGACTGCCCTGCGCGCGAGGGCCACCATCCCCCCGAACTGTTTCCTGACCCTCAACGTTTCCCCGGAGCTGCTCGCCACGGAGCGCATCCGCAGCGTATGGCGGGACGAGGGGAACCTGGGCGGCATCGTCGTCGAGCTCACCGAGCAGACTCCCATCGAGTCCTATCTGGACCTCGAACCGGACCTGGACCGGATCCGCGCGGCTGGCGCTCTCATTGCCGTCGACGACGCCGGTGCCGGTTATGCCGGCCTGCGGCACCTGCTCGCGCTCCGGCCCGCCATGATCAAAATCGACCGCGCCCTGATCCAGGACGTCGACCGCGATGAGGCGAAGCGCGCACTGATCGAGATGCTCGGCACCTTCGCCAGCCGGGTGGACGCCTGGGTGCTGGGCGAGGGCGTGGAGCGCGCCGAGGAGCTTGAAGCACTCGCGGCGCTCGGTGTGCCTCTGGTGCAGGGCTACCATCTGGGCCGTCCCGCTCCGCCCTGGAAGGGGGTCGAGCCGGAGGCGGCCCACGCGCTGGCCGCCCGGCATTCGGCAGCGGCGGCTGGCGTCGTACGCGACGTCGTCGAGCCGGCCAGGACCGCCACCAGCACTGCGCAGGCCGCGGACTCGTTCGGCGCAGACCAGCTGCTCGAATCGGTCGTGTTGCTGGAGGATCATTTCCGGCCTGTCTGCGTGCTCGACGCCGGCTCGGCGGGTCTCGGCGTGGTGGTCCCGGGCCTGCGCGTGAACCTCGACACCCCGCTCGGCGAGGCCCTGGCGCGGTCCATGACCCGCCCCCGGGCGGCCCGGTTCGAGCCGCTGCTCGTCACCGACAATGCCGGCAGGTTCGCCGGGATCGCCCGCCTGGAGCGGATGATCACAGCAGTCGTGGCCGCGCCCTCCCGGGCCTAGCCTCCGCGCGGTACCCTCGGGGCGTGGCCTCCGCAACGGCAGCCGGCTGCCGCGCACCCGCCTACAGGTCCGTGGCCAGCGCCCCCGCGCGTCCGTGGGCGGAACCGGTGGCGAACCCGATGGACACCGGCTGCGGGCCGGAGGAACCGCAGCAGGAGGAGGCTTCGGCAGCGGGCGCATCGCAGCTGCTGCCGATGTCAGTGGAGCACACGCCCGTTTCAGGCAGTTCCAGCTGGACCCGGTCGGCGGCTTCCTGGTCTCCGGCCAGTGCCGCGGCGATCGAACGGACCTGCTCATAGCCGGTGGCCAGCAGGAACGTCGGCGCACGCCCGTAGGACTTCATGCCTGCGATGTAGAAGTCGCGGTCAGGATGCGCGAGCAGCCTGGCCCCGTGCGGGGGAACAGTGCCGCAGCTGTGGAAGTCCGGGTCGATCAGCGGCCCGAGTTCCCGGGGTGCCTCGACGCCGGGGTCGAGGTCGAGCCGGATTTCCTTCAGGATGTCCAGGTCGGGCCGGAACCCGGTGGCAGGGATGAGCACGTCGACGCCCAGGACCGTGGCGCCGTCGGGGGTGGCTCCGTGGACGTGCAGGCCCTCGGCGCCGGAGGGCGTGAGTTCGAACCCCGTGATCGTGAACGAGGTGCGCAGGTTGACGGCACCGGTATCGACGAGACGTCGCAACCGCGTCCCGAGCATTCCGCGTGCAGGCAGCCCGTCACGGTCGCCGCCGCCGTACAGGCGCGTGGCGTCCGCGCCGCGCACGGCCCAACTGATTCGGGTCCCGGGCTCCTCCCGCGCAAGCCCACCCAGCGCCAGCAGCGTGTTGGCGGCCGAATGTCCGGCGCCCACCACCAGCACGTGCCGGCCGGCGAACAGGTGCCGGTCCCGGCCGGTAACGTCGGGGAGCGGCGAGGAGATGAATCCGGCGCCCCGGGCCTCGGCCTCCCCCGGTGCGGCCAGGCCCCCGGAGCCGACGGGGTTCGGAGTGGTCCACGTGCCGGAGGCATCGATGACTGCGCGGACAAGGTGGTCATGGACGGCCCCGTCAGCGGCCGTCGCGCGCACGAGGTACGGCCGCTCCTGCCGTCCCAGTGACTGCGTCTTGTCCATGCCCTGGCGGGTGACGGCGGCGACCCGGGCCCCGGTGCGCAGGGCCCCGGCGATCACGGGAAGTGCCGCGAGCGGCGCCAGATAGTCTTCGACCAGCTCGCGGCCGTAGGGCAGCGCCGTGGGCCGGGGCGCCTGCCACCCGGCGGCTTCCAGGAGCCGGCGGGCGGCGGCATCGATGTTGTACTGCCAGGGCGAGAACAACCGGGTGTGGCCCCACTCCGTGATCGAGGCGCCTGCGGCGTCGCCGGCTTCGAAGATCAGCGGCCGCAGGCCCTGTTCGAGCAGGTGGGCGGCGGCGGCGAGGCCGACCGGCCCGGCTCCGATGACGGCCACCGGAAGATCCGCGCGGCCGGGCACCTCAGGCATGGGACTC
>NZ_JAHBOI010000012.1 GCF_018531425.1 Paenarthrobacter sp. DKR-5
TGCCGGACCTTGGCGATGACCTGATCCGGGGTGTGTCTGCGTACCATGATTCGTGAATTTCCTCCTGTGTCCATTCTCGGACACGAAACTCACACAAACACTGGACTCCTACCTGGGGACCCAACCAGGGTGGCTGTTCGGCCACCCGCCTTTGTTCGGTTCCAACTTCGCGCTGCAGCGCCAGGTGTGGGACCGGCTGCGTTCAGCTGTCCACCGGGACAACCCGCGGGTGCATGACGATTTCGACATCTCCTACCAGCTGCGCCCGGACATGGCGGTTGTCTATGATCCGCTGCTGCGGGTGCGGGTGTCGGCACGGCCGTTGACGAGCTGGCGGGCCCTCGGCCGGCGCCTTGCGATGACGTGGACCACCTGCCAGGTGGATTTCGCGCAGGAGGCGCCGCTGCGCCGCCGGGCCGAGCGAAGGCAGTGGGCCAGGGAACACGGCGGCTCGCCGGGAAGCCTCCGACGCTAGGCGGGGTTCCGGAACAGTGCCAGCAGGTCCCGGCAGAGCTGGTGCGGGGACGTTTCACAGGGGCTGTGGCCGGCGCGGTAGACGGCGAGTTTGGCGCCGATTACCCGGGCGAACTCCGCATGCAGCGCCAGCGGCCACAGGTCGTGCTCGCCCACGGCCACGAGTTTGGGCAGCGGCGCGGCGGCAAGGAGCGGCCGCAGGTCCGGCGCCCGCTGCATCAGTTCGAAAATGTCGCGCACCGACTGTCTCCGGGTACGGAGGAAGCGCTGCCTGACGAAACGCAGCCTGCCGGGCGGAACCGGGACGAGGTTGCGCCGGATGCCCCAGATCATCAGCGCGGCGCCCACACGACCGTTGGCGTAGGGGGTGAGCCGGCCGATGCGGCGGATTCCGCGGAAGCTCTGCCCGGGTTCGGGCGGGCAGCTGAGCAGTGTGAGGCTGGCGAAGAGGTCCGGCCGCCGGGCCCAGGCCAGCTGCGCGACGACGGCGGCGAACGAGTAGCCGACGACGTGCGCCGGGGCGGTGCAGGCGGCGAGCACCGCCAGCAGGTCGCCGATGAACAGCTCGTAGTCGTAGCGCGGCGCGGGAGGCGTGAGGTTCTCCGGGCCGGCGCCGGAGGACTCGTACTGGCCGGCAAGGTCGAAGCTCAGCACGTAGTATCCGGCGGCGGCGAGTTCTGGCAGCATCAGCGAGAAGTCTTCCTTGGACCCTGTCGCACCCGGCACCAGCAGCACGGGAGGGTCCTCGGCGTTGCCCATGGCGACGGCGGCCAGGGTGCCGCTCGGGACGCGCAGGTCCAGCCGCCGGGCACCGTCCGGCAGCACGGTCCAGTCCAGGTCCGGCAGCTCGGCGTCCAGCCGGGCGGCCTGGTCGAAGACGGCGGAGCCGAACTCCTGGGGCAGCGGGCCGGGCTGCGGCTGCCGGTTCCTGCGCAAGGGCATGCCCCCACCCTAGACCGCCCTCATCCTAGACTGCCCGGGCGCTCGCCGGGCCGGTCGCTCGCCGTGCGGGGGCGCCGCCGCGGCACGCGGAGCCTACCCGGCGACGTCGTGCACGAAATCCTGGAGCTGCCGGTAGACCTCCTGGGACTCCGGGAACCGGTAGTCCTGCTGCCAAGTGTGCTCGGTGTTGGCGTTCTCCCAGCCGTAGATCAGGGTCCGGGTGGGGACCTGGTGGCGGCGGAGCCGGTCGATGAAGTTCAGGTTGGCGCCGTAGAAGTAGTCGCGTTCGGACGTGGTGAGGAAGACCGGCGGGAAGCGGGCGTCGAGCCATTCGATGGGCGAGATGAACCGGGAGGCCTCCCGCAGCGCGGCGGCGCGGCCGTGCCGTCCCCGTCGTCCGCCCGGCAGGAGCATGCGGACGAAGTTCAGGCTCAGCACAAAGCCCCGGTCGAAAAAGACCGAGAAGTCCACGATGCTGCAGTGTTGGACGAGGCCCTTGATCGTGCGCTGGGCTACGGCGGGCCGGAGCGCATAGTGCTCCGCCAGTTCGGCGTGCAGGCCGGACGCTGTCAGCAAGGCCGAAATCTGGCCGCCCGCGGAGTCGCCGCCCAGCACCAGGCGCTGCGGATCGCCGCCGTACCGCCGGATGTTCCGGGCGACCCACTCCAGCGCGGCGTTGGCGTCCTCGAGGACGTGGCGCATGTGGAACCGCGGCGCCTTGCGGTAGTTGACGTTGACGACGACGATCCCGCCGGCGGCCTGGCTGGCGCAGTACTTGGTTAGCGCGGCCTTGTCGCCGGAGGTCCAGCCGCCGCCGTGGAAGTAGACGTAGACGGGATGCAGCCCGGCGGCGGGGGAGAAGGGAGGGGAGATGACATCGAGCCGGTGCGCGTGGATGCCGTCGCCGACGAAGTCGATGTCATGGTGATAGTCGACGCCGGTGACCGGGTCCACGTTGAAGCGGGCGTGCTCGCTCTTCTTCACCGCGTGCATCAGGACGCGCCAGGCCCAAACCGGAACACGCTTGAGTGCCCGGCGGACCCTGCGGGCCAAGGTGAAGGTCCCGCCTGCTGGCGGACGGACCGGCGCGGCCATGCTCTTATCGTAGTGCCCGCGGTAGCGCGGGACGGGGGCTTAGAAGACGCCGGAGAGGACCCGCTGGCCGGACCTGAGTTCCTCGAGCATGACGGCGATCGAGGCGAAAGGGTCCTCGTGCAGCGGCTTGCCGAGCATCTCGAGCCAGCGTTCCTCGACCCGGGTGCCAGCCCTCTGCAGCTGCCTGGTCCGCCACTCCGGCACCCAGTCGTACCGGGCGGCCGTCGTCTGGCTCAGCGGCGCGAACACTGTGGTGAGGGTGTGCTGTTGGGCGGTTTCGAGCCGGAAGGAAAGCACCTGCAGTTCGCCGTTGCGGCGGAGCCAGAGTTCGTCGTCCTTCTGGGTGTAGCGCAGAACGGGCCCGCGTCCCTCCCCGGCAGCCGGCCCGTAGACGGTGGTCTCGGACAGGCGCATCCAGTGGACGCGCCAGGCCCTGGGGCTTTCGGTTTCCTGGCCGGCCCCGAGCAGGGCGCCGAGACCCCTTCGCGCCGGCGGCTGCCCGGGCGCCCGCAGGGGGTAGCTGTCAAACCTCCGGCCCTGGGCGGTGAGCACCCGTGCCACGGCACGCGCTTGCTCCTGTAGCCGGCCGAAAGCGGCAGCGGTCAGCTCCGCGGCCGTCGCCGGCCGCTTGTCCTCGATCACGTTTCGTACCGCGCCTAGGGCTTCAGCTCGGCCTGCAGCGGCCAGTCCTGGCCCTCGAGGATGAACTGCGCGCAGCGGTCCAACGTCGTGTTCACGACGATCGGGGCCAGCAGGTTCGCCGTCGTCCTGCCGTCGCGGTGGGTGGCGACGACGAACACGGCCGCGTCCTCGGGCCGGGTCAGCTCCAGCTGGGCGCACTGCTGGTCGGTGAACTCCGGTGCGTAGCCGGGGATGTAGTGGTAGGGGTCGAGGAGGAACAGGCGGCTGTCCTCGCGTTCCAGGGACCGGAGGGCGTACAGCCCGTCCGCGCCGTCGATGGAGGTGAGGCTGAAGCGTGTCAGCGGATCCAGGCCCGGCGGGGGCGCCACGAAGGTCACGGTGCTCATCGGAGGAAGTCCATCAGGCTCTGCGGCAGGACCTTGGCAGTGATCGCCAGAGCCGCCTGGTAGTTGGTCTGCTGCAGCTGCAGGTCCAGCACCGCCTTGCTCAGGTCGACATCCTCGATGCCCGAGCGCTGGGCCTCGAGCGCATTCTTCTGCGTCATGTTTGCATCCTGTGCCTTCTGGATTTGGGCAAGCCGGCCGCCGACGTCGGTCCGCTGCGTGATGATCGCATTCAGGCTGGTGTCGATGGCGGCGAGGTTGGCGCTGGGGTCGGAGCCGGCCCGCAGGTCCGAAGCGATGGTATCAATCAGGGCGAACGCGGAGTTGGTGCCCGTTCCGAACGTCGCGGCGCCGTCGGCGTCCACCCGGACACTCACGCCGTCGGCAACCCGCCGGTCCACGCTGCTGCTGGTGCCGTTGTACACCACCCCGGATGCCGGATCGTTGCTGAAGGCGGCTCCGGCGCTGGAGTTGCCCGCAAAAACGTTCCGGCCCATGAAAGTGGTGTTGGCCTGGCTGAGCAGCTGCTGTTTCAGGGTGTCCAGCTGGCTGGCAATGGCCTCCTTGGCCGCCGGTGTCAGGGAGCCGTTCGATGCCTGGATGGTCAGGTCGCGGACCTGGCGCATGGTGGTCGTGGCGCCGGAGAGCGCCGAGTCGAGGGTGGACAGCCAGCCGTTGCCGTTGTCGATGTTGCGGCTGTACTGGGCATTCGCAGCCTGCTGCGCGCGGACCCCCAGGGCGTTGGCGGTGCCGGTTGGGTCGTCCGAGGGAACGTTGATGGCCTTGAGGCTGGAGGCCTGGTCCTGCAGCTGCGCAAGGCGTGCCTTGTTGGAGGCCAGGTTCCGCTCGGCGGACATCATCATGGTCCGGTTGGTGACTCGGGAAATCATGGTCAGAGTCCTACCGTTCCGGTGTGGTTGATCAGAGTGTCGAGGGTCTGGTCGATGGTCGTCATGACGCGGGCGGAGGCCTGGTAGGCCCGCTGGTAGGCGAGCAGGTCGACGTTCTCGGAGTCCAAATCCACGCCGGCGGCCGACGCCTGTGCCTGCTGGGCAGCCGCCGACGCATTGTCCGCCAGCTGTCCGTGGGCGATGGCCGCCTTGGCCGCAACTCCCGTGCCGGTGACGAAGGTGGACCAGGTTGCCGCCGGTCCGCCTGCCTGCCCGGCGAGCTGGGCTATGCGGTCCGCGTTGCTTCCGTCATAGGTTCCGCCGCCGGTGCCGGTGGCCAAGCCGGATGCGCCGGTGGGCACCACGGAGAGCCCCAGCGCGGCGTGCGGGCCGGTGACAGCGAAGAACGGCTGCCCGGTTGCACTGGGAGGACCGGGCGTGGTGCCCTGCGCATGGACCGCGTTCACGGTGTCCGCAAGGTTCTGCGCGAACACGTCGTAGGAGTGCGCCGCCTCCGCGATCGCTCCGCCGCTGCCGGATCCGTCCGCGGCGAACGGTGCCAGGAGGGAGAGCGCCCCGGCGATCCTGCCGCCGTCGAGCGCGATGGCCTGCCCTGGCTTGTCCGCCCACTCCAGCTGGACCGGCGAGCCGGCGGATCCGTCCATGGTGCCGGAACCGGCTGCCTGGACGGTGCGGGTGGTGGTACCCGACACCAGGGCGTTGCCGCCGACGACGACGTCGATGGTCCCGTCCGTGTTGGTGCGCACCGTGCCGCCGGCCAGGCCCGCGACCGTGGCTGCGAGGCTGCTGCGCTGGTCGATCAGCTCATTCGCGGTCCCGCCGGCGTTCCGGGTGGACCGGATCTGCCGGTTGAGGGCGGCGATCTGCGACGCTGCCGTGTTGAGGTCGGACGCCATCGTGTCCACCGAGCTCCGCGTGGCGTTCCACTGGTTGTTGAGGGCGGTGTAGCCGGTGGAGATCTTTTGGAGCAGGACGTTGGAATCCTGCAGCAGCACGACGGCGGGAGCATCGGTGGCCGGCTGATTCGCGACGCCGGACCAGTCGGAGAAGAACGTGTTCAACTGGGCGGAGATGCCGTTCGGGCCCGGTTCGTTGAGGCCCGCCTCGATGGTCGAAAGGGCATCCGAGCGGACCGAGGCGTACCCCGACTGGGCAGCCGCCGAGCGGACCCGGTTGTCCAGGAGTTCGTCACCGAGCCGGGCGATGCCGTCCACGCTCACACCCTGCCCGGCCTTCGGGCTGCCGGCGGCCAGGCCGACGTTGGCCGGCCCGGGCACGGAACTGGTCTCGACGCGCTGCCGCGTGTAGCCGGCGGTGTTGGCGTTCGCGACGTTCTGGCCCGCGACGTCCAGCCCGGACCGGGCAGCGGACAATCCGGTGAAGGCCGTGTTGATGCCGCCGAATGTGCTCATGCTGTTCCTTGTGTTCCTCTACAGTTGCGTGTCAAAAAGCTGTGCGTGCGGGCCCGCAGCGCCGGTGGCGCCTCCGGAGGCGCCGTGCGCGTCATAGGTGCCGGCGTCGGGCCTGAGGCTGGAGACCGTCTCCTGGGTGGAGATGGCCGCGGCGCGCAGGAACTGCTCGTTGGCGTCCCGCAGCTGCTTGATCTGGGCGGTCTGGGAGCTCATCGCCTCCAGGTGGGCCCGGAGGATCTCACCCCACGGACCGTCCGGGGCAGCGTTGGCCAGTTCGTTCAAGGACGGCTCCGGGGAAGGAACGCCCCATTCCCTCGCCACCATCCCGGCTTCCATCAGGCGGGCCAGGCCTGCAGCCCTAAGCCGCGTGACCACCTGCTCCACCTCGCGCGTGGCGTGCTGAAGCCACCGGCTCTTCCCGGCGGTGAGCAGCAGCTGCTCTTCCTCCAGCTTGAAGATCAGGAGATCGAGCAGCTCCCTCTCCTGCCACAGCAGGGCTGAGAGTTCATTGGCTCCCATGGATTGGCTCCCCTTGGATAATGCGCGTGCGAACGGGCTGGTTTAAGTGTGAGTGCGAGCGAGTGGCTTTTCCAGCCTTACCACTCACTATCGGCCGCCGCACGTTGGGCGTTAGCCGGCGGCGCGAAAACGGGGTGCCGCCCTACTGGCGAAAAATTTTCCGATTTCTGCTAACGCCGCCGGCACCAGGCGCCGATAGCTAAGGGTGACAGGCCACGGATGGCCTGGAGCAAGAAGCCCAATCACGGAGGAATTCATCATGGGTATGACTATTAACACCAACCTGATGGCAAGCAACGCTTACCTCAACCTGAACAAGACCCAGACCGACATGGCCAACTCGATGGCCAAGCTCTCCAGCGGCCTGCGCATCAACACCGCAGCCGACGACGCTGCCGGTCTCTCCATCTCGGAAGGCCTGAAGTCCCAGGTCAACGGCAACCAGATCGCTTCGCGCAACGCGCAGGACGGCATCAACGTCATCCAGACGGCTGAAGGCGCCCTGACCGAAGTCCACTCCATCCTGCAGCGCGTGCGTGACCTCGCTGTGCAGGCCGGTAACGACTCGAACAACACCGCCTCGCGTGCCGCGATCACCCAGGAAGCCAAGAGCCTGTCGGATGAAGTCGGCCGCATCGCTGCGTCCTCGAACTTCAACGGCATCAGCCTGCTGAACGGAACTGCTGGCGGCGGAACCGGTCAGCTCTCCTTCCAGATCGGTGCGGGGGCGACGGCCAACGATAAGATGTCCGTTGACCTGAACCCCTCCAACCTCACGGCTCCCAGTGGCGTCGTGGACACGCTCAAGAACCTCGTGAACGACCCGACGGGAACTGCGCCAACTGACGGCTTCGCAAGCGCTGCGGCAGCGACAACCACGATCTCGACCCTGGATACCCAGATCGCCTCCGTCTCCGCAGCCCGTTCGGGGCTGGGCGCAGCCCAGAACCGTCTGTCGCACGCGATCAACGTCCTGAACACGAACGCGCAGAACCTGTCTGCTGCCCGTTCTCACATCACGGACACCGACATGGCTCAGGAAATGGTCAACTACACCAAGGACCAGATCCTGTCCCAGGCTGGCACCGCGATGCTGGCGCAGGCGAACCAGTCCGGCCAGGGCGTGCTGAAGCTCCTCGGCTAAACAGCACATTGATCCGGAAACGGATCAGCTGAGGCACCGACGGCGGTCAGGGAGGGCACCAAGCCCCCTTGACCGCCATCGGCGCATCACCGCCGCAGTGTGGCGGCCATCCACCATCAACCGAGGAGATTTCCCGTGGCAACATCCATCTCCGGCCTGGGCAGCGGCCTGGACACAGCTTCGATCATCAATTCCCTCATGGCTGTGGAGGCACTTCCACAGCAGATGCTGCAGAGCAAACAGAGCGCGGACCAGAGCCTGATTTCCTCCCTGCAGACCCTCAAGAGCTTTGGCCAGCCGCTGCTGGACATGACGGCTAAGATGACCGCCCCCGGCGGCACGAGTCTGTTCACCGCGACCTCCAGCTCCACATCCGTCACGGCCACCGCCGGTGCCGGTGCCGCGACGGGTTCCTTTAGCGTGACTTTCGACCAGTTGGCCCAGACCCAGGTGGACGTCACCGCCCCGATGAGCGTCTGGCCCACGGATGCGACTGGCATGGCCTCAGCGATCACCTTGGTCGACGCGTCCGGCAAGACCACGGAGATCACCCCGCCATCGACGTCCATCGACGACGTTGTCACGGCCATCAACAGCGTTGGGGGCCCTGCGACCGCCGTCAAGGTTCCGGCAGGCAACGGCACCTACCGTATCCAGCTGACGTCCTCGAAGTCCGGCGCTGCGGGCGCGTTCCAGGCCTATCTGGGCACGGCCGCCGACGTCTCCGCTGGCACGGCTACCGACCTGATGTCCCAGACGGGCGCGGCAGTGGTGACCACCGCCCAGGACGCCAGCGCGCGCCTATACGCGGGCACGGCGGCCGAAACCACAATCACGTCCTCGACCAACACCTTCACCAACATCCTGCCAGGGGTGAACGTCACCGCGTCAGCGACGTCGGCCTCCCCGGTGACCATCACGGTGGCGAGCGACACGGCCGGCATCAGCAAGCAGGCCAGCGACCTGGTTGACAAGGTCAATGGCATGCTCAGCTATATCTCGTCCAACAGCGCAGTCACGGCGACGACCAACACGGCAGGCGGCTCGACGGCGACCGGTGGTGTCTTCACCGGCAACTCAAGCATCAGCGACGTCACGGACCAGATGACAAATGCGCTGTACATGCCCACGAGCAACGGCCACTCGCCGTCGGACATGGGCATCAGCATCAACCAGGACGGCAGCTTCACCTTCGACTCGACCAAGTTCGCGTCGGCCATGGCTGCGGACCCGTCAGGCACGCAGGCTGCGCTGCAGGAAATCGCAGGACGGGTCTCGACTGCCGCGAAGAACTTTTCCGACCCGGTGACTGGGTCCGTGACCCAGCTGATCTCCGGCCAGCAGTCCGAGGTCGCGGACCTGACCAACCAGATCAGCGACTGGGACACGCGGCTGTCCGACCGGCGCGCGACGTTGACCGCCATGTTCAATGCAATGGACGGTTCTGTCGGCGCGCTCAAATCGCAGCAGAGCTGGCTTGCCAGCCAGATCGCCAACCTGCCGACGATCGACACCAGCTCGTCCTCCGGCAAGTAAGGAAGCACCTGATGACCGCCACCGCACTTCGAGCCAACCAGCTCTCGCAGTACAACCGCGAGGCGATTCTCAGCGCTCCGCCCGCGAGGCTGCTGACCATGCTCTATGACCGTCTGCTATTGGACCTGGGGCGTGCCCAGTTCGCGCAGGAGACGGCCAACTGGGACGTGGCCAGTTCAAACCTGCTGCACGCGCAGGACATCGTTGCCGAGCTGGCCAGGACCCTCAATGATGAGGCATGGGACGGTGGGCCGAACCTGCGGGGCATTTACGACTACGTGATGCAGGCGATGATCGGGGCGAACATCCATCGGGACGTTGAACGGACCAAGGAATGCGTCCGCCTGCTGGAGCCGCTGCGCCAAAGCTGGCACGAGGCCGCCTCATCGATCACGGTGGCGGCGGCGACAGCTCCGGCAGGAGGGGCGCTTGGCATCGGCTGAGTCCTCCTACGCCGGTTGGATCGAGATTTTGGACCGCCTCGAACGGGAGCTTGCGGTGGCAGTCTCCGGAGGTGGGCCAACGGGCTGGGCGCCCCCTGAGCCGTCGGGACCGGTTCCAGCCGAGCTGCGTGAGCGGGCGGAGCGGCTGCTGGACGCACAGCGAGAGTCGCTCGATATGGTGCTCGCGGCAAGGCTCGACGCCGCCCGCCACCTCAACGCTCTCCGCGCCGTGCCCGACGTTGGACTGTCGGGCCGGCCTCACTACTTGGATGTCACCGGCTGACCACCGGATCCTGGCATCCATGGCCTCCCCAAGGCCGAGAAGCACCCGGAAATGCACCCAGTTTCCGGGTGCTTTTTCGTTCCCTCATAAAGTAAGCGGCTTAAAGAAAGCGGCGCGGCCAGGGTCTCAAGTCCCGGCCACGCCTGGCCGCTGCAGACCTCAGACCCGGTCTCAAGGGGTCCATCCACAGCGGATGCTCTGAGCATCTCAACCGAAGCTTCTCGCTTGGTTAGGGAGCCGAAAAGAAACGGTCAAGTTTGGGGCCGTGCCGCGCTGGGCGCCAGCGGTAGCGGGGGCAGACGCAAAAGCGGCCCCCTCAGACAGGCTGAGGAGGCCGCTTTGGCAGTCGTGGAGACTAGGCGGTTGCGCGGTTCCGGCGGCGGGCGACGACGACGGTCGAGGCGCCTGCAGCGACGGCCCCGAAGCCGACGAGCGACCAGGCCAGGACGCTGCCGTCAACACCGGTGTTCGCCAGGCCGGACGTGGCCTGAGTCGGGGTGACGCTGGTGGCAGCAGCCGCAGCAGCGCCGGTCACGGTGACGGTAGCGGTCACGGTGTGGCCGGAGGTCAGGCCGGTGGCGGTCAGCACGTAGGTGCCTGGCGTGTCCAGCGTGAGCGCGATGGAGAACTTGCCGTTCGCGTCAGCCTTGGCGCTGAAGGTCTGCGTGGAGCCGGGCACCACGGTGAAGACGCCGGAAGCCACGCCGGCCCCGCCGCCGCCGAAGCCCTGAAGCTTGGGCGCGAGGGTGACGGTGATCTTGATGGTTTCAAACGGCGCGAAGCCCGTGCCGCTGAAGATGAACTGCTGGCCAACGGTGACGGTTCCGTTGGAGACCTGGCCCTGGCCAACGCCCGGAGCCGTGTAGGTGTCAGGAGCAGCAGAGGCTGCAGCGGCACCGGCAAAGGTCAGCGATCCCGCGAGGACAACAGCCGCGAGCGTTTTTTTCATTTTTCTCCCCAGTCTTAGGCATCGCGCTTCCCCCTATGAGACCGCGATTCGAGGTAAGACTATCAGTTGGATTATTGCGTGACAAAACTAATTTAGTTCCGTTACCTAAAGTTCAGATGTCACTTGGTGCAAGCGGTGATGAGAGGTCCGACGACGTCGTTCACCGGCTGGATGGTCGGGGTCACCGCGAGCTGCGGAGCGCTAGTCTGGACCACCTTCCCGAAGCTTATTTCGACGGTCTTCGACTCTCCGGGAGAGAGCTGAACGGTCAGCGTGCCGACCGGTCGCGCCGCGTGCCGGTAGGACCCCAGAGGCACCTGTTTCCCGTCCACTTTGGCGGTGTCGAGATTGGCCTGCGAGGGACCGTAGGCGATGACGTTGGTCTGGACCGTGCCAGGCGCAACCCCGAAGTCTCCGCCGCCGGTGACGTACCTTGGCAGGGATGTGGCAGCGTCAGCAGGGGCTGTGTTTGTGAGGGTCATCTTCACGGTGAAGTTCCGGTAGCCGCCGGCGTCGCAGCCCTGCACCAGCTGGATCCTGCGCTTCACGTAGTAGTCCATTTTGGCGCCGGTACCGTCGTTGAAGTAGGCGCCAAAGGCCGCCGCGGGAACACTCGGTCCGGTGACCGATCCAGCAATAGTCTGTCCGCTGAGCAGCCGTTGCTCGTCGCTGTGGGCGGACCAGAGCAGCACCCGGTGTTCCGCCGTTCCGGCGGCGAGGGCGTTTACCAGCTGCTCGCCGGAACCCTTGCCGCTGGAGACGGCGTCGAAGACCTTCTTGGCGACGCCGGCGAAGTAGAGGTCCTGGTCCGCAGGGTTGGGGACCTTGGCGTAAACGTCGCTCAGCAAGGTCTTGACCACGTTGTCGGCGGTCAAGGTCGTCGGCATTCCGGTGAGCCCCGCTTCGGAGGGCAGCTCCACCGGTCCGGTGACCTTGAGCATCTTGCCCAGCACGACCGGATCAATGGAGAGCACTCCGTCAATCGTCTGCCTGGGGTTGCGCTTCTCCCACATTTGTTTGGCCGTCTGTGCGGCGGTAGGGAAGTCCGGCGTCATATTGACGTCCTGCATATAGGTCCCGAGGCGCGAGGTGTAGATCTGCTCCTGCTGGGCGTCGACGTCGACCGGCGGGTCGAATGCGCGCAAGGCCGTGGCGCTGCTCTGTGCCCCCAGCTTGATCCTCCCGTGGTTGACCTGGAGCACCGCCAGGGCGCCGGGGATCCCGCCCGACGTGCGGATTTCCGCGAGGTTCTGCACCAGCAAGAGGTAGTTGCGGATGCCGTCCTCGCCCATCATCGCGGGGATGAGCTGTGCGGCGTCGCCGGCCGTGTTCAGGGCCAGGCGCGCGTCGGCCAGCTGGGACTTGGCCTTCTCCAGCGGTTGGGCCACCTGCGGCAGCAGCGAGGAGGTGTCAATGTTCTCCAGGCGCTCGTAGGAAAGCTGCACGGTCCGTGCGGCGGAGACGATGCTCGGTGCCGCGGCGGAGAACGGCTGAAGATTGACCGCCCCGTGCGCCGGGGTGAGGGCCTTCCAATCGAGGGAGTCATAGACTCTCACGAGCGGGGCGGCGGCGAGGTTCACCAGATCGTCCGCAGCGACGGTCGCCTCCGTGCCGGCGGAGAAATTCGCGCCGATGACTGGCAGAGCCGCGGCAGCCTTCCAGACCGGGTCCGTCCCGGCGGAACGCGCAGCGGAGGTGTGGTCCCGGAGCGACGCGATGGTCTTGTTTGCGGCGGCTTTGTCATTGGCCAGGAGCTGCGTTTTGAGCTCGGGCAGCAGGGTATTGCTGGCTTCAAGATCGGATTTGATCTCCACGGCCCGGTTCCCCAGCCAAAAGCCGGCCGCCGCGAGGAGCACTGCCACGAGGCCGACGGCCAGCGCAATCCTGAGCAGGATCTTTCGGCGTCTGCGGGGCTGGATGCGCTTCTTGACCCGGACGCGCGCAGGGCCACCGCCCTCTCCCTCAACGGGGGAGGTGTTGTTGGTCTCGCTCATGCCTGCGGCCGCCCCAATCCACGGTAGCTCCAGCCGGCGTCGCGCCATTTGGCCGGGTCCAGAACGTTACGCCCGTCGAGAATACGGCAGGTGGAGACAAGATCCGCGACGGCGTGCGGGTCCAGTTCCCGGTATTCGCGCCACTCCGTGAGCAGCAGCACGGCGTCGGCCTTGCTGAGGCAGCGGTCGGTGTCCGGTTCGAAGTTCAGTTCCGGGAAGCGCCTGGCGGCGTTGCCGAGCGCCTGCGGGTCGGTGACCGAGACAACGGCGCCTTGCAGCTGCAGCTGGGCGGCGACACTCAGCGCGGGCGAGTCTCTGACGTCGTCGCTCTCTGGTTTGAAAGCGGCGCCCAGGACGGCGACGCGCTTGCCCAGGAGGCTTCCTTCGCACAGCTCGCGGGTCAGCTCGACGACGCGGGTGCGCCGCCGCATGTTGATGGCATCCACCTCCCGCAGGAAAGAGAGCGCCTGGTCCGCGCCAAGCTCGCCGGCTCGCGCCATGAACGCCCGGATGTCCTTGGGCAGGCAACCCCCGCCGAAGCCGATCCCGGCGTTGAGGAACTTCCGTCCGATCCGGTCGTCCAGGCCGATAGAGTCGGCCAGCAGTGTGACGTCGGCGCCGGCCGCCTCGCAGACCTCCGCCATGGCGTTGATAAAAGAGATCTTGGTGGCGAGGAAGGAGTTCGCCGCTGTCTTGACCAGCTCGGCGGTGGCGTAATCGGTGACGATGCGGGAGGTGCCCTCGGACAGCGGCGCTGCATAGACCTCGTCGAGGAGCGCAGCTGCCGGGTGGTCGTCGTTGCCGTCCTCCACGCCGTAGACAAAACGGTCCGGATGGAGCGTGTCCTTGATCGCGTGTCCTTCGCGGAGAAACTCCGGGTTCCACGCGAGGTGGGCCTGCGGTTGCAGCTCATGCAGCAAGTCAGCCAAGCGGGCTGCCGTGCCAACCGGAACCGTGGACTTGCCGACGACGACGTCGCCGGCCGCCACATAAGGAAGGAGTGCTGCTGCCGCGGCGTCCACGTAGCGCATGTCTGCCGCGTTCTCGCCCTTCTTCTGCGGCGTTCCGACGCAGATGAAGTGCGCCTTCGACCCCTTGGCCGCGGATATGTCGGTGGTGAAGGTGAGGCGGCCGGTGGCCTGTACCTCAAGGAGCAGTTGCTCGAGCCCGGGTTCGAAGAACGGCGCCTTGCCGCGGGCGAGATCCGCGATCTTGGCGTCGTCGACATCGATGCCGACCACTTCATGGCCCAGTTTGGCCATGCTGGCGGCGTGGACAGCGCCCAGATAGCCGCAGCCGATCACGGAGATACGCATGGGGAGACCCTTCTTATTGCGAGGTGCTGAAGTCATTGCCTAGTAAGCCCCGTCGCGCTTGACGACCGCGCGAGCGGTGCGCAACAGGATGAGGATATCGCCGGCCATGGACCAGTTCTCGACGTAGTAGAGATCGAGGCGCACCGAGTCCTGCCAGGAGAGATTGGACCTGCCGCTGACTTGCCAGAGTCCGGTAAGACCGGGCTTGACCAGGAGACGGCGGCGCACGTGCTTCTCATAGGCGTCGACTTCCGCCGGCAGCGGCGGGCGCGGACCGACCAGGCTCATGGCGCCCTGAAGCACGTTGAACAGCTGGGGGAGTTCATCGAGGCTGAAGCGCCGCAGCTGCGCACCG
Organism: Paenarthrobacter sp. DKR-5; assembly: GCF_018531425.1. Classification (GTDB taxonomy): domain Bacteria; phylum Actinomycetota; class Actinomycetes; order Actinomycetales; family Micrococcaceae; genus DKR-5. The sequence goes on from NZ_JAHBOI010000012.1 coordinate 14,399, forward strand.
ATCCGGGTGACACGGGGGTCCCGCTTCATCTTGAAAAGGACACCGCTGCCTTCGTTTCGGGCCGCAAGCTCGGCCAGCATGTTTTCCGCACCCACCTTCATGGACCTGAACTTGTACATGATGAACGGCTCACCGTCGACGCCAACGCGCTCCTGGCGGAACAGAACAGGGCCCTTGCTATCGAGGCGCACAAGCAGCGCGATCATCAGCATGACCGGAGCAGAAACCAGGATCAGCAATCCCGACGCGAGCAGGTCGAAGACGCGTTTCGCGACGCGCTTTCCACCGTCGAGCGTGGGGGTGGTGACGTGGATGAGCGGCAGGCCTGCCACGGGCTGCGTGTGAATGCGCGGGCCGGCAATGTCCGTCAAAGCCGGGGCGACGATCAGCCCGATGTTGGCGGCAGCCAGCTCCCAACCCAAATGCCGCATGTCCTCAGGATGCAGGTGCACCCCGGCGGTCATGGCAACTGCGTCGGCGTCGGACTGCCGCACCGCAGCCATGATGGTCGGGACAGCGGGTTCATAGCCTATGACGGGAATTTTCAGCTCCGGATCGAGCATGGCGGACGCGGGCAGGCCGGCGAGATAGGCCGCGACTGGCTTGTAGCCCGCTCCGGGGAACCTGCGGAGGGACTCGACCAGGTGCGTGACCGCGGTGGGGCCGCCCACCAGAAGAAGCTTGAAAGTGCTTGCTCCTTGGACTCGTTCCATCCCCAGGTGCTGGCGGAGAATCCACCGTCCGGCCAATAGACCGACCATCCCCGCGGGCAAGGCAACACCGATGTAGCCGCGTGCGAGGTCGAGTTGGAAGGCATAGGAGACGATCGCCAGCAGCCCGAAAAGCCACAGCGAAGTGGAGACCACTCGTTTGTATTCCTCGGCGCCCGCGCCGAGAATGCGAGGTTCCCGGCTTCCGGACGCTCCCAAAAGGCTCCACCAGCCAACGCACAGCGCGACGGTTAGCAGCAGGTAAGGCGCGTGCGCGCGGGTGACGCTCGCGGTGTCGCTGGCCTGGCCGAACCGGACCACGTGGGCGCCCACGACTGCCCACGCCACAACGAACGCGTCAGCCAGGCGGAGTCGCCGCCCGTAGTGCTCGCGCCAGTCCCTCGGTTCCACTTAGCCCCCAAGATCCGCTAATGACAAGTTGCGCCCGTGTAAGAGTGAGCGCTAGCCTCGCAGACTCAGTGCATTGGCCCGGTACCATTCGACAGTCGAACGGATGCCCTCGTCGAGGCCGATAGACGAGGTCCACCCGGCGTCGGCGAGGTAGGAGACGTCGAGCAGTTTCTGCGGCGTACCGTCCGGCTTGCTGATGTCCCACTCTGTTTCACCTTCGAAGCCCACCGCGTCGGCGACTATCTGGGCGAGTTCCTTGATCGTGACGTCAGATCCAGTACCGACGTTGACCTGGGACGGCCCGTCGTAGTTCTCCAGCAAGTGCAGGCAGGCCGCCGCCATATCGTCAACGTGCAGGAACTCGCGCCGAGGCGATCCAGTGCCCCAGTTGACTACCGAAGCGTCACCATTACGGGCCGCCTCGTCATAGCGGCGGATCAGCGCTGGCAGCACGTGCGAGCCCGTCGGGGAGAAATTGTCTCCGGGACCGTAGAGGTTGGTTGGCATTGCGGAAATCCACGGCTTGCCGTACTGGCGTCGGATCGCCTGGATATGCATGATGCCTGCGATCTTTGCAATCGCGTAGGCGTCGTTTGTCGGTTCAAGGTGGCCGGTGAGAAGGGAGTCCTCGCGGATTGGCTGCTCGGCAAACTTCGGATAGATGCAGGAGCTGCCGAGGAAAAGCAGGCGGTCCACTCCGGCTTCGAGAGCGGCGTCTAGAACGTTCACCTGAATGCGCAGGTTGTCGCTGAGGAAGTCCACCGGGTAGGTGTTGTTGGCAAGGATTCCGCCCACCTTGGCCGCGGCGAGCACCACGTACTTGGGTTTTGTTTCCCGGAAGAAGGCTATGACAGCCTCGCGGTCCTTCAGGTCCAGCTCCGACGAGCTGCGGCCCACGAGGTTGGTGAACCCTTCGGCCTCCAGCTTGCGCCAGATAGCGGAGCCGACGAGGCCCCGATGCCCGGCAACGTAGAAGGTAGCGTCGCGTTCAAGCGGCGTCGGCTCAAATGCGATGGCCTCGGTCACCCTTACTTCACCCAGCTTTCAAGCGAGACGGAATCGATCCAGTGGTTGCCTGCATGCTTGAGTGCCTCGATGTCCGCGTCCACCATGATGCGCGCGAGCTCAGGAGTGTGCACGCTGGCCTTCCAGCCCAGTTTCTCCTGCGCCTTGGACGCATCCCCGACCAGGGCATCGACCTCGGTGGGGCGGAGGTAACGGTCGTCGAAACGCACATGGTCCTCCCAGTTGAGGTCGGCATGCTCGAAAGCAATCTGCAGGAAGTCCCGGACGGTGTAGTTCCCCCCGGTGGCGAGCACGAAATCATCCGGCTCGTCCGTCTGGAGCATCCGCCACATGCCCTCGACGTATTCCGCGGCGTACCCCCAGTCGCGGACCGCGTCCAGGTTGCCCATGTAAAGCAGGTCCTGTTTGCCGGCCTTGATGGCGGCCACGGCGCGCGTGATCTTACGCGTCACAAAGGTCTCGCCCCGGCGCGGCGACTCGTGGTTGAACAGGATGCCGTTCACGGCGAACATGCCGTACGCCTCGCGGTAGTTCTTCGTCACCCAGTAGCTGTAGACCTTCGCAGCGCCGTAGGGAGAGCGTGGGTAGAACGGAGTTTCCTCATTCTGCGGCGGGGGAGTGGCCCCGAACATCTCAGACGAAGAGGCCTGGTAGAAGCGCGTCTCGGTGCCTGCCAGACGCACAGCTTCAAGGAGCCTGATGGATCCGATACCTGTTGTGTCGCCGGTGTGTTCCGGCTCATCGAAGGAGACGCGCACGTGCGACTGCGCTGCGAGGTTGTAGACCTCGTCCGGCCGGATCTCCGCGAGCAGCGTTACCAGGCGCGCCCCATCACTCAGATCTCCATAGTGCAGGAACAGCTTCGCCTCTGGATCGTGCGGGTCCACGTAAAGATGATCGATACGCGCCGTGTTAAAGGTGGACGCTCGGCGGATGAGGCCGTGGACCTCGTAACCCTTGGCCAACAGGAGTTCCGCTAGGTACGAGCCGTCCTGTCCAGTAATGCCCGTGATGAGCGCGCGTTTCGCCATCGTTCCCCCTTTTGCAATGTGCGGGCCGCCCGACTGTCGCGGCCCGTCCCCCGGATCATATCGGAAGCCGACGGCGGCTCGCACACCGTCAGCACTCGATTTCGCTCACCCAGCTACCAGGGGTGAAGACTCGTCGTCCGGATACAGGCGTCGTCCGCGCTTGCGGGCCAGGAAGCTCAGCCCTGGTCGGACTAATTCGTGCTGAACGTACGCTCCGTAGCTGCCATAACTGCCGCGGTGCAGCACCCACCGTAGGTGAGTCATGCTCATCAACAAGCGTACGGCCTTCGGAAAAGCGCGCTCTGCGTACCGTTGCGCATTCACATCACGCTGGTCTTGGAGGTTCGAAATCGCAGTTTCGTCAGACCTGAACGGACGCGGGTATGCGATAAAAAACTTGATTCGGTGGGCCACCTGTGCAGGCCAGTCCGAAACATAATTCACCCTAGATGCGTTCTGCAGAAGTACCTTTGCCGCTGCGCGGTTCAGGGCATATGCGCTCGCGTCAATTGGAGGAACCTTTACTTCGTGGATTCTGCAGCGATGGGGAAGACCGCCGGTTCTCACGTCGTCCGGTAGAGCGAATGTCCAATCCGGATTCCAGTTCAAAAGGAGAACGCGGGGTTCCTGCGAATCGAGTAGCGTGCCCATCGCTTCCAAAGGGGGCTCGGTTACCAGGCGGGCGTCATCTTCGAAGATGAGCCCGACGTCCGCACCGCTCATTAGAAGCTGGTTATAGCTCGCGCGATGAGCCAGGGTGCAACCGATTTCACCGTTTGTTAGTTCCCGACGGAGAAGGAGGCGGGCAACCTGTTGATCTGCATAAGCGGACGCTCCTCCTTCCAGTTCGTCGGCGATAACCCCGGCTACTCTTTTTGCCGAGATTCCGACACGGGCCAGTTGTCGCTCGAGTTCGTGCCCCCGGTAGCGATCGGGAATGCCGATAATCATTGTCTCTATTGTCATTAAAATTCTTTCATAAGGTTACAGTGCATGTAAACAATGCGAAAAGGCATGGCCGAGGCCAAACCTGCGATTCAGGCCGGCCCCCGTAGGGTTGGCAACCGTAATCCGCGATCGTGCAGGACAGCAACTACTGCATTCCATCTGGCTGAAAATAGGAACGCAGCAATAGAAAAGGAGCAACCGACTCCGATGCGGAGGGCGACCCCGTAACGTCCGTCGTAGATTCCCGTGGGCTCGATCGAACTGGCCACTAACCATCCCAAACTACAGAATGCGGCTGACCAGATAGCTTGACGACCGACCGCAAGGAGAGTTTGGGTGCGATTTGTTTTTGTGCCCCAAGGAAGAGACAGCAGCAGCGATACGAGTGCGGCGCCCTGTGCGATAGCCATGGCAGCCCCTGCCCAGAGGAGACTCCCGGTCATGATTAGTGCGAGGAGACAGGGAAGCATGAAGCCCCCCATGATCAGTTGGGAACGTCTCACAGGAGAGAAAATCCCGCGCATTTCAGCACTATTCGCAAGTATCGTAAAAGGAACTGAGATGCCATACGAGACTGCCATGAATGGTACGAGTTCACCGGCCTTCGACCATCCTGGCCCGAGCCATAGAGTTGTTAACTCTGGACCGTAAGTCGCCAAGAGACCAAATAGAAAAAAAGCGAGACCAGAAGAAAGGATAGAGGCTTCTTTGATTGCTCGATCCGACGAGGCAGAGTTGGTCAATTTTCGCCAATGCGGCTGCATTGCGCGGTTGATCGCTAGCGACAGTGCAGTCGCTGGCATCCCTGCAAGCGTTCCCGCCCGAGTGAAGTAACCAAGCCCTTGTGCGCCCATGCGTGCGCTCACCACCCAACCCGATGCTTGCTGGAGTGCGAAAAATCCCACATTCTGTGCTGTAACTCTTCCGGAGAATCGGAACAAGCTTGGGGGAGTTTCGTTCGGGATGTTTGGCAGCCGGTGCCGCCGAAGTGCTACCGAGCTAGCGAAGAGAACCACCGGGTATAGAACGGTTGGGAGGGCCAGTTGCCAGGAATCCTTGTGGACAAAGATTGCCACTGCGCCGGAGCTCGCCGACAGTACGAAGGCGGTAAGTAGCGCGGTTGCGTCAGCGCCCGGGCGCCCTTCCCTGCGAAGTATTGCTGACTCCACCGCTGCGATCGGTGCCACTGCTTGAGAGATAGCCAAGGCCGGCGCGAAGATCGAGCCGGTGACGGCCTTTAAAGCATAAAGCCAACTAGGGAGTGCAACCAGAAACAGTACGGATGCCGCAACGCCCCCACCTAAGGCCAGAAGACGAGTTAGATTTGCGGCGCGCCGGGAAAGATTTCCGCTCATCAAGATGTACGACGGGAAACCGGTCGTCGTTAGTAGGGTCAATAAGCCTGTCAAACTCAGCGAAGCGGCAAAACCGCCGAAGTCACTAGGCGAAAAGACCCGTGCAGTTAGCGCTGCATAGAGAAACTGGCCGAGACTCGTGATGACCTGGGCTCCTAGCATCCATACGACGCCACGGGTTGCGAGACGGAAGGTGCTCACTTTGAATCTGCTGAAGCCGGGACGACACCGTACTGGATCAGATCTAGGTGAGCCACTCGCAAGAAGGCCCGGTTGGAAAGATAGTCGAGAAGCCACGGTGCCCAGGTCGGCCGGTCGTCATTGGCAAGTCCGCGATGCACCCTCAGGGCGGGTCTACCGGCGAGGGTTCGCGAGATGCCGGTTTGGATGCCCCCATGGCCGTGTGTTTCGTGGCCCCATATGCTAAGCCACCCGCCGGCCTCGCCCAATTGATCTCGGTGCCATACATAGGGAGCATCGCTGAGGAATGCGGCTAGCAGCGAGAAGCTGCTGATGCTCGTGATGAGCAGGTCACAAGAAGTCAGAATCGACAGCTCCGCTGTCGCGGATGACTTCAAAACTACTGGGGGTTCCCCCCGTACCGTCAGCGCATCGACTATGGCCTGAGATGAGCTGTTGGTGGCGACGTATACACGAAGTGGCAAGTTGAGAAGGTGGCTTAGGGAGTCTAGTTGGGAGGAATACCAGGCAAGAGGGATGGCTTGGTTAAAGTCGGATTGGGTGACTTCCTCAGCTTGGCCGAAATCGCCGCCCCGGACGTGGACCCCTATTCGCACCGCTGGATCTTCTCCCTCGAGAATGTCTAGCCCATGCAGTACGGCTGCGTTGCTCAGAAGCCGCAACCTCAAAAAAGCGCGCGCGCGACGGATGCCCAAATAGCCGCCAGCCATGCCCGATGAGTGGACGAGTACCTGTCGGCGATGGAAGTTATGGGTTTGCGCAATTCGGCTCATTGCGCGGAAGTAGTCCACTTCGCCCGTTGCCGTGTACGCGTCCGTACTGATGTCGATGCCGGGGGCGCTCAGAGCTGCGAAATACGCGCCGGCGGTCCCATAGCCACCGCCCAACTCACGATAATACTGACGCGGATTTAGGCGCCAGGCGGGGTCGACCAACTGGAGACCGAGCGCCCGTGAGGCCAAATAGGCTTTCGCCCAAGGAAAAATTTCGTTCCCCAAGCCTGCGCCACGCATAGAGATCTGCCTACCAACGGACCAACGCAATTCTCAATTCCCCCTAAACTGCTGCCGAGCCAGATTTGCAGTGGTAGAAGCCGATAAGCACGATCTCGGCCAACTATCAATCACCAACGAAACGCCGCGCCACGCAATGAACGCCCTCAGTATAGTCTTGGTTCCATGACGGACGCGGCCCCACAAGAAGTCTTGAGACGACCCAAGCTCGTCATGGCACTCAAGATGGCTGTAACGAGTGGTCGTCGCCTAGCGCAGCGGAAGCGGGCGATGACGCTTCGGGCTCGAGGAATCGATATCGCGGACTCTGTAAGCATCTTCGGACGGATGGCCGTATCACGCGTTCCCGGGAGCTCTATCACCCTGCGACGGGGCGTCGTCTTGAACTCTGCAATGACGCGCAACACCCTAGAAGCACGTGGCCCGCTTGTGTTGAAGACCATCTCGCCAGGCGCCGGCATCGAAATTGGCGAAGACAGCGGCCTAACAAGCGTAACCATAAGCGCCTCCTCCTGGATAACAATCGGACAACGGGTGCTTGTGGGTGCGGGGGTCTTGATTACGGATAGCGATCATCATGTCGTGGCTGCCGACCCCGTTGAGCTAAGAAGGCATTCCGGCCTGCCGACACCGGCCGCGCGCAACCGAGTGGTCATCGAAGACGACGTCTTCATTGGGGCTCGCGCTATCGTGCTCAAGGGTGTCACGATTGGACGTGGATCGGTGATCGGCGCCGGGTCGGTCGTGGCCTCGAATGTCCCCCCGGGTGTAATAGCGGCTGGAAATCCTTGCAGGGTGATCGCCACGCTGAAGGATTTTCCCGTATGAGGATTGGATTTTGCGGACCCGCTTCGTTGGCAATGCTGGAACAGTTCATCGACGGACCGATACGTCACCGCGGGTATCCGTTCACAGGCACAGCCGATCTGATTGCGCAATATATTCAGATGGGCCATTTTGTGCACTTGGTGTCGACTGATACGGCAATCACCAGCCCTGTCGAGTATATGGGACAGCACTTGCGGGTTACCTTGGTACCGTCGCGGGCGCGCGCCCGTGCTCGGGCGCTCGACTTCTTTCGCAAGGAAAGAGAGGGAATCCGGCATGCGATCCTCGCGGCGAAGGTTGATGTTATCCACGCACACTGGACATATGAGTTCGCCCTTGCTGCGCAGTCTACCTCCCTGCCATTAGTCATCACTGTGCACGACTGGGCCCCCACCGTAGCGCGCCATAATAAAAATCTGTACTGGTATTTCCGATGGTGTATGCAGATCATGTGCTGTACCGGGCGCGGAATTTTTACGGCCCCGACGGGACACATCGCCCAACGTGTCGAAAGGGTTTTCCGCCGGCCCTGCAACGTCGTTCCGAACGGCCTCAATCTTTCCGAATGGAATGATTCATACAAGGGGATGTTATCGCCACCGAAGGTTGGCATGCTGAATGTTGGTTTTAGTTCTTTGAAGAATGTCTCAGCGGCCTTGGAAGCATGGCCCGAAGTCCGTGACCGCATCCCAGATGCTCGTTTGGTTTTGGCTGGTCCCGGCTATGAAATGGGGGGAGCGGCCCACGGCTGGGCCATTGATCATAATTTGACGGATGGCGTTGCTTTCGACGGCGCGTTGGAGGCAAGCGCCCGATTACCTTGGCTTACAGATAAGCAGGTTTTTCTACACACAAGTCGACATGAGTCGTTTAGCCTAGCGATCGTGGAGGCAATGGCCGTTGGTCTTCCAGTTATAGCAGGGGAGCGCGCGGGAGCTGTCCCCGAGATCACACAGGGGGAAGCTCGGCTCGTTGATGTGAGCGATCCCTCGGAAGTTGCGAACAGCGTAATCGACCTATTGAACGATTCAGCAGCGCGTTTGGAGATGTCATTGCGCGGTAAGCAGGCGATTCAACGTTTCGATATTGGGGTCGTCGCTTCTGAGTATATTCGCCTGCTTGAGGTTTCGTTGCAGTAGCGGAAGCTGGGGCCGCTTGGGGACTGGGCGCACTTGACGCTGGTCGACGACAGTCGAAACCGGTGTCACGGAGACGGCGGTTAGCTGACCTCGCGAGCAGCGGCGCGACACTGAACGACACGCTCAGCAGGTACGCATTCTTGAATGGCGTTCAGCTAGAACGGGTTCTACTTTCCGAGCAGCCAGTTCCCGACGCCGTGCGCGGTTTTGGCGGGGGCAAACCTGACGGCTGCGCGCGCCACACACGGCCGGAAGTCCGGGCGTGGCTGTGCGGGCTCGCAGTCAAGGGCCCAGGATCCACCAAGGGCGTCGGGCGTCGCCTGGGCCATGGCGAGGTGCCCGGTGGAGGTAGGGAGCACCCCATCGATCTAGATGCGGTCCCCGGATAGGTCAGGGGTCTCTACTGGTTGGGTCCCCAGGTAGGAGTCCAGTGTTTGTGTGAGTTTCGTGTCCGAGAATGGACACAGGAGGAAATTCGGCTCATCGTAATTAAGGGTGTAGTCGGGATCGGAAGCCGCCGGATTCCAGGAGTGATCTCGCGATGTAGTTGGTGAGGTTCCTGAATCCGAGGGCTGAGCCGCGGAGGTGTTCGAGGCGCCCGTTG
>NZ_JAHBOI010000013.1:0-1746 GCF_018531425.1 Paenarthrobacter sp. DKR-5
TTTTTTGGCCTTGATCGGATGTGCACCGGCTACTGTCCTTTTTTCCGGGGTGGTGTTGGTGTGTTCTGTTTGTATTTTTCAACGGAGAGTTTGATCCTGGCTCAGGATGAACGCTGGCGGCGTGCTTAACACATGCAAGTCGAACGATGATCCCCAGCTTGCTGGGGTGATTAGTGGCGAACGGGTGAGTAACACGTGAGTAACCTGCCCTTGACTCTGGGATAAGCCTGGGAAACTGGGTCTAATACCGGATATGACCGATCACCGCATGGTGTGTTGGTGGAAAGCTTTTGTGGTTTTGGATGGACTCGCGGCCTATCAGCTTGTTGGTGAGGTAATGGCTCACCAAGGCGACGACGGGTAGCCGGCCTGAGAGGGTGACCGGCCACACTGGGACTGAGACACGGCCCAGACTCCTACGGGAGGCAGCAGTGGGGAATATTGCACAATGGGCGCAAGCCTGATGCAGCGACGCCGCGTGATGGATGAAGGCCTTCGGGTTGTAAACATCTTTCAGTAGGGAAGAAGCGAAAGTGACGGTACCTGCAGAAGAAGCGCCGGCTAACTACGTGCCAGCAGCCGCGGTAATACGTAGGGCGCAAGCGTTATCCGGAATTATTGGGCGTAAAGAGCTCGTAGGCGGTTTGTCGCGTCTGCTGTGAAAGCCCGGGGCTCAACCCCGGGTCTGCAGTGGGTACGGGCAGACTAGAGTGCAGTAGGGGAGACTGGAATTCCTGGTGTAGCGGTGAAATGCGCAGATATCAGGAGGAACACCGATGGCGAAGGCAGGTCTCTGGGCTGTAACTGACGCTGAGGAGCGAAAGCATGGGGAGCGAACAGGATTAGATACCCTGGTAGTCCATGCCGTAAACGTTGGGCACTAGGTGTGGGGGACATTCCACGTTTTCCGCGCCGTAGCTAACGCATTAAGTGCCCCGCCTGGGGAGTACGGCCGCAAGGCTAAAACTCAAAGGAATTGACGGGGGCCCGCACAAGCGGCGGAGCATGCGGATTAATTCGATGCAACGCGAAGAACCTTACCAAGGCTTGACATGAACCGGTAACGCCCAGAGATGGGTGCCCCACTTGTGGCCGGTTTACAGGTGGTGCATGGTTGTCGTCAGCTCGTGTCGTGAGATGTTGGGTTAAGTCCCGCAACGAGCGCAACCCTCGTTCCATGTTGCCAGCGCGTTATGGCGGGGACTCATGGGAGACTGCCGGGGTCAACTCGGAGGAAGGTGGGGACGACGTCAAATCATCATGCCCCTTATGTCTTGGGCTTCACGCATGCTACAATGGCCGGTACAAAGGGTTGCGATACTGTGAGGTGGAGCTAATCCCAAAAAGCCGGTCTCAGTTCGGATTGGGGTCTGCAACTCGACCCCATGAAGTCGGAGTCGCTAGTAATCGCAGATCAGCAACGCTGCGGTGAATACGTTCCCGGGCCTTGTACACACCGCCCGTCAAGTCACGAAAGTTGGTAACACCCGAAGCCGGTGGCCTAACCCCTTGTGGGAGGGAGCCGTCGAAGGTGGGACCGGCGATTGGGACTAAGTCGTAACAAGGTAGCCGTACCGGAAGGTGCGGCTGGATCACCTCCTTTCTAAGGAGCGCCTTACAACCTGCCGGCCGGGGCTCGTGTCCTGGTGTGGTGGTTGTCAGGAGTAGGCCCATTGCGCAGGCGTTTGTCCTGCGGTGGGTGCTCATGGGTGGAATATCAATGGATTCGGCGTTTGTTTCTCCGGT
>NZ_JAHBOI010000013.1:1839-5617 GCF_018531425.1 Paenarthrobacter sp. DKR-5
GGCTGCGGCCGGGTGAGTACGGTGTCCTTCCCTTTGGGGTTGGGTGCGTGGAAAGCCTGGTGCGGGTGGGGGGCGGGCGTCTTTTGGCACACTGTTGGGTCCTGAGGCAACAGGGCTCGTGGCCGGCCGGGTTTTGTCCTGGCGGGTTGTGGGTTGTTGTTTCTGGTTTCCCGGGCATTGTCTGTGCTTGTTCTCCTTGGTGGGGGCGGGTGGCGGGTGTGACGGGGTTGTTGTTTGAGAACTGCATAGTGGACGCGAGCATCTTATTTTGTAAGAGCAATTTCTATTGATGAACCTGGTGCCGGCCTTTCGGGGTTGGTTTCCGTGGTTCTCTCGAGAATGTGCGTGATCTTGATCGTTGTGGTCAAGTTTTTAAGGGCACACGGTGGATGCCTTGGCATTAGGAGCCGAAGAAGGACGTAGGAATCTGCGATAAGCCTGGGGGAGTTGATAACCGAACGGTGATCCCAGGATGTCCGAATGGGGAAACCCCGCCAGACGCGCGAGTGATCTGGTGACCCGCATCTGAACACATAGGGTGTGTGGGGGGAACGTGGGGAAGTGAAACATCTCAGTACCCACAGGAAGAGAAAACAACAGTGATTCCGTGAGTAGTGGCGAGCGAAAGCGGATGAGGCTAAACCGTGCCATGTGTGATAGCCGGCGGGCGTTGCATGGCCGGGGTTGCGGGACTTCCCGTTCTGTCTCTGCCGGGACAGTGAGGTGAGAGTGTTTGCATAGTCGAGCAGGTTTGAAGGCCTGACCGTAGAGGGTGAGAGTCCCGTAGACGAAATGCATGAACACCGCCTGGGGAGTATCCCAAGTAGTACGGGGCCCGAGAAATCCCGTGCGAATCTGCCAGGACCACCTGGTAAGCCTAAATACTACCTAATGACCGATAGCGGACTAGTACCGTGAGGGAAAGGTGAAAAGTACCCCGGGAGGGGAGTGAAACAGTACCTGAAACCGTGTGCTTACAATCCGTCGGAGCAGCCTTGTAGTTGTGACGGCGTGCCTTTTGAAGAATGAGCCTGCGAGTTAGTGTTACGTCGCGAGGTTAACCCGTGTGGGGAAGCCGTAGCGAAAGCGAGTCTGAACAGGGCGATGCAGTGGCGTGATCTAGACCCGAAGCGAAGTGATCTACCCATGGCCAGGTTGAAGCGACGGTAAGACGTCGTGGAGGACCGAACCCACTTCAGTTGAAAATGGAGGGGATGAGCTGTGGGTAGGGGTGAAAGGCCAATCAAACTTCGTGATAGCTGGTTCTCCCCGAAATGCATTTAGGTGCAGCGTTGCGTGTTTCTTGCCGGAGGTAGAGCTACTGGATGGCCGATGGGCCCTACAAGGTTACTGACGTCAGCCAAACTCCGAATGCCGGTAAGTGAGAGCGCAGCAGTGAGACTGTGGGGGATAAGCTTCATAGTCGAGAGGGAAACAGCCCAGACCACCAACTAAGGCCCCTAAGCGTGTGCTAAGTGGGAAAGGATGTGGAGTTGCCCAGACAACCAGGAGGTTGGCTTAGAAGCAGCCACCCTTGAAAGAGTGCGTAATAGCTCACTGGTCAAGTGATTCCGCGCCGACAATGTAGCGGGGCTCAAGTACACCGCCGAAGTTGTGGCATTCACATAGGACCCTAGCCTTCGTGGTTCAGGGGTGTGGATGGGTAGGGGAGCGTCGTGTGGGCAGTGAAGTCGCGGTGTAAACCAGCGGTGGAGCCCACACGAGTGAGAATGCAGGCATGAGTAGCGAAAGACGGGTGAGAAACCCGTCCGCCGAATGATCAAGGGTTCCAGGGTCAAGCTAATCTGCCCTGGGTAAGTCGGGACCTAAGGCGAGGCCGACAGGCGTAGTCGATGGACAACGGGTTGATATTCCCGTACCGGCGAAAAACCGCCAATACTGATTCCGGGATACTAACCGCCCAATCCGTGCATGAGTGCCCTTCGGGGCCGGGTGCGCGGGGCGCGCGGGACCTGACCGGGGGAGGTAAGCGTATTAACAGGTGTGACGCAGGAAGGTAGCCGAGCCGGGCGATGGTTGTCCCGGTCTAAGGATGTAGGGCGAACGGTAGGCAAATCCGCTGTTCATGTGCCTGAGATCTGACGGGACCCCCGTTTCGGGGGGATTCGGTGATCCTATGCTGCCGAGAAAAGCATCGACGCGAGGTTTTAGCTGCCCGTACCCCAAACCGACACAGGTGATCAGGTAGAGAATACTAAGGCGATCGAGAGAATTATGGTTAAGGAACTCGGCAAAATGCCCCCGTAACTTCGGGAGAAGGGGGGCCCCAACCTTGAACGGTACTTGCGACCGGGAGGGGATCGGGGCCGCAGAGACCAGGGGGAAGCGACTGTTTACTAAAAACACAGGTCCGTGCGAAGTCGCAAGACGATGTATACGGACTGACTCCTGCCCGGTGCTGGAAGGTTAAGAGGACCGGTTAGCCTCACGGCGAAGCTGAGAATTTAAGCCCCAGTAAACGGCGGTGGTAACTATAACCATCCTAAGGTAGCGAAATTCCTTGTCGGGTAAGTTCCGACCTGCACGAATGGAGTAACGACTTCCCCGCTGTCTCAACCATAAACTCGGCGAAATTGCAGTACGAGTAAAGATGCTCGTTACGCGCAGCAGGACGGAAAGACCCCGAGACCTTTACTATAGTTTGGTATTGGTGTTCGGAGTGGCTTGTGTAGGATAGGTGGGAGACTGTGAAGCCCGGACGCCAGTTCGGGTGGAGTCATCGTTGAAATACCACTCTGGTCACTTTGGATATCTAACTTCGGCCCGTAATCCGGGTCAGGGACAGTGCCTGATGGGTAGTTTAACTGGGGCGGTTGCCTCCTAAAGAGTAACGGAGGCGCCCAAAGGTTCCCTCAGCCTGGTTGGCAATCAGGTGTCGAGTGTAAGTGCACAAGGGAGCTTGACTGTGAGAGAGACATCTCAAGCAGGGACGAAAGTCGGGACTAGTGATCCGGCGGCACATTGTGGAATGGCCGTCGCTCAACGGATAAAAGGTACCTCGGGGATAACAGGCTGATCTTGCCCAAGAGTCCATATCGACGGCATGGTTTGGCACCTCGATGTCGGCTCGTCGCATCCTGGGGCTGGAGTAGGTCCCAAGGGTTGGGCTGTTCGCCCATTAAAGCGGTACGCGAGCTGGGTTTAGAACGTCGTGAGACAGTTCGGTCCCTATCCGCTGCGCGCGCAGGAAATTTGAGAAGGGCTGTCCTTAGTACGAGAGGACCGGGACGGACGAACCTCTGGTGTGTCAGTTGTACTGCCAAGTGCACCGCTGATTAGCTACGTTCGGATGGGATAACCGCTGAAAGCATCTAAGCGGGAAGCTCGCTTCAAGATGAGATTTCCATACACGTTTGTGTGAGAGGCCCCCAGCCAGACCACTGGGTTGATAGGCCGGATGTGGAAGCGAGGACTAACGACTCGTGAAGCTGACCGGTACTAATAGGCCGATAACTTACACCACACACCACCCCCCTGAACCGGGGTTGGTGGCGATCACACTGCTTGCGTCCACTATGCGGTTCCCGAACAACAACCAGGGAACCAACAACACAAAAATATTGTTGTAACCACAGATTTCCCCCCGGCACGACCGGCCAAAGGCCAGGTCACCAGGGGTGGTAACAGAGTTACGGCGGTCATAGCGTGGGGGAAACGCCCGGTCCCATTCCGAACCCGGAAGCTAAGGCCCACAGCGCCGATGGTACTGCACTCGCGAGGGTGTGGGAGAGTAGGACACCGCCGGACCACACTTAGA
>NZ_JAHBOI010000014.1 GCF_018531425.1 Paenarthrobacter sp. DKR-5
GGGAGAGTAGGACACCGCCGGACCACACTTAGAATGAGGGCCCCGCACCACCAGGTGCGGGGCCCTCACCCACTTAAAACACCACACCCACCACACCACCCCGTGGCACCCCCGGCTTTGCAGCCGGTCACCCCACCCCACGGGCGGAACCCTCACCAACCGCACCCCCGCGGGACGTCGCGTTCAACGCGGGTTCGCGTTCGCGGAGGTAGGAGCGAGGTCCGGGGCGTCGAGTGTGTGTTGTCTCGCTCGCCGGCGTCAGTGCCAGAACGGGTGGAGAAGCTCCGCGAGGGCGCGGCCCTGGTCGTAGCCGCCTCGAGCGGCCTGCGGACGGGTCGACGGATCCAGCGCGTTGGCGCCGAATACCTTTCCCGCGCGGCTGTCGGGAAATACCACCTCGACCCTGCTGCCCGCTGCGCGCAGCTCGTCGACCTGGGTTGCGAGATCCATGCGCCACGCCAGAGGCATGCGTGAGCTGCCCCCGAAGGGCGAGAGCACCAGCACCCGCCCGTATCCCGCCGCGAGATCCGCGTTCTCACTGCGCCGGTAACCTCCGTCGAGGTACCGGCTCCCGCCGATGCGGTAGGGCATCGCCGCCGAAGTGCTGGCGGCAACGGCGTCCACCAGCTCGATTCCGCTGTGGCGGTCGAACACGACCGGTTCCCCGGTATGGGCGTCGATGGCTGTGATGAGCACCCTCTGTTGCGGCCAGTGCCGGCTGGGCAGCCGAGCGGCGACGACGTCGTGCCAGCGCCTTTGACCGGCGCCATCCGCAGCGCCCAACTCGAGCGCTGCGGCGCCCATCCTGCGGCGCATGTCGGCGGCATCTTCAGCTGAGCTGATGATGTCGTTGGACCATTCCAGATAGGACGGCCCGGACAGCTGCGGAGCGCTTCCTCTGGCCCGTGCATCGCCGTCGGTCGGTGCCTGAGGTGTTTCGGCCAGGATCGCGGCGTAGAGTTCTGCCGGCTGTCTCCCGCTGGTGATCTGGGCAGCCACCGTCGCCCCTGCTGACGTTCCTATGATGAGATCTGCATTGGTGGCATCCAGCCCGGCCTCGCAAAGACCGGCGATGAGGCCGAGCTCCCATGCATTGCCTGCCGCTCCGCCGCCGGCGAGAACGAGGGCTCGCTGATTTGGGTTGTCCGCCCGGGTTGTCGCCTTGGCCTGTCGGTTCGGTGCCGGCCAACTCCCGTGACACGGGTGCGTCGCGGCGCTGTCGGCGGAACTGGTCGTCGCGCTGAGGTCCGGAGTCGAAGAAGGTGTGGAGTTCATGGGAGTCGCCTTTCGGGTGTTGCCTGTCGGGCGCTCCCAGCGCGACTACCTCAGTCGCGTATTCGTGGGCTGCAGGGGAGCGCCCACTGAGGGTACTGCGTGCATGGGTCTCACCCCCTGTCGATAGAACACGATCACGGGCGTGTTCGCACACGCGCGACGGCGCCGCAACGGGCGTTACATCGCCCGTCGCGTCCACGCAGTCTTGGTCCCATGGGCGGCTCTTCGCGCAGCCTCAATCCGTGAGGCGCCGCTTTGCAGCTCATGCCGTTTCCGGGCGCCCGGAAACGGCGTCGCTTGCAAAGTCGCGAGTGCTCGGGAGCCCGGTTCACTGCCTGGACCCCCGCGTTGCCGGAACGTCCCGGCAGTCACCTGTTACGCGTTGCCGACGGGAGACAGCCCACGTGCGCCCGGATGTCACCACCCCGGAGGAAAGCTTGCGGTGCAGGACACCGTCGCCCCGGGTGGGACCGGTGATCCAGTGGGCAATGCGGGCCCCGTGGACTTCGGCCGTGTTGACGCTGTCACTCGCGCGCAGTGGCCGCGCCGAAGTCATGGTCGCCGGCGTGAAACAGCCCGCACCGCCGGCGCCACTGATGGGGGTGAGCGTCCCCGTTCCACGGGTTTCGCGGCTGTTGGTGGGGGTGTGGGGGTGGATTTGTGTTTGGGGTGGGGGTGGGGTAGTGTTTTCTGAGTCGCCGCGGGAGTGTGGCGGCCAAAAATTCCTTTTACTTTTTCTGGTCTGTGGTTCGTGTGCCTGTTTGTTGGGTGTGCGGGGGCGGGCTGGTTTGGTGTGGGTGTTTGTTTTGTTTGTTTGGTTTATTCCGGGTGAATTCGCGGAATTGACAAAGCGAA
>NZ_JAHBOI010000015.1 GCF_018531425.1 Paenarthrobacter sp. DKR-5
GGCTCTTCGTAATTAAGGGTGTAGCCGGGGCGACGGGGGCCGGCGCGGCGAAGGCGGGATAGAGGTCGAGGCCTTCCGATGATGGAAGTTCCTACGCTCGCCATCCGAAAGACCTCGACGTGCTCAACGCTACCTTCGATCGCCCTGACCTCACCACGTTCTGCCGGCTCGAAGAGCTTGGTCTCGAGGCTGTCGGGCAACACCTTGGGCCGGATCGGGCGGTGATCGAGTGCCGTGTCGTTCAAGCAGATCCGTGGTGCCGATCATGCGGTGCGGAAGGCGTACCGCGAGACACGATCACCCGCCAGCTGGCGCATGAGCCGTTCGGACACCGACCCACTACCTTGCTGGTGCGGATACGCCGCTACCGGTGCGAGAACTGCGGGCGCACTTGGCGACAAGAGACCTTGAGGGCAGCTGAGCGAAGGGCGAAAATCTCCCGCCGGGGGCTGAGCTGGGCGCTGGAAGGCATCGTCATTGATCACCTCACCGTGTCCCGGGTCGCAGCAGGTCTCGGGGTGTCCTGGCATACGGCGAACAGTGCGGTCCTGACCGAGGGCAAGCGTCGATTGATCGATGACCCGGGCAGGTTCGACAGGGTGTCCGCGATCGGGGTGGATGAGCATGTGTGGCGGCATACCCGACACGGCGACAAGTACGTCACGGTCATCATCGATCTCACCCCGATCCGCGAGAAGACGGGCCCGGCACGGTTGTTGGACATGGTTGAGGGACGCTCCAAGGCGGTGTTCAAGGCCTGGCTCGCCGGCCGACCACAGGCGTGGCGGGATGGGGTAGAGGTGGTCGCCATGGATGGGTTCACCGGCTTCAAAACCGCGACCTCCGAGGAGCTTCCGGACGCGGTCCCGGTCATGGACCCCTTCCATGTCGTCCGGCTCGCCGGGGATGGGCTCGACCGGTGCCGGCAACGCGTTCAGCAGACCACAACAGGGCACCGCGGTCGAGCCGGCGACCCGCTCTATAAGGCCCGGCGGACCCTGCACACCGGCGCGGACCTCCTCACGGACAAGCAGAACACCCGCTTGAGCGCGGTGTTCGCGGTCGATGAGCATGTCGAGGTTCAGGCAACCTGGGGTATCTATCAGCGGATCGTCGCCGCCTACCGGGAACCCGACAAGAAAAAGGGGAAAGAGATGATGCAGGCCGTCATCGACTCCATCACCAGCGACGTCCCGGCCGCCCTGACCGAGATCCGCCGACTCGGCCGAACACTGAAACAACGCGCGGTCGACATCCTGGCGTTCTTCGACCGCCCAGGCACCTCCAATGGCCCGACGGAGGCGATCAACGGGCGCCTCGAACACCTCCGCGGCTCAGCCCTCGGATTCAGGAACCTCACCAACTACATCGCGAGATCACTCCTGGAATCCGGCGGCTTCCGATCCCGACTACACCCTTAATTACGATGAGCC
>NZ_JAHBOI010000002.1 GCF_018531425.1 Paenarthrobacter sp. DKR-5
CAACGGGCGCCTCGAACACCTCCGCGGCTCAGCCCTCGGATTCAGGAACCTCACCAACTACATCGCGAGATCACTCCTGGAATCCGGCGGCTTCCGATCCCGACTACACCCTTAATTACGATGAGCCAGTTTTTGCCCGGCAGAAGCCGCTTCAAGTCCTACGACGTGCAGCGCAGGCTGAGCGTCGCGGCGTCAGCACTTGTGGGGCTTTTAGGAGTAGTGCTGCTGTTTGTTGGCATGGTGTGGTCCCGCAGATGACCTCATTTGCTGCCCTTATCACCTTGGGCTCGACGGCTCTGACTAATGACGCTTGGGATGAATCGAGGTGGGCTTAGTCGTCGGCTACTTCTACGCCGGATTCGCTGTGCTGGCAGGCATTCTGGCCGTTATCTCCCCCTCAGCTTTTGGCCACATTGGCTGGGCGGCAGTTTCGGCGCTCTGTCTCGTGGCGACCACATTGACCGTTAGAAGTGCAAAGAGAAGGTAAGCGCCCCGTCTTCCTGACGGCGGGTAATCGGAACGGAAGGACACGCATTCTCGTGACAAGAAGGCAGAATGCGCTGGCATTGATCGGAAGCTGCGTTCTGCTGCTTGCCGGGCTCCTCGGGACAGTACGAGGCGACTGGACGCTCAGCGTTCTCGGCATAGCAGGAGGGCTATTTGGGGGGATCCTTACGCTCTACATTCGACACCACGGGCGCAGACGGTGAGCGCGGGAAGCACTCGCCGCGCCTTCGCTTGATCCGCCTTTACGCTAGGGAGACGACAGCAGATGCACCTCCGTTATCCACCTCTCGTTTTCTTCGAAATGGTAGGAATTTTCGCGGTGACACTCGCCGTGCTGCTTCTGCTGAGAGAGAGGTTTCCAGAAAGATTCCCGGCAAGGCGCCCCGGTCAGAAAACGCCAAAGAGGATTCTGATACCCCTTTGGGTTGCCGTCGCGTTCAGCCTCTTCTTCGCGTTCTTCTCGTTCGGGTCCGCCTAGCATCGGAGGCTTCAGCGCCCTGCCCCGCCTTCACGAGCGGTGTCGCTGGATTCGGCATCAAAATGTACTGTGTGTGACCGGTTTACGAGCTAAGGAAGTCCCGTGGTACTCCGAAATTTGGACTCTGTCGCCTCGAACTCGGTTGTCAGCCGATTGGCCGCCGCAGCACTGGCGGTTTCAACCGTGGTTGGGATGAGCCTTGTGGTCGCCTTTCATGACTTTCCGGTGTTCGTTCTTGCTTTCATCTGCCTGGCGGGTGTTGCCGTCGGCACCTTGCGCTTTGCCTGGTTGCTGTGGAGGAACCGAGGCCCGAACCGGACGTTCAGGCTGCGGCGTGAACGGTGGTTCTACGCCCTCTTAGGTGGCGGCGCTGTATTGGGTGCAGCCGCTGCCGGCTATTCGGACGCGCACACCGGAGGCTTATCGTCAACGGGCATCTATCTGGTGCTGCTGCCGCGGATAGCTGCCGACGCCTATAAGCGGGAAGGCCGCGCAGGAGGCAAAGGCCTGGCTGGCTCGATTTCGCCCCCCGGGAGGGATAATTCTGGCTAGCCTCAGCCGGCTTTTACGAGGGGCAGCTCCGCCCATTCGGTCGTGTACCACGGCGGGAGTGCCCGCCGCTTCATCCCCCGGTCAGGCTGCTCGACCATTCCGGCGCGGCCAAGGCCGATCGCAGAGGTCCCGCACTTGTCCATGACGTTCCCGAGCAGGGTCCCGATGTTCTTGTCCTCGTGGGCGGTCCGAACGGGGGCAGTTGTGGCTGGGCGCCGGCGGGCCGCAGGTCGGTGAGCATGACCCCCGCCCTGGTGTACGGTCGCCGTCGGCGATCAGGTCCTTCAGAGCGGACACCGCTGCTTTGGTGAGCAGGACAGGGCCGGCGGTCGGTGCCGGCAGCTTCACCGTCGCGGACGGGAAGGAGGCGTACCTCTCGCTGAAGTGGGAGGTGCCGGGAAAGCAGTTCACGATCTTGGTCTGCTGCTTGTCCTTGGCGAGCCGGATGGCGGCCTGCTGCGCGCAGATGCCACGTATCCGCGCCGTACACGTCACCGGGTCGGTCGACCTTCCGGTCGGGCTTGGCGTAGAGCAGGACCATCTTCGATGGCAGAGTCGAACGGTTGGCAGAAGATCGACCCCGCGGAACGACGGGGTCGGCATTTTGGTCCCAAGGACCAAAATGCGTGGCAATCTACAAGGGGTCGCAAGTCTCGATCGCTAATTGCAAGAAACGAGCGGCCTAGTTGCAAGACCTGCAACTAGGCCGCCGGCCTGCGACCCATGTGACCGCGGATGGGCCCAACAGGACGCCGGGGTCGTCATTTACGTGCGTCGGGATGCCTACGGCAGGGAATCCCTTCGATGGAGCGGATGGCTTCAGTGCCAAGCCCGGCCAAGACGATCGTTGTCGGCTTCCACGGGCATTACTCCTGGTGTGATGGTTGTTGTCGATTCAGGCAGGCTGCGGTTTTTGTCGATTCCGCGATGACGCCTGGTCCCGGATCACGGCGCCCGACGCTTCCGTCCGCCCCGCTTAGGTCGAGTAGATAAAGCGGCTCATCGCAATTGAGGGTGTGGGTGGGGTATAGACGCGCTTGGCGCGTCAGGCGTGGAGGGGGCGCAAAGTTCGACTTGGTACAGTGCCCTGGTGAATGTGCCGTCGAAGCCCGTCGCTGTCAGCGATGATGCGCAGCCGGGGCGCACGATGACCATGCGCGTGAAGATCGGCACGGTTGTCATCTGGCTGGTGTTCGTCCTCTATCTCATCCTCCTTATGAAGCTGTTGCTGTTCTCGCGGCCGCCGGGCTCGGGGCGCTCGTTCAACCTGATCCCGTTCGCGACAATTTCGGATTATCTGGTCGGCGGCTCGGCTGCGGTGAAGAGGTTCGCGATCGGCAACGTCGTCGGCAACATCGTGGCGTTTGTCCCGCTCGGCGCCTTCCTGCCCTTGGTGCGCCGGAACAGCAGGATCTGGATGAACCTCGTCTTCGTCGTCGGCGCGAGCGTCGCGCTGGAGATCGTCCAGGGCATCTTCGGGCTCGGCGCCTCTGACATCGACGATGTCATGCTGAACGCGGTCGGCGGCCTCATCGGCATCTTATTCTTCTCCCTCCTGCGGGTGCTCTTGCGCCGTTGGAGTCGGGTGATCGCTGTGGTGGCGGTGCTGTCGCTCCTGGCGGTGCCGATTCTCTGTTACTTCCTGTTCGCCATCAGACTGCGCATGTGATCCGGCCGCGCAGCGACTCATTGGGCCTCGTCCGCCACCGGCAACGTTCCGCCAGAAGCGGTCAAGGGGCGGTTCGGACTCCCCGCGGGCCGCTCTCGGCTTCACCATGCGGCCGTCCGCCACCGGACGCTCCGTCGCCCTCCATCCGCCGGAGTAACGGCCGATCACAGTCCACGGCGCTTCAGAGATAGCTCACACGGCCCAACATTCACCCTCACCGAAAATGCCACCCAAGCAGGCTCAGAAGCACGCCTAATGGATGTAGAGGAGTGGTGCTGATGCTCCCTGCCATGTTCGCAGGGTGGTTCGAGCACCTTGTTGCCACTTATTTCGAAACACGAGCTGGGCAGCTTTACCCCCACTTCGCAACATTGCCGCGAATAGCACCGGGCATAGCCTGCCTGGTTCATTCAGTTCTGATGGCGGCATGTGCCGTCGCCAGGAGCGTCGCGGACTCGGTGCTGGTGACGTGATTGCTGAGGCGTCCATTTGAGCGACCGACGGCGATCAGCTTCTCGGCGCGGAGAAACCTGAGGTGCTTCGACAGCTACGAAGGCCGGATTCCTGCTGCTTCCCGGAGCGAGCTCGCTGTTGCCAGACTCTCGGCGAGGACCTCCAGGAGCAGAACACGTACCGGGTGGGCCAGCACTTTGAACAGAGAGGCTTCGGCTGCCCTAAGGGCGGGTATCTTTTTCATGTTCTGTTAGTCCCTAATTTTTCCCGGGAATGACGCTTCCCCTTGGTCCCGGCATCCGCCTGCATGGAGGATATCGGGGAAGCGAACGGTCCGGAGCAGGGCCGTTGGGCCTGCTGTGCCACCGGCGTCGTCACCCCAGTCATTCGTCCAGGCGGTGCACGCATTTCAGGGCAGCGTCGACCGCTTTAAAGTTCCGGCATACCTCGGCCCCGGTTCCATCAGCGACGGTAATCGAGCAGAAACGCACGCTATACGCCCGGGTCTGAGCCGAGAATTTATAACAGGGACGGATTAGTCCAAGTCCCGGAGTAAGGCCGTCTCTTGGGATGCTTCATTGTTTGACTTCGTCGGGCTCTTCGGTTTCTGCTTCCGCTGCGGCGTTGCGCACGCCGCGGGGTTTGCCGGCTTTGAGCCAGGCAAGGTACAGCAGCGCTGCGATCAGGACGGCTGCGGCGAGGCTGACCACGGGCAGCCCGCGGGTCAGGTTGGCAACCAGGGTGAACGCGACGACAACGGCGCCGGTGACGTTCAAGAGTAGGTAGCCTGACCGGCGGTCGCGGTAGGAGAACAAGGCCATGGAGGCCAGGCCGGCAAGGAAGCTCAGGAACACGGATACGGCGTAGAACAAGACCAGTTCCTGGTCGTTGCCGCCGGCTGCTGCGGTGACCACGCCGGCGAGGACGATGAACAGGGCCACGCCCCAGTAAGGGGTGTGGTGGACGTTCGTTCGGCCAAGGCCCCCGGGAAGGATGCCGACAATCTCGCCGCGCGGTGTGGCGCGGCGGGCCAGCGCTTTGAGAAGGCCCGGGCCGGCTTGGAACGAAGAGCTTGCCGCTGAAAGCAGCAGCAGGGCGGTAACGAACTGGAAGGCTGCGAACAGGGGCGCCGGTGCGGCTAGCCGGGCCAGTTCCGCGATCTGCGTGCTGTCCTCGGGTGGGATGCCTACCTGAAGGTGGGCGGCTTCCATCGTCAGCCCGAGCGTGATGGTTCCCACGATCCCCAGGGTGAGCCACAGGGTGACTTTGCCGAACCGGCTTCGCCCGTCATTATCGAGCTGTCCGAGCTGGGCGATAGCCGAAGAAGGTGCTTCTACCCCGGTGGCCAGCGCCATTGCAACCGGGAACGCCAGCACCACCGCAATGACCGCCTGGTGGCTCGGGGTGCCGGTGACGGTACCAACGGTGTGAGGGGTGGCACCAAGCCCGTAAATCAGGACCATCGCGGACACGGCGATGAACGCGACGGTCATCGCTGCGAACACGAGCCGTCCCAGGTGCCCGAACCAGGTCAGGCCGCCCACAACGAGGACCAGTCCGAGCGCAAGGAGCAACCTCCACGGTGCGAGGGCCGGAAAATATGCGATGAGGGCCGATGCCCCGGCCGAGACGCTGATGGCGATGGTGAGCACGAAGTCAACGACGAGGGCGCCAATGGGAAGAAAAGACCAGCCGTCCCCGAACGCTTCACCAACGGCAGCCGAAGCCCCGCCGCCCTGCGGGTATCGGGCCACCAGCTGCCGGTAGTTCAGGATGACCAAAGCGATGATTGCCACTACGAGAACCATTGTCGGTACCAGCAGCGCCAGGTCACCGTTCAGGGCTCGCAGAGCAGCTTCGATTGCGTAGGCGACCGAGGATACGGGGTCGGCCATCACGGCGAACGCGAACCCGAGCAGAAGAGCCGTCCGGGAGTGAAGTCCTCTTCCATGGGCGGGCGCCACGGCCGTGCGGCCGGTCACAGGACACCCGCTGCTCGGCGGGACGTCGCCTTGGGCGAGGAGCAGAGAAAAGGAAAGCGCACGGGAAACCTCCGGTTCAAGAGCAGGACAAACACCCTGCCGACCAGACTTCCCGGCGCACCTGAACTTCAGCCTACCCCGTCGCGCCGACCGAGAGGCTCCGGTTTTGACGGTTCCTTTACGCCCTTAGGGTGACGTTCGCCTCCCTCTCGTGGGGTGTCGACAGGCTTCCTTTTCGCTCTGGTGCAGGTGAAGGTCACAGGGCCGGCGCAATGTGGACACCTGCGGGGCCGGTCTCTCAACCGCCCGGTACACCAGCCATGCCGGCGTCGCCCGATTCCATAGGCGCGACGCACCACGCGCTTTCCATCCCGCCAGCCTGGAGAGGTCCTGCAGCCAAAGACGGTAAGGATGGGACATGGTTGGTTTCGCAGTGCTTGCATGGCAGCCCTTGCCGGCGACAGTAGTTCGTCTGTTTTTCTCCGTGCCTCTGCGTTTTACCGGGTGGTCACCGGGGCCTCACTTCATTGTTGTCAAACTGGCCGTAGCCCTTCTCCTGATGGCGGTACTCTTTCGTGGACGCCTTACGGCCCTCGCCCGGTTGCGCAACCTGGGATGGAGGCGGCTCGCGTTTGCCTGCGGCGCCGGCGCCGTCGTGTTTTATGTGGCGTGGACCTTCTATCTGGGTGACACGATGCCGTCCACGACGGTTGCTTACAACTGGAATGTGGCCTGGGTCGCCCTCGATGGATTTGAAGGGCTCACCGCTTTGCTGACCACATTTTTCCTGTTCCGCGACAGCAATTACGCTGCGCTCAGCGCAGCGTCCTTTTCCACGAGCCTGTGCATCGACGCCCTCTTCAACGTCATAACGGCAGGTCAGGGCTCCGCATTGGTGACCGCGGTCCTTGAGGCCGGCCTCGTTGAAGGGCCCTTCGCGGTACTCTCGGCAGTGCTTGCCGTGAAACTCATCTCCGGAGGGCATACCTCCGAATAGAAGCTTTCACACCCGCCACCTTTCGTCTCTTGATCATCCGGTGGGGCGTAAGGATCACTGCTGAGTTGCCGTCCAAGTGGCCCAACAGCCTCTCATCATGGGCACTGCATCGCGCGGTGCCCATGGCACTCTCCATCTTTGTGCGACCTCACCGTGTTCAGTTCATCCCTCCGACTCCCTTCGAGCGGTTCAGCGATAGCCTGATGGAAAAGGAAGGCGTTTCCAGTGGCGGCGATCCTCCCTATAGTCCGCAGCTGCTGCAGAGGAAGGTACGAATGCGACTGTTCGATTCGAAAGCACACAAGAGTCCCGCACACGCCCGCCTGTATGCGACGATCGAAGTGATCTACACCATCGTTGATTTCACTGCAGCCGGGCTTTTTATCGCAGGCAGCATTATGTTCTTCCTGCCTTCCGCCAAGACCCCTGCGTTGTGGTGCTTCCTTGTGGGATCCATCTGCTTTGCACTTAAACCGACCCTGCGCCTGATCCGCCAGCTCCGTTACGTTCAGCTGGACAAAATTGATGCGCTGGCCAAAGCTGAGCAGTCCGGGTAACCGGCACCGGTCCGGGCAGGGACTGCGCCCCTTTCAGAAAGGGCGCGGCGACGCCGCCGGCCGCCCCAATCAGCCGGACAGCCGGAAGGTGAAAAGTCCGATTTCAGGGTCTTCGCCGCCCGCGGCGGCAGCGAACGCATTCATCGCGGCCGCGACCGGCTCCCTCTTATCGCGAGGCAAATTTCTGATCAGCTCTGCTACGGCCTTCCGCCGGCGCTGGAGGACTTCGCGCACGAGGGCTCGTCCCCTTGGCGTGACCGTCACCTGAAAATCCCCGTTTCCGGTCCGCTCCTCTAGGCGGACGATCAGTCCGCTTACGTGGAGACGCCGACAGCTGTTCATGGCGCTGGAAGGGTGGAACTGCAAGAGCCGTGCGACCGCGGCGACGCTCTGCTGCCCCTGCGGAGCGACCGCGAGCAGAACAGCCAGTTGCTGCCCCGTGGTTTCGTCGTCGACATCGAAGAGTGAGTGCGCAGCAATGCCCAGAAAGACGTCAGCAGCTCGAAGGGCAGCCTCCACATGTTCTGCCGCTGCGGGCGGTCCCGGGGTCGCCATGAACACAGTATCGTGCCGGTGCGGGTGCCAAGCAACGCAGGCAGCCCCATCGTCTATGATGCGGCCGGTGGCCTTCGCCGGCACGATCCCCCTAGGGACACCGCGACGGAGGCGCTCGCGCCGCATGGGAGGTGTGCGGCCCTGTCGTTGCACCGCTTTGCCCAGGAGACCTTCTCGGACGAATCGGAAGCCTGCCGGTTCCTTCTGAACCGGATGCGCAAGGACCCGACCACCCGGCCGCGGTGAACGCAAAAGCTCACGAAGAACGTGTTGGCTCTTCGGCGCTCATTGTCGAGACGCCGGCCGCGCCGAAATTCAATCTCCCCGTGGTCTGCGACCTACCCGTGCGGGGTGCCTCAGCCCTGTTCCTCCTGCCGGGCCTCGTTCCGGCGGTGTCGTATGTCCCCGGCGATGGAACGGAAGGCGGGAAACGAAAAGACCATCGCGAGGATGACGAACGCCACGAGTGTGGAGGCCAGGATCCCCATCGGCACGTAGAAAAACGGGCTGGCTGGCCGGGGATGGGTGGTCAGGACGGTCGCTACGGTCCCCATTGTCTCGATGATGAAAATCAGCCAACTGATCAGGAAGAACCGCTGAAAGCGGTTGAACAAGAATTGGCTGCGCGGACTCAGCTTTGTGAGATTTGAGAAGAGTCCGTTGTTCACGTCGTACGTCCTGATTTGGTCGGCTGGTTGCAGCGCTTTAGCCCGTGGCCCGGCTATTGGAAACATTGGCAGTCTTGCAGGGTGGACGCCGGCGCGCCACGTTCGAGGGAATCGACTCCCGTCGCCCGAGGCTGCGGCGGCGGGAGAAGTCAGGGGTGAAGGCCCCGTCCTGTCAGATTGGGTCTAAGACCCTTCACCGGGGTTCGTCAAGAAACGAGGATCCGAGCCTATTCTGACATCCCTGACAGGGCTTCCTGACATCAGGTTGGGGTGTGCCCTAATCGGATACGCACCGCTGCAGGATTTGGGCCCCCTTCGGGCAAAAGCGGTCCCGGGCGTGTCACTACTCGATCGGATCAGTCCACCAGGGCACATCTTGGTTCAGTTCCTCACCGAGTGAGAGGAAAGCATCGGGATCCTCATCGAGGTATCCCTCCTGATCCACGAAGAAGATCTTCCGCCGATACGCCTCGGCCATCGTCTGCAGCATCGGAGCGAGCGATTCGTACTCGATAGAATGATCTGGTTCGTCGATCATGAAGTGAACAATTTTCCCATTCCGCGATGACATTCGCGAGCAGGTGACAACGTAAAAATCGCCACCGCCATCTGCGAACAGCGGAAACCACTCGCGGCCCCACCGTTCGTTTCCTACGAAGTTGTTATAGATTTCGAGCCCTTCTTCAAGAGAAAGCATGTAGAAGCCCGGAAACAGGTATATGCGCCCTAGCTTGACGCCTTCACTGTCTGTGCCGTTATGCCATTCGTAGAGGGATGAGAGCTCGTCTCCGGGAAAGGGGAGGTCCAGCTTCGAAAGTTCTCCTCGCGTGATGTCCGGACGGACCCCAGGCTTCAGGCGGCGAAGCAACTCCAACCTTCCAAATTCTTCGTTGCTGAGGCTGATTTGCCGCAGGGCAGAAGTGAGGACGCTCACCATGGTCCAAAGACTACATCGAAGAGTTCGCCGTCCTGGAGGGATCGCGCTCACGCAGGATCCCGCTCCGGCCCGGTACTGTACCCCGGTGATCGCGGGCGCGCTTGACGGCTTCTCTGCTGTTTTGAGGCGCGCTTTTCCTGTAAGCGGGAGGGTTTCGTGGCGCGCCCTGGATGGCGACTCAGGGCATGGACTCGGCCCAAGTGCGGCCTTCGTCAATCGTTGCGAGCTTGAGTGCTCGCCAGTCCCGGGGCCCTTCCGCCTCCGCTTGCGAGCGTTGGAGATCAAGGCATATGCCTTGGAGGGCCCGTTGCGTGAGGGGGTGCGAAAGGAGTTCCACGTTGTATTCCGGGGTCACGATCCGAACGTCGGGAAGAAGCTCCTGCGCTGCGGAGTCTGCAGCTTCGTAAACTTGTGAAGCCGCAGCTTCACACTCGTCAGGGTCACCGCTGATCGCGACTCGAGCAGCGTAGGCTACGGCTGCCGCAGCGTTCTGCCCGTAGGCCATCTCAAAAACCCAGTCACCGAAATCATTTGGAACCAGAGACTCAGCAACTGCTTGTCCAGCAGCGAGGTCAGGGCTGCCCCCTGCGAGAGAAAACCAAACATCATCGAGGACCTGTTGAAGGGCAGCATAATTCCCCTGTGCGGTGCGCAGCGTATATCGCTCAAACAAGGGGAGGAGCCGCTGGGCGCAGCAAGCAGCGAAAGCCGTTTTCGCGGGACCAGACATATGCGAAACCCGTTCGAGTATTGCTTCTCTGTCATAGTTCATCGCCTGTTGGTCCTTACTCGCCTTCACCAGGCGGCGGTTGTTGGGCTCGTAATAGTGGCTCCCGATTCTTCCAGGAAAGTCCTGCAAGCAGCACATATCGGGCGAGACACGCCTATTGCCTTTGGTGTGAGACCTTCGGCCTCGGCGCCCCGCACGGCAGTAACTTCCGCATGGCTCTTCGGCAAGCGGGCAATGATGTCGCCATCTTGAGCCATGGCTTTCTGAGCTTGGCTGAGATCGCGTCCTCCTGAAGCCAAGATATCGCTGCCCTCATCAGTGCTCAACACGGCTGCTGTTCGGCTGTTTTGCTCGATCGGATGTGCCAAGGCTCCTTGTAGTTCCTCAGCTCGCGAGACGAGCCGATCACCTTCCGCCAGAGACTCGGCCGCTGCGCGCGCTTCGGCCTGGGCCGCAGCTCGCGCAGCGACCGCTTCCGCAGCTGCTTCCGCGGAGACCGCAGCTGTGCCCAGTCCTGCAGCCTCAGGGGCGAGTGCGCCAAACGTGAAGACTGCTCCTGCTGTTAGTGCAACGACGGCGACGCCGACGCCAATGCGTCGCCAGGTCTGGGCCGTTTGAGGCCTTATCGGCGGTGATATCAGTGGGGAAGGTCTCAGTTGTAGAGCCGCCGTTGGTGACCGCGTAGATGAAACCGGTGGCGGCGAGTTTTCCGGTGTTGGTGATGGTGAAGTCATAGCCGCTCGTACCGACGGTGCCGGTGGAGTCGGTGCCGTCATTGGCGTCCGTGGCAACAATCGGGGATCCGCTCGCCGGAGCGACCACCGGGGTGCCCGGTGCCTGGGTGTCGATGGTGAAGTTGAACGTCATGGTCCCTGACGCGACGTTGGAGGAGTCGAAGGCTTGGGAGCGCAACTGGTAGGCACCATCCGGGAGCGTCGACGGTGCCGTCCAACTGGCTTTTCCTCCGGAGCCGGCACAGACACCCGGGTGCCGGCACCGTATTCATGGGTGCCGCCGGCGGTATAGACGTCGAATGAAACCGAGATGTTCCCGCCGGTGCTACCGTCCGGGTCCGAGGCAGAGACGGTATATGTGGGTTGCCGGTAGCGGGTCAGGTACGTCGACCCTGCCGCCCACCATTAGCGGCGGCCTCTGTTCTCTTCGCACGGGCCATCACGGCCCTGCGCCTCAAGCCCGCCCCGACGACATACACGGGGCCAACCACCAGCCAACTTCGCTGACCGGCGCACCGTCCTCACTCGCAAGCGCCGGCCGGGATCGGCTCACCGCCGTCAGCCGACCCTGGTTTCATGCCGGCCTACGACGCCCGACTCGTCGGCTATGGCACGGGGTACAGGATGTCAGGTTCGGGTGTGCCCCAATTGGGCACTTCTCGCTTCCGAACCATGCGGGGCGCCCGGTTTCAAATGGTCTGAGTTGGCATGCCTCGGGTCGTCTGTGCCTCTTTGCGATCGTGGTGCGGGGCAACTGCTGGGCGGTCGGTTGTAGGGAAGTGCTTGGGGCGTCCGCTGGATTCCCGGGGGATGAGGGTGGGCATGGCTTTGCGGATTCGTGGTTCCTTGTCCGGATGGGT
The DNA here is from genome assembly GCF_018531425.1 of Paenarthrobacter sp. DKR-5. Classification (GTDB taxonomy): domain Bacteria; phylum Actinomycetota; class Actinomycetes; order Actinomycetales; family Micrococcaceae; genus DKR-5. Next base: position 11,680 of record NZ_JAHBOI010000002.1, read on the forward strand.
GATGAGATCGATGGCTGTGTTTGCGATCTGATCAAGGGGTACGTGCACTGAAGACAGGGGCGTGGAAAGCCGAGCGGAGAGCGGTGTGTCGTTGTATCCGACAAGCGCCAGGTCCTGCCCGACGGAGATTCCGGCGTGGTGGGCTGCGGTGATGACGCCGAGAGCGATGTTGTCGTTGGCCGCAAAGATCGCCGTCGGACACTTCCCGGTCCCCTGGCCGAGCAGCGATTCGCCAGCTGAGTAACCATTTTCAATGCCATAGCCGGCGGCGATCAGCCATTCCGGGGGAGGGGTGATCCCTGCCTCGGCGAAGGCCCGTCGGGCGCCTGCGAGGCGCCCGACGGCGCTTGATGTGAAGGACGGTCCCGTGATGACTGCAATATCCCGGTGGCCGAGGTCAATAAGGTGCCGGACGGCCAGGTATCCGCCGACTTCATCGTCTCCCACAGCGGATGGACTCACGCCATCCGTGCGCAGCACCAGGGCGTGGGCTACCCGGCGTTCCCGCAGCAGTCGCGGCAAGTCGTCATCGAGACGGGCGGTAGCGAGGATCAGCCCGTCGACGTTGCGGTCCAGCAGCGTCTCGGCCGCGCGGCGTTCGTCTTCAGGGTCGTCGCCGCTCGTGGCGACCATGGCGAAGTAGCCTCGGTCCGAGGCCGCGCGCTCCAATTCTTCAAACATAAGCGCCATCACCGTGTCGCTTAGGCGCGGTACGAGCACCCCCAGCGTCCGGGTTTCTCCCCGTCGCAGGCTTGACGCGAAAGAGTTCCGCCGATAACCGAGCTGCTCGGCAACCTTGCGTACATGCTCCGCAGCAGCGGAGCGCGAGGCTGTGCCGCGGTCATCGAGGGCACGGCTGGCGGTCGAAACGCTGACTCCGCTCGCCGCCGCAACCTCCCGCAGCGTGACGCTTGCTCCTGGTGCGGCTGGTTCCATGCGAATGCTCCTCCTGGGGATTGTTCTAGAAGCCACCTTATTTCCTCCTCGCGTGCAACAGGGTCTTGACAGTGATCTGCAACACGTCCCAGAATGAGAACGTTCCCGCAAACGTTATCAATCCTAGCGGGATTACGATCTAGAAAACAGAGGAAGCTCTCATGACCATCGATCTTCGCGGGCTGGTTCCCGCACCCGTAACGCCGTTCACTCGCGACGGCAGCATCGACGTCGACGCGATCCACCGGCTCGGCGGCTGGCTCGGCAGCGTCGAGGGCGTCAAGGGCCTCGTCGTCCTCGGCCACGCCGGAGAAGGGACTTTCCTGACCCAGGACGAGCAGGCGCTGGTCATCCGTGAGTTCAGGAACGCCGTTAACGGCGAAATCCCGATCATCGCCGGCATCACGGGGGAGGGCAACATGGTCGCCGCCTTGGAGGCTAAGCGTGCCGTCGAGGCGGGCGCATCGGCGGGCCTGGTTTACCCCTCGCACGGCTGGCTCCGCTTTGGATACCAGAAGGGGGCACCGCAGACCCGCTACAAGGAAATCTACGAAACTTCCGGCCTGCCTCTGATTCTCTTCCAGTACCCGGACGCCACAAAGGCGACCTATGACCTGGAAACCCAGCTGGAGATCGCCGGCCAGGATGGCGTCTTCGCAACCAAGAACGGCGTGCGCAACATGAAGCGCTGGGACACTGAGATTCCGGTCCTGCGGGCCACCTATCCGGACCTGCAGATCCTGACCTGCCACGACGAGTACCTGCTGCACACCATGTTCGACGTCGACGGAGCCCTGGTCGGATACGGCGGGCTGGCCCCTGAACCCCTTGTCGAGCTGATCGCGGCGGGCAAGGCCAAGGACTACGCGGCCGCGCGGGCCATCCACGACCGTCTCCTGCCGGTCACCAAGAACGTCTACCACCGCGGGTCGCACATGGAAGGGACCGTCGCACTTAAGGAAGGCCTCGTGGCCCGAGGCATTTTGGAGCACGCCACGGTCCGCCCGCCCCTGCTTCCCCTGGCCGAAGGCGCCGGCGACGAGATTGCCCTGGCACTGAAGTCAGCCAACCTGGGCAGCGTCACCGTCCCGGCCTGATCCCCGGATCCAAGGATGGCGGGCGCACCGCCCGCCATCCTTCCCAAGCTTTCACTCTCCAACCTGGTCAACGACGACCCCCAGCACCGCAAAGCTGGAGAAGGAGGACTCGCAATGCGCGAGCTGAACAAGACCGCCGCCGCCCTTAAGACCCGCCCGGCGCATCCCGTCCCCGCAGGACATGCGGCAGGACATGCCGCAGCTCCGGCCGGCGCCCCCACGTTCTATACCCGCAGGGAGGTCCGGTTCATCTTGGCCTTCGCCCTGCTGGGCACGCTCTTCGACGGCGCGGAGCTGAATCTGATCGGCTTCCCGCTCGCTTACATCTCGGACAGCCTGCATGTGTCCACGATTGCTCTCATCACCGTCGCAACGGTGCAGGGCTTCGCATCCATCCTCGGCGGGTTCGTGTTCGGCACGCTCGGCGATACCCTGGGCCGGCGGCGCACCTTCGCCATCTCGGTCATCGCTTTCGGGATCGCGGCGACCCTTGGCGGCCTTGCCTCCAACTATGAGATCTTCCTGCTGACCCGCGTGCTTGCCGGCGTGGGCATGGGCGGTCTTTTCGGGCTTTCGTTCTCGATGTTCACGGAGTGCTGGCAGACCCAGCGACGCGGAACCATGGGCGGCATCATCCAATCCATGTACTTTGTAGGCGAAATCCTCACCGCCGGCCTGATCTACCTGTTCCTGTCCTCCCTCGGCCACGACCTGGGCTGGCGCGCAGGATACGCCGCGATCGGCCTGATCAGCCTTGTCATCGGCGCGGCATCCCTGAAGCTGCTGCCCGAGTCCAAGCAATGGCTGGCCTACCAGCAACACCGAAGGAACGGCACACTCCCGGCGGAACTGCGCCGCTCCAAGGTTCCCGTGATCGACATCTTTCGGCCGCGCTTCCTCGACGGAACCGTCCTGTTCATGATCCTCTCGACCGCGATGTTCCTTACGACGAACTCCGTCGGGGCCTACCTGTCCACGTATCTCCTGAAGACCCAGCACCTGCCCCTGGACACCGCGAGCCTGATCGTTCTGCTCGGGTACGTCTCCACGATCATCACCTACTCCGCGACCGGCTTCATCTCGGACCGCATCCGCCGCAAGTATGCGTTCACGGCGGCCTGCCTCTTCGGAACTGTCGGCTTCGTCTGGTTCCTTTCCCTGCTCGCCTCAGGGCACGCGCAAATCACCGGCCCATTCTGGACCGCGCCCGCCTTCTGGGCGCTAATGATCTGCGCCGGAGGAGCCGGAGGATTCGGCGTCCTCGGGGTCTGGATGTCCGAGTTCTTCCCCACCCGCATCCGCTCCACCGGCTCCAGCGCCAGCTACTACGTCGGACGCGGCCTCGGAGCTGGGGTCTTCCCGCTCTTCGCACTCACCCTCGCCGGCACCGTCCCGTTCGCTCTGGCGCTCGGCATCATCGGCCCGGTGGCAGGCGTCATCTTCTCGGTCCTCACCCCCGACCGCACCGGACGCACCATCGCCGAACTCGAGTAGCGCCCGCACAGCAAGTCAAACCGGCCCGTGCAAGTCCTTTGCCTGGTTGTTCGGACCCTGCGAACAACCAGGCAAAGGTGCGCTACGGAAGAGCGCGGTGTGGGCGCCCACCGAGCCGCCGACGTCACGTGAAGAGCGGCCGTCAGCTGCCAAAGCTGGTGAATCGAGAAAACCAGGCCGGACCACCCGTTGGTTTCCCGTCTTCGGGATAGGGCCTGGACTGTCCTCCTCGTGCGCAGGGGCCCCCAGGTTGCTTGCGGGAGTTCGGTGGTGATGTCTGCGCGGAGGTGTGTGCCGTCAGGCAGGGGGATGGTGTGTGTGGTGGTCACGCGGGCAGTCTATGCGGACGGCGGCGCCGGGCGCGGGAGGGGTTGTTGACGGGCCGTCCGGCGCAGTGCCCATCAGCCAGGCCACGAAGGCCATCAACGATGCGATGGATGCCATATGGGCTTACCCGGCCCGTATGTCGGCCCGGGTAGCTATGCCGCCGACTCCGCACACATGGCTGTCATGACCACACCCGTACCCTCCAGTGCCGCCCAGTCTGCTTCAGTGATGAAGGAACTGGAGCGTCAATACCGCACCTTCCTTCCCGCGAAGAGCTACGCGGTGATCCGCGTCGACGGCAAAGGCTTCGCCTAATACACCATGGCCTGCGGTGCCCGTCCGACCCGAAGTTCACCACGGACATGAAGGCGACCGCGCAGTTCCTGTGTGAGAACATCGACGGCGCGCAGTTCGCCTACACGCAGTCCGACGAGATCTCCGTGGTGATCTCCGACCTGGGCAACGACAACACCCAGGCGTGGTTCGGCGGACAGGTACAGAAGATCGTCTCCACCACCGCGGCCCTGGCGACCGCCAAGTTCAACCGGCTCCGGCCCGAGATCGACTCCCTCGCCCTGTTCGACGGCCGCACGCATCACTCGGAGGGCCCGGAGGGCCTGCTGGAGTACGTGCGCTGGCGGCAGGCGGACGCGATCAGGGACAGCGTCAGCATGCTCGCCTCCCACCATTTCAGCCACCGGCAGCTGACCGGGTGTCCGTGCGGGAGTGCAAGGTCATGCTCGCCGAGAAGGGCGTCCGTTGGGACGCGCTGGACCAGGCGGTGAAGCAGGGAACCCTGGTGCGCAGGGCGCTTACGGAGGAGACGGTGACGTACTGCCACACGAAGCTGCACGAGTACAAGGCTCTCGATGTTCAGCGCAACGTTTGGTCGCCGGTCGCGGCGCCGTACTTCGAGTCGGTGGAGATGCTCGGGTTGCCCGTCCAGGTGTACTGACCGCGCACAAAGGAGGCCGCACCGGGCAGTTGCCGGCGCGGCCTCCTTCAGCCCCGGTCCCTAGGAGAGGACGCGGATGTTCTGTGCCTGCGGGCCCTTCTGGCCCTGGCCGATTTCGTACTCGACCTTCTGGTTTTCCTCGAGCGACCGGTAGCCGCCGCCGGTGATGGCCGAGAAGTGAGCGAACACGTCCTGGCTTCCGTCATCGGGCTCGATGAACCCGAAGCCCTTTTCCGCGTTGAACCATTTGACCGTGCCAGTTGCCATTCCGTGCTTCCTTCTCGGACGTCGACGCGGCACCGCTTTTCGGAGCCGTCGGACTGTCCTCGTGATGACCCTATGCGGGCGGCGCACCGGTGACAACAGGTTCGGATCGAACGCCGGCGGGCGTGGCCCTATTTGTTGCGGGCGTAGTCGGCAAAGCCTTGCCAGTCGAGCATGACGCAGTGCTCGTCGCCGACGACCCACGCGTCGTGGCCGGGCGGGACGGCCATGTAGTCTCCGGCCGCGAATTCGGTCTCCTGCCCGTCGTTCATGACGACTTTCAGGCGCCCGGATACAACGTACCCTGTGTGCGCGGCTTCGCAGCTGTCGGTCTTGACCGGGGGCTTGACGTGCCGGGACCACTGCCAGCCCGGTTCGAACACTGCCCGGCCCACGCCTCCGTTCTGCAGGTCAACGAGGTCCAGTTTGCCTTTGCCGTCTTCGAAGGACCGGGTTTCTTCCGGTTCGTCGAGACTTTTGCGGATCATTCCAGCCATGGCGGACCCCATTCCTTTCGCTGTTTGCCTGACGACGCTGTGTCAGGAGGCAGGGTTCGGCGTGAAGTAGTTGGCGACCTCGTAGTAGGTGGTCGTCGGGGGCGCAGGGAAGCCTGCCTCCTTGCTGAGCGGCCCGATCTTTTCCTGGGCGAACTTGTCGTACTGTTCGCGGGATTCCCGTACGTCGGTGATGAGCAGGTTGCCGTCCGACTCGGCCGCCCGGTGGGAGATCGATCCTGCCGGTCCCGGGCCGCCCGGAGTGAGGCCCATCTTCTGGTTGACTTCTTTGTATTGCGCCAGGGTGGCGCCTTTGAATTCCATGATGATTGCGACAGCCATCTCGTGCTCCTTGCACTTGCAGGCACGCAAGTCGCGGCCCGCGATTGAACCGACAGGCCCCGGTTTACGCCGGTCGCATGGTGACGTCAATGGCCTTTCGGCGTGTCACGCGGCGGCCTGCATCGCATGTTTTCCGACGAGCTCACGGAAGGGACACGCGGCGGAGGCTGCAGCTCTTTAGGCCCACCCCGTTCGCGGGCGACCTCCCGGTCGGGTTCGGCGGAAAGAAGGCCCATCTTCGATGACAGAGTCGAGCCGTTGGCTGAAGACGTTACCCGCGGAACGACGGGGTTGGCATCTGGTCCCTGGAACCAAGATGCCTGGCAATCTGCACTAGTTGCGAGTCTGGATAACTAGTTGCACGAAATGGGCTGCCTAGTTGCAAGATCTGCAACTAGGCAGCCCGCGGTTGGACCGGTAGCGCCTAACCGTGTCGCATGATCGTCACGATGTGTGGACTCTTGGTGCTAGGCGCTTCCCGTCCAGGGAAACGCTCCGCATGGCCGAAGTCGTGCCTCACGAGTTCTTCGCCGCGTGACGGGGGTTGCCGGTCGCGATGGGTCAAGGGAAGGACCGGGCGGCCCCCAGAATCCTTTGACTGCAACCCCACCCGCGCCTCACCGAAGAAGCGCTCACCAGCTTGCCGTCAGCGGCCGCGGTCTCCGATGACCGCATCGCCGGCTTCGCCTACTGCGGCTACATGGCCCCGGACCTGTTCGAACTTAGCGCGGGTCAACCACTTTCTGCATGCAGTGGTTCTTGCCCTTTGGGCGCTGATAGGCGGACCCGGCCTGTTCGAACATGGTTCGGGTGGCGCTGTACAGGAACGACGCCGAGACCTTCCTGCCCTGGGTGTCCTGCGGGTAGGCCTCAACCAAGCCACCGCCGGCCGCCGCGATGAGTGCGACGGCCCCGTCAAGTGCCGCCGCCGCGACGCCCCGCCGCCGGTAAGACCGGTCAACAAAGAAGCACGTGATCCGGTAGTCGGGGAGGACGTCGGTTCCGGCCAGGTACTCCTTGCGGTGAGCGATCCCTGGAAGTTCCGCCGGGCTGCCGTACTGGGCCCAGCCCACCGCCGTCGCGCCGTCGAACACGAGGGCTGCGTGGGCGTGGCCTGTCTCGACCAGGCCGCGCTTGAAGTCGCGGGAATCCTCGGCAGTTCCGGAGCTCGAACCGGGCGCGGCATGCGTTTCCCGGTGGAACCAAGTGCACCAACAGCCGCCCATCCCGGCACCGCCGTGCCGGGCAGCCAAGGCGGCGAAGGCGTCCCAAGTTTCGCTCGTCAGCGCCTTGATCTCGTAGTCAGCCACGACGGCATCCTTTCGACAGTTGGTCCGTTGCCTTTCAGCAACCGGATGCGGCCGCATTCGGTCAGGACGCCGAGGAGATCCTGATGATTCTGTCCGCCCGGTCCGCCGTGGCGTGGATGATCTTCGCGTTCTGCTCGTCGGAGCCAAGGGCCCAGTGACGCGCTTGGTCTTCGGTTTTTCCGTGTGCGATGTGCCGGTAAATGAGCCGCTGACGGCGTGTGTCTTCGTTTGGCTCGAGGTACCAGGATTCGGTCAATGCGGCGCGCGCCTTACTCCACCAGCCTGTGTCGGAAAGTAGGTAGTTGCCCTCGGTGATGATCAGGGGAACGTGTGCGTAGACGGGGATTGCGCCGGCGATGGGTTCTTCCAAATCGCGATCGAAATAGGGCGAATAGATGGTTTCGGAGGGCTGCTGCTTCTTGATGCGCTCGAGCAGGTTTGCGTAACCGGCGTCGTCGAACGTTTCGATGGCGCCTTTAATGTTCCTGATGCCGCGTTCGATGAGCACGGCGTTGGCGAGGTGAAAGCCGTCCATTGGAACGAGGACGGCGCGCTGCGGTCCGAGTGCCGCTACGAGTTGCGCGGCGAGGGTCGATTTGCCCGCTCCGGGGGCGCCGGCAATTCCGAGCAGTTCCCTTTTGCCCGTGGAAGCGAGTTCGGTTGCGCGCTGGATAAGTGCAGGCAGCTGGGCCGCGGGTGCTGTCATCGTTCTTGTTCTCCGGTAGGGGGACGGAGGCGGGAGAGCCAGGATCGGGTGCCGGTGTGGCTGCATTTTATCGCTGCGATGTGCGCGGCGAATGCGAGATGCTTCGAGATTTCGCCGGAAGCGGGAGTGTGGTGACGCTGTGTGGCCCGCGCGAATGCGTAGGCCCCATGGAATGCATCCCCGGCCGCGAGGGAATCCACGACTTCGGTTTGCTCGGCTGGAACCGTTCCGGAGTCGTCGCGGGTGGCCCACCTGATCGGCGCTGCGCCGTTGGTGACAGCCGCGACGTCGACGCCGGCCCGCAACAGGTCCTGGAGCAGGTCATTCTCGTCGGGCCGGGAGTCCATCCGGAAATCCGCTGAGCAGATCACCTCGGACATCAGTGGTATCAGTTCAGGCATGCTTGGCTTCCATCGGCCGGCGTCCAGGATCATGGGTGGGCGGCTGCTTGTGTGCAGGTAACCGGCTAGTGACTGCGCCAGCCCCTGATGGTGACCGTCGAACAGCGCGATGTCGCAATTGTCCAGCGCTCTCGTGAGTGTCGCATCAGGGGAGTGGGCCACCGGCGCGGCCGCGGCTGTTGCGTCGGTGGAGACGATTTGGCGGTTCCCGGTGGACTCTTCGACAACTATCGATGACACGGGCAGCGAGAAGCCGAGTTGGGCCAGATCGATCAGCTGGACGCTGCAGGCGGCCAGGTCCTCTTTCGCGATACGCGCAGCAGCGCCTTCTCCGACGTAGCTGATGAGGGTGGCGTCCCCGCCGAGGGCGGCGAAGGTGACGGCCGCATTGAGGGCGGGGCCTCCGGCCGCGATGTCCTGCCTGGCTGCTGTGGCTTTCTTGTTGCTCGTCGGCAGAGTGCCTACCCGTTGGACGACGTCGAGAGTGGCCAGCCCCACGAAGACGCCCCGGGGCAGACGCGGTGCAGCAGTGTCCTCACCGCCCACCGGCTCGCTCCTCCTCTGTGGGTTCCATTGCGCCGGTCATGAGGGCTACGACTTCCGACATTGACCGGTCTCCGGTGCGAACGACAGCAGCGCGGCGGCCGAGCCTGTGGACGTGGATGCGGTCGGCGACGTCGAAGACGTGAGGCATGTCGTGGCTGATGAGAATCACGGGCAGACCCCGTTCCCTGATTTCGCGGATCAGGTCGATGACCATTCCCGATTCCTTGACACCGAGCGCTGCCGTGGGCTCATCCATGATGATGACCCGTTTGCCGAACGCGGCGGCGCGAACCACGGCCACCCCCTGACGTTGACCGCCCGAGAGTGTCTCAACAGGCTGGACGGCTGAACGGATGCCGATCTTCAGGTCGGCCAGGTGCTTCATCGACTCCTCGCGCATTGCGGACTTGTCCAACTGCCGCAGGACTGATCCGAGGAATCCCTTTTTGCGCACTTCGCGGCCGAGGAAGACGTTGCTGGCGATGTCCAGGGCGGGGATGACGGCGAGGTCCTGGTAGACGGTTTCAATGCCATGGCGGCGAGCGTCGAGGGTGGTGCGGAATCGAACGGGTTGGCCGTCCATGTGGATTTCGCCGGAATCAGGGATCAGGGCGCCGGAGAGCGCCTTGATCAGGCTTGACTTTCCCGCACCGTTGTCACCGATAACGGCGAGGACTTCGCCTTCGCGCAGCTCGAAGTCTGCTCCGTTGATGGCAGTGACGCTTCCATACCGTTTGACCAGGTTGCTGGCTTGGAGAACTGGGGTGCTGGTCATGAGGACCTCCGGCGTGCGAATTGGTCGAAAGCGACGGCGACGATGACGAGGACGCCGGTCGCAATGTTCTGGTAGAGGTTATCGACGCCCACAAGGGTCAGTCCGTTGCGCAGGACGCCGACAATAAGAGTGCCGATGAGGGTCCCGACCACCGAGCCGCGCCCGCCGAAGAGGCTGGTTCCGCCGATGACGACGGCCGTGATGGTGTCGAGGTTCGCGGTTTGAAAGGCGTTAGGGTCGGCGGTGGGGATGCGGCCGAGGGCGGCCCAGGCGGCGATTGCCGCGATGACCCCGGTGAAGATGTAGGCGGAGAAGAGTGTGCGGTTGGTTTTGATGCCGGCCAGACGCGCCGCTGTGGGGCTGCCGCCGACAGCATAAATGTGTCGGCCGCCGGCGGTTTGGGTCAGAGCGTACCAGGTGACGGCATAGACGAGAATGAGGACGAAAACCCCGAGGGTGGTGCGCGCGGTGCCTGAGCCTATCGAAGTGCCGAGGAAGGTGAGCACGCTGTCCTGGACCGGATAAGTGGCTGAGCCTGCGAAGAGTTGAGTCGCGGCCGAGACCGCGGTGAACGTGCCCAAGGTGACGATGAAGGGCGGCAGTTTGAATACCGTGACGAGCGTGCCGTTGACCGCGCCGACGGCCATGCAGATCAACAGCGTGGCAATCAGGGCAGCGACCGCGCCGCCCGATCCGACTGTCTTGGCCAGCATGATCGTCCCGAGCACTGCGGTTGCACCGATCGAAAGGTCGATGCCGGCCGTCAGGATGATCAGGGTCTGCCCGACGGCGAGAATGCCGACCACGATTGACTGTTGAAGGATCAGGGACAGGTTGAAGGGGCTCAGGAAACGCGGGGACGCCACAGCGAAGATGATCACGGCGAGGATGAGCGCCCCGAGCGGCCCGAAAAGCGGTTGATGCAGAACCCTGCTGACATCGAATGTGGGTTTGGACGGCGGCGCTGCCATGGTGGGGGATGAAGACATGAGAACTTCCTTAGTTCTTTCTCAAGGGTTCCGGCGGCAGCACATGGCTGCCGCCGGAGAGGTCAATGGCTGTCAGCCCCAGCAGTTCTGCAGGCCCCAGGAGGTGTCTTTGGAGTCCAGCCCGCTGACGGGCTTGTCGGTGATCAGTTGCGCTCCCGTGTCGTTGAACCCGGACGGCTTGGTGCCGTCCTTGGAGAACTTGACCACTGCGTCCACGCCCTGGGCGGCCATCTTTGCCGGGAACTGCATGACCGTTGCCCCGAACTCGCCTGCCTTGACGTTCTTCACGCCGGTGCAGCTTCCATCGATGGAGGCAACAGTGAACTGGGAAACCTTGCCTGCGTCCTTGATGGCCTGGTAGCCGCCGGCTGCGGCCGGTTCGTTGATGGTGTAGACAGCGTTGGCGTCCGGCACACGCTGCAGCAGGTTTTCCATGGCGGTCTGTGCCTTGGTCTGATCGCCGTTGGTGTTTTCCTTACCGGCGATCGCGGGGTCGCCCTCCTTCAGCCCGATACCTTGGAGGAAGCCGTCGTGGCGGAATGTGTCCACGGTGCCGCCCGGCGTGCCGTCGAGCATGAGCAGCTTCGGGGTCTTCCCCGCCAGCGCCCCCTTGACCCAGGCGCCCTCAAGCTGGCCGGCCTTCTTGTTGTCGGTAGCGAACGTCGCGTCGACCGCGTTTTCGGGGTCAGTGGCCGTGTCCAGCGCAATGACGACGACTCCTGCGTCACGGGCGGACTTGATGGCTGCGAGGATGCCGGAGGAAGAGCTGGGAGTGATGAGGATTCCCTTCACGCCCTGGCTGACCAGGTTCTCGATGGCAGCGACCTGGCCCTCGTTGTCACCATCGAACTTGCCGGCCAGGGCGATCAGGCTTGCGTTGTTCTTATCTGCCTCGGCTTTTGCTGCTTCGCGGAGCTTCACGAAGTACGGGTTCGTGTCTGTCTTTGTCACCAAGCCGATCTTGACCTGATCGGACGAACCCTGGCTCGCGCTGTTACCGGCTCCGCCGCCCGACCCGCAGGCCGCCAAAGTAAGCGTCAACGATCCGGCAGTGACCAGCAGGACAGTCTTGGTGACTTGTGAACGGCGTGCCGCCGCCCTGCGGAAGTTATCGACGAACGACATTTGGACTCCTTTGACCAATGATCTGTCAGGCGGGTTGCCTGACCGTGTGAATGACTATAAACAGCTCGCAAACGCTTGCGCAAGGGTTTGCGTCGAGATAATGTGACGGAGTACACATAGCGAAGGAGCTCCGCGGATGGGAACGATGGCAGATGTGGCACGCGCTGCCGGCGTCTCGGTTACGACTGTGTCTCACGTGCTGAACCAGACGCGGCCGGTGAATCCTGACACCCGGCAAAAGGTGCTCGAAGCAGCGGCCGCGACCGGCTTCCGCCGAAACGCGCTGGCCACTGCGCTCGTTACTTCGAGGACCCATTCCATAGGGGTAGGTATCTCGGCACTTCAGAATCCGTACTTCGCGAATTTGGTGCATTCGATCGAAGAGAGGGCGTCGGCGCGCGGGTACACGATCGTCATGGGTGACACCCACGACAACGCCGACGTGGAATCGCGCTTGTTTGAGTCATTCCTGGACCGCCGCGTGGACGGGCTGATTGTCGCGCCGGCACCCGGGGCCGAAGTAGTCTCCCTGCCACAGGTTGTCGCCAGCGGGACGCCCCTCGTGCTCATTGACCGCCACATCCCCGACGTCGCATGCGATCAGCTGGCGCCCGACAATGTCGAGCCTGTCGTGACCATCACGAAGCACCTGATCGAACGTGGCCACCGCCGCATTGCCGTCATGGCAGGCTTCCCCGGTCTGCAGTCCACCTCAGAGCGGCTCCAAGGCTTCCGCATGGCGATGGAAGGGGCAGGTTTGGAGGTGGATCCGGAACTGTGCGGGCAAGGCAACTCCAGCCAGGAGGACGCCTTCACCGAGACGCTGAGAATCTTCGGACCGGAAAAGACCCGACCGAAGGCCATCGTCGTCCTGAACAACGCCATGACGGTGGGGACCATGCGTGGACTGAAGGAACTGTCCCTGCGTGTGCCTGACGACGTGGCGCTCGTCTGTTACGACGACTTCGAGTGGGCTGATCTCTTTGAGCCGCGTCTGACGGCGATCGAACAGGACATCAGATCCATGGGGAGCCAGGCTTTTGACCTGCTGCTTGAGCGGATTGAGGGCTCGACGGCGTCCCCGAAGGTCTTGCGCATCCCCACCACGTACCACCACCGCAACTCGTGCGGCTGCAAATAACAGGAGTCCGGATGCCCATTGCTACCCCTGACGAGTACGTGGCCATGCTCGAGCGGGCAAAGGAACGCGGCTTCGCCTACCCGGCGATTAACGTCACATCCTCCCAAACACTCAACGCGGCCCTCGAAGGGTTTGCTGAAGCAGAAAGCGACGGCATCATTCAGGTGTCGGTAGGAACGGCACTCTACCTGTCCGGGAGGGCCAACAACCGGGTTGCTGGCTCTCTCGCCCTGGCAGCGTACGCCCACGAAGTGGCGGCGCACTATAACGTGAAGATCGCTCTTCACACGGATCACTGCGGGTCGGCGAACCTGGACGATTGGGTCAGGCCCCTTCTCGCGCATTCCAAGGACCGTGCCGCCAGGGGACTGGACCCGCTGTATCAGTCACACATGTGGGACGGATCGGCGTTGCCCCTGGCAGAAAACCTGAAAATCGCAGAGGACCTCCTCGAGGAGTCCGCAAAGGCTCACACGATTCTGGAAATCGAGGTCGGCGTCGTCGGAGGCGAGGAGGACGGCGTCATCGGGGCCATGAACGAAAAGATGTACACCACCGTCGACGACGCACGGGCCACGATTCAATCTCTGGGCGCCGGCAACAACGGTCGCTATCTGACGGCGTTGACGTTCGGCAATGTCCACGGCGTTTACAAACCCGGGGCAGTGCGCCTGGACCCGTCCCTGCTCGGAAACATTCAAGACGCCATCGGAAGGGAAACAGGCAAAGAGAAGCCGTTCGACCTGGTCTTCCACGGCGGATCCGGATCGAGCGCTGAGGAGATCAGAGAAGCAGTCCGGCATGGAGTGATCAAGATGAACATTGACTCCGACACACAGTACGCCTTCACCCGCTCCATCGCGGGCTACATGCTCTCGCGCTACGACCATGTGCTGAAGATTGACGGTGAGGTAGGCAACAAGAAGTCGTACGACCCCCGCACCTGGGGCAGGCCGGCGGAGCAAGCCATGGCCCAGCGGGTTGTCGAGGCCGCCGTCCAGCTCGGATCAGCCGGGCAACACCAGGCGTGACGATCTGAGGCCGGGCGCGGGCTTGAAAGTGCCCGCAGCGAACCGGGACCGTGATCTCCGCGCTCACGCATATCGACCGGCAGCGGCCGGTCACTGCCGCCGGTGATCCGCTGAACGGCTTCCCGCGCCGCGTGAGCGTCCGCTTCGCCTTCGTCGGACATCTCCGCCCGAAGAGTTGCTCGCCAGTCCCCAAAGCATTGCTGCGGCGGGGTAGTCGATGCGACGCGCACATCGCCGTATCCGATGCGTTCGAGCTTCTTCAGGTCCAATAAAAAACGCTAAGCATGCTTGTCGTTTGATCGATTTATGTGTCTATATAGAGAGCGAAGGCACAGTTTTACCCACCGCCAATAAAGGGAGATTGTTATGTTGCTCTGGATAGCCATCATCATCGGTGTTCTCTGGCTGCTTGGTCTGATTGCGCACATAGGCGGCGCATTCATTCATGTGCTTTTGGTCATTGCCGTCATCGTCCTGATCTTCCACTTCGTCCGGGGCAGGTCCCGTGCGTAGAAATCACAACCGGCGTTGAAGAACGCATAGCCCGTAACGGACGGGCCGTACACCTCATCTGACGGGTTCCTTACATAGAGGCGGATGCCGCAGGGAACCAGGGCGGGACCCAAATGGGTGTCGCACGACCCTGCAGACGGGCGCCGGCTCGGCCTAGGCTGTGAGCATGTCCACGCCTCGCTTTATTGTTGAGCTTCGCAGCAAGATCGGCCACGACCTGCTGTGGCTCCCGGGCGTAACCGCGGTCGTTCTCGACGACGCGGGACGTGTGCTATTGGGCCAGCGATCGGACAACGGATGGTGGACGTTGATCGGCGGATTGCTGGAGCCCGGAGAACAGCCGGCGGCGGGCTTGCTTCGCGAGGTGTATGAGGAAACGGCGGTGGTAGCCGAAGTTGTGCATCTTGTGTCGGTGACCTCACTGGAGCCCGTGCTGTTCCCGAACGGTGACCAGGCGCAGTTTTTGGAACTGGCTTTTCTCTGCCGTCACGTCAGCGGCGAGGCGCGGGTGAACGACGAGGAGTCGGTTGCGGTGGGCTGGTTCGTACTGGAGGATCTCCCGCCCCTGCCCTCGCCGCAGCTGCGCTTGCTGCAACTGGCACTGCGGTCCGACGGTAAGCCTCACTTCATGCGGCCGGAGTAGGTCCGCCGGGCGCGGCCCGGTGGTGTGGTGTCGCGTTCTGCGGGCGTGGCTGCGCTCTCGGCGGTCTGGACTTGCGGCCGAATTTTAGCAGTGCTGATCAGTGAGCGCACTACTTGCCTCAAGTGGAACCTGTTTGCTACCTGTTGCAACGATTGCGGGGGAGGCAGAGGATGGGCGCATCCCTGGTGACGTTGCCTTGGGAAGCGATGAGGGCTGTTGCAGTGACGTGCGGCCGGTCCAATTCGCAGTAGTTATTCGCAGCTCGAAACCCTGGTTGTGTTTTCGCCGCTGCGGGAAGTCTGACACCGGGGTCGCACTATGAATGAGTCGAAGAGCAACACAGTCATGATTCTGGGCGGGGACGGGTACCTGGGCTGGACTTTGGGACTTGCTATGGCCAGCCGCACCGGTCGACGGGTTGTCTTGGTGGACAACCTCATTAAGCGGTGTTGGGAGAAAGAGGCAGGCGCCAAGGTCCTGGTGCCGCTCCGAAGCCCGGCGAATCGCATCGCTGAATACAGGCGCATCTTCGGTAAACAAAACCTGTCGTTCGAGAAAGTGGAGCTCCTGGACCCCGATGCCGTGGAGCGGGTAGTAGCGAGGTATCGACCGGCCGTCATTATCAACGCTGCTCAGCAGCCCTCCGCACCGTTTTCCATGAGCAGCGCCCGGAACGCGGCGGCCACGTTCTCCAACAACACCATCGGGCACCTCAACGTCCTATGGGCGATCGGCCGCTTAAGCAAGTCCACCACCTATATCAAGCTTGGCTCGGCCGGCTGCTACATGGGCACCGACACCGACTATATTCCGCTGAGCAAGAAAGACTTCACCTTCGAGGACCGCGGCCTGCAGTACAAGGTGCTGCAGGGATTCCTTCCCATGCAGGCCACCGACTTCTACCATCAGTCAAAGATCCTTGACCTGCTGATCGACGACCTTTGCTCCAATATGTGGGCGCTGAAGGTCGTTACCGTCCAGCAGGCCACCATCTTCGGAGCGACGATCCCGGAGAACCATTCCGAGGAGCGTTGCGGTTTAGCGTCCCGGTTCAATTACGACGCTGTCTTCGGCACGGTCTTCAACCGGTTCGTCTGCCAGATGGTTATCGGCCACCCCCTGACCGTCTACGGTGACGGTAGCCAACGGACCGGCCTGATCAGCCTGGCCGATACGGTCGATAGCTTCCTCGACTTATCCGAGCTTAAGGTTGAATCCGGCGAGCACACTGTCCTGCACAACTACACACACCGCTTGAGCATAGGTGAGATCGCCGAGAAGCTTGCCGCGATCGATCCGACAGCCCGCATCGATCACCTGACGAACCCCCGCCGGGAACCGTCCGGGAAGCTGGAGCCCCAGGTGGAGGTGCACGAAGCCATCCAAGCCCGCCATGCAGACAAGGAAGCCCGGCTCCAGACTGACATGGCCACTATGCTGGAATTCACGCGACGTTACAAGGACAACATCGATGCGTCCATCATCCTGCCCAAGGTCAGCTGGTCGCCAGGGAGCGCTGAAATGCCTGCGCCCGTCTCAAGTAGCCCCGAGGCCTCGCCGGTTACTGCGTCCTACGCGCTGCACCAGGCACACTAGCCCTCGGCGCCGCCCAGAAATTCCCGGGCGTGCCGGGCCAGTACTTCGACATCTTCGAGCTTGGATTCGTGAATGAATGAAATCCGGGCGACATCCTCGATTGCCTTGATGTAGACACCGCGTTCCGCCAGAAACCGGGATAGGGCGCTCGGGTCAGCTGTTGGTATCGAGACTATGTTTCCCTGGTGCGCGCCATGATCAATGAATTCAAGCTCGTGTTCATGCAGAACACACTTGATCCCCTCCAGAATTGCCAGGTTTTTCTGTTGGACGGCATCCATGCCGGCGGTGTTGATTTCCTTGAGCGCCGCGTGCAGGGCCGCCAGTCCCGAGACGTTCTGGGTGCCGTCCTGAAATCGGGCGGCTGTCTCTCTGAGCACGTAGGAATTCTCATCGAACTGCTGGACGCTGCGGATGCCAACCTTGCTATCACGCAGGACCGGCATGACCTCACGACTGACATACATGAACCCGATCCCCATGCCGGCACGCAGATATTTTTGGCCGCCGCACACGAGGAAATCCACAGGTGTTTTCTTTAAATCAATGGTTCGCACGCCGACGTGCTGGACAGCGTCGATCACCAGGAAAATGCCTCTGCCACGACAGACTTCGGAGAGCAGGGGCAGATCCGGCATGAAGCCGTCGTACCGTTGGGCGGAGGAGATGCTTATCGCCTTGGTATGAGGGCCGATGCTCTCCACCAGCCGCCGGAACGCGTCCTTATTGTCGCGTCCCGTTATGACGCTCACCGTGACACCGTGGTGGCGCTTGCGCAGCCAAGGCAGCAGGTTCGCCGGATACTCGTTGCCCAGTACCAGCACTTCGTCGCCCCGTTCGAGTGGCAAGGCCTCACTCGCGATAATGATCCCCTCGGTTGTGTTCTTCAGGTAGGTGATTTCCTCGGGCGCGCAGTTGACCAGTCTTGCGGCCTCTGCTGCCATTTGTTCCGCTAATGAGTCGTAACGGTAAAGCGCCTCGGGCGGCCCGTAATGGTAGAAATCAGCCAAGAAGGTCTGGGCGGCGTCATAAGCGGTACGGCTCATTGGCGCGACCGTGGCGAAGTTGAAAAATCTCTTTTCCGACACCGACTTCATGCTGCGGACCCGGATGCCGAGCGTAGCGGGGTCGATTGCGGGACTGCACTGCTGCGCACGGCTGCCTCCCGGGCTGAAACGCTTCGGCTCCTCAACGATGTGCTGGAGCCTAGGATCTCGGCCCTCAGCGGTCAATGCGTAGTCCCGGTAACCGCGTAACGCCGTTTCGTGTGCGAATAATCGAGAACTCCCAGATGGTCGACTGGCGACGGCCGCGGGCTGGTGCCGAGAGGTTTGTTCGGCGGACGTTGCCGTGTTCGTCTTTTTTCGGCACCCGGGTTTCCTGGGTACCGAAAATCCGCCAACTGCGCCTTAACCCTCCTGGTCTCCCGCCGACATATCGCCGACGCCGGGCGTCCCCACGGCGAGCGCGTACCGCTGCAGCACCGCCCCCTTGGGGGAGGCAACGACCGGCTCGATGAGTCTGAGGTTGGTCGGAACGACTCCGTCGGCGAAAACCTTCTTTCCGCTGCCGAGAAGGATCGGGTACACCCA
Organism: Paenarthrobacter sp. DKR-5; assembly: GCF_018531425.1. Classification (GTDB taxonomy): domain Bacteria; phylum Actinomycetota; class Actinomycetes; order Actinomycetales; family Micrococcaceae; genus DKR-5. Next base: position 29,957 of record NZ_JAHBOI010000002.1, read on the forward strand.
GAGTGTGAGCCGGTCGAAGAGCCGCTCCGCGAACAGGGTCTGCACGAAGGCGAGACTGCCGATGACGTGGGTGTTCTCGTGCCGGTCGCGCAATTCGCCGACGGCGGCGGCGATGTCCGGGCCAAGAAGCGTGGAGCCCGCCCACTCAAGGGCAGGCTTGTGCCGGGAGGCGACGTACTTGGGGAGGCTGTTGAACAGCCGGGCGATGGGCCCCTCCGCGTGCGGCCAGTACCCGGCGAAGATGTCGTAGGTCCGTCGCCCGAGCAGCAGTGCGTCCATCCCCTCCATCCCGGACTGGACCTGCGCGCCGACGACGTCGTCGAAGAGAGGAGCCTGCCAGCCGCCGAACGCGAAAGCGCCGTCGGTGTCCTCCTCAGGGCCGCCGGGTGCTTGCGCGACGCCGTCGAGCGTGGTGAACAGGTCGATATGGATCAGTCCCATGCCGCACTCCTTGTCTGTCAGCCGTATTTCCGTGGGCCGTCGGCACCCCGGCAACGGAGATACTTCGAGGGTGCCACGGGGCTTTGCAGTACGGACAGGTCTTTAGACCGTGGTCAACAGGCGGGACCGGGCTAGGTTTTAGTCACGGGGGTTGTCACTTCGCGCAATGCAGCAGTAGATGACTCAAGGAGGCACTCGCGATGAGCGATATCAGTCCACTCAGGAACGGCGTCCGTAACGGCAGCGGCCTCAAGCAACTTGGCGGAACCTGGGGGGAGTTGCTTGCCGAGTTCCTGGGCACGTTTGTGCTCATCTCCTTCGGCGACGGCGTCGTAGCCATGGCTGTCGCAGCCTTGCCGGGATCGGGGCGGGCAGCGACATCAACGACAATCTTCATGGCCGCCGGGGACTGGTTGCTCATTGCCTGGGGATGGGCCTTGGCCGTGACCTTGGCGGTCTATGTCGCCGGTGGCGTTAGCGGCGCCCACATCAACCCGGCCGTGACGGTTGCTTTCGCAGTGCGGCGGAAATTCCCGTGGAACAAGGTGGGGCCCTACATCGTGGCCCAGGTTGTCGGGGCGTTCGCCGGGGCTGCGATGGTCTATCTGCTGTACCACAACGCCATCGACGCCTACAACAAGGCTGTGGGGACCGGGCGTGCGGATCCGAAGGGGCTGGCCAGCTACTCGATCTTCGCCACCTTCCCCGCACCCTACTTCAATGGCAACCCGACCGGCCCGCTGATCGACCAGATTGTCGGCACCGCGTTCCTCGTCATGTTCGTGGTGGCCATCATCGACCTGCGGAATACAGCCGTTCAGGCGAACCTGGGCCCGTTCATGATCGGGCTGGCCGTCGCAGCCATCGGCATGTCGATCGGCGCCAACGCGGGCTACGCGATCAACCCTGCCCGTGACTTCGGACCGCGCCTGTTTGCCTGGATGGCAGGGTGGGGGCAGACGGCGCTGCCGGGTTCCGTAGAAGGCGCCTTCAGTTGGTACTTCTGGGTTCCCATCATCGGGCCCCTCGTCGGAGGGGTCATCGGGGTGGTGATCTACGACTGGTTCATCGGCGACGTCCTGCATGCGCGGGAGAGGCTGCAGGCCGCCACGCCTCCGGGCCGCGCCGGCGGGGAGACGCCTCCCGATTCCGCACCGAACCGGACGGCCGCGGGAGAGCAGTGAATTCGCGGCCCGCGAAAACGCCAACTGTCCCGGGCCCTAAGGCCTCACCGATGCTTGACCACAGTCAGCAGGACAGTCGAGTCCTCTACGGCCGTCAGCGAATGCAGTGCATCCGGAAGGATGATCAAGTCGCCGGTCCATCCGGACCAGGACTCCTCACCAGCATCCACGGCGATCCTTCCATGCAGGACCTGCACGGTTGCCTCCCCGGGATTCTCGTGCTCGGCCAGTGTCTCGCCCGCCAGCAGGGCGATGACCGTTTGCCTCAGCAGATGCTGGTGACCGCCATACACGGTCTTCGCGCTTCGGCCGCTTGCAGCCTCACGGGCGGCACTCAACTCGGTCCTTGCTAGTGCTGTCAACGACGTCTTCTGCACGATGTCACATCCCTTGGGTTGATCGCTGGTGGTCCAGCGTATCCGACGGCGGCAGCTGGCGTTAAGGACGCGGCGGCTGGCGTTAAGGAGTCCCTCACGGAAGCGCCGGCAAACGGGCCTGTATATTGGTAAGCCTGCTGATGAGTTTCTCATCTATAACTCAGCGATTGGAGTTGCCGTGATCCTCCTGTTCGGATTTCGCACCATCTACCGCCGGCTTTTCGCCCGGCCCGACAGGTGCCGGAACTGCGGTCAGTACGTGCCGCAGGAGCTCTTGGAGCGAGCCACGAAGTTCTCCGTCTTCTTCATCCCGCTGTTCACCATCTCCCGTAACTACGAAACGCGCTGCAGCAACTGCGGCTATGGCTTCCCCGTCAGCCGCCGGGAGAAAGAAACAATGAGCTACTGACGCCTCAGGCGCGGTTCGCAGCGTCGGAGTACAATCCTCATCCAGGACGTTTCCTTCAAAAAAGCTGCGTGGGCAATGCGTCACCATCTGCGTTTCCGCTACCGAGGATCCTTCGTCATTCTCGCAGCCCTCTTGGCCGCCGCGCAGTCGGCGGACGCGGCGCCGGCCGCTGCCTTGTCCACACCGCCGGGATGGAGCACACCGGAGCAGCATCTGGCCCACATGACGCTGGAGCAGAGGGTGGGCCAGTTGTTCATGGTGGCCGCCAATGCCACCGGTGCCAGCACCGCGACGATGAACGTCCTGCACTGGGATCACGTTGGAAACGTGTACCTGGCCGGCCGGTCCTATGCCGGGATCGGGCCGACCGCGAACGTGGTGCGGCGAATGACCAGCACCGTCTCAGCCGCCAGCACCGACAGCGAATACCTGTCGGTGGGAACGGATCAGGAAGGCGGCTACGTCCAGGTCTTGAACGGTCCGGGGTTCTCTGTGATCCCGACGGCGTTGGCCCAGGGCAGCCTTTCCGCGGCGACCCTAACCTCGGACGCCAGGAACTGGGCGAACCAGCTGCGCTGGGCAGGCGTGAAAGTTGACCTGGCACCCGTTCTCGACACCGTGACCCAGGCGTTTGCCCCGTACAACGCCCCTATTGGCTACTACCAACGGGAATACGGCTACACGCCGTCGTCCGTCTCGGCAAGTGGGAACGCATTTCTGGCAGGGATCAAGGCTGGCTACGTCATGCCGGCTGTGAAGCATTTCCCGGGCTTGGGACGCGTCACGGGCAACACCGACGTGGCAGCCAACGTCCACGACAGGCAGACCACCGTCAACGACCCGAATCTGCTGCCGTTCAAGACCGCCATCAAGAACGGGACCAGATGGGTGATGGTCTCAAGCGCCTACTACGACCTGATTGACTCGCGTCCCGGCAAGATCGCGCCGTTCTCCACGGTCATCATGGGCACGATGCTGCGGCACGATGCAGGCTTCACCGGCGTCATCCTCTCCGACGACCTGTGCAACGCCGCACAGCTTTCATCGTGGAGTTGGGCAGTCCGGGCCGAGAACTTCATCAACGCGGGCGGGACCATGGCGTTATGTGCCAACCCCAACGCAATTCCCTATATGTATAACGGCGTCCTGCAACTCGCCAAACAGCGGCCGGACTTCCTGGCCAAGGTCAACGCTGCCGCGCTCACCGTCCTCCGGGTCAAGCAGGGTGGCTAGGGCCGATCCCTTGTGCCGCTCGCTTGTGCCTAGCCGCGCCACACGCGCCGGCCAATACCTTGTCCCGCAGGCCTAGAACCGGGTGGTCCCCCTCATTCGGCGGGGGCGGCCGTCCGGGTCCACGACGAGGCGGCTGAGCGGGTCCGCCCACAGACGCTGGAGCGGCGGCACCGGTTCCGGAACATGGTGACGCACCTGTCCGGCGGGACGGGCCGAGCGGCCGCCGGCGTCGTGCCAGTTGCCGAGAGCATCGGCAGCGGCATTCCAAAGTTTGAGCCCGGCAGCCGGGTCGAGGAGCCGCGGATCGTCCTGGTCCATACCCAGATGTTCGGCCCAGAGCTGGAGCCGGAGCGCGCGGGCCAACGGCCGGGAAGCGTCGTGGCCGGCGTCGGTGTCTGGCTGCCCGCTGTTCTCAGCCGTCGTGTCGAACACGGCGCAGGTGAGCTCGCTGTCCGTGGTCCAGGACCGGCGGTTGAAGTTGTCCGAGCCGCAGGTGAACCACGTGTCGTCGATGATGCAGATCTTGGCGTGCACGTAGATGGGGGTCCCGGCGCTGTTCTCCAGGTCGAACACGCCGACCCTGCCGGGTGCGGCCCGCTGCAGCATTGCGATGGCGCGCAGTTGCCCGATCCGCCTCGGCGGACCTCCGAGACGGCCGTCGGAGTCGGGGTAGCGTGGCACGACGGCGATCACGTTCAAGTCAGGGTTCCGTTTGAGGGCCGCGGCGATTCCGGCTGCGACCTCGGTGGACCACAGGTACTGGTCCTCGATGTAGATCAGCGAGCGGGCGCGCGCGAAGGCTTTCTCGTAGGCGCGGGCGATGCTGCGCTCGCCGCCCGGCGCGAACGGGAACGGGGGCCGTTTCACACCGTAGGTACGCAGCAGCTGCACGGCGTGCGGACCCGCCGGTGGCGGCGGCGGAACCGCGGCGGGCAGTGGCTTGGGGTGGCGGGGCATGCGTGCCAGACGTTGCAGCAGCATCCGGTAGGGGGTGTGCCGGTCCAACGGATGGGGGTCGTTCCAGCGTTCGGCGAACACCGCCAGCACATCGGCCACCACGGGTCCGCGCAGTTCGAGCGCGGCATCGTGCCACGGCGGCTGCTTCCCGTACCGGGGGTCCATGGTTACGGCCTGCGGGTCACCGGCGTGTTCGGCGTCGTCCCGGCGGCTGTGGGAAAGGTCCAGGCCGCCAACGAACGCGACATCGCGTGAGGGGTCGTCACGACGCCGGATCACGAAGAATTTCTGGTGGTGGGAGCCGAACAGGCGGACACGCTGATCCAGCAGCACCTCTCCGCCGGCGTCGTTGATCTCGCGTCCCAGGAGCTCGTTGGACCTGCCGCTGATCGGGGCCGACACCCGCTCCCCGTGGGATCGCCAGACAAGGCCGCGCACTTCCACTCCAGCGCGGGCCAGCCCGGCGAGCAGGTCGCCGATGGACGGCCCGTCCGCCAGCAGCCGCTCATCGGCGTCGCCGCGCCAGTCGGTGAACCAAACACGGTCGCCCGCCTTTAGGGCCGTGAGCTCCTCATGCAGCCGGGCAAAGTAGGCCGCCCCGTGGACCAGGGGCCGCACGAGGTTGCCCTCCGACCAGGAGGAGGGTCCGGGACCGTCCGCCTGTACGTCCGTAGCCGGGTTCCCCCGTTCGTCACGGCTCAGAAACCAGCTGCCGGCATCGCTGTCCACTCGATCCTCCTTTTCGGGGCCCGAGGTGAGGCCGCCGCGGTCCGGACTCCAACGTAGCCTACGACGGGGGTTCAGGGCAGGACGAGCGATGCGATGAGTGCTCCTGCTGCAAGGCCCATGACGGCGAAGGCGGTCCATAAGCCGGTCCTGGACCAGCGTCCGCTCTTGAGGTTGCCCATGATGTCCGCCCTGCTGGAGACCCGGGCGATGAAGTAGATCAGGGGTACCGCAGCGATCCCGTTGAACACCGCGGTGAAGATCAGCGCCTTGATCGGATCCACGCCGATGAAATTGAAGGCGAGCCCGGCCAGGGTGCCGAAGATGATGACGAAGTAGAACTCGCGGGCTTGCTTGAAGACACGGAAGAGGCCTTCGCGCCAGTTGAATGCCTCGGCAATGGCGTAGGAGGAGGAGCCGGCGAGAACGGGGACGCTCATGAGCCCGACGCCGATGACGCCCACCGCGAAGACAACCTTGGCCAGGTATCCGGAGTTGGGAAAAGCTTGGACGAGGGGCTCAAGGGCCTCTGCGGCGTCGGCCGCCGTGTTGATGTTCGTGATGCCGTAGGCGCCGAGCACAGTGGAGCCGACCAGGATGATGAACCAGGCGGTGACGTTCGAAAACAGCATCCCGACGGCGTTATCGATCCGCAGGCGCCGGATGTACTGTCGGTCGACGGCGGGGGTGCCGCCGTCGGGAGGCAGCCGGCGGGTGGCAATCTCGTCTTCGACGACGTTGCTGGCTTCCCAGAAGAAAAGGTACGGGGAGATGGTGGTGCCCAGGATCCCTACCACGATGTAGAGGAAACCCGGGTTGAACTGGATGGCGGGCACGGCGGTCGCTCTCAGGGCTTCGGACCAGGGGACCTGGACGATGAAAGCGGTGATGAAGTAGGCGAAGAGTGCCAGGGCGAGCCACTTGAGCATGCGGACGTAGGTGCGGTAGGCCACGAACACTTCGAGCAGGAGCATGAGCAGTGCGAATCCGACGGCGAGCACCGGGATGCTCAGCGAGGGGACGAGCAATTGCATGCTGGCTGCCATGGCGCCGATGTCGGAGCCGATGTTGAGCGTGTTCGCGACCACCACCAGCAGCACAACCGGGTACAGGATCTTCTTCGGGTAATGCTCTCGGATAATGGCCGCCAGGCCTTTGCCTGTAACTGCGCCCACCCGGGCGCACGCCTCCTGGACAGCGGTCATCAGCGGGAAGGTGAAGAGCATGGTCCACGGCAGCTGCAGGCCGAACTGGGCGCCGGCCTGGGAATACGTGGCGATTCCTGAAGGATCGTCATCCGCGGCCCCCGTGACGATGCCGGGCCCAAGGATCCGCAGGAACCGGCCGACGCCCTTCCTGCGGGATCGGCGGGGGAACGCGGGCCGCTGGGCCGCGGGCTCGATCTCGCTGAGCTCTTCGTCCGGAAACTCCGCCATGTGCTGAGCGTATGCCCGGGCCGGGCCCAATGACACTTCCGGAAGCTCCCGAAACCGGGCAGAAAGGTAGGGAGGCAGCACTGCAACCAGAACGGAGGCTTTGGGATGAAGCACGGATGGTGCACGGCGTGACGGGTTTGTCCCGGCGCAGCACGGTGCTGGTCGGCGTCCTGGCCACCTTGGCCCTCACGGCACTCTCGATCGCAGCCCTCGGTTTCTTGCCCCCGAGGCAAACCGGCCTGTTCGCCGGACGCGCCGGTTGCAGCGTCCCGGGGCTGGCCGGCGCGGTCGTGGACGTCACGGCCACCGACATGGGGGGACCGATGATGGGGGCCATGCGGCTGACCTCGGACCGTGCCACCGTCGCGCACGGCCGCGTGAGCTTCCTGGTCACCAACGCCGGCCGCTACACCCACGAGATGGTGATCCTACCGCTGCCGGGAACCGGGACGGCTGGGACCCGTCCGGTCGGAGGCGACGGAAAGATCGACGAAACCGGCAGCCTCGGGGAGGCTTCTGCGTCCTGCGCCGAAGGCGCGGGGCAGGGCATCCTCCCGCGCACCGTAGGGTGGCTCAGCCTCGACCTTGCACCAGGGCGCTATGAACTGGTCTGCAACTTCCCGGGCCACTATTCCTCTGGCATGTATACCCAGCTGACGGTCACCTAGAACTGTCCGGCGGGCAGGAGAGCGCGATGGCTCCGGGACGGTTCCTTGCCGGGATCCGCCTCTTCGCGCATGAGTCGGGGAATAAGCCGTGACCAGGCCGGATCCGGACCGGCAACCGGAGGGAACCTCGGTGCTGTCCGGGCCGCGGCACTTTGCGGCAACCGATGGCCGCGAGCTCACAGTGGGCGGCGTGCGCTGGCGGTACACCCGGCTCGGCAGCGGGCCGCCGGTTCTCCGGCTCACTGGAGGGCTGCGCCGGGCGGCGCTCGGATTCGCCTTCCTCGAGCAGCTGGCCGCCCACAATACGGTGGGGGCGCCGGACTACCCACCAGTGAGGAGCTTTGCCGACCTCGACACGGGACTCTCAGCGATCCTTCGTGCTGAAGGGATCGACAGGTGCGATCTGGGGCAGGCCGGGCATGCAGCAGTGCTGCTCGAGCCAGGCGCCTACATGCAGTGGGTCGAACAGGCGCTGGCCTAGCTCGTGTGATGATGCAGGGAATCGTAACTGTGGTGGGTCCTGCCGCGGTGGAGCTGGAAGGCGCTGTTGATCAGCGAGAAGTGGCTGAAGGCCTGCGGCGTGTTCCCCAATTGGCGCCCCGCCCTCGGATCCCACTCCTCGGACAGCAGCCCGACGTCGTTGCGCAGGTCCAGGAGGCGCTCGAAGAGGCTGCGGGCTTTGTCCTGCCGTCCCGCACCGAGTTCGGCGTCGACGAGCCAGAAGGAGCAGGCGAGAAAAACGCCTTCGCGGCCGGGAAGCCCGTCGTCGCTGGTTTCGGGCCGGTAGCGAAGGACAAACCCGTCCTCGGTCAGCTCACGGTCGATCGCGTCGATGGTGCCGACGATGCGCGGGTCCTTGTGCGGGAGGAAGCCGACACGCGGCAGGAGCAGCAGGCTCGCGTCCAGTTCCTTGCTTCCGTAGGACTGGACGAAGGTGTTCTTCTCCTCGTCGAACCCATGGGTCATGACTTCACGGTGGATCCTGCTGCGCAGGTCGGCCCAGCGGTCCGCGGGGCCGGGCAGCCCGGAGGAGCGGACTCCCTTGACCATGCGGTCTGCTGCCGCCCAGCACATGACCTGTGAGTAGGTGAATTTGCGCCGAGGTCCGCGTTGTTCCCACAGGCCGTTGTCCGGCTGGTCCCAGGAGCCCTCCAGGTGCTCCATCATGGCCACCTGCAGGTCCCAGGAATCGTCCTTTTGCCCCTGCAGGGCGTTCCGCGTGAGCGCGAGGCCGTCGAGCACTTCGCCCCAGACATCCAGTTGCAGTTGCCCGGAGGCGGCGTTGCCTGTGCGCACCGGGGAGGATCCCTCATACCCGGCGAGCCAGGGAAGGGACATCTCGGGCAGCCTGCGCTTGCCGTCCAGCCCGTACATGATCTGGAGTTTCGAGGGATCGCCGGCGACGGCGCGAAGCAGCCATTCCCGCCACGCCCTCGCCTCGCCGTCGTATCCTCCGGCCAGCAGCGACTGCAGCGTCAAGGTGGCGTCGCGCAGCCAGCAATAGCGGTAGTCCCAGTTGCGCGGGCCGCCAAGCTGCTCCGGCAGTGAGGTGGTGGCGGCCGCCACGATGCCGCCCGTCGGGGCGAAGGTGAGCGCCTTGAGAGTGATCAGGGATCGCTGCACCGCATCCCGGTAGGGGCCGGCAGCCTTCGATCGGCTCGACCACTCGGCCCAGAACTGTGCTGTTCCCCGGAGTGCGTCTTCAGCGTCGGCGGCCTGCGGGCGGGGGAGGTGGCCGTGCTGCCAGGTGAGGACGAAAGGGATGCGTTGGCCGGCCGAGACGGTGAAGTCGCTGTGCGTCTTCATGTCCCGCCCCTCCAGCGGTGCTTCCGTGGTGATGTAGACGGAGTCCGGGCCGGCGACGGCGCTCATGCCGCTGCTGTCCCGCCGCACCCACGGGATGTCCTGTCCGTAATCGAAGCGCAGGGCCAGTTCGCTCTGCATGCGGACGGAACCGGTGAGGCCCTCCACGATCCGGACCAGGTCGGAGGCGTTGTCACGCGGCGGCATGAAGTCAGTGACGCGCACCCTGCCGCCGTCGGTTTCCCATTCGGACTCAAGAATCAGGGTATCGGGGCGGTACCGTCTCCTGGTGCACGCTCCTGCGCCGGCGGGGGCTATGCGCCACCTGCCGGCTTCCGCGGTGTCGAGGAGGGACGCGAAGCAGGCGGGGGAGTCGAAATTGGGCAGGCAGAGCCAGTCAATTGACCCGTTCCGCCCTACCAGCGCTGCCGTATGCAGATCCCCGATGACGGCGTAGTCCTCGATCCGCGGCATCAGCGCTGCTCCAGGTCCAGAACGACCTTCACGTCGTCGGGGCGGCGGTCGAAGGCGTCGTCGAAACCGGTGAGCGGCACCCGGCGGCTGATCAGGCGTTCGAGCCAGGTGTGGTCCGCGGCTGCGAGAGCCTTGGCCGCGGCGTCGTAGTGGCGCCGGTTGGCGTTGACCGTCCCGAACACGACTTCATTACCGAGTACTTCGCGGCGGTTCACGGCCCCGACGTCAACGGAAGAATTCCGTCCTGTCCCGGAGACCCCGGTGAGGCATGTGATTGCGTCCGGCGCCCCGTGCCGGATGACATCCAGCACCAAGGGACTCGCCCCGGTGCATTCGATCAGGACGTCGGCTTTCACGCCGGAGTCCGGCAGCGAGTCGGTGTGATAGGTCGCGCCGAGGCCGGCGACCAGCCCTGGTTTCGGGCCGTCCTGGACCCGATCGTAGACATGGACCTCCAGCCCGCGCTGTACGCCCAGCAGCGCGGCGAGCAGGCCTACCGGGCCGGCGCCGGTGACGACGGCGACGTGCGGGTCGAAGAAGGCCCTGCTGCCGATGCGGTCGATTTGCTCCCACGCCTTGGCGACGATGGTGGCCGGTTCAAGCAGGACGCCGACCCGGGAAAGGGCCGCGTCCAGTTTCACCATGTCCTCAGGGTTGCCGCGCCAGCGTTCCCGCGCGAAGCCGTCACGGCCCTTGATGCCGTGCTCGGTGTACAGTCCGTTCCGGCACATGTCCCATTCACCCGCGGCGCACGCCGCGCAGGGCACAGGATCCGGCCGCCGCACGATGCCCACGACCAGGTCCCCGGCTGCAAGGCCGGAACCGGCGGGCGCCTGGCGCACCCGACCGAGGTTCTCATGTCCCAGCACGAGATAGTCCTGCCCGGAGGGCGCCTCACCGTAGTCAGCATCAACGATCTCGATATCAGTGCCGCAAAGCCCGACTGCGAGAGCGTCAACCAGGACGCTTCCCTCCTGTTCCTTGGGCTCCGGTACGTCCCTGAGGTTGAGTGAGTTCTTGGTGCCCGGCGTCACTGTCAAAGCGTGCATGGTGCTCTCCCTCCGCGGTGGTGGTTTCCTACAAGCAGTCTGCCAATATGTTTGCGCAAACGCAATAGACAGGATGCTTGGCACCGCGGGCGGCCGGCCCGGGGGGCGCCTCGCGGCCGGTCCGGGAGAGGGATCAGGCCAGGCGGGCGCCCCACGCTGAGGAGGTCGCCGCGCCGGGCTCGAGCCGGATTACTCTGTCGCCGCTTGCGAAGGCGTTGGGCGGGCACGTCATCGGTTCGGTGCCGAGGCCTTTCCGCCGCCGGGGTTCCGCCAGGGTGTCGGCCGTGTACAGCTCGACAAGCGGGTAGGCGGGGCCCACCCAAAGCTCGGAGGTCCGCCCGTCGTGGCCTGTCAGACGCACCCACGCCCGGTCGTCGGCGTCGCGGGCAAGATCGGTGAATGCGAAGTCGACGGCAAGGTCGCCGATTTTTCGGGGCTCGCGGAAGTCGAAGGCCGTCCCCTCGACGGATTCGCTGCCCGTGGGCAACTGGCGCTCGGGGTCGGTGGTGATCCGGGTTGCGGCGTCCAGTTGCAGCGTGCAGCCGTCGACGGTTCCGTCGCCCCCTGGTGCGAGGTAAGGATGCTGGCCGGACCCGTAGGGCATGGCGTGGGCGCCCGTGTTCGTCGCAGTGGTGGTGACCGTGAGGCCCCCGGCATCGAGGGTGTATTCAACCCGCACCTCAAGCTGAAACGGGTAGCCCTCGAGCGGGAACAGTTGGGCCCCCATCACAGCCCGGTTGGCATCCTGTTCCATGACCTGCCAAGGACGCCAACGCAGAAACCCGTGGATGGCGTTGTGTTTGTCGGGCTCGGTCAATGCGACCTGGTAGTCGGTGCCGTCGAAACTGTATTTGCCGTCCGCCAGGCGGTTGGGCCAGGGTATGAGCGGCGCGCCGTGGGCTCCGTCGCACATGGCGTCCTGGGCGTACGGTTGCAGCACATCCCGGCCTGCGTCGGTGTAGCGGCGGATGCCGCCGCCCACCTCGACGATCGTCGCACTCTGCCGCTCGTGGCTGATCTCGATTTGACGGCCGGAAGGAGGGAGGCTCATGCGTGCCAGTCTGCCCTCCACTCCCCGTACCCGCAACCGCAGGGGAGGTGTCGGGTTGTGTGCGGACGTGCTCCAGGGTGGGTGGGGCTGCCGCGCCGGCGACCGGCTACACATAGGCTTCCGGTGACGCAAATCACGTTAACCCCTAGACAGATTGTTGAACAACTTCTAGGCTTGGGAGCACTTCGGGGCGCAGACCCTGCTCAGGATCCCCCTATTTCTTGGGTGCACGCCCCCCAATCCGTGAGGTCATCGTGACGAATGCAGAAGAAATCACTGCCACCAACGAAGTTGGCAGGTTCGCTTGGTATAGGACCCTGGGGGAGCGGGGCCGGAAGGCCTGGATTGGAGCTTTCGGGGGCTATGCCCTTGACTCCTACGACTTTCAAGTTCTGCCTCTTGCCCTCGTAGCAATCGGCACATATTTCCACATCTCAAGAGGGCAGGCAGGCCTGCTCACCACCGTCACCCTCGTGGTGTCCGCCGTCGGGGGTGCGCTCGCTGGCATCATGGTCGACCGCATCGGCCGAACCAAGACCCTCATGATCACGGTCGGGTGTTTCGCCGTCTTCACAGTGCTCTGCGGGTTTGCAACGAGCTTCGAACAGCTCCTGGTGTTCCGGACCCTCCAAGGGCTTGGATTTGGTGGTGAGTGGGCAACGGGCGCAATTCTCGTCGCCGAATACGCCAAGCCCCAGTACCGCGGCCGGGCCGTGGCGTTCATTCAGAGTTCCTGGGCGGTCGGTTGGGCGCTGTCGGTCGTGGTCTACACGGTGGTGTTCAGCTTCGTTCCTGCCGACATGGCATGGCGCGTGCTGTTCTGGACCGGTGCCCTTCCGGCCGCGCTCCTGATTTTCGTGCGGAGAAACGTAAAGGACGCTGACTCGGCGACGGAACGCCGGCTCTCCAACCCGTCACGGGGCGGGTTCCGCCAGATCTTCACCGGCTCCCTCGGACGGACCACTTTCTTCGCCGCTCTCCTGGCCACAGGCGTCCAAGGCGGTTACTACACCCTGGCCTCGTGGCTTCCGACGTTCCTGAAGACGGAAAGAGGGCTGAGCGTCGTCGGCACCGGTGGCTATCTTGTGTTTCTGATTTCCGGGGCATTCATCGGGTACGTCTCCGGCGGCTACCTCACAGACCTGCTCGGAAGGAAGAAGACTTTCTTCCTGTTCTCAGTCCTCTCGACCTTGATTATCTTCGCTTACGTGAACATCCCATCCGGCGCCAACACCCTCGTTCTCGTTCTTGGTTTCCCGCTCGGCTTCTTCACCTCGGCCATTTTCAGCGGTTTTGGCGCCTTTCTCTCAGAACTCTATCCATCCCACCTGCGAGGCACGGGGCAGAGCTTCACCTACAATTTCGGCCGCGCCGTGGGGGCTTTCTTCCCGACCGTCGTCGGATTCCTCGCTGGGAGCTGGGGACTGGGCGGCGCGATGATCTTCGGCGCCTTCGGCTATGGCATCGCGGTGCTCGCCCTGCTTGGGCTGCCGGAAACCAAGAACCGCGAACTCGCCTGACGGATGCTGAGGAAGACCATGAAAGCCGTCGATTTGATGCAATCGCTGCCCTCCACCCCGGCCGAGGCGCGCGCAGCTTTTCGGTCCGGGGTGGCCGCGCCCACCTCCGGGTGGACTCCGGGCTATACCCAAGTCAACATGATCTCTGTTCCCGCAGACTGGGCGTACGACGTGCTGTTGTTTTGCCAGAGAAACCCGAAGCCATGCCCGGTTCTCGACGTGACGGACGCCGGGTCCACCTCGACGACCCTCGCGCAGGGCGCTGACTTGAGGACGGACCTTCCCCTCTACCGCGTCTGGCGGGAGGGTCAGCTGACGGCTGAACCCACTGAGGTACTGGACGAGTGGAACGAGGACCTGGTCACTTTCCTGATCGGGTGCAGCTTCACCTTCGAGTCCTCGCTGGTCGAGGAAGGAATCCCCCTGCGACACGTGGAACAGGGCAGGAATGTTTCCATGTACCGCACAAACCTGCCCTGCAGGCCGGCAGGCCGGCTGCATGGGCCCATGGTCGTCTCGATGCGCTATGTCAACGCCGGGCTGGTGGACGAAGCAGTGCGAATCAGCGGCCGCATGCCCGCCGTACACGGCGCCCCGATCCACGTCGGCGATCCCGGAGCGATCGGCATCCACGACCTGGACCGGCCGGACTATGGCGACGCCGTCACCCCGCACGACGGCGACGTACCGGTGTTCTGGGCCTGTGGCGTCACGCCGCAGGCCGTGCTCATGGAGTCAAAGCCGCCGCTTGCGATCACCCACGCCCCTGGCTACATGCTCATCACCGACGCGGCGGACACGGATTACCTGATTTGCTGACGGGCGTCACCCAACGTGGCGTACCCATTCGGGTGACCGGGGTTGTCGCCGTCGTCCGCTGCGGCTGAGGTGTATAAGACGAGATAACGCGTGGGGGCCACGTCCGGCTGGCCGGGCGTGGCGCCCCAGGTCTTTCTGGTGTCTGGATCAGTGCCCGCGTGTCACCGGTTCCGCCTGGTCGCCTCCGTACTGTGCACGGCGTCGGCCTCGCTGGCGGCAGTGCGGGTGCCGGTGCCGGCCTTCCCGATGGGACGGTCGCCTCCCCTCCGGAGGGTCAGCATGACCAGGCCCGCCGCGAGCAGGCAGCAGGCGAGGAAGATCGACGTCGCCATGAAGCTGCCGTGGGTTGCGTCCTGGAGGAAGCCGCCCACGTAGGGGCCGACGAAGCCGCCCAGGTTGCCCACTGCGTTGATCAGGCCCATCGCGGAGCCTGCGACCACGGCGGGCATGGCGCGGGACGCTGCGGCCCAGAACGGACCGTCGTACGCCAGCGCGCCCGCCACCGCGACGCTAATGAGGGCCACCGCAAGGAAGGGCGCACTGTCTCCTGTCGCCACCGAGAGCACGAGGGCGACAGCCCCCACCGCCATCGACAGCAGCACGTGGGTTGAGTAGCGCCCGGTTCGGTCTGCAGCCTTGGCGTTGTACCAAAGGGCGACCATGGCCAGCACATAGGGGATCGCGGTGATGAAGCCGACCGCGAGCGAGGAGCCGGAGGTCATCGTCTTGATGACGTGGGGGAGCCAGATGTTGATGCCGTAGAAGCCGATCTGGATGAGGAAGTAGACCAGGGTCAGCCGCCACACCGCCGCGTTCGCCATCACGTGCCGGATGTTCAGGTGCTCCTGCTGGGCATGCTCGGCGGCGTCGGCGGCCAGGCCGGCCTCGATGTACGCCCGCTCTTCAGGCGAGCACCACTTCGCGTCCCGGGGATGGTCGGCGATGAGCGCCCACCACAAGGGGGCGGCAATGACGAAGGGGAAGAGGCCCTCGATGATGAACAGCCAGCGCCAGTCGGAGAAGGACAGAATCCAGCCGGAGAGCGGGGCTGTGATGATGGAGGCGATCGCAATGTTCATCATCCAGAACGCGTACGCGCGGGCCCGCTCGGCTGCCGGGAACCAGTGGCTGATCAGCACCAGAATGGCCGGCCAGATTCCGGCTTCGGCCACGCCGAGGAAGAAGCGGACAATCAGCAGCTGGCCGAAGTTCTGGATGAATCCGGACAGGACGGCCAGCACGCCCCAGACCAGCACCATGATGCCGACGAACTTCTTGGCGCTCCAGTGCTCGGCCAAATGGCCTCCCGGGATCTGGAGTACGAGGTAGCCGATGAAGAAGATGCCGGCCGCGAGGCCTTGCTGGGCGGCATCGATATGCAGATCCTGGTGCAATCCGTTCAGGGCGAAGCCGATGTTCGTCCTGTCCATGAAGGAAATGATGTAAACGATGATCGCGACCGGAATGAGCCGCTTCCATCGGGCGTTTCCCACGTTCGCTGCGGGGTTTGTTTCGACCGACATTCGGATCCCTCCTTTGGGACAGAAGCCGCGGCATGATGAGCCGTTGGGTGGTAGCCCTTATCTAACCGCTACTGTTGCGTTTGCGCAATAGTCAGTTTAGGGACCATTCCGGGGCGGGATGCGCGCCAGTTGCCGGCGAGATGCACCAGCAGTCCGGCCACCAGGAACGCGACGAGCACTTCGGCCGTCGTGGACAGCGCGCCCGGCCAGCCGGCCTTGAGCGTGGGGTCGAGGAAATCGTAGACGTACCAGCCGTCGATGCCGCCGCGCACCCACGAGAAGACCAGGAAGGCGACGGGGTAGCCCAGCCAGGCCAAGGGCCGCCACCAGGCGCCGCGCCGTACACGCGAGACCAGCAGCCAGTCGAGGGCAGCGAACAGCGGGGCGAGGCGATGGTGCACCATCTGCGGCCAGTAAAGATTCCACGTCCACCACGGCTCGCCGGGCGGCGCCACAAGGACGATGTAGATGATTCCGGTCATGACCAGGTACAGCACGAGGGCGCCGAAGAGATGATCCCACCATCCCGGCAGCCTCGTGCGCGGCCAGGCAGCGGAGGCGACCAGCGCGAGCCCGAAGGCGAGGTTCGCCTGCACCGTGAATTCCGAGTAGAGCTGGAAGACGTCAACGTCGCTGCCGGGACGGGTTGCGTCGTACGTCTTCTGGACGACGGCGGCGAGCACCAACAGCCCGACCGCACCGCGGAGCAAGCGGATCCAGGCGCCGTCACTTCTCATCTCTTCAGTGTGCCCGGTGCGCCGCGCACGCAGTACGGCCGTTATGCCTACGCGCTGGCGGAAGTCTGCTCGGCCACGCGCCGGGACAGGAAGTCCTCCAGCACGGCCGCGAACTCGTCCGGCCGCTCGATCTGCGGCATGTGCCCGGTGTTCTGGAAGACGTGCGATTCCGCGCGGGGGAGTGCCGCCGTTGCAGCCTCCAGATGGGCGAATGGAAGGATATGGTCGTGGTCGCCCCATACGACGAGCGTCGGGATGTCCGCTTTCGCCACGGCCCCGAGCAGCGCGGTCCGCCATCCTTCGGTGACGCCGGAGATCGAGCCGAGATCCCGGGCGACGTCGATGAGGGTCTGCCGATGGGCGGCCCGCTGCGACAGGGCGAACGAATGGCCCACACGGGCATCGGTCACCAGTGCCTTGTCGTAGAAGAGGGACTGGACGGTGCGACGGGATGCTGCCTCATGAGGTCGGGCGAGCACCGCCGCAAGCGGCCGGATCGCGAGCAGGCGCAGCGCCAGCGCCACTTCCTTGCCGAAGCCGGCACTGTTGACGAGGACGAGCGCCGAGACGCGGCCGGGGTAGTCGGCAGCGAGCTTCATGGCGACAGCGCCGCCGAGCGAATTGCCGACCACGGGAAGCGGTTCGTGCACCCCGAGTGCGTCGAGGAAGGCGGGAAGCGCCCCCGCAAGCGTGGCCAACGTCGCCTGCCCGGAGAGCCTTTCGGAATAGGCGGAGCCCGGCAGGTCGACGCTGTACACGGTGTGCCGCTCGGCAAGCCGTTCGTGTTGCTCGTTCCAGTCCTCGAGGCTCTGGCCGATGCCGTGCAGGAGCAGCACGGGGGTGCCGCTGCCGGTCCTGCGGTACCGCAGCCGGGCGCCGGCAGCCACGATGTACCCGGTGCCGGGCAGGGTTAGGGGGTCCGGGAGCGCCTTCGGTGTCCGCCGCCCACCGGCGGCAACGGTCTGCCCGCGCCGTCCGAAACGGACGTGGTCCGTCAGCTTGCCCGCCCGCAGCAACGCGAAGTCCCGCAGGTAGTTCTGGTGCAGCCGCCACGGTGAGCGCGGGCCCTGCCGGGGAAGATCGCCGGCGCCGCGAAGAATGTAGCCGGCTTTCAAATCGATCAGGGAACTCAGCTCACCGCTGGCGACGTTGGCAGGAGCTTCGGGCACCACCCACTGCAGGCCGTGGCGGTCAAGGCGCTCGAGCGTCCTGCACACGTACCCGGCGACCAGATCGGCCTTCAGCGTCCAGGAAGCATTGGTGTAGCCGATGGTGAGCGAGAAATTCGGCACACCCTCAAGCATCATCCCCTTGTAGGTCAGGGTCCGGCCCACGTCCACCGGTTCGCCGTCGACGGTGAGGCTCATGCCGCCGATCACGAGCAGGTTCAGTCCAGTGGCCATCACGATGACGTCGGCCGGGAGTGAGGCGCCGGAGGCGAGGTCGATGCCTGTCGGGGTGATCCGCGAGATCCTGTCGGTCACGATGTCGGCTGTGCCGGCACTGATGGCGCGGTAGAGGTCCCCGTTGGGGATCGCGCAGAGCCGCTGGTCCCACGGCTGGTACGAGGGGGCAAGATGTGTGTCCACGTCGAAGCCTTCGGGGAGCTTCGCCAGCGCGGACTTGCGGAGTATGGCCTTCATCGTTTCGGGCCGGCGGCGGCTGAGCTGGTAGAGCAGCATCGACACCGCGATGTTCTTCGCCCGGACGACGTCGTAGGCGAGCTGTGCAGGCAGCTTCCCTCGAAGCCGGTCGGCCAGGTGGTCCCGCGAGGGCACCGGGGCGATATAGGTCGGGGAGCGCTGCAGCATTGTGACCTTGGCGGCCGAGGCCGCCATCGACGGCACGAGGGTCACCGCCGTCGCCCCGCTGCCGATGATGACCACCTGCTTGCCTTCATAATCGAGGTCGGCCGGCCAGTGCTGCGGGTGGACGATCCGTCCCGTGAAGGACCCGGCGCCTTCGATGGCGGGGGTGAACCCTTCGTCGTAGCGGTAGTAGCCGGAGCAGACGGACAGGAACGAGCACGTGAAGGTGACTGTTCCGTCGGTCCGCGTCGAGGTGTCATCCTGCCGGTATTCGCCGCCGGCAGTGATGACAGCTGTGACCGTCCACAGGGCGGTTTCGCTCGACCATTGCGCTGACAGAACGCGGTGCCTCAGGCGGATCCGCGGCTCGAGGTCCTCGTCGGCAACTGTCGCCTCGATGTATTCGCGGATGGAATCGCCGTCGGCGATCGCCTTGGCGCCGGACCAGGGACGGAAAGAGTAGCCGAGGGTGTACATGTCGCTGTCGGAGCGGATGCCGGGGTACCGGAAGAGATCCCACGTGCCGCCCACGGCCTCCCGCGACTCCAGGATCGTGAAGGTCTTCCCGGGAAGCTCGCGCTTCAGCCGGCTGGCGAAGCCGATCCCGCTCAGCCCTGCCCCGACAATCAACACATCGACGTGCTCGCTCATGAGGCGACGCTATCGACCCGGCGTCGAAACAGTCAACACCGTGTCGAACCCTTGGTCTACGATGGGCCCATGGTTCAACGAGGACGACGTGCCGTACGGGTTTCGGGGGATGAGCGCCAGGACGCGATTCTCGTCACCGCCGAGCAGCTGCTCGGTACCCGTGCCTTCGATGACATTTCGATCGAGGACCTCGCGCGCGGCGCCGGCATCTCCCGGCCCACCTTTTACTTCTATTTCGCCTCGAAGGACGACGTGCTGCTTGCCCTGCTGGACCGGGTGATCGCGGAGGTGGAGCGGCGCGTGGGCGAACTGCCGCGGGATTTCGAGGGCGATCCCGCGGGGTCGTGGACACGGTCCATCGGTATGTTCGTTGAGGTCTTCGTCTCCCACCGCGGCGTCTCCATCGCAGCCATCGCTGCGCGCGCCCGCAACAACGAGGTGCGCGCGCTCTGGTCCAGGGCCATGCAGTCCTGGGCCGAATTCTCGACTGACGTGATCCTGTCCGAGCGTGCCCGGGGCGCCGCGCCGCACGGCATCGACGCCGGGGACCTGGCCGTCAGCCTGAACCTGATGAACGAGCGGGTGATCACGGCCGCCCTGAACCGCGAGACGCCGGCCATAGGGGAGTCCCGCGCCCTCGACGTACTCTCGACCATCTGGATCCGCAGCATTTACGGATCCGACAACCCCAGCCGCCAGTAACGCGCGTCGGAAGGAACAACCAGGATGCCCGCAATCGAAGCAGTGACCGTCCTTGGAACCGGAGTGCTCGGTTCGCAAATCGCGTACCAGGCAGCCTTTTTCGGATTCGCCGTCACGGCGTACGACGTCGACGACGCGGCCCTTGAGAATGCGCGCGCCCGGTTCGCCCGGCTGGCGGCCATCTACCAGGCAGAGAAAGTGGCCGACGCGCCGGAAGGCACGGCCGAGGCGGCCCTCGGCAACCTGCGCCTGACCGCCAACCTCGCGGACGCCGTCGCCGGCGCAGACCTGGTGATCGAGGCGGTCCCTGAGCTGCTTGAGCTCAAAAGGGATGTCTACCGCCAGCTTGCGCAGCTTGCCCCCGCGAGGACCATCTTCGCCACGAACTCCTCGACGCTGCTCCCGAGCGACCTGAAGGACGCCACCGGCCGGCCCGACCGCTTCCTGGCCCTGCACTACGCCAACCACATCTGGGCCCAGAACATTGCGGAGGTCATGGGAACCGCTGAAACAGACCCGGAGGTGTTCGCATCAGTCGTCGCGTTCGCCCGCCGGAGCGGACTCGAACCGGTCGAAATCAAGAAGGAGAAGGCCGGCTACGTCCTGAACTCGCTGCTGGTCCCGCTCCTGAACGCTGCGGCAGGCCTGCTGCTCCAGGGCATTGCGGACCCGGAAACCATCGACAAGACCTGGCGGATCGCCACCGGCGCCCCAAGCGGGCCGTTTCAGATCTTCGACGTCGTCGGCCTGACCACCGCCTACAACGTCGCGGCGTCGTCCCCGGACGCCGGATCACAGGCGTTCGCCGCCTACCTGAAGGCCAACTACATCGACAGGGGCAAGCTCGGGGTGGCCACGGGCGAGGGCTTCTACACCTACTGAGCCTCACTGCGCGGAAGGCATCGATGGCGGACTGGGCGTCGTAGACTCCGGTCCATGAGCACACTCCCGAGCATGGAATCCACGACATTCCAGGCGGAGCTGCGGTCACAGTTCAACGTGTTCCTCGACGAACACCGCGCTGCGCTCGCCGGCAGCCTCGACGGCCTGGCCGAGGAGGAAGCAAGGGCCTCCCTCGTGCCCTCGCGGACGACGCTCCTTGGCTTGGTCAAGCATGGAGCATTCATCGAGCGGGTCTGGTTCGACGAGGCCATCACGCGCCGGTCCCGCACGGAAATCGGGAGCCCGGCAACGCCGGACGACTCCTTCATCCTGGACGACGGCGACACCATCGCCTCCGTGCGCGACGCCTACCGCGCGGCGTGCGAGGCCTCCCGGTCCGCCGTCGCTGGCCTCGGGCTGGACGACGTCGTACGCGGCAACCGCCGGGGGCCGCTGCCGCTTCGCTGGGTATTCCTGCACATGCTCCGCGAGCTGGCGCAGCACTGCGGCCACGCCGACATCCTGCGCGAACAGGTTCTGGCCGCGCGGCACGGCTAGGAACTTCCCGAACGATGGGTTCCACGCCTCGCAGGGCCCTGCCTTTGAACCGGAGCCGTCTAGCTTGCTGCCTCGACCTTCACAGCCGAAACCTCGAACTCCAGAGTGATCTTGTCCGACACCAGGACGCCGCCGGAGTCGAGAGCGGTATTCCACTTGACCCCGAACTGCTGGCGGTCGATGCGCCGTGACCCTTCGAAGCCGGCGCGGAGCTGCCCGTAGGCGTCCTTTTCGACGCCAAGGAACTCGATCGGCAGGCTGATCTCCTGAGTGATGCCCCGGATCGTCAGGTTTCCGCTCACGATGAAGTTGCCTTCTTCGATTTGGTCTATCCGGGTGCTCACGAAGGTGATCTCCGGAAAGTTCGGCGCGTCAAAGAAGTCGTTGGTGCGAAGGTGCTCGTCGCGCTGGGCGTTGCGCGTATCAATGCTGGCGACCTTGATTGTCACCTTCACCGACGAGTTGAGGGGATTCTCCGCGTCAGCGTGGATGATCCCCTCGATGTCGTTGAAGGCTCCGCGAACCTTCGTGACCATTGCGTGCCGCGTTGAGAATCCGATGCGTGTGTGGCTCGGATCGAAGCGCCATTCCCCCGAAAGGTTAGGTGATAGCTCCACCATGCAGACAGCCTCCTCGGTTGTGTGCACGCGCCCTGCAACGGAGTGGGGCAGCGACGCGGCACCGTGGTCCCGCAACCACTGACATCGCTGCCTGGGTTGCCTCCCCGCTTAATCCTAGCCGTCACCTTTGTCCGGCGGCAGGACGGACTACTTGCACCGTCCGGGTTCCCCGCCCTTAGTCCACTGTCCGGGTGTGCCCCGGACCAGTCCCAGGGGGAAGGTTCGCCAGGACGATGCTTTGCATCATTGTCTGCAGGTACTGCTGGCCTGCCACGCTCGGGTGGTCGCCGTCGGGGCCGATGAGTTCGTTTGCTTCCCCGCTGATCCAGTGGTCCTGGATAGGGTCGACAAAAACGGCACCGGCGCCGCGGGCAGCGGCCTGAATCTCGTCCCGCACCCTCACCCGCTCGGGCTCCGGACTGTCGGTATAGGAGGGCGGCCCGACGACGACGATGCTGGCTTCGGGTGCCTTGGCCTTCGCCAGGGCGAGGGCGGCCGCGGCAGCAGGCCTGAGGCTGCCCGGGTCGGTGCCCATGTCGTTCTCCGAGCCGAAGAAAACCACGACCCGGGCGGTGCGCGTGACTGAGCCCTGCACTTCGGAAAGGAAGGTGCCCCCGCCGTCGCCGGTTGCCACGTAGCCGCTGCCGTTCTGTGCGGCATCGAGGACGTTCAGCGGCTGGTTCGAGGTTCTCGAGGCCTTCTGCAGCAGGACGGGCCACGCGGTCGAGGCAGATGTGCCGTACCCGGTGCTGAGCGAGTCCCCGACAACCACGACGTCGACGGGAGCGGCGGCTGTGCGCAGCGGCTTCTGCGGCGCGGGCGACCGCGACGACGGAGTGGCTGCGGGGGCGGGGGAGACACTGGCCGACACGTGGCCCCGGTCCGCGGTGCCCGCCGGCGGCCGCGCGGAAGCGGCCACGGAAGAGAGCCAAGTGAAGGACACGATGACCGGAAGGGCAAGAAGGAACGATAAGCGCCGGCATGTGCGGCACAGGCAACCGAACGGTAGCCGCCTTCCGTGCATGGATTCCCCCAATCGCCGTCGGCTGTTGATGCGAAAGCGCGGGGTGCCCGAAAGCGCCCCGCGGAACGGCTCTAGGAGCCGGTCACGCCGGAGCCGCTCGGGGACGCCGGTTGGCCCTGGCCACCCTGGATGCCTCCGCCCGGCAGGCCCCCTTGTCGCTGGCCGCCAAACCTCCGGTTCTGGAACCGCTGGGAGATCTTATGCGCGGCGTCCGCCTGCCCCATGGAGTAACCGACGGCGCCGCCCCCTCCCGCGAGGAGTACGGCGATGCCTGCCGCGAGCAACGCCTTCGGCACGGTCCAGAAGCTCCGGCGGCGGGGCGTGCCCGCGCCGGGCTCCGCAGCGGGGTAGCGAGGCACCTGCTCGAAGCGGGGCGTCGCTGTGCCCGTCACTGAGGGTGCCGCTGGGATCGTGTGCGGACCGGGGGTGCCCTGGCTCACGGTGCCTTCCTTACGTTTCAGATGAGTGCTTTTGGAACAGTAAAGATCAGGAAGCTTGGCGCAAGCTGAGCCTTACCTTGAGGATCGTGGGAGTTCCTGAATGACCCAGCGGTTGCCGTCCGGGTCGCTGAAGTAGGCAAACGCGAACCCGCCGAGATCCTCGGGACCGGTGATCTGTGTCCCTCGACCCCGGAGTTCGGCCAGGGTGGCCGCCATGTCCGGGACGGTGAGCTGAAGCCCCTCCAGACTCCCCGGTGCCATGCTGTGCATTCCCGTACCGATCACGATCGAAGCGGCTGAGCCCGGAGGCGTGAGCTGGACAACCCGCATGCCGGGGATGTGTTCGACGTCGTGGTCGAGTGCGAAACCCAGGCCGTCGACGTAGAAGGCCTTAGCCTTGTCCACGTCGGAGACCGGGACCTGGACAACCTCGAGGCGCAGTTCCATGGGCACACCCTACGTCATCCGCGCTCGGCTGGTCGGCCGCATCCTGGGCGGCCGACCAGCCGCCGGCTAGAACACACTCACCGTCCCGGTCCTCTTGTTCCAGGTGATCCGGCCACCGCGGAAGTCGGATTCACGGCCAGCAGGAATCGTATACTCATCGGTCACCGGGTACCCCAGCCGGCTCCTTTCCCAGCCGAGGGAGGCCCACTTGGTGCGGATGGCGCCCTGGACGGAGTGTGCCCCCGTGGTCGGCGTCCAGTAGATGGAAGCATTGCGCGAGAAGTGGTTGTACCGGCCGATGCCATCGGGTGTCGTGCGCTCGTCCGTGAGCGGGTAGCCCAGCGGTCCCGCTTCCCAGCCGAGGGAGGCCCACTTGGCGCGGATCGCACCCTTGACGGCGTGCGCTCCGGTGGCAGGAGTCCAGTAGATCGAGGCGCTGCGCGAGAAGTGGTTGTACCGGCCGACGCCGTCCGGCGTGCCCGTCTCGTCAGTGGTCGGGTAGCCCAAGCCTTCCTCCCAGCCGAGGGACGCCCACTCGGTGCGGATCCCGCCCTGGACCGAGTGTGCCCCGGTGGTCGGCGTCCAGTAGATGGAAGCATTGCGCGAGAAGTGGTTGTACCGGCCGATGCCGTCTGCGGCGGCTGTCTCGTCGGTGACGGGATAGCCGAGCGGTCCCGCTTCCCAGCCAAGGGAGGCCCACTTGGCGCGGATCGCCCCCTGGACAATGTGGGCCCTCAAGGCGGAGGTCCAGTAGATCGAGGCGCCCCCGGAGCCGGCGAAGTGGTTGTACCGGCCGATGCCGTCCGGCGTGCCCATTTCGTCGGTGGTGGGGAAGCCGAGGCTGCCGCCAGCGCCGCCTGCTGCCTTGTAGCGGGCATAAATGGAGCCGTGGACTTCGTGCACCCCTGTCGTCGGGGACCAGCAGATAACGCCGGCGGTGTAGTCCTGGCACTTGCCCGGTCCGACCGGGTATTCGACGGTCATCACCCTGCCAAGGGGTGACCCGGCGCTGCCCGCGCCGATCTTCTGCGCGTAGACGGCAATCGGGTCGTCGGTGCCGTTGCCCGTGAGCATGACCTCGTGCGCACCCGTTCCGTCGTCGGCCGTGACTTCGTAGAAGGTAGCCGTGGTTCCGGCTTGTCCGAGGGCGCCCGGGGTGAAGCTGACGCTTTGCAGGGCAGAGTCACCAGGCGGGATGACCAAGCCCTCGGAAATTGGCGTAGTGGTTGAGAAGACACCTTGCGGTGCCTTGGCTTTGGTGATGGTCATCGGGACGTTGCCGGTGTTCTGGATTTGGAACGTCCTGGTGGCGGACAGCCCCACTGGCACATCACCGAAGTCCAGCGATGATGGCAGCGCCAAATGGGAAGCGCCGGACACCGCGCTCGCCGTGATCGGCACCGTGACCGAGCCGAGGTCGCTGGCGACGGCGAGGGAGTCCGTTATCTGGCCTGCCGCCGTCGGGGTAAAGGTGATGGATACCGGAATGGACGCGAGGGGCTGGATTTGTTGCCCGATCGTCGGTGCGGTGTCCGGTGCGACCGTCAACTGCTGGTTGGCAGGCAGCGTGAGACCGGTGATGGTGACAGCGGTGGTGCCGGTGTTGACGATGTTGACTGTCTGCCGGCTGATCGTCTGGGTGGGGACGTCGGTAAAGGAGACCGCGGCCGGCGTGGACCCAAGTCCGTCCTTGGTTCCGATGGCGTGCACTCCGAGAAGGTCGGTCTCGCCGTCGGCAGTTTTGACCGTGAGGGTGCCGTTAGCCTGTCCGGCGACCGTCGGTGCGAACGTCACCGGGACTGCGAGGCTGCCGCCGCTGGTCATGGTCTGGGGGAGCGTGAGCGAGGTCCCGACGCCGAACGGCACCGCTGTCGCAATTGAGCTGATCGTCACATCCCGGGAAGCCGTGATGATCACGGTGCCCGTTCCGGTGCCTCCTACCGGAGCCGTTCCCAGATCCGTGTTCGTGGCCCCGACGGCTGCGGTGGTCGGAGCGCCGAAGGCCAATATGTGCCCGTCCCGGGTGCCGACGTACACGTGGGCGCCGTCGGTGGCCGGCGAGGAGAACTTGGACGCAGTGCCCAGTGGGGCACTGAACACCTGCTGGAGGTGGCCGGTACTGTCCGGAAGCGCGTTGTAGGCCCTCAACTCAGCGCTGGTTCCGGTGGACCCGGACGCGTACACCACCCAGACCAGGGCGGTGGAGGCGTCCGTGCCGGAGGAGGTGACCACGGGAGCCCCGGAAGTGTATCCAAAGGTGCCGCTGGAGGTCGCGACGGCGGAGAGGCTCACTCCGCCGGTGCTGGAAGGGACAAGCTTGAACGCCCTGAGGTAGCCATAGCTCTCAACGTCGTACAGATACCCGCCGCTGCTGGTGCCGAGGAAGGCAGGGCGGCCCCAGACCCCGTTGTACGGGCCTGCCGTGTCAAGGATGGCGTCCGTGCCTCCCGGTCCCTGCGCCATGCCCCCCAAGCTGTCCCGGTCCAGCAGGTAGACGTGTCCGTCCTTCCCGGCCTGGACCATCAGGTGCGGGTGGGCCGTCGTGCCGTACCCGTCGGGGATGGCGACGGGAGCGCCGGAGCCAAGATCGGCGTCGTTCTGGTCCATCTTGACGTTAGCGGCAGGGCTGAAGAAGTCGGTGGGGGTCAGGTTTCCGTCGGCTCCCACTTGCAGGCGGACCACTGATTCCGCCAAGGTGGCCGGCGGCGTCTTGCCGGGGCCGGCACTCGGGGAGATGCCGTTCCCGGTGGAAAACAGGATCTGCCCCGCGCCGTCAGAGACCAGTCCGCCGCCGGACTGCCAGATGCCGCCCTCGGCGTTGCTGTTGCCGGACTCGGTAGCCCACATCGTCGTCTGCCGTCCGCTGGTCGACACGCCGACGATGTAGCCGACGAAGGGCGTGTAGTCGCAATGGCTGGCGAAGCCCGCGTACACGACGCCGTTCATGAGCAGAAGGCCCGGGCGCTGCTGGGCGGTCATGGCGTTGAAGGCGCGGGTCGGGTCGTTGGTCGGCGCGCCCTGGATCATGACTGGGAAGCCCGCCCTTTCCGCGCCGGTGGCCAGGTCCAGTGAATGCATGTACCAGTGCGGATACTGTGCGCTCGGTCCGTCGTTGGTCTTCGAAGTCAGGAAAATGCTGTTGGTGGCGGCGTCATAGACCGGCGTCGACGTTACGCCGATGTTCGGTGTGAGGTCGCCGCAGCTCACCGTTGAGGCCGGCCAGGACGGTCCGAGACTGCGCGACCAGATGGCGGCACCGGTGGTGCTGTCGAGACCGTAGACGGCATTGTTCTCGGTCGCGGTCACCACGGTGGTGCCGATGACGAGCGGCTGCGCGTAGACCTGGCCGTTGACCGTTGCCGAGAACAGCTTGCCGAAGGTCGAGGATGCGACCGACGACGGCGTCAAAGCACTCCCGCTGTCCCACCCCGTCCGCAGCGTGTCATGCGCGATTGTCCCTACATCCGCTGCGGCGGTGGAGCCGACCGTCACAGACGCAGCCGTAAGCAGTACGGACAGCACGACGGCCCAGGACCGCCGCCTGCCGGCGGGACCCCCACCGCGAAGCGCAGCGGAGCTGGAAACAGAGGTGAAAATGCGCATGGGAGACCTGCTTACCGAGAGACCGTCGGACGGGATTCGCCGACAATCCTGAGCGTAAAAATGGCGCCGGGGACGCGCATGAGTGGGGACCACCCGTCTTTACAGGGCCATCACTCGGGCGGCCGGGGGCACCACTTGTCTGCGGCAGGAAAACGCGTGGTGCAGGGCCTTGCGCAGGTGCCGGACGAAGGCCAGACTCGCCGGGATGAAGTCTGGTCAGGACTGGTCGGCTGTCATCGTCGGAGGCGGTATCGGGGGTATGGCAGCCGCGATAGCGCTGCGTGCGGTCGGCTGGTCCGTGACGGTGCTGGAAGAGCATGCGCGCCCGTCCGGCGCCGGCTCAGGCATTTCCCTGTGGCCGAATGCAATGCGGGTGCTGGAGCAGTTCAAGCTCGCGGACCAGGTCCGCGCCCTGGCGGCGCCCGTTCCGTCCGTAGGCGGCTTGCGCGTGCCCTCCGGCCGTTGGCTGACGCGCACCGCGGCCGGTTCCGCTTCGCTGCCCGACGTCGTCGTCCTGCGTCGCGCCGACCTTCATAGCGTGCTGTTGGGCGCCCTTCCACCCGGCTGCTTACGGACCAGGGTCACAGCCGTCGGCGTGGCGCCCGCGCCGACGGAGGCCGGCCGGCCCACGGTGTTCGCCCGGGGCGCCGCGGGGACGACGGAGTTGGCGGCGGACCTGGTGGTCGCGGCCGACGGCATGCGCAGCAGCCTCCGCCGTCACGTGGCCCCCGAAGCCGGGGATCCGGTCTACAGCGGGTACACGACCTGGCGCGGGATCACCCCGGCTGGCACGCTGTCAACAGGGGACAGCGGCGAGACCTGGGGCCGCAGCGCGAAATTCGGGTACCTCCCGCTGCAGGGGGAGCGTGTGTACTGGTATGCCGAACTGCCCGCCCCGGCCGGCCGCCGGGACGACAACGAGCGGGCGGCGCTGCTGGAACGTTTTGCCGGCTGGCACGAGCCGATCCCGTCGCTGCTGCGCGCCACTCCCAGCGACCGGATCATACGCACCGACGTCGACTACGTTCCGAAGCTGCCCACGTACGTGCGCGGAGGCGTCGCGCTCCTTGGTGACGCCGCCCACGGCATGACCCCGGACCTTGGCCAGGGCGGCTGCCAGGCCCTGGAGGACGCCGTGGTGCTCGCCACCTGTGTCGCGCAGGGCAGCGACGTCGCCTCGGCGCTGGACGCGTACGACGCCGGCCGCCGGCCACGCACGCAGGCTGTCGCCACCGCCGCCCGGCGGATGGGATGGATCAGCGAATGGGGCAATCCGGCGGCCGTCGCGCTGCGCAACCTGGCAGTCAGGCTGACACCGCCGCGAATCGCGCTGGCGCCGCTGTCCCGGATCAGCGACTGGGCGCCCCCGTCCATCTGACGTCCTCCCGGAATCGTTAGGGCTCCTACACGGAGGTCCGGGGTGGGGTTAGGATGGCGGGAATGGCGCCGTGTGGCGAAGGTCACCCGGCGGCGGCTCGATGATCCGGAGGTCCCCGATGGTAAGTCCTTTGCAATGGCCGGTGCTGCGCCAGCTTCTCGAGCATGACCCCTCGGGGCGACATCATTCCGTCGAGTCCCCGACCACCGAAAACCTGAAGGCCCGGACCGCCACGGCGGACCGGGTGGTTCCGTCGGTATGCCCGTTCTGCGCGGTCGGATGCGCGCAGAACGTCTATGTCAAGGACGAGAAGGTCGTCCAGATCGAGGGAAACCCCGATTCGCCGATCAGCCGGGGACGCCTGTGCCCCAAGGGCTCGGCCTCGCTGCAGCTGACAACCGGCGACTCCCGCGAGAAGTACGTGCTGTACCGGCCCCCGCACGGCAAGGACTGGGAACGGCTGGAGCTCGACAAGGCCATGGACATGGTCGCGCAGCGCGTCGTCGAAACGCGCCGCAAGACGTGGAAGTGGGAGGAGAACGACGTAAGGACCCGCAGGACCCTCGGGATCGCCAGCCTCGGCGGTGCCACCCTCGACAACGAGGAGAACTATCTGATCAAGAAGCTCTTCTCATCCCTCGGCATTGTCCAGGTCGAGAACCAGGCACGGGTCTGCCACAGTTCCACCGTGTCCGGGCTGGGCACCAGCTTCGGCAGGGGCGGCTCGACCACGTACCTGCAGGACCTGCAGCGCGCCGACTGCATCATCATCCAGGGCTCCAACTTCGCCGAGGCGCACCCGGTGGGCTTCCAGTGGGTCATGGAAGCGAAGGAACGCGGCGCCAAGATCATCCACGTCGACCCCAGGTTCTCGCGCACCAGCGCCCTCGCCGACACCTTCGTGCCGATCCGCGCGGGAACCGACATTGCCTTCCTTGGCGGCCTGATCAACTGGGTCATCACGCACGATGCCTACTTCCACGAGTACGTGGTGAACTACACCAACGCCGCCACCATCCTTCGCGAGGACTTCAAGGACACCGAGGACCTTAATGGCCTGTTTTCCGGTTTCAACCCGGATGATCCGTCCTACGACCTGCAGACCTGGCAGTACGAGGGGGCCGACGTCGCGGCGTCCTCCGGTGAGCGGGAATCGCAGGCGGAAGAGGAAGGCAGCACGCTCGGCGGGTCCTCGCACGCCCAGTCCCACGGCTCCGGCGGCCCCGGACTGCGCGGGCACTGGCGGCGGGACGAAACCCTGCAGGACCCGCGGACGGTATTCCAGACGCTCCGCAGGCACTACTCCCGCTACACCCCCGAGATGGTCGAGCAGGTCTGCGGCATCCCGCAGGAACTCTTTGCCGAGGTTGCCGAGGCGATCACCACCAACTCCGGGCGGGAACGCACGACAGCCTTCACCTACGCCGTGGGCTGGACCCAGCACACCACCGGAACCCAGTACATCCGGGCGGCATCCGTCCTGCAGCTGCTGCTGGGAAACATCGGGCGCCCCGGCGGCGGGATCATGGCCCTGCGCGGCCACGCCAGCATCCAGGGTTCGAGCGACATCCCCACCCTCTACGACCTGCTACCCGGATACCTGCCGATGCCGCATGCGCGGACGCACCTGGACCTGGACAGCTATGTCGAGGCGGACTCGGCCGAGCGGGGCTTCTGGGCCAACATGCGGGCCTACACGGTCAGCCTCCTGAAGGCCTGGTGGGGTGATGCAGCCACCGCCGAGAACGATTTCTGCTTTGACTACCTGCCCCGGATCACCGGCAGCCACAGCACCTACGACACCGTGCAGGCGCAGCTCGAGGGGACCTGCAAGGGGTACTTCCTGATGGGGGAGAACCCCGCCGTCGGGTCCGCCAACACCCATTTGCAGCGCAAGGGCATGGCTTCGCTGGAGTGGCTCGTCGTCCGCGACTTCTCCTTGATCGAGAGCGCCACCTGGTGGAAGGACGGCCCGGAGATCCAAACCGGCCAGATGCGCACCGAGGACATCGCCACGGAGGTGTTCTTCTTCCCGGCGGCCGCGCACACGGAAAAGAGCGGCAGCTTCACCAACACGAACCGGCTGCTGCAGTGGCGCGATCAGGCTGTGGAGCCGGAGGCCGAACGGCGAAGCGACCTTTGGTTCATCTGGCACCTAGGGAACAAGATCCGTGCCCTGCTCGAGGGATCCGGCGACGACGTGGACCGGCCTGTCCTCGACCTGACCTGGGACTACCCGACAATCGGCAAGGATGCGGAGCCGGACGCCGACGCAGTGTTCGCCGAAATCAACGGCAGCAAGGCTGACGGAACGCCCCTGGCCGCCTACACCGAACTCAAGGACGACGGCTCGACGTCCTGCGGTTGCTGGATCTACTGCGGCTGCCGGGCCGACGGCGTCAACCAGGCGGCGCGGCGCAAACCGCACACCGAGCAGAGCATCTCGAGCCGGGAGTGGGGGTGGGCCTGGCCGGCCAACCGCCGGGAACTGTACAACCGCGCGTCGGCGGACCCGGAAGGGCGCCCGTGGAGCGAGCGGAAGAAGCTCGTCTGGTGGGATGAGGAGGCCGGGAAATGGACGGGCGACGACGTCCCGGACTTCGAACCGACAAAACCGCCGTCCTACCGTCCCGACGAGGACGCCCTGGGAACTGAGGCGATTTCCGGCATCGACCCGTTCATCATGCAAGCGGACGGCAAGGGCTGGCTCTACGCGCCGGCGGGGCTGATCGACGGCCCGCTGCCGGTCCACTACGAACCGCAGGAGTCGCCGTTCGACAACGCGCTCTACGAGCAACAGCGCAATCCGGTCCGGAAGCTGATGCCTCTCGAAGGCAACCGTTACCACCCCAGCGGCCGCGAGCGGGGCAGCGACATCTACCCCTTCGTATTGACCACCTACCGGCTCACCGAGCACTTCACAGCCGGGGCGATGACGCGCTGGCTGCCGTATCTGGCGGAGCTGCAGCCGGAGTCCTTCTGCGAGGTTTCACCGGCGTTGGCAGCCGAACGCGGCTTGACGCACAAGGGGTGGGCCACGCTGGTCTCCGCCCGCGGCGCGATTGAGGCCCGCGTGCTGGTCACCGACCGGATGAAGCCGCTGACCGTGCAGGGCCGCACCGTGCACCAGATCGGGATGCCGTACCACTGGGGGCCGAACGGGCTGAGCAAGGGCGACGCCATGAACGAGCTGTCCTCCATAGCGATGGACCCCAATGTCCATATCCAGGAAGTCAAGGCACTCACAGTGGATATCCGGCCGGGGCGGCGTCCGCGGGGAGCGGACCTGCCCGCCCTGGTCGAAGACTACCGCCGGCGTGCCGGCATCAACGAGCACACCGGCATGGAAGGAGTCCGCGCATGAGCGTCACACAACTGGGGATGCCCGCCATCGGAGTTCCGCGCAAGGGGTTCTTCACCGACACCAGTTTGTGCATTGGCTGCAAGGCCTGCGAGGTGGCCTGCAAGGAGTGGAACTCGGTGCCGGCGGATACCTCGATGCAGCTCACCGGTGAGTCCTTCGACAATACGTCGGCCTTGGGCGCCGACACCTGGCGGCATGTGGCATTCATCGAGCAAAAGGTGCCCGCCACGGATCCGTCTGCTCATGACGGAGTGAAGTGGCTGATGTCTTCGGACGTCTGCAAGCACTGCACCAACGCGGCCTGCCTGGACGTATGCCCCACCGGTGCGCTGTTCCGCACCGAACACGGCACGGTCGTCGTCCAGCAGGATGTCTGCAACGGCTGCGGATACTGCGTTTCCGCCTGTCCGTACGGTGTCATCGACCAGCGCAAGGAAGACGGACGGGTGTTCAAGTGCACCATGTGCTACGACCGCCTGGGCGCGGGGGAGGAGCCGGCCTGTGCGAAGGCCTGCCCCACCAAGTCGATCCAGTACGGCGAGCTGGACGAGCTGCGCGCACGGGCGGACGCCCGGCTGGAGGAGCTGCACGAACGCGGCGAGGAAGGTGCCCGGCTGTACGGACGGGACCCGGACGACGGCGTCGGCGGTGACGGTGCGTTCTTCCTGCTGCTCGACGAGCCGGAAACATACGGGCTGCCGCCGGACCCGGTGGTGACGACCCGGGACCTGCCGGCGATGTGGAAGCGTGCCGCCGGCGCCGCCGCGGGCATGCTGGTCGGCGCTGCGGTTATCTTCTGGGGAGGTCGAAAATGAGCCCGCGCCGGCAGCGCAACGAGGAATTCACCTCCTACTACGGGCGGCCCATCCTCAAGCAGCCGACGTGGCACGCGCTCGACATCGCCGGGTACATCTTTGCCGGGGGTCTCGCCGCCGCCTCCTCGATGCTGGGGGCCGGAGCCCAGCACAGCGGCCGGCCAGCCCTGGAGCGGAGCGCCAAGCTCACCGCCCTGACCGCGATATCGGCGTCGGTGGTGGCGCTGGTTCACGACCTGGGCCGGCCGGAGCGGTTCGTCAATATGCTGCGGGTCGCCAAGCCCACCTCGCCGATGAGCGTCGGCTCCTGGATCCTCTCGGTCTACGGCCCGCTCGCCGGAGCGAGTGCCCTGTCCAACCTGACCGGCGTCCTGCCGCGTGCCGGGCGGGCAGCCGGAGTCGGCGCCGCGGTTGCCGGCTCCGCCGTAGCCACCTACACGGCGGTCCTCCTTGCCGATACGGCGGTTCCCACCTGGCACGATGCCCACGAGGTGCTGCCCTTCGTGTTCGCCGGCTCCGCTGCCGCGTCGGCCGGCGGTGTCGCCGCCGCCCTGTCCCCGGTCGTACAGGCCGGCCCGGCCCGCAGGATGGCTGTCGGGGGAGCAGTGCTGGAGACCGTGATGAGCCTGAAAATGGAGCGCAGCGGCAACCTCTCCACCGAGACGCTGCACCAGGGCCGCGCCGGGACGCTGCTGCGGCTGTCCAAGGCGTGCACGGTCGGCGGTGCCGTCGGCCTGGCACTCGGCGGCCGGCACTCCCGCCTGGTCAGCGCGGTCAGCGGCGCCAGCGTGGCGGCGGGTTCGGCGCTTCTGCGGTTCGGCATCTTCGAAGCAGGCAAGGCCTCGACGATCGACCCGAAGTACGTCGTCGTTCCGCAGCGCGAGCGCCTCGAAGCCCGCGAGGCTGCTGCTGCGCCGGCGGTCTCCACCCAAGCGCCGGCCAAGTAGGCTGCCGGCACCATCGGTCCCCCTTGTCCCGCCGTGACACGCGGGACAAATGTGACCGATGGTGCCATTGGTGGCGTAGAACTTAGCTGTGAAACGCTTCCGCATCCGAGCCGTCGTGCTGGCCGTCGCCCTTCTCGGCGGGCTTGGCGCCACCGCTGACGTTCTTGTTCCCGCTCCCGCTGCCCAGGCTGCCGCACCCGGCCTGCGGAGTGTTCATGCTCCCGGCACGGTTTCCGCGGACGAGCGGCTGAGAGCGGGCCAGTGCCACTTGCGCCTGGTCAACGGCAAGCTGGGCCAGTACCTGCCCGACGGCCGCTGCACCCCGGGCGCTTTTGACCCGGCCGTGACCCAGGCGAACATCGGTTCGACGATCTGCCGGACCGGCTACAGCACGAAGGTGCGGCCGAGTTCGTACCTGACCTCAAAGTTCAAGACCGCGAGCCTGGCCCAGTACGGTCTTCGGTCCAACACCACCACCGAGTACGACCATCTGGTCAGCCTTGAGCTCGGCGGGGCGAATTCAGTCTCCAACCTGTGGCCGGAGCCGAATAAGGCAGGGGCGCGGGGCACCACCAATCCGAAGGACGCCGTGGAGAACACCCTGCACCGCGCGGTGTGCTCCCGCCGGGTGAGCCTGGGGGCTGCCCAGCACGCCATTGCCGTTAACTGGGTCACCGCGCTGCGCGCCCTTCACCTCTAGTCCTCCGGCGGACCGGCCTGGAGGACAGCGAGGAGGCGGTCGAGCACGGGAAGCTGGCCGCGGACGAGCTTGGTGCGCGCCTCAGGCACGCTGAACCATCCGGCGTCGTCAATTTCGGGATAGTCGCGCACGCTCCCGGATCCTTTCGGCCATTCCAGCGCGAACGTGTTGCTGACGATCCTCGCCGGGCGGAAGTCCGTCTCGGCGCTGAAGACCGTGATGACCTTGCCCGAGGATTGCCGGAAACTGCACAGCAGCCTGTACTCGGCGTCGTCCGGCGGGGGCGAGCCCATCTCCTCGGTGAACTCCCGCCGGGCGGCCTCCAGCGGATCCTCGCTGTCGGAGTACTCCCCTTTGGGGAGGGACCAGGCGTGGGCGTCCTTGTGAGCCCAGAACGGGCCGCCCATGTGTGCGATCCAGATCTCCAGGCCCCGTGCCCGGGGGCGCCGGTACAGCAGGAGGCCCGCGCTGCGCACCGGCATCCGCCCCTCCTCTGTTGATCCGCTCCTGGTCCGCCCCGGACTTCCGCCGCAGGCGGCAAACCGCCACCGGGCCACTGTACCGCTCGCGGCTGCACGGTCACCCAAACAGCACCTCAAAACAGGTAGTCCTCGTTCTTTCCCGCCGGAACGACAGTTGCGATGCTTGCCTCACCAGCGGTGCCGAGGAGGACGCGATGAAGCTTCCGTACGATCTGTCCAGCTTCGGTATTGCCGAGGCCCTTCCGATGGCGGTCACGGCCCTCCAGGAGGAGCCGCGGCGTGTGGAGATCCTCGACGACTTCAGTTACATTGCCGTGTTCCTCGACTGCCCTGAGGCCAACCACGTGTACTGCGTCGGACGGGACTACATCGACCGCGTCTACCGCCGGGCGGTGCTGGCGCTGGCCTGGAACCACGGGCTCCCGATCCACGTGCACCGCCGGATTCCGCCCGAAGAGTGGGATGCCTACACGGCAGAGATGGACCGGCGGACGCGTCCCGAGGACTGACCGCCAGGGCCCTGCGTCTCGATGGCCGTTGCGGCCGGCCGTTAACACGCCCGAAACATCCCGGTCACGCGGTCCTTACATTCCGCGGATTCCTGTAACCTCCCCGCAACTTTTTCCCCGATCGTTCGAAACATAGACCAACGAATGTTAACGGTGGATCACGGGGGCGGGTGGCGAGAGCGCCCGGTACGGCTGAAACGACAGGAAGGGACGCGCAGGTGCAGATTACTGCGGGAAACGTCTGGATGATGGTGTCGGCGGCGCTCGTGCTGCTCATGACCCCCGGGCTGGCCGTGTTCTACGGCGGCATGACACGGGCAAAGGCAGCGCTCAACATGATCATGATGAGCTTCATCTCGGCCGGCATCGTCGGCGCCGTCTGGGTCCTGTGGGGCTACTCGATGAGCGTGGGCAAGGGCGGCGGATTTGTCGGCAATCCCTTCGCGAGCTTCGGGCTGCAGAACCTCATCGGCTCCACCGACCTGATCAAGGCCGGGTTCAGCGCAACATTCGCCATGGTCACGGTCGCGTTGATCAGCGGAGCCATCGCGGACCGCGCCAAATTCAGCGCGTGGGCGGTGTTCGTCCCGATCTGGATCACCCTTGTCTACTGCCCGCTGGCGTTCATGGTCTGGGGCGGCGGCATGCTCAGCCCCGGCGGAGCGGTCAGCCGCGTGTTTGGGCCGGTGATCGATTTCGCCGGCGGCACCGTTGTCGAGATCAGCGCAGGCATTGCGGGCCTTGTCCTGGCCCTGATCCTGGGCAAGCGCCACGGTTTCGGCCAGGACCCGAACCACCGCCCGCACAACATGCCGCTGGTCATGCTGGGCGCCGGGATCCTCTGGTTCGGCTGGTTCGGCTTCAACGGCGGCGCGGCGACTTCGGCCGACCAGGCGGGTCTGATCTGGATCAACACGATGGCCGCACCGGCCGCGGGCATGCTCGGCTGGCTGATTACCGAGAAGGTGCGCGACGGACGCCCGACCTCCCTGGGTGCTGCTTCCGGCGTGGTGGCCGGCCTGGTGGCGATCACCCCTTCCTGCGCCAACATCAGCCCTGCCTGGGCGCTCGGACTCGGTGCCGTGGCCGGTGTCGTGTCCTCCCTGGCGGTCGGTTTGAAGTACAAGTACGGCTTTGACGATTCGCTCGATGTGGTTGCCGTCCACCTCTTCGCCGGCCTCATCGGCACTCTTGCTCTTGGCTTCATCGCTTTGCCGGTCGACGGCAAGGGTGGCGGCCTCTTCTACGGCGGCGGGTTGCAGCAGTTGGTCGCGCAGATCGTTGCCGTCCTGATCGCGCTGGTGCTCTCCGGACTCGTCACCGGCGTCGTCGGGCTGGTCATCCACAAGACGATGGGCTTCCGCGTCAGCCGCGAAGACGAAGTGGCAGGCGTGGATGTCTCAGAACACGCCGAGACCGCCTACGAGTTCGGCGGATTGGGCCAGAACCAGTTCAGCTCCTTCCCCCACCACCTCCAGCCGTCCATTGTGATCCAGCCCCACCGCGTCAGGGACGAGGCGTAGCGGCGCCTCGCGCGCCGACCTCAGCAGTGGCGGCGGTGCACGGTCCGGGTGCGGTACGTCCTGTGGCCTCAGGCTGCCAGCGAAGCGTAGCGGCCGTCGAGTCCGAGCAGCTCCTCATGGGTGCCGCGCTCGACGACGCGGCCCGAGCCCAGCACTGCGATCTGGTCGGCGTGCCGGACGGTGGAGAGCCGGTGGGCGATGGTCAGGGTGGTCCGTCCGCTGGCGAGCGCGTCGAATGCCTGCTGGACGTCTCGTTCGGTCCGGGTGTCCAGAGCGCTCGTGGCTTCGTCGAGGATGAGGATGCGCGGGTTACGCAGCAGCGTGCGGGCGATGGCTAGCCGCTGCTTCTCGCCGCCGGAGAACCGGTGGCCCCGGGAGCCGACCACTGTGTCATATCCGCGGGGCAATCCTGCGATCACGTCGTGGATCCGGGCGTCCCGGGCCGCCTGTTCGATCTCTGCGTCGGAAGCATCCGGTTTGGCATAGCGCAGGTTCTCGCGCACGGTGGTGTGCAGCAGGTAGGTGTCCTGGCTGACCACCCCGACAATGGCGGCCAGATCCTGCAGGCGAAAGGAGCGCACGTCGATCCCGTCAATCGTGACGCGGCCCGTGGCGGGGTCGTTCAGCCGCGCGAGCAGCGACGCCAGCGTGCTTTTGCCGGATCCGGTCTCTCCGACCAGTGCGGTGCGGGTGCCTGCCGGGATGTCGAGCGTGACGGAACTGAGAGCGGGCGCGCCACTCCCCGGGTAGCTGAAGCTGACATCTTCGTACCGGATGTGTCCAACCATCTGCGCAACGTCGATCCGCACCGGACTGGCTGGTTCGGCAATGTCCACCGGGAGGTCCAGATATTCGAAGATGCGGGCGAAAAGAGCCAGTGAGCTGGTCAGGGCAACCCCGACGTTGAGCAGGCCCAGCAGAGGCCGGAAGAGTGAGTTCTGCAGGGCAGTGAAAGCCACCACGGTTCCGATGCTCATGGCCGCGGCACCGAGCGGCAGTCCTGCGGCAAAGTAGATCACGGCCGGCACGGCAGCAAAGATGATGCTCATGGAGGCCATCCGCCACCGGCCGGCCAGTTCCGATTTCAGTTCCAGGTCCGTCAGCCGCAGGGAGGAAGCTATGAAGCGGTCGGCGAGGGCCGGTCCGGTGGCCAAGGTCTTGCTTAGCTGGACACCGCTGACCGAGAGGGACTCTTCAATGGTCACGTTCAGGTCCGCGAGCTCCCGCTGGCGCTCGGCGGTGATCTCGCGACGCATGGCGGCGACCCGGCGGCTGAGCAGGACGGCGGGCGGGAGCACAAGCAACGAGATCAGGCTTAGCTGCCAGGACAGCGCTGCCATGGCGGTTATCGTGGCAACCACAGTGGTCAGGTTCGCGGCGATGCTCGTCGCCGTGGACGTCACGACGGCCTGCATTCCGCCGATGTCGTTGGTGATGCGCGACTGCACTTCGCCGCTGCGGGTGCGGGTGAAGAAGCCCACCGACTGGCGCTGCAGATGCGTGAAGACGTCGGAGCGGAGGCGGTGCATGACCTGCTGGCCGACCTTGGTGCTGATCCATGTCTGGATGACGCCGAATGCCGCGGTCAGGACCGCGACGCCGAGCATTCCGGCAACGAGGAAAGCCAGCAACCGGAGGTCCTGGTGAGGCAGCGCCGTGTCAATCACCGCGCGCAACAGGAACGGGGAGGCCATTGAAACGATCGAGGAGGCCACAATGATGAAGACGACGGCGGCAAGCTGCCGCCGGTAAGCAGTGAACAGGCGGGCAACCCGGCGGAAGGGGACGCTGCGCGCCTGGCTGCGCTCGGCGTCGGTGATCTGACCGCGGGCACGGGGGCCCCTGCTGCCGGGATCATGCGGGAAGGTGGCGGGTTCCATACGTAAAGACCCCGTTTCTAGAGAGTGCGGACCGCGCGGGCGGTTTGCGGCGGCCGGCAATTACTGAGGCTACCTCAACATGAGGCTACAACAGCGATTGCTGGTAGCCTATTCCGGTGGCCGACGAGATGCTGGTGGATACGTTCTGGGCGGTCGCCCGGCAGCTGCGCGCCCTGTCGCGGGATGCGCTGGCTCCGCTCGGGATCTCGCCGTCCCAGTCGCGCGCCCTGGCCATCCTGCGGCGGCACGGGCCCATGCGCCTGGGTTCGCTCTCGGAACATCTGCGTATTGCACCGCGCTCGGCGACGGAAGTGGTGGATGCCCTGCAGCGTCTCGGTCTGCTCGTGCGCGACGCTGATCCCCAGGACCGGCGTGCGACCGTCGTTTCGCTGACCGCGGAGGGACAGGCGCTCAGCGCAAAAATCAAGCACGCACAGCGGAGCCAGGCGAAGGAGTTCTTCAACGCACTCAGCGAGGACGAGCAGCGCCGGCTCGTCGAGACGCTGGGCAAGCTGGTGCGCTGAAAATCCGCGCACGGGTACTTTCCCGCGCGGCAAAGCCAAGGAGCACAATGTCCGTGAAGCAGGCGACAGGCCGGTGAGGAGAAGAATAGATGTCCGTGCCGGACAGGCGGCGCCCTAAACAGGGCAGCCGGATCATGCCGTTGCTCGTCTCTGCCTTTTGCATCGCCGTCGCCGCCCTGGTGCTGGCGGCGGTGGAGGCAAATTTCGTGATCGTCTCCCTTGCCGCCGCGGTCTGCGCGCAACTGCTGATCGCCATCATCGCCCTCGGACGAAGGAAGAAGCGCTGACACCGCACCCGGGACAAGGACAGCGACACGCGTGCAGTACTGCGGCGGCTGCGCCGGAGCGGATAGCATTCGCACCGGGGGCAATAACAACGGCATCGCATTCTTCTCGGCCCGCCGCTCGCGAGAGTGAGGAGGACGCAGTCCCGTTAGGTGAGGTCTCCCGTGGTCTTTCTGAAGAAGCTTCCTGCTTTGGCCGCTGTCGGTGCCCTGATCGCGGGTTCACTGGTAGGCAGCGCCGGCCCGGCCGCGGCCGCCGCCCAGGTCTTTGACCCCTGCGTGCGCCTGAGCAGCGGACAGGTGAAGTATTCGGGCTATGGTGCGAAGCGGGTCACCTTCGCGACGACGACGGACCGGACGCAATACCGCGCCCTGGTGACCAGCTGCGTGCGCTCCGGGGCCGGCTACATGCAGGAGTGGCAGGTGAGCGGCACCGTCGGCAAGAGCGGCTTCAAGGCGCCCGGCGTTCCCAGCGGACCGACGATGTACCTGTTCTCGCCCACCGGCTCCTATTCCGTGACCGACGCCTTCGGCCTGGGTAACCCCGGAACGGCGCTCCGCTACCAGACCCTCAACCCTGGGTCACGGTGGGGCGGGCATCCGTGGACATCCACGTACAACAAGTACTTCGAATCCCCGTTGCCTCTGCGGGAGTGGCCCGATGAGAACATGTGGGCCATCGCGGTCGGGGTCGGCCGCGACTACCAGCAGGGAGTGGTGGTCAACTATAACCGGCCGCCCGACCATGCGATCGTGCAGGACGCCGGGTTCGCGATCTTCCTGCACTCCAACCCCGTGCCGACGGCGGGGTGTATCGCGATCCCCGCGGACATGGTGGTGCGTTACCTGCGTTCGGCTGTCCCGGGGGACCGGATCATCATGGGCGCCGTCGACGACGTGTTCACCCCCTATTCGTCCAAGGTCTTCGGCGCCATCACAAGCCGCTATGCCGCGCTGGGCGGCCAAGTGGGATGGCTGGGTCAGCCGGCTTCCAATGAATACTCGGGCCTGCGCAACGGCGGAGCGTACCAGCACTTCCAGCGGGGAACCATCGCGTGGTCCGCGCCGACAGGAGCGCGGACGGCTGGCGGGGCCATCCGGTCAGCGTGGTTCGGTTCGGGCTTCATCAACGGGCCGTTCGGATATCCGGTGACAGACGAAGTCAGGGGTCTCCGCGGCGGCGGCGCCTACCAGTCCTATCAG
Organism: Paenarthrobacter sp. DKR-5; assembly: GCF_018531425.1. Taxonomy (GTDB): domain Bacteria; phylum Actinomycetota; class Actinomycetes; order Actinomycetales; family Micrococcaceae; genus DKR-5. The sequence goes on from NZ_JAHBOI010000002.1 coordinate 70,708, forward strand.
GGCGGGGTTCTCATCTGGTCCCCGGCGACGGGAGCACGGGAGAGTAAGGGCGCGATCCGCGCGGCCTGGGGCGCCACGGGCTTCGAACGCGGGTTCCTTGGCTACCCCGTTTCGAACGAGTACGCCTCCGCCGGCGCCGGGCGGGTCCAGGATTATCAGGGCGGACGGATCGCATGGTCCGCTGCCACGGGAGCCCATGTGCTTCGCGGCGCGATCGGGGCTGCCTATGCCGGCGCGGGTGGACCGGCCGGGGTGCTGGGCTATCCGACCGGAAGCGAAGCGACCGGCCAGCGCAGCGGGGGTGCATACCAGACGTTCGAGGGCGGACGGATCGTCTGGTCGCCGGCGACGGGGGCCCGCATCCTGACCGGTGCGGTCGCCTCGAAATACGTATCCGCTTCAGGCATCAACGGCGTCCTCGGCTACCCGACGAGCGGGGCCGGCTCGATCCGCGACGGTGGCGTTTATCAAAACTTCCAAGGCGGCTCCATTCACTGGTCGAAGAGTACTGGGGCGCATGTGACGAGCGGGGCAGTCCGGGCGGCCTGGGCTGCGACCGGTTGGGAAAACGGGAAGCTGGGCTACCCCGTGTCGGACCAGTATGCGGCGGGGACAGCCGTGGTGCAGGAATTTGAAGGCGGCAGCATCTCGGTCGCCGCCGGGGGTGGCGTGACCGTCGCCTACACCCCGGTGGCCCCGGTGGAACCTTCGCCGCCCCCGACGGGCGGACCGACCGCGAACCCGAGCTTGGGCCCCACCGCCAGCCCGGGCGCGGGCCCGACTGATTTGGCCACGGTTGATCCCACGGTGACGCCGAACCCGACGCCGACTGCGACGCCTGAGCCGACGTCAGCGCCTGAACCGACCTCGACCCCTGTGCCAACCTCGACGCCGGCAGCATTCGCAGTCACCAGGACGCCCTGACCGGCGGCAGGTTGGGCGAACCCACGCCGGGCCGAAGGGCCGTAGCGGCCCCGATGCCGCACGCGTAGCGTCAGCAACGCTACAGCCGCATCCGAACCGCAGGGGAGAACCCGATGGGACATATCAAGCAAAGCATTCAAATCGACGCTCCAGTGGAGCGCGTCACGGAGATCGCCATGGACCCCAAGCATTGGTCGTCGTGGTGGGTGAACCTGGGCGAAGCCAAGTCCGTCCAGGGGGACGGCGGGCCCGGGACCGTCGTCGAGCACAGCTACCTCATGGCCGGTGTGCCTTTCCACGTCACCACGCGGGTCACGGAAAGCACCCCCACCCCCGCGGGCGGACGGCATTTGCGCATCGAGTTCGAAGGCCCGCTCAAGGGGTGGCAGACCTGGGATTACGAGCCGGCCGCGAACGGCACGGATGTCACCGCCGAAATTGAATACAACGTGCCCGGCAGCGCCATCGGCAAGTTCGCGGACCAGATGCTGATCGAACGCATGCAGGAACGGGCACGCCAGCAGACGTTGGAAAACCTGAAGCTGATGGCCGAAGCGGGTTGATGCCCGCCGCGCGCCGGAGCTACCCGACGGGCTTGGTGCCCTGACCGTACTCGGCTGTCACCAGGATCGGCAGGTGATCGGAAGCGCCGCGGGGCAGTGTCTCAACACTGTCGATTTCGAGCCCCAGCGACGTGGCGAAATCGAAGTGGCCGCGGAAGACCTTGTACCGGGTGTAGGTCCGCCGGTCGCTGAGCGAGAGGTCGTAGCCGGAACTCTTCATGTGCTCCGTCAGGTTCTGCGTGAAAAACGGGTAGTTGAAGTCGCCCACCATCAGCGTCACCTGTTCGCCGCCCATCTCCACCAGCTCCGCATGGGCCGCGTCGATCTGCTTGCGGCGCAGCGAGTTCGAGGCCGTCAGCGGTGCCGCGTGGAAGGAGGCGAGCACCAGGCCGTGGTTGGTCTGCCTGTCGATCAGGCGCGTGCCGAGCAGGCGTTCGTGCGCGGGGGCGAGCACCATGTCGTGCAGCGACTTCTTCAGCGAGAACGCGTTCGTCTCCAGCGCAGAGAAGCGTTCGGTGCTGTAGTAGATGGCGAGGCCCAGCCGGTTGCCCTTGGTGATGTCGGCCAGTTCCAAATTGCCGATCTTGTCCGGCATATCCGTCGCGTCGCACTCCTGCAAGCAGAGGGCATCGACGTCAAAGTCGCGCACCAGATCGGCGAGCTCGCCGCTTGCCTTGTGCTTGCGGAGGTTGTAGCTGATGACTCGTATCAGGGGAGCACCTCTTCTGAGGATTGAGACCGGGGGCCGAACCTGAGTCTACCCAGAAGGCGGCCGGACAGGTGATATCCGCCGCCGTCGTGCCTCTGTTCCGCCCCCAGGCCGGCGCCGCCGGCGGGTGGAACTCTTGCTTCTTTCTTATCCGGTTCTTGACTCAACGCCGCCGGGTTCTTCGGTGGCCGGTGGGAGCCTCAATACTGAATCGGAATCCGGTTCAGGACCGCGCAGTTCCTTGCCCGATGGGGAGGCCTCCATGAGCCATGCAGCAGATGCCGCGATGCGTCCCGGTGTGGGGCGGTTGCGGCTGGTCGTCGAACCGGGGCTCCTGGTGGCCTTGGCTGCCTGCTCGGGCGCGGCAGGGCTCCTGCTCTTCGGGCTGCGCGTTCGGCTGGGCGATGGCATGCCGACCAGCGCGCTGGATTTCCTGGCAGCCGGCGTGCTGGTCCTCACCGCGATGCTGGTGCACGAACTGGCCCATGCGGCAGCGGCCGCGGCGACGGGCAGGCGGGTGGAACGGGTCGTGCTCGGAAAGATGATCGGTGTGTACACCAGCGGCGGAACCACCCCGCTGCGCCGGGCCCTCGCGATCGGCGCGGGCCCGCTCACCGAGATCGCGGTCGGCGCGGCCTACTGGCAGCTTGCGGGCGGCGGACCAGAGGGCGCACTGACGCCGCTCGGCGTCGCCGGCGTGGTGGCCCTGATCAATGGCACGAGCAACCTGCTGCCCTTCCACCCCGCCGGGGACGGCTGGAAGCTGGCCCGCTTCCTGCTGCTGGCCCGACGAACCGGCAACGCAGCGCTGCCGTGCACACCGGGGGACTGCCCCGCCTGCACCGGCCGGCTGCCCTAGGGCAGCCGGCAGGACGCCGGCCCGGCCGGCTTAGGGCACCGTGACCTGTTCCGCAAGGTCTGCCGACCCGTACACGTCGCCGCTGGCGGCGTCGTAAATGACGAGGTTGTGGAACTCCTGCAGCCGGGGCAGGACAAAGCTGATGTTGTAGGTCTGGTTGCCGGAGGCGGCCTTCAGCGGAACCAGTTCGAATGGTGCCGGGGCGGCAGCGCCCGGCGTGTCGTTGCTGTTCAACGGGCCCGGGCGGAGTCCGAGAAGGAGGTCGCGGCCCGGGCGCGTGGCGAACTGCTCGAGCGTCAGGTTGACCGTGTCGCCCAGGTTCACGATGGTCACGGTGCCGTGCGTCGGCGCACGCAGGGGTACCAGTTTCCCGGAGAGGACCAGTGCGGGATGCACGGCTGCGGGCGACGGGCCGGCAGTCACGGGCGCCGCGGCCCGCGAAGCAGGCTGGAGGCGCGTCTCGATGGTGCAGCCGGTCAGGCCGGCGCCGATGACGATGAGTCCCGCGGCCAGCCAGGCCGCGCTGCGGGAAGTCCGGGCCTTCATCGGCGGCCCTTCGAAGCCGGCCATGAGATTCTGAGGTTATGAGCATCAACGCGCCGCTGCCCGGAGACCCGCGCCGACCGCACGGTCCGCGCGACCCGGGTGACGCCTGGGTCGAGGGGGACCACGGCCGGTTCTGGGGCCGCTTCGGAGCCGCGGGAGCCCTGGTGCATGACGCCGGCCGCGGGATTCTCCTGCAGCACCGGGTCGAGTGGAGCGACCAGGGCGGGACGTGGGCGCTTCCTGGCGGTGCTCTGCACGCAGGCGAGGACGCCGTGACCGGCGCGCTCCGCGAGGCGCACGAGGAGGCCGCCGTGCCGGCCGGTCACCTGCGCGTGCTGTTCACCTCGGTCTTCGACGTCGGCTACTGGTCCTACACAACGGTCGCCGCCGAAGTCCTGACACCGTTCGAGCCGGCGATCACGGACCCCGAGAGCTTGGAACTTGCCTGGGTCCCGCTGGACGAGGTGGAGTTCAAGCCCCTGCATTCGGGCTTCGCTGCCGCCTGGCCGGAGCTGCGGGAGCGGCTCGCTTCCCGCGAGTTCCTTGTCGTCGACGCCGCCAACGTGGTCGGGTCGCGGCCGGACGGCTGGTGGCGCGACCGCCGGGCTGCCGCGCAGAGGCTCGTCGACGGCCTGGTGCAGCTGGCCCGGACCGGCCTGCCCCGCCGTGCCGGCCGAAGCTGGCCGCGCATCGTAGTCGTCACGGAGGGGCAGGCGCGTGGCGCCGAGGACCCGACAGGGCTGGTGCGTACGGTGGCCGCGCACGGGGACGGGGATTATGCGGTGGTGGAGACAGTGCGCGAACTCACCGCGGGCGGCGGTGCCAGCATCGAGGTCGTGACCGCCGACCGTGGACTGCGCCAGCGGATCGAGAAGCTGGGGGCCCGGGCGGCGGCACCGGGCTGGCTGCTCGACCATGTTGACTCTGCCCACACCTGACTCAGCCCGCCGCCGTGAGGCAGGTGCGGACGTCGTCGGGGAGTGTTGCTTTGCAGTAGCTGACGCCGTAGAAGTTTCCGATTGCCTGGTCGGTGTTGTTCTGCTGGGCGGGGAGTTGGTATTTGTTGGCGACGGTGAGGTAGGCGGTGGAGGAGAAGTCGCCGGTTCGGGCGACTTTGACGGTGTTGGTGGTGGTGATGTTGCCGGTGGGTTCGAGCCGGGTGGTTTCGACGGTGACGGTGGAGGTGCCGTCCGAGCGGTCGGGGCTCTTGATGCAGGTGATGATGTGTGTTTTGCCGGGAATGAGCGCCTGGGTGCCGCGTACGACGGGGATGGTGGTGGCGCTGAGGGTGCCGGCGACGCGGCATTCCGGAAAGACGGCTGTGGTGTTGGTGCTGCACTTGCTCATCTGGATTTTCAGTTGTGACAGTCCCGTACCGAAGCGGCCGATCTGGGTGTAGTTGGGGGAGTCAGTGAAGCATTTCTGGGTACCGGGCAGTTCGAAGGTGAACTTGACGGCGGCGCCGTAGGATTCGGATGCGGCGGCGGCCATGGTGGTGCCGGAGGCGGGTTTGGCGTAGCCGACGGATTGCTGGTCGACGGTGTTTCCGTCAAAGCGCAGGGCGGAGCCTGAGTCGGCGATGGAGACGTTGCCGTAGAGGCTCAGGGGCACGGCGGTGTTGACCGGTGCGGCGTTGGGCACCGATGTCGTCGACTTGCCCAGCACGTACGAATACAACAACGTGCCCCCGGCGGTACTTCCCGTGCTCGTGCCGGTGCCGGTCCCCGTGCTTGTGCTTGTTGCGGTCCCGGCGGCAGTCGCCGTGAGGCAGGTGCGGACGTCGTCGGGGAGTGTTGCTTTGCAGTAGCTGACGCCGTAGAAGTTTCCGATTGCCTGGTCGGTGTTGTTCTGCTGGGCGGGGAGTTGGTATTTGTTGGCGACGGTGAGGTAGGCGGTGGAGGAGAAGTCGCCGGTTCGGGCGACTTTGACGGTGTTGGTGGTGGTGATGTTGCCGGTGGGTTCGAGCCGGGTGGTTTCGACGGTGACGGTGGAGGTGCCGTCCGAGCGGTCGGGGCTCTTGATGCAGGTGATGATGTGTGTTTTGCCGGGAATGAGCGCCTGGGTGCCGCGTACGACGGGGATGGTGGTGGCGCTGAGGGTGCCGGCGACGCGGCATTCCGGAAAGACGGCTGTGGTGTTGGTGCTGCACTTGCTCATCTGGATTTTCAGTTGTGACAGGCCCGTACCGAAGCGGCCGATCTGGGTGTAGTTGGGGGAGTCAGTGAAGCATTTCTGGGTACCGGGCAGTTCGAAGGTGAACTTGACGGCGGCGCCGTAGGATTCGGATGCGGCGGCGGCCATGGTGGTGCCGGAGGCGGGTTTGGCGTAGCCGACGGATTGCTGGTCGACGGTGTTTCCGTCAAAGCGCAGGGCGGAGCCTGAGTCGGCGATGGAGACGTTGCCGTAGAGGCTCAGGGGCACGGCGGTGTTGACCGGTGCGGCGTTGGGCACCGATGTCGTCGACTTGCCCAGCACGTACGAATACAACAACGTGCCCCCGGCGGCGCTGGCAGCGGGAGGCGTCACCAAGCCAAGCCCCGACGTCAGTAGGGTTAGGCCAGTAACCGCGGCGGCGACGGCAGCCGGGCGCAGGGCTTTCAACGGTCTGTACTTCATGACGGTACTCCTCCTCGTGTCAGGCGCACGGCTGGCGCCGATCAACAACCGAGGACCCCGCCCGGGGGTAGAGTGCCACGGCGGAGGCGGCTGCACCAGAGTAGGACCGGCACGTGGCAAAAAGCCGGCGACCGGCAGGCGCGGGCTAGAGTTGGTTTTCGTGTTCACGAAACCTCCGCGGCTCAGCGTCCGGCACGACGAGAGCCGGGGCGCCGCCGCCGATCTCCAGACGGGCCTGGACTTGCTGGCCGAGGCGAAGGCCGGGCGGCTCGGCCCGACTCTTCGCTTTTACCGGCCCCGGCCGACCGTCGCCTTCGGCCAGCGGGACGCACACCTTGCCGGGTTCGAGGCCGCGGCCGACGCCTGCCGCCGGCACGGATTCGAGCCGCTCGTGCGCAAGGCCGGTGGCAGGGCCGCCGCCTACCATGAGGGCTGCCTGGTGGTGGACCACATCGAGCCGCAACAGGACGCCATCATGGGCGCCAAGGCGCGCTTCGCTGTGTTCGGCGCGCTGTTCGCCGATGCGCTCTCCTCACTCGGAGTGCCGGCAGACGTCGGTGAGATCCCGGGCGAATACTGCCCCGGCGAATTCAGCGTCCACGGGTGGGCCCCGCAGGATCCGGGCCGCCGGGTCAAGCTCGTCGGTACGGCGCAGCGTGTGGTCTCGGGGGCCTGGTTCTTCAGCTCGGTGCTCGTGGTGCAGGATTCCGCGCCGGTCCGGGCCGTGCTCACCGAGGTCTATGCGGCCCTCGGACTCGACTGGGATCCGGCCACAGCCGGCTCAGTCGAGGATCTGGTCTCCGGGGTAACGGTCGACGACGTCGAGCGCGCCGTGACCGGGGCCTACGGCCTTAGCGTCCCCGGCTGATCCACTCATCCAGGTGCGGCTTCTCCTCGCCGATCGAGGTGGAGTCGCCGTGCCCGGTGCGCACCACCGTGTCCTCGGGCAGCGTGAGCAGCTTCGACCGGATGGAGTCGATGATGGTCGGGAAGTCGCTGTAGGAACGGCCGGTCGCGCCCGGGCCGCCGCGGAAGAGCGTGTCCCCGGTGAAGACTGTTCCCTCGACCGGCAGGTAGTAACAGGTGGACCCGGGGGAGTGCCCCGGGGTGTGCAGGGCCCTCAGCGACTCGCCCGCAACCTCGAACACGTCCCCGTCCGCCACGTCACGCGCCGGCCCGGCCTCCGGATACACCAGATCCCAGAGCACCCGGTCCGCAGGGTGCAGGTATGTCGGTGCGTGCACCGCCGCGGCGAGGGCGTCGGCAGCGTCGATGTGGTCGTTGTGCGCGTGGGTGAGCAGCACGGCCTTCACCCGGCGGTCACCGACGTGCTCCAGAATCGCTGCGGCGTCGTGGGGGGCGTCGATGATGATGCACTCCTCGTCGTCGCCGATCACCCAGACGTTGTTCTCCACGTCCCAGCTGCCTCCGTCCAGGCTGAAGGTGCCGGACGTGACCAGCTGTTCAATGCGCAGGGCCATCAGAGTTCCACCACCGAGCGCAGGACGGTTCCGCCGTCCATCTTCGCGAAGGCTTCCTCGATCTGGTCCAGCGCGATCCGCTCGCTGACGAACGCGTCCAGGTCAAGCCGGCCCTGCTTGTACAGCTCCACCAGCATCGGGAAGTCCCTTGAGGGCAGGCAGTCCCCGTACCAGGAGGATTTCAGTGCGCCTCCGCGGCCGAACACATCCAGCAGGGGCAGTTCGATGGTCATATCCGGCGACGGCACCCCGACCAGGACCACCGTTCCGGCGTAGTCGCGTGCGTAGAAGGCCTGCTTGTAGGTCTCGGGCCGGCCGACGGCGTCGATGACGACGTCGGCGCCGAAACCGCCGGTCAGGTCCTGGATCGCTTTCACGGGGTCGGTTTCCTTGGAGTTGACCGTGTGGGTGGCTCCAAGTTCCTGGGCCTTCTGCAGCTTCCGCTCGTCAATGTCGACGGCGATGACCGTCGTCGCCCCGGCGAGGGCCGCCCCGGCGACCGCGGCGGTTCCAACGCCGCCGCACCCGATCACGGCCACGGACTGGCCCCGGCGGACGCCGGCGGTGTTGATCGCCGCGCCGATGCCGGCCATGATGCCGCAGCCGAGCAGGCCTGCCGCGGCCGGGTCGACGTCGTCGTCGATCTTCGTGCACTGGCCGGCGGCGACCAGCGTCTTCTCGGCGAAGGCGCCGATGCCGAGGGCGGGGGAGAGTTCGGTGCCGTCCTCGAGGGTCATCTTCTGCGTGGCGTTGTGGGTGTTGAAGCAGTACTGCGGCTCGCCGCGGCGGCAGGCCCGGCATTCGCCGCAGACGGCGCGCCAGTTGAGCACCACGCGGTCCCCGGGCTTGACCTCGGTGACATCGGGTCCGACGGCGGCGACCACTCCGGTGGCTTCGTGGCCGAGCAGGAAGGGGAAGTCCTCGTTGATCGCTCCCTGCTTGTAGTGCAGGTCGGTGTGGCAGACGCCGCAGGTGAGGATGTCCACCAGGGCCTCGCCGGGACCCGGGTCCGGCACCAGGATGGTTTCAATGGTGACCGGGGCGTTCTTGGAACGGGCGATGACGGCTTTCACGGAATGGGCCATGGTGAGGCTCCCTTCGTCGGCGGGGCGGTCTTTCCCATTCCACCACAGCGGTCCGGAAAGCAGGAATGACGCGGTTTCCCGCCGGTGACGCGCTTGATGGCGCGTCGCGGACGGGAAACCGCGTCATTTCCGAAGGTGCCGGTCCGGCTCGGTCCGTGCCGGGCAGGCTCAGGCGGCGAGGCGCTCCTTGACCTGGTTCAGCGACGGATTCGTGGCGGAGGAGCCGTCCGGGAAGATCACGGTGGGGACGGTCTGGTTGCCGTTGTTCAGCTTCTCCACCAGCTCCGCGGTGCCGGGAGTGTCCTCGATGTTGACCTCCGTGTAGCCGATGCCGGATGCGTCCAGCTGGGTCTTCAGGCGGCGGCAGTAGCCGCACCACGAGGTCGAAAACATGGTGATCGTGCCGGCGTCGGGTGTGTAGTCCACGAGTGCTCCTTGAAAAATGGCGGAAATTGGTCCGTTTGGGATAACGGTAACGCGTCGTCCGGCTATTCCCGCGGGCTGGTAAAGTAGCGCCATGGACGCACTGCTTCTTCGATAGCCGCCGCTCGCACCACAGGCGAGTGCGCGGCAGCCCCTCCTGAAGTGAGGGGCTTTTGTGTGTCCGGTACAAACACAGAACATGGAGTCGAGGCATCGTGAGCGCGCAGGCGGAAACAGGACAGCAGGCGGAGAAGGAAGCAGAGGCAGAAACGGCCTCCTACAGCTTTGCCGCCATGGAGGCGAAGTGGCCGGCCGTCTGGGACGAGCTCAAGGTCTTCACCCCGGCCGACGACGGCTCCAAAGAGCGCCGCTACGTGCTGGACATGTTCCCCTACCCCTCGGGTGACCTGCACATGGGCCACGCCGAGGCTTTCGCGATGGGCGACGTCGTCGCACGGTTCCTGCGCCAGCGCGGCTACGATGTGCTGCACCCGATCGGCTGGGACTCGTTCGGCCTGCCCGCCGAGAACGCCGCCATCAAGCGCAACGCCCACCCCAGCGAGTGGACCTACGCGAACATTGAGACCCAGGCCGCGTCGTTCAAGCGGTACGCCATCAGCGCCGACTGGTCCCGCCGGCTGCACACCTCCGACGCCGAGTACTACCGGTGGACGCAGTGGCTCTTCCTGCGCTTCTACGAGCGCGGACTGGCCTACCGCAAGAACCACCCGGTGAACTGGTGCCCGAAGGACCAGACCGTGCTGGCCAACGAGCAGGTCGTCAACGGCGCCTGCGAACGCTGCGGGACCCAGGTGACGAAGAAGTCCCTGAACCAGTGGTACTTCAAGATCACCGATTATGCGGACCGGCTGCTGGATGACATGGCGGACCTGCAGGGGCACTGGCCCGAGCGCGTGCTGGCCATGCAGCGCAACTGGATCGGGCGCTCCGAGGGCGCCCACGTGAACTTCGTGATCGAAGGTGAGGGCGACGCACCGGCACGGGAGGTCACGGTCTTCACTACCCGGCCCGACACCCTGTACGGCGCAACGTTCTTCGTCGTTGCGGCCGACGCCGACATCGCCGCCGAGCTGGTGACCGCTGACCGCCGCCAGGATCTGGAGGGGTACCAGGACAAGGTGAAGGCCCTGTCCGAGATCGAGCGGCAGAGCACCGAGCGGGAGAAGACGGGCGTCTTCCTCGGCCGGTACGCGGTCAACCCGCTCAACGGCGAGAAGCTGCCGGTCTGGGCCGCCGACTACGTGCTGGCCGACTACGGCACCGGCGCCATCATGGCCGTGCCCGCGCACGACCAGCGCGACCTCGATTTTGCCCGGGCGTTCGACCTGCCGGTGCGCGCCGTCGTCGACACCGGTCAGGAGGATCCGGCCGGCACCGGCGTGGCGACCGCCGGGGAGGGCAAACTGATGAACTCGGGGCCGCTGGATGGCCTGAGCAAGGCTGAAGCCATTCCGGCCGCCATCAGCATCCTCGAGGAGAAGGGCACCGGCGAGAAGACCGTGAACTTCCGTCTGCGCGACTGGCTCGTGTCGCGGCAGCGGTTCTGGGGCGCGCCGATTCCCATCATCCACTGCCCCGCGTGCGGCGAGGTTCCGGTCCCCGACGACCAGCTCCCCGTGCGCCTGCCGGACAACCTGCGCGGCGAGGAGCTCGCCCCGAAGGGCACCTCCCCGCTGGCCGCGGCCCAGGACTGGGTCAACGTCGCCTGCCCGGCGTGCTCCGGACCGGCCAAGCGGGACACGGACACCATGGACACCTTCGTCGATTCGTCCTGGTACTTCCTGCGCTTCGCGAGCCCGGAGTACACCGACGGGCCGTTCGACCCGGCAGCCGCCAACCGCTGGCTGCCCGTGGACCAGTACGTCGGCGGTGTCGAGCACGCGATCCTGCACCTCCTGTACGCGCGGTTCTTCACCAAGGTGATCCACGACCTGGGCCTGGTCAATTTCACCGAGCCGTTCAAGGCGCTGCTGAACCAGGGCCAGGTGCTCAACGGCGGCAAGGCGATGAGCAAGTCGCTGGGCAACGGCGTGGACCTGGGCGAGCAGTTGGACAAGTTCGGCGTCGACGCCGTCCGGCTGACCATGGTGTTCGCCTCCCCGCCCGAGGACGACGTCGACTGGGCTGACGTGTCGCCGTCGGGTTCGGCCAAGTTCCTCGCGCGCGCCTGGCGGCTGGGGCAGGACGTCACCAGCGCGCCCGGGACCGACCCGGCCGCCGGCGATGCGTCGCTGCGCGCCGTCACCCACCGGACCATCGCCGAGGCGACGGAGCTGCTGGAGAACAACAAGTTCAACGTGGTCGTCGCCAAGGTGATGGAGCTCGTGAACGCGACCCGGAAGGCAATCGACGCGGGCCCTGGCGCTGCTGATCCGGCGGTGCGCGAAGCCGCCGAGGCCGTGGCAGTGATCCTGAGCCTGTTCGCTCCCTACACCGCCGAGGACCTGTGGAGCCTGCTCGGCAGGGAGGCCTCGGTGGCAAACGCCGGGTGGCCCGTGCACGATCCGGCCCTGCTGGTGCAGGACACGGTCACCGCCGTCGTCCAAGTGCAGGGCAAGGTGCGCGACCGGCTGGAGGTTGCCCCGGACATCAGCGAGGACCAGCTGCGCGAAGCCGCCCTGGCATCGGCGAACGTGCAGAAGATCCTCGACGGCCGGGGAATCCGGACCGTCATTGTGCGGGCGCCCAAGCTGGTCAACATTGTTCCGGCCTGATGCGGCCTGACGCTGGTTTGTTGAACCGGGCCTGTTGATGCAGTCCTGTTGACGCGGTCCGGGCTCGGTCCGGGCGGGAAGGGGAGCCGTGGCTGAGGGCGAACAGCCTGCGCTGGCGTGGCTGCGCTCCCGGCTGGGCCGGGTCCGCCTTCCTTGGCGTGCCGCCGCAGTGGAGGCGCGGCCCGCGATCGCCGTCGTCACGGATTCGGCCGCCGCGCTGCCGCCGGAGTGGGCTGCGGCTTTCGCCGCAGACCGCCGGCTCACCGTGGTTCCGATGCCCGTCATGGTGGGCGAGGAGATCTTCGGCGAGGGCGAAGACGATATCGGCGAGACGATTTCGCTCGCCCTCGCGGCGGGCAAGCCGGTGCGCACTTCGCGCCCTTCGCCCGGGCAGTTCGAGGCCGCCTACCGGGCCGCTGAGGTCGCCGGGTTCGCGGGAATCGTGTCGGCGCACCTGTCCGCGGACCTGTCCGGCACGGTGGAGGCGGCCCGGCTGGCGGCGTCGCGGGTAGGCATCCCGGTCGAAGTGGTCGACACGCGCACTGTCGGGATGGCCCAGGGTTTCGGGGTGCAAGCGGCCGTGCTGGCGGCCGCTGCGGGCATGGGGCTGGACGACGTCGCCCGGCTGTGCCGGCGCCAAGTCGATGCGACGAAGGTGCTCTTCTATGTCCCGAGCCTGGAACAGCTGCGCCGCGGCGGCCGGGTGGGGGCGGCGGCCTCCTGGATCGGCACCGTGTTCGCGATCAAGCCGATTCTTGCGGTGGAGGGCGGAATAGTCGTCCCGCTTGAACGCGTCCGCACCGTTCCGCGTGCGGTGGCGCGGCTCAAGGAGCTGGCCGCGGAGCGGCTCGCCCAGCTGCCGCCGGAACGCGCGCGGCTTGCAGTACACCATTTCGGCAACCAACCGCAGGCGCAGGAGCTGCTCGACGAGCTTGTCGCGGCGGGGCCGTCGGGCGTGGAGGCGCAGCTCAGCCGGCTGCCGGCGGTGCTGGCCGCGCATGCGGGACTGGGCGTGCTGGTGGTGGTGACGGCGGAGGCGGTCCTGCCGGGCGACTAGGTCCGCTGCGGCGCTCCGGCCGATAAACTTGGGCGCATCGGCTGCCCGTGCTTTCCCGGCCGGGCAGCGCCTTTGAGGAGGCCATCATGACGGTCCAGGTTCACCGCATTGCCAAGTACGACGGGGACGTGACGAGGGAGGTGTCCTACTTCCTCAAAGCCTTCCATCACGAGTTGATCAGTGTGCAGTTCGTGACGACGGCAGTGCCGGATCCGAAGACTGCCGGAAGGTCCGCCGTCCTGTACGAGGCGTACGTGACGTTCAACTCGTAGCAGGCAACTCACCGTCCTGCCCGTCCGGCCGCGCATCTCGTCCTGCACAGGCGGGCGCCGGTCGCCGGGTGTGCAGATACTGCTCCGGCCGCCGGCCGTGGCGTGGCGGGGACTCCTAGCGTGGGTCCATGGACCATGCGCAGGGCCGGCACCGGGCCGGTCACCCTCCGGAGCCACCCCGGGCTGCCCCGCCGGTGCCCGTCGCGCGCACGGCGTCGGGAGCTGCGGCGCTGCGTTCGGCGCGGTGGAGGCGGCTGCTGAGCCAGGACCGCGGTGCGGCGCCGCTGCTGCCCGGCCGCGGGGAGCCGGCCGTGGCCGGCGGAAGTCCGCCTCCGGCCACGGCGGACCTGGAGTCGGCTCGACGCCGGTGGTCGCTGCGGTGGCGGGTCGGTGCCGGCGCGGCAGTTATGCTGCTGGCGGTGGCCGCGGGGGTGCTGGCGGTGCTGTGGTTCCAGTCCGCCACGCGTTCGATGGAGGTTCACCGCGTCGATGCCTCCGCAGTGCGGAGCCCCGCCTCCGCTGGTCCGCGGGACGCCGCGCCAGGCGCCTCAGCGCCGCCCTCGGCGGCAGCCGACGCGGGGTTGCCGGCGGCGTCCGGAAGTGCCTCCGGAACTGCGTCCGACAGCGCGTCCGGGGGCGCGTCCGGTACGGTGGTCGTCCACGTGGCCGGCGCCGTTGCGAAGCCCGGCGTGTTCACCCTGGCTGCGGGCAGCCGGGTCGTCCAGGCGCTCCAGGCGGCGGGCGGCCCTCGTCCGGAGGCGGTCACCGCTGCGCTCAACCTCGCGGCGGTGCTCAGCGACGGCGAACAGGTGCTCGTCCCGGCAAAGGGGGAACAGCTTCCCGCGGCCGCTCCGACCGTTGCCTCCGGCACAGCGAAGCGATCGGCAGCTGCGACCCGAAAGGTGAACCTCAACACGGCGGGGGTCGAGGAGCTAACCACGCTGCCCAAGGTCGGGCCGGTGCTCGCCCAGCGGATTGTGGACTGGCGGAGCCAGCATGGTGCCTTCGGGAGCGCCCAGGAGCTCGATGCCGTGGAGGGCGTGGGGCCAAAGCTGCTTGAAGCACTGTTGCCGCTGGTGGCGGTCTGAGGTGCCAGCGCCGTGGGAACGGTACGTCGCCGCAGCCAGAGCTGCGGCCGGGCCCGCCGCGTCGCCGGACCCACCGCCTGCGGTGGAACCCGACGGCGCCGATGCCCCGGCCGGAGAGCGGGCACCCGAGCGCGCGCGGGCCGAGGCGCGGGCACCCGAACGGGTGCCGGCCGAGGCGCGGGCACCCGAACGGGCGCAACGGGCCGACTTCCGGCTGGTCCCGAGTGCGCTGGCCGGCTGGACGGCGGCCTGGGTAGGTGCCCGTATTGCTCCCTCAGCATCGGGTCTGACTGCCCTCGGGCTACTTACCTCAGCGGTCTTGCTGCTGGCCCTGTGCCGCGGCGGACGCCGGCGCTCCCTTCGCGCGGCTGCGGTGGCGTTCGCTCTCCCGCTCCTGGCCGCAGCCGTGGTCCTCGCCGCTGCAGGCGCGAGAATGAGTGCCGCGACGGCCGGGCCGGTCGGGCAGGCAATCGCCGGCGGCGCGACCGTCATCGCTGAGCTGGAGGTCACCGGCGAACCCAAGGCACTGGTACGCCCGGACGTGCACACTGGCAGCGACCGGGTCGCCGTCGCCGCCACGATCCGGGCGGCCGCATCAAATGGACTACTCTTCGAAGCCGCCGCCCCCGTCCTTGTCCTTGGTGACAGGGCCTGGCTGGCGCTGCAGGCGGGGGAGCGGGTGCGGGCAGCAGGAACCCTTCGCGAGGCGGAGCCAGGGGACAGTGTGGTCGCGACCTTCTCACCAGGGGCGCCCCCTGTAAAGACCGCCGCCGGTTCCCTCCTCCGTCCCGGAGGCGGCGGGGCGGGCTCGTCTCCCGGACCGCAGGCAGTCAGGGAGCGGTTCCGCGCCGCCGCTGGCTGGCTCTGGCCCGAAGCTGCCGGCTTGGTGCCGGGCATGGTGGTCGGAGACCGATCCGCCATCCCGGCAGGGCTCAACGCCGCCATGAAGGAAACTGGACTGACGCACTTGACGGCCGTCAGCGGCACCAACTGCAGCCTCGTACTGGGCGCTGTGTTGCTGCTCTGCCGCTCGGTGCGGCTGCCCCGCCGGGTCGCGGCGGCTGCGGCAGCGGCGGCCTTGTTGGGCTTCGTCTGGGTGGTCGGCCCGGACGCCAGTGTGCTGCGCGCGGCCGTCATGGGCGGGATCGGGCTCGCAGCCGTGCTCCCCGGTCGGCCGGGGAAGCCGGGCGCCGCTCTTTGCGCCGCCGTCGTGCTGTTGCTTGCTGCGGACCCGTGGCTCGCGACCGGTTACGCCTTCGTGCTGTCAGTCCTCGCCACCGCGGGCCTGGTCCTGTTCGGCGGCCGGTGCGCCACGTGGCTCCACCGGTGGCTGCCGGGCTGGCTCGCCCGGGCCGTGGCTGTGCCTCTGGCCGCGCAGCTCTTCTGCGGCCCGGTGCTGGTCCTGCTGCAGCCCCAGCTCACCGTGTACGCGGTGCCCGCGAACGTCCTGACGGCGCCCCTGGTCGGCGTGGTCACCATCGCCGGCACCGCATCCCTGGTCGTGCTGCCGTTGCTTCCTCCCGCCGCCGCCGTGCTGACTGGTGCGGCAGGTGTCGCTGCGCAGGCGGTCGGCGGCATTGCCCTCGTCTTCGCGGCGCTCCCCGGTGCTGCTCTGCCTTGGCCGGAAGGAGCCGGAGGTGTGGCCCTCATGGCAGCGCTTTCGGTTGCCGGGTTTTGTCTCCTGGCTGCGGCCTCGCATCATTCCGCGGCCGTCAGCGCGGTGCGGCGCGCAGGCAGCCGGGCGGGCCGGGCCGCACCGCGGCGGTGGCTGCGCCGCCGTGCAGGGCTACGGGCCGCGGCGAAGTACGCCGCACTGTTCGTGGCGACTGCTCTGGTAGCTGCTGCCCTGGCAGCGATCCCTGTCGGTGCAGGCTGGTTGAAAGACCAGCGGCGGTGGACCATCGTCGCGTGCGATGTGGGCCAGGGCGACGGACTGGTAGTGCGGACAGCGCCCCACAGCGCCCTCGTGATCGACGCCGGCCCTGACCCGGTCCCGATGCGCCGATGCCTTGACGACCTCGCCGTGACGACCGTTGACCTCTTCGTCATCACGCACTTCCACGCCGACCATTACGGCGGCACCGCCGGCGTGCTCGCTGGCAGGAAGGTGCGGGCCGCACTCGCGTCGGCGGCAGGCGGCCCGGTGCCGAAGACCGTGGACGATCAGCTGCGCGGCGCCGGAGTCCCGCTGGAGCGCGCTTCCGAGGGCAGGTCCGGCACGACGGGCTCAGTCGACTGGAGGGTTCTCTGGCCCGTCGCACCGCTGCCGCCGCCGGCGGCGGTGCCGCCAAACCCGAACGACTCGAGCATCGTTCTGAACGTTGAGGCGGCCGGCTCGGACGGATCAAGGCTGAGCGCACTGATGACCGGGGACATCGAAGAGGACGCTGCCGCGAGGCTGCTGGCCCGCGGCAGGCTCGCTGCGGTTGACGTGCTCAAGGTGGCCCATCACGGGGCGCGGAACGGTGGCAGCGACGTCATCCGTTCCAGCCGCGCGGCCCTCGCTCTCGTTTCGGTTGGTGCGGGCAACGATTACGGTCATCCGGCCCCGGCAACCCTGCAGGCGCTCAGTCACTTCCGGGTACAGGTCGCCCGGACGGACCTGCAGGGACGAATCTATGTGGACAAGGAAGCGGGGGTACTGGAGTGGTCGGGATCGAAATGACCGCCGGCTTGAGCTGCCGGGCGCCGCCGCCGGAAAGAGCGTTGCCTGGCTTGGGAATGAATCCGCGCCGTGGCAGGCTTGGAGGGTGATGTTCCTCCCGCACCCCGTCAGCGCATGACCCCTCCCAAGCAGGCCGCCGCACGCGCCAATGCCGTCAGCTGGCGGGACGTCGACCCGGCCCCGGTGGTGCTGGTCAGCGGGCCTGAGGAGTACCTGGCCATACGCGCAATGGACACTGTGCGGGCCAAGTTGCGCGTGTCCCACCCCGATCTGGAGGTGACGAAGCTCGACGCCGGCAGCTACACCGCCGGACAGCTCGCCATGACGGCCAGCCCGTCCCTGTTCGGCGAAGGCAAGCTGATCGAGGTGAGCGGCCTCGCCGCGATGAACGACGACTTCCTCACCGACGGCTTGGCCTATCTCAATGACGTCGCGGAGGACGTGGTCCTCGTGCTGCACCACGGCGGGGGAGTGCGCGGCAAGAAGCTGCTCGACGCCGTGAAAGCGGCGGGAGCTCCGGTGGTCGACTGCCAGCCGCTGAAGAAGGATGCGGACAAAGCCGCCTTCGTCTCCGGCGAGTTCCGGGCCGGTGGGAGGCGTATCGAGGGTGCCGCAGTGCAGGCCCTGGTGGCAGCGGTCGGAGCTAACCTGTCCGAACTCGCCGCGGCGTGCCGGCAGCTCATTGAGGACTCAACAACCGCCGTCACCACCGACACGGTGGAGAAGTACTACGGCGGCCGGGTCGAGGCGACGGCCTTCCGGGTCGCCGACGCGGCCGTGGGCGGTCAAGGTCCGCTGGCCCTGTCCATGCTCCGCCACGCGCTGGCCACAGGGGTGGATCCGGTGCCGCTCGTTGCTGCCCTCGCCATGAAGGTCCGCACGGTCGCCAAGGTGGCCGGTGCCCGCGGGTCCTCGGCCCAGATAGCCAAAGAATTCGGCATGCAGCCGTGGCAGGTGGACCAGGCGCGGCGCGATGCGAACCGCTGGACCGAAGAGGCCCTCGTGCGTTGCGTCCGGATTCTCGCCGAGGCTGACGCCCAGGTGAAGGGCGAGGCGCGGGACCCAGTCTACGCCGTCGAACGCGCTGTCACGGCCGTCGCTTTGGCCGCACGCCGGGGCTGAGCCGGCACGCCGCATCCCGGGCTTCCGAACCGTTAAACCACCGCACCGTTAGACATCCGGACCGTTAAACAGCCGGACCGTTAAACAGCTGTGGCCGGCACCCGAAGGTGCCGGCCACAGCGCGCTGCCCGGAGGCTGCGGAAAACCTTAGAGCGCGCTGACCTTCTTGGCGATCGCGGACTTGCGGTTGGCAGCGTTGTTCTTGTGAATGACGCCCTTGCTCACAGCCTTGTCCAGCTTCTTGCCGGCAACGGCCAGAGCAGCCGCCGCAGCATCCTTGTCGGCGGACTCAACAGCGGAGTTGACCGAGCGGATGACAGTCCTCAGTTCGGACTTGACCGCGTTGTTGCGCTGGCGCGCCTTCTCGTTGGTGAGAATGCGCTTCTTCTGGGACTTAATGTTGGCCACTAATAAACTCTCTTTGTAATGCGGACTGGGTCGGTGAGGGCATTTCAAACTGACCATTGACTGAGCGGCGTGGGGATACCGTAATGGCAGTCAGCTTGTAGTGCCCGCCGACACAAGCGGACACACAGCTATAGATATTAGCAGACAACGGGCCACGGGGTCCTTCTTCAGCGCCAGCCGTGTCGGGCCCGGAGTGCATCTGCCACTAGTGAAAAGCGCACACGCTCCAGAATACCGCCCTCGCGCCGCACCGCAGCGGGGTCCACGCGCAGCACGCGGTCCAGACGCAGCGTGCTTCCGCGGCCCTGCCGGTCCCAGGGGCCGGCACCGAGGCTGAGGTACTCGCTGCGCTGCGCCTTCCGGCCGGGCGTGGCGCCCGGCGGGGGAGGATTCTTCGATGTCAGCATCAGGCCCAGCAGGTATTTCCGGTCCCGGCCCACGAGCAGCACGGGACGGTCCTTGCCTTGGCCGTGGTCCTCCTCGAACGGAACCCAGGCCCACACGACCTCACCGGGCTCCGGGCGTCCGTTGCGGCGGGGCGAGTACAGCACCGTCGAACGCCCGGTGAAGTCGCCCGGGTAGCGGCCGCGGGGCGCGGTGCCGGTGAGCGCGCGCCAGAGGGCGCGGAGGAATCCGCGGACAAGCGGTGAAGGGCGTGGTGGCATGGCCCCACGCTAAGGGCCGCCGGGCCCGGGGGAGTGGGCGGCGCGCGGGGACGACGTCGGCGCTGCGATCGTGGGAGACTGTTAACTCCATAGTGTCCAACAGTGAGGAACCCGCGTGTCACCGATGGCCCGCACCGCTCCGGTGCCTGCCGCCACCGATCCGGCGATCATTCGTAACTTCTGCATCATTGCGCATATCGACCACGGGAAATCCACCCTTGCGGACCGCATGCTGCAGCTGACCGGCGTCGTCGAATCCCGGGACATGCGCGCCCAGTACCTGGACCGGATGGACATCGAGCGCGAACGCGGCATCACCATCAAGTCCCAGGCCGTGCGCATGCCGTGGGAAGTCGACGGCACCGCCTACGCCCTGAACATGATCGACACGCCGGGCCACGTGGATTTCACCTATGAGGTCTCCCGCTCGCTCGCGGCGTGTGAGGGCGCCGTGCTGCTGGTCGACGCGGCGCAGGGGATTGAAGCGCAGACGCTCGCGAACCTCTACCTGGCGATGGAAAACGACCTGACGATCATCCCGGTCCTGAACAAGATCGACCTGCCGGCCGCGCAGCCGGAGAAGTACGCCGCGGAGATCGCCAAGCTGATCGGCGGCGAGCCGGAGGACGTGCTGCTCGTCTCCGGCAAGACCGGCGTCGGCGTGGAGGCGCTGCTGGACAAGGTGGTCCAGGAGATCCCGGCCCCGGTCGGCGATCCTGATGCCCCCGCGCGGGCCATGATCTTCGACTCGGTGTACGACACCTACCGCGGCGTGGTCACCTACGTGCGGGTGGTCGACGGCAAGCTGAGCCCCCGGGAACGCATCCAGATGATGTCGACGAAGGCGAGCCACGAGCTGCTCGAGATCGGCGTGAGCTCCCCGGAGCCGACGCCGTCCAACGGCCTTGGCGTGGGCGAGGTGGGCTACCTCATCACCGGTGTGAAGGACGTGCGCCAGTCCAAGGTGGGTGACACCGTCACCAATCTGGCTAACCCGGCCGCGGAGTCCCTGGGCGGTTACCAGGACCCGAAGCCGATGGTGTTCTCCGGCCTCTACCCCCTCGACGGCACCGACTACCCGGTCTTGCGGGACGCGCTCGACAAGCTCAAGCTCAACGACGCCGCCCTCGTCTACGAACCCGAGACCTCCGCAGCCCTCGGGTTCGGCTTCCGTGTCGGTTTCCTTGGCCTGCTGCACCTGGAAATCGTGCGGGAACGGCTGGAACGCGAGTTCAACCTGGACCTGATCTCCACGGCGCCGAACGTGGTGTACGAGGTGACGCTGGAGGACAAGAGCATCGTCACGGTCACCAACCCGAGCGAGTTCCCCACGGGCAAGGTGATGGAGGTCCGTGAGCCCATGGTGTCGGCCACCATCCTGGCCCCGAACGAGTTCGTCGGCTCCATCATGGAGCTGTGCCAGCAGCGCCGTGGCGTCCTCGGCGGCATGGATTATCTGTCCGAGGACCGGGTCGAGATCCGCTACCGACTGCCGCTGGCCGAGATCGTCTTCGACTTCTTCGACATGCTCAAGTCCCGCACCCGCGGCTACGCCTCGCTGGACTGGAAGGCGGACGGGGACCAGGTGGCCGACCTGGTCAAGGTGGACATCATGCTCCAGGGCGAGCAGGTGGACGCGTTCAGCGCCATCACCCACCGCGACAAGGCCTACGCCTACGGCGTGATGATGACCAGCAAGCTGCGCGAACTGATCCCGCGCCAGCAGTTCGAAGTGCCCATCCAGGCTGCGATCGGGGCGCGCATCATCGCGCGTGAGAACATCCGGGCGATCCGCAAGGACGTGCTGGCCAAGTGCTACGGCGGCGACATCACCCGTAAGCGCAAGCTGCTCGAGAAGCAGAAGGAAGGCAAGAAGCGGATGAAGATGGTGGGCCGCGTCGAGGTCCCGCAGGAAGCCTTCATCGCCGCACTGTCTTCCGACGAGTCATCGAAGGACAAGGCCAAGAAGTAGTGCCCAGCGTTCTACCCCTCGGGGATCCGGCTCCCGCCGACGGCGTGCTGCCGGCCCAGGCCGCCGCCGGCGCCGCCGAGCGGCGTTTTGGCCTGTACGCGCACATCCCGTTCTGTGCGGTGCGCTGCGGCTACTGCGACTTCAACACCTACACCGCGCGTGAACTTGGCGGAGGAGCCTCGCAGGACGCCTACGCTGGCACTGCCGTGCAGGAGGTCCGGTTCGCGGCCGAAGCTCTCCGCGCCTCCGGCCTGCCTCCGCGGCCGCTGAGCACGGTCTTTTTCGGCGGCGGCACCCCGACGCTGCTGCCGGCGCCCGACCTCGTGGATATCCTGGCTGCGGCGACGGCCGAATGGGGCATCGAGGACGGCGCCGAGGTGACAACCGAAGCCAACCCGGACTCCGTGACGCCGGAATCGCTGCAGCAGCTCGCCGACGGTGGGTTCACCCGCGTCTCCTTCGGGATGCAGTCGGCGGTGCCGCATGTGCTCAAGGTCCTGGACCGCACCCACGAACCGTCCCGCGTCCCGCTGGCGGTCGAATGGGCGCGGGAAGCGGGCCTGAAGGTCAGCGTTGACCTGATCTACGGCACCCCCGGCGAATCCATGCAGGACTGGGAGACCTCACTGGATGCTGCGCTCGGCTACGAGCCGGACCACATCTCCGCCTACGCCCTGATCGTTGAAGACGGCACGAAGCTGGCCGCCCGGATCCGGCGCGGTGAGGTCCCCCCGGTGGACGACGACGACCATGCTGCCAAGTACGTGCTGGCCGACGAGAGGATGCAGGCAGCCGGACTGTCCTGGTACGAGGTGAGCAACTGGGCGCGCACCCCGGAGGACGCCTGCCGGCACAACCTGGCGTACTGGCGCGGCGAGGACTGGTGGGGCCTCGGGCCGGGCGCACACTCGCACGTGGGCGGAGTCCGTTGGTGGAATGTGAAGCACCCGGTGGCCTACGCCGGCCGGCTGGGCCGCGGGGAGTCCCCGGCGGCCGGACGGGAGACGCTGGACGCGCCGACGCGCGAGGTGGAGCGCGTGATGCTGCTGACACGGCTGGCGGAGGGATTGCAGAGCTCAAGCCTGGCGGTGCCGGCGCGGCGGGAAGTGGCGGGCCTGATCGCCGAAGGGCTCGTGGACGGGGCCGCCGCCCTTGGTGGACGGGTCGTGCTGACCCTACGCGGGCGGCTGCTGGCCGACGCCGTCGTCCGGCGCCTCCTGCCCGAGGACTGACGCCCCGGAACTTCCTCGCACCGCGCACACCGCACGAAAGGGCGCCAATGGCGGCTTCCGGCGCGGAAAGCCCGCCACAACTGGCCGTTCGCGCGGGTCCTGACCCGGGGTTGCGTCCTGCCCGGGTCCTGACCCGGGGCAGCTGGCCTGGCGGGGCTACTTGATGAGGCGCAGGTTGTACTGGTAGCGGTACGGCTGGCCGCGGTTGACGCGGATTCCGGCGATGACGGAGAACACCGCGATGCCGAGCCAGATCAAGGTGGCCAGCACCGCGAAAATGTTGCCGACCGCCGGAATGATCACCAGCAGGTTGGCGAGCATCGCCACCACCGTGGGCGGCAGCGTGAAGTTCAGCGCTTCCTTGGACTCCTGGGCAGTGAAGGGGCCGCGGTCGCGGAAGACCAGGTAGATGAGCAGGGACGGCACGAAGCCGAGGATCCCGCCGAAGTGCGCGAGGGTGGCCCATTGGCGGTCCTCGGTCGCTGTCAGTGGCAAGGCGTTCGGGGCCACACCCTGGTAGGGCGGCTGCTGCGGAGCGGCGCCACGGTCCAGACGGTCCGGGTGTTCTTCGCGCGGGCTCATGGTCACTGTCTTTCCTCTGCGGTGCTTATTCGGGCCGCTGATCGCGTCCATTACTGCTTCAAGGATACGTGCTGCCGGAGGCGCCCCGCTCGCGGCGGCGGCTCAACCGCCTTCAGCGGTCAGGAAGTCGATGACCTCCTCGACGCGGCCGAGCAGCGACGGCTCGAGGTCCGCGTAGCTGTGCACCGCGCCAAGCAGGCGTTTCCACCCCATGGCGATGTCGGCCGGACCCTCGTGCGGCCAGCCGAACGCGGTGAGGATTCCGACTTTCCACTCCACCGACCGCGGCACCTGCGGCCACGCTTCGATGCCGAGCACCTGCGGCTTGATCGCCTGCCACACGTCGACGTAGGGGTGCCCGACGATCAGGACGTTGCCGCGCGCCCCGGGAACCGCCATGGCGGCTGCGGCGATGCGCGACTCCTTCGAGTCCGCCACCAGATGGTCCACCAGGATGCCGAGCTTGCGGTCCGGGCCGGGGGAGAAGTCCCGCACGGCGGCGGCGAGATCGTCAACGCCGTGCAGCGGTTCGACGACGACGCCTTCCACCCGCAGGTCATCTCCCCAGACCTTTTCGACCAGTTCAGCGTCGTGCTTTCCTTCGACCCAGATGCGGCTGGCCTTGGCGACGCGCGCCCGCTGCCCGGCGACCTTCACGGAACCGGAGGCGGTGCGCTGCGGCGCCGCAGCTGTCTTCGCCACGGGTGCGACGACCTTCACCGGCCTGCCGTCGAGCAGGAAGCCGAAGCCGAGCCGGAAGGACTTGGATTTGCCGCGCCGGTCCTCCAGCGCCATGACGTGCATCCCGCCGGACTTTTCGACCCGGGTCACCGCGCCGACCCATCCGCTCTGGACATCTTCGAGTACCAGGCCCGGCTCGGCCGGCACCTCGGGCAGGGCTTCCTTGCGGGGGGCGCTCAGGTCCTGGGGACCCCACTGGTGGTAGGACAAGGTTCCGCCTCTTCCGGCCGTCGGTGCTGATTCCCCGGCCGCGGCGCGGCGCGGCGTGCTTTTCGCCCGGGGCTAACCCATATTAACAAGCCGGGTGGTCGTATTAGACTTAGCACTTGAGCATGTTGAGTGCTAACTGCATTCATTCCCAACGGCTGCGACGAACAGTGGAGGTGACCCGTGAGCGAACCGAGGCGGCTGGAAGTCCTGCGGGCCATCGTGGAGGACTACGTCCACTCGCGTGAGCCCGTCGGCTCCAAAGCGCTCGTCGAGCGGCACAAGCTCGGGGTGTCGAGCGCGACCATCCGCAACGACATGGCCGCCCTAGAAGAGGAAGGCCTGATTGCCGCCCCCCACACGAGTGCCGGACGTATTCCCACGGACAAGGGCTACCGCCTGTTCGTGGACCAGATTTCCGCGGTCAAGCCGCTGTCGGCGGCTGAGCGGAGGGCCATCCAGGCGTTGCTCAACGGGGCGGATGACCTCGATGACATCCTCGAGCGGACGGTGCGGCTGCTCTCGCAGCTGACCAACCAGGTCGCCGTCGTGCAGTACCCGCACTGGAACAGCGCTGCGGTGCGGCATGTGGAGTTCGTCCTGCTGGCTCCCCGGCAGCTGCTGATCGTGCTGATCGCCGAGACCGGCAAGGTGGAGCAGCGGGTCATCGAGACGGGCCAGGACATCACGGACGCAAATGTGGCCGAACTGCGGGCCGCGTTCCTGGCCAAATGCGTGGGCACGTCGCTCAGCGCGCTGCCGCGGGTCCTTCCTCTCATCCTGGGCTCCGTGCCGGCGCAGCTGCAGGCCGTGGCGCAACGGGCTGCCACGGCGCTGGAAGCGCTGTCGCAGGCCGCGAAGGAGGACCGGATCGTGCTTGCCGGAACTGCCAACCTCGCACGCTCCAACGTCGATTTCCCGCTGAGCATCGGGCCGGTGCTCGAAGCGTTGGAGGAGCAGGTGGTGATGTTGCGGCTGCTGTCCGAAATGGCGCAGGACGCGCGCGGCGTGGCCGTGAGCATCGGACGGGAAAACGCCTACGACAGCCTGGCCGAAGCTTCGGTCGTCGCCACCGCCTACGGGCCGGACTCGACCGCCAAGATCGGGATCCTCGGGCCCACCCGGATGGACTATCCCACGACGATGGCCGCCGTGCGCGCCGTCGCCCGCTACCTGTCAAAAATTCTGGCCGGATAGCAGCGCGCCAGCGCCGCCGGCTGCACCAGTAGTACAAGAGGAAGAGAAAGCATACTGTGAGCACTCACTATGACGTCCTTGGGGTTTCGCGGGACGCCACCAGCGAAGAGATCAAGAAGGCTTACCGCAAGCTCGCCCGCAAACTCCACCCGGACGTGAACCCCGGCGAGGACGTGTCGGACAAATTCAAGCAGGTCTCGCACGCCTACGAGGTGCTGTCGGACCCCCAGAAGCGCCGCGTCTACGACACAACCGGCAACGAGAACGGCACCGACAACGGCTTCGGGGGCGGCGGCGGTTACGCCGGGCCGGGCTTCGCCTTCCAGGACATCTTCGAGACCTTCTTCGGCGGCGGCGGGGGCCAGGCCGGGCCGGCCTCACGGGTGCGCCGCGGCCAGGATGCGCTCATCAACGTGCGCATCGACCTCAAGGACGCCGTCTTCGGCGCCAACAAGAAGATCGAGGTGGACACAGCCGTCGTTTGCCCCACCTGCGACGGCAGTTGCTGCCGCCCGGGCACCTCGCCGGTCACCTGCGACATCTGCGGTGGTTCCGGGCAGGTCCAGCGCACCGTCCGCTCCATTCTGGGCCAGGTCGTGACGGCGGCCCCCTGCGGTTCCTGCCAGGGCTTCGGCACGGTCATCCCGGACCCGTGCAACGAGTGCCACGGTGAAGGCCGCATCCGCAGCCGCCGGTCGCTGACCATCAAGGTCCCCGCAGGCGTCGCCACAGGCACCAGGATCCAGCTGGGCGGCCAGGGCGAAGCCGGTGTCGCCGGCGGCCCGGCGGGCGACCTCTATGTCGAGATCCGGGTCAACAATGACCCGACCTTCGTCCGCGAGGGCGATGACCTGCATGCCACGCTGAGCGTGCCGATGACAGCTGCTGCGCTGGGCACCGACCTCAAGCTGGAGACGTTCGACGGCGAGCAGGAGATCGCGGTCAAGCCCGGAACCCAGTCCGGCGAAGTGGTCACCCTGAAGGCCATGGGCGTGACCCACCTGCGCGGCTACGGCCGCGGGGACCTGAAGGTGCACCTCCAGGTGGAGACCCCGACGAAGCTCGACCCGGCCCAGGAAGACCTGCTCCGACAGCTGGCCGGACTGCGCGGGGAGCATTCCTCGGAGGGCAAGCTCGTCACCAGCGGCGGGATGTTCGCGAAGCTGCGCGACCGCTTCGGCAACCTCTAGGCCGTGACAGCGCCGATCTTCTTCGCGCCCGCCGAACTCCTCGCACCGCTGGTTCCAGGCTCGACCTTCGTCCTGGGCGGCCCGGAAGGCCGGCACGCCGCGACGGTGAAGCGTCTCGGCCCCGGCGAGGCTGTCGACGTCGTCGACGGCGCCGGTCTGCGGGTGCGCTGCACCGTGCTCGGAGCCGCGGACGGGGAGCTGGAGCTGACGGTGGAGGCCGCCGGCCGCGAACCCGCGCCGCCGGTGTCCCTGACCCTGGTGCAGGCGCTGGCCAAGGGGGACCGGGACGAGCTGGCCATCGAGACGGCAACCGAACTCGGCGTCGACGCGGTGGTGCCCTGGCAGTCCGAGCGGGCGATCGTGCGCTGGAAGGCCGAGCGCGCCGCCAAGTCGCTGGCCAAATGGCAGTCCGTGGTGGCTGCCGCCGCGAAGCAGGCCCGCCGCGCCGTCGTCCCCGATGTATCCGGCCTTGCGGACACGGCTGCGCTTGCCGCCGCAGCCGAAGCTCCCGGCACTGTGGCCCTGGTGCTGCACGAGGACGCAGAGGAGTCGATCCGCTCCGTCCTGCAGCGCAGGGTCGGACCGGCGGACCAGCGCGGCGCCGAGCGGATCATGGTCATTGTCGGCCCGGAAGGCGGCATTAGCCCGCGCGAAGTGGAACGGCTGAGCGCGGCGGGCGCGTCCACCGTCAGGCTGGGTCCGCACGTCCTGCGGTCCTCGACGGCCGGACCGGCCGCAATCGCAGTGATCAGCGAATACCTCGGACGCTGGGACTGACCGGCCGGCCCACTTGGCCAGCCTATTTAACCGTGATGGACTTGCTGTCCACGTTCTGCTGAAGCTGGGCGGGACCGGGGGACGGCTGGAAGACCCGGACCTCGTACTTGCCCGGCGCCAGGTTCACCGTCACGGCGAAGTCGCCCATCTGCCCCTTGGGGCTGTTGAGCTGGGTGCTGCCGCTGAGGTACACGTTCTTGCTGCCGTTGCCGTCCAGCTTGAGGATCTGCCAGCTCAGGGTCGAGGTCGGCGACACCCCGCGGCCGGTGATCTTCAGATGTCCGTCCGGGACCTGGGAGCCCTCCTGCGGGTCGATGATCCAGACCGGCGCCTGCAGCGAACTGTCGCGGAGCATCGGCTGCCCGAGCTTCACATGGCCGAATGCGGCGTAGTCAGTATGGCCGTCGACCAGCACCACCACCTGGATCGCTTCGTTCGAATCGACCAGTCCGGCGGCTCCCGCGGCCGCGGTGGCGGTGAAGACAAGCTGCTGGACCGCGCGCTGTGCCATCCCGGCGTCGAGGTCCCCTCCGAACGCGTCGTGCGACACGTCCACGGTGATCAGGTTTTTCCCCGAGATGGAGGCGCCGAGCCGGGTGGGCCGCTGCCACGCGGTGAAGTACTCCGGATCGGCGGGCCGCTGGCTCATCATGGCCCACAACGCCGACGAAATCGGGTCACCGTGATCCGGGACATCGAGGAACTCGCGGTAAAGATTCACCGCATCATTGCTGCGGCCCAGCCAGTACACGGGCGTCTTCGACGCGCTCTGCGCTGTTTCCAGCGGGGCGTTGCTGATGGTCGGGTTCGCCGACGTCGAATACGAATACGGACTCATCGGCAGCGAGGAGCCGGACCCTTCGGGCCGCGGAACGCCGGTGCAGCCGCTGAGCACGAGCGCCGCTGCGGGCACCAGCAACCACCCCGCGGCGCGGGCGAGGGCGCTGGAGGCGGAACGGACGCCGGTGGACCTGATGATGCGACCCTTTCTGAGGCGGAGGGACCGGCGGTGGTCCGCCGGGACAAGTGTGTGCCGGTGCGTCCGCCTCCCCGGCGGACCACCCACGCATTTCAGCTTGGCATAGCCGGAGGCCCGAATCGGGGGCTGGAGCCGCCTGGGCCCGAACTGAAACCTGATTGATACCGTGCCGAGACTGAGTCGATACCTGCGCCGCCGCCCTTCCCGGCGGCCCGCGGTGCCGTACCATAGGAGGACAAGAATCCGCCGCCGGCAGGCTCCGGCGGCGGCCGGACTGACCAAGGAGAGAACAAAGGCCGCGGGCCGCTACCATGACTGATTCGTCGACGGGCACCAGTATTCCCGGACCACTCACCGATGTTGCTGCCGGCTCGTTCCCGCACACGGTTGCCGGAACGAGGACAGAGATCGTGTCCTTCGATTCGACCGAACAGATGGTGCTCACCCTCGGCACGCATGATGAAGCGCTGCGTTTCATCGAGGCGAGCTATCCCGAAGTCAATTTTCATGTCCGCGGCAACGAGCTCTCCATCACCGGTCCGGACACTGACGTCCCGTTGATCATGCGCCTGCTGGGCGAACTGCGCGGACTGGTGGGCCGAAATGTGGCCGTCACGCCGGCGGTGCTTGAGCGGCTCGTCGTCATGATGAAGGACCAGGCGGTCGAAAGCCCCTCGGACGTGCTGACGCACAACATTCTCTCCAGCCGCGGCCGCACCATCCGGCCCAAGACGGTGAACCAGAAGAGCTACGTGGACGCCATTGACCGCAACACTATTGTGTTCGGCATCGGCCCCGCCGGCACAGGCAAGACCTACCTGGCCATGGCCAAGGCCGTACAGGCGCTGCAGCACAAGGAAGTCAACCGGATCATCCTGACCCGGCCGGCCGTAGAGGCGGGGGAGCGGCTGGGGTTCCTCCCCGGCACGCTCAGCGACAAGATCGACCCGTACCTGCGCCCGCTCTACGACGCCCTGCACGACATGATGGACCCCGAGTCGATCCCGCGGCTGATGGCGGCAGGCACCATCGAGGTGGCGCCGCTGGCCTACATGCGAGGCCGCACCCTCAATGACGCGTTCATCATTCTCGACGAGGCGCAGAACACGACGCCCGAGCAGATGAAAATGTTCCTCACCCGCCTCGGCTTCGGCTCCAAGATGGTCGTTACCGGCGACGTGACGCAGGTGGATCTGCCGTCCGGGGCCAGCTCCGGTCTGCGGGTGGTCGCGGACATCCTCGAGGGCATCGAGGACGTCAACTTCAGCACACTGGACGCGTCCGACGTGGTTCGCCACCGGCTGGTCAGCGACATCGTCACCGCCTACAGCAACTGGGACGACGCCAAGCGCCGGCGCGCACAGCACGCCGGACCGGGCCGCAGCCGCCAGGAGGGCCGCGCATGAGCATCGAGGTCAACAACGAATCCGCACTGCCGGCCAACGAGGAGGAGCTGACGCGCCTCGCCCGGTTCATCATGGACAAGCTCTACCTGCACCCGCAGAGCGAGCTGTCAGTGATCCTGGTCGACGAAGAAGCCATGGAGCGCCTGCACATCGAGTGGATGGACGAGCCAGGCCCCACGGACGTGATGTCCTTTCCGATGGACGAGCTGCGGCCGGGCACGGCGAGCCGCCCCGCGGCCGCCGGGATGCTCGGCGACATCGTGATCTGCCCGCAGGTGGCGGCCGCCCAGGCTAAAGCCGCCGGCCACACGATGGAGGAGGAGATCCTCCTGCTCGAAACCCACGGTCTGCTGCACCTGCTTGGTTACGACCACGCCGAACCGGAGGAGAAGGAAGAGATGTTCGGCCTGCAGCGCGAACTGCTCTCCGGCTTCCTCGGCAGGGATGCCCCGCTGGAGACCATGCAGTGACTTTCCTGGCCCTGATCGGCATGGCGCTGGTCTTCCTGGCCGTGACCGCCGTCCTGACGGCAGCCGAAGCTGCGTTCAGCTACCTGCCCCGGCACGAAGCCGAGACGATGACCTCCGGGCGGCAGCGTCCGGCGCTGAACCACATCCTGCAGGCCCCCGTTCCGCACATCCACGCCCTTCGATTCTGGCGCGTGTGGTTCGAGATGGCCGCGGCGGTCGCCGTTGCCGTGCTGTTCAACAGCCTGCTCGCCAACGTCTGGAGTGCCGGCCTGCTGGCCACCGTGGTGATGGCGGGAATCGGATTTGTGCTCGTGGGAGTCTCGCCCCGCCAGCTCGGGCGCATGCATTCCGCCGGTGTCGTGCGCTGGACCGCGCCGCTGATCCGCTTTCTCTGCTGGGTCCTCGGCCCCATCCCCGGCTGGCTGGTGGCGCTCGGCAGCGCCGTCACTCCCGGTGCGCCGCGGATCGATGGAGCCTTCTTCAGCGAGGAGGAGTTCCGCGAGCTGGTGGACCGGGCGAGCGAGTCCGAGATGATCGAGAACGACGAAGCGGAACTGCTTCAGTCCGTGTTCGACTTCGGCGACACCATGGTGCGCTCGGTGATGGTGCCGCGCACCGACATCGTCAGCATCGACGCGGGCGCCACGCTGGAGGACGCGATGTCCCTCTTCCTCCGGTCCGGCTACTCCCGGATGCCCGTCCTGGGGGAAAACGCCGACCAGATTCTTGGCGTCATCTACCTCAAGGACGTCGTCGCCACCTTGCATTCGCTTGCCGAGGGCGCGGAGGCCCCGCCGGTCGACGCGATTGCCCGGGAAGCGCGCTATGTTCCCGAGTCGAAGCTGGTCAGCGAGCTGCTGCGTGAACTGCAGCGCGAGTCGACCCACCTGGCAATCGTCATCGACGAATACGGCGGGACGGCCGGGCTGGTGACACTCGAAGATCTCATCGAGGAGCTCGTTGGCGAGATCGTCGATGAATACGACTCTGAGAAGCCGGAAGTCGTGCAGCTCGACAACGACGTGTACCGCGTCAGCTCCAGGCTCAGCGTGGAGGACCTCGGGGAGCTCTTCGGTATCGAGCTCGAGGACGACGAAGTGGACACCGTGGGCGGTCTGCTGGCGAAGACCCTCGGCCGGGTTCCGATTGTCGGAAGCGAGGTAGAGGTCGCCGGCATCGGCCTCCGCGCGGAACGGCTGGAGGGCCGCCGCAACCGGGTCAGCCAGATCATCGCCAGCAGGGCGCCCCAACAGGACACGGACCTGATGGATCTGATGTCCGAGGCCGGCCGGCGGGACGAGCAGGACGCCGCCGAGTCGCCGGCAGGGAACAACAACTCGAACCATAACGGGCACCACAACGGGCACCGGGAACGACGAACAGCAGGGAGAAGCCGATGAGCAGCACACCACAGGACGGTCCGGCAGCGGACTACCGGGCAGGCTTCGCGGTCCTCGTCGGGCGCCCCAACGCGGGCAAGTCGACCCTCACGAACGCGCTGGTCGGCCAGAAGGTCGCCATCACCTCGGCGAAGCCGCAGACCACGCGGCACACCATCCGCGGCATCGTCCACCGGGAGGACGCGCAGCTCATCCTCGTCGACACCCCCGGACTGCACCGGCCCCGCACCCTGCTCGGACAGCGGCTGAACGACCTCGTGGCGGACACGCTCTCCGAGGTGGACGCAATCGGTTTCTGCCTGCCCGCGAATGAAAAGATCGGCCCCGGCGACAGGTTCATCGCCGCCCAGCTCGCCGCCGTCGGCCGCAAGCCGATCATCGCCCTCGTCACCAAGACCGACCTGGTGGACCGCGCAAGGCTGGCCGAACAGCTGCTCGCGGTGACCGAACTGGGCCGGGAGGTCCTTGGCGAGGACGGTTTCACCGACATCGTGCCGGTGTCCGCCGCCGACGGCTACCAGGTGGACACGGTGGCGGACGTGCTGATCAAGCAGATGCCGCTGTCGCCGCCCCTTTACCCTGACGGCGAACTGACCGACGAGCCCGAGGCCGTGATGGTGGCCGAGCTGGTACGCGAAGCAGCCTTGGAGGGCGTGCGGGACGAACTGCCGCACTCACTGGCCGTCGTCGTGGAGGAAATCATCCCCCGGGAAGGCCGGTCGGAGGACAACCAGCTGCTGGACGTCCGGGTGAATTTGTACGTCGAGCGCCCGTCGCAGAAGGCCATCATCATCGGCAAGGGCGGCTCCCGGCTGCGCGAGGTCGGCAGCAACGCGCGCCGCGGGATCGAGGCCCTCCTGGGCACCCGGATCTACCTGGACCTGCACGTCAAGGTGGCCAAGGACTGGCAGCGTGATCCGAAGCAGCTCGTGCGGCTGGGCTTCTGACAGCCGACCGCACTGGCGCGTCCGCCTGGCTGTTCCGGGAAGATTCCCAGATTCGGCCCGTAGAATGGCTTGATCGCTTTACTGTTCGAGAAAAGGGTTGAATTTTGAGCCGACGTCGTTCTGCTCGCGGCGGCAATGCCGCACAGGGCAATATCGATGCCGGCGCACCGCACCCGGCTGGTGAGAGCACCACCGCCGGGCGCCACATGCGTGCGCCCAAGCGACTGCCGCGCTGGTTCAAGATCGCGGCCGCCGCGGTCGCTGCTGTCCTCGTGGGCGTCATCGCTTTCGCTGCCATCCAGGTGGGGCGGCTGCAGGGCAACATTGTCTCCGCCCCGCTGAACCTCAACCCTGACGCGCCGAGCGCCGCCCCCGTGGACGAGAACCACGACCCGCTGCAGATCCTCATCCTCGGCACGGACACGCGCGCCGGGAAGAACGGCGCCTACGGCAGCGCGGCGGACTCGACCGGCTCGGGCAACTCGGACGTGATGATGCTGATGAACCTTTCGGCGGACCGCAAGCGTGTGACGGTCGTCAGTTTCCCCCGTGACCTGATGGTTCCCATCCCGGCCTGCAAAAACCCCGCGACAGGCAAGACCTCGGCACCCCAGGCCGTCGGCCAGCTCAACAGCGCCCTTTCTTTCGGCGGCCCGGGCTGCACGGTTGCCGCTATCAACAAGATGACGGGCCTGCAGGTGGACCACTTCATGATGGCCGACTTCAACGCCGTCAAGGAACTGACCAGCACCCTCGGAGGCGTCGACGTCTGTGTGAACCAGGCGATCGACGACCCGCTTTCCGGGCTCAAGCTTCCGGCCGGTGTCAGTTCCATCCAGGGCGAACAGGCACTGTCCTTCCTGCGTACCCGACACGGCTTCGGCAATGGCGGCGACGAGGGGCGGATCAAGGCCCAGCAAAGCTTCCTCGCGTCGATGACCCGCAAGATCAAGTCCAACGGCACCCTGACCGACGTCGGCAAGGTCCTGGCGATTGCCGACACCGTGACCAAGAACCTCACCGTCGACGAGGGGCTGAACAACGTGCCGGCCCTCGTTTCCATGGCGAACCGGCTCAAGGACGTCGACCTCTCCAAGGTGGCTTTTATCACCGCCCCGGTCGAGCCCTGGGACCAGGACCCGAACCGGCTGCAGCTGCAGCCTGACGCGTCCGCGAAGCTGTTCGCGACGCTGCGGGCCGACGGCGATGTGACCGCCAGCGCCAAGCCGGCGCCGTCGGCTGCCGCGTCGAAGCCTGCCGCCTCTTCCGGGGCGGCCCCGGCCAGTGCCGCGCCCGCCGCGCCGAGCACCCCCGCCGCTCCGGCAGCTCCGGCGTTCGACAAGGCGGCTGTGCCGTTCAGCTTCGTGAACGCTTCCGGCACGGCAGGCCGGGACACTGCGCTGAGCAAGGTCGCGGTCAGCAACGGGTACACCCAGGCGCAGGCGGTGCCCAACGACGGTCCCGCCACGATCTCCGGCACCCAGCTGTTCTACGGGCCCGGCTACCAGGAGATCGCCCAGGAAACCGCGAAGCTCTACGGGATCCCCGCAGCCCAGATTTCCCCGCTGGCCGGATTCTCCGGCCTGGAGCTGCGGATCGGACAGGACTTCGCCTCCGGCGTGAAGCTGAACGAAGGGGGCGGGCTCCCTTCCGGGCTCAACGGCCAGACGGCCGAGCAGGTGACCTGCCAGTCCGGGTTCGGCAACTACTGACGCAGCGGACGGCGGACGTCCGCCTCCCGCACCTTGCGCGAAAGGCCAGTTACGGCGGCTTCGACTCAGGCGAAGCCGCCGTAACTGGCCTTTCGCGCTGCCTGGCAGCTACCAGATGCGCACCCGGTCCGCCGGGTCGAGCCACAGGCCGTCCCGGTCCGTGACGCCGAACGCCTCGTGGAACTCGCTCATGTTCTTCACGATCGCGTTGGTGCGGAACTCGTTGGGGGAGTGCGGATCCACGGCGAGGCGGCGGATGGCTTCCTCCTGCCGGATCTTCTGCCGCCAGCCCTGGGCCCAGGAGAAGAAGAAGCGCTGGAAGCCTGTCAGGCCGTCCAGCGTTTCGGGCTCCTTGCCGTCAAGGCTGATCACGTAGGCGCGATGGGCGATCGTCAGACCGCCGAGGTCGCCGATGTTCTCGCCCAGGGTGAGGGCGCCGTTGACATGGTGCCCGGGTGCGATCGCGGGGGAGAGCGCGTTGTACTGCTCGACCAGCTTCGCGGTGAGCGCCTCGAACGCCTTACGGTCCTCGTCCGTCCACCAGTTCCGCAGCGCGCCGTCGCCGTCGAACTGCGAGCCCTGGTCGTCGAAGCCGTGCCCGATCTCGTGCCCAATCACGGCACCGATGCCGCCGTAGTTCACCGCGTCGTCGGCCTCCGCGTCGAAGAACGGCGGCTGCAGGATCGCGGCCGGGAAGACGATCTCGTTCAGCAGCGGGTGGTAGTAGGCGTTGACGGTCTGCGGGGTCATGAACCATTCGTCACGGTCCACCGGCTCGCCGATCTTGTCGAGCTGGCGGTTGAGCTCGAACACGTGGGACCGTTCGACATTGCCGAGCAAGTCCGAACGGTCCACCTGGAGCGTCGAGTAGTCGATCCACTTGACCGGGTAGCCGATCTTGGGCCGGAACTTTTCCAGCTTCTCAAGCGCCTTGGCAATGGTCTCGGCACTCATCCAGGTCAGCGAACTGATGCTCTC
This sequence comes from Paenarthrobacter sp. DKR-5, assembly GCF_018531425.1. Taxonomy (GTDB): domain Bacteria; phylum Actinomycetota; class Actinomycetes; order Actinomycetales; family Micrococcaceae; genus DKR-5. Next base: position 105,716 of record NZ_JAHBOI010000002.1, read on the forward strand.
GCGGTAGGCCTCGATCAGGTTGCCCACGAGCGCCTCCATCCGGGCCTTGTGCGACGGCGGGAAATGCTTCTCCACATACAACTGGCCCACCGCTTCGCCGAGGGCCCCTTCGACCAGGCTGACACCGCGCTTCCAGCGTTCCCTGTTCGACGGCGTGCCGCTGAGCGTGGTGCCGTAGAACGCGAAGTTCCCTGCCACATACGCGGCGGGCAGGTACGGCGCGGCGGAGCGGATCAGCCGGAATGCCAGCCAGGACCGCCAGGTGGCCAGGTCCTCGGACTCGAGCAGGGTGGCGGCACCGGAGAAGAAATCCGGGGTGCCGATGACCAGCTCGGTGCGCTTGTCCTCCGGGATCCCCACTCCTTCGAACCACCGGGGCAGCTGGGGCATCAGGGCGGCGGCAGCGGCGGCGTCCTTGAGGTTGTAGGTCTTCTGCGGGTCCCGCAGCGTGACGTTGTCCCAGTGGTGCTTGGCGAGGGCCGTTTCCAGGCCCATCACGGCCTCAGCGGACTCCGCCGCTCCGGGGAGACCGGCCAAGGACAGCATCCTGGTGATGTGCTCGACGTAGGCCGTGCGGATGGAGGCGAACTTCTCCTCGCGGTAGTACGACTCGTCGGGCAGGCCCAGGCCCCCCTGGTAGAGGTAGAGCAGGGAGCGGGTCGGGTCGCCGGCGTCGCTGTTGACCGAATAGTCGATCAGGCCGGAGACGCCGGAGCGGTCGAACTCCCCGAGCAGGCTGATGAACGCCTCCCGGTCGGCGACCGCGGCCACCCGGGCCAGGCGCTCCTGCAGCGGAGCGTCGCCGCGCCGTTCAATGGCCTCTTCGTCCATGAAGCTGGCGTACAGGTCGCCGATCTTGGCGCGCAGGCCGCCGTCGTCGCCCTCGTGGCCGGCCGCATCCTCAATGATGCTGCGCACCGCCAGCTCGGCGCCGTCACGCAGTTCGGTGAAGGACCCCTCCAGCGGCCGGTCGTCGGGAATCACCGCCGACCGCAGCCATGTGCCATTGACATGGGCGTAGAGATCGTCCTGCGGCCGGACCTCGGGGTCGATGTTGGCCAGGATAATTCCGGAACGGGTCACTGGAGCTCCTCACTGTGCTGCGGTTCACTTTCATCCTACGTGCCGTGCTAAGTTGGGAATGTGCGCAATGGAATGCTCCTTCTTAGCTGCCGCGGCGGGGCCACACACACGAATCTGTGACAGGCCGAACCCTCGCTGCGGAGTTTGGTATGCCCGGTCTACCGAGTCCTAAGAACCTCTGAGCAAAGGCCATCTCATGCGAAACGCACAAAAGCCCTCCGGAATGCCGTTCCAGCGTTACACCCCTTTCCAGGACCAGATCACGGTCCAGCTGCCGGACCGCACGTGGCCGGACAAAGTCATCACCAAGGCTCCGCGCTGGTGCGCAGTGGACCTGCGCGACGGCAACCAGGCCCTGATCGACCCGATGAGCCCGGCCCGCAAGTTGAAGATGTTCAAGCTGCTGGTCGGCATGGGGTACAAGGAGATCGAGGTCGGCTTCCCGTCGGCCTCGCAGACGGACTTCGACTTCGTCCGCCAGCTGATCGAGGGCGGGCACATCCCCGACGACGTCACCATCCAGGTGCTGACCCAGGCCCGTGAGCACCTGATCGAGCGCACCTACGAGTCGCTGGTCGGCGCCAAGCAGGCGATCGTGCACCTCTACAACTCGACGTCGGTGCTGCAGCGCCGCGTGGTGTTCAACCAGGACGAGGACGGTATCCTGGACATCGCCCTGCAGGGTGCCCGGCTGTGCAAGAAGTACGAAGAGACGCTGGCGGACACGCACATCACCTACGAGTACTCGCCGGAGTCCTTCACCGGCACCGAGCCCGAGTACGCCGTGCGTGTCTGCAACGCCATCGCGGATGTGTTCGAGGCCTCCGCGGACAGCCAGGTGATCATCAACCTGCCCGCCACCGTCGAGATGGCCACGCCCAATGTCTACGCGGATTCCATCGAGTGGATGAGCCGGAACCTGCATCCGCGTGAGGGCATCATCCTCTCGCTGCACCCGCACAACGACCGCGGCACGGGCGTCGCGGCCGCCGAGCTGGGCTACCTCGCCGGCGCCGACCGGATCGAGGGTTGTCTCTTCGGCAACGGCGAACGCACCGGAAACGTGGATCTGGTGACCCTCGGCCTGAACCTGTTCAGCCAGGGCATTGACCCGATGATCGACTTCTCGAACATCGACGAGGTGCGCCGCACGGTCGAGTACTGCAACCAGCTGCCGGTGCCGGAGCGCTCCCCGTACGGCGGCGACCTGGTCTTCACCGCCTTTTCCGGCTCGCACCAGGACGCGATCAAGAAGGGCTTCGAGGCGCTGGAGAAGGACGCGGCGGCTGCCGGTGTACCCGTGGACGAGTTCACCTGGGCCGTTCCGTACCTGCCGGTGGACCCCAAGGACCTGGGCCGCAGCTACGAGGCAGTCATCCGGGTCAACTCGCAGTCCGGCAAGGGCGGCGTGGCCTACCTGCTGAAGAACGAGCACAGCCTGGACCTGCCGCGCCGGGCGCAGATCGAATTTTCCGGTGTCATCCAGCGCCGCACCGACACGGTGGGCGGCGAGGTCAGCGGCAAGCAGCTCTGGGAGATCTTCAGCGACGAGTACCTGCCCAGCACCTCGGGGGACGCGGACCGCAAGTGGGGCCGCTATTCGATCGGCACGCTGAACACGGAAACCGACGACGACGGGAACATGACTCTGCACGCGACCATGATGGTCGACGGCGCGCAGCAGCGGCGCACGGGAACAGGCAACGGCCCGATCGCGGCACTGCTGGACATCCTGCACCAGGACGGGGTGGACGTGCGGGTGCTGGACTACAGCGAGCACGCCCTGTCCGAGGGCGGCAACGCGCGCGCTGCGGCCTACGTCGAGGCAGCCGTGGGCGAGCGGGTGCTCTGGGGCGTGGGCATCGATGCGAACACGTCGATGTCCTCGCTCAAGGCGGTCATCTCAGCAGTGAACCGGGCCATCCGCGACCACAACATCTAGGCCCCTCGGGGCCGGCCGAACGGCCAGCTGTGGCGGCCTCGCGTGACGCGAGGCCGCCACAGCTGGCCGTTCGCGCGTTCAGGCCGGGCGGTGGGAGAATGAAGGGTGTCCAAAAGCTCCTTCGCCTCGCGCACCTACCGCGACGACGCCGTCGTCCTGCGCACGCACAAGCTGGGCGAAGCGGACCGCATCATCACGTTGCTGACCCGCCGGCATGGTCAGGTCCGCGCCGTCGCCAAGGGGGTGCGGCGCACGAGCAGCAAGTTCGGCGCCCGGCTGGAGCCGTTCATGGTGGCCGACCTGCAGCTCGTGTCCGGCCGCACGCTGGACATCGTGACGCAGGCGGTCTCGATCGGCTCGTACGGCGAGGGCATCGTGGCCGACTACACCAGGTACACGGTCGCCGCCGCGATGACGGAAACCGCCGAACGCCTCACGGACGTCGACGGCGAGTCCGCCACCGCCCAGTTCCTGCTCCTCGTCGGCGCCCTCGCCTCGCTCAGCCGGGGGGACCACGCCCCGGAACTCATCCTGGACTCGTACCTGCTGCGGGCGCTGGCCACCGGCGGCTGGGCCCCGAGTTTCACCGACTGCGCCCGCTGCGGCGCCCCGGGGCCGCACGGGGCGTTTTCGGCCCCGCTCGGCGGCGCCGTCTGCCATGACTGCCGCCCGCCGGGCTCCCCGGCCCCGGCCCGCGAGACGATGCTGCTGCTCGCCGCACTGCTGTCGGGCAACTGGCAGGTCGCCGACAGCTCGGACCCGCAGCACCGCAAAGAGTCGGCGGGGCTTGTGGCAAGCTATCTCCAGTGGCACCTCGAGCGTGCCGTCCGGTCCCTCAAGCACGTGGAGCGAGTCTAATAGTGGCCTTTTCGCGCCGTCGCCCGTCCGTCGTCCGCCCCTATCCGCACCCGTCCGGCGCCGTGCCGCCCGAGCTGCCGGCGGCCTTGGTGCCCCGCCACGTGGCCATCGTGATGGATGGCAACGGCCGGTGGGCCAACCAGCGCGGGCTGCCGCGGATCGAGGGGCACAAGGCGGGGGAGCCTGCGCTGCTGGACGTTGTGGCCGGGGCCATCGAGCTGGGCGTCGAGTACATCACCGTCTACGCGTTCTCGACCGAGAACTGGAAGCGGTCGCCCGAAGAGGTGCGCTTCCTGATGGGTTTCAACAAGGACGTCCTGCGCCGCCAGCGGGACACGCTGGACAGCTGGGGCGTGCGGATCCGGTGGTCGGGCCGGCGGCCGCGCTTGTGGCAGTCGGTGATCAAGGAACTCGAAGTTGCCGAGGAGCAGACCCGCGGCAACAGCACCTGCACCCTGACGATGTGCGTGAACTACGGGGGGCGCGCCGAGATCACCGACGCCGTGACCGCCATCGCCGAAGAGGTGGCCGCCGGCCGGCTCCGGCCGGGGGCCATCAGCGAAAAGACCATCCAGAAGCACCTCGACGAACCGGACCTGCCCGACGTCGACCTGTTCCTGCGCACCTCCGGGGAACAGCGGCTCTCCAACTTCATGCTGTGGCAGTCCGCCTACGCCGAGTTCGTCTTCCTCGACACGCTCTGGCCGGACGTGGACCGGCGCACCCTGTGGGACGCCGTCGACACGTTCGCCCGGCGCGACCGGCGCTACGGGGGCGCCGTGGACGCGGCGGCCCCGGCCCCGGCTGCCGGAAGCTAGACGCCGCCGGGCCGCCGCTACCGGACCGCTGCTACCGGACCTCCGCTCAGCCGGCGACGTCTGCGGCGGCTGCCTGCCCCGCCAGCCGCCCGGAAAAGAGGCAGCCCCCGAGGAACGTCCCCTCCAGCGAACGGTAGCCGTGCATGCCCCCGCCGCCGAAGCCGGCGGCTTCTCCTGCCGCGTACAGCCCGGGCACCACGCCACCGTCGGCATCGAGGGCCTGGCCGGACAGGTTGGTCCCGATCCCGCCCAGGCTCTTGCGCGTGAGCACTGAAAGCCTGACCGCTGCCAGCGGTCCGTGCCGCGGATCCAGCAGGCGGTGCGGGGGCACGACGCGCATCAGGCGGTCGCCGGCAAACCGCCGTGCCGCGCGCACCGCGTTGAGTTGGAAGTCCTTCCCGAGTCCGGACTCGACCTGCCGGTCCCGCGCCTCGATCACCCGTGCCAGCGACACGGGATCGATGAGGTCCTCGCCGGCCAGCGCGTTCATCTTGCGGGCCAGGCCGGACGGGCGCGGGTCCTGCAGGAAGTCAATGCCCTCGTCAAGGAACCGCTGCACCGGCCCGGTCGAGCCCGGGAGCACGCGCCGGGCGAGCAGCGGCAGGTCCTTTCCTGTGAGGTCGGGGTTCTGCTCCGAGCCGGAGAGGGCGAACTCCTTGTCGAGGATCGTGCGGTTGAGCAGGAACCAGGAATGCGGGTAGCCGGTGGCGGCGATGTGGTTCAGCGCGCCCAGGGAATCCGCACCCGGGACCAGGGGTACGGGCAGTCGCCGCCCGAGGGCGTCAAGCCATAAAGGAGAGGGCCCGGAGAGGATCCGGATCCCGTGCCGCGGCCACACCGGGTCGACGTTGTGCACGCCCTCCGGGTAATGCCACATCCTGTCCGTGTTGGCCAGCCGGGCGCCCGCACGTTCGGCCGCGGAGAGAAAGTTTCCGTCGACGGAGGCCGGCACCCCGCTGAGCAGGTAGTCCGGCGCCGCACCCCCGGGCCAGAGGTCCCGCACCGTGTCGTGGTTGCCGCCGATCCCGCCGGTGGTGACGACGACGGCGCCTGCCTCGGCGGTGAAACTGCCGACCGGGATGCGCGACGACGGTTCGCCCCGCCGGCTCGCCGACGGCTCCAGCACATCGCCGGCGACCCCGCTGACCCGCCCGCCGGTGCGGACGAGCTCCCGGCCGCAGTGGCGGTACCGGACCTTCACCCGGCCGCGGTCCACTCCCTCCTGCACCTTGGCCAGGAAGGGCTGCACCAGTGCGGGCCCGGTGCCCCAGGTCACGTGGAAGCGCGGCACCGAGTTGCCGTGGCCGAGGGCGTCATACCCGCCCCGTTCAGCCCACTGCACGAGCGGAAACCAGCTGACGCCGAGGGACTTCAGCCACGCGCGCTTCTCCCCGGCGGCGAAGGCGACATACGCCTCTGCCCACCGCCGCGGCCAGTGGTCTTCGGGCCGGTCGAAGCCGGCGGAGCCCATCCAGTCGGCGAGGGCCAGTTCGGCCGAATCACGGACGCCAAGGCGGCGCTGTTCCGGCGAGTCCACGAGGAACAGGCCCCCGAAGGACCAGTGCGCCTGGCCCCCTGCGGAGGCCTCGGGCTCCTGGTCGAGCAGCAGCACCGTCCGGCCCGCAGCATAGGCATGCGCGGCCGCCACCAGGCCCGCCAGCCCGGCACCGACGACGATGACGTCGGCCTGGAGCGCCTCTGCCCCGGCTTGCTCTGAGTTGGCCATGGCCTCATGCTAGCCCGTCACCGGTTTGGTGTTGGGAACGCCCAACCGGAAAACTAAGGGCATGCGAATTTACCCCACCTTCTTCCGCGTGGTCTTTTCCGGCATGGACGCCGAGCGGGCTCACCGCATCGGATTCAGCCTGATCCGGCTCGCGCACCGGGTGGGGGCCGGAGCCGCCCTCCGCCGCTTCACCCAGCCGCCGGCAAACCTCACCACCCACGCCCTGGGACTGGTGTTTCCCTCGCCGTTCGGCCTCGCTGCCGGGTTCGACAAGGAAGGCCACGGGGTCCAGGCGCTCACGGACCTCGGATTCGGGCATGTCGAGGTCGGCACCATCACCGGCCAGGCCCAGCCCGGCAACCCCAGGCCCCGGCTGTTCCGGCTCGTGGAGGACCGGGCGGTCATCAACCGTATGGGCTTCAACAACGACGGCGCTGCGGCGGTGGCCCCCCGGCTCCGGGCCGCGCGTGCGGGCCTGGAGAAGAGCTACCGCAGCCGCCGTCCGGTGGTGGGCGTCAACATCGGCAAGACAAAGGTGGTGGACCTGCGGCACGCCGTGGCGGACTATGAGCTGTCCGCCCGCGAACTGGCGCCGCACGCCGACTACCTCGTGGTCAACGTCAGTTCCCCGAACACGCCGGGGCTCCGCCTGCTCCAGAATGTTGCCTCCCTCCGGCCGCTGCTCAAGGCGGTCCGGGCGGCTGCCGACGGCGCCGCGGGCCGCCATGTGCCGCTGCTGGTGAAGATTGCCCCTGATCTCAGCGACCAGGACATCCTCGACGTCGCCCACCTGGCCAAGGACATGGAACTGGACGGCATCATCGCCACCAATACCACGATCACCCGCGAGGGGCTGCGCACAGATCCGGCAAAGGTGGTCGCGCTCGGCGTCGGCGGTCTTTCCGGAGCGCCGCTGAAAGCCCGGTCGCTGGCCGTGCTGAAGCAGCTGCGCGCTGCTGTAGGGGAGGAGATGGTGCTGGTCTCGGTCGGGGGAGTGGAAACCGCCGCCGATGTCCGCGAACGCCTTGCCGCCGGCGCCACCCTGGTGCAGGGCTACACCGCATTCCTGTACGAGGGCCCGTTCTGGGCCGCGCGGATCAACCGGGAGCTCGCCCGCACCGCCCGCTGAGGCAGGCGGCGCGGGCAGGCAACTAGGCCGGCCGCTTCTCCGGGCTCACGGTCTTGGACGGGTCGCGTTCGACGACGTCGCCCAGCGCTTCGTCGATCCGCGCCATCAGCTCCGGCGGAACCACCACGCCCGCGGCCTTGACGTTCTCCGCCACCTGCTCGGGCCGCGACGCGCCCACCAGGGCTGTTGCGACGTTCGGGTTCTGCAGCACCCAGGCGATCGCCAGCTGGGACATCTTGATGCCCAGCTCGTCCGCCACCGGCTTGAGCAGCTGCACCCGGCTGAGCACCTCGTCGCTCATGAAGCGCGAGATGGTGTCTTTCCCGCCCTGCTCGTCCGTAGCCCGGGACCCCTGCGGAGCAGGCTTGCCCGGAAGGTACTTGCCAGAGAGAACGCCCTGGGCCATGGGGGACCAGACCACCTGGGAGATGCCCAGTTCCTTCGAGGCCGGGACGACCTCGGCCTCGATGACGCGCCAGAGCGCGGAGTACTGCGGCTGGTTGGAAATGATCGAGAAGCCTGCCTCGCGGGCCAGCCGCTGCCCGTCCCGCAGCTGCTGCGCTGTCCATTCGGAAACGCCGATGTAGAGCGCCTTGCCGGCCCGGACCACGTCGGCGAACGCCTGGATGGTTTCCTCGAGCGGGGTTTCGTAGTCGTAGCGGTGTGCCTGGTACAGGTCCACATAGTCCATCTGCAGCCGCCGCAGCGAGCCGTGGATGCCCTCCATGATGTGCTTGCGGGAGAGCCCGACGTCGTTGGGCCCCTTCTCGCCGACGGGCCAGTAGACCTTCGTGAAGATCTCCAGCGATTCACGCCGCTCTTCCTTCAGCGCCGTGCCGAGGACCTTCTCGGCGCGGCCGTTGGCGTAAGCGTCCGCCGTGTCGAAAGTGGTGATGCCGGCGTCCAGCGCCGCGCGGACGCAGGCTGTCGCCACGTCGTTTTCCACCTGCGAGCCGTGCGTGAGCCAGTTGCCGTAGGTGATTTCGGAGATCTTCAGACCGGAGTTTCCAAGGTATCGATATGCCATGGGCCCACCCTACTCACGGGCCAGCCCAAACCAAGCTGCCAGAAGGTGATTTGGACAAAAAGAGGATCCCCGCCTCGGTGAGGACGGGGATCCGCTGTGGTGCCGAAATGCGGCAGGAGTCAGCTGGGGCGTTCGCCGCGCTTGACCTGGGGCTTGGGCAGGCGCAGCCGCCGGAACTGCATGGCGCGCATCGTGCCGTACCACGGCACACCGCGCTCGGCGACGCCGAACTTGGCGACCAGCGCCTTCCTGAGCCCGCGGAAAACAATGAAGCCGTCAATGAAGACCGCGATGAACAGGATCCAGAAGGCTCCCAGCACGTACACCTGGCCGACGCTGCTCACCGGCACCACGAGGGACAGGATCACGAAGAGGACTGCAGCGAACATCAGGAACTCGCCGAGGTTCCAGCGGGAGTCGACGTAGGCGCGGGCGAAGCGGCGCTGCGGGCCCTTGTCACGGATCGGCAGGTAGCGCTCGTCGCCGGTGTCGAGCGCCTGGCGGACCTTGGCACGCTCCGCGCGGTCCGCCTCGCGGGCAGCCGCCGTGGCGGCCTTCCGGTCGGTTGGAACCAAGGGGCGTCGTCGGGCCGCTTCCTGCTGCTTGCGCGTCGGGGTGGGGGCACCCTTGCCGGCCGTCCGATTGCGTTCCTGGTCCGCAGCTAGCGCGGCTGTTTCATCCGCGGCCTGCTGCGCGGAAGGGGTCTCTTTATGGCGTCCAAACACCGAACCAGAATACCCTGCCGCCGGTTGGTGCCCGACCTACCCGCAGGTAGGGTGTGGCGTATGACCTCAGCCCCGGATAACGCTTCCCTCCCGGTCGACGCCCTGCGCGGGCACGTCGACGCCGATTTCAACACGATCCTGGCCGACCTCAAGGACCTTGTCGCGATCCCGGGGATCGCCTGGGAGGCGTTCGACCCCGAGCAGCTTGACCGCAGTGCGGCGGCCGTTGCCGAACTGATCCGCGACGCCGGCATCGAGGACGTGCGGATCCTGCGGGTGGACAAGGCCGACGGCACTCCGGGAGGCCCTGCGGTGGTCGCCCGCAAGCCCGCGGCCGAGGGCAAACCGACAGTGCTCCTTTACGCCCACCATGACGTGCAGCCCCCCGGGGACCTTGACCTGTGGACCTTCGAGCCCTTCAACGCCGTCGAACACGAGGGCCGCCTTTGGGGGAGGGGCGCCGCGGATGACAAGGCAGGCATCCTCGCCCATGTGGGCGCCTTCCGTGCCCTGCACAAGGTTCTGGGGGAGGATCTCGGGCTCGGCATCACGCTCTTCATCGAGGGTGAAGAGGAGGCCGGGTCGCCGACGTTCCGCACGTTCCTGGAGACCCACCGCGAGCTGCTCCGCGCCGACGTGATGGTCGTGGCGGACTCCGGCAACTGGAAGGTCGGCGTTCCCGCCCTCACCACCAGCCTGCGGGGGCTCGTGGACGGAACCATTGAAGTCAAGGTCCTGGAACATGCGGTCCATTCGGGCATGTTCGGCGGCCCGGTCCTCGACGCCCCCACGCTGCTCGCGCGGCTGATAGCGACCTTGCACGACGACGACGGCGCGGTGGCCATCGAGGGCCTGGTCGCCGAGGACCACGCGGCCGTGGACATGCCGGAGGAACAGTTCCGGGCCGATTCGTCGGTGCTTGCCGGCGTCCAACTGGCGGGCACCGGAAGCATCGCCTCGCGGCTCTGGACCAAGCCCGCCTTGTCGATCATCGGCATCGACGTGCCGGCCGTGTCGGTCGCCGCGAACAGCATGCAGCCCTCCGCCCGGGCCAAGTTCAGCCTGCGGCTCGCCCCGGGCAGCGACCCGGGCGAGGCGATGGAAGCGGTACGGCGCCACGTCGAATCACACGCCCCCTTCGGCGCCCAGGTGGTCTTCACACCGGGGGAGACCGGCAGCGCTTTCGCCACCGACACGGCGTCGTCCGCCGCCCGCAGCGCGCTGTGGGCCCTCCGGGAGGCCTGGGGCGTGGAGCCGGTGGAGAGCGGGATCGGCGGTTCGATTCCGTTCATCGCGGACCTGACCGAGCTGTACCCGCAGGCACAGATCCTGATCACCGGCGTCGAGGACCCCGACTCACGGGCCCACAGCGCCAACGAATCGCTGCATCTGGGCGATTTCCGCAACGCGGTCCTCGCGGAAGCGCTCCTGCTCGCCCGCATTAACGCCAGCGGACTCTGAGCCACGGTTACGGCGGGCCGGGTCGGAGTCGTAGCATGGAAGCAGGCCTCGGACCACTCCGCGGCGGCTTGCGGGCGTGACCAGCCCTGACAAGCGACTCGAGCACAGAAGAGGTATTGGCTATGAGCACCACGACCAATGACACCACGAGCAACGTCGAAGAGGGCGCCCTCGAGACCCATGAGGTGGCGCTGACCGACGTGGCCGCCGGCAAGGTCCGGAGCCTGCTGGAGCAGGAGGGCCGGACGGACCTGCGCCTGCGGGTTGCCGTGCAGCCCGGTGGCTGCTCCGGCCTGATCTACCAGCTGTACTTCGATGAGCGCATTCTCGACGGCGACGCCGTCCGCGACTTCGACGGCGTCGAGGTCGTCGTCGACAAGATGAGCGTGCCCTACCTGGCGGGCGCGACCATCGACTTCGAGGACACCATCGCGAAGCAGGGCTTCACGATCGACAACCCGAACGCAGGCGGCTCGTGCGCCTGCGGCGACTCGTTCCACTAACCGGAGCGATCCGCAGGACACCGTATGCGGCCCTCGACCCACGGTGCGCGCCTGTGCGCGCATCGTGCGGGCGAGGGGTAAGCTCTACGGTGAGTAGTAAAACTAAATCGGTGCCGGCGGTCTATTTTGCCGCCTGGAGCACAAGCAACAAGAGGAAGGGCCGTCTGTGAGTTCGCAGGACCGAACCGGCAGCCGACGCACAAAGATCCTGGGGATCACCAGCCTTGCTGTGGCTGGGGCGTTTGTTTTGTCTGGATGCACACCAGAGATGAAGAACGGTTGGTTGCCGACCGAACGGGATACCACGAACCACACGGGCCGCATCATCGATCTGTGGGTCAACTCCTGGATCGCGGCGCTGATCGTAGGCCTGATCACGTGGGGCCTGATCATCTGGTGCCTGATCGCCTACCGCCGCCGCAAGGCCACCACCGGCTTCCCGCGCCAGATCAGCTACAACCTTCCGCTTGAGGTTTTCTACCTGAGCATCCCGCTGTTCATGATCATGGTGTTCTTCTACTTCACCGACCAGGATGAGCGGGCGATCGACGCCCGACCGGCCAACCCCGACGTCACCATCGACGTCCGCGGCAAGCAGTGGTCCTGGGACTTCAACTACGTGAAGGAAGACGTCCACGAAAACCCGGGCATCCAGGCACACGAAACCGGCGCCCCCGGCGTTCCGGACCACCTGCCCGTGCTGTGGCTTCCGGTGAACAAGTCCGTGGAACTCCAGCTGAACTCGCGCGACGTGCAGCACTCCTTCTGGGTGCCGGCCTTCCTGCAGAAGCGCGACCTCTACCCGGGCCAGACCAACTACATCGATTTCACGCCGACCCGCGAGGGAACCTACGACGGCAAGTGTGCAGAGCTTTGCGGTGAATACCACTCGGAAATGCTGTTCCGCGTGAAGGTGGTTTCGGACCAGGAATACGCCAACCACATCAGCCAGCTTCGCCAACAGGGCAACACCGGGGTGCTGGGCAACCAGTACGACCGCAATTCCAGCAACTCGACTGTGCAGAAGTAAAGGGAGCCGGACATCGTGTCTACCTACCAGTACACCGCGGAGGACACCGCGGCCATAGCGGCGCCCCGCGTGGTGCCCAGGTCCAAGGGACGCATCGTCGTCAACTGGATCACCTCCACTGACCACAAGACGATCGGGTACATGTACCTGATCTCCTCCTTCATCTTCTTCTGCTTCGGCGGCGTCATGGCGCTGCTGATCCGTGCCGAGCTCTTCGAGCCCGGCATGCAGATCCTGCAGACCAAGGAGCAGTACAACCAGCTGTTCACGATGCACGGCACCGTGATGCTGCTGATGTTCGCAACGCCGCTTTTCGCCGGTTTCGCGAACGTCATCATGCCGCTGCAGATCGGCGCCCCGGACGTGGCCTTCCCCCGTCTGAACGCGCTGGCCTTCTGGTTCTTCCTCTTCGGCAGCACCATCGCCGTCTCCGGCTTCATCACCCCGCAGGGCGCCGCATCGTTCGGTTGGTTCGCCTACGCGCCGCTGTCGAACACGACGTTCACGCCAGGGGTCGGCGGTGACCTTTGGGTCTTCGGCCTTGCGCTCTCCGGCTTCGGCACCATCCTCGGTGCGGTCAACTTCATCACCACGATCATCTGCATGCGCGCTCCTGGCATGACCATGTGGCGCATGCCGATCTTCACCTGGAACACACTGATCACCGGCATCCTCGTCCTGATGGCGTTCCCGCCGCTCGCTGCCGCCCTCTTCGCCCTCGGGGCGGACCGCCGGTTCGGCGCCCACATCTTCGACCCCGCCAATGGCGGAGCGATCCTGTGGCAGCACCTGTTCTGGTTCTTCGGCCACCCCGAGGTGTACATCATTGCCCTGCCGTTCTTCGGCATCGTCTCCGAGATCTTCCCGGTCTTCAGCCGCAAACCGATCTTTGGCTACAAGGGCCTCGTGTACGCGACGATTTCCATCGCCGCCTTGTCCGTGACGGTGTGGGCGCACCACATGTACGTGACCGGATCGGTGCTGCTGCCGTTCTTCTCCTTCATGACGATGCTGATCGCGGTTCCGACCGGCGTGAAGTTCTTCAACTGGATCGGCACCATGTGGCGCGGATCGCTCACCTTCGAAACCCCGATGCTGTGGAGCCTCGGCTTCCTGGTGACCTTCCTCTTCGGCGGCCTCACCGGCATCATCCTCGCTTCGCCGCCGCTGGACTTCCACGTGTCCGACACCTACTTCGTGGTGGCGCACTTCCACTACGTCGTCTTCGGCACCGTCGTCTTCGCGATGTTCGCCGGCTTCTATTTCTGGTGGCCGAAGTTCACCGGCAAGATGCTCAACGAGCGCCTCGGCAAGATCCATTTCTGGCTCCTGTTCCTGGGCTTCCACGGCACCTTCCTGATCCAGCACTGGCTCGGTGTGCTCGGCATGCCCCGCCGCTACGCGGACTACCTGCCGGAAGACAACTTCACCTGGATGAACCAGTTCTCCACGATTTCCTCGTTCGTCCTCGGCGCCTCCCTGATCCCGTTCTTCTGGAACGTGTTCATCACCTGGCGCAGCGACAAGAAGGTCGAAGTTGACGACCCGTGGGGCTTCGGTGCCTCGCTGGAATGGGCAACCTCCTGCCCGCCGCCGCGCCACAACTTCACCTCGCTGCCGCGTATCCGTTCGGAGCGTCCGGCCCTGGATCTGCACCACCCGGAGCTCTCCCGCGAATACACGCCCGCCTCGCCGCAACCCGCTGCCAACGTGCTCGGCTCGGCTGACCAGAAGGACGCCTAGTGAAAATCGAATCGTGGCTCTTCGTGGGCCTGGGCATCTTCTTCCTCATCGTGTCCGCGGTCTACACGGTCGTGACGCACTTTGAGCCCGCCGGCTCGCTGGCGCTGCTGCTGGTCGGCGGCCTGGGCGTGATGATCGGCACCTACCTGGGCTTCACGGCACGCCGGGTGGGCAGCCGCCCGGAGGACCGCAGCGACGCCGAGGTCCATGAGGGCGCGGGCGAGCAGGGACATTTCAGCCCGTGGAGCTGGTGGCCGCTGGTGCTGGGCCTGTCCTGTGCCGGAGGCTTCCTCGGCCTGGCCGTCGGGTTCTGGATCACCTTCGTCGCCGCGGGCCTGGCTATCGTTGCCTTGGTCGGCTGGGTCTTCGAATACAGCCGCGGGGACCACGCGCACTAAGCGTCCGGTTCCGTTCTGCCTGCTGTGGGCCCTTCTTCGGAGGGGCCCACGGCCGTTTAAGGCCCGAGCCTTGGTGCCGGTCTAGACCAGTGGCGTAACGGCCGGTAGGATGGGGAGGGCCTAATCGGGAGGACGGCGGGATTGAACAGCTCGGCAGCGGCGATCGTCGGAGATATTGACGCCACGCTGAAGACCTCCAAGCACGTACAGCTGCGGGACATCCTCAGAGCGCACATCCAAGCGAACTGCCCGCCGGGGTCGATTTTCCCCTCCGAGCGGGAACTGAGCGAACGCTTCGGGCTGGCGCGGATGACCGTCCGCCAGGCGATCGATGCGCTGGTGGGGGAGTCGGTCCTGGAGCGCGTGGTGGGCCTTGGCACTTTCGTGGCCCGGCCCAAGGTGGACCTGCAGGTGAAGCTCACCTCCTACAGCGAGGAGATGCAGCGCCGCGGCATGGTGCCGGCGGCCCGCGTGCTGAGCTTCGAGCAGATCGGCGCCACGGGCCTGCTCGCGCGCGAGCTGCAGCTGGACGAGGGCCAGCCTGTGGTCCGCTTCCGCCGCCTGCTGCTCGCCGACAACGAGCCGATGAGCGTCGACGAGAACTTCATCCCGGCCAGCCGGGTGCCCGGCATCCTCGATGACCCGCCCCCCACCTCCCTGTACAACGTGCTGAGTGAGCGCTACGGGCTGGTGATGGAATGGGGCGAGGACATGATCGAAGCGACTGCGGCGTCGCCATCCATCGCCCGCCTGCTCAACGTCGAGATGGGAGCGCCGCTGCTGAAGATCCAGCGCCACGCGTTCGTCTCCCGCGCGATGGTCGACTACTCGGTGTCCTTCTACCGGGCGGACCGTTACAAGCTCTGGGTGCCCCTCCAGCGGCCCGGGACGAGGACGCCGCGGGCCTACAGCGCGAGCCGGAAGTACAGCTGACGAGCAGCGGCCCGCACGGGCCGTCCGTGCCCCGGAGTGCACACCGTTGCCAAGGCGCTGCCGGGGGAGGGGCACAGACCCGTTAAGGCCAGCCCCGTTAAAACACCGAGGGCCCGGTTCGGATGAACCGGGCCCTCGGGCTGTGCTGATCCCTAGCGGATGACTGCCTTCTTGTCTTCCTCGGCAGCGATTTCCTCGTGGTGGCCGTGGCCGTGGGCGGCCTCCAGCTCGCGCGGGGTCACCGGTGCCACGCGGTCCTCGAAGAACCAACGGGAGAGCTTCGCACGACGCTTCTCGCGGCGGTCCACAACACCCTGGGCGTTGGGCGTGGCCGGAAGCGGAAGCGGCGATTCGAAACCGACCAGCTTGTAGCGCTTGTACTCATCCACCGGTGCGTGCACCTCGATGAACTCGCCATGCGGCAGGCGCACGATGCGGCCGGTCTCGCGGCCGTGCAGTGCGATCTCCCGGTCCTTGCGCTGCAGGGCCAGCGAAATGCGCTTGCTGACGATGAAGCCAATGATCGGGCCGATGAAGAACAGCGCACGCAGCCAGTAGGTCACATCGTTCAGCGACACGTGGAAGTGGGTGGCGATCAGGTCCGAGCTGGCCGCGGCCCACATCACGCAGTAGAGGATGAAGCCGGCGACGCCGATCGCGGTGCGGGTCGGCGCGTTCCGCGGGCGGTCCAGGACGTGGTGTTCGCGGTTGTCCTTGGTGATCCACCGTTCGATCCACGGGTAGGTGAAGAGGACGGCAAAGATGATGCCTGCCGGCACGAGGGCCGGAAGCAGCACGTTCAGGGTCAGCGTGTTCGTGCCCCACGGCAGCGGGACGTGCCACTCCATGGGGATTCCGAACAGCCAGCCCGGCATCAGGCGCAGAGCGCCGTCGACGAAGCCGATGTACCAGTCGGGCTGGGTACCGGCCGACACGGGGGACGGGTCGTAGGGACCGTAGTTCCAGATCGGGTTGATCGTGAAGGCTGCGGCCATCAAGGCCACCACGCCGAAGACGATGAAGAAGAACCCGCCGGCCTTAGCCGCGTAGACCGGGCCCAGGGGGTAGCCGACGACGTTGTGGTCGTTCCGGCCGGGGCCGGGGTACTGCGTGTGCTTGTGCACGACGACCATGAACAGGTGCACCGCGATCATCAGCAGGATGATGGCCGGGATCAGCAGGATGTGCAGGGTGTACAGCCGGCTGATGATGTGGGTCCCCGGGAACTCGCCGCCGAAGAGGAAGAACGAGATGTACGTGCCCACGATCGGGATGGATTTGATCACGCCGTCGATGATGCGCAGGCCGTTGCCGGAGAGCAGGTCATCGGGCAGCGAGTACCCGGTGAAGCCTTCGGCCATGGCCAGGATCAGCAGGAAGCCGCCGACAACCCAGTTCATCTCGCGGGGCTTGCGGAATGCGCCGGTGAAGAACACGCGCAGCATGTGCACCGCGATGGAGGCGACGAACAGCAGTGCGGCCCAGTGGTGGACCTGGCGCATGAACAGGCCGCCGCGGATGTCGAACGAGATGTTCAGCGACGAGTTGTAGGCTGCGGACATTTCCACGCCCTTGAGCGGGACGAAGCTGCCCTTGTAGACCGTCTCCGTCATCGACGGATCGAAGAAGAAGGTCAGGAAGGTACCCGAGAGCAGGAGGATGACGAAGGAGTACAGCGCCACCTCGCCGAACATGAAGGACCAGTGGTCCGGGAAGACCTTGCGGCCGAACTCGCGCAGGATGCCCGATCCGCCGACCCGCTCGTCGACGAAGTTCGTGATCCGGCCGACCTTGGTCTTCGGTGTGTAGTTTGTGCTTGCGGTCGAGGCGCTCATCTAGCCACGCTCCCAGTAGCTCGGTCCAACGGGTTCATGGAAGTCGCTCTGGGCAACCAGGTAACCCTCTGAGTCCACCTTGATGGGCAGCTGCGGCAGCGGGCGGTTGGCCGGGCCGAAGATGACCTTGCACTCCTGCGTCAGGTCGAAGGTCGACTGGTGGCAGGGGCACAGCAGGTGGTGCGTCTGCTGCTCGTACAGCGCCACCGGGCAGCCGACGTGCGTGCAGATCTTGGAGTAGGCAACAATGCCGTTGTAGCCCCAGTCCTCGCGGCCGGGGGAGGGGTGCAGGGCAGCGGGGTCCAGACGCATCAGCAGGACGACGGCTTTCGCCTTCTCTTCCAGCTTGTTCGGGGACTCGTTCAGCCCTTCCGGAATGACGTGGAACGCGGAACCGATGGTGACGTCCGAAGCCTTGATGGGGGTCCCGGAGGGGTCCCTGGTCAGGCGGACGCCTTCCTTCCACATGGTGTGGCGCAGACGGTCCACCGACAGCGAGCTGTTGTCCAGGTCGCGGAACATGACGATGGCCGGCAGCGGTGCCAGAGCCAGGGCGCCGATGATCGTGTTACGGATCAGCGGACGGCGCTTGATGCCCGTCTCCTCGAGGATGTCCTCGACGATCTTTTCGGCTGCGACGCGGTCGTCCTCAGTGCGGATCGCATGGCGCTCTTCCGAGACTTCGTGGTCGGGCATGAGCGTCTTGGCCCAGTGCACGATGCCGACGCCGATGCCCAGCATGGCGAAAGCCGTGCCGAGGCCGAGGAACAGGTTCTGCAGGCGGAGCGTTCCGATGCTCGCGTTCGGGTCGAACGCGAAGTAGCCGACGAAGAACAGCAGCGTGCCGATCACCGAGACTGCGAACAGGATCGCAACCTGGCGTTCAGCGCGCTTGGCCGCGCGGGGGTCGGTGTCGGCCAGGCGCGGACGGTGCGGCGGGATACCAGGATCCTGGAACCGTTCCGTTTCGCTCTGGCCAGCCGCAGCTACGACATCCGAGCCGGTCGGACTGTCGTGACTATGGTCTCCCATAATCCCCCTCATCCTTCTCTTGACCCCGGGGTCACCGAGGTGGGTTTGTGTTGGTTCAATTGTGCCGCCGGAGGCGGAAGTAAAGCGCTGGCGGCCTTAGGAGGTGCGGGAGGTCAGCCAGATGGTGAAGGCGATGATCACGCCGAGGCCCGCGATCCAGAGGAACAGGCCCTCGGAAACCGGCCCAAGCGAACCGAGGTCGGCGCCGCCCGGCGAGCCGTTGGCCTCGATCGTCTTCAGGAAGGTGATGATGTCGCGCTTGTTCTGGGGGGTGATGTTGGCGTCGTTGAACACCGGCATGTTCTGCGGACCGGTGACCATGGCTTCGTAGATGTGCTGCCCGCTCACGCCGGCGAGAGCCGGTGCAAACTTGCCGCGGGTCAGGGCACCGCCGGCAGCGGCGGCGTTGTGGCACATGGCGCAGTTGACGCGGAACAGCTCGCCGCCCTTGGCAGCGTCGCCCTTCTCGTCAAGGTATTCGGCGGCCGGAATGCTCGGGCCGGCGCCCAGGGAAGCAACGTACCCGGCCAGCTGGTGCGTCTGGTCATCGGTGAACTGCTTCGGCTTCACCTGGGCCTGCGGTCCCTGCATCTGCATCGGCATGCGTCCGGTTCCGACCTGGAAGTCCACGGCCGCTGCACCGACGCCGACCAGGGACGGGCCCGAGTTGGTTCCGGAACCGCCCATGCCGTGGCAGGTGGCGCAGTTGGCGAGGAAGAGCTTCTCGCCTTCCTTGACGTCAGAGGCACTGAAGCTCTGAGTGTCGGCCTTGGCCTGGTTCACGGTCGTGGCGACCGCGTAGAGCCCGCCCGTGAACAGTAGACCCATTAGCAGCAGTGCTACTGCCGCTAGAGGATGACGCCGCTTCTGCGATAGTGCCTTCACGTGGTTCCTTTTTTCGATTCTGCGTCGGCCCCTGGGGCCACTTCTTGAAATTCTGTCTCGTGTAGAAAAAGAGTCAAGTCAGGCTTACTTCAGTACGTAGATGACCAGGAAGAGCCCGATCCAGACCACGTCGACGAAGTGCCAGTAGTAGGACGTCACGATGGCCGAGGTGGCCTCGAAGTGGCCGAACCGCTTGGCGGCGAAAGCACGTCCGATGATGAAGAGGAAGGCAATCAGGCCGCCGATGACGTGCAGGCCGTGGAAGCCGGTGGTGATGTAGAAGGAGGAGCCGTAGGCGTTGGCGTCCAGGGTCACGTGCTCGGAGGTGAGCATCGTGTACTCGGTGGCCTGGCCGGCCACGAAGAAGGATCCCATCAGGAAGGTCAGAACGTACCACTCGACCATTCCCCAGCGGGTGAAGCGCAGCAGGCCGCCGGTGCGACGCGGCTGAAGGCGCTCGGCCGCGAAGACGCCCATCTGGCACGTGAAGGAGCTGGCGACCAGCACAATCGTGTTCACGAGGGCGTAGGGGAAGTTGAGCTTTGAGGTTTCCGCGGCCCACAGCTCGCCCGACGTGGAGCGGAGGGTGAAGTACATCGCGAAAAGTCCGGCGAAGAACATCAGTTCGCTGGAGAGCCAGACAACGGTCCCCACAGAGACCATGTTCGGGCGGTTCAGCGTCGGGTGCGCCGGGGTACTGGGGGCATGGGTCGCAGTCGTCACATAGACATTATGTCTATAAAAAGCCGCCGTGCCCAATGCGCGGGAGCTTTCGGCGTTTCTTTTCTACAGACTCACGAATTTTCTTCTACAAACCTGCGAAGAACCGCGGAGGGGCCTGTGCACTCACCGGGAGCGGTCACATTCGCCGCTGCCGCGCGGGGTGGATAAGATCACCCCGTGACTTCCGCTGCGCATCCGACCGACACCGAACGCAGCTGGCCCGTGCTCCTGAACGCACTTCTGGCCGGCAGGGACCTCAATGCGGTGGACACGCGGTGGGCCATGAACCAGATCATGGAAGCGGCCGCGACGCCTTCCCAGATGGCCGCGTTCCTGATGGCGCTGCGGGTCAAGGGCGAGACGGTGGACGAGCTCGCCGGGTTGGTCGACGCGATGCTGGAAAATGCCCGGCCGCTGCACGTCCCCGGGCCCGCAGTCGACATTGTGGGCACTGGCGGAGACCGGCTGAACACCGTCAACATCTCCACGATGGCGGCCCTCGTGATCGCCGCGACCGGTGCAAAGGTGGTCAAACACGGCAACAGGGCCTCGTCGTCGTCGTCCGGCTCCGCGGATGTGCTCGAGGCGCTCGGCGTCCGTCTCGACCTTCCGGTGGAGAGAGTGGCCGCTGCCGCTGACACGGTCGGCATCACCTTTTGCTTCGCCAACGTGTTCCACCCCTCGATGCGCCATGCGTCAGTGCCGCGGCGCGAGATGGGTGTGCCGACGGCTTTCAACTTCCTCGGACCGCTTACCAACCCGGCGCACGTGATCGCCTCGGCGATCGGCTGTGCGGACGCCCGGATGGCCCCCTTGATGGCGGGAGTGCTGGCCGGCCGCGGGAGCCGGGGGCTGGTCTTCCGCGGGGACGACGGCCTGGACGAACTCACCACCACGAGTCCCTCGCAGGTCTGGGAAGTCCGTGACGGCACGGTGACTGAATCGACGTTCGACCCGGCCGACATCGGCATTCCGCGCGGAACCGTTGCGCAGCTGCGCGGCGGGGACGCGGTGCACAACGCGGACGTTGTCAGGAGAGTGCTCGGCGGTGAGAAGGGCCCGGTGCGCGACGCCGTGGTCCTTAACGCGGCGGCCGGGCTCGTGGCGTTCGACGAGGAATGCGAAGGGACGCTGACGGAGCGGCTGGCGCGCGCAGCGGACCGTGCGGCCCGGGTGATCGATGACGGGAGCGCCGCCGCGGTGCTGGAGAAGTGGATCGCCAAGAGCGCGGGCTAGGCCTCGCGCACGCCCTTGGCTGCGGGGGCGGTGAAGGCGGACTTGGCGCTTAGTTTTCGAACCCCAGCGAGAACGCGGCGTCGAGGTCGTGCTTGGAGTAGGCGCGGAAGGCGATATGGGTGGTGGTCGCCACCACCGATGGCACCTTGGAAAGACGGTCGGCGATGACGTCCGCGAGGTCCTCGTGCTTGGCCACGCGTGCCACGGCGATCAGGTCCCACTCGCCGGTGACCGAGTACACCTCGCTGATTCCTTCGATCGCGGAGATTTCCTCCGCGGTCTCCGGAATGTGGTGAGCGTCGGTCTTGATCAGTACGAATGCCGTGATCACGTGAGTCCTTCCTGGTACTGCTGATGCCCGGGCGGCAGCCGCCGCGATGTTCTCAGGCTAGTCTATGAGCCCGTCCGCGCCCTGCGGCGCAGCACCAGGGAGGCCACCAGGCGGTGGCCAAGGAGGAAGGTGCCCAGTACCACCAGAGCGACCACTTGGAAGGCGAAGGCGGTTCCCGCGCCCGTGGCGGCCCTCAGGAGCATCCCGACGATGACCGAAGCGAGCCAGATGATGACCGCGTTCGGCCAGATCCGGAGCGGGGCGTGCCAGTTCCGCGAGGCGAGCCAGCCGAGAGCGGCACCCGCAAGGAACGGCCACGCCGTTCCGAGCGCCCCGAGGAGGGGATTGACCTTGTCATGGGTTTCCCTGCCGAGAACGACGAAGACCATGATGACGACAACATCGGCAGCGAGGGCGTAAATCAACGTTCCCTGGCGTGGGCGCGACTGTACCGGGTCTGTACTTTGCATGGATCCAGCCTACGGGAGCGCGACGTGCGGCAGGTTCAGCTCAGGTAGCCCTCAACCTCCGGACCGGGGCGAAGCTGCGCGTCCTCCGGGTCCTTACCTGCCTCGCGCAGCGCGCGCCGCTGCCTGAGGAGGTCCCAGCACCGGTCGAGCTGCACTTCCAAGTCGTGCAGCCGGCCGAGGTCGGCTTCGGTCTTGTCCGGCTTGTTCCGAAGCTCATGCTCTTCGGTCACCAGCTCGTCGATCCTCGCGATGCTCGTCTCGTCACTCATGCTGCGAATCTACCGCAGGGCGGCCGCGGATACATCCACATTTCGCACCTGCCGGCCGTACTCTGTGTCTATCGGCTGAGCGTCCGGAGGCCGGTCGACGGGTGCAGCGGCTGATCTTCGGCCGGTGGAATGCCGCCGTGATGACGGTGACGGAGGAATCTTGCATGGCACAGCTTGGGACCGAGGAGACAATCGGCACCGAGGCGAGCGAGCCGGCGGAGAGCGCGCTGAGCCGGCTGGGCTCTGCGGCGTCGGGCTTGAGCAGCGAGGAAGCGCAGCGGCGGCTGGCGCAGTTCGGCCCCAATGCGGTTCGGACACATAAGGCCAACGGCTGGCTGGTGCTCGGACGGCAGTTGCGCAGCCCGATTCTGATCCTGCTGTTCGTCACCGCGGGGATTTCCCTCTTTCTGGGCGACGCGACGAACTCGGTTGTGATCGCGGTCATTTTGGTCGTTAGCGTGGGTTTGGGGTTCAGCAACGAGTTCCGCGCCGAGCGGGCGGCGGAGGCACTGCACTCGCGGGTGACGCACCGCGCCGTCGTCGTCCGGGACGGCACACCGAGGGAAGTGAACGTGACAGAACTCGTGCCAGGGGACGTTGTCCACCTGGGCCTGGGATCTATCGTGCCGGCGGATGTGCGGCTGCTCACGAGCAAGGACCTGCTCTGCGACGAAAGCATCCTGACCGGTGAATCGCAGCCGGTGAACAAGAGCCCGGAGCCGTCGCAGCCCGGGGCGGCCCTGGGTGACCTGACGTCGTGCGTGCTGATGGGCACGGTCATCCAGTCGGGCAGCTGCACCGGTGTGGTCGTGACGACCGGAGGCCGCGCGGAGTTCGGCCGCATCGCCCTGGGCCTCGGCGAACGGCAGCCGCAGACGGAGTTCCAGCTGGGGCTGAAGCGCTTCTCATTCCTGCTGCTGCAGGTCGCTGTCGCCTTGACCACCCTGATCTTCATCGCCAATCTCCTGCTGAACCGGCCGCTCATCGAGTCTCTGCTCTTCTCGCTGGCGATCGCCGTCGGCATCACCCCCCAGCTGCTGCCGGCCGTGGTCAGCACGAGCCTTGCGACGGGCACCCGCCAGCTCGCACAGCGCAAGGTGCTGGTGAAGCGACTCGTGTGCATTGAGGACCTGGGTGACATGGACACTCTCGTCACGGACAAGACCGGCACGCTCACGGAAGGCCGGATCACCTACACCGGCGCGCTTCCGGTGGGGCCGACGGCAACGGAGGCGGACATCTTCCGGCTGGGCCTGCTGGCCACCGAGGCGGACTATTCGACGCCGACAACAGCCGCCGGACAGAATCCCCTGGACGCTGCCCTGTGGGAATCGCCGGAAGCCGCCGGGTTCAACGGCGGCCGGCAGCGGCGGGTGGACCTGCTGCCTTTTGACCACCAGCGAAGGATGACCTCAGTCCTCGTCGAGGAGCCCGGCGCTCCCCGAACAATCATCACCAAGGGAGCGCCTGAACAAGTGCTGGCCTTGTGCCCGGATGTCTCCGAACAGGCGCAAACCCTGCTTGAGGAACAGTTCGCTGCCGGCTCGCGGGTCGTGGCGGTAGCCACCCGGCCGGCGCCGGGGCTGCAGACCGTGGAACCATCCGACGAGCACGACCTGCAGCTTGCCGGCTTCCTCATCTTCCTGGACCGGCCCAAGGCGAACGCGGCGGAATCCCTGGAGCGGCTCGCGTCACTGGGAATTTCGGTCAAAATCGCGACCGGAGACAATCCGCGCGTGGCCGAGAAGGTCTGCGCCGACCTCGGGCTGGACTCCGGCGGCACGCTGACCGGGAGCCAGATTGATGAACTGAGTGACACGGCGCTTGCGGCGGCTGCGCGCACGGCGAGCATCTTCGCCAGGGTGTCGCCGGAACAGAAAGCCCGTCTCATCAGGCTTCTGCGGCAGGAGGGCAGGGCGGTCGGCTTCCTGGGCGACGGCGTCAACGACGCGCTGGCGCTGCATCAGGCCGATGTCGGGATTTCCGTGGACAGCGCCACGGATGTCGCGAAGGACGCCGCGGACATCGTGCTGCTGGCCAAGGACCTCGGCGTGCTCGCTGAGGGCGTGATGGAGGGGCGCCGCATCTTCGCGAACACGATCAAGTACGTCTTGATGGGCACGTCCAGCAACTTCGGGAACATGTTCAGTGCCGCCACAGCTTCGGTGGCGCTCAGCTTCCTGCCGATGCTGCCGGGGCAGATCCTGCTGAACAACCTGCTGTACGACAGCGGGCAGCTGGCCATCCCGGGGGACAGGGTCGACAAGGAACAGCTGTACGCGCCGTCGCACTGGAACATCGGTTTCATCCGCCGGTTCATGGTGCTGTTCGGGCCAATCAGCTCGCTCTTCGATTTCGCAACCTTCGCCCTTATGCTGTTCGCCTTCCACGCCGTGCCGGGCGAGTTCCGGGCCGGGTGGTTCATCGAGTCGATCGCCACCCAAACCCTGATCATTTTCGCGATTAGGACACGGCGGGTGCCGTTCCTGCGAAGCCGTCCGTCCGCCGGTTTGCTGGCGGCATCACTTGGCGTCGTTGCACTCGGGATCTTCCTCCCGCTGTCCCCCCTCGCTGCCTTTCTGGGATTCGACCCGCTGCCGGTTCCGTTCTTCATCGCACTGCTGGCGATGATTGTGGTCTACCTCGTCCTGGTGGAGCTGGCCAAACAGTGGTTCTTTTCGCGGGCTGCGCAGCTGCCGCCGGGCGTACGACGCCGGGGGAAGAGCCACCACATCCACCGCCGCGCGGCACGATTTAGCCTGCCGGTGCCCTTACCAGTCAGCGTGCCGAGGATCCGAAATGCGCCGCGTCCGCGGCGGGTCCGGCGGCCTGCCCGGGGCGTGTGAGGAGGTGGCTGGGGAGGTTGGTGAGCGCCGGAGCTTCGACCGGATCACGCTGATTTACAACCCGCGGAGCAAGGGGCCGGCGGCTACGAAGTCCGCGCAGCTGGCGGCGGCGCTGCGCGTACGCCTGCCCGGCGTCCCTGTCACGGTGCTTGCATCCGCCTCCCCGGAGCATGGCCGGGCACTGGCACGCGAGGCGGCGGCGGGAGGGCGGCCGCTGATCGTATCCGTCAGCGGCGACGGCGGGTATAACGAGGTCGTCAACGGCGTCCTTGCGGCCGGCAACCCGTTCGCCGTCTCAGCCGTTCACGCCGCCGGCAATGCGAACGACCATCGCCGCTGCACCCGGCGCATGCCGATGCTCGAGGCCATCGTGGCTGCCGATGTGCGCCGGATCGACCTGCTCAAGCTCACCGTCAAGCAGAGTGGATCCGAGTGGAGCCGGTATGCCCATTCCTATATCGGATTCGGCCTCACTCCCAGCATGGCCCTTGGCCTGCAGCGCGGAAACAGAGGACGTCTGGGAGAGTTCCTGGCGGCGCTGCGGACCTACGGCCGGCTGAAGCCCTTTACGGTCACGCACTCGGGCGGCGCCCTGTCCCGCCTTGACAGCCTGATTTTCGCCAACATCCCGCAGATGGCTAAATACTTCACGTTGAGCAACTCGGCCTTCCCGGACGACGGACGCTTCGAGGTGATTGCCCTGCCGCACGCGGCGCGCCGGCGGATACTGTGGTTCGCGCTGCATGCGACCGCTCCCGGCCTCGGTCCGCAGCCGAGCGCCAGCAGCTACCGCTTCTTCACAACGGACGCCCTGAGCTGCCAGATTGACGGCGAAGTGGTTGAACTGCCCGGCGACGCGGATGTGCTCATCGAATGCGCTCCGGGAGCCCTGGCGATGGTCGGCTAGCTGAACAGCCGCTGTTACCCGGCGGTAGGTTACTCCATGCAGCGAAATAATCCCAGAAACCCCTTGACCACGGGGTGTGTCACAGGGCACGATGTTGTCACTTGATGGATTGATTATTTCATCAAGTCGCAATCGGTGGGCTGGGGCGCCATCCGAGAAACAAGCATGACCAGGGGATTTCATGGCCGGCAAGTTCGAAATTTTCACTGACCGCGACTCGCAGTTCCGCTTCCGACTGACGAGCGATGACGGCAATGTCCTCGCGGTTTCCGGTGGCTACGACCAGAAGGCCCAGGCGGTGGCAGCGATCACCGCGGTGCGTGAAAACGCAGCCATGGGACACATCGTTGATCTGACCGACCTCCCGACGCTTTACCCAGCCGAGTCCGAGAAGATCGGCCGGTCCTCCCAGCTGGTGACCGGACGGGCGCGCATGGAGGCGGCATTGGGCCGTCCTGCCCGTTCGGCGCGGACGAACACCCTCCGTCTCGTTCAGGGCATCTGACCGGACGCTTGCTTCTTTTCATACTCACTGCTACGCAGGCGCGCCGGGCTGCTCCGGCCGTCGGCTGGCGTGTGGCCGAAAACCTAGGGCGAAGGCCCCACAGACGCGGAGAACAACTCATGCCTCATAAACTCAAAGTTCTGGTGCGCATCGACATGGATCTGCATTCCGCGCTCATCGAAGTGCGCGGAATCGTGACCAGCCGGAATGTGCGCGCGCTATATGTCATCGCGCGCCGCGCAAACGCGATGGTCCCACACCTCAGTCTGGTGGTGGACCTGCGGCACGCGGCTGTTCAGCCGGAGCCGATGGACGAATTGACCACGAGCTCGCGGGTCGGCCGCCTGCCGGCCGCAAGCGATCCCTATAACGCTCCCTGCGAGCTGCGGATCCTTGAGCCGATGGCCGCCTGACGCCTCGTTAGCCCGTTGCCTGCAGCGGACGGTCCTGCGACTGCGGTTCCATCGAATCAATGTCACGATCAACCTGCTCGGGAGGGACCTCCTCCTCGCGCTCGGACGACGCCTGGCGGAGATGGTGCCGGGTGGTCTCCAGCAACGTCTGCAGCAGCAGGCGGGCCGCCGTCAGTAACCCCTCGACCTCCGGACAGGCGAGCTGATAATAGAGCTGCCCGTCGCGGCGCGATGCCGTAATGAGGTGGTTGCGGCGGAGAACACCCAGATGCTGCGAGAGATTCGACGCCTCAAGACCCGTCCGCGTCCGCAGGCTGCTGACCGGCTCCGACTCCGCGGCGCTGAGGATCTCCAGGATCTGGATTCGCGCGGGGTGGGCGAGGCCCTTGAACAGGTCCGCCCTTACATCTGAAAGGGGAACGGGGGAATCCCAGGTCTTGTCCATCACGGTCCTTCGTCTGTTCTGGCTCGAAGGATCAGGCGGAGCCTGTGCCTTCCCTTGCCCCCCAAACAGAGAAAGACAGGTCAGTCTCTGGTGCTCTCGCACGCAAACCTCAAGCATAGGCTTGATCTCTTGATCGTACGCGCATGCTGCCGTCGAGGGAACAGGGAGCCGGCGATCAGGAATTTCCCGGCGGGGGAGCGGCGCCCGACCTGGCTTTCCGGTGTCCAGCTTGAGGTCGTTTCGGCCCTGTACCGCTGGCGGCACTTGCGGCAGGATAAGCCGCACCAGAAACCTATTCAGCTTGGAGGGCCACCATGGCCGTAGTGCTCAACCCGTATCTTGGTTTCCGCGACAACGCGCGTGAGGCCATGACGTTCTATCAGTCGGTCTTTGGCGGCGATCTCGCCTTGAGCACCTTCGAGGACTTCCACGCCAGCGAAGATCCTGCCGAGGCGCAGAAAATCATGCACGGAATGCTCACCGGCGACCATGGCCTCGTGCTGATGGGCGCCGACACCCCGAACCGCATGGACTACACGCCGGGGGACAACTATTCGGTTTCCCTCAGCGGCGACGACGAGGCGACCCTGCGCAGCTACTGGGCCAAGCTCATTGACGGGGGCATGGTGACCGTCCCCTTGGAGCGTGCGCCCTGGGGCGACGTCTTTGGCATGTGCAAGGACAAATTCGGCGTCGCGTGGCTGGTCAACATCGCAGGGGCCCAGCCGGAAAGCTGAGCCGCTGCGAGGTCGAGTACTAAGCGCCGTTAGTTCCGTTCCGCATCGCGACGATGCCGACGACGAACGCGCACAGGGTGGCAAGGCTGCAGATGGACGCCATCACGACGAGGGATCCCGGCTTGCGCTTGAGGCTCGGCCCGGAATTGCTGGAGAGTGCTTCGGAAAGGACCAGGGCCCAGACTCCGGTGACAGCTGCCACCAGGGCCAGAACCCACTCGAGAAGACCGTAAATGTTGCTCATGGCACATATTGTTTCGCATGCGCCGTACGTGTCGGCCTGTGAAGCGCCATTCCGTGGCGAAGCTCACACCGTCGAGCCGAAAAATGTCCCTAAGCGGGGGCGGAGGCTCGATCGCTCTGGTGCGGCGGACAAGCACAGGGGGAGAGGCGCTCACATTGGTGTTGTTGACTTGTGGCTGTTCCCAAGCTCTTTACCGGCGGTTACCAAGACCCGGCCGCCGAGTCACAGCTTTTTGGATGGTCCTTTGGTCCTTGAATGCCGTCGTATGGCTGTCACCGGTGGTCATTGAAGTATCTCGAGGAAACCCTGATGATCTTCATCTCATTCTCAGCGTCATCTCGCTTGTGCTTTCTGTTGCCTCTTTCGTGATGTGGCTGCAGTTGAAGAGGACCCCTTCGGATTCCAAGCCTTCCTAGGCGCTTGCCGGTCCGTTTTTCCGGGGAGGAGCAGGACCTCGGATTCGCGGTAGTTGACATAATGTCGATTATCGGCGCTTTGCAGGATGTGGTAGCGGAGTCGGACGTCGTCCGCGGCGAGCTCAGACAAAGCTCTGACCTTTTCACGGAGGAACAGTGCTCGGTGGCGGCGGATCGGCGGCGCAGTGACTTTCTCCTCTGGGTTGACGGATCGCTTTAGGTTGGACTGGACCCAGCAGGCGCCCGGACGCGCCCCTTGACCAAAATCCCTTCTGGAAGGAGAAACAACGATGGCGAAGAACCTGATGCGGAGCGTCACCATCAACGCCCCGGCGGAGAAGGTATTCACCTTCCTGAGCGATCCCGCGCATTGGATGATGGCGTTCCCCGGCGACAGCGAGGTCACTGAGGTCGACATCAAGCCGGACGGCGTCGGCACGTCCGCGCGATGGTCCGCCAAAATGTTCGGTGTCACCATGTTCACCACCCACGAATACCGTGAGGTCGTCCCGGACAGGCGCATCGTGTCCAAGGCCTCGGTGGGGCCCGTGCTCACCTTCTCGCTGGAGCCGGTGGCTGACGGCACGCAACTGAGCGTCGAGCAAAGCTTCGATATCCAGGCGCCCTTCGTGCGGGTGCCGGTCCAGGTTCTCTTCGCCCGGTGGACCGAGGACGACATCGAGGGTCTCGTGGCCAACATCAAGAGCCTCGTGGAAGCCGGCCAGAAGACGTTCACTGGCAAGGAGAAGGCGAAGGTCCACCATACGCTCACCTGGTCCGATGCGATCAGCATCGACGCCCCCGTGCAGCGGGTGTTCGACCTCGTGAAGGATCCGAAAGTGTGGCTCGGCCCAGACGTCCAGGTGTCCAACCTCAACCTGACACCGCAGGGCGTCGGGACAACGTTCGAGGCCGCGTGGAAGGTGCTTGGCATCCCGCTCAAGACGACCCACGAGTACACCGAATTCGTTCCCAACGAGCACTTCACGTCGAAGGCTGCGTTGGGCCCCGTCTTCAACGTGGCCGTGTCGGCGGAAAACGGTGGAACCCGGCTCAGCATGCGCTCCGACGTCGTGCCGGCCAACTGGGCGGAAGCGGCCGTCGACTCGCTCGTCATCAAAATGTCCGAGCACAGCCAGGCTGACCTTCTGGCAAGCATCAAGACCTTCGCGGAGGCAGGCGGCGCCCAGAGTTAGGAACCGGCATGTCGGCAGCAGCCACCATTGAAAACAATCCTGTACTTCAGGAGTACTACGCCATCCTTCGGGCCGGCGCGCACGCTTACGACGGCGGCCGTGGGCTGTTGCCGCTGCTCACGGAGGACTTCGTGTTCGACGGGCCCATCGCGGGCCGGATCGCCGGGGCCGCCAGGTTCGCGCAGGGTGTGCGGGGATTCATCGAGGCCGTTCGGGACCTCACTCCCCTGCAGGCCGTGGTCGGGACGGACAGCGCCGCCGTGCTGTATGACGCGGAGCTGCCCGGCGGCGTCGTGCGGTTCTCAGAGTTCTTCGCGTTCGACGGCGGAAGGATCCGTGAACTGCACATCCAGTACAACCCGGCGGACTACCTGGCCAAAGGCGGCCGCTGACCCGCAACTCCTGGCGCACTGCCCTCAAGTGCCGACGTACGCCGCGAGATGCTCCCCCGTGAGGGTCGAGCGCGCGGCGACCAGGCCTGCGGGCGTGCCCTCGAAGACAACCCTGCCGCCGTCGTGGCCGGCACCGGGGCCCAGATCGATGATCCAGTCCGCGTGGGCCATGACCGCCTGGTGGTGTTCGATGACGATGACCGACTTGCCTGAGTCGACGAGGCGGTCCAGCAGGCCGAGCAGCTGTTCCACGTCGGCCAGATGCAGCCCGCTGGTCGGTTCGTCGAGGACGTAGACGGAGCCCTTCTCGGCCATCCGGGTGGCCAGCTTGAGCCGCTGCCGCTCGCCGCCGGAGAGGGTGGTGAGCGGCTGGCCGAGGCTGAGGTAGCCGAGCCCGACGTCGCTGAGCCGGCTGAGGATGGCTAGCGCGGCCGGCGTCCGGGCGTCGCTGGCTCCGAAGTACTCCCCCGCATCCGCCACCGACATTTCGAATACTTCGCTGATGTTCCTGCCGCCGAGACGGTATTCCAGCACGGAGGCCTGGAAGCGCTTGCCCTCGCACTCCTCGCATGGCGTGGCCACGCCGGCCATCATCCCGAGGTCGGTGTAGACCACGCCGATTCCGTTGCAGGTGGGGCACGCCCCTTCCGAATTGGCGCTGAACAGTGCCGGCTTCACGCCGTTCGCCTTCGCGAAGGACTTGCGGATCGGATCCAGCAGCCCCGTGTACGTCGCCGGGTTGCTGCGGCGGGAGCCGCGGATCGCACCCTGGTCGACGGAGACGACGCCCTCACGCCCGGCCACCGATCCTTGGATCAGCGAGCTCTTTCCCGAACCCGCCACGCCGGTGACCACGGTCAGCACACCGAGCGGGATGTCGACGTCGACGTTGGCGAGGTTGTGTGTGCTGGCGCCGCGCACTTCGAGCACTGCGGAACGGGTGCGCACAGCGGGTTTCAGGCGGGCGCGGTCATCGAGGTGCCGGCCGGTCAAGGTGCCGCTGCTGCGCAGGCCTTCGGCCGTGCCCTCGAAGACCACCTGGCCGCCGTCAGCCCCGGCACCCGGCCCAAGGTCGACGACGTGGTCGGCGATGGCTATCGCTTCCGGCTTGTGCTCCACCACCAGCACAGTGTTCCCCTTGTCGCGCAGCTGGAGCAGCAGCGAGTTCATCCGCTGGATGTCGTGCGGGTGTAGTCCGATTGTCGGCTCGTCGAAGACGTAGGTCACATCGGTGAGCGAGGACCCCAGATGCCGGATCATCTTGGTGCGCTGCGCCTCTCCCCCGGACAACGTGCCCGAGGGCCGGTCCAGGGACAGATAGCCGAGGCCGATCTCCGCAAACGCATCGAGCAGGTGCTGCAGCCCGGCGAGCAACGGCGCCACGGACGGCTCGGCGATGCCCCGGACCCACGCGGCCAGGTCGCTGATCTGCATGGCGCAGACGTCCGCGATGTTCTTCCCGTTGATCCTCGAGGACCGTGCTGCGTCGCTCAGCCGGGTGCCGCCGCAGTCGGGGCAGACGCTGAAGGTGATGGCCCGTTCCACGAACGCCCGGATATGTGGCTGCAGCGAGTCGATGTCCTTGGACAGCATCGACTTCTGGATTTTGGGGACCAGGCCTTCATAGGCCAGGTTGATGCCCTCGACCTTGATCCTGGTCGGTTCCTTGTACAGGAGGTCGTTCAGTTCCCGTTTGGTGTACTTGCTGATCGGCTTGTCAGGGTCGAAGAAGCCGCATCCGCGGAAGATCCGGCCATACCAGCCGTCCATGCTGTAGCCGGGAATCGTGAGGGCGCCTTCGTTGAGCGAGCGGCTGTCGTCATAGAGCGCGGACAGATCGAAGTCGCTCACCGAGCCCATGCCCTCGCAGCGCGGACACATGCCGCCCTGGTAGACGACGTCGCGGACCACCACGCGCTCTCCCCTGCCCCTGTCGACCTTCATCGCCCCGCTCGCAGTACGGGTGGGGACGTTGAAGGAAAAGGCGAGCGACGAGCCGATGTGCGGTTTGCCGAGCCGGCTGAAGAGGATGCGCAGCATCGCGTTCGCGTCGGTAACTGTGCCGACGGTGGACCGGGGATTGGGCCCCATGCGTTCCTGGTCCACGAGGATCGCTGTCGTCAACCCCTCGAGCAGGTCGACGTCGGGCCGCGCCAGCGTGGGCATGAACCCCTGCACGAAGGCACTGTAGGTTTCGTTGATCATCCGTTGCGACTCGGCCGCGATGGTGCCGAACACGAGCGAACTCTTGCCTGATCCGGAGACCCCTGTGAAGACGGTGAGCCGGCGCTTCGGTATCTCGAGGCTGATGTCCTTGAGATTGTTTTCGCGCGCGCCCTGGACGCGGATGAGGTCGTGGCTGTCGGCGATGTGCCGTGCGGGAGACGGAGTCCCCCCGCGTTCCGCCCTGCCCATGCTCTCCCCTGTCTTCGTACCGGCCGCCCTGCGGCCTGGCATGCCCCCCAAGTCTAGGCGCGGCGCCGCGTCCACTGCTTCTCCAATCGTGCTGGCTTCAGGCGGGAGATCGACGAGCCGATTGCCGCCTCCATCGCCGTCCCGGCGGAGGTGCACCTGATCGTGACGGAAGGCAATGATCTTCTCAACGACAGTCCGCCGTGCCAGCGGGTCCGCTCACACCTGGACGAGGTCTGGTACGTCGACGCCGAGCAGGAACTGAGAATGGCGCGCCTGATCGCAGCGGGCCGGGACCGGGCGGACAGGACCATCGCCTGGTCATGACCGCCCGGTCGCAGGCGGGCCTAGGGACGGCCGGGCCCCTCGGACTCAGGCCGCTCGCCCTCGATCCGGGTCCGCTCGCCCTCGGCTGGCAGCGTCTCCCGTTCGCCCTGCGTCCGCTCAGCGGCGGCCCGCTCAGCGTTGGCCCGCTCGACGTCGGGGTCCAGTTCATCGGCCCGGCGCAGCTGGTCCTGTGATTGTTCGCGGATTTCCGCCGCCCCGCCCTGCCGGGCCTCGGCCTCGCGCCGAAGCCTCGCAGCCTCGACTTCGGCCTGCTTGGCATCCGCCTCCGCCCGTGCGGCGGCCGCCTCATGCTCGCGGGCCTGCAGCCCTGCATCCTGGGCGTCCTGCCGCAGCTGCGCTGCCTTGCCGCGCTGTTCCTCCAGTTCCTTTTCGCGCTGTGCCGCACTGCGCCGGCGCACAAAGTAAAGAACCAAGGCCAGCACTACCAGTACGGCAATGATGGCGATGACGGTGCCTGCATCCATAGAACTCAGCCTCTTTCACTCATGGGATAGAACAGAACTTTCGGCCGGCTTCGCTGCGCCGGCTATTGGGCCGGCGCAGGTGTCCAGCGCAGCAGCGCTGCCACCTCGGTGGCATCCGGAAGGACGGCCTTTGGCAGGAAGATGACCTTGGCATCGGTGAGCAGTGCGGCGCGTACCAGAGCCGCGGGTGCCTCCACCTCTCCGAGCACCTCGGCCCCGGCCGCCTGGTCGGACCCTGCAGCCACCCACGGCGCCGCAGCCAGTGCATACAGGTGCTTTCCTGCCACCGCGGACTCGTCCAGCACGAGCGTGTCCACCTGCCCCTGCTGGAGCGCTGAGACCGCCTCCCCCAGGCCCACGGCGGCGTTGCCCTTGCCCGCCTGCTCGGCCAGGTGCTCGACGACTTCCTGCACCTCAAGGGCTTCGCTTTCAGCGACGGTCGCCTCGACCAGGTCCTCGGTGTGTTCTTCATCCGCGCCCTGGGTGAAAGTATGCGAGGGAATCGTCACCACCAGGTCTTTGCTGGCTTTGGACAGCTCCTCCTCCACCATGCCGCAGGCACGGACGTCGCCAGCGAGTACGACGACGCCGGGCTGCTGCCGGCGCACCAGGTCATCGATGGCTTCAGCGACGGGGCGGGTGTTCTGGCGCCAGACCTCTTCCGTGCGGTGCTGGTATTTGCCCTGCGACCATCCTCCGCCCGGGACCTTGGTCAGGGTGTCGTCTGAGCCTTCGAATTCCTGCGTGACCACAGCACCTCCCCCGCCGGGATGGAACTGGACGGACGCCGTGCTCCGGCTGACTTCGGCGAAGACATACGGCATGGCGGAGGCGCGGTGCTTGAGCAGCGGAACGAGGTTGGGGATGGCTCCGACCTCAATGACTTGGGTCGTAGCGAGCTCGCCGTCGAGCACCTGGTCCAGCTCGACCCGTCCGTTGCGGACGAGGAAGAACCGGCTTACCGGCGCAGGGCGTCCCGCCGGGCTGGTGGCCGCAGCACCCGCGGCTGCAACGTCCTCCGGCGAGGCGCCGGCGGCCTCGAGGGCGGCCGAGACGTTGCCGGGCCGGACGTCCTTGGCTTCCAGAGTGTCGACAGTGCCCGTGCTGGCGTCGACGTAGACGGTGCACCACGGGCCCGCCAGTTCGAGGGCAGGGAACTTGTCGTTGAGCGGGTCAATCATTGGACTCTTCTTTGTCCTCGGGTGCCGCTTCGGGCTGCCCGGGAACCAGGCCCACCGCCGCCTGGGTCTCCGCGTCGTCGGTCTCATCGGGGAACGGCTCCGTCTGGCGCCATTCCTCGACGTGCGCCGGTTTGCCGCCCTTCACCACGCCCAGCATTTCGTGCTTCATCTCGTCGTCGACATGCGGCCCGTGCTTGCTGCTTCCACGTTCGATCATCGCGCGCTCCTTCCGAACTCCGCGCTGCATGAGCATCTCCCGGAAGAGCAGAGACTCCGACAAGAAGCTCCGTACCCCTGTAATGCTTCACCCGGGGTACAGCGCCGTCAACCCTCGTTAGGCCCCTGGCGCTAGGCTGTGCGCATGAGCTCTCCAACCACCGCCGAAATCAGGGAATTAGTGGCTGAGGTCCTGGAGGGGGATGTTCCGCCCCCGATCCTCCAGGCGGGCCATCCTGTACTGCGCCGCCGCGCTGCCCGGTACGACGGCCAGCTCACCGAGGCCGAGCTGCACGCCTTGATCGGACTCATGCGCGAGGTGATGCACGCGGCCCCCGGCGTCGGCCTCGCCGCTCCGCAGATCGGCATTCCGCTGCAGCTGGCGGTTATCGAGGACAGCTTCGAGGTGCCCGGAGAGACGGCGGAAGTGCGCGAACGGGCGCCCCTGCCGCTGCTGGTGGTGCTGAACCCGTCCTACACGCCCCTCGGGTCAGAGCTGGCGGCCTTCTATGAAGGGTGCCTGTCGCTCCACGGCCTGCAGGCGGTCGTGGAAAGGCCGCGGCGCGTGCAATTGGACTATGAAGACCTGCGCGGCGCGCCGGTCAGCCGGGAATTCTCCGGCTGGCCGGCGCGGATCGTGCAGCACGAGACCGACCATCTCGGCGGTGTCCTGTACATCGACAAGGCCTTCACCAGGTCACTGTCGACCAATGCGGAATACGCCCGCTGGTGGGCGCATCCGGGCATTGAGGACGCCCGCCGCGGGCTGGGGTTCTAGCTCTCGGCACCGTTCGCCGCAGTCGGGAGGTAGCTGGCCCACCACTGCAGGATGTGCTCGAAGCGCTGCTTCCGGTGATGCGGAGTTCCGGCGCGTGAGAGCTCGTGGTTTTCCCCCGGGAACACCAGCAGTTCGGTTTCCACCCCCTGCTTCTTCAGCGCGGTGTAGTAGCGCTGGGCCTGCTCCAGCGGGCAGCGCCAGTCTTCCTCGGAGTGGATGACGAAAGTCGGCGTGCGCACCTTGCCGACCTGTGCCATCGGGCTCTGCGCGGCGACCGCATCCGGGTCGGATCCCGTGTACTCCTCGGCGAAGAACCAGCCGATATCGGAGGAGCCGACGAATGAGAGCGGATCCAGGTAGCCACGTTCGACGATGGCGGCCGTGAACCGGTGGTCCTGTGCGATGGTCCAGGCGGTGAGGTAGCCGCCGTAGGACCCGCCCATGATGCCGACGCGGTCGGCGTCGAGCTGCGGCTGCGCCGCGAGGGCTCCCTCGAGGAAACCGAGGACGTCGTCGAGATCCAGGGTGCCCATCTGCTCCTTGATCGCGCGTCCGTGCTCCTGCCCGTAGCCGGCAGCGCCGCGCGGGTTGCACATCAGGACCGCGTAGCCGGCGCCGGCGTAAACCTGGGCCTCGTCGAACAACCCCCAGCCGTACTGGGCAAAGGGGCCGCCGTGGATGTTCAGCAGCACCGGATGCGGTCCCTCGCCCTCGGGGACCAGCAGCCAACCGTGCACGGGATACCCGTCCTTGGATGGATAGGTGACCTCCTGAGGCTCGATGACGCCGGCGCCCCGCAGCTCTTCGGAAAAATCGGTGAGCGGCCGCAGCGCGCCGTCCGCAACCACTCCGACGTCACCGGCCGTGCGGGCATCGCTGTAGCTGACGACGACGGTCCCTGCGGCTGCGTCTGCACCGGTCACCACCAGCGGGCCGCCCAGCAGCCGCTGCGTGCCGCCGCGCGGGCCCACCGCAAGCAGTTCGACCGCGCCGCGGGTGCGGTTCTGCACCAGCACGCCGTCGCTGCCGTACCGGACCAGCCCGGAACCGGCCTCACCGAGGTCGATCTGTTCGGCGTCTGTCAGCGGTTCAGCGGCGGCCGGCTGACCGATCGGCGCGCCCCACAGGACGGTGTTCCTGGCCACGAAGTCGATGCCCGTGGCTGAAACATCCTGGGCCAGGAAGTAGAGCCAGTTGCCGTCCGCCGACGTCGTCCCCGCGGCCACGGACAGGCGCGGGTTGCCGACGGTGTTGGTAAGCCGCTCCGGTTCACCGCCGTCGACGCCGACAGCGTACAGGTCCGAAATCAGGTCCTCATCCGCGCCTTCGTGCAGGGAGGCGGTGAAGAGGATCCGGGCGCCGTCGGCGGTGAAGGCTGCCCCGGTGTGGTCGGCGTCCGCCTTCGTCAGCTGCCGCGCCTGCGGCACGGCGCTGAAGGGGGTCTCCCCCGCGTCCTTCTTGGCGCGGCCGGCCGGGGGCACGGGGGGCTCGTGGTCCAGGTCAGGGACGTCGACCACGAAGAGCTGGGCGCGCTTGTCGGTGAGGTAGCCCGCCCCGTTCATCCTGTACTTGAAGCCGGTGATCCGCCGCGGGTCCTCCGCGCCGGGCGCCACGCCGTCCACCGTGCCGTAGCGGCCTTCCTCGGGCACCCGTGAGCCGAAGACGAGCTGGGTCGAGTCGGGAGACCAGTCGAATTCACTGACCCCAAGCTTCTGGTCAGTGAGCGCGAACGGCTCCCCGCCGCGGGCATCGGCGACATGCAGCTGGGGCCGTCCGCCAGCCTCGGCACGAAGGAAGGCGAGCATGCTGCCGTCGGGCGAAAAGCGCGGCGCCGTGTCGCGGAATCCGCGGGTCAGGCGGCGCGGGCTGCCCTCTTCCAGCGGCACTTCCCACAGCTGGCCGACGTAGCTGTCGGCGGCGAAATCCGGACGGGTTACGGCGACGACGACCCTGCTGCCGTCAGGGTGCAGCGCGGGGGCGGACACGGACTTGAGCAAGGGAAGATGTTCTGCTTTCACACGAGTGAGCCTAATCTGCTCCTCGTCTCCTGCGTCAACACGCCTCGCCGTCGGCTGCGAAGGGCGGCACCTAGGATGGGAGCATGCCTGACGCCGCCCTGGCCGCCCTGATGTGCCCGCACTGTGCCGGCACCTTTCCCGCCCGTGCCGTGGACGGAGCCCTGCGCTGCAGCGAAGGCCACGCCTTCGACGCCGCCCGTCAGGGCTACATCAACCTGTTGACCGGCCATGGGACCCGCTTCAGCCAGGACACGGCAGCCATGATCGCGGCCCGGGCCGATTTCCTTGCTGCCGGCCATTACAGCCCGCTCGCCGACGCTGTCGTATCCGCCGCTGTGGACGCCGTGAAGAACGCTTCCGCCGAGCCGGTGATCCTCGACGCGGGCACGGGCACGGGCTACTACCTGCGGCAGGTCCTCGCCGCGCACCCGGCTCAGGCAATCGCCTTGGACATCTCCAAGTTCGCGCTTCGGCGGGCGGCAAGGACGAACCCCGGGGCGCTCAACCTCGCCTGGAATCTCTGGGATCCGCTGCCCGTTGCCGCCAAGTCGGTCGATGTCATCCTGAACATCTTCTCGCCGCGCAATCCGCCGGAGTTCGCCCGCGTCCTCAAACCGGGCGGAAGACTCCTTGTGGTGACGCCGGATCGCGGCCACTTGGCGGAGATCGCCGAAGCGGCAGGGTTGCTGGGCATCGAGGAAGACAAGCAGCGCCACCTTGCCGAGGCCTTGCAGGATGCGTTTGAGGCCGGCCCGGACCGCCGGATTTCCCTGTCCTTGTCGCTGTCCCGGACCGACGTGGCCAACGCGGCGCTGATGGGACCTGCGGGACATCACCTGGACCCTGCAGCCCTGCGGGAGAAGCTGGCGGCGGCACCTGACCCGTGGCCGGTAGCTGCGCGGTTCCGCCTTCAGGAGTTCACGCGGCGGCGCTGACGGCTGCCGGGCGCTCTCGTGACTCCAACCGGACGCCGAGCAGTCTCAGGGCCAGCTGCGTGAGCGGCCCCACGGCCGCGGCGAACGCCACGGTGCCTGCGCCCGCGACGCCGCCGAGCGCCCAACCGGCCGCCACCACGGAAAGTTCGATCCCCGTCCGCACCACCCACACCCTCCATCCGGTCACCCGCACCAGGCCCGTCATCAGCCCGTCACGCGGTCCGGGCCCCAGCCCTGCTCCGATGTACAGTGCGGTGGCGACAGCCAGGAGTGCCAGGCCAGCGGCGAAGGAAAGCACCTGCATCGGGAGACCGGACGCTGCGGGCAGGACCGAGAGGCCCAGATCCGCGAAGATTCCCACCAGCACGGCGTTGCTGATGGTGCCAAAGCCGGGACGCTGCCGCAGCGGGATCCACAGGAGCAGCACGAGGGCGCTG
Organism: Paenarthrobacter sp. DKR-5; assembly: GCF_018531425.1. Classification (GTDB taxonomy): domain Bacteria; phylum Actinomycetota; class Actinomycetes; order Actinomycetales; family Micrococcaceae; genus DKR-5. The sequence goes on from NZ_JAHBOI010000002.1 coordinate 144,763, forward strand.
ATCGCGATCGTGCTCGCCCCGAAGCTGATCCCCAGCGTCCGCGCGGCACCCTGGCCGAACACATCCCACGGTGAGGCGCCGATGTTGGCGCGGATCATCAGGGCGATGGCGATGCCGTAGCCGAAAAGTCCTGTGAAGAGCCGGCCGAGCCGCACTCCAATCTTTCGGCTCGTCAGAATCGCGCGCATCGCCTCTCCTTTGTCTCTGGGCAGTGTCTCGGGGCCGGGTCCCTGGGCAGCCCGTAGGGCTCCGTTTGAACCAGTTGACCGCGGAATTGGCATTCCCGTACAGGTCCAAATCGAATAATGTGGCTCCATGACTCCCCTGATCACTGCCCGGCGGCTCCTGCGCGACCTTGGCGATTGGCGTGGGTCCGGGGCCGCCTACCAGGCGCTGGCCGACCGCATCCGGATCCTGCTCCTGGACGGGCGCCTGTCCACCGGGTCGCGGTTGCCCGCCGAGCGCGAACTGAGTCAGATGCTTGACGTCAGCCGGACGACCGTGGCCGGCGCCTACGCGCTGTTGCGCGAGCTCGGATTCGCGGTGAGCGTCCGGGGCTCGGGCACCACCCTCGCGCTGCCGGACGGCCGGCGCGGCAGCTATCAGCCGGAGGAGGGTCTCGCCGTGGACTTCACGAAGGCGACGCCGCCGGCGTACCCGGGCCTGGAGGCTGCCTACCGGGAGGCCATGGACCGGCTGCCGGGCTACTTCGGCCACCCCGGCTTCGACCTGGTCGGCCTGCCCGAGCTGCGCGAAGCCATCTCCGCCCACTTCGAACGCCGCGGCCTGCCGACATCGCCGGAGCAGATCCTGGTCACGGTCGGAGCCCAGCACGCCCTGAACCTTCTCGCCGGCGCCTTGTACACGCCGGGCGACCGGATCCTGGTCGAGCACCCCACGTACCCGCACGCCCTGGACACGTTTACCGCCGCAGGCGCCCGGCTGCTCGCCGTGCCCGTGGGACCCGACGGCTGGGACATCTCCGAAGCCGAAACGCTGCTGCGCAGGTCCTCTCCTTCGCTCGCCTACCTGATGCCGGACTTCCAGAACCCGACCGGATCCAGCATGCCGGAGGCAGACCGGGAGCAGCTGAGCCGGGCGGCATCCCGGGAGGGCACCACCCTCATCATCGACGAGACCACTGCCGGCCTGGATATTGAGCGCGGGCCGCGCCAGCCGATGGCTGCCTTCGGCAGCGGCGCCGTCACCATCGGTTCGATGGGCAAGATCGCCTGGGGCGGCCTGCGCATCGGCTGGATCCGCGGGCCGCGGGACCTGCTGGCCCGGGTGCTGCGCCGGCGGCCTTCGGTGGACCTTGGCACTCCCCTGCTGGAACAGCTCACGGCGGCCGCGCTGCTGCGGCAGGAGGACGCCCTGCTGGCCTTCCGCAGCCGGCAGCTCCGGCAGGGCCGCGACCATCTGGCCGCACTGCTGCGGAAGGAGTTACCCCAGTGGGAGCTGCCGCGGGTGCAGGGCGGCCTGTCCTTCTGGCTTCCTGCAGGCGAAACCTCGACGTCGTCGTTGGTCCTGGCAGCGCGCAACGAGGGCCTCGGGATCGTGGCGGGCCCGCGGTTCGGCATCGACGGTGCCTTCGAACGCTACCTGCGCCTGCCGTTCTGCTACCCGCAGGAGGACCTCACCGACGCAGTGGCGATGCTGCGCCGCGCGATGATGCGGGTGGGTGAGGCCCCGGCACGGGTGCCGCTGCAGGCCGTGATCTGAGGGGCCGCTCAGCCGAGCCTGGTGCGTAACCGTAAGCGATCCGCAACCTTTCTACTCTGCCTGCCCGCGAACTGCCGGTAGTAGGCTGGCGGTAGCGCAGGTCAGGACTCGCGGGCAATGGCCCGCAGCCGCTCCGGTGCACACCAGGGGGACGGATGTTGGACTGGTTGGTTGGGAACGGGTGGGCCCTGTGGCTCGCCGTGTTCCTTGTGCTTGCCGTCGTCGAGATGCTCACCCTCGACCTGTTCTTCATCATGATGTCGGGCGGCGCGCTGGCGGCCCTTGTCGCATACTTCCTGGGAACGCCCCTGTGGCTGCAGATCGTCGTGTTCTGTGTCGTCGCGCTCCTGATGATCCTTTTCGTCCGCCCGCTGGGCCTGCGCCACCTGCGTAAAGGACCGCCCGAGCAACGCACCAACGTTGACCGGTTGCTCGGCCAGCCCGCCGTCGTCCTGGAGGATGTCAGCGAAGCCGGAGGGCTGGTGAAGATCGGCGGCGACACCTGGACCGCCCGCAGCCGCGGAGAGATCTTCCCCGCCGGCACACGGGTGGCCGTGAGCGAAATTTCCGGTGCCACCGCCATCGTGGCCGGCCCGGGCACCGTTGCTGAGCCTGGCCGGCACGCAGCCGGTCCGCAGCAATAGGCCGCCATGCTATGCACGCCAATCTACGTGGGGAACTGAGGAACGGATGAATATTTCGGGGGGCGCACTGGGTCTGACAGTTGTCCTGCTCGTGCTGGTGGTCTTTGTCATCATTGTCCTGGTCAGGGCGGTGAGGATCATCCCGCAGGCGCGGGCCGGCGTCGTCGAGCGGCTCGGCAAGTACCAGCGCACGCTGAACCCGGGCCTGACGATCCTCATACCGTTCGTCGACCGGCTGCTGCCGCTGCTGGACCTGCGCGAGCAGGTCGTATCCTTCCCGCCGCAGCCGGTGATCACTGAGGACAACCTCGTCGTCTCGATCGACACGGTGGTTTACTTCCAGGTCACCGATGCAAGGGCAGCGACCTACGAGATCGCCAATTACATTCAGGCTGTCGAACAGTTGACGACGACGACGCTGCGCAACGTGGTCGGCGGATTGAACCTGGAACAGGCCCTCACATCGCGGGACGAGATCAACGGGCAGCTGCGGGTGGTGCTCGACGAGGCGACCGGCCGGTGGGGCATCCGCGTTTCCCGCGTGGAGCTCAAGGCCATCGAACCGCCGCACTCGATTCAGGACTCGATGGAGAAGCAGATGCGGGCCGAGCGGGACCGCCGCGCGGTGATCCTGACCGCCGAGGGCACCAAGCAGTCACAGATCCTGACCGCCGAGGGTCAGCGGCAGGCCGCGATCCTGAAGGCCGAGGGCGACGCGCAGGCCGCGATCCTCCGCGCCGACGGCGAGGCACAGGCCATCCAGAAGGTCTTCGACGCGATCCACAAGGGCAACCCGGACCAGAAGCTTCTGGCGTACCAGTACCTGCAGACGCTTCCGAAGCTGGCCGAGGGAAGCTCCAACAAGCTCTGGATCATCCCCAGCGAGGTGGGCGAAGCACTCAAAGGCGTTGGCAGCGCACTCAGCGGCGGTCCGGACCAGGCCGGCTTGTTCGGGGGCGCCGCCGAGGACAGTGCGCCCTCCTCCCCCGCGGGCGGCGGGCAGGACGCCCGGCCCTGACGCCTGCCGGCCGCTGGAACCGGCTTTACCGCAGGGCCCCGGAGCACCTATAATCGATTGTTTGTCTGGCGTCAATGACTTCGCAGGAACAATCGGTGTTCCTCGCGCGTTTCATTAGTGCACACCGTAGCCTGCCGGGACTGGTCCGGAAGGCTAGCGTGGAGCCCTGCTCCGCGAACTGAACGAGGGAGAGATCATGAGCGACCGTAGCCTCCGTGGCATGCGACTGGGCGCGCAAAGCATGGAGACCGAATCCGGCGTGGAGCCGGCTCCGCGCCAGCGTGTGGAATACCGCTGCGCAGACGGCGAGCAGGTGTTCGTCACCTTCGCCGCCGAAGCGGAGATTCCCCCCGTCTGGGTGTCCAAGACCGGCAAGGAAGCTCTCCTGGTCGACGGCGAGAAGCCGGTTGACTCCAACGAGAAGCCGATCCGCACGCACTGGGACATGCTGCTTGAGCGCCGCACGATCCCCGAGCTGGAGCAGATCCTCGAGGACCGTTTGAACATCCTCCGCGAACGCCGCGGCGAGCGGCGTTCAGCCTAAGAGTCACCGCACCTCCCCGCGAATGCGGGAACGAAAGAGGGCCGGTTCCCGCGGGAACCGGCCCTCTTTCGTGCGCGGAGCGACCTCCGCTTCCGGGAAGTCTCAGGCAGTCTTGCCGGTGAGCTTCTTCCAGCGCGCGGTCAGACCCCACTTGGTGACATTCACCATGGCTTCGACGACGATGTTGCCGCTCATCTTGGAATCCCCGAGTTCGCGCTCGACGAAGGTGATCGGCACCTCAACGATGTTCAGCCCCAGCTTTGCGGTGCGCCAGGCCAGGTCCACCTGGAAGCCGTAACCGACGGACTCAACCTCGGCCAGGTTCAGGGCCTCGAGGGTTTCGCGCCGGAATGCCCGGTAACCGCCCGTGACGTCCTTGATCTTCAGCCCCAGCATGATCCGGGAGTAGGTACTGCCGACCCGGGAAATGGCCTTGCGGATGAACGGCCAGTTGACCACCTTGCCGCCGGGAACCCAGCGCGATCCCATGGCGAGGTCAGCGCCGTTACGGACCGCCTCAAGCAGGGACGGAAGCTGCTCGGGCTGGTGCGAGCCGTCGGCGTCCATCTCCACGAGGACGTCGTAGCCTGCGGCCAGGCCCCACCGGAACCCGGCAATGTACGCGGCCCCCAGCCCCTCCTTGCTCTTGCGGTGCAGCACATGGACGTTGCTGTCCTCCGCCGCGCGCCGATCGGCGAGCTCCCCGGTGCCGTCGGGGCTGTTGTCGTCTACGACCAGGACGTCCGCGTCGGGAACGGCCGCGCGCAGCCTTCCGAGGGTGACCGGCAGAGACTCCAGCTCGTTGTAGGTGGGAATGATGGTGAGGACACGCAAGAGGGGGTGCCTTTCCTTGCTCCGGCAACAGGACAAATGGGCACCTAAGACAGTAGCTGACCCAACCCTCAAGTATACGGACTGCGGATGGCTGTCCGGATCGGGCGGCCGGCTGGCCACGGGTGGGTTCGCGCGTCGTCGGCCCAGTACCCTGCCGCCGCCCGGAGGCGGGGCGGAACGTTATCTACTGACGCGCGAACCCATCCGTGTTCGACAACCGTGCCGTTCGGCAGCATCGGGGCCGCACCGAGTGCGGTTCCGCGGTGCTCCGCGGCGGCGACGGACAGGCCCTTTGAGTGCTGCTTTCCGGACCCGTTGAGCTAACAGCCTACGTGCTCAGCCGTGCCTGTCAACGAGCCGCTGACCTGCGAGGATGCTTGTCTCCGCAGGTCAGCCGCGGGTGCGGCGCCCGCGCGATTCGGCGGGAAAACCGGGAAAGGATTCGGAGCCCCGGCGTGTCGGAGCGGCACGCCGCCGTGCGGGCCCGGGCTCAGAAATCGCTGCTGCGGTAAAGCTCGACGCCGTCCCTGACCGTCTGCAGGCAGCGCGGGTCCGTGCCGGTGTCAAGGGCCGGCAGCAGCGGGGTGCGGGCTCGCGGATCCGTGCTCCAGGACTGGACCCGCTCGTCCGCCACCTGAACCATGAGCTGCTCGACTTCCCAGACAGCGAAGCTGGCCGGAGCCCCCGGCACCAGCTGCCCTTCCATCGGGTTGCGCGACCGCGCCGCCCGCCAGCCTGCCCGGGTGTGGCCGAGGAAGGCCGCGCGGGCGGAGATCCGCTGTGCCGGGGTACGGTGCATGACGCAGGCCCGCACGCTCGCCCAGGGGGTGAGCGGGGTGACCGGGCTGTCGCTGCCGAAGCAGACAGGCACGCCGGCGGCAAAATAGTCCGCCACGGGGTTCAGGGCGGGTCCGCGTTCGGTTCCCAGCCGCTTGCCGTAGAGGCCGTCGGTGCCGCCCCATGCGGCGTCGAACATCGGCTGGACGCTGACCGTGACAGCGAATTCCTTGAGGGCGGCGATCGTCCCCGCATCGGCCATCTCGGCGTGCTCGAGCCGGTGGCCGGCGGCCCGGACCTTGTCGGCGCCGACCTGTCCTGCGGCGGCCTTCAGCCCCTCGACGGCGATGTCCATTCCGGCGTCCCCGATCACATGGAACCCAGCCTGGATGCCCAGTTCGGACGTGGCCGCAAGGTGCGCGGTGACCTGCTCCACAGTGAGGTACCGGGTGCCGTGTTCGGCGGGCGCATCCGCATAGGGCGTGCGGAGCAGCGCCGTGCGGGAGCCGATGGAGCCGTCGATATTGAGGTCCCCGGCCAGGCCCAGAACGCCGGCGCCGAGGCCGGCAAGGAGAGAGCGTGCCTCCTCGGTGCTGCCGACGAGCTGCCCCCAGTAGGGCAGCACGCGCGGCAGCCTTCCCGCCGTCTCCCCCTCGGAGTCCCACCGGACCAGCATCCGAAGGTCCTCCGGCGGCGCCACATGCGGGGCCCCCATCTCCGCCAGCGCCACGTAGCCGCGGCTGGCGGCGTGCCGCAGGGCGGCCAGCTGATAGGAACCGCGTTCCTCCGGCGGGAACGAGTGCGCGGCCTCCGCGGCCCGGCGGTGTGCGTCCCGGACCACCTGGCCCTTCCCCAGCCAGCCGTCCATCGTGGCCAGGTCGAGCCGGTCTGCGAGGGACCAGGAAACAACAGCCGAGTGCACGTCGACGCGAGAGAGGAAGACAGCGATCCCGCCGGACGCCCGGTCGAGCTCCTCTGCCGTCGGCGGCCGGCCCTCGGGCCAGCGCGTCTCGTCCCAGCCATGGCCGAGGATCGTGCCGCTGGTCCGCGCCGCCGCGCCCGCCACGAGATCCAGCACCTGGGCCAGGGACGCAGCACCGGAGAGGTCCAGGGAGCTCAGGGCCACCCCGGTCTCGGTGATGTGCACGTGCGAGTCGACGAACCCCGGCGTGACCAGGGCGCCGTCGAGATCGACGACCTCCATCGAGGAGTCGGCGAGTGAGGAAGCGGCCTGCTCGGACCCGACCCAGGCCACCGTGTCACCGTCGACCAGCATGGCCGTAGCAAACGGGTCGGCAGCGCTGTAAACGGAACCGTTGCGGTACAAGCGGGGGCGTCCGCCCACGGGGGAATCTGGCACTCTCAATCTCCTTCAGTCGGGCGGCGGCAGCCGGAGCAGCGGTTCTATTCGGCGACGGCGGAGTAGGCGACGACGCCCCGCCGGACGGTGGCGATGGCCTGCGTACAGAGCCGGCTGAGAGCAGGATCGAGGTGGCGGATCTTGGCCAGCTGATCGAGCAGGTCGATGACCTGCTTGGCCCACCGGACGAAGTCGCCGGCGGCCAGGTCCGTGCCTTCCAGCACGTCCTGCAGCCGGCGGCCGCGGGCCCATTTGTACATCGGCCAGACCAGCCCCAGTTCCGGCTCACCGGTCAGCGGGAGCTTCTGCGCGTCCTCCACGTCCTCCAGCCGGGACCACTCGCGGACCACAATGTCCACGGCAACCTCGAGCGAGACGCTGGGCATTTTCGGCCGCAGTCCGCGGTCCTCGCGCTTGGCCTGGTAGACCAGCACGGTGGCCAGCGCTGCGAGCTCGGCGGCGTCCAGGTCCGACATGGCCCCTTCGCGCAGCGCCTGGGAGATCAGCAGGTCCTTTTCGCCATAGATCCTGCGCAGCCGCTGGCCGTCGTCGCTGAGGGAGGTGATGCCCTCCGCGTTCTCAGTCACGTACCCGTAGCCTTCGAGCACGCCGCAGACCCGGTCGAAAGTCTTCGCGATGGTGTTGGTGCGGCCCTGGATCTGCCGGACCAATCCGTCCGTCTCCCGCCGGAGCCGCCACCAGCGCTCGGCCCAGCGTGCGTGGTTTTCACGGTCGCTGCATCCGTGGCAGGGGTGGGCGCGCAGCTTGCGCCTCAGCTCCGCGATTTTCTGCTCCTGCTCGGACGTGCCGGCCCCGGCAAACAAGTCCTGGCGGCCTTCGGTCCGGCGCGGCGGACGCCGGTCGTGCAGAGCGTTCCGCAGCGACGAGGCCAGATCCCGCCGGTCCTTGGGGGTTTTGGCGTTGAACTGCTTGGGAATCCTGATGCTTGTCAGCGGCGAGATCGGACCCTCGAGGTCGTGGACGCCCAGCCGGCGCAGCTGCTTCTCCAGCGTGAGGATCGTCGGACGCGGCTCATGCGAGATAGTGTCCACCGAAAGCACCACTGCGTAGCCGGGCGTCCGCCCGGCGGGGACGTCGACGACGTCGCCCGGCCGCAGCCGGGCGAGGGACTCCTCGGCCGCCGACCGCCGTACCCGCTGCCCCTGCCGCGAGGCCTTGGCTTCCAGGTCCGAGAGCTCGCGGCGAAGCCGGGAATACTCGTTGAAATCCCCCAGATGGCAGGTCATCGACTCGGCGTAGCCGGCCAGGGACTCCTCACGACTGCGCACCTGGCGCGCCAGGCCGACCACGGAGCGGTCCGCCTGGAACTGGGCAAAAGAGGATTCGAGGATCTGGCGTGCGCGTTCCCGGCCGAACTGCGCGATCAGGTTGATGCTCATGTTGTAAGTGGGCCGGAAGCTCGAGTTCAGCGGGTAGGTTCGGCGTGAGGCCAGCCCGGCGACCGAGGCCGGGTCGGTGCCCGGCTGCCAGAGCACCACGGCGTGGCCTTCGACGTCGATCCCGCGCCGCCCGGCGCGGCCCGTCAGCTGGGTGTACTCCCCTGCCGTGATGTTCACGTGCGCTTCGCCGTTGAACTTGTCCAGCTTCTCCAGGACGACCGAGCGGGCGGGCATGTTGACGCCCAGGGCAAGGGTCTCCGTGGCGAAGACCGCCTTCACCAGACCGTCGGCGAAGAGCTTCTCGACGACTTCCTTGAAAGTGGGGAGCATGCCGGCGTGGTGCGCGGCGAACCCGCGGATCAGGCCCTCCCGCCAGCTCCAGAACCCGAGCACTTCAAGGTCGTCGGAGGGGATGTCCTGGCTGGCCTCGTCGACCCGGGCCGCAATCAGCTGCTGCTCTTTCTCGGTGGTGAGCCAGAGACCGGAGGCGACGCACTGCCGGACCGCGCCGTCGCAGCCGTTGCGGGAGAAAATGAAGGTGATGGCGGGCAGCAGCCCTGCCCTGTCGAGGGCGGTGATGACCTGCGGCCGGCTCGCCGTCCTCGTCACGGACTGCGGAGCGCCCCCGGGCCGTCCGCGCTCAGGGCCGCGGCGGGTCCTGCCCCGGTGGCCGAAGCGGGCCCGGCTGTTCAGCTGCGCGTCTGCGCGGGCGAGTTCGACCAGTTCCGGGTTGACGACGAAGTCCCCTCGCGCGGCGTCCTCACCGGAGACCTCGTCAAAGGGGGTGTCGGTGGCGAACAGGTCCAGGATCTCCCGGCCGACCATGACGTGCTGCCACAGCGGTACCGGCCGGTGTTCGGTGACGATGACGTCCGTGTGCCCGCGCACGGTGTCCAGCCAGGCGCCGAACTCCTCCGCGTTGGACACGGTCGCGCTCAGCGAGACGAGCTGGACCTCGCTCGGAAGGTGGATGATGACCTCTTCCCAGACGGCGCCGCGGAACCGGTCCGCCAGGTAGTGCACTTCGTCCATCACCACGTAGCCGAGGTCGTCGAGGGTCTCGGACGCCGCGTACAGCATGTTGCGCAGCACCTCGGTGGTCATGACCACCACGGGTGCCTCACCGTTGATCGTGGTGTCGCCGGTGAGCAAACCGACGTTCTCAGCACCGTAAGTGGCAGCGAGCTCGCTGTATTTCTGGTTGCTCAGCGCCTTGATCGGGGTGGTGTAGAAAGCTTTGAGCCCGCGCTGCAAGGCGAGGTAGATCGCGAACTCGCCGACGATGGTCTTGCCGGCGCCGGTGGGAGCAGCAACGAGGACGCCGCGCCCGGCCTCGAGCGCTGCGCAGGCCTCATCCTGGAAATCGTCCAGCTCGAACTGGAGCGTCTTTTTGAAGGAGGCAAGGCGTGTGCGGGACGCTGCCGTTCTCAAGGCGGCGGCGGCGTAGCGCTCGGACGGCGAGGACATACCACCAGCCTAGCCGCACGGCGGTCAGAGGCTATCCAGATCCTCGCGGGAAGTGGCGACGTCGGCCGTGGCTTCGGTCTCAGCGGTGCGTTTTGCCTCCCGGCGCTCGCGTCGGCGGTCGTGCAGCAAGGAGATCCCGATCGCCGCGAAGTACAGCACGAGCAGCGGGGAGGCCAGCAGGAACATCGACAGCGCGTCCGCTCCGGGTGCGGCCATCGCGGCCACGACGAAGACGAGGAAGACGGTGATGCGCCACGCCTTGAGCATTTGCTTGCCGGTGAGTACACCGGCCATGTTCACCCCCACCAGGATCACGGGGACGAGGAAGGCGAAGCCCAGGGCCAGCAGCATGCGCATCACGAAGGTGATGTAGTCCGTGGCGGGCAGCACGCTGGCGGTTTCCGACGGCGCGAACTGGGTCAGCGCCCTCACGACGTTGGGCAGTACCAGCCAGCCGGTCCAGACGCCCACGAGGAACAGCGGGATCGCGGCCGCCATGTAGCCGAGCGTGTAGCGCCGCTCCTTGCTGGTGAGCCCCGGCGTGATGAACGCCCAGATCTGGTAGATCCAGACCGGGCTGCTGATCAGGGCGCCGATGAAGAGTGCGCCCTGGATCTTCAGGTCGAACGGTGAGGCGATGCTGTCGAAGTTGATGACGGCCGTGCGGTGCTGCTGGGCCGCGATTTCGAAGATCGGCCGCTGGATCTGCTCGAAGACGGTGTCGTAGAGCAGCCAGCCGCCCACTCCTCCGACGAGCAGGGCGAGGGCGGATTTGAAGAGCCTGTTCCTGAGTTCGCGCAGATGGTCCGCAAGGGCCATCCGTCCTTCGGGATTGGACTTGCGGCTCTTTGTGGCGCCCACGTCCTCAGACAGGTCGGTTGGTCGGCGGCTCTTCTGTGCCGCCGGTCTCGCGCGGGCTGGCCGGGTTGTTGACAATCCTGCCCTCAACGGGCTCCGAGGGCTCTTCGGCCTTCGGCTTGTCATCATCCTTCATCTGCTTCACTTCGGACTTGAAGATGCGCATCGACTGGCCGAGGCTGCGGGCCATGCCGGGAAGTTTCGGGGCTCCGAACAGGAGCAGCGCCACGATGATGATCACGATGATCGGCCACGGCGATTCAAATAGACGTCCCACAAAGAGTCCTTTCGTTCGAGTCAATCCTACGTTAGGTCAAGGTCCCTGAGTGACTGCGGCTGGCCGCGTTCTGCCTTGCGTCGCACCCGGCGCAGGCGCCGTTCGGTCTGGCGTGCCGCCTTGCCTTCTTCGTATGCCTGGCGTACCTGTTCGGGCTCCGAAAAGACGGCCGGCTGCGGCTGCGGACGCGGCTTCGTGGCCTCCGCTGCAGCTCCAGTAAAGCTCATACCGGATCCGAACCGCTCCCCTGCTTCCTGCAGGGAACGCATTGTTGCGGCGAAGTCCCGGAAGACTTTCCAGCCCAACAGGCCGATGTACACAGCGGAGAGCGCCAGCAGCGCTACCCAGATCACAATCCACGACCACCAAGGCATGCCTCCAGTCTAGCCGTGGAAGGTCAGTGTCCCTGGCCGCCGGCCCCAGGGTTGCCGCCCGCGTAAAGGGAGAGCGCCTGTGCGGCCCACTCCGCGGAGGCATCCGCCACCGCCCGCGGCTCCAGGACCCGAACGCCGCCGCCGGTGCGCGCCACGAACTGCGGCAGCCAGGACGTGGACCCGACCCGGAGGACGGCGACCGCGGTGCCGTCCTGCAGGACCGTCGACCGCACGGCCTCGTACTGACCGGCGACAAAAAGGAAGCGCCGGTCCAGCTGGACGGTGACCTCGACGTCGTCGGCGCCGGGCGTGAAAAGGCTCGCGGGGAAACTGCCACCGTCGGGTTTCCTGGCAATCTTGGCCCCGGCTGGCACAGCTTCCTTGATCCGGTCCAGCCGGAAGTTCCGCACGGCTTCGGCGCTGTGGCACCATGCCTCGAGGTACCAGGCGTCGTTGACCGAGAAGAGCCGCCACGGGTCGACAACCCGGTCGGTGATCTCGTCCCGGTGCGGCACCAGGTAGCGCAGCTGCAGCTGCTGCCCGTCGGCGGCAGCCCGGTGCAGGGTCTCAAGCAGCTCCGGGTCGGTCCCCGGACCGAGACCTGCCTGGACAGCGGACGCCGCCGTGCCCGCTTCCCCTGCAGCGAGGCTGATCTTCGCGGTGGCCGACTCCAGAGCAGTCCGGTCGGTGAGCCGCGGCACTCCGGCCAGAGCCTGGAGCCCGACCAGGAGCGCGCAGGCTTCGTCGACGCTGAACCGGACCGGTTCGGAAAGTTCATCGGCGTTGTCGAGGTAGATGTAGCCGTCGTCCCAGCGCGCGTCCATCAGCTGGTCCGGCATGTAGCCGGGAAGCCCGGACACGAAGACGAGCTCGAGGTCCTTCTCCAGCTGTGACCGGCTCACGCCGAATTCGCGGGCCACGTCGTCCACGCTCCTGCCGGGGTTGTGGACCAGATAGGGCACCAGGTCCAGCAGCCGGCGCAGCCGATCCTCCGGAGCAGGCCTTGGCCGCGCGGCCGGCTTCGACTCCTCGAACGAGTAGGCAGGCACCGGCCGCGCGGCCGCGTCGAGGACGCCCTGCAGCCGGCGCCGCACAGCGGCCGCCAGGTCGGCAGGTTCCAGGACCACGGCGTGCGGGCCGTGCGCGGCGAGTTCGTCCGCGAGCACCTCCGTGTCCGCGAAGTCCAGCTCCACTGCGTCCCAGCCGGCGGGCGCCGGGCCGGGAGCCGGGCGGGTGCTGTCGCGCAGAAGCTGGACCGTTCCGGGCTTCAGGAGCAGGCGCGCGGTAGCGGGTTCGGCCAGCGAATCGAGCTCGGCCAGCGAGGCCTTGAGGTCGAAGTCGGCAGGCGGCTCGAATGTTCTGCGTTGGTCGGTGCCCACGGCCGTCGTGATCCGGGAAAGCCGGAACATCCGCCGCGCGTGCCGGTCCAGGTCCAGCCCCACCAGGTACCACTGGCCGTACCGGCTGCCGAGCCCCCAGGGCTGCACGCGGCGCTGCTGCTCCTCGGTACTGCGTGCCGCAAGATAGCCGAAGGTCACCTCGCGGTGGCCGGTGACCGCCGCCAGCAGGGGTTCGAAGGCCGGTTCGCCGGGCCGGATGCGGGGTTCAACACCAAGCACGATGTCCGCTTCGGGGAGCACGCCCTTGGTTTCGAGTTTTCGCAGGGCCCGGGCGGCGGCGGAGCCGAGGGACGCCTGCTGCCAAAGCCTGCTTGCGAGCGAGAGGACGGCGGCCTCTTCGGGCGTGAAACGCAGCTCCGGCAGGCGGTAGGCCTCCTTCGGGATGCGGTACCGCGCGGTGGCCAGGTCATCTTCGAACAGACCGCCTTCCGTGACGGTCTCGACCGGAATGCCCATGGTGCGCAGATCGGTCTTGTCCCGCTCGAACATCCGCTCGAAGGCCTCCTGGCTGGGCGACTCCCGGTACCCGGGGATGTTCTCGCGGAGGAACTCGCGGCTGCGGCCCTGCCGGGTTTCCAGCAGGGCGATCAGCAGGTTGAGCAGGCGTTCGGTACGGGAGGCAGACACGGTCCTAACCTACCGAATCCTTTCCCGCGCAACGCAAAGGGCGCACCAGGCCCGGTTCTTCAAACCGGTCCGGCGCGCCCTTGCACGGCTGGACTCAGCCCAGGCTCAACCCACGCTTAGCGCACGCCCACGAGGTCGACGACGAAGATCAACGACTCGCCCGGAGCGATCGCCCCGCCGGCACCGCGGTCCCCGTACGCGAGGTCCGCGGGAATTTCCAGGCGGCGGCGGCCGCCGACCTTCATCCCGAGCAGGCCCTGGTCCCAGCCCTGGATGACCTGGCCGACGCCAACCCTGAAGTCCAGGGGGGCCCCGCGGCCCCAGGAGGAGTCGAATTCCTCGCCGGTGGAGAAGGCCACGCCCACGTAGTGGGTCGAGACGGTGTCGCCGGCCTTGGCCTCGGCACCGTCCCCGACGATCAGGTCCTCAATCACGAGCTCGGTGGGAGCGTCGTGGTCCGGGAAATCGATCTCGGGCTTGGTGCGGTCGTAGTCGCGCTTTCCGAAAGACATAATGTGCTCCTTTGGGGATTCGAAGTTACTTGACGCCGAGGATGTCGACGACGAAGACCAGGGTGCCCTTGGGCTTGCCGGACCCGCCGTTGCCGTAGGCGAGGTCCGCGGGGATGACGAGCAGCACGCGTGAACCAACGGTCTTGCCCGTCAGGCCCTGGGTCCAACCCTTGATCACGCCGTTGAGCGGGAAGGTTGCGGCCTGGCCGCGGTCGAAGCTGGAATCGAATTTCTTGCCGTCGGAGTACGTCACGCCGACGTAGTTGGCGACGATGGTGTCGCTGGCCTGGACCTGCGCACCCTTGCCCTTGATCAGGTCCTGGGCGACGAGCTTGTCCGGCGCAGCAGTCTTGGGCACGGTAATGGTCGGCACACCCTTGGCGTCCTCCGCCACGGTCGGCAGGCCGGCCGGCGGGGTCACCTTGTCACCTTCGGGCTTCGTCAGCGGCTTGACAGTGTCCTTCACGCTTTCGATCTGAAGCACCATCAGCTGGCTCGGGCCCGCAGGCGCGGCCGAGGGAGATGCCGACGGCGAGGGGGCGGTCGAGGAGGCCTGCCCGGGAACGGCGAAGGCGATCTGCGAGCCGACCTTCGCTCCGACGAGGGCGTTGTACACCATCGCATTGCCCTGCTTGAGGTCGTCGCCGACCTCAAGAGCCTCGCCCTTGGGCTGCTTGTAGTAGTCCTCCAGCACGGATCCGTCGTTGCCGTTGAAAATCACGTAGCGCAGCACGACGCTCTGGCCGGCCTTCACCCGCTCGCCATCGCCGTCCTTGACGAGCTTGATGGTCGGCTCCGAAACGCTCAGCGGCTTCTTGAAGTCCACCTTCGGGGCCTTGGTCTTGTCCTCCACGGTGACCTTCACGGAGTCGAGGGCTGCGACCTGGCCGGAGGACTGGCTGGTCGGCTCCGCAGTGGCGGAGCTGGCCGAGGAACTGTTGCCGGCGCTGCAACCGGTCAGGACCAGCAGCAGGCCGGAGAAAACAATGGCTATGAGTCGGCGCACTAGGTAACTTTCGTCGAGGACAGTAGCTGTTTGCGGCGGTCGGGCGCGCGCAAACCCCATCCAGCCTAGCGCGACTGGCTGGGAATTACCCCATGGAGTCGAGCAGCGCCTCGACCCTGTCGTCGACGCTGCGGAACGGGTCCTTGCACAAAATGGTCTGGTGGGCCCTGTCGTTGAGCTTCAGGTGAACCCAGTCCACGGTGTAGTCCCGGCCCATCTGCTGGGCACGCCGGACGAAATCCCCGCGCAGCTTGGCGCGCGTCGTCTGCGGAGGTGTATCCACCGCGTCCTTGATCTGCGTGTCCTCCACCACCCGCTTGGCTGCGCCTCGGGCCTCCAGCAGGTAGAACAGTCCTCGCTTGCGGGAGATGTCGTGGTACGTGAGGTCCAGCTGGGCGACGCGGGCCGAATCGAAAGCCAGATCGTGACGGGCAGCGTAACCGTCGATCAGTTTCTTCTTGATGGCCCAGTCAATCTCCGTGTCGATGCCGCTGTAATCTCCGGTCTCGATCGCGTCCAGGGTCCTCCCCCACAACTCGAGAATGCGCGGAACATGCCGGTTGTGGGCGCCGCTGCGGTCCACGAAGTCCGTGGCCTTGGCCAGGAACTCCCGCTGGATCTCGAGCGCGGAAAGCTGCCGCCCGGTGGCCAGGCGTACCAGCTGCCGGCCGGTCAGGTCATGGGAGATCTCCCGGATGCTGCGGATGGGGTTCTCCATCCGCAGGTCCCGCATGATCACGCCCTCCTCGATCATGCGCAGCAGCAGGTCCACGGTGCCGATCTTCATCATCGTCGTCGTCTCGGACATGTTCGAGTCCCCCACGATGACGTGCAGCCGGCGGTAGTACTCGGCGTCCGCGTGCGGTTCGTCGCGGGTGTTGATGATGGGCCGGGATCGGGTGGTGGCCGAGGACACGCCTTCCCAGATGTGGTCCGCCCGCTGGGAGAACGCGTAGGTGGCGCCCTGCGGCGTCTTGAGGACCTTGCCCGCGCCGGCAACCAGCTGCCGGGTGACGAGGAAGGGAATCAGGATCTCGGCCAGCCGCGAGAATTCACCCCGGCGCGGGATGAGGTAGTTCTCGTGGCTGCCGTAGGAGTTGCCGGCTGAGTCGGTGTTGTTCTTGAAGAGGTAGACGGTGCCGTTGAAGCCTTCGGTGTTCAGCCTCGTCTGGGCCTCGTCGACCAGGTCGTCGAGGATGAGCTCGCCCGCGCGGTCATGCGCGATCAACTGCGCCAGGTCGTCGCATTCGGCGGTGGCGTATTCGGGGTGCGAGCCCACGTCGAGATAGAGGCGGGAGCCGTTCGTCAGGAAGACATTCGAGGAGCGGCCCCAGCTGACCACTTTGCGGAAAAGGTAGCGCGCCACCTCTTCCGGCGAGAGCGGCCGCGAGTTCGGGCTGGAGTAGGCGATGCCGAATTCGGTTTCGATGCCAAAGATCCGCTTGTCCATCTCAGATCTCCTCTCCCCACAAGATGTCCGTGACCTCCGCGGCGGAGAGCCGCCGGAAGGCGCGCAGGGTTCCGCGCATGGTCTCGGAGTTGCGGTCCAGCACCGCGACCTCCAGCAGGGAAGCGTCCAAAAGGGCGGGCCGTGCCGCGTGCTCTTCGGACGGCTTCGCGGCCGGGTGGTTCACGGACAAGGCGTGCACCGCGGCCCGGATGGCAGAGCTGAAGCCGGCCTCCGCGGACCATCCGGCAGCCAGCGACGCCGACACCTGGTCCGCCTGGCCGCCCATCACGACATAACCCGGCTCGTCGGCAATCGAGCCGTCGAACGTCAGCCGGTAGAGATGATCGTCGGCCTGGCCGGTCCCTACTTCCGCGACCGCCAGTTCCACTTCGAAGGGCTTCTGTTCGGCGGTGAAGACCGCGCCCAGGCTCTGCGCGTACACGCTGGCCAGGCCCCGGGCCGTCACATCCTCCCGGTGGTAGGAGTAGCCGCGCACATCGGCGTAGCGCACGCCCGCCTGGCGCAGGCTCTCGAACTCGTTGTACTTGCCGACGGCGGCGAAGGCGATCTTGTCGTAGATCTCCCCGATCTTGTGAAGCGACGGCGAAGGATTCTCCGCGACCAGCGCGATGCCTTCGGAGCAGCTGACCACGATCACCGAGCGACCCCGCGCGATGCCCTTGCGCGCGAAGTCCGCCCGGTCCTTCATGACCTGTTCGGGCGAGACGTAGAACTGCTGAGTCATCTCAGGCCTCCCGTCCGGCCGCGGAGCGGGCTTCGACGACGCGCCCGGCCACGGCGGCGAGCTCGCGTTCGGGGATCCGCCGCGCCCCGCTGCGGGTGACGCTGAAGACGACGGGCCAGAGCTGGCGCACCATGTCCGGG
This sequence comes from Paenarthrobacter sp. DKR-5, assembly GCF_018531425.1. GTDB lineage: Bacteria > Actinomycetota > Actinomycetes > Actinomycetales > Micrococcaceae > DKR-5. Next base: position 161,918 of record NZ_JAHBOI010000002.1, read on the forward strand.
CCGCCGGTGGCCGAGTCGTCATCGGCCGCGTCGTAGAGCGCCTCGACCGCCACCGACACCGCTTCGTCCTCGGTGAGGTTCGGCCGCCACAGTTTCTTCAGGGCGCCGCGCGCAAACATCGAGCCGGACCCGACGCTGTGGTGCTCCTGCTCCTCGTACCGGCCGCCGGTCACATCGTAGGAAAACAGGCGGCCGACGCCCAGCGTGGTGTCGAACCCGGCGAACAGCGGGACGACCGACATGCCCTGCAGCGCCAGCGGCAGGTTGCCCCGGATCATCGCGCCGAGCCGGTTGGCCTTTCCGTCCAGGCTCAGCAGGGTGCCTTCGATCTTTTCGTAGTGCTCCAGCTCGACCTGGAACAGTTTGGTGATGTCGATGGCGATGCCCGCCGACCCGGCGATCCCGAGCACGGAATAGCGGTCAGCAGCGAAGACCTTTTCAATATGGCGGCTGGCGATGAGGTTGCCCATGGTTGCGCGCCGGTCCCCCGCCATGAGGACGCCGCCGGCGAACTCGAGCGCCACGATGGTGGTCGCGTGGGGCACGTCCGGCACGGTGCCCGCGGGGAGGCTGCGGTGGTACGGAAGCAGGTCGGGCCGGGTGGCGGCCAGGTGTTCGGAGAAGGACGAGGACGCCGCGGCGGCGATCTGCTGGACTCTCGGTTCCTGCATCGAGGCTACTGGCCGCCCTTCTGGACGAAGCCGCGCACGAATTCTTCCGCATTGGTCTCGAGCACACCGTCGATCTCGTCCAGCAGGTCATCCACGCCCTCGGTGGCTTCGGAGGTCTGCGGGGCGGCCGGCGGCGGGGTGGCGACGTCGTCGTCGACCTCGACCTCGTCCGTGCGGGGGCTGACGTTCTTCTGTTCCTGAGCGGCCATCGTACTGCCCTTCCTACGCCTCGCGGGCCCTGCGGCCCTGTGGTGTCCTTATGTCAATCTTGCCACGCCGGACCCGGCCGGAGGCAGGTATCCGGACCTCAATCACCGTTGGCCGCCGAGCAGTTCCGCCAGGAAGCCTTCGGCGTCGTCATGCCGTTCGAAGAGGCCTCCCGTGAGGGCCCGCGTGCCGCGCAGCGGCTCGCGGGTCGGCACCCGCTGGAGGCGGCGGTTGCCCGGCAGGTCGAAGATGACCGAGTCCCAGCTCGCACCGACCACGAATTTCGAGTACCGCTGCACGCACTTGCCGCGGAAGTACGCGCGGGTGTCCGGCGGCGGCTCGACGGCGGCACGGGCGATTTGCTCATCGGTCGCGAGCCGTTCCATCCGGCCGCGGGCCAGCAGCCGCGAATAGAGGCTTTTCTCCGGGCGCACATCCGACCACTGGAGGTCGATGAGGCCAAGTCGGGCATCGTTCCAGTCCAGCCCGTCCCGTTGCCGGTATCCCTCCAGCAGGGACAGCTTCGCCACCCACTCCACCTGCGCGGCCGCGCCGGCCGGGTCCCGCCGCAGCTGGTCCAGCACCGACTCCCATTTGGCCAGCAGCGCCGCGGTGTGGCCGTCCCCGGAGGCCGGGTCCGCCACGCCGGTGCGCTGGGTCCGCCGCCGGGCCGCCTCAAGGTAGATCTCCTGGATGTCCAGGGCGGTGACCTGGCGGCCGTCGCGCAGCCGGACAGTATGGGTCAGCGAGGTGTCGTGGCTGACGGCCCGCAGCGACGCAACCGGATTCTCCACCTCTATGGCCGGCGCCTCGCCCGCCTCGACGAGGTCCAGCACGAGAGCCGTGGTGCCCATTTTGAGGTAATTGGACACCTGGCTAAGGTTCGCGTCCCCGATAATCACGTGCAGCCGCCGGTACTTGTCCGCGACGGCGTGCGGCTCGTCCCGCGTGTTGATGATCGGCCGGCGGATGGTGGTTTCCAGCCCCACTTCGGCTTCGAAGAAATCGGACCGCTGGGCTATTTGGTAGCCCGCCCCGCGCCCGTCCTGTCCAATGCCGACCCGGCCGGCGCCGCAGATCACCTGCCGGCTGACAAAGAACGGTGTCAGGCCGGAGACGATGTGCCCGAACGGCACATGCCGCGGCATCAGGTAGTTCTCATGCGAGCCGTAGGAAACGCTCTTGTTGTCCGTGTTGTTCTTGTACAGGTTGACGTCGGGCAGGCCCGGATTGGCGGCGATCTGGCGGACGGCGGCCAGCACCACGGCGTCGCCGGCGGCATCCCACACCATCGCGTCGAAAGGATTGGTTACTTCCGGGCTGGAGTACTCCGGGTGCGCGTGGTCCACATAGAGCCGTGCCCCGTTGCCAAGCACCATGTTCATCAGCATGGAGGACAACGGGTCCTCCCCGTCGGTCTCCAGCGGGCCGTCCGCCAGCGCCACGGCCTCCGCGTCCAGCACGGCGGGCTGGTCGGTCAGCTGCGAGGGGTGGGCGTCTTCCCGCGGCACGTCCCAGCCGCGGGCATCATGCAGGGGATCCTCGTCCGAATAGTCCCAGCGGGTCTCCGCTCCGCCGGCGGCGCGCTGGCGCGTGAGCGAGGCGTAGGCGTTGACGATCTGCGAGGAGAGCAGTGTCGCATTGCTCCCCGGGGCAGAGGGCGCGTGGATACCGTATTCGGTCTCCGTGCCCATCACACGGACAACGCTCACAGATACTGGCCCGGGTTCGGCGTGGTCTCGATCGATTTGCCGGGTTCCTGGCCTGTCTTGCTCTGCACGATGGTGCGGATGTAGGTGATCCGCTCCCCCTTCTTTCCGGAGATGCGGGCCCAGTCGTCGGGGTTGGTGGTGTTCGGCATGTCCTCGTGCTCGCGGAACTCGTCCACGACGGCCCGGAGCAGGTGGTCGATCCGCAGCCCCTTCTGCGACGTGGTCAGCAGGTCCTTGATCGCGTACTTCTTCGCCCTGTCCACCACGTTCTGGATGACGGCGCCGGAGTTGAAGTCCTTGAAGTACAGCATTTCGGTGTCACCGTTGGCGTAGGTGACTTCGAGGTATTCGTTGGCCTTCTCGGTCGCGTACATAGCCTCGACCGTGCGCCGGATCATCGCTTCCACTGTCTGTTGCGGATCCCCGCCGTGCTCCGCCAGGTCGTTGGCGTGCAGCGGCAGTTGCGTGGTGACGTACTTGGCGAAGATCTCGCCGGCGGCTTCGGCATCCGGGCGCTGGATCTTGATCTTGACGTCCAGGCGGCCGGGCCGCAGGATCGCCGGGTCGATCATGTCCTCACGGTTGGAGGCGCCGATGACGATCACATTGTCCAGCCGCTCGACGCCGTCGATCTCACTCAGCAGCTGCGGGACAATCGTGGTCTCGACGTCCGAAGAGACGCCGGTCCCGCGGGTGCGGAAGAGCGAGTCCATCTCGTCGAAGAACACCACGACCGGGCTGCCGTCCGAGGCCTTCTCACGGGCACGGGCGAAAATCAGCCTGATGTGCCGTTCTGTCTCGCCCACATACTTGTCCAGAAGTTCCGGTCCCTTGATGTTCAGGAAGTAGCTCTTCTGGTCGCGGCCGGCCCGCTCCACCGCGCGCGCGGCCAGTGCGTTGGCCACCGCCTTGGCGATCAGGGTCTTGCCGCAGCCCGGAGGGCCGTAGAGCAGGATTCCTTTGGGTGCTTTGAGCCCGTGTTCGCGGTAGAGGTCCGGGTGCAGGAACGGGAGCTCGACCGCGTCACGGATCTGCTCGATCTGCGGCCCGAGGCCGCCGATGTCCTCGTAGGAGATGTCCGGGACTTCCTCGAGGACGAGGTTCTCGACCTCGGAGCGGGGCACTTTCTCCAGTGCGTACCCCGTGCGGCTGTCGATGGAGAGCGCGTCCCCCACCCGCAGCTTCTGGCTCAGCAGCGCGCCGGAAAGCCGCACCACCCGTTCCTCGTCGGCGCGGCCGACTACCAGCGCGCGGTCCGCGCCGAGCATCTCCTTGAGCGTGACCAGTTCACCGGCCCGCTCGAAGCCCAGGGATGCCACCACGGTCAGCGATTCGTTGAGCAGGACCTCCTGGCCCGGCTGCAGCTGCTTGATGTTCACCAGCGGGCTCAGCCCGACGCGCATCTTGCGGCCGGCGTTGAAGATGTCCACCGACTCCTCGGTGGCGGCGATGCCGGAGGCGCCGGCGCTGCCTTGGCGCTTGGGGTTGACCTGCAGGACGGTGCCGAAGCTGAACGGAGCCTGGCCCTCCTGCTCGAGGGCACTCTTGAGTTTGAGGATTTCGGCCCGCGCGGTTTCCAGCATGCTAACCAGCCGCGCGTTGTTCTGCGTGGCTGCAGCGAGCTGCTTGTCGACGTAGCGGAGCTTGTCCCGCAGGACGTTGAGCTGGCGCTCGGCGATCAGCAGTTCGTTCGCCATGCCCGCGGCCTGGCCTGGCTCAGGACTAGCCGGAGCGGGGTGGTTCGGTTCCGATGTGCTGCCCACGTTGACGGCCCTCCTTCCGGCGGCAATATTGCCTCTATGAAGACACTATGCCTCTTCAACGTCCGGGCAAGGGACTTTGTTACCCCAAGTCCTTCGGCGCGGCGTCCGGCATGACCGGCGCCGCGTCCCGGGCGGCGCGGCGCAGTTTCTTGTCCGACACGGCCCGCTCTCCGACGGCCTGCGGGGTCCAGGCCGCGAGGTCTTCGTCGCTGAATTCGGTCTTCGAAGGCCGCCGTTTCGGCGTCAGGCCGGTGACGCCGTCGGCCAGCCTGCGCGTGGTCAGCAGGAAGCCGGTGTGCGCCACCATCCGGTGGTCCGGCCGGACTGCCAGGCCCTCGAGGTGCCAGCCGCGCACCATCGATTCCCACGCGTCCGGCTCGGTGAACCGGCCGTCGGCGCGGATGGCTTCAGCCGTGCGCGAGAGCTGGGTGACGGTGGCGACGTAGTTGATCAGGACGCCGCCCGGCGCGAGAGCCGTGGCCACCGCATCAAGGCATTCCCACGGGGCGAGCATGTCCAGGACCACCCGGTCGATGCTGCCCGGTTCCTCGGTCTGGCCGAGCTGTTCCTCAAGATCGCCCAGGGTGACTTTCCAGGCCGGGTGCGGACCGCCGAAGATCGTCTCGACGTTGCCCCGGGCGATGTCCGCGAATTCGGAGCGGCGCTCGAAGGAGTGCAGGTACCCGTTGTCCCCCACGGCGCGCAGGAGCGAGATGGACAGTGCGCCGGACCCCACGCCCGCTTCCACGACGCGGGCGCCGGGGAAGATGTCAGCCATCGTGATGATCTGTCCGGCGTCCTTGGGGTAGACCACGGCAGCGCCGCGGGGCATCGAAAGCACAAAGTCGCTGAGGAGCGGCCGCAGCGCCTGGTACCGCTGGCCCGTGGTGTTGGCGACCACGGATCCTTCCGGCTTGCCGATGAGTTCGTCGTGGTTCAGGAAGCCCTTGTGTGTGTGGAACGCGCCTCCGGCTGAGAGCGTGATCGTGTTCATCCGGCCGCGCTCGTCGGTGAGCTGGACGCGTTCGCCGGCCCGGAACGGTCCCCGGCGGACGGCGGCGCCGTGCGGTTCCTTGCCGGCGGGGGCTGATTCGGTGCCGGACGTGTTGCTGCTCATGCGGGAGTTCCTTCTGAGGAGGGAAAAAGGGGGCTGAAAGGGTTAGAGACCGGGCCGGGGGTCGGCTTTGCCGGTGATGGCCGCGACCACGGTGCCTTGGTGGAGCAGGCCCACCACCTGGCCGCTGGCGCTGATGACGGCGTACTCCTTGCCGGCGAGCTGCGCAAGATACTGCACCAGCTCCTGGCCGGCGGACCACTCGGGAACGTACGCCCCCGGCGCGAGGGCCCTGGCGACGGCGGTGGCCGGAGTGCCTGCCGCCGCAGCGTCCGGGACGCCGGCGAGGGCGCCGTCGTCGACCAGTGCCTCAGGGCGGCCGTCCGGGCCGCAGAGCACAATGGCAGCAGGGCTCGCCCTACGGGCTGCCGCGAGCTGGGCAACGCTGGAAGAGGCGGCCATGCCCAGCGCCGGGACCGCCAGCTTGCCGGCACTGACGGCCGGAAGGCGCAGCCGCATCCTGGCCCCGGCAATGCCCGCGCTCGCTCCCATCCAGAGGAAGGCGCAGACCATCACGGTGAGGATGACTGTTTGCAGGTTTGGCGCGTCGCCCTGCAGCAACGGGACACCGAGCGAAACGACCAGGAGCAGGATCACGATGATCCGGCCGGCCCAGCCGGCGGCGACTGTCCCCTTCTCCTGGCTGCCGGTGGCCTTCCAGACCGCCGACTCGACCAGCCGGCCGCCGTCCAGCGGGAGGCCGGGAAGAACGTTGAACACCGCGACCAGCAGGTTGGCCCACGTAAAGATGTTCGCCAGCAGGTCAGCGACCGTGCGCGGGTCCGTGATCCCTACGATCCCCCAGCCGATCGCTGCGAGCACGAAGTTGGCGGCAGGTCCGGCCAGCGCGACGATCACGGAGCGCCCCGGTGAGGCCTGGAAGTTCTCGAACTGCGTGTGGCCGCCCCACAGGTTCAGGACGATTTTCTGCGTGGGCCACCCGTAGATCCGTGCGCTCAGGGCGTGCGCCAGTTCGTGGATCAGCACGGAAAGAAGCAGCAGCACGGCGTAGGCCAGCGCCACGAGGTAGGCACCGAACCCGATCTGCGGGAACCGTGCGGCCACTTGGGGTCCGAACACCAGGACGGTGAACGCGGCGATCACGAACCACGAATAGGCCAGGACGATGGGGATACCGGCAATACGGCCCAGCGGGATGCCTTCGCGGGCGGGCGCCTCGGGCGCGGGTGTCCCGCTCATTCAGCCCAGTCCCCTGCGCGGGTACCTGCGGAGGAGAAGGCACTCCGGTCCCCCGCGGCCAGCAGGTTCCGCAAGTCAGCCACGGTCCGCCCGGAAAGGGTGTCCCAGTGCACCCGGCCGGCGTCCTCGGGCAGCGCAATGATGTGCGGGATGCCGACCGTCGTCAGCCCGGCAGCCTGCGCCGAGGTGGCCCCCGGGAGCGAATCCTCCAATGCCACGCAGCCGGCAGCGGTGATACCTTCCACCGTCTCGCCCAGCCGTTCCAGCGCGAGCAGGTACGGCTCGGGGTGGGGCTTGCCATTGGCGACCATGTCGCCGGTGACATGCAGCCGGAAATAAGGGTGCGGCAGGCGGGAGACGATTTCCGCGGCCAGCGGGCCCTCGCTCATCGTGACCAGGGCGCAGGGAACCTCAGCCTCGTACAGTCCGTGGAGCAGCTCCCGGGCCCCCGGGCGCCACGGAATATACCGGCGAACCTTGGAGATCACCTGGCCGATCAGCTCGTCGATGATTTGGCGCCGCTCCAGGCGCACCCCGGCGTCCTGGAGCAGCCCCGCGGAATAGACCAGGGACTGACCCACGAGCTGGCGTGCCTGTCCCTCGCTCCAGGAGCCGCCGTGACGCTCCACCAGATCGTATTCGGACTCGATCCAGTACGGCTCGGTGTCCACCAGAGTGCCATCCATGTCCCAGAGCACTGCCTGAAGCGACACGGGTCCGGGCGCGGACGAGGGCTGGCGGTTCGAGTGCATGCTCCAAGTCTAAGCGGAGCAGCTGGACAGGCGCTGACCGTCAGCTGTGCGCGAAGCGCCGCCGGAATACGGCCGGGCACCTGCACGGAGCCGCCGCACCGTCGTAGGGTGGACAGATGATGAGTTTCGATGAGGACGCGGCGGGCACAGCCCCCAGGCTGGTCCGTCCCGTCGCCGACGGTGAGCGGGTCACCGTCATGCTGGCCGCTTTCGAAGGCTGGAACGACGCCGGCGAGGCCGCCAGCGACGCCCTCAAGTACCTCAGCGCGGAGTGGGGCGGGAAAAAGGTCGCCTCCATCGATCCGGACGAGTATTACGATTTCCAGTTCACCCGGCCGACGGTGCGCAGCACCGCCTCGGGCAAACGCAAGATCAAGTGGCCGACGACGAAGCTGGCGAAAGCCTCCGTTCCCGGGACCGACCTCGACATCGTCTTCGTGCACGGGATCGAACCGTCCTATAAATGGCGCGCCTACACCGCCGAACTGCTGACCCAGGCCCAGAAGCTCAACGTCAATTACGTGATCCTGGTCGGGGCGCTGCTCGCGGACGTGCCGCACAGCCGTCCGATTCCCGTGACCGTGACCAGCGACGACGACGAACTGCGCGAACGGCTGAACCTTGAGGCGTCGCAGTACGAGGGCCCGGTGGGCATCGTGGGGGTGCTCGGGGAAGTGGCGCTGCTCGCCGGCCTGCCCACGATCTCGCTCTGGGCTGCCGTGCCGCACTACGTGGCCCAGTCCCCCTCGCCGAAGGCCGAGCTGGCGCTGCTGAACCGGATCGAGGAGCTTCTGCAGGTTCCCCTCGACTCGCACGAAATTGCCGAAGACGCCGCTGCCTGGGAGCGGGGCGTCGACGAGCTCGCGACCGAGGATCCCGAAATTGCGGCCTACGTCCGCCAACTGGAGGAAGCGAAGGACACCGCGGACCTTCCCGAGGCCAGCGGTGAGTCGATCGCCCGCGAATTCGAGCGCTACCTCAAGCGGCGCGGCAAGGAGTAAGCCCGCGGAGCGGCCTAGAGCTCGACGCCGAGCAGTGCGTTGACGGTGTCGCCCGCAAGGGCCGCGTCCGCTGCTGAGCCCTCCCCGCTGGCGGCGCAGGACTCCGCCCAGCTGTCCACTGCGGCAAGGGCGGCCGGCGCATCCAGATCGTTGGCCAATGCCGCGCGCACTTCCGCAAGCAGCGGAGCGGCCGAGGCTTCGGCCGCATTCCCCAAGGCATGGCGCCAGCGGGCCAGGCGGTCCTTGGCTGCCACGAGCACCTCGTCCGTCCAGAACCAATCACTGCGGTAGTGGTGGGCGAGGATGGCGAGCCGGACGGCCGCAGGCTCCTCCCCCGCGGCGCGCAGCTTGGAGACGAGCACGAGGTTGCCGCGGGACTTGCTCATCTTCTCCCCGTCCAGGCCCACCATGCCCGTGTGGGCGTAGCGGCGGGCCATCGGCACCCCGGACAGCGCGTAGGCATGTCCAGCGCCCATTTCGTGGTGCGGGAAGACGAGGTCGGAGCCGCCGCCCTGCACGGTGAACGGCGAGGGAAGGAAACGCCCGGAGATCACGGTGCATTCGATGTGCCAGCCCGGGCGTCCGGCGCCGAGGCGCCCGCCGTCCCAGCTGGGCTCGCTCTCGCGGGCTGCGCGCCAGAGCAACGGGTCCAACGCGTGGCGCTTGCCGGCACGGTCCGGGTCCCCGCCCCGCTCGGCGAACAGCGGAAGCATCTGCTCGGCCGTCAGGCCGGAGATCTGCCCCAGCCACCACGGTGCGGTATCGGACCAGGCCGACGGATCCGCGGCGGCAGCGACCACGTCGAAATAGACGTCGCCGGCCGGCTCCGATCCCAGCGCAGGGACGCGGTAGGCGAGCCCGCGGTCCACCAGTGACTCCACAGCGGGAACGATCCAGCCCACGGCTTCGACGGCACCGATGTAGTGGTCGGGCGCGAGGACGTTCAGCGCTTCCATGTCCGCGTGGAACAGTTCGGTCTGCTCCCGGGCGAGTTCCCGCCAGTCCACCCCGTTCTGCTCTGCGCGTTCGAGCAGCGGGTCGTCGACGTCGGTGACGTTCTGGACGTAGTGCACGGTCTTCTTGGCATCCCGCCAGGCGCGGTTGAGCAGGTCGAAGGCCACATAAGTGGCGGCGTGGCCCATGTGGGTCGCGTCGTAGGGGGTGATCCCGCAGACGTAGAGGCCGGCCTCCGCCTCGTCCGGCAACGGTTCAACCGCGCCTTGCGGCGTGTTGAACAACGAGATGGCCGGCATTTCACCGGGCAGTTCTGCGACAGGGCGGGATTTCCAAGTCTTCACGTTTTCAACCCTAGTGCTAGGCGCTGATCACTCCGAAACCGAGCAGCAGATACACCGCCGCGCCGAGCCCGATCCGGTACCACACAAAGGCCCGGTAGCTGCGGGTCGAGATGAACTTCAGGAACCAGCCGATGATCAGGTAGCCGATCCCGAAAGCGATCACGGTGGCCAGGGCCGTCTGCCCGAGGCTGAAGTGTTCCGCTGCGCCACCGGTGTGCTTGCCCACCACCTTGTACAGCTCGTAGAAACCGCTGCCGAAAACCGCAGGAATGGCCAGCAGGAACGAGTAGCGGGCGGCCGCCTCCCGGGTGTAGCCCATCAACAGGCCGGCCGTGATGGTGCCGCCGGACCGCGACACCCCGGGGATCAGCGCCAGCGACTGGGCGAGGCCGTAGTAGAGGCCGTGCTTGTACGTCAGCTGGTCCAAGGTGCGCACGTGGCGGGCGACGGCGTCGGCCACGGCGAGGATGACGCCGAACACGACCAGCGTGGTGGCGACGATCCAGAGGTTGCGCAGTGAGGACTCGATGGCGTCCTGGAAGAGCAGTCCGAGCACCACGATCGGGATGCTGCCCAGGATCACGAGCCAGCCCATCCGCGCGTCGGGGTCCTCGCGGGGCACCCGGCCGCGGAGGGAGCCGAACCAGGCGCGGATGATGCGTACGATGTCGCGCCAGAAGAACACCAGCACGGCGGCTTCGGTGCCCAACTGGATGATCGCGGTGAAGGCCGCCCCCGGGTCCGCCACGTCCGGCAGCAGTGCCCCGACGATGCGCAGATGCGCGCTGGAGGAGATTGGCAGGAACTCGGTCAGGCCCTGAATCAGGCCCAGGAAGGCAGCTTGGATCCATGTCACGTGTCCGACCCTACGGTACGGACCCACCCCGCGCACGTAAGCTTGAACTTATGGAGCAGAGGTACGTCGGGCGCAGCGGTTTGAAGGTGTCCAGCATCGGTCTCGGACTGATGAGCTGGGGCGCGGAAGTGGACGAGTCGGGCGCGCAGTCGCAGCTGCGCAGCTTCCTCGACGCCGGCGGCACCTTCCTGGATACCTCCGCCGGGTTCGCCGACGGCCGCAGCGAGGCCGTGCTGGGATCCCTCCTCGGGGACGTCGTGGCGCGCAGCGAGGTGGTCATCGCGTCCAAGGCCGGGACGGCGACCACAGCCGGCCGGCGCGAGGTGGACACGTCCCGCCGGGCCATGCTGCAGGCGCTTGACGGCACGCTTGCCCGCCTGGGCACGGACCACCTGGACCTTTGGTTCGCGCAGTCCTGGGACCGGAACGTCCCGCTGGAGGAGACACTGAGTGCCCTTGACCACGCCGTGGCCACCGGTCGTGTCCGCTACGCCGGCGTCTCCGGCTTCAACGGCTGGCAGACCGCCAAGGCGGCGGCGCTTTCGGGCGCCGGGCTCACAGCGTGCCAGCACGAGTACTCGCTGGTCCAGCGCGCGGCAGAGCGGGACGTGATGCCGGCCGCGGAAGACGCCGGGCTGGGCATGGTGTGCTGGGCCCCGCTGGGGCGCGGGGTGCTCACGGGCAAGTACCGCGGTCATGTGCCGGCGGACTCGCGGGCAGCCGGCGACGAGCTCGCCGCGTACGTCCAGCCCTATCTCGCAGGCCGGCCTGCACGCATCGTCGAGGCGGTGGCCACGGCCGCCAACGGGCTGGACCGGGAGCCGCTCGACGTCGCGCTGTCCTGGGTGCTGGGCCAGCCCCTCGTGGCGTCAGCCGTTGTCGGCGCGCGCACGGAGGTCCAGCTCAAGCAGATCCTTTCGGCCAAGCTGACCGACCTTCCGGCGCAGATCGCAGCGGTCCTCGACGAGGTCTCGGCGCTTCCCGCCTGACGGGGCCCCGGACCGGCGGACCCTACTGGCTGATCGGCTCGAGGTCCTCGTCGTCCTCGTCCTCTTCGCCGCCGTCCTCGTCCTCGTCGTCATCCTCTTCGTAGATGACCAGCGGTGTGACTTCGCTGTACGTGTCATAGAGCGCTTCTTCGTACACCTCGAAGGCGTCGGCGATTGCCAAATAGGCCGATTCCACCGCCGGATCGTCGTCGCCCCGGCGCGCCGAGGAAGCGGCCAGGTGCTCCTCCAGAGCGGCCGTCAGGGACTGAAGGGCGACGCGCGGATCAATGCTCATGGGATAGACGTTAGCAGGCCCCTTTTGCCCCGGGTAGGTCCCCGCAACCGCTGCTGCGGGCCCCGGGGCCGGCATCCTCCGGCACGTCCCGCAGGGGCGCGCCGGTAGAATCACTGGAGCAGGATCGCCGCCACGGGTTTATCTTGGTCATCATCGGGAGCGGCCCGCTGCCCGCGGACTGCGCCCACTCACCGTGACATGGAGGACTTTTGAAGGAACAGTTTCTGAAGGGATCCGTGAGCCGGGAGCGTGACTACGCCCGGCAGTACGAATACCTGGTGGTGACGCTCGGACGCGAAGACTCCTTGCCGGACGCCCGCAGGCTGCTCACTGAACACGCCGAGTACGGAAAATGGGAGCTCGAACGAAGCAGGCTCTACCTCGGCGGCGGCCGCAAGTTCTGGCTGCGCCGCAAAGTGATGCGGATCGAGCGGACGGCTTAGTCCTCCAGCGGCCCCAGCCACGCGCTCGCTACAGTGCCGTGCGCCGATTCATCATCCGAGGGATGGAACATCCCTGCCAGGACATCCCGGTAAAGCCGTTCGAGCTCGCCGCCCCGGAAGTAGCTTGAGCCGCCGGAAACACGGATGGCCAGGTCGACCACCGACCGGGCGGTTTCCGTGGCCCGGACCTTGAGCCCGGCGAGCCGGGCGAACCAGAACTGACCATGGTCCGCGCGGTCCTCGACGTCGGCCGCCAGCCCGGCGATCTGCGGATACAGCCCGTCCATCAGCATCGCCGCCTCGGCAACCTTCCAGCGGATGTCCGGGTCCTGGGCGTAGCTCTTGCCGCTCTTCATTGACCGCCGACGCTGCGCGTTCGCAACCGCAAGCTGCACCGCCCGCTGCCCGATACCCGCGTACACAGCCGAGAGCAGCACCTCGAAGGTGGAGAAAATCGAGAAGATCAGCAGATCCGGGTTGGGACCGGGCGGAAGGATCCGGAACACGCGCTCGGGCGGAGCGAAAACGCCGTCGAGTACCGTGCTGTTGGACTGGCTGGCTCTCATGCCCAGGGTGTTCCAGTCGTCAGCTACGGCGATGCCCTCCGCCGTGCGGTCCAGGAATGCCCAGACCAGCCGGGCTTCCTCGCCGCTGTCGTCCCTGCCGAAGACGCCGAGCCTGGTCCAGGCCGGTGAGAGGCTGGTGAAGACCTTCGTCCCGCTGAACGCGTAGCCGCCACCGGGCCGGGGCACCGCCGTCGTGCGGGCATCGAACAGCACCAGGTCGTTCCCGCCTTCGGAGACACCGAAGGCGAAGAGCTCCCCCTCCGCCGTCTCCCGCAGCACGTAGCCCAGCGAGTCGTCGCCGCGCGCTGCCATGGCGTGTGCCACCCCGTTCCAGACCAGGTGCATGTTCACGGCCAGGGCCGTCGCCGGTGCGGCTGTCGCGAGCCGCTGCTGCGCCCGTGCCGCCTCGGGCAGCCCGAACCCGGGTCCGCCCTGCTCCGAAGGGACGAACATCTTCAGGTAGCCGGCGGCGGCAAGCTCCTCCAGGTCCTCGGAGAAGAACTCGTTGCGTTCGTCGTAGCCGCCAGCGCGTGCACGCAGGCGTTCGAGCAGCGCATCGGGCAGGAGGTCCTCTACGGTGGTCACGCCGGCTGCCCTAGTAGCTGGCGAGCAGCCGGCCGAGGACCCGGCTGCCGAATTTGAGGGACTCAGCGGGAACCCGCTCGTCGACACCGTGGAACATGCCGGTGAAGTCGAGCTCGTCGGGAAGCTGCAGCGGGGCGAAGCCATAGCCTGTGATACCCAGCCGGCTCAGTGACTTGTTGTCGGTGCCGCCGGAGAGGGTGTACGGCAGCACCTTCGCCCCCGGGTCTTCGGCGTGGAGCGCGTCGACCATGGCATCGACGAGGTTCCCGGCGAACGGCACCTCCAGCGAAACGTCCTTGTGCTCGTAGCTGATGTCGATGCCTTCCCCCGCCAGCCCGCGGATGATTTCCAGGACTTGCTCTTCCTGGCCCGGGAGGGTGCGCACGTCGATGAAGGCCTCTGCGGTCCCGGGAATCACGTTGTGCTTGTAGCCGCTTCTTAGCAGGGTGGGATTTGCTGTGTTCTGGAGCGTCGCGCCGACAAAACGCGCCACGGTGCCGAGTTCCTTGAGCAGGATGTCCGGGTTGTCCTTGTCGAACTCGACTCCGGTCAGCTCAGTGACGCCGTCGAGGAAGCGCCGCGTCGTCTCGGTCAACTCAAGCGGCCACTGGTAGTCGCCGATCCTCGCCACGGCCCGCGCCAGGCGCGTGACGGCGTTGTCGGTGTTGATCTGGGAACCATGCCCGGCCCGGCCATGGGCCACAAGCCGCAACCATGACAGCCCCTTCTCAGCAGTCTGCAGCAGGTACGCGCGCTGTCCGCCGATGGTGGCGGAGAAGCCGCCGACTTCGGAAATGGCCTCGGTGGCACCCTCGAACAGGTCCGGCCGGTTGTCCACGGCCCAGGAGGCGCCGTAGTTGCCGCCGGCTTCTTCGTCAGCGAAGAAAGCGAAGATCAGGTCGCGCTTGGGCCTGCGGCCGGTGCGGGCGAAGTCCCGGAGCACGGACAGGATCATCGCATCCATGTCCTTCATGTCCACAGCGCCGCGGCCCCAGATCAGGCCGTCCTTTTCCTCGCCGCCGAAGGGGTCCACGCTCCAGTCGGCCTTCTGCGCGGGGACGACGTCGAGGTGTCCGTGGACGACCAGCGCCCCGGCGGACGGGTCCTCTCCGGCCAGGCGCGTCACCACGGACGCGCGGCCGGGCGCCGCTTCGAAGATTTCCGCCGACAGGCCCACCTCTTCGACCAGACCAGCCGTGTATTCGGCGGCCGCCCTCTCCCCCGGTCCGCTGCCGTCTCCGAAGTTCGAGGTGTCGAAACGAATGAGCTCCTGGCAGATACGGACAACTTCGTCCTCGGGCAGCATCTGGTCCACAGCAATCTCCTTATACGTTTGCGGTACTCCCCAGCCTACCCAGCCCGCCTTTGAGCGCACCGCAGCGGCGCGTCACCCTCCGTCGGCGGCGGTCCGCAGGCAGCGCCGCGGGGCCGATTCAATAGTTCGGGCAAAACCGTGTTAGAGTTTTTTTCGCTGCTTTTGAGCGTTTGATCCGCGGATCGGACGGGCAAAAGTCCACCTGCGCGGGTGGCGGAATAGGCAGACGCGCTAGCTTGAGGTGCTAGTCCTCGTATAGGGGGTGGGGGTTCAAGTCCCCCCTCGCGCACAAAGGGAAGGCCCCGGAGAGTCACTGACTCTCCGGGGTTTTTTCGTTTGGTTCGTTGTGCTCAGATCGTCCGGCCCTTGGCCCACATCATCGCCGCAGTAAGATCCGCCCGCGTGGCAATGGGACCGCCGTCGAAGTACCGCGCGTACTCGCCGCCCGGGTCATCCGAGGTCTGAACCCACTCGCTGATCATTTCCTCGTACAGGGCCCGGATGCGCCCGTCCCCGGCGAAAGTGCCCAGCTGTGCGGCGAGGACCGCGTGGAGGTCCTCCCGTGTGTACGCGACAATGTCGCCCTGATCGTCCTGCACGGCGCCCCCCAGTCTGCCGAACCTGATACTGCAGCGCATCATGGCACAGCGGCGCCGAAATGTCGCCAGTAGGCGGGATCCGCCTGCGGCCAGCCGCCGTGGCCGCCCTCATTCCGGGGTGAGCTTCACCACCACGTAGCGTTCCGGGGCACCGTTCGGCGCCTCGGCCGGCGCCGCCCCGCAACGACCGGTGCTCGCGGTGACCGTGTACGGGCGATAGCGGCCATCGGCGTGCAGGAAGCGGACGACGGCGCGCCGTGCCGGCACAGGCAACGCCACGATTGCCTGGAACAGTTGATAGTCCCCGGGGTGGACCACCGGCTCCAGGTAACCGTCCCGGGCACGCTCAAGTCCGAACCGCCCCCAGTTGTCGGACACCATGAAGGTCTGCCAACAGGCCGTGTCCACCGCCATGAGGACGCGGTCGATGACCAGGTCGAACGCGGCCCGCAGCAGGCTGCTGGACTCGTAATCCCCGAACTCTGGGGTCACCGGGCAGGCAGGTACCTCGCTCACTTCCCGGGTGATGGCACGAAGCCATTTAGTGCCCGGCTCCACGCCGGGAATGACCCTGCCGCAGGCCTGGAGATTCTTGACCGTAGGCACGGCCATGCCGCGCGCGGTCACGATGCGGTACGGGACAAGGTAACGGCGGGTGTTGGCGGAGCTGATGGAAGCATCGATCGTGACCTTCATCCGCGCACGGTCTTCAGGCGCGACGAACCGGCTGATCCATTCGTTCATGCCCGCCACCGGGCTCGGACCGGTGCGGGGCAGCTCGTAGATCTCATGGAGGTCGTCGTTCCACGCGGTTTCGATCCCGCCATCGGCCGCAATCCTCCACTCCGTCGCGCCAACCTTCGGACGCCGGGCGACGACGTCACCAGCTTCGGCATAAAGAGCCAGGCAGGCCACCAGGGTTCCCGTAAGGGGCGAGAGAATCGGGTCGACAATGATCCTGTAACGCGTGCCGTTGCGGTGCGTGACCTCACAGTCGGTCGGCCGGGGTACCTGCGCCGCGGCGCGCAGCGGTTCAAGCAGCAGGTCACGGCCCAGGGCATCGAGGTTCTTCCGCACACTGGCTCCGGCAAAGGTTTCGGAACCGATCGCGAGCAGGCCGCTTTCGTCGCGGTTCAGCTGCTCCACCAGCACCCACTGGTTGCGCATCTCGTGAGTCACTGGCCGCCTGGTCCTTCCCGACGCTCGCCGATGCGAGCGCGACGTCAATATACCCCGATGCGTATGGGGCGCGCTTTGCGGCGCGAAAAATGTGACTTATTATTCCAAGGAAAGCCCACTCTGGCGGATGCCCGACGGCTGTACTGGACGTTTCTTTGTCGTCCGCCCGCGCCTGCGCGGCCGGACCTATCCGGGAGTGCAGCTTGATCTTCGAACACCTGGCCCTGCTGGGCCGCCGCCGAAGCGGTCTCCGCG
This sequence comes from Paenarthrobacter sp. DKR-5, assembly GCF_018531425.1. Lineage (GTDB taxonomy): Bacteria > Actinomycetota > Actinomycetes > Actinomycetales > Micrococcaceae > DKR-5. Next base: position 178,718 of record NZ_JAHBOI010000002.1, read on the forward strand.
AGAGCCCGTCGATTTCCGAAGTCCGCGAAGACGTTTTCTTTGTCGAGGGTCCCGCGTCGAACTGGACCATCGTCCGCGAGGGCAACGAGTTCATCCTCATCGATTCGGGCTACCCGGCCGACGGGTTCCGGCTCATGGAATCCATCCGCGCCCTTGGCCTGCAGCCGCGCCGTGCCGCCGCCATGCTGATCACCCATGCCCACTCGGACCATGTCGGGTCCGCCTCGCACTTCTCCAGGTTCTTCGGCACACCGATCCTGGCCGCTCCGGCTGAACTGCCCCACCTGGCGGGCGAGGAGCAGCACCGGGTAACCGTGCCCCAGGTCCTTGCGTCCGCCGGCCGCGGCGCCACCCTGCCGTGGCTGGTGCACGCGGTCCGGGCGGGCGGCTTAAAGAAGAACGATGTCCAGGGCCGGCCTTGGGATCCGGAGTTGCTTGCCGCACTCCCTGGCGGTCCGGTTGCCGTGCCGACCCCCGGCCACACCCCGGGCCACACGTCCTATTTGCTGCCCAGGGCCCGTGCGATTGCCACGGGCGACGCCGTGGTGACCGGCCACCCCACCAGCGGACGTGCGGGCGTGCAGCTCCTGCACCCGATGTTCCACCACGAGCCAGAGCTTGTGCGTACCTCGTTGAGCGCTTTGGCAGAGCTCAACGCGACTGTCATCCTTCCGGGTCACGGCCCAACGGCGGAAGGGCCGCTTTCCGCACTGCTGGCCCCGCTCGTCTCATGAGTGCTCTCCACCGCGCGGCCACACGACATTTGAGCGGTGCCGCGCCTATGTGGCGCTGAGCGGCGGCCGGCCGCCGGGGGTGTACGCATTGCTGACCGCGGGCGTCACGGCGTCGAAGACCGTCGTTCCGCCGGGCAGCACCATGTAGGCGAGGAATTCCTGGTCGAAGGTCGTGATTCCTGCCGCCACGGCATCAAGCTTGGCCCGGATCAGTAAGGACAGCTGGTGCCACTGGCGCCGGGCCGCGTCTTCTTTGGCCTTGCCGGCCGTGTCGCTGCTCCTTGGCTGCAGGGGGTCCCCCGTCGTGCCCGATGAACTCCCGACCGGGCCCGTGAGCGGCAGAATGAAGCGGAATTGACGTTTACCCGCGATGAAGACGATTGCCGCGCGCCCGTCTTCCAATCCGCAGCGGAAGCCAGCGGCGCCATAAACGGTGAGCATCGCCTGGATCTCCGCCCGGAATGCCGAGCTGCTAATGGAGGCGCCCCGGACATAATTTGTCGTCATAGCTAAGAGTAGTCCTCCACAGCTTTCCCAACGGCTCGGCACCGGCCACATGAAAGGACCCCACACTGGTCTAGGGTGCAGGGCCCTTTACCTTGCCGGCTTGGGGTCCGGCAGGCCGCCGCACGGCAACGTGCCCTGGTCTCAGTCGCAGGTTGCCGGCGGCGCTGCACGGATTGTCGCATCCGACCCTTCAGACTTCCTCCGGGGCCGCTCAAGGTGCGCTCAAGGTTGCGGCGCCGCGGCTCCCGGCGCGCCCTTGCTTCCGCCTGCTCCGGCCAGCCATGATGGGCGCACCTTCATCAGCGGAGGCGGGCATGGAATGGATCAACGACAAACTCCTCAATTTCGCGTCTGTTCTTGACGAGGAGGCCAAGCTGCAGGCCGAACGCACCGCGTCGCTGCCGTTCGTCCACCCGCATGTGGCGCTCATGCCCGACGCGCACGTCGGTCTCGGCGCCACTGTCGGTTCCGTCATTCCCACGGAGGGGGCCATCGTGCCGGCCGCCGTCGGAGTGGACATCGGCTGCGGCATGGTCGCCGTCAGGACGCAGTTCAGCCGCGGGCTCATCACCCGCGGCGGCCGCTCCGACCTCCGCCGGGACATCGAACATCAGGTTCCCCTCTCCGCGGGGCACTTCAACACGGCGGTGACGCCCACGGCGCAGGCCAGAATCGCGCAACTGGAGGGCCGGGCCGCCGCCGCCGGCTTTGATCCAGGCGTCTATGCCGCGAACTGGAGGCTGCAGCTCGGCTCGTTGGGCTCGGGCAACCACTTCATCGAGGTTTCCTCGGACGAGAACGGCCAGGTCTGGCTTTTCCTGCATTCGGGCTCGCGCGGAGTCGGCAACCGGCTCGCCGAGCATCACATCGGCGTGGCCGAGAAATACTGCGATGCCCGCGGCATCGTGCTTCCAGGCCCGGGCCTGGCCTACCTCAGGGAGGGCACCCCGGAGTTTGCGCGCTACGTGGCGGAGCTTGGCTGGGCCCAGGAATTCGCGCTGGCCAACCGGGAAGAGATGATGGACCGGCTCGTGGCCGCCGTCGGGCGGTGGACCGGCCTTCCGGTCCATGAACTGGAGCGTATCAACTGCCATCACAACTACACCGTCCGCGAACGTCACTACGGCCGGGAGCTTTGGGTGACCCGCAAAGGCGCGATCGACGCCGCCACAGGCGTCGCCGGCATGATCCCGGGGTCGATGGGCACGCCGTCGTACATCGTCGAAGGCAAAGGCTTCGCACCTTCCCTGCGTTCGGCGCCGCACGGTGCCGGGCGGCGCTACTCCCGCCGAGCGGCCCGCAGGATGTTCAACCAGGCGCAGCTCCGGCAGGCGATGGAAGGCATCGAGTACCGCGACTCCGCCGCCTTCGTCGATGAGATTCCGGCGGCCTACAAGGACATCCGGTCCGTCATGGACGACTCCCGCCAGCTTGTCGGCATCCGCCACGTGCTCCGCCAGGCGGTCAACGTCAAGGGTGACTGAGCGGACCGGCGGCTTCCTCCACCATGACATGCACCTTCTGCACGGTGTTGTTTCCCATCCCCTGGTAGTTCCAGGCCTGGTCCAGCGGCTGGCACGCGCCGGTGGAGTCGGTGGCCCTGCACATCAGCACGTGCTCTCCCGGTTCTGCCAGCCACTCGCAGGACCACGGCCGCCAGGCAAACGGTCCCGGGGCTTCCTTGAGCCCCGCCGGGATCCACTGTCCGTCGATCCCGACCTCGACCCGCTCGACCGTTCCCCCTCCCGACCAGGCCCTGCCCTGCAGCAGGACAGGACCGGGAGGGACCGTACGACGCCGGGTGAAAAAGTCGGGGACACCCGGCGGCACCATGAGCGAGCGCACGCGGATCCGCGTGACGGGCGTGCCCGGATCCTCGGGGCCCTCCTGGTAACGGTAGGCGACGGACTGCTGGAACCCTTCGAAGGGGCTCACGACGACGTCGATGGCCGCCAGCCATTTCACGCTCGCCATCCCGTACCAGCCGGGAACCACCAGGCGCACCGGAAAGCCGTGCTGCGGCGGCAGTGCGCTCCCGTTCATCCGGTAGGCCAGCACGACGTCCGGGCGCATCGCTTCGGACACCGGAAGGCTCCTCCCGTACCGCTGCACCACTCCACCTTGGATGCCGGCGTCGGCCCCGGTGAACACCACCTCGAGGGCATCGGCGTCAATCCCTGCCATCCCGAGAACGTACCCCAGCGGCACACCCTGCCATTCGGCCGTCCCGACAGCTCCCAGCCGCCAGGGCTGGCTCAGCGGTCTGGGCATCAGCAGTGAACGCCCGTTGCCCGCGCATTCCATGGTCACGGGAACTGTCACCACGGGCCCTTCGAGCAGGTCCGCGAGACTCAGCTCAAGCGTGTGCTGCACCGCTCCGCCGACGCGGAGCCGCCACGCCGTCTGATCGAGGTACGGGATGTCGAAGTGGGTGAGGATGTAGTGCAGCCCGGGCGGCGTGATCTCCTCGTGCAGTGCTTCCAGCGGCATCGCGTGGTTCCGCGCCGCCAGCCCTAGTTCTTCGACTGTGAGGGGCCCGCGCGTCGGTCCCTCGGCAGGAGCGTCGGCAGGCAGTGCCCCGCCGGCCGCTCGTGGGATCTGGCTCGTCATCACGCTGCGATTCTGCCGGTGTCCGCTTCCTGCCAATAGGTGTACGCCAACGGCCGCTGACGGTCAAGGATGGCGGCCGCACCGGAACGGGTACTTAAGACTCAGGTGTTTTGCGGCCGACGGGACTAGCGTGTGTTTGTCGGCCCGGCTCCGGCGTCGAGCCTTGTCCAGCCGCTTGTCCGAGGGGTGCTGATGTGAAATACCTGCCAGCCGCCGTACTGGCCGTCGCCCTGGCGGCCACCGGATGCGCCGCCTCAGGTTCTCCTGCGCCCGTGCCGGCCAGCAGCGCAGGACGGCCGAGTGCGGCGCCCGTTCCGTTGCGCGCCGCCGCCGCTCCCGCGCCTGCGTCGCTGGGGCACACCGTCACGGTGCCCAACAGCGTGCGCATCGAGGCGAAGGCGAGGCTGGCGGAGGCCGGCGAGTATGCGGACGGAGAGGTCGACGGGAAGATCGTCGTGGTGACCACCACCATCACCAACCAAGGGACCAAGGCCCTTTCCGTCGGGTTGATGGGCTACCCCAACGTGAGCTTCGGTGCGGGGCGCCAACCCGCCGGGGCCGCGACGGACACCGATCTCCTCGGCAGCGGCGAAAACATGCCGGGGCTGCTCGCGCCGGGACAGTCCGAGATTGTCAAGACCGGGTGGGGCATTCCCCCGGAGGGGTATTCGGACCTGCGGCTGGAATACTCGCTGCCGGAGTACACCGCGCCGCTCATCTTCACCGGTTCAGTTAAGTAGGACCGGGACAGCCCGGCAGGACTGTCGCAGGAAGCTCAGAGCCAGGACCCAGCCGATCCTCAGGGTCGGTGCGTAACGTCGCAGACATCCCTCCAGGGTGCGAGTGAGTGAAAGCCGGAGTCGTGACCCGGCATGGCCCGGCCGGGTGAGGAAGTCCTGTTCCTCACCCGGCCGCAGTCAATTTTCCAGACACTTTCGACAGGTACCATGCGGTCACCGGGACACTTCGTCGCCGGCCCGACCGACGTTAGGACCCTCCATGCACGACGACCTGCGCCCCCTCGCGGCAGCTGCCGCCGGAATCGAAACGCTGCAGTTCCAGCTCGACGCCGCCGAGGTCGCGCTGGCCGAGGCGGCGGAAGCCGTGCTGGCGGCGGGAGATGCGTCCTTGGGCGACGTGGCCGAGGCCTGCGGTCTCTCCCAGTCCGAACTGCTCGATCTCCTCACCGGTCCGGACGCCGAATCGGCGGCCTAGCCCGTTTTCCGGACACGCCGGGCGCCCGGAGCATCCCGCCCGGCGTCCGGGCGCATGCTGGAGATATGAGCGAAACAACCTCTTCCCCAGCTCAGGACGACGGCGTGGGCGTGGAGTTCCACGTCAGCTACTTTGATGACCGCTGCAACCGCACCGTCACTGAGATCCTCGACGACGAAACCGCCGCCTACCGTCTGGCCGACCGCATGGTGGCAGAAGAACACGAGTGGGCGGTCGTCGACAAGATCTATCTCAAAGACCGCGCGCACCGCGCAGCCTAGAGCGTCGCCCGGTGTTCGGGAAAGACCCCTGGTACGGGGCTTCCCGAACACCGGGTGAATATGTCTAGCCGACCCAGCTGCCGCGCCCGGTCACCAGGTCCAGCCCGGTGGTGCAGGGCAGGCCGTTGTTGCCGCTGGTGATGTCGCGGTACGCCACCGAGCTGCCATAGACATAGCTGGCGTCTACCACCGCGCCGGCGTCAGCGGAGCGCGCGGCCCACATCGGGGACGAGGCACTGGTCCCGCCAACGGTGAACCAGCCGGTCTGGCCGTTGTCCGGGGTGGAGTCATACACCGAGACGCCCGAGGCCGGGTCCGCATCCAGCGAGACATCAGGAGTGGCCCGCTTGCCGCCGCAGTTGACCTGCGGATACTGGCTGAACGCGGCCTGCGCCGCTGCGGCCGTTTCATAGGCGCTGCAGCCGCCGCCGGAGCTGCTCCAGCCGGTCTCGCCGGTCAGGGCGCCGGTGCTGCCAAAGTGCAGCGTCGTGCCGCCCACCGAGATCACCTTCGGCGACGCGGAGGGGTAGCTGGCCGGAGCGCCGTTGTCGCCTGAGGAAGCGAAATAGCTGACACCGGCCCGGGAAAAGTGGGTGTCGTAGGACGATTCCCCGCTGAATTCAGACCCGCCCCAGCTGTTGGATACATACTGCGCGTGGGAGGAGGCGTAGTCCTCAGCCGCCATCAGGTTGGTGAAGCTGGAGCTGGATGCTTCCACCAAGAGGATTTTGGCGCCTGGCGCGACGGCGTGCGCCCACTGGACGTCCAGCGAAATCTCCAGTGCCCATCCCCCGTCGCTCCGCGGCATCTTGGTTCCGCCGTTCTGGTTCACCTTGGTGAAGCAGCCGTTGGCCTTCGTGCAGGCGGGAAGGCCAAACTGGCTGCTGAAGACGCCGAGGTCGGCTTCAGCAGTCGGATCGTCATACGCATCCACAATCGCGATGGTCTGCCCGGCTCCTGCGGTCAGTGCCGTGGGGAAGTTGTAGGCGGACTTCACCGTCGCCGGGGACAGGCCGGCCGGCGCGGACGTGGTGTTGGGTTTGGCCCGCAGGGGGTGGCTGGCGTAGTGCTCGTGAGCGGGGGCGGTGTTGCCGCCGGTGGCGGCGCTGGCCGCACCGCCGGGCGCGTACAGCAGACCGACCAGCAGCATCGCTGCCGGCGCGAGTCGACGGAAAGAAGACATCTGAGACCTCCAGGAAACTGGTTTCGGGACGGCCTCCCCTGTGCCGGCGCACCGGTCGTCCCGGCCCAGCGCCGGGGTGTGGAGGAAACCGATCGCATCGTATGCCACAGCTGTCCGATCTGTCACTGGATCACCAGGCACCCCGCCGGTCACACCGGTCCCCGCGGTCCGGCGGACGACGATGATCGTCGGTGCCGGCACTTAGGCTGGGCGGGTGAGAGCACTTCCTTCCGCGACGGCCATCGCCGACGCACCCGCCCAGTGGTGGCAGAGTCTCTCAGCGCTGAGCCCGTTGGCGGTGCTCATTGCGGCCGTGGTGGCAGCCTCGGTAGGGCTGTTGACGCTACGGCAGCGCTCGAAAGCGGACATGCGGTCCGAGTGGTGGTCCCGCGCCCAGTGGGCCCTTGACGCCGCGCTGTCAGCGGACACGAAGCGGGCTGAAGTGGGTCTTGGCATCATGTCCGTGCTGGCGGAGAGCGAACTGGCCCGCCGGGAGGAACTCGAAATCCTCACCGTCGCCTGGGAAGAACCGCTGGAAAACGCAGAGCTTGCGCTCGATGCGTCCGGCGAGGGGGCACCGCACACCGGGGCTGCGGTGGACGCGCCACCGGAACCGGGCGAGAATAGTGCCAACGATGGCGGAAGCAGGTAGGAGGGTGACGATGACCATGACGCAGCACACGAGCCGTCGGCAAGGCGCCCACGCCGCTGCCCCGGCCACTGACCAGGCGCCGGCCCCTGGCTTCGACCCGGACGAGCGGGCCGTGCAGATCGCCGCGGCCAAACTCCGCCTGGTGACCGACCGGCGGCTTGGCAAGGTCACGCCGGAATGGGTGAAGGCCCTGGCCGCCGAGAAGCCCCCGCGCCGGCACGCGTCCTGACGGCACCCGCACCAGCAGGAACCGCGCACACAGCAGAACCCCCGGAAGCCGAGGCTTGCGGGGGTTCTGCTGTGTGCAGGCGTCAGTCCATCTGGACGATGCCGAGGATGTTGCCTTCGCTGTCCTTGAAGAAGGCTCCGCGCTGCCCGTCGAATTCGGCGATGCCGTTCACGGTCTTCAGGCCCGGCATGTCGTATTCCTCGAACACGACGCCGCGTCCTTTGAGTCCCGTGACTTCGGAGTCCAGATCGGCGACGCCGAATGCCAGCTGCGTATGACCGCCTCGGTCCGGGTTGGGCGTGGGATAGATGGTGAAACCGGTGCCGGCCGCGGTTTCGTAACGGTTACCTCCGGTCATTTCCTCAACGGGCTCAAGCCCGAGTTTGTCCTGATACCACCGCTTGGCACGTTCCATGTCGGCGGCGGGGAGGGTGGTGAGAGATTTGGCGTCCTTGAGCATGGTTCCTCCCGGAAGGGTCTGGCTCGTGACAATGGGAAAATAGGCCGGGCGGGCCCAGCCCGCTAGAGGCTTTGGGCCCGTGTGCGCCCCCTCTTGCACCGGCTTGGCGCGGGGCGTGTGTTGCTACCGGCGTCCGCGCCGGGCTCCGCTTACGCTCGATTCATGAACACACCGGCTCCGTCCGTCGCGGAAAGCGAAAGCGGCTTTCCGATCGTCGAGCTAGAGGGTCAGCTGACCATCGACGCACTCCTGGAGGAGCTTGGCGAAGACCGCCTCGAACCGGCGGACGAGGACTGACCCGGGCTCCCGCTACGGCCAGCGGTCCGCGCAGCCCCAAAACGGCGGCAAAAAGGTATGGCCTGAGGCAACAAACCTTGGTACGATCCTTGCATTCCGTCCCGATGGTGGTCTCGTTTTTCTTCCGGGGCGTACTCTCCAATGCTGGTCCCGCCGGATAGCCTTGTGCGCCGGCGGGACCGCATCGGTCGGAGCGAACCTGTCCCGTCAGGCCTTTGGCCGCACCGTTTCGTGCGGAATCGTAATGCCGCCCCACGTGTGCCGGGCGCGGTCGCGGGCACGCTCCACCCAGAGGGAGACGGCAGTGCGGTCCGCGCCGGCGTCAAGGCAGATCTGGGCCGCCAGCGGGTAATGCCAGGAGAACGGGTCGGACTGCACCGTTCCCAAATAAGTGCCGGCGGCCTCGGCCAGGAGATCGGGGCGCCCGTCAGCGACGTGCCGAACCTCCGCGACCGCCGCCTCAAGGTCAAAGGGGCGTTCCTTTGACAACCGGTTGGCCGCGCCCATGATGCGTGCCGTTACGATCCTGTCCCCTGCGCTCGCCGCGCCTCGACTTCCATGCTGCATGAGGCCGACCGTAGTCGCGGGCACTGACAGAACGGAAGAGACCACCGGCCTTACTCGGGCACGACGTCGGCCGGTTCCTTGTCGGGGCGCAGGCCCCGCCAGGACGGATGGCGCAGGCGCCCGGTAGCTGTGCGCTCGGCAAACGTCACTTCGCCCACCAGGCGGGGGGTGACCCAGTGCGCGTCGCGTGCGTCGGCGGCCGGAACGTCGCGCAGCGGGCTGGTCTTTCGCTCAAGCCGCGCCAGGAGGCGGGAGAGGTCCTCCAGGTCCCTTTCCCGGAACCCGGTTCCCACCCGCCCGACATAGCGCAAGTCGCCGTCCGCCGGCACGCCCAGCAGCAAGGACCCGACTGTACCGGCCCTCCTGCCCCCGCCCGGGCGCCAGCCAGCGATGACGACCTCCTGCGTGCGCGCGTGCTTGACCTTCAGCCAGCTTCGGGAGCGCCGGCCGGGCAGGTAGCTGCTCCCCGCTTTCTTCGCCAGCAGACCTTCGAGCCCGTGTTCCTCGCTGATTGCCAGCACGTGCGACGGCGGCCCCTCGAAAAGCGGCGAAAGCTGGACGCGGTCCGCAGCGGCGGGCCGCAGCACGTCCTCCAGCTCCTTCCGTCGCTCGCGGAGAGGCATCTTGAGGAGGGACCTGCCGCCCCTGTTGAGGATGTCAAAGGCGAAAGCATGAACGGGCACCTGGCGTGTCGCCGCCTCGATCTCCGCAGGCTTCACGAGGTTCATGCGCTGCTGCAGGAGGCCAAAGTCGGGCCGGCCCTTGCGGTCGAGCGCCACGATCTCCATGTCCAGCAGCACCGGTTCCCGTACGGCTCCGGCCAGTTCCTGGAGTTCGGGGTAGCCGGCGGTCAGGTCGTTGCCGTTGCGGCTGAGCAGGCGGACACCGCCGTCCTGCACAGCGGCGACGGCGCGGATGCCGTCCCACTTCATCTCGTACAGCCAGTCCTCATCCGAGAGTGCCTCCCCCTCCAGTTCCTGCAGATTGGAGGCGGTGGCAAGCATCGGCGCATGCGACGGCAGGACGCCGTGGTCGGCACGGGACGGCTGGCCGGCGGCCCCGTCCGCGGCCGTGGGTTCCGCTGCCGCGTCCGGGTGCTGGTCCTTCATCAAATGGATCAGCCAGTTGTTCTTTTGCTCCCCTCCGCCCCCGGTGCGGATCAGCGCAAAGCGCCGCGGCCCTCCCCCGAGGCCGCCGTCGGCGCGGCCGGTCAGGGTCGCGATGACCTCCTTGCCGTCGCGCCATTTCTCCAGTTCATACGTGCCGGCGTCCCAGATGGCGACGTCGCCCGCACCGTACTCACCCTTCGGGATCCGTCCTTCGAACGTGCCGTACTCCAGCGGGTGGTCTTCGGTCTGGACAGCGAGGTGGTTCTGCTTCGGCGAGTCCGGCGGCCCCTTGGGCACGGCCCAGGAGACCAGCACGCCGTCATGCTCAAGCCGGAAGTCCCAGTGCAGCCGGCGGGCGTGGTGTTCCTGGATCACGAAGCTGTTTCCTCCGGCCGCCGAGGGTGCGGTATCCGGAACCGGCTCGGGCGTCCGCTCCGCGTCCCGCATGGTCCGGTACCGGTGGAGCCGGTCCGGCTCCGCAACGGCTCCCGGGTGCCCGGGGCTGAGCGAAGCCATCGGGTCCTGCACGTGCTTGATCCGCTCGAGCACGTGCAGGTAATCGAGGTGGGAAAGGTCGGGGTCATCGAGCTCGGCCCAGGTCCGCGGACAGGCGACCATGGGCCGCACCCGTCCCCGCAGCGAATACGGTGCGATCGTGGTCTTGGCTGCGCTGTTCTGGCTCCAGTCCACCAGCACCTTCCCCGCGCGCAGTGATTTCTTCATGTCGCTGACGACCAGGTCCGGATGATCGGCCTCGAGTGCCCGGGCAAGCTCGTGGGCGACGGCGCTGACCTGGTCCGACGTCTCCCCGCCGTCCAGCGCCGCGTAAAGGTGTATTCCCTTGCTGCCGCTGGTCACCGGCACCGGCTCAAGTCCCATGCCGCCCAGAATGGCCCTCGCCAGGCGCGCAACCTCTGCGCATTCGGCCAGCCCCGCGCCGTCCCCTGGGTCAAGGTCCAGGACCATCCGGTCGGGATTTCGCGGCTGCCCCGCCTCGTCGACGGTCCACTGCGGGACATGGATCTCCAGCGCGCCGATCTGCCCGAGCCAGGTCAGTGTCGCCAGGTCGTTCAGCAGCGGATAGGTGTTGACGTGTTCCTTGTGCTGCAGCGTCACCCTGGGGACCCACTCCGGCGCTGACTTGTCCAGGTTCTTCTGGAAGAACATGGCGCCGGGCTGGTCCGCCGTGCCGACGCCGTGCACCCAGCGCTTGCGTGTCACCGGCCGGTCCCGGGCGTGCGCGATGAGCAGCGGAGCCACAGCGGCAAGATAGGACAGCACATCCGCCTTGGTGGTGCCCGTCGCCGGGTAGAGGACTTTGTCCAGGTTGGTCAGCCTGAGCCTGCGGCCCTCAATGTCGACAATCTGACGGTTCGAACCCGTGCCCGAGGTGGTGGCCATACCGTCAGTCTTACCTGAAATACAGGCCATGGCTATACCTAGTAAGCATGCTTGGTGTTCACTATTGGAATGAGAGCAATCTGGAAGGGCGCGGTCGCCTTCGGGCTGGTCAACGTGCCGGTCAAGGTCTACAGCGCCACCGAGGACCACGACGTGGCGCTGCATCAGGTGCATGACAAGGACGGCGGCCGGATCCGTTACCAGCGCCGCTGCGAGGTCTGCGGCAAGGTCGTGGACTACGCCAACATCGACAAGGCCTACGACGACGGCGAACACACCGTCATCCTCACCGCCGAGGATCTGGAGTCCCTGCCGGCTGAGAAGAGCCGCGAGATCGAGGTCGTGGAGTTCATCCCCAGCGAGCAGCTGGACCCCATCATGCTGGACCGTTCCTATTATCTGGAACCGGACTCCAGCTCGACGAAGGCCTATACCTTGCTCCGGAGGACGCTGGAAAAGACTGACAGGACTGCCATCGTGAAATTCGCGCTGCGGCAGAAGACCCGGCTGGGGGCGCTCAGAGTCCGCGGGGACGTGCTGATGCTGCAGACGTTGCTGTGGGCCGACGAGGTCCGGGAGGCCTCGTTCCCCTCGTTGGAGGAGAAGCCGCGGATTTCGGCCAAGGAGCTGGAGATGTCCGCCGCCTTGGTGGACTCCTTTTCGGAGGACTTCGCGCCGGAGGAGTTCGAGGACGACTACCAGGTCCAGTTGCGGCAGCTGCTTGAGGCCAAGATCGCCCAGGGGGACGCCATCGACACCGAAGCCACCTTCGGCGAGCCGGCGAATGAGGAAGAAGGCGCGAAGGTGCTTGACCTGATGGAGGCGCTGCGGCGCAGCGTCGAACGCACCAAGAGCGGTGGCAAGAACGATGGCAAGGATGCAAAGGGCAAAGCCGCCGCACCGGAAGGCGGCAAGCCCCGGACCGGCGCCCCGGGCGGCAGATCGACGGCCCGGGCGGCCGGCAAGAAGAAGGGGGCCTGACCTCATCCAGCCCAGGCCGTGGCTGGCGGTTCCGCATTTGCGTGCCTATATTGGGTGACATGCCGCATTTGAGGATATCCGAGGCTGCAAGGTTCCTTGCGGTCAGTGACGACACCGTGAGGCGCTGGATCGACTCCGGCGCCCTGGCTGGAACACGGGACGACGCCGGACGGACGGTGGTGGACGGCCTTGAGCTGGCACGGCTGGCCAAGTCGAATGCCGTGCTGCCTGCCGATCCGACGGACGTCGGCCGGTCTGCGCGGAACCGGTTCGTCGGGCTGGTGACGAACATCGTGATGGACACCGTCATGGCACAGGTCGAGCTGCAATGCGGCCCGCACCGGGTGGTGTCGCTGATGAGCAGCGAGGCGGTGCGCGAACTCGGCCTGGAACGAGGGTCCGTGGCCACCGCCGTCGTGAAAGCGACCACCGTGATCATCGAAACCCCTTCCGGCAAGGCAGCCCCGTGACCGGCCGCCGGGCACGCGCCGCCGCAGCCGCCGTCGCAGCCGGGCTGCTGGCCGGACTGCTCTCTGCGTGCTCCCCGGCCGCCGGGCAAGCTGGCGAGCCCTCCAGGACCGTGACGGTCTTCGCGGCCGCGTCGCTGAAGAAGACCTTTACCGAACTGGCGCACCGCTTCGAGACCGCACACCCCGGCACATCCGTAAAGCTAAGTTTTGCCGGTTCGTCGGAGCTGGCGGCCCAGCTCAACGAGGGGGCACCGGCCGACGTCTTCGCCTCTGCTGACCAGGCCAACATGGCCAAGGTGGAAGCATCCGCCGGCGTCGAGGGCAAGCCAGTCGTCTTTGCCAGCAACGTCCTGACCATCGCGGTTCCCCCCGCCAATCCGGCGCACGTCACATCCTTGGCCGACCTGGCCCGGCCCGGCACCAAGGTGGTGGTCTGCGCCAGCCAGGTGCCCTGCGGGGCTGCGGCACGGACCGTCGAACGTGCCGCCGGGGTGGCGCTTCACCCGGTCAGCGAGGAACTGTCGGTCACCGATGTGCTGGGCAAGGTCAGTTCCGGGGAGGCGGATGCCGGGCTCGTCTACGTGACGGACACCAAGGCGGCCGGCGGCACGGTGCGCTCGGTGTCTTTTGACGCGTCCTCGGCCGCCCGCAACCTCTACCCGATCGCCGCGCTCCGCAGCAGCGCGGACAAGGCTTTGGCCGCCGAGTTCGTCGCCCTGGTTGCCGGCGCCGAGGGCCGCAAGGTGCTCGGCGACGCTGGTTTCGGCGCCCCGTGAGCGCGGGCCACCAAGGTCACGCCCTGCCCGGCTGGGTTACCGCTGCGGCCGCTGTAGGCACCGGGTTCGTCCTGCTGCCGTTGGCAGCAATGGTCCTGCGCATCGACTGGCCGAGGTTCGTCCCGCTGGTCACCTCCGATTCCTCGCTCGCGGCCCTCGGCCTGAGCCTGCGGACATCCGCCGTCAGCACTCTGCTCTGCGTGGTGCTCGGTGTACCGATGGCCCTCGCCCTGGCGCGGGACACGGTCCCGGGCCAACGCCTGCTCAGGCCGCTGGTGCTGCTCCCGCTGGTCCTGCCGCCTGTCGTCGGCGGCATCGCCCTGCTGTACACCTTCGGCCGCCGGGGCCTGCTCGGGCAAAGCCTTGACCTGCTGGGTGTCCAGGTCGCCTTTTCCACGGCGGCGGTCGTGATCGCCCAGACCTTCGTGGCGATGCCGTTCCTGGTGGTCAGCTTGGAAGGGACCCTGCGCACCTCCGGCCAGCGGTTCGAAGCGGTGGCCGCAACCCTGGGCGCCCGCCCCGGCACCGTGCTCAGCCGGGTGACGCTCCCGCTGGTACTCCCCGGCCTCGTCTCCGGCGCGATGCTGAGTTTCGCCCGTGCACTCGGCGAATTCGGCGCGACGCTGACGTTTGCCGGCAGCCTGCAGGGCAGCACACGGACGCTCCCGCTGGAAATCTACCTGCAGCGGGAGACCGATCCGGACGCGGCAGTGGCTCTCTCGCTCGTCCTGGTCGCTGTGGCTGTCGGCGTCGTCGGCGTGGCCCACGGGCGCAGAGGCGGATCCGCACGCCTTCGGACCCTGTTGTCCTGGAGCCGGGCAGGCGCGCCACGATGAGCCTGCAGGTGAGCTTTGTCGACGACGCGCGCGGGACGGACCTGCAGCTCGACGTCGCCGACAGCGAGACGGTTGCCGTGCTGGGCCCGAACGGCGCCGGGAAGTCGACCCTGCTGAACGTCATCGCAGGACTGCACCGGCCGGCGTCCGGGAGCGGACGCCTCGACGGAGAAACGCTGTTCGACCTTGGGGACCGGGCCCGCACCTGGGTCCCCGCGCAGGACCGCCGGGTGGGGCTGCTCAGCCAGGACGCACTGCTCTTCCCGCACCTGAGCGTGCTGGAGAACGTGGCCTTCGGCCCCCGCAGCGCCGGCGCCGGGAGGAGTGAAGCCAGACGTCGCGCCTCGCACTGGCTCGAGCAGGTGGAGGCCCTGGACCTTGCCGGCCGCCGGCCCGGCCAGCTGTCCGGCGGCCAGGCGCAGCGCATCGCCGTCGCCCGCGCACTCGCCGCCGAGCCCCGCCTCCTGCTGCTCGACGAGCCGCTCGCCGCGCTCGACCAGTCGGCCGCCCCGCTGGTCAGGCGCCTGCTCAAGCGGGTGCTGGAAGGCCGGCCCTCCGTGATCGTCACGCATGACGTCATGGATGCCCTCGTCCTGGCGGACCGCATCGTGGTTGTGGAGGGCGGCCGGGTCGTGGAGCAGGGCACGACCGACGCGGTGCTGGAACGGCCGCGAAGCCGGTTCGCGGCGGGGATGGCCGGCCTGAATCTGCTCCATGGCCGCATCACCGACGTCGGCCTCGCCGCCGGCAGCGGGACCGTCAGCGGCAGCATCGACGCGACTGCCGCGGCGGGGGACGACGGTGTGGCGGTATTCCGCCCGGCGGACGTCGCCGTCTACACGCAGGCCCCCGCCGGGAGCCCGCGGAACACCTTCCACGTCACGGTCACGGATGTGGAACCGCACGGGGACCAGCTGCGCGTGCGCGCCGGAGACCTTGCCGCCGACGTGACCCCTGCGGCAGCGGCAGAACTTGAACTGGCCCCGGGCACGCCCGCGGTATTCGTCGTCAAGGCGGCAGCTGTCACCATCTACCCCGGCAAGCCCGCGCACTGAGAGCCCGCCCACTGAGCCCGCACCGTGTGCGGCCCGGCTTTTCCGGTGCGCGCTCAGCCCAGTTCGGCGGCGATGGCCGCAACGCCCGCCAGGACCTCTTCGAAGCTGGTGGACAGCGGGGACAGCCCGATCCGGATTCCGTGCGGGTTGCGGAAGTCGGGAATGATGCCGCGCTCCCACAGCCGGGCGGTGAGGCCGCGGAAGGCCGGGTGGTCCACGGTGATGTGGCTCCCGCGCCGCTCCGCGGTCCGCGGCGAGGAGAGCTGGACCCCCAAGGGCGCCAGGATGGCATCGTAGAGTTCGACGGCGTAGCCGGTCAGTGCCTCGGATTTGGCCCGGACCGCGCCCATCCCTGCCTCGTCGATCAACTCGATCATGTCCCGCATGGCCTGCATGCCGAGGATCGGGGGTGTGCCGCTGGTGAACCCGCGGATGCCCGGCGCGGCCTGGTAGGACTCCCCCATCCCGAACGGATCGGCGCTGCCGAGCCAGCCTTGGATCGGCTGCCGCAGAACCTCCTGCAGGTCCGCCCGCACGTAGGCGAAAGCCGGTGAACCGGGGCCGCCGTTGAGGTACTTGTAGGTGCAGCCCACGGCCAGGTCGACGTTCCAGGCATCAAGCTGCATCGGCACGACGCCTGCCGAGTGGCACAGGTCCCACAGCATCAGCGCGCCGGCCTCATGCACGCGCGCGGTGATGCCGGCCACGTCCGCCAGGTACCCGGACCGGTAGGCCACGTTGCTCAGGACCACCAGGGCGGTCGCCGGGCCCAGCACCGGAGCCAGGGACTCGGCCGTGACACCGCCGTCGAAAGGCGTCTGCACCCACCGCAGCGTCAGTCCGCACTCGGCTGCGATCCCTTCGAGGACGAACCTGTCGGTGGGGAAGTTGTCCCGGTCAATGACGATTTCCGAACGGTCCGGCCGCGCTGCCACCGCGGCGCGGCAGAGCTTGTAGAGCAGCACGGTGGTCGAATCGCCGATCGTGGCCTGCCCGGGCGCGGCGCCCAGCATCACCCGGCCCAGCTCATCTCCAATGCGGCCCGGGAGCGTCAGCCAGCCCTCGTCCCAGCCACGGATCAACCGTCCGCCCCACTGCTCGGTGATGAAGCTCGAGAGCCGCTCGAGAGTGGCTTTCAGCGGCCGGCCCAGCGAATTGCCGTCGAGGTAGCTGGGCACTTCCGGATCGTCGGCGCCGAGGAAGCGGTCGCGGTAGCCGGCGAGCGGGTCCGCCGCGTCGAGCGAGCGCGCGCGGTCCAGGAGGGCTGCGGGATGGTTCATGGGCACCAGCGTAGCCCTCCCGCCGCCGGCGTGCCGCAGAGCAAACCCGGGACAGGAATCAGGGAATCAGGCGTTCGTCCCGGTACCGGTCGAACAGCGCCGTGAAGGCGTCCGCGGTGCGCCGGTACCCGGAGAAGCCCGCCAGGCGGCTCTTGCTCATGTCGGTGACGACTTCAATGTTGCGGCCCAGGTCCCCGTCGGTGTGCCACCAGGATGCCACGCGGTCCAGGCGGTTCTCGGCCAGAGCGTACCGCTGCGCCATCTGCTGCCAGACCTCGTCCATTCCGGCCATCTGAACCTCAAGAGGCCTGGGGGCGTCGCGGTAGCCCTCGGCTTCGACGCCAAAATATGCGGCCAGGTGCGGCCACATGCGGCGCCACCGGAAGGTGTCGCCGTTGACCACGTTGAACGCCTCGTTGGCGCCGGCCGGGTGTGTGGCGGCCCAGAGCATATGCTCCGCGAGCAGCCCGGCGTCGGTCATGTCGGTGAGACCGTTCCACTGCGTCTCGGATCCGGGGAACACAAACGGCCGCCCCTGCTCCCGGCACAGGGCTGCCTGTACGGCCAGGGTAAGGCCCATGTTCATGGCGTTTCCGACGGCGTGCCCGATGACTGTATGGGCACGGTGCACGGACCAGGTGAAGCCCGCTTTCTCGGCCGCTGCCCGGAGTTCGTCTTCCTGCGCATAGTAGAAGTTGTCGACCGGCAGCCGCGGCTCTTCCTCGCGGAAAGGAGTGTCGGGCATCTCGCCCGCTGCGTAGGCCTCAAACGGCCCAAGATAGTGCTTGAGGCCGGTCATCAGCGCGACGTGCTGCACTTCCTTGCCCTCAAGGGCCGCCAGCAAATCGCGCAGCATGCCGGCATTGACCTCGATGTTCTGCTGTTCCGTCGGCTGCCGGGACCAGGCCGTGAAGAAGACATGCGAGGGGTTCTCGGCCGCGAGCGCCTGGCGCAGGCTCGACGGCGACGTCAAGTCCGCCTGGAGGTGGCGAACATTCGTCTGCCCGGCTGCCGCTGAGCGGGACAGCGCGAGGACCTCCCACCCGGAAGCGGACAGCAGGTCCCGCAGGGCCGAGCCCGCAATACCGCTGGCGCCGACGACCAGGGCGGTGCGTCCGGTTGGGGTTGACGACGGTTCAGGGCGGTTCGGGTTGCTCATACTCGCGGCAACGGCCCCGGCAGCCTGCCTATTCCGTGCTGCCGCTCCCAGGCCCGAGCGGCAGCACCGAGCCGGAGAAATGCTTCCGGCCGGTGCGCGCGTTCCACGCGGCGTAGTCCGAGCGGACCCAACTGCCGCTGGCGTCCTCTGCATCGGCGAAATGCAGGGCAACGGTTGACGGCAGGAAGACGGGTGCCCCGAAGTCCACGTCCCAGGTGAAGCTTCGCTCGTCGTTCGGCAGCGCCTCGCCCAGCGCCCGCG
This sequence comes from Paenarthrobacter sp. DKR-5, assembly GCF_018531425.1. Classification (GTDB taxonomy): domain Bacteria; phylum Actinomycetota; class Actinomycetes; order Actinomycetales; family Micrococcaceae; genus DKR-5. The sequence continues at coordinate 196,781 of NZ_JAHBOI010000002.1, forward strand.
ACGCCAGGTACATGCCGTGGGCGAGCATTCCGCGCATTCCCAGGGCACGGGCGGTCAGGGTGCTGAGGTGGATCGGGTTGAAGTCGCCCGACACCGCTGCATAGTCGCGACCGGTGCCGGGGCCCAGCCGCCAAAGCGCCGTCGGGTCCGGGGGGCTGAAGTCGTCGGGTTCCCGGCGCGGTGCCGGCTTATCCACGCCGGGCAGGAAGACGCCCCTCGCCAGATAAGTGGAGACCCCCCGCCAGAGCAGTTCTCCCCCGGTCCCATCGCGCACCTCGACGACGAGGTCCGCCTGGGTTCCCACGCGGTGGCCCTGCACATTGTCGGCCCAGGACCGGAGGGTGAGGTCCCGGGTGTAGTGCACCGGGCGGAACTGTTCCACCCGGTTCCTCAGGTGGATCATCCCCAGCAGCGGCAGGGGGAAGTCCTCCCGGCTCATCACGCTCACGGCCAGCGGAAAGCCGAGGACGTGCACGAAGCCGGCTGGCATCCAGTCACGCGCCGGTAGGCCGAGAAGGTGCTGGAAAGCGGTGAGCTTCTCGGCGTCGGCCCGCACCCCGCGCACCTCGTGGACCGCCTCCGGCAGAGTCTTGACTGAACCGGACCCGAGCACCCTGCTGCGCGCCGCGACGGCCGCAGCGTTGAGGTAGAGCTTGGACAGCGACGGCATCTCCCCGAGCAGCACGGCCTCCCTGCCGCTCACGCCCCCACCAGGTTCTGGCCGCAGACGCGCAGGACCTGCCCCGTGACGCCGGCCGCCGGTCCGCTGGCGAAGAATGCAATGGCCTCGGCGACGTCGGACGGTCGTCCGCCCTGCTGCAGGCTGTTCAGGCGCCGGGCGACCTCGCGGGTGGCGAACGGAATCTTTGCCGTCATCTCGGTCTCGATGAATCCGGGTGCAACCGCGTTCACGGTGCCCCCGTGCGCGGCCAGCAGCGGCGCCGTCGACCGGACCATGCCCACCACTGCGGCCTTGGAGGCAGCGTAGTTCGTCTGGCCCCGGTTTCCGGCGATCCCGCTCGTGGACGCGACCGAGATGATCCGCGGGCTTTCACGGAAGCTGTCGGCCGCCAGGAGCGCGTCGTTGATGCGCAGTTGCGCCGCGATGTTCACGGCAATCACGCTGTCCCAGCGGGCGGCGTCCATGTTGGCCAGCAGCTTGTCCCGTGTGATGCCGGCGTTGTGCACCACGATGTCCAGCCGGCCGTGCCTCTGCACCGCATGCTCGATGATCCGCTCGCCGGCGTCCTCGCGGGTGATGTCCAGTTGCAGGGCCGTGCCCCGGACCTCGTTGGCCACCGCCGCCAGTGCGTCTCCGGCCGCCGGAACATCGACGGCGATAACCGTCGCGCCGTCGCGGTGCAGGGTGCGGGCAATTGCCGCGCCGATGCCGCGCGCCGCCCCGGTCACGACCGCAACTTTCCCGGCCAGCGGGGCGTCCCAGTGCTGCGGGGCCGGCCCGGCGTCCGAGGAGACCGCGAGGAACTGCCCGTCGACAAAGGCTGATCGGCCGGAGAGGAAGAAACGAAGGGTTCCAAGCGCCGACGGCGACACGGCTCCCACGCCGTCGCCGAGCAGGATGCCGTTGGCGGTGGCGCCTGCCCGCAGTTCCTTGGCCAGCGAGCGAAGGATCCCGTCCACGCCCTGGCGGGCTGCGGCGAGTTCCGGGGCGTCGGAGGCGGCCGCCGGCCGCGAGATCGTCACCACGCGTCCCCCCGGCACCAGGCCGCGGAGCGCCGCCCCGGCCGCCAGCAGGGGCGCAGAAAGGTCCTCCGGCCGGGTCAGGCCGTCGAGGACGAGGATGATCGCCGCGAGTTTTTCCTTAGGGGCCGCGTGCCGCCGCACGTCGAGGTCCCAGTCCAGCAGCGCGCCCGCAACGCTGTCTGCGCCGGAGCCGCCGCCCAGCACGAGCACCGGCGCGGAGGCGAGCTTCTCGCCCGGGCGGTAGCGGCGCAGCACGGCCGGCTGCGGCAGGCCGAGCCTGCGGGCGATGGTCCGGCCGGGGCCGCTGTTGACCAGTTGGGTGTAGGTGTCCGTCATGGTGCTCCCCTCAGCGCGCTTCCAGGATGGCGACGACGCCCTGGCCGCCCGCGGCGCAGACCGAGATCAGGCCGCGTCCGCTGCCCTTTTCGTGCAGCATCTTGGCCAGTGTGGCGACGATCCGGCCGCCGGTGGCGGCGAACGGGTGGCCGGCCGCCAGCGACGAGCCGTTCACGTTCAGTTTTGCCCTGTCGATGCTGCCCAGCGGCCCGCCGAGCCCCAGCCGTGTCCGGCAGAACTCCTCATCCTCCCAGGCGGCCAGGGTGCTCAGCACGGTCCCGGCGAACGCTTCGTGGATCTCGAAGAAGTCGAAGTCGGCCAGGGTCAGGCCGTTGCGTTCCAGCAGGCGCGGCACCGCGAATACGGGTGCCATCAGCAGGCCGTCCTTGCCGTGCACGAAGTCCACGGCGGCTGCTTCGGCGTCGACGACGTCGGCCAGCACCGGGAGGTCGTGCGCAGCGGCCCAGTCTTCGGAGGCCAGCAGGACGGTCGAGGCGCCGTCGGTGAGCGGCGTGGAGTTGCCCGCGGTCATGGTCGCTTCCGCGCCCAGGGACCGGCCAAAAACGGGCTGGAGCTTCGCGAGTTTCTCGGCGGACGTGTCCGCGCGCAGGTTCGAATCCCTGGTCAGGCCGCGGTACGGCGTCAGCAGGTCATCGAAGAAGCCCCGGTCGTATGCTGCCGCAAGATTTCGATGGCTGGCCAGCGCCAGCTCGTCCTGCGCCTCACGGGTGATCTTCCACTGGGCCGTGGTCAGCGCCTGGTGCTCGCCCATCGACAGTCCCGTACGCGGCTCACCGGTCGACGGAGCGTTGGGGGCCAGGTCCTTTGGCCGCAGCCGCGAGAGCGCCGCGAGCTTCTGCTTGGCCGTCCTGGCCCGGGAGAGGTCCAGGAGTACTTCGCGCAGTCCCTCGCTCACCGCGATCGGCGCGTCGGACGCCGAATCCACGCCGCCGGCAATGGCAGAGTCAATCTGCCCGAGCTTGATCTTGTTGGCAAGCCCTACGACCGTCTCGAGGCCGGTCGCGCAGGCCTGCTGGAGGTCGTAGGCGGGGGTCTCATGGGCCAGCGCCGAGCCCAGGACCGCCTCGCGGGTCAGGTTGAAGTCGCGCGAATGCTTCAGCACGGCACCGGCTGCCACCTCGCCGATCCGTTCGTCCTGGAGGCCGAAGCGGGCCACCAGGCCGTCGAGCGCTGCGGTGAGCATGTCCTGGTTGGAACTGCGCGTGTAGGGGCCGCCGGCACGGGCAAAGGGGATCCGGTTGCCGCCGACCACCACGGCCTTGCGCAGCGGGAGCGGAGCGGGGTTCGAGCCTTGGGGCGCCATGAGCAGTACTCCTCGACGTAGAAGATCATTACCGATACCAAGCGTACCTGATACGCTGGGTATCGTGAACGCAACCCAGCAGCTCGACGGGCGTTCCTCTCGGTGGCAGGTGCACCGCGAGGAACGGCGCCGCGAGCTGATCAGCCAGTCGCGCCGTGCCGTGCACCGCCTCGGCCCCGACGTTTCGATGGAGGACATCGCCTCCGCAGCCGGGACGTCGAAGTCGGTCTTCTACCGCTACTTCGGGGACAAGGCCGGGCTCCAGCAGGCGGTCGGTGAAATCGTCATAGCGCAGATGCAGGAAAAGATCCTCACCGCCGCCAAGAGTGCGACGACGGCCAAGCAGGGTCTCTCCGCCATGGTGTCCGCCTACTTGCAGATGGCCGAGACCTCTCCGAACGTGTACGTGTTCGTCACCCGCAGCACCGACGCCGCCGGTTCCGCTGCTGCGGCAGGCAACGCCCTGGGCAACTTCTTCGATGAGATCACCGCGATGATCACCGTCCCCATGCGTGAACTCCTGGGCAGCGCGGACTCGCCGCAGGTCATGTACTGGCCCACCGCCGCCATCGGGCTGGTCCGCAGTGCCGGCGAACTCTGGCTCGCCACCCCCGCCTCCCCCGCCAAACCCGACCATGTGGCCATGGCGGGACTGATCACGAACTGGCTGACGAGCGGGATCCTCCCCGACATCGCTGCCCCCGCCTCCCCGACCCTGACTCAAACGAAGGAAACAGCATGACCGATCTCGCCGCCCGCCGGCACGTCCCCGCAGCGCCCGCCCCCGTTGCCGGCAAGCACGCCCAGCACGCGCCCGCACCCACAGTCGACGTCGCCGCCCTGGGCGAGCAGTTGCTGGGCAAATGGGCGGACGTACGGCGGGCGGCCCGCGAGCTCGCGGGCCGCGAAGAAGTCCATAAGATCGAAGGACTGACGCACACCGAACACCGGGCGCGGACCTTTGAGCAGCTGAAGTTCCTGGTCGAGAACAAGGCGGTGCACCGGGCCTTCCCGGAGGAGGTCGGCGGCACCAACGACCATGGGGGCAACATTGCAGGGTTCGAGGAACTCGTCACTGCCGATCCGTCCCTGCAGATCAAGGCCGGCGTGCAGTGGGGCCTCTTCGGCGCCGCGGTGCTGCACCTGGGCACAGCCGAGCACCATGAGCGGTTCCTGCCCGGCATCATGGACCTGGACGTGCCCGGCTGCTTCGCGATGACTGAAACCGGCCACGGCTCCGACGTCGCCAGCATCGCCACCACCGCAACCTACGATGAAGCCGCGGGCGAGTTCGTGCTGAACACCCCGTTCCGTGCCGCCTGGAAGGACTACATCGGCAATGCGGCCGTCGACGGGCTCGCCGCGGTCGTCTTCGCCCAGCTGATCACCAAGGGCATCAACCACGGCGTCCATGCGTTCTACGTGCCGCTGCGGGACCCCGCCACGAAGGAGTTCCTCCCGGGCATCGGCGGGGAGGACGACGGCGTCAAGGGCGGCTTGAACGGCATCGACAACGGACGGCTGCACTTCTCCTCCGTCCGCGTGCCGCGCCGCAACCTGCTCAACCGCTACGGCGACGTCGCCGAGGACGGCTCCTACTCCTCGCCGATCGCCAGCCCTGGACGCCGGTTCTTCACGATGCTGGGCACCCTGGTGCAGGGCCGTGTCTCGCTCGACGGCGCGGCGGTGGCGGCCAGCAAGGTCGGGTTGAAAATCGCCCTCCAATACGCCTCGGAGCGCCGGCAGTTCAACGCGGCGTCCGACACCGAGGAGGAGGTGCTGCTGGACTATCAGCGCCACCAGCGCCGGCTGCTGCCGCTCCTGGCGACCACCTACGCGGCTTCGTTCGCGCATGAGGAGCTGCTGCGCAAGTTCGACGACGTCTTCTCCGGCGTTCACGACACGGACGAGGACCGACAGGACCTGGAGACGCTGGCCGCCGCGCTGAAGTCCCTTTCAACATGGCATGCGCTCGAGACGCTGCAGGAATGCCGGGAGGCGTGCGGGGGCGCCGGATTCCTGATCGAGAACCGGTTCGCCTCGCTGCGCGCCGACCTGGACGTGTACGTCACCTTCGAGGGGGACAACACGGTCCTGCTGCAGCTGGTGGCCAAGCGTCTGCTGGCCGACTACGCCAAAGAGTTCCGCAAGGTGGACTTCGGCATCCTGGCCCGCTACGTCGCGGGACAGGCCGCGGACCTCACCCTGCACCGCACCGGGCTGAGGTCCGTGGGCCAGGTCATCCGGGACACCGGGGCCGGCCGCCGGTCCGCCGTCGCCCTCCGGGACCAGGACACGCAGCGCGCCCTGCTCACAGACCGCGTCTCCACGATGGTCGCCGAAGCCGGCAACGCCCTCCGCGGAGCGGCGAGGCTGCCCCAGGCCAAAGCGGCTGCCGTGTTCAACGAGCACCAGCACGAGCTCATCGAGGCGGCCCAGGCGCACGCCGAGCTGCTGCAGTGGGAAGCGTTCACCGCTGCGCTCGGGGAGGTTCAGGACCCGGGGACACGCAAGGTGTTGACCTGGCTGCGGGACCTGTTCGGCCTGTCCCTGATCGAGAAGCACCTGGCCTGGTACCTGATGAACGGGCGGCTCTCCATGCAGCGGGCCCGCACAGTGGGCGGCTACATCAACCGGCTGCTGACGAAACTGCGCCCGCACACCCTGGACCTGGTCGACGCCTTCGGCTACGGACAGGAGCACCTGCGCGCCGCCATCGCCACCGGTGCCGAGAAAGAGCGGCAGGACGAGGCGGCGGCCTACAACCGGCGGATGCGCGCCAGCGGCTCCGCCCCGATGGACGAGAAGGTTGCGCTGGCCCACAAGAAGGCCGCGGCGAAGCGGAAGTAGTGCGCCGGCGGGCCCGGGAACCTGCGGGCTCCCGGACCCGCCGCGGCTTCCGGCCGCCCCGCCGGCCGCCCTGCCGTCGTCAGAGCACGGAGCGGTAGACGTCCAGGGTGGTCTGCGCGATCGAGTCCCAGGAGAAGTGCTCCTCGGCCCGTCGCCGGCCGGCCTGCCCCATCGTGCGCGCACGGGCCGGGTCGGCCACCACTTCCGCCAGGGCCGCGGCGAAGTCGGAGACGAATTTGTCCGGGTCCAGCGGCGTTCCGGTGCCGTCCGTGACCTGCTCGATCGGCACCAGCAGGCCCGTGGTGCCGTGGTCCACGACCTCGGGAATGCCACCGGTCGCACTGGCCACCACGGCGGCGCCGCAGGCCATTGCCTCCAGGTTCACGATGCCGAGCGGCTCGTAGATCGACGGGCACGCGAAGGCGGTGGCGTGGCTGAGGACCTGGATGAGCTCGTTGCGGGGCAGCATGCGTTCAATCAGGACGACGCCGTCCCGTTCGGCCCGCAGCCGGGCGATCAGTTCGGCGGTTTCGGCCGCGAGTTCCGGCGTGTCGGCGGCACCCAGGCAGAGCACGAGCTGGACCTCCGGCGGCAGCTTCTCGGCAGCGCGCAGCAGGTACGGCACGCCCTTCTGCCGGGTGTTCCTGCCGACGAAGACGACACTGGGACGCTCCGGGTCGATCCCGAGCCCGCGCACCAGGGCATCGTCCTCGTCGCGCTGCCACATGGACACGTCGATGCCGTTGTGCACGACCCTGACCTTGGCCGGGTCCACCTCCGGGTAGCAGCGGAGAATGTCGTTGCGCATGCCGTCGGAGACAGCAATGATCGCCGCCGCCGCCTCGTAGGCGGTCTTTTCCACCCAGGAGGAGAGCGCGTAGCCGCCCTTGAGCTGTTCGGCCTTCCACGGGCGCAGCGGCTCAAGGCTGTGGGCACTGAGCACGTGCGGGATGCCGTGCAGCAGGGAACCCAGATGGCCGGCCATGTTCGCGTACCAGGTGTGCGAGTGGACCAGGTCCGCCCCGGCCAGGTCAGGCAGGATGCGCAGGTCGACGCCAAGCGTCTGGACCGCGGCGTTCGCCGCACCAAGGTCCTCCGGCACCGAATACGAGCTCACGTCCGCCCCGTGGTAGTCCGCGGGACGCTCCGCGCCGAATGCCCGCACCTTCAGGTCCACGTGCTGTGCCAGCACCCGCGACAGCTCGGCGACGTGCACGCCCGCTCCCCCATAGATCTCCGGCGGAAACTCCTTGGTCACAATGTCGATACGCATTTCTTCAAGGTAGTGCTTGCAACGGTTGTGTTCTAGTGTGAACATGACGGCACCGGTGCGGGCGCCGGTGGGAGCAGAGCAGTAACGGGCAGGGGTATAGACGATGGCGCGAAGAAATGTCCTGGCAATTGTTCTGGCGGGTGGCGAGGGTAACCGGCTGATGCCGCTGACGGCGGACAGGGCCAAGCCGGCGGTTCCGTTCGCGGGCAGCTACCGGCTGATCGACTTCGCACTTTCAAACCTCATGAACTCCGGCTACCTGCAGATCGTCGTCCTCACGCAGTACAAGTCGCACAGCCTGGACCGCCACATTTCGGAAACCTGGCGCATGTCCACCCTCCTCGGCAACTACGTGGCGTCGGTGCCGGCGCAGCAGCGCGTCGGCAAGAGCTGGTTCCTGGGCAGCGCCAACGCCATCTACCAGTCGCTGAACCTGATCCACGACGCGCAGCCGGACATCGTCGTCGTCGTCGGCGCGGACCACGTGTACCGGATGGACTTCTCCCAGATGGTGAACGCCCACACGGACTCCGGGGCGCTGGCCTCCGTCGCGGCCGTCCGCCAGCCGCTGAACCTGGCCAACCAGTTCGGCGTCATTGAGACGGACCCGGACAAACCCGGCCGGATCAAGGCCTTTGTGGAGAAGCCGCAGACCACGCCGGGCCTTCCCGATGACCCCAACCAGTTCCTGGCGTCGATGGGCAACTACGTTTTCAACGCCGATGCACTGGTGGAGGCGCTGCACCACGACGCCGAACGGCTCGACACCAAGCACGACATGGGCGGCGACATCGTGCCGTACTTCGTCGAGCGCGGGGAGTGCGGCGTCTACGACTTCACCACGAACGAGATCCCCGGTTCCACCGACCGGGACCGCACCTACTGGCGGGACGTGGGCACCATCGAGTCCTTCTACGACGCGCACATGGACCTGATTTCGCCGTTGCCGATTTTCAACCTCTATAACCGCGAGTGGCCGATCTACACCCGGCAGACCAACTCGCCGCCGGCCAAGATGGTCCGCGGAGAGCACCACTCGGACGGGACCGCCTACGACTCCATCGTCTCCAGCGGCGTCGTCATCTCCGGGGGCACGGTGGACAAGTCCGTCCTGTCCACCGATGTCTTCGTCGACGACGGAGCCCAGGTGACCGGCTCCGTGCTGATGGACAACGTGCAGGTCGGCAAGGGCGCTGTCGTGAAGAACGCCATCATCGACAAGAACGTCCGGGTGCCGGAGAACGCCAAGATCGGCGTCGACCACGACCTGGACCGACGCCGAGGCTTCAAGGTCACCGACTCGGGACTGACAGTGCTGAGCAAGGGCCAGGAAGTCCTCTCGCCCGACCAGCTCTAACGCGGCGGCCCGGCTCCGGGGAGCGGTAACATTGTGGGGGCACTTTTTCGTGCCCCCACGAGCACTCCAGCAGAAGCGGCCACGCACCCATGAGCAGCACCAACAGTTCCGAGCTTTCCGACGACGATATCCAGACCTGTCTGCGGGTCCTGTCCGAGATCCATGTCCTGGACGAGGACCACCCGGACTACGTCGCCGTCCGCCGCGCCACCGGCAAGATGTTCAAGGCCGTCAAGAAGCACCGCCGCACCACGAAGCGGGATGAAATGGCCGCGGCGGACCGCGCCGTAATCGCCCTGACCGCGACCGCCGCACCGGACCGGATAGACGACGAGACCCGCGGCAACAAGCTCGCCTCCTCGGCCACCGGCGCGGTCGCCGGCACCCTGCAGCGCTCCCGCGCCTGCTACATCTGCAAGCAGCACTACACGCTCGTGGACGCCTTCTACCATCAGCTCTGCCCTGAGTGCGCCGCGTTCAGCCACGCCAAGCGCGACGCCCGGACCGATCTGACCGGCAAGCGGGCCCTGCTCACCGGCGGCCGCGCCAAGATCGGCATGTACATTGCGCTGCGGCTGCTCCGCGACGGTGCGCACACGACCATCACCACCCGCTTCCCGAAGGACGCCGCCCGCCGGTTCGCCGCCATGGAGGACAGCGCCGACTGGATCCACCGGCTGCGGATCGTCGGGATCGACCTGCGCGATCCCTCCCAGGTCATCGCGCTGGCCGACTCGGTGGCCGAGGCCGGTCCGCTCGACATCCTCATCAACAACGCCGCCCAAACGGTGCGGCGCTCCCCCAACGCCTACCAGCCGCTGGTGGACGCCGAGGACGCGCCGCTGCCCGCCGTCGCCCGGGCCGAAAACGGCGGACCGGAGCTGGTGACGTTCGGCCACGCGCACGACAAGCACCCGATCGCCATCGCCGGGTCGCTCTCCGGGCACCCGGCACTCGCCGCCGACGAGGTCACCGCGCTGGCCCTGTCCACCGGGTCGGCCTCGCTGGAGCGCATCGCGGCCGGCACCGCGATCGACGCCGGCGGCCTCGTGCCGGATCTGGACACCATCAACAGCTGGACCCAGGCGGTAGAGCAGGTGGACCCGCTTGAGATGCTTGAGGTGCAGCTGTGCAACGTCACCGCGCCCTTCCTGCTGGTCAGCAGGCTGCGCCCGGCCATGGCGCGTTCGGCCGCCCGCCGGAAGTACGTGGTGAATGTCTCCGCGATGGAGGGCCAGTTCAGCCGCCGCTACAAGGGCCCGGGCCACCCGCACACCAACATGGCCAAGGCGGCACTGAACATGATGACCCGCACCAGCGCCGAGGAAATGCTCACGACGGACGGGATCCTGATGACGGCGGTCGACACGGGCTGGATCACCGACGAACGCCCGCACTACACGAAGGTCCGCCTGGCGGAGGAAGGCTTCCACGCCCCGCTGGACCTGGTCGACGGCGCCGCGCGGGTCTACGACCCGATCGTCCAGGGCGAAGAGGGCACGGACCTGTACGGCTGCTTCCTCAAGGACTACAAGCCCAGCCCGTGGTGATGCCGTAACCCGCTATCCGGAGCAAACCCGCTGTCCGGAGCACGACGAACGGCCAGGTACGGCGGCTTTCCGTGAGGAAAGGCCGCCGTACCTGGCCGTTCGCGTGGTGCCGGGGCAGGCCTTAGGCGAGGCGGGTGATCTCGACCGTGACGTTCAGGGCCGACCCGCCGCCGCCGGAAAGGATTCCCTTGAGCGGCGGCACGTCGCGGTAGTCGCGGCCGCGGGCCACTGAGACATGGAAGTCCCCTGCCGGCTTGTGGTTGGTGGGGTCCCAGCTGCGCCACTCGCCGTCCCACCACTCCAGCCAGGCGTGCGACTGCCCGGCCACGACCTCGCCGATGCCGGCCTCCGACCGCGGGTGGATGTAGCCGGAAATGTACCGTGCCGGGATGCCCAGGCCGCGCAGCGCACCGACCGCAAGATGCGCCAGGTCCTGGCACACGCCCTTGCGTTCCTGCCAGGCTTCCTCGGCGTTGGTGTGAACGCCGGTGATGCCTTTGACGTACTCCATCTCCTCACGGAGCCAGGCGAACACCGCCATGGCCGTCTCATGCGGGTTGCGGCCCTGCGCGATGCCGCGGGCGATGGCCAGCACCTCTTCGCCGGGGGCACTGAGCTGCGACTGCGGCAACCAGTCGCTGAAACGGTCGGTCACCTCGTCGGAGCGCAGCGTCTCCCAGTCCACCACCTCGTCGCTGACGACGGTCCGGTCCGCGCGGTGCACCTCCACGGTCGTCGTAGCGGTCACGTCCAGATAGTCGTGCGGCATCTGCATGTCGAACGCGGTCACACGGGTGCCCCAGTAGTCGCGGTAGGTGCTGACGGCCGCCTGCGACGGGAGCACCTTCACGGTGGTCTCGAGGACCACCTGGTACGGGTCCGTCAGCGGCGTCAGGCGCGCCTCGTTGTAGGAGAGAGTGACCCGCTTGTTGTAGTTGTAGCCGGTCTTGTGCACGATGCGCAGGCGGGTCATGACACCTCTCCAACCCAGGACAGGTCCGCTGCCTGGGAGAAATACTTGCGGGAAATGGCGTCCGAGGCCTGGGCCACGGCTTTCTGGACCCGCTCCATGTGCTCGGGCAGCTCGGACATCAGGTCGTCCGTGCGGTGGAACTCCAGGAACGTGCGGGCCTGACCGACGATGCGGCGCGCATCGTTGAGGAAGCCCACGCGCTGGGCCGTGGGGTCCAGCTTGGCCAGGCACTCGTCGGCGTCGCGGAGCGCGTAGACAATCGAGCGGGGGAACAGCCGGTCCAGCAGGAGGAACTCGGCGGCGTGCTGGTCCCCGAAGGCCGCCCGGCGGGTGCGCAGGAACGACTCGTAGGCGCCGGCGCAGCGCAGCATGTTCACCCATGACATGCCGGCCGTGTGCACGTCCCGGGTGGAGAGCATGCGCGCGGTCATGTCCGCCCGCTCCAGGCTGCGGCCGAGCACGAGGAAGAGCCAGCTCTCGTCGTGGCTGACGGTGGTGTCGGCCAGGCCGCTGACCATCGCGGTGCGCTCGAGCACCCACTGGCAGAAGCGGTAGGTGCCCACCACGTCCTTGCGGTGCTGGTTGAGCCCGTAGTACGTCGTATTCAGGCACTCCCAGAGGCTGGAGGAGACTGTCTCGCGCGCCCGCCGGGCGTTCTCGCGGGCCGCCCCCAGGGAGCCGGCGATCGACGTCGCACTCTGCCGGTCGTAGGCAAGCGTCTGGAGCAGCTCGTTCAGCCCGAACTCCTCGCTTTGCGGCCGCGTGCCCATCACGGCGAGCAGTTCCTGCGCGACGTTGCGCTGCTCGTCCTGCGGCAGGTGGTTCAGGCGTTCGAGGTGAACGTCGAGGATGCGCGCGGTACCGTCGGCGCGCTCGACATAGCGGCCGATCCAGAAAAGGGATTCGGCAATCCGGCTAAGCACTCAGATTCCCTCCTGTCGTTGCTTTGAAGCGTGGCTTGAAGAGTGTGAAACAGGCCGTCATTGCTGCTGCTGTTCCGCCTGGCGATCCTGCCAGTTGCTTTCGATCGGCCACACGGAGACCCGTTCGCGGACATTGATGCTGGGCCTCGGGACGTTTTCCACCGGGCCCTGCGCCGAGCCGGAGAGCACCCAGGTGTCCTTCGAGCCGCCGCCCTGGCTGGAGTTCACGATTAGCGAGCCTTCCTTCAGGGCCACCCGGCTCAGGCCCCCGGGGAGCACCCAGACGTCGTCGCCGTCGTTGACCGCGAACGGGCGCAGGTCCACGTGGCGCGGGCTGAACTTCCCGCCGGACATCGTGGGCACCGTCGAAAGCTGCAGCACCGGCTGCGCGATCCAGCCGCGCGGGTCGGCGATGACGAGTTTGCGCAGCGTTTCGAGCTCCTCCTTGCTGGCATCCGGGCCGATGACCAGGCCCTTGCCGCCGGACCCGTCAACCGGCTTGACCACCAGCTCGTCCAGCCGGTCCAGCACATGTTCGCGGGCTTCCTTCTCCTCGAGGCGGAACGTGTCCACGTTCGGGATGATCGGTTCCTCGCTCAGGTAATAGCGGATCAGGTCCGGCACGTAGCTGTAGACCAGCTTGTCGTCGGCGACGCCGTTGCCGACGGCGTTGGCGATCGTGACCCCGCCGGCGCGGGCGGCGTTGACCAGCCCAGGGCAGCCGAGCATGGAGTCGGAGCGGAACTGCAGCGGATCGAGGAACTCATCGTCGATCCGCTTGTAAATCACGTCCACGCGCTGCTCCCCCGCCGTTGTGCGCATGTACACGCGGTTGCCGCGGCAGATCAGGTCGCGGCCCTCGACGAGTTCGACGCCCATCAGGCCGGCCAGCAGGGTGTGCTCGAAGTAGGCGCTGTTGAAGACGCCGGGGGTCAGGACGACGACGGTGGGATCGTCCACGCCGGAGGGCGCGGTCTTGCGCAGCGCCGAGAGCAGCCGCCGCGGGTACTCCTCCACCGGCCGGATGCGCTGCTGGCCGAAGGCTTCCGGCAGGCCCTTGGCCATCGCCCGCCGGTTCTCCAGCACGTAGCTGACACCGCTGGGCACCCGCACGTTGTCCTCGAGCACGCGGAAAGTCCCGGATTCGTCGCGCACGACGTCGATCCCGGAAATGTGGACCCGGACCCCGCCGGCCGGTTCGAACCCGGAGACCTGGCGGTGGAAGTGCGCGCTGGAAGTCACCAGCCGGCGCGGGATGACGCCGTCGGAGACCACTGCCATTTTGTCGTACACGTCGTTGAGGAAAGCCTCGAGTGCCCGGACCCGCTGCGCGACACCGCGCTCGAGGTCGCTCCACTCGTCCGCCGCGATCACGCGCGGGACGATGTCCAGCGGGAACGGCCGCTCTTCGCCGGCGTAGTCGAAGGTGACGCCGCGGTCCAGGAAGGTGCGCGCCATCGAGTCCGCGCGGGCCGTCACATCGGCGAGGGTCAGCTCCCCCAGGGCGTTGGCTACCTGCCGGTAGGACTGGCGCGGGAGCTGGCCCGGCGCGAACATCTCGTCGAACGCCCGGGTGCGCCCGGCAGCCAGCGAATAGTCTTCGAAGAGATCTGACATTCCCTTAGCCTTTCATTGATTCCACCCGATTACATCACGGGCTGATTGCCGGGGCGTTACCGGCCCTGCTCCTCGGCCGAAGGCACGGCCGGAGCCCCCCACCATGGTTGAATATCGGGGTGTCCACTGCGAATCTCACCCGCGACGAAGCGGCCCGGCGGGCCTTGCTCGTCAGCGTGTCGGCCTACGATGTCAGCCTCGACCTGAGCAGTGCCCGGGACGGCAGCGTTCCGGGGTTCGCGACGGTGAGCACTCTGGATTTCACCGCGGCCGAGCCGGGCGCGGACACGTTCCTCGACTTCATCGGCGAGGTGCACGCAGTGGTGCTCAACGGCGTGGACCTCGCGGTGGACGACGTCGTCGACGGCCCGCGCATCCATCTGCGGGACCTTGCGACCTCCAACCGGGTCACGGTCACCGGAACCGCCTGGTACAGCAGCAGCGGCGAGGGCATGCACCGGTTCGTGGACCCGGCGGACGGTGAGACCTACCTTTATACGCAGTACGAGCCCGCGGACGCGCGCCGGGTGTTCGCCAACTTCGAGCAGCCCGACCTGAAGGCAGAATTCACCTTCCATGTCACCGCCCCGGCCGGCTGGCAGGTGGCTTCCAACGGCGCCGGGACGCTCGCGGCGAAAAGTGCTTCTGCTGCCGGCGCGGAACGCTGGGACTTCGCCCGGACCAAGCGCATCTCCACCTACATCACCTCGGTCCTGGCCGGCCCCTACCACCGCGCTGAGGACCTCTGGACGGCCGACCTCCCCGCGGGGCGCCTCGAGGTCCCGTTGGCCGCCTTCTGCCGGGCGTCCCTGGCGCCCCACTTCGACGCCGCGCGCATCTTCGAGCACACCCGCAAGGGCCTGGATTTCTTTCACCAGCTCTTCGAGTTCCCGTACCCCTTTGGCAAGTACGACCAGGCGTTCGTCCCCGAGTACAACCTCGGAGCCATGGAGAACCCCGGCCTCGTCACCTTCACCGAGAAATACGTGTTCGAGTCCCGGGCCACCGACGCCCAGTACCAGCGGCGAGCCAACACCCTGCTGCACGAGATGGCGCATATGTGGTTCGGCGACCTGGTCACCATGAAGTGGTGGGACGACCTGTGGCTGAAGGAATCCTTCGCCGATTTCATGGGAACCCTCGCCGTCGCCGAATCCACCCAGTGGAAGGACGCGTGGGTCGGCTTCGCCAACCAGCGCAAGGCCTGGGCCTACCTGCAGGACCAGCTGCCCACCACGCACCCGGTGGTCGCCGACATCCGCGACCTTGAGGCAGCTAAGCAGAACTTCGACGGCATCACCTACGCGAAGGGCGCTTCGGTGCTCAAGCAACTGGTGGCCTATGTCGGCTTTGACGGGTTCATCGCCGGTGCCCGCGGGTACTTCCGGCGGCACGCCTACGGCAACACCACCCTGCAGGACCTGCTCACCGCTTTGGAGGCCGCCTCGGGCCGCGACCTGACGGGGTGGTCCACCCGGTGGCTGCAGACCGCCGGCCTGCCGACGCTGACGCCGGTGATTGAAACCGACGGAGCGACAATCACCTCGCTGGCGGTGCACCAGGAAGCCCCGGACCCGCTCGGCGGAGGCCGGAACCTGCGCCCGCACCGGCTGCGGATCGGCTTCTACGACCGCACGGCTGACGGCACGCTGCAACGCTCGCACAGCCTCGAACTCGACGTCGACGGCGAACTGACGGAAGTCCCCGGCGCCGCCGGGCTGCCGCGGCCGGCACTGCTGCTCCTCAACGACGAGGACCTCACCTATGCCAAAGTGCGCCTTGACGACGCCTCCGCCGCCACGGCCCTCGCGGAGCTGGGCGCGCTGCGGGACCCGATGGCGCGGGCCCTGGTCTGGTCGGCCCTGTGGAACGCCACCCGCGACGCCGTGCTGCCCGCGGCGGCGTTTGTCGACGCCGTCGACCGGGCCGCGGCGGCGGAGACCGACATCGGGGTGCTGCAGATGATCCTCGACCAGGCCGGATCGGCCGTGGAACGGTATGCGCCGGCGGTACAGCGCGCACAGCTGCGCGCCCGGTTCCTCGCCGCGGCGGTCCGCGAACTCGGCAACGCGGCCGCCGGTTCCGACCAGCAACTGGCCTGGGCGCGGACTGTCGCCGCCGTTGGGCGCCGCACTCCCGAAGCCAACCGGTTCCTGCGGGACCTGCTCGCGGGCCGGGGCACGCCCTCCGGCCTCGCCGTCGACGCGGACCTGCGCTGGCGGCTGTGGCAGGCGCTGGCCGCGAACGGCGGGGCAGAGGTCCCCGAGCTCGACGGCGAGCTGGCCCGCGACCAAACAGCCTCGGGGCGCGCCGGGCATCTGACAGCGGTGACCGCGCGCCCCGCCGTGAGCGTCAAGGAGGCAGCCTGGGAGCGGATCCTGCACGGGAGGGACTTGTCCAATGAGCTCCTGGGCGCGGCCATCGAGGGCTACCGGCAGGGCCCGGCGGAGCTGAGGGAAGGCTTCCGCGGCCGGTACTTCGAGGCCCTGGAGTCGGTGTGGGCCTCGCGCAGTATTGAGATCGCAGGCCGCATCGTGGGCGGGCTCTATCCCTCGGACGCCGACGTGCGGCCCGGCACGGCCGCGGAGGACCACCCGGTGGTGGTCATCACCGACCACTGGCTAACGACGCACCCGGACGCGCCGGCTGCCCTGCGGCGGATTCTGCTGGAACAGCGGGCGCTGCTGCTGGTGGCCCTGCGCGCCCAGCTCGCCGCGGTCTAAGCGGCGGAGCCGGCGCAGCGGGTGAAGCGCGCTACGGCACGCGGCGAAGCCATTCAGGGGTGCCGAACTTGGCGTTCACGCGCTCCCGGGCCGCATCGAGGACCTCCGCGTCCAGCTCGGCGGCGGCCGCGCCGTAGCGCTCGGCAAAGGTTTCGGCCATCGTCGCGATAATGGCCGAGCGGGCCATGCCCGTCTGCCGGCGGAGCGGGTCCACCCGCTTCTTCGCGCTCGTCGTGCCCTTGTCGGAGAGCTTTTCCTTGCCGATGCGCAGGACTTCGACCATCTTGTCCGCATCGATGTCGTAGGACATGGTGACGTGGTGCAGCATCGAACCGCTGCTGAACCGCTTCTGCGCCGCTCCCCCGATCTTGCCCTGGTCCGTCGCGATGTCGTTCAGCGGCTGGTACCAGGCCTTGATGCCGAGCTTCTCCAACGACTCCATAACCCAGCTGTCCAGGAAAGGGTAGGAATCGGCGAAGCTCAGTCCGTCCACCAGGGTCTGCGGCAAGTACAGGGAGTAGGTGATGCAGTTGCCCGCCTCCATGAACATCGCCCCCCCGCCGCTCACCCGGCGGACCACGGTGATCCCGTGCTTCTGCACCCCTGCAGGGTCCAGCTCGTTGCGGTAGGACTGGAAGCTGCCGATCACCACGGACGGTTCCTCCCAGTCCCAGAAGCGCAGGGTCGGCTTCCGGACGCCCGCACCAACCTGCTCGGTGAGCACTTCGTCCAGGGCGACATTCACCGGCGTCGGCAGGGTCTTCGGAAGCATCAGTTCCCACTCGTGGTCCCCCCACCCGGTGGCGCGCCCCAACGCACGGCGGACGGCGATGGCCACTGCCCCGGGGCTGAAGCCGAAGAGGCTGGCAGCGGGATCAAGGGCAGCGGACACGGTTTCGGTGACTGTCCCGGCCGGGGCGCCGACCGGCAGACCGGTGAGGGCGGAATTGATGTCGAGCAGGGCGTCGTCGGGCTCGAGGAAGAAGTCTCCGCTGACGGAGACGTTGGCGAGGTGGCCGCCGTCGACGTCGAAGTCCACCACCACCAGTTTGCCGCCCGGAACCTTGTACTCGCCGTGCCGGCGTCCGTTGTTCTCCACTGCCATACCTTTACTTTAACGGCCCGGGTACTCTAATCGCCCGGGAACGGACGAAGGCGCCCACCCTGGACGGGTGGACGCCTTCGCGGAAGCGGTGTGCAGCTCGCTTACTTCTTGCCGAAGTTCTTGAAGCGGGCGTTGAAGCGCTCCACGCGGCCGGCGGAGTCCATGATCCGCTGCTTGCCGGTGTAGAACGGGTGCGACTCCGAGGAGATTTCGACGTCGATGACCGGGTAGGTGTTTCCGTCCTCCCACTCGATGGTCTTGTCCGAGCCGACCGTCGAACGGGTCAGGAACTTGGTGCCGGAAGCCAGGTCGTTGAAGACAACGGTTTCGTACTTCGGGTGGATGTCGCTCTTCACAGTTTTACCTTGATCCGCTCCTGGATTTTGCCAGGAGCTCGTTTAGTGGCTGTGGCCACAGGCTGAAAGTAGGTGCGGCGGAAATCGCCAGCAACTCAGTCTAGCGGGAACCGGCGGAATCTGCGAAACGCTCACCTGCAGGCGTAGAACGCGACGGCGCTGGCCGCGGCGACGTTCAGCGAGTCCACACCGCGGCGCATCGGGATCTTGACCGTCAGGTCCGCTTCGGCGAGCGTGCGCGGCAACAGGCCCTCACCCTCGGTGCCCAGAATCAGTGCCAGCCGCTCCGGCCGCCGGGCCGCGAGCTCGTCCAGGCTGACGGACTGCTCGGTAAGGGCCAGCGCCGCGGTCGTGAAGCCGTGCCGGCGCAGCACGGCCATGTCCTCCGGCCAGGACTGCAGCCGGGCCCACGGGATCTGGAACACGGTACCCATACTGACGCGCACGCTGCGCCGGTAAAGCGGGTCCCCGCAGCGCGGTGAGACCAGGACGGCATCGACGTCGAGCGCGGCGGCGGACCGGAAGATGGCGCCGACGTTGGTGTGGTCCACGATGTCTTCGAGCACGGCGATCCGTCGGGCGCCCGCCAGCAGCTCGTCCAGCGGCACCGGAGCCGGCCGGTTCATCGCGGCGAGGGCCCCGCGGTGCAGATGGAATCCGGTGACCGCCTCGAGCACGCCCGGCTCCCCCACGAAGACGGGCACCTCCGGGTGCGCCGTGATCACGTCCTCCAGGTTGGTGAGCCACTTCTCGGCGAGGAAGAAGGAGCGCGGGGTGTGCCCGGCATCGAGGGCACGGCGGAGCACCCGGGAGCTTTCGGCGATGTACATGCCCTCCGCCGGCTCGCGGAGCTTGCGCAGGTGCACGTCGGTCAGCCGGGTGTAGTCGGCCACCCGCGGGTCCGCGGGATCGGTGAGGCGGATGATGCTCACGCGGCCACCAGCTTGGAAACCATGGTCCACAGCGCAACCAGGCCCAGCACGATGATGATGGCGCGCAGGATGTTCGGCGGCAGCCGGCGCCCGAATGTCGAGCCGAGGTAGCCGCCCACCAGCGAGCTGACGGCAATCAAGCCGACGGCCGGCCAGCTGATCCGGCTGAAGGCGAACAACATGTACGAGATGCCCGCCACGACGTTCACCCCGAGCACCAGCACGTTCTTCATCGCGTTCGCCTGCTGGATGGTCCCCGCCATGAAGACGCCCAGGATCCCGACAAGGAGGATCCCCTGGGCCGCGACGAAGTAACCGCCGTAGACGCCGGCGAAGTAGACCAGAAGGGTGAGCGGCACCGCGTGCGAAGTCCTGCGGCCGTCGGTTTCGTCGGCCCGCTCAGCCCGGCGCCGTACCCAGCGCTGCAGCCGCGGCTGGAACACCACGAAGAGCAGAGCGATGACGATCAGGAACGGCGCGGCAAC
Organism: Paenarthrobacter sp. DKR-5; assembly: GCF_018531425.1. Lineage (GTDB taxonomy): Bacteria > Actinomycetota > Actinomycetes > Actinomycetales > Micrococcaceae > DKR-5. The sequence goes on from NZ_JAHBOI010000002.1 coordinate 216,289, forward strand.
GCCGAAGACCGATTCGGGCAGGTGCAGCAGCAGCCACGCCCCCGTCACCGCACCGAGGACGGAGGCCGGCAGCAGGCGCAGCAGCTGCCCGCCCAGGCCTTCGAGTTCGCGCCGGTAGCCCCAGACCCCGGCGGCACCGCCGGCGATCAGGCCCATGGCGTTGCTCACCGAGGCTGTCACGGGCGGATAGCCGAGGGCGACCAGGACAGGGAAGGTCACCAGGGTGCCGGACCCCACCACACTGTTGATGCCTCCGGCCCAGAGGCCGCCGAGCAGGATCAGGACGGCGTGCAGCGGCTCCACGCTATTGCCGCGCGGTGGCGGTGTACCTGCCGTTGGTGGAGGTGACCGTCAGGGGCAGACCGAACGTTTCGCTCAGGTTCTCCTCGGTCAGCACCTCGGCCAGCGGCCCGGAGGCCACCACGCCGCCGTCGCGCAGCAGCAAGGCGTGAGTGAAGCCAGGGGGCACTTCCTCCAAGTGGTGGGTCACGAGCACGATGGCCGGCGCGTCCTCATCACGGGCGAGCTCGGTCAACCGGCGGACGAGGTCTTCGCGGCCGTGCAGGTCCAGACCGGCGGCAGGCTCGTCCAGCAACAGCAGCTCCGGGTCCGTCATGAGCGCCCGGGCAATCTGCACCCGCTTGCGTTCGCCCTCGCTGAGCGAGGCGAAGGGCCGGTTCATGAAGGTTGACATCCCCCAGGTGTGAAGCAGTTCAAAGGCACGGCGTTCGTCCGCACGCTCGTATTGTTCCCGCCAGCGGCCGGTGACGCCGTAGGACGCCGTCACCACGACATTGAGGACCTTTTCGTGCTCCGGGATCTGGTTGGCCAGCGCCGCGGACGCCAGGCCGATGCGGGGCCGCAGTTCGAAGACGTCGACCGCTCCGAGCACCTCATCGAGGATGCCGACCACGCCGCGGGTGGGGTGCATCCGGGCCCCCGCGATCTGGAGCAGGGTCGTCTTGCCGGCGCCGTTCGGTCCGAGGATGACCCAGCGCTCCCCGTCCCGGACCTGCCAGTTGATCCCGTTCAACAGCGTTTTACCGCCGCGGACCACACTGACCCCGGCCAATTCCAGAACATCACTCATGGAACTAGACCCTAAGCCACGCGCCGTACCGGCCGCGAACCGGCGCGGGGGCACGTCCCGGCGCGGTTCGCCGGTGCCCCGGACGCCATGCCGGGGAACAGTATCCGGGCCGATAAACTGAGGCGGTGACTTCCACCCCTGATGCCGCCCTGTCCGCCGCCAACTTCACCGCCGTCGCCTACGGGCTCCGGCTGGAGGAATCGTGGCTGAAGGAGCTGCGGGCGGCCGCCGCGGCGGCCGGGGCTGTGCTGCTCGAGGAGCGCAGCACCGGCAACGGGCGGTTCGACGTGCATGAGATCGACGTGCACCTTCCGGAAGGACCTGACGCCCTCCGCCGCGCCGTCCACGGGCTGCCAGCCGGCGCCGGCGTCGCCGTCGTGCCCTCTGCGCTGCGAACCGCCGGCAGGAAGTTCCTCATCCTCGACGTCGACTCCACGCTGATCCAGCAGGAAGTGATCGAGCTGCTCGCGGCCTACGCGGGCAAGCGCGATGAGGTCACTGCCGTGACTGAAGCCGCGATGCGCGGCGAGCTGGACTTCGCACAGAGCCTGCACGCCCGGGTGAAGGTGCTCGCGGGGTTGCCCGTCAGCGTGATCGAAGGGGTGCGCCACGAGGTGCTGCTGACGCCCGGCGCTGCCGAGCTGGTCGCCGGCCTGAAGGCGGCCGGGCACAAGGTCGCCGCGGTCTCTGGCGGCTTCAGCCAGATCCTGGAGCCGCTGGCCGAGGAGCTGGGGCTGGATTACGCGCTGGCCAACGACCTCGAGATCGTCGACGGCAAGCTCAGCGGGCGGGTGCTCGGCGACGTGGTGGACCGCGCGGCGAAGGAGAGTGCGCTGCGCCGCTGGTCGGCCGAGCAGGGAGTGGACCTGGCGCACACGGTGGCAGTCGGCGACGGCGCGAACGACCTGGACATGCTCGCGGCGGCCGGGCTTGGCATTGCGTTCAATGCCAAGCCCGCGGTCCGCGCCGCCGCCGATGCGGCGGTTGACATCCCTTACCTCGACGTGGCCCTGGCGATCGCCGGGGTATCCGCAGCCTAGGAGGACGCGGCCCGGAAGTCCTCCGCGCCGCCGACGTACTCGGTGTGGCCGGTCGGCACATCGGCGGTGGCCATCGCGGCGACCTCGGCCGCGAATTCCTTGACCGAGTACAGCTTCCCGGCCTCCGCACGACGGGCCTCGATGGCGCCCGGATTCGCCCGGTCCAGCAGGGTGGCGGTCACGGTGCCTTCGATCATGTCGCCGGAGACCACCACCAGCGAGATTCCGTGGTTCTGAAGGTTGGGCACCAGTTCGCGCAGCGCATCCTCCCCGGCCCGCTTGCTCCGGGCCACCGGCTCGTACTCGGGCATGGTGGGAACGCTGTGAATGAAGTGGGCCTGGTGGCTGGTCACGAAGACCACGCGGGAGCCTTCCGGCATCACCGGGACGGCGGCGTTGAGCATGTTGACCTGCGCGTCGCGGTTGAGCTTGAGCGCGTAGTCCTCCTCCACGCCGGTCTCCATCCCACCGGACGCGTTCAGGACCAGCACATCGAGCGAGCCGAAGTTCTCCATCGCAGCGCTGACCAGAGCCTGGACGCCTTCCTGGGTCGTCAGGTCCGCCCCGACGGCGACCGCGCGGCCCCCGGCCCCCTCGATCTCAGCGACGACCTTGTTGGCGCGAGGCGCCTTCTGGCGGTAGTTCACGACCACTGCCGCGCCCTCCGCTGCGAGGAGCTTCGCGACGTCGGCACCGATTCCGCGTGAGGAACCGGTGACGATCGCTGTCTTGCTTTCAAGCTTTCCCATATGAATCTCTTTCTGTTGCTGCAGTGAAGCGGAAAATCAGTGGCCCATGCCCAAGCCGCCGTCGACGGGAATGACGGCCCCGGAGATGTAGGCTGCCTCGTCGGAGGCGAGCCAGCGCACCACGTTGGCCACTTCTTCGGGCTCGGCGAAGCGGCCGGCGGGAACCGACGCGAGGTAGCTCTTTTGGGTCTCCTCGGGCAGCTCGGCGGTCATGTCAGTGTTGATGAACCCCGGGGCCACGACGTTGGCGGTGATGCCGCGCGAGCCGAGCTCGCGGGTGAGTGAGCGTGCGATGCCGACCAGGCCCGCCTTGGACGCGGAATAGTTGATCTGGCCGGGTGCACCGTAAAGGCCGGAGACCGAGGAAATCAGCACAACGCGGCCCTTGCGCAGCCTGATCATTCCCTTGGAGGCACGCTTGATGACGCGGAAGGCGCCGGTGAGGTTGGTGTCGACGACGTCGGTGAAGTCCTGCTCGGACATCCGCAGCAGGAGCGTGTCGCGGGTGATGCCCGCGTTGGCCACCAGCACTTCGACCGGCCCGTGCGCCGCTTCCACCTCGGTGAAGGCCGCATCGACCGAGGCCATATCGGTCACGTCCGCCTTGACCCCGAGGATCCCTTCGGGCAGCTCACCGCTGCGGTAGGTCACGGCCACCTTGTCGCCGTTGGCAAGGAAGGCCTTGGCGATGGCCAGCCCGATCCCCCGGTTGCCGCCCGTGACCAGTACGCTGCGCGGTGCGGGCGCGGAAGGGTTCGCTTCGTTTGTCATTCTTTCCTCCTGAGTCTCCAGCACAGCATCCTATCGGCACCGGCCAAGGGCACCACGGCGCCGGCTTTTTCGTTACTCCGTAGAAAGTGACAGAATTGGCGGAGGCCTTTGGAGTGGAATGAAGAAGCAATCAGCAGTCCCCCACGATGTGCACAACATCACCGACGCCCCCACCGCCCACACGGATGAGATGCGTCAGCGCATGATCAAGTACGCCGTGGCGATGGGCATCCGCATGGTCTGCCTGGTGCTGATCTTCGTCCTCCCCGGGTGGTTCAAGCTGATCGCCGTGGCCGGCGCCGTCTTCCTGCCATGGGTTGCGGTCATCATCGCCAACGGAGGCAGCGACACCATGAACGAACACAGCAACGCCCTGCTCGACGCAGCGCCCCTGACCGAGCTGCCCGTTGCCGGGCCCGAGCCTGCTGCTCCGCCGGCGGACAGCGAGGTGCTCCAGGGCGAGATCATCCAGGAGGAGGAAAAGCCCGGGGCGAACGGAGGGGAGCCCCGATGAACCTCTTCGACATGCTCGGCGGCAGTGCGCCCGGGACTGCCGGCGACGCCGCTCCTGCGCGCACGATGTGCTCCCGCAAGGCCTGCCGTGAGGCCGCCAGCTGGAAGCTGCTCTGGAACAACCCGAAGATCCACACGCCCGAACGCCGCAAAACCTGGCTGGCCTGCGACGAACATGTGGCCTGGCTGCAGGACTACCTCCAGACGAGGAACCTGTGGCGCGAGACCCTTCCCCTTGAGGAGCAGTAACCGACCGATGTACGGATTCCTCCTGAGCGGCAAATGGATCGGCTATTTGCTCCTGACAGCACTTTTCGCGCTCGTGTGCGCCGGCCTGGGCATGTGGCAGCTTGACCGGCGCCGCGAGGTGCTGGCCGACATCAACAGGATCACAAGCAACTATTCCGCTGCGCCCGTCCCCTACGAGCAGGCACGCGGCGAGTTCCAGTCGCTCGACGCGTCCAGGGAATGGAGCCAGGTCCGCCTGGTCGGGCGCTACGACGTCGCCGGCCAGCGGATCGTGCGGAACCGGCCGTTCAACGGCCAGCCGGGATACGAGGTGCTGGTTCCGCTGCGGCTCGTGAACGGGGACTCCGTGGTCATCGACCGCGGCTGGCTGCCGATCGGAAACCAGCAGGCCGGCCGGCCGGACAGCGTGCCGGCTCCCCCGGCAGGCCAGGTCACCGTCACCGCGCGGCTCAAGCCCGGGGAACCGGTCATTGACCGTGGTGCTCCCGCCGGCCAGCTCGCCTCCATCAATCTGCCGGCCTACGGCAAGGAACTGGGCTACCCGCTCATGACCGGCGCGTACGGGCTGCTCGCCTCCGAGTCTCCGGCCGCTTCCGCCATGCCGGTGCAGTTCCCGATGCCCTCGCTGGACGAAGGCCCGCATCTGTCCTATGCAATGCAGTGGTTCGCGTTCGGCGTGCTGTTCTTCGTCGGCTACGGCTACGCCGCGCGTCAGCAGGCCATCTCGGACCGGCTCTACGCGGACGAGGATGCCGAGGACGACGAGGTGCAGTACGCGGCGGTGCGGCCGGACCGTCCGCGCCCGGTTCGCCGTCGTCGCCGCCCCACTGCCGAGGAAGAGGAAGACGCCCTGCTTGACGCGCAGGGCCTGTGACGGGGCAGCCGGACCCGGTCGACAGGGTCCGCAGCGCGCTGGCCGCCCTCGGGGCCGAGGACACTGTCCAGCGCTTCAGCAACGACGTCCCCACAGCGGCGGACGCCGCCCGCGAACTGGGCTGTGACGTGGCCGCCATCGCGAACAGCCTGGTGTTCGAACTCGACGGGGAGCCGCTGCTGGTCCTCGCCAGCGGAGCAGCCCGCATCGACACCCGCCTCGTCGCCGCGAGCCTCGGCGCCCGCAGAGTGCGCCGGGCGAGCGCGGACTTCGTCCTCGAGCACACCGGGCAGCAGGTGGGCGGTGTCGCGCCCGTCGGCCACCCGACTGCGCTGCGCACGCTCCTGGACGCCAGCCTGGCGGCACACCAGGTGCTCTGGGCAGGGGCAGGCGACCACCGGTCGATGTTCTCCATCAGCTTTGACACGCTCCGGCGCATCACGGGGGCCACGGTGATGGAGGTCCGGTGAGCGGCCCGGACACCCCGGATAGCAAAGCGGACCGGCGATAGGGAAAGTTCCCTATCGCCGGTCCGCCTTGCTAACGCAGGGTCAGGTTGCGGGGTCAGATTGCGCGGGTCAGGCGAGGGTGACCAGGTCCAGGTAGTCCTCGTTCCACAGGTCTTCGACGCCGTCGGGCAGCAGCACCACGCGCTCCGGGTTGAGCGCCTCGACAGCGCCCTCGTCGTGGCTCACCATAACGACCGCCCCCGTGTAGTTGCGCAGGGCGCCGAGGATCTCCGCGCGGCTGGCCGGGTCCAGGTTGTTGGTCGGCTCGTCCAGGAGCAGCACGTTCGCCGAGGACGCCACGATGGTCGCCAGGGCCAGACGCGTCTTCTCGCCGCCGGACAGGACGCCCGCCGGCTTGTCGACGTCGTCGCCGGAGAACAGGAACGAGCCCAGGATGCCGCGCACCTCGGCGTCCTTCAGGTCCGGCGCCGCCGACCGCATGTTCTCCAGCACCGTGCGGCCGGTGTCAAGGGTTTCGTGCTCCTGGGCGTAGTAGCCGATCTTGAGTCCGTGGCCGGGGACGACGTCGCCCGTGTCGGGCCTGTCCACGCCGGCCAGCATGCGCAGCAAGGTGGTCTTGCCGGCGCCGTTCAGGCCGAGAATGACGACCTTGGAACCGCGGTCGATCGCAAGGTCGACGTCGGTGAAGATTTCCAGCGAGCCGTACGACTTGCTCAGGCCCTCGGCCGTCAGGGGGGTCTTGCCGCAGGGTGCCGGCTCGGGGAAGCGCAGCGCCGCCACGCGGTCGCTCGCGCGGACCGCCTCAAGACCGCTGAGCAGCCGTTCGGCGCGCTTGGCCATGTTCTGGGCGGCCACGGCCTTCGTGGCTTTGGCGCGCATCTTGTTGGCCTGGTCCATCAGGACCTGCGCCTTCTTTTCGGCGTTCGCGCGCTCACGCTTGCGCGCCCGCTCGTCGGTCTCGCGCTGCATCAAGTAGCGCTTCCAGCCCATGTTGTACTGGTCGATTGACGCGCGGTTGGCGTCCAGGTGGAACACCTTGTTCACCGTCGCCTCCAGCAGGTCGACGTCGTGGCTGATCACGATCAAGCCGCCCTGGTGGCTCTTGAGGAAGTCCCGCAGCCAGCTGATCGAGTCCGCGTCGAGGTGGTTGGTCGGCTCGTCCAGCAGCATCGTCTCAGCGCCGGAGAACAGGATGCGCGCGAGTTCGACGCGCCGGCGCTGACCGCCGGAGAGAGTGCGCAGCGGTTGCGCGAGGATGCGGTCCGGCAGCGCCAGGTTCGAGGAGATGGCTGCCGCCTCGGCCTCGGCCGCGTACCCGCCGTTGGCAAGGAACTCGGCTTCGAGCCGGTCATAGCGGCGCATGGCCTTGGCATGGACCTCGGGGTCGTCGCTCGCCATCTCGGTCTGCGTCTGGTGCAGCTTGCGGGAGACAATGTCGAGGTTGCGGGCGGAGAGGATGCGGTCGCGGGCCAGCTGCTCCATGTCCGGGGTGCGCGGGTCCTGCGGCAGGTAGCCGATTTCCCCGGACCGGATGACCTCGCCGCCGGCGGGCAGGCCTTCACCGGCGAGCACGCGGGTCAGGGTCGTCTTGCCTGCACCGTTACGGCCCACGAGCCCGATCTTGTCTCCCTTGTCGACGCGGAAGCTCACCCCGTCCATCAGCAGGCGCGCGCCGGCGCGAAGCTCGAGATTGGACACAGTGATCACAGGAAGGGCCTTTCAGTGGGTGAGCAACCTGTCTATTCTACGGCAACGCCCGGCGGCGGCCGCTTTCAATCCTCCGCAGCCGCTTTCGTAGAAACACGACAAACACTTGCCCGCCTGCTGGCGCTATTCTCGATCCATAGCCAGCCTGAATTGTTGGTTACCTCCAGAACGAAAGGGCTCCGATGCCTAAGACCGACGGGAAGCAAGAGCCGGCAACGACGCAGGCATCGCCCGGGCCCGGCGGCTCCGACGCGAAGCCGCAGGCTGCCGGCCGGCGCCGCTGGAACTCCACCGACCTCGCACTGATCGCCGTGTTCGCAGCGCTGGTGGCCGGGTCGGCTGTCGTGCCCGGCATCCCGGTCGGCAACATCGGCGTGCCCATTACCCTGCAGACGCTGTTTGTGCTGCTGACCGGGCTCGTCCTCGGCGCGGGCCGTGCGGCTGCCGCCGTCGGACTCTACGTCCTGCTCGGCCTCGCGGGCCTGCCGATCTTCAGCAATTTCCGCGGCGGCCTTGGCATCCTCGCCGGCCCCTCCGCCGGCTACATCATCGCGTTCCCGCTGGCCGCGGCCCTCGCCGGGTGGCTCGCGGCCGTTGTGCTGCGCCGGACACGCCGGGCACGCGGTGTGTTGCTCTTCGTCTGCGCCATGGCCGCAAGCCTGCTGCTGATCCACACCCTCGGGGTGGCCGGCATGGTCCTCAATGCCAAGCTCGACGGCGCGACCGCGATCGTGAAGGACGCGGTCTTCCTTCCCGGGGACGTGATCAAGAACGTCCTCGCGGCGCTGATCGCCGTCAGCCTGCACAAGGCATTCCCCGACCTTCTGGTGCGCCGCGCCAGGTGAGCCGGATCGAGTTTGACGGCGCCGGTGTCGACGTCCTTGACGGCGCCGGCGCACCACGGGAGATCCTCTCCGGGGTGTCGCTGACGCTGACGGAACAGCGGATCGCCGTCGTCGGCGCCAACGGGTCCGGCAAGTCGACCCTGCTCCGGCTGCTGAACGGGCTGGTGCTGCCCACCCGCGGCGCCGTCAGGGTGGACGGTCTCGACACCCGGACCGCGGGGGCGAAAGTGCGCAGGATCGTCGGTTTCGGCTTCACCGACCCCCTCTCCCAGCTGGTGATGCCGACGCCGCGGGAGGACGTCGAACTTTCGCTCCGCCGGGTCCACCGGGACCGCAAGGAACGGCGCCGCACGGCGCAGGCGCTGCTGGCGAACTTCGGCTTGGAACGGCTCGCCGACCAGAGCATCTACGAGCTCTCCGGCGGGGAGCGGCAGCTGCTGGCGCTGGTCACGCTGCTCGCCGTCGAGCCGCGCGTCCTGGTCCTCGACGAGCCGTCCACGCTGCTGGACCTGCGCAACCGGGAGTTGCTGCGGCGTGTGCTGTCCGGACTGGCCCAGCAGGTGGTTTTCTCCACGCACGACCTTGAGCTCGCACTCGACGCCGAGCGCGTGCTGGTGGTGGATGACGGCGGCATCGTCTTCGACGGCGCCCCGCACGAGGCGGTGGACCGCTACCGGACCCTTGCGGGTGCCCGGGATCCGGGCGCGCCGTGAGGGGCCACGCCTTCCTGGTGGGGACCTATCACGAAGGGAGCTCCCCGGTGCACCGGGCTCCTCTGTGGCTGAAGTTCCTGCTGGTCTGCCTCACCGGTGCCGCGGCGTTCGTCCTGGTCGACTGGGTAGTCTCCGCCGCGCTGGTCTTCGCCCTCCTCCTGCTGCACCTGCTCGCGCAGCTCCCGGCCTCGCACCTCCGGCGCACGGCGGCGGCGCTGGCACCAATGGCCCTCATCCTCGGCGGCTGGCAGTGGTGGCAGCTGGGCCTGCCCGCAGCGGCCCGGATCGTGCTCAATATTGCCGCCTGTGTGCTGGCCGCGGGCTTGATGACCGCGACCACGCCCGTCCAGCAACTGCTGGACGGGCTCGTCCGAGCATCGGGGCCGCTGCGGCGGTTCGGCGCCGATCCGGAACGCTTCGGGCTGACGATGGCCCTGATGCTCAGAAGCATCCCGTTTGTCCTCGGAGCCTTTGCGGACAGCCGTGCCGCGGCCCGCGCACGCGGACTGGAACGCAGCCCCCGCGCCCGTCTGCTGCCCGTCGTGATCGGGACCGTCGCCTACGCCCGCCAGACCGGCGAGGCTCTCGCTGCCCGAGGCCTCGGCGACGCCGACGCCGACGCCGACGAAGAAGCAAGCGCCGGCGAAGGAGCGGGTTAGAACCTCTCCCAGCGGAAGAGCACCGAGGTCCCGAGGCCGCCCGCACCGCTGACCAACGCCAGGGCCAGGTCGCCGTGAGCCGTTGCCCGCCGCGCCTGGTGGAAAAGGCGGGTCACGAGCACGGCTCCCGAAGCTCCGTACGGGTGGCCGAGCGCCAATGCTCCGCCTTCCCGGTTCACCCGGTCCGGGTCCACTCCCAGCAGGTCCAGGCTGGCCAGCACCTGCGCCGCGAAGGCTTCGTTGAACTCCATGAAGCCCGCGGCGCGGACCGCGTCCGGCCCCGCGAAGCGCTCAGCGGCCGCAGCAGCGCCAACGCCAAGGAGGTTCGGGTCCACTCCGGCGGAGCCTCCGTCGACGAACACCAGACCCTCGGTCGCGCCGAGCCTGCGCGCCTGCGCGACGGAGGTGACCGCAACAGCGGCCGCCCCGTCGCTGAAGCCGCAGGAATTGCCCGCGGTGACGGTCCCGCCGGATCGGAAGGCTGCGGGAAACCGCGCGAGCAGCTGCGCCGACATGCGGCGCCGCGCACCGTCGTCCTCCTCCACCCGGCGCCCGGCAATGGTCAGCGGGACCAGTTCCCCGGCGAACGCCCCGGCGTCGGCGGCAGCTGCTGCCAGACGGTGGCTGCGCAGCGCAAACGCGTCCTGCCGCTCACGGCCGATGCCGTAGTGCTCGGCCACGTTTTCCGCGGCCTCCCCCATCTCAGGATCCCCGATCTCCGGCGGTGCGTGCCGGGCGCGGTCGTAGAACTCAAGGGACCCGTCCGGCAGCCGGTGCGCCCGTGCAGGCGCAGTACTGATGCTCTCGGCGCCCCCGGCCAGGAAGATCCCTCCGGCACCGCCGGCTACGAGGCGGGCCGCGAGAAGCACGGCGTCGAGCCCGGACCCGCACTGCCTGTCCACCGTCAGACCGGGCACGGAGACGGGAAAGCCCGCGCTGAGCAAGGCAAGCCGCGCCAGGTTGCCTCCGCCGCCGGCCGCGTTGCCCGCGATGACGTCGCTGATATCCGGCGGAGCTATCGCCGCATCCGCCGCCACAGCGCCGAGCACAGGGGCCAGCAGTTCGTGGACCTGCAGGGAGGCCAGCGCACCGCCCGCTCTCGTGATCGGGGTCCGGCGGGCGGCGATCACCACGGGCGTCCGGTCCGCATCTGCCCGGATGAAGTCACTCAAGGGGTTCCACCCGGGTATCCGCGCCGAGCACCCAATCGGCCAGCAGCGCCCGGCTCAGTTTGCCTGCGGCGGTCAGCGGGAGTTCGCGGAGCCGGTAATAGCGCCGCGGGCGGGCCGCTTCGGCCAGCGCACCGGCGGCCTGCCGGCGGAGGTCCTGCGCCCGGAGGTCCCCGTCCGCGAGCACCGCGGCGACGACCTTCATTCCCCGCCGGCCGTCGGCGACGCCTGCCGCGATGACCTGCCGGACGCCGGCAACACCCGCCAAGGCGGCCTCGACTTCCTGCGGGAAGACATTCCGGCCGGAGGTGACCAGCATGTCGGCCTTGCGGCCGAGGAAATGCAGTACTCCGTCGTCATCGAGGCAGCCCTGGTCCTGGACCGTCGCCCAGCGGCCGAACCGGCGCAGGCCCGCGCGGTCGTCGCCCCAAAGGTAGCCGCGGCTGATGAGGGCGCTGTCGACGCAGATGTTTCCGCTCCGGCCCGGCCCGCACGGCTGGCCCTGGTCGTCGAGGACGGCCACGGACACGCCGGGGAACGGCCGGCCGACGGCGGTCCCCGGCAGTGCCGGCTCGCCCGGCGCCTGGCGGGAGGCGGCGACGAAGCTCAGCTCGGAGGCGCCGTAGTACTCGTGGATGACGGCTTCCGGCGCCCACGCCCGGGCGGCGGCGCGGGTGGCCGGGTCGAGCTTGGCGCCGCCTGAGACGATGCTGCTCAGCCGGCGGCCCGCGGCCCTGCCCTCAGGGCTCGCGCCGGCGCGTTCCGCCAGCAGGCGCAGCTGTGCCGGCACCACCACCAGTCGCCCAATGTCCTCCCGGCCGAGTGCTTCGAGTGCCTCGGCCGTGCCGCCGGCAACGGTGTGGAACGGGGTGCCCTCCCGGAGGCATTCGGCCAGCGCATACAGATTGACCCCCGAAGAGAGTGGGCCCGGCGCCAGGGTCGCGGCGCCGTCGTGCAACCCGAACAGCTGGCCGGTGACCTCCAGCGACAGCTGCCAGGAGCGCCTGGTCCGGCTGAAGGCTTTCGGCAGCGCCGTCGTGCCGGAGGTCAGGCCGACGAGGAACACGCTCCCGGGCGGTCCGTCGGCGAGCGTGGTTCCGGTGCTGCTGCCGGCCGTGTCCGCCACGGCTTCCGGCCCGTCAAGGACCGTGTCCGGCTCCAGCCGCGACAGCACGGCTGCCCGCTGCTGCGAAGGCCACGCCGGGTCCAGGACGGCGCAACGCCCGCTGCCGGACATCGCGCCGGCGATGGCTGCCACGGCTTCGACCGAATTGGGCAGGCAGACCGCCGTCAGTCCGCTCCCCCGGCCGAGCGCTGCCGCGGCCTCCGCCAACCCGGCGTAGCTCAGCACCTTGGTGCCGACGACGACGGCGGGCGCGCCGGGGCGGTCGGCGGCCCATCGGCTCAGGCGGTCGAGGAACGGCATCGCTTCCACTGTAGGCTCTCCGGGCCGGCCGGAGCAGCCCCCCGTCTATTGTTGACGCATGAGTTTCAACGACAACGCCCAGCTCGATCCGTCCCAGCTCGAGGACCGCCGAGGCTCCGGACTCGGGTTGAGGGTCGGTGGGGGAATCGGCGGCGGCATTGTGCTGCTGCTGGCGGCCCTCTTCGGCATCAACCCGCAGCTGCTCGAGGGTCTGGCCGGGGGCGGCCCGGCTGCGGCGCCGGCGACCTCGGGGGCGGCGTCAGAGTGCCGCACCGGCAGCCAGGCGGACCAGCGGCTGGACTGCCGGATTGTCGGGACCGTGAACTCGCTCAACAGTTTCTGGCCGGCCTACCTCGCGCAGCAGAATGTCCGCTACGCGCGCCCGAAGACGGTCATCTTCTCCCAGCAGGTCTCCACCGGCTGCGGCACTGCCAGCAGCGAAGTGGGCCCGTTCTACTGTCCGGTCGACACCACTGCGTACTTCGACCCGGGTTTCTTCAACGAGCTGGTGACCCGCTTCGGCTCCTCCGGAGGCCCGCTGGCCCAGGAGTATGTTGTCGCCCACGAGTTCGGCCATCACATCCAGAACCTGCTCGGCAACATCAACAAGTCGCAGCAGGATCCTCAGGGCGCCAATTCGCTGTCGGTCCGCACGGAGCTGCAGGCGGATTGCTACGCGGGCATCTGGGCCAAGTACGCGTCCACGCGCAAGGACGCCAACGGCCAGGTCCTGCTGGAACCGGTCACCCGGCAGGATCTCGCGGATGCCCTCTCGGCAGCCTCCTCGGTCGGTGACGACCGGATTCAGAAGGCCGCAACCGGCCGCACTAACCCGGAGTCGTGGACCCATGGATCGAGCGCTGAGCGGCAGGCCTGGTTCAGCCAGGGCTACAGCAAGGGAACCCTTGGCTCCTGCAACACTTTCGGCGCCGCTGACCTGACCCGTCCGTAGGCGTGTCAACACTGCTTAAACGCCGACGGCGGGCAGCAGCACCAACCGGTGCCGCTGCCCGCCGTCCCCCTAGCGAGGAGGCTAGATGTTGAAGCCGAGGGCGCGCATCTGGTCGCGGCCGTCCTCGGTGATCCGTTCCGGCCCCCACGGCGGCATCCACACCCAGTTCAGCCGCCACTCGTCCACGATGCCGTCGAGAGCCTGGCCGGTCTGCTCTTCGATCACGTCGGTGAGCGGGCAGGCGGCCGTCGTCAGCGTCATGTCGATCAGCAGTGCGCCGTCGTCGCCGTAGCGCAGGCCGTACAGCAGGCCCAAGTCGACGACATTCACGCCCAGCTCAGGGTCGATGACGTCCTTGAGCGCCTCTTCGACGTCCTCGAGGCTGGTCTGCGCCGGGTTCACCGGCTCCACCTGGTTCGGTTCGGTCGTGCCTGTGTCAGTCATGGTTCCTTCTTAGGCCTGGGCCGCAGCCGTGTTCAGCGCACCGTTCGGCGCGGTGAACCGGTCGTAGCCTTCTTCTTCAAGGCGGTCCGCGAGCTCAGGGCCGCCTTCTTCGGCGATCCGGCCGTCCACGAAGACGTGGACGAAGTCCGGCTTGATGTAGCGCAGGATGCGTGTGTAGTGGGTGATGAGCAGCGTGCCCATCCCGCCGCCGGCGTGGGCGCGGTTCACTCCTTCGGAGACCACCTTGAGCGCGTCGACGTCGAGGCCGGAGTCGGTCTCGTCGAGGATCGCGAACTTGGGCTTGAACAGCTCCAGCTGCAGGATCTCCACGCGCTTCTTCTCGCCGCCGGAGAAGCCCTCGTTCACGTTGCGCTGGGCGAAGTCCGCGTCGATGCGCAGCTGGCTCATGGCCGCCTTGACGTCCTTGGTCCAGGTGCGCAGGCTCGGGGCTTCGCCGTCGATGGCGGTCTTCGCGGTGCGCAGGAAGTTCGTCATGGTCACGCCGGGGACCTCGACCGGGTACTGCATGGCCAGGAAGAGGCCGGCGCGGGCACGCTCGTCCACGCTCATCGAGAGCACGTCCTCGCCGTCGAGCGTGATCGAGCCGCTGTCGACCGTGTAGCGCGGGTGGCCGGCGATCGTGGAGGCCAGGGTGGACTTGCCCGAGCCGTTCGGGCCCATGATGGCGTGCGTCTCACCGGTCTTGATCGTCAGGCTGACGCCCTTGAGGATTTCCTTCGTGCCCTGCTCGGTCGAGATGCTGACGTGCAGGTCCTTGATTTCAAGCGTTGACATAGGTTCTTCGTTCTTCTTTCGGATGAAAAGTCTTAGCGGGTCGGGGCCGGAGCCCCGTTGATGACGGTGCTGACGTCCACGTAAACGTCGTCGCCGTCCAGTTCCAGGGCAAACACCGGGACGGGCTCGAACGCCGGAAGGCTCAGCGGCTGGCCGGTGCGCAGGTCGAATTGGGAACCGTGGCCCCAGCATTCGATCGTGCAGCCCTCAACGTCACCCTCGGACAGCGAGACGTCGGCGTGGGAGCAGGTGTCCCCGATGGCGTGCAGCTGCCCGTCGGAGTCTTTCACGATCGCCACAGGATAGTCCTGGACCAGGATGCGCAGCGCGCTCTTGACCCCGATCTCCGACGCCCTGCAGACCAGCTCCCCGGCCGGCATCAGAGGTTCCCTGCCTCGAGTTCGCGTTCGACGGCGTCGCGCAGGCGCTCCTCGAGGGCAGGAACCTTGATCTGCTGGATGACCTCGTTGAGGAAGCCGCGGACCACCAGCCGGCGGGCGGCGTCCTCCGGAATGCCGCGGGCCATCAGGTAGAACAGGTGCTCGTCGTCGAACCGGCCGGTGGCGCTGGCGTGGCCTGCGCCTTCGATCAGACCGGTTTCGATCTCCAGGTTCGGCACCGAATCGGCGCGGGCACCATCGGTGAGCAGCAGGTTCCGGTTCATCTCGTAGGTGTCCGTACCTTCGGCCTCCTTGCGGATGAGCACGTCGCCGACCCACACGGTGTGGGCGTCGCGGCCCTGGAGGGCTCCCTTGTACGTCACGCGGGACTTGCAGTTGGGCACTGCGTGGTCCACGAACAGGCGCTGTTCGAAGTGCTGCCCGGCATCGGCGAAGTACAAGCCGTACATCTCCACGTCCCCGCCCTGGCCCGCGAACCGGGCGGAGGGGGTCACGCGGACCAGATTGCCGCCGAGGTTGACGACAACGTGCTTGAAGTGCGCGTCCTTGCCGATCTTTGCCTGCTGCGCGCTGGCGTGCACCGAGTCGTCGTTCCAGTCCTGGATGCTGACGACGGTGAGCTTTGCGCCCTCCTCGACCAGCACTTCGACGTTCTCGGACACGACGCCGGTTCCCTGGTGGTCAAGCACGACGACCGCAGCGGAGTTGGGCTTGGCGTGGATGAACACGTGGCTCGCAGCAGGGTCTTCGCCGGCGCCTGTCACCGTCACCGTGGTTTCTCCCTCAGCCTGGAAGCCGGCGGGGACCGTCAGGACGGTCGCTTCGGCGGCGGATTCCCACGCGGCGGCGGAGACGCGGTCCTCGGGGATGCCGGCGGAGCCGATGCGGGCGTCGTCGTGCCCGACGGTCTCAACGGTCACACCCTCGGCGGCGGACACCGCGACGGCCGGAGGCTGCCCGACGAGTTCGCCCTTGTCCAGGCCGCGGAG
The DNA here is from genome assembly GCF_018531425.1 of Paenarthrobacter sp. DKR-5. Taxonomy (GTDB): domain Bacteria; phylum Actinomycetota; class Actinomycetes; order Actinomycetales; family Micrococcaceae; genus DKR-5. The sequence goes on from NZ_JAHBOI010000002.1 coordinate 232,145, forward strand.
CCGCTGCAGCGGGGTGAACCGCCAGTCCTCCTCGCGGCCGGTCAGCACAGGGAAGTCGGCGAGCCGGTACGAGGTAAGGCGGCCGGCGCGGGAGCTGTCCGGCACACCGACCCCTCCCCCGTGGCTGTGGCTCTTGACGGCCTCCCCTGCCAGCGGCGAACCCGCGGCGGGGTTCTCCGCGGCGAGCTTCTCGCCTTCCTCGCTCATTCCGGCGATCGCCGGGGTGCCGGCGTCGATTTCGTCGATGCTCGGGGCACCGATGCGTGCTTTTTCCACTACGTCCTTCGTACCTTCGGTGTTCGTTTCAGCAGTTCCGGGAAGCGCCACTAGCCGACCGATCCTTCCATCTGGAGTTCGATCAGGCGGTTGAGCTCAAGCGCGTACTCCATCGGCAGCTCGCGGGCGATCGGCTCGATGAAGCCGCGCACGATCATCGCCATCGCCTCGTCCTCCGGCATGCCGCGGGACATCAGGTAGAACAGCTGCTCCTCGCTGACCCGCGACACCGTTGCCTCGTGGCCCATGGTGACGTCGTCCTCGCGGACGTCGACGTACGGGTACGTGTCGGAGCGGGAAATGGTGTCCACCAGCAGCGCGTCGCAGCGCACGGTGTTCGCCGAGTGCTTGGCGCCTTCGCGCACCTGCACCAGGCCGCGGTAGGCTGCCCGGCCGCCGCCGCGGGCGACGGACTTGGAGATGATGGAACTCTTTGTGTTCGGCGCGATGTGGACCATCTTCGAGCCGGTGTCCTGGTGCTGGCCTTCGCCGGCGAACGCGATCGAGAGGGTCTCACCCTTGGCGTGTTCCCCGACGAGGTACACAGCCGGGTACTTCATGGTCACCTTGGAACCGATGTTGCCGTCGATCCACTCCATGGTGGCGCCCTCATGCGCGATCGCGCGCTTGGTCACCAGGTTGTACACGTTGTTGGACCAGTTCTGGATCGTCGTGTACCGCACGCGGGCGTTCTTCTTCACGATGATCTCAACCACGGCGGAGTGCAGCGAGTCCGAGGTGTAGATCGGGGCGGTGCAGCCCTCGATGTAGTGGACGTAAGAGTCCTCGTCGGCGATGATCAGGGTCCGCTCGAACTGGCCCATGTTCTCGGTGTTGATGCGGAAGTAGGCCTGCAGCGGGATCTCGACGTGGACGCCCTTGGGGACGTAGACGAAGGAACCGCCGGACCAGACCGAAGTGTTCAGCGAGGCGAACTTGTTGTCGCCCACGGGGATCACGGTGCCGAAGTACTCCTGGAAGATCTCGGGGTGCTCGCGCAGCGCGGTGTCGGTGTCCAGGAAGATGACGCCCTGCTTCTCCAGGTCCTCGCGGATCTGGTGGTACACCACCTCGGACTCGTACTGGGCGGCGACGCCGGCGACCAGGCGGCTGCGCTCGGCCTCCGGGATGCCCAGCTTCTCGTAGGTGTTGCGGATGTCCTCGGGCAGGTCCTCCCAGGAAGCAGCCTGCTTCTCGGTCGAGCGCACGAAGTACTTGATGTTGTCGAAGTCGATGCCGGACAGGTCCGCGCCCCAGGTGGGCATGGGCTTGCGGTCGAAGTACTTGAGCCCCTTCAGGCGGAGGTCGAGCATCCATTCGGGCTCGTTCTTCTTCGCCGAGATGTCCCGGACGACCTCTTCGTTCAGGCCGCGCCGGGCATTGGCGCCGGCGTCGTTCTTGTCGGCCCAGCCGTACTCGTAGGTGCCGATGCCCTCCAGCTCCGGGTTCTTCTCCAGAATTTCGGAAATCACCGTGGAGGGGGCGCCGACCTTCTCTGCTAGTTGGTCCGTCATAGCGGCCTTTCTTGCTGATGGTTGGTTACTTCGGTTCCCAGTGCGGCCACCGTACGCGGCCGCCCTGTTGGTATGTGGGTCGTGCAGACGTGCCCGCCGCTGGCGAGCGTGGACAGCCGGCGCACGTCAACACCGACCAGTTCCGCGAACACCTCGGTCTCGGCGTCGCAGAAGACCGGGAATTCCGCCGCCAGCTCCTGCACCGGGCAGTGGCCCTGGCACAGCTGCACTGCCGCCAGCGGGCCCTTCAGCCCAAGGGTGGTGGTGGAAGCGACGAAACCGTCGCGGCTGAGCGCCTCGGAGAGGGCCTGTGCCCGGGAGGCGACATCGTTGCCGGCGGCGTCGACCTCGGGACGGTACTTTTCCCGCATCGTCGAAAACCGCTTGCGCGCGTACTCGGCGACGGCCGCTTCCCCGCCCAACTGCTCGAGCTGCTTCAACGCGGTGCGCGCAATTTCGAGGTAGTCGTCGCCGAGGCTGCTCTGGCCGCGCTTGCTGAGCACGTAGCGCCGGGCAGGCCGGCCCGCGCGGGCCCCGGCCTTGGCGACCCGCTTGACCTCGATGATGCCCTGACGGGAGAGGTGGTCCAGATGGCGCCGGACGGCGGCCGGGGTCAGACCAAGCAGGTTGCCCAGTTCCGCCGCGCTCACCGGGCCATGCTCAAGGACCGCGCCGAGGACACGGTCCCTGGTACGGTCTTCCGCTTCGGCTGCGGTGGTGTGGGCGGCGCTGCGGCTGCCGGTGATGTTCCCCATGGAATACACAACATAATCATGACGTAATTTACTCCGGCCTTCCAGTAAGGCGGACCTTTCCGGCCGCGGCCGCCGGTACTACATCGCGTAGAATGGCCGGGTGCCAGTTTCGGATTCGCCCGCCCTCGAGATCGACGGACTCATCAAGGACGTCGGCCCCATCGCCTCCCTCGACGGCAGGATGATGCGGGTCCTCGACGGCGTTTCACTCTCGGCGCGGTTCGGCCAGGTCACTGCCCTGCTCGGCGCGAACGGTGCCGGAAAGACCACCACGCTCGAATGCGCGCAGGGTCTCCAGCGCCGCAACGGCGGCACCATCCGGCTGCTCGGACAGGACCCTGACAGCGCGGGAGCGGACCTGCGCGCCCGGGTCGGCGTCATGCTCCAGGACGGCGGACTGCCCCCGTCGGCCCGCCCGCTGCCGCTGCTGCGCCACATCGCCGCCATGTACCGGAATCCTCGGGACATCGGCGGCCTGGTGGAGCGGCTGGGCATCGACACGTTTACCAACACCACCGTCCGCCGGCTCTCCGGCGGCCAGAAGCAGCGGCTCGCGCTGGCTGCCTGCCTGGTCGGCAACCCTGAGGTGGTGTTCCTTGACGAACCGAGCGCGGGCCTTGACCCGCAGTCCCGCCAGATCGTCTTCGAGCTGATCCGCGAACTGCGCGACGAGGGCCTGGCCATCGTGCTTACCACCCACCTGCTCGACGACGCGCAGAAGCTGGCCGACTACGTCTTCATCGTCGACGGCGGCCGGACCGTCGCCCAGGGCACCGTGCCGGAGCTGCTCGCCCAGGAGGGCTCGACGTCGTCGCGCTCCCTGATGTTTGAGGCAGCCCAGGGACTGGATCTGGCCGGGCTGCCCGCCGGGCTCGATGCGGCGGAAGTTTCGGCCGGCCACTACACCGTCACCGGCATCCAGCAGCCCGCCGACCTGGCAGCCCTGGCGCAGTGGTGGGCCGCACACGACGTGATGCCCGCGTCCCTCCACTTCGCGGCCCGCAACCTCGAGGACGTGTTCCTCGACATCTCCGGAAGGCAGATCCGATGAGCACGCCCGCCCCGCTCGCGGCCCGCGTCCTGGCGCAGGGCCGGTACGAGACCATCACGATGCTTCGCAACGGCGAGCAGCTCATCCTTGCGGTCGTCCTTCCGCTGATGGCCCTCATCGGGCTCTCGGTGACGCCGCTGCTGGACGGGCTCGGTGCGAGCCGGATTAACATCGCCACGCCCGGTATCCTGGCGCTCTGCGCGATGTCGACCGCTTTCACCGGCCAGGGCATTGCGACCGGCTTCGACCGCCGGTACGGCGTGCTGCGGTTCCTTTCAACGACGCCGCTGGGCCGTGCCGGCCTGATCTGGGGCAAGGTAATTGCCGTCCTCGCGGTGCTGGTGCTGCAGGTGCTCGTGGTCTCCGCCGTCGCCCTGCTGCTGGGGTGGCAGCCCAGCCCCGCGGGCTGGGCGCTCGGGGTGCCGCTGCTGGTGCTCGGGGCCGCGGCGTTCACAGCGCTGGGGCTGCTGGTTGCCGGCACCGTGCGGCCCGAGGCCACGCTGGCCATCACGAACCTGCTCTGGCTGGTGCTGGGCGCTTTCGGCGGCATCGTGCTGCCGAGCGACCGGCAGCCGCTGCTGGTGCAGGACATCGTGCATTTTCTTCCGTCCGGGGCCCTCGGGCAGGCCCTGCGGGACGCTTTTCTGACCGGCACCCTGAACCTCGGGGAAACGCTGGTCCTGCTGGTCTGGGCCGCACTGGCCTCGGCCGGCGCCCTTCGATGGTTCAAGTGGAGTTAGGGTGCGCGTGGTCCAGGAACGTTCAGAACTGAAGCAGGGCTTCGGCCGCCGGATCACATCGCGGCTGCCGCGGGAGGTCAATCCGACCATCCGCCGGCTCGCCGTCGCCTCCCTGATCGGCCAGACGGTACTCGTCGTGACCGGCGGCGCCGTGCGGCTGACCGCCTCCGGCCTGGGCTGCCCGACGTGGCCGCGCTGCACGCCGGATTCGCTGGTGAACACCCCGGAGATGGGGATCCACGGCATCGTGGAGTTCAGCAACCGGACGCTGACCTTCCTGCTGACTGCCGTCGCCGTCGCCATGCTCGTGGTGCTGTGGAACCTGCGCAAGGAGCGCCGGGACCTGTTCGGCCTCGCGATCGGGCTGCTGGCGAGCATTCCGGCGCAGGCGGTGATCGGCGGCTTCAGCGTCCTGACCGGCCTGAACCCGTGGGTGGTGGGGCTGCACTTCCTCGTGTCGATGGCACTGGTGGCTCTGTCCATGCTGCTGGTGAACAGGGCCTACGGCCGCACCGGACGGTTCGCCGTCCTGCCCGCCCGCCCGGTCGGCCGCACGCTGCGCCAGCTGCTCGCCGCCGCCGGCGTCTTCAGCGTCCTCGCGGTGATGCTCGGCGTCGTCGTCACCGGCTCCGGCCCGCACGCCGGGGACGCGCACGCCCCGCGCAACGGATTGGACCCGGACCTGATCACCCGCGTGCACGTGGCCCCCGTCTACCTGCTTGTCATCGCCTCCGCCGTCAGCCTGTACCTGGCGTGGCGCCGGGGCCGCGGGGACCAGCTGCGCACCGCCGTCGTGCTGCTCGTCGCGATCGTGCTGGTGCAGGGCGCCATTGGTTACACCCAGCACTTCACCGGCCTGCCGGTGGTGCTCGTCGGGATGCACATGCTGGGCGCCTCACTGCTGGTCATCGCGGCGACCAACGCCGTCGACATCGCCTACCGCAAGGCCTGACGCCCGGGCGGACCCCCGACGGAGCACCGTGAACGAGGCTCCCGCCGGCTGTCGGGGTGCTCGCCCGCCGCCAACGATCACTGATGACGCGGTTTCCCGTTTATGACACGCTTCAATCCGCGTCATAAACGTCAATCCGCGTCATAAACGGGAAGCTGCGTCATTTCTGGATACGGAGCGACCGGCCGGCGGACCCGGAGAAGCCAGAAGCCCCGCACCGCAAGGCGCGGGGCCGCCGCGGGCTCCGTCCGCCTTCCCGAGTTGCGCCGGGGGCAGGTCCGAGTACCCCCCATTCGCCGGAGCGGCGCACTGATGACGCGGTTTCCCGTTTATGACACGCTTCAATCCGCGTCATAGACGGGAAACCGCGTCATTTTTGCAGCGGGAGCGGAGCGGACCGAGGTCCTAGCGGACGAGTGCCGGACCGACGAACGGGTCGACGGCCAGAGCGAGGAAGAGCAGGGTCAGGTAACTGATCGAGCCGTGGAAGACCCGCATGGCCCGCTTGTCGGTCGCTTCGTCCTGCTGGGCCTTGCTGTGCAGCGTGTGCGACTCGTACAGGAACCAGGCGCCGCTGAGCACTGCCACCAGGGTGTACACCCAGCCTGCGCCGCCGACCGGGATGAGCAGCAGCGAGCTGGTGACCATGGCCCACGCATAGAGCACAACCTGCACGGATACCACGTTGGCGCCGGCGACGGCGCCGAGCATCGGCACCTTCGCGTTGCGGTAGTCCTCGCCGTAGCGCATGGACAACGGCCAGTAATGCGGCGGCGTCCACAGGAAGATCACCATGAAGAGCACAAACGCCGGCCACTCGACCTTGTCGGTCACGGCGGCCCACGCGATCAGCACGGGCATGCAGCCCGCGGCGCCGCCCCACACGATGTTCTGCGCGGTCCGCCGCTTCAGGATCAGCGTGTAGATGACGACGTAGAAGAAGATGGCGAGCACGCCCAGCCCGGCGGCCAGTGCGTTCGCGCCGAGCCAGAGAATGACGATCGAGGCGACGCCGAGCGCCCAGGCGAACACGTAGGCCTCACGCGGCGTGACCTCGCCGGTGACGAGCGGCCGGTTCTCGGTCCGGTGCATCAGCCGGTCGATGTCGCGGTCGATGTAGCAGTTGAACGCGCCGGCGCTCCCGGCAGCGAATGCCCCGCCGACCAATGTCGCCAGGATCAGACCGACGCTCGGAAAGCCCTTCTGGGCGAAGATCATGGTCGGGACGGTCGTGACCAGCAGCAGTTCGACGACGCGCGGCTTGGTGAGGGCGAAGTAGGCCTTCGCTTTGCGGCGGAAGCCGGGTTTGGCCGCTGCGGAAGCGGCGACTGCCGGCGTTCTTGTTGCACTCACGGAAATGTCACTCAGTTCTGTTCTAGCCACTTTTACGCAGAGGCGTTTCCCCGCGCGCGGGAACCAGGCCCCGAAACCTCCCCTTATCCTATCGCGGGACGGGCCCCGCGGACGCACCTGGGCAGGTGACGGCGGCCACCCGCCGCGCCCGCGGCGGTGGGTAGGCAGCAGGGCGCACCGGGCCCGACGGCCGCCGGGAAGCGTCCGGAAACCTCACCGGACAGGCGTCAATACAGTGAAGTGAACAGCGTTCAATATGTTGTCCACCTTGTGGACACCTCCTGTCCGCGGGGGTCAATGGGTCTAAGCTGGACGATGAACAGCACGCGTAGCACTGCCCGCCGCGGGCAGGCACCGCACGCGCCATGCTTGGTCAATGTTTCGATGACGAACGGCTGCAAGGCTCCCCGCACCCCGGGGTCACGCGCTCGTCGCAGGCCCGAGGCCGTCAGCACTAGAGAGGGGCTCGGTTTACGTGCCACATTTGGAAGAAGAACTGAACTGGACTGAGCTCGACAAGCGCGCCGTGGACACCGTCCGCGTCCTCGCTGCGGATGCTGTGGAGAAGGTCGGCAACGGCCACCCGGGCACGGCGATGAGCCTGGCGCCCGCCGCGTACCTGCTGTTCCAGAAGCTCATGCGCCACGACCCGTCCGACTCGCAGTGGACGGGACGCGACCGGTTCATCCTCTCCCCCGGGCACACGTCGCTGACCCTCTACATCCAGCTCTTCCTCTCCGGCTACGGCCTGGAGCTCAAGGACCTCGAGTCCCTGCGCACCTGGGGTTCGAAGACCCCCGGGCACCCCGAGTACAAGCACACCAACGGCGTGGAGATCACCACCGGTCCGCTCGGCCAGGGCCTGGCTTCCTCGGTGGGCATGGCGTTCGCGCAGCGCCGCCAGCGCGGCATGTTCGACGCCGACGCCGCCCCGGGAACCAGCCCGTTCGACCACACCATCTGGGTTTTCGCATCCGACGGCGACCTGCAGGAAGGCGTGACTTCCGAGGCGTCCTCGCTCGCCGGCCACCAGGAGCTCGGCAACATGGTGGTCCTGTACGACCAGAACCACATCTCCATCGAGGACGACGTCGACGTCGCCTTCTCCGAGGACGTGCTCAAGCGCTACGAAGCCTACGGCTGGCACGTCCAGCGCGTGGACTGGACGAAGACCGGCGAGTACGTCGAGGACATGCAGGAGCTCTACAGCGCCATGCTGGCCGCCAAGGCCGAGACGTCCCGCCCGTCGATCATCGCGCTGCGGACCATCATCGGCTGGCCCGCCCCGAAGAAGCAGAACACCGGCAAGATCCACGGCTCCGCCCTGGGAGCTGAAGAAGTGGCCGGGCTGAAGGAAATCCTCGGTTTCGACCCGGAGAAGTCCTTCGTTGTCGAGCCCGAGGTCCTCGAGCACGCCCGTAAGGTCGTCGACCGCGGCCGCGAAGAGCGCGCCGCCTGGGAGAAGAGCTTCGCCGCCTGGAAGGACGCAAACCCGGAAGCCAACGAGCTGCTCGAGCGCATCGCGTCGCGCCAGCTTCCCGCGGGCTGGGAGAAGGCACTGCCCGAGTTCGAAGCGGGCAAGGAAGTGGCCACCCGCAAGGCCTCCGGCGCCGTGCTGAACGCCATCGCCCCCGAGCTTCCCGAACTGTGGGGCGGCTCCTGCGACCTGGCGGAGTCCACCAACACCGCTTTCGAGGGCGACCCGTCCTTCATTCCGACCTCCCGCCAGACGAACGCCTGGAAGGGCAACCCGTACGGGCGCACGCTGCACTTCGGCATCCGCGAGCACGCCGCCGCGTCCATCGTCAACGGCATCGTGATGCACTCCAGCACCCGCGCCTTCTCCGCTACCTTCCTGATCTTCAGCGACTACCAGCGCCCGGCCATCCGCCTCGGCGCCCTGATGGGTGTTCCGTCCATCTACGTGTGGACGCACGACTCGATCGGCCTTGGCGAGGACGGCCCGACGCACCAGCCGGTGGAGCAGCTCGCCTCGCTGCGTGCCATCCCGGGCCTCGACGTCGTCCGCCCGGGCGACGCCAACGAGGTCGCGGTCGCGTGGAAGACCATCCTGGAGAACACCGAGAACCCGGCCGGCATTGTGCTGACCCGGCAGAACGTGCCCACCTACGCCCGCGGCGAGGGCGCTGCCACGGGTGACACCTTCGCCTCCGCGCAGGGCGTCGCCAAGGGCGGCTACGTGCTGGCCGAAGCCTCCAAGGACGGCCAGAGCGTCGAGCCCGAGGTCATCCTCATCGCCACCGGCTCCGAGGTCCAGCTGGCCGTCGAGGCCCGCGAGACCCTGCAGGCCGGCGGCACCCCCACCCGCGTGGTGTCCCTGCCCTGCCTTGAATGGTTCAACAAACAGGACGCCGACTACCGCGAGCAGGTGCTCCCGAGCAGCATCAAGGCCCGCGTCTCGGTTGAGGCGGGCATTGCGCAGGGCTGGCGCGAGCTCGTCGGCGACAACGGCCGTTCCATCTCGCTCGAGCACTTCGGTGCCTCCGCCGACTACAAGCGGCTCTTCCAGGAGTTCGGCATCACTGCCGAGGCCGTCGTCGCCGCGGCGAAGGACTCGCTGTCCTCGCTCGGTTCCGCGGACCGCCTCAGCGCGACGTCCGGGGCTCCCTCCGGCAGCGCTTCGTCGCAGCCCGGCGACCTCAACTAACTGCCCGACACTTGCGAATCAAGGAGATTGTGACCATGTCAGCAACAACCCCCACCGCCCAGCTTTCCGAAGCCGGCGTCTCCATCTGGCTCGATGACCTTTCCCGTGACCGCCTGAACCAGGGCACCCTGCAGAAGCTCATCGACGAGAAGAACGTGGTCGGTGTGACCACCAACCCGAGCATCTTCGAGGCCGCCATCACCAAGGGCCACGCTTACGACGAGCAGCTCCAGGAACTCGCCGGCCGCGGCGCCGACGTCGAGACCGCTGTCTTCGAGATCACCACCCGGGACGTCACCGACGGCTGCGACCTGTTCGCTCCGATCGCCGAGGCAACCGGCGGCCAGGACGGCCGCGTCTCCATCGAGGTCGACCCGCGGCTGGCCCGCGACACGGACGGCACCGTGGCGAGCGCCAAGAAGCTTTCCGCGAAGGTCAACCGCGGGAACGTCTACATCAAGATCCCGGCGACCGTTGAAGGCCTTGAGGCCATCTCCGCCACGCTCGCCGAGGGCATCAGCGTCAACGTGACGCTGATCTTCTCGCTGGAGCGCTACCGGGCCGTCATCAACGCCTTCCAGGTCGGCATCGAGCGGGCGAAGGAAAACGGCAAGGACCTCTCCACGATCCACTCCGTCGCGTCCTTCTTCGTCTCCCGCGTGGACACCGAGATCGACAAGCAGCTCGACGCGATCGGCACCGACGAGGCGAAGGCACTCAAGGGCAAGGCCGGCCTGGCCAACGCCCGCCTGGCCTACCAGGTCTTCGAGGAGCAGTTCGCCACCGAACGCTGGCAGGTGCTCGCGGCCGCCGGTGCCCACGCCCAGCGTCCGCTGTGGGCCTCCACCGGCGTGAAGGACCCCGCCTACCCCGACACCCTGTACGTCACCGAGCTGGTCGCGCCGAACGTGGTCAACACCATGCCGGAGAAGACCCTGGACGCCACGTTCGACCACGGAGTCGTCACCGGCAACACCATCGCCGGAACCTACGACGAGTCCAACGAGCTGCTGGACAAGCTGGAAAACCTCGGCGTGTCCTACAACGCCGTCGTCGAGAAGCTCGAGACCGAAGGCCTCGACAAGTTCGTCGCCAGCTGGAACGAGCTCCTCGGCCACCTGAAGGACGCCCTCGAAGCTGCAACCCCGGTGAAGAGCGAGGCCTAGGACTGATGAGTACCCTGTCATTTGACGCCTCCGGGGCTGCCCGGCAGGCCGTGGAAGAGAATGTCGCGCAGCTGGTAGAGGACAAAATCGCCTCGCGCATCTTCGCCAAGGACCACACCCTCTGGGGCAAGGACGCCGAGTCCGAGTCCGCGATCCGTCTCGGCTGGGTCGAGGCCGCCTCGGTCTCGCAGCCGCTCGTGCCGCAGATTCTCGAGCTCCGGGACGCGTTGAAGGCCGACGGGGTTACTCACATTGTGCTGGCCGGCATGGGCGGCTCCTCGCTGGCGCCGGAGGTCATTACCCGGACCGCCGGCGTGGAGCTGACCGTGCTGGACAGCACGGACCCGGAGCAGGTGTCCGCGGCGCTGGCGGACCGGCTCTCCGAAACTGCCATCGTCGTGTCCTCCAAGTCCGGCTCCACCCTGGAGACGGACTCCCAGCGCCGCGCCTTCGAGCAGGCGTTCACCGACGCCGGCCTCGACGCCAAGAGCCGCATCGTCGTCGTCACCGACCCGGGCTCGCCGCTGGACAAGGCGTCGCGGGATGCCGGCTACCGGGCAGTGTTCAACGCGGACCCGAACGTCGGCGGCCGCTACTCTGCGCTGACCGCCTTCGGCCTCGTGCCCTCCGGCCTTGCCGGGGTGGACATCCAGGCGCTCCTCGATGAAGCTGAGGAGGCCGCCGAGGTCCTCGCGGACGACGCCGCCGAGAACATCGGCCTCGAACTCGGTGCCGCGCTCGGCGGCACCAAACCGCTGCGCAACAAGATCGTGATCGTGGACGAGGGCTCCGGCATCGTCGGTTTCGCCGACTGGGCGGAACAATTGATCGCCGAGTCCACCGGCAAGATCGGCACCGGCCTGCTGCCGGTGGTCGCCGAGCCCGGCTCGCCGGAAGTGACCGGCGGCGCTGCCGACGTTCTGGTCGTCCGTCTCGTTGCCGCCGACGCGGAGGTCGACCTGGCCGAGAACCAGGTCGCCGTCGCCGGCGGTCTCGGCTCGCAGATGATGGTCTGGGAATTCGCCACCGCGGTTGCCGGACGCCTGCTGGGCATCAACCCGTTCGACCAGCCCGACGTCGAGGCCGCCAAGGCCGCCGCCCGCGGCCTGCTCGACGCACGCCCCGAAGCTACGCCGGCGAACTTCGTCGACGGCGCCGTCGAGGTCCGCGGCGGCAGCTGGCTCGGTTCGGCGTCGTCCCTCGACGAGGCCCTCACGGTCCTGCTTGGCCAACTCGGCAGCGACGGCTACCTCAGCGTCCAGGCCTACCTGGACCGCCTCGGCCAGGCGCCGCTCGCAGACATCCGCAGCGGGCTCGCCGCCCGCACCGGACGTCCCGTCACCTTCGGCTGGGGGCCCCGCTTCCTCCACTCGACCGGACAGTTCCACAAGGGCGGTCCGGCGGTCGGCGTTTTCCTGCAGATCACGGCCGACGCCGCCGAGGACCTGGCCATTCCGGACCGGCCGTTCAGCTTCGGCCAACTCATCGCCGCCCAGGCGGCCGGTGACGCGCAGGTCCTCGCCGGCCACGGACGCCCCGTGCTGCGCCTGCACCTGACGGACCGCGCCGCGGGCGTGGAGCAGCTGCGGACCGCTGTCGCTTCCCTCTCCCGCGGCAACTGATTCCGGAGGCTCAAACCCCGCTATGACTGAAACCGACGCGCACAAGCGCACCAACCCGCTTCGGGACCCACGGGACCGCCGGCTCTCCCGGATCGCAGGTCCGTCCTCGCTGGTGATCTTCGGTGTCACCGGCGACCTCTCCCGCAAGAAGCTCATGCCCGCGGTGTACGACCTGGCCAACCGCGGCCTCCTGCCGCCGAGCTTTGCCCTGGTCGGGTTCGCCCGGCGCGAATGGGAGGACGAAGACTTCGCCGCCGAGGTGAAGGAAGCCGTCACGAAGTACGCCCGGACGCCGTTCAACGAGGACGTCTGGAACCAGCTCTCGGAGGGCATCCGCTTCGTCCAGGGCGAGTTCGACGACGACGAATCGTTCGCCCGGCTGAAGAAGACCATCGACGAGCTGGACGAGCAGCGCGGCACGCGGGGCAACCATGCGTTCTATCTCTCGATCCCGCCCAAGGCGTTCGACCTGGTCTGCCGCCAGCTCTCCAACCAGGGCCTGGCGCAGGCACCGGGAGACTCCTGGCGCCGCGTGGTGATCGAGAAGCCGTTCGGGCACGACCTGCAGTCGGCCCGGGAGCTCAACGCGATCGTCGAGGACGTCTTTCCCCCGGATTCGGTGTTCCGCATCGACCATTACCTGGGCAAGGAGACGGTGCAGAACATCCTGGCGCTGCGCTTCGCCAACCAGCTGTTCGAACCGCTGTGGAACGCGAACTACGTCGACCATGTGCAGATCACGATGGCCGAGGACATTGGCATCGGTGGCCGCGCCGGTTACTACGACGGCGTGGGTGCTGCCCGCGACGTGATCCAGAACCACCTGCTCCAGCTGCTTGCCCTGACCGCGATGGAGGAACCGATCTCCTTCAACGCCGAGGACCTGCGCGCGGAGAAGGAGAAGGTCCTCGCCGCGGTGAAGCTGCCGGCCGACCTGTCCACCCACTCGGCCCGCGGCCAGTACACCGGCGGCTGGCAGGGCGGCGAGAAGGTCAAGGGATTCCTTGAGGAGGACGGCTTCAATCCGGACTCCATCACCGAGACCTATGCAGCGCTGCGCCTGGACATCAACACCCGCCGCTGGGCAGGCGTGCCGTTCTACCTGCGCGCCGGCAAGCGGCTGGGACGCAGGGTCACTGAGATCGCCGTGGTCTTCAAGAAGGCGCCGAACCTGCTCTTCCTGGGCAACGCGGACGATTTCGGACAGAACGCCGTCGTGATCCGTGTCCAGCCCGACGAGGGCGTGACCATCCGGTTCGGCTCCAAGGTGCCGGGCACGCAGATGGAGGTCCGCGACGTCACAATGGACTTCGGCTACGGCCATGCCTTCACCGAGTCGAGCCCGGAAGCCTATGAGCGGCTGATCCTGGACGTGCTGCTCGGCGAGCCCCCGCTGTTCCCGCGGCACGAGGAAGTGGAACTGTCATGGAAGATCCTCGATCCGTTCGAGGAATTCTGGGCCGCTGAAGGCACCAAACCCGAGCCCTACGCCCCCGGCAGCTGGGGGCCGCCCTCGGCCGACGAACTGCTCGCCCGTGACGGAAGGACGTGGAGAAGGCCATGATCGTGGACCTCCCGGACACCACCACCTCGGAAGTGTCCAAGAAACTGAACGCGCTGCGCGAGCAGGGCGGCGTCGTCGCCCTCGGCCGGGTGCTCACCCTCGTGGTGCTCACCCGCAACGGGTACGAGGAAGAGGCCATCGAGGCCGCCAACCTGGCCAGCCGGGAGCATCCCTGCCGGATCATCGTGGTGGCCGAGGGATCAGCGACCGAAGCGACCCGGCTGGACGGGCAGATCCGCGTCGGCGGCGACGCCGGCGCGTCCGAAGTGATTGTGCTGCGCGGCTTCGGGGACCTGGCCTCCCAGGACGAATCGCTCGTGTCGGCCCTGCTGCTGCCGGACGCACCGATTGTCGCCTGGTGGCCGCACGGCCTGCCCGAATCGGCGTCGGCGACGTCGATCGGGAAGATCGCGCACCGCCGGATCACCGACTCGGCCAACGAGCCCGATCCGCGCGAGGCGCTGCACCACCTGCGCAAGACGTACGCCGCCGGCGACACCGACCTGGCCTGGACCCGGCTGACCAACTGGCGGATCCAGCTCGCCGCGGTCCTGGACCAGGTCGACGACGCGCCCGTGACCAAGATCCTCGTTGAAGGCGCCTCGGACTCCCCCAGCAGCGTGCTGCTGGCGGCCTGGCTGACCCGTGCCTTCGACGTCCCGGTCACGATCGTCGACGACCCGGCCGGCACGGGCATCCGCCGGGTTCGGCTCGAACGCGACGGCGGCACCGTCGAACTGGTTCGTCCCGGCCTCGTTGAAGCTACGCTCACCCAGCCCGGGCAGCCGGCCCAGCGGATTGCGTTGCCGCGGCGAAGCCTGCAGGATTGCCTTGCGGAAGAACTCCGCAGGCTTGACCCCGACGAGGTGTTCGGCGAAGTGATCACGGACGGGTTGAGCCGCTGCATGGTCACGAAGGAGAAAGCAACGGCATGACGGCACGGACGCGGATCAACATCCACCCCGACTTCGATGTCCTGGCAGCGACGACCGCCGCACGGCTGGTGACCCGGCTGGTGGATATCCAGAACGAGCGGGGGGAAGCGACCGTCGTCCTGACCGGCGGCAGCATCGGCATCAGCACCCTGCAGGCCGTGGCGGAATCACCCGCCCGCCGGGCCGTGAACTGGGCGAAGGTCAATTTCTGGTGGGGTGACGAGAGGTTCGTCGCGGCAGGCAGCGACGAACGCAACGCCAACCAGGCGCAGCGGGCGCTGCTCTCCAAGATCGGTGTCGACCCCGCGCGGGTGCACGCGGCCGGTTCCGAGGACGACTTTGCCAGCCCTGAGGAAGCCGCGGCGGACTACGCCCGCCAACTGGCCGAGGCAGGTGCCGCCGAGCACGCCGCGTGGACCGAGGATGCGGAGGAGCCAAGCGAGCCGCCGAGCCTGCCGCGCTTCGATATCCTGCTGCTGGGCGTCGGCCCGGACGCCCATATCGCCTCGCTCTTCCCGGAAATGTCAGGCATCCGCGAGCAGAGCCGCACGGTCGTGGGCGTGACGGACGCTCCGAAGCCGCCGCCGTCGCGCATCTCACTGACGCTGCCAGCCATCAACTCGGCCCAGGAAGTCTGGCTAGTGGTCGCCGGCAGTGACAAGGCCGGAGCTGTGGGCCTCGCCCTGGCCGGCGCCAGCCCGGTCCAGGTGCCCGCTGCGGGTCCGGCCGGACGCAACCGCACGCTGTGGCTCATCGACCATGATGCGGCCGCGAAGGTCCCGGAAAACCTGATTTACCGCGAACCTGGCTCCTGACCGAGCGTGAAGCGGCCCAGGGGATCCCCGGGGCCGCCTTATTACGTCCCGTTTCACTGCGTCCCGGCAGGTTACCTGGGGTCACCCCCGCGCGGCTTGTCGCCGGCTTTACCCGACCTACCCGCCCGGGCCCTCATCCGAGCCTTCGCCCGGGGCTGCCGGGCCGGGCGTGCGCCGGCGTCGCAGGTCATTCAGGACACGCTCCAGGAGCGCCTCGCCTTCAGCCGGGGTGCGGCGTTCCTTGACGTAGTCGAGGTGGCTCTTGAAGGGTTCGTCGGGGTTCGCGGGCGGCTCGGCGCCGGGCGTTGAGGTGGCCCTCCTGCCGCACCGCGGGCAGTCCCACCATTGCGGGATCTGCTCGGCGGGCAATGCCGCGAACACCATCCGGATCTGGTGTCCGGACGGGCACCAGTAGGACACCT
Organism: Paenarthrobacter sp. DKR-5; assembly: GCF_018531425.1. Taxonomy (GTDB): domain Bacteria; phylum Actinomycetota; class Actinomycetes; order Actinomycetales; family Micrococcaceae; genus DKR-5. The sequence goes on from NZ_JAHBOI010000002.1 coordinate 247,978, forward strand.
CAATGCGCGGAAACGGGTCGCTGGCGCCAGCGTTGCTGAAGTATGCAGGGGCTCCGAGAGCCGCACCGGCGCGGGTGCCGCGGAAACCGTTCGTGCCGTGAGCCATATAGTCACTCCGGGGGCCGTTCGGGCTGAGCTTACCGGCCCAGTCTACGGCCGGTTAACGCCGTCGGGCAGCATCCGAAAGTCCCGGATGCTGCCCGACGCGAACAAGACACGTAGTGCTAGGCGTTGCTGAACCTCATGATCAGTCCCAGCCCCACGATGACCGCGCCCCAGGTGACCCCGAGGATGATCGTGAACCGGTTGAGGTTGCGCTCGGCCACACCGGAGGAACCGAGGCTCGAACTCATGCCGCCGCCGAACATGTCGGACAGCCCGCCGCCCCTGCCTTTGTGCAGGAGGATAAGAAACGTCAGCAGAAGGCTGGTGATGCCCAGCAGGATCTGCAGGACGATTTGAAGAACTTCCACAGCGGCCTTTCAGCTCAGGTACTTCCGGCCCGGGTTTTCCCGGAGCGGTCAGTCGGTCAGCAGGTGGCTCTCGAACCTGACAATATTAGCAAACTCGCCCGCGTCCAGGCTGGCGCCGCCCACCAGCACGCCGTCGACGTCGCGCTGGTTCATGATCGCGGCAGCGTTGGCGGCTTTCACCGAGCCGCCGTAGAGCAGGCGGACCTTCGCTGCGGTCCCGGCGTCGTAGAGGTCGGTGAGCTCGGCACGGATCGCCGCGCACATTTCCTGGGCGTCCTCCGGTCCGGCGACCTCGCCGGTGCCGATGGCCCAGACGGGTTCGTAGGCGATGACCAGGCTGGCAACCTGCTCCGCGTCCAGCCCGGCCACGTCGGCCCGGACCTGGGCGAGCGTGTGCTCCACGTGCGTGCCGGCCTGGCGGATCTCCAGGCCTTCACCGACGCAGAGGACCGGCACGAGGTTGTGCCGGTAGGCAGCCTGGACCTTGCGGGCCAGGACTTCGTCGCTCTCACCATGAATGACGCGTCGCTCACTGTGGCCCACGAGCACGTAACGGCATCCGAGCTTGTCGAGGAACTGACCCGAAATGTCCCCGGTGTAGGCACCGGAGTCCTCCGGGGAGAGGTCCTGGCCGCCGTAGACGATCTTCAGCTGGTCACCCTGCACCAGGGTCTGCACCCCGCGCAGGTCGGTGAAGGGCGGGAAGACGGCAACCTCGACGCGGCCGAAGTCATGCTTGGCGTCGCTGAGGGTCCAGGCCAGCTTCTGCAACAGGGTGATGCCCTGGACATGGTCCATGTTCATCTTCCAGTTGCCGGCAATCAGCGGGGTGCGGTCGAACTTGCCGTTCGTCGAGGTGGTCACGCGTGTCTCCAGTTCAAAGATGAAAAATTCGGGTGCCGGCGGGCCTGTGGCGGCCCGCCGGCGGAAGGCCTTAGCGGTCCAGGACTGTCAGTCCCGGAAGCTCCTTGCCTTCGAGGTATTCCAGGCTGGCGCCCCCGCCGGTCGAGATGTGGCCGAACTGGCCGTCCTCGAAACCGAGCGTGCGGACCGCAGCGGCCGAGTCGCCGCCGCCGACGACGGTCAGGGCTCCGTTGGCCGTTGCTTCGGTGAGCGCAGCCGCGACCGCCCGGGTGCCTGCGGCGAAGGCGTCGAACTCGAACACACCCATCGGGCCGTTCCAGAACACGGTCTTCGCCTTGGTGATGTAGCCGGCGAAGTCAGCGCCCGAGGCCGGCCCGATGTCCAGGCCGAGTCCGGCGGCGCCGAAGCTGCTCGCCTCGATCGCGTCCGCTGCGACGGTTTCGTGCGCAGCGTCGGCGGCGAACTTCTCCGCCACGACGATGTCGGTCGGGAGCACGAATTCGCTGCCGGCCTCCTTGGCGCGCGCCAGGTAACCGCGCACGGTGTCGAGCTGGTCCGCCTCGAGCAGGCTTGCGCCGACCTTGTGGCCCTGCGCGGCGAGGAAGGTGAACACCATGCCGCCGCCGACCAGGAGGTAGTCGGCCTTGCCGATGAGGTTCTCGATCACAGCCAGCTTGTCCGAGACCTTCGAACCGCCCAGCACCACCACGAACGGGCGTTCCGGCTTGGTGGTCAGGCGCTGGAGCACGTCCACCTCCGCCTTGACGAGGTCGCCCTGGTAGGAGGGCAGCTTCGTGGCAATGTCGTAGACACTGGCGTGCTTGCGGTGCACGGCGCCGAAGGCGTCATCCACGTAGGCGCCGTTGTCCCCGGTGAGCGCCGCGAGTTCGTCGGCGAAGGCGGACCGTTCGGCGTCGTCCTTGCTGGTCTCGCGGGGGTCGAAGCGCACGTTTTCAAGAACCAGCACTTCGCCGTCCTGCAGCCCTGCCGCCAGTTCGGAGGCGCTGGGCCCGGCTGTGTCAGCGGCGAGGGTGACCTTGAACGGTGCGAGCCCGGCCAGCCGGTCAGCGGCCGGCTTGAGCGAGTACTTGGGCTCCGGTGCCCCCTTGGGACGTCCGAGGTGGGCCGCCACCAGCACGCGGGCGCCGGCGTCGGCGAGCTTCTGGATCACCGGAAGGGACGCGCGGACGCGTCCGTCGTCTGTCACGGTGGAGCCGTCGAGCGGCACGTTCAGGTCCGACCGGACCAGGACGTGCCGCCCGCGCACTCCTTCGGACAGCAGCTCAGTCAGTGCGTGAGCAACCATCGTGGCGGCTCCTTAGAGCTTGGAGGCGACGATTTCGGTCAGGTCAACGAGGCGGTTGGAGTAGCCCCACTCGTTGTCGTACCAGGAAACGACCTTCACCTGGTTGCCGATCACCTTGGTCAGGCCGGAGTCGAAGATCGACGAGGCCGGGTCCGTCACGATGTCGGAGGACACGATCGGGGCGTCAGTGTAGGAGAGGTAGCCCTTCAGCGGGCCCTCAGCGGCGGCAGCCTTGTAGGCGGCGTTGACTTCCTCGACGGTGACCTCGCGGCTCACGGTGGCGGTCAGGTCGGTCACGGAGCCCGTGGGCACGGGCACGCGCAGGGCGTAGCCGTCCAGCTTGCCCTTCAGCTCCGGCAGGACCAGGCCGATGGCCTTCGCGGCACCGGTGGACGTGGGGACGACGTTGATCGCAGCGGCACGGGCGCGGCGCAGGTCCTTGTGCGGGCCGTCCTGCAGGTTCTGGTCCGCGGTGTAGGCGTGCACCGTGGTCATCAGGCCGCGCTCGATGCCGAAGTTGTCGTTGAGCACCTTGGCGAGCGGGCCGAGGCAGTTGGTGGTGCAGGAAGCGTTGGAGATGATGTGGTGGTTCGCCGGGTCGTACTGGTCGTCGTTGACGCCGAGCACGATGGTGACATCCTCATCCGAGGCGGGGGCGGAGATCAGCACCTTCTTGGCGCCGGCCTCGATGTGCTTGCGGGCATCCGCGGCCTTGGTGAAGAAGCCGGTGGACTCGATGACGATGTCCACTCCCAGCTCGCCCCAGGGCAGGTTTGCCGGGTCGCGCTCGGCGAGGACCTTGACGGTCTTGCCGTCGACGATGATGTCGCCGTCCTTGACCTCGATGCTCTGCGGCAGGCGGCCGGTGACGGAGTCGTACTTGAAGAGGTGCGCCAGGGCTTCCGGGCTCGTCAGGTCGTTGACGGCCACGATCTCCAGGTCAGCGCCCTGCGCCAGGGCTGCGCGGAAGTAGTTCCGGCCGATGCGTCCGAAACCGTTGATACCAACACGAGTAGTCACTTGCTTCAATCTCCTTGATGCTGTTCAAGCACACAGCCGGCTCCGGTTGAGCCGACCAGGTGGTCCATTGGGTGGACACGCCGTTGTGTCACGCAGAAAGGGTCCGGAAGGCACTCCGCCGTTGGTATTTCAAGGCGTCACGCCTCCCGGTTCCCATCCTACGGTGCCGGGCAGTCTGTTGCTCTTTCTGTCCGGAATGTGGCGCGAGCCACTCAGGCGGTCGCCAGGATCAGAGGGTGATCAGACCCGTCGCGTTGCGGCGGGCGCCATCGAAGCGCTTGGCGACGTCGGCCCAGTTGACGATGTTCCAGAACGCCTTGACGTAGTCGGCCTTGACGTTCACATAGTCCAGGTAGAAGGCGTGCTCCCACATGTCGAGCATCAGCAGCGGGGTGGTGCCGACCGCCACGTTGCCCTGCTGGTCGTAGAGCTGCTCGATGACCAGGTTTCCGCCGATCGGCTCGTACGCCAGGAAGCCCCAGCCCGAGCCCTGCAGGCCCAGGGCCGCGGCGGTGAACTGGGCGCGGAACGCGTCGAACGACCCGAACGCGTCGTCGATGGCGGCCGCGAGCTCGCCCTCGGGCTTGTCGCCTCCGTCCGGAGAAAGGTTGTTCCAGAAGACCGAGTGGTTGACGTGGCCGCCGGTGTGGAATGCCAGGTCCTTGGAAAGCTGGTTGATGTTGGCGAAGTCGCCCTTGTCGCGGGCCTCGGCAAGCTGTGCCAGCGCCTTGTTGGCACCCGCCACGTAGGCGGCGTGGTGCTTGTCGTGGTGCAGCTCCATGATGCGTGCGGAGATGTGCGGCTCCAGCGCGGCATAGTCGTACGGCAGATCGGGAAGTGTGTACTCGCTCACGAATTCCTCCGTTTTAGTCCGGATATTGCATCCGGGCGGCTTCTCCACCCGGAAATCTTGGGTGCTACAAGTGCGGGCCGGCTGAACCGCGCGCCGGCGCCTGTTCCCATCCTAGGGACTTAGTCACTCATCCAGCATGTCCGGGGTCACATTCGCCTCGGTACCGGGGATGCCCAGCTCGATGGCCCGCTTGTCCGCCATCGCCAGCAGCCGCCGGATCCGGCCCGCGATTGCGTCCTTGGTCATCGGCGGCTCCGCGAGCCGCCCGAGCTCGTCCAGGCTCGCCTGTTTGTGCGCGACCCGGAGCTCGCCGGCGTACTTCAGGTGGTGCGGGACGTCGTCGCCGAGGATCTCCAAGGCCCGGTCCACCCGCGCTCCGGCGGCGACGGCGGCCTGCGCCGAGCGGCGGAGGTTGGCGTCGTCAAAGTTCGCCAGCCGGTTCGCGGTCGCCCGGACCTCCTTGCGCATCCGGCGCTCCTCCCAGACCAGCAGCGCCTCATGCGCCCCCATCCGGGTCAGCAGCGCGGCGATCGTGTCCCCGTCGCGGATGACCACGCGGTCCACGCCGCGCACCTCGCGGGCCTTGGCCTGGATGCCGAGCCGGCGGGCAGCGCCCACCAGGGCCAGCGCCGACTCGGGCCCGGGGCAGGTCACCTCCATCGCGGACGAGCGTCCGGGCTCGGTGAGCGAGCCGTGCGCCAGGAAGGCGCCGCGCCAGACGGCTTCGGCGTCGGCAGCGGAACCGTTGACGACGGCGGAGGGAAGCCCCCGCACCGGGCGTCCCCGGGAGTCGAGCAGTCCTGTCTGCCGGGCCAGCGCCTCGCCGTCGCGCACCACGCGGACGACGTACCTGTTGCCGCGCCGGAGGCCCCCGCCGGAGACCACGATGATTTCCGAGCCGTGGCCGTAGACCTCGGCGATCGCTGTGCGCAGCCGGCGGGCCGTGGCGGCCAAGTCAACTTCGGCCTCGATGACGATCCGACCCGAAATGATATGGAGTCCGCCGGCAAACCGCAGCATCGCCGAGACCTCGGCCTTGCGCACCGAGGATTTCCTGACGTCAAGGCGCGAAAGTTCGTCCTTGACCGCTGCTGTCAGCGCCATTGTGCCGTTTCCTATCTGTCCCCAAAAATGTCGTGGTAGGCCGCAGCCAACCGCAGCGGGTCGTGTACCGGACGTCCGCTCGGACCTCCCACTTTACCCAAGACGACCTCGGCTCCGATCATTGCCGCCGCCTCCTGGAGTTCGGCGCGGTCGGCCACCACTGAAGCGTCCGCCAGGACGACGTCGACCGTGAACTCGGGAGCGTAGCGCTGCAGCACGCGCAGGTGGTCTGCGGCCGTCATTCCCTTGGTTTCGTACGTGTCCAGGGCCAGGTTCATGGTCAGCACGCGGCGCGCCGGAGTGCTGCACAGGGCCTGGCGGAGCTCCGGCAGGAGCAGATGCGGCAGCACCGAGGTATACCAGGAGCCGGGGCCGAGGATCACCCAGTCCGCGAGTTCGATCGCCTCCAGCGCCTCCGGGCATGCCGGCGCGTTGGGCGGCAGCAGCCGCACATTGTCGACGTGCCCGGCGACCGCCAGTTTGGCCTGGCCCGTGATGGTGCGCACCTCGCTGCCGCCGTCCTCGCCGTGGCTGGTCACGTCGCCCTCGATGGTCAGCGGCACGCTCGCCATTGGCAGCACCTGTCCGCGCGCGCCCAGCAGCGCACCGGCCCATTTCAGGCCGTCCACGGTGTCCCCGAGCAGCTCCCAGAGGGTGACGATGAGGAGGTTGCCCATGGAGTGGTTGTCCAGCGGACCGTCGGAGCCGTTGCGCGACTTGAAGCGGTGCTGCATCACGTCGCGCCAGGTGCGGCCCCAGTCCGTGTCGTCGCACAAGGCAGCCAGCGCCATCCGCAGGTCCCCCGGCGGCAGCACCCCCAGCTCGTCGCGCAGCCGGCCCGAGGAACCGCCGTCGTCGGCCACCGTCACGACGGCGGTGAGCTCGGAGGTGAGCAGGCGCAGCGCCGAGAGGGACGCAGCGAGCCCGTGCCCGCCGCCCAGCGCCACGACCGCCGGCTGGCTGTCCTTGCCGGCACCGGAGCCTTGCCCCGCCGGCGGGACCATCGGGAGCGGGCCGGTCAGCAGCGCCACTATTCGCGTCCCAGGTCGCGGTGGGCGGTGGTCACCGTGACGCGCGGGAGCTGCGCCAGCCGCCGGGAAATCTCCTCCGCGACGGCGACTGAGCGGTGCTTGCCGCCGGTGCAGCCGATCGCGATCGTGGCGTAGTGCTTGTTCTCCCGGCGGTAGCCGTCCAGCACAGGTTCCAGGGCATGCACGTAACGGTCCACGAACTCCCCCGCCCCGTTGGCCACCAGGACAAAGTCGCTGACGTCCTTGTCCAGCCCGGTTTGCGGCCGCAGCTGCGGCACCCAGTGCGGATTCGGCAGGAAGCGCACGTCCGCCACATAGTTCGCGTCCACCGGCAGCCCGTACTTGAAGCCGAAGCTCATCACTGTCAGGCGCAGCGTGACCGGGCCGGTTTCGGAAAAGAGCTCGGTCATGGCGGAGGCAAGTTCGTGCACATTGAGGCTGGAGGTATCCAGGACCAGGTCCGCGGAGGAACGAAGTTCGGCCAGCAGGGTCCGCTCGCGGGAAATGCCGTCGAGGATGCGGCCGCCGCCCTGCAGCGGGTGCGGGCGGCGTCCCTGCTCGAAGCGGCGCACGAGCACGTCGTCACTCGCGTCGAGGAAGACCACGCGGAAGGTGATACCGCTGGCCGCGAGGGCCTGCAGCGAGTCGCGGATGTCGGCGAACAGGGCCTTCCCGCGCACGTCGACGACGGCGGCGAACCGCGGGATGGACTGCGGCGTGCGGGAGACGAGTTCCGCCATCGTGCCGAGCATCTGCGGCGGAAGGTTCTCCACCACGTACCAGCCGTGGTCCTCCAGTGCGTCCGCGGCGGTGCTGCGGCCTGCGCCGGACATCCCCGTGATGACCACGAACTCGGCCGCTTCGGGCTTGATCGCCTCCAGGCTGTTGCCCTCAGTCGTTGACTCTGTCACGAAATCCGTCCCGCTCCTTGTCCGTCCATGCCGCACCCGCCCGCTTCGGGGCGGCCTGCTTCGAGCCTAGCTAAGATTCGAGGATTTCGCCGGTCGTCATGTTCACCGCCGGCGCCGGCCCCGCGTCGCCCGCGGGGTGCAGGGCTGCCGTCACCGCCAAGGCCAGCTGCGGGCCGATTCCCTTCGCCTGCTCGATTTCCTCCGCGGTGGCGGCGCGCAGCTTCTTGACCGAGCCGAATTGGTCGAGCAGGGCCTTGCGCTTGGCCGGGCCGAGGCCCGGCACCTCGTCGAGCACCGACGCGGTCATCGACTTGCCGCGTTTCTGCCGGTGGAAGGTGATGGCGAAGCGGTGCGCCTCGTCGCGGATGCGCTGCAGCAGGTACAGGCCCTCGGAGGCGCGGGGCAGAATCACCGGGAAGTCGCTGTCCGGCAGCCACACCTCCTCAAGCCGCTTCGCCAGGCCGACGACGAACACGTCGTCGATGCCCAGGTCCGCAAGTGCCCGCGACGCGGCGCCGACCTGCGGCTTGCCGCCGTCGACGACGACGAGGTTGGGCGGGTAGGCGAACTTGGCTTTCTTCCGGCCCTCGGCCTCGGTCGGGGCCGGGATCTCCCCGGTGGCGGCCGAGGGCGGCGGAGCGCTCTTGTCCTCCAGGTAGTGCCGGAAGCGGCGGCTGATGACGTCGTACATCGCGGCAGTGTCGTCCACGGCCGCGGCCCCGGTAATGGCAAATTTGCGGTAGTCGGACTTGCGCGGGAGTCCGTCCTCCATCACCACCATGGAAGCCACCACATTCGTGCCCTGTACGTGCGAAATGTCGAAGCACTCGATCCGCAGCAGCGCCACCGGCAGGTCGAGTGCCTCCTGCAGCTCCTGCAGGGCCCGCGACCGGGTAGTCAGGTCCCCGGCCCGCTGGACCTTGTGCAGCTTGAAGGCCTGCTCGGCGTTCTGCCGCACGGTCTCCATCAGGGCTGCTTTGTCTCCGCGCCGAGGCACGCGCACGTCGACCTTCGCCCCGCGGAGGCCGCTGAGCCAGGCGGTGACATCCTCCGGGTTGGCGGGCAGCGCGGGGACCAGCACCTGCCGCGGGATCCTGTCGTCCAGGCCCGATTCCTCACCGTAGACCTGTTGCAGCAGGTGCTCCACGAGCTCGTCGGTGCCGGCGTCCTCGACCTTCTCGACCACCCAGCCCCGCTGGCCGCGGATCCGTCCCCCGCGGACGTGGAACACCTGGACACTGGCTTCGAGCTCGTCCTCGGTCAGGCCGAACACGTCGGCGTCGGTGTCCTCGCTGAGCACCACGACGTTGCGTTCGAACACCCGCTTCATGGCGGCGATGTTGTCCCGCAGCCGGGCCGCGGCCTCGTAGTCGAGCCGGGACACGGCATCGGCCATCTGCCGTTCCAGGCTGCTGATGAAGCGCTTGCCTTCACCGGCCATGAAAGCGCAGAACTGCGAGGCGAGTTCGCGGTGGTCCTCAGGAGAGATCCTGCCGATGCAGGGGGCGGAGCACTTGCCAATGTAGCCCAGCAGGCAGGGGCGGCCGCTGCGCTCGGCGCGCTTGAAGACTCCGGCGCTGCAGCTGCGCACCGGGAACACCGGCAGCAGGGTGTCCACGGTCTCGCGGATTGCCCGCGCCGGGTAGAAGGGGCCGAAGTAGCGCGTGTCCTTGCGCCGCTCCCCGCGCATGACCTGCACCCGGGGGAACTTCTCCCCCATCGTGACGGCGAGGTAGGGATAGGACTTGTCGTCCCGGAACATGATGTTGAACCGGGGGTTGAATTCCTTGATCCAGGTGTACTCGAGCTGCAGCGCCTCGAGCTCGCTGCCGACCGTCGTCCACTCGACGCTGGCGGCGGTGGTCACCATCGCGCGGGTCTTGGGAAGCAGGCCCGCCGGGCTGGCGAAGTAGGAGTTCAGGCGCGAACGAAGGCTTTTGGCCTTGCCGACGTAAATTACCCGTCCATGCGGGTCGCGGAACCGGTATACGCCCGGGTCAAGCGGAATGTCGCCCGGCTTCGGCCGGTAGCTCGCTGGATCTGCCACCAATCCAGTCTAGTAGTCGCGCCCGGAAGCCGTTGCGCTCGCTCCCTTGCGGGGCTGATACCCGGCGGGGTATGATTGAGGACAGAAAGACCCCGGAGCTATCCCCCCAAATACCTCCGGGGTCTTTCCCTGTCTCCGGGCCTGCCTGCTGCGCCCGCTGCGGGGCCGGCGAACGAATTCTAGCCGGTGGCGCTCCTGTCCGCGATGGGGAGTTCTCCCCATGCTACGGGTGCGCAATTTGCCCCTGGTGCTGCTTACGATGGTGTTGCTGCAGCGCCCCCAAGCTGCGGCACCAGTGGAAGAGGCCAGGCAACGGCCGCATACATCACGCTGACCACGTGGGCTGTTGCCGGCCCTTCCCATAATCTGGCTGCGCCCCCTCGAGGTGGCGCCGGCCATCCTCCGCACGCGCGCCTTTCCCGCGCCCGGCGGCGTCGAGTCATCGCGAAGACTAGGCGGACCGGACGAGTTCCACCGGAGCTTCGAGCAGGGACCTCAGACGTCCGACGCCGTCCCTGATCCGCGATTTGATCGTCGGCAACGGCACACCAAGCTTCTCGGCCACTTCGCGATAGGTGAGTCCCCCGAAGTAGGCGAGGTCGATCGCCTCGCGCTGCGCCGGCACGAGCGAGGCGAGGGCAGTCTTCAGGCCGCCGGCATCGGCGCGGTCCAGCACCGTTTCGGCCACATCGTCATACGGCACACTGTGGGAAGCGGCGCCCCACCGCGCCTCGCGGCTGGTACTGGCTTCACGCGAACGGACCTTGTCCACTGCGCGCCGGTGAGCGATGGTAAGGAGCCAACTGACAGGACTGCCGGCGTCGGCGCGGTAGGTGCGGGCATCGCGCCACACCGAGATGTAGACATCCTGCACCACTTCCTCGCTCAGGCCGTGGTCCACCACAATCCGGCACACCAGGCCAAACACCCGCCGGGAAGTCCGGGCGTAGAACTCACTGAACGCCTGATGGTTGCCAAGCCCTGTCTCCAGCAGCAAAAGCGCCAGATCTTCCGCGGAGCGGTCCTCAGTCTTCATCGTGCCCTCAGCTCAAGCCGTCGGCGCCTGGACGGATGTCACCGGGCCGTCAGGCAATCATAAGACGCCTGATAGTAAGGCTGTCAAGCTATACGCCTATCTAGTCAACGCTTTTCGACTGGTTGTACCCGCCGGCGCGGGGCTGGCCCGTAAGCCCGGCAATGGAGTCCATGATCCGGTCAGTGGCTGCGCGGCGCGCCGGCAGGGAGTGGTCGGGGCCGAGCTTGTCGAAGTAGATCGGCTCCCCCACGTGCATGGTGAAGTGCCGGGGCTTGATCGTCATGGCGTCCGCGGGCTGCAGCTGCTCCGTGCCGATGAGGCCGACCGGCACGACGGGCGCGCCGGTGGTGAGCGCCAGCCAGCCGACGCCGGTGCGGCCGCGGTACAACTGGCCATCGCGCGACCGGGTGCCCTCCGGGTAAATGCCGAAGCAGTCTCCCGCTTCCAGGATGCGCAGCGCCGTCTGCAGGGCGGCAACGCTGGCGGCCTGCTCGCCGCGCTCCACCGGAATGGACCCGACGCTGTTGAAGAACCAGCGCCAGAGCACCCCCTTGGGTCCCTTGGAGGTGAAGTACTCGGCTTTGGCGAAGAACGCGACCTTCCGCGGCATGAGTGCCTGCACAATCACGCTGTCGAAGAAGGAGAGGTGGTTCGGGGCGACGATCACCGGCCCTCGCGCGGGAAAGTTTTCGAGCCCGGTGACGGTGGGCCGGCACGAGCCCGCGATCAGCGCCTTCGTGGTGGCCCTGGTGGCATCAAAGAGCGCCACGGGCACCTGCCTCGCTGCGCCCGAGCGGAAGCCGCCCGCTGAAGTAGCCGCGGATGGCACGGTCGAGATCGCGTGCGTCCTCGGCCAGCACGAGTGCACCGGCCGATTCGAGTTCGCCTTCCTCGGCGAAGCCCCACGCAACACCCAGGCACTGCAGCGCATTGGCCCGGGCCCCGTCGACGTCCTGGTAACGGTCCCCCACCATCACCGCCTCCTCCGGCCCCGCGCCGAAGAACCCGAGCGCGGCGCCGATGATCTCCGCCTTGCCCGCACGGAAATCGGGGTGGCCAGCCGTGAGCGTCTCATCGGCATGCGCGCCACGGATGACGTCGAACGCGTCCGCGAGTTCCAGGGCCGCCAGCAGCGTGTTGGCCAGCGGCTCGGGCTTCTGCGTGGCGACGCCGAGACCGTAGCCTTCCGAGCGCAGGCTTGCGAGCAGACCCGGCAGCCCGGGGTAGACCCGGCTCTGGCGCAGCCCGTGTTCGAGGTAGTGCGAGCGGTACAGGGCGATCACCTCGGGAAGCAGCTCCTCCGTCACGGCGGTGAAGCGCAGCAGTCCGTCGGAAAGCTTCGGGCCGACCATCCTGCGCAGGACCGCGTCCTCGGGCACCGGAAGATCCATCGCCGCCAGGGCATACGCGATGCCGCCGGTGATGCTCCCCGCAGGGTCCACCAACGTTCCATCAAGGTCGAACAGGACGACGGGGGCTCTTTGGGTCACCGGGTCAGTTTCCCACAGGTGCGCTCCCGGCCGAAACTCGTATACCCCGAAGGGAATACGAGCCGGCCGTTGCGCTGTCTAGACGTCCAGCACTTCGGCGAGGAACGTCCCGGTGTGGCTCTGCTTGGACTTCGCAATCTTCTCGGGGGTGCCGGTCGCGATGACCTGCCCTCCCCCGGAACCGCCGTCGGGGCCCAGGTCCAGCACCCAGTCGGCGCTCTTGATCACGTCGAGGTTGTGCTCAATGGTGATCACCGTGTTGCCCTTGTCCACCAGCCCCTGGAGCACCATGAGCAGCTTGCGGATGTCCTCGAAATGCAGTCCGGTGGTCGGTTCATCCAGCACGTAGATGCTGCGGCCGTTGGAGCGCTTCTGGAGTTCCGCGGCCAGCTTCACGCGCTGGGCCTCGCCGCCGGAAAGGGTGGTCGCGGGCTGGCCGAGACGGACGTAGCCGAGGCCGACGTCGACCAGCGTCCGCAGGTGCCGCGCGATCGGCGAGAACGCTGCGAAGAAATCCGCCGCTTCCTCGATCGGCATGTTCAGCACATCAGCGATGGTCTTGCCCTTGTAGTGCACTTCCAGGGTCTCGCGGTTGTACCGGGCACCGTGACAGACCTCGCAGGGGACGTAGACATCCGGCAGGAAGTTCATTTCGATCTTCAGCGTGCCGTCGCCCGAGCACGCCTCGCAGCGGCCGCCCTTGACGTTGAAGGAGAACCGGCCGGGCTGGTAGCCGCGCACCTTCGCCTCGGTGGTCTCCGCGAACAGCTTGCGGATGTTGTCGAACACGCCCGTGTAGGTGGCCGGGTTGGACCGCGGCGTCCGGCCGATGGGGCTCTGGTCGACGTGGACCACCTTGTCCAGGTGCTCCAGCCCGTCCACGCGCAGGTGGCGCCCGGCCACCAGCTTCGCCTTGTTCAGCTTGGTTGCCAGCACCTTGTAGAGGATCTCGTTGACCAGAGTGGATTTCCCGGAGCCGCTGACGCCGGTCACGGCCGTGAAGAGTCCCAGCGGGAAGGTGGCGGTGACGTTGCGGAGGTTGTTCTCCTTCGCGCCCACCACCGTCAGCTCGCGCGACTTGTCGTACTTGCGCCGCTTGGCGGGAGGTTCGATTTTCTTCCGGCCGGAAAGGTAGTCGCCGGTAAGCGACTTGGTGTTGGTCAGCAGCTGTGCGACGGTGCCGGAGTGCACCACCTGGCCGCCGTGCTCGCCGGCGCCCGGGCCGATGTCCACGATCCAGTCCGCCTCGTGGATGGTGTCCTCGTCGTGCTCGACGACGATGAGCGTGTTACCGAGGTCGCGCAGCCGGGTCAGGGTCTCGATCAGCCGGCGGTTGTCGCGCTGGTGCAGGCCAATGGACGGCTCATCGAGCACGTAGAGCACGCCGACGAGACCGGAACCGATCTGGGTCGCCAAGCGGATGCGCTGGGCCTCGCCGCCCGAAAGAGTGCCCGAGGCGCGCTCGAGGTTCAGGTACTCCAGGCCGACGTCCAGCAGGAAGTGGAGGCGGGCCTGGATTTCCTTGAGCACCTGGCTGGCGATCTGCGCTTCCCGGCCGGTGAGTTCAAGGTTCTCGAGGAACGCGGCGCATTCGCGCATCGGGAGCGCCGAGACCTCGGCGATCGACTTGCCGTTGATCAGCACCGACAGCGACGCCGGGTTCAGCCGGGCGCCGCCGCACGTCGGGCACGGAATCTGGCGCATGTACTCTTCGTAGCGGTCCCGCGCCCTGTCGGATTCGGTCTCCGCGTGCTTGCGCTGGACGTACTGGATCGCGCCCTCGAAGCCCGTGCTGTACTTGCGTTCGCGGCCGAAACGGTTGCGGTACTGGACGACGATTTTGTGGTCCTTGCCGTGCAGCACGGCCTTGCGCGCATCAACGGGGAGGTCCTGCCAGGCGGCATTGATGGAAAAGCCCATCTCCTTGGCCAAGCCGGCCAGCAGCCGCGTCCAGTACTCCTGGGTGGAGGTTCCGAGCGACCAGGGCGCGATGGCGCCTTCGGCGAGCGAAAGCTCCGGGTTGGGGACAACCAGTTCCTCGTCCACTTCGAGCTTGGTGCCGATGCCGGTGCAGGCAGGGCACGCGCCGAACGGGTTGTTGAAGGAAAAAGAGCGGGGTTCGATCTCGTCGATCGCCAGCGGGTGCTCGTTGGGGCAGGCAAGGTGCTCGGAGAATGCCCGGATGCGCTGCGGGTCCGATTCGTCGAGGTCCACGAAGTCCGCGAGCACGCGGCCTTCGGCCAGTCCCAGCGCCGTTTCGATGGAGTCCGTCAGGCGCTGCCGGATGCCCTCTTTGACCACCAGACGGTCGACGACGACCTCGATCGTGTGCTTGTACTGCTTGCCGAGCTTGGGCGGTTCGGCCAGCTGGATCTGCTTGCCGTCGACGCGGGCCCGCGAGTAGCCCTTGGCGCTCAGTTCCTTGAAGAGGTCCACGAATTCGCCCTTGCGGCCCCGCACGACGGGGGCCAGCACCTGGAAGCGGGTGCCTTCCCCGAGCTCCAGCAGCTGGTCCACGATCTGCTGCGGCGTCTGCTTGGCGACGGGCTCACCGCAGACGGGGCAGTGCGGGCGTCCCACGCGCGCCCAAAGCAGGCGCATGTAGTCGTAGATCTCGGTGATCGTGCCCACGGTTGAGCGCGGGTTCTTGCTGGTGGATTTCTGGTCGATGGACACCGCCGGCGAGAGGCCCTCGATGAAGTCGACGTCGGGCTTGTCGACCTGCCCGAGGAACTGGCGGGCGTAGGCGGAGAGTGACTCCACGTAGCGGCGCTGGCCTTCCGCGAAGATCGTGTCGAAAGCCAGCGAGGACTTGCCGGAGCCCGAGAGCCCGGTGAAGACGATCATGGCGTCGCGGGGCAGGTCGAGGTCCACGTTGCGCAGGTTGTGCTCGCGGGCGCCCTTCACCACCAGCCGGGACAGGTCTGGGCGGGCGGAAGCTGCGAGGTCGGCGGTAGCTTTAGGCACCCGACCATGCTAGTCGAAAACTTTTTCGAACTTCGAGGCAGGAGCCGGGTTTCACTACTGGCTGACTAACGATCGGCGTTGCGCAGCGCCGCCTCCGCGATGGAGAGTGCCTGGGCGGCGTCCATGCCCTGGGATCGCACGACGTCGGCGAACGTCGCGGCAGCCTCGGCCACGATCTGGTCGCGGGCCTCGCCGGAGGAAGCGACCACCGTCCCGCCGCGGCCAAGCGTCTGGACAATCCCTGCCATCTCCAGCTCCCGGTACGCGCGAGCCACCGTATTGACCGCCACGCCCAGCCGGGACGCCAGCGCACGGACGGGAGGCAGCTTCGTCCCCACTGCGAGGGAACCACTGCCGGCGCCGTCGGCGATCCTGCGCCGGATTTGTTCGAACGGCGGCACCGGTCCGTTCTGCTGGATCGACCAGTCGCGCAGCGCCGCGGGCAGCTCACTCATCAGCGTCCGCCCCCCGAACCGGCGGGCCGCGGGCCGCTGGTGGTACCGCTCATTCCGGATCCTCGCTTCGCATGGTGGCCGCCGTTGCTGCGACAACGATATATCGAATACGCGGCGAAGCTGCGAGTAGTCCCCCGGCGCATCAGGGGCCGTCCGCCTGGGCAAGTTCACCCACGGCAGGCACCTGGTACCCCGACACGTAGAGGTCGTGGTAGAAGCCGCCGGCTGCCAGCAGTTCCTCATGCCGGCCCTGTTCGACGATTCTGCCGTGGTCCATCACCAGGATGAGGTCGGCATCGCGGACGGTGGAGAGCCGGTGGGCAATGACGAAGCTGGTGCGGGATTCGCGCAGCCGGTTCATCGCGCGCCGGATCAGGACCTCCGTGCGGGTGTCCACCGAGCTCGTGGCTTCGTCCAGGATCAGGATGGCCGGGTCGGCGAGCCAGGCGCGGGCGATCGTCATCAGCTGGCGCTGGCCCTGGCTGAGGCTGCCCGCGTCGTCGCCGAGGACGGTGTCGTAGCCCTCCGGCAGGGACCTGACGAAGTGGTCCACGTAGGTGGCCTCGGCCGCCTCGATGATCTCCTCCTCGGTGGCTTCCAGCCGGCCGTAGGCCAGGTTCGCCCGGATGGTTCCGTCGAAGAGCCAGGCATCCTGCAGCACCATGCCGAAGCGCCGGCGCAGGTCGTCCCGGGTCATGTCGGCGGTGTCCACGCCGTCGATGGTGATCCGCCCGGCGTCGATCTCGTAGAAGCGCATCAGCAGGTTGACCAGGGTGGTCTTTCCCGCGCCTGTGGGACCGACGATGGCGACCGTCTGGCCCGGTTCGGCGACCAGCGAGAGGTCCGTGATCAGCGGCTCGTCGGGGCGGTAGCTGAAGCTGACGTGGTCGAACACCACCCGGCCGACCGTCCCCGGACCCGGCGTGGCGGCCGGCTCTCTGTCCGGCCGCTGCTCCTCGGCGTCGAGCAGCTCGAAGACCCGCTCGGCAGAGGCGACGCCGGACTGGAGCAGGTTGATCATGCCGCCCAGCTGCGCCAGGGGCTGGCTGAACTGCCTCGAGTACTGGATGAAGGCCTGCACACTGCCGATGGACAGGGCACCGGAGGAAACCTGGAGCGCGCCGACGACGGCGACCGCCACGTAATTCAGGTTCGCCACGAACGTGGTGGAGGGCATGATGATGCCGGAGATGAACTGTGCCTTGGAGCTGGCCTGGAAGAGCCGCTCGTTGGACACGTCGAACTTTTCGACGGCGGCGCGCTGCTGACCGAACGCCTTGACGATCTCGTGACCGGTGAACATTTCCTCGATATGGCCGTTGAGCTCGCCGGTGGTCTTCCACTGCGTAATGAACTGCGCCTGCGAGCGCTTGGCGATGCCGACGGTGATCAGGGCCATCAGCGGCAGCGACACGAGGGAGATCAAGGCCAGCAGCGGCGAGATCGAGAACATCATGATCAGCACCCCGACCACCGTCAGCACCGAGTTCAGCAGCTGGGTGAGGGTCTGGTTGAGGGTCTGGGAGAAGTTATCGATGTCATTGGTGACCTTGCTCAGCAGGTCGCCGCGGGACTGCTCCTGAAAGTGCGACATGGGCAGCCGGTCCAGCTTCGCCTCGATCTGGGCGCGCAGGCGGTACATGGCCCGCTGCACCACTCCGGCGGTAATGAATCCCTGTGCGTAGTTGAAGAAGAAGGCGGCGACATAGAGCACCAGCACCCAGGCCAGGATGGTGCCCAGCCGGGACAGGTCCATGCCCTGGCCGGGCACGACGTTCATTGCACTGAGCATGTCCGCCAGCTGCGTCTCGCCGCGCGCGCGCAGGCCCGCGACCACCTGCTCCTTGCTGGCGCCGGCCGGAAGCATTCTTCCGACGACGCCGTTGAAAATCACGTCAGTGGCCATGCCGAGGATTTTCGGCGCGGCCACCGCCAGGGCGATGGACACGCCGGCCATAAGCACCACCCAGGCCATCCGGAACCGGTCCGGGCGCATCATGCCCAGAATCCGCCGGACGCTCGGCCCGAAGTTCAGCGGCTTCTGCGGCGGCCCTCCCCTGCCGCGCATCCCCATACTCATGCCCGTGCCTCCTCTTCGGTCAGCTGCGAGGTCACGATTTCCTGATAAGTGGGACAGCTGTCCATCAGCTCGGCGTGCGTCCCCTGCCCCACGAGCCGGCCCTCATCGAGCACCAGGATCCGGTCCGCCCCCAGAATGGTGTTCACGCGTTGGGCGACAATGAGCACGGTCGCCTCGGTGGTCACAGGCTTGAGCGCCGCGCGCAGCCGCGCGTCGGTGGCGAAGTCCAGGGCTGAGAAGCTGTCATCGAAGAGGTACAGCGCCGGCGAGCCGACCACCGCCCGGGCGATGCACAACCGCTGGCGCTGGCCCCCGGAGAAGTTGGTGCCGCCCTGGCCCACGGACGCCTGCAGCCCTTCGGGCAGCTCCGCGACGAAGTCCGCCGCCTGGGCGATCCGCAGCGCCTCCCAGAGCTCTTCGTCCGTCGCCTGCGGGTTGCCCATCCGCAGGTTGCTGGCGACCGTGCCGGAGAACAGATACGCCTTCTGCGGCACCAGGCCGATGACTCCGCGGAGCGAGTCGAGGGTGAGCCGGGCGGTTTCGTGTCCGCCGACCCGGATGCTGCCGGAGGTGCGGTCGAGCAGACGCGGTATCAGGTTCAGCAAGGTTGATTTGCCGCTGCCGGTGGACCCGATGATCGCCGTCGTCGTCCCTGGTTCGGCAGTGAAGCTGATGCCGGACAGCACGGGCGCCTGCGCCCCAGGGTAGGTGAAGCTGACGTCGTCGAAATCCAGCCGGCCGCCCAGCGCCGCGCGATCGACGGCGTCCGGGCCGTCGGAGACCGAGGGTACCGTGTCCAGCACAGCCTGGATGCGTTCGGCGCTCACTGCCGCGCGCGGCACCATCATGAACATGAACATCGCCATCATGACGGCCATCAGGATCTGCATGATGTAGCTCAGGAAGGCAGTCAGGGCTCCGATCTGCATCTGTCCCGCGTCAATGCGCTGGCCCCCGAACCAGAGCACTCCGACCGAGGCAGCGCTGACCACGAGCATGATGGTGGGGAACATCAGGGCCATCAGCCGCGTGGCCGCCAGCTGCGTGCCGGTGAGGTCCCTGTTGGCAACGGCGAACCGTTCCTCCTCGAAGTCCCGGCGGACGAAAGCCCGGATCACGCTGATGCCCATGATCTGCTCCCGCAGGACCGAGTTGATCCGGTCCAGCAGCTTCTGGCCGCGGCGGAACAGCGGCACCATCTTGCGCACAATCAGTCCGATGGCCACGAGCAGCACCGGGATGATGACCAGCAGCAGACCCGAGAGCGGGACGTCCTGCTGCAGGGCGAGCAGGATGCCGCCGACGCTCATAATGGGCGCCGTGACCATCAAGGTGAAGGACATCAGCGTGAGCATCTGCACCTGCTGGACGTCGTTAGTGGTCCGGGTGATCAGCGACGGGGCACCGAACTGTCCCACTTCCTGCGCCGAGAATGTCTCCACGGTGGTGAAAAGCTCCGCCCGGATCTGCCGGCCCACACGCATGGCCACGATGGCGCTGAGATAGGTGGCCCCGATAGCGCAGATGACCTGACCGGCGGTGATGACCAGCATCCAGCCGCCCAGGCTGAAGATGACGTTCGTGTCCCCCTTCACCACGCCGTCGTCGATGATGCTCGCGTTCAGGGTCGGAAGGTACAGCGTGGCGACAGTCTGCAGCAGCTGCAGGATGATGATCGCGGCAAGGGGAACCCGGTGCGGGCGAAGGTTCCGCAGGATCAGGCGAAGTAACACAGGACCTCCACTCGGGCATTTTGCGGCACCGAAGACCGTCGCCTGCCGCAGCAGACAGAGTCAAAATACGCCCGCGGATCCCCCATTGTCAGGACGTTTCGCCTCTGGGCGAAACGGGACCGCTCACTGGTCGGCGCGGAAGGCGGTCGTGAGCCTGCTCAGTGAGCGCAGCGCCTCCCGGGCGTCGTCCTCGGACCACTCCGTCAGCATCGAGCGCAGCCGGTCCGTTCGCCGTTTCATGACGGCGGCGAGGATCGAGGATCCCGTCTCCGAGACGCTTACGAGGGTGGCGCGCTTGTCCGCCGGATCGGGGCGCCGTTCGATCAGGCCTTGCTCGGCCAGGTCGGCGAGCTGCCGGCTGAGGGCGGACGGGCCGATGCCCAGGTGCGCTGCGACATCGGTGGCACGGCACTCACCAAGGTGGGAAAGCAGTGCCAGCACGCCCACATGGGCCATGCCCAGCTCGCTTTGGGGGGCGTTGTGGACGGCGAGCGCCTTCACGGCCCGAAAAAGGCGGAAGACTTCCTCCACCAGTTCCTCCACCGTTTCATCCTTGACGGACACTGAACCCTCCCCGGCCTGTTGATTGACAAAGTCAAATATATACCCCGGTGGGTTGCCGGGGGCGGTCCTGCCGGACGGCCCTATCTGTCGGGCGGCCACGCCGCTACAGTCCGGACTGTGGCGTACCCAACCGATCCGCGGATCGATGCCTACATCGACGGGCTGCCCCGCTGGCAGCAGGACGTGTGCCGTGCCGTCCGGGACCTTGTTCATGCCGCCGACCCCGAGGTGGCCGAGACCATCAAGCGCACCGACCGGCCCTACTTCGTTCTCGAGGGCAATATCTGCGCGTTGCTGGCGGCAAGGGACCATGTCAACGTCTTCCTGTACGACGGCGCCATCGTGCCGGACCCGGAGGGGATCATCACCGGCGGCCACGGGAACAGCACGGCCCGCACTGTTGCGGTCCGCGAAGGGGAAACGATCAACGCCGGGGCACTGTCCGCCATGTTCGGGCACATCATCGCCAATAACCGGGCCGGGGGCTGGCGTCGGCTCAAAAGAGGAACGTAAGGCCATGGAGCGGACCGGCTGCGCCGTCGTCGGGGGCGGACCTGCAGGCATGATGCTCGGCCTGCTGCTGGCCCGGGCGGGCGTGGAAGTGACGGTGCTTGAAAAACATGCCGACTTCCTGCGCGACTTCCGCGGCGACACCGTGCACCCTTCCACCATCCGCGTGATCGACGAACTCGGCCTGGGCGGGGAGTTCCGCAGGCTCCCGCAGAGCCGGCTGCAAAATGTGGCCTTCCCCGTGGCCGGGGCCGGGAGGGTGGTTCTCGGCGACTTCAGCACCCTTCCTCCGCCCTACAACTACGTGGCGATGATGCCGCAATGGGACTTCCTGAACCTCCTCGCAGCGGCTGCCGCCAGGGAGCCCTCCTTCACCCTCGCGATGGAGAGTGCGGCGACCGGCCTGGTGCGCCAAGGCGGCCGCGTCACCGGAATCCGCTTCCGCGGCCCGGATCAAACAGAGCGGATCCTGAAGGCCGATCTGGTGGTCGCCTGTGATGGCCGGCATTCGGCCCTGCGCAGGGCTGCCGGTCTGCAGCCGCGCGGGTTTCCGGTGCCTTTCGACACGTGGTGGTTCCGGTTGCCGCACCGCCCCGGCGAGGAGGGCGAGGTCGCAGGCATCGTGCCCGCGTTCGGGGACAGGCAGGCCCTCATCTCGCTGAACAGGAGCGACTTTTACCAGATGGGGTACCTGGCGCCCAAAGGCTTCGATGCCCGGATCCGGGCCGAGGGCGTCGGGGCCTTCCGACGGCGTATCACCGCTCTCCGGCCGGATCTGGCCGACGGGCTGGACACCCTTCGCTCCTTCGACGACGTGCACCTGCTCGACGTCAGGATGGACCGGCTCCGGCGGTGGTACGTGGACGGCATGCTCTGCATTGGCGATGCCGCCCATGCCATGTCCCCGGCCGGAGGCGTGGGAATCAACCTGGCGATCCAGGACGCCGTTGCCGCCGCTGCCCTGCTGGCAGGCCCTCTGCGCCGGAACCAGGTTACCGCCAAGGATCTTGCGCGCGTGCAGCGGCGCCGGAGGCTGCCCACCGCCGTCGTCCAAACCGCGCAGCGCATACTGCACCGGCTGGTGTTCGTGCCACTGTTCACCGGCCAACGGGCCGCCGCGCCGATCGCGGCGGTCTTCGCCGTCCGGCACCTCCCCTTCCTCAGGGCCCTGCCGCCACGGCTGATTGGGTTCGGTCCGCGGCCCGAGCATGCTCCGGCTTTCGCCCGGCGCGGACCCGAGGTTCCGGCCGCATAGCCGCGAACCCTGACCGTGCAAGGATGGGAGCAATCGAGACAACGAGGTGCGCGTGACTTTGCCGCAGGTCTGCTTTGGTTTGGCGGGAGGCAGTTTCGCGGCCAGCTGCGCCCTGGGACTCGGCGTTGCGTCGAAGCGCTTCAGCACAGCGCGCTTCCGCTGGGTCCACCACGCGCTCTTTGTTCTCACCTGCCTCCTGGGAGCGGTCGCGGCCAGTTCCCTGCTGTGGTCAGCCAGCCCTGCCGGCTGGTTCCTGCTGCCGGCGGCCGTACCTCTGGCCGCGCTGCCGGCAGCCGGTTCCCCCCGCCTCGGCCGGCACGCAGCCCTGGCGCTGGCTGCCGCCCCCTTCTTTTTCGTCAGCATCCTCGTGGCCTGGAGGTAACGCATGGAATTCCTTGATGTCGTGTTCAACCGGAAGACCACGAATGGTCCTTTCCTGCCTGACAAGGTCAGCGAAGAGCACCAGCAACTGCTCATGAGGGTGGCCGCAGCTGCGCCGTCCCAATTCAACAGCCAGCCCTGGCGGTTCGTGCTGATCGAGGACGACGAAACGATCCAGGAAATCGCCCGGATCAGCGGCGCCAGCATGACGAAAGTGATGTCCGAGGGGACATTCTTTGAACGCTACAAGAAGTACTTCCGTTTCAGCCCGGCGGAGATGGAGGAACACCGCAGCGGAATGCTCTTCGATCAGCTCCCGGCCCTTCTACGGCCGTTCACCAAGCGGGTGTTTACCCCGTCAGGTCAGTCACTGATGAATACGCTGCGCGTTCCCCGGACACTCGGTGAGGAGAACCGAAAACTGGTCGCCGGGTCTCCGCTGCTCGTGGGCGTGCTGCTCGATCGCAGCGAGTACCGGCCGGACCAGCTCTCGGGCTTCTACTCCGTGTTCAGCATGGGCGCCGCCATGGAGAACCTGTGGCTCACCACGGTGGAACTCGGCATGGGCATCCAGTTCGTTTCCTTCCCGATGGAGGTGCCCGGGAACTGGCGGCGCATCGAAGAACTGCTAAAGGTTCCGGATGACTTGCAGCTGATGGCCGTATATCGGCTGGGCTATGTTCCCGCGAAGCAGCGCCGGCCCGCAATCGACTGGTCCAGCCGCGAGCGCAAGAAGCCTTCCCAGTATGTCTTCCGCGGAGCCTGCGACACTCCGCAGTCCGGCTGGGACGAGGCCGACGGGACGGCCCCGTAACGCCTTCCCTCCCGGCCGGGAGCGCCTTTCGTGCTTCGCTCCCCCCACGGATCCGGATTTTTCTTGCAGAGTGTGTAAACTTACGCGGTCTGCAAAATTCCGGCCGCGGGCAGCGGCCCACCTGTCGTTCCCTTTGAGAGATTCGGATCCCCATGTCCAAGCCCTCTGCCGTCCCGGCCGCGCACGCCCCGCGGGACGACGCTTCTTCGAGCCCGGTGATGAACCACCGCCAGATCCTGCTGGTCATCTACGGCCTCATGGCAGGAATGTTCCTCTCGTCGCTGGACCAGACGGTCGTGGGCACCGCGATCCGAACCATTGGAGATGACCTGCACGGCCTGGACCAGCAGGCCTGGGTGACCACTGCGTACCTGATCACCTCGACGATCGCGACGCCGATCTACGGGAAGCTTTCCGACCTCTTCGGCCGGCGCCCCCTTTACATCTTTGGCCTCGGGGTCTTCATCGTCGGCTCACTGCTCTCCTCGTTCTCGACGTCGATGCTCATGCTCGCGGCGTTCCGTGCGTTCCAAGGCATCGGTGCGGGTGCGTTGATGTCGCTTCCGCTGGCGATCATGGGCGACATCCTCGCCCCGCGCGAGCGGGCGAAGTACCAAGGCTATTTCCTCGCTGTCTTCGCGGTGTCTTCCGTGGTCGGTCCCCTGGTCGGCGGCGTCTTTTCCGGCACCAGCGAGCTCCTGTTCATCTCCGGCTGGCGCTGGGTCTTCCTCGTGAATGTGCCGATCGGCTTCATTGCGCTCGGCATGGTGCTCGCGTTCCTGCACCTTCCCAAGTTCCATGACCGGTCCACGGCACGGATCGACTGGTGGGGCGCCACCGCCGTCATCGTCGCGCTCGTCCCGCTCCTCCTCGTAGCGGAGCAGGGTCGCGAGTGGGGCTGGGCCTCCGCCGGTTCGATCGCCTGCTACGTCATCGGCGCGCTCGGGCTCATTTCCTTCATCGTGATCGAGCGGGCCATGAAGGAAAATGCGATCATTCCGCTGAGGCTGTTCCACTCGAGCACGTTCTCGATGGCCACGGTGCTGGGCTTCCTGGTCGGCTTCGCCATGTTCGGCGCGATGCTCACACTCCCGCTCTACCTGCAGCTCGTCACCGGCCTGACCCCGACTGAGTCCGGCTTCGCGACGCTCCCGATGGTCGGCGGGCTGATGATCGCCTCGATCGTCTCGGGCCAGATCGTCGCCCGCACCGGCAAGTACCGGATCTTCCCGATCACCGGCACCTTCGTCACGGCGGGCGGGTACTTCGTCCTGACCTTCATGTCCATCGACAAGCCGCTGTGGTTCCTCATGATTGCGATGTTCCTCATTGGTTTGGGCCTGGGGCAGCTTATGCAGTCCCTGACCCTCGCATCGCAGAATTCGGTGCGCCCGCAGGACATGGGCGTCGCGACAAGCTCCGCCACGTTCTTCCGCCAGATGGGCGGCACCTTGGGCACCGCCGTTCTGCTCTCGGTCCTGTTCGCCGTCATGCCCGGCAACATCACCACCGCGATGACAAACAGGGCGGATCTGACGTCGGCCCTGGATGCCGCCCTGACGCCATCCGTCGCGAACAGCCCCGCCAACTCCGGCGTCATGAAGCAACTCTGGAACCCTGTCGTTGGCCCGGTCAGGTCCCAGCTGCAGGCCGGCCTCGATGAAGGCACGACGGCGGCAAAGCGGGCCGCTGACCAGGCCGTCACCCGGCAAGTGACCGCTGCCGTGCAGCAGCAGGTCGCCGCTGGCCGCATTCCTGCGGCAGCCGCGCCGTCGGTCATCGCCCAGCAGGTCTCCGCAGCGAAGCCGGCCGCTGAGCAGCAGGCCCTCGCCGCCGCCGCCCAAAAAGCAGGAGCCTCCGTCGTCGACGGTCATCTGGCCGTCGACTACTCGGATCAGGCCCAGCGCTCCGCCGTCGTCGGCAGGCTCGTTCCGACCATGATCGACAAGCTCAATGAGGCTAGGGCGAACCAGTCGACATCCTCCTCGGCGACGTCGGACACCTCGTACCTCAAGGGCGCCGACGCGCGACTGACCCGGCCGTTCATGACGGGCTTCAACTCCTCCGCCGTGAGCATCTACTGGGTGGGCCTTGGAGTGATCCTCCTCGCGTTCGTCCTGACCTGGTTCTTCAAGACTCCGCCGCTCCGCCAGCGCTCGGCGCTGCAGGAGCAGGCCGACAAACGCGACACTGCCCAAGACCTCGAAGTGTATGCCGCGGAGGGGGCAGCGGAGGCGGGATCGCCGACCGCTCCTGCAAGCGGGCCCGTCCGTGTCCACCGCCCGTGACGCCATGACCGGCACCTTTGCGGCCGACGAGCCCGGCTCGCTGCGCGAACGCAAGAAGAAGCAGACACGGCGGGCCATCCACGACGCCGCCTACCACCTCGTGGCGGAACGCGGACTAGCCCACGTCACCGTTGCAGACGTCTGCACCACCGCGGCGGTGTCCGACCGGACCTTCTTCAACTACTTCCCCTCCAAGGCCGCGGCCGCTCTCGGCCTGCCGGGCACCGCGGTTACCGAAGAAAGCGCGCAGCGCTTCCTCTCGGGCACCGGTGAGCTCATTGATGATCTGTGCGAGCTCATCTCGAGCCTTCCGAGCGATGACGAGGACGGCGTCCAGCGCATCAGGGAGCTTGTCAAGATCGAGCCGCACCTGCTTGCGGCCCTCCACCAGTGGACCTCAGGTTTCCGGCAGCGGGTGATCGAGCTGGCCGAACAACGGTCCTCCGGCCAGACGGCGCGGCTCGCCGTGGCACTCGTCTTCGCCGCCCTGATCCTCCATGCCGACAGCGGGTACACGGGGCGCGCCGGCCGTGCCAGCGCCGCCGAGCTTCGCAGGACGATTTCACTCCTCAGCTCGGTCGCAACGGACTGACACCGGCTCGGGAGTCCTTGGAGTGGTCTTCGCCGGCGCGCAGCAGCTTGACGGCCAGGACCACCACCCACAGGAGGAACGAGCCAATCATGATGCGCTCGATCACGCCCAGCCACGGGGTGGGTTCTCCAGCGCCAACTGCCGGAACGAAGGAGTTTGTCCAGGCGCCGAAAACGAGTACGACGGCAAGTGTGAGGATCGAGTAGACACGGAAACCCTTCCCCAGAGCAGCAGCACCAAAGGCGAGGATCGCGACATAGAGCAGCGCGTCCACTCCGCCGAGCACGAGATGCATGGTGTCGGTGAAGGAAGGGCCGCCGGTGATGTTCTGGCGCGCCGTCATCGGGAACGGGAGCCACAGCGGACCGACGGCGCCGTAGCCGACGAGAAGGGCTCCCGTCACGCGAAGCGGCTTGTTCACCGCGGCTGATTTCTTTTGGCCTGCGGACCTCCAGACTCCGATCCCGAAGGCAACGACCAGCGCCTCATAGAGGAAGCCCTCAACGGTGAGTGCTGTCCTCGTGGGAGCACCAACGGAGGTGAGCTCACTGATCGTTTGTGAGAACGAGTCGTAGCCCGGATAGAACGACGCGGCCAGCACTTCCGCAGTGACGGGCCACAACAGCGACGACAGGATCCCGCAGGAGAGCAGGGCCTTGCGCAGTTGCCCGGTGGTTCCCCCCGACAAACCGCCGGCGCGGTGAATCGTAGACATCCAATCTCCTCAAGGCTTCATGCCGGCGAACCATTTCTGTTGCTTCAGCCTGCCGCCGCGGAGGCAGTCCTGTCAGGGCAATTGGTCCCCTCCAGCGGGCGCGGGGGGCGCGTCCAGGACGGTGACGTGCAGCGGCATGCGGTTGGCGCGGCGAAGCCGCCCCGCCAGCGCGTTGCGCACGCCGCGGGTTACGAGGGTGGCCTTGGTAAGGCCGCGAAATTGGGCGGCGTCGGAGGTGACGAGGTCCAGCAGGGGCCGCGCTGCGTCCTCGGGTGTCTGGCCCCACAGCCCGACAACCACCTGCAGCGCACCCAGCCGCTTCTCGTAGCCACGCTGGGACGTGACGTGCTGCAGCATGTCCGTCATCACCAGGCCCGGGTTCATGCCGTGCACCCGGACGCCGGTGCCCTTGGTCTCCAGCCGCAGCGTCTCGGTGAACTGACGCACCCAGCGCTTGCTCGATGAGTAGGCGTTCTGCAGCGCCACCGGCCCTTGGTCGCCCTGCCCGTAAAGGTTGACGAGGTCCCCGTGGCCTTGCGCAAGGAATACCGGAAGAGCGGCGCGTGCTCCGTGGAACGTGCCGAGAATGTTCGTGCGCACCACGCGGGTGAAGTCGTCGACAGGGGTGGATGCCGTGGGCCCGTAGACCCCTGACGTCCCGGCGTTGTTGACCCAGATATCCAGCGTTCCGTGGCCGAGGGCCTCGTCGCGCAGAGCCTCGACGTCAGCCATCTCGCCGGTGTCGCAACGGCGCCCCCAGGCAGTGATTCCCTCGGTTCTCAGCTGGTCGACTGCGGCGGCTGTGCCGGCATCCGACCTGGAGGCCAGCACAACCGTCGCTCCCTGCTGGCCAAGCACCCTCGCCATGGCGAGCCCCAGGCCGCGTGTAGACCCGGTTACGACGGCCACGCGTCCACGCAGCTGGTCATGTTGCGTATCCATGTCTCTCTCTTACGCGCCGCGGCTGAGGAGGGCAAGACCTGCGGAGGTGAACCGAAACAGCAGTTCAGCTCCGACAGGTTCTCAGCCGAAGTTCGCGACGTAGCTGGGCACTCCCACGGCGGCGGTCGAGACGGGCGCGCCGGTGTCATTGATGACGTGGTCCAGGGTTCCGGCACCCAGGTTCACGGTCAGCAGGCCGTGAAGTTTCACGCCGGGCGTGACCGGCACTTCGAAACCGCGCGCAGCATGAATTGCGGGGTCAACATTGGTGTAGATGTAGCTGCCGCCGCCCCAGAGTTCGTGGGTCTTCACGGAGTCGGAGACTTTGTAGGCCGCCCAGCCCAGGACGCCGTCGTGCTGCCAGGCAGCCTGGTTGGGAGCGTCGTAGGGCAACTCGTTCTGGAAAAAGACCGTCCTGCCGTTTTCGCCGTTCCAGACGACGTTGTACTTGCGGTAATGCTCTACGAACAGGCCGGTGGCAGTGACATTGTCGCCATTGATGACGACGCCGTAGTCCGCGGTGTTGGTGGTCCAGCCGACACCGTTGCCGTGGTCCGCACGCCAGGCCCAGATGTGATCGAGCAGCACATTGTCGCTGTTGACCTCCAGCCTCACCGTGGCTTTGCCCGCATGGGGCCCGCCGATGCGGAAGAACACATCGTGCAGCGTGGTGGGGTCGGCTGGATCGCTGTGCCTGCCGGAGCTGCCGGATTTGCCGGCCTTGCCGATCCGAACCAACGCCGGCGAATTCACGGCACCCGCATCGACGGTGATGCCGGCAACATCCACACCGGGCACGTCCGCGACGGTCAGCGGGACTGCGCCGTCAACGGCGGTCAGGGTGGTCATGCCGAGCCCGAGCACGACGGTATTGGCGCGCTTGACGGCGATGCTGTCGTCGATGTTGTAGACGCCCGCGGTGAGCAGCAGGTTCTTGCCGCGCGCCAGTTGCGAGTTGATGGTCTTGACCGAATCGGAGGGCGCAGCCACCAAGAAGTCGGAAAGCTGGATGCTGCGGCCCGCCGTCGGGGCGTGTCCCCAGGTGGTACCCGCGGATTCCTTGCGGGCGGTCGGAACGAAGACGCTGTACCGGCCGCCGGCGTCGACGGTGAGATAGGGCTTTTCCCGGGTTTCGACGACCACCCGGCGTCACCGGGCGAGCTGCCGTTGACCACCGTTCGGCAGCCGACGTTGGAGATGGCCGCCCAGGCAGGCCGTCTCCTCCTTGCCGGAATCGACAGTCCAGGCGTCGGCCGGGAACCCCTGATCCACCCCGCGCGCCTGGTCGTACGGGCAAGCAGCCAGCGACGAGGCGACGTCGGCCGGGAGGTGGAGCGGGCCGCTGGCAGCGGATCCCCCGCAGGTTAGTGTGCGATCTCCCAGATGTGTCCGCCCGGGTCCTTGAAGCTGGCAGTCCGGATCCCCCAGGGTCGGTCCATCGGGCCATTGAGCAGTTCGACGCCGCGGGAGACCAGCTCAGCGCAGGCGGCGTCGACATCCGGAACGCCGAGGGTGAGCTGCAGCCGCGACCCCTCGTTGGCGCCGCCCACGTTGGCCGGTGAGATGAGTTCCGTCGCTGCGGAACTCTCCAGGAGGTTGATGAGAGTGTTGCCAAAATTGAACACGACAGAGTTCTCATCTTCGAACATGACCGGAAGCCCGAATACCTCACCGTAGAACGCTTTGGTGGCGGCGAGATCCTCCGTGAACAGCGTGATGGCGTCGATGCCCTTCGTCCAGGTTTCCACTTTTCCCCCTGCTGCAGACTGCGAAACTTTGACGCCCTATTCTGCGCAGGGAAGACCCTCGAAGTCCATGAGGCCTGCCCTCCGGAAGTCCGGCACGAGCTACGGCTCAGGCGGCTCCGTTGCTCCGGGCGAGGGCAACGGCTTCCGCGACGTCACCGGCCCAAGGCTCTCCATGCCCGGGGAGCACCACCGTCGCTGACGTATCCGGTGACAGAACCCCTGGCGGGGCGTACGCTCATAGCAGGCGAAATTACCGCCGAACCGCACAGCAAGCAGACTCGTTCCTCCTCATGGTTAGAGCGCGTGAGCAGGAATGAGGCCGTTATGGCCCGTCACCCGGATCCCGGCACCGAGATGGCCGCCCTCGGGAACCTCCAGAACCTCGTCCTCGAGAGCGCGGAAGCGCAGGAATTCCTGCAAAATCTTGCCTTGTTCTCTGCCACCGCGCTGTCCGGGCCCGCGGATGTACTGAGCAGTGTGCCAGTTGAACGGGGCTCAGTGCCGGCCACCGTCGCCAGCAGCCATCCACGGGCCCTGGCGATGGATCAACTGCAGTACCGCTACAACGAGGGCCCCTGCCTCGCAGCGCTGCGGACAAACACCACCAAGCACATTCACGTACTGCGGGAAGAGGACAGGTGGCCGCTGTACTGCACGGCAGCCTGGTCCGAGGCGTCCAAAACCCTCCGCCTGGCAATCCGGGTCGCAGCGCTGGCGGAGGACCGCAGGAACATGACAGGCGCCATGGGATCGAACACCCCGGTCAGTCTGGCGGCCGGGGTCATCATGGCGGAGAACCGCTGCGGCCAGGACACGGCTTTGCGGGTCCTCAAAATGGCCTCCAGTACCCGGAACATCAAGCTTCACACTGTCGCGGAAACCATAGTTGCCTCCGTAGCGCAGAACCCGAAAGTCCTCGCTTTCCTGCGGAATTGAGCGGCCAAAGCGACGCTTCGCCATGGGCTTGAGGGCCAGGGGGCCAGCGACGGCGCTTTGCCGTAGAGTGGCGAGCAAGCTTTCATCCGGGGGTGCAGCCATGAGAGAAGATCGCGTACGGCTGGACGCGAATCGTCAAGGAGCGTGCACGCCATGGAAAGCACCGTTGTCCAGCAGAACCACCCCTCAGCGGGCGTGCCCAGCACCCTGCAGTTGCTCAGGCTTGCCGCCCGTCTCGCGGAGGACCGGAACAACGCCAGCCTCGCCCGCTTCGGGTTGACCCGGGCGTCACGAGCCATCCTCGACGCCGCGGCGACCGGTCCCGCCGGCTCCATTACCGTTGCCAACAGGCTGGGCCTGCGCCGGCAGAGCCTCGACCGCATCCTCCCGCGTCTCGAAGCACGCGGCTACATCAGCAGGACCTGGGTGGCCGCTCGCCGCTACCGCATCGAGATCACGAGTCTCGGTTCGGAAGTCGTGGCCACCATCCCGCCCGAACCTGCTCTCCTTGGCCCGGACGAGGAACAGGCACTTCGGCAAGGACTTTTCGATCTGCTTGCCGGTCTGCCGCCGGAGAAAGAGTTCTACGGCAAGGCGACGTCATTGGCCGCTGCGCCCGACGTAGAATAGTCCGCGTCGGCGGGGATCTCGGCCGGCGCCCCTAGTACCGCGAGTTCGGGCATCCCGGAGTCAGGCACTCAATCGTCGTAAACGTCCAGACCGCGGCTGGCGCCTTGTCGTCCTCGTCAACGCGTTCCCACGTCGGGTAGGCCGGCTGCCCGCACAGCGGGCAAGCAGCGGTGTAGCTGCGCATTTCCTCGGTCGTGAATTCCCGTCCCGCATCGTTCATCTACGTATCCTAGGCCGCGGTCGACTCCCTACAAACCGACGAGCCGGCTGACGACGGACGGCGCAAGGCGGTTCAGGTCGGATCAGCGGAATCCCGGCTCGTGCCCTCCGAGCAGGTTCAGCAGGTCCTTGAGCAGCGCGAGCGCGGCTCCGGTGGGACTTGAGCGACCGCCCTGGACCGCGATGTCACCCGCGTCCGGACAGTGAAACACCATCGCCTTCTCAGGCCCCGTGATATGGAAGAGCGGATCCCCCGGTGCCAGGGTTTCAAGTGCCACCCTGACGTTCATGGGGCTCAGCAGCGAGACCGATGCCACGGCCCTGAGCCGCATCCCCGACCGGGCGGCCCTGACCGCAGCGTCGGCAGCCGACGCATCGATCCGCGCCTGGTCAACCGTGATGTCCGTGACATCCCAGTCCCAGAGCAGCCCCGCGAGGAGCCGAAGCTTCGTCGCTGCGTCACTGCCGTCCAGGTCGGCACGAGGATCCGCCTCCGCAATTCCGCGTGCCTGCGCTTCGCGCACTGCTCCGGAAATGGTCCACCCCTCCCCCAGCCGGTCGAGAACGAAAGTCGACGTGCCGTTCGGGCAGGCACGGACGGAAACGCAGCCGAGGCCTCGCACCCCCTGGCGAGCAAGGTCTGCTGCGGGAAGGGCCGCACCCGTAGCAGCTGAGATCCGGATCCGGCCTCCTCCCGCCAGGGCGGCCCGCTGGAGCGGACGCCAGCGCTCGAGCAGGTGGCTCTTCGTGGCACTCACCACGTCGATTCCCCGGCATAGGGCGGTGGTCGCCTCATGGGCTGCCCTGTCGAGCGCTTCCGCAGAGGACGGGACGGCCTGGACGAGCACGCGCGCGCCGGTCCTGTCGAGCGTTTCCTCGATGCCGGCCAGCGGGCGCCACTGCTCACGGGAAGCGATCTTGTCGCGAGGCTCGAGAAGGATCTCGGTCGAGGCGCCCCTGATGGCTGCTACATGCGCGCCAAGCCCCTGCTCGCCGAGCAGTTCTGCAAACTGCTTCCCCACCGGGCCGTACCCGCTGAGCACCACCGGAGCGCTTGTCATGGCCGCCTTCCCACTTTTTCCTCATCATCCCAGACGCCTGGCGCGAAGCCTGACGGCGCACTGGGAAGCCGCCTCCCACGACTAGGTAGACTGGCCCACCGAGCGAGCGGAGGCCAGATGCCGATGAAACCCCTGAACCCGTCCAGGGAAGCCCCCTGCGAACACGGGTTGCGCGGCTGCGGCCTGCTCAACGCCGCCGCCGAACTGCTGGCTGAGCTGATTGACGCACTGTGAGCCGCGGCCGCCTGGCCGGCATCGGCGCCATCACCCTGACGTCGCTGCTGTGGGGCACCACCGGGACAGCGGCGACCTTCGCTCCGGGCGCCGGCCCCTTGGCAATTGCAGCCGCAGCACTGGGAATTGGCGGCCTGCTGCAGGCCGCGGTGGCTGTGCCCGCCCTGCGTTCGGCGTATCCCGGGCTGCGGCGCCACCCGCGCCTGGTCTTGGTCGGTGTGGTCGCGGTCGCGGTTTACCCTCTCGCGTTCTACAGCTCCATGCACTACGCCGGCGTCGCCGTCGGGTCCGTGGTTTCGCTCGCTTCCGCGCCCCTTGCCTCGGGGGTTCTGGAGCGCTTCGTCGACGGCCATCCCCTTTGCCGGCTGTGGTCGCTGGCTGCGGGGCTGGGAGTGGCGGGCAGCATCCTGCTGTGCCTGTCCCGGATGCAGGAACAGGCCGCCCTGCCCGGGCCGCTCGTAGCCGGGATCGCGCTCGGCCTCCTTGCGGGAACAACCTACGCCGCCTACTCCTGGGTTGCCCGCTCCCTCATGGGCCGCGGGATCAGCAGGGCTGCGTCGATGGGCGCGGTGTTCGGTGGCGGCGGGGCACTGTTGATGCCGGTGCTCCTCCTTACCGGGGCGCCGCTGGTCGCCTCCCGGGACGCCCTCCTCGTCGCCGTCTACATGGCCCTGGTGCCCATGTTCCTCGGCTACCTTCTTTTCGGGTACGGTCTCACCCGCATCACCGCGAGCACGGCCACCACGGTGACCCTCGCCGAACCGGCCGTCGCCGCTGTTCTCGCCGTCTTCGTCGTCGGAGAACGGTTCACCCCCGTCGGCTGGGCCGGCCTCGCAGCCATCGGCGTCGCCTTGGTCATTCTCGCCGCCGGGGCAGCGGGCCTAGGAGCAGACCGGCGCGGCGGCTAGGCTGGGCCAATGCACGAGCTTGAGCACGTCACCATCCGAAGCATCTCCGTCGGGAGCATGGACAACAACGTCTACTTGATCACCTCCAAGGAGTCCGGTGCCCAGGTGCTGATCGACGCCGCCGACGACGCCCCCGCCATCTTCGGCCTGCTTGCCGACGGCGCCGGCGACGTGACCGGCGGGAAACCGGCCACCGTGCAGCTCGTCGCCACGACACATTCGCACTGGGACCATGTGCGGGCGCTGGCCGACGTCGTGAGCAAGACCGGCGCCAGAACCGCTGCCGGCCGGGAAGACGCGGCGGACATCGAGGTGCCCACCGACGTCAAGCTCGACCATGGGGATGTCGGGAACTTCGACGGCTTCGACCTGGAGGCCATCAAGCTGCGGGGCCACACTCCGGGTTCGGTTGCCCTGCTGCTCCGGGACGCCGGCGGCCCGGCCCACCTTTTCACCGGGGATTCGCTGTTTCCCGGCGGCGTCGGCAACACGCAGAAGGACCCGGCGCGCTTCGAATCGCTTTTCAACGACGTCGTCGTGCGGGTCTTCAACGTGCTGCCGGACGACACGGTCGTGCACCCGGGCCACGGCCGGGCAACCACCCTCGGCGCCGAGCGGCCGCACCTGCCGGAATGGAAGGAACGCGGGTGGTAGGCGTCGTCGGGACCGCCCCGGCTCAGCCGTTCCTGCGGCCGACGGCGAAGATGCGCCGGAACGGGTAAACGGTCCCGTGCGCCGACGGTGGATACGCGTCCCGCAGGCGCTCGCGGTACTCGGACTCGAAAGCGGCGCGCTCGGCGTCGTCGAGCACCTCGAAGACCGGGCGCAGGGCCGCGCCACGCACCCATTCCAGCACCGGGTCGGTTCCGGGCAGCAGCTGCAGGTAAGTCGTTTCCCACGCATCGGCAGTGCAGCCGCCGTCGAGCAGGATGCCCAGGTAGTCCTCCGGCTCCCCGACCTCCTCGTGGCTGAGCACCCCCTGCAGCTTCGCGCTCCAGCGGCGGTCCCCGGCGACGGCGCGCAGCAGGGCGTGCGACGGCGCGGCGAAGTTGCCCGGCACCTGCAGTCCGACCCACGCCCCGGCGGCGAGCTCGTCCACCCACCGTGCCAGCAGGGAGCGGTGACCCGGCACCCACTGCAGGGCCGCGTTGGAGACCACCACGTCGGTGTCGGCGCCCGGGTGCCAGGATGCGATGTCGCCCCGTTCGAAGCCGAGGTTTCCCAGCCCCGCCGCGTGCTCCTCTGCGGCCTGCACCATGTCCGCTGAGGAGTCGAGGCCGGTGACCCGCGCCCCGGGCCACCGGCCGGCGAGCACGGCGGTGAGATTTCCCGGCCCGCTGCCCAGGTCCACCACGGCGCGCGGCGAGTCCGCGCGGACCCTTGCGAGCAGGTCGAAGAAAGGCCGCTGACGGTGGTCGCCGAACTTGCCGTACTGGCCAGGATCCCACTGCATGCGCCGGTCCGTCATGGGCCCATTCCACACGGCGCCGGCGCGGCCCCGCAAGGCCGTGCTGCCATGCGGTGTGCCACAATGCCGTAAGCACCGCAACGAAGGGGAGCACATGACTGGCTGGCGGATCCGCGATTTCCACTCGTCCGATCTGGACGGAATCCTGCACCTGTGGGAGGTCCTGAAGGAAACCGGGGTCGACCCCGTCTACGCCCTCTCCGAGGTCCTGGCCTCCTGCGAGAAAGACCACGCGGTCGTGGCCGTGCACGGCGACGACGTGGTGGGTGCGGCGGTCGGGCGGGCCGCCCATGACCAGGGCTGGATCGTGTTCCTGGCGACACTGCCGGCGTGGCGCGGCCGCGGCATCGGGACTTCCCTGCTGGCGTCCGTCGAGTCCCGGATGGCGCCGCACGGGCTGAACAAGCTTTCCGCGCTGATGCCCGAGAGCGAAACGCGGGTCGAGGCCTTCCAGAACCGCGGCTTCGTGGTGAAGAAGAACCTGCGCTACTTCGAGCGCCGCATCCCCGTCCAGCGGCAGGAGCTGGAACCGCTGAGCGAGCTGGGCGGACGGATCCTGCCGCGCGACCTCTGGGAGAACGTCGCGGGGATGCAGCGCGAGAAGCAGCTGCTCGAGCGCAGGCTGGTGCTGCCGCTCGCCGAAGCCGACCTCGCCGACGAGTTCGGCGTCGTGCCGCCGCGCGCCGTCGTCCTGTTCGGGCCTCCGGGCACGGGCAAGACCACCTTTGCGAAGGCGATTGCCTCCCGGCTGGAGTGGCCGTTCGTGGAGGTCTTCCCGTCCCGGCTCGCCGCCGACCCGCAGGGACTGGCCGGTGCGCTGCGCGAAACCTTCCTCGACATCGCCGAGCTCGAGCACGTCGTCGTCTTCATCGACGAGGTGGAGGAGATCGCCTCCCAGCGCTCCGGTGAGCCGCCGTCGCCCCTGCAGGGAGTCACCAATGAGCTGCTGAAGATCATCCCGGCGTTCCGCGAACAGCCCGGCCGCCTGCTGGTCTGCGCCACCAACTTCATCCGCTCGCTGGATTCGGCGTTCCTGCGCCACGGCCGGTTCGACTACGTGATCCCCATTGGCCTGCCCGATGCGGAAGCGCGGCGGGCGATGTGGCAGCGCTTCATCCCGGCCTCCGTGCTGGACGCGATCGACGTCGACCAGCTTGTGCAGCGCACCGACGGGTTCTCCCCCGCGGACATCGAGTTCGCTGCCCGCAGCGCCTCCCAGCGGGCGCTGGAGAAGGCGGTCTACGACCTGGCGCCCGGCGGTACGGCCAGAGGGCCTGCCACCTCTGACTACCTCGACGCGGTGGCGGATACGCGCACGACGGTGGGCGCAGATGTCGCCCAGGAGTTCCTCGAGGATATCGAGACGATCGCCCGCCTCTGAGCGCGGACGGTGCCGGGATCAGTGCCGCGTCCCCGCCCGATAGGCTTGAGGCAAGATGACTCTTCTCCCATACCTCCCTGCTCCCGGCGCCGAGCCCGACGCCGTCTACGCCGCCTTCGTCGAATGGGTGGAAGAGCGCGGCCTCAGCCTCTACCCGGCGCAGGACGAGGCGGTGATGGAGCTCGTCAGCGACAGCAACGTCATCCTCGCCACCCCGACCGGGTCCGGCAAGTCAATGGTCGCCGTCGCTGCACACTTCAACGCGCTCGCCAACAAGCGGCGCAGCTACTACACCGCCCCGATCAAGGCCCTGGTGTCGGAAAAGTTCTTCGCCCTC
Organism: Paenarthrobacter sp. DKR-5; assembly: GCF_018531425.1. GTDB lineage: Bacteria > Actinomycetota > Actinomycetes > Actinomycetales > Micrococcaceae > DKR-5. Next base: position 284,331 of record NZ_JAHBOI010000002.1, read on the forward strand.
TGCGAGATCTTCGGCGCCCACAACGTCGGCATGATCACCGGCGATTCCGGGGTCAACCAGGACGCGCCGATCATCTGCTGCACCGCGGAGATCCTGGCCAACATCGCGCTGCGCGAGGGTGCCGCGGCGGATCTTGGCTGCATCATCATGGACGAGTTCCACTTCTACTCGGACCCGCAGCGCGGCTGGGCGTGGCAGGTGCCGCTGCTGGAACTGCCGCAGGCGCAGTTCCTGCTGATGTCCGCCACTCTCGGCGACGTCAACCGGTTCGAGAAGGAACTCACCGAGCGCACGGGCCGGGCGAGCACCACCGTCAGCTCCGCGGAGCGGCCGATCCCGCTGCACTACTACTACGTGCAGACGCCGGTCCACGAAACCCTCGAGGAGCTGCTCTCCACGAAGCAGTCCCCCGTGTACGTGGTGCACTTCAGCCAGGCCGAAGCGATTGAACGCGCCCAGAACCTGATGAGCATGAACGTGTGCACCCGCGAGGAAAAGGACAGGATCGCCGAGCTCATCGGCGGCTTCCGTTTCGCGGCAGGGTTCGGCAAGACCCTGAACCGGCTTGTCCGGCACGGCATCGGGGTGCACCACGCCGGCATGCTGCCCAAGTACCGCCGGCTCGTTGAGCAGCTCGCGCAGGCAGGCCTGCTGAAGGTCATCTGCGGCACGGATACGCTCGGCGTCGGCATCAACGTACCCATCCGCACCGTGCTGCTCACGGCCCTGAGCAAGTACGACGGCGAGAAGACCCGCCTGCTCAATGCCCGGGAGTTCCACCAGATCGCGGGCCGGGCCGGCAGGGCCGGCTTCGATACGGCCGGCACCGTCGTCGTGCAGGCACCCGAACATGTGGTCGAGAACGCCAAGGCGATGGCCAAGGCGCAGGCAAAGTTCGGCGATGACCAGCGCAAGCTGCGCCAGGTGGTGAAGAAGAAGCCGCCGGCCGGTTTCGTCACCTGGGGCGAACCGACCTTCCAGCGGCTCGTCGAGTCCTCCCCGGAGCCGCTCTCTTCCAGTTTCACGATCACCCACGCGATGCTGCTGAACCTGCTCGAGCGCCCCGGCGACCCGTTCCTGGCCGCACGCCGCCTGCTCACCGAGAACCACGAGACGCGGTCCTCGCAGCTTCGCCTGATGCGAAAAGCCCTCGGAATCTACCGCGAGCTGCTCGCCGCCGACGTCGTCGAACGCATCCCGGAGGAGGAGCGCGGACCGGACGGCCGTTCGCTGCGGCTGAAGGTCCATCTGCAGGCCAACTTCGCACTCAACCAGCCGCTCTCCCCCTTTGCGCTCGCGGCGCTGGACCTGGTGGACCCCGAGTCAGCCGGTTACGCGCTCGACGTGGTCTCCGTCATCGAGGCAACCCTGGAGAAACCGCGCCAGGTGCTGCATGCGCAGGAGAAGAAGGCCCGCGGCGAGGCCGTGGCGGAGATGAAGGCCGACGGGCTGGAGTACGAGCAGCGGATGGCGGCGCTGGAGAGCGTCACTTACCCGCAGCCGCTGGCCGAGCTGCTCGACGAGGCCTTCGAGGTGTACCGCAAGGCCGCCCCGTGGGTTGGGGACTTCGAGCTGAGCCCCAAGTCAGTGGTCCGCGACATGTATGAACGGGCCATGAACTTCGGCGAATTTGTGCAGTTCTACTCCCTCGCCCGGTCCGAAGGCATCGTGCTGCGCTACCTCGCCGACGCCTATAAGGCGCTCCGGCAGACAGTGCCGGTCGATGCGCTGCGCGAGGACCTGGAAGACCTGATCGCATGGCTCGGCGAGCTGGTGCGCCAGGTCGATTCGAGCCTGCTGGACGAATGGGAGGAGCTCACCTCCGGGACCGCCGGCGCGCTGGAGCCGGCCGCTTCCCTCCCCGCCACGCCGCCGCAGCTGACAGCGAACGTGCGCGCCTTCCGGGTCATGGTCCGCAATGAGCTCTTCCGCCGCGTGGAGTTGTTCGCCGACGACGACGCGGACGGCCTCGGTGCGCTGGACGCGGACGCCGGCTGGGACGCGGACCGGTGGGCCGACGTGCTGGACGACTACTGGGACGAGCACGAGTTCCTCAACACCGGTGCCGACGCCAGGGGGCCGGCGCTGCTGATCATCACTGAGGAACCGGGAACCTGGAAGGTGCGCCAGCTGCTCGACGACCCGGCCGGCAACCATGACTGGCGCATCGACGCCGAGGTGGACCTGGCCGAGAGCGACCGCAGCGGCACCGCCGCGGTCCGGCTGGTCGACGCCGGCCGGCTCTGAGGGGCCCGTAGGCCCTGGGCCGATCCGTGGCGCCGGGCGTGAGCCGTGGCCCCGGGCATGAGCGTTTATGCTCGAACCATGAGTGCTATCCGCCCCGCCGTCCGTGCAGACACAGCCACGATCCTTGAACTGATCCACGACCTCGCGATCTACGAGAAGGAGCCGGATGCGGTCAAGACGACCGCGGGCCAGCTGGAAGAGGCACTGTTCGGGCAGTCCCCTGCCATCTACGCGCACGTCGCCGAGGATGACCAGGGCATCCAGGGCTTCGCCCTGTGGTTCCTGAACTATTCCACCTGGGAGGGCGTGCACGGGATCTACCTCGAGGACCTGTACGTGCGTCCGTCCGCGCGGGGCAAGGGCTACGGCAAAGCTCTGCTGCAGACCCTCGCGCGGACCGCGGTCGAACGCGGCTACGCGCGGGTGGAGTGGAGCGTGCTCAACTGGAATGAGCCGTCCATCAGCTTCTACCGGGCCATCGGCGCCGGGCCACAGGACGAGTGGACCACCTACCGGCTCACCGGCGAGGCGCTTGCCGGCTTCGGCGCCCTCGAGCCGGCGCAGTGAGCGGCCCCTGCGGCCACCGCAGCACCGGCCGCCACACGATGCGCGACGTACGGACGGTGGAACACTATTTCACCGTCCCGCTGGACCACGCGGAGCCTGACGGTGAAACCATCGAGGTCTTCGCCCGCGAGTATGTCGCGGCGTCGGTGCCCGAGGCGGAAACCGTGACCCTGCCGTGGCTGCTCTACCTGCAAGGCGGCCCGGGCGGCCGCGGGGTCCGCGCGGGCTCGCTGTCCGGCTGGATGAAAGCCGCCTCCGCGTCCTTCCGGATCCTGATGCTCGACCAGCGGGGCACCGGGCTCTCCGCTCCGGCGGACCGCCGTACCCTCCCGCTGCGCGGGGCGGCCGCGGACCAGGCCGCCTACCTCGCCCGCTTCCGCGCCGATTCAATCGTCGCCGACGCCGAGCTGATCCGGCATGCGCTCGGCAGCGGTCCGTGGACGGTCTACGGGCAGAGCTACGGCGGTTTTTGCGCGCTGACCTATCTGTCCTTTGCGCCCGAGGGCCTGAAGGAGGTGCTCATCACCGGCGGCCTCGCTCCGCTGAAGGGGCACCCGGACCGGGTGTACGAGGCGACCTTCGGACGCGTCGCGGCCCGCAACGCGGAGTACTTCGCCCGCTACCCGGAGGATCGGGGGCGGACCAGCGCCATAGCGCGGCATGTGGACGCCGTCCCCGAGTACCTTCCCACCGGCGAGCGGCTGACAGCCCGCCGCTTCCAGATGCTCGGTTCCTTCCTCGGCGGCAACACACGCGTGGACCAGCTGCATTTCCTGCTGGAAGACGCCTTCGTGGCGACGCCCGAGGGCCCGCGGCTTTCGGACAGTTTCCTGCACCAGGTGTCCGACCAGGTCAGCCGCGCAGGCAATCCGCTCTACGCGCTGCTGCATGAGTCGATCTACTGCCAGGGCGAGGCCTCGCGCTGGGCGGCGGAAAGGGTGCTGGGCAGCCGGCCGGACTTCCGTCCGGAAGCCCCGAACCCGTTGTTCACCGGCGAAATGGTCTACCCCTGGTACTTCGAGGAGGATCCTGCCCTCGTCCCGCTCAGGGAGACAGCGGATCTGCTCGCGGCCAAGGAGGACTGGCCCGCGCTGTACGACGCCGAACAGCTGGCCAACAACGCCGTCCCGGCGGCTGCGGCGGTCTACCTCGACGACATCTACGTGGACCACGGCCTGTCAATGGAAACGGCGGCCGCCGTGGGCAACCTCCGGGTCTGGGAGACCGGCGATTTCCACCACGACGGCATCGCCGACGACGGCGGGGGCATCTTCAACCGGCTGCTCGGAATGGTCCGCGGCAGCCTGTAGCCGCCCCACGGGGTTGGGCGCGCGGGCCAGCAGGCTGGCCTGCCGGACCTCATGCCCGGGGACGGGCCGCCTTGACGGCCGCTCTTGCGGCAGCCGTCACTGCGGCCGCCGCCAGCGTGAGCAACGCCAGGGCGCCGATGCCGCCGTAGAGCATGACCAGCGGCTGCGTCGCTCGGACCGCCGGCCCGGCGGCGGCAATGCGCGCGGGAGCGACGGCGGCTTGGCCGGCCCCGGCAGGGGCGGTCCACGGTGCCGAGCCGGCAGGCTTCGCCGCTGTACCGGCGGCCGCCGTCGGCGTCGTCCTGTGCGGCGGTGAGGGCCGTTGCGGGGAGGCGGGGCGGTGCGGGGAAACCGGTGCCCGGACGGCCGGTGGTGCCGGCACCGGCCCTGCCACCGGCGGAACGGGGACTCTGGCCGGAGGCTGCGCCACCGGTGCGGGGAGCGTCGGTGCGGGGACGGTGACAGGCGCGGCGGGCGGCGTGTACACGGGGCCAGGCTGCTGGCGGACGGAGCCAGGACCCGGCGTCCTGACGCACAACTGCTCGCCGGACGGCAGTTCGACGCAGACCGGACCGGGCCCGGCGCTCGCCGGTCCGGCAGCCGCGCCGGCTATCAGCACGGCCCCTGCAAGGCCAGGAAGCCCACGAAGCAGAGCCTGGATCCTCATCGCGCTCCTCCCCTGCGGAGGACCAAGAGTTCGTCTTCCGAGCTTGCTCCCCGAAACGGCGGAAGGCAAGCGTCCGGAGCACCGGCGGCCGGGGCGCTGGCTGCTCCGGAGGCGGGCTGCCGCTCTCAGCGCTCCCGGTGCACCGGTTCGGGCGCCGACGGCTTCCCGTCCGCGCTCTCCGCGCCGGCGGCTTCCGCCTGTGCGGCCTTCCCGGCGGGGCTGAGCAGGCTGGCGACCGTGGCGACGATGATGGTGCCGAGAATCACGGCGAGGGAAACGAAGGTGGGGATCTCCGGGGCCCATTCGATGGGACGGCCGCCGTTGATGAAGGGCAGTTCGTTCACGTGCATGGCGTGGAAGATGAGCTTGACGCCGATGAAGCCGAGGATCACCGACAGACCGTGCTTGAGGTAGATGAGCCGGGTCATCAGTCCGCCCAGCAGGAAGTACAGCTGCCGCAGTCCCATCAGAGCAAAGATGTTCGCCGTGAAGACGATGAACGCGCTCTGCGTGAGCCCGAAGATCGCCGGAATGGAGTCCACGGCGAACAGCAGGTCGGTCATGCCGATCGTGAGGAAGACGACCAGCATCGGCGTGAACACTTTGCGGCCTTCCACCGTGGTCCGGAGCTTGCCGCCGTCGTAGCGGTCCGACATCGGAAGGATCCGGCGCAGCCGGGCCACCAGCCGGTTCTCGCTGCTGTCCTCGGACTCATCGTCGTCGTCCGTGGCCTGCTTGTAGGCGGTCCAGAGCAGGAACGCGCCGAAGAGGTAGAACACCCAGCTGAAGTTTTCGATCACCGCAGCGCCCACCAGGATGAAGATGCCGCGCAGCACCAGGGCAATGATGATGCCCACCATCAGCACTTCCTGCTGGTATTTCCGGGGCACGGCGAACCTGGCCATGATGATGATGAAGACGAACAGGTTGTCGATGCTCAGGCTGTACTCGGTCACCCAGCCGGCGATGAACTGTCCGGCGTGCTCGGCGTCGGCGAGCCAGTACATCAGGGCGCCGAACAGGAGGGCCAGGCTCACATAGAAGCCGACCCAGAGGCCCGCTTCCTTCATGGAAGGCTCGTGCGGGCGCTTGAGCACCAGGAGCAGATCGAACAGCAGGACCGTGCCGAGGATGGCGTAGGTGCCGATTTCGAACCAAAGGGGAAGGTCAGGCATGGGAACCTTTCGGGGTACGTCGATGGACGTAAGTCTCTCCGCCGGCTGGACCGGCCGCTGCGTCCGGCGAGGCACCTGTGCCTCACGTGTTGACGTCCGCAGCGCGCGGGATACTCCCCTACTTGGCGTCCATTCTAGCAAAGCCGGGTGTGTCCTGGGGACCGTGTCCTTCCGGGTCCTCCGGCGGGAGCCGGGCGATGTAGTCGAGCTGCACGGGGTCGATCCAGTAGTTGCCATGCCCCTGCACGGGGCCGCCGTTCTCCGGGTCCGGCAGCTCCTCGTTGACGGCGGCGGGCACGGCGGTGCCGACGGGGTCAGTGGGCCGCCAGTCGTTGCGCCAGGTCCGGCTGCCGGCGCGGACGGCGTCGAAGAACGCATCGTCGAACCGGCCGCGGAAGAACGTGCGGTAGAGCGAGGCCAGCGGCGACCCGCAGGTGACGAGGTCGAGCCGCGGGTCGGGCTGCCGGGCTAGCAGCCAGGCACAGATCACTGAGCCTTGGCTGTGCCCCACCAGCACCACTTGGCGTCCGTCATGGACACTGATCTCCTCCTGGATCCCGTCGATCACCGGCCGGCGGTAGGAGGACCCGGCGAGGGGGTGGTCCCGCACGGGCCAGAAGCCTGCGATATCGCCGATCCTACCCACGAGTTCCCGCAGCGGCTGAAGCTGCTTGGCAATGAAGGTCAGGACGGCCACGGACGCCAGAACCGTCACCACGAGCATCAGCACCGCGAGCAGGAGCTCGCTGCGGGTGGTTTCCAGGCCGTAGATGGCGCCGCCCGCGATGAGCAGGGACACCGTGCCGGCCACCGGCAGCGCCGCCGGCAGGAGCAGAGGGAGGCCTTCGATCGTCCGGTGCAGCCACACCTTGCCGGCGCGGGTGCCGTGCAGCAGCCCGAGCAGACCCGGGCCGAAGCGGCGACGGGCGGAGAGCAGGAGCACCGCCAGCAGCACGAGCAGGAACAGCATGCCGTGCAGCGGCAGGAAGTCCAGCCGGTTATCGGTCAGGGTGGTCGGATCGTCATAGATCACCAGCAGCAGGTCCGTCCGGTGCGGCCTGCGGAAGCTGTTCATGGAAAACAGCGCTGCGGTGAAGGAGGCCGCGATCTCCAGGGCTGCGCGGATCAGGCCCAGCACCGCATGCTGCACGACGACGGCCGCCACCATGACGGCCCCCGCAGCCGCCAGCGGGGTGCGGGCGGCTGGATCGCGCCGCCCCGCCGCGAAGCCCGCGACGACGAGCACCGCCGAGAGGATGAGCACCACGAGCACCGTTGCCACGACCAGCGCCGGCATCGCGTCGAACCGGCGGTCGGCGGCAGGCTCGGACGAGTAGCTCGGCCACGCCGCGTACTGCAGGGAGCCTGGCCGAGTGAGAGCCAGGGCGATGGCAGCAGCGGCTGCGGCTGCCGCATGCAGCACCGCCACGGCCCACGGCGGCGCTTCCCCGCCCGGGCGGAGCGAGGCGCGGATGCGCCGAACGATGGCGATGCCGGCGAGCACCGCGGCGGAGAGTCCGATTGAGACGGCACCCCAGTCCCCGGGCAGCGCGCTCTGCGGGAAGAAAGAGACGACCGTCTCCAGCATCACGGCCCCCCAGGCGGTCGCCCCGACCGTCAGCAGCACCGCCGTGATGTGCAGCGGCACCGAGAGCCAGCGGGTGCGCCGGCCCGGCTCCGGCGCCATGGCGCCGGCCATGTTCAGCAGCGTGAAGGAGAAGGCCAGGTACCAGGCCAGCCGGCGGGTGTTGCGGCGGTTGGCGCGGGACCAATTGACCAGCCGGACGCGGTGGCGCGGAAGGTAGGGCGCGTTGGCGACGGCGACGAGAGCGTTGTCGCCCGCCGGCGTCGGGGTGCCGGGATAGGGCGGCCCGACCACCGGGTCCCCCAGCGCATGAAAGAACCCGTAATCCCCGATGCCATGGACTCTGATCTCCACTTTTTCAGGGATCTCCACTTTTTCAGGTTGGGCCATGCTCTCAACATATCCCGCCGGTCCGACCGTCCCGCGAAGGCGGCCAGTGCGGCACGCGTTCCCCCGGCAGACAGTGCGGCACGCGTTCCCCCGGCCGCTAGCGCGCCACCACGCGGATGCGCCCGCGGCTCAGCTCCCCGGAGGTCAGGTCCTGCACCGAAAGCGTGTAGCCGCCGGGGGCAGCGTCCGCCGGAACAAAAAAGGTGACAGCGTAGCGCCCCCGGTTGTCAGCCGTGACCGCCCTGCCGGCAACCGGGGGCGGGAACGGCACGGCGTCGGGCAGTCCCGGCTCGGGGCCGAAGTACAACTGCAGCTTCGCGCCGGGGTTGAAGCCTCCGCCCGTCACCTTCCAGGCCTTGCCCGCAGCCCATTCCGAGTACTCACCGGCAATGAACGACGCATAGGGGTGGCGCGGCACCCTCCCCGGATAGCGGGCCGCCGGATAGCGCGCGGCGTCCCAGGTGGCCGCCGCGGTCGGAAGCGGCGAAGGCAGCGGCTCGCTGTCCGGCGTCGGCCGCGGGCGGGGCCCGGCGTCGGCAGCTCCCGGCCCGGAAGCGGAGGGGCTTTGCGGCGCCGGCTCGGCATAGCTGCAGCCGGCGCCCGGCAGGACCACCGCCAGCGCAAGCACCAAGGCCGCCGTCCTCACCGCGCCCACCGACTACCCCACCCGTGCGCGGGCCGCGTCAGGCGTGCCCGGCGGTCTGCATCTGGCGCAGTTCCTTCTTCAGGTCCGCCACCTCGTCGCGCAGCCGGGCAGCGAGCTCGAACTGGAGCTCGGCGGCGGCCGCGTGCATCTGGTCCGTCATCTGGGCGATCAGGTCCACCAGGTCTTCGGCCGGCGCCGCGGCCAGACCGTCCTTGCGGACCGGGGTCGGCGCCTTGCCCTTGCGCCGCTTGGACGCGTCCAGCAAGGCCTGGGTGTCGGCGTCCTCGCGGGCCAGCGAGTCGGTGATGTCCGCGATGCGCTTGCGCAGAGGCTGGGGGTCCACGCCGTGCTTTTCGTTGTAGGCCTGCTGGATGGCGCGGCGCCGGTTCGTCTCATCGATCGCCTGCGCCATCGAATCGGTGATTTTGTCCGCGTACATGTGCACCTGGCCGGACACGTTGCGCGCCGCGCGGCCGATCGTCTGGATCAGCGATGTCGAGGAGCGCAGGAAACCTTCCTTGTCGGCGTCGAGGATGCTCACGAGCGACACTTCCGGAAGGTCCAGGCCCTCGCGGAGCAGGTTGATGCCGACGAGCACGTCGAAGCTACCCAGCCGCAGCTCGCGCAGGAGCTCCACGCGGCGGAGCGTGTCGACGTCGGAATGCAGGTACTGCACCTTCACCCCGTGGCCCAGCAGGTAGTCCGTCAGGTCCTCGGCCATCCGCTTGGTCAGCGTGGTCACGAGCACGCGCTCGTCCCGCTCAACCCGGGTGTGGATCTCGCCGAGGAGGTCGTCGATCTGGCCCTTGGTGGGCTTGACGATGACTTCCGGGTCCACCAGGCCGGTGGGACGGATGATCTGCTGGACGTAACCGTCCGCCTTGCTCAGTTCGTACTTGCCGGGCGTGGCGGACAGGTACACCGTCTGGCCGATCCGGTCCAGGAACTCGTCCCATTTCAGCGGCCGGTTGTCCATTGCGGAGGGCAGCCGGAAGCCGTGGTCCACCAGGGTGCGCTTGCGCGACATGTCGCCTTCGTACATGGCGCCGATCTGCGGGACCGTCACGTGGGATTCGTCGATGACGAGGAGGAAGTCGTCCGGGAAGTAGTCCAGCAGGCAGTGCGGGGCGGTGCCGGGGCCGCGCCCGTCGATGTGCCGCGAGTAGTTTTCGATGCCGTTGCAGAAGCCCATCTGCTGCATCATTTCCAGGTCGTAGGTGGTGCGCATGCGCAGCCGCTGCGCCTCGACCAGCTTGTTCTGGCCCTCGAGTTCCTTCAGCCGGGCAGCCAGCTCATCCTCGATGTTCTTCACGGCGCGGGCCATGCGTTCCGGTCCCGCGACGTAGTGCGAGGCGGGGAAGACGTACATCTCGGTTTCCTCGCGGAGCACTTCCCCGGTGACGGGGTGCAGGGTGTAGATGTTCTCGATCTCGTCGCCGAAGAACTCGATCCTGATGGCGAGTTCCTCGTACATCGGAATGATCTCGACAGTGTCCCCGCGCACCCGGAACGTGCCGCGGTGGAAGTCCATGTCGTTGCGGGCGTACTGCATGGAGACGAACTTGCGCAGCAGGTCGTCCCGGTTCATCTCCGCGCCCTGGCGGAGCGTGACCATCCCCGCGATGTACTCCTCCGGGGTGCCCAGGCCGTAGATGCAGGAGACGGTGGCGACGACGACGACGTCGCGCCGGGTCAGCAGCGCATTCGTGGCGGAGTGCCGCAGCCGTTCCACTTCCTCATTGACGGAGGAGTCCTTCTCGATGAAGGTGTCCGTCTGCGGGACGTAGGCTTCCGGCTGGTAGTAGTCGTAATAGGAGACGAAGTACTCGACGGCATTGTTCGGCAGCAGCTCGCGGAACTCATTGGCCAGCTGGGCGGCCAGGGTCTTGTTCTGGACCATCACCAGGGTGGGGCGCTGGACCTGTTCAATCAGCCATGCGGTGGTGGCGGACTTGCCGGTACCGGTGGCACCGAGGAGCACCACATCCTTTTCACCGTTGTTGATCCGCTCGGTGAGCTCAGCGATCGCGGCGGGCTGGTCCCCCGCCGGCTTGTAGTCGCTGACCACTTCGAACGGCGCGACCACACGGTGGATCTGCTGCGCAAGACTCATACATCAAGATTAGTCCTCGCCCCCGACAGGGGGTGTCCGGGAGGGGCCCGGTCCGCCGTGGGCGCAATCGGCGAACGGCCGCTAACGGCGGCCTGCCGCGGCGACAGGCCGCCGTTAGCGGCCGTTCGACCGGGGTTCCGGGGGCGACGGGGGTTCCTGGGGCTCCGGAAGTTCCGGGGGCTCCCAGCCGGCCGCGGCGACCCACTGCTGCAGGGCCGGGGCCGCAACGTCAGAGAACCAGCGGTCCTTCTCCGCCGCATAACCGGACACGTCCGGATCCCCCGCATGTGCCGCTGCGAGGCGCTGCTTCAGCTCCTGGTAGTCCCGCAGGGCGGCGGATTCGGACCGGAGCCAGTCGCGGAACGAGAGGGCGCTGAGCCAGCCCGGGGAGTCCTGCACCCGCACGAGCGCGTTGACCGCCCGGCCCGGGTCAGCTCCCCCGTGCTGCCGCTCCCCTCCTGCTCCGGGCCGGCGCGGGAAGCCGGCCCGGGCGAAATCCGCAGCGGCAGCGTCGGCCGCCTCGAGGGAGGCCACCGCGACCTGCAGGTCGATCACGTCCCGGGCGGCCAGGCCCGGCACCGCCGTCGAGCCCACGTGGTCCACGCGCAGCACGGTGTCCGGCGCCGCAGCCCTGAGCCGTGCGGCGAGCCGCGCTGCCTGCCCCTCCCACTGCCGGTTGTGCTGCACCAGGACGGCGGGGCCGGGCCGCGCGGCGGCCACCGAGTGTTCCAGGTTACGTGCGAACGGCACGAGCCGGGAGGCCCAGAGCCGGTCGACCTGCTCCAGCGCCGCCTCCAGCGGCCCGTCGTTGCGGATCATGACGTCGGCCGCGGCGCGGCGTTGCTCATCCGTGGCCTGCGCCCGGATCCTCGCCACTGCATCGGCCTCGGTCATCCCCCGCGCTGTGCGCATGCGCCGCACCCGTTCCTCGACGGGTGCGTCCACGACCACCACGAGGTGGAACTGCGCCCCCTGGCCGGTCTCGACCAGCAGCGGAATGTCCTGCACGACGACGGAGCCGCGGGGAGCTGCGGCCAGACGCCGCGCTGCCTCCGTCCGCACCAGGGGATGCACAATGGCGTTCAGTGCCTCGCGCCTGGCGTCGTCGCCGAAAACGAGGCCGCCCAGCACCGCCCGGTCGAGCGAGCCGTCGGGGCGGAGCACCTGCGGGCCGAACTCAGCGACCACGGCAGCCAGGCCGCGGGTTCCGGGTTCGACGACTTCGCGCGCAATCACGTCCGCGTCGATGAGCACGGCACCGAGTTCCTTGAAGCGGGACGCCACCGCCGACTTGCCCGAAGCGATCCCGCCGGTGAGTCCTATCTTCAGCACGGTGCCAGTCTAGAGGCCCGCTCCGCGTATCCTGTGGCGGTGACAATTTCCGGGTCCGCGCCAAGCAGCTACACGGTGTTGCGCCCGGGACCGGACGTCCGGAGCGAGCTGGAGGTGAAGCGTTCCCGCTTCATCACCGTGCTGCGCCGCACGCAGTCGGAGGACGGCGCACGGGCGCTCGTCGCGGAGTTGCGCAAGGAGTTTCACGACGCACGGCACCACTGCTCCGCGTTCGTGCTCGGTCCGGACCGCGCAGTGCAGCGGGCCAGCGACGACGGCGAGCCGTCCGGCACGGCAGGTCAGCCGATGTTGGACGCGCTGCTCCGCCGCCGGACGCCGTCCGGAAACGCGGACCTCAGCGATGTCACGGCGGTCGTGGTGCGTTACTTCGGCGGTGTACTGCTGGGCGCAGGCGGCCTGGTCCGCGCGTATTCGGAGGCGGTGTCATCCGCCCTGGACGCCGCGCCGCTGTTGACGCGCCGGCGCCTGAAGCTGGCCCGCGTGGCGGTTCCTCCCGCGGAGGCGGGCAAGCTCGACAACGAGCTCCGCTCCTGGGGCGTGGCCGTAACGGAGGCGGATTACGGTCCTTCCGCGACCACGCTCACGGTCGCGGTTGCGGACACCGAGGCGGCCTGGCGGGAATTCGAGGAGCGCCTCGCTGCGCTCGGCGCCGGCAGGTTCAGCGCGGACCCGGCCGGGCAGGACTGGGTCGACCTGCCCGGCTGAGCCGCCGCAGCCAGGCTGAAGGCGCGGTGCTAGCGGTAGTCGTCCTCCGGACGTTCGCGTTCCGGAGCCCGCGGTCCGTCGTTCGCACCTTCGGGCCGGCCGTCGTCGCCGGTTGCAGGGGGCAGCGCGTCCTTGTCGCCCTCGCCGCCCCGCGGCGTGGGGATCTCATCGGACGGCTCGGGGCTGCCGTAGCCGCCCTCGCCGATATCTTCGCTCATGCCGGTCTCCTCTCGCGCGGGGTGTTTCCCCGTCCTGTCGAACCTAGTTCAGAACGGCGACGCACGGAAGGTCATAAGGGAGCTTATTATCGGCGGATGTTTCGTCGCGGGAACGCCGAAGGGCCCCCGCCGTACAGTGGGGGCCCTTCGGTGCAAAGGTCCTGTCAGGCGTCCGGGGACGCCGGGACAGAATTAGTTGCCGGTCAGCTTCTCGCGCAGAGCGGCGAGGGCCTCGTCGGACGCCAGGGTGCCGGCCTCGGCAGCCGGAGCCTCGGAGGAGTAGCTGGTCGCAGCCGACTCGCCGGCTCCGCCGCCGGCAGCAGCGGCGTCTTCCTCGGCGTGCTGGGCAACCTGCTTCTTGTGGGCTTCCCAACGGGCCTGGGCGTCGGCGTACTGAGCTTCCCACGCGGCGCGCTGCGCCTCGTAGCCCTCGAGCCATTCGTTCGACTCGGGGTCGAAGCCTTCGGGGTACTTGTAGTTGCCCTCTTCGTCGTACTCGGCAGCCATGCCGTACAGAGCCGGGTCGAACTCGGTGCTGTCGGCGTCCACGCCCTCGTTCGCCTGCTTCAGCGACAGGGAGATGCGCCGGCGCTCGAGGTCGATGTCGATGACCTTGACGAACAGCTCGTCGCCCACCGAAACGACCTGCTCGGCCAATTCGACGTGGCGCTGGGCCAGCTCGGAGATGTGCACGAGGCCCTCGATGCCGTCTTCGACGCGAACGAACGCACCGAACGGAACGAGCTTGGTGACCTTACCCGGAACAACCTGCCCAAGGGCGTGGGTGCGGGCGAAGGTCTGCCACGGATCTTCCTGCGTAGCCTTCAGCGACAGGGAGACACGCTCCCGGTCCAGGTCCACCTCGAGAACCTCGACGGTGACTTCCTGGCCGACCTCGACAACCTCGGACGGGTGGTCGATGTGCTTCCAGGACAGCTCGGAGACGTGCACCAGACCGTCGACGCCACCCAGGTCCACGAAGGCACCGAAGTTGACGATGGAGGACACGACGCCGGGACGGACCTGGCCCTTTTCCAGCTTGTTGAGGAACGTCGAGCGCACCTCGGACTGGGTCTGCTCGAGCCAGGCACGGCGGGACAGGACCACGTTGTTGCGGTTCTTGTCCAGCTCGATGATCTTGGCTTCGATCTGCTGACCGATGTACGGAGCCAGGTCGCGGACACGGCGCATCTCCACCAGGGAGGCGGGCAGGAAGCCGCGCAGGCCGATGTCCAGGATAAGACCACCCTTGACAACCTCGATGACGGTACCGGTGACGACGCCGTCTTCTTCCTTGACCTTCTCGATGTCGCCCCAGGCCCGCTCGTACTGAGCGCGCTTCTTGGAGAGGATCAGACGGCCTTCTTTGTCTTCCTTGGTGAGCACCAGGGCTTCGACCTGGTCGCCGACGGAGACAACGTCCCCGGGGTCCACGTCGTGCTTGATGGACAGCTCACGGGAGGGGATGACACCTTCGGTCTTGTAACCGATGTCGAGCAGAACTTCGTCGCGGTCAACCTTGACGACGGTGCCTTCGACCAGGTCACCGTCATTGAAGTACTTGATGGTGGCGTCGATGGCGGCGAGGAAGTCCTCGGCGGTACCAATGTCGTTGATCGCGACCTGCGGGGTACCGGGCTTCTCGGTGGTGGTGATGGTCATGTAGTAGGGGCTCCGATGTGGATAGTATGTCGGTCAGGCAGCCTCTCGCGGGCTGGCCCGCGAACAATCCAAGGCATCCTGAATTAGTGGATTTGTTCTTGCCTGCACGCAATGCGCGCCCGTTTAGTCTAGTGCCGGAGCCCAAGCGGGGTCAAAACCGGGCGCGTCCGTGCCGGCGGCCGGAACGGGCCCGTTCCGCCGGCGTCGGAACACCGGTCTCAGAAGTGGGTGCTGCAGAACGGCTGGCGCGAGGTGCTGAACAGCCGGTCCAGGGCCTCGACGCTGTCCCGCGTGCCCCGGATGCGCCCGGCGGCGGCCAGGTCGGACGCCCGGGCCGACCCGAGGTAGAGCGAGCCGAGCGCTGAAACGTCCAGGTCGACGTCGGCCGCCGAGCCTCCCGCGAGCCGCTCGACCTGCGCTTTGCCGCCGGCCGCCTCGATCCGGTAGGTGCCGTCGGCGATGCCGAGCTGGTCCCGCACCGAGATCGCCAGCGTGCCGTCGCCTTCATAGTGCCGGCCCTCCAGGGCGGTGACCGGGTCGAGCACCCGCAGCCACAGGACATCGTCCCGCCCGGTCACCTTGTAGCCGCGCGCATCCCGCATCGCCCAGGGCAGCGGGTCCTGCTCGGGAGCGACGTCGTAGGTCACCCGGTCCACCAGGTCCACGCTGGCCAGGTACTGCCACAGACCGAGATAGCCGTCGTCGCTGGCGGCGATCAGGTCGATGACCTTCAGCGTCTGCGGCGACCGCTCCCAGCCGGCGAACTTGTAGGAGACATACCCGTCCACCGTGCCGTCGGCGTCGTAGTGCAGCGCCGCCCGGACGGCCTTGTCGCCTTCGGGCTTCTCGTAGCTCCACGACCCGGAGACCCTGTGCCGGTAGGCGTCCTGCCGGCCCACGGAACCGAGGGTGCGGGAGTGGAAGGCTTCGAAGACCTGCGGGGCGAGGTCGAGGAGCACGCCGGCCTCGGCGACTTCGACGGTCCCGGCGGGCGCCGCGTGCAGCGCGAACTTCGGGCTTGTGTCCACCTCGATCCGGCGGGTGAACGTGGCGGCCCCGAATCCGAACCGGCCGTAGATCGTCGCCTCGGACGCCGTCAGGGCCGCCATCGGACGGCCGCTGCGGCGGGCGCGGACCAGGTCCTCGGTGATCATGCGCCGAAGCAGCCCGCGCCGGCGGTGCGTCGCGCGGACCGTCACAGCCGTGATCAGGTGCGCGTCCAGCAGACGGCCCGCCCCGGTGTTGATGGTGCTGCGGTGGCTGCCGTAGGTGGCGACCGGGCGGCCCGGGTGCCAGGAGCCGGCGGGAGCGGACTCCGCGTAGGTCCCCCACAGCATCCGGCCGTCCTCCTGCTCGGAGGCCGCCATCTTGAGCAGGGCCTCGTCATCGAGCACCCCGTCGTGGAAGCCGAACGCTGCCGCCTGCACCCAGTCGGCGACCTCCGCCGGCACCGCTCCGCCCTCCACATGGACAGGGAAGGAGCGGATCTCGTAGGGGAAAGCGTCTGACGGCGGCACGATGGTTTCAATCACGGTTTCGGTCACAAGGACCGAGCATAGCCATGCCCGCGGCAGGACCGCACCCCCTGCTTGATGGTGCGAGGATGGCCCGGTGGGAAACTCGACACTGCTGAACACCGGTCCGGTCAGCTGGCTGCTGCTGGCGGCCCTGCTCGCCGTGGCGGCAGCCGTCAGCCGCGTTGCCCTCAACGGCCGCGTCCGGGATGTGCTGCTCGCCGGTGTGCGGGCGTTGGTGCAGCTCGGAGTCGTCGCCCTCGTAATCGCGCAGCTGACCGGGCACCCTGGAGTCGGGCTGCTGTTCGTGGCGTTGATGTTCCTCGTGGCCTCCTACACCTCCGGACGCCGTGTGGATGCAGCACGCTGGTGGCTCGCGGGCCTGCCGGTCGCGGCGGGCGCCCTGCCTGTGGGGCTGGCGATGTTCGCCACCGGGGTGCTCCCGTGGAACGCCTTGGCGCTCATCGCAGTGCTGGGCCAGCAGATTGGCGGGGCGATGACGGCGACCACGCTTTCGGGCCGGCGGACCCTCGCCGAACTCGCGGTGCGCCGCGGCGAGGTTGAAGCCGCCGTCGCCCTCGGGTTCCAATGGCGGGAGGCGCGGACCCTGGTCGCCAGGGATGTCGCAGGCGAGTCGCTGGTCCCGCTCCTGGACCAGACGCGCACCGTCGGCACTGTCACGCTCCCCGGCGCCTTCGTGGGGTTGATTCTCGGCGGCGCCAGCCCGCTGGACGCCGGGCTCATCCAGCTGCTGGTGCTCATTTCGCTGCTCGCCGTCTACGCCATCGCCGCAGCTGTCGCCCAGCGGCTGTGCACCGCCGGCGCCTGGCGCAGCCGCTAGCGCTGCCGCCCACACGCGCCCGGCAGCGGCCCGGAGGCTAGTGCCCCGCCTCGTGCCAGCTGGAGCCGATGCCGACCGACACGTCCAGCGGGACCGACAGGTCAGCGGCCCCGGCCATCTGCTCCCGCACGAGGGCCTCGACGGCGGCGCGTTCGCCGTCGGCCACCTCAAGGACGAGTTCGTCATGGACCTGCAGCAGCATCCGTGAGGCGAGCCCCTCGCCCCGCAGTGCGGCATCCACGCCCAGCATCGCGCGCTTGATGATGTCCGCGGCCGAGCCCTGGATCGGGGCGTTCAGGGCCATCCGCTCGGCCATTTCCCGCAGCTGCCGGTTGTCGCTCGACAGGTCCGGCAGGTACCGGCGCCGGCCCTCGATGGTCGAGGTGTAGCCGTCAATGCGTGCCTGCTCGACGACGGAGCGCAGGTAGTCACGGACCGCGCCGAACCGCTCGAAGTAGTCACGCATCAGGGTGCGGGCCTCGTCCACCGGGATGTTGAGCTGCTTGGAAAGACCGAACGAGCTCAGCCCGTACACGAGGCCGTAGGACATCGCCTTGACCTTGGACCGCATGGCGCTGGTCACGTCTTCGGGCGCCACGTTGAAGATGTGCGCGCCGACGAACCGGTGCAGGTCCTCCCCGTCGCGGAAGGCCTGGATCAGCGCCTCGTCCCCGGAAAGGTGGGCCATGATCCGCATTTCGATCTGCGAGTAGTCCGCCGTCAGGAGCGTGTCGTAGCTGCGGTCGCTGTCCTTGCCCACCACGAACACCTCGCGGATGCGCCGGCCTTCCTCGCTGCGGATAGGGATGTTCTGCAGGTTCGGGTTCGTGGAGGAAAGACGTCCCGTCGCCGCGACGTTCTGCACGTAGGTGGTGTGGATTCTGCCGTCGTCGGCGATGGACTTCTGCAGCCCTTCGACGGTCTGCCGCAGTTTGGTGGCGTCCCGGTAGGTCTGCAGCTGCACCAGGAACGGGTGTCCCGTCTTTTGCAGCAGGTCCGCCAGCGCGTCGGAGTCCGTGGAGTAGCCGGTCTTGATTTTCTTGGTCTTCGGCATGCCGAGTTCGTCGAACAGCACCGTTTGCAGCTGCTTGGGTGAGCCAAGGTTCAGCTCGTGCCCGATCAGACCGAACGCTTCAGCCTGGGCGGCGTCGATGGTGGCGGTGAAGTCCGCCAGCAGCCGGTCCAGTTTCTCCGCCGACACGGCGATCCCGGCCAGCTCCATCCGGGCAAGAACCTCCGAGAGAGGCAGTTCCAGGGAGGTCAGCAGCGATGCGGCGTTGCGTTCCTCCAGCTGCCCGGCGAAGTAGTCGCTCAGCCGGAGCACCACCGCGGCCTCGTGCACCGCGTCGCGGACCCGCTGACCCTCCCCTTCCAGCGCCAGCTCAAGCTGGCCGGCCGCCGCCGGGGCCGCCTTGACGGTGAGGCGCAGGTGGTACTGGGCAAGGTCCGGCAGGTCGTAGCTGCGCCGGTCCGGCTGGATCAGGTACGCCGACAGGGACGTGTCATCGACGACGCCGGCCAGCGGCAGGCCCCGGCCATGCAGCGCCTTGAGCGCCCGCTTGAACTCGTGGATCACCTTCGGGCTCTCCTGGTCCCCCAGCCAGGCAGCGAGCACGGCATCGGCGTCGGCGTCCAGGGAACCGAGCTCCACGAATCCCGCCGTGTGGCCGTGCACGAGGGCGATGCCGGTGGCATCCTCCCAGACAGTGCCCGGGTCGGTGAGCAGGGCCAGGGCGGTGCGGGCTCCGGCGGCAGCCTCGAAGAAGGCCTTCAGCTCGGCCGCTGTCCCGAGCGCGGCGTGCTCGCCGACTTCCAGCTCCTCGTCCCCGGCAGCCTGGTCCTCGTCGCCGAAGAGGGTGATCAGCCGGGCGCGCAGGGTCTTGAACTGCAGCGAATCGAACAGTTCCTCAACGGCATCCCGGTCCGGGCGGGTAGCGGCCAGGTCATTGAGGGCGTAGGGCAGCGGCAGGTCCCGCTCCAACCGGTTCAGCTGGCGGTTGCGCTTGACGGAGTCGACATGCTCCCGCAGCGCGTCCCCTACCTTTCCTCCGATGTCCTGCAGGTGTTCCAGGACGCCTTCGAGGCCGCCGTACTTGTTGATCCATTTCGCGGCGGTTTTGGGCCCGACGCCGGGAACGCCCGGAAGATTGTCAGCCGACTCCCCCACCAGGGCGGCGAGGTCGGAGTAGCGGTCCGGAGTGACGAAGTACTTCTCTTCGATCGCGGCGGCGTCGAGCCGCGGAAGGTCCGTGACGCCCTTGCGCGGG
The DNA here is from genome assembly GCF_018531425.1 of Paenarthrobacter sp. DKR-5. Classification (GTDB taxonomy): domain Bacteria; phylum Actinomycetota; class Actinomycetes; order Actinomycetales; family Micrococcaceae; genus DKR-5. The sequence continues at coordinate 303,591 of NZ_JAHBOI010000002.1, forward strand.
TAGAGCACGGTGACATTGTCGTTGATCAGCTGGAACGAATCCCGGTCCCCGGAGACAACGAGCACCTCGTAGCCGGCCTCGTCCCCGCGGGTCGCCAGCGTTGCGAGGATGTCGTCGGCCTCGTGCCCTTCGACGGTGATGGTCGGGATGTTCATGGCCGCCATCACCTTGATGATCAGGTCCACCTGGCCGGCGAACTCGGACGGCGTCTTGGCGCGGCCGGCCTTGTATTCCGAATACGACTCCGAGCGCAGCGTCGGGGTGTCAAGGTCGAACGCAACGGCCACGTGGGTGGGCTGCTCGTCCCGGAGCAGGTTGATCAGCATGGAGGTGAAACCGTAAACGGCGTTGGTGTGCTGCCCGGAGTCGGTCGAGAAGTTTTCGACCGGCAGCGCGTAAAAGGCACGGTACGCCATTGAGTGGCCGTCCAGCACCAGCAGCCGAGGCCGGGGACCCTCGACGGCGGCTTCCGCTTCTGCGGCGGAGTCTGCCCCGGGGACCGGCTCCGGACCGCCCGCCACGTCAGCGGCCAGGTTCGCCTCAGGGGTTGTTTCGGGCGCGGGCGCAGGGGTGGATTCGGCCAGTTTGGTAGTTTCACTCACAGGTGCCAGCCTAGTTGGCATGAGTGACATTTTCACGCGGGCCGACGCCGCGGCAGAGCGCGGCACCGACGCCGGCAACCCCTACCTGCAGGAACTGATCGACGCCGGCATCCCGGCCAGCATGCACGACTGGCTCAGGGGCCACGGCGTCGGCGCCCTGGTGGTCAAGCTGGGCATCACGTTCCAGGAGATGAGCGCCGAGCGGGTCGTCGCCACCATGCCCGTCGAAGGCAACACCCAGGTGGCCGGAATTCTGCACGGCGGCGCGCACGTGGTGCTCGCCGAGACGCTGGGGTCCTTCGCCGCCGGGGTGCACGCAGGTCCGGGACGGCACGCCGTCGGCGTGGACGTGAGCGCGACGCACCACCGGGGCATCGCCAGCGGGACCGTCACGGGCACGTGCACGGCCATCCACCTCGGCCGCACGCTCACCACTCACGAGATCGTCATGACGGACGAGCAGGGCCGGCGGCTCTCCAGCGCGCGCATCACCAACCTCATCCGCGACAACAAGTAGCATCCGGCCGTCCCGGCAGCTCCCGGCTCCCGGCCTCCCGTTCGGCAGCGAAACTAGTCCGGTGTGAACCGGTAGGTCAGTTCCACCAGTCCGCGGTCCAACAGCCGGGTGCCGGCCAGCTCAAGCGGTTCGGTGGGTTCCGGCAGGGGCAGCAGCCGTCGCCCGGAGCCGAGCACCACCGGCACCACGGTGAGGATCAGGTCATCGAGCATGCCCGCGGCGGCGCACTGGGCCGCGAGATTGCCGCCGCCCACCACCCAGACGTGCTTACCGCCCGCCGCCTCGAGGAACCTCGGCCGGAACGCGCCCACGTCCCCGCTGAGGATAGTGGCGTCCCCCGGCTCCGCGGGCCCGGTGCCCAGATGGCTGAAAACAAAGGTCGGGATGCCGGCGAAGGGTGACGGGCCGGCGTCGTGCCGGAGCATCCACCGGTAGGTGTCCCCGCCCATGAGGATGCAGCCCACCCCGGAAAGGAACCTGCTGAACGTCTCCTCCTGGCCCTCGAACCCCTCGAACTGCAGCAGCCAGTCCAGCCCCTCATCCTCGGTGGCAATGAAACCGTCGAGCGAACTGGCAACGAAATACTGGAAGCGGCTCATGCGGCCCATGCTAGACCGGGCCTCCGACAGTCCCGCCGTCGTCCGGGAGCCGGCGGCCAAGCTCCGGCTGCTGTGATGTGACCCTTATTTGTGGAAGGACGGGATGATCAGGTAGACGCCGTAGAGCACCGCGAGGGCGCAGGCCGCGAAACAGCCGTAGCCGGCCAGCCGGTGCAGGCGCCGCTCGGCGGGACGCTCCGCGCTGATGGCGTACAGCCGGACGCCCAGGGCGTACAGGCCGACGACGACGGCCGTCGAGAACAGCGTGGCACCGGCCACGATGAGGAACGAGATCCAGTTGATGTTCACGGGTCTACTTTCCCTTCGCCGCGGCGAGCTTCTTCTTACGCTTGATCAGCACCACTTCGCCGGCGGCGTCGACCTCGCTGACAGCGTTCTGGTGGTCAACGTGGCTGCGGCGGGACCACATGAACATGGCGGCCACCAGCACGGCCCCCGCGACCGCGTCGAGGATCACTCCGATGGTCCCCAGGTGAGCGGCCCAGGCGGCCACGGCGCCGACGACGGCGGCGGCGGGCAGGGTAAGGAGCCACCCCAGCGCCACCCGGCCCGCGGTGCGCCAGCGCACCACCGCACCGCGCCGGCCCAGGCCGGACCCGATGACGGAGCCGGAGGCCACCTGGGTGGTGGACAGCGCGAAGCCCAGGTTGGACGAGGCAAGGATGGCCGCCGCGGTGCTGGTTTCGGCGGAGAAACCCTGCGCCGGCTTCACGTCCGTCAGCCCGCTGCCCATGGTCCGGATGATGCGCCAGCCGCCGGCATAGGTGCCAAGGGCGATGGCCAGCGCGCAGGCCACGATGACCCACAGTTCAGGGCCGGTGCCGGCGTGCTGGAAGTTTCCGGAAATCAGCACCAGCGTGATCACGCCCATCGTCTTCTGTGCGTCATTGGTGCCGTGGGCGAGGGCAACGAGGGAGGAGGAGAAGATCTGGCCGTACCGGAAGCCGCCGCGCCACTGACGCAGCTTCCCGCCGGACTCCGGATCGTGCCGGCGGGTCAGGGCGTAGGCCAAACGGGTGGCCAGCAGGGCAACGACCCCGGCGATCAGCGGAGCCAGCACGGCAGGCATGATCACCTTCGACATCAGCACGGAGTAGTCGACCGAGCCGAAGCCAGCGCCAACGATGGCAGCGCCGATCAGGCCGCCGAACAACGCATGGGATGAGCTGGAAGGAAGCCCCAGCAGCCAGGTGAGCATGTTCCACAGCACGGCACCGAGCAGGCCGGCGAAGATCATCGCCGGGGTGATCTGCACGCCGCCGGACCCCTCGTGGATCAGGCCTCCGGAGATGGTCTTGGCCACCTCGGTGGAAAGGAAGGCACCGACCAGGTTGAGCACGGCGGCAAGGGCGACGGCGGGCTTGGGCTTGATGGCGCCCGTCGCGATCGGCGTCGCCATCGCGTTGGCGGTGTCGTGGAAGCCGTTCGTGAAGTCGAAAAAGAATGCCAGCGCAATGACCAGCACAACCATGAAGGTGAGATCCACCTGTGACCCAATCTGACGGAAAATGGAGCAGAAATCGCTAGACGGCTCCGCCCTTCCCGGATACACGCGGAGCAAACCAGTGACGATACTACGCGGTGCCGCGGACCCGTTCCAAAGCCCCGGATCATGCCCCCGGCGCCCGGGCGGCGGGGCCGGTCCGGGGAACGGCCGCGGCGGTCTTGGTAAACTGGGCCGGATGCCGCGACTTTTCGGAACCGAGAGCAGCCGGACCTCCGCGTTCGGGTACAACCCGGCGCTGGACGGGCTCAGGGCCTTGGCAGTGGGAGGCGTGGTCGTCACCCACGCCGGACTTGCCGACCTCGGCGGCCACCACGGCGTCACCGTCTTCTTCGTGATCAGCGGCTACCTCATCACCAGCCTGCTGCTGCGCGAGATCGCCCGTGACGGCTCCATCAACCTCCGGCATTTCTACCTCCGCCGCTTCGCCCGGCTCGGCCCTGCCCTCATCCTCGCTGTGGCCGCGAGCGTGGCGTGGCTGCTCGCCACCGGCGGCCAGTTTGCCGCCTACTGGGCCGGCGCCGTGGGCAGCCTCACCTACACAACGGACCTGATCGAAGCGATTTTCGGCAACTCGGCGGTCAGCACCAACTTCTCCTGGTCCTGGTCCCTGTCCATCGAGGAACAGTTCTACCTGGTCTGGCCGCTGGCCCTGCTGCTGCTCGTGCGGCTGAAGAGGTTCCGGGTGGCGGCGGCGCTTCTGGGCCTGGGCATCGCCGGTGCGTGGGCCTCCCGGCTGCTGCAGCACCTTGGCGGCGCCACGCACGAGCGCATGTTCTATGCCCCCGATTCCCATGCCGACGCCCTGCTGCTTGGCACGCTGCTCGCAATGGTGCTCTTCCGGTTCCCGCACAGCCGCGCGCTGGCCGCGACGGCGCGCTGGGCCGGGCCGGTGGGCGGCGTCGGCCTGGTGCTGCTGCTGATCGTGCCTGCCGGCCTGCCGGCGCTTGCGGCGGCGGACGGCGACGGGTTCGGCCAGTCGGCGCTTTGTGCCGCGGCCGTTGTGCTCTGGGTGGCGGCCCGGCCGCACGGAATGTTCCCGCGGGTGCTCTCGCTCAAACCACTGGTCTTCCTCGGCAAGCTTTCCTACGGCCTGTACCTCTGGAACATCCTCAGCGTGGTGGTGTTCGAAAGTGTCAGCGGCGTCCACCCGTTCAGCAGTTGGCTCGGCCTGCTGTGGCTGGCCGCGCTGCTCACGGTCTGCTACCTGTCCTGGCGGTTCGTGGAAACCCCGTTGCGCCGCCGGCTCTCCCCCGCGCAGCAGCACCACCGCCAGCCGGCCCCAGCGGCGCGGGTCCTCGAGCCTGCCTGATTAGCCATGGCTCTCGCGGGGTGTCCCGGCGCCGGGCGACGCCGTTGCTTTCGTAGACTGCGGGTAGCAACGGGCGGGCGGCGGGAGGAGCTCAGTGGGGCAGTCGGTGGGGCGCATCGCCGTGGGAGCGGTGGGTCTGGCGGCAGCCGCCGGAGCCGTAACGGCCGGCGCGTTTTTCGCCTCCCTCACGTCGCAGGGCCAGCCGCCGCGCACGGCAGCAGGCCCAAGCGCGTGGGCATCCGCCTCCGCTGCCCCCGCTGCTGAGGCCGCAGCCACGCCGGAGTTCAGCGGCGGTCCCACCCCGTCGACAAGCCTCCCGTCTCCAAGCATCGCGTCGCTAAGCCCTGCTCCGGCTGCGCGGGCGCAGCCGTCAGGGCCGGCGCCTGCCGCTCCCCCGTCCGGAGCCCCCGGAGGCTCCCCGGCGCCGCCGGCGCCGCCGGCGGCCCCGGCCGGTCCCGCCCCGGACACGGCCACCGTCAGCCGGGTCCGGGCATCGTGCGTCCGCCGGCTCCAGCAGGACGAGGCTGCGTCCGGCAACTCCGCGGCCGGGAAGTACACGGTCGACTCGGTCGAGTTCGAGGGGCGGGTGACCCGTGCCTCCGGCGCAGCCGCGTACGACACCGTGGTGACCGTCGGTACGACCCTCGCCGACGGCTCCCCCGCGACGACTCGGCGGACGTGCCGGGTGCACGACCTGCCCGGCGGGGTGCAGTGGCTGCCCGCCGGATAGGGATGCTTCCCGGGAGGACGACCGCCGGCAGGCCCCCGCCAAGGGCGACGTGACGCGCGCGCGGAGACTCCGGGTGCACAATGGGGTGCAATAGCATGAGCGTGAACAGGGAACGGGTCCGGAACGGAGGCTGTTCCGGAGCTGCAATCAAGGGAGATTGATGAGCACTGTGCACCCCGCCGCCGAGGGTCCGACCCTGCCCGCCGGGCCAGAGAGGGAACAGCTTGATGCGGCCCTCACCGAGCTGGCCGCCGGCGAAAGCCGCTGGGCAGCCACCGGATTGCGCGAACGCGCAGCCCTGCTCGCCGCCGTCCACCGTTGCGTGGGCGAAGAAGCCGAGGACTGGGTCGACACGGCGGCCACCATAAAGAACATCGCTCCGGGATCCGCGTATCGCGGGGAGGAGTGGCTTTCCGGTCCGTATGCGGTGCTGACCGGCCTCGCGCAGCTCAAAAGCAGCCTCGAAGCCCTCGCCACCGGCGCCGGCCCGCTCGACAAACGCCGGTTCGGCAGGGCCCCGGGCGGCCGGGTGACTGTCCAGGTGCTGCCGGGCGAGCCATGGGAGCGCATTCTGCTGAACGGCATCCGGGTGGAGACCTGGATGCCGCCGGGGGTCGACGCGGCCACTGTCCGCCGCACGGCAGGACTGGCGGAGCACCACCCGGACCGCACCGGCGGTATCGGCTTGGTGCTGGGGGCAGGCAACATCACCTCGATCGCACCACTGGACGCGCTTTATGAGCTCATCGCCCACAACCGGGTGGTGCTACTCAAGCTCAACCCCGTGATGGACGCCCTCCTGCCGGTCTTCCGGAGGGCACTGCGCCCGCTGATCGAGCACGGCGTCCTCCGGATCGTGACTGGCGGCGCCAAGGCGGGCAGCTACATCGCGCACCACGAGGCCGTCGCACACATCCACATCACCGGCAGCGCCGCAACCCATGACGCGATCGTGTTCGGCACCGGCAGCGACGGGGCCGAGCGCAACCGAACCGGCCGCCCGCTGCTCGACAAGCCCATCAGCAGCGAGCTCGGAGGCGTCAGCCCGGTGATCGTCGTGCCTGGTAGGTGGAGCGACCGGGACCTGCGCTTCCAGGCCGAGCATGTGGCGACCCAGCGCCTCCACAACGCCGGGCACAACTGCATTGCCTCGCAGGTCGTCGTGGTCAGCGAGGACTGGCCCCAGAAGTCCCGGTTCCTGGACGAACTGCGCGCGGCCCTGAACCGGGCCCCGGCACGTGAGCCGTGGTATCCGGGTGCCGTGGCCCGTCTGCAGTCGGTGCAGAAGTCCTACCCCGGGGCGGAGCACCTCCGCAGCGGCCGGCTCCTGCTGGAGGCCGGCGGGGACCCTGAGGCGCTGCAGACCGAGTACTTCGCACCCGCGCTTGCCGTGGTCGAACTCCCCGGCGAGGGCACCGGGTTCCTCAACGCTGCAGTCGACAAGGCCAACACGGACCTGGCCGGGACCCTCGGCGCGAACATCCTGGTGGACCCGAAGACACTCAAGTCGCTCGGCGCCGCTTTTAAGGACGCCGTCGCCCGGCTCCGGTACGGCACCGTGGCAGTGAACTCGTGGACCGCCATCGGCTTCCTGGCCGCCGCCGCGCCGTGGGGCGCCTACCCGGGCGCCACCTTGGAGGACGTCCAAAGCGGACGGGGCGTGGTGCACAACGCCTGGCTGATCGACGGGCCCGAAAAGACAGTGGCCCACGGGCCGTTCCGGGAGTTTCCGCGCGCCCTGGCCGGAGGCGAATTTGCCCTGCTGCCGAAGCCGCCCTGGTTCGTCACCGCGCGAAGCGCCGACGCTGCAGGGCGGGCCATGACCCGGTTCGCCGCCCACCCGGCATGGTGGCGGATGCCCCGGATCTTCGCCGCCGCCTTCCGCGCCTGATCTCCGCCCCCGGCCGCTGACCCCCTCCGCCCGACCCAAGGACGCCACGATGACCCCTGTCCCGCACCGCCCCGCCCGCAGCGACGCCAGCTCCGCCTACGACACCGGCTCCGCCTACGACTACGTGATCGTGGGCGCAGGGTCCGCCGGCGCCGCGCTCGCCGCCAGGCTGAGCGAGGATCCGGCTGTGTCGGTCCTCCTGCTGGAAGCCGGCGGCCCCGACAAGAAGCCCGAAATCCACATCCCGGCTGCTTTCTCCAAGCTCTTCCGCTCTGCGGCCGACTGGAATTACGACACAGTCCCGCAGCCGGGCCTGGGCAACCGGCCCATCTATTGGCCGCGCGGGCGCGTGCTCGGCGGGTCCTCTTCGCTAAACGCCATGATGTGGATCCGGGGCTTCGCCGCCGACTACGACGCCTGGGCCGATGCCTCGGGCCCCGGCTGGTCGTGGCAGTCGCTGCTGCCGTACTTCCGGCGGGTGGAACGGGTCTCCGGCTCCACCGACCCTGACCACGGCACGGCCGGAGCGGTGAGTATTGAAGCCCAGCGCAGCCCTAGCCCGCACACCGCCGCCTTCCTTGCGGCGGCCCGGGAGGCGGGGTTCCCGGTCGCCGCTGCCAACACCGCCGGGGCCGAGGGCTTCACCCAGACCATGGTGAGCCAGCACCGCGGGGCGCGCGCGAGCACGGCGGACGCCTACCTGCGGACTGCCTCCCAGCGCAGCAATCTCACCATCCGCACCGGGACCCAGGCGACCCGGATCCGCTTTGACGGAAAGCGCGCGGACGGCGTCGACTACCGGACCGACGCCGGGCCAGGCTTCGCGCGGGCCCGGGCCGAGGTCATCCTGGCCGGGGGCGCCGTCAACACACCCCACCTGCTGATGCTCTCCGGCATCGGGCCGGCGGAGCAGCTGCGGCACTTCGGCGTGCCGGTGCTCGTGGACTCCCCGGAGGTCGGGGCGAACCTGAAGGACCACCTGGTATCCGGGTTGGTCGTCGACACCGCCGGAGGCACCCTTTTCGACGCCGAGCGGCCGCTGCGCCTCGCCCAGTACCTGCTGCGCCGGCGCGGGCCGCTGACCTCGAACGTGGCTGAGGCCTACGGCTTCGTGCGGACCCGGGAGGACCTGGCCCTGCCCGACATCGAGCTGATCTTCGCGCCGACAGCCTTCGTCGGCCAGGGCCTCGTGCCGCCGCCGGAGCACGGCCTGACAGTCGGCACCATCCTGCTGCAGCCGAAGAGTTCCGGCGTGGTCTGCCTCGCCTCCGCGGATCCAATGGAGAAGCCGCTGATCGATCCGCGATACCTCAGCGACCCGGACGGCGCCGACCGCGCGACGATCCTGGCCGGCATGGCCGTCGCCGAAAAGATCCTCCAGTCACCGGCCCTGCAAGCGAGGACCACCGGCCGTTTCATCGCCCCGGAGGGCGGGGAGAACATGGAGCCCGCGGCACGCGACGCGCTGGCCCTGGAACAGTACGCGCATACGCTCTACCACCCGGTCGGCACCGCCCGCATGGGTTCGGACTCCGGGTCGGTCGTCGACCCCGAACTGCGTGTGCGCGGCGTCGAGGGCCTGCGCGTGGCGGATGCGTCGGTGATGCCGGGCATCATCCGGGGACACACGAACGCTCCCGCCATCGTGATCGGCGAGAAGGCAGCGGACCTGGTCCGTGCCGCGCGCGGAACAGGCCGCGGACGCGACGCCGCTCAGCGCGATGGCTCAGCCACGGAAAGCAGCGCATCCCAGGCGTAGGTGGCAAGCCAGTGCGAGGCCATGAATTCACGGGTGACCACTGCGGCAAGCCCGGCATCGAGGAGCGGCTCCAGCGCCGGTCGCAGGGCCTCCGCCGCCTCGGACGCGCCACCGGCCTCCAGCGCGGGCAGGATGCGGCCCAGCGCTCCGGCACGGGAGAGGTTGAGCCCGTGCAGGTGGACCATGTACCCGTCGGTCTCGTCGCTGACGCCCAGCGGCTGCAGCAGCCGCGCGCCGGCCGCCAGCCCGGGCAGGAACGCCTCGAACCAGCCCGCGAAGGCCTTCGGGGGCAGTAGCCTGCGCATCAGGTCCGCCTCGCTCAGGCCGGCGGACAGGAAGTCCTGTCCGCTGAGCTCCCACTCACCCGGCCAGCCGGTGTCCTCGCCGAACCAGGCGAGGGCCGTGTGCCGGCAGGCGGCGGCAGCCTCGGTGCGGCCGAGCGCCTCGAAGCCGTCCAGCAGCAGGCCGAGGCTGAACGCGGAATTGGTGTGCAGCCCGTGCCGGACCGGCCAGTCGGCTTTCGCCGTCCACTCCGTGACCAGGGCCGCGACGACGTCGACCGCTGGCTCCAGTGCCCGGCCCCAGCCGCGGATTTCCTCGTCGGTGGAAGCGGAGCAGGTAGCGGCGAGCCTGACCAGCCAGGCCCAGCCGTACGGCCGTTCCCAGGTCGGATGAGCCTGCAGGTACTCCGCCTCGGCCGCCAGCTTTTCCGCCGTCAGGTTTCCGCCGAGCGCCCGCCGCAGGCTGGCGTCCCGGCCCGCCTCCACGCCGTGCTGCAGGAGCATGACGCCCAGGGCGTGGATGTGCACGCAGGAATGCCAGTCGAACGACGTGTGGAAGGCCGGGTGGAGCTCCCGCGGCAGCCGGCGCTCCTCGTCCGAGGCCGCCACGTGCTGGGCGGCGAACGGGTAGGGCGTGGCAAGGTTCTCGAGCACTATGTCCGCGTAGCTCCCGGCGACGGCGGCCAGAGCCGAGGCCGCGCCCGCGCGAGTTGCCGTCCCCAAAGGGGCTGCGGTGGTCCCCATCAGAACGCCAGGAAGTACATCAGGGCGACATTGGCACCCAGCAGCGGGATCGCCGTCGGGATCTGGGCCTTGATGACACCGTATTTGTTGCGCATTTCCAGCAGGGCCGACGGAACCAGGTTGAAGTTGGCGGCCATGGGGGTGCAGAGCGTGCCACAGAACCCGGCGAGCATTCCGATCGCGAACACGATGGGAGGCTGACCGTGGAACCCTTGGACCAGCACGGGCCAGCCGACCGCGGCCGTCATGATCGGGAACGCCGCGAAGGCGTTGCCCATCAGCGCGGTGAAGATGAACATCCCGACGCAGTACACCAGCACCGCGGCGATCAACGATCCGTCCGGAAGGACCGATTTCGCGAGGGTGCCCACGGCTGTGCCGACTCCCGCTTTGGTGAAGAGGATGCCGAGCGTGGAGAGCATCTGCGGCAGCAGGGCGGCCCAGCCGATCGATTCGAGGATGCGCCGGCCCTCGAACACCGGTGTCAGCGGGTTCTTCGGGCGCAGGATCAGGAGCGCGACGACGGCGGCAACGATGGCGGCGATGCCCAGCGCCACGAGCGTGACGTTCGCGGGATCGATCAGCGGCGCCCCGCCGATTTTCAGCACGGGAGCCAGCAGTACCAGGATGACCGTCACCACCGGGAGCGTCAGGGCCGGGATGAAGAGCTTGTTGCCGAAGCATTCCGCAAATTTCTCCCGCTCCGGCCCGGTGGTTGTGCGCGCCTTTCCGTCACCGAGCAACCCGGTGCTGGCCAGGACCACAAGGACCAGGACGGCAATGCCCAGGACCCATCCGGGTGCCTGGCCCGCCTGGACCCAGGTGCCAAAGAAGAAGCAGAGGCCGAGCAGGCCCCAGAAGGCGGAACTGCCCCACCGCTTCGGGTGGCTCGGGTCGCGTGCGATCAGGAAGGCCCACGCGATGAAAAGAATGCCGATCAGCCAGTAGACGGCTTCAACCTTGATCATGCCGGTTCTCCTGCTGTGACGACGTTGATGCCTTCGGCGGCTTCCAGCTCGCGGATCTCACGGTCGAGTTTGCGGTCAAGCCGGAACAGCCGGAACCCGTGGATCAGCAGCGCGCAGAGAGCGGTGGGGATGGCCCAGACTGCCAGCTGCAGCGGGTCCAGGTGGAGGTGGTAGGTGGTGTCCACGAAGGTGGTGATCAGCAGGATGGAGCCGACGGCGACGAAGACGTCCTCGCCGAAGAACACCCCGACGTTGTCGGCGGCGGCTGAATGTCCCTTGATCTTCTCCTTGATGGAGTCCGGCACTGTGCCGTAGCGGCGCAGCGCTGCGCCTTCGGCCATCGGGAACACGAGCGGCCGCACGGTCTGGGCGTGTCCGCCGATGCTGTTCAGGCCCACGGCCGCGGTGATCTGCCGGATGAAGAGGTAGCTGGCCAGGACGCGGCCCACCGTTAGGCGTGCCAGCCGCGAAATCAGGCGCTTGGCCTGCTCCTGCAGCCCGAAACGCTCGATGATTCCGATGACCGGCAGGACGATAACGAAGATCGTCACCGACCGGCTGCTGGCAAATCCGGTGCCAAAGGCATCAAGGATCTGCACCGGGCTCAGTCCGCCGAGCAAGGCGGTCACAATGCCCGAGACGGTGACGACGATAAGCGGGTTGAGTCGTATCGCGAACCCCACGATGACGAGCAAAACCCCGAGGAGAACAAGCATGACAGTCCGTTCGAAGGCCGGGAGATGTGATCCAGAGCATATCGGGTTGTTGAACAATCCTGCAAGACTCCCGGCCGTTCGGCCGGTCCTTCTGCCGCTCCTGCCGTCGCCGCGCTACGCGGCGTCGCGGTCGACGGCGGCCAGCAGCTGTGCCTCGGCCCGGCGCAGGTAGTCGGTCATAAACCGGGCCGCCTCGTCGCGGCGGCCGAGGCGCAGCAATTCGAGGATGTGCGCGTTGTCCTCGACATAGGGCTCGTGGAAGGCAGGGTTCGCGGCCATCGCGTGGAACACCAGCCGCATCTCGGCCAGCACCTGTCCCATCAGGGTGTTCAGGCGTTCGCTGCCGGTCATTGCCACGACGGCGGAGTGGAAGTCCTGGTTCGCCCCCGCCATCGCCGGGATATCCCCCGCGGCCTTGGCGGCCCGGGCCGCGGCAACAATGTCCTCCAGCCTGCCCGGTCCATCCGCGGCGGACCACGACAGCGCTGCGGGTTCGAGATAGCGGCGCACCCGGTAGATTTCCCGGATGTCCTCGGCGCTCGGGCGGGCAACGAAGACCCCACGGTTGGGGATCCGCGTGATGATGTGTTCCGAGCCGAGCATGGTGAAGGCCTCGCGGAGGGTGTTCCGGGAAACGCCCAGCGCCCGGCCGAGCGCCTCCTCGGACAGCTTTGTCCCCGGGGAGAGTTGTCCAGCGGCGATACGGTCGCGCAGCATCCCTGCCACCCACAGCCCGGTCTGCGCATGCGGCGCTGTCTTCGCCACGGCTGTGAGACCGCGGAGCACATCCTCGAAAGTCATAGACTCACGATAACCGCGGCGCGCACCGCAGCACGCCTGCCCCGCGACCGAGGACCGAGACGTTCGACGTGGAGGGCAGGATGTGCCGTCTTTTCGGGTTGCATGCGGGCACCGCGCCTGTCCGTGCGACCTTCTGGCTCTTGAGCGCGCCCGAAAGCCTGTCCCGGCAAAGCCGGCTCGAGCCGGACGGCGCGGGCATCGGGACCTTTGACCTGGCAGGAACGCCGGTCGTGACGAAGCAGCCCATCGCCGCCTGGCGCGACAGACAGTTCGCGGAGGCGGCACGCGACGTCGAGAGCACCACTTTCCTTGCCCACGTGCGCTACGCGAGTGTCGGGGCGCACACGCCGCAAAACACCCACCCCTTTGAGCAGGACGGCCGTATTTTCGCGCACAATGGAGCCTTCCACCGGCTCGACCTGCTGGATGTGCGGCTGGCGGAGCTTGGCGCCGCAAACCTGGTGCTCGGCCAAACCGACAGCGAGCGCATGTCCGCTCTGATCACGGCCGAAACCCGCCGCAGCGGAGGGGACGTGGAGGCGGGTATTGCCGCCGCGGTGTCCTGGCTCGCCGCGAACCTTCCCGTCTACAGCCTGAACTTCATCCTGACCACTTCGACGGACCTTTGGGCGCTGCGCTATCCCGAAACGCACGGCCTGTACGTCCTGCACCGGCCGCCGGGAGGCAGCGGGCGGCAGCGACATCTCGATGCCCACAGCCCGCGGATCCACGCGCACAGCCATGCTCTCGCCTCCGCCGCGTCAGTGGTGCTGGCGAGCCGGCCGATGGACGGCGAACCGGGCTGGGAACCGCTCAGGCCCGGGGAACTGCTCCACGTGGACAGCGGGCTGAGGGCCCGGTCGAGCTTCCCCTTCCCTCCCCGGCCGGCCCACCTGCTGCGGCTGCAGGATCTGGATGCCGCCACAGCTGCCTCCCAGCATCCCGGTCCCTGAATTGTTCCGGCTGACTAGTTCCGGCTGAATTGTTCCGGCGTCAGTCCGCGGGCCGCACCTCGTCATACCAGGCGACGACGGCGTTGCTTCCGGCCGCCCGCGCGAGGGTTTCGCGCAGCCCGTCGCACTGCTGCGCCGCCAAGTCGAGCTCCGTCACAGTCATCGCCACACCTTTGGTGCCGTCTTCACGGGTCCACGCGTAGTGCTGGCCCTCGTCGGTGGCGCGGTGCCAGTCGGCGAGGTGCTCCAGCGTCTGCTCCAGGCACGCCTGGGTTTCCACAAGGTCCCGCAGTACGTCCTGGCTGTCCGCCGGCCGGTCGAAGCTGCGGCTGGACCGGGCGAGCCGTCGGGCCGCGTCCCGCAGCAGGTGGGAAGCCTCCAGCGGGTCCTGGTGCGCTGTCATCGTGTGACCGCCCTTCGACGTCCGGTAGGTCGGCGTCGGCCTACCGGACCATCGTAGACTGCGGCGAAGTGAAAGCTGTCTCACAGCTTCTACACAGGCTGAGGGAACTTACTTGGGAAGTATGCGACGAGGGTTTGGCAGATCCGCCGGGGCGGCGGCGTTGCTGCTCCTGCTGACCGGCTGTTCCGTTACGGCCGCCGCGGGTGAGCAGCCGCACGCGGCCGGTTCCGGCGCGCCGGGCGCGCCTTCCGTGGCCGCCGTACCGACGGTGGCGCCGGCGCCCGAACGGGTGCGCTTCGCTCCGACCGAAACCGTGATCCGCACGGTTTACACCACTGCCTACAGTTGGTTCGACAACACCCCGCCCGGATCCACCGTGATCAGCAACCCGGTGCTGCACGCCCGCGCCGGCGGCAAGGGAACCTATGCGGATCCGGTGACGGTCGCCGTCGGGCATTCCAAGGCCGGCGGGAAGGACGTGCTGGATTTCCCCGCCGGTACCCGCTTCTACGTTCCCGACGTCCGGCGCTATTTCATCGTCGAGGACACCTGCGGCGACGGCCCCCGGCCGCAGGACGAGCCGTGCCACAAGGGAACCAATGCGGACGGATCCGGATCGACCGTCTGGGTGGACCTCTGGATCGGGGGCCAGGGAGGGACACCGGCCAGCGTTCGCGACTGCGCGAGCCAGGTGACCACCGGCAGGGGCGCCGTGCACACCGTCATCGTGCGGCCAGTACCCGGGTACGTTGTGGCCCCGGGCTCCGCGGTCTTCCACGACGGGACATGCGACGCCGGCTACGGGGAGACGGTCTACCTGGCAACGACCGGCTGATTCGCGAAGGCCCCCGGTGCCATTACCTGTCCTACCTGCGGGCTACACTCTTTCGGTCCGGCAGGATGGCTGTCAGGATAGGCGCGTCGCCTGCCGTGCAGGGCAGGCCTTTCCGCCAAGGGGGCCCATGAAATACCCGCTGGCCTGTTCTGCGGCCGCAGCACTGCTGCTGGCCGGGTGCTCCACGGCCTCTGCCCAGGTGTCGTCCGCGCCGTCCCCTGCCAGAAGCGTGGCGAGCACTACTGCTGCGCCCGCTGGATCGCCGAGCGGCTCCGCCTCCCGGTTTGCGGCAGTCATCACCGCGCGTGAGAAGGCGTGGCGGGACTACGACGCCGGGACCGCGAAGTGCGACAAGGCAGCCCAAGGCACCGGCCCGGACGACTTCGCCGCTTCCATGGCGTGCATCAAGAGCGCCCAGGCTGTCGCCGCCAGCGCCCAGGATGCCACGAACGAGCTGACCGCGCTGTCCCCGCCGCCGCCGGAACTGCGAAGCTTGGTGGCCCGCACCCTCAAGGCCCTGGCCCCGCTGAAGAACTCGAACGCCCGGACCAACTGCCGGGACGCCACCAGTGACGCCTGCGACGCGTCGGTGCAGCAAGTCAGCGACGCGATTTCCTCCTTGGTGGACGTCCTCGACGACTGGGACGCCAGTGCCCGTCCCCAGTGACCCTGCCCGAGTCCGTCTGGAGCATCCATGAAGCCTTTCCTTCCCCTGGCCGTCCTCGCTGCATCCGTCCTGGCAGGCTGCTCGACCTCCCCCGCCGCCACCATCAGCGGCGGCCACCAGGCCGTGCACGCAACACCGGTCCGGCCCACCCCGCACCCGCCGAGCACCCCCAGGCCGACACCCACGGCCTCCGCCGCGCGGTTCGCAGCCGTGGTCAACGCCAACGAGGCGAAGTGGCGCAGCTACGAAGCAAACATCGACGCCTGCACGGCGGCCGCCGCGGGTACGTCCCCGGATGACTACACCAAGTCCGTCGCCTGCGTCAGGGGTACCGAAGCCATGGAAGCCAGCGCGAAGGCCGCGACCGCTTCCCTGCTCGCTTTGTCCACGCCGCCGCAGGAGATTGAGCCGCTCATCACCCGCGTGCTGGCTGCGCTCGCGCCCATCAAGGACTCCAAGGCCACGGCCGCCTGCAGTGATGTCACCAGCGAGACCTGCCTGAACGCCGTGGACACCGTCGACCAGGCAGCAACCGGCCTGGTCGACGCCCTGGACGCCTGGGACCAGGCAACCCAGCCGCAATAGCGCGGCGGTGCCGCACGACCCGGCCCGAATCCCGTCGTCCGGCAGGACACCGTCCGCGCTGCGGGGAACACGTGGAACATCTCCTTCGATGCGGTGCCGGTGTCGCGGAACGGACCCTGCAGCTCCAAGCGGGTCCGCTCACGGTTGCCATGATGCGCTCGTACAGCCGCTCCCTTGCCTTCGCCGGCGCTGTGGCGGCCGTCCGGATCACCTCCGCGGCACTGTGACCGGCCAGGAACCAGCCGAGGGACCAGCGCGAGGGCCCGCGCAGCCTCCAACCCCGGGGTTTCCGCTGGTTTTCCCCGCTCTTTCGCCTGCAATCCGGACGAAATTGAGGCGCCTGCAGGACGGGGGCAAAGCTTAGGCCCCATCGTGCGTCTGCTCTGAGCAGGCCTGAAGGCTGGTTCACGAACATGCGTTGTGTCCCCTCCATCCAGGCCACAACGGAGACCAGCCATGACCGTCCTGATCCCAGACCACATCGAGAACGAGTACCTCTCCTTCGCCCCGCCGCAGGCCCGGCCCGAGAGCCACCGCGCAAGCATCGCGTGCGTCATTCCCGCCTACAACGAGGAAGAGACCATTGCCGAAGTGCTGCAGGCTTTGCTGAAACAGACCCGGTTGCCGGACGTGATCCATGTGGTGATCAACAACTCCGACGACGACACCTTCTATGTGGCGCGCGAGTTCGCCGGGCCCCATGAGCACACCTACCAGGACGTCACCTACCGCACCGAGGTGTACGTGCACGACATCGGCGTCAACAAGGACAAGAAGGTCGGCGCCCTCAACTACGGCTTTGCCCAGATCTGCGACAAGTACGACTACTTCCTGGGGGTCGACGGGGACACGGTGGTGGACCGCCACGCCGTTGAATACCTGGAGGAAGAAATCCTCAGCGACCCGCGGGTCGGCGGCATCTCGGCCATCTACACCGTGGCCGAAAGCTCGAAGGAGGGACTGACCGCAAAATTCCTTACCAGCGGCCAGCGCGCACAGTTTGCCGCGTTCAACATGGACAATCTGCTGCGCGGTCGGAACATGGCCGTACTCGGCGGCCAGTGCTCGATCCTTTCGGTCGAGGCCCTCAAGAACGTCATGGTGGACAACCGCCAGGCCAGCCCCTGGGTCAAGGACTCGGAGGTCGAGGATTCGCTCCTCTCGCTCCAGATCAAGAACCTTGGGTACGCCACCAAGATTTCCGCCCGGGCGCGCGCGAACGTCGGCGGGATGGACAATCTGCGCGCCTTGGACGGCCAGCAAGTCAAGTGGAACTACGGTGCCATCGACCTGATGTGGCCGGGCCAGCGCAGCAACACGCCGGGACAGCCGTTCCACCCCAACCTGCGGCTGCGCTGGGCGGAGAACATTTCCATGGTCTTCAACATCCTCACGCGCGTCACGTTCATCCTCCTGCTGACCGCCGCCCTGAGCATCCACGCCTACGTGTTCTACCCCGTGTGGCTCGTCCCGCCGCTGGTGGCGGTGATCCTGAACCTGAGAATCGCCACCTCCATCGACGGAAAATCCGGCAGGGACATTGCCTTCGCCCTCCTTGCCTTCCCCGCCGAGCTCTACCTGTGGATCCGCATGGGGCACTTCGTCCGTGCCTGGGGCAAGTTCTTCTCCCGGAACCAGACGGACAACTGGGCCGCGCAGGCAAGGGCTGAGCGCGGCTCAGGGAGCGCCTACCTGATGCCGGCCATCGTCCTCCTGGTCATCGGCGTCGGCCTTACCCTCGCCTGGCTCCAGCAACCGGTGACCATCCAGTCCGCCATCCTCTCCGTCGGCTGGCCCGTCCTGTACATCACGACCATGGTGCAGACCGCCTTCATGCTGCGCAAAGCCCTGCGCAGCCACCGCGGCTACCGGGTCTGATCGACCTCCGCTGCAGACACGTCCGCCCCTGCACCCTCTTCCATGCCGATCCAGGAGAACCTCATGTCCCCCCATCCCCGCCACCGCAAGAACATCCAAATCCCTGTCAGCCGCCGGATCCGCAGGGCGTCCGCACCAGCCCTCATCCTCGCCTTCACGACGGCTGCCACCGGCTGCTCGGTGCCCCCGGTTCCCGGCCTGCCGGGCGCCTCGGGTGCTCCTGATCCTGTCCGGGTGGCCGACGCGGTTCCGCTGGCGTCGCCAGCGGCGTCCGCGCCGGCCCAGGCCCCGTCGGCCCAGGCCCCGTTGGCACTGTCGAGTCCGGCTCCGGCGCCGACGGCGGCACCCGGCACAGCCCCGAAAGCTGCCGCCAGCTGGGTCCGGCAGCGCGCTGACATGGACCGAGGCTCGGCCCACCATGTGCTCGACGCCGCGGCGCACCAGCTGATGATCGACTACTGGACGACCGACGACCCGGGATCCTGGACGCCGGAGAGCTCCCCCATCATCAGGCTGAACGCGCATATCAGCGGCGCCGACGACGGCAACACGGTCAAGGTCACCCGCTTCAACGCCCGCGTTGACAGCCTCGGCGTTGTCCTGGCCAACGACCAGGGCGACTTCGCCCTCACGCCGCCGTACTCCTACGCCTCCGGGGTGGTCGTCCCCGCCAACCCTAAGGCGCACAGCACCCGGATCCTCTTCACCTTCGACCTGCTCACCGAGACGGCACCCAACTCGGGCGTGTACACCCGGCAGACCATTCTGGACACGCTCACGCTGGGCTACGCCAAGAGCGGCGCCCAGGCCCAGAGCCCGAACTGAGCCGGAACCGTCGGTGGACGTTCCCCAGACTGAGCACTACATCCGGATCCTCGAACCCCCGCAGGCGCACCCGGTGCCGCCTGCCCCGGTTCCCGGTCCGGTGCCGGCGAAGCCGCGCCCGAAGTACCGCCGGTGGCGGACAGCGGGAGTGGCCGGCTGCGTCCTGGCGGGTGCCGCCTCGCTTGCTGTCGCCGACAGTCCCCCGCCGCCCGTGACGCCCGGCTTCCCGCTCCGGGTGGACGCTGGCTCCGATCTCGATGCAGCGGCCCAGGCCTCCCGCGCCTTCCTCGCCCGCTGGGTGGACGACGACGGCCGGGTGGTCCGCCGGGACCAAGGCAACGACACGGTCAGCGAAGGGCAGGCCTACGGCATGCTGATCGCGGTCGGAGTTGCCGACCAGGCCCGGTTCGAGTCGATCTGGGGCTGGACCCGGACGCACCTGCTCAGGCCGGACGGTCTCCTGGCGTGGCGGTGGGCCCACGGGAAAGTCGCCGACGCGGAGCCGGCGGCCGACGCCGACCTGGATGCGGCAAGAGCGCTCGTCAGGGCCGGCGCGGTGTTCAACCGGCCGGACTGGACGGAGTCCGGCGTCATGCTCGGAAGGGCCGTCCTCGGAGAGCTGACCGGCTGGACGGGCGGAAGCCGGGTGCTGCTGCCCGGGGCGTGGGCCACGCGGGACGAGACCTCCTGGTACAACCCGTCCTACGCTTCACCGGCAGCCTTCGCCGTCCTCGCCCGCGCGTCCGGTGACCCGCGCTGGATCGAACTGGACGCCGGATCCCGTTCCGTCACCCAACAGCTGCTGCAGGAGTCCCCCCTTCCACCGGACTGGGCGCTGCTCAACGGGAAAGGGGTCGCGCTGCCGGCAGCAGGTCCCGGCAGCGAGGGCGGGAAGCTACAGCGCTACAGCTATGACGCGGCCCGGGTGGCGGTGCGGCTCGCCGAATCCTGCAACAGCCAGGACCGGTCCCTTTCCGGGATGCTCGCCGCGCGCCTGCCTTCGGGGTCGCCGCTGGCCGCGGAACTGTCCCTGTCCGGCAGCAATCTGGGGACCGACCGGAACCCGGTGGCCTACGTGGCCCGGGCCTCAGCCTTCGCTGCCGCCGGCAGGCCCGGGAAGGCGCGGGCGGACCTGGCTGAGGCAGCCACCTTGAACAGCGCGCATCCCACCTACTACGGGGCAGCCTGGCTTGCCCTTGGACGCCTGATGCTTGCTTCCCCTGCGCTGGGCGGGTGCCCTCCGTTGGCGGAGCCATGACCGGCTGCTCCTACCCCGGCGCCTGCCGGGCACACCCCAATGACGAACCGGACGGAGGCGCCATGTCCAGCACGAACACTCCCGAAGACAGCCCGCTCACCGCAGCAGGCATCCCGCTTATCGACGCTGCCGCGATCGAAACGCTGGAAGAGCAACTGGGCGCCGACGGCTTCGGCCGACGGTATCTCGAGGCGTACGTCGAACTGTGGGACGCGCGGTTGCTTCGTGTGTCCCGGGCCGTCCGGCGCAGGGATTACGAGCAAGCGATGGACGCAGTCCTCAGCTTGAAAGCCGCCAGCGCGATGGCGGGGGCAACGCGGCTCTGCGAACTCGCTGCGCGGCAGGAAGCTGAGCTTGTACGCCGCGATTTCACGGCCGCTGAAGCCGCCCTGGAAGAGCTGGGAGCATGCGGGGCACTCACGATGTCCGCGCTGACGAGCAGCTATCTGGCCGGGCGCGCGGAATGACAGAGCTCAGGGGTTGAGGCTCTGCTCCGGGGCCAGGCGGTATCCGATGCCGCGCACAGTCT
This sequence comes from Paenarthrobacter sp. DKR-5, assembly GCF_018531425.1. GTDB lineage: Bacteria > Actinomycetota > Actinomycetes > Actinomycetales > Micrococcaceae > DKR-5. The sequence goes on from NZ_JAHBOI010000002.1 coordinate 323,969, forward strand.
CGATCCACTGCGGGCACCTTGGCTCGTCACCGAGCTTGCGGCGGAGATTTCCGATGTGCGTTTCCACCAGCCGTTCATCCCCGGTCCCGGCAGCCGAACGGCCGGGTCTGGCCCCTGGCAGCGCGCGCAGCAGGGCAGCCCGTGACTGCACCCGCCTGCCGCCCTGCAGGACGGCGTGGAGCAGGTCGAATTCGCTCCGGCTGAGCTCGACAGCCCTCTCCCGGACCGTCACACTCCGGGTGCCCGGATGAAGTTCGAGTCCGTTGTGCGAGATCGCCTTGCCCGCGCCGGCCGGGCCTGCGAGCGACGGTCCGGCTCCAGGCGCGGCGCTGAGCCGTGCCCCGGTGCGGGGGCGCCGCTGCAGTGAATCCACCCGAAGCCGCAGCTCGCGCGGGCGGAAAGGCTTGGTCAGGTAGCCGTCAGCGCCGGTGGCGAAGCCCAGCACCACGTCGGGTTCTTCCGTCCTCGCCGAGAGCATGAGCACGTAGGCGTCGCTGAAAGTACGAAGCCGTCGGCTGACCTCGAACCCGTCGATCCCCGGGAGGCCGACGTCGAGGGTGACCAGCAGCGGGCTGCGTTCACGCACGGCAGCCAAACCTTCGTAGCCGTCGCCGGCGGCATGGCATTGGAATCCGGCCTGGCTCAGCACCTGCATCACAAGTTCGCGGACGTCGGCGTCGTCCTCGATGACGACGGCCGTCTTCTCGGGTCCCATCACAGCACTCCTGCAGATCCGGGACCGCACACGACGAAAGGCTCCAGCAACGTCAGGCTCCCCCCTTGATTACTTTGGTTCCCGAAAGATAACCCTCGTCAACGGAAACAGAACAAGTAGTCCGGGCGGCCCCGCTTCGCCGGCGGGCGGAGCAGCGGGCGAATCGGCGGGCGGATCAGCGGACCGTGACCTGGCCGCCGTCGACCAGCCAGCGCGCATCCAGCCGCACGTTCTCAAGGAGCCGCCGGTCGTGCGTGACCAGGAGCAGCGCTCCGGCATAGTGCTCCAGCGCCTCTTCCAGCTGCTCGATCGCGGGCAGGTCGAGGTGGTTGGTGGGCTCGTCCAGGACCAGCAGATTCACGCCGCGGGCCTGCAGCAGCGCCAGCCCGGCCCGGGTGCGTTCGCCCGGCGAGAGGCTCCCCACTGCGGCGCGGGCCTGATCGGCTTTGAGTCCGAACTTCGCCAGCAGGGTGCGGACTTCCGCCTGGCTGTACTCCGGCACCGCCGCCTCGAAAGCTCCGGCCAGCGCCTGGTGGTCGGGGAGCTGGTTCCGGGCCTGGTCGATCTCGCCGACGGCGACGTTGGCTCCCAGGGACGCAGCGCCGTCGTCGGGCGCCTGGTGGCCCAGCAGCAGCCGTAGCAGGGTGGACTTGCCCGCGCCGTTGGGCCCCGTGATGCCGATCCTCTCCCCCGCGTTGACCTGCAGCGACACCGGGCCCAGGGTGAAGTGGCCCTGCCGGGCGACGGCGGCGTTGAGGGTCGCAACCACGGAACTGGACCGCGGGGCGGCGCCGATAGTGAACTGCAGCTGCCATTCCTTGCGCGGCTCCTCCACCTCCTCCAGCCGGGCTATCCTCGACTCCATCTGCCGGACCTTCTGCGCCTGTTTTTCCGACGATTCCATGCTCGCCTTGCGCCGGATCTTGTCGTTGTCCGGGCTCTTCTTCATCGCGTTGCGCACCCCCTGGGAGCTCCACTCACGCTGGGTGCGGGCCCGGGCCACCAGATCGGCCTTCCGGGACGCGAACTCGTCGTACGCTTCGCGCGCGTGCCGGCGGGCCACTGAGCGTTCTTCGAGGAAGGCGTCATAGCCGCCCTCGTACACCGCGACCTTGTTCTGCGCCAGGTCCAGTTCGACGACGGTGCTCACGCAGCGGGCCAGGAACTCCCTGTCGTGCGAGACAAGCACGGCTCCGCCGCGCAGGCTGCGCATGAAGCTCTCCAGGCGGGCCAGTCCGTCCAGGTCAAGGTCGTTGGTCGGCTCGTCGAGCAGAACGATGTCGAACCGGCTCAGCAGCAGCGCGGCCAGCGCCACGCGGGCCAGCTGGCCGCCGGACAGGCCTGCTACGGGGGCATCGGCCCCGATCCCGGCCGCCACGTCCACCAGCACGGGGCCCATCCGGTCCTCCAGATCCGCCGCGCCGGACGCCATCCAGTGCTCCATGGCAGCCGCGAACCGGTCGTCCGCGCCCGGGGCGCCGGCCCCAAGTTCTTCCGCAGCGGCCTCCATGGCGGCCGTGGCCGCCGTCGCTCCGGTGCGACGGCCGATGTAACCGGCCACCGTCTCGCCCGGCACGCGCTCGTGCTCCTGGGGCAGCCAGCCGACGAACGCGTCCTTGGGCGCGGCCTGCACCGTACCGGACAGGGGCTCGTCAACGCCCGCCAGCAGGCGCAGCAGGGTCGACTTGCCGGCGCCGTTGGCGCCCACCACGCCGATCACATCGCCCGGCGCGACCGTGAGGTCGAGGCCGGAGAAGAGGGTGCGGTGGGCGTGGCCGCCCGAAAGGCCTTTGGCCACGAGGGTTGCTGTCATAGCTCCCATCCTAAGGAGCGTTCGGGCCCTCCCCCGCCTGCGCCGACGGCGTGAACCCCCGGGGGAAGTCGGCGGTGCGGATGCGTTTGAGCTCCCGGACCTCGCCGGCGCTGCCCCATTCATCCAGCCCGAGCCTGGACAGCGGGTCGAGGTCGCCGAACCGGGGGTGGCTGCCCTCGAGCACGTCGGAGGAGACCACTGCATGGCGCACCTCACCGAAGACGAGGGTGCAGTCCCCCAGTTCGAGGGTGCTGTGCAGCCGGCATTCCAACGCGGCTGGGGAAGCCGCGACACGGGGCGGCCGCACCGTCGTGCTCCGCTCCCGGGCCAGGCCGGCGGCGTCGAACTCGCTGACCTCGGGCGGGAAGTTGGTCCCGGTGGCATTGACCTCCTGCAGCAACGACGCCGGGGCGAAGTTCACCACGAACTCGCCGGTCGCCCGGATGTTGCGCAGCGAATCCTTTTCCCCCACCGAGGTGAACTGCACGATCGGCGGATGCACCGAGGCCACGGTGAAGAAGGAGTGCGGGGCAAGGTTGTCGGTGCCGTCGGCCGCGACCGTCGAAACCCAGGCGATGGGCCGGGGCACGATGACGGCGGTGAGCAGGCGGTAGAACTCGCGGGATCCAAGTTCGTCGGGGCTGAAATCTGTCCGCATGAGCCCACCTTAGCGAGCGGAGGGTCCGGAGCCGCGTGCGGCCGGCCACTTCTACCCGCGGCGGGCGTGCAGGGCTATCGTCTGGGTATGAGGTACTTCGAAGCCGAAACGCTGATCCTTGCCGACGCCGAGACCGTCTGGCGGATCATCACCGACGGCGCGGGCTTCACTGCCTGGGATTCGGGCATCACAGCGGTGGACGGGGTCATCCGCGACGGCGGGCGGATCCGGGTCCGCGCTGACGCCACCGGACGGCGGGTCTTCCCCTTCTCCGTCCAGCAGGACCCGGACCATCACCGGATGACCTGGACCGCCCGCCTTCCGCTGGGCCTGTTCCGCGGGGTGCGCACCTTCACCCTCACCGACCGGGCGAAGGGGACCCATCTGAAGGTTAAGGAGGAGTACTTCGGCCCGCTGGCCGGCCTCATGTTCAGGGGGATGCCGGACCTGCGGCCGTCCTTCCGTCAGTTCGCCGCCGGCGCCAAAGCACGCGCGGAGGCAATGGGCTGACCAGGAGCCAGCACCCGCGCCCGGCCGCAGGCGCCCGGACGCGGCCGCCGCGCTGGTCCGCCTGGCGGGTGGTCTTCAGCTTCGGACTCGTCAGCCTCGCCGTGGACCTTGTCTCCGACGGCGGCCGCTCGCTCGCCGGACCGCTGCTGGGCTCCCTCGGCGCGTCCGCGCTGACGGTGGGGCTGGTGACGGGCGCCGGCGAAGCTCTCGCCCAGGGCCTCCGGCTCCTCACCGGCCCGTGGGCGGACCGCACCCGCGGTTACTGGTCTTTCACCATTGCCGGCTATGCCATGACGGCACTGAGCATTCCGCTGCTGGCCCTGGCCCCCTTCGCGGGCACCGCGGGCCTGCTGCTGGGCTCCGTGCTGCTGCTGGCGGACCGGACGGGCAAGGCCGTGCGCAGTCCGGCCAAGACAGTGCTCCTGGCCGGCGCCGCCGGCTCCGTCGGGCGCGGACGGGGGTTCGCGGTGCACAAGTCGCTGGACCAGTTCGGAGCGTTCCTCGGCCCCCTGCTCGCCGCCGGGATGGTGGCCGTCAGCGGAACGCTGTGGGCCGCTTTCGCGGTGCTCGCCCTGCCGGCGCTGGCCGCGCTGGCCATCCTGCTCGCCGTGCGGCGCGGCGCCCCGGACCCCGCAATTCCCGCCGGTCCTAATGCGGCCGCCGGCTCGGACCTGGCCGGGACCCGCCTGCCGCGCTCGTTCTACTTCACCGGCCTCGCCGTTTTCGCCGCGAATGCCGGGCTGGTGACCTTCGGGCTCATCTCGTTCCACCTCACCGATGCGCGGCTGGCTCCGCTCGCCGTCGCACCGCTTTTTTACGCCGCAGCGATGGCAATGGCCGCCGTGGCGGCGTTGGCCAGCGGCTTCCTGTACGACCGCGCGGGGCCCCGGGTGCTGCTGGTCCTGCCGGTGCTGATCGCGCTGGTGCCCGGCCTCGCTCTTGCAGACCGGCTGCCCCTGGTGTTCGCTGGTGTTCTCAGCTGGGGCGCCGCGGCCGGCATCCAGGACTCGACGCTCAAGGCGCTGGTCGCGGATCTTGTCGCCGCCCCGCGGCGGGGCACGGCCTACGGCGTGGTGGCCGCCTTCGAGGGTGCGGGCGCGCTCGCCGGCGGCTTCCTTGCCGGCGCCCTCTACTCGCGGGCCGGCACCCTGGCCCTGGCGGTGGCCCTGATTGAGGCGGCTGCTTTCCTGCTGCTGCTCGCCGCCGTCCGCCCCCGCGGCGCCGGAGGCCTGTTGCCGGCACGGACCGCGCGGGAGAATGGAGAGGACGGATGACGCTTCGGGGAGGACGCAGTGACAGCAGCAGAAGTTGATATGAAGAACCTTCCGGGGGCCCACCACGTGGCGGAGGAGCTGTCTGAAGCCGAGTGCTGGGACCTGCTGGGCGGCCAGCTCGTCGGCAGGTTCGCGTTCCTGAGCGGAAACCGGATCGAGGTCTTTCCGGTCAACTACGTCGTGGACGACGGCATCGTCTATTTCCGGACGGCGTCGAACGGGGCGATTGAACGCGCGATGCCGCGGGACAGCGCGTCCTTCCAGATCGACGCGTTCGACCCCGCCCACGCCGCGGGCTGGTCGGTGCTGGTGAGCGGCCGGGCCGAGCGCATCCTCGATCCGGCCCGGCTGGTCGAGCTGTTCCGCCTGCCGATGGAGCAGCCGTGGGCCGGCGGCCTGCGCGTGGCGTTCATCGCCGTCCGGCCCGTCACGGTAACCGGCCGGCGCGTGCACATGAAGATCTGACCTGCCGGAGAGCCGGCTCCTGCGCGCCGAAGCCTAGCTGCGGGTGCCGCCCGGGCTTTCCGCTGCGGCCCGTTCCAGGGTCGTCTTGGCGAGCAGCTCCGCGACGACCTGCGACACCAGGTCCTCCTTTTCGCGGGATTCCGCGTCCTGCTGCTGCTGGACCTCCACCCGCGCCGCCTGCCACGCGGACCAGTGGCCGGAGACGAGCGCCCACAGGGACAGCGCGGACACGTACACCACCGAGTTCAACCACCCCATCACCAGCGAGAAAGGGATCATCACCAGCCAGAAAACGGCCAGCCAGCCGTTTACCCGGCGCATGAACACCGGATCACCCTGGACCATCGCCCAAAGACTCTTAATGGGTCCCACAAAACCTCCCTCTCCGTGCGGCCGACAGGTGCGCGGGCCACGATGATGCTACCTGATCAGCCTGCTTCCTTCCCGCAGTGGGAAGGGCCATACTGGGCCAGTGAGTTCATCCCGCACCGCCACCCGCCTTGCTGCTCCCGCAGAGCCGGTCTTCCTCGTCGAATGCATCGCCTGCCGGGCCGCCACCACCGTCCCGGGGCACTGGAGCAGGTTCCGGGTCACCGCTACCAGAATGAACCACCTGTACGACTGCCTCTTCGACCAGGTGCAGCCCGGTCCCGGGTGCCCACCCATCTACCGGAGCGTCGCCGAGGCCGGACCTGTGGTCCGCTTCGGACGGCTGATCTAGTCCCGGCCGGCCTGCCGCAGAACGCGAAATGGGGCGCCCCCAAGGGGGCGCCCCATTTCGTGCGGATGGACCTTAGTCGTTCTTGAAGGCGTCCTTGACCTTCTCGCCGGCCTGCTTCAGGTCACCCTTAGCCTGGTCGGTCTGTCCTTCGGCCTCCAGGCCCGGGTCGTTCGTGGCCTTGCCGGCAGCTTCCTTGCCCTTGCCGCCCATCTTTTCGGCGGCGTTGTCGATCTTGTCACCCAAACCCATGGTGGTCCTCCAATGGTCTGTAGTACCCGCCGGCCGGTCGCCGGTAGGTGGTACATCCATAATAACTAAGCTTGCTGAGCAATCAAGGACCACGTGTGCCGGCATGGCTGCACCGGCTTTGCGCAGCTGCGGCGGCTGCCGTTCCGCGCGTCCGGGGCGGGTTGGGCCGGGGACGCGCGGAACACCTGCTCAGACGCGCTTGCCGCGGTTGAGAATAAACAGCACAATCGCGATCACAAGCAGGATCGGCGCAACCCACAGGAGGAAGCTCACGGCCTTGACCGTGCCGCCGATGATGAAGAACACGATGGCAACAATGGCTACGATCCACAGCAGTGTGTTCATTGGTCCAACCCGCCTTATTCGTTTATTCGGGGCCCCGATGCAGGGGCTGGACGCATGGTATCGCCGCGGCGCCCCGGACACCATAGGTGGGCCGGTTCCCGCAGGCATCCGGCCCTAGAACTGCTGGCCGCCGACGTCGACCCTCCCGTTCGCCGCGAGCCACCGAAGAGCCTCCTGCAGCGCCTGCAGCGAGCTGTACCGCGGGGCGTACCCCAGGATGTCCCGCGCGCGGTCGATGCTCGCCGCGATGCTGCGTACGACATGCTCCCTGGTCGTCATCGCGTGGTCCGCGCCGGCCCGCGCCTCGAACTCCGCCCAGTCCACCAGGTCGAGCACGGGTTCGCGGCCGAACCAGGCCGCCGCGCCCGCCGCCAGCCCGCGCAGCGTCATCGCTTCGGCGGACACCACGTGGAAACTGGAGCCCACGGCGGCCGGGCGGGTGAGCGCCCGCTCGAACGCCTGCGCGACGTCGTCGGCGTGGACGTGATGCAGGATCCCGAGGCCCTGGTCCGGCAGGGCGAGCGGCTCGGACTGTGCGAGCCGGGCCCAGACAGCCGGGTCGAGGTTGCCTGCCGGGTTGATGACCTGCCACCCGGGCCCGGTGATGTGGCCGGGGTGCAGCACAACCGCCGGGACGCCGCCGCTGCGCGCCTCCCGCAGCAGCAGTGCCTCAATCTCCGCCTTGCCCGTTCCGTACTCGCCGAACGGGGTCCGCGGTTCATCCTCGGTGACCGGCACGCGCAGCGCCGGTCCGTGCACCCAGATCGAACCGCAGTGCAGCAGCAGCGGGCGCGAGGGACGCAGTGCGTCCACGAGCTGGCGCGCTGAACCTGCGGTGAAGCAGATCAGGTCAATAACGGCGTCGGCCTCGAGCGCGGCGATCCTGCTGCCGAAGCTGCCTTCCGCGTCCTCCGCTTCCCGGTCCACCGCGACCTGCTGCACCGAGGCCCACTCGGGGGCGGGCTGGTAGGGCTCCCGGTTTCCGCGGCTCAGCGCCACGACCTCGTGCCCCGCGCGGACCAGGCGCGGCACCAGGTACGTTCCAATGTGGCCGGTGGCTCCAATGACGGCGACTCTCATGGGCACGGTCCTTCCTCTCGATGCGGAGTCATCACCATGGCACACGCGCGTGCCGCAGGCGAGGGGCCGCCACAGGACGGACGCACGCCGGCGCTATGCCGCGGCTCCCCGGCCGGCCAGCTGGCGGATGAGGCCGAGGCCGGCGTCGCTGCCGGGCCAATGACGTTCCAGCGCGGCGTCCCCGGCCCGGCGGATGACCGAGCGCAGCACCAGCGCGACAATGATCACGTCGTCAGCGAAGCCGATGACGGGCAAAAAATCGGGCACCAGGTCGATCGGCATCACCAGGTACCCCAGCAGCAGCGCCACCCGGACCCTCACCCCTCGCGGCACGCTGCGGTCCGCGACGAGCCGGCGCAGCAGCACGAGCAGGTCCGGAAGCAGCCGCAGCGCATCCTTGAGGTTCACGGTGTCCGGGTGCCGGCGGGCGTACAGGGCCAGCAGCACCAGCATCACGGCATAGAGCAATGCGACACCGCCGACGACGGCGATCAGCACGTCCCAGAGGTTCATTCGGTTCCGGCTATGGTCACGGGGCGGCACTCTCGCTGAGGTCAGTGGTGGAAGGCAGGCGTCTGCCGTTGGGACGGCATCGGCGATTCGAGCCCGTCCAGATAGGCTACTTCCTTCTTCAGGTCCGCAAGGAAACTGCCGGCCAGGTCGCGGGTGAATCCGTTGCGCACCACCACCCGCTGGACGGTCAAGTCGGCCAGGGAATCCGGCATCGGGTAGGCGGGAACCAGCCACCCGTTCATCCGCAGGCGCTCCGAGAGGTGGTGCAGGTTCCAGTTCCGGGTGTAACCCTCCCGGAGCTGCCAGGCGAAGACAGGGATGTCCGAGCCGTCATTCCACAGGGTGAAGGCCTCCATTTTGCCGATTTCACCCGATAGGTACAGCGCGACGTCACGGGCTGCGCCCTGCACCGCGGCGTAGCCTTCGAAGCCGAGCCTGAGGAACAGGTAATACTGCAGCAGCACCTGTGCGCCCGGGCGCGAGAAGTTCAGCGCGAAGGTCGGCATGTCCCCGCCGAGGTAGCTCACGTGGAAGATCAGGTCCTCCGGCAGCGCCTGGCTGTCGCGCCACACGACCCAGCCGAGGCCCGGGTACACGAGCCCGTACTTGTGCCCCGAAGTGTTGATGGACGCCACCCGCGGCAGGCGGAAGTCCCACACGGTCTCCGGCTGCAGGAAAGGTGCCACCATCGCGCCGGAGGCGCCGTCGACGTGGATCGGCACATCCAGCCCGTGCCGGGCATGGATCCCGTCCAGTGCCGCCGAGATGGCCTCCACCGGCTCGTACATGCCGGTGTAGGTCACCCCCATGATCGCCACGACCCCGATGGTGTTCTCGTCGACGTACCGTTCGAGACCGTCGCCGTCGAGCACCTTGTGGTCCAGCGAGATCGGCACGTAGCGGGCTTCGACGTCCCAGTAGTTGCAGAACTTCTCCCAGCAGACCTGCACCGCGGAGCTCATCACCAGGTTGGGCTTGTCGGCCGGTTTCCCCGCGGCCCGGCGGGCATGCTGCCACCGGCGCTTGAGGGCAAGCCCGGCGAGCATGCAGGCTTCGGAGGAACCGATGGTGGAGGTGCCGACCGCCGACGACGGGTCAGGCGCGTTCCACAAGTCGGCGAGCATCCGCCAGCACCGCGTCTCGATCGCTGCCGTCTGCGGGTACTCGTCCTTGTCGATCATGTTTTTGTCCACGGCCTCGGCGTAGAGCTTCGCGGCCTCAGGCTCCATCCAGGTCCCGACAAAGGTGGCCAGGTTCAGGCGGGCATTGCCGTCCAGCATCGCCTCGTCGTGCACCACCTGGTAGGCCGTCTCGGGCAGGGACTCCTCGGCGGGCAGAGTGAACCGGGGAAAGGTGCTCGCCTCCCCCGGCCGCGTGAAGAGCGGGTTCACTCCGACAGCCTTGCCCGACTCGGTGGCTGCCGACTTCCGTCCTGCTCTCATATCGTTCCCTTCGCTGGCGGTGGCCACACTGGCTGCCGGGTCGCCTCCACGGTAACCCGCTCCGCTTGGCCCCCCAAGCCCTGTCCCTGCGGGCGGGGCGGTGCCATCATGGTGCGCAGCGGATCGCCGCGGTCCGCCGTGGAATCGGGTGAGTGAAATGAAAGCGCTGCCAAGAATCGGAACCGTGCTGCTGCTCGCGGCCTCCCTGACCGGACTGGGCACCGGCCTGGCCGGGTGTGCCGGCCAGACGGCCGACGGCGGGGCGAGCCAGTCCGCCGCCGCGGCCAATACCATCACCATCAAAGGATTCGCCTTCCAGGCTCCGGCGTCGGTGGCGCCCGGGAGCCAGGTCACCGTCAAGAACCTGGACAGCGCCGCGCACACTGTCACCGCCGACGACGGCAAGTCCTTCGACGCGCAGGCAGGCGCCGGCGGCGGAACCGGAACCTTCACGGCGCCCAGCAAGCCGGGTTCCTACCCGTACCACTGCACCTTCCACCCGGACATGCACGGGGTACTTGTCGTCAAGTAGCGGTGCTCCCGGGTGACAGATGCCCGGGCCGCGGCAAGAATGGGCCTCATGCATCTGCCGCTCCTGCCTCCTGTCTCCCCGATGCTCGCCAAGCCTGTCGCCTCCATCCCGGACGGGGATATGAGCTTCGAGCCGAAGTGGGACGGCTTCCGTTCGATCATCTTCCGCGACGGCGAGGAGGTCGAGATCGGCAGCCGGAACGAGCGCCCGATGACGAGGTACTTCCCGGAACTGGTCGAGGCCGCCAAGAGCTTCCTGCCGCCGCGGTGCGTCGTCGACGGCGAGATCGTCGTCGTCTCCCCCCAGGGCGACCGGCTGGACTTCGAGGCCCTGCAGCAGCGGATCCACCCCGCCGCGAGCCGCGTCAAGCTGCTCTCCACGCAGACTCCCGCCCTGTTCGTCGCCTTCGACCTGCTCGCTCTCGACGACACTGACTACACCGGCCGGCCCTTCGCCGAGCGGCGCGCCGCGCTGGAGAAGGCCCTGGCCCCCGCGCAGCCGCCGATCCACCTCACCCGGCGCACCGTGGACAAAGCTGTCGCCGAGCAGTGGTTCCACCAGTTCGAAGGGGCCGGGCTGGACGGGATCATTGCCAAACCCCAGGACGGCACCTACCAGCCGGACAGGCGGACCATGTTCAAGATCAAGCATGAGCGCACGGCGGACTGCGTCCTCGCCGGCTACCGCGTGCACAAGAGCGGCGCCGACCGCATCGGCTCGCTGCTGCTGGGCATCTACGACGCCGACGGCGTCCTGGCCAGCGTCGGCGTCGTCGGCGCGTTCCCGATGAAGCGGCGGGAGGAGCTGTTCCAGGAGCTGCAACCGCTGGTGACGACCTTCGACGAGCACCCGTGGGCCTGGGCCAAGCAGGAGGAAGGCAACCGCACGCCGCGCAACTCCGAAGGCAGCCGCTGGAGCGCCGGGAAGGATCTGTCCTTCGTCCCGCTGCGGCCGGAACGGGTGCTGGAGGTGCGCTATGACCACATGGAGGGAGCGCGGTTCCGTCACACCACCCAGTTCGTGCGCTGGCGCCCGGACCGGGACCCGCGCAGCTGCACGTACGACCAGCTGGAGGAGCCGGTCAGGTTCGACCTGGCCAGCGTCCTCTGACGGGCAGCTACTCCCCGCGGTAGGCCGCCGTGAGGGCGGCGATGTCGAGCTTGCCCATCGTCAGCATGGTTGCCATCACGCGCTCAGATTTCGCCGCATCCCGGTCGGCGAGCATCTCGGTGAGCACAGGCGGGTTGATCTGCCAGGACAGTCCGTATCTGTCTTTGAGCCAGCCGCACTGCCCCGGCTCGCCCCCTTCGCCCAGCTTCTCCCACAGCTCGTCGATTTCGTCCTGCGTCTCCGCCCGGACGGAGAGCGAGATTGCCTCGGTGAACCGGAACGCCGGCCCTCCGTTCAGGGCGAGCAGTTCGAGGCCGTCCAGCGTGAAGCTCACCACCATCACGGTGCCGGCAGGGCGCGGGGCGCCTTCGGGATAGCGTGACACGTTCGTCACGGACGAGTTGGGGAAGACCGAGACGTAGAAGTTGGCCGCCTCCTCGGCCTGGTCGTCGAACCACAGGAACGGGCTGATGGTCTGCACGGAGACTCCTTCGTGGGCTGCGCGGGAGGGATAAGGATGCCCCCGGCCGCCGGCTCCCGCAAGAGGCGGAGGGCGGCCACCGCGGCGTCGCTTTGCGTTCACCTCACCGTCCCGTGTCGGCACCCCTGCCGTTCCCCGGGCCTGCCTAGCGTGGCTGGATGTGAACAAGAAAACCATCCCCATTGTCATCGGAACCGTTTCCTGCGTGCTGGTCGGCGGGGGTGCAGTCGCAGCTGTCTCCACCTTCGCCGGCCCGCACGACGACGGCACCGCCATCACACCCATGGGCATGCGGGTGACGCCGGCGGGCCAGCAGACCACCTTGGGGGACCTGCCGCTGAACTCCGCGCTCTCCCCAGACGGCAGGAAGCTCCTGGTCAGCAACAACGGCCAGGGCACCCAGTCGCTGCAGCTGGTGGACGTCGCCGACCACGAGGTGGAACAGACCATCCCCTACAAGTCCCCGGAATCGCTCTACATGGGGCTGGCGTGGAGCCCGGACGGCACCAAGGCCTATGCCAGCGCCGCGGCCAACGCGAAGATCCGCACGTACAGCTACACCGGCGGAAAGCTCACCGAGGGTGACCCCATCGCGCTGCCCACCAAGACGGCCGACGGCAAGTCCTTGAACCTGTTCCCCGCGGGCCTGGCGGTCAGCGCCGACGGCAGGCGCCTCGTCGTCGCCGACCAGCTGGCGGACGCCGTTTCCGTCGTCGACCTCGGCACCGGTAAAACCACCACCACTCCCGCCGGCCACCGCCCGGCCTACGTCGCGCTTTCCCCCGACGGCCGCACCGCCTATGTCACCAACCAGGGCGGTTCGGATGTCTCCGTCGTCGACGTCGCAGGGGCGGAGCCGAAGGTCACACGCACGCTTCCGGTGGGGCTGCACCCAAACAAGTCCGTGCTCTCCAAGGACGGCAGGACCCTCTACGTGGCCAACGGCGACGACGACACCGTCTCCGCCGTCGACACGGCGGCCGGCACCGCCGCCAGCATCAGCGTCTCCCCGGAACAGGGCGCTCCCGTGGGCACCAACCCGACAGGGCTCGCTCTGGACGAGGCCGGTGGGCGGCTCTTCGTGAGCAACTCCGGCAACAACGACGTCGCCGTCGTCAGCCTGGCCGATAAAAAAGTCGCCGGCCTGGTGCCGGTCGGCTGGTACCCGACGTCGCTCGCCTTCGCCCGCGGCCAGCTCCAGGTCACCAACGCCAAGGGCCTCGGCGCCGGACCGAACGACGGGCCGGGGCACCCGAACCCCGAGTCCACCGCCAAGACGGCGGAGAACCAGTACAGCGGCTCCATGATCGCGGGGACGCTCAGCAGCTTCGAGGTCCCCTCCGGGGGCCAGCTGCAGAAGGCCACCGAGCAGGTCAAGCACAACAACCGGCCGGACACGGCCCACGGCGAAGTGATTCCGCGCCGTCCGGGCCAGGCGAGCCCGATCAAGCACGTGATCTATGTCGTGAAGGAGAACCGCACCTACGACCAGGAGCTGGGAAGCCTCGGCAAGGGCAACGGAGACGCAGCCCTGAACCTGTTCGGCGACGAGTCGGCGCCGAACACCCGCGCACTGGCGAGGAAGTTCACCACTATCGACAACTTCTACGCCGACGCCGAGGTGAGTGCGAACGGCTGGAACTGGGTTGCTTCGGCGAACTCCAACCCCTACGCGGAGCAGATGTGGCCGGCGAACTATTCCGGCCGCAAAGCCCCCTACCCCAGCGAGGGCAACGCACCGGAAATCGCCGCGCAGCGGCCGGACAACACGTATGTCTGGCAGCGGATGGCCAAGGCCGGCGTCAGCTTCCGCAACTACGGTTTCTACGTCAACAACAACCAGGGCACGTTCAACGCCTCGGACCCGGTCCTCGACGCCTCGACGGACCACAACTACCGCGGCTTCGACCTGAACTGCCCCGACACCGCGGGCACCTTCAAGCCGCTCAACGACAGCTGCGGCACCCCGCGCATCGACGAATGGGCGAAGGACTTCCAGTCCCGCGTGAGCGCAGGAAACGTCCCTTCGGTGCAGCTGCTGCGCCTGCCCAGCGACCACACGCAGGCCACCAAGGCCGGGGTTCCGACGCCGAAGGCGTACGTCGCCGACAACGACTATGCCCTGGGCAAGCTCGTGGACACGGTGTCGCATTCGTCGATCTGGAAGGACTCCGCCATCTTCGTCACCGAGGATGACGCCCAGAACGGCTCCGACCATGTGGACGCGCACCGCACGCTTGCCCTGGCGATCAGCCCGTACACGCAGACCGGCAAGGTCGACTCGACGTTCTACAGCACCGCCTCCATGGTGCGGACGATCGGTCTCATCACGGGACTGAAGCCGCTCACCCAGTTCGACGCGTTCGCCACGCCGATGAGCGCCTCATTCACCGCCAACCCGAACACCGCCCCGTACACGGCGATCAAGCCGGGCTACGACATGACCACCATCAACGGCGCTGACGCTCCAATGGCCAAGCTGAGCGGCGCGCAGGACACCACCAGCGAGGACAGAATCAACGAGCAGGCCTACAACCAGGCCATCTGGAAGTCGGTCCGCGGAGCCGGTTCGGCAATGCCGGCCCCGCAGCACCACGTCATCGGTTCCGGTGCGCAGGCGGCGCCGGCCGCCGGCCCGGACTCGGACGGCTGATCCCCCTCCCTTCCGCAGGGGCGGCTGCTTTCGGGCAGCCGCCCCTTGTGCTGTACCGGTGACTGTCCGACGCCGTCTCGTTGCCTGCCGGGGAGGCTGTCACGGCTTGTCCCCAGCCGGGGCTGGTACAACTACGAGGTGGTCCGGTCGGTGAGCGGCTGGACGAAGCGCGAGAGGTAACCCGACTTCGATGTTTGCCAGTCCCCTGATAGTCACTCTGATTCTGGCCCTTCTAGGGTGCGGGGCTCTTTGCAGCGCCTGGTCCGTCGCCCGGCGGCCGGCGCCGAGGACGAGGGTCGATGTGGCGGCGCTCGTGGTGATCTGTGCTGTGCTTTCGGCCGTTGTCCTGGGCTGGGCGGCCTACGCTTTCGCAGGGCTGGCTGTCCTCCTTGTGGCGGCCTTGGCCTGGTTCATCTTCCGCGCGGTGTCCCGGCGGCAACCCGGCAAACCGGCAACAGCCGTGGCCGTGTACCGGGTGATGCTCACGCTGTTGGCCGGGTGGGTCCTGGTCGGCGCGGCCCGCAGCGGGATGTCGGCGGCAGACCACCCGGCCCACCAACTCGGCGTGATCATTGTCGATCTGGGTGCAGCGGTGGCGCTGGTCATCGCGGCGTCGGGCTGGCTGCTTGCCGCTTTCGCCGTTCCCGAGGACAGTAAGTCGGTCCGGGTTCCGGCGCTGGTTGCCGTGGGCCAGGCCGCCGTCGCCGCCGGCATGGCGGTCTCCCTCTACGCGATTTCCTGAGCAGAAGCGCCGCCTCAGCCGGCCGCGGCCCCCTGGCAGGTTGCCTGGCTGCCGGTCTGCCCGCTGACGCCGGGCGGCAAAGCAGGCGCGGCAGCGCGGGCGGACGGCTTTGCCGTTGTTCCGGACGTTGCCGCGGCCGTTGCCGCCGAGGTTGCCCCTGCCGTCGGAGCGGGAACCGGCCGGGCGGCCGGAGCCGGGGCGGCGAGGGCCGAGGTGATGCTGGTGTCCGCGATGACCGCACGGAACAGCCGGTCCGCGGCGTCAGCCTGAAGCTGAACCCTGTTCGGGTCCAGCGTGTACGGCTCGTTGGGCACCGTAATGAAAGCGACATTCTGCGGGTCAATGTTCTTCAGCCGGTCCGCCAGGCCGAGGAGGGCCGGGATGCTGGCCAGTGACTTGTCCACGGTAAGGTTCTTGGTCACCGTGTCCGCGATCGCGTACAGCTTGGGAAGGTTCGTCAGGGTACCTTCGCCTTTGATTTTCCTCACCATGGAAGCCAGGAAACTCTGCTGCGCTTTGATCCGGCCCAGGTCCGAGCCGTCGCCGAAGCCGTGCCGGGTTCGCAGGAAGGCGAGAGCCTGCTGGCCTTGGATGCTGCTGGTGCCCTTGGGGATGTTCAGTCCGGACAGCGGGTCGTTCACCGCCGCAGTGACGCAGACGGGCACCCCGCCCAGGGTGTTCGTCAGGTCCACCACCGCGTTGAAGTCGGCCACGAGGAAATGCTGGAAGGTGACTCCTGTCAGGGCTTCAATGGTCTTCACCGTGCAGGACGGCCCGCCCTCCTGCAGGGCCAGGTTGATCATCTGGCCCTCCAACGGACCGGTCACCCTGCCGGAACGCGAGTCGGTGCATCCCGGATAGGGCGCCACCGTGTCCCTGGGAATGCTGATCACGCCCGCGCTCCTGCGATCCGCGGAAATGTGAACAATGAGGATGACGTCCGAGTTTCCGTAGCCGCTGGAGTCGTTGACGGACCCGTAGGCGCCGTCGGCGCCGGCACGGGTGTCCGTGCCGAGGACGAGGATGTTCATCGGCCCGTCGTTGACTATTGGTTGCGCGGAGGAACCCGGTCGCGCCGCGACGACGGCAACGTGGGTCTGCCCCGGCTGGAGCAGGTCCTCGGAACGGATGTTGTGCTGCAGGTTCGCGTAGCCCACTCCGGCCACCAGCGCTGCAGTAACGGACAGTGCCGACCCGGTGAGCAGCCAACGGCGCTTCGCGTGGCTGCGCCGGCGCAGATGCCGCGGTCCCTGCCGTCGTTCCACGCCCCCCGCACCTTCCATGGACCACTCCTTCAACCCCGTCAGCCCAGTGGACACCGAACCCGCACTTTGGGTGCAATTATCCCGATCCAACCGAAAAAAAGCTGGGAAAGTTGAAAGGAATACTTGCGCGGCGTGGCCACGCGGGGAGCTCGCGACTGCGCCCACGGTGAATTCCCGGTGAACGCTCGCTGAAGCAACACCCTTTCGGCCCCGCACCGTAACCTCACAGTGATCTAATTCCGTGAGTGAACTTCACAAGACGCAACTTTCTGACCGCTGCCGGATCGGCCGCCGCCGCGGGCCTGGTCGCGGGAAGCGCCCCCAGCGCCGCGAACGCTGCCGCGGCCCTGCCCGCCCCTGCGTCCTCCGGCATTGACCACATCATCGTCCTGATGATGGAAAACCGCTCGTTCGATCACTTCCTCGGCTGGACGCCCGGTGCGGACGGCAGCCAGTCGGGCCTGAGCTTCATCGACCGCTACGGAATTCCGCATTCCACGCACCATCTGACCGACTTCCAGGGCTGCGGCCACCCGGACCCCGACCATTCCTACGAGGGCGGCCGGATCCAGTTCAACAACGGCAGGAACGACGGCTGGCTGCGGGCGGGCGAGAACGACGAGTTCGCCGTCGGCTACTACACCTCCACCGATCTCGACTTCTGGCGCCAGGCCGTTCCGGGCTGGACGGTCTGCGACCGCTACTTCGCTGCCACCATGGCGGAAACCTACCCGAACCGCTTCTACCAGCACGCCGCCGCGACGGACCGGACCCACAACTCGACGGCAACCAGCACGCTCCCCACGATCTGGGACCGGCTGGCAGCTGCCGGAGTGGACGGGAAGTACTACTACAACGACATCCCTTTCACGGCGCTCTGGGGCACGAAGTACATGGGAATTTCGCACCAGTACTCCGAGTTCCTCGCCGACTGCTCCGCCGGAAAGCTGCCCGCCGTCTCGTTCGTCGACCCGCGCTTCACCGATGAGTCATCGGGCACCTCCGGCGACGATCACCCCCACGCCGACATCCGCTCCGGCCAGCAGTTCCTCGCCGAGGTCTACAACGCCGTGACCACCGGCCCTAACTGGGCGAACACCATGCTGGTGATCAACTACGACGAGTGGGGCGGGTTCTACGACCATGTTGCTCCGACGACGGCGCCGGACACCAGCGCGGACACGGCCCTGCGCGGCTTCCGCGTGCCGGCAGTGGTCGTCTCCCCGCGGGCCCGCCGCGGCTACGTCGCCCACGACGTGTACGACCACACCTCGGTCCTGAAGGCCATCGAGTGGCGCTTCGGCCTGGCGCCGCTGACTCCGCGGGACCAGGACGCGCGCAACATCGCGGAGGTCCTCGATTTCGGCAGCGCACCCAACCTCTCCGCATCCCGCTACTCGGTGCCGGCGTTCGTGGCCGGAACTCCGTGTTCGCCGGTCGGGCCGCCGCCGGAAGAAGAATGGTCGGGACTGAAGCAGAAGGCAATCGCGGACGGATGGAAGCTCCCATGAGAACGGAAAACAACCTGAAGCACCGGCTCACCGGCACGCTGGCGCGCCGCGCCGCCGTCGTCGCCCTGGTCCTGCTCGGCGCGGCGTCGGTCGGTTATGGCGTCTCACAGCCGCAGGCGCAGGCGAGCGTCGCAACAGCGACGGGCAGCACGGGCTACCTCCCCGGGGCCCAGCACGTCTTCGTGATCAACCTTGAGAACAAGGGCTACGACAAGACCTGGGGCGCCGGTTCCGCTGCCCCCTACCTGTCGACAACGCTGCGCAACCAGGGGGTGCTGCTCAACCAGTACTACGGCACCGCCCACAATTCCCAGCCCAACTACGTGGCCGAGATCTCCGGCCAAGGGCCCAACGCGCAGATGCAGGCCGACTGCCAGACGTATTCGCCGTTCCTCCAGACCGGGACGGTGGATCCCGGCCAGGCCGTCGGTGACGGCTGCGTCTTCCCGGCCGGCGTCCCCACCGTCGCCGACCAGCTCACCACGGCCGGCAAGACGTGGAAGGGCTACATGGAGGACATGGGCACCCCGTGCCGGCACCCGGCGTTGGGCGCCATCGATGACACGCAGAAGGCCAGGGTCGGCGACCAGTACGCCGCGCGGCACAACCCGTTCGTGTACTTCGCCGGGATCACAGGTTCGCCCGACTGCGCAAAGAACGACGTCGACTTGAGCGCGCTGCAGACGGACCTGGCCAGCGCCGCGACGACGCCGAACCTGTCCCTGATCACCCCGAACCTCTGCCATGACGGCCACGACTCACCCTGTGTGGACGGCCAGCCAGGCGGCCTTGCCAGCGCCGACGAGTGGCTGAAGCAGTACGTCCCGATGATCACGTCCTCGCCGGCGTTCAAGCAGGACGGCGTTCTGGTCATCACGTTCGACGAATCCGACGGACCGCAGTCCGACTCGAGCGCCTGCTGCGGCGAAGGGCCGGGACCCAACGCCGCCGAGCCGGGCATCACCGGCATGGGCGGCGGACGGGTAGGCGCCCTGGTGCTCTCCCCCTTCACCAAGGGCGGCACCTGGTCCACCACGCCGTACAACCACTACAGCCTGCTGGCCAGCATCGAGGACACCTTCAAACTGCCCTACCTGGGCTACGCGGGCGCTCCGGGGCTGAACCGCTTCGGCCTCGACGTCTACAACGCGGGCGTCTAGTTCCGGCCGGAGGATCGGCGTGTCTGCCCGGCGGCAAGCCGGGCAGACACGCTCTCACAACTGAGCGTTGCGCTCCTGCGAGACCGGCAGCCATCAATCGTCCCCCAACAGCCGAAGGTCGGTGACCGCCAGAGAGAGACTATGACGGGCGGCCGGGTGAGTTCAAGGGCAGACCGTGAAAACGGGCCCTTCGGCACTTCCGCGGCGGCTGCGACCATAGGGGCCTCTACCCGGCCGGGGATGCGGCATAGAATCGAGCATGGTTCGCGCTGACGGTGTGGAAATTGAACGCAAGTACGACGTCGATGAGTCGGCCCCGCTGCCTCCTTTGGGGGTGTTGCCGGGTGTGGAGTCCCTCGCGCCGCCCGAACCGCAGTCGCTGGACGCGACCTATTTCGATACCGAGGACCTCGCTCTGGCCGCGCAGCGCATCACCTTGCGCCGGCGCACCGGCGGCGACGACGCCGGCTGGCACCTGAAGCTGCCGCTCGCCGACGGCGCGCGGAAGGAAGTCCACGAGCCTCTGGGCCGGGACGCGAAACGGGTCCCGGACGCCCTGCTGGACCTGGTGCGGGTGCACGTGCGTGACCGTCCGGTGGTGCCGATTGCCCGGCTGCGGAACCAGCGCACCGTGCACCGGCTGGTCGGGCCCGACAACACCGTGCTGGCCGACTTCGCCGATGACCGGGTCAAGGCCGAAGTGCTGCTCCCCGAACCGGCTGAGTCCAGCTGGCGGGAATGGGAACTGGAACTCGTCAGCGGGCCCGAGGATCTGCTGGAGGCGGCCGACACCCTGCTGGCCGCGTCCGGCCGATACCCGGCGGCGCTTCCGTCCAAACTCGCGCGCGCCTTGGGCAGCCAGTTCCCGGCCGGGCCCGCACAACCGGCGGTCCCGAAACGCAAAGGGGCTGCGGCCGATGTGCTGCTCGGCTACGCCGCACACCAGCTTCGGGCCCTGAAGACCCACGACCCCGGTGTGCGGCAGGACGAGCCCGACGCCGTCCATCAGCTGCGCGTCGCCGCGCGGCGGCTGCGCTCGGTGCTGGCGTCCTCGCGCAAGCTGGTCGAGCCGGAAACGGTGGAGCACCTGCGCGAGGAACTGCAGTGGCTTGCCGGCGCCGTCGGCGAAGCCCGGGACACGGAGGTCATGCGCGAACGGCTGGCGCAGATGGTTGCCGAGGAGCCCCCCGAGCTGGTCATGGGACCGGTGGCCCAGGCCATCAACGAGAATCTTGGGGCGCGCTACCACGCGGCACGCCTGGAGGGACTCGAGGCGCTTGGAAGCCAACGGTACTTCGACCTGGTCTCGAAGCTGGAGGCCTTCCTCTCCGAGCCGCCGCTGACGGACCGGGCCGCGGCACCGGCCGCGGCGGCCACCGCCGCGCTCGTCGACGCCGACCTAAAAAAGCTGCGCTCCGCCGTCGCCGCCGCAGAGGCTGCCTCAGCGGACGCCCGCGACGCGGCTCTTCACGAAGTGCGCAAGAAAGCGAAACGGCTGCGCTACTCCGCCGAGGCCGCCGTCGTGCTGCACGGCAAACGCGCGGCACGCCTCTCCAAACGTGCCGAAGCGATCCAGGACATCCTCGGGGCCCTGCAGGACAGCGTGGTGACCCGCCAGTTCCTGCGCGAGCTCGGCGCCCACGGCAACCGTTCGGGGGCCAACGGCTTCACCTTCGGCCGTCTGCATGCCAAGGAGGAACAGCGGGCGAAGGACGCCGAAGCCGCCTTCACCAAGGCCTGGAAGCATTTCAAGGCCAAGCCGCTGCCGCGGTAGGCCCAGGACAGCCGAGGTGAGCGGCCACGAGAGGTTGCCCCGGCGCCGGGCCTGGGCGGAGAAGGCCCGCCGGGGGTGCGGACCGCGCTCTCGTACCGGCCCGGCTGGCTGGCCTCCGATCTGGCCGCGGGCGCGGCGCTCAGTGCGGCGCTGATCCCGGCCGGCATGGCCTATGCCGAGGCAGCAGGGCTGCCGGCGGTGACCGGGCTGTATGCCTCGGTGGTGCCGATGCTGGTGTACGCGGTCTTCGGCCCCTCGCGGGTGCTGATCGTGGGTCCCGATTCCTCCCTCGCCC
Organism: Paenarthrobacter sp. DKR-5; assembly: GCF_018531425.1. Lineage (GTDB taxonomy): Bacteria > Actinomycetota > Actinomycetes > Actinomycetales > Micrococcaceae > DKR-5. The sequence continues at coordinate 345,277 of NZ_JAHBOI010000002.1, forward strand.
CGATGATCGCCGCCGCCGTGCTGCCCCTTGCCGGCGGGACGCCGGAGCGGGCCGTCGCCCTGGCCGGCGTCCTCGCGGTGCTGATCGGCCTGTTCCTGCTGGCCGGGCGGCTGTTCCGGCTCGGCTTCATCACCGGCCTGCTCTCCCGGCCCATCCGCGTCGGGTACCTCAACGGAATCGCGTTGGCTGTCATTGTCAGCCAGGCGCCGCGCCTGTTCGGGCTCGCAACGCCCTCCGGGTCGCTGGCGGAAAGCGCCGTTGCCACCGTCCGGGCCGTGGCTGCCGGCGCGGCAAACCCCGTCGCTTTGGCCTTCGGCGGCGGTTCCTTGGCGCTGATCGTGCTCTGCCGCGTTCTGCCGTGGCGTCTTCCCGGCGTCCTCATCGCGGTCGCGGCTTCCACGGGCACCGCCGCCGCCCTCGCGCTGGGCAGCGCCCTGCCCATGGTGGGGGCGCTGCCCCGCGGGCTGCCCTCCCCCGCGCTCGGAGCCGCGGTTCCGGGTGACGTCCTGGCGTTGCTTGCCCCCGCGGCCGGCATCGCCCTGATCGCTTTCGCCGACACCTCCGCGCTGTCGAAGAGCCTCGCGGCGCGCCGGGGAACGCCGCTTGACGGCAACCAGGAGCTGGGCGCGCTGGGGCTGGCCAATCTCGCGAGCGGTGTGCTGGGCGGCTTCCCGGTCTGCGGCAGTTCCTCCCGGACGCCGGTGGCCCTGGACGCCGGCGCCCGGACGCCGCTCAGCGGTGTGGCGGCCGCGGCCCTGGTGGTCCTGTTCATGCTGGCCGCCCCCGGCGTCACCGCGTATCTGCCCGCGAGCACGCTGGCCGCCGTCGTCATCGTTGCCGCAGCCTCACTGGTGGACCTGCGCTCGTTGCTGCGGCTGGCCCGCATGAGCCGCACCGAGACCCTGCTGCTCGTGGCGGCCTTCCTGGGGGTCGCTTTCATCGGGGTGCTCCAGGGCATCGTGGTGGCCATCGTGCTGTCATTGGCCGTGTTCGTCCGGCGCGCCTGGGACCCCTACCGGACCGAACTGGCCGAGGTGGAGGACGTCCCCGGCTACCACGATCTCGGCCGGCACCCGGAAGCCCGCCGCGTGCCGGGACTGGTCATCGCCCGGTTCGACGCCCCGCTCTTCTTCGCCAACGGGGCGGTGTTCGCCGAGCACATCCGCAGCCTCGTGGAACAGGCCCCCGGCCCGGTGCGGTGGGTGGTGGTCGCCGCCGAACCCATCACGGACCTGGACACCACCGCACTGGACGAGCTGGTGGACCTCGACGACGAACTCGCCCGCCGCGGCATCAGCCTGGTGTTCGCCGAGATGAAGGGACCGATCAAGGACCGGCTGATCCGTTTCGGGGTCAGCGCCAGGTTCGGTCCGGACCACTTCTTCCCCACGGTGAGCAACGCGGTGCGCACCTACCGGAAGACCTTCGACGCCGGGTAGCAACAGGCCAGGTAGCAACAGGTCAGGTAGCTTCAGGCCGCGGCGTGCGCGGCCACGTAGCCAACCAGTCCACCGACTGTGGCGACCTTGGCGTAGTCGCGCTCCGGAATGTCCACCCCGGCGTCCTCCGCGAGGACCTGGACGAGGCGCAGGAAGTCGAGGGAGTCCAGTTCCAGGTCCTGGCGCAGCCGGGCGGAGTCCTCAAGGTCGGCCTCCTCGACGTCGGGGGCCACCTTGCCGATGGCGGCGGCCACGGCGGTGCGCGCGTCCAGCTCGTTCATAACTCCTCCGGTTTCTGCAGCAGCTCGTCGATGACGGACAGGAACCGGCCGCCGCGCAGCCCGTCGCTGACGCGGTGGTCCGCCGAGAGGGTGGCCACCGCGGCGGGGCGGATGCCGAGCATCCCGTCTTGCGCCCAGGGCTGTTCGCTCACCCGGCCGAAGCCGACCATCGCCACCTGCGGCGGGTAAATCACGCCGAAGACACTCTCCACGCCCAGGTCCCCGAGGTTGGTCACCGTGATGGTCGGGTCCGCCATTTCGGCCCGCTGCAGCCGGCCGCCCCGGGCGCGCGCGACGAGGTCGCGCAGCTGCTCCATCAGTGCGTCGACCGGGAGGCTGTCCGCGTCGTGGATGGCGGGAGCCACCAGGCCGCCGCGACGCAGGGCGACGGCCACGCCGAGGTGTACCGAGTCGCTGGGGCGGAAGGCACCATTGGTGTAGAAGCCGTTCATCTCCGGAACCTCGCGGGCCGCCAGCGCCGCTGCCTTCAGCAGCAGGGCGGAGGGAACCAGCCGCGCGGAAACCGGCCGCCGGGCGTTGACCTCCTGCATCCAGCCGACGGCGGCCCGCAGGTCCAGCGTGGTGCTCAGATAGTAGTGCGGGATGGACTTCTTGGACTTGGCCATCAGCACGCCGATGGCGTGGCGGAGCCCGGCGGCGCGTTCGGCACGTTCCGCGCGGTCGGCGCCGGGCACCGCTTCCGGCGCCCGTCCGGCGGGCTGAGGCCCGGCCGGGCGGGGTTCCGGCTCCGCGGCCGGTGCTGCAGCCGGCACCGCGGAGCGCACATCCGATTCGGTGACCGCGCCGTCCGGCCCGGTGCCCGGCACCTTCGCCAGGTCCACGCCGAGTTCGGCTGCCAGCCAGCGGGCACGCGGCGAGGACCGGATGCGGCCGGTCTCTTCCCGCTCCGCCCCGGACGCCGTCCGGGGCGCCGGCCGGGGCGCCGGCCCTGGCACTACTGGGACTACTGGCACGGTTACGGGCGCTGGCACGGTTACGGGCGGGACCGCGGCTGCCGCTGCGGCGTGTTCGACGTCGCTGCGGGTGACGGCGCCGCTGCGGCCGGTGCCCCTGATGCGGCCGGTGTCGACGCCCAGCCGGTGGGCAAGGTGGCGCACCGGCGGCGGCGCGGCGGGTCGCGCTTCCGCCGCGGCGGCTCGCGGTTCCGGTGCCGGCGCGGCGGCGGGGGTCTGGGTGATGCGGGCGAGCGGGCCCCCGACCGGGACGGTGGCGCCGACGTCGGCCAGCAGCTCGGCCACCACGCCCTCCTCGAAGGTTTCGACGTCCATCATCGCCTTCTCCGTGTCGACGACGGCCACGACATCGCCCCGGCGCACGTAGTCCCCCGGCTTCACCAGCCACTCGACCACCTTGCCGTGCTCCATGTCCGCGCCGAGCGAAGGCATCCGGAACTCACCCACCCGCACCGACCACCTTGTGCACGGCCTCAACCACGCGCTCAACGGACGGCAGCGCGGCGAGCTCGAGGTGCCGGGCGTACGGCACCGGCACTTCGGCGCTGCAGACCCGGCCGACGGGTGCGTCCAGGTCGAAGAAGGCCTGTTCGGTGATCCTCGCGCTGATCTCCGCGGAGAGGCTGCCGCTGCGCCAGCCTTCGTCCACCACGACGGCCCGGTGGGTCTTGGCGACGGCGGCGAGGAGCGCGGCATCGTCGAGCGGCCGCAGCACGCGCAGGTCCACCACTTCGGCCTCGATCCCTTCGGCTGCCAGCCGGTCAGCGGACTCAAGCACCACAGGCAGTGTTCCGCCGTAGGTGATGAGCGCGACGTCGGCCCCGGCGCGGCGGACTGCAGCCTTGTCGATGTTGACCAGGCCGGCGTCGTCGGCGATCTCGCCGGGCACGTTGTAGAGCGAACCGTGCTCGAAGATCAGCACCGGGTCCGGGTCCTCCAGCGCGGTGCCGAGCATGCCGCGGGCGTCCTCCAGTGTGGCCGGCGTGAGGATCCTCAGGCCGGGAATGTGGGCGTACCAGCCCTCGAGGCTGTGCGAGTGCTGCGCCGCCAACTGCCGCCCGGCGCCGGTGGTCAACCGGAAGACCACCGGCACGTTGAACTGGCCGCCGGACATGTGCAGCAGGGTGGCCGCGTTGTTCACGAGCTGGTCCAGCGCGAGCAGGCTGAAGTTGACCGTCATGATCTCCACGATCGGCCGCATGCCGCCCAGTGCCGCGCCGATCCCGGCTCCGACGAACCCGGACTCGGACAGCGGCGTGTCCCGGATCCGCTCGGGCCCGAACTCCTCCAGCAGGCCCAGGCTCACAGCGAAGCAGCCTCCGTAGCGCCCCACGTCCTCGCCCATCAGGAACACCCGCTCGTCGCCCAGCAGCGCTTCGCGCATCGCGGCGCGGATGGCTTCCCGGTACGTTGTCTTCATTGCGCGCCCCGCTCGCTGTAGACGAATCGGGTGAGTTCCTCCACCGGCTCCGGCGTGCCCGCTTCGGCGAAGTCGACCGCCGCCTGCACCTCGGCGTCCACGGCCCGCTGGACCCGCTCCCACTCGGTGTCCGGAAGGTCTCCGGCCGCCGCGAGGGACGCGTGCAGCAGGCTGACCGGGTCACGTTCCAGCCATTGGGCGACTTCGGCCTTCTCCCGGTAACGCTCCGGGTCGTACATCGAGTGCGCCCGGAACCGGTAGGTCCGCAGCTCCAGGAAGTGCGGCCCTCCGCCGGCGCGCACCGCGTCGACGGCGCGGCGGGCGGCCTCCTCCACGGCAATCACGTCCATGCCGTCCACCGCCCATGCCGCCACCTCGTAGCCGGCAGCCTTCAGCGCCAGGTCGGTTTGGGACTCCGAGCGGCCCAGCGCGGTGCCCATCGCGTAAAGGTTGTTCTCGCAGCAGAACAGCACGGGCAGTTCCCACAGCGCCGCGAGGTTCATGCTCTCGTGGAACTCTCCTTCGGCGACGGCACCCTCGCCGAAGAAGCACGCCGTGACCCTGGACCGGCCGGCCATCTTGTCCGCGAGCGCCAGCCCCACCGCGAGCGGCAGCCCTCCGGCCACGATCGCGTTGCCGCCGTAGAAGCGGGTCCCGGCGTCGAACAGGTGCATGGAGCCGCCCCGGCCGCGGCAGCAGCCCTCCTGGTAGCCGTACATCTCGGCCAGGATCGCCCCGGGGTCGACGCCGCGCAGCAGCGCGTGGCCGTGCTCGCGGTAGGTGGCGACGACGGCGTCGTCGGGCGCGAGAGTGGAGAGCACCCCGGCCGCCACTGCCTCCTCGCCGATGTACACGTGCATGAAACCGCGGATCTTGGTAGCGCTGTAGAGCTCGACGCACTTCTCCTCGAAGCGCCGCACCCTGAGCATCTGACGCAGCAGCTCCCGCGCGTGCGCCGGGTCTGCCGCCACCCGGGGCCCGGCGTCGCCGTTCATGGCCGCCCCTCGATCGTTGAGGTGTCCCCTTCGGGCAGCCCAAGCTCGCGGGCCTTGAGCAGCCGCCGCAGGATCTTGCCGCTGCGGGTCTTCGGAAGCGCCGTCGTGAACTCCACCTCGCGGGGCGCGACCGCGGGGCCGAGCCGCTTGCGGGCGAAACCGATGATCGCCAGGCGCAGGTCCTCGGACGGCTCCCAACCGCGGCGCAGCTCAACGAACGCCTTGACGACTTCCCCGGCCACCGCGTCCGGAATGCCGATCACGCCCGCCTCGGCGACCGCCTCATGCTCCATCAGCGAGCTCTCCACCTCGAACGGGCCGATCAGGTGCCCGGAGGACTTGATCACGTCATCACCGCGGCCGACGAACCAGTAGTAGCCGTCGCGGTCGCGGCGGGCGAGGTCCCCGGTGAGGTACCAGCCCCCGGCGAAGCAGCGGCGGTACCGTTCCTCCTCATGCAGGTAGCCGCGGAACATCGACGGCCAGCCCGGGCGCAGCGCGAGTTCGCCCATGGCGTCCGGGTCCTCCACCAGCACGGCAGCACCGTCCCGGAGCACCGGTTTGCCCTGCTCGTCGCGCAGCACCAGCGCGGCCTCGACGCCGGGGAGCGGCTTGCCCATCGAGCCGGGCCGAATGTCCATGGACGGGTAGTTGGAAATCATGATGCCGCCGGTTTCGGTCTGCCACCAGTTGTCGTGCACCGGCAGGCCAAAGGCGTCCTGCCCCCACATCACCACCTCGGGGTTCAGCGGTTCACCGACGCTGGCAACGAACCGCAGCCGCGACAGGTCATGGCCCTCGGCCCGTTCCGCGCCGGCTTTCATCAGCATGCGCAGCGCCGTGGGGGCGGTGTACCAGACGCTCACCTGCTGTCCGGCCAGGATCCGGTACCAGCGGTCGGCGTCCATCTCCTCCTCGTCCACCACCGCGGTCACGCCGTGCACCAGCGGGGCGATGATGCCGTAGGAGGTGCCGGTGACCCAGCCCGGGTCCGCCGTGCACCAGAACACGTCATCGGGGTGCAGATCGAGCGCGAAGAGACCTGTCGCGTAGTGCGCGGTGACGGCGTCGTGCACGTGGACGGCGCCCTTCGGCTTGCCGGTGGTGCCGCTGGTGAAGTGCAGCAGGGCGGTCTCTTCGGGGCCGGTATCCGCAATGCCGCCAAACGGCGCCGCGTCGCGCATCAGCCCGGCGAAGTCCAGGGTGCCCGGTTCGGGCCGGCCTCCGGCGTCGACCAGCAGGACGTGCTCCAGGTCCGGAAGCGTGTCACGCACCGGGGCTACCTTCTTGCGGTAGAGCGCGCGGGTGGTCACCAGCACGCGGCCGGACCCCAGTTCCAGGCGCTGCCGGACCGGCTCGGGCCCGAATGCGGAGAACAGCGGGCAGAACACGCTCGCGTTCTTGAGCGAGCCCAGCACCGCGACGTACAGTTCCGGCCTCCGGCCCAGGAGGGAGAACACCCGCTCCCCGCGGCCGATGCCCAGCCCGCGCAGCACGCTGGCGAACCGGTCGGTCTGTTCGGCGAGCGCGGCGTAACTGAGCGAGCGGACGCTCCCGTCGGCCCGGATGAAGCGCAGCGCCTCCTTCTCCGCGCGGTCACCCGCTGCGTGCCGGTCCACTGCCTCGTAGGCGATGTTCAGGCCGCGGCCTCCGGGCAGCCCGGACAGTTCGCGCCGGGCCTGGTCCCAGCTGAAGGCGGCGCAGGCCGCGTCGTAGTCGGCGAGGTTGGGGGGTACGGCGAGCGCGGCGGGGTCCTTGTGGATCGTGGGCCAGCGGGTGGCGGACTCGGTTCCTGCCGTCATGACTCCATCGGACGTCCGATGCCCCGGCGGGCCTAGAGGACAAGGTCACCTTGGGGTGTCCCGGGCCGCACGGCGTAGGCTCGGTGCATGGCCAGATACTTCGATGTGCACCCCGACAACCCGCAGCCGCGCGCCATCGCCCAGGTGGTCGAGATCGTGCGGTCCGGGGGTTTGATCGCCTACCCCACCGACTCCTGCTACGCACTCGGCGCCCAGTTGGGCAACAAGGAGGCGCTGGACCGGATCCGCACAATCCGCCATCTCGATGACAAGCACCACTTCACGCTCGTGTGCAAGGATTTCGCCCAGCTGGGCCAGTTCGTGCAGATCGACAATGACGTGTTCCGCAGCATCAAGGGGGTGACCCCCGGAAGCTACACGTTCATCCTCCCGGCCACCCGTGAGGTTCCGCGCCGGCTGCTGCATCCGAAGAAGAAGACTGTCGGGGTGCGCATCCCCGACAACAAGGTCGTCCAGGCCCTGCTGGCGGAACTGGGTGAGCCGCTGCTCTCCAGCACGCTGCTGCTGCCGGACGAGGAGGAGCCGCTCACCCAGGGCTGGGAAATCAAGGAACGGCTGGACCACGTGGTGGACGCCGTGATCGACTCCGGTGATTGCGGCTCCGAGCCCACCACTGTCATCGACTTCTCCGGCGGCAGCGCGGAAATCGTGCGCCGGGGCAACGGAGACCCTTCACGGTTCGAGTGACCGGCCGGAACGTCCGCCCTATGCTTGGCGCATGGAGGCCCCGCAGCGAACGAGTATTCACCCGGTCCTGACCCTCACGGTGAACCCTGCGCTGGACATCAGCACCGCTACCGAACGCGTGGTCAGCGGGCACAAGCTGCGCTGCGGCACGAGCCGCGTCGATCCCGGCGGCGGAGGCGTCAACGTGGCGCGGGTGATCCAGCGACTGGGCGGGCAGACCCTCGCCCTCTACACCGCGGGCGGCCCCACCGGTGAGGCCTACCGGCGGCTCGTCGAGGGCGAGCAGCTTCCCTCCGTTGTGGTGCCCATCCGCGGAAGCACCCGGCAGGACTTCACCGTCGATGAGACCTCGACCGGCGAGCAGTACCGGTTCGTGCTCGAAGGTCCGGAACTGAGCGAGGACGAGTGGCAGGCCTGCCTGGCACTCGTTGCCGCTTCCACCCCCGCCGGCGGGTATGTGGTGGCCAGCGGCAGCCTCCCCCCGGGTGTTCCCGAGGACTTCTACGCCCGGGTGGCGCGGCTGGCCCGGGACCGCGGAGCCCGCTGCATCGTCGACGCCTCCGGGCCGGCCCTGGCCGCAGCGCTCGCCGAGGGAGTGTTCCTGGTCAAACCGAGCCTGCGCGAACTGCGGGCCTACTGCGGGGAACCACTGGAGAGCGAGCAGAGCCAGCTCGACGCCGCATCAGCACTGGTCGCACGCGGGTCCGCCGAGCACGTTGCCCTCACCCTCGGTCCGGGCGGGGCAGTACTCGCTTCCGCCTCCGGCGTCCTGCGGCTTCCCGTTCCCGAGGTGCCGGTACTGAGCACAGTCGGCGCCGGGGACAGCTTCCTCGGCGCCTTCGTGCTCCGGCTCGCCCAGGGCCGGCCCGTCGACGCCGCCTTCCGGGCCGCCGTCGCCGCCGGCAGCGCCACAGTGATGACCCCCGCCACCGAACTCTGCCACCGCGCCGACGTCGAACGCCTCGAAGCGGGTTTGGCCGCCGCAGCGCCGTAAGACGGATGCGTCAGGCCAACGGTGCTGCCCAGACGATCCTGGTTCCGCTGCCGGGGGCGCTTTCGATGCTGCAGGAGCCCCCCAATGACCGGGCACGGTGATTCATGTTGTCGAGGCCGCTCACCCTGGCGGGCCGTTCGAAACCTTGGCCGTCGTCCTCGATCGTGAGCTCAAGGTTGCCGTCGGCGACGATTACCGCCACCTGCAGGCTGTGGGCGTTGGAGTGCCTCACGGTGTTGCTCACCGCTTCGGTGAGCACCGCGAACATCTGCTCGGCGAGGCCGCCGGTCACCGTTGCGTCGACCGGGCCGTTGAAACGGATATGCGGGCTCAGACCGGAACCGGCCACGGCCTGCTGCACGGTTCGCAGCACCAGGGCGGTGACCGACTCCTTGCTCTGCTCGGCGCGGAGGGAATAAATGGTGTTGCGCAGCTCCCGTATCGTCTCGTCCAGTTCCCCGGTTACGGTGTCAATACGCTCCAGGGCGATGCTGTCGGGGGTGAAGCGGCGCAGGCTTTGGATGCTCATGCCCGCGGCGAAGAGCCGTTGAATGACCAGATCGTGAAGGTCCCGGGCAATGCGGTCGCGGTCGTCCAGGAGCAGGTGCTCCTCCCGTTCCCGGTTCGCCCGCAGCAGGTCCAGGGCAAGCCCGATCCGGGACGAGTAGACCACGCTCGATTCTTCGTCCTGGCGGGAGTAAGCGGGGCTTCCTGCCTGCCGGGCGAGGATCAGCACACCGTTCGAGGTGGACTTCTCGCCGAGCGCGGTGACCAGCACCGGGCCCAGTTTCTCCTGTGCGTCCGGGCCGAGCACCTCGGACGCCTGCGCCGTCGCCGGTTCCCCGGTTCGCAGCACGCCCGAGAGCAGCCCCGACGCCGGCAGGTTTGTGCCGGCGGGCAGCGAGAGGGCGCCGACGGAAATTTCGGCACGGAAGCCGCCGGCGCCACCGGGGACTGGCATGACGGCGAGAGCCGATTCCGACACCTCAAGGGCGCGCTCCGCGACCATCACGAGATTCCCGGGATCCTCCGGGCGGTTCAGCTCGATCAGCCGGCTGCTGACTTCCATGCCGGCTTCGAGCCAGCGCCGCCTGCGCTCGGCGTCCTCGAAAAGGCGGGCGTTCTCGATGGCCACTCCGGCCGCCGCGGCCAGGGCCACCGTCAAGGCCTCGTCCTCGGCCGTGAAGTCTTCTCCCCCAGCTTTCCCTGTCAGGTACAGGGTTCCCAGAACTGAGCCGCGCGAGCGGACGGGGACGCCCAGGAAGCTTTTTAGCTCGGGGTGGCCCTCGGGGAACCCCGATGCCAAGGGGTGTTCCCACAGGTCATGCAGCCGCAGAGGTTCGGGCTGCCGGCTCAGGTCCCCCAACAGCCCCTGCCCCGCGGGCAGCTCGGCGATCAGGCACGCCGTTTCTTCATCCATTCCGGCAGTGACAAAATGGCTCAGCCGGCTCCGGCCGTCGTCCACCACGCCGAGCGCCCCGTACTGTGCTCCCACAAGATCGCAGGCGGACTGCACGACACGTTCGAGCACGGTCGGCAGGCTAAGGTCCTCCACCAGGGACATCACGGCCCAGAGCAGTCCTTGGACGTGCTCCTGGATGCGGATGAGCTCGTCAGCCCGGTCGATGAACTCGTCCATCAGCTCCCGGGTGTGCCGGCGCAAAGGTTCACGCCACATCAGCACGACCTCCCGCCGGCCGGGACACCTTAAGGGCCGGCGGCACGAAGCGCGGATCACGGGAAGCGGCCGCAAGGGGGAATCGGATGCTCATGGCACTCCAAAGGACAAACTCTCCCGCAGCGGACTGCTTCACCGCGGACCGTGTACTCCCCAGCTGAATACAGCCGTGACGATACCAAATTTGACCTCAGGACCGATAGGTACCGCGCCCTGCCGGAGGCTCAAGCGCTGGAGGCAGCCGTCAGTCCGCCTTCCTGGCCCGGCTCGGCTGCACCCGCGGCGGCTCCCCCGGCATTTTCGGGTAGTCCGGCGGGAAGGGCAGCTCCCCGAGCCCGTCGGCGACGTCGCGTTCCCACCACTTCAGCAGGACGTCGATCGTGCCGGGCTTGGCGTGCATGTCCGCCCACGGGTCACCCGCGGTGCGGAGCCGCTCGGGGACCGTCATGATGGTGAGGTTCTTCGGGTCGACCGTCTCCAGTTCGTCCCACGTGATCGGGCAGGACACGGGTGCGTGCGCCAGCGCCCGCGGGCTGTAAGCTCCGGCGATGGTGCGGTCCCGGTTGGCCTGGTTGAAATCGACGAAGACCTTCCGGCCCCGCTCCTCCTTCCACCACGCCGTCGTGACGTTGTCCGGCATCCGGCGTTCCAGTTCGCGCGCCGCGGCGATGACGGCGTGCCGGACCACCTGGAACTCCCGGGTGGCTTCGATCGGCGCGTAAAGGTGCAGTCCCCGGTTGCCGGAGGTCTTGATGAACGGCTCCAGCCCGGCCTCCTGCAGGACCTTCCGCAGTTCGAGGGCCGCGGGCACGGCGTCGTCGAAGTCCGTCCCGGGCTGCGGGTCGAGGTCGATGCGCAGCTGGTCCGGGTTGTCCGAATTCTCCGCGCGCGACGGCCACGGGTGGAAGACGATGGTGTTCATCTGCACCGCCCACACCGCGGCGGCCGGCTCGTCGATGACCAGCTGCGCGTGGGACCGCGCACTCGGGTAGACCACCTTCACGGAGCGGATGAAGTCCGGCGCACCCTTCGGAGGGTTCTTGGAGAAGAACTGTTCGCCGTCGATGTTGTCGGAGAACCGCTGCAGGGAAATCGGCCGGTCCCCGTTCGCGGCGACGAACGCTTCGCCCACGTCAACGATGTACTGCGCGAGGTCCAGCTTCGTCAGGCCCAGGTCCGGCCAGAGGACCCGGCTCGGGCTGGAGATGCGCATTTCGCGCGGACCGTGCGGGCCGTCAACGGTGATGGTGGTCGCTTCGCTCGCCATGGGAACAACATACCCCTTGCACCTTTTCCGCCCGCGCGGGGGTGACGGCGTCGCCGGGAGGCGGATCCGCGATGCTCAGCGCAGGGTGCTGTAGGCCGGGCAGAAACCCGTCGTCGCCATGCCGATCATCGCGCCGGCGTCGTCGGGCGTCACATGGGAGCCGAGCGTGATGAGCCGCGACACCTCGTCCTTATAGGAGGTCCCCGCCTTGAACGCCTTGCAGATGCTCTTGGCCACGTTCAGGGCATCGGAGTCCTTGTCTTTGGGGTAGCGCTGGTGCCAAGCGTCGAGGAACGCCGACTCGTTGGAACTGGGCTCCGAGGGGGCGATGGAATAGCCCGAGCAGCCGGTGAGCATCAGCAGCGCGGCGAGGGCCGCGGGCCCCCGAATCCGTTTCATGCAGGAGAGTTTACGTCGGCGACGCCGTGCGGGTACACCGGGGGCTGCCATCGGCCGCCGCGGAGGGACCCCGCCCGCGGAGGGACGTAGAGCAGCACGCGCACACCCGCAATGGGGAGTTCTCCCCATCGCGGTGTTTCGGCGCTGGTGGGAGTATTTGAATTGAACGTTGACGAATGTTCGCCGAGCGACCGCCTGACTTGAGACCCCGGGCGGTCGCTCGAAACGTTTAACGGCCGCCTACGCCCGCGGCTTGGTCCGGGCGGTGGCCGGCGCCGTCCACGGATCCTCCGGCCAGGGATGCTTCGGGTAGCGGCCCCGCATCTCGGCGCGCACCTGCGCGTACGGTCCGGACCAGAAGGACGCGAGGTCATCCGTGACGGCCAGCGGCCGGCCCGCGGGTGAGAGCAGATGGAACAGCACCGGGACCCTGCCGTCCACCAGCCGGGGCGTCGCGGCCCAGCCGAAGCATTCCTGCAGCTTGACGGCGACCACCGGACGCCCGTCGTCGCCGGCCTCCGGGTACTCGATCCTGGCCCGCGAGCCGCTGGGCACTGCGAGCCGCTCCGGGGCGAGTTCGTCGAGCCGGGCCGCCTCCGGCCAGGGCAGCAAGCGCCGCAGCGGTTCGGTGAGGCTGATGCTTCCGGCAGGGAAGCCTCCGGCCAGCACGCCGAGTTCCGGCGCCAGCCAGTCATCGAGCCTGGCCAGCAGAGCCTGCTCGGACACGTCGGGCCACGGTTCGCCCAGTTCCCGGTGCAGGAGCGCGAGCCTGCGCCGCAGCGCATCCGCCGCGGCGGACCAGCCGATGACGGCGAGCCCCTCCTTTTCCAACGCACGGGCGACTGCCGCTTGGCCCTCCTCGGGGCCCGGCCGGACGGGGGTTGAACTCAGGACGATCGAGCCCAACCGTCGCTCCCGCCGTGCGGTCACGCGCCCCAGGCTGAACTGCGCCTCCAGCGCCTCGGCCAGCAGGCGCCCTGCGGCGCACTCCGCAAGATCGGCGGACAGCGGGGCCGCCGCGCGGATCACGGCGCCCGTGCCGGCCGCGTCGCGCCCCTGCGCGCGGGACACGTCGGCCACCGCCAGCCACTCGTGTCCGGAGAGCGAGCTGCCCGCCGGCAACCCGGCCCTGGTCCCGGACGTGAGGAGGTAGCGTTCGGGCCCTTCGCCCGGAACCCGCCGCGCGACCCGGTCCGGGAAGGCAAGGGCGACGACGAAGCCCACGGCGTCCGCCGCGGGCACAGAACCGGGCGGCAGTGAGGGTGCAATGCGCCCCGTATTTTCCTTGGCCAGGCGTTCCATGCGCCGCGCGTCCTCCGCCCAGCGGCGGGCCGCCGGATCCTTGGACGTGCGGAGCGTCCTGAGGAGGCGGACGAGGTCCGCGCCGGGGGCGCGCTGGTCCCCGGCGACCAAGGCTACGATTTCGGCTGCCGGCCGGTGGCCGACGACGGCGGCGCCGTCGAGCAGCGCACGGGCCAACCTCGGGTCCGCCGGAATCCTGGCAAGGACGCGGCCCAGATCCGTCGCCAACCCGTCCTGTCCTGCGGCGCCGAGCTCCCGCAGCACTTCGACCGCCTCCTCCATCGCGGCGCTGGGCGGGCTGTCCGGCAGGGCCAGGCCCCGGCCGCCGGGCACGCCCCAGCAGGCGAGGACCAAAGCAGCGCCGGTCAGGTCCGCCACCAGGATTTCCGGCGTGGGGTGCGCGGGCGCGGCGCCGAACGTCCGCTGGTCGTAGCAGCGCACTACGCGGCCCGGTCCCTGCCGGGCGGCCCGCCCCGCCCGCTGGTCCGCGGAAGCCCGCGAGCAGGACACGGTGACCAGGCCCGACATGCCGCGGGCGGCGTCGCGCCGCGGCTCGCGCGCCAACCCCGAGTCGATCACCAGGCGCACGCCGGGGACGGTCAGGGAGGACTCGGCCAGGTCCGTGGAGACGACGATCCGGGGCCGGCCGCCGGCTTCCCGGCCGGAGACGGCCCTGTCCTGCTCGTCCGCACCGACCTGCCCGTGCAGTTCCAGCACCTCCGCCGCGGTGAGCCCCCGCAGCCGCCGGGCAACGTGGGACACCTCCCGCGCCCCGGGCAGGAACACCAGCGCGTCCGTCTGCGGGTCCGCCGCCAGCGCCCGGGCGTGCGCTGCCGCGGCGGCCTCCGCCACATGGTCGAGGAAGGCCGTAGCCACTCCGCGGTCGTCGAGCCGGGCGCCGGCGGAGGGGCGCCACTCGGTCTCCAGCGGGTACAGCGCGGAGGGGCAGTCGACGACGGGCGCCGGGCGGCCGCCGCCGGGCCGTCCGATCAGGGCGGCGAACCGCGGCGCGTCCAGCGTGGCCGACATGGCGACGAGGGCCAGGTCCCCGCGCAGTTCGCGGACCTCGCCAAGCAGGCCGAGCAGCAGATCCGTTTCCAGCCCCCGCTCGTGGACCTCGTCCAGCACTACCGCGTCGACGCCCTCCAGGCCCGGGTCCGCCAGCAGCCGTCCGAGCAGGATCCCGGGGGTGACGAACTCGACGAGCGTGCCTGGACCGCTCCGGCGTTCACCGCGCACCGTGTAGCCCACCCGTTCCCCCAGCGGGCTGGCGTCCAGCACCGCCAGGCGGCGGGCTGCTGCCCGCGCGGCCACGCGGCGCGGCTGGGTGACGACGACGCGCGGCCGGCCTCCGGCCGCGGCAGTCCTCGGCCTGCCGTACACGAGGTTGGCGAGCAGCGGCGGCACCAGCGTCGTCTTTCCCGTCCCCGGGGGCGCCTGCACCACAGCCGTTGCGGCGGTGCCGCCTCCCTTCAGCACCGCGGACAGCTCCTCCAGCGACGCTGCGAAGGCCAGGTCCGCCCCGATCGACTCGAGGTCGAAGGGCCGGACCGGCGGCAGGGGCGGGCTCACCACCCTGCCGTGCCCGGGCCGCCCTTGAACGGGCCGATGATCCGCTTGGTGATCCAGCCGCCGTAGAAGTCACCTTCCTGGGAGGTGACCTGTTCGCCGTCGACCTCGCAGGAGTCCATGTGCTTGGGATACAGCGCCACCCGCATGCTCAGCGCCTCGAAGCCGCGGGCAGGTTTCGGGTAGGTCCATCCGCCGCGGGGAACGGTGACACCGCCGGCAACGACGTCGAAGTAGTGCGCTTCGCCCTTGAACTCGCAGAAGGTGGTGCCACGGGCAGGGACGAGGACACCGGCAGGAAACGCGTCCAAGGGCAAGTAGTAGACAGGGGGATGACTCGTCTCCAGGACGCGCACGGCGTCGGTGGTGTCGGCGATCACCTGCCCGCCAAGCCGCACGACGACCCGTTCCGACCGGGGCTCGACCCTTGGCGGCCGCGGGTAGTCCCACACGGATTCTTGAGCTGCAGTCATGCCCCCATGATCCCACCTGCGGGCAGCGGTAGTTTGGTGGGATGACGGCCAGCTTCAGGTACGACGTCGGGATTCTGCATCTGCTCGTGTCGCCCGCGCATGCCTATTTCGGCCGGGCCCGGGAGGGCGCAGCCGACGTCCCAACCACCGACGCGGAGCGGGTGCAGCTGGTCGCCGGCAAGGGCATCGTCGGTGACCGGTTCTTCGGCAAGGCGGCGCACATGGACGCCGCCGTCACCGTGTTCGCCGTCGAAGCCCTGGAATCGATTGCCGCCGAACTGGGAACCACGCCCTTCGACCCGTTGCTGACGCGCCGCAACGTGGTGCTTCGGGGTGCTGAGCTGGCCCCGCTGCTCGGCCACGAGTTCGCGCTGGAGTCCGACGGCGGCCTGGTGCGGCTCAAAGCCGGGCGGCCGGCCCACCCCTGTGCCTGGATGGACGCGGTGCTGGCCCCCGGCGCCCATAAGGCCATGCGCGGGCGTGGCGGGGTGCGGTGCCAGGTGCTGTCCGACGGCGTGCTGCTGCACGGGCCTGCGGTGCTGATCAGCCCGGTGCCGCTCGATCCGAGCCACGCTGGTGCAGCAAACCTGCTGCGCCCGTCCCGGTTGCCCTAGCGCGACACGCGTCCCGCCAGCCGGACGGGGCCAGGCTTTCGTAGACTCAACTCAGACTCGGCTTGTCTCTGACAGACATGCCCGCCACAGGAAGAGCCATCAATGAAGATCATCGTCCTCGTAAAGGAAGTCCCCGACACCTACGGGGACCGCAAACTGAACCTCGAAACCGGCCTCGCGGACCGCGAAGCCAGTGAGACGGTCATCGACGAGATCGGCGAGCGCGCCCTGGAGCTCGCGCTGAAATACGCCGACGCGAACGAGGGCACCGACGTCGCGGTCCTGTCCCTGGCTCCCGAGAGCGCGACGTCGACCATCCGCAAGGCGCTGGCGATGGGCGCGGGCAGCGCCGTCCATATCGCGGATGAGGCGCTGCGGGGCGCGGACCTGGGGCTGACGGCTGAAGCCCTCGCTGCGGCGATCCGACGGGTGGAATTTGACCTGGTGGTCACCGGCAACCTCTCCACCGACGGATCCGGCGGCATGATTCCCGCGATGCTCGCAGAATTGCTCAACGTGCCGCTGGCTACCGGCCTGAGCTCCGTGGAGATCGGCGACGGCGCGGTGTCCGGCACCAGGATCATTGACTCGGGTGTGCAGCAGGTGTCCGCGCAGCTGCCCGCGGTGATTTCCGTTACCGAGGCGCTTCCCGGCCCGCGCTTCCCCAACTTCAAAGGCATCATGGCAGCGAAGAAGAAGCCCGTTGAAACGCTCACCCTCGCGGACCTCGGCATCAACGCGGAGGACCCGGACGCGGCGCGTTCAATCATGCTGGCGGTTGCGGAGAAGCCCCCGCGCGCGGCGGGAGTCAAGATCACCGACGAGGGCGACGCCGGCCAGAAGCTCGCAGACTTCCTGATTGAAAACCGACTGGCCTGAGGAGCAACGGCATGACTGAATTTCCTCGTGACGCGATCCTGGTCGTCGTTGAAACCGGAGCGTCCGGCGAGCTCGAAAAGGCCGCAGCCGGACTCTTTGGCGCCGCCGCCGCGGTGGGCACACCGATTGCCCTCGTCCTGGCGTCGCCCGGCTCCGGAAGCGCCGCCGCCGAGGAGGCCGCGGCCCTCGGCGCCGCCCACGTGTTGATCGCAGAGGCTCCCGAGCCGTCCGCACTCGACGCCGCCGGCGTCGACGCGCTTGCC
This sequence comes from Paenarthrobacter sp. DKR-5, assembly GCF_018531425.1. GTDB lineage: Bacteria > Actinomycetota > Actinomycetes > Actinomycetales > Micrococcaceae > DKR-5. The sequence continues at coordinate 362,334 of NZ_JAHBOI010000002.1, forward strand.
GCAGCGGCCGAGCAGGTGCAGCCCGACGCGATCCTGATCTCGCATTCGCTGAACGGACGCGACCTTGCGGGCCGTTACGCGGCCCGTTCCCGGGCGGCCGTTTCCGTGGATGCCGTCGGCGTCTCGCGCGATGACGAGGGCGTGGTGGCCCACCACTCCGTCTACGGCGGCGCCTACAACGTGACCTCGACCTCCACGTTCGGGGCACCGGTCATTACGGTGCGCCAGGGCTCCATCGAGGCGCGGGCAGCGGCGCGGCCCCCGGCCTCGGAGACCCTGGCGGTAGCGCCTTCCGGGAAACCGGCCGCACGGATCGACTCCTTCGAGGCGGCTGTGGCTGCGACGTCACGGCCGGAACTGCGCGGCGCAGCGAAGGTCGTGGCGGGCGGCCGCGGCCTCGGGTCGGTGGAGGAATTCGCCCTCGTTGAACAGCTCGCCGATGCCCTCGGCGCCGCTGTCGGCGCTTCGCGTGCGGCAGTGGACGCCGGCTACGTCCCGCAGTCGCAGCAGGTGGGCCAGACAGGGGTCTCCGTGTCCCCGCAGTTGTACATCGCGCTCGGCATTTCCGGTGCGATTCAGCACCGGGCCGGGATGCAGACCGCCAAAACGATCGTCGCCGTCAACAAGGATGGTGACGCGCCGATCTTCGAGATCGCCGACTTTGGGGTGGTGGGTGACGTCTTCAAGGTGGTCCCCCAGCTCATCAGTGCCCTTGAGGCCCGGAAGAAGTAACGATGGCAACTCAGTCTGGATCCATCCGGCGAGGCCTGCCGCGGGTACGCGGCGGGGAACCCTGGCCGCCCGCCGGTGATGCGCCCGCACGCGCTGTCGCGGTCGACGTCCCTTCCCCCACCCTCCCTCCGGCGAACACCCCTGAGGTGAAGGCGGCCACGGCTGCGCGGCAGCTCCGCCGCGGCCTCCCGCGCGTGCCGGGCGGCGAGCCTTGGCCGCCGGCGCGGACGGTTCAGGCACCGGCGACGGCTCCTGCTGCGGCGTTCGCAGCTGCTCCGGTTCCGTTGCCCGCGGCGCCGACGCCGGCTCCGGCTGTGGCTCCGGCCGAGACTGAGGCCGGGGCTCCCGCAATGCCCACGCCGGCGTCAGGAGCCACCCCGCTTCGTCGCGGGCTCCCCCGCGTCCCCGGCGGCGAGCCGTGGCCCCCGGCCGGGTTCGCTCCCGCACCCGTTGCCGCCGCCCCGCCGGCGGCTCCGAAACTGGTCTCCCGGAGCGAGGCCCCGGCAGCGCCCGTTGTCCCGACGCCCGCCGCGGCTGACGAGGCCGTTGCCCCCGCTCCCGCATCCCCAGCTCCGGCCCCCGCCGTCGCGCCCACCCCCGCCGTCAAGCCGCCTCCCGCCGTCGCGCCTGCCGCCGTCGAAAAGCCCGGGAAGCCAGCGGCCGAACCTCGGCTCTATGGAGCACGCACCCTGGGCCAGTGGACCAAGCGGATGATACTCCTCGCCGTCGCCGCCGTGGCCGCAGCCGGGATTCTTGTACTCGCCGCCCGCGGCGTGACGACGCTGCCGGGCGTGCCGGAATTCCTCAAGAAGTACCCCGGCGCGTACAGCCTGCCCGCTACGGCCGAGCCCGGCTTCCCATGGTGGACGCAGTGGGCGCACTTCCTGAATGTCTTCCTGATGGCGCTCATCATCCGCTCCGGCTACCACGTGCGCACCCAGCAGAAGCCGCCTGCGTACTGGACGCCGAAGCGCGGCGGCAAGAAGATCAGCATCAACCTGTGGCTGCACCAGGCGCTCGACATCGTGTGGCTGGCCAATGGCCTCGTCTTCGTGGTGCTGCTGTTCGCCTCCGGCCGCTGGGTGCGGATCGTGCCGACCAGCTGGGAGGTGTTCCCGAACGCGGCCTCCGCGCTCCTGCAGTACATGACCCTGGACTGGCCGGTGGAGACCGGCTGGGTGAACTACAACAGCCTGCAGCAGCTCATGTACTTCATTGTGGTGTTCATTGCGGCTCCGCTCGCCGCCGTCACCGGTGTGCGCCTGAGCGAATTCTGGCCCAAGAACGCCAAAACCCTGAACAGGCTCTACCCGATAGAGGCCGCCCGCGCCGTCCACTACCCCACGATGCTGTTCTTCGTGGTGTTCATCCTCATCCACGTGTTCCTGGTGTTCGCGACCGGTGCGCTGCGCAACCTGAACCACATGTTCGGCGGCACCGACGCGGTGAACTGGGCAGGGTTCTGGCTCTTCGCGGCCGCCATCGCGGTCACGGCCGCCGGCTGGTACGCGGCCCGCCCGCTGGTGCTCGCACCGCTAGCCAGGCTGTTCGGCCAGGTGAGCAGCCGCTAGGCTTCACCTCCCTGGGTGCCCTTCCCCGGGTGACCTCCCTGAGGCGGCTAGCTCAGGACGATGACCGAGCGTCCCACGGACCCCGCCGTCAGGGCCTCCAGCGCCTCCTGAACCTGATCCAGCCGGTAGGTATCGCCGAGGAGCTTGTCCAAGGGGAGCCTGCCGGAGCGGTACAGCTCCAGGATCCGCGGAACCTGCACTCCGATGTTGGACGAGCCGTAGAGGCTGCCCTCCAGCGACTTTTCGGACTGCACCAGGTTGTTGAGCGGCACGCTCACCATGTCGTTGGGATTGCCCAGGCCGACGGCGAAAGTGGTTCCTCCGGTGCGCAGGCTGGCCATGGCTTGCTGGATGGTGGCCTGTTTCCCGATCGCTTCGATGACCCAGTGGACGCCGTCTCCGGTGATGGCCTTCACCGCGGCCACCAGATCGTCCTTGCTGGAATTGATCACATGGGTGGCGCCGAGTTCCATGGCCTTTTCGAGCTTGTCGTCGGCGATGTCGGCCACGATGATCGGTGAGGCGCCCACCAGTTCGGCGCCGATCACGGCCGAAAGCCCCACGCCTCCGGCGCCGATGATCAGCACCCCTTGGCCGGCGGCGCCGGTCATCCGGTTCAGCACCACTCCCATCCCGGTAATGACAGCGCACCCGACGATGGCGGCAATCTCGGAGGGGACGTCATTGGGGATCTTGATGACTGATTCCTGCGACACCACGCAGGCCTCCGCGAAGCAGGAGACGCCCATCAGGTGGTGCACGGCCTCGTCGTCGAGCGAGAGGCGGGTGCCGCCGCGAAGCAGGCCGTTGGACTCCCCATGCACCCGGCCTTGGACGCAGAGCGCCGGCCTTCCGCTGGAGCAAAACTCGCACTGCCCGCAGCGTGGGCGCCAGGTCAGTACCACCTTGTCGCCCGGCCGGACGGAGGTGACGCCGGGCCCGGTTTCTTCCACGATGCCTGCCCCTTCGTGGCCGAGCACGATCGGTGTCCGGCAGGGAAGGTCGCCGTTGAGGTAATGCAGATCGCTGTGGCACACACCGGCCGCCTCGATCCGCACCCGCACCTCGCCCGGACCCGGGGCGTCGAGGGCAAGATCGAGCACGCTCAGCGGCTCATGGGCCGCATGCAAGACGGCAGCTTTCACCCTGACTCCTTCATCGTCTGAACCCGTCAGGGGCCGCGGTGTGATCCACGCCATTGCGGGCTGTCCACAACACTATGGGCGGGCAGACCGCGCTGTTGTCAAAGCACGTCCGCCGTCCGGCGGGTGAAGACCAGGTGTAGGACCCCGCTCGGGGATGGGGTCGCTTCGATGTCGAAGCGTTCTTCGAGGCCCTCGAGCCCGTCCCAGAGCCGTTCACCCCGGCCCAGGACGATCGGAACGACGACGACGTGCAGGTGGTCGATCAGATCGGCCTCAAGGAACTGCCGGACAGTGCTGACGCCGCCACCGATCCGGACGTCGAGGTCACCGGCCAGGGCGCGGGCCTTCTCGAGCGCGGTGGCTGGGCCGGCGTCGACGAAGTGAAAGGTTGTTCCGCCTTCCATCTCCAGCACCGGCCGGGGATGGTGTGTCAGGACAACAACGGGGGTGTGGAAGACAGGGTTGTCGCCCCACCACCCCTTCCATTCCTCGTCCTCCCACGGACCGCGCTGGGGGCCGAACTTGTTGCGCCCCATGATCTCCGCGCCGATCCCGGGCCCCCATTGGCTGGCGAACGCCTCGTCGACGCCCCGGGATGGTTCCCCGTCGCCGGGGAGGCCCATCTCGCGGAAGGTTTTCGTCCCGAAAGCCCACTCCATCAGCCGTGAACCGGCGTGGCCGAACGGAGCCTCAAGTCGCTGGCCCTCGCCCGCGCCGAAGCCGTCGAGGGACACCGAGAAGTTGTGCACGCGGACGAGGGACATGTCATCTCCTGAAGTAGTGGTCGCCGGCCCCTATTGGACCCAGTCGGCGTCATCGTACGGGTTGGTGAAGTGCGCGCGCAGGTATTCCCCGACGACGGCGGCGCCGAGCTCCCCCACCTCCGGCGCCACCACCCGGCCGTCGATCCGCCGGGCCATGCGCTGCACAAACCGCCCCAGGCCCGGGTCGTTGCCGAGCCGGAAGAACGTGGCCTGCGTGCCCGCGCGTCCGAGCCGGTCGAGTTCGGCGATCGTGACCCGGATCGTCTCCGGGTCCGGCGGCCAGGAGAACCACGGCTCGCCCTCGGGCAGCAGGTGAGCGGTCGGTTCGCCGTCGGTCACCACGAGCAGGACCGGCTGCATGGACGGGTGCCGGCGGAAGAATCGGCCGGCCAGCAGCAGGCCGTGGTGCAGGTTAGTGCCCTGCTCCCGCAGCGCCGGCAGGGCCGTGAGTTCGCCGATGTCCATGGTCTGTGCGTAGCGGCCGAAGGTGATCAGCTGCAGCCGGTCCCCGCGGAACCGGGTGGACACGAGGTGGTGCAGGGCGAGCGCCGTGCGTTTCATCGGCACCCAGCGCCCCTCGGCGGCCATCGAGAAGGACACGTCCACCAGCAGGACGACGGCGGCCTGGGTGCGTGCCTCTGTTTCCGCCACTTCGATGTCGTCCGCCTTCAGGCGCAGACCCCGGCCGGGCGCACCGCCCTCGGCGACCGTGCGGTTGATCGCGTTCGAGATGGTCCGGGTGACATCCCACGGCTCGGCGTCCCCGAACTGCCAGGCGCGGCTGGAGCCGGTCTGCTCCCCTGCCGCACCGGCGAGCCGGGTGTCGCGGCGCCCCTGCCTGCCGGAGAGCTGGCGGGCGGCGTCCCGCAGCAGGGACTTTCCAAGCAGCCGCATCGCCTGCGGGGAGAGCCGCAGGTCGCCGTCGGCGCCGCGCCGCAGGTAGCCGCCGTCCTGCATTGCCCGCTCGATCTCCGCGAGGGTGCGTGCCGAGACGGCTGCGTCCGGACCCAGCTGGCGGGCGAGGGCGTCCAGGTCCAGGTCGTCGAGGCGGGATCCGCTGTAGGACTGCGAGAGCTGTTCGGCCAGCTCGTCGAGTTCGCCGAGGTCCTGCAGCACTCCGGTCCCGTCGCCCAGCCCGAGCCCTTCCTCGCCCTCGAATTGTTCGGAGCCTGACCAGTCCTCCCCCGGTCGCAGCGCGCGCAGGCTTGAGTCCAGCTGGTCCAGCTGGTCCATCAGGGCCGGCGAGCCGAAGGCCTGCGCGGAGAGGCGCATCAGCTCCTCCCGCTGCTCCGGGGACATGGACCGCAGCATCCGCTGGGCTGCCGCAGCCCGCTTGGCCAGCGCGTCGATGAGCTCCTCGACGGACTGCGGGTTCTCCGGGAAGTACTGGCCGTGCCGCGCCATGAACTCCTGGAAGTCCTCGTCGGTGTCCTCGTTGCGGCGGTGCTTGTCGAGCAGCTCATTGAGGTCGCGAAGCATCTCGCCCACGGCCTCGCGGTCCTCGTCCGTCGCGTTCTCGAGCGCTTCCTTCATGCCGGCGAACCGCTGCTCGAGCACCTCGCGGCCCAGCAAGTCCTTGATCCGTTCGTAGGCTTCCCGCGCGGTGCTGGACTGCCAGTCGTAGTTCGCCAGCTCGTTCACCGCGGCGGCCGTCGAGCTGGGCAGGTTCTGCAGCTGCATCTCGCGGAACGCGCGGTCCGTGTCGTCCATCATCGCGTCGCGGGCGAGTTGCTTGCGCTCCTCCAGCACCGCGGTGTCGAGCAGCTTTCGGACCTCGTTGAGGGTGCCGTCCAGGTTGTGGCGGCCGAGCAGTTCGTTCCGGCGCTGCTGCACCCGCCGGGCGAGGTCATCAAGACCCTCCCGGTTCCGGCCGCCGCGCCGCAGGAACTCCTGCAGGGCGTGCCGGGGCGAGTAGCCGGCCATCACGTCCTCGGCGACGGCGTCGAGCGCCTCCGTCAGGTCCACCGGCGGCGCGAGCGGATCGGGCCCGCCGGCGTACCGGCCGTACTTGGAGGACCGGTGATGCACGCTCATGATGAGGCCTCTCCCTGGTGCTGGCTGTCAGCCGTAGATGGTCTCCTCGTCGTCGAACTCCTTGGAGATCCGCCGGGCGAGGAAGAGACCTTCGAGGGCAAGTTCGATGGCGGCGGCCCGCTGGCCGTCGTTGGTGGCGCCGATCCGGTCGCTGATTTCGTCGTAGAAGCCGGACCCGCCCAGGGACGGGAGGTTCTCGAGGAATTCCCGCGCGGTGACCTGCTCCCCCGTGGTCACGGTCGTGTGGCCGTCCAGCGCCGCGACCAGCGGGCCGAAGTCCAGGCCGCGGTAGTGCTCCCGCACCGCTTCGGCCGTAGCCGTGCGCAGGAGGTGGTCCAGCACGGCCTGCTCGCGGCCCTCCTCGCCGGATTCGAATTCGAGCTTGCCGGTGAGTACGTCCACCGCCGTCTCCAGGTCCACGATTCGGGCGACGGCGTGTTCCTCGCCGCGCACGGTGGCCCGGCGCAGTGCCGCCGCCGCGACGGTTTCCGCGCCGGCGATCGCGAACCGGGCCGAGACGCCGGAGCTCTGGTTGATGGCCGGGGACTGCCGCAGGGCACGGGTGTAGCGGGCCAGGATCTCGAGCAGGACCGCCGGCACGTCCGCGACCAGCTGCCCCTCCTGTCGGATGACGGCGACCTCGTCCTCGAGCTCGATCGGGTAGTGGGTGCGGATCTCGGCGCCGAAGCGGTCCTTCAGCGGCGTGATGATGCGGCCGCGGTTGGTGTAGTCCTCGGGGTTGGCGGAGGCGACGACGAGCACGTCCAGCGGCAGCCGCAGCACGTAGCCGCGGATCTGGATGTCCCGCTCCTCCATCACGTTGAGCATCGCGACCTGGATGCGCTCGGCGAGGTCCGGCAGCTCGTTGATGGCGATGATGCCGCGGTTCGAGCGCGGGACCAGGCCATAGTGGATCGTTTCCGGGTCGCCGAGCCGGCGGCCCTCGGCAACGCGCATCGGGTCCACGTCGCCGATCAGGTCAGCAACCGAGGTGTCCGGGGTGGCGAGCTTTTCCACGTACCGCTCCGAGCGGTGCCGCCACGCGACCCGCAGCCGGTCCCCCTCGGCGAGCGCCCGGGCCCGGGACTGCTCGGTGATCGGCTCGTAGGGGTGCTCGTTCAGCTCCGACCCCTCGATCACCGGGGACCACTCGTCCAGCAGCCCCGCCAGCGTCCGGAGCAGGCGCGTCTTGCCCTGTCCGCGCTCGCCCAGCAGGACGACGTCGTGCCCGGCGAGCAGTGCGCGTTCGAGCTGCGGCAGGACGGTCCGGCTGAACCCGAACATGCCGGGCCACGGGTCGCGGCCCGCCGCAAGCGCGGCGAGCAGGTTGTCGCGGATCTCGCGGCGCAGGTCCTTGTGGACGTGGCCAGCGGCGCGCAGTTCGCCAACGGTGAAGATATCGGGTCGATCACTCACTCTTCCACCGTAGTCCTCGGACCTGCAGGAAATCGAGCATAGGCTTGATGCTGATGAGTGAAACGACATCGCCGACTCCGGCGCCTCCCGGCACCCTGCTCCTCCTGGTTCGCCACGGGGAGACGCCCACCACCGGCCAGGTGCTGCCCGGCCGCGCCCCGGGCCTGCACCTCTCCGACCGGGGCCGCTCCCAGGCCGAACGCGTGGCTGAGCGCCTCACCGGTTTGTCGATCGACGGGCTCTACTCCTCGCCGCTGGAGCGCACCCGCGAGACAGCGGAACCCACGGCCGCCAGCACCGGGCTGAGCGTGACCGCGCACGACGGCCTGCTCGAATGCGACTTCGGTGAGTGGACCGGTGCCGCGCTCACCGAGCTGTACGGCCTGCCGGAGTGGCAGACGGTGCAGCGCACCCCCTCGGCCTTCCGTTTCCCCAACGGCGAGAGCTTCACCGAGATGCAGGAGCGGATCGTCGGAGCGCTGGAGGAATTGTGCGCCGCCCACACCGGCGGCGTCGTCGTCTGCTTCTCGCACGCGGATCCGATTAAGGCAGCCGTCGCCCACGCCCTCGGTTCGCATCTGGACCAGTTCCAGCGCATCATGATCAGCCCCGGCTCCGTCTCCGCCATCGCCTATGTGGAGGGCCGGGAACCCGCCGTGCTGACCGTCAACTCCACTCTGGACTCCCTGAGCGGGCTCAAAGCATCATGAAAAGGCACGCACGGTGTCCCGGCGGGAACTGACCCTGCTTACGGAAGGCCAAGTCGAGCTGGTCGGCCGTTTCCTGCGCGGCAGCAACGCCACCTTCCTCGCCGAAGTCAGCTGCGGCGAGGACACGGCTTGGGCCGTCTACAAACCCGAAGCCGGCGAACGGCCCCTGCACGACTTTCCGCCCGGGCTCCACCGGCGCGAGCGCGCCGCCTACCTGCTCAGCGAGCACCTCGGATGGGGCCTCGTGCCGCCCACCATCATCCGCGAGGACGCCCCGCTCGGAGTTGGCTCGCTGCAGTGGTTCGTCGAATGCGACGAGGACGAGCACTACTTCACCCTCTACGCGGACGCGCCCGAGACCCACCACGACCTGGTCCGGATCGCTTTGTTCGACTGCGTCGCCAACAACACCGACCGCAAAAGCGGCCACGTCCTGCGCGGCGACGACGGCCGGATCTGGGGCATCGACCACGGGCTCTGCTTCGCCGCATCCTTCAAACTGCGCACCGTCATCTGGGACTTCGCCGGCGACGACATTCCCGAGGCGCTTCTGGAGGACATCGCGCCACTGGCCGAGGCCGTGCCTGACGAGCTGGCGGAATTGCTCGACAATGACGAAGTCCTTGCGTTGCAGCGCCGGGTCCAGCGGCTGCTCCGGGAGGGCGCGCTGCCGGTGGACCGCACTGGCATGCGGTACCCGTGGCCGCTGGTGTGAGTGGTCACTCCCAGACGTACCGGCTACCGCTCCGTGGTAGCACTGCGAGCGCCGTCTGTGGGGGAGAATCATTTAGAGCCAGGGCCAGACAATGTGGCGTGTCATAGCCCTAGGCCTCGGGCTTTGCCCCAAACAGAAAACGCCGTGCGTGGCTGCGCGCTAACGACAAATTTGACGATCGGCGATTCACGCCTTCGGCCCTGCTGCGAGAAGCTCGACACAAAACCCGTTGCGTCGGGACGATTCGATTCGATTCGTTTTGTCTTGATATGCAAAGGTTCCCGCTTCAGGTGAAGCCTTGAAGGTTACTCATGAATCATGCTCGACTGGATTAACGTTTCCACTGTTTCATCAGCCGAGTTGATAAACTTATCTTTCCAAGCGACATCGGCGATGAGGAGCCGCTTGGCCACATCCGGGAAGAAGCTCCTGTAAAAATTCTCGATCGTTCGTTTCTCCTGGTCACTCATCGAGGCAGTGATATCGAGGATATCGGTTGTCTCGTTGACGGGACGGAAGTCGAAATGAATTTCTCGGCCCTTCGTCATCAGGTAGAGACGGGACACAAATTGACGTCCACGCATTCTTACGTCGGTGGTCACAGGAAAGGCTGTAAGTACAGGAGGCGTACTTGCTACGTCGAAGTCACGCACGAGTCGAAGGATCTCGTCCACCTTCTCATGGATACCTCGATCGGGAATACCAGGCTTTTGCGCACTATTCCGAACTTTAACTAACTCTTCTTCAAGCTTTGGCCACTCACGGTCGATGCGATCATTAACGACATCTTCCCTGATCTTCGGTCCAAGTTCATTTAGCGACTTCATCAGCGACTTAAACTCACTGACAGTCGCCATCTTCATCTGAAAGTTTTTGAAGGGCCCATCAACGTCATTTTTGTCGTCAAAATCTAAGAGCAGTACCCCGAGCCGTTTGCGGCGGTCCGTGACTTGGCGTGACAACGCTCCAGCCTCATAGTTGAGCCACTGCTCCTTCTGATTTTCCTTCGTTACACAAATTATGCCAAAGTCTGTATCAGTGAGCTGTTCCTCGATCATGGTCAGCCATTGCTCGCCAGCAGGAATCTCCGGACTGTAGAAGGTCTCAACCGTGTCGAACAAGCGCTCCATGGCGCTATTCAGCGCGCCGCCGAAGTCACAGGAGTTCTTCGACCAGCTAATAAAAACCTTCAAAATTCCCCCAATGGTGTGTGAGCGCCAGTCAGATTATCAGCCGATCAACCCGTGGATTCAAGTCCGGACATGCCTGCAGCGTCCCCTTGACTGCATCCCTCCGCGAACGGCGTGGCTGGTGGGCTCCGCGAACCCGAAGCGGGCTGCAGGGAGCCACGATCTCACCGCGGACCTTTGGCGCCGCGCTCGGGGTTCCTCACTCCACCCCCGCGCCCCAAAGCGCCTTTCGCAGCAACTCCTTCAACGTCCCCACTTCCCTCTCCTCCAGCGCCTCCAGCGCCAGGACCTCTGCCCGCTGCGCCGCCTGCCGGGCACCGTCGAACACCCGGGCGCCTTCCGCCGTTGCGGTGACAATCTTCGCGCGGCGGTCCTGCCGCCCGGGCTCACGCGTGACCAGTCCGCGGTTCTCGAGTTCGTCCACCAGGGTGACGATCTGGCTGGGGTCGAGGCTCAGGAATTCGGCGATCTCCCTTTGGGTCGGCTCGAGCCCGCTGTTGGCGAGGGCGAGCACGGAGTAGGAACGCTCCTTGAGGTCGAACTCGGCGAGTGCGCTGTTGTTCAGCACGGAGCCCGCCGCGTGCAGCTTGGCCAGCAGGAACCCGACGTCCCGGCTGATGGAGGACGCGATGAGTTTGTGCGCCTGCTCGGCACTTCGCAGTTCTGGTGTTCCGACGGTCATGGCGCTCCGGTCATCCTCAAAATAAATCGTTGACATTTTCAACTATACGTATTTTCATGAATGCAGAACAGCATCCCACGCCGGACGGCAGGATGCACGCGGTCAGCTAGCAAAGGAGCAGCATGAGCCTGTCAGGAAAAGTCGCCATCGTCACCGGAAGCGGCCGGGGCCTCGGCCTGGCCTACGCCCGGGAGCTCGCCCGGCAGGGAGCGGCCGTCGTCGTGAACGACGTGGACGCCGAGGTCGCGGCGGAAGCGGTCCGCAGGATTGAGGCCGACGGCAGCCGGGCAATCGCCGTCGTCGCGCCGGTCGGCAGCACCGAAGTGGCCCGTCAGCTCGTGAACGCGGCCGTCACCGAATTCGGCGGCCTGGACATCCTGGTCACCAACGCGGGCATCCTGCGGGACAAGTCCCTGCTGAAGATGACGGACGAGGACTTCGACGCCGTGATCAACGTGCACCTGCGCGGCACTTTCACCTGTGCCCGCGAGGCCTTCGCCTACTTCAAGGAGCACGGCGTCGCGGGCCGCATCATCACCATCGGCTCCCCCACCGGCCAGCGCGGCAACTTCGGCCAGACCAACTACGCGGCCGCGAAGGCAGGGATCGTGGGCATGGTCCGCACCTGGGCCCTGGAGATGAAGAAGGCCGGCGTCACCGCCAACGCCGTCATCCCGGTAGCCGCCACCGCGATGACCAAGACGGTCCCCTACTTCCAAAAGGCCGTCGAGGCGGACGAGCGCGGCGAGGCCATGCCGGCCTTCTTCCGGCACGACCTCGGCTTCGGCACCGCCGACGACGTCGCCGGGCTGGTCGCGTTCCTCGCCTCCGACGCAGCGGCGAACATCACCGGCCAGGCCATCGGCGCCGGCGGGGACCGCCTGCAGGTCTGGACCCACCCCGAGACAGCTGCCACGGAATACCGCGAGGGCGGCTGGCACTACCAGGACCTCGTGGACAACTTCGGCAAGCTGTTCGGTGACAAGCTCCAGAGCCTCGGCGAAGAGTTCCTGCCGCTGCCCGAAGACCTCAAACCCGAGCCGGCTGAGGCACGCTGAAATGGCCTCCGAACGTTACGAACTGGGCGTCGACGCGGCCAAGCTCGACGCCATCGACATGCACGTCCACCTTGAAGTAGACGGCCACGGCCATGAGTCCCTGCCGCAGGCCCTGACGGAGGCCTCCGCCAAGTACTTCAAGGCCGAGGACCGGACGCCGTCGCTGGACCGCATCGCCGAGATCTACCGCGGGCTGAACATGGCCGCCGTCGTCTTCACCGTCGACGCACGGACCCAGCTCAACCACGAGCCCAACAGCATCCCCGAGCTCATTGCGGGGGCAGCCCGGCACAATGACGTGCTTATCCCCTTCGGCAGCGTGGATCCGCGCACCGGCGCCGAGGCCATCCAGGGCGCCAAGCACCAGGCCGTGGACCTCGGAGCCCGCGGGTTCAAGTTCCACCCGAGCTTGCAGGGCTTCGACCCGTCCAGCGAGCAGTTCTATCCTCTGTGGGGCACCCTGCAGGAACTCGGGCTGCCGGTCATCTTCCACACCGGGCAGAACGGCATGGGCGCCGGGCTTCCCGGCGGCTACGGCATCAAGCTCGCCTATTCCAACCCGCTGCTGCTGGACGCGGTCGCGGCGGACTTCCCCGAGCTGCAGATCATCATGGCGCACCCCTCCGTGCCGTGGCAGGACGAGGCCAACTCCATCGCCACGCACAAGTCCAACGTGTTCATCGACCTCTCCGGCTGGTCCCCCAAGTACTTCCCGGAGTCCCTGGTCCGGATGTCCAACTCGGTGCTGCAGGACAAGGTGCTCTTCGGCACCGATTTCCCGCTGATCACGCCGCAGAAATGGCTGGGCGCTTTCACTGACCTGCCGCTCAAGAACGAGGTGCGGCCCAAGATCCTCAAGGGCAACGCCGTCCGCCTGCTCGGGCTGGAGGGTTGAGATGACCGCAACAGCCGAGCGGACCAGGCTCTACAGCGTCTGCGACTATTACGACGCCGAGTCCCTTCTCACCGACGACGAACGCCGCATCCTCGGCACGCTCCGCAGCTTCCTGGACGAGAAGGCGCGCCCGCTGCTGGCTGAGTACTGGGAGAGGGGCGAGTTCCCCGACGAGCTCGCGCAGCCCCTGATCGACCTGGACCTGATGGAACCGGCGGCGCTGGCCTCGGGCCAGGCTAGGGTCGACAGCGGCGACGGCACCGGCCAGGCCCGCGGCATCTACCAGGGCTTCCGTATTTTCGAACTCGCCCGCACCGACGCGTCGCTGGCCACCTGGTACACCTCCCAGGCAGGACTGTTCCGCACGGCCATCCGGGTCGGCGCCTCCGCCGAGCAGCAGAAGGAGTGGATGCCGAAGGTCATCGACTTCTCACTCAAGGGCGTCTTCTCACTCACCGAACCGGGGTCCGGGTCCGACATCGCCGGCGGCCTGTCCACCACCGCCCGCCGGGACGGTGACGGCTGGATCCTCGACGGCGCGAAGCGCTGGATCGGCGGCGCCGTCAGCGCGGACGTGCTCGCCGTCTTCGCCCGCGATACGGCCGACGGGCAGGTGAAGGCATTCCTGGTGGACCGTCGGGCGGAGGGTGTGACGCTGGAGAAGATCCAGCACAAGACGTCCCTGCGGATGATGCAGAACGCCCACATCACCCTGACGGGGGTGCACGTACCGGAGTCCATGCGGCTGCACAACGTGAACTCCTTCCGGGACGTGGCCGCGATGCTGCGCGCCATGCGCTCGGACGTAGCCTGGATCGCCACCGGGCTCCAGGCCGGCGCCTTCGAGGCGGCCCTGCGCTACGTCACCGAACGCCAGCAGTTCGGCCGTCCCGTGGGCTCCTTCCAGCTCGTCCAGGAGAAGCTGGCCCGGATGCTCGGCAACGTCACCTCGGCGCTGTCCCTGGTGGTGCGGCTCACCGAGCAGCAGGCCAAGGGCATCTACCGGGACCAGGATTCCGCCCTGGCCAAGATGCAGACCTCCCTGCTGATGCGCGAGACGGTGGCCCTGGCCCGCGAGGTGGTGGGCGGCAACGGCATCACGCTGGAGACCGACGTCGCCCGCTTCCACGCCGACGCCGAAGCCGTCTACTCCTACGAGGGCACCCACGAAATCAACGCGCTCATCGTGGGCCGCGCCCTGACCGGCGAAAGCGCCTTCACCCGCTGACGCCGCACCCTTAGCTTTCCGAACACCCACCCCCTACCAGGAGGCAAAGATGCCTAACCTCGTTGTCGACTTCGACAAGCTGCTCACCCTCGCCGGCACCGACCTCGGCGTCACCGAGTACCGCGAAATCACCCAGGAACAGATCAACAAGTTCGCCGACGCCACCGGCGACGACCAGTGGATCCATGTGGACCCGGAGCGCGCCAAGGAGGGCCCGTTCGGTGCCACGATCGCCCACGGCTTCCTCACCCTCTCGCTCGTCATCCCCTTCTGGGGCGAGCTGTTCGACGTCGAGGGCGTCACCACCAAAATCAACTACGGCCTGGACAAGGTCCGCTTCACCTCCCCCGTGAAGGTGGGCTCGCGGATCCGCATGCAGGCTGCCATCGCCGAGGTCACCGAGGTCATGGGCGGCGCCCAGATCAAGGTCGTCTGCACCATCGAAATCGAAGGACAGGAACGCCCCGCCGTCGTGGCCGAATTCCTCGCCCGCTTCCTCAAGTAACTCCCCCAACAACCCTGCTCTTTTACTCCTCCTAAGGAACAGCCATGTCCGGAACCACCCAGCTTGAAGCCCTGGGCACCACGGAGCGTCGCAAAGAAGCGCGCACCGTCATCGCCTCCAGCTACTTGGGCAGCACCATTGAGTACTACGACTTCCTGCTCTACGCCACGGCCGCCGCCGTCGTCTTCCCCAAGGTCTTCTTCAGCGGGATGGACGACTGGGTCGGTGTCGTGGCCGCCTACGGCACCTTCGCCGCCGGCTACCTGGCACGCCCCATCGGCGGCGTCATCTTCGGCCATTTCGGGGACCGGATGGGCCGCAAGGGCATGCTGATCATCTCCATGCTGGTCATGGGCATCGCCTCCACGCTGATCGGCGCGGTCCCGGACGCCTCCGTGGCCGGCCCCTGGGGTGCCGTCCTGCTGGTGGTCCTGCGCGCACTGCAGGGCATCGCCGTCGGCGGCGAGTGGGGCGGCGCCGCGCTGATGGCGCTGGAGCACTCCGAATCCGGCAAACGCGGCTTCGCGGCCTCCTTTGTGAACGCGGGCGCTCCGACCGGCGCCGTCCTCGGCACGCTCATCATGGGGGCATTCTCGGCGCTCCCCAACAGCCAGTTCCTCAGCTGGGGCTGGCGCGTGCCGTTCCTGCTCTCCTTCGTCCTGCTCGGCGTGGGGATGTTCGTCCGCCTGAAGGTCTCGGAGAGCCCGATCTTCAAGGCAGCGATCGAGCAGGAGAAGGCGGAACGTGCGGCGGCGGAACGGCAAGGCGCCGGACGGCCGGCCATGCCGGTGCTGCAGGTGCTCCGGCGCCCGCGGACCCTGATCTTCACCATGTTCGCCGGCGCGGCCGGATTCGCCCTCCAGGTGGTCCTCGCCACCTTCTCCGTCACCTACGCGGTCTCCAGGGGAGCTGACCGCCAGGGGGTGCTGTACGCGTTCGCGGGGGCGTCGCTTGTCTCCATCGTGTTCGTCATCCTCGGCGGCCGGCTTTCGGACAGGCTGGGGCGGCGTCCGGTGATGATCGGCGCCCTGGTGCTGTTCATCCTCTACCTCACCCCCATGTTCGCGATGCTCGGCTCCAACAACATCGCCCTGGTCTTCGTCGCCTTCACGGTCGGCCTGATGATCCACTCCACCCTCTTCGGGCCCCTGGCCGCCTTCGTCTCGGAGCAGTTCGGCACCACCTCCCGCTACACCGGCGCCTCGCTGGGCTACCAGCTGGCGACCCTGCTTGGCGCCGGCTTCACCCCGGGCATCGTCGCCCAGATCTTCAAGGATTCGGGCCAGAACACCGCCTCCGTGGTCACCTACCTCGCAGTCATGTCCGTGGTGTCCATCGTGTTCATCCTGCTGACGCGGGAACCGAAGAACAACGACCTGCTGACAGTGGAGTCCTGACCCCATGGAGAACTTCGGCATCGGCTCCTGGCTGCAGCGCCGCAGGCCCAAGTCCGGCAGCAAAACGGCACTCATCAGCGGTGACCAGGAAGTCAGCTACGAGCAGCTGGCGGACCGGAGCGCGCGCCTGGCCAGCGCCCTCCGGGACCGCGGCGTGGCCAAGGGCGACAGGGTGTCCTACCTCGGGGACAACCACCCGTCGTTCCTGGAGACGCTCTTTGCCTGCGGGCAGCTGGGGGCCATCTTCGTGCCGCTGAACACGCGGCTCGCTCCCCCGGAGATCCAGTTCCAGCTCCAGGACTGCGAAGCGAAGGTGCTCATCCATGCGCAGAGCGTCGGCGAGCTGGCGGTCCGCGGGGCCGCCGCCACGCCCGTCGCGCGCCGCATCGCCGTCGACGACGCCGGACCCGGTGCAGCGGCAGCCGAGGGACAGCGACCTGCCGCCACGGAGGACTTCGAGGCCGTGCTGGCCTCCGGAAGCGCCGACCCTGTGGACGAAGCGGTGGGGCTCGACGACGGCGCCATGATCCTCTACACCTCCGGCACGACCGGGCGGCCGAAGGGGGCGCTGCTGACCCACGGCAACATCACGTGGAACTGCATCAACGTCATCGTGGACTTCGACTTCTCCTCCGCGGACGTGGCGCTGATGATCTCGCCGATGTTCCATGTCGCCTCCCTGGATATGGGCGTGCTGCCCACCCTGCTCAAGGGCGGGACGGTGGTGCTGGAGCCGCGGTTCGAGCCGGGCCGCGCGCTCGAACTCATCCAGCGGCACCGGGCGACGACCATCAGCGGAGTGCCCACCACCTTCCAGATGCTCGCGGAGCACCCCGCGTGGCCCACCACGGACATCAGTTCGCTGAACAAGCTCACCTGCGGCGGCTCGGCGGTGCCCATGCGGGTACTGGAGGCGTACGAGGCGCGCGGGCTGCGGTTCTCCAACGGCTACGGCATGACCGAGACCGCCCCGGGCGCCACCACCCTGCCCGCCGCAAGGTCGCGGGACAAGGCCGGGTCCTCCGGGCTGCCGCACTTCTTCACCGACGTGCGGATCGCCGACCTCGACGGGGGCACCGCAGCACCCGGCACCGTCAGTGAAATCCAGATCAAGGGACCGAACGTCATTCCGGGCTACTGGAACCGGCCGGACGCCACCGCGGGCTCCTACGCGGAGGGCGGCTGGTTCAAGTCCGGGGACATGGGCTACAAGGACGACGACGGGTTCGTCTTCGTCTCGGACCGGATCAAGGACATGATCATCTCCGGCGGCGAGAACATCTACCCGGCGGAGGTCGAGCAGGCCATCACCGAACTCGAGGCCGTCGGCAGCGTCGCCGTCATCGGCGTGCCGGACGAAAAGTGGGGCGAAGTGCCGCGCGCGGTGGTGGTGCTGCGGGACGGCATGCACGTCACCGAGGAGGACATCAGGACCCACCTCGCCGGCCGGCTCGCCCGCTACAAGATCCCGAAGTCCGTGGTGTTCGTGGACGAAATGCCGAGGACCGCCAGCGGCAAGATCCGCAAATCGGACCTGCGCCAGGAGGCGGGCCGGCGGTCCTGAGGCGCGGTGCCGGCTGTTCGTCACGGGCAGCCGGCACCTGCGCGCCCGGTAACTGCTTCTGGCCGGGGCCTGCGTTCGTTGCTAGCGTGACGGCATGAGCCCCTCGAAGACCCCGGCCGAAGTCCTCGACGTTGACGGGACCGAGGTGCGCATCTCGAGTCCGGACAAAATCGTCTTCCCCGAGCCCGGGCTCACCAAGCTGGACCTTGTGCGCTACTACCTCGCCGTCGCGGACGGTGCGCTGCGTGGCGCAGGCGGCCGGCCGATGGTCCTCAAGCGCTTCCCGAAGGGCATTGACGCCGAGCCGTTCTTTCAGAAGCGCGTGCCGGAGAACCACCCCGGGTTCATCGAGACCGCCACGCTGCATTACGCCTCGGGGACCTCGGCCGAGGAGGCAGTCATCCGGAACGCGGCGGGCCTGGCCTGGGTGGTGAACCTCGGCTGCCTGGACCTCAACCCGCACCCGGTGCGCGCCGAGGACCTCGAGCACCCCGACGAACTCCGGGTGGACCTCGATCCGATGCCGGGCGTCGACTGGTCGCAGATCGTCGACGTCGCCTACGTCGCGCGGGAGGTGCTCGACGACGTCGGCCTGGTGGGGTGGCCGAAGACGAGCGGGTCGCGGGGGCTCCACATCCTGGTGCGCATCGCGCCGCAGTGGTCCTACCGCGACGTTCGGCTCGCCGCCGAGACGCTCGCCCGCGAGGTCGAGAACCGCGCTCCGGGTCTCGCGACGGCGCGGTGGTGGAAGGAGGAGCGCGGCGAGAGCGTGTTCGTGGACTTCAACCAGAACGCGAAGGACCGCACCGTCGCCTCGGCGTACTCGATCAGGGCCGTGCCCGACGCCCGCGTCTCGACGCCGCTCACCTGGGACGAAGTCCGTTCCACCCGGCCGGAGCAGTTCACTGTGCCCACGGTGCTTGAACGCTTCGCAGCCATCGGCGACCCGCACGGCGGGATTGACGACGCCGTCGGGAAACTCGACGGCCTCCTCGCTCTCACCGAAGAGCTCGGCCCGGCGGAAAAGCCGCCCCGCGGTGGCACCGACGGCCGCCGACAGTCGGTCATGCCGCTCATCGAGGTGGCCCGCACCAAGACCAAGCCGGAGGCTCTCGCGGCACTTGAGGAGTGGAAGAAGCGGCACGCTGACGTCGTCCCGGCCCTGAGCCCCGCCGATGTCCTCGTGGACGGGATGCGCGGATCGAGTTCGCTCTGGTACCGGGTTCGGGTGAACCTGCAGCACGTTCCCGAAGCGGAGCGGCCGCCGCAGGAGGAGCTCGTTGCCGACTACGACCCGTGGGCCGGCAGGTTTGCAGGAAGGGAATGACCATGGCGACTTTCCAGGAACTCCACTACACCGGGTACCCCCTGGTGCTACCCAATGCCTGGGACGTTGGATCGGGTCTGGCGTTTGCGGAAGCGGGATTCCCTGCCGTCGGCACCACGAGCTTCGGCATTTCAGCAAGCGCGGGGATGCCCGACGGCGGCGGGTACAGCAAGGCGGCCACCGCCGCTCTGTTGCCGCAGCTGTGCCGCCTCCCCGTCCACGTCACGGCAGACATCGAGGACGGTTACTCCGACGATTCCGCCGAGGTCGCGGACTACGTCGCCCAGCTGGCGGCCATCGGCGTAGCCGGGGTCAATCTGGAGGACAGCAAGGACGGGCACCTCGTCGATCCGTCAGTTCTCGCGGCCAAGATTGCCGCCGTCAAGCGCCGCTGCCCGGAGGTGTTCATCAACGCGCGGGTGGACAACATCTGGTTCAAAGAGCAGGCCACCGTCGAGGCCGTCCTGCACCGAGCCGGAGTCTACGCCGACGCAGGGGCTGACGGGACATTTGTCCCCGGACTGGTGGATCCTTCGGACATCAGGACCATCGCCGCGGGCACTGCGCTGCCGGTCAACGTACTGGCACATCCGTCGCTGACCGTCGCCGAACTGGGCGAGCTGGGGGTCCGGCGGGTAAGTTCCGGCTCCCTGCCGTACCGGGCGTCGGTCGACGCCGCGGTGAACGTAGTCAGTGCCCTGCGCGAGGGCAAACAGACGCCTGCCGCCACCTCGTACTGGGAGATGCAATCGCGCCTCGAGGCATTCAGGGATTCCAGCAACGCTTGAGCGACGACGCCGACGCCGACGGCAACGAAGCGTCGACGCCGTCACCAGCCACCGCGCGTTGGCGTGTGTCCCTTCCGCGCGTCGTCGGGCATGGCCATTTCGGCGCGCAGGCCCAGGAGCCGGACCGGGCGGCCCGGCTCGATTCCGGCTGCAAGGCCCAGCACCTGTTCGAGGATCTCGCCGCGGTCGAATGTCTCGGGTATCTTCCTCGCGTGTGTCTTGGTGAGGAACGGCGCGTACCGAACCTTGAGAGTGAGCCCAACCACGGGCCGCCCTTCGGCCACAACGTCCTCAAGCACACGCGCTGTCAGCTCCCGCACGGCGTCGTCCAGCTGGGCCGGCTCGGTCAGGTCGCGCTGGAAGGTGGTTTCCCGGCTGTGCCCGCGGGCAACCCACGGGGTATCGTCCACAACGCTGGCGCCCTCCCCTCGTCCAAGCTCCGCGTACCAAGGGCCCATCCTGGGGCCGAACTCCGGGACCAGCTCCTGGGGGTCGGCTGCCGCAAGCTCGGCCACTGTGCGAATGCCGAGTTTGGCAAGCCGGGCGGACACCTTGACTCCGACGCCCCACAGGTCCTTGGTGGGCCGTCCGCCCATGACATCGAGCCAGTTCCCGGCAGTAAGGCGAAAGACGCCGGCCGGCTTCCCGAAGCCGGTCGCGACCTTGGCACGGACGAGGGTGTCGCCGATCCCCACGCTGCAATGAAGGTGCGTCCGCTCCAGGACGGCGGCCTGGAGCTGCCGGGCGTAGGCTTCGGGACTCTCCGTCTCGACGCCGACAAAGGCCTCATCCCAACCCAGCACCTGCACGGTGGCACCGGGCTGCGCCCGCAGGGTGGCCATCACTGTTTCAGACGCCGCGAGGTAAGCCTCCTGATCGACGGGCAGGATGACGGCGTCGGGCACTTTCCGTGCCGCAATGCGCAAGGGCATCCCGGAGCCGACGCCGAATGCCCTGGCTTCATAGGATGCGGTGGACACCACCGCTCGTTCCGCCGGGTCGCCCCGACCGCCGATGATGATCGGCTTGCCCGCAAGCTCGGGGCGCCGCAGCACCTCGACCGCCGCGATGAACTGGTCGAGATCGACGTGCAGCACCCACCGGCTTCCGCTCACGACACCAGTCTGCCCCAAAAAAAGGGGCCCAAGGGCTCCCCTGCTGCGCCTCAGTGTTGGCGGCAACCTGCCGGCGCACCGGAGCCTCCTGCACGCGACACGGTAACCGGATTGTTGACAGTGACCCAGATCATATGTACCTTCCCTCAGGGGGATAAAAACATACTTAATTCGTCCTATAGGAAATAGGAGTAGTCATGACCAATGTGGCTCATGCAGCCTCGCAGGTCGGGAGGAAGCGCTGGACGCGCCTGATACCGGTCGCGATCATCGTTTACATCATCTCGTTCATGGATAGAACCAACATCGGGTTCGCCCTGAACGGACTGCACAAGGATCTCGGCATCGACGCGGCCCAGCAAGGCCTCGCCGCCGGCATCTTCTTCATCGGATACCTGACGCTCCAGATTCCGGGCGGCTACCTGGCCGAGCGTTGGAGCGCCAAGAAGTTCGTCGGCATCATGGTGCTGGTGTGGGGCGTTCTCGCGGTGCTTTCCGGGTTCGTGCAGAACTTCGAGCAGCTGCTCATCGTTCGTTTCTTCCTCGGGGTCGCCGAAGCCGGCATCTGGCCGGCAATCCTGGTACTCATCAGCCACTGGTTCCCCGAGGCGGAACGCGCCCGCGCCTACGCCTTCTGGATGATGAACATCGCCATCGCCTCCATCATCACCGCACCCCTCTCGGGCTGGATCCTCTCCTTCTCCGACTGGCGCTGGCTCTTCATCATCGAGGGCATCTTCCCGTTCGTCATCGCCGCGCCCATCTGGTGGCTGTTCGTCGCCGACCACCCCCGCACCGCCAAGTGGTGCTCGCCGGAGGAGCGCGCCTACATCGAGGAAGGTCTCGCCGCCGACCGCGCCGCGCACCCGGCGAAGGAGCACGTCAGCATCAAGCACGTGTTCTCCAACTCCGTCGTGTGGCGTTTGACGCTCGTCTACTTCCTGATCCAGATCGGGTTCTATGGCCTGAACATCTGGCTTCCGAAGGTCGTGAAGACCATCACCGGCGGATCACCCCTGGAGGTCGGATTCGTTACAGCCATCCCCTACATCCTGGCGATGGTCGGTCTTTGGTACAACGCCAAGGCAGCCGACAAAACCGGCCGCTACTCCAGGCACGTACTGCTCTCCATGGCCATCGGCGCCGTCGCCCTGGTCATCTCGGTGGCAACCGGAAACTCGATGCCCATCATCGCCGTGGTCTTCATCAGCATCGCCATGGCAGGTGCGCTGGCCTACGACGGTCCCTTCTGGGCTTCCGCGTCCCGCGCCATGCCCGTCGCGGTCGCAGGCACTGCCATGGGACTGATCAACGCGGTCGGCAACCTCGGCGGCTTCGTCGGACCCTACGTCGGCGGCTTCCTGCAGGACCTCACCAACGGAAGCTTCATGGCAATGTCCGTCTTCCTGGCGGCCTGCCTGCTTGCAGCGGGCCTGGTCATGCTCACCCTCCGGCGCGGCGGGGACCGGCCGGTCACGGAAGCAGCGGAACCGGAAGTGGCGCAGCCCCGGCCGACGCACTAACCGGAATTGCCTCCAATCCCGTAAAGGACTGAAGGGATCAGACCGCGAAAAGCCGCGGACTGGTCCCTTCAGGCTCTTTCGAAGGCGCGGTTGGTAGGGTCTGGGTGTGCTTAACACCTTTCAGGCAGCCGTCCTCGGCCTCATCCAGGGCATCACCGAACTCTTCCCGATCTCCAGTCTTGGCCACAGCGTCATCCTTCCCCGACTTTTCGGATGGAACCTGGACCAGAACGCGCCGGCGTTCCTGACCTTCCTCATCGCCACCCACCTCGCCACCGCCCTGGTCCTGTTCCTCTTCTTCCTCAAGGACTGGATCGAAATCTTCAAAGGGTTGGGCAGGTCGATCCGCGACCGCAAAATCGCCCCCTCGGACACCTACGCCAAGCTCGGCTGGCTGCTCATCATCGGTACCGTCCCGGCCGGAATCCTGGGCCTGCTTCTCGAAAAGCCGATCCGGGCCCTGTTCGCCTCCCCCCTGCTGGCCGCCGGCATGCTCATCGTCAACGGCCTGATCCTCCTCGCCGCCGAACGCCTGCGCTCCCGACAGGCACGCCTGCACGCGCGGCGGGTGGCCGAGGGAGGATCACCGGACGCGCAGATCGCTGAGCTTTCCTTCAAGCAGGCCGTCGGTGTCGGGACCGCCCAGGCCGCCGCACTCATCCCCGGCATCTCACGGTCCGGTTCCTCCATGGTCGGAGGCCTGCTCTCCGGGCTGAACAACGAAAGCGCGGCCCGCTTCAGCTTCCTGCTGGCCACACCCGTGATCGGAGCCGCGGCCGCACTGAAACTTCCCGAACTGCTCAGCTCCTCGATGGCGGCCGAGCGCGGCAGCTTCCTCGTGGGCGCGGTCTGCTCCGCGGTCGCGGCATGGTTCTCGACCAAGTTCCTGCTGCGCTTCTTCGAAACACGGACCCTCACCCCCTTCGCCGTTTACTGCGTCATCGGAGGGGTCCTCTACACCGTCCTCATGCTCCTCGGGATCTAGAACCCCCAGGTGCGCCCGCGGCCCTAGCGAAGGCCTGGCGAGTCTTATTTCCCTTACCTATTGACGGTTTCATTAATTCGTCAAGTAGGATGGTCGATGGGTAGGTGTGCAGCAGCGTTGCACCTGCCCACTCCCATATGCAGGGTTGGCAGGTGCGTCAGCGCAACGCTGCGGAACTACAGATCCCGCTGCTGCGGGTTGGGCCACGGGTACAGGGACGGGTCAGCACCAACATGCATTCGTCCCTCCTGATCCACCCGGAAGTCGGTGTCCGCGTGGGTCCCGGCCGCATGTGCGACGGCGGCAAGGATGAGCATGATGTTCCTGGGGTCCATCCCGGGGAGCACCTCGCTCAACTGCACGGGTCCCCCCTCCCCCAACGAGGATGCGATACGAAGGAATCCTTGTTCGCCCTCCGTCAGGGATGAAATACCAGCGGGGATGGACGCAAAATCCACTACATAGCGGCCCATTCGGTCCCGCATGATCCACCCCCGGGACGTATCGGCGAAACGCCCCCCAAACCCGCGCAACAGCAGCTCAGTCGCTGCCTCCAGCGGATAATCGCCCGCCGACCAGGTCCTCAGTTGATTCTGTACCTGCATCAGCAAACCCCGCTCCACGGCTTATCCCCTTCGACAATTCTAGCCCTGCACCGCTCGAATGAGCCCGCGAGAAGCGGACCCTCGCGCGGGAAGCCGCCGATGGGGGCAACCGGCTGAGCGGAGCATTGCCGTCGTCGGCCCTTTGTTCTATAACTTATAGATCAAGAGCGGGAGACATGTTGTAGATGATCCTCAACATCGATCTGGCCAGCGCGGTGCCGATCTACCAGCAGCTTCGGGACCAGGTCGTGGAAGCAATCGCTGACGGCGAGCTTGCCGAGGGCAGCTCGCTGCCGCCCATCAGGACGCTCGCCGCCGATTTCGGCATCAACTTCCATACCGTCAACAAGGCGTATGACCTCCTGCGCAAGGAGGGTCTGATCCGGCTCAACCGGAAAACCGGAGCCGTGGTCGCCGCCTCCGCCGCGGACCCGCCGTTCGCGGCCGATTGGACGGCGAGGGCCCGGACCTTGCTGGCCGAGGCGGTGGCCAGAGGACTGTCGGCCGACGAAGTGCTCGCTACCTGCCGGTCCGTGCTCGATTCCTTCGCCAGCACACACCGGGAGGACACGCCATGACCCTTGCTATCGTTCTGAGTTCTGCATTGCTGGCGCTGGTGCTTGTGCTCGCCCTGGTGCTGCCTTCGATCAACAGTCCCACCGTGCCCTTCGGTGTCCGGGTACCGGCCACTCATGCCGACGATCCGGCGGTGGCCAAACAAACCCGTATCTACCGCCGGCGGGTACTCATCAGCGGGATCCTCGCTGCCGCGCTCGGCGTCGCCCTGTACGGTGTGACCGGCGAGACGCTGCTGCTTCCGCTCTCGGTCCTGGTGCTTGTCGGTGTCTGGTACGGCTGCTTCTTCCTGGCCAACCACGAGATCCGCACCGCGAAGGCCGCCGGAGGTTGGTACGAGGGCCTGCACCAGGGGATCGCGGTGGACACCGGGCTGCGCACCGACCCGCCGCGGTTTCCCTGGCTCTGGCTGTTGCCGGCGGTGATTCTCACGGCCGCCACCGTGGTCATCGGCGTGCTCAGCTACCCCTCAATGCCCGGGATCCTCACCGTGAACCACGGCGCGAAGGGCACAGCCGACCGGTTTGCCGTCAAATCAGTCAGCACGGCCTTCTCCCTGGTGTTCGTGCAGCTCGGCGTCACCGGGTTACTCGCAGGAATCGCGGCAGCCATCGTCCACGGCCGCCCCGACCTCGACCCGGCCCGGCCGGCAGCCTCCGCACGCTGGCACCGCCGCTACACGTCGCTGAGCGCGAAGGCCCTGCTCGGGCTGGCTGCGATGATCGACCTGGGGATGCTGGGCTCATCCGCGCTGATGTGGACCGGAACCACCACGCCCTGGGCGCCGCTGGTCATCGTGCTCCCGGTCCTGACCGCGGTTGCTGTCGCCGTCGTGGTCCTGGCCAGGAACAACCGTGAGCAGGACGAGGGCGAACACGACACCGGCCTGACCCACCGCGACGACGACAGGTACTGGCGCGGCGGCCTGTTCTACGCCAACCGCGAAGACCATGCACTGCTGGTCCCGCGCCGCTTCGGCTTGGGCTGGACGCTCAACTTCGCCAATCCGAGGGCCGCGATGCTCCTGGCCGGCATCGTCGCGCTCGTCGGCTTGCTCCTCACCCTCCGCTTCGAGCGCTGAGCCCTCCAAGCAGCCCGCTGTGCCGCATAATAAGGGCGAGCACTTGCCCACCGGCGTCTATCGCCGTCGCCACCGTAGTTCAGGAGCCCCGTGTCACGCTTTCTCCAGCAGGCGGATCGCCCGCGGCCGCGCTGTGCGTTCGACGGCGCTGACGCTTGCTTCGCCGGCACGGCGCCATGCCCGGCCATGCAGCCGATGCCGGTCGCCCTGTGAGCGAGGACAGCCCGGAGCCCACCACCCCCGCACCCCGCGGCGGGGGCACCGGCCGAAGAATTGCCATGAGCCTCGCAGGCGCCGCTGTACTGGGTACCGCCATCTATTTCGGGTACCCGCTGATCGACGGGCTCACGGCCCACCCCCAGTCCGCCGTGCGGACCCCCACGCGCTGGGGTCAGCCCGCAGCGACCGCCCGGGCGCCACAGGCGGGGCCCGCGCCCTCTCCGCAGTCGGCCATCCATGCGCACGATGCTGTTCCCTCCCCCGCCTCAGTTCCGCGCGGCGGCGCCTTCCCGACACCCGGATACGGGGAAGCACCCGCACCCCTTGGTCGCCCCGAGGCACTCTCCGCCCGCAGCGCCTCCTACAAGTTCCTGCTGAGCAGCCCCACCCAACGGTTCGTGGCCTATGACCCGTGCCGCCCGGTGCATTACGTGGTCCGGGCTGCCAATGAGCCAGCTGACGGGCCGGCACTGCTGCAGGCAGCGTTCGCCAGGCTCTCGCGGGCCACGGGGCTGCGGTTCATCGACGACGGGTCCACCATCGAAGGGCCCTCCAAGCAGCGGCAGATGTTTCAAAAGGCCCGCTACGGGGACAGGTGGGCTCCCGTCCTGATCACGTGGGACACCATCCGGGAAGAACCGAGCTTCAAAACGACGACTACGCCCACGGCTTACGGGTACAGCGAGCACACCGTCCTCGGGCTCACCGGCAGCTCGGACGCCGCAGCCAACGGCCACCCGTGGGTGTATGTCACCGGGCAAATGAAACTGAACGCCGCCGGCCTGACGGCCCAGGAAGCCCGGCAAGGTCCGGCCGCCGTCCAAGCCGTCATCGAACACGAACTCGGGCACCTGGTGGGTCTGGACCACACCACCGACCCCGCACAGCTCATGTACCCCGAATCCGGAGCGGGTCGGCTCGCCTACAACACCGGCGACCTCACGGGCCTGGCTCAACTCGGCCAGGGCCCCTGCGAACCGGACCTCTAAGCACTGCGCCCCGCGGTATACAGGCTGCAAGCCGGCCCGTATCGGTGAGCTTCCGCTGCGCCGGTGTCCCTCTGACCAGGTGTTCGGGCAGGTGTGGTCTCCTCGGCGCCGGCCTCGGCTTCCGCGGCCCCGATGGGGATCTGCGGGGCGGGCGCTAAACGGCACGTCGAGATCCTTCTAAACGACTTACCCCGGCCGGTGAGCTGACTGCGAAGCCAAACTACCTGAGTATTTTGCTTGACGGTTAATTAACTGTTTGGTTAAATAAAGCCATGAGAACACCCCGGAGAGTCCTATGACGGCAGCACTGGGTGAACGGCTCGACGCGACGTTCGCCGCACTTGCCGATCCGACCCGCCGGGCGATTCTGGCCCGGCTCGCCGTCGGGGATGCGACTGTCAATGAGTTGGCCGAGCCGTTCGCGCTGAGCCTGCCGGGCATTTCCAGGCATCTGAAGGTGCTCGAACGCTCGGGACTGATTAGCCGCCACCGCCGGGCACAGTTTCGCCCGTGCCATCTGGAGAGACAGGCCCTCGACGTCGCCGCCGACTGGATCGAGGAGAACCGCCGCCTGTGGTCGGAACGCTTCGACAAACTCGACGACCACCTCCGCGCCCTGCAAGCACCCTTGAACGGAGATCACCATGATTGAGCAGGTCCTGCGCTTTACCCGAGTCTTCAACGCGCCGCGGCAACTTGTCTTCAGCTGCATGATCGAGCCGGAGCATCTAGCCCAATTCTGGGGCCCCATCGGAGTCAGCACACCACTGGACACCATCACCGTCGACGCCCGAGCCGGCGGAGCCTTCACGACCGTCATGGTCAACGACGCCGACGGCAGCACCTACCCCACGAGCGCTCGTTACCTTGAGGTGAGGGCGCCGGAGCGATTGTCCTGGATCGAAGACCATTCAGGGATGACCGTGACCATCACCTTCATCGAACTCGGCGACGGCCGCACCCGGGTCGACATCGAACAGACCAACGTGCCGGCGCCGATGATGGATCCCGGCGCGCAAGCCGGATTCCTCACGTCCCTCGATCGGTTCTCCGCCCACCTGGCCGAACTGACAGGTGCAGGTCGATGACCGATCTGATGCCGACCATCGTCGCTGGGCGGAGGGCTTTCACTGACGTACTCGCCGCCCTCTCCGAGCAGGACTGGAACGCCCCCTCGCTATGCGCCGGATGGCGGGCGCGTGAGGTCGTCGCACACATGATCATGCCCCTGCGCTTTTCCGCGCCGCGGTTCGCAGGCGAGATGATCCGTTCGCGGGGCAGCTTCGCGCGGATGGCCGACCGGGTCGCCCGCCGAGACGCCCTGGCTCCGACCGGCGCGCTCCTCGACGCATGGCGCACCCACGAGAGCACACGGTGGAAGCCGCCGGGTGGCGGCCTCGAAGGTGCGCTCACCCACGACACCGTCCACGGTCTGGACATCACCATTCCGTTAGGCATTGAGCATCCGGTCAGTGAGCCCGCCCTGCGTATCGTCCTACATCATGCCACCGGCCCGTTGAGCCTGAAGCACTTCGGAGTGGACCTCACAGACGTCCGGCTCGAGGCCGACGACCTGGACTGGTCATTCGGGCACGGCCAACCGCTCCGCGGCCCTGCACGACATCTGCTCATGGTCCTTATGGATCGCAGGCTGCCCGCCGCCGCCCTCCAAGGCCCGGCTGCCGCCCGGTTCACAGTCTACTGACCCGTATCCTTCCGATCCCCGACGGGAACCGGCTGGCCGAACTGCACGGCGTCATCTTCGCCACGGTGCGTCCTCTCCCCCTCCTGCTTCGGAGCGGCTGGGACGTCGGGTCCGGACTGGCCTTCGCATCAGCGGGACTTCCTGCCGTCGGCACCACCAGGTTCGGCATTCCTTGCGGGCAAGATTGCCTCCCTGAAACGTGGCAGTCAGAGGTGTTCGTCAACGCCCGCGGCGATATTCGGGCTGCAGGCCGGGCGTGCGCGGCGGTGAGTTTAGGGATCAGCGACTGAAGCAACTACGATTGATGCCCGATGGTAGCTCTTGACGAATCGCCCGATCAGAGGCGGTCCGAATCCCCGCGTGGGCCGGTCTTTGTTGATGCCTCAGGTCGGCGCCTGCGGCGGGTCAAACTTATCGGCCTCGGGGCCCTCGGGCTCGTGGCTGGATATGTCATCCTCTTGCTGGTGGCATTCCTCGGCGGCTCCAATGTGGCCGCGCCTTTCCTACCGCTGCCCGGCGCTCCGGCGGCCCGCGACCGCCCGTCGCCGTCGGCACCGGTTTCCCCCGCATCCGGGCTCCAAGCCAGCCAACCCCGCCCGGCCGGCCCCGCAGGGCCAGCCGCTTTCCGGGCGCCCGTGACCGCAACGCAAGCCCCGGCGCCCGCTTTCCGGGCCCCGGTGGGTGCTGCCCCGGCCCCGGCTGCTCCGGCGTCGGCCGTTCCGGCAGCACCGCCGACGAATGCTGCCGCAAGGCAGCCCGTCGCGGCTGCCCCCGCCCCCGCCACGAGCACGGCGCCGACGGCGCCGGGCAGGAGCGGAACAGCGCCAGGGCAGGCCACACGACCGTCGACCCCGCCGCACCCGTGAGGGTCCGCCGCCCGGGCAAGGCCGCTGTTCCCGCCAGCGTAAGGGCCCATTGGTTCATCCTCACGGCCGTCCTGTTTGCGCTGGGGGTCGCCCTCGCCGTGCAGGGATACATGCATCACCTGGCTGGGATTGCCGATGACTCAGTCCCCGGCGGAGGCTCCTCCGGGACTGTCCCGGCTTCGGTCTCCCGCGGCGGCCCGGTGGTCGACGCTCGGGGCGGAGCCGTCCGCACGGTCTCCCCCGCGGACCACACACTGGCGCTGACATTCGACGACGGCCCGGATCCCGTCTGGACGCCCCGGATCCTCGATGTCCTCCGGAAGCACCATGTCCATGCCACGTTTTTCGTAGTCGGTTCGGCCGCCATCGATAATCCCGATCTCGTCCGCCGCATCCTTGCTGATGGCAATGAGATCGGCGTCCATACCCTGACCCACGCCGACCTTGGAAGTGTCCCACCCTGGCGCCAGCGACTCGAGGTGCAGGGGGACCAGCAGACCATCGCGGGCATCACCGGCCACGCCGCAACGCTCCTGCGGCCGCCGTACAGCTCCGAGAACGACGCCGTCAGGGACGGCACCTGGTCAGCGATGCGCACAGCCGCAGACCAGGGCTACCTCACGGTACTCACCACGAAGGACAGCGAGGACTGGCAGGCGCCCGGCGTCGCCGCGATCGAGCGGAACCTCACCCCGTCCGGCCCCCACGGCCAGGTCCTCCTGATGCACGACGGCGGCGGGGACCGCCACCAGACGGTCGCCGCGCTCGACTCCGCCCTCACGAAGTTCGCTCACCAAGGGTTCAAGGTCACCACGGTGGGCGACGCGGTCGGAATCAAGAGCATGCGGGACGCATCAGCTGGAGAGCAGCTCAGCGGAACCGCGTTCGTGTGGGGAATCCGGCTCAGCGACTTCGTCATCACCGCCATCTCGTGGGCGCTCGTCGCGGCGGGGGCCGTGACAGTCATCCGGGCCTTGCTCGTGGTGGGGTTCGCGGCGCGCCACAGGAGAGCGTCACGCCGCTCGCAGGCGGCCGGCCGCCGCCGACGCCGGGTGGATGTGCCGGTCCGCCAGGAGATTACCGAGCCGGTCAGCGTCATCGTCCCCGCTTACAACGAGTCCGCCGGCATCGAAGCCGCTGTTCGCTCCATCGCCGCTTCGACCCACCCTGTGGAGATCATCGTGGTCGACGACGGGTCGACCGACGGTACCGCGGACATCGTGGAAGCGCTTGGCTTACCCGGCGTCATACTCATCCGAAAGGAGAACGGCGGCAAGCCGTCCGCCTTGAACGCCGGGCTTGTTGCCGCCAGCCACGAGATCGTGGTGATGGTCGACGGTGACACAGTCTTCGAACCGGAGACGGTTCATGCCCTCATCCAGCCCTTCGCCGACCCAGTGGTGGGCGCGATTTCGGGGAACGCGAAAATCGCGAACCGCGGAGGGATCCTCGGAGCCTGGCAGCACATCGAGTACGTCGTCGGCTTCAACTTGGACCGCAGGCTGTTCGACGTCGCGGAGTGCATGCCGACCGTTCCCGGGGCCATTGGCGCCTTCCGCCGGGATGCCCTCCTCCGTGTCGGCGGCGTCAGCGATGACACCCTTGCCGAGGACACGGACTTGACCATGTCGCTGTGCCGCGACGGCTGGCGCGTTGTGTACCAGGACAACGCGAGGGCCTGGACGGAGGCGCCCGAGAGCCTCGGGGCGCTCTGGAAGCAGCGCTACCGTTGGTGCTATGGCACGCTGCAGGCCATGTGGAAGCACCGCGGCGCGGTGCTTCAAGGCGGGGCCGCCGGCAAGCTGGGGCGGCGCGGCCTCGGCTACCTGCTCGTACTGCAGGTGTTGCTGCCACTGTTCGCACCGGTGGTGGACGTCTTCGCCATCTACGGCTTGATCTTCCTTGATCCAGTCCGGATCGGGGTACTCTGGCTCGTTTTCCTTCTCCTTCAGTTCCTCATGGCTGCCTACGCGTTCCGCCTGGACAGTGAACGGCTTCGCCCGCTGTGGACGCTTCCGCTTCAGCAGTTTGTCTACCGGCAGCTCATGTATCTGGTCGTCATCCAGTCGGTGGTCACTGCCCTGGCCGGTGTTCACCTGCGATGGCACCGAATGGAAAGGTACGGCAGCCTGCGCGTCCCGGCCGCCCGGGTCCGCGCGTAGGATCAGGAGGTGAAAAAACAATCCTGCAGTGTCTGCGGCTCTGCCGTGTATTTCGACAATTCAACCTGTTTGCACTGCGGGACCGGCCTTGCCTACCTGCGTCCCTCGCGCGCCATCGTGGCGACCGACAGCCAGGGACGGCACACCGACGCGTCCGGAACCAGTTGGCACCGGTGCGCCAATGCGTCGCTTTCCGGCTGCAACTGGCTTGCGGCGGAAAGTGGCGGCCAGTGTTTCAGCTGTGACCTCACGCGAACCCGACCGAACGACAACGACGCCAAAGGCCTTTCGCAGTTCCATGCCGCGGAGCAGGCCAAGCGCCACCTGGTCGCCGAGCTCGACGAACTGGGCTTGCCCATCGTCACGCGTGCCGAAGACCCCGACGGGGGCCTTGCCTTCGACCTGTTGTCCAGCGTCAAGGAGAAGGTGCTGATCGGACACGCGAACGGCCTCATCACCATCAATCTGGCCGAAAGCGACGACGCCTACCGGGAAAGGATGCGCGCCCAGCTCGACGAGCCCTACCGCACGATGCTCGGCCACTTCCGGCACGAAGTAGGCCACTATTTCGAGACGGTGCTCGTTTTCAGCGATGACTCACGCACGCGCGAGGCACGCCGGCTCTTCGGCGACGACACCAAGGATTACCAGGCGGAGATAGACCGCCACTACAGCGAAGGCGCTCCGGCGGACTGGAACGAACGCTTCATCTCGAAGTACGCCACCATGCATCCCTACGAGGACTTTGCAGAGTCGTTCGCCCACTACCTCCACATTTGCGACACCCTCGACACCGCCCGGGAATTCGGGCTTATCGCATCCGCCCCGGGACGCCGCTCCTTCCGAGAGGTCGTGGAGAACGAATGGCTGCCGTTAGCGATCGCCCTGAACCAGGTGAACCGCAGCATGGGCAAAGAGGACCTCTACCCCTTCATCCTCTCCCCCGTCGTGATCGACAAGCTTGAGTTCGTCCACGGACTGCGCACCGAATCGGCGACGGCCGGCGGCTAATAAGAGATTCCGCGGAACCACTCTGCCCGCGAGGGTCTAGTTTACTCGAACGCTGACCGCAAACCGGCGTTCGACTCCGGGTTGGGTTGAGGGCCTGGACAACCCGCAGCATCCCGGACTCGGCTTGCGTCCCGGCCGCCCGGGTCCGCGCGTAGGACCGGAGAGATTCGTCGCGCTCGGAGGGGCACGGTGACGTCGGTACCTACGTGGCTTCCGTGTCGTAGGGGGCGGCAGTGCCGGGAGCGAGCCGCGCCGCAGGAGTCCCCGGTTCAAGGCTGGCCGCCGCCTCTGGGTCGGGCGTCGATCCGCCGCCCGCGGAAGGTTCCTGGTCCGTGAGGGCATCGCGGATGATGCGGCGCGGGTCGTATTGGCGGGGGTCGAGCCTGCGCCAGTCAACGTCCTCGAAGTCGGGGCCGAGCTCCTCCTTGAGTTGCTGCTGGGCACCGTTGGCCATCCGGCGCACTTCGCGCACCAACTGCCCGAGCTTCGCCGCGTACTCGGGCAGCTTCGTCGGGCCGATCACGAGGGCTCCGATAATCAACAGCACGAAGAACTTCTCGGCATCGATTCCGAACACCGCCGCACCTCCCTTTCCTACCAGTTCCTGAGCAATGTACGTCCCCAACCTTGGGACGCGCCCCGAAAACCTTAACGAGTAGGCTCCGGCCGCGCCGCCTGTGCAGGCGCAGGGGCGGGGCTGCCTTCCGCTGCCGGCTCAGAAACGTCCGCGCTTTCCGCCTGGTGAGAGGCAGCTGGCCGGTCCGGCTCGTGCCGCATCTGCTTGACCTCGGATTTGAAAATCCGCATGGACTGGCCAAGGCTGCGCGCAATGCCAGGCAGTTTCGGTGCTCCGAAAAGCAACAGTGCCACGACGACGATGACGATGATCGGCCAAGGGGATTCAAAGAGACGGCCCACGGGGGCCTCCTTTCGGTGGAGCCCGCAAACCTGCCCGGGCGTGATGGGACACGGGCCGGCCACACGGTCGTGCGCGATCGGTCCGCTGACCGATTCTCGCCATGCGGACTGAACGGAAATCAACGAACCGGCCAACAACTCCCAAACCGGGGCTGGGAACGCGCCAAAAACCGCCGGGGTGTTACGTGGTTCCGGTGGCGGGGATAGTGTCGTGGATGACCGAGTCACGCCCGGCCCATCCGGGAGGAAACGAGGGACGTCATGCCAAACAGCAGGGTCAAGCAGGTCGTGGTCATGGTCCAGGAAAACCACACCACGGACAACTACTTTCGGGGCCTGGCACCGTACGGGGCCAACGTCGCAACTGACTGGCCCGTCCAGGCCAACCCGCCCGCCGCGGACCAGCCCCACGACCGGCACGCCTACTACCGCTGGCTCACCGGAGAGCACACGGCGACCCGCACCCAGTTCGACACCGCGGCAGTGCTCCCGTTCTACGCCTACCTGGCGCTGACCGGGGCGTTCCTGGAAAACCACTGCAGCGGCTTCGGCACCAACTCCACCCCCAACCACCTGCTGATCCTCGGCGGCCAATCCCCCACCCTGCGCAACCCCTCCAGGACCCAGCCGCCGCCATTGTGGGACATGCCCTCAGTTCCGGGCCTGGCAGCCGACAACGGAATCGGGTGGGCCTGCTACACCGGCACCAACAACTACCCGGCCGGGTTCTACAAGCAACTCCACGGCTCCCCGAACCTGATCCCCAACGCACAGTTCACCGCGGACGCCGCCGCCGGGAAACTGCCGCCGCTGACTTATCTCTGGCACGATGCCCCCGAGGATGAACACCCCGCCGCCGACGTCACCATCGGGATGAACAAGATCCGGGAAAGCGTCGACGCCGTCGTCACGGCCGGGGGCTGGGACGAGACGGTATTCCTGCTCACCTGGGACGACTGGGGCGGCTGGGATGACCACGTTGCCACCCCGAACGTCGAACACACCCCCGACGGCGTCCAGCTCGCCTACGGCCCGAGGGTGCCGCTGATCATGTTCGGCGGCGCCGTCAAGCCCGGCATCGACAGCCGCTGGTCCAACCACGCCGGCATCCCCAAAACCGTGATGCAGCTGCTCGGACTGCCCAAACTGGGCGTGGACCGCGTCGACAACAACCCGGGGCTGGCGGACCTGATCGATCCGGCCCGCCATAACCCGGCGCCTCCCGCCCTCGGCGCGCCGATCACCCTCCCGGACCCTCCACAACCACCCCGCAGACCCAACCCGCTGCCCCCGCCGGCCGCCACGGCATCACAACCGGTGCCCCCGGTGGTGCTGCGCGGAGGAGGTGTGCTCCCGCCGCCGGACGATGTTCCCCTCACAACCACGAAGCCCTGAACCGACCCACTTGTTGACACGGCCTTGTTGGCTCGGCCGCTGTCGCTCGCGTCACCATGTGTTCACCTGCCGGAAGCCGCAGACATGCCTGGCCGTCATCCGGCCGCCTGTTGCCGGAGGCATGGTGCTGGCATGAATGATGACAAACAGATATTCCGGCAGGGCCTTTCGCGCCGCGGTTTCTTCACAGCAGCAGGCGCCGCCGGTGCCGCCGCCGCCCTTGCGGGAGCAGCGCCGGCCTCGGCCGCGGACAAATCCTCGGAACTGCCGGACGCGGTAGGCGACCCTGTGACCACACCGGTCGTGAACGGATTGCACCTGCAGTTCGGCACCGACGCTTCCAGTGAAGTCGTGGTGTCATGGCACGCCCTCCAGCCGGTGCGGAACGCTCGGGCATTGCTCGGCGAGAGGGACGGAAGCTACCGCAGAAGCCACAACGCCGTGGAAACCAGCTACACGGACGCCAAATCCGGCCAGATCGTGTACGCATACCACGCGAAGCTCACGGGGCTGGCTGCCTCCCATGACTACCTCTACGCCGCCGTCCACGACGGCGCCCACCCGGAATTCGGCTCCTTCCGTACCGGTCCCCGCGGCCGGGAGGCGTTCACCTTCACCAGCTTCGGCGACCAAGGCACCCCGACACTGGGCAAAAAGTACGCCCCGCCGGCGGGCGTGACGATCGCTAACCCGCCGTGGGTCAACGACAACCTTGGCTCACCCGCCGCAGGCGACATGCCCGCCGGCGTCGAACGCATCCAGCCCCTTTTCCACCTGTTCAACGGCGACCTGTGCTACGCGAACCTGTCCGAGAACCGGGTGCGCACCTGGAGCGATTTCTGGGAGAACAACACCCGGAGCGCACGCCACCGACCCTGGATGCCCGCCGCGGGAAACCACGAGAACGAGCTCGGCAACGGACCGATCGGATACGCTGCCTACCAGACCCACTTCTCCGTTCCCGAACAGCCGGGACAGACCGATGTCACCCGCGGCCTCTGGTACTCCTTCACCGCAGGGTCCGTGCGTGTGATCAGCCTGGCCAACGACGACGTCTGCCTGCAGGACGGCGGCAACAGCTACGTGCGCGGCTACTCCCAAGGCGCGCAGAAGGCGTGGCTGGAGAAGGAACTGGCCGCAGCACGCTCCGACAAGAACGTCGACTGGGTGGTGGTCTGCATGCACCAGGTCGTCATCAGCACCGCAGGGTCCTTCAACGGCGCAGACCTGGGCGTCCGGCAGGAGTGGGTGCCGCTGTTCGACAAGTACGGCGTCGATCTGGTCGTCTGCGGCCACGAACACCACTACGAACGCTCCCACCCCATCCGCGGCCAGCAGTCCAACGCTACGCTGACGCCCGTTCCGGCCGACACCCGCTCCGACGTCATCGACACGACCAAGGGAACCGTACACATGGTGCTCGGCGGGGGCGGCACCTCCGTGCCCTCCAACGAACTGTTCTACAACCCGCCGTCGTGCCGGGTCATCACGGCCGTCGGTCCGGTCAACCCCGCAACCAACAAGCGGCCAGCGGTCTACATCCAGGAGGACGCACCGTGGTCGGCGAAACGGGACGCGGCGAACTCCTACGGATTCGCAGCTTTTACGGTCGACCCAGGGAGCGAGCCCGGCGGGACAACGAAGCTGCAGGTGACGTACTACAACGTCCTCGGTCCCGAGGGCCAGCTCGCCGCCTTCGAATCCTTCACACTGCAGCGGCCGCGCACTGACGCTGCCGAAGGAATGGGAGCCCGGAACAACCACGGCCGCAAAGGCTGACTTCGCGCCCGACCAGAACCTGAAGCGGCGTTGATCTGGCTGCAAGTATCGGTGCTTGATTCCAGGAAATGGGCGGTCCAGCTACAAAAGCTGCAGCTGGACCGCCCAGTCGTCGCCTCCTGCGAATGTATTGTGCCCGAGGTGGGACTCGAACTGCATTCCCGGCCTTGAAAACACTGGAGAGCCGCGCAAACATGCGGAATCCGGAGCAGTCCAAAGGCATTACGAGGCAGTCCGCGACGAAAAGTGTGGACATTGTCCACGCGCTCAGAAGGGGTAGTTCAGAGGCAGGTTCGAGCCACAAGCAGGTCCACTACCGGTGTCGAAAACAAGCAGAGAGTGCGCAAAAGGAGCCGCCTGCAGAGAAACCCGCCTTTTCGCAGGCACGGCAGCCGGGATGGTGCTTACAGTCCGGCGCGACTTGACGGCCGAAAACGACAATGCGCAACGTGAGCACATCCTAGTGCGCTACCAGCGCTGGCCGCCCGGCGGGACAGCTTGGAGGGGCGTTCATATTTGTGGCTGGGGGGTGTGCGGTGGTCAGGGCAGCGCTTAGACGGCGGCCTTGGAGTCGGCATCGATGGGGAACATCTGGCCGGAGATGGTGCGGGCGTGCGGGCCTGCGAGGAACAGGATCAGGGCGGCGATGTCGTCCGGGTTGATGAACTTCTTCACGGACTGGTTGGCCATCGCGGAGTTGATTTCTTCCTGGACGCTGCGGCCGGAGACGGAAGCGCGGCCTTCGAAGACGCTCATGATGCGGGGGCCGTCCACGGCACCCGGGCGGATGGTGTTCGAGGTGATGCCGAACGGGCCAAGCTCCATGGCGAGGGTTTTGGCGAAGCCGACCAGGCCCCACTTCGTGGTGGAGTAGGCAACCCGGTTGGGGTACCCGAAGCGTCCGGCCAGGGAGGACATGGTGATGATGGACGCGGCATCGGATTTCTTTAGCAGCGGGATGGCCTGCTGGGTCACATTGAATGTCCCCTGAAGGTTCACGCCGACGACGGCGGCGAACGCGGCGGCGTCGTATTCCTCTACCGGGGCCGTGGGGCCGGCGACGCCGGCGTTGTTGACCAGCACGTCCAGCCCGCCGAGTTTTTTCCCGACATCAGCGAACAGGGAGGCGACGGCGTCAGGATTGCTGACGTCTGTGACGGATCCGGTGATGTTCTCGAATTCGCCGGTGACGGCCTTGACGGCGGAGGCGTCGATGTCGGCGATGTGGACCTGGGCGCCGACGGCAGTGAAGGCCTTGGCGGTGGCCAGGCCGATCCCGTTGGCTCCGGCGGTGATAAGTACGCGTTGTGACATTGCTGTTTCCTCGTCGGTAGTTGGGGCAGGCTCAGGCTCCGTCGAGGCCAAGCAGCCGGATGGCGTTCTCGCGCATGATCAGCGGCCTGACTTCGGGCTTGATGGCCAGTTTTTCAAAATCGGCGATCCAGCGGCCCGGTGGGATCATCGGGTAGTCGGAGCCGAACAGGACTTTGGTCCGCAGGAGTGAGTTGGCGTACTGCACCAGCTGCGGCGGGAAGTATTTCGGGGACCAGCCGGAGAGGTCGACGTAGACGTTGGTGTGCCGCGCCGCGACGGCCAGTGCCTCGTCCTGCCAGGGAAACGACGGGTGGGCCATGATGATCTTCAGGTCCGGGAAATCCACGGCCACGTCATCGAGCACAATCGGGTTGGAGTATTTCAACCGGATTCCGCCCGAGCCTGGCATTCCGGACCCGATTCCGCTCTGTCCCGTGTGGAACAGCGCGGGAACCCCCAGTTCCTGCATGGCCTCGTAGAGGGGGTAGGCCACTTGATCGTTCGGGAAGAATCCTTGCAGGTTGGGGTGGAATTTGAAGCCTTTGACTCCGAATTCCTCAACGAGGATTTTCGCTTCCCGGACGCCGTCTTCCCCGCGGGCGGGGTTGATACTGGCGAAGGGAATGAGGACGTCCGGGTGCGCGGCAGCCTGGGTGGCAATCTCCCGGTTGGAGATGGGTGGGTGCCCGGTCTGTGATTCGTGGTCAACGGTGAAGACGACGGCGGCCATGTTGCGTTCGCGGTAGTGCGCGGCCACGCTGTCAACGTTCAGCGGTTCGTGTGAGGTGCCGAAATGCTTGCGGGCGGCTTCGCGGAAGTCCTCAGGCATGTCGGTGTGGCCGTGGCCGTCGGCTTCGATATGGACGTGCATGTCGATGGCGACGAGGTCGGGAATATTCATGGGATTTGCGTTCCTGGTGGTAGTCATGCGGCGAATGCTTCCTTGATGAGCCGTACTGTCTCGCCGACATCATCGGGCCTCACCAGCACGCCTGGGTCCAGGGCATCGCCCAGCACGGCGCCCTGGATGACGCGCTTGAGTGGGATTTCGAGCCGCTTTCCTGAGGGGTTGCGTGGAATGCTGGGGACGAAGACGACGTCGTCGGGAACGTGGCGGGGCGACAGTTCCGTCCGCAGGGCACGTCAAGCCCGCAACGGGCCCCTCGTAGTTTCCGGATGTTAGGTGGATTTGTCATGGCTGATCTGTTGAAGTGGTCCCCGCTGGAAACCTCACGCTGGACCGCGCCGTTCGAGATGCTCCGCCGCGGACCGTTCGAGCTGCTCGATTCCATGGAACGCATGTTCGGCCCCGTGAGTGAAGCGGGATCGATTCGGGTCGAGGAGTTCGTGGATGACAAGACGTTGGTGGTCCGCGCCGACATGCCCGGGGTGGATCCCGATAAGGACATCGATGTGTCCGTGTCCGACGGCGTCCTGCACATCAGCGCCCAGCGGCAGGAAAAAACTGAGCAGAAGGATAAGGACCGGTACCGCTCCGAATTCCGGTACGGTTCCTTCTCCCGCGACATCCCGATCCCCGAGGGCGTTAAGGACGAGGACATCAAAGCCTCCTACAAGGACGGCGTCCTTGAAGTCAGGACCCCCCTCCCGGACGGCGCCGATGCACCTGCAAAAAAGAAACTGCAGATCACCCGCAGCTAGGGACTCTGCAGGCATGCGCGCCAACAGCCGGCACGCCGGCGCCGGGCGCACCCGATGATCAGGCAGCACTGGGACCAGCTGGGCCCTGGCACCCGCCGCTGGCTCCTCGGGCACCCCGGGATCATGATCCTCCCGCGCCGCATCACCACGGCCGTCGCGGCGGCAACGGGAGTGGCCGGACAGGTGGACCCCCACGGCGAAATCCAACTGGACGAAGACGACATCCGGTTCATCCTCAACCAGGCCCACAGCGCCTCAGCTGCCGCGGGCGGCCAGCATTTCTTCGACGCCGTACGACCCGGCCAGGCTGACCGGGCCACGGACGACACCAGGCACCGACCCCGGGCACACCCGGGTCACGAAAAACCCTGATGACACTGCCTGCCGAGGAGAGCACTGACCGGGCTGCCCGTCGCGGCCAGGCCGCTGGGCGGAGCCGGTGGCGGGAGCCGGTGACGGGACCCGGTCGGGGCTTCCATCACGGCAGCCGCCGCCGGGTGTGTGGCCGCTGCCGTGTTCCGGGTGCTGGCCGGCACCGGCCTGCCCCTCGTCGCTGGGCGGACCGGCATCCCTGATCAGCCTCACCCTGGGGTGCCTGTTGTTCCTGCTCCCCGGCGCCGGGGTTCTCGTGCCCTTGGCGGCTGCGGCATCCTTCCTCCTCAAACGCGCCTCGGGGCGCAGACCAGCAAAATAATCCCGCAAACACGTTGACCCCGGCCCGGCCACAGGCGACCATGGAATGGCTTGATGAATTAATTATTTCATCAAGCCGCTATCGGTGTGCTGGGCGCCCTCCGACAGACGAGCAGGACCAGGGGATATGCATGGCCGGCACATTCGAAATCTTCACGGACCGCGACTCACAGTTCCGTTTCCGGCTCGCCAGCGACGACGGCAACGTCCTGGCCATCTCCGGCGGCTACGAGCAGAAAGTGCACGCAGTCACTGCCATCACAGCCGTGCGGGAGAACGCAGCCATGGCACACATCACCGACCTCACCGACCTGCGTATGCTCAACCCGGCCGAAGCCGATGACACCGCCCGCACGAAGGCGGGCCCGGACCGCCTGACCCGCAACCCGCACCCGCACCCGCACCCGGGCACCCTCCGCCTGGTGCGGGGCAGCTGACCCGTCCCCCTCCTGCCTCGTAATCTTCCCCGGCCTTGACAGGCCCAGGCGCGCCATGCCCGCCACCGACATTCTGAAACCACCCGCCACCAACCCCACGTACGCGGAGAGAACACTATGCCTCACAAACTTAAAGTCGTCGTGCGTCTCGACATGGACCTGCGTTCCGCGCTCATCGAAGTGCG
This sequence comes from Paenarthrobacter sp. DKR-5, assembly GCF_018531425.1. GTDB lineage: Bacteria > Actinomycetota > Actinomycetes > Actinomycetales > Micrococcaceae > DKR-5. The sequence goes on from NZ_JAHBOI010000002.1 coordinate 403,275, forward strand.
CGGAATCGTCACCAGCAGAAATGTACGTGCCCTGTATGCCATCGCCCGCCGGACAAACGCCATGGTCCCGCACGTAATCCTCGTCGTGGACCTGCGCTACGCGGTCGTGCAGGCGGAACCCCTGGACGAACTGACCACGAGCTCCCGTACCGGCCGCCTCCCCGCCGGCAGCGACCCTTTCAACGCGCCCTGCGAGCTACGGCTTCTCGAACCGGCGGCCGCCTAAAGGAAGGTTAAGTCCGGCCTTCCTCCGATTACGTGGGAACTGTTCCGGGCACGGGATCTTCAAGGGAAGCCTCGGGGCAGGTCCCCCGTAAGGTAATGCTGCACGGCCGGAGCGATCATCCGGACGATTTCGTCGTGGCCGGCGGCGGCCAGCGGGTCCAGCCTGATGAGGTACCGGACGATAATCAGCCCGCTCAGCTCGCTGGCCACGAGCGACCCGCGGAGCCGGACCGTGTCCGGGTCGCCCTCGACGTCCTGCATCACCGGCCCCAGGATGCGCCGTCGCAAGATTTCCCTCATCAGCCCCGCGCCCGGCCCGATGGCTTTGCCGGCAAGGGCGACCAGCCCAGGTTGCGCCGGTGAATCCCATACCCGCAGCAGCGTGCGTACGACGGCTTCCGCGCGAAGACCCGGTTCCGTCACAGCGACGTCCGCCAGTTCCTGTTCCGGATTGATCGGCAGCTCCACGCACGCCGCCAGGAGGTCCGCCCTCCGCGGAAAAAACTGCCCGACCACGGACTCACCCACACCGGCAGCCCGCGCTATTTGGCGGTAATCCGCTGTTTCGAGCCCGTTGGCCGCGAACACGGTCCGCGCCGCCTCCAGGATCCTCTGCCGGGCACCCCCGTGCCGGCCTGCCCCTGAACCCCCGAACCTGGTCCTGCCTGGTTCTTCCATGACAACACCGCCTTTCCCGGTCCTTGAGGGCGCGACCATCCGGCTGCAGACACCGCGCCCCGGAGCCCCGAGGCCATGCTTCCCGGGCGCCGCAGGACGGCACAGAGCCGTATGGCCCCCAAACGCGGGCCCGCGGCGGGTGACCTTCTCCCCTGTTTGCCACACGCAAGGAGGTATCCACTGAAGATGTGCCCGGGTCCGGGAAAAGGGGTAAAGGGGAAACCGGCCCGGGTCCCCATAGTCACAGTGAGCGCCGCCGCACCAGGCCCGAAACGGCCCCGCCCCGGTGACAATTCCCGCCGAAGACCAGGGCGCCCCACCCTAGGAGGATGGTCTGAAATGAAGAAATGGACTCGATGGCAGGACTGGATCGCAGCCGCTGCCGGACTCTATACGGTGCTCGCCGTACTCTGGACGACACATGCCGGCCTCTCCATGGCCCTCATGCTCGTTTTCGGGGCACTGCTGATCATCGGCGGCCTAGTGAACCTCGCCATGCCCGGAACCCCCACCGTGGAATGGGCCCAGGCGGTCGCCGGCGCCCTGCTGTTCCTCGCACCCTGGGCCGGCTCCTACGCCAGCTACCCCGGACCCGCATGGACCTCCTGGATAGCCGGAGCAATCGCCGCGATCGTCACAGCGACCGCGATCAGGCCCAGCATGGACGAACACCACCGCATCATGCCCTCCCACTAAAAAAACCCGAGAGTAACGCACGGCGTGGGGAGTATGAGGGCGGTTGCCCGGCCCGAAACAGGCCCGGGCAACCGCCGTGGAACTCATACCCTTCGCAGCTCCCTCCCGGCATCGACGCCCGTAAGAACGGGAAGACTACCGACGGGGGGGCCGCTGCAGCGGAGCAGGAAGGAACAGGACGATGGGACGACTCGACGGGAAGGTGGCGTTGATCAGCGGGGCAGCCCGCGACCCGCTGACTGGGCCAACGCCGTCACCGACGCCCTGACCGCATTCGGTATCCTCAACGTCCGGGTGAACAACGCCGGGATCGTCGACTTCGGGCGCATCGACAGCTACACCCATGAACAATGGGCGCGCATCATCGACATCAACCTCACCGGCGTCTTCAACGGCATCAAAGCATCAGTCCACGCCCTGGCCGCCAACAGCCGGGCATCCATCATCAACCTTTCCTCCATCGCAGGGCTGCGCGGATACGAACAGCTCCCCGGCTACACCGCATCAAAATTCGGGTCCGCGGGCTCACCAAGTCCGCAGCACTGGACCTTGGGGCCGCCGGAATCCGGGTCAACTCCGTCCACCCCGGCGTCATCGACACCCCCATGACCCACGGCATGAGCTTCGACACCGGCCACGTCCCCCTGCACCGCATCGGCAAGCCCGAGGAAATCGCCGCCCTCCTCGTCTACCTCGCCTCCGACGAAGCCGGCTACGTCACCGGCGGCGAAACCGCCGGCACCGTCACCTGAGAACCCCTAGGGCTGCCAGAGGGCACGAAACACGGGAAGACAATCAATGAGCGAGCAACCAGCACCAGCGCCGGACGAGAACCAGGCAGGGACCCCTGGAGAAGCTGCCGGGGGAACTGCCGAGTGTCCTTACTGCAGGGAAACGATCAAAGCGGGGGCGGTGATCTGCAAACACTGCGGTTCCTATCTCGGCGCCGCCGCATCCGAACACCAGGGACTGTGCCCCTACTGCAAAGAGAGCATCAAACCAGGTGCAACAGTCTGCAAACACTGCCGGTCACGCCTGGGCCCGGAGGCGAACTTCGACCGGGGATGGGGACACGGCTACGGACGCACCGGATGGCGTGGACGGCTGCCGGACCCAATGGGGTGGCACCACGGCGAACACCACCGGCACTGGTAAATTACCCCCAACCACCGCTGCACCACCAGATAGACGGACCCCGAGCCGGGCACGCCGGCGAGCGGCGGGCCGCGGCGGCGGGCCGCGGCGGCGGGCCGCGGCGGCGGGCCTCATCCCGATCAACGTGCTGCTGCCCAGCATTCCGACGGTGCGGTGAACAATCCGGGTGGCGCGCAGGCGTACGCCTCGGCCCGGCTCAGCGCCACGGCTGGGGCGGAGACCAGATGTCCTGCCTGCTCAAGCTCTGGAGCCAGGAATCGCGCTGGATGACCCACACCACCAGCCCCTCCAGCGGGGCCCACGGCGTGGCCGAGGCCCCGCCGCCAGACAAATATTCCTCCACCGGCTCGGACTGGCTGACGAACTACCGCACCCAGATCGACTGGGGACTGGGTTATATCGAGGGCCGCTACGGATCTCCCTGCGGAGTCTGGGACCACGAGACCTCCAACAACTGGTACTGACCCCCAAACGGTCACACCACACATTCGGGTCAGATTAGGTAACACCCCAATTTGACGGTCCCCCACTTGGCTTTTCGAGGTCCGTCGCCTTATCCGGCGGTGAGGGGGTAGTCGGCTTTCTCGCCGGAGAGGACCTTGATGACTTGGTTCGTTGCTTTCCGTTGTGATTCTGTGATGGCTTCTTCTGAGTAGTAAGCGGTGTGTGGGCTTACCAGCAGGTTGGGCACGTCTATCAGGAGGCCGGGGTCAACGGGCTCGGTGGGGAAGGTATCCAGTCCGGCGCCTCCCAGGCGGTCTGCGCGAAGGGCTGCGATCAGATCTTCGAGCACGACGAGGGGTCCGCGGGCCACGTTCACGACAATGGCTCGCTCAGGCAGACGGGCGATAGTGTCGGCGTTGATGATTCCGCGTGTTTCCGCTGTGAGCGGGGCATGGAGGAACAGTAGGTCGGACTGCCCGAGGAGTTCGTCCATTTCAACACCGTTGACGGTGGAGGGCAGGTCGGTCGCATAAGGGTCGTGGGCAACGATGCGGCAGCCGAAGGTGGCCATGGTGGACGCAACTCTGCGTCCGATCCTGCCAAAACCGAGGAATCCGGCGGTAAGCGTCGAGAGCCGGTGGATGGGGCGGACGGAAGCGACTCCCCACTCCCCCGCACGGGTTGAAGCATCGGCGTCGTGGAGCCGGCGGTGGAGGGAAAGTGCCATCGCAATGGCATGCTCAGCTACTTCCTCCACACAGTAGTCGGGAACATTGGTGACCATGATTCCCCGCGAGGCAGCGGACGCCAGGTCGATGTTGTCGACGCCGATGCCGTATCGAGCAATGATTTTGGCGTTCTTCATGGTGGACAGCACCTCCTCGGGCAAGGGCTGATAGGTCGTCAGGACGGCGTCCGCATCAGCGAGGTGGTGCCTGAGGTCTTCCGGTGTGGAGGCGATGACCAGCTCATGTCCTGCTTCGCTCAACAGTGCACGTTCGGTCTCGACACTTGGAAACACCTGGTCGGTGAGCAGGACTTTCATGATTTCTCCATTTTTCTGTCTCGTTCGTCAGGTTGCGGTGTTTCGGGGGATTTCCGCTTCTCGTATGCGTCGAGCAGCCGGTGCCGCGAATTCTCGATGTGCTTCTTCATCAGTGCCGCCGCAGTCTCGGGGGCTCGGTTCTTGATCGCCGCGAGAATCTGCTCGTGTTCCCTCAGTGCTTGGGCGGTTCCCTGGGTGTTGAACTGCAGGCGGAAGAGGTGAAGGTGGCCGTGGAGCGCTGAGAGGCTTTCATGTACGAGGGCGTTCCCGCCGCACGAGGCAATGAATTCGTGAAACTCTGCGTCCTGCTGCGCGAACGAAGCGTAGGACCCACGGCCAGAGTGGCGCGTCATTTCACCGGTCATGTTTTCGAGCGCCTTGAGTTGAGCATCGGAGGCCAGTTGAGCACAGCGGGTCGCCGCGAACGGTTCAAGCAAGAGGCGCATCTCATACAGATCTTCGAACTGGCGGCGGCTCATCCGCTCGGCGGCGCGGTATCCCACTAGGTGTGTCTTGGTGACCAGCCCTTGGGCTTCCAACCGCAGCAACGCTTCCCTGATCGGGGTCTGGGACACCCCCAGGGTGCGCGAAAGCCGGTCGATCATAATCCGCGAGCCCGGCTCGATCGACCCGGAGAGCAGCTCGTTCAGCAACGTGTCGTATACCCCGTCCCCCAATCGTCCCAACCGCCGGCTGCCTCCTCCCAAAGACGGTTGGTCCGGTTCGACACCTGCATGATCTAGATCACGTTTATCTCTTGACATGGCCGAACCTTTCCTCAAGTATCTACACATTGGATCGTATCGGATCTGATTTTTCAAGAGCTTCCACACACAACCGGCACTGCCCTGACGAGAAGCAATGTGGTGTCCAGGGTGCATGGGCCGCTGCGCCCGAGACAGGCAATTCGAAGAGGAATATATGCACCAGCCAACTTTGGGGTTGCTCCGCCAACCCGCAACGATTCTGATGGGGCGCGGCCAGCGCCATGCCCTCGCCCGTCACCTGCCGGCGGGAGCGCGCCGCGCGCTCGTCATCACCGATGCGCGTATGGCAAAGGAGCCCGCCTTTACGGCAATGATGCAACAGCTGCAAGACGCGGGCATCGCACTGACGATCGTGGCCGATGTTCGGCCCGAACTGCCCGTGGCCGACATCCTAAATGCCAGGGAGAAGCTCGCGGACGAGCGGGTCGACGTCGTTATCGGCATCGGAGGCGGGACCTGCATGGACTTCGCAAAGGTCATCGCCATCCTGCTCGCCCACGGCGGCAAACCGCAGGACTACTACGGGGAGTTCGCTGTCCCGGGGCCGACAGTCCCGGTCATCGCGGTCCCCACCACGGCCGGAACAGGCTCGGAAGCAACACCCGTCGCCGTGGTCAGCGACCCCGACAGGGAAATGAAAATCGGCATCTCCAGTCCCTACATCGTTCCGGTGACCGCAGTCTGCGACCCTGAACTGACTGATGGTGCCCCGCCAGGTCTGACGGCCGCCGTCGGAACGGACGCGCTGTCCCACGCCATCGAGTCCTTCACCGCCATCCAGCGACCCGCAACACCCGGCCTGGCCGCAGAACGGGTGTTCGTCGGAAAATCGCTGCTCAGTGACCAGTACGCACTCGCCGCGGCCGCTGCGATCGGCAGAAGCCTCAAAACCGCCGTAAAAGGCCACGCAGACGCCGAACTCCTCACCTCAGCGCGCGATGACATGGTTTTCGCCGCAACGGCAGGAGGGCTCGCGCTCGGCACCGGCGGCACGGCAGCGGCACACGCGCTGCAATACCCCGTTGGAGCCGCGACCCATACCCCACACGGAGTAGGAGTCGGGGTACTCCTTCCATACGTCATGGAGTTCAACCGCCCCGCCCGGGTACCGGAGTTCGCGGCCCTCGCGCGCGCCTTCGACATCGGTGACGGACACGGGGACGATGAGTCGCTTTCTCACCTTGTTATCGCTCACGTCGCGGCGCTCCTGACTGACATCGGGATTCCCCCGACTCTCGCAGCGTTGGGGATGCCGTCCGGCAAGGAACGCTGGCTGGCAGCCCAGGCTATGAAGGCGACCCGCCTGATCGAGAACAACCCTCGCCCCCTGGACGTCGAGACACTCGAGATCATCGCTGCGGCGGCCTACCGCGGCGAACACAGCTTGCTTGAGTCAGCGGCCTGAATACAGCCCCCAAACAGACCGAAAGACTCACTCACGGAAAGAACGAGAACATCCATGACAACTGCCATTGCAGCCTCCCTCGAGAACGTTGGCCTGTGGATCGGCGGCCAGTCGGCCTCCGGCGCTCTGCCGGCCATCCCTGTCTTCAACCCCTCTACCGGCGAAGCCATCGCAACCGTAGCCAACGCCGACGTGCAGCAAGGTATCCAGGCCGTCGATGCGGCAGCGGCAGCGCTTCCCGCATGGAAGGCAACCGCACCCAGGGACCGAGCCGAAGTATTGCGCCGCTGCTTCGAACAGATGAGCCGGCGGGCAGATGAAATCGCCGAACTGATTTCAAAGGAAAACGGAAAGACTCTCGCCGACGCCCGTAGCGAGACGTCTTACGCCGCGGAATTCTTCCGCTGGTATTCCGAGGAAGCGGTACGCGCCAAGGGCCAGATCAGCATGTCCCCGACAGGCTCGAACCGGATTCTGGCCCAGTACGAGCCGATTGGAGTGGCCGTACTCGTCACTCCGTGGAATTTCCCGGCGGCCATGGCAACCCGAAAGATCGCACCGGCTCTCGCCGCGGGCTGCACGGTCGTTCTTAAGCCCGCCACGGAGACCCCACTCACCGCGTATCTGATCGCCGAATGCTGTCGCGACGCCGGGGTTCCCGACGGTGTCGTGAACGTCCTGACAACGGAGCAGTCCGGCCCGGTCGTATCGGCAATGCTGCACGAGGACCGGGTGCGCGCCCTGTCCTTCACCGGCTCCACCGAAGTCGGGCGCATTTTGCTGCACGAGTCCGCCGACAACGTGCTGAAGACCTCCATGGAGCTGGGCGGCAACGCACCGTTCCTGGTATTTGAAGACGCCGACCTTGATGAAGCGGTCGAGGGCCTCATGATCGCGAAGATGCGTAACGGGGGGCAGGCCTGCACTGCAGCGAACCGCATTTATGCGCACCGCTCAGTAGCCGACGAACTCGGGCACCGTCTTGCCGCAAAGATGGGCGCCTTGGTGATCGGAGCCGGGACGGACCCTTCAACCGGCTGCGGCCCCCTGATCAATGAAGCGGCCGTAAACAAAGTTGACAACCTCGTGGCCGCGGCCGTCGACGACGGGGCGCAGATCCTGCTCGGGGCCATCCGTCCGGAAGGGGAGGGATATTTCTATCCGCCCACCGTGCTGGCCAACGTACCGTCTAATTCCCGGATCGTCAGGGAAGAGATCTTCGGGCCTGTGGCCAGCATCATCCCCTTTGACTCCGAGACCGAAGCCATTGACGCCGCCAACTCCACCGCCCTTGGTCTTTCCGCCTACATCTACACGCGGGACCTGCGGCGCGGCCTTGCTGTGGCCGACCGTATTGAGTCCGGCATGATCGCCATCAATCAAGGACTGCTGTCGGACCCCTCGGCACCGTTCGGAGGAGTGAAACAGAGCGGTCTTGGCCGTGAAGGATCCCAGGACGGGATGCTCGAATTCATGGAAACCAAATACATCGCCACCAAATGGTGACAGCCCCCGACACCCTGCCGGCGGCCGAATCCCCATCACCCGCCCCTCGCGAACCAGCCGCACAAGCGCCCGGCCCTGCTCTGGGCAACCGTAAGAGCAGCCCCTTACGCTCCAGCAACCTTGTCAGGACGCGTGAAGGACTGCAGTAGCACCACCCGTTAGACGACTAAATCAAAGGAGATGGTAGTTGTGATACGCACAAACAAGAGATGGATTGTGGTTGTCCTGATATTCCTGGCGACCTCCATCAACTATCTGGACCGCTCGGTTCTAGGGGTCGCCGGACCCTCCATGATGAAAGACCTGGGTCTGAACAAGATCGAATTCGGTGTACTGGGCTCCGCATTTTTCTGGACCTACGCCCTGATGCAGATCCCTATCGGTGTTCTCGTGGACAAGATCGGTCCGCGCGCCATCTACGCCGTGGCGATCATCTGGTGGTCGGTGTGCTCAATGCTCACAGGCATGGTTCGCTCCTTCGGCCTTCTCATTGGGGTCCGGGCGCTCATGGGCATCGGCGAGTCGCCTGCCTTCCCCACCAACGTACGTGTCATTTCCGACTGGCTCCCCTCCCGTGAACGGGGTATCGCCAACGGGCTCTTCACCATGGGCATCGCTGTCGGAGCCGGCCTCACCACTCCCGCCGTCGCCTGGGTCGTGACAAGCTTCGGATGGCAGACGGCGTTCCTCCTTACCGGCGTGATCGGCCTGATCTGGGCAGCCCTGTGGCTCTTCCACTTCACCAACAAGCCCAAGGACAACAAGAAAGTCAACGCCGCGGAACTGACGCACATCACCTCAGGCGAGCCCGAACCGCTCACCGGGCCGGCGGTCAAGATCCGCTGGGGCCAGATGCTTCGCTCCAAAAACGTCTGGGCCATCCTCTACGGTCTCTTCGCCCAGGATTACCTTCTCTATCTCATGCTGACCTGGCTCCCTGTCTACCTGGTCACCGAACGGAAGATGACCCTCATCACCGCAGGCTTCTACGCCATCCTTCCCTGGGTGGCAGCCTCTGTAGGCGCCCTGCTTGGCGGATACCTCTCAGACCGCATGATCAAGAACGGCACCCCCGCCGTCCGCGCCCGCCGACGCGTGATGGCCATCGGCATGATCCTCTCCCTCGCCATCATCCCCGCAGCCTTCGTAGCCGATCAGCTCTCGGCTGTGCTGCTGATCGCAGCTTCGCTGGGCGGCATGATGTTCGCCAACGGTGCATCGTGGGCCGTCGTGTCCGAAATCGCTCCCCGCGGCGCGTCGGGAACTCTCGCCGGCATGCAAAACTTCATCGGAAACATCGCCGGCTGGATCGCTCCCATCCTGACGGGATTCATTGCCACCGTCACCGGCAGCTTCGTTTACGCCCTCGTCATCGCCGGCATCATCGGAGGAGCCGCTGCGTTGGTCTACCTGGTCTTCCTCAAGGAACGCGACGAATTCCGCCCCGAACCCTCAACCACTCCGGCCCCTGAAGGAGCGCTCCAGTGAACGACCCGCACAACATTCAAGCCCGCGCACTTCTTGATCTCTGCGCCGGCATCCTCCGCAACAACGGACTGACCGACCGGGACGCGCATATCGTCGCCAATTCGCTCGTCGACGCAGACCTGCGCGGAGTGAGCAGCCACGGCGTCCTGCGAATGGAAACCTACCTGCAACGCCTCAACAACCGTGTCATGAACGCGACGCCCGAAGTAAAGGTCTTCAACGAAACGGCCGCGACAGCAGTCCTCGACGGCGACAACGGATTCGGACAGGTCGTATCGCAGCGGGCGGTGGACGTCCTGCTCGCCAAGACGAAGGACACCCCGATAGCCGCAGTGAGCGTCCGCAACAGCAACCACTTCGGAGCGGCCGCCTATTGGGCCGCACAACTCGCCGAACAGGACCTGATCGGAGTCGCCGTAAGCAACGTCGAACCGCTCATGCCACCGCCAGGCGGAGCAGAAGCGCGAATCGGCAACAACCCGCTCTCCGTCGTCGTACCGGCCCAGACCCACCGCCCCATCGTGGTCGACATGGCCACCAGCGTGGTTCCATTGGGCAAGATCCTCAACGCAAAAAGCAAGGGCGAGCCCATCCCCGAAGGATGGGGCCTGGACAGCGACGGAAAGCCCACGACCGTTCCCGACGAGGTAATCAACGGCGGATCCCTGTTCCCCGTCGGCGGACCGAAAGGCTACGGTCTGGCGGTTATCGTTGAAGTCCTCTCCGCGCTGCTCAGCGGCGGAGAGTTCGGCACTGACATCCACTCCATGTACCAGGAACTGGAAAGCCCCAACCGCATCAGCCACTTCTTCATGGCCATCAAGATCTCCGCTTTCCTTGACCCGCAGATCTTCAAAACCTCGGTCGACCGCTACATCGACCAAATCAAGAGCTCGCCCCTGGCCCCGGGTAACGACGCGATCTACATGCCCGGCGAGATCGAACTCAAGGCCAAGGACACCAACATGGCCAACGGGATCAGCCTGCCCCCCTCGGTGGCCGCCGGGCTGCTGACACTGGCAAAGAAAGCCGACGTCAGCGAAGAACTCATCCGAAGCCTCTAACCGGTGCAGCCGTCAAGCCGTGCCTCCCGGCGCAACGTGGGGAGCGGGCTTGACGGCACCAACCGAACGACCTCCCGCCGACGGCCAAATCTCCCAAGCACGCCGTCTCACTCTCAGACCGAAAGGACAGTCATGCACCTGCTCCACTTCTACGAGGACAACCGGGTCACCCTCGGGCTCAAAACGAGCCGCGGAATCTTCAACCTGCACAAAGCCGCCGAAAAACTGAACGAAACGGCAGCCGGCGACATGCAAGAACTCATCGCACAGGGAGAACCAGGGCTTGAAAAGATCAATGTCCTCTTCGAAAACGCCCGCGAACTCGATGAGCTCTACACCAGCGAAGAAGCAACGCGATTTGCCCCGGCCGTCCTTCACCCTGAAAAAATCATCTGCGTGGGGCTGAACTACATTAACCATGCAGAAGAATCAAAGATGGAAATCCCCCAATCGCCGATCCTTTTCAACAAATACAACAACGCTCTCGCCGGCCATAAAGAACCTGTGAGCCTCCCTGCAGACGCCACACAGTTCGACTACGAGGCTGAACTGGTTGCAGTCATAGGAAAGCAGGCGCGCAACGTATCCGAAGAAGACGCCCTGGACCACGTCTTCGGGTACACGGTGGGAAACGACCTCTCGGCAAGGGACCTGCAATTCCGCACCGGACAGTGGATGCTCGGCAAGTCATCGGACGGCTTCGCCCCGCTGGGCCCGTATCTCGTCACACAGGACGAGATCGACCCAACGAATCTGGCAATCCAGTGCGAAGTAAACGGTGCGGTCCGACAGAAGGCCAATACCAAAGATATGATCTTCAGCTGCGCCTACCTGATCAGCTACATCTCCCGGTACATGACATTGGAGCCGGGCGATATCATCTTCACCGGAACACCAGACGGCGTCATCCTTGGATACCCCGAGAACAAGCAGAAATGGCTAAGCGCGGGTGACGAAATCCGCATCGAGATTGAACAGATCGGCACCCTCGAAAACACGCTCGTCTGAACCAAATAGACAAATCCCCGTGGAGGAAAGCAGGTGGCCCATGCACCTAACCGCGCTCCACTGAGCAGCTGGCGACCAGCAAACACTCGATACAGAGGAAGTCGCCGCTAAATCCACACCAAATTACGGTAAGGGGCCCACCTCGCAACGCGAGTACTGGGTCCCTTACCGTCCCGATCCACCTCCTTCTGACTTCTCTACCCGACGGATCTTTGGCCCTGGTTCATCAGCCCCATTGCGCCTCGGCTGCCACGATTCAACCGGTCAGCGACATTGAGGCCCGCAACTATTCAGGCGCCTACTTTCCGGCGCCCGATTAGGGCACACCCCAACCTGACATTGTTCATGGTCAGGAGCCCCGGGGTTGCTGTTTTTCTGAGCCCAGATGTCTGTCCCGCGGTAGGGGCTCGGAGGCGTCCCGGCTGCACGGGTGATGTGTTTCAACTCTGTTGAGGATGCCGGAGTTCTCAATGTCGGCGGCGTTGACGGCTCGGTCCACGGGCAAGCCGGTGGAGGACCTGTCGCAGCGGACCGAGTCGACACGTGTTCTCGCCAACCCGGATTCGATCTGGACCCTGGATTGCTACAGCTGACCGAAGTTCACCCGCACGCCCGGCGGCACGTGGGAGGACGTGAACCCGGACCTGACGTTCACGAACGGCGGGGTCGCTCCGACGGCCGGCGGCCCTGACCTGTTGCTCTCCGACGGCAAGGCCCTCGCGAAAGGGGTATCGGATCTGGCGCAGCCGAAGGGAAAGGACTCCGCGGGCCGGTCAGCGCGTTTGTCGCTGGGCTGGGAAGGGACGCTGCCGAAGCCGGAACTGCGTGGCAGGAAGGCTGTCTACGCGGCGCCCGCCGCGTCCGCGTCCCTGCAGGGCAGCAAGCCCGCCGACATCACAGTCGAGGCCACCCGGTACGGCTTCTCACACACGGTGACACTCGCGCGGCCGCCGCAGTCCAGGCTCGAGCTCCGGTTCCCGCTGACCCTCAGCCCCGGCCCGCAGGTGCAGGTCGCCAAGACCGGGGCCATCAATGTCACGGACATGCGCGGCAGGATCGTGTTCTTCGCTCCCCGCCCGATGATGTGGGATACGCACAAAGACGAGCATTCAGGCCTGAACTCCCATCAGGCGCCGGTGGACGCACGCATTGAGAAGACCGGAAACACCCCGGTGCTGGTGCTCACCCCGCCCGCCTCGTTCCTGTCCGATCCGTCGACAAGCTATCCGGTGACTGTCGATCCGAGCTGGTCCAGCGCGGTGTCCGGCGATACCTGGGTTCAGACGGATGCGACCCCGCCGCAGGACGGGTCCGGGGATCTGCGCGCCGGGGATGATCCGCCTACCGTTCGGAGTAAGGCGGGCATTACCGTGGGACATGAGGACCTCTTAATCGTTGGCTGTGTGGTAACCACCAACCTAAGAGGTCCTCACCTATTCACGATGCAACCAACGTCCTGACTCAGTACAGCTAGGTCAGGCCTGCGACTCGTAACCGGATGGCATGAGTGAAATGCCGACACCGGACGCAATAAGGCGCAGTGTTGCCTGGGTGCTGGCGACTTCATCCATCCGACGCGGCTGGAAACCCCAAAGGCCCATCCATCTGCTGGTCGAAAGGAAGACTTCGTCACCAAGGCGCTCCAATTCAGCCCGTGTAACTCCGGTCTGGGCGGCTAGCCGATGGTCGGTGGGGACGACTAGACACGATTCATCATTGGCTAGGTCAACCAGTTCAAACACATCGTTCGCGATCATATTGCGCACCAAGACGAGGTCGTCCTCCCCTGCGTCCGGTCCTGCCAGAGGATCGCGAAAAGGTCTTTCAGCAAGGGAAAAGGAAACCTCAGGGTACCTAACGCGCATCCTCGCGACCGTGCCTACCGCCAAGCCCACAGCGGAGCCAATAAAACCGACAGAGACGTGGCCTAGTTCACCCCGCCCAGCTCGGCGCGCCCGGTCGACGGTCCGCATGCTTTGTTCGAGCAGCCGGTCGCCCTCCTCATGGAGTTCGCGCCCCGCGTCGGTCAGGGCGCCCCCACGCGGTCCTCTTGTCAGGAGCCGTACACCAATTTGGGCCACCAGCGTCTGGATTTGGCGACTCAGGGTCGGTTGCGCAACGCACAAGCGTTTCGCGGCCCTGCCAAAATGCAGTTCCTCGGTGAGGCTAGCGACTGTGAGGCCTTGTTGCTCGCGGCTCTTCGGGTCCCGCCACAGCACCATGTAGGACGATGAACCGTCCTTTTTGGTGCGTTTGCGAATGCTGGCCACACAGAAAACGTTACGCCGCTGTCAACACATTCCGCGGTTTTGTCAACACCTAACGAGGAAACAGGTCCTTGACCTGCGCATGCATTGTGCCCGAGGTGGGACTCGAACCCACACACCTTTCGATACCGCATTTTGAGTGCGGCGCGTCTGCCAATTCCGCCACTCGGGCCAGCGTGCTCAACCGGTCCCGCTTGCGATGATGATCACACCGCAGGAATCCGGACCGTTGCGCGAAACCACTCTACATGCCGATAGGCTGTTTCTGTGAACCCGCGTTCGCGGCTGTACATCCCCTCCGGAGCTTGTGCTTCGGATCGTCGTCAAGGAGCAACCGTGTCAGAGAAAACGGAGCCGATCGCAGAGAACACCCCTGCTCGCCGCGTGATTGTCGCTGAGGACGAGACGCTGATCCGCCTCGACATCATCGAGATCCTGAAGGAAGAGGGCTACGACGTCGTCGCCGAGGCTGACAACGGCGAAAAGGCCGTCCAGCTGGCCGAGGAGCTCAAGCCTGACCTGGTGCTCATGGACGTCAAGATGCCGGTCATGGACGGCATCTCCGCCGCGGAGAAGATCGTCAAGGCACGCATCGCCCCGGTGGTGCTGCTGACGGCGTTCAGCCAGAAGGAACTGGTCGAGCGCGCCCGCGACGCCGGCGCCATGGCCTACGTGGTCAAGCCCTTCACCCCGGCGGACCTGGTGCCCGCCCTGGAGATCGCGCTGTCCCGCCACGAGGAGATTAAGGCCCTCGAGAACGAGGTCTCGGACCTGCAGGAACAGTTCGCCACCCGTAAGCTCGTGGAGCGTGCGAAGAGCCTGCTGACCACCAAGATGGGTCTGACCGAACCCGAGGCGTTCCGCTGGATCCAGAAGACCTCGATGGACCGCCGCCTGAGCATGCGCGAAGTCGCCGAGACCATCATCAACCAGGTCAACTAGGGCCTGCCAGCCAGCCAACCGGCATCAGACCAAGGGAGCGGCCCCGCAGTCGAAAACTGCGGGGCCGCTCCCTTGGTCTGGAAGAGCCTAGGAAACCGGCGCCTCGCCCGAGGCAACCTCACCGGCGCTGGCGCTTTCGGCCACCGACGGGGTGTCACCCACCGAGCGGGTCTTCTTCTTCTTTTCCGGCCACGGGCCGAGCTTCTCCTTGTTGACCTTGCCACTGTGCGCGGTATCGGACAGGTCCCCGACCTTGTGGACCTTCAAGGAGTTGGTCGAGCCGACCTGTCCGGGAGGCGAACCGGCAGCGATGACGACGAGGTCGTCGTTCTGCACGAGGCCGCGCTCAAGAAGCTCGCGGTCCACCTGGGCGGTCATGGCGTCGGTGTGGTCCACCATGTCCACCAGGATCGGCTGGATGCCCCAGGTGAGCGCCAGCTGGTTGCGGACCTGCTCGATCGGGGTGAAGGCGAACACCGGCTTCAGCGGCCGCAGGCGGGACAGGCGGCGTGCCGAGTCACCGGACTGCGTGAACGTCGCAATGTACTTCACGTCCAGCTGGTCCGCGATCTCCACGGCCGCGCGGGTGATGGCGCCGCCGCGGGTCTTGGGCTTGGTGCCCAGCGGGGGCACGCGCTCCAGGCCGTGCTCCTCGGTGGATTCGATGATCCGTGCCATGGTCTTCACGGTGTCGATCGGGAACTTGCCCACGCTCGTCTCACCGGAGAGCATAACGGCATCCGCGCCGTCGAGCACAGCGTTGGCGCAGTCGGACGCCTCGGCGCGGGTCGGACGCGGGTTGTCGATCATGGACTCGAGGACCTGGGTGGCGACGATGACCGGCTTGGCCCAGCGGCGGGCGAGCTCGACGGCCCGCTTCTGCACGATCGGAACCTCTTCCAGCGGCAGCTCCACGCCGAGGTCGCCGCGGGCCACCATGATGGCGTCGAACGCGTCGATGATCTCGTGCAGCTGCGCGACAGCCTGCGGCTTCTCGATCTTGGCGATGACCGGAACGCGCCGGCCCTCCTCGTCCATGATCTGGTGCACGCGGTTGATGTCCGACGCGTCCCGCACGAAGGACAGGGCCACCATGTCCACGCCGCGGCGCAGGGCCCAGCGCAGGTCGTCCTGGTCCTTCTCGCTCAGCGCGGGCACGTTGACGGCCACGCCGGGGAGGTTGATGCCCTTGTTGTTGGACACGGTGCCCGGAACGGTGACGACGGCGGTGACCTTGACGGCGTCGACGGCGGTGGCGCGCAGGGCGACCTTGCCGTCGTCGATGAGCAGGGTGTCGCCGACGTTGACGTCGTCGGTCAGGCTCTTGAGCGTGGTGGAGCAGATGTCCTTGGTGCCCGGGACGTCCTCGGTGGTGATGGTGAAGATGTCACCCTCGGCCAGGTCGTGGGGTCCGTCGACGAAGCGGCCGAGCCGGATCTTCGGGCCCTGCAGGTCGGCCATGATGCCAACGGCCTTGCCAAGCTCGTCCGCAGCCTTGCGGACATTCTCATAGGTGTTGTCGTGCACACTGTAGTCGCCGTGGCTCATGTTCATACGGGCGACGTCGACACCCGCCTTCAGGACAGCCAGTGTGTTTTCGTAGCTGGCGATTGCCGGCCCGAAAGTAGCAACGATTTTTGCGCGTCTCATATACCTAGCCTAGTTGTAGTGGGCTTTATTGAAGTTGTCCGGCCGGTGAATTCCCGGTGCCCGGGTCAGAGCACGGCGATGGCGCGGTCGGTGGGCGCCACCGGAGCGGGAAGGATGGTGTGCCCCATGAGGTGCTTGTCCACGGCGGCCGCGCAGGCGCGGCCCTCCGCGATGGCCCAGACGATCAACGACTGCCCGCGCCCGGCGTCCCCGGCCACGAACACCCCCTCGGTGTTCGTCATGTAGTAGCCGTCGCGGGCGACATTGCCGCGGTTGTCGAACTCGGCGCGCACCTGGTCGGTGATGCCGGCCGGCTCGGGGCCGGTGAAGCCCAGTGACAGGAAGACCAGGTCCGCGGGGATCTCCCGTTCGGTGCCGGCCTTCGGCAGGCGCTTGCCGTCGACAAACTCGGTTTCGGCGACCTTGATCGCCTTCAGTACGCCGTTCTCCCCCACGAACTCGACGGTCGAGGCAAGATAGGTGCGCTCCCCGCCCTCTTCGTGCGCACTGGCCACCTCGAACAGCGTCGGGAACGTCGGCCACGGCTGGTGCGCGGCACGCTCCGCCGGCGGCTGCTTGCCGATGGCGAGAGTGGTCACCGAGGCTGCGCGCTGGCGGTGCGCAGTGCCCAGGCAGTCCGCGCCGGTGTCGCCGCCGCCGAGGATCACCACATGCTTGCCCTCAGCGTGGATCTGGTTCTCCACCTGCTCGCCGGCCACCACGCGGTTGGCCTGCACGAGGTAGTCCATGGCGAAGTGCACGCCCTCGAGCTCCCGGCCCGGGATCGGCAGGTCCCGCGGCAGGGTGGCTCCGGTGGAGATGACGACGGCATCGTAGCGTCGGCGCAGCTGCTCCCAGCTGACATCCCTGCCGATCTCGACGCCGGCACGAAAGCGGGTGCCCTCGGCCTTCATCTGCTCCAGGCGGCGGTCCAGGACTTCCTTCTCCATCTTGAAGTCGGGGATGCCGTAGCGCAGCAGGCCGCCGATGCGGTCATCCCGCTCGTACACCGCGACGGTGTGGCCCACGCGGGTCAGCTGCTGGGCGACAGCGAGCCCGGCGGGGCCGGAGCCGACGACGGCGACGGTTTTGCCGGTCAGGCGCGCCGGCGGCAGCGGCTCGATCCAGCCGTTGCCGAAGGCGGTCTCGGCGATCGAGACCTCGACCTGCTTGATCGTGACGGCAGGCTGGTTGATGCCCAGCACGCAGGACGCCTCGCAGGGGGCCGGGCACAGCTTGCCGGTGAACTCCGGGAAGTTGTTCGTGGCGTGCAGCCGCTCGCTGGCTTCGTCCATCTTGCCGCGCCAGACCAGGTCGTTCCACTCCGGGATCAGGTTGCCCAGCGGGCAGCCCTGGTGGCAGAACGGGATGCCGCAGTCCATGCAACGCCCGGCCTGCGCCTTGAGCGTGCCCTCCTCCTGCGCCTCGTAGACCTCTTTCCAGTCCATGATGCGCACCGGCACGGGCCGGCGGGGCTGGGTCTCGCGCTGACGTACCTTCAGGAATCCGCGTGGATCAGCCACCGGTAACCTCCAAAATCCGAGACCACACTTCTTCGCCGTCGGGGTCGAGCCCCTCTTCGATGGCCGCCAGCCGGGTCTGCAGCACGGCGGCGTAGTCGCGCGGCAGCACCTTGGTGATGCGCGCCACGGCGTCTTCGAAATCGTTGAGCAGGCGGGCGGCGACGGCGGAGTCCGTTTCCTCCCGGTGTCGGGTGAGCAGCGCGTGCACGATGTCGCGGTCCTCGGCGTCGAGCTCCAGGAGCTGGAGTTCGCCCGAATCCAGGCTCTGCTTGTTCACCCGGGCCGGGTCCAGGTCCAGCACGTAGGCCGTGCCGCCGGACATGCCGGCGCCGAAGTTCCGGCCGGTGCGGCCGATGATCAGGGTCTGGCCGCCGGTCATGTACTCGCAGCCGTGGTCACCGATGCCCTCGACGACGGCGGTGGCGCCGGAGTTGCGGACCAGGAACCGCTCCCCCACCTGTCCGCGCAGGAACAGCTCGCCGCTGGTGGCGCCGTAGCCGATCACGTTGCCCGCGATCACGTTGCGCTCGGCCGGGAACACGTTGGTCCGGTCCGGGCGCACGATGATCCGGCCGCCGGAGAGGCCCTTGCCGACGTAGTCGTTGGAGTCCCCGAACAGGCGCAGCGTGATGCCCGCGGGCAGGAAGGCCCCGAGCGACTGGCCGGCCTGGCCGGTGAGCGTGATGTCGATGGTGTCCGCCGCGAGGGTTTCCACCCCGAAGCGCTTGGTCACCTCGTGGCCGAGCATGGTGCCGACGGAACGGTCGGTGTTGACCACGTTGACGGAGATGCGCACCGGCTCGCGGTCGCTGAGCGCCTCGGCGCTGAGCGTGATCAGCTGCTGGTCGAAGTGCTTGTCCAGCCCGTGGTCCTGCGGCACCAGGTTGCGCAGCGGAGCGTCGGCGTCGAAGTCCAGGCCGTGCAGGATCGGGTCCAGGTCCAGCCCTTCGGCCTTCCAGTGGCTGATCGCTTCGCGGCTGTCGAGCATCTCGGCGTGGCCGATGGCCTCCTCGATGCTGCGGAAGCCGAGCTCGGCCAGGATCTCGCGGACTTCCTCGGCCAGGAACTCGAAGAAGTTGACCACGAACTCGGGCTTGCCGGAGAACCGGGAGCGCAGCTCGGGGTTCTGCGTGGCCACGCCCACGGGGCAGGTGTCGAGGTGGCAGACGCGCATCATGATGCAGCCGGAGACCACCAGCGGCGCGGTCGCGAAACCGAACTCCTCGGCGCCCAGCAGGGCGGCGATGACGACGTCGCGTCCGGTCTTGAGCTGGCCGTCCACCTGCACGACCACACGGTCGCGCAGCCCGTTGAGCATGAGCGTCTGCTGCGTCTCGGCGAGGCCGAGTTCCCAGGGGACGCCGGCGTGCTTGAGCGAGTTCAGCGGGCTCGCGCCGGTGCCGCCGTCGTGCCCGGAAACCAGCACGACGTCGGCCTTGGCCTTTGTCACGCCGGCCGCCACCGTGCCGATGCCGACCTCGGAGACGAGCTTGACATGCACCCGGGCTGAGGGGTTGGCGCGCTTGCAGTCGTAGATCAGCTGCGCGAGGTCCTCGATCGAGTAGATGTCGTGGTGCGGGGGCGGTGAGATCAGCCCGACGCCGGGGGTGGAGTGCCGGGTCCGGGCCACCCACGGGTAGACCTTCTGGCTCATTAGCTGGCCGCCCTCGCCGGGCTTGGCGCCCTGGGCCATCTTGATCTGGATGTCGTCCGCGTTGGTCAGGTAGAGGCTGGTGACACCGAAGCGCCCGGAGGCAACCTGCTTCACCGCGGAGCGGCGCCTGGGGTCCAGGAGCCGATCGACGTCCTCGCCGCCTTCACCCGTGTTGGACTTGCCGCCGAGTTGGTTCATGGCGATGGCGAGCGTCTCGTGCGCTTCCTTGGAGATGGAGCCGTAGCTCATCGCGCCGGTGCTGAAGCGCTTGACGATGCTCGAGACCGGCTCCACCTCGTCGATGGAAATGGCCGGGCGGGCGCCGTTCTTGAACTTCAGCAGCCCGCGCAGCGTCATCAGGTTCCGCGACTGGTCGTCCACGCCGTTGGTGTACGCCTTGAAGATGTCGTAGCGGCGCTCACGGGTGGAGTGCTGCAGCCGGAACACCGTCTCCGGGTTGAACAGGTGCGGCTCGCCTTCGCGGCGCCACTGGTACTCGCCGCCGTTGAGCAGCGGCCGGTGGGCAGACTCGATGCCGTCCTCCGGGTAGGCCATGGCGTGCCGGGCAGCGACTTCGGCCGCGAGGACATCGAGGCCGACGCCGCCGAGCTGGGAGTGGGTGCCGGAGAAGAATTCATCCACCAGGTCCTGGGACAGGCCCAGGGCCTCGAAGGTCTGGGCGCCGCAGTAGGACGCGACGGTGGAGATGCCCATCTTGGACATGATCTTCAGGACACCCTTGCCCAGGCCCTTGATCAGGTTGTACACGCCGTCTTCGGGGCTGACGCCGGGCAGGTCGCCGTTGCGGATGAGTTCCTCGACGGATTCCATCGCCAGGTACGGGTTCACAGCGGAGGCGCCGTAGCCGATCAGCAGCGCGACGTGGTGCACTTCGCGCACGTCGCCGGCTTCGACGACGAGGGCGATCTTGGTGCGGTTGGCGCTGCGGAGCAGGTGGTGGTGCACCGCACTGACCAGCAGCAGCGACGGGATCGGGGCCCACTGGGCGTTGGAGTCACGGTCCGAGAGCACCACGTACTCGACGCCGCGGTTGATCGCGCCGGAGACCTGCTCGCTGATCTCGGCCAGACGGGCGCGCAGCGACGACTCGCCCCCGTCGGGCCGGTACAGGCCGCGGACCTTGATGGCCTTGCGCTCCCCGTCCGGGGTTTCGATGTTGGCGATCTTGGCCAACTGGTCGTTGTTGATCACCGGGAAGGGCAGCGAAACCTGCGGCTTGCGGACCAGGCCGGTGTCCAGCAGGTTGCCGTTCGGGCCGATGGAGCAGCGCAGCGAGGTGACGAGCTCCTCCCGGATGGAGTCCAGCGGCGGGTTGGTGACCTGCGCGAAGGACTGCACGAAGTAGTCGAAAAGCAGCCGGGGCCGCTTGGAGAGCACGGCGATCGGCGTGTCCGAGCCCATCGCGCCCAGCGGCTCGGCGCCGGTGCGGGCCATCGGGCCGATCAGGATGCGCAGTTCCTCCTGCGTGTAGCCGAAGGTGCGCTGCCGGTGGTTGACGGAGGCGCGCGTGTGCACGACGTGCTCGCGCTCGGGCAGGCTTTCGAGCTCGATCAGGTTGTCCTTGACCCATTCGCCCCACGGGTTGGCGGCGGCCATCTCGGCCTTGATTTCCTCATCGCCGATGATCCGGCCTTCGGCGGTGTCCACCAGGAACATCTTGCCCGGCGAGACGCGGCCCTTCTTGACCACCTTGGCGGGCTCGACGTCGATGACGCCGACCTCGGAGGCGAAGATGACCAGGCCGTCCTCGGTGATCCAGTAGCGTCCGGGGCGCAGGCCGTTGCGGTCCAGCGTGGCGCCGACCAGTGTGCCGTCGGTGAAGGAGACGGCTGCGGGGCCGTCCCACGGTTCCATGAGCAGCGAGTGGTATTCGTAGAAGGCCCGGCGGGCGGGGTCCATCGTGGCGTGGTTCTCCCACGCCTCCGGGATCATCATCATGATCGCGTGGGTGATCGGCCGGCCGGCGAGCATGAGCAGCTCGGCGACCTCGTCGAAGGACGCCGAGTCCGAGGCTCCCGGTGTGCAGATCGGGAACAGTTCCTCCGGCGAATCCCCGAGCAGCGGGTGCGAGAGCTGCGACTGCCGGGCGCGCATCCAGTTCCGGTTGCCCTTGACCGTGTTGATCTCGCCGTTGTGGGCAATGGTGCGGAACGGCTGGGCCAGCGGCCAGGAGGGGAACGTGTTGGTGGAGAAGCGCGAGTGGACGATGCCCAGCTTGGTCTTGAACCGGCTGTCGGACAGATCCGGGTAGAACGGCTCCAGCTGCGCCGTCGTGAGCATGCCCTTGTAGACCATGGTCTTGGAGGACAGCGAGGGGAAGTACACGCCGAACTTGTTCTGCGCGCGCTTGCGCACCCGGAACGCCTTGGCGTCCAGCGTGCCGGAAGCCCGCTGTCCGTCCTCGGCCAGGAACAGCTGCACGAAGTGCGGCATGCAGGCCCGGGCCATCGAACCGACCAGATCCGCCACGACGGGCACTTCGCGCCAGCCGAGGACGGTCAGGCCCTCGTCCGCGGCGAGCGACTCGAGGCCGGCCTTGGCCACCTCTGCCTCGCCGGCCTCGGCGGGCAGGAAGGCGGTGCCCACGGCGTACTTGCCGGCAGCGGGGAGCGGAAAGTCGGTGACCGCACGGAAGAACTCGTCGGGGACCTGGGTCAGCAGCCCGGCGCCGTCACCGGTGCCTTCGTCGGCGCCGACGGCGCCGCGGTGCTCAAGGTTGCGCAGCGCGGTGAGGGCGGCGTCGACGATGTCGTGGCCGGGCTCACCGCGGAGGGTCGCAACGATGGCCAGGCCGCAGGCGTCGCTTTCCTCTTCCGGGTTGTAGAGACCCTGCGCCGAAGGAAGAGCCGCGAACCGCTGGAACGGCGACGGGACTCCGCGCGTCGGATCGGTGCCGGCAGAGCTGAGAGTCATGGAGATGGGTCCTTCCTCCAGTTGGAGCTTACGGAGGGGACAACGCTGGCCCCACGTCGTCCCGGCAGGCGAAGCTGCCGTCGCGATGTGTCACTGACGGAAATTCTATGGCAGCCGGGCGCGGTTCAAGGATCGTAACCGTCCCCCCGATGCCATCGCCGAGGGGCCGCGGAACCGCTTTCGTTCCGCTCCCTTATCCGGCGTTCGCCACGTCATCGTGGCGCGGCACGAGGCGGGAGGTAACCCGCTTGTCGAGCCCGAGTGTCCGGTCCGGTGCGCTACGTGGCTTCCGTGTCCGGTTCGGCAGTTTTGAGGCTGCCCTTTTGGTTATCAAGGAGGGTACCACGCACGCCAGCATCCGAGACAGCAGGGTCCGACCCCCGGACTTTCGAAGGATCGTCCGCCTCGTCGAGGTAGACGCTACGGCCCTCGTCCGGGCCCGCGCCCCCGTCCTCCGCGCGGCCGCTCCCGGCCCTGACGCTGAGCACGATGAACACCGCGGCGGAGGCAACGAAGACCAGGATGCTGGTCCAGACGTTCAGCCTCGTGGTGAGCCCGAAAAGGCTGACCTGCTCGGCGTCGTCGATGCGCAGGGCCTCAATCCACACCCGTCCGAGCGTGTAGTACATCGCGTAGAGCCAGAACAGGCGGCCGCGGGTGAAGGTGAAACGGCGGTCCAGCAGCAGCAGGATGCCGACGCCGGCCAGGCTCCACAGCGACTCGTACAGGAACGTCGGGTGGAACAGCGTGTCGGCCGGAAACCCGGGCGGAAAGTTCGGGTTCGAAGGATCGATCCGCAGGCCCCATGGCAGCGTGGTGGGGCCGCCGAAGAGTTCCTGGTTGAAGTAGTTGCCCCACCGGCCGATCGCCTGCGCCAGCAGCAGGCCGGGAGCCGCCGCGTCCATGAACGCGCTGAGCTTGACGCCGGCCCGCCGGCAGCCGATCCACGCCCCGACGGCGCCGAGCAGGACGGCGCCCCAGATGCCCAGGCCGCCGCGCCAGATCTGCGGGATCAGGGACAGGTCACCGGTGCCGTCGAAACCAGGGCCGAAGTAGGCATCCGGGGAGGACACGACGTGGTAGAGCCGGCCGCCGATGATGCCGAACGGGATGGCCCAGATGGCGATGTCCCAAATTGAGCCTTCGGGGCCTCCGCGGCGCTTCCAGCGCACCTGGGTGAGCGCGATGGCAGCCACAATGCCGAGCAGGATGCACAGCGCGTACGCGTGGATCCTGACCGGTCCGAGGTCGAACCCGGACCAGCCGGGGCTCGGAATGCTCAGCGGAACGGCTGCGGCGAAGCGGCCGAAGTTCATGCGCCGCCCTTGGCGGCCGGGGCAAGCCCGGAGGACAGTTCCTTGGTCAGTGCTGCCACGGCAGGCACCCCGCCGTCGCGGATCGCGGCGACCAGGGCCGTGCCGACAATCACGCCGTCCGCGTAGGCGGCGATTTCCCGCACGTGGTCCGCGTTCGAAACGCCCAGGCCCACGCAGACACGCTCAGCGCCCGCGGCGCGGGTGTCCGCGACGAGCTTCTCGGCCACGTTGCTGACCGCCGTCCGGGCGCCGGTCACGCCCATGATGGACACGGCGTAGACGAAGCCGCGGCTCGCGGCGACGGTGCTGGCCAGGCGCTGCGGAGTGGAGGAGGGCGCCACGAGGAAGACCCTGTCCAGACCGTACTTGTCCGAGGCTTCCATCCAGTCGGCGGCTTCGTCCGGGATCAGGTCCGGCGTGATCAGCCCGGCTCCCCCGGCCTCGGCCAGCCGGCGCGCGAAGTCGTCCACGCCGAGCCGCACGACAGGGTTCCAGTAGGTCATGACGAGCACGGCGGCGTCGGTGGCGGCGGTGATGCCGGCGACGACGTCGAACACGCTGGCGACGCGGAAGCCGTCCGCGATGGCCTGTGTCGTGGCGGCCTGGATGACCGAGCCGTCCATGACAGGGTCGGAGTACGGGATGCCGATCTCGATGAGGTCGGCGCCGTTGCGGGCCATCGCGATGCCGGCGTCAATCGTCGCCTGCACGGAGGGGTAGCCAGCCGGCAGGTAGCCGATCAGGGCAGCACGGCCCTGGGCTCGCGCGCGGTCGATGGCGGCGGCCGCCTTGGAGCCAGTGCTCTGCTCGGTTCCGGTCACAGCTGTTCGCCTTCCTTGCCGATTTCTGCTTCGGCGCTGTTGTCGTCCAGCAGGTCGAACCATTCCGCGGCGGTCGCCACGTCCTTGTCGCCGCGGCCGGAGAGGTTCACAATCACGACGGCGTCCGAGACGTCCCCGCGTTCGGCGGCCATGCGCTGACCCACCTTGATGGCGCCGGCCAGTGCGTGCGAGGACTCGATGGCCGGGATGATGCCCTCGGTCCGGCAGAGCAGCCGGAAGGCGTCCATGGCCTCGGCGTCCGTGATCGGCTCGTAGCTGACCCGGCCGATGTCGGCGAGGTATGCGTGTTCGGGCCCGACACCGGGGTAGTCCAGGCCGGCGGAGATGGAGTGGGACTCCACCGTCTGGCCGTCTTCGTCCTGCATCAGGTAGCTGCGGGCTCCGTGCAACACGCCGGGGCGGCCGAGGGTGATGGTGGCCGCGTGGCGGCCGGACTCGACGCCCTCGCCGCCTGCTTCGAAGCCGTAGAGCTTCACCGAGGGGTCGTCGAGGAAGCCGTGGAAGATGCCGATCGCGTTGGAGCCGCCGCCGATGCAGGCGCAAACGGCGTCCGGCAGCTTGCCGGTCTGTTCCAGCACCTGGGCGCGGGCTTCTTCACCGATGACCTCGTGGAAGTAGCGGACCATCGCCGGGAAGGGGTGGGCCCCGGCGGCAGTTCCGAGCAGGTAGTGTGTGGTGTCCACGTTCGCCACCCAGTCGCGCAACGCGTCATTGATGGCGTCCTTGAGGGTCTGCGAACCGTTGGTGACGGGGACCACTTCAGCGCCGAGGAGCTTCATGCGCGCCACGTTCAGCGCCTGCCGGCGGGTGTCCTCCGCGCCCATGTAGACCACGCATTCCAGGCCCAGCAGGGCAGCCGCCGTCGCGCTCGCTACTCCGTGCTGGCCGGCGCCGGTCTCGGCGATCACGCGGGTCTTACCCATCCGCTTCGCCAGCAGCGCCTGCCCGAGCACGTTGTTGATCTTGTGCGAGCCGGTGTGGTTCAGGTCCTCGCGCTTGAGGAAGATCCGCACTCCCCCGGCGTGCTGCGAGAAGCGCTTGGCTTCGGTGAGCAGCGACGGGCGGCCCGAGTAGTTCTTGTTAAGGTCAGCGATTTGGGCGATGAACTCCGGATCCGCCTTGGCCTTCTCGAAGGTGTCCTCGAGTTCGTCCAGCGCAGCGATCAGCGATTCGGGCATCCAACGGCCACCGTACGGGCCGAAGTAAGGGCCGGAGGCATGCCGCAGGCTTTCCTTGCCCTCCAGGAATGCCTCGGCAGGGCCCGCTGTTTCGTCATTCGTTCCCGAGGTTACCGAGGGTGAATCCACCATCAGTCCCACCGTCCTTCGTATTGTGCCGGGCGGGAACCCGCCCGGCCTCGGATAAAGCCGTGCGCCGGCATTCGCCGGAGCCGGTGCGTCTAGTGCGTGCGGGCCGCGATGGCGCCGGCGCCGGCCGCGGTGAATTCCGCGATCCGCTCGCGCGGGGAAGCATCGCTGACCAGCGCTTCGCCGACCAGGATCGCGTTCGCGCCGCTGGCGGCGTAGTACTCGACGTCGGCGGGGCCGCGGACACCTGACTCAGCCACCACCACCGGGCCGGCCGGAATTGATCCCGCGAGTTCGCCGAAGATCGAACGGTCGACGTCGAGCGTCTTGAGGTTGCGCACGTTCACGCCGATGATCTTCGCCCCGGCGGCGACGGCGCGCTCGATCTCCCCGGTCGTGTGGGTCTCCACCAGCGCGTTCATGCCCAGCTCCGCGGTGAGCGCGCTGTACTCAGCCAGCTGTGCGTCCGAAAGAGCGGCCACGATCAGCAGCACCAGGTCGGCGCCGTGGGCGCGGGCCTCGAAGATCTGGTAGGGATCCACGGTGAAATCCTTGCGCAACACCGGCACCTGGACCCGGGCCCGTACGGCGTCGAGGTCCGCGAGCGTGCCGCCGAAGCGGCGCTGCTCGGTCAGGACCGAGATCACCGCGGCCCCGCCGTCGGCGTACTGGGCTGCCAGTTCCGCCGGGTCGGCGATGGCCGCGAGGTCACCCTTCGAGGGGCTGCGGCGCTTGACCTCAGCGATCACTTTGAGCGTGGTGCGCGGCTCGTCCAGTCCGCCAAGGGCGGCGTAGGCATCGCGGGCAGGAACCTGCCCGGCAATCCTTTCGCGGAGTTCGTCCAGGGAGGTGGCCCGCTTGCGGGCTTCAAGGTCTTCGGTGACCCCAACGATGATGTCGTCGAGAACGGTCACCTTTAGTGTCCGTTGTTCTTCAGTTTCGACCCGCCGACGCCGTAGCCGGCACGCTTCATGCCCCAGCCGAGCAGCAGCCCGATGGCCATCACGATGACGCCGCCCCAGAACAGGGTGGCGTTGGCCCAAGCGAAAGCGAAGGAGGAAACGAGGGCGCCCACAAGCATCACGACAACGCAGGTCCAGGCGGCCGGGCTGTTGCCGTGGCCGAGGTCTGCTGCCTCTTGCGTAACCCCTGCCGCAAGGTGGGACTCCTGCGTGGTCCCGGTCGTGGTGTCATTGCTCATGGTGAATCTCCCTCACGATTGATACTGCCTTCATTCTGCCACTATTTCGTTGGATCATTTCCACGCGACAGCTCGTCCCAGCCGTCGATTTCGTCCACGACATCGTCGTCCGCGGCGGCCGTCGCCTCGCCGTTTGCCTGGGCGCGGGCCGCGGCGGCGTCATACTTGGTGCGCGAACTCCAGCGCCGCCCCGCGACGATGATCAGCAGGCCGGCCAGCGCCAGGAGCACGGCGGCGGCCAGCGCCACCGCCGGGAACGCCGTCAGGGTGGCCGCGGCCGAGGCGCCGGTCACGCCGGTGGCAGAGGATATGGCTCCCGCGGCGGCCGCGCGCGGATCCGCGAGGACGGCGGCTGCCGCGACGATAATGCCGGCCGCGCCAAGGAAGACGATGACCGCGGCGATGACGCGGGCGACCCTTCCGGCGATGGACGCGGCCAGGGCGCCGGCCAGGGACACCAGCGCGAGGGCCGTGACCGCTGTTGCCGCCTTGCTGCCCTGCACATGCAGGTCCGCGGTCTGCACCCCCGTCGGCGCGAGCTTGACGGTGATCCACGTTTGGGTGGTGGTCCCGAAGACGACAGCCGCGAGGACCAGGGTTGCCAGCACGATCAAGGACTTGCGCTGCCAGACCGGCAGCGACGTCGAACGGGACACGACGGTGTTCTCCGCCGCCGGTGCTTGAGCTGCCGGATCAGTCATGGACGCGGACCTCCTCGGCCTGGCCAAGGCTCTCGGCGGTGATGGGCGCGAGTGAAGCGGCCAGATGGACCGCGCGCAGCGGTGCCGCGGCCTTGTTCACCGTCTCCTGGGCCTCGGTTTCCGGCACGGAGTCGGCCACGATCCCTCCCCCGGCCTGGACGTAGGCCGTACCGTCGCGAAGCAGGGCAGAGCGGATGGCGATCGCCATGTCCATGTCCCCGGCAAAGTCCAGGTAGCCGACGACGCCGCCGTAGACGCCGCGCCGGTGCGGCTCGAGCTCATCGAGCAGCCGCAGGGCGCGCGGCTTCGGTGCGCCCGAGAGGGTGCCGGCGGGGAAGGTCGCCGCCAGCACGTCGTAGGCGGTGGACTGCGGCGACAGGGTGCCGACGACGGTCGAGACCAGGTGCATGATGTGGCTGAACCGCTCCACCTCCATGAACTGCGTGACGTCCACCGTGCCGGGCAGGCACACCTTGGAAATGTCGTTGCGCGCGAGGTCCACCAGCATGAGGTGTTCGGCGCGTTCCTTCTCATCCGCCAGGAGCTCCTCGGCGAGGGCCTTGTCCAGTTCGACAGTCCTGCCCCGCGGCCGGGACCCGGCGATCGGGTGGGTGATCACCTCGTCGCCCGTGACAGTGACCAGCGACTCGGGCGAGGAGCCCACGATCGAGTATTCGCGGCCGTCTGCGTCCTCGAGGCTGAAAAGGTACATATAGGGGCTCGGGTTCAGGTTGCGCAGCACCCGGTACACGTCCAGCGGCGAGGACTGCGTCCCCAGCTCGAACCGGCGGGAAATGACCACTTGGAAGACCTCGCCGTCGACGATGGCTTCCTTCCCGCGGTCGATCGCCTTCAGGTACTCGGGTTCGTCCCAGCGGTGCCGGACCAGCGATGCGAAATCCGCGCCGTCGTCGTTCTTCAGGATGGAAACGGGCTGCTGCATCGGGGCAGTGAGCCTGGCCAGCATGTCCCGGACCCGCCCGACGGCGTCATGCCACGCTTCGTCGACCCGTTCGGCCTTGTCGTCGTAGTTGATGGCGTTCGCGATCAACAGCACAGTGCCGTCCGTGTTGTCATGCACGGCCATGTCGGTGACCAGGTTCAGCGCCAGCTCCGGCAGCGGCAGGTCCGCTTCCGGCGGGGTCACGAGCTTCTCCCAGTGCCGGACGGCTTCCCAGCCGACGAATCCAACGAGCCCGGAGGTGAAGGGCGGCAGGCCCTCGAAGCGCTCGGTGCGCAGGGTGCCGATGGTCCGGCGCACCGCATCGACAGGGTTGCCGTCCAGCGGCACACCCACCGGGGGCGAGCCGAGCCAGTGCGCCTCGCCGTCCTTGGTGGTCAGGGTGGCGCGGGACCGGGCGCCGATGAAGGAGTAGCGGGACCAGACACCACCCACGGCGGCGGACTCCATCAGGAACGTGCCGGGCTGGCCGTTCGCGAGCTTGCGGTAGATGCCGATCGGCGTCTCCGCGTCGGCGAGGACCTTCAGCCGGACGGGGATGACGCGGCGGGTGCCGGCGAGCTCGCGGAACTCCTCCAGTGTGGGGCTGATCACTCCGAGGTCCTGCATCAGTTCCCTTCCTTCGTGGACGCGGTCGTCGGGACCGGGGCGGACGCGGCCGGCTCCTCGTCACGGTTGCCGACGACGGCGCCAAGGTCGCGGCCGTCGAAGCACGTGCGGGTCCCGGTGTGGCAGGCGGCGCCGACCTGGTCCACCTTGATCAGCAGGGCGTCGCCGTCACAGTCCAGCGCCACCGACTTCACCCACTGCAGGTGGCCGGAGGTATCACCCTTGCGCCAGTACTCCTGCCTGGACCGCGAATAGAAAGTCACGCGGCCCGAACTGAGGGTGCGCCGGAGCGCTTCGTCGTCCATCCAGCCGAGCATCAGCACCTCGGAGGTGTCGTACTGCTGGATGACGGCCGCCACCAGGCCGGCGCTGTCCCGCTTCAGGCGCGACGCGACGTCGGCGGGGAGAATTTCGGGCGCGTTTGTGCCGGGCACAGGTGCAAAGGATTGGGTAGACATCCCCTCAATTCTAGTGCGGGCAGCAGAGCAGGCGGCGCGCAGGCCGACGCGCCCGTTCACACTGCCACCGGAAGGCTCCGCCGTGCTAGTTTTCCAAGTGATGCATTTCGTTGAACCGTCCCGCGAATTCCTGGCCGAAACGCTGCTGGCTGCCGGCCCCGACTCCGAGACGCTGTGCGCCGGGTGGAACACCAAGGAGCTCGCAGCGCACCTTTACCTGCGGGAGCACAATGCCGGCGTCGGCCTGGGCCTGCTGCTGAAGCCGTTCAACAAAGTCTCGGACAAGGCCACCGCCCGGCTCGCCCAGGAATCAGCGACCCCTGAGGCCTATGCGCGGCTGCTGGGCAAGTTCCGCGCCGGTCCTCCCGCGTTGTCCCCGTTGAAGATTCCCGCCGTCGACGAGAGCGCCAACCTAACCGAGTTCTTCGTGCACGCCGAGGACGTGCGCCGCGCGACGGACCGCTGGGCCCCGCGCGCCCTCGACGAGGATTACTCGGATGCGCTCTGGGACGAGCTGGTCAAGCGTGCGGCCATCCTCTACCGCAGTGTGGACCTGGGCATCGTGCTGGTCCGGCCCTCGGGCCCGCGGCACGTGGCCAAGCGCGCGCCCGTCTCGGTTGCCATCGTCGGTGAGCCGGGAGAACTGCTGATGCATGCCCACGGCCGCACCAGCCACGCGCTCGTGACCTTTGAAGGCCAGCCGGACGCCGTCGCCCTGCTCAAGACCGCCGAAGTCGGTCTCTAACTCCGCTGCGCACCGTTTCCAGGATCTGTTCTTCGCTGGCATCCTCGCCGAACACCGCCACCACGACGCCGGTTCGCGCCCGGCCGGCGTCGCCGGGCAGGAGCGCCGGCCGGAAGGTGTCCGAGAGCTTCCGCAGCTCCTGGGCAAGGCCGGCGGACAGGTCCCGGTCCGGGGCGCGCAGCCACCGGCGCAGGAATGCGTTGTGGATGGCGACGGTTCCGGCCGAGAGTGCAACCGCGCCCAGTTCCCGCCGGTCCGTGTCCGGCAGGGCCGCCTGCAGGTACTCGGTGAACAGGCGCTCGTAGCGGTGCGAAGTGACCAGCTCGCGGTCCCGCAGTGACGGCACCTGCTGGAGCAGCCGCTGCCTGGCAATCGAGGTGCGCGGGTTCCGGACGAAGTGCCCGAAGATCAGCAAGGTGGCGTCCGCGAGCACGGCCAGCGGGTCCCCGGTGGAGTTGGCGAGGAAACCGCGCGCACGTTCCAGGATCACGGCGTGGTCGGCGAACACCAGGTCGTCCTTCGACCCGAACTTGCGGAAGAAGGTGCTCCGGCTGATCCCGGCGCCGTCGGCCAGAGTTTCGACAGTGGTCGCCTCGTAGCCGCGGTCGGCCATCAGCTCGATCGAGCGCGAGACGATCGTGTCCGTCTCCTGCGCCTCAGCCTGCATGGTGCTCCATGAGATCCCGCTTGAGGATCTTTCCGCTCGGTCCCAGCGGCAGCTCAGGGAGCACCCGGACCAGGCGCGGGTATTTGTATGCGGCCAGCTGGGAGGCCGCAAAATCCACCAGCTCCTTGGCCGACGTCGTGGAACCGTCGCTGAGCACGACCGCGGCTGCCACTTCCTGGCCGTGCACGTCGTGCGGGACGCCGTACACGGCGGCGCTGACCACCCCGGGGTGGGTCAGCAGGATTTCCTCGACTTCGCGCGGGTAGACGTTGTAGCCGTTGCGGATGATCATGTCCTTTTTGCGGTCGACGACGCGCAGGTAGCCGTCCTCGTCCTTGGTTCCCAGGTCCCCGGTGCGGAACCAGCCGTCGACGATCGCTTCCGCGGTGGCCTCCGGGCGGTTGATGTAGCCCTTCATCAGGAGGTGTCCCCGGATGACCAGCTCCCCCAGTTCGCCGCGCGGCAGCAGCTCGATTCGGTCCGGCACCTCCGCCCGGGCAATCTCGACGTCGACTCCCCAGATCGGCTGGCCGATCGTCCCCGGGCGCGGCGGCACACCGACCTGGTTGAAGGCCGCGACGGGCGAGGTCTCGGTGAGCCCGTACCCCTCGTGGATGTCCACGCCGAAGACTTCCTGGAACTTGTGGAGCACCGCCAGCGGCAGTGACGCCCCTCCCGAGATGCCGTAGCGCAGGCTCTCGGGCAGCTCGGCAGCGGTTTTGGCCGTCTCGAGCAGGGCCACGTACATCGTGGGGACGCCCGCGAAGACGCTCACCCGGTGCCGGACCATCAGTTCCAGCGCCCGCGCCCCGGTGAAGCGGGGCAGCATGACAATGGTGGCACCGGCCCGCAGTCCGGTGTTCAACACCACCGTCTGCCCGAAGGTGTGGAACAGCGGGAGCCCGCCAAAGAGAACATCACCACGCCGGATGTCGAACGTGCTGGTCAGCAGGACGTTGGTCTGCTCCACCAGAGCGAAGTGCGTGCCCAGCGCACCCTTGGGCCTGCCCGTGGTCCCGGAGGTGTAGAGGATGGTTGCCGTGTCCTCGGGACGCCGGGGCAGGTAGGTGTCCACGGGCACGGCGGCCGCCGCTTCCTCCTCCAGCCGGGGGAAGTCACTGCCTGCCGCTGCCATCACCGTCAGGACCTCGACCCCTGCCGCGGCGGCCCCCTTGGCGCCCTCGCCGAGCAGCCCGTCGGCGCAGATGAGCAGCTTGGCTCCGCTGTCCTGCAGGACGTACTCGATCTCCCGGGCCTTGAGCAGGGCATGGACCGGAACGACAATGCCGCCGACGGCCAGCACCGCAAAGTAGACGCGGGCAAAGTCCGCCACATTGGGGATGAGCACGGCGACCGGGTCGGACGGGCCAAGGCCGCGGGCGCGCAGCGCACCGGCGTAGGCCCGGGTCTGGTCCCACAGGTCCCCGTAGCTGACGTGCTCCTGCTCGACGATCAGGGCGGTCGCGTCCGGGGTGCGGCGCGCGGATTCCGCCAGGATGGCAGCAACCGAGATGGTGCCGAAGGCCTGCTGGGGTTCGTGCGGGGTCATGGACGGCCCTTCAGGATCAGGGCATCGCCCTGCCCGCCGCCCCCGCACAGGGCCACGACGCCGGTCCCTCCCCCGCGGCGCTGAAGCGCCAGCGCCTGATGCAGCACCAGGCGCGCGCCGGACGCGCCGACAGGGTGGCCGAGCGCGATCGCGCCGCCCTCGGCATTGGCTGCCTCGGCGTCCACACCCAGGTCCTTGGCGGACTGGATGAGCACGGAGGCGAAAGCTTCGTTGACCTCAATCAGGTCCAGGTCCGCCACGGAGAGGCCCTCACGGGCAAGCGCCTTCTCGATGGCCCGGGACGGCTGGGAATGCAGCGATCCGTCCGGCCCCGCGGTCTGGCCGTGGGCGCCGATTTCCGCAATCCAGGACAAACCGGCCGCTTCGGCGGCGGCCTTGCTGGCAACCACGACGACGGCGGCGCCGTCGGAAAGCGGCGAGGAGGAGCCGGCCGTGATGGTTGCTGTCTGCTCTTTGGAGAATGCCGGGCGGAGCTGCGAGAGCGATTCCGCCGTGGTGCCGGGCCGGATGCCCTCATCCGCGCCGAGGCTGACCGCCGGGCCCTTGCGCTGCGGTACCTCGATCGGGGCAATCTCGTTGTCAAAGAGCCCTGCTGCCTGGGCGGCTTCGGCCCGCTGGTGCGAGCGCGCGGCGACGGCGTCCTGCTCGGTGCGGCCGATCCCGCGGCGCGCGTTCCCCGCATCCGTGGCGGAGCCCATCAGTTCACCGCTGATTGGATCCTGGAGGCCGTCCTTGTTCAGGGAGTCGAGCATCGGGGCGTCACCGATCGCGACGCCGGCCCGGAGGCCCGGGACCAGGTGCGGGGCATTCGTCATCGACTCCTGGCCACCCGCGACGATGAAGTCCGCTTCCCCGGCCCGGATCATGCGCGCAGCATCAATGACGGCAGTGAGTCCCGAGAGGCAGAGCTTGTTGATCGTCACCGTGGGAACATCCCAGCCGATGCCGGCAGCCAGGCTCGCCTGGCGGGCCGGTCCCTGTCCGGAGCCGGCCTGGACCACCTGGCCGACGATGACGGCGTCGACCTTGTCCGCCGCGAGACCGGTGCGTTCCAAAGCGGCCTTGATCGCGTGGGCACCCAGCTCCGGGGCCGAGAAGGCGGACAGGGCGCCTCGGAAGCGGCCGAACGGGGTGCGGGCACCGCCGAGGATGACGGGGGTGTTGGCGTCTTGGCTCATGGAAATGCCCTTTCGGGGTTGCTGGTGTTGCGTGCGGTAGGAGAAGCGTGAAACGGGTCCGGCTTGGGTCTCAGGCGAACGCCGAGACGCCGGTGATGGAGCGGCCGATGATCAGCGCCTGCATGGTCTCGGTGCCCTCATAGGTGTGCAGGGCCTCGATGTCGGCGAAGTGCCGGGCCACCCGGTTGGCAAAAAGGATGCCGTTGCCGCCGAGCAGGTCGCGGGCGTTGGCTGCAACCGCCCGCGCTGTCCGGGTGCAGGTGTACTTGGCCAGGGACGCCTGCGCGGGAGTCAGGGCTCCGGCTTCGTCCAGGCGCGTCATCTGGACGGCCATCAGCTGCATCGTTGCCAGTTCGCTCTGCATTCGCGCCAGCCGTTCCTGGACGATCTGGGACGCCGCGAGCGGGCGGCCGAACTGCCGGCGCTGTCCGGCATACTGCACGGCCGTCTCGTAGCAGGCCGTGGCGTGGCCGACCGCAGCCCAGGCGACGCTGAGACGGGTGGCGAGCAGGACGCGCGCCGTATCCTTGAAGCTCCGCGCCCCGGGAAGCACACGCTCGTGCGGGACGAAGACGTCCTCCAGCCGGATGTGCGCCTGCCAGATTGCGCGCAGAGCGAGCTTGCCCTCGATCGTCGCGGCTGTGTACCCGGATGAATCCTGGGGCACCAGGAACCCGTGCACCTGGCCGTCCTCCCCGCGGGCCCAGACAATGCTCAGACCGCCGATCGACCCGTTGCCGATCCACTTCTTCTCGCCGTTGAGCAGGAAGCCGCCGTCCACTGCCGTTGCCGTGGTTTCGAGCGCGACCGAGTCCGAGCCGTGGGTGGGTTCGGTGAGGGCAAAGGCAGCGAATTCCTCGCCGCGTGCCACCGGGCCCAGCCACCGCTGCTTCTGCTCGTCGGAGCCGCATTCGGCGATCGAGCGCAGCGCCAGGCCTCCCTGGACGGCGATCATGGTTCCAACCGAGCCGTCCCCGCGGCTGATCTCCATGTTCACCAGGCCCGCGGCCATCGTGCTCATCGGGGCGAAGCCGTCGACGTCGACGCCGTCGCGCAGCAGGTCCAGCTCACCGAGACGGCGAAGCAGGTGCAGCGGGTAGTCCGCCTTGTCCCAGTATCCGTCGATGACCGGAAGGACTTCGTCCTGGACGAAAGTACGGGCGCGGTCCCAATAGGCGCGATCCTCTGCGTTCAACGTCTCGAAGACGGCGCACGGGTCCGCATCGAGCGCCTGCGTAAGTTCGTACTCCGGCTCCACCGTGCCGGCGGGAAATGCCTCGGGGAGGAGCCCGGGCAGGGTCTCCGAGGGCAGGGACGTCTCTGTCATGCGCGCATTCCTTAGCTCACGCCGGCACCGGACTGAAGTGTGGCGCCGGCCACATCAGGTCAACCCTCTCGTGAAACTCAGTTCCGTGTCAAGATACGGAGTTTCACCGGGACGGCGGTCCGTCACGGGCGGTGCCGTGGTGGTGGCTCAGGCGCCGGCGAGCCGCAGACGCTCCTCCGCCTGGTCCATCACGGCCGACGCGGCAACGGGGCGTGACTGGACAAGGTATTCGCCACGGGCGTTGTGCAGGGCCGGCCACAGACTCGCAGCGCATGCCACCTCGCTCTCCTCGTCCGTGAACGTCCGGCCCCGCGCCTGCTCATAGGAACGAATGAAGGCCGCCGAACCGGGAATTGGCGCCAACGTAGGGGTCTCGGCGCTGGCGAAGGCCCCGGAGGCAGCCCCGACGATCGCCGCCTCGGGAAGCGCGACAAGGCTGTCCCAGTCGTGCACAGCCAGGGCACGGCCGTCCTGCCACCGAATGTTCTGCGCCTCCCAGTCGCCATGGCCGAGGACTTTGGGCAGCGAGCACTGCGCCAGACGCGCGGATACCCGGCGGGCGAGGATGTGAGTCGTCTCCGGGACGCGCGCCTGGTCCATCCCGTCGATGGACGGATTGGGCGCCCACAGGCTACCGCCGGACGGATTCCAGTGCATCCATGGCGGAGGCGGGTCGAAACCTTCAACGGCCTGAGCCTCCAGCACTGCCAGCAGGTCGCCGAGGAGCTGGCCCGAGCGGCGCGCGGGCTCGGCGTGGTCGCCCCTGAGGATCTCGCCGCCCGGGCGCCATTCTTCCGCGGAGACCACCAGACCCCCATCCAGGCGTTCCGCCCCGGTCAGGGGGCGGGCGCAAGGGAAACCGGCTGCCGCCGCAACGCGTTGAGCCTGGAGGCAATGGTCGACGCGTCGGACGGAATCTCCCCGCACCTTGACGGCTGCCGCTCCGACCTGCCGGTCGTACCGGAAGAGCGAGGACATCTCTCCCCCGGCCGCTGGCGCCACCGCTTCGAGGCGACCTGCGCCGAGGCGTGCCGCCGCCCACTCGGCGACTAGACGCATTGTCTGTTCCGTTCCCATGTCTTGACCCTACGGGCACCATTGCGGGTATTACGATCGCCTGATGCCGGTGATCCCGCTCCTCCGGCCAGCCGCCCGACCAAAGGAGATCAGCCATGGGCCAGCGTGTCCCGCTTACCGGCGACGAGAAGGCGAGCCTGCAGGCCAGCCTCGACCGACACCGCGAGGCGGTGATCTGGAAGCTCGAAGGGCTTGACGACGCGGCCGCCCGCCGGCCGATGGTGCCCTCCGGAACCAGTCTGCTCGGCTTGGTGAAGCACCTTGCGGCGGTCGAGTACGGCTGGTTCTGTACGACCTTCGGGCACCCGACGGAGCAACTGCCCTTCGACGACGAGGACGAGGAGGCCGACCTTCGGGTCCAGCCCGATGAGACCATGGCCGACATTCTCGCGTTCTACCGGCGCGCACGGACAAGCTCCGACGAGGTCATTGCCGGACGTGGTTTGGACGACACCGGAACGGCGTGGTCCGGCGAGACAGTCTCCCTGCGATGGGTGCTGATCCACATGGTCGAGGAAACCGCCCGCCACGCCGGCCACGTCGACATCATCCGCGAACTGATCGACGGACGGACCGGAGACCACAGGGAGGACTGACCCCCGGGAACGGCGGATTGTCCGCTGCGGGCCAGTTCCGCCGGGGCTCTCCCGCCGCCTGGCTGTTCCGCCGCGGGCCGGTTCCGCCTCGGGCCAGTTCTGTCGCCGGGCCGGCGGATTGCCCCACCGGAATTGTCGGTGGCAGGTGGAAGAGTGAGGCCATGGAGGTCCTTACCGTTCCGCCGCCTGCCACCCCGGTTCCCGGTTCCGTTCCGGGGCCGGCCGGTGACGCCGGTCCGCGTCAGGGCGTAGGCGTGGCTGGCGGTCCGGGGGCAGGTGTTTGCGCGGAGGTGGCTGCGGCCGCGGGCTGGCTGCGGGCCGCTGCAGGGGACGCGTCCGCGTCCGCGGAACTGCTGGGCGCCGGCGACGCGGTGGATTTCGCTGCGGCGGTCGAGGAACTCTCCCGCACGGTCGAGTACCTCCAGTTGGCCGCCGCCCGGGCCGTGGAACGGGCCCACCGCCAGTCCCGCGCCGCAGGAGCGCTGGTACAGCCCGCGGAAGCTACTCCAGAGACGGCCCCGGAGGCGACCGTGTTCGAGGAGTACCGTTCAGCCGCGGAGTTCCTGCGCGCCCGGCTGCGGATCTCCGCGGCGGAAGCCCGCCGCCGGCTGGCCCAGGCCGCGGTCCTGCTGCCCCGCGCGGGCCTGACCGGGGCACCGGTCCCGCCCGTGCACGAACACCTCGGTGCGGAAGTGGCCGCCGGCACCGTCTCCGGCAAGGCCGCCGGAACCATCGCCCACGCCCTGGACCACATCCGCGGGCTCTGCCCGCCCGAGACCGCCGCACGGATGGAACAGGACCTGACCGCCACCGCCGCCCTCAACGACCAGGATTTCCTGGTCCGCATGGCGCAGCGGTGGGTGGCGGCGATTGACCAGGACGGGCCGGAGCCCTCGGAGGAGGAGCTGCGGCACCGGCAGGGGTTGTTCCTGCGCCGCCGGCACCGCGGCCTGCACCACCTGGAGATCTTCGCCACCGACGAGCAGTACGAACAGATCACCACCGTCATCCACACCGCCACCAACCCCAGAACCACCACCAGCGAAAGCAACGACGGCGGCAGCGGCGGAAACGACGACCCTGCGGGTGCGGGTGTGCCGGGGGTGTTTGACCGCCGGTCCCGGGCCCAGCAGCTCCTCGACGGGCTCATCGCCGGCTGCCAGGCGGCGCTGGCCGCCGGGGGTCTGCCCGCCACCGGGGGCCTGCGCCCGCAGGTGATGGTCACCATCGGCTACCAGGACCTGCTCCACGACCTCACCACCAACACAACAGACGGCGGAAAAGGGGGCGGGACAGGCGGCGGGGGTGCGGGGAGGTTCGTGTTCACCGGGCCCGTCACCGCCCGCAGCATCCGCCGGCTCGCGTGCGACGCCGAGGTGCTGCCCATCGTGCTCGGCGGCCAGGGCCAGGTCCTGGACGTCGGACGCTCCGCGAGGGCGTTCCCGCCGCACCAGCGCAAAGCCCTGGTTGCCCGGGACGGCGGGTGCACCGCCCCCGGCTGCACCGTCCCCGCCCCCTGGTGCGAAGCCCACCACGTCCAGTGGTGGTCCCGCGGCGGCCCCACCGGAATCCACAACGCGGCCCTGGCCTGCGCCTACCACCACCACCTGCTCCACAAGGAACGCTGGCACATCAGCCTCCGCGACGGCATCCCCTGGTGGACACCACCACCGGAACTCGACCCCGCCCAAACCCCCAGACGCAACACCTACTTCCGGATCTGACTTCCGGATCTGAAACCGGGGCATCGAACGCGACATGACAAAAACTTGACGCTTCAACTAAATGGGTCTAACTTCAGTTGTAGCTTCAAGTATTGATACTCCAGCAGAACAGATCTCCAATGAACAATTTCTTTAGCCGCATTTTCCGAAGGAAGAACCGCATGACTGACATCACCATCATTGGCAACGGCAACATGGCCCGTGGCATCGCCACCCGCGCCTTGGACGGCAACTTGGGCGTCGAAATCCTGGGACAGGACGCCGCAAAGGCACAGGCCCTCGCCGCCGAACTGGGCGCAGGTGTCACATCCGGTACCACTGCCCAAGCGCCCAAGGGCAAGATTGTTGTCCTGGCGGTGCCCTTCGATGCCGCGAAGTCCGTCATCACCGCCTACGGTGACGCCCTCGCCGGGAAGATCCTCGTGGATATCACCAACCCGGTGAACTTCGAGACCTTCGATTCGCTGGTGGTCGAGCCCGGCAACTCGGCGGCCGAAGAACTCGCCAAGCTTGCCCCCGAGGGCGCAAACGTCGTCAAGGCCTTCAACACCACCTTCGCCGGAACCTTGGTGGCCGGCCAGTCCGCGGGTCAGCCGCTGGATGTCTTCATCGCGGGTGACGACTCCGACGCCGCGGCGGAGGTTGCCAGCTTCGTCGCCGCAGGCGGCATGCGGCCCCTGGTCGTCGGACCGCTCAAGCGTTCCCGCGAACTGGAGGGCTTCCAGTTCGTGCTTATGACGATGCAGGCCAACCCGGAGTTCTCCGACTTCAACTGGGACACAGGCCTCCTGGTCACAAAGTAAGTCCCGTGAGGTAAGTCCCCCGACCTACGCCGCGAGGTCCCGCCGTCGCCAGCCCGCAAAGCCGACAGCCGCGAGCACAGCGGCGACGAAGGTGAGCCCGAGCAACGGACCGACGCCGCCGGCGTCCACCGGGAGGGCGGGCGAATGCTGGAACGGCGAGAGGTCCATGAGCCACTGCGGAGCGTTCCACAGCACGCCGAATTCCCCGAGCGCAATGAACACCGCGAGCAAGCCCCACACCGACGACGCGAGGCGCGGCGCCCAGCCGAACACCGCGAGCACGAGGCTGGTGACCACCCATGCGGCCGGCGCCTGCGCCACGGCGGCGAGCGTCACCCTCCAGATCTGGCCCGCATCGTGCAGGGTCGCGGCGGCGCCGATGCCGATGGAAAGCCCGGCGAGCAGTAACAGCACCGTGACCCCGGCGAGGGCGGCGGCAAAGTGGCTGCCGCCCCACCTGGTCCGGGTCGTCGCGGTGCTCAGCAGGAGTTCGGTGTGGCCGGAGGCTTCCTCGCTGCGCAGATGCCCTGCCGCTGCGAGTCCGTAGGCAGCGGCGAGGACGCCCATGATGCCGATCTCGGCGGCGAGGAACGCATCGTTCAGCGCCTGGGCGCCGCCGAGTTTGCGCAGGAGATCCTGGGCGT
This sequence comes from Paenarthrobacter sp. DKR-5, assembly GCF_018531425.1. Lineage (GTDB taxonomy): Bacteria > Actinomycetota > Actinomycetes > Actinomycetales > Micrococcaceae > DKR-5. The sequence continues at coordinate 443,452 of NZ_JAHBOI010000002.1, forward strand.
TGGCGGACGAGAGCAGCCCGGCGGCGTTGCTGGCGAGGGATCCGATGACCACCCCGAAGATGACGAAAGCCACCGCCCAGGCCGCGAGTGTCCGGTCCTGCAGCCGGACGGCGAGGTCCCGGACGCCGGAGAGGGCGCCCACCGCCGGCCCGGGCCGTTCGGCGCGCAGGCCGGCGCCCAGGTCCCGGTGCGCCCTGAGCAGGAAGGCGGCCGGTACCAGGACCACGCACAGTGCCAGCGGCAGCAGCAGCACCCACCAGCGGTCGCCTTCGAACGCCCTGATTTGCTGGTTCCAGCCGATCGGCGACAGCCAGGACAACGCGGAGGGCCCGGGTTCGGCCAGGTCCCCGACCGCGCGCAGAGCATAGGTGACGGCCACGACGGCGGACGCCATGCCGATGGCGGCACGGGCGCTGGTGGTCAGCTGGGCGGCAACGCCGGCGACGGCACTGAAGGCCATTCCGGTGGCAGCCCAGCCAAGCCCGAATGCGAGTGACCCCTCGGCGGGCAGTCCCCCGGCCGCCAACGTGGCAGCCGTGACCAGGCCCAGTGTGACGCTGGCACTGAAGCTAATGGCGAGTGCGGCAGCGAGAGGCGCCTGCCGGCCCAACCTGCCGCCGGCCAGCAGCTCAAGCCGGCCGCTCTCCTCCTCGGAGCGGGTGAGTCGCACCGTGACGAACACCATCAGGACCGCCAGCACGGCGGCCATGAAGGCCGTGTACTTGATCAGCGACAAGGCACCGAGCGACGTCGGGTCATAGATGCGCCCGAAGAGAGCCACCAGCGAAGCGGTGGCGTTGACTGCATTGGCGGCCTCGACGCGGCTGGCCGTGTCCGGGTAGAGATCCGCACCGGCGGAGGCCGTGGTGTAGGTGGTGAGCGCGAAACCGAGGATCCACAGCGGCAGCAGCCAGCGTTCGCGCCGCAGGCCAAGCCGGACCAAGGTTCCGGCGCCGGCGAAGGTCTCACGCATTGGCGCGCTCCTGCCCGGGACGCCCGGCACCGTAGTGCCGCAGGAACAGATCCTCCAGAGTCGGGGGCTGGCTGGTCAGGGAGCTCAGGCCGGCAGCGGTGAGTGCCTTCATGAACGGCGCCAGCCCGGAGGACTCCACCTGCGCGCTGACGCGGTGGTTCACCACGACGACGTCGTGCACGCCCGGCAACAGGTCAAGGCCTGTCGGCACAGTTCCGACGTCGGCCGTGACGGACGTACGCGTCAGGTGCCGCAGGTCCTCGAGCCTCCCGGTTTCCACCACGCGGCCGGCGCGGATGATGCTCACCCGGTCGGAGAGCGCCTCGGCCTCGCTGAGAATATGGCTGCTCAACAGCACCGTCCGGCCCTGGTCACGCAGTTCCCTGACGCAGCCGCGGAAGGCATCCTCCATCAGCGGGTCCAGCCCGCTGGTCGGCTCGTCGAGCAGGAACAGTTCCGCGTCGGTGGCCAGCGCGGCGACCAGCGCCACCTTCTGCCGGTTGCCCTTGGAGTAGGTGCGCGCCTTCTTCGTGGGATCCAGGTCGAACAAAGCCAGATAGCGCGCCCGGCGCGCCGGGTCCTGGCCGCCCTGCAGCCGGCCCAGCAGGTCGATCACTTCTCCGCCGGTCAGGTTGGGCCACAACGCCACGTCGCCGGGGACATACGCCAGCCGGCGGTGCACCGCGGCGACGTCGCGCCACGGATCCATGCCGAGCAGCCGGGCGGAGCCGCCGTCGGCACGCAGCAGCCCCAGCAGCAGCCGCAGGGTGGTGGACTTGCCGGCCCCGTTCGGACCGAGGAAGCCGTGCACCTCGCCCTGCTCCACCGTCAGGTCGAGTCCGTCCAGCGCGGTCACGGTCCCGAATCTTTTGCTGACCCCGCGCATCTCCACAACGCCCGCCATGAGCATCAAGATACGCCCGGCGTGCCCGGCGGGACGCGGTACTAGTACCCGAATTTGCCGCTTCGGTTAGCGGACGGGGTAGCCCGCCTCCCGGATGGCCTTCTTGACGTCCGCGATGGCGTCCACGGGTCCGAAGTGGAAGACCGACGCGGCGAGGACGGCGTCCGCGCCGGCGGCCACCGCGGGCGGGAAGTGCGCCGGCTCGCCGGCACCGCCGGAGGCAATGATGGGGATCTTCACCGCGGCGCGGACTGCACGGATCAGCTCCAGGTCGAAGCCCTCCCGGGTGCCGTCGGCGTCGATGGAGTTCAGCAGGATCTCCCCCACGCCGCGGTCCGCGGCTTCACGCGCCCAGGCGACGGCGTCGATCCCGGTGCCGGTGCGGCCGCCGTGCGTCGTGACTTCGAAGCCGGAGGGCGTTCGACCGCCCTGCACCCGGCGGGCATCCACCGAGAGCACCAGCACCTGCGAGCCGAAGTGCGAGGTGATTTCGTCGATCACCTCGGGCCGGACGACAGCCGCGGTGTTGATGGACGCCTTGTCCGCGCCGTAGCGCAGCAGCTTGTCGACGTCGGCGACACTGCGGACACCGCCGCCGACGGTGAGCGGGATGAACACTTCCTCCGCGGTGCGGGCCACGACGTCGAACATCGTGTCCCGGTCGCTGGAGGACGCCGTGACATCCAGGAACGTCAGTTCATCCGCACCGGCGTTGTCGTAACGGTGAGCCAGTTCCACCGGATCCCCCGCGTCCCGCAGGTCGGCGAAGTTGACGCCCTTGACGACGCGGCCGGCGTCGACATCGAGGCAGGGAATGACACGGATCGCGACTGTCATGGTTTGTCCTCTCCCAACAATCCGGCGCCGGTCAGATCCGGCAGGCGTGGATGCTGCTGACCAGGATCGCGCGCGCCCCGAGGTCGTAGAGCTCGTCCATGATCCGGTTGGTGTCGCGCTTGGGCACCATGGAGCGCACAGCCACCCAGCCGGAATCACGCAGCGGGGAGATCGTGGGAGATTCCAGCCCCGGCGTCAGGGCGCTGGCCTGCTCGACCAGGTCCTTGCGCACGTCGTAGTCCATCATCACGTACTGCCGCGCCACCAGCACGCCCTGCAGGCGCCGGATCAGCACCTCAAGCCCTGCCGGCGCCTCGACATTGGCGCGGCCGATCAGCACAGCCTCCGAGCGCAGGATCGGCTGCCCGAAGATTTCCATGCCGGCGGCCTTGAGGGTGTTGCCGGTCTCGACGACGTCGGCAATCGCGTCGGCGACACCGAGCCGGACCGATGACTCGACGGCCCCGTCGAGCCGGACGACCTTCGCGCTGATGCCCAGGCCGGCCAGGTAGTTGCGCAGCAGGCCGTCATAGCTGGTGGCGATCCGCTTGCCCTCGAGCTGCTGCTCGTCGGCGAAGTTTCCCACCGGTCCGGCGAAGCGGAAAGTGGAGGCCGCAAAGCCCAGCGGCAGCAGTTCGACGGCGTCCACGTCGGCGTCGAGCAGCAGGTCGCGGCCGGTGATGCCCACGTCCAGCGTGCCGGAGCCCACGTACACGGCGATGTCGCGGGGGCGGAGGAAGAAGAATTCAATGTCGTTGTCCGGGTCCACCATGACCAGCTCGCGGCTGTCGCGGCGTTGGCGGTAGCCGGCCTCCGAGAGCATGGAGGAGGCGGCTTCGGACAGGGATCCCTTGTTGGGGACGGCTACTCGCAGCATGAGGGTCTTTCGCTTCTGGGGTGTGTCGGTCTTCGGAGCCGGTTGCGCGCCACGCGGCGCCCGTCCTGCCGTGGCGGGACGGCGCGCGCGGCTACAAATGCTTGTAGACGTCCTGAAGCGTCAGCCCTTTGGCGAGCATCAGCACCTGCAGGTGGTACAGAAGCTGGGAGATTTCTTCGGCGGCGGCTTCGTCGGATTCATATTCCGCGGCCATCCAGACCTCAGCGGCCTCTTCGACAACCTTCTTGCCGATGCCGTGCACCCCGGACTCCAATTCGGCTACGGTGCGGGAGCCTGCCGGCCGGGTGGCGGCTTTCTCGCTCAGTTCGTCGAAAAGGGTCTCGAAGGTCTTCACAGCTTCAAGGGTACTGGGTTTCACGGTGATGACCTCATTTGGACCTCCGGCAGCCGGACGCGGCATGGGCAAAGTCACAGCCGGTTCAGACCGCAGAGCGGCTGAGCACGAGGGCGGTGGCCAGCGCCGCGGTGACGGCCTCGTGGCCCTTGTCTTCCTTCGATCCCTCGAGGCCCGCACGGTCGAGGCCCTGTTGCTCGTTGTCGCAGGTGAGCACGCCGAAGCCCACCGGGACCCCGGTACGGACGCTGACCTCGGTCAAGCCCATCGTCGCGGCTTCGCACACGTAGTCGAAGTGCGGGGTTCCGCCGCGGATGACGACGCCGAGGGCGACGACGGCGTCGAAGCCGGGCGCCAGGCGGGCGGCGGCGACGGGCAGTTCGAAGCTGCCGGGAACGCGGACCACTGTCGGGTCTTCGATGCCAGCCTCGGCGGCCGCCCGCAGCGCGCCCCCGAGCAGACCGTCCATGATCTCGGTGTGCCAGCTGGCGGCAATGATCGCCAGCTTGAGCTTTCCGGCCTGCGCCTGGTCGGTGCTCAGGTCAATGACGGGTGCGCCGTGGCCACTCATCTGGTACTCCTTCGGGTTGTAAAAGCGGGGGTGGACTCAGTCAAGGGTGGGGGCCGGGTCGAGCGGGACAATGCCGTCGAGGGTGAGCAGATGGTTCATCCGGTCCCGCTTGGTCAGCAGGTAGCGGACGTTCTGCTCGCGGGAGGGAACCTCGGTGGGAACCATCTCCACGACCCGGACACCGCCCTGGCCCAGGCGGTCCCGCTTGTCGGGGTTGTTGCTCAGCAGGCGGATCTCGGTCAGGCCCATTTCGACCAGGATCTGTGCCGCCGCGTCGTAGGAGCGGCTGTCCACGGGCAGGCCCAGCTGCTCGTTCGCCTCGACAGTGTCCGCGCCGGCTTCCTGCAAGGCATAGGCGCGAAGCTTGTTGGCCAGGCCGATGCCACGGCCCTCGTGCCCGCGCAGGTACAGCAGCGTGCCGCCGTGCAGCTTGATCAAGTTCAGGGCATAGGCCAGTTGCTCGCCGCAGTCGCACCGGTAGGAGCCGAAAACATCCCCGGTGAGGCATTCGGAGTGCAGCCGGACAAGCGGCGCGACGCCGGGCGCCGGCGGGGCAGGCGAGCTGACGCTCATGTGCTCGACGCCGGTCTCCTCGTCGACCCAGGCCTGGCCGATGAAATCGCCGAAAGCGGTCGGCAGTTGCACGACGGGTCCCGCGCTGACCGGGTGCGGCTGCACCTCGTCGAGGGAGTGTCTCTGGTGCGTAGTCATTCTTCTCCTAAGCCAGACGTGTAGAGGCAGCCGCGGCAGCGTCGGCAGCGGCGACATAGGCCGCCAGGTCCTCGATGGAAATCAGGGGGCATCCGTGTTCGGCCGCGAAGGCGCGAAGCGCGGGCAGTCGCATCATCTCACCGTCGTCGTGAACGACCTCGGCAATGACACCCACCGGCGCGCAATCCGCCAGCCGGCACAGCTCCACTGCTGCTTCGGTATGGCCAGGACGGGTCCGCACACCGCCTTCAACCGCGCGCAGCGGGAAAATATGCCCCGGACGGGTCAGATCCGACGGCGCGGTGCCGGCACCGGCCAGCACCCGGGCGGTCAGCGCCCGGTCGCTCGCGCTGATGCCGGTGCTGATGCCGGCCGCCGCGTCGCAGGAAACGGTGTAGGCGGTGCCCTTGGCATCTTCGTTCACCAGGACCATGGGCGGCAGGCCGAGACGGTCGGCCCGGTCCCCGGTCAGCGGCACGCAGATCACCCCTGAGCTGTACCGGATGGTCCAGCCCATCAGTGCCGCCGTGGCATGCTCCGCGGCAAAGATGATGTCGCCTTCGTTTTCGCGGTTCTCGTTGTCGACCACCAGGACCGGCCGCCCCTGGGCGATCGCGGCAACGGCGTCCTCCACCGGGTCCAGGTCGCTCATGCCCGGGCCTCCGGTGCGAAGGCGAGCAGGCGCTCGGTGTATTTGGCGAGCACATCCACCTCGAGGTTCACCCGGTCCCCCGTGTTCTTGGTGCCGAGCCCGGTGTCGGCCAGCGTAGTGGGGATCAGCCCGACCTCGAACCACGGCTCGGCTTCCGCCGCGGGGCTGACCGCCGTGACGGTCAGGGAGACGCCGTCAACGGCGATCGATCCCTTCTCGGCAATGTAGCGGGCCAGCCGCGGGGGCACCGAGAACCGAAGCCGGTGCCAGGCTCCCTGGTCCTCGCGCTCGGCCAGCGCGCCGACGCCGTCGACATGGCCCTGGACGACGTGTCCGTCCAGCCGGCCGCCGGCGGGCACACAGCGTTCAAGGTTCACTGACGCGCCCGGGCCCAGCTCGCCGATGGTCGTGCGCTCGAGGGTCTCGCCCATCACGTCCACCGTGACGCGGCCGTCCTCGATGCTGGTGGCGGTCAGGCAGACACCGTTGACGGCAAGCGAACCGCCCAGGCCGAGGTCCCGGCTGCTCTCCGGGGCAGTCAGGACCAGCGTGGCGCTGCCGGCGCCGTCGCGCTCAATCGAGACGACTTCGCCTTGTTCGGCAATGATTCCGGTGAACATTCAGTGGCCTCCTGTGGCCGAGTCGGATGCGGGCAGTGTCGCGGGTTCAAGGGCCGCGGGTTCAAGATGGAGCCGGAGGTCCCGGCCGAGGCGGATGGCGGCGCCGCCGCCGGCGTCGTCCCACTCCCAGCGCTGCGCGTCCGAGAGCGTCCCGACGCCCAGTTCGCTCAGCGCCGGCGTTCCCGAGCCGAGCAGGGTGGGAGCAAGGTAGACGATCAGTTCATCCACGAGGCCCTGCTGCAGGAAAGCACCGGCGACCTTGGAACCGCCCTCGACCATGAGGTGGCGCACGCCGGCGTCGAAAAGCGTTGCGAGGGCTTCCCCCGGCTCGCGGGTGCGCAGATGCATGAAGTTCCCGTCCCCGCGCACGGCGGCTCCGGCCGGGACATCACTCAGGCCCATGACCGCGCGCAGGGGCTGGTGCGCGGCGTCGGTGCCGTCCAGGTTGCGCGCGGTCAGCCGGGGGTTGTCGATCTCCACCGTGCGGCTGCCGACCAGGATGGCGTCGATGCGGCCGCGCAGCGCGTGGTTGTCAGCGAGGGACTCCGGGCAGGAAATCCACTGACTGGTTCCATCCTCGGCCGCGATCCTGCTGTCCAAGGTCTGCGCCAGGTGCAGGGTAACGAAGGGACGGCGCCGGCTGACGGCATCGAACCAGCGGTTGTTCAGCTTCCGCGCTTCCTCCGCCATCAGGCCCGAACGCACCTCGATGCCCGCGGCGCGCAGCGTGGCGGCGCCGCCGGAGGCGCGGTCGTGCGGGTCGTCCACCGCGTACACCACCCGCGAAATGCCGGCGTCAATGATGGCCTGCGTGCAGGGTCCTGTCCGTCCGACGTGGTTGCACGGCTCAAGGGTGACGATGATCGTGGTGCCGGCCAGCTCGGCTCCGGCGGCGAGGGCCCGCGCAATGGCGTCGACCTCGGCATGCGGGGTGCCGGCTCCCCGGTGGTGGCCGGATGCCAGGACAGATCCCGCGGCGTCAAGGATGACCGATCCGACCAGCGGGTTGGCCCCGCGGACACCGGTGTAGGCGGCCGTCAGGGCGGCGGCCATCGCGTCCTGCTCGGCGACGCTGAATTCCACTGTTGCTACCCCTCCTCGAGCCCTGTCGGCTCCGGGGGTCGTCAACGGCCGTCCGTTGCGCGCGGCCGCCTTAGGCGGTGCGCGGCGCAGGGCCGGACCGTACGTGCTTCTCCCATCCAGACTTTAACTGTCGGTGCCGGAATTTCACCGGCTCAACCGTCCGAAGCCACCCCTTGCGGAGTACCTGCGGACGGGTCGCGGACTGTCACCGCCGGTTCGGACTTACACCGACCCCGGAGCACGTTGTACAACTTCGATTATGCCACGGCGGCACGCCACGTCAGGCGAAGGCGGCCGTCGCCGCGGCCCGCAGCGACTCAATCGCCGCCTGCGGGTCCTCAGCGCCGTAGACCGCTGACCCCGCCACGAAGACATTTGCGCCGGCTTCGGCAGCGCGGGCAATCGTGTCCTCGCTGATGCCACCGTCCACCTGGATTGCCACCTTGACCCCGGCGTCCTCGACGGCGCGGCGGGCGCGGCGGATCTTTGGCAGGGTCACGTCCAGGAAGGACTGGCCGCCGAACCCCGGCTCCACCGTCATGATCAGGAGCATGTCCAGTTCCGTGAGCATGTCCAGGTACGGCTCGACCGGCGTGGCCGGACGCAGGGCCATGCCGGCCTTGGAGCCGCGGGCCCTCAGCTCGCGGGCGAGCTTGATCGGCGCGGCCGCTGCCTCGACGTGGAAGGTGACGGAAGCCAGGCCGGCGTCCGCAAACGAGGGCGCCCAGCGGTCCGGCTCCGCGATCATCAGATGCGCGTCCAGCGGCACCGGGCTGACCTGCTGGAGCCGCTGCACCACGGGCAGGCCGATCGTCAGGTTCGGCACAAAGTGGTTGTCCATGACGTCCACATGCACGGCGTCGGCGTTGGCGATCCGGCCAAGTTCGGCTTCAAGGTTCACGAAATCCGCGGAGAGGATGCTCGGGTTGATGCAGCACTGTGTCACGGGGGCGTCACTTTTCTTTCTTGCGGAGCAGGGCAAGGAACATGGCGTCGGTCTGGTGCACGTGCGGCCACAGCTGGGCGGTTCGCTCGTGGCCGGCATTGAGTCCGCCGGAGAGGCTGACCTCGTCGAGCGCGGCGCCGGCGTCCAGCAGTTCGACGTCGGGCCGCTTGCGCAGGATGTCCTGCACGACGGCGTCGGTTTCGGCCGGGTGCGGGGAACACGTCACATACCCGACGACGCCGCCGGGCTTGACCGCGTCAAGCGCCGAGGCGAGCAGCTCCCGCTGCAGCGGGCCGAGGGCCGCGAGGTCTGCCGGCTGCCGGCGCCAGCGGGACTCCGGCCGGCGGCGCAGGGCTCCGAGGCCGGTGCAGGGCACGTCCACGAGGACCCGGTCGAAGCTTTCCGGCTGCTCCTTGCCGACGTCGCGACCGTCGCCGACGCGCACCTGCCATGTTTGCTCGGGCACGGCGGCCAGCGCGGAGCGGACCAGCTTGGCCCGGTGCTCTGCCGGCTCGTTGGCCAGCAGGGTGGCGCCGCTGCCGGCGGCGAGGGCACCGAGCAACGCTGCCTTGCCGCCGGGGCCGGCGCAGAGATCAAGCCACCGCTCCCCGGCCGGGTGGTCGGAGGCCACGGGCGCAGCGGCGACGGCGCGGGCAACCAGCTGGGACCCGACATCCTGGACCCGCGTGGTGCCCTTGCGCACGGATTCGAGGCGGCCGACGTCGCCGCCGCTGAACAGGGCAGAGTCTTCGGCCAGCGGGCCGGGCCGCGCGCCCGCCTGCAGTGCCTCATTGAGGCTGCCGAGGCCGGGCAGCGCGACGAGGTTGACGACCGGTGCGGCGTTGTCCGCCTCCAGCAGGTCCTCGATCTCGCCGGCGGAGCGCCCGTGGCCGACCAGCGACTGGCGCAGCGCCCGGACGATCCATTCGGGGTGGGAGTAGCGCAGCGCGTCCTTGCGCGTCGCGTCAGTCTCCCCTTCTGTCAGCTCGGCGAGCCAGGTGTCCAGGTCCTTCGACGAGACCTTGCGCAGGACAGCGTTGATGAGCGACCCCGGCCCGGCCCCGATCACCGCGCGCGCCAGGCCCACGGTCTCATCCAGGGCGGCGTGCGCGGGCACGCGCATGGCCAGCAGCTGATGCGCGCCGATGCGGAGGGCGTCCAGCACGGCAGGGTCCAGCTTCTCCAGCGGCCGGTCCACGCAGCGGGCCAGGATGGCATCGTAGGTGCCTTGGCCGCGCAGCGCTCCGTAGGCCAGCTCAGTGGCGAACCCGGCGTCGCGCTTGTCCAGACGGTGGTGGCGGATGCGCGCGGGCAGGACCAAGTTCGCGTAGGCGTCCTCGGCGGACACCGCGCGCAGCACTTCGAAGGCGACGAGACGGGCAGGATCCGCCCTGCGGGTCCGTTGCGCCGGTGCCTGCCGGCTGAACTGGCGGTCGCCGCCGCCGCGGTTGCGTTCCCGGCCCTGGGCGTTCCGCCGCGCACCGGGGCGGCCCTGGTGCCGGCTGCCGCCTTGGTTCTGCTCACTCATTCGAACACCACGCCCTTCGTCCATTCAGCTGGCGCGAGTCCGCGCGCCCAGTCCGCTGCCGGCATTGGTTTCCTGCCGGCCGGCTGGACCGTCCGCAGCTCGAGTGCGTAGGAGCCGGTGCCTACCAGCACAGTTTTGCCGGACACTTCCACACGGCCGGCCGCCAGGTCCCGCCGGTCGGGACGCAGCGCGGGCGGCGACAGCTTCACGCGCTGGCCGTCCAGTGTGGTCCATGCGCCCGGCTCCGGAGTGACGCCCCTGGCCCGCCGGTTGATGGCGATGGCCGGTTGTTTCCAGTCCAGCCGGCCGTCCTCGAGGCTGAGCTTGGGGGCGAGTGTCACGTCACCGCGCTGCGGCTCCGCGGCAGCGGTTGCGCTCCCGATCGATCGCAGCGTCTGGACCAGCAGCACCGCCCCGGAGCGGGAGAGCCGTTCCAGCAGGTCCCCGCTGGTGTCCTCCGGCCGTACGGTTTCCGTCATGCGGCCGAAGACCGGGCCGGTGTCCAGGCCTGCCTCAAGCTGGAAGGTGGAGGCGCCCGTAACGTCGTCACCGGCGATGACGGCGTGCTGCACCGGAGCCGCGCCGCGCCAGGCCGGCAGCAGCGAGAAGTGCAGGTTGACCCAGCCCGCGGCGGGAATCGTCAGTGCGCGCGGCGGCACGAGGCCGCCGTAGGCTACGATCGCCGCGACGTCCGGCCGCAGGTCCGCGATGGCGGCGACGGCGTCCTCATCAATCCGCGCGGCCCGGATGACGGGCAGCCCCAGCTCCCCCGCGCGCACCGCGACCGGGGAAGGCGTGAGGACTCTCTTCCGTCCGAGGGGCGCGTCCGGGCGGGTGAGTACGCCGACGACGTCGAACCCGGCGTCCACGAGCGCGTCCAGTGAGGGCACTGCCACGGCCGGCGTGCCCGCGAAGAGGACCCTCATGCCGTTCCGCCGAAGCTGGAACCGGTGCCGAAGCTCGAGCCGACGGTCCGGGCCCGTTCGCTGGTGGTGCGCTCGGCCACCTGGCCGTATTTGGCGTTGCGGATGGCCTTCATGGCGGCGGCGCGCTCGTCGCCGACGAGGCGGTTGATGTAGAGGGTGCCGTCGAGGTGGTCGGTCTCGTGCTGGAGCGCCCGGGCCAGCAGGCCTTCTCCTTCGATCACGACGGGGTTGCCGTCCTTGTCCTGGCCGCTGACTCTCGCCCATTTGCTTCGCGGCGTCGGGAACCCCAGTCCGGGCACGGAGAGGCAGCCTTCCGAGCCTTCCTGCGGCTCGTCGCCGGTTTCCAGCACCGGGTTGACCACGTGGCCCACCTTCCCGTCGACGTAGAAGGTGAAGACGCGCAGGTTCACCCCGACCTGCGGGGCCGCCAGTCCGGCGCCGTCGACGTCGAGCATCGTCTCTTCCATGTCGGCGACCAGCTTGGCCAGCTCGGGCCCGAATTCCGTGACGGGTTCGGACCGTGTGCGCAGCACGGGATCACCGATGATCCTGATGCCCAGGATGGCCATGGACGGGATTTCCTATCTGTCGGCGGTGCAAAGGACTCCGAACAGTCTAGTTGTCCGCGCGGGCTACTTGTCCGGGCCGGCGGAGGACACCGCGACGGGCTCGGGGGCCGGGGCGACGGGAGCGGCTGCCGGCCGCGGCGGTGCGATGGGCAGCAGAGCCGCACCCGCTACGGCGGAGACTCCGGAGGTCTCCCAGACGCGGCGAAGTGCGTAGAACTTGTGCCAGTGGTGCTTGAGGACCTCGGGGTTGGCGCGCATCGGGCGCACCTCCGTCTCTCCGACGGCCACGCCGAGCAGGATCGGGTCCTCCCCGTGCTTCCACGGCTCCCAGGTGCCGGACGCGGCGTCGACCAGGCTCTCCTGGGCCTTCATGCCGGCTACCAGCTGCATGACGACCTTCGCGTCCAGCGGCTTGACGGCGCCGTAGCGGTCCGTCCCCTTGGTCTTGTAGTCGATCAGGCAGGTCCTGCCGCCGATGCGCGCGACAAGGTCCAGCGTGCCGGCGTAGCCCACTTCGGCGTTCCAGACGGTGATCTCCGGCTCGATCGGCTGGACGCCGTAGGCGGTCCACCACTCGTCGAACCGGGCGGCGAAAGCCTCCTCGCCGTGCGCGGCGAGTGCCTCCCTAGCCAGGCCGAGGGTGTTCGGCCGGTCGAGCGCCCGCAGCGCGACCTGCTCGCAGTAGGTGTGTACCCGGTCCCCGCGCTGCGCCGCGGTGTCGCGGTGCCGTTCAGCGGCGAGAGCAGCCTCCTTGACGATGATCCCCATGCGGGAAGGATCGCTTACGGCGTCCGCGAGGCGGGGATCCCGCGCCATGCTTTTCGCAGCCATCTGGCTGAACCACCAGTCGAGCGAGGACGGCGCCTGTGAAATCACCGTCGTAATGGAGGGCACTGTCGGCTGTTCGCTCAGGGAACGCGAGTACATGCGTCCGCGGTCCGTGTCGTGCGCGAGGGCGGGGGAAGTCATGTCTTAAGTCTGCCAGTTGCCACCGACGATCCCGGAACAAGAAAAGGGCCCCTCTCCGTGATGGAGAAGGACCCTTCATGCTCGTGGGCGATACTGGGTTCGAACCAGTGACCTCTTCGGTGTGAACGAAGCGCGCTACCACTGCGCCAATCGCCCGCTGCATATGAATCGTAACCGACGATCACCCGGTTCGCGAATCGGGCGGCGGACGGCGCCGTCGTCGCACTTTTGCGCATGGCGGGGGCTTGCCCGCGTGGTTGAATGACAAGTGTGTGATTCCCAAAAACCGCTAGATTCCGCGGATTTTGGGGGCTCGGAAGGCCCGATTTGGTGTTTACGGAAACCTTCTGTAGAGTTTTTACTCGCAGGAACACGAAAGAAAAGTTCGAAGGAAACACACGTTTCCAGAGAAAATCCGAGTGAACTGCAATGCGGACGTGGCTCAGTGGTAGAGCATCACCTTGCCAAGGTGAGGGTCGCGGGTTCGAATCCCGTCGTCCGCTCGCAAGTCGATGACTAGCAGGCCTGGAGCCTGAGGCTAGGTCACGGTGGGGTGGCCGAGAGGCGAGGCAGCGGCCTGCAAAGCCGTATACGCGGGTTCGAATCCCGTCCCCACCTCGAATCCATTGGATTCAATCCGGATTTGCTCCGGGCGATTGGCGCAGCGGTAGCGCGCTTCCCTGACACGGAAGAGGTCACTGGTTCGATCCCAGTATCGCCCACCACATCAAAAAGGCAGTCTCTGCGGAGGCTGCCTTTTTCGTGTCCCCGAATCCGCGTGCGCTCTCAGCGGAATCCTTGAACCGCCCAGCGCCGCTCGTTACGATCGAAACAGCCGGAGCGATCTGGCTCCGCGGAGAGAAGGGAGGTGGCCGTGTCTGTATTTGACGATCTGAAGGGCAAAGCTCAGGATCTGATCAGCGGAAACGAGGACGCCATCAGGAACGGCATCCAGAAGGCCGGAAATTTCGTCGATGAGAAGACCGGCGGCAAGTACGCCGACCAAATCGACGCCGTCCAGAACGGTGCCGGGAACCTCGTAGGCGGTCTCGGCCGCGACGACGCAGCTCCCGATGCTCAACCGGCCCCGGGGCCGGCATCCCCCGCATCGCCGGAGGATCCCCGGCCATAAGGTCCGGTCCCCAGGATTCAGTCAAAGGAGCGCTGGCCCTGCCGAGAGGCAGTGCCAGCGCTTTGACGTTTAAGGGCAGGTACGTCCGACGCCGCCCGCGCCGCGCCTGACAGCTTCCCCGTCGCGTTTCCACGTCCGGGCAGTATTCTTCCCCTGGGGCCGAAGACGGCCGGGAAAGCGACAGCCGGGGGCGCAGACGGACGCGTGGTCATGAGGGCGCTGCGGTCGGCTGTGCTGACGGTGGATTCCGTCGCGTTGCTGTGCCTGCTGCTGCTGCGCGTGGGGGGCTGGCTGTCGCCGCCTCCGCAGGACGGTGAGGGCAGATTCTGGCTCGGCCTGCTGCTGGCCTACGGGCTTCTGCTGTTGGGCGCCGTCACGGTGGCGCTCAACGTGACCTATCTGGTGGCGCTGGTGTTCAGGCACGGCCGGTACGACAACCGGTACGGCACCGCCAGCCGGGCATTGATCTGGATCCTGCCCGCGCTCGCCACACTGCTGCTGCTGGCCTGAGCGGCGGACCAGGACACCGCGCCGAACCGGCGGCCCTCAGGCCGGGACGTGCTCCTGGCCTTCGCGGGCGAGGGCGGTCAGCCTGGAAACGGCCCGGTAGTACTTCTTCATGTAGCCGCCGCCCATCATTTCGGGTGTGAACAGCTCGTCAAAGGGAACCCCGCTGGCCAGGATCGGCACGTCCTTGTCGTACAGCCTGTCGGCGAGCACCACGAAGCGCAGCGCCACCGACTGTTCAGTGATGGTGTGCACGTTGTGCCAGACGACGGCGTCAATGCCGTCGATGAGCTGCCGGTACCGGCTTGGGTGGACGCCGGCGAGGTGGCCGATCAGGGACCCGAAGTTGTCCGCAGCGACGACCTGGCCGTCGAATTCGGCCCGCATCCGCTCACGCAGGTGCTTTTCGGGCACCGGTTCCGGCGGCACGGGAAGCCCGCGGTGCCGGTAGTCCTCGCCGTCGATCCGGACGACGTCGAACTGGTCGCTCAGCACCTGGATTTCGCGCTGGAAGTCGACCGCGGCGAAGCGGCCCTCCCCCAGCGAACCGGGCAGCGTGTTCGAGGTCGCGGCCAGCTTCACGCCGGCGTCGGCGAGCTCACGCATCAGCCGGGACATCAGCACGGTGTCCCCCGGGTCGTCGAGCTCGAACTCGTCGATACAGACCAGCTTGTAGCTGCTCAGCGCCTCGACGGTCTTGCGGAAGGACAGCGCGCCGACCAGGTTGGTGTACTCCACGAAAGTGCCGAAGGCTTTGGGGCCCTCGACGGCGTGCCAGAGCGAGGCGAGCAGGTGCGTCTTTCCGACGCCGAAACCGCCGTCGAGATAGATGCCCGCCCGGCCGGCAGGCTTCTTGCCGCCGAAGAGCTTGCGCAGGCCGCTGGGCGCCTTCTCGTTCACAGAGCCGGCGAAGTCCTCCAGGGCGCGCACCGCTGCTGCCTGGGACGGCTGGGACGGGTCCGGCCGGTAGCTGCCGAAGGACACCGAGCCGAAGCGCGGCGAGGGGTAGAAGCCCTGGAGGAGTTCATCGACGGATACCGCGGGCGTCCGTGAGACGAGCTGCTCGATGTGTACCACTGGTGGTCCGTTCCTCCTCCGCGCCGCAGGGCGCAATGCTGAGGCGGCACCTCGGGGCCGCCGCTATGCAACAATACCGGCTCCTGTGTGACTGCTTGTGACCGCACGGCGCATGGTGCCTGCCGGAGTGACTATCGTGGAGCAGGAGAGGTGCCGGCCGGTGCGTCAACCGTCCGGACGGCTAGCGACGCACAACGCGAAAGGTACTTCCATGCCCTACCCCGCAGAACAGAACGAAAAGTTTGCCGCCTACGCCCACCCGGAACGACTGGTCTCCACCGGCTGGCTGGCTCAGGCCATCGAGTCCGGCGCCACCAAGGACGGTTCCCTCGTGATCGTCGAATCCGACGAGGACGTCCTGCTGTATGAAACCGGACACATTCCGGGCGCGGTGAAGATCGACTGGCACACCGACCTCAATGACGAAGTGACCCGCGACTACGTGGACGGCGCAGCCTTCGCCAAGCTTGCGGGCTCGAAGGGCATCGGCCGGGACACCACGGTTGTCATCTACGGCGACAAAAGCAACTGGTGGGCCGCCTATGCCCTGTGGGTCTTCACCTTGTTCGGCCACGAGGACGTGCGCCTGCTCGACGGCGGACGCGACAAGTGGGTCGCCGAGGGCCGGAGCCTGACCACCGAGGAAACCGACGTCACCGCCGTGGACTACCCGGTGGTCGAGCGCAACGACGCCCCGATCCGGGCTTTCAAGGAAGATGTGCTCGCCCACCTGGGCCGGCCGCTGATCGACGTCCGCTCCCCCGAGGAATACTCCGGCGCCCGCACCCACATGCCGGCCTACCCCGAAGAGGGCGCACTGCGCGGCGGCCACATCCCGACGGCGGCGTCCATCCCGTGGGCGAAGGCAGCGGCCGAGGACAGCACCTACCGCAGCCGGCAGGAGCTCGAGAACCTGTACCTGGGCGAGGCGGGGCTGAAGCCCGGCGACGACGTCATCGCCTACTGCCGGATCGGCGAACGCTCCAGCCACACCTGGTTCGCGTTGAAGTACCTGCTCGGTTTCGACACGGTGCGCAACTACGACGGATCCTGGACCGAATGGGGCAACGCCGTACGGGTGCCGATCGTGAAGGGCAGCGAGCGGGGCTCCGTCCCGGCCGCCCGCTAGGCATCAGCCGTAGACTTGAGCCTGTGAGTACCACCGCACTGCCGGCATCGCTGGCCGAAATTGTCGATGACTTCCAGGCCTTGGAGGAGCGGGAGCGGCTCCAGCTGCTGCTGGAGTTCTCCCGCTCCCTGCCCGAGCTCCCCGAACGCCTGAGCGACCACCCGGAACTGCTCGAGCAGGTCGTGGAGTGCCAGTCGCCGCTGTTCCTGACCGTGGAGGTCGACGGCGACGTCGTCCGCCTCTACTTCAAGGCGCCGCAGGAGGCCCCCACGACGCGGGGCTTCGCCGGCGTGCTGCACGAAGGCCTTGACGGGCTGAGCCCCGCCGAGATCCTCGCGGTGCCCGACGACATGCCGGAGCAGCTGGGCCTGACCCGGGCCATCACGCCCCTGCGGATGCGGGGCATGACCGCGATGCTCGGCCGCATCAAGCGCCAGCTGGCCGCCGCCTCCGCCGGCTGACGCTGCGATGAGCCACAAGCACGCCTCCGCAGGGACCCCGGCGACGGCGGCCCTCACCAAGGCCGGCGTGCCGTTCGAGGTCAGGGCGTACGAGCATGATCCGGCCCAGACGCAGTTCGGACTGGAGGCGGCGGAAGCGCTCGGCGTCGACCCGGCCCGGGTGTTCAAGACCCTGATGGTCCAGGTCGAGGGCAGGCTCGCGGTCGCCGTCGTGCCGGTCAGCGGGAACCTGGACCTGAAAGCGTGCGCGGCGGCCTTCGGCGCGAAGAAAGCCGCCATGGCCGACCCCCGGGACGCCGAACGCCGCACCGGCTATGTCCTGGGCGGCATTTCGCCGCTTGGCCAGCGGCAGCCCTCCCCCACGGTGATCGACTCGAGCGCGCTCGAGCACGACCGGATCCTCGTCTCCGGCGGCCGGCGCGGGCTCGACATCGAGCTCTCGCCCGCGGACCTGCAGACCCTGACCCGCGCCGTCATCGCCCCGATCGGCAGTCCGGGCCAGCGCTAGGCAGTCGCCTGCGAGCCCGGACGGCTGGCCCGCAGGCGCGGGGCGAGCCAGGACGTCACCACGGTCTCCCACCGCTGCGGATCAACATTCCACTCCTTGGTGTGCAGGGCGCCGTGGAACGGGACGAAGGTGACGATCTGCGGGTTCCGCAGCGCGAGCTCCTGCGAAGGACCGTAAGGCACAAACTCGTCGTCGACGCTATGCACGATCAGCGTGGGTGTGCGCAGTTCCTCCGCGCGGGTCACCCAGTCCATGCTTTTCAGGTCCAGCGGAGCGGCGAGCCCGGTGAGCCGGCGGCCCAGCGGATGGCTGATCAGGAGCTGGCCCAGCCTGCCGGCCGCGGACGGGATCCGGTTCAGCTCCGCCTGGTGCGCCAGCACGTCCACCCAGTCCACCACCGGGGCGTCCAGCACGAGCGCCCGGATGCGCTGACGGTGCCGGGACCTGTCGACCGTCTGCAGGCAGATCGCCCCGCCCATCGACCAGCCGAACAGGACGACGTCGGCGGCCCCGTTCGCCAGCGCGTACTCAATCGCCGCGTCGACGTCGCGCCACTCCGTCATGCCCAGTCCGTACCGGCCGTCCTCGGCCGCCGGTGCCTCGCCGTCGTTGCGGTAGGAAATCACCAGGCTGGTCATACCCAGGTCGCGGGCCGGGCGCACGGCCCGCAGCCCTTCCATCCGGGAAGCACCGCGGCCGTGCACCATGATGGCCCAGGTCTGCGCGTCATTCTGCGCGTCGTTCTCGGCGCGCACCAGCCACGCCGGGGCGGATCCGTTCTCCAGGGCGAGCTGGACTTCTTCCTCCGCGAGGCCGACGGCGGCCGGGTCCGCGTAGACGGCACCGCTCCAGTAGCCGCGGCGGGCGGCGGAAAGGTCCCCGCTGTAAACCCGCTCCACCACGCGCAGCACGGTTCCCTCGCGGGGCACGTAGGAACGGACGGCACCGATCACCGCGTGGCCCCGGCCGCCGTCAAAGAACAGGCTGTACCGGCCCGGCACCACCGTGTCGTCGTTGGCCCGCAGGATGACTTGCTGCTCGGCTCCCGCGCTGATCACCGCGAGGATTTCCTGGTCCTCCGCCCGCGTCGGCAGCGGGGTCACCACCCGGCGGGCGAAATACGTCGCCGCCCCGGAAGTGACGGCAGCGGCCAGCGAGCCGGCGGCCGCGCCGATGCCGATGCCGACCCCGGTCCATTTCACCCACGACGGGGCGGGGACGCGCGTCGGACCGGTCGCAGGGGCCGCAGAGGTTGCCATGGCTCCATTCTGACCGGCGTGCGGAGCCGGGTCGAGCAGGCCGGCCGCAGGGTGTCGCGTGCCGTCCGGCCGCCCCGTCTGACAGCACCGGCCCCCGGCGCTACGCTAGGGGCATGAGCGAGAGCATCGTGATTCTCACCGAAGAGCCGCTGACCGGCGCGGATGTCCGTAATATCAACAGCCTGCGGGAGGGGACCGACGCCGGACTCGTCGTCCTCGTGCCCGCCGACACCGAGCGGAACCTGCTCGTGGACTTCCTCGAGAACCTTTCCCTGCTCGACGTCGCCCGGGCCTTCCGGGAACTTGGCGAACGGGGGCCGAATGCCACCGAGGCGAGGGCTGAGGCCAGTGTCGCACTGGAAGCCTCCCTGGCGGCACTGCGCGCCGCCGGCGCACCGGTGTCCGGCGAGGTCGTCGAGGGCGACCCGGTGGCCGCCCTCGTGGCCAAGGTCGGGCAGACCGGGGCCAGCCAGGCCGTCGTCGTCACCCGGCCGCACGCCATTTCGGACACCTTCCACACCGACTGGGCCAACAAGGCCCAGCACAAACTCGGCCTTCCGGTACTGCACCTGTACTCGGGGTCGGGATTCATCGGCGATTCCTGAGCGTTAAGAGGACCATGAGCATTGAACGAGAGACCCGGACACCTGCCGTGAAGAACGCTGCCCTGAAGAGTGATGAGCAGTGGCGCCAGGAACTGACCCCCGAGGAGTACCAGGTGCTCCGGCAGGCGGGTACGGAGCGGCCCTACACCGGCGAGTTCTGGGACACGCACACTGCCGGCGTCTACACGTGCCGCGCCTGCGGGGCAGAACTGTTCACCAGCAAGGAGAAGTTCGATTCGCACTGCGGCTGGCCGTCCTTCTGGGCCCCGCTGGCCG
This sequence comes from Paenarthrobacter sp. DKR-5, assembly GCF_018531425.1. GTDB lineage: Bacteria > Actinomycetota > Actinomycetes > Actinomycetales > Micrococcaceae > DKR-5. Next base: position 462,927 of record NZ_JAHBOI010000002.1, read on the forward strand.
AGGGCACGGTCAAGTACCTGCACGACCGCACCCTGGGCATGGAGCGCATCGAGGTCCGCTGCGCCAGCTGTGATTCGCACCTGGGCCATGTCTTCGAGGGCGAGGGATACGACACTCCCACGGACCAGCGGTACTGCATCAACTCGATCTCGCTGCGGCTGCGTCCCGTCGAAGGCTGAGCGCGAGGCCAACCCGGGGCGCCTGCTTCCGCGCGGAGCAGGCGCTCCTTGGCGTTCCGAGCCTAAGTCTTTCTTATTCTTCGGCCCTTGATAGAACAGGTGTCCTTGCGTCTGGCTACGCTGGAAGGGATCCTTGCGCTCCGCTGAAGAAAGGCCCGACAGTGTTCGAAACCAACGCCGTGTTCCTGGCCGCCAACCACCGCGTGACCGCGGCGGATCCGGCGTGGCTCCGACTGAAGGCCGCTGCCGCCGCGCTGCAGCCGCTGCAGGAGCAGAACGGGTCCATTCCGGACCCGTCGGCGCACGGGACGGCTGCGGAGCGCGTGCGGACCATCATTTCCGCGGTCGAGGAACTGGCGCCCGCCTTCCCGCATGACGCCGACTACCTGGCCCGCCTGGTCACTGACTTCCGGAGCTGGTCCGAAGGCGGATTCGGCGTCCCGGACTTCCTCGACTCCCTGCAGGCCTTCCAGCCGCAGTTGAACCGGGCCGACGGGTTGCAGCACCTCGTGGTGTTCCCGATGTACACCCAGAACGGCAGCAGCAACCGGCTCGTCGAGGCGGTACTGGTCGAGGTGGTCTGGCCGGACTTCGTGGCCGACCTGGAAGCCGGGGATTACTCGAACAAGCTCTTCGTGCCGATCCGCTTCCTCGACTTCACGCCGGGCTACGACACGAATTCGGCGGTCCTGTTCCCGGAAACCGTTGCGGTGCGCGAGACCCCGACGTTCACCTGGGGCGCGATCTTCGCGGACCGCGAAGCTGCACGTTTCCGCCGCGTGATCCGCGCGGCCGCCGAGGTGACGTCGCTGGAGCTTCCGGCCGACGCCGCGGAACTGCTGGAGGACCAGCAGCTCGCGGAGGAAACCTTCGTGATGTGGGACCTGATCCACGACCGGACGCACATGCGCGGCGACCTTCCCTTCGACCCGTTCATGATCAAGCAGCGGATGCCGTACTTCCTGTACTCGCTCGAGGAACTGCGCTGCGACCTCACCGCATTCCGCGAGTCGGTCCGGATCGAAAAGGACGAGAAGGCCTCCCCCGAAGCCCGCCGGCACGCGCGGCTCGTGCAGTACGCGGTGATCTTCGACCGGATCTTCCGCTTCGCCCTGACCGGATCCCGGGTGCGCAACTACGACGGCCTGGGCGGCCAGTTGCTGTTCGCCTGGCTCCACCAGCACCACGTGCTGCACTGGACCGACACCAAGCTCAGCATCGACTGGGCCGCGGTGCCCGACGTCGTGATAGCCCTCGGCCGCAAGATCGAGGACCTCTACTGGCGCTCCATCGACCGGCCCAAGATCGCCCACTGGCTCGCCGCCTACGAACTCGTCTCGGACACGCTCACCCCGCACCCGGCATCCGTGTGGGCAAAGGGCCCGGAGGCGCTGCCGCTCAGCGGAGCTCCGCGCGGCCTCACCGACCAGGTGCTCGACGACGAATTCCCGCTGTCGATGTTCTACGAGGCGCTCGAAAAGAAGATGCGCCCGGTGATCGAGTCGACCGCCGGCATCACCGGCGAAACCGACGCCGGAACCGCCGCGGACGCCGCCTGATGGCCGACCTTTCGGCGCGGACGGTCCTGATCGCCGGCGGCAGCAGTGCTGCCGGCATCGCCGCCGCCCGTGCGCTGCGCGCCGCCGGCGCCCGGGTGCTGATGGTGGGCAGCGACCGCGGGCGGATCGAGGAAGCCGCAGCCGCAGCCGGCGGTGCCGTACCGCTGGTGTGCGACCTCGCCGACGCCCCCGCCGTGCAGGTGCTGGCCGCCGACGTGCACGAGCGGTTCGGGAAGGTCGACGGGGTGCTGCACCTGGTCGGCGGCTGGCGCGGCGCGGACGGCATCACCGGCCAGACCGACGCCGACTGGGAGTTCCTTTCCCGCAACATCGTCACCACCCTGCGCAACGTGGTCCGCGCGTTCTACGACGACCTGCTGGCCTCCGCCGCCGGCCGGCTGGCCATCGTCTCCTCCACCGCCGTCACGTCCCCGACCGCCGGCGGCGCGGACTATGCCGCAGCCAAGGCCGCGGCGGAAACGTGGGTGCGGGCTGTGGCCAGCGGCTTCGCGGCCGCCCAGGGCACCGACCTGCACAGCGCCGCCGTCGTGTTCGCCGTCAAGGCGCTCGTCGACGACGCCATGCGCAGCGCCCACCCGGAGCGCCGCTTCCCCGGCTTCACCGACGTGACCGCCGTCGCCGACGCGTGCACAGCCCTGTTCGAGGAGCCCGCCGGCGGGCTCAACGGCGCACGCCGGGTGCTCTGACCCGCAGTACCCCGGGCTCCCCGCAATCCCCGATATCCACTAAAGCGATGCACCATACTGGAAGAGTGACCCACGACGTGACCAGCACTGCCCTGCCCTCCCCCGTCCGCCTGCACGACCCGCAGCTGCGCGGCTTCGCCTCCGACAACTATTCGGGCGTCCACCCGGAGATCCTCGCCGCCCTCGCAGCGGCCAACGACGGCCACCAGGTTTCCTACGGCGAGGACGTGTACACCGAGCGGCTCCAGGAAGTGATCCGCGGCCACTTCGGCGCAGCCGCGACGGCCTTCCCGGTCTTCAACGGAACCGCGGCGAACGTGCTGGGCCTGCAGTCCCTGCTGCCGCGCTGGGGCGCCGTCGTGTGCACGCAGACCGCCCACATCAACATGGACGAAAACGGCGCGCCCGAGCGCATCGGCGGCATGAAGCTGCTCCAGGTCGCCTCGGCCGACGGCAAGCTCACGCCCGAGCTCATCGACAAGGAAGCCTGGGGCTGGGGTGACGAGCACCGCGCCCAGCCGCTCGCCGTCTCCATCGCCCAGTCCACCGAGCTGGGCACCACCTACACCCCGGCCGAGGTCCGGGCCATCACCGAGCATGCGCACGCGCTGGGCATGAAGGTGCACATGGACGGCGCCCGGCTGGCCAACGCCGCCGCCTACCTTGGCGTCCCGCTGCGCGAGTTCACCACGGACGCGGGCGTGGACGTGCTCTCCTTCGGCGGCACCAAGAACGGCCTGCTCTACGGCGAAGCGGTGGTCGTGCTGAACCCCGAGGCGGACTCCGGTCTGAAGTACCTGCGCAAGATGAACATGCAGCTGGCCTCCAAGATGCGCTTCATCTCCGCGCAGTTCATCGCCCTGCTCGAGGATGACCTCTGGCTGCGCTCCGCTTCGCACTCGAACGCGATGGCCGCCCGGCTCCGGGCCGGCGTCGAAGCCATCGACGGGGTGCGGCCCACGCAGCCCACCGAAGCGAACGCCGTCTTCGCCGTGCTGCCGCAGGGCACCGCCGACCGGATCCGCGAAGCCTTCCGGTTCTACGACTGGGACGCGTCGACCGGTGAGGTGCGCTGGATGTGCTCGTTCGACACCACCGAGGACGACGTCGACGCGTTCGTCGCAGCCGTCGCCCGCGAGCTCGGGGCCTGAGACGGCGCGCCTGCCGCGCACTGTCTGAGGCACGACTTACGCTTCGTACGTGACCGCGCTAGCACAGGTACCTTCGGACTTTCTGGTCGCACTGGGAGCCCTCCGGCGGGCCCGGTGCCGGAGTGAGCTGCGGCTGGAAGAAATCCCGGCGCCCTCCCGCCTCGCGCCGTTCGCCGTCGCCCTCGGGGCCGAGGTCATCGGGCCGGACCCCGCGCGCCGTGCCGTGCACGGGCCGGCCATGCTGGCGGCGCCGCAGGCGGACCCGCAGGAACTGGCGACCGGCCGTTTCATCCTGCTCCACGACCCGGAAGGCTCCGACGTCTGGGAGGGCACTTTCCGGATCGTGACCTACATCCGGGCCCAGCTGGAGCCGGACATGGGCAACGATGCGATGCTCGGTTCGGTCGCCTGGACCTGGCTCGTCGAGGCCCTGGACAGCCACCGGGCCGCGTACCGCTCGGCCGGCGGGACCGCGACCCGTATCCTCTCGGAGAGCTACGGCACCCTGTCCGAACGGCAGGATTCCATCGACATCGAACTGCGGGCGTCCTGGACACCAGCCGAGGCCGACGTCCAGGCCCATCTGGAGGCGTGGTCGGACATGGTGTGCACCTTTGCCGGGCTCCCCCCGCTGCCCGAGGGTGTCCGCGCCCTGCCGCACAGGAGAAGTTAGGCCCGGAGATGTCAGGCAGAGCCGCTGCTGGCCGGGCGCATCAGTTGACTTAGGAAACAATCTGCGCCCCGATTAGACTGAAAGTGACATGACCACGCAGAACCCACACGATGCCCAGGCCGCCGAGGCCCCCGCCCCGCCGACAGCCGAGGAACTGGGGATTGAAGGTTTCGACGGCGAGATCCCCTCAGTGGTCGAGCTCAGCGAACCCAGGGAAGGCATCCCTCCGGTCATTGCCACCGACGAGGGCCTGGCCCGCGCCGCCGCCGCGCTGGCAGCCGGCACCGGTCCCGCCGCAGTCGACGCCGAGCGCGCCTCCGGGTTCCGCTACGGCCAGCGCGCCTTCCTGGTGCAGATCCGCCGCGAGGGCGCCGGAACCTGGCTGATCGACCCGGAGCCTTTCAACGACCTGAAGATCATCAACGAGGCCCTCAGCGGCGTCGAGTGGATCCTGCATGCCGCCACCCAGGACCTGCCCTGCCTCTCCGAGCTGGGCATGTGGCCGGACGAGCTCTTCGACACCGAACTGGCCGCGCGCCTCGCCGGGCTCCCGCGGGTCGGGCTGGCAGCCGTGATCGAACAGCTGCTCGGCTTCAGCCTCGCCAAAGAACACTCCGCCGCCGACTGGTCCACGCGCCCGCTGCCGGAGCCGTGGCTGCGCTATGCCGCCCTCGACGTCGAGGTGCTGGTGGAGCTGCGCGAGGAACTGGTGGAACTGCTGCGGGAACAGAACAAGCTCGAATTCGCCCACGAAGAGTTCGCCGCACTGCTCACCGCCGGCCCGCAGCCGCCGCGCACCGACCCCTGGCGGCGCACCTCCGGCCTGCACCAGCTCCGCGACCGCCGGCAACTGGCAGTGGTGCGCGAGCTGTGGCTCGAACGTGACCAGCTGGCACAGAAGCGCGACGTCGCGCCGGGCCGGCTCATCCCGGACTCGGCCATCATCTCCGCGGCCAGGTCCATGCCGCAGACGGTTCCCGAGCTGCTCAGCACCAAGGGCTTCCACGGCCGTGCAGCACAGCGCGAAGCGCCCCGCTGGGTGCGGGCGATTGCCGGCGCGCGGCAGCTCGAGGAGCTGCCGCCGCTGCACGTGGCCAGCAACGCCCCGCCGCCGCCGCGGGTCTGGGCCGACCGGGACCCGGAGGCAGCCGCGCGGCTGGCCACGGCCCGCAACCGCATCGCCGCCCTCGCCGAGACGCTCGGCATACCGGTGGAGAACGTGCTCACCCCCGACTTCCTGCGCCGGGTCTGCTGGCGCCCGCCGGCCCGGATCACCGAGGAAGCCGTTGCCGGGGAGCTTGCCGCTCTTGGGGCGCGCCCCTGGCAGATCAAGCACTGCGCCCCGCTGCTCACGGACGCCTTCCTGAACCCTGACCCGCTGCCGGTCAAGGAGCGCAAGGAACAGGCCTCCGCAGAGTGACCCCGCAGACCGGACGGGTGTTGCACCACTAAGTTACCCGCGAGTAACATGTGATCCGGTGCCGCGGGCAGCCCCCGCGGAGAAAGCCGATCTCGATGAGGAGTAACAGGTGGACGCGACAACCGATACCGGACAGCAACCCAGGACAGCCCGATCCGCCGTGCGCGACGTGGTGTTCGTGGACGGCGTCCGCACCCCGTTCGGCAAGGCCGGGGAAAAAGGCATCCATGCCGGGACCCGCGCAGACGACCTGGTGGTCAAGTGCATCCGGGAGCTGATGCGCCGCAACCCCTCGCTGCCCGCCGAACGCGTGGACGACGTCGCCATTGCCGCGACCACTCAGACCGGGGACCAGGGCCTGACGATCGGCCGGACCGCCGCCCTGCTGGCCGGCCTCCCCCGCACCGTTCCGGGATTCGCCATCGACAGGATGTGCGCCGGAGCGATGACCGCCGTGACGACCACGGCGTCCGGCATCGGCTTCGGCGCCTACGACGTCGTCATTGCCGGCGGCGTCGAGCACATGGGGAACCACCCGATGGGCCAGGGCGTGGATCCGAATCCGCGTTTCCAGACCGAACGGCTGGTGGACCCGGCGGCCCTGAACATGGGCAACACGGCCGAAAACCTGCACGACAGGTTCCCGGCCATCACCAAGGAGCGCGCCGACGCCTACGCCGTCGCCAGCCAGGCGAAGCTGCAGCAGGCCTACCAGGACGGCCACATCCAGCCTGACCTGGTGCCCGTCGCTGCGAAGAAGCCCGGCCAGGGCTGGACGCTGAATACCACCGATGAGCCGCCGCGGCCGGGCACGCAGCTGGAGGACCTCGCCGGACTGCGCACCCCCTTCCGCGCGCACGGCCGGGTCACCGCGGGCAACGCGGCGGGCCTGAACGACGGCGCGACGGCGGCGCTGCTGGCTTCCGCCGACGCCGCCGCCGAGCTCGGCCTGCCGGTGAAGATGCGCCTGGTCTCCTACGCCTTCGCCGGCGTCGAGCCCGAGGTCATGGGCATCGGCCCCGTCCCCTCCACGGAGAAGGCCCTCCGGCTGGCCGGCCTCGGCATCGAGGACATCGGTTTGTTCGAAATCAATGAGGCCTTCGCCGTCCAGGTGCTCTCCTTCCTGGACCACTTCGGCATCGCCGACGACGACCCCCGCGTCAACCGCTACGGCGGCGCAATCGCCGTCGGCCACCCGCTGGCGTCCTCCGGCGTCCGGCTGATGACCCAGCTGGCCCGCCAGTTCGAGCAGGACCCGTCGGTCCGCTACGGCATCACCACCATGTGCATCGGCCTTGGCATGGGCGGCACGGTCATCTGGGAAAACGCGCACTACACCGAAGGAAACGCAGCATGAGTGTCAACGATTTCGCCCCTCTCGCCGACCTGTTCCCCGGCGAAACGGTCACCCACTCCTATGTGCAGGACATCGAGCTGCCCGGCGGTGCCGGCACCTTCGCCCTGATCACGCTGGACAACGACCTCGACGCCCGCAAGCCCACCACGCTGGGCCCCAACACGCTGATCGAGCTCGGGCAGCGGCTCGAGGAACTGAAGAAGCGCGCCGCAGCCGGCGAAATTGTCGGCGTCGGCGTGACCGGCAAGCCCTACTACCTCGTGGCCGGCGCCGACCTGTCGGCGGTCAAGACCCTGAAGGAACGCCAGCACGGCCTCTGGATGGCCCAGCTGGGCCACGAGGTGTACGGCACCCTCGCCAACCTCGGGGTGCCCAGCTTTGCGTTCATCAATGGCACCGCCCTCGGCGGCGGCCTGGAGATCGCCCTGCAGTCCACCTACCGCACGGTCTCCTCCGGCGCCGCCGGCATCGGGCTGCCGGAGGCCTTCCTCGGGCTCGTCCCGGGCTGGGGCGGCGTCTACCTGCTCCCCCGGCTGATCGGGCCCGCGAACGCGGTGAAGGTCATGATCGAAAACCCGCTAAGCAACAACCGCACGCTCAAGGGTGCGGAAGCGTATGCGCTCGGCATCGCAGACGCTGTGTTCGAACCGGCCGATTTCCTTGAGCAGTCGCTGGCTTGGGCCGCGCGCGTCGTCTCCGGTGAGACCACTGTGCAGCGCCCGCACGCCGTCGACCCCGCCGAGGCGTCGGAGGAATGGGACGCCGCCGTTGCCGCCGGGCGCGCCTTCGTGGAAGCGAAGACCGCCAACGCCTCCCCTGCACCGGCGAAGGTCCTGGACCTGCTCGAAGCCGGTAAGACGATGACCCAGGCCGACTCCGCCGACGCCGAATGCGATGCGCTGGCGGACCTGATGCAGACGCCGGAGTTCCACTCCACGGTGTACGCCTTCCTGGATCTGGTCCAGAAGCGCGCCAAGCGCCCCGCCGGAGCCCCCGACGCCGCGCTCGCCCGTCCGGTAACCAAGGTCGGCGTCGTCGGTGCGGGGCTGATGGCCAGCCAGCTGGCGCTGCTCTTCGCGCGCCAGCTCAAGGTGCCCGTGGTGATGACCGACATCGACCAGGCCCGCGTGGACAAGGGCGTGGGCTACGTGCACGCCGAGGTGGACAAGCTGCTGGCCAAGAAGCGCATCTCCCCCGACGCGGCCAACCGCACCAAGAGCCTCGTCACCGGTTCCGTGAGCAAGGAGGTCTTCGCGGACGCCGACTTCGTCATCGAAGCGGTCTTCGAGGAGCTCTCCGTCAAGAAGCAGGTCTTCGCCGAACTCGAAGCCGTCGTTTCGCCGGAGTGCATCCTGGCGACCAACACGTCCTCGCTCTCGGTCACCGCCATGGCGGAGGACCTCCAGCACCCGGAGCGCCTGGTCGGTTTCCACTTCTTCAACCCGGTCGCGGTCATGCCGCTGCTGGAGATCGTGCGGGCGCCGAAGACCGACGACGCCGTCCTCGCGACCGCCTTCGCCCTCGCCAAGGGCCTGCGCAAGACGGCCGTGCTGGTCAAGGACGCCGCGGCGTTCGTCGTCAACCGCATCCTCGGGCGCATGTTCGGCGAGATCACCGCCGTCTTCGATGAGGGCACGGACGCGGCGACCGCCGACAACGCGCTGCGGCCGATGGGACTGCCGATGACGCCCTTCAAGCTGCTCGCGCTCGTCGGCCTGCCGGTCGGCCAGCACGTGCAGGAGTCCCTGCACGCAGCGTTCGGGGACCGGTTCCACGTCTCCGCCAACCAGCAGAAGCTGATCGACGCCGGCAGGAAGGGCCTCTGGGAGAAAGACGCCGAGGGCCGCGACGTCGTCACCGAGGACACCTTGGCGCTGATGAGCTTCGGCAGCAGCCCGTCGACGTCGGAGGAGGTGCTGCGCCGGACCCAGGACGCGCTGTCGGACGAGATCGGCCGGATGCTCGACGAGGGCGTCGTCGCCGCCCCGGAGGACATCGACCTGTGCGTGATCACCGGCGCCGGCTGGCCCATGTTCCTCGGCGGCATCACTCCGTACCTGGACCGCACCGGCTCCTCCGAGCGGGTCCTCGGACGGAAGTTCCACCCGAACGGGCTCTGAGCCACAGGCTGGTTGACGGCGGCGGCGTCGCTTCGGCGGAATCCGCCGCCGTCGTCCGCCGCCGTCGTTCTCCGCGGGCGGAGGTAAAACAGCCGTTCCAGGCGCGAAGGGGGCTGTTTCAGCATTCTCACCTCCCCGGGCGGAGACCCGAGCGCAATCCCCTTCCGCGTCCGGGTCAGCTGCTGCGCAGGGCGGCGAGGAAGGCTTCGCTGGTGAGGGCTGCCGGCTGCAGGTCCAGCTGTTCCGCCAGCTTCCAGAGCAGCGGCGCCGTCAGGCCCTCCGGCGGCTGCTCCCCGGCCGGGAACAGCCGCTGAACGACGTCCAGCACCGGTCCCCGGTCCGCCAGCCGCCCGTCGCGAAGCAGCACCAGGTCATCGCACTGGGCTACGGCAAAATCCAGGTCATGCGTGACCATCACTACCGCCCGGCCCGCTGCCGCTTCCTCCCGCATCAGCCCGGCGAGCAGGGAGAGCCCCGCCTTGTCCAGGGCAACGGTCGGCTCGTCCAAGGCGAGTACGTCGGGCCCGGCGGCGAGGATGCTGGCCAGCGCGACGAGCCGCCGGTCCGAAAAGGACAGTTCGAAGGGGTGCTCACCGGCCACGGCGCCCAGCCCGCAGCGCTCCAGCGCCGCGGCGGCCCGCTCCGCTGCTTCGGCCTTGGACGCGCCCTGGCTCCGCAGACCGAATTCCACCTCACGCTGCACGGTGCGCTGGAACAGCTGGCTGTCCGCGTCCTGGAAGAGGTAGCCGACGCAGCGCGCGAGCTCACCAACCGGGTGCCCTGCCGTGCGCAGGCCGCCGACGTCGACAGTACCCTCCTGCGGCACGGCGAGCCCGTTGAGGTGGCGCAGCAGCGTCGTCTTGCCCGCCCCGTTGGCCCCGATCACCGCCGTCCGGCGTCCGCGGGGGATGTCGAGGCAGACGCCGTCCAGCGCGGGACGGCCCGCGGCAGGCTCCGACCGGCGCCGGACCCGGCCGGTCCACGCCGACGCGGGCGGCGGGTAGCGGAAGGTGACCCCGCGCAGGGTGGCGGCGGGACCGTCATGCGCGGGCACGGAACCGGCAAGCCCCGGGGCGGCCGCTCGGACAGGGCGGACCCGGACGCCGGCTGCCGGGCGGAGTCCGGCAAAGAACCGGAGCGCTTCGGACTCGGTCAGCGGCAGCGCCGCAGCCTCCAGCGCCGCAGCCTCCGGCCCCGCTGCCCGGGCACCTCCCGCGCCAACACCTCCCAGGCCGGCCGCCTGCCGCGCCAGCTCCGCGTACGGGTTGCCGTTCACCGGCAGGCGCGCCAGCCGGTCCGAAGCCGCCACCTCCCGCCAGCTGCCTTCCAGCACCAGCTTCCCGCCGTCCAGCACCGCCACCTGCGCGGCACGGGGCGCATAACCCTGCAGTCCCTGCTCCGCCACGACGAGCGCCAGCCCTTCGCCCAGCAGTACATCGAGCAACTGTGCCAGCGACTTCCGTGCCTCGGCATCGAGACCGGACATCGGCTCGTCGAGCACCAGGACGCGGGGCCCGGCGATGACGCTAGCGGCGATCACGGTCTTCTGCAGCTCGCCGCCGGAAAGCTGCAGCGGAGACTTCGGCAGCAGCTCCGCGATGCCCAGCAGCTCCGCGGTATGCCGGACTTGCACCACCATCCGCTCCCGGGGCACGCCGCGGTTCTCCAGCGCGTAGGCCAGCTCGTCGGCGACGGTGTCCTTGACTCCGGAGAGCTGGGCGCGGGGGCGCTGGCCGACGAAGCCGACCACCTCGCTCCAGCGGGCGAAGTCCAGCGAGGGGTCGTCCGCGCCGCCGTCGAAACGCAGCTCCGCGCCGTCGAGCCGGAGCGCGCCGACAAGCCGGCCCGCACCGGTGAGATGGCCGGCCAGGAGCCGGGCCGCCGTCGTCTTACCGGACCCCGCGCCGCCAACGACGGCTGTGGCCGAACCGGCCGCCGCCTGGATCCGGACCCGCCCAAGGGCCGGTTGCACGGCCCCGTGATAGGTGAAACCGGCGCAGTCGAGGGAAATCACCGCAGCCACCTCCACCCGATCCACAGCACAGCGAAGAGGAGCAGCAGCAGCAAGGCGGAACGGCGGAACCGGCGCTGTGCCGGGGAGTCGGGCGCCTCGGTGAGGCTGGTGCGCGGTCCCGGCAGTCCGAGTCCGCGGGCCTCGAGCGCCCGGGCACGCTCGTCGACGTCGGAGAGCAGCCCGACCACCAGCGGCACCAGGAGCATGAGCAGGGCGCGGCCGCGGGAGACCGCGCCGCCGCGGATCACCAGCCCGCGCGCCTGCTGGGCCGCGCTGATGTCCCCTGCCCTGGACGCGATGTCCGGCGCCAGCCGCAGCGCAGCCGACAGCACGTACACCGCCTTCGGGTTCCACCGCCGCGCCACCAGTGCCGCCGTCAGGTGCTCGGCCCGGACCGTGAAGGAAAAGATCAGGAACGCCAGCACGAAGACGCACAGCCTGAACGCCATCGCCACGGCGAACCAGGTCCCCTCCGCGGTGATCCGGACCGGACCGGCGGCCAGCAGGACCTCGCGCCCCTCCGGGTAGAAGAACACATTGATCAGCGCGATGGACAGCAGCGTGGGCAGCAGGATCGCGGCCGCCGCAGCGAGGATGCGCCGGTGCCGGCCGGACAGCACCAGCGCGGGAACCAACACCGCGGCCAGGACGGCTGCCGAGAACTGCCAGGCGTCCACGAGCAGGGTCAGGGCGACGACAACGACGGCGCCGGTCAGCAGGGTGAGGGGGTTGAGGCCGCCGGCGTCCGCCCGGCCGCCGGCGATCACCCCTGCGTCGCCCCGGTCTTCGCCGGGCGAGCGGTTTCCTCCGAACGGCGGCCGGCAAGGACGCGGTAACGGCGCACGAAGTCGAAACGGGTGCGGATCCGCGGCGGCAGCGCGTAGACGAGGAACACGACGATGGCGAAGACGATCGCCTTGTCCAGCGGGTCGGAGAGCAGGCCCTGCTTGGTGGTGGCGGCGAGCAGGGTGTCGCCCATCGCGCGGAAGGCGCTCACGATGGCACCCGTGCCGATGCCCGAGGTTCCCCCGAAGACAAAGGTCGCAATCGGCGCGGCGATGGTTCCGGAGAACACGCCGACCACTGCGCCGACGATCGGGGCCAGATAGAAGCGGCGGAAGACGCCGAGGCGCGCGGCCCAGCCGGCGAGGAATCCGATCAGGGCCGCGCCGGCGGCGAACGGCAGCACTGTCGGGTTGAAGAGGGCCCAGACGATGTTGGACAGCGCCCCGGTGGCAGCACCCGCCGCGGGCCCGGCGAGGACAGCGACCAGGACAGTGCCGATGGAATCAAGGTAGAGCGGCAGGCCCACCGTGCCCACGATCTGGCCGACGACGACGTTCAGGGCCAGTGCGACCGGCAGCAGCACGACGGTGCTGGTCGGAAGGGCCGGCAGCGTCGCCACCAGCAGCAGCACCGCGCCGCCAAGGAACCCCAGCAGCGTGACCAGCCCGGCCGGGTTGCCGAACCCGCCGGCGACCTCCGCCGGCTGGGTGGCAATCAGGTACACGTAGGTGCCGACGATGAGCGCCGCACCGAGCCAGTTGAGCCAGCGGCGCCGGCCGGCGGGGTCGGTCTTGGCGGTCGCGGCGAAGGGGTGGGACATGGCCATCCTTTGGAAAATGTTCGTCTTCCGGGCGGGCAGCCCGGACCAGTCTGCAGGAAGCGCCTATGTCACCTTGGCACTTGGCCGGGACTCGCCCGGCAACGCCCTATTCTATCCAAGCCAACGGCGTTCTACCGAAGAGAGCGGGCAAGGCTTCCGACGCGGGTGAGGATCTCCTCGAAGCAGGCGGACGGGTCGTTGGCACTGACGATTTTCGCGTTCGGGGGCTTCTTCCACATGCCGGTGAAGTCGGCGACGGTGGTGCCGATGGTCAGCGGCGAGGAGGTTTCGACGTCGACCGTGGCCAGCCGCGTGCCGATCGACGCCGCGCCCGCGGCCACGGTGGCGGCGAACGGATCGTGCATGTGCGCGAGGAAACCCTGGTCGTACTCGCGGTGGAACTCCATGTAGAAGCGGATTGCATCGGACAGGCAGGCCACCAGCGGGTTGTCCGAGGTGCTGCGCAGACCCGACGGGTCCTCCGGGGAGATGATCTCCGGACGGCCGGCGCCGGCCAGTTCACCGAGCCGGCGGATGTGGGCCGGGGTCATCTCGATCCGCTCGGTGGTCTCCAGCGCGCAGACCACCGGCAGCAGGTCCTCCGGCAGGCCCTGGTATGCGTCGAAGACCACCTTGGCGGCGTGCGGGTCCACCGAGATGTTCCACTCCGCCGTCGGCGTCGTGTTGCCCGGATAGTTGAACGCCCCGCCCATGATGACCAGGCCCTTGAGCAGCCGCGGCAGCTCAGGGTCCAGCTTCACGGCGAGCGCGAAGTTCGTCAGCGGGCCAGTGATCAAGCCGGTGATCTCCCCCGGCCGGCGGCGGACCTCCTCCACCCACGCCCGGACGCCGTGGCGGTCGGAGATCTGCTGCCGGGCGGGCGGCAGCTCGGCGTAGCCGATCCCCTGCGGCCCGTGCGTCTCCTCGGTGGTCTGCAGCGGGATCTGCAGCGGCACCTCGGCACCGACGGCCACCTCGATGCCGGCCCTGCCGCAGAGTTCGAGCAGCGCCAGGTTGTTGCGGGCCACCTGGGCTGCTTCCACGTTGCCCGCAGTGCAGGTGATCCCGACGATTTCCACCTCGGGGTTCGCCAGCAGGTACACCAGCGCGAGCGCGTCGTCGATGCCTGTGTCGACGTCGAGCAGGATGTTCGGCACGGATCCTCCGGGAAAGGGTCAAGGGGTCAGCCTTCACTGTAGCGCCCCGTGCACCCGCCGCCGGCCTACTCCAGCGCGGCGCTGGGGCGGTGCTCGGGCCGGCCGGTCGAGCCGCCGGCCAGACACTCTACGAGAAGCCGACCAATGCGGCGGCCCGCCCCCCTTCCGGGAGGCGGGCCGCCCGCGTTTGCCGGGCGCTCGTTAGAAGAGGGCGACCTTCGGGGTGCGCGGGAAGATCTCGTCCAGGGCCGCCAGGTCCTCGTACTCCGGCTGCCAGGACACGGCGTCGACGTTCGCCCGGATCTGTTCCGGCTTTGTGGCGCCCGCGATCACGCTGCCCACCGACGGCTGGGCGGCGAGCCAGGAGAACGCGACCTGCAGTTCGGTCAGGCCGCGCTCCTTGGCGAAGTCCCCGAACTTGCCCAGCTGCTCCCAGTCCGCATTCTCCAGCAGGTTCTGCCGGGAGTGGGTCAGGCGGCTGCCCTCCGGGGCTTTCCCGCCCGAGTACTTGCCGGTCAGCAGCCCGTTGGCGAGCGGGAAGTACGGGAGCAAACCCAGACCGTACGCCTCCACCGCCGGGACCACCTCGAGTTCGGCCCGGCGGTCCAGCAGGTTGTAGTGGTTCTGCGCGGAGATGAAGGGCGTGTAGCCGCCCATCTGCGCGGTGAATTCGGCCTCGGCGATCTGCCAGCCGGCCCGGTTCGAGTGCCCGATGTAGCGGACCTTGCCGGAGGTGACGAGGTCGTCCAGCGCGGCGAGGGTCTCCTCGATGGGGGTGATCCCGTCCGGAGTGTGGTACTGGTAGAGATCGATCCAATCGGTGCCGAGCCGGCGCAGCGAGGCCTCGGCAGCCTTGACGATGTAGCGGCGGGAACCGCGGGCTCCCCAGTCGACGCCGTTGGCGCCGCTCATGTCCATGCCGAACTTGGTGGCCACCACGACGTCGTCGCGGCGCGTGCCGAGGGCCTTGCCGAGGAACTCCTCGCTCAGGCCCGGAGTCTTGCCGTAGGTGTCGGCAACGTCGAACAGGGTGACCCCGGCGTCGAGCGCAGCCTGCACGAGCGTGGTGCTGCCCTCAAGCGATTCGGTGGGCGTCCCGGCGCGGCCTAGGTTGTTGCACCCGAGGCCGACGACGGAAACGGTCAGTCCGGAGGTGCCGAGTTGGCGAAATTCAGTCATAGCCCCACCCTATCCAACCGCGGCACGCCGCAGCGGCCGGGGCGGGCGGCGCCGCTCAGAGTTCCGGCAGCTGCCCGGTGTGGGTGGGGGCCTCTGCGCCGCTCAGCGGCCGCGCGTGCGGCACCTTCGTCCCCAGGACCTGGGCGACCACGTCCTGCGCCACCTGCCGTGCGGTCAGCCCCACGCGGGCCAGCACTTCCGAACGGGTGCCGTGATCCAGGAATTCGACCGGCAGTCCGACCTCGTTCAGGGCGGTGTCCACTCCCACAGCGCGCATCTCCTGGCGGATGCGGGAGCCGACGCCGCCTGCGCGGACGCCGTCCTCGATCACGATGACGATGCGGTGGCCGGCGGCGAGGTCGATGATCGATTTCGGTACCGGGAGCACCCAGCGCGGGTCAACCACCGTGGAACTGATGCCCTGGGCCCCCAGGCGGTCGGAGACATCCAGCGCCAGTTCGCTCATGGCTCCGACGCTCACGATGAGCACGTCGTTGGCGGTGGACCCGCTCGGGCGCCGGGCGAGCACGTCGACGCCGTCGGCGAGCCGTTCCAGGGCCTCGACTTCGGCTCCCACGCTGCCCTTGGAGAAACGGATGACGGTCGGCGCGTCGGAGACGGCCACGGCTTCGCGCAGTTCCTCGCGCAGCCGGGTGGCATCGCGAGGGGCGGCCAGGTGCAGGCCGGGCACGCTCTGCAGCAGGGCCAGGTCCCACATGCCGTGGTGGCTGGCGCCGTCGGGCCCGGTTACGCCGGCGCGGTCCAGCACCACCGTGACGCCCGCCTTGTGCAGCGCCACATCCATCAGGAGCTGGTCGAAGGCGCGGTTCAGGAAGGTCGCATACACGGCCACCACAGGGTGCAGGCCGCCGTAAGCCATGCCCGCGGCGCTGGTGAGCGCGTGCTGCTCGGCGATGCCGACGTCGAACACCCGGTCCGGGTGCTTGGCGGCAAACTTGTGCAGGCCCACCGGGATCAGCATGGCGCCGGTGATGCCGACGATGTCCTCACGCTCGTCGGCGATGTCAGCGATTTCGCTGGCGAAGACCGAGGTCCAGGACTGCACTCCGCCGGGATCGACCGCCTCGCCGGTTTCCGGGTCGATGACCCCCACGGCATGGAACTGGTCGGCGTCGTGGGCACGCGCCGGCGCGTACCCGCGGCCCTTCTGGGTCATGGCGTGCACGATCACCGGGCCGCCGTACGCCTTCGCGCGGGCGAGCGCGGACTCGACCGCCTTCAGGTCGTGCCCGTCGACGGGGCCGACGTATTTCAGGCCCAGGTCCTCGAACATTCCCTGCGGCGCCCACCAGTCCTTGATGCCCTTCTTCATGGCATGCAGGCTCTTGTAGAGGAACTGGCCCGCGGGACCGCCGTTCTGCAGCTTGTGCTTCCACCAGGTCAGCGTGCCTTCGTAGGCCCGGTGCGTGCGCACCTTGTCGATGGCGGGACGCAGCGAGGCGAGGTAGTCCGCCAGGCCGCCGACCGTGGGCGCGTAGGAGCGGCCGTTGTCGTTCACGACGATGACGACGCGGCGGTCCTTGTCCGCAGCGATGTTGTTCAGCGCCTCCCAGGCCATCCCGCCGGTGAGCGCGCCGTCGCCCACGACGGCGACGACGTACCGGTCGCCGTCGCCGGTGAGCTGCCGGGCCCGCGAGATCCCGTCCGCCCAGGAGAGGGAGGATGAGGCGTGCGAGCTTTCAACGATGTCGTGCACCGATTCGGCGCGTGAGGGGTAGCCGGAGAGGCCGCCCTGCTGCCGGAGGGTCGAGAAATCCTGCCGGCCGGTCAGGAGCTTGTGCACATAGGACTGGTGGCCGGTGTCGAAGACGATGCTGTCCCGCGGGGAATCGAAGACCTTATGGATGCCAAGAGTCAGTTCGACGACGCCCAGGTTGGGGCCGAGGTGGCCGCCGGTGGCCGCGACGTTCGTGATGAGGAACTGGCGGATCTCCGCCGCCAAAGCCTCCAACTGCCGGGGGCTGAGTTTGCTGAGGTCCCGGGGATGCTGGATTGTCTCCAAAAGTCCCACGTCTTCCTCCTAATCCTTGACTTCACGGCCGGTCCGGCCCGTGCTTCGCACCGCTTAACTCTAACGCTCCGCCGCGGGCGCCCGGTTCCGCCGTGCCTGCGGCCGGCACCGGAAAGGCCCCTGGAACGGGCAAATGCCCCCGGATATCCGGGGGCATTTGTCCGTTTTGGCAGCGTCTGCTGCAGCGAATCTACGCCGAGATCTGGCGCAGGACGTACTGCAGGATGCCGCCGTTGCGGTAGTAGTCCGCTTCGCCTGGCGTATCGATGCGCAGCACGGCGTCAAAGCTGACCGGCTCGCCGCCGTCGGCCGGGGTCGCGGTGACCTTCAGCGTCTTGGGCGTGGTGCCGTTGTTCAGCTCGGTGACGCCTTCGACGGCGAACGTCTCGGTGCCGGTCAGGCCCAGGCTGGCCGCGTTCTGGCCCGCCGGGAACTGCAGCGGGAGAACGCCCATGCCGATCAGGTTGG
Source organism: Paenarthrobacter sp. DKR-5 (assembly GCF_018531425.1). GTDB lineage: Bacteria > Actinomycetota > Actinomycetes > Actinomycetales > Micrococcaceae > DKR-5. The sequence goes on from NZ_JAHBOI010000002.1 coordinate 480,549, forward strand.
AGCGGTGGATGCGCTCGTAGCTCTCCGCGATGACGGCCTTCACGCCCAGCAGTGCCGTGCCCTTCGCCGCCCAGTCGCGGGACGATCCGGAGCCGTACTCCTTGCCGGCCAGGACGACCAGCGGGGTGCCGGCAGCCTGGTAGTTCATTGCCGCGTCGTAGACAGCCGCCTGCGGGCCGCCGTCCTGCGTGAAGTCGCGGGTGAAACCGCCCTCGACGCCGTCAAGCAGCTGGTTCTTGATGCGGATGTTCGCGAAGGTGCCGCGGATCATCACTTCGTGGTTGCCGCGGCGCGAGCCGTAGGAGTTGAAGTCCTTGCGCTCCACGCCGTTCTCCAGCAGGTACTTGCCCGCGGGGGTGTCGGACTTGAAGGAGCCGGCCGGGGAGATGTGGTCGGTGGTGACCGAGTCGCCCAGCTTCAGCAGCACGCGGGCTCCGGAAATGTCCTGAACCGGGTCCGGCTGCGCCTTCATGCCCTCGAAGTACGGTGGCTTCCGCACGTAGGTGGAGTCCTCTGCCCAGACGAACGTGTCGCCTTCGGGCGTCGGAAGCGACTTCCAGCGCTCGTCGCCCTCGAAGACACTGGCGTAGGAACCGGTGAACATCTCCTTGTCGATCGAGGCGTCCATCACGGACTGCACCTCGGTCGGGTTGGGCCAGATGTCCTTGAGGAACACGGCGTTGCCCTCGGAGTCCTGGCCGAGCGCGTCGTTGTCGAAGTCGAAGTCCATGCTTCCGGCCAGGGCGTAGGCGATGACCAGCGGCGGGGACGCCAGGTAGTTCATCTTCACGTCCGGGTTGATGCGGCCTTCGAAGTTGCGGTTGCCCGAGAGCACCGCTGAGACGGAGAGGTCGTTGGCCTGGATCGCGGAGGAGATCTCTTCTTCGAGCGGGCCGGAGTTACCGATGCAGGTGGTGCAGCCGTAGCCGACCGTGTAAAAGCCGAGCTTCTCCAGGTACGGCTCCAGGCCGGACTTGGCGTAGTAGTCGGTGACGACCTTCGAGCCCGGGGCGACCGAGGTCTTCACCCACGGCTTGGAGGTCAGGCCCTTTTCGACGGCGTTGCGGGCCAGCACGGCGGCGGCCAGCATCACGGACGGGTTGGAGGTGTTGGTGCAGGAGGTGATCGAGGCGATGGTCACCGCGCCGTGGTCGAGTTCGAACTTGCGTCCGTCGGCCATGGCCACCTCGACCTTGCGCGAGGGCCGGCCGTTGGAGGCGGGGCCGTGTGCGTGCGGCGCCTCTTCGGTCAGGTGGCTCGCGGAGGAGGTGTAGGACGGGGCGTCCGAGGCCGGGAAGCTCTCGTCGATGGCCTCGTCAAGGCTGCCGTCGGCCAGGTCGACCTTGACGTAGTTGCGCAGGTCCTGGCGGAACTGGGCCTTGGACTCGGAGAGGATGATGCGGTCCTGCGGGCGCTTCGGGCCGGCAATCGACGGCACAACCGTGGACAGGTCCAGCTCGACGTACTCGGAGAACTTGATCTCCTTGGACGGGTCGTGCCAGAGGCCCTGTTCCTTGGCGTAGGCCTCGACGAGGGCGACGCTGTCGTCGGAGCGGCCGGTCAGGCGCAGGTAGTCGATGGTGACCTGGTCGATCGGGAACATTGCGGCGGTGGAACCGAATTCGGGGCTCATGTTGCCGATGGTGGCGCGGTTGGCCAGCGGCACAGCGGCCACGCCCTCGCCGTAGAACTCGACGAACTTGCCGACGACGCCGTGCTGGCGCAGCATTTCGGTGATGGTGAGGACCACGTCGGTCGCGGTGGCGCCGGCCGGGATCGAGCCGGTCAGCTTGAAGCCGACGACGCGCGGGATCAGCATGGAGACGGGCTGGCCGAGCATGGCAGCCTCGGCCTCGATGCCGCCGACGCCCCAGCCGAGCACGCCGAGGCCGTTGACCATGGTGGTGTGCGAGTCGGTGCCGACGCAGGTGTCCGGGTAGGCGCGCAGCGTGCCGTCGACTTCACGCGTCATGACGGTGCGGGCGAGGTATTCGATGTTCACCTGGTGGACGATGCCGGTGCCCGGGGGGACGACCTTGAAGTCGTCGAACGCGGTCTGGCCCCAGCGCAGGAACTGGTAGCGCTCCCCGTTGCGCTGGTATTCGATCTCGATGTTGCGCTCGATTGCACCGGCGTTGCCGAAGGCGTCGATCTGGACCGAGTGGTCGATGACGAGTTCGGCGGGGGCGAGCGGGTTCACCCGCTTCGGGTCGCCGCCAAGTTCCTTCACTGCTTCGCGCATGGTCGCCAGGTCAACGACACAGGGAACACCCGTGAAGTCCTGCATGATCACGCGGGCCGGGGTGAACTGGATCTCGGTGTCCGGCTCGGCCTCCGGGTTCCACTGCGCCAGCGCGCGGATGTGGTCGGCCGTGGTGTTGGCGCCGTCCTCGGTCCGGAGCAGGTTCTCCATCAGTACCTTGAGGCTGAACGGAAGGCTATCGGCGCCTTCAACGGAGTTCAGCCGGAAAATTTCATAGTCGGTCCCGGCTACATTCAGTACGCCTTTGGAACCGAAGCTGTCCACAGTGCTCATCGCAGGACTCCTCTCGCAACACTTTCATCTTTGTTCCGCCACAGGCCGCATGCTAGTTAGGCTGTCCTAACTCAAAAAGGCCGCCGGAACCACGCCGGCCCGCTTCATTCGCGTTCCGACACTGCCCCGCGCTTCTTCAGGCTCCGGTAGAGCACCTCAACTGCCGCGCAACCAAGGACTATCACCCCCATCGTAACGGCAAGAAGCGCGCCGGTCGGCGGGTGCAGGGCAAAGAAATCCTGCCCGTACGGAAGGAACAGCACGAGCGCCAGCATGGAGGCCATCGCGCCCACGAGCAGCGCGCGCAGCCGGTCGAAGGGCCGTGAGAGCGCCCCGAGAACCCAGAGCGCGACCAGCAGCACGGTGATCGTGGTGGCCGTCTGCCCGGCGGCGACCTGGTCCGCGCCGGGCTGGGAGGGGTCCGGCGCCAGCCGGGAGAAGGTGTAGACGGCCAGCAGGCAGGCACTGACAATCAGGCCGGCCGGCACCGAGAACAGCAGTGAGCGCCGCAGGAACCCCGGCTGGTAACGCCGCTTGTTCGGCATCAGCGCCAGGAAGAACGCCGGCACGCCGATGGTGAGCGAGCTGACGAGCGAGAGCTGGCGTGGCAGGAACGGGTAGGGCCAGAAGAGGACTCCGATCACCAGGGAAGTGATCACGGCGTAACTGGTCTTGGTCAGGAAGAGATTGGAGACCCGTTCGACGTTGGCGATCACCCGGCGGCCCTCGGCGACGACGCCGGGCATCCGGGAGAACTGGCCGTCCAGCAGCACCAGTCGGGACACGGCCTTGGTCGCCGGGGCGCCGGAGCCCATGGCGATGCCGATGTCGGCGTTCTTCAGGGCCAAAGCATCGTTCACCCCGTCGCCGGTCATGGCGACCACGTGTCCGCGCGCCTGCAGCGCCTGCACGATCGATTTCTTCTGCTCCGGGGTGACCCGGCCGAAGACGTGCTCGCGCTCGAGCACCTCCCCCAGTCCGTCCAGGTCCTCGGGCAGCCGGCGGGCGTCGAACCCGTCGGCGTCGAACCCGACCTCCCGCGCAACCGCAGCCACCGTCCGCGGGTTGTCCCCCGAGAGGATGCGCAGCTGCACGCCCTGGCTGCGGAAGTACTCCAGGGTCCGGGCGGCGTCGGCACGCACCTTCTCGGTGAAGGTGAGCACCGCGACAGGCAGCAGCGCGGCGGGCAGCTGTTCGGCCCGGGCCGTTTCAGCATCCAGCGGCACGCGGGAGTGCGCGAGCACCAGCGCCCGCAAACCCGAAGCAGCCAGCTCTTCGGCGAGCGCGAGGGCCTCCTCGTGCGTGCCGCCGGGCCCGCCGCCGGCCCGCAGGACCATCTCGGGAGCGCCGAGCACCCAGGTGCCGGGGGCTGCGCCGCCGTCGAACACAACGGCACTCCACTTGCGGGCGGAGCTGAACTGCACGGCTGCCGAGGCGGCGTCCGGCGGGAGTTCGTCAAAAGCCTCCTGCAGGCAGCGGGCGGTCGCATTGGCGTTCGGGTCCGCACCCATCCAGGCCAGCGACCGCTGCCAGCCCTTGGGCAGTGCGGAATGGTCCGGCAGCAAGCGGGCCTGCTGGTAGACGATCTCGCCCTCGGTGAGGGTGCCGGTCTTGTCCAGGCAGACGATGTCCACCCGGGCCAGCCCCTCCACCGCGGGGAGCTCTTGGACGAGGACCTTGCGCCGGGCCAGGGTGACTGCCGCCAGTCCGAAGGAGATGCTGGTCAGCAGGACGAGACCCTCCGGAATCATGGCCACGATGCTGGCGACGGCGGAGACCACCGCCTCCTTCCAGGCGCCGGATGCCAGCGCGGAGGACCAGCCGCCGCGCGCCTGCAGCTGGCTGTTGACCACGAGCAGGATGATCGGCACGAGCGCCCAGGTGATCCAGAGGATGATCCGGTTGATGGCGTTGCGGATCTCGGAGTTCACCAGCGAGAAGCGCTTGGCTTCGGCCGTGAGCCGGCTCGCGAAGGACTCGATCCCCACCCTGTTCACGCGGGCGGTCCCGCTGCCGGCCACCACGGAGGATCCGGAGAGCACAGGGTCACCCGCCTGCTTGTCGACCGGGTCCGATTCGCCGGTGAGCAGGGCCTCGTCCACCTCCAGCCCTGCGACGGCGAGGATCCGGGCGTCGGCTGGCACCTGGTCCCCGGTGCGCAGCACCAGCAGGTCATCATGCACCACGGCCGCGACGTCGATCTCCTGCACCTGCCCTTCGCGCAGCACCCGGGCGCGCGGCGCGTTCAGCACCGCCAGCCGGTCCAGCGTGCGCTTGGCCCGGTATTCCTGCACGACGCCGATCGCGGTGTTGGCCGCGACGATGAAGCCGAACAGGGCATCGCGCGGATCACCCACCAGCAGCACCACCACCAGGCAGGCGCCCAGGACGCCGTTGAACAGGGTGAACAGGTTGGCGCGCAGGATCTGGCCCAGGCTGCGGCTGGTGTCGTGGCGGACCTCGTTCGTCAGGCCGCTGCGGGTGCGTTCGGCGACCTGGGCGGCGCTGAGGCCCGCGGCCGCGAGCTCCTCATCCGGCAGCGCCGGCAACGCCCGGCGCGCAGCAGCGAGTTCCCGGCTGCGCTGTTCCGCGCGGACACGGGCCCGTTCCAGCGCCCGCGGCGGCGAGCCAGGCTTCGCTGCAGGCCTGCCTTCGGTCGTCGCGGCGGGCGCGGCGGAGGGCTGGTCGTCCACGGCTCAGCCGGCCGGTGTCAGCAGCGCCACGGTTTCGACATGGTGCGTGTGCGGGTACAGGTCGAACCCCCGCAGGCCGGCAAGCTTCCACCCGCCCGCCTGGAAGTAGCCGACGTCGCGGGCGAAGGACGCAGGGTCGCACGACACGTAGGCGATGGCGCGCGGCGCTGATTCAATCAGCTGCCGCACCACGGCCTTGCCGGCGCCGGCGCGGGGCGGGTCCAGGACCACGGCGTCGAAGCGGCTGGACCGCCCGTGCAGGACCCGTTCCACCCGGCCCTGGACAATCTCGACCTGCCGGCTGGTGTGGAAGTTCTTGCGCGCGTCGCGGCTGGTGCCCGGCGAGCCTTCCACCGACAGGACCGACCCGGAGGGCCCGACAGCGTCGGAGAGCGGGCCGGTGAAAAGGCCTGCCCCGGCGTAGAGGTCCGCGACCCGGGCGCCTTCGTGCAGGTGGCCGGAGAGGTACTCCAGCACGGCGCCGGTGAGCACCGCCGGCGCGTTGCGGTGGATCTGCCAGAAGCCCTCGCCGCTCACCCGGTACTCCCGGCCGGCGGCGGTCTCCGACACCCAGGCGCGGCCCCGCAGCCGTTCCACCGCTCCCGTGGCGGGGTTCCGGCGGGCCACCGAGGCTGCCTCGTCGATACCGGCTGCAATCTTCGCGAGCCGGCGCTCCGGGACCTGCCCGGCGGCGAGCAGCACCAGCGGCCGGCTGCCGTTCGCCGGAGCTGCGACGTCGACCCGTTCGACGCCGGAGAGGTCCGCTTCCCAGAGCCGCAGCTCGTTCACGGCGGCGACGGCGAGAGGCATCTGCCGGACCGGCAGCACCTGGTCCGAGCGGTGCGGGTGCATCCCGAGGCGGCCGTCCGCGGTCACGCCGAACGCGACACGGGTGCGCCAGCCAAGGCCCGGTGTGCCCGCGTCGGCCCCGATGTCCTCGGTGTCTTCCGCGTCCTCGACGAGGATCTCGCGGTCCACGCCCGCGAGCCGGTGCAGCTGCTCGGCGATGACTTCCGCCTTCAGCGGGCGCTGTGCGGCCAGGCTGATGTGCCCGAATTCGGCTCCGCCAACCGGCAGGCTGCCGCGCGCGTAGGCCGCCGCGGCGTCGGCCTCGGGCCAGAAATGCGCGGTGCGGTCGGGCGAGGCCTCAAGGACCTCGACGGCGTCCGCGCGCCAAAACTTGTCCGTCGCGCCCGCCTGCGTCAGCCGGCCCCTGACCAGTTCCCCGGGCAGCGTGTGGCGCACGAACACCACGCGGCCCTCGTGCCGGGCGACGCAGTGGCCGCCGTGGGCGACGGGCCCGATCCGGAGGGTGAGCAGGCCGTCGTCGTCCGCAGCCGCCGTCACTGCAGTTCCTGCAGTTTCTTGGCTTCCTCGGACGACTTAAGCTGCCAGGGCACGCTGGCGACCATGACGCCCGGTTCGAAGTGCAGGCGCGCCTTGATCCGCAGTGCCGTCTGGTTGTGCACCAGCTGCTCCCACCACTTGCCGACCACATATTCGGGGATGTAGACGACGATTAGGTCCCGCGGGGAGTCCCGGCGCATGTGCTTGATGTAGTCCAGGATCGGCGTCAGCGTCTCGCGGTAGGGGCTGGCGAGCACCGTCAGCGGCACCGGGATTTCCAGCTTCTCCCAGTCCTCGACGGTCCGCTCGGTCTCCTCCGGGTCGATGTCCACCGTGATCGCGTCCAGCCGGGAGGGCCTGGAGGCCCGCGCGTAGGCGAGGGCGCGCAGCACCGGCTTGCGCACGTGGGACACCAGCAGGACGGCGTGCACGCGGGCCGGCAGGGCCCGCGGCGAGGCATCCTCGTCGACCGAGAGTTCCTTGGCGACGTTGTCGTAGTGCGCCCGGATGCTCCACATGATCAGGAACAGGATGAACATCGCCAGCAGCGCGATCCAGGCCCCGTGCTGGAACTTCGTGATCAGCACGATCATGAGCACCAGGCCCGTCATGCAGAAACCGATCGTGTTGATGGTGCGCGAGCGCAGGATCCGGGTGCGCACCGCGCGGTCCTTGACCAGTTTCAGCTCCCGGCCCCAGTGCCGGATCATGCCCAGCTGGCTGGCCGTGAAGGAAACGAACACCCCGACGATGTAGAGCTGGATGAGCTTCGTCACATCGGCGTCGAACGCCACGATGAGGATCAGTGCGCCGGCGGCGAGGGCAATCACGCCGTTGCTGTACGCCAGCCGGTCTCCGCGCGTGCGCAGCTGGCGCGGCAGGTAGCCGTCCTGGGCCAGGATCGAGGCGAGCACCGGGAAGCCGTTGAAGGCGGTGTTGCTGGCGAAGACCAGGATGACGCCGGTGGCCGCGACCACGACGAAGAACAGGATCGAACCGCTGCCGAAGATGGTCGAGGCGAGCTGGCTGATGGTGGGGTTCTGCACGTACCCCGCCGGCAGGGGCTTGCCGTTGAGCAGGAACTCGGTGGCCGGGTCCTGGACGATGTGCACGTGCGTTGCGCTGGCCAGGAACAGGATGCCGGCCAGCATCGCAGCAGCGACGCCGCCGAGCAGGAGCAGCGTCGTCGCCGCGTTCTTGCTCTTGGGCTTCTTGAAGTTCGGCACGCCGTTGCTGATCGCCTCGACACCGGTCAGCGCCGCTGCACCGGAGGAGAACGCGCGCAGCAGCAGGAAGCCACCGGCAAGGCCGACAAGCCCGTTCTCATAGCCGGAGTCGGGGATGATTTCGAAAGCGGCCGACGGCGCCCGCCCGAGCGTTCCGGTGAGGGCCTGGAAGATGCCCACCAGCGTCATGCCCAGGATGGAGGCCATGAAGATGTAGGTGGGGACGGCGAAGACGCTGCCCGCCTCCTTGATGCCGCGCAGGTTCACCAGGGCCAGGACCACCACGCCGACGACGGCGATCAGCGCCTGGCTGCCGTGCAGTCCGGGCACAGCGGTGGCCAGGTAGTTGGCCGCCGAGGACATGGAGACCGCGACGGTGAGCACGTAGTCCACCAGCAGCGCCGAGGCCACGGTGAGCCCGGCGTACTTGCCCAGGTTCACGTTGGCGATCTCGTAGTCGCCGCCGCCGGAGGGGTAGGCGTGCACGTTCTGGCGGTAGCTGGCCACCACCGTGAGCAGCACGAGCATGACGGCGATTCCGACCAGCGGGGAGATTGTCACCGCCGAGACGCCGGCCAACGCCAGGGTGAGCAGGATTTCGTCCGGTGCGTAGGCGACCGACGAGAGCGCGTCGGAGGCGAAGATCGGAAGCGCAATCCGCTTGGGTAGCAAGGTGTGGGCCAGCCGGTCGTTGCGGTAGGGCCGCCCCACCAAGACCCGCTTGATGGCGTTGAGAATTGTCAGCACGGATAAACGCTAGCCCGAAAAGCCCGGCAATGTCATGGCGGCTCCATCGCGGGCCTCCGTGCGGGTAGATTGTCTGTTGCTGAATCAAACAACGGGCAAAGATAAGGACGGGCCGGTGGCACACTTTGTGATCATGGGTTGTGGCCGCGTGGGAGTGACCCTGGCGCACACGCTGGAGGACTCCGGGCACTCGGTGGCAATCATCGATCAGGACGACCGCGCGTTCCGCCGGCTGCGCAGCGGCTTCACCGGGCGCAAGGTCACCGGCGTCGGCTTCGACCGCGAGACGCTCAAGCGGGCCGAGATCGAGAAGGCGTACGCCTTCGCGGCCGTCTCCAGCGGCGACAACTCGAACATCCTGGCCACGCGGGTCGCCCGCGAAACCTTCCACGTCCAGCATGTGGTGGCCCGTATCTACGACCCCGGCCGGGCCGAAATCTACCAGCGCCTCGGCATTCCCACGGTGGCGGCGGTCCGCTGGAGCGCGGACCAGGTGCTGCGCCGGATCCTTCCGGAACAGAGCATCAGCAGCGACTACCGCGAGGCGTCCGGCCGGCTGATCCTCGCCGAGGTGCCGCTGGATGACGCCTGGATCGGGCACAACATCGCCGCGATCGAGAAGGCCACCGGTGCCCGGGTCGCCTACCTCACGCGGTTCGGCGAGGGCATGCTCCCTGCCGCCGACACCAGCTACCAGCAGGGCGACACGGTCCACATGATGCTGCCGGTGGCCGGCAGCACCGATGTGAACAGCGTCCTGGCCAAACCCCCAGCGAAGGAGTCCGAGTGAAGGTCGTCATCGTCGGAGCGGGCAGCGTCGGCTCCTCCATTGCCCGCGAACTGCTCTCGCACGGGCACCAGATCCTGATGATCGATCCCAAGCCGGAGGTCATCGGCCGCAGCGGCCTGCGCGGTGCGCGCTGGCTGATCGGCGATGCCTGCGAGATCTCCACCCTGAAGGAAGCCAAGATCGACGAGGCCGACGTCGTCGTCTCCGCCTCCGGGGATGACAAGGTCAACCTGGTGGTGTCCTTGCTGGCCAAGACCGAGTTCGGGGTGGGCCGCACCGTCGGCCGCGTGAACAACCCCAAGAACGACTGGATGTTTGACGACTCCTGGGGCGTTGACGTCGCAGTGAACACGCCGCAGCTGATGACCGCGCTCGTGGAGGAAGCGGTGGAAATCGGCGACCTGGTGCGCCTGCTGACCCTTCAGACAGGGGTCTCCTCGCTGGTGGAGTTCACCGTCCCGTCCGATTCGGCGATGATTGGCCGGACCGTGGGCGCGGTGGACTGGCCGCAGGATTCCACCCTGGTCGCCATCCTCCGGGACGAAGCGCCCATCACGCCGAGCCGGGACGACGTGCTCGAAGGCGGCGACGAGCTGTTCTTCGTCACCACGATCGCAGCCGAAGACGAACTGCGCGCACTGCTCGCCCCTGCGGCGACGGAGGAGTCCTAGACGGTCAGGAAGACCGGGAGTCGGGCGGCGCGGCCGGGCGGGTGATCACCCAGGCGATCCACAGCCCGGCCGCGTACAGCGGCAGGCCCATCAGCAGGCGGGTGGCCCCCAGCGCCACGAGTGCCTGGCCGCCGAGCAGGTACAGGGGCACCTGCACGATCAGCCGCAGCGCCAGGACACCGACCATCACCCAGGTGCCCAGGCTGTACGCCTTGAGCCGGGCCGCGTCGTGGCGCCAGTGCATACCCTCGTTGCGCACCAGGCCGAAGATCAGCCCCACCAGCGGCCAGCGCACGGCAACGGAGATGACCATCACGGCGATGTAGGCGGCGTTCGTGAAGAACCCGGGCAGGTAGTAGTCCTCGGCCTTGCCCGTGAAGGAACTGAACAGCGCGGAGATGCCCACGCCGAGGAACCCGCCCAGCGCCTGCGTGAGCGGGGTGCGCTGGACCAGCCGGGCCACGGTGAACAGGGCGGCCGAGGCAAGCGCCGAGACCAGCGCCACGGTCAGGTTCTGGCCGCTGGCGGTGAACACCACCAGGTAGACCAGGCCGGGCACCAGGCTCTCGGCGAGGCCGCGCACTCCCCCGGCGGACTTGAGCACGTCGATCTGGCCGTCGGCCCTGCGCTCGACGCCGGAACGGGCGGCGATGTCGCCGGCCAGCCCGGGCAGCGTCGGCCGCGCCTTGGTGTTGTCGCTGTTGTCCTCGGGCAGGCTCATTCAGTGCTCCTGTCGGGCGATGATCTCGTAGCGCGGGTTGAAGATGGTCGCGATGCCGTCCCGCTCGGCAACCATGCCCTCGAAGCGCAGCTGCGTGCCGGCGGCGATCCCGGGCACCCTCCGGCGGCCGAGCCAGATCAGGCGCACCCGGTCCCGGCCCGTGGCCCCGGCGGGCGCCGGGCCGGCCGTCGGATCGTACTTGTCGACGTCCGTGACAATGGCCGAGAACGCCGGCGCCTCCTGGACGGGAACGATGGTCACCGACTCGATGAAGCCCCTGCAGGTCACCCGGCCGCGGGAGGGCAGGTCGCGGATGGCTCCCGTTTCCGTGCCGGAGGTCAGCGGCCTGTCAGCCAAGGTGGGTGATCTCCGGTCCCCGCCGGAAGCTGTCGCCGGGGCGCCTCTCGGCCGGGCGGTCCGCCGCCACATGGCCGGCGGCATCCGAGACCGCGTCCCGCGGCAGGGTGAGCGGGAGCAGGTCCCGCGGCGGCATGGGGCTCTCGCCGCGGACGACGACGACGGCGCGGAAGAGGGTTTCCAGGTCCTCGGCGGCGTCCCGCTCCAGGGCGGCCGGGCCTCCGAGCACGCCGCGCAGGAACCAGCGCGGGCCGTCCACGCCCAGGAACCGGGCAATCCGGTACCCGCGGCTGCCGTCGGCTGCCTCCGCCGGAAGCTTGGCCACCACTTCGGGGCCGAAAGTGCCGTCGATTTCCTCGACTGTGCCGCCCTGGGACGCCACGGACTGCCCGATCTGCTGGCGGATTTCGTCCCACAACCCTTCGGAGCGCGGGGCGGCGAAAGCCTGCAGCTGAAGGCTCGACCCGTTCAGGTCCAGGGTGACGGCCACCACCCGCTGGGTGGCTTCCTCAACCTCAAGGCGCAGCTGCAGCCCCTCGTGCGGAGTCACCAGCAGCGAGCCGAGGTCGACGTAGCCGTCCTTGGAGTCGATCTCCTCGACGTCGAGGGGGCCGTGCACGGAGCGCTCGTAGGCCTCCCCGTCCGCCGCGGCCGCGGGCGCGGCAGCGTGGCCCGAAGTCTCGGCGGCCGGTTCAGCCGCAGCGTCGACGGCTGCGTCGTCCTGCCGGGCGTCCTTCTTTGCGCGTCCAAAAACCATCGTGGGCGTTCTCCTTAGTCCTAAAAACCGCCGGTGGATCCGAAACCGCCGGCTCCGCGCACCGAGTCAGGCAGGTCCGCCACCGGCACGAAGTTGGCGTGCTCGACACGCTGGATCACCATTTGGGCAATTCTATCGCCGCGTTTGAGGCTGATGTGCTTGGCCCGGTCGGTGTTGATGAGCGTCACCGCGAGCTCCCCGCGGTAGCCGGCGTCAACGGTGCCGGGGGCATTGACGATGCTCAGCCCGTGGCGGGTGGCCAGCCCGGAGCGGGGATGGATCAGCGCGACGTACCCGACCGGCAGCGCGATGGCCACACCTGTCGGCACCAGCGCCCGCTCGCCCGGGGCCAGCTCCACGTCGATGCGTGAGCGCAGGTCGGCGCCCGCGTCCCCGGGGTGGGCGTACGACGGCGGAGGCAGCTCGGCGTCCAGCATCTTCAGCTGCACCTCAAGCGGCTGGAACTTTTCGGCGCCGGTGGTTTGCTCAGTCACAGGAGAACACTTTAGCGTCCCTCGGCCAACGTGAAATGCCGCCGCAAAAATGACAAGCTGAAGCCATGTCTGAATCCCCCGCGCCGGTGCCGGCGCCCTCGACCTCCGTGATCTACTCCGAGCGGCTGTGGCCCTCGCCCTGGATCTGGCTGGTCGTCGTCGGCGTATCCGTCGCGGGAATCCTGATGTTCGCCCCCATCAGCATGGCCGCCGGCTACCTGGCCGCCGTCGTGATGTTCCTCGTCATGGCCACGTTGCTGATGCTGTCCACCCCGCGGATCGAGGTGACCGCGGACGCGGTCCGGGTCGGCCGGGCACGGATCGAGCGCCGGTACGTGGGCCGCGTCGAGGCCTTCCGCGGCGATGACGCGGTGCGGGAGCGCGGCACGGGCCTGAACGGCCTGGCATACCTGTGCATCCGGGGCTGGATCAGCCCCGTGGTGAAAATCGAGATCACCGACCCGGCGGACCGCACCCCCTACTGGCTGGCGTCGAGCAGGCGCCCGGAACAGCTGACCGCAGCCCTCACCCCGGCTGCCTGAGCCGGAAGGCGGAGTCAGCCGGAAGGCGGGGTCAGCCCTCGCAGTCCTTGCAGTACAGCAGCCCGTTCTTTTCCCGGGCGATCTGCGAGCGGTGCCGGACGAGGAAGCAGCTGGCGCAGGTGAATTCGTCCGCCTGCGCGGGCAGCACCCGCACCAGCAGTTCCTCGCCGGACAGGTCCGCGCCCGGCAGTTCGAAGCCGTCGGCGGCATCAGCCTCGTCTTCGTCCACTACCGCCGACTGCTTGTCGGTACGGTGCGTCTTCAACTCCTCGATGGAGTCTTCGCTGAGTTCGTCGTCCGCTTTGCGCGGTGCGTCGTAGTCTGTCGCCATCGTGTCAGTCACGCTCCTCTGGGACCGGGCCTCGGGTCGCCGTCCGGTGTACAACGTCAGCGGCTCCGTTTTTGTGCCCGTGACGCAGAGATTGTTCCGTATAACCGCCGCAAATACCACCTCCGGACGCCCGGAACTTGACGGGGCGGCCCGCCCGGGCAAAGATCGCACTGTTTTAGCGCCCATTGTTGCGCCACGCCTGCCCGCTTGGCGGAAAACGCCGGTGCGGGGTGGCAGAGTTTCGACAGTAGTCAGTGCAAAGGTGGAGGGTTTTTGATGCAGGATCTACGGCTGGTAGGTGTCCATGATGATGGCACACATCTGCTGCTCAGTGGAACCGGCGGCGAAATTTACCGCCTGAGGATTGACGAGGCGCTGCGCGTGGCCTCGACGAGGACGCCGAAGCGGGCGGCCGGCAACGAGCCTGCCTCCCCCGCCGTGAAGCTGTCCCCGCGCGACATCCAGGCCCGGATCCGCGCCGGGGCGACAGCCGAGGAGGTCGCTGAAGCGTCCGGGCTCGGCATCGAGCACATCCGCCGCTACGAAGGCCCGGTGCTCGCCGAGCGCGAATACATCGCCGAGCAGGCCCGCAAGGTCGAAGTAGCGGCACCGCTGTCCTCGCACGACGGCTACCGTTCCGCCTTCGGCGACAACCCTGCCACCCTCGCCGAGATGGTCGGCCACCGGCTGACCGCCCTGGGCATCGACTCCTCCACTGTCGAATGGGACGCCTGGCGCCGCCCGGACGGCACCTGGACCGTCGTGGCGAGCTTCCAGAACAACGCCGAGCACCCGGTCAGCATCGGCGAGGAGCCGCCCGCGAAATGGGTGTACAACCCGTCGCGGAAGAGCATCCAGAACTCGAACCGCTGGGCGCAGCAGCTAAGCGAACTGGAGGTCCTCGACGGACCGCTGCCGGCCCGGCGCCTCACCGCGGTAGCTGACCGGCCTTTCGATTTCGAGGCCGACGCCCCCGCTGACGGCGGCACGGACGACGCCGCCGGCGAGCCGGCCGGCCAGGGCCAGGACGGGTCCGACGAGCTGCTCGACATGCTGCGTTCCCGCCGCGGGCAGCGGCTCGGCCTCGACGAGGACGCCGATGATGCCCTGGCGATCATGCTCACGCACGGAATCCCGGCCGCGCACCCGCGCGCCGAAGGCATCGAAACCTTCGATGCGCCGTCGTCGCCCTTCCCGCTCAGCCTTGCCCCCGCCCCGGAAAACGAGGACACGGTCGCGTCGCTGCCCGAAGGCGTCAGCACCCACACCCGGGAAATCACGATCTCCGCCGCCCCGCGGACGCAGTCCAGGCCCCCGGAGGCGCAGCGACCGGCGGAACCGGCCAAGCCGAAGCCCGCCGCGGAGCCGTCGGACGACACGCAGGAGCGCCGCTCGATCCGGCCCAAGCGCTCAAGCGTCCCCAGCTGGGACGAAATCGTCTTCGGCACCAAGAGCGACTGACTCCGCCGCCAGGCCGCAGCCCGGCCTAGTGCCGGTGGCCGGGCACCGAGCAGGCGTCGAGCTCGAACGGCAGCACCTGTTCCTGGGCCGCCATCAAGCTGGCACTGTGCGCGGTGACCCGGCGCATGAAGTGCCGGCGGCAGAGCGTCTCGTAACCGACGACCGGTCCCAGGGTGCCGCTTCCGTCGGCGCCCTCCTCGTCCAGGCCCATGTCGACGTCGCCCGGCACCACCTGCGCCCCTTCGATGACCATGACGCCGTCGACCGTGCGGGCGTTGTGGGTGGCACGCCTGCCGCACCAGCACAGCGCCTCGACCTGGAGCACCTGGACCTTGTCCGCGAGCTCGATCAGCCGCTGGGAACCCGGAAAGAGCCTGGTCCTGAAGTCGGCGGTGATGCCGAAGGCGAAGACATCGACGTCCATCTCGTCCACGAGACGGGCCAGCTGTTCGATCTGCGCCCCGGAGTAGAACTGCGCTTCGTCGCAGATCAGGTAATCCAGCCGTTCGCCGCGGGTGCGCCGGCGCACCACCTCGTCCCAGAAGTCGGTGTCGGGCAGCACTTCGTGGGCCTCCGTCTTCAGGCCGAGCCGGCTGGAGATCATCGAATCCCCGGCCCGGTCGTTGCTGCTGAACCGGATGCCGCCGCGCCCGCGCGCCCGGTGGTTGTAGTCCATCTGCAGCGCCAGGGTGGACTTGCCGCAGTCCATGGTGCCGGCGAAAAACACGAGTTCAGCCACGACGGCCTTTCTTTCCGGTGGTACCGGCCACGGGGATGCGCAGCAGCGGCACTTCCCGCTCGGCCTTGGTGAGCGAACCGTGCTGGCCGACGACGCCGAGCGCGGCCGGGCGGACCCGGCGGGTGTCGAAGAAGGCAACGGGTTCGCGGGCGGCCACCAGGACGTCGCCGATGCGCGGCAGCACCTCGGGCCGAACGGGTCCGAAGAGCCCGGCCCCGACGGCCTCGTCGCGCGTGAGCACCCACGCGCGGGACCCGTGCCGGTCCTGCCACGCCTGCACCAGCGCCTGCCGGGCGGCGGGGCCGGCGTCGGGCTCGAAGTAAAGGTGCAGCATCCGGGGTTCACCCGCGGTGTGGCGCACGCCGGCCACCAGGGCCGGGTCGGCGGAGAAATCGATCCGGGCGCTTTCGGGCACGTCCACCATCCCGTGGTCGCCAGTGACCAGCAGCAGCGTGCCCGCCGGCAGCTGCGCTGAGAGGCGCTTGACCGCCGAGTCGAGCTCTTCGAGTTCGTGTTCCCAGCGCGGGGAGGCGGCCCCGAACCGGTGGCCGGCCTTGTCGAGCTCACCCCAGTAGAAGTACATGAGCATCCGCTCATGCCGTGCCATCAGCTCGGCGGCGGCCGTCGTGCGCGCGTGCGGGGACGTCGCCGGGGTGAACCCGCCGCCGCGCAGCGCCGCCACCGTCAGCGGCGAGCCCTCGAATTTCGGCAGGCTCACGGTGGCAACCGGCAGCTCGTCCTGCAGGCGTTCGAACACGGTGGGGAAAGGCTGCCAGAGCTCCGGTTCGACGCGCTGGTCCCAGTTGCCCAGCAGGTTCACCACCTTGTCCTGCGCGGGATCCAGCACGTCGTAGCCCACCATGCCGTGCTGACCCGGAGCCACGCCGGTGCCCAGGCTGGCCAGCGAAGCCGCCGTCGTGGACGGGAAGGCACTGGCCAGGGTGGACGGGAAGGGCTGCCCGGCGTCCAGGGCGGCCCGCAGGAAGGGTGCGTGTCCGCTGCGCTGGCGCAGCAGGCTGCGGCCCAGGCCGTCGACCATCACGACGCAGACGCGGGGCGCTTCCGGCAGGCCCAGGGCGTTGCCAAAGCCGGGCGCGCCGAGCGCGCCGGCGGCGCTGGTCATCACCTCGGCCAGCGTGGAGCGCCCGTACGCCGGTGCCGGCGGAAGCCCCGCCAGCCGGTCTGCCGCTGCCACCGCCTAGCGCTGGTGGTGGCCGCGCGCGAGCCGGCCCCCGAGAGTGGCCAGCCGCTGCCGGGCCTCGCCGTGCAGCGGCCGGTCCGCGGCGCTGAGCGAGCCGCTGGTGTTGGCCGCGCGGAGGGTCCGGGCGAAGGTCTTGGCATCCTGCACCGCCTGCAGGCCGTCCGCCTCGGCGCTGATCCGCAGCACGATGTCCTCCCGCGCGATGGTGCCGGTGTAGCCGTGGTCGGCGTCGCATTGGGGGTCCCCGCAGGAGGCCGGGCCCATGTCCAGCCGCTGCGCACCGGACCAGGCGATGGACAGCGTCAGTTCGCGGACCGGGTCCGACGCCTTGTAGTGCTGCGGCTGCGCGTACACGTAGCTGAGCACGACGGAGCCGATCTGGCTCACCGGAACGGACTCGGTGGAGACCTGGGCCACCATCTGCTCGCCCGCGTCGTCGAGCTGCTGGTCGTCGATGTGCGTGACGACCAGCATGTCGTCGGTGAGGACCAGCACCGTCACATGGCGGCGGACCTCGGCGCGGTCGAAATGGGTCTCCAGGTGCACCAGGTGGGCGCGGTCCTCGCGGCCGTCCAGCGCATCCTCGACGACGTCGGCCACCAGGGTCGGGTAGAAACCGGCGCGCTCCAGGGCCGCGCCCAGACGGTCCCCCGGGCTCCTGGTCCCGGCGGGCCGGTCGTTGCGGGCGGACGGAGGCAAAGAAGTCATTGCGCCATTTTCTCAGATCCCGGCCCGGCATGGCGAACCAGGCCAGGGCGGGCCTCAGCCGAGCATCGCCCGGCGTGCGCTGTCCGTGCGCCGCGCCGGGTTGCCGATCTTGAGGTCCGCGGCGAGGATCGTCACCGCGGAGGTGCCGACGACGACCGGGTTGAGTTCGATGTACGCCAGTTCAGGGTGCTCGTCCTTGAGCAGCGCGAGCCGGGCGACCAGGTCCTCCAGGCCGGCGACGTCGGCCGGCGGCAGGCCCTGGTAGCCGAAGAGCTTGCGGGAGGCCCGCGGACTGCGCACGAACTCGGCCACGTCGGTGCTGGTCAGCGGCGGGACCCGGTGCGCCCAGTCGTCGAGCAGGTTCACGGCGTCCCCGGCCAGCCCGAAGGACACCACCGGGCCCAGCAGCGGGTCCTCGATCGCCCGCAGCGTGCAGGCCTGGCCGACCGGCGCCATCGACTGCACCTCCATTCCGAAGGAGCCGTAAGGCGACAGCAGCTCGGCCATCTGCACGATGTTGCGGCGCAGCGATTCGGCGTCGCGGATGTTCAGGCGCACCCCGCCCAGGTCGAGCCGGTGCCGGAGCACCGGGTCCACGGTCTTCAGGGCCACCGGCCAGCCGAGCCGGTCCGCGGCGCTGACCGCCTCGTCGGGAGTGCCGAACCGGGCCGACGGAAGCACCGTGATGCCGTACCGGCCCAGCAGGGACGCAGTCTCGGCGGCGTCGAGCGTGTGCAGCGACTCCCCCGGCACCGCGGCGAGCAGCTCCTCCACGCGGGCGGCGACCGCGTCGGCGTCCACCCCCTCCGGCAGGGCCGGCTGCCCGTGGTCGCGCGCCTTCCACTGGGCGTAGCCGACGACGGCGGCGAGGGCAGCAATGCCCGCGCCCGGGCTGGCGTAGCAGGGCACGCCGCGCTGGCGCGGTCCGGCGTCCTCGGGCCAGGGCGCGGCGGCGGGCGCCGGGGCCGCCGCGCTGAGCAGGCCCTCGACGTGGATCGCCGGGTCCAGGATGCCGATGAAGGCGGCGACGACCGGCTTGCCGGACAATTCCGCGCACTCCTGCAGGACCTCGGCAATCCGTTCCACGGTGAGGCCGCGGGCCGGCAGGTAGGTGATCATCGCGGCGTGCACGTCCTCCTGGTCCAGCACGCCGAGCAGCCGGCGCTTCAGGGACGGCAGCGCGACAGACATCCCGGCGTCGAGGTCGACGTCGGTGACGATCTGTGCGACCTCGAGCCCGTGGGCCGCGGCGCCGTCGGCCACGACCTTGCCGAGCGCGAGCGAGTTGCTGAACACTGCCAGCCGCGGGCCGGCCGGCAGCGGCTGGCTCACCACGATCTGCGCGATGTCCATGAGCTGTTCGTTGGTCTCCACCCGGATCACGCCCGCCTGGCGGAACATGGCGTCCAGCGCGCCGGCCGGCGCCTGGGTGGTGCGGACGGCGTGCCCGGGCGGCAGCTGCAGTCCCATGACGTCGGACTTGGCCACGATCACGGGCTTGCTGCGGGCGAGGCGGCGGGCGATCCGGGAGAACTTGCGCGGGTTGCCGATGGACTCGAAGTAGAGCCCGACGGCGGCCGTGGCCGGGTCGTCCTCCCAGTACTGCATCACGTCGTTGCCGGAGACGTCCGCCCGGTTGCCGGCCGAGAGGCAGGAGGAGACTCCGACCCGGCGCCGGGTGCAAGCGGCGAACAGGGCGGCGCCGAGGGCAGCGGATTGTGAGAACAGGCCGAGCACCCCGCGGGCGGGCAGCGAAGGCGCCAGCGAAGCGTTCAGCGATACCTCCGGGTCCGTGTTCACCACGCCCAGCGACGCCGGGCCGATCACGCGCATCCCGTTCGCCCGGGCGTGCCGGACCAGCTCCCGCTGGCGCGCCAGTCCTTCGGCTCCGGCCTCGGCGTAGCCGGCGCTGGCGATCAGCACCCCGCGCACCCCGGCCGCGGCGCACTCCCGCACCACCGTGTCCACTTCCTCGTAGGGCACCGCCACCACGGCGAGGTCCACCGGTCCGGGCACGTCGCCGATGCGCGCGTAGGAGAGCATCCCGGCCAGCTCGAGCGCCTCGGGGTTCACCGCGTGCACCGGTCCCTTGTAGCCGCCTTCGACGATGTGGTTCAGCAGGTCGTAGCCGATGCTCCCCCACTGCCGGCTCGCGCCGATCACCGCGACCGAGGACGGCGCGAGCAGCTCGGCGAGGCTGCGGGCCTCCGCCCGGTGCTCGCGGGCTTCCATCACCTGCCGGGACTTGTCGGTCAGGTCCAGCTTGAATTCCAGGCTGACCACGCCGTCGTCGAAATGCCGGTGCACCTCGTACCCGGCCTCCGAGAAGACAGTGAGCATCTTCCGGTTCTCCGGCAGCACCTCGGCCACGAACCGGCGGATCCCGTTCTCACGGGCCGCCGCGGCGAGGTGTTCGAGCAGGATCGAGCCGATGCCGCGGCCCTGGTGCTTGTCCGCGATGTTGAAGGCCACCTCGGCGTCGGCCGGGTCGGCGAGCCGGTCGTAACGGCCGACGCCGATGATCTCCCCGCCCAGGATCATCACCAGCGCCGCCCGGTCCCGGTGGTCCACCTCGGTGAAACGCCGCAGTTCCTTGCCGGAAAGCTTGGACTTGTAGGTGAAGAAGCGCATGTAGGTGGAGTTCTGCGACTGCGCCATGTGGAAGGCCTGCAAGGCGTCCGCATCGGCCGGCGTGATGGGGCGCAGGTGGGCCGTGGCGCCGTCCCGCAGGACGACGTCGGCCTCCCAATAGTCGGGATATGCCGCTGGTTGGGCCAGTTCCACCATAGGCTTAGCGTAGCGACAGGAATGACAAAAGTAAGGACCCCGTAGACGCATGGCCCGGAGGCAGAACACCCCGCCCGCAGAGGACTTCACCGAAAACATCGTCGACATCGACGTGACCTCCGAGATGGAGGGCTCGTTCCTGGAGTACGCGTATTCGGTGATCTACTCGCGCGCCCTGCCCGACGCCCGGGACGGGCTGAAGCCGGTGCAGCGCCGGATCCTGTACATGATGAGCGACATGGGCCTGCGCCCGGACCGCGGGCACGTGAAGAGCGCCCGCGTGGTCGGCGAGGTGATGGGCAAGCTGCACCCGCACGGCGATGCGGCGATCTACGACGCTATGGTCCGCATGGCGCAGGACTTCGCGCTGCGCCTGCCGCTGATCGACGGCCACGGGAACTTCGGCTCGCTCGACGACGGTCCCGCGGCCCCGCGGTACACGGAGGCGCGGCTGGCCGCCCCGGCGCTGAGCCTGACGGACCACCTCGACGAGGACGTCGTGGACTTCGTGCCCAACTATGACAACCAGCTCCAGCAGCCCGAGGTGCTGCCGGCGGCGTTCCCGAACCTGCTGGTCAACGGGGCGACCGGCATTGCCGTCGGCATGGCGACCAACATGGCCCCCCACAACCTGGTCGAGGTGATCGCGGCGGCGCGGCACCTGATCGCGAACCCGGACGCGGGGCTGGATGAGCTGATGAAGTTCGTGCCCGGCCCCGATCTGCCCACCGGCGGCCGCATTGTGGGCCTGTCCGGCATCCGGGACGCCTACGCCACCGGCCGGGGATCCTTCAAGACGCGCGCCAAGGTCGAAGTCGAGCAGCTCTCGGCACGGCGCACCGGCCTGGTCGTCACCGAGCTGCCGTACATGGTCGGCCCGGAGAAGGTGATCGAGAAGATCAAGGACGCTGTCACCTCCAAGAAGCTCCAGGGCATCAGCGACATCGTCGATCTGACCGACCGCAACCACGGCCTGCGCCTGGTGATCGAGCTCAAGAACGGTTTCAACCCCAAGGCTGTGCTGCAGCAGCTCTACAAGCACTCGCCAATGGAAGACTCCTTCGGCATCAACAACGTCACCCTGGTCGACGGACAGCCCCAGACGCTGGGCCTGGTCGACCTGCTGCGCGTCTACGTGGATCACCGCCTCTCCGTCGTTCGCCGGCGCACCGCCTTCCGGCTGGGCAGGAAGAAGGACCGCCTGCACCTGGTGGAAGGCCTGCTCATCGCGATCGTCGACATCGACGAGGTCATCCAGATCATCCGGTCCTCGGACGAAGCAGCAGCGGCCCGCGAGCGGCTGATGGCCATTTACGACCTGACCGAGATCCAGGCGAACTACATCCTCGAACTCCGGCTGCGCCAGCTCACCAAGTACTCGCGGATCGAGCTGGAGAAGGAGCAGGAGGAACTGCGCCGCGAGATCGCCGAGCTCGAAGCGATCCTGAACTCGGACCAGCGGCTGCGCGAACTGGTCTCCGCCGAGCTGGAGGAGATTTCCACGAAGTACGGCACGCCGCGCCGGACAGTGCTGCTCGAATCCGAAGCGGTCGCGCCCACGGTGGCCGCCCCGGCAGGCAAGGCGGCCAAGGCCGCTCCCCTGGCTCTGGAGATCCCGGACGATCCGTGCTGGGCGGTGCTGACCACGTCGGGCCAGATTGCGCGCACCGCGAACCGGGATCCGCTGGCCGAAGGCGGCCAGCGGATCAAGCACGACATCTTCCGGTCCGTCGTCGCGACGACCGCGCGCGGGGAGATCGGCGCGGTCACCTCGGCCGGGCGGATGCTGCGGATCCAGGTCCTGGACATGCCGGTGCTCCCGCCGTCCTCGGGCCTGCCCAACCTCGCCGGAGGCGTTCCCGCGAAGGAGTTCATCACGCTTGCCAAGGGTGAGTCGCTCGTCGGGTTCGCACCGCTGGATGCGGTGCTCGCCGTCGGCACCGCGCGCGGCGTGGTCAAGCGCGTGAGCCCCGACTATCCGCTCAACCGCGAGGACTGGGAGATCATCAGCCTCAAGGACAAGGACAGTGTGGCCGGGATTTCAGTGGCCGGCGACGACGCGGACCTCGTCTTCGTCACAGCGCAGGCCCAGTTGCTGCGCTTCCCGGCGTCGACCGTGAGGCCACAGGGCCGCACCGCGGGCGGGATGGCCGGAATCAAGCTTCCCGAGGACGACTCGGTGATCTTCTTCGGCGCGGTCGGCGCGCAGGACCCGGAGGCCGTGGTCGTCACGATCGCCGGGTCCTCGGAGGCGCTGCCGGGCACCGCTGCGGGGACCGCCAAGGTGACGCCGTTCGCCGAGTACCCGCAAAAGGGACGCGCGACCGGAGGGGTGCGCGCACACCGCTTCCTGCGGGGTGAGGACCTGCTGACCCTCGCCTGGGCCGGGCATGGACCCGCGAAGGCCGCCTCGGCAGCCGGCGTGGCCCGGGCGCTGCCCAACGAGCACGGCCGGCGCGACGGCTCCGGCATCCCGCTGAACCAGGCCGTGGACGCCGTCGGGCCCAGCCAGGGCTGAGGAACCCCTAGACTACGGTCATGGCGATCATCCCCGACGGGAAGGACTGGACCTGGGTCCTGACCCGTCCCTGCCCCGAATGCGGTTTCGACGCGCAGGGGGTCACCCCGGCCACGGTGGCCTCCACCGTGCCCACGCTGGTCCCTCGCTGGCAGAGCGTGCTGCGCCGGCCGGATGCGGAGGAGCGCCCTGACGAGAGCACCTGGTCCCCGCTGGAGTACGCCGCCCATGTGCGCGATGTGTTCTCGCTGTTCGATCACCGGCTGCACCTGATGCTGGAGCAGGAGGACCCGGGGTTCGCGGACTGGGACCAGGATGCCACCGCCCTCGCGGAGGACTACGCCCACCAGCAGCCCGAGAAGGTCAGCGCGGAGCTGGCGGCCGCGGGCGCGGAAATCGCCGCGTCCTTCGCGGCGGTGCGCCCCGCGCAGTGGCAGCGCCGCGGCACGCGCAGCAACGGCTCGGTGTTCACCGTGGAGACCTTTTCGCAGTACTTCCTGCACGACGTCGTCCATCACCTGCACGACGTCGACGGGTAACCGGCGGCGCCTTAGAGGGCCTTGTCCCAGGCCAGGCTGCGGTGCACCGCGGCGTAGCCGAGCCGCTGGTACAGGCCCAGGGCGCCGGAGGGGTTTTCGGTGTCCACGTCCAGCGCCGCGTAGTCCATGCCGTCAGCGAGGAAGCGGCGCATCGCGTCCGCCAGCAGGGCCGGAGCGATCCGCCGTCCGCGCCAGGCGCGGCGCACGCCGAGCAGTTCCGTGTAGCCCTCCCGGCGGCCGTGCCGCGAGGCCGCCGCGGGGTCATAACTGGCCAGCTGGTAGCCGGCCACGTCGCCGCTGCGGGCATCCAGCACCACGGCGCTCCACTCGGGCTTGGCGTGCGGGTGGTTGACCATGAACCCCCACGCCTCTTCGTCGCGCGGTTCGCTCCCCCAGTGGTCCCGGAAGGCGTCGTTGTGCGCCGCGCGGACCGCCTCGGAGAGCTCGGGTGAGTAGGGCACCAGCTCCAGGCCCGGCTCGAGCGGGACGTCGGGGACCGGCCCGTCCAGCGGCCGGCGCATTTCGTTGAAGTACCGCACGACCGAGAACCCCGCCGCGGCGAACAGCGCCTGCTGGGCAGCGTTGCGCTCCTCCCCGTGGACGCGCAGCAGCGGCTCAGGCGTCGCGTCCTCGGCAAAGCGCTCCCGGGCCCGGCGCTGCTGCCAGGCCAGCACGGCGGACCCGATCCCGCGGCGCTGCCAGGCCGGGTCCACGCCGCCCCATGCCAGCGCCTTCGGACCGTCGGGGTTCTTCGTCACCCTGCCGAAGGCCCGCAGCGTGCCGCCGTCGTCGAAGCCCAGCACGGTGTTCAGCCGCGGATCGTTCCTGGCGGAGCTGAAGACCTGTTCGATGTCCGCGCGCTGCTCATGCCAGGCCGGCTGCTCTACGGCGGCGATCCGCCGGACCAGGTCCGTCCAGGCGTCCACGTCGGCGGCCACGGCCGGCCGCCAGTGCAGGGCCGTCGCTTCCGGGTCGGGCAAGGCTGCGGAGGAATCGGGCTTCATGGCACCAGACTAAGCGCTGGGCACGGCCGCCGGGACGCCGAGTTCGACCCGGGCGTCATCGGCCGCGATGTCAGGCGCGGAGTGGCTGACGAGCACCACGATGCGCCCGGCCAGCGCGGTGCGCAGGTCCGCCATCAGCGAGGCCGCCGAGGCGCTGTCCAGGTGCGCGGTCGGCTCGTCGAGCAGCACGACGTCGGCGCCCACGAGAAGGGTTCGGGCCACGGCGAGCCGCTGGCGCTGGCCCCCGGAGAGGAAGGCTCCGCCGGCTCCGATGCGGCCGTCCAGGCCGCCTTCCATCGAGCGCAGCACCGGCCCGAGGCCGACCTTCTCGAGGACCTCTTCGAGTTCGGCGTCCTCCGGGGCGGACCCGGCGGGCCGCGCCAGCAGCAGGTTCGCGCGGACGGAGGAGTCGAACAGGTGCGCCTCCTGGGGGCACCAGGCCATGCTGCCGCGCAGCCGCGTAGCGTCCTCGGCGTCCACCGGGATGCCGTTGATCCGGTAGACGCCGTCCTCCGCCGGCAGGAAGCCCAGGAGCACGGCCAGCAAAGTCGATTTGCCGGAACCGGACGGGCCGGTGAGCGCCAGCCAGCCGGGGCCATCCACTTCGGCGTCGACGCCGGTGAAGACCGGTGCGGATTGGTCCGGCCACCGCGCGGCGACCGACTCCAGCGACAGGCTGGTCACCGGCACCCGTTCCTCGGCTTGCGGCTGCGCGGGTCCGGCCGTTCCGCCGGGAGCGGCGGGGGCCGGGCCCAGCTCGCCGGCAAAGCGTCCCGCGGCGGAGCGCAGCGAGGGCCATAGCTGGACGGCCGGGACCACTGCGGCGAACGCGTCGGTCAGCGCAAGGTCCATCAGCACCAAGGCGGCCGCCACCTCGCCCCCGACTCCGCCGGAAGCCACCCGCGGGGCGGCCGCGGCCAGCGTGAGCAGGGCTGCGGCGCCCCCGGCCAGCAGCAGCAGCGCCTGGGCGAGGCCCTGGGCCGCCGCCGCGCGCTGCACCGCGCCGGTGGCGGCCCGGTCGGTGGCGGCGATCCGGCGCCGCACCGGCGCGTCGACGCCGTTTGCCCGCAGGTCAGTCCGCGCAGCCAGCACCCCGGCGAAGGAGCGCAGCACGGTGGACCGCAGCTCGATCTCGGCGCGGCTGGCGGCCCGGTCGGCGGCGAGCGCCGCCGCGGGAGCCGCCACCAGGGCCACGGCGGCCAGCAGCAGCTGGGCCGGGAGCGCCTCGGGCAGCAGCAGTCCGGTGGCGATCAGGGCCCCGGCCGCGGTCAGCGCCGCCGTGAGCGGGGGCAGCAGCACCCTCGGCGCCAGGTCGCGGACAGTGTCGACGTCGCCGATCAGGTGTTCCAGCGTCCTGTCCCCGCGTAGCAGCCGGCGGGCGGCGAGGCCCCTGGCGGCGAGGGAATCCCAGACGCGCACGCGCAGCTGCACCATCGCCGTGAAGACCGCGTCGTGCAGCCAGAGCCGTTCGAGGTAGCGCAACACCGCCCTGCCGATGCCGAAGAAGCGCACGCCGACGATGGCCGTCATCAGGTACAGGATCGGCGGCTGTTGGCTGGCCCGCACGATCAACCAGCCGGAGAGCGCGGCGAGGGCGACGGCGAAGAGACTCGCCAGCACTCCGAACAAGGCCGCAGCGGCCAACCGGGACAGGCCCGGCCGCAGGATGCCGGCCAGCAGCCGCAGCACCTCGGCCCCGCCGGGCTGCCCTGCCGGCGTCCGGTCCGGGCCGCCGTCGCGCCGGGGTTCCTCCGCCGGTGCGCGGCGGGGGTCCTCAGGGGCGCCGTGCCCGTCGCGCCCCGCAGCACCCGCCGCGGCCTGTGCTTCCGTACCGCTCACCTCCGGCCCCATCCGGAGCACAGTGTCCGCCAGGGCCAGGGTCGCCGGGTCGTGCGCCACGAGCAGGACGGTGGCGCGGCCGCGCAGCGAACCCACGGCCCGCTCGACGGCGCGGGCCGTTCCGGGGTCCAGGTGCGCGGTCGGCTCGTCGAGCAGCACCACGCGCGCCCCGGCCGCCACCCTGGCCAGCGCCCGGGCAACGGCCACCCGGCGCAGCTCGCCTTGGCTCAGCTCGGCCGGGTCGCGGTCCGCGAGGTGGGCTGCGCCGGCGTCGGCCAGGACGGACCGGGCAACCAGGGCAGCCTCGGCGTCCGGGAGCGGCCGGGCGTACAGCAGCACTTCCTCCAGCACGGTGGGGGCGATGGTGACCGGGTGCTGCGGCACCCAGGCGAGGGCACCGGCGGCCACCCCTGAGACGCTGCCGGCCACGCGGGTGCCGCCGGCGCCAGGCTCGTCACCCAGCAGACCGGCCAGCACGTCAAGCACCGTGGACTTCCCGCAGCCGCTGGGGCCGGCGAGGGCGGTCACTTCCCCTGCGCGGGCGGTCAGCGAGAAGCCTGCGAGCGCCGGCTGCGACCGGCCGGGGAACCGGACCGTCAGGTCCCGGACGGTGACCTCCGGTGCAGCCGCGGCGGGGGCAACCGTGCCGGTCAGGGGCGCGGGCAGCGGCGCCCCTGTCAGTTCCTGCACCCGGCGGAAGGCGCCGATGCCGTCCTCGCTGGCGTGGAAGGCAGACCCGACGTCGCGCAGCGGCCCGTAGCACTCGGGGGCGAGGATCAGCGCAAGCAGGCCCACCTCGAGCGGAAGCTGGCCGTTGACCAGCCGCACCCCGATGACCACTGCGACCACCGCCACCGACAGCGTCGCGATCAGTTCCAGCGCCAGCGCGGAGAGGAAGGCGACGCGGAGGGTGGCCAGCGTGCGCGTCCGGCAGTCCTCGCTGACCCGGCGCAGGGCCCGGGACTGCGCGCCGGCCCGGCCCAGCCCGACCAGCACCGGGAGGCCCTTGGCGAGCTCGACCAGATGGTTCGACAGCCGCGCCAGGGACGCCGAAGCCTGCTCCACGCGCTCCTGCGTGTGCCAGCCGATCAGGGCCATGAACAGCGGGATGAGCGGCACAGTGAGCACGATGACCAGGGCGCTGAGCCAGTCCGCCCAGAGGATCCGGGCGCCGATGATCAGCGGGACCGTGGCGGCCGCCACCAGGGCGGGCAGGAACTGCGTGTAGTAGTTGTCGACGGCGTCGAGACCCCGGACGGCGAGCACACTGATGCTGCCCTCCCCGCCACCGGCGTTGCGGCCGCGGCCCACCAGGTGGTCCAGCAGTTCGGCACGCAGGCGTTCCTTGGCGCCGGCGGCCGTGCGCCGGGCCGTGACCTGCTGCGCCCAGGCCAGGGCGGCCCGGACCACCACCGCGGCGGCTCCGGCCGTCAGGCTTTGCTGCCACCGCCCGTCCGCCGCGATGATGGAGACCACGGCGGAGGCGACAGCCTGGGCAAGCACCACGATCGCGCAGGCCCGCAGGGCGCTGAGCAGCCCAAGAAGGTACAGGGCACGGCGGGCCGGGCCGGCGGGAGGGAGCTGGGGCCGCACGCCGCCCTCAGCCCTGTTGGCGGCCGGTGGCCGGCTGCACGGCGTGCGCCGCCGGGATGTGGGCGCCGGAGATCCGCTTCCGGAACACCCAGTACGTCCACGCCTGGTAGGCCAGCACCAGCGGCACCCCGATGCAGGCGACAATACTCATCAGGCCCAGCGTGTAGGACGACGACGAGGCGTTCTGCACCGTGAGGTTGTACTGGGCGTTGAGGGTCGAGGGCAGCACCTTCGGGTAGACGGCGCCGAAGATGGACGCCGCGCCGCTGATCAGGAAGATGCCAAGTCCCAGGAAGCTGAACCCTTCGCGGCTGCGGCGGCCGGAGACCCAGGCGAACACCAGTGCCAGCGCCGCGACCCCGACCAGCAGCCAGGTGAGCGGCTTCCCGTCGCGCAGCTGGACGGCGAGCACCCAGGCGAGCAGCGGCAGCACCCCGAGCGGGAGGAACCGGACCACCAGCGCGCCCGTGCGGCGACGCACCTCGCCGTCGGTCTTCAGGGCCAGAAACGCCGCTGCATGCATGAGGCAGAATCCCACGACGGCGAGGCCGCCGAGCACTGCGTAGCCGTTGAACCAGGCGAAGGGCCCGCCCACCCGGTCCCCGTTCGCGTCCAGCGGCAGGCCGGTGGTGGTGAGGGCGAGCGCGGCGCCGACGCCGAACGCGGCGATGAAGGAGCCTGCGGCAATCGCCCAGTCCCAGCGGTTGCGCCAGCGCTGGTCGTCCACCTTCCCGCGGTATTCGAAGGCGACCGCGCGGAAGATCAGCCCGAGCAGCACGATCACCAGCGGCACGTACAGGGCGGAGAACAAGGAGGCGTACCAGAGCGGGAACGCGGCGAAGGTCGCTCCGCCGGCGGTGAGGAGCCACACCTCGTTGCCGTCCCAGACCGGGCCGATAGTGTTCAGCAGCACTCGGCGCTCGGTTTCGTCCCGGGCGAAGAGCTTCATCAGCATGCCGACGCCCAGGTCGAAGCCCTCCAGGAACAGGTAACCGGTCCACAGGACCGCGATCAGCACAAACCAGACAGTGGGCAGGAGATCCATCTCAGCTTCCTTCTCGATTCCGGCGGAGCAACGGCTTAGTAGGCGAAGGCGAGGACATCGTCGTGCTCCTTGCCGTCCCCGGGCCCGTGCGGGGCGGCCAGTTCCGGCATGGCGGAGGCGACGCCGCCGCGCACGTAGGTGAACAGCAGCTTCACTTCGACCACCAGCAGCACCAGGTAGACCAGGCCCAGCGTCACGACGGAGAAGATGAGCTCACCGGCGGAGACGCCTGGCGAGACCGCCGCCGCGGTGAACATGAAGACCTGGTCCACGCCGGAGGGGTCCGGGTTGGGGGCGACAACGAAGGGTTGGCGGCCCAGCTCGGTGAAGATCCAGCCCGCGGAATTCGCTCCGAACGGGGCGAGGATGCCGAACACCGCCAGTCGCATCAGCCACGCCGAGCGCGGCACGGTGCCCTTGCGGGTGACCCAGAGCGCCACCAGCGCTGCCAGCGCGGCGAGGCCGCCGAAGCCGATCATCATGCGGAACCCCCAGTAGGTGACGGCCATGACGGGCACGTACTGGATGGGCTGGCCGGCGCGGTCCCCGTAAACGGGATTCTGCGGCAGCGCCGAGCCGTACTTGGCCTGGTACTGCGGAAGCAGGGTGTTCACGCCCTTGACGTCGGTGTCGAAGTTGCCGTTGGCCAGGAAGGAGAGCAGGCCGGGAATCTCGATCACGGCGACGACGTCGTTGCAGTTGCGCGCGCCCGGGTCCCCGATGGAGAGCACCGAGAAGCTGGTTCCGTCGTGGCAGGCCGCTTCCGCGGCGGCCATCTTCATCGGCTGCTGGATGAACATCAGCTTGCCCTGCAGGTCGCCCGTGACGGCGGTGCCCGCGAAGGAGATCATCGCCACCACGGCCCCTATGCGCAGCGAGCGGATCCAGACGCTGTGGTCGATGCGGTCCCGGCCCGGCAGGCTGGCCTCGCCCGGGATCACCCGCCCGTCGGGGCCGACCGTGTCGATGCCGTCCCGGCGCCGGCGCCACAGGTGGTACCAGGCGATGCCCAGCAGGAACGCGCCCGCCACGGCCAGCGCCCCCATCACGGTGTGCGAGAACGCCACGATGGCGGTGTTGTTCGTGAAGACCGCCCACGCATCGACCATGCGGGGGCGGCCGCCGACCATCTTGACGCCGACCGGGTGCTGCATCCAGGAGTTGGCCACAATGATGAAGTAGGCGGAAAGGACCGAGCCGATGACGGCGGTCCACAGGCAGGCCAGGTGGACGGCCGCCGGCAGCTTCTTCCAGCCGAAGATCCACAGTCCCAGGAAGGTCGATTCGACGAAGAACGCCAGCAAAGCCTCCATGGCCAGGGGCGCCCCGAAGACGTCACCGACGAACCGGCTGTACTCGCTCCAGGCCATGCCGAACTGGAACTCCTGCACGATGCCGGTCGCCACACCCATGATGAAGTTGATCAGGAACAGCTTGCCCCAGAACTTCGTCATCCGCAGGTACTCGGTTTTCCCGGTGCGGTGCCACAGCGTCTGCATGATGGCCACCAGCAGGCCGAGGCCGATGGTGAGCGGCACCATGAGGAAGTGGTAGACAGTCGTGATGCCGAACTGCCAGCGGGCAATATCCAGAGCTTCCATCGGACCCCCTGAGGTGGGTTGCGCCTAGTTCTACGGTTTGTAGAAAAACTAACTTCTACGGAGTGTAGAACAATTTCCAGAAAACGGGTAAATTAGATGCAGACATCTTCGGGGAGCGGTTCGCCGCTGGCTAGGGCACAAGGATAGAGGAATAAGAATGGCATCGCTGGGCGAGTTGGAGCGCGCGGTCATGGATCTGCTGTGGGAGACGCAGGAAGCTGTTACGGCTAACACCCTGCGCGACTTGCTGGCACAGCGTCCCTCCCAGGGCGAAGAAGCCAAGGAGCTCGCGGTGACCACCGTGCTGACGGTCCTTTCCCGGCTGGAGAAGAAGGGCCTCGTCGAGCGTGAGCGCGGCATCCGCCCGCATCGCTACCAGGCGGTGACCAGCCGCGCCGAACACACGGCCGAGCTCATGCATGAGGTGCTCGGCACCGCCACCGACCGGGAGGCCGTGCTGGCACGGTTCATCGGTTCCGTGTCCGACGGCGAGGCAGCGACGCTGCGCAAACTGCTCGGCCGCGACTAACCGTCCATGTTCTGGACGTCATATTTCCTGGCGCTCCTGGCCGTGCTGCTGGCATGGCCTGTTCCGATCCTGCTCTCGCGGGCCCGCTGGCCGGCGCGCTCGCCCTTCCCCGCCATGGTCCTTTGGCAGGCCGTGGCGCTGGCCGGCGGCCTGTCGATGATCGGCGCCATGCTGGTCTACGGACTGGAACCGCTCGGCGACAACCTGGTCTCCGGGCTGCGCGGGCTGGCCCGCATCCTGTTCAGCAACGGTTCCGTGGACCGGCTGGGCTTCTGGCATGTCTTCGCTCTCAGCACCGCGGCTCTGCTCGCCGCCCACCTGCTCTTCACCTTGCTGGTCACCTATGTGCGGATCCAGCGCCAGCGGTTCCGGCACCGCGAGCTGCTGCACCTGCTCAGCTCCCCCGACATCGAGCGGCCGGGGACCGTCGTCATCAACCACCCCACGCCGGTTGCCTACTGCCTTCCCGGCGGCGCCCGGTCCGTCACGGTGCTCTCCGACGGGCTGATGGACCTGCTGGAGCCGGCCGAGCTGCGCGCCGTGCTGGTCCACGAGAATGCGCACCTGGAGCAGCGCCACCACCTGCTGCTGTGGGCCTTCGCGGCCTGGCGCTCGGCGCTGCCCTGGCTGCCAACCTCGCGTCTGGCCCAGCGCTCGGTCAGCAGCCTGATCGAGATGCTGGCCGACGACGTCGCGCTTAAGGAAGTGGACGAGGCCACCCTGATCAAGGCAATCATGATCGTCGCCAGTGGCAATCCCGCCGACGACCCCGCCGGCGCTGCGGGCGAGGGGGCTCTGGCGGAGCCGGCGGCCGATTCCGTTGCCGTTGCCGGCCGGTTGAGCCGCCTGGTGGAGCCGCAGCCGCCGCTGGAGAACGCGCGGCGCGGCCTCATTCTGGCGGCCGCGGGACTGCTGCTCGCCGCCCCCACCGCAGTCCTGGTCGTGCCGGGCCTGCTGGGCTAGCTAGGCGTCGATCCGCTCGCGGTCCAGCTGGGTGGCGCCGGCGACGATGAAGTCCTTGCGCGGCGCGACGTCGCTGCCCATCAGCAGGTCGAAGGTGCGCTCTGCCATCTCGGCGTTCTCGATGCTCACACGGCGCAGGGTTCGGTGCCGGGGGTCCATCGTGGTCTCTGCGAGCTGGTCGGCATCCATCTCCCCGAGCCCCTTGTAGCGCTGGATGGGCTCCTTGAAGCGGCGCCCCTCCTTCTCCAGCCGCGCCAGCAGCCGGTGCAGCTCGGCCTCGGAATAGGTGTAGACCATCTCGTTGGCCTTCGCGCCGGAGTTGACCACTTCCACGCGGTGCAGCGGGGGGACGGCCGCGAAGACCCGGCCCTCTTCAACCAGCGGGCGCATGTAGCGGAAGAACAGCGTCAGCAGCAGCGTGCGGATGTGGGCACCGTCGACGTCGGCGTCCGTCATCAGGATGACCTTGCCGTAGCGCGCCGCCTCGAGCTGGAAGCTGCGCCCCGACCCGGCGCCCACCACCTGGATCAGCGCCGCGCACTCGGCGTTGGAGAGCATGTCCCCCACCGACGCCTTCTGCACGTTGAGGATCTTGCCGCGGATGGGCAGCAGCGCCTGGTAATCCGAAGACCGCGCCAGGCGCGCCGTGCCGAGGGCGCTGTCGCCCTCGACGATGAACAGTTCCGAGCGCGCCACGTCGTCGGTGCGGCAGTCGGCCAGCTTGGAGGGCAGCGAGGACGTTTCCAGCGCGTTCTTACGCCGCTGCGTTTCCTTGTGCACGCGGGCCGAGATGCGGGACTTCATCTCGCTGACGACCTTCTCCAACAGCAGGGCCGCCTGTGCCTTGTCGCCCCGGCTGGCCGGGTTCAGCCGGGCCGTGATCTCCTTCTCCACCACCCGGGCCACGATCGCCTTGACCGCGGAGGTGCCGAGGATCTCCTTCGTCTGGCCTTCGAACTGCGGTTCGGCCAGGCGGACCGTCAGCACGGCCGTCAGCCCGGCGAAGATGTCATCCTTCTCGAGCTTGTCGTTGCCGGCCTTGAGCTTGCGGGCATTGGCCTCAACCACCTTGCGGAACGTCTTGACCAGCGCCTGCTCGAAGCCCGCCTGGTGGGTTCCGCCCTTGGGCGTGGCGATGATGTTCACGAAGCTTCGCACGCTGGTCTCGTAGCCGATCCCCCAGCGCAGCGCGATGTCCACCTCGCAGTCCCGTTCGACCTCCGCGAGCTGGCTGTGGCCGCGTTCGTCGATCACCGGCACGGTCTCCTTGAACTTGCCGGAGCCGTGCAGCCGCCAGACGTCCGTGACCGGCGCGTCGATGGCAAGGAATTCGACGAATTCGGAGATGCCGCCGTCGTGGTGGAAAACCTCTTCGTGCGGGCCTGCTTCGCCGGGCGTGCCCGGGAGCCGGCGCTCGTCCCGGATGGTGATGGCCAGCCCCGGGATCAGGAAGGAGGTCTGCCGGGCCCGGGCGGCGAGCTCGTCGTAGGAGAATTTGGCGTCCGGGGTGAAGATCTGCCGGTCCGCCCAGTAGCGGATCCGGGTGCCGGTGACGCCGCGCTTGGTGGTGCCGACGATCTCCAGGCGCGAACTGTCCAGGAAGGGCGTGAACTCCGACGTCGGGCTCAGCCGGCTGCCGTTGTCCGCGAACTTGCCGGGCTCCCCGCGCCGGAAAGACATCTGGTGGGTCTTGCCGCCCCGGTCCACCTGCACGTCCAGACGCGCCGACAGCGCGTTGACGACGCTGGCGCCGACGCCGTGCAGGCCGCCCGACGCGGTATAGGAGCCGCCGCCGAACTTGCCGCCGGCGTGCAGCTTGGTGAAGACGACCTCAACACCTGTCAGGCCGGTCTTGGGCTCGATGTCCACCGGCACGCCCCGGCCGTCGTCATGGATCTCCACCGAGTTGTCCGCGTGCAGGATGATCTTGATGCTCTGTCCGAAACCGGCCAGCGCCTCGTCCACCGAGTTGTCGATGATCTCCCACAGGCAGTGCATCAGGCCGCGGGAATCGGTGGATCCGATGTACATACCCGGCCGCTTGCGCACGGCTTCCAGACCTTCGAGGACGGAAAGGTGGCGGGCGGTGTAGTCGGAATTTGGTGCCACGGGTGGCGCACTCCTTGCGGTGACGACGGACGGCGGACATCGGGCTGCGTCCGCACCTTCTAGGCTAGCCTCCCCGCGGCCCGGCAGCCGACGCGCCACTCCAGCCGCGCCCTGCGGAGATGCCCGGTGCGGCGAACCGGCGAGTACGCCGCCAGCGAAAGAGCAGCAAACCTGCCATGGTTTGGCAACGAACACTGGTTATATAGACGTATTGATTGCTGATCGAGGCAAATGAGGAGGCCATCATGAGTACAGCAGTTGCCAGCCGCGAACTGACTGCGGTGGATCGTTGCGACCGCTGCGGAGCCCAGGCATACGTCCGGGCCGTTCTGGAAGCCTCCGGCGGAGAGCTGCTTTTCTGCGGCCACCACGCACGCACGGTCGAGGCCACGCTGAGGCCGCTGACCTCGCAGTGGCAGGACGAGCGTGAGCGCCTGCACGAGAAGGAACCGGTCCTGGTCGACGACTAGCCGGTGCGGCCAACAGGCCATATGCGCATACAGGTAGGGCCCCTCCGGTTGGAGGGGCCCTACCTGTATGCACCGCAGGTGCACGGGCGCAGCCCCCGGGCCCGGCGGTCTTCGCGCATGCCGTTTCCGCCAGTCGTTAAAGAAATGACGCGGTTTCCCGTTTATGACGCGCTTTGTAGCGCGTCATAAACGGGAAACCGCGTCATAACCGGCCGGCCGCCAGGCGGACTTAGTCCAGGTAGTCCCGCAGGACCTGGGACCGCGACGGGTGCCGCAGCTTGGACATGGTCTTGGATTCGATCTGGCGGATGCGTTCACGGGTGACGCCGTAGACCTTGCCGATTTCGTCTAAAGTCTTCGGCTGTCCGTCGGTCAGCCCGAAGCGCATGGCCACGACGCCAGCTTCACGCTCCGAGAGGGTGTCCAGCACCGAGTGCAGCTGCTCCTGCAGCAGGGTGAAGCTGACAGCGTCGGCGGGAACAACAGCTTCCGAGTCCTCGATGAGGTCACCGAACTCCGAGTCGCCGTCCTCGCCCAGCGGGGTGTGCAGCGAGATCGGCTCACGGCCGTACTTCTGCACCTCGACGACCTTCTCCGGCGTCATGTCCAGCTCGAGGGCCAGCTCCTCCGGGGTTGGTTCGCGGCCGAGGTCCTGCAGCATCTGGCGCTGGACACGGGCGAGCTTGTTGATGACCTCCACCATGTGCACCGGGATACGGATGGTGCGGGCCTGGTCCGCCATCGCACGCGTGATGGCCTGGCGGATCCACCAGGTCGCGTAGGTGGAGAACTTGAAGCCCTTGGTGTAGTCGAACTTCTCGACCGCGCGGATCAGGCCAAGGTTGCCTTCCTGGATCAGGTCCAGGAAGAGCATGCCGCGGCCGGTGTAGCGCTTGGCCAGGGACACGACGAGGCGCAGGTTGGCCTCAAGCAGGTGGTTCTTGGCGCGGTGCCCGTCGTGGATGACCCATTCGAGCTCACGCTTGAGCTTGGCGTCGATCGAACCGTCGTCGTGCGCGAGCTTCTCCTGCGCGAACAGGCCGGCTTCGATGCGCAGGGCAAGCTCGACCTCCTGCTCAGCGTTCAGCAGCGCGACTTTGCCGATCTGCTTCAGGTAGTCCTTGACGGGGTCCGCCGTGGCGCCGGCCGACATGACCTGCTGCACCGGGGCGTCGTCGTCATCGGCGTCGGAGTAGACAAAGCCCGAGCCGGAGGTCGTGGTGCTGGCCGCACCCTCTTCTTCGTCGGCTTCATCGGCGGCGTCGGCGACATCCTCGTCGCTTACCTCGGCAGCCTCCAAAGGCTCATCCTCCACCTCTTCGTCGACCCCGGCTCCGGCGGCGCGGCCACGCGGGGCCTTGGTCTCGGCAGCGGCGTCCTTGGGCTTGCGGCCGCGGGTGGTCTTGCGCGGGGCAGCAGCAGTTGCGTCCTTCGCCTCATCAGCGGAAGACACGGCCTTGGAGGCGGCCGGCTTGCGGCCCCTGGCGGCACCGGTGGTCTTGGCAGCGCCGGCGGTCTTCGCCTGAGCGGCGCGGCCGGACTTGGGAGTCTCGGTTGCCGTTGCGGGTTCGTTCTTCGCGGAAGTCGGGGACACTGAAAACCTTTCATGCAGCGGTTTGCGGAGTCACCAAGGGGGCAACACCACTATGACCCTGTCAAGTCCGTGATCGATATCAAGCTCGTTCACCGCAGGCAGGGCCACTTAGTAGAACTGCCGACGGTCTCCGAATGTTCCCCGCAGGGAAATGTTCGGCTCTTGATTCACGGACCCAACCGGGTCTCGCCATACATTGTCTCACGATTTTCCGCCCTGCACCCATCACGTTTGCCGGTATCCCGCGCAGGACGCCGGCGCCGGCTACCGGCAGGGGTCCCGCTCAGCCCGAAGCCCGCTGCCAGGCAAGCTCCCTGTCCCGGGCCCACGCGCACAGGTGGCCGGTGGAGAGCAGTTCCCGGAGCAGGACGGCGAGCCGGTAGCCCGGGGCCGCCTGGAGCGCCTCTGCGAGCAGCGCATCCGCGCGCGACCCGCGCCCGCGGCACCACTCGATCCAGCTGCGCATCGTCAGCGCTGCTGCCCGCCCGTCGGTGCCCGGACACGAGGCGAGCAGAGCCAGCAACCGGTCAGCACGTTCCAGCCGCTCCCAGTCCGGCCGCACCAAGGACTCCCCCACAAGCACGGCGCCGTACTGGGCGGCCAGCGCCGCCGGCCGCTGCTCCTGCCGCTTCCCTCCTGTTTTCCGCTCCCCCGCCGACGACCCGGGCGCGGACCCGGGCACCGCCCCGGGCACCGGGCCCGTCGCAGCCTGCCCACCGGGGGCGTCAGCGCCTGGTGCCGGGCCGGCGAACCCCGCCGGGAGCACGGCCTCGGCCGCGCGCGCCGGGCCACCGGGAAGACCGCAGCCGCGCGCTCCTGCTGCTGCCGCCAGCAGCCCAGTGGCCGCCTGCACGAGCACGGTATCGCGCACCGCCACGCTGTCGAGGCTTGCCAGCAGGAATCCCGCTGTCGCGGTGTCGGGGACAGCGGACGCGTTCGGCTCCGGGAGCGTCCGGCCGAGCAGGGATTCCCACACCAGCAGCGCTGCGGAGAACTGTTGCTCCTCGGCCCATCCCGTGCCGATCTGCTTGCGGTATTCCGCCGCAGCCGCGGCGACGCGCCCGGCCTCGTCCGCCGGAAGCGCCCGGGATCCGGTCCGGGCAGCCGCGGCGGCATCGGGCTCATAGCTGCTGCCGCGGTAGACCAGTTCGGCGCTGAGCCGGCTGCCCGTGATGTCCTCCAGCGGCCTGCCGGGCCAGGGACAGCATTCGGCGTCTTCGCAGTCATAGTTCCGCCACGCCGCCGGCCCGAGATACCACGCGTCACGGATCGGCAGCCCAGCGTCCGCGAGGGCCCCGGTGAGCGCATCGAGGAGCCTGCGGTGCGGCGGCGCGGCGCCTCTGGCCCAGGCCTCGGCGGTGAAGACGGCTGCCAGGACGCCGTCGGCTGAACCGTCCGATCTCAGGTAGCTGGCGGCCTGGCGGGCATACGAGGCCAGCGCGGCGCGGCTGCGCGCGCGGGGCAGGTCGAGCCGGAGCGTGGCGCCGACACGGCTGCGGCCGAGCGTGACGCACACCAGGCTCTCCTCGGGCCAGTAGCCGAGGGCGTGAGGGATGTAGCTGAGCAGGTCTTCCGGACCTTGAACGGGGAGCTTCGCAATCGACATGTCCCCAGCTTGGGGCCGGCGCCGGTTCCAGAGCGGTGCCCGGCTGGTCCATGTGGGCAGGAGGCCGGAACCGCAGTGCTGGGGAGGAGAAGTGGCGCGGCAGCGGGCGCCGATGGCGGACCGTACCCGGTCTCAAAGGGTGAATCCGCCATCGGCTTTTCCGCATCCTTCCAGCGGACACTTGGCAAACCCTCTGGTTTTCCTCAACTGGAGGTCAAGGATCCTCGCCGGGCCCGCGGACCGGACGGCCGGCCCAAGCCGGCGGACGGCCCGGTCCAAGCCGGCGGACGGCCCGGTCCAAGCCGGCGGACGGCTCAGCTGCCGGACTGGCGGGCCTTGACCTGTTCGCGGTAGGTCCGGCGCCGCGCCCGGTTGGCCGCGATCGCCTGGCGCAGCGGAGGAACCGTGATCCCCTCCAGGGCCATTCGCCGGCGGACCTCGCGGCGCGAGACCAGGATGCCGACGGCACCGGCGAACATGACGGCGAACTGGACGCTGAGCGCGATCCGGAAGGAATCCAGGGCATAAAGCTGGCCGTGGGAGTATCCGCTGTTGAACAGCAGGTCCAGCGTCAGCCCCACGACGTACATGGTCAGCAGGGCGGCGAAGAACCCGCCCACGTTCACGATGCCGGACGCGGTCCCGAGCCGGTGCGCCGGGTTGAAGGTGCGGGCAAAGTCGAAGCCGATCATCGAACCCGGGCCGCCGACCGCGAGCACCAGCACCAGCACCACGAGCAGCCACAGCGGAGCTCGCCCCGGGTACACCAGGACCGCCAGCCACGCGAGCGCGGTGGCACCGACGATCAGCAGCACCATCGTCGAGCGCCGGAGCGGATGGCGGGACACCCAGCCGCCCAGCCACGGCCCGCAGATGATGCCAACGAAGACGAACAGGCTCATCAGCACGGAGGCGGCCGCGGGCGGAACACCCTGTCCGGAGACGAGGAACGGATAGCCCCAGGTCAGCACGAACACTGTCCCGGAGAACTGCACCGTGAAGTGGGTCCACAGACCCAGCCGGGTGCCGGGCTGTTTCCAGGCGCGCGCGAGCGACACGCCCGTCTCGCGCAGGCCGGAGGCGTTCCGGTCCGCGTCGACGCCGGGCGGCTGGTTGCGCAGGGCCGCCGCAGCGACGACGAACGCCAGCACGCTCAGCCCGGCCAGGCTCAGGAACGCCGGCCCCCAGCCGGCGGTGTGCAGCAGCAGCACGAACGGGATCACGGAGATCAGCTGCCCGAGCTGGCCGAGGATGCCGGTCCACTGGGTCAGCACCGGTACCCGACGGCCGTCGAACCAGGCGGGCAGCAGCCGCAGGACGGCGATGAAGGTCAGGGCGTCGCCGGCGCCGACCAGCACCCGGCCGATCACGCCGGCGGGCACCGAGGTCGCCGCGGCGAGCTGGAGCTGGCCCAGGCTCATGACGAGCGCTCCGATGGCGACAATGGATCGTGATCCGAACCGGTCCACGAGCACGCCTACCGGGATCTGCAGCCCTGCGTAGACCAGCAGCTGGACCACTGAGAAGGCCGAGAGGGCCGACGCCGTGGCGTTGAAGCGCGTGGTCGCGTCAAGGCCGGCGACCCCGAAGGAGGTCCGCTGGGTGACGGCGACGAGATAGGCGAAGACACCCACGCCCCAGATGACATAGGCGCGTTTGGAATCCACCCGTCAATTATGCAAGCGGGCGCACGGCAACGGCCAAATCCGTGTCAGGATGCGTCGGGATGCCCTTCCTCGTCCGGCCGGTCGCCGGTCCGGGGCACGGAGGAGTCTTCGTCGACGTCGCGCGTGGCCAGGTATGCCTCCACGGCCGCGCCCAGGGCGTCGGCATCCGGAAGCTGGTCGTTCTCGTCGGCCAGGAGGGACCGGCGGGCGATGCCGCTGGCGTGCTCGTCGTAGCGCTGTTCCAGGTTGGCCACCACTCCCCTGACCTCCTCGGATCCGGCCACCTGCTCAGCGATCTGGCGCTCGACGTCGCGGCCGGTTTCGCGCAGGCGGTCGGTGGGCAGCATCAGGTTGGCGGCAGCGCCGAGGTATTCCAGCCCCGCCACGGCGGCAGGCGGGTATTCGGCGTCGGCAAGGTAATGCGGCACGTGCACGACATACCCGGCGACGTCGCGGCCGGCCTCGGCGAGGCGCACTTCGAGCAGGTGGCCGATGGCGGCCGGCACCTCGACGGTGGGCTTCCACGCCGAGATGCCCTCGATCAGGTCCGGCCGGTTGCCGTGCACCGTGACCCCGATCGGCCGGGTGTGCGGCACGGGCATCGGGATCGAGTGGGTCCAGACGACGAGGCCGACGTCGAGCTGGCGCACCAGCTGCAGCACCGCACTGCAGAACCGTTCCCACTGGAAGTCCGGCTCGAAGCCGGTCAGCAGCAGGAAAGGGTGCCCGAGCCCGTCAATGAGGCGGTACAGGGCGAGCCGGGGCGCCTGGTAGTCCTGCAGATGGTCTTCGATGAAGGTGATGCGGGGACGTCGTGAGCGGTAGTCGATGAGCTGGTCGGCGTCGAAAACGGCCACCACCTCGCTGTCGAGGTTCTCCAGCAGTTCCCGGCTGACCTGGGTGACCACCTGGCCGGCGTCGGCGAAGCCGGTGAATCCGACGAGCATGGTCAAGCCTGTCAGGTCCTCCCGGCCGAGGAGCTCGGCATTGCTGGCGTACAGGCTCTGCGGGTCGAGCAACGGGCCAAACATGGGAACCTCCTTCTGGGTGACATACACAAGAACAACCTCATGCCCCTCCATCATCCCGCACCGCGGCACGTTTCGCTCCCGGCATAGAACGGGGCAGCGGCGATGCCAGGCGCGCTCCCGCTAGGATCGAAGAATTGTTTGCCGGAACCGTGACAGGACGCCCGGCAGGCCGCATGATTCCGCACCGTTCGACAACCGAAGCAAAGGACCGATCCGCGTGGTGAAGCACAACGAGATCTCGCTCAGCGCAGTATCCAAGGACATTAAGAGGGCACAATGCGACGCCTTGGTGGTCGGCGTGGGCCAGTCCGCCAACGGCCCGGTGCTGCTCGCGAACCCGCTGAGCGCCAAGGCCGCGGAGGCTCTCTCGGATTCCCTGGGGCTGCTGGGCGTGACCGGCGCCGTCGACGAGGTCCGGCGCCTGCCCGGCCTGCCCGAGCTGAACACGAACGTGCTCGTCCTGACCGGCGTCGGCAAGGTCTCTTCGGCGACCGACCTGGCGGCGGAGACGCTGCGCCGCGCCGCCGGCTCCGCCGTGCGGCAGCTCTCGGGCATTTCCTCGGTCGCTATTGCGCTGCCGGCCCCCACCGTGGCGCAGGCCGCCGCGGTGGCTGAGGGCGCAGCCCTGGGTTCCTACGCCTACACCGAACACCGCCGCGCCGACCCCGCCGCGGGCGCCCCGGTAGGCACCGTCGTCGTCTTCACGCCGGTCGCCGAGGACAAGTCCCTGCGGCCTGCCCTGGACCGGGCCGCCCTGCTGGGCAAGGCAGTGAACGCGACCCGCACGCTGGTGAACCAGCCGCCGAGCCACCTCTACCCGGAGTCGTTCGCCGACGCCGCGCGGGAGCTCGCAAAGGGTCTGCCGGTGAAGGTGACGGTGCTGGATGAAAAGCGGCTCGAGAAGGACGGTTACGGCGGCATCCTGGGTGTCGGCAAGGGCTCCAGCCGGCCACCGCGGCTGGTGAAGGTCGAATACGCCCCCGCCCGGGCCAAGCTGAAGCTGGCCTTTGTCGGCAAGGGCATCACCTTCGATTCCGGCGGTCTTTCGCTCAAGCCGGCCACCGGCATGACGACCATGAAATGCGACATGGCCGGCGCCGCGGTGATTCTCAACGCGCTGCTCGCCGTCGCCCAGCTCGGCCTGCCGGTCAAGCTGACCGCCTGGCTGTGCCTGGCGGAGAACATGCCCTCCGCCACTGCCTCTCGCCCCTCCGACGTGCTGACCATGTACGGGGGCCGCACCGTGGAGGTCCTGAACACCGACGCCGAGGGCCG
The DNA here is from genome assembly GCF_018531425.1 of Paenarthrobacter sp. DKR-5. Taxonomy (GTDB): domain Bacteria; phylum Actinomycetota; class Actinomycetes; order Actinomycetales; family Micrococcaceae; genus DKR-5. The sequence goes on from NZ_JAHBOI010000002.1 coordinate 522,040, forward strand.
TCTGGTCATGGCCGACGGCCTCGCCGCTGCCAGCGAGGAACAGCCCGACGCCATCCTCGACGTCGCCACGCTGACCGGCGCGCAGATGATCGCCCTGGGCAACCGGGTGTCGGCGGTCATGGGCGACGAAGGCGTCAGTGCGGCCGTGAAGGCCGCCGCGGACCGGGCGGGCGAGCTGTTCTGGCCCATGCCGCTGCCCGAGGAGCTGCGCGCCAGCCTCGACTCCCAGGTCGCGGACCTGGCCAACATCGGCGAGAAGTTCGGCGGCATGATGACCGCAGGTGTCTTCCTGAAGGAATTCGTCGGCAAGGGCAAGGACGGCGAGCAGATCCCGTGGGCGCACCTGGATATCGCCGGGCCGGCCTTCAACGAGGGCAGCCCCTACGGCTACACCCCGAAGCAGGGCACCGGCGTGGCAGTGCGCACCCTCGTCGCCTACGTGGAGGACGTTGTCGCCCGCGCTTCCTGAGGGCTGCGTCACCGGCGCGCGTGAGGATGGCCACAAACGGCCGCCGCGCGCGCCGTTTCGGGTGGAGCATGGAAACCGTGGCGGATATGGTGAACCGTGACAGCTTTTGTGCCTGCTGCCCGGAAGGCCGCCGATCCGGCCGGAACCGGCGCAGGCCACAACTGCAAGGAAGCATCGTCCGGCGGCCGACATTTGCCGCGGGAACGTGTTCATTGACCAGATGGCGCGCCAAAGGGCGCGTCACCCTACACGCGAGGGAGCGTTTAAGTGGCCGAATCGGCAGCTGCGCAAGAATTCGACATCCTGATCCTCGGCGGCGGCAGCGGCGGGTATGCCGCTGCCCTGCGGGCGGTGCAACTGGGCTTCAGTGTTGGCCTGGTGGAGAAGGGCAAGCTCGGGGGCACCTGCCTCCACAACGGCTGCATCCCCACCAAGGCGCTGCTGCACTCGGCCGAGGTCGCGGACCACGCCAAGGACGCAGCCAAGTACGGCGTCAACGTCGACTTCCAGTCGATCGACATGAAGGCTGTCAACGCCTACAAGGACGGCATCATCGCGGGCAAGTACCGCGGGCTGCAGGGCCTGATCAAGGCCAAGGGAATCACCGTGATCGAGGGCGAAGGCCGGCTGACGGGCCAGAGCACCATCGAGGTCAACGGGACCAGCTACACCGGCAAGAACATCGTCCTGGCCACCGGCTCGTACTCCCGCACGCTGCCGGGCCTGGAAATCGGCGGACGGGTCATCACCTCCGACCAGGCGCTGACGATGGACTACATCCCCAAGAGCGCCATCATCCTCGGCGGCGGCGTCATCGGCGTTGAATTCGCCTCGGTGTGGAAGTCCTTCGGCGTGGACGTCACCATCGTCGAGGGCCTGCCCTCCCTCGTTCCGAACGAGGACGCGGCGATCGTGAAGAACCTCGAGCGCGCCTTCAAGAAGCGCGGCATCAACTTCAGCACGGGTGTCTTCTTCCAGGGCGTCGAGCAGAACGACGACGGCGTCAAGGTCACCCTCGTCGACGGCAAGACCTTCGAAGCCGAGCTGCTGCTCGTCGCCGTCGGCCGCGGCCCGGTGACGGCGAACCTGGGCTACGAGGAAGCGGGCATCACCATCGACCGCGGCTTCGTGATCACCAACGAGCGCCTGCACACCGGCGTCGGCAACATCTACGCGGTCGGCGACATCGTCCCCGGGCTGCAGCTGGCGCACCGCGGGTACCAGCAGGGCATCTTCGTCGCCGAGGAGATCGCCGGCCTGAAGCCGGTGATCGTCGAGGACGTCAACATTCCCAAGGTCACCTACTGCGACCCCGAAATCGCGTCCGTCGGCCTGACCGAAAAGGCCGCCAAGGCCAAGTACGGCGACGACGCAGTGCAGACCCAGGAATACAATCTGGCCGGCAACGGCAAGAGTTCGATCCTGGGCACCAGCGGCATCGTCAAGCTCGTCCGGGAAAAGGACGGCCCGGTTGTCGGCGTGCACATGATCGGCGCCCGGATGGGCGAGCAGGTCGGCGAGGCATCGCTGATCGTGAACTGGGAGGCGTACCCCGAGGACGTCGCCCAGCTCATCCACGCGCACCCGACCCAGAACGAAGCCCTCGGCGAGGCCCATCTGGCCCTCGCCGGCAAGCCGCTGCACGGCTAGTCCCCCGCGTCCACCCGGCTCCGGCCCCCGGAGCCGGGTGGACTAAGCTCAAAACAGTTAACGAAGCCTTAGCCCGAGCTAAGCACCAGAATCAAAAGGAGAACGGGGACGAAATGTCTGAATCCGTGAACTTGCCCGCCCTTGGTGAGAGCGTCACCGAGGGTACTGTCACTCGTTGGCTCAAGCAGGTTGGTGACCGGGTCGAAGTCGACGAGCCCTTGCTCGAAGTCTCGACCGACAAGGTCGACACGGAGATCCCGTCTCCGATTGCCGGCGTGATTGAAGAAATCCTCGTCGCCGAAGACGAGACCGCCGAGGTCGGCGCCCCGCTGGTGCGCATCGGCGACGGCTCCGGATCCGGCGCCCCCGCGGCCGAAGCTCCGGCTGCTGCCCCGGCGCAGGAAGAAGCCCCGGCAGCTCAGGCTCAGCCGGGCGGCTACGAAGAGCCCGCTCCCGCCGAAGAGGCTGCCCCGCAGGAGCAGGCGCCGGCTGCAGCACCGTCCGGCGAAGCAGCACCGTCCGGCGAGAGCCATGAAGTCACCCTTCCCGCACTGGGCGAATCCGTGACCGAGGGCACGGTCACCCGCTGGCTGAAGAGCGTCGGCGACTCCGTCGAGGTTGACGAGCCGCTGCTGGAGGTGTCCACGGACAAGGTCGACACCGAAATTCCGTCCCCCGTCGCCGGCACGCTGCAGGAAATCCGCGTCGCTGAAGACGAGACCGCCGAGGTCGGCTCGGTCCTCGCCGTGATCGGCTCGGGTGCTGCTCCGGCAGCCGCCGCGGCCCCGGCGCCGGCACCTGCCGCCGAGCCCGTTGCGGCAGCGCCCTCCGGTGACCGGGAAGCTCCCGTCGCCGCGCCGCCGGCTGAGGCACCGAAGGCTGAGGCACCGGCCGCCCCGGCCCCCCAGGCAGAGGCCCCGCAGGCTGAGGCACCGAAGGCTGAGGCACCGGCTGCGCCGGCTCCGGCCGCCGCGCAGACCGAAGCTGCCTCGTCCGAGTCCAGCTATGTAACCCCGCTCGTGCGCAAGCTGGCCAACCAGCACGGCGTCGACCTCGCCGCCGTCACCGGCACCGGCGTCGGCGGACGCATCCGCAAGCAGGACGTGCTCGCGGCGGCTGAAGCCGCCAAGGCCCCCGCCGCCGCACCGGCTGCGCCCTCGGCTGCGCCCGCAGCCCAGGCGCCCGCTGCCCAGGCACCGGCAGCCGGAGCGGCAGCGTCCTCGCTGCGCGGGACCACGCAGAAGGCCCCGCGCATCCGCCAGGTGATTGCCCGCCGCATGCGCGAGTCGCTGGACGTCTCCACCCAGCTGACCCAGGTGCACGAGGTCGACATGACCAAGGTTGCCAAGCTGCGCGCCAAGGCGAAGAACTCGTTCCAGGCGCAGAACGGCGTCAAGCTGACCTTCCTGCCCTTCATCGCCAAGGCCGTGGCCGAGGCCCTGAAGCAGCACCCGAAGCTCAACGCCTCCTACGACGAGGACAAGCAGGAGATCACCTACTACAACGCCGAGCACCTGGCGATCGCTGTCGACACCGACAAGGGCCTGCTGGTGCCGGTCATCGCCGACGCCGGCAACCTCAACCTCGCGGGCATGGCAGCAAAGATCGCGGACGTTGCCGAGCGCACCCGCAACAACAAGATCGGACCCGACGAACTCTCCGGCGGTACGTTCAGCATCACCAACATCGGCAGCGTCGGGGCCCTCTTCGACACGCCGATCATCAACCAGCCGCAGGTCGGCATCCTCGGCACGGGCGCCATCGTCAAGCGCCCGGTGGTCGTCACCGATGAGAACGGCGACGACAGCATCGCGATCCGCTCGATGATGTACCTGTCGCTGACCTACGACCACCGGCTGGTCGACGGCGCCGATGCGGGACGTTTCCTGCAGACCCTGAAGGCCCGGCTCGAAGCCGGCGCCTTCGAAGCGGACCTGGGGCTCTGACCCGGGAAGCCGCAGCCCGACGTCAGGGCGTCCACCGTCAGGTGGGCGCCCTGACGCCTTTAAGGCCTCCGGATTTGCTGACAGCGTGTGGCTAAACTGGGGGTATGACTATCGTCTTCAACATCCTTCTCTTCCTCCACATCCTGGGCGCCTCAATGGTCGTCGGCATCTGGATTGCCAACATCCGCAAGCCCTTGGTGCACCGCCGGCAGTTCGACGGCGCGCTCGTGCAGGTCATCACCGGCGTCGCCATGATGGGTATCCTGCCGCTGCTGCCGGACGCTTCGCCGAACTACGCCAAGCTGGGGATCAAGTTCGTGATCGGGCTCATCGTCGCCGTGGCCGCCTTCATCGCGGTGCGCAAGCAGAAGAAGGGTGAGACCGTGTCCGTCGGCCTGGCGCACGCCGTCGGCGGCCTGGGCCTGGTGAACGTCGCCATCGCCACCCTCTGGAGCTGACCGTTCCGGTCCCCGCGGGGGCGGGCTGTCCGCATGGCGGCGGCCGCCGTGCGGGCGGGGAGGAAACTCCCTAGGATGAAGTGGAGGCTGCAGGGCCACCCTGTAGCGTCACCTTTCGATAAAAGGAGTTCACGTGGCAACAACTCGCACAGCACACACTGTATGGAGCGGCAGCCTCGCCAGCGGCAGCGGCCAGACCACCTTGGACAGCTCCGGACTCGGCACCTTCGATGTGACCTGGAAGGCCCGGGCCGAGCAGGCCGAGGGCAAGACCAGTCCCGAGGAACTCATCGGCGCGGCGCATTCCGCCTGCTTCTCGATGGCGTTCAGCAACGCCTTGGGCCAGGAGGGCAAGACCCCGGAGCGCCTCGAGACCAAGGCTGACGTCACCTTCCAGCCGGGCGAGGGCATCACCGGCATCCATCTGACCCTGAACGCTACCGTCCCGGGCATCTCCGAGGAGGACTTCCAGCGCCTCGCCGAGGACGCCAAGAAGAACTGCCCGGTGTCCCAGGCGCTGGCCGGCACCACCATCACGCTCGAGGCGTCCCTGCAGGCCTGACCCGCCCGGCAGCCCCCGGGCTGGCACACGAAACGCGAAAGGCCCGCCCCCGGTCAGGGGCGGGCCTTTCGCATGCCTGGCTGCTCAGCCGGCCGTGCGCTTGGGCAGCGGCCCGGGCCGGCGCGACGGGTAGTCCGCGCGGGCCGGCGGCCGGTCGGTGGGCAGTTCCTTGAGCATCTCCTTCAGGATGCCGACGCCGTACTCCAGCTGCGGGTCCTCCCCCGCCGCGTAAGCGTGCGGCGGGAAGGGCACCTCAATGTCCGGGTCGACGCCGTGGTTCTCCACTGCCCAGCCGACGCCGCCGGTGAACCAGGTCGCGTACCGCGGCTGGGTCACGGCCGTCCCGTCCGCGAGTTTGAAGCGCCCGTCGATCCCGATCACGCCGCCCCAGGTGCGGGTTCCGACCACCGGGCCGATCCCGCGCAGCTTGGCCACCTGCGCGATGATGTCCCCGTCCGAGCCGGCGAATTCGTCGGTCAGCAGCACCACGGGACCGCGCGGCGCGTGCGCCGGGTAGGTGGTCGGCTCCTCGCCCCGCACGACGCTCCATGCGGTGACCTTGCGCCCGATCAGCTCGGCCACCAGCTGCGAGGTGTGGCCTCCGCGGTTGCGGCGAACGTCGATCACCAGTGCGTCTTTTGCCGTTTCCACGTCCAGGTCCCGGTGCAGCTGCGCCCAGCCGCGGGCCAGCATGTCCGGAACGTGCAGGTAGCCGAAGGTGTCGCCGGAGGCCTCGCGCACGGTGCGGCGGTTTGCCGCCACCCAGTCCTGGTAGCGCAGGCGCTCCTCGTCCTTGACCGGGACGACCGCGATGCGGCGCACTCTGCCCGCATCCTCGCCGCGGCCCTCGCCGTTGCGCACGGTGAGTTCGACCGTCTTGTCCGCGGCCGCCACGAGCAGGCTCTGCGGGCCCGCGGCGGGGATGTCCACCCCGTCGATCGCCAGCAGCACGTCCCCGGGCAGCACACCGGCGCCGGGGGCATTCAGGGGCGAGCGCGCCTGCGGGTCGGAGGACTCCCCAGGCAGCACCTTCACGACCTCCCAGCCCGACGCCGTGTGCCGGAAGTCCGCGCCGAGGCGTCCCTGCTTGCCGGCGCCCGGCTCGGAAACCGCGAACGGCGTGACGTAGGCGTGCGAGGTGCCGAGTTCGCCGTGCACCTCCCAGAGCAGGTCCACCAGGTCATCATGCGAGCCGAGCCTGTCGACGAGCGGCCGGTAACGGTTGTACACGTCCTGCCAGTCCTGGCCGGCCATGTCTTCGGTCCAGTAGAAGTCGCGCTGCAGCCGCCAGGTCTCATCGAAGGCCTGCGCCCAGACGGCCAGCGGATCGAGGAGCACGCGGATCCGGCCCAGATCGACGCTGACGTTGTCGTTGGAGTCCTCCTCGACCTTGCCCGCTGTGGGCACCACGCGCACCTTGCCCTCATGCACCACCGCGATCCGCTTGCCGTCCCCGGCCGGCCGGTAGCTGGTAAGGGCCGGGACCAGGGTGCTCACGCTGCGCTTGGCGATGTCGAACCGTTCGAGCCGGCGGGCCTTCGGGCGGTCCGCGGAGGACGCCCGTCCGTCCCCGGTCACGCCTTCCGGCTCCCCTGCCAGCCAGAGCAGCGCGCCCTTGACGGCGCTGAGCTTCTCGTAGGTGCCCTGCGGCACCGGCACGGGGATGAGGCGTTCGCCGATGTTCAGGGGCTCGACCACCAGCGGCTTTGGGCCGTCGAACAGCGCGTCCGGACCATCCCCGGCGTCGCCGGCCGAGAGGTCCTCCGGCTCGGAAGGAGCACCCGCGACGGAGGGGCCGAAGGGCGACGGCGTGTCGGAGGCGAGCGCGAGCAGGAACGGCTTGGTGGACGACGGGAAGCTCAGGTCGAACCGGAGCGTGTCGTAGACCGGGTCGAAGCTGCGCTCGGACAGGAACGCGATGAAGCGCCCGTCCGGCGTGAACGACGGGGCATGGTCGTGGAACCGGCCGTCGGTGAGGTCGATGATCTCCGGCTCCTCGGCCCGGACGTCGGCCAGCCGGAGCTTGCTGCGGCTGGCCTCTCCGGTCACCGGTTCCGCCCAGGCCAGCCAGGTGGAGTCCGGTGCGAAGGCGAGCTCGACGACTGCACCGTGGGTGGTCCGTGAAATGCGGCGGATGGACCGGGTCTCGACATCGACGACGAGCACGTCACCGTATTCGGTGGCGACGGCGGCCAGCCGGCCGTCGGGGCTGGCGACGATCTCGCTGGCCCGGTCCACCCCGTCGTAGTCGATTCGGATCGTGTCCGCCGCGCCGTCGCCGCCCAGGGTGTCGCCGCCCTGGCTGTCGGCGCCGGTCTCCGGAGCGGTTGCGGCTGCCGGGTCCTGGCCGTCGAGCGGAACGCCCGCGTCGTCGCCCAGCGGCGCGCCTGCCGTGTCCCGGTTGACCCCGGTCGCGGATACCGGCCGGGGCAGGTCCGGGTCCATCCGGGGCTCGGCCGGAGGCTGCTCGGCGTCCAGCGAGCGCACCGACGCGGGCGTCACCGGCGCGGCAGCACTCTTGATGTAGATGGCCTCGACGCCGCCGTGGTCGGCCACATAGATCACCCGGTCCTCACCGAGCGGACGCGGCAGCCGGGCCCGCACACCCGGCGCCGCCTCCAGGATCCGCGAGGGCCCGTCGCGGTGGGTCAGCCAGTGGACGGTTCCGTGGCTTTCAACGGCGCTGGCACGCCCGGTGCGGTCCGGGGCGACGCTGCCCAGGTGCTTGCCGACGTTCAGCGGCTTGGCCCGGCGCGCCGTCGAGGCCGAGGCGAGGTTGATCTCGAGCCGGCGCGGTTCGTCGTCGAGCCCGTCCAGCAGCCAGAGGGACCCTGCCGATTCAAAGACGACCCGGGTGCCGTCGGTCGACGCGTGCCGGACGTAGAAGTCCTCGTGGTCCGTGTGGCGCCGGAGGTCGCTGCCATCCGGCTTCACGGAATAGAGGTTCCCGTAGCCCTCGTGGTCCGAAAGGAAGGCGACGCGGCCGCCGATCCACATCGGGTCGCACAGGTTGCCCTCGAGTTCCGGCAGCAGCCGGCGGAACTCCCCGCCGCCGTCGATGTCGATCCACAGTTTGCCCGCGGTGCCGCCGCGGTACCGCTTCCACCAGGCCGGCTCGCGGGAGAGGACGCTGCCGACGACGACGGGCCGTTCGTCCCCGACCTCCGGGGCGAAGGCAACCGAATCCACCGGGCCATAGGGAAGTTCGCGGGCCGGAGAACCGTCCAGCGGTACGGCGTAGGCCCAGGTGTGCCGGCTTTCGGCGCGCTCGTGCGCGCTGGTGACGACGGCGTCGCCCGCCGCCGTAAAGCCCTTGACTTTGGTGCCGGCGTGCCCGAAGAACGTGAGCTGGCGGTAGTCGCCGCCGTCGACGAGCGCGGTCACAACCTCCGGCGCGGTGCCCTGCACGACGGTCCAGACGAGCCGGCTGCCGTCCGGGCTGAACCGCGGGTTCCGTGCAGGCAGCTGCATGGCCGACACGCGCCAGGCGCGGCCGCCGGCCAGCTCCGCCACCCAGACATCGTCCTCGGCTACGAAAGTGACAAGGCCGCCATGGACGTGGGGGTACCGGAAATAGTTCGATGAGGTCATTGTTCGATCATAGTCAGCGGGGCTGCCGCGCCCGGCGTTGGAAACGGCCCGGCGCCGTGGTGAGATGAAGCATGAAGGTACTGATTTCGGGGGCCTCGGGCCTCATCGGCAACGCCCTCTCCCGCGAGCTCAGCGCCCAGGGCCACTCGGTTCGCAAGCTCGTACGCCGCCGCCCCGGCCGCGGCGACGAAGTTCAGTGGGATCCGGCTTCCGGCCTGCTCGACCCGGCGCTGATGGACGACGCCGACGCCGTGGTCAATCTCTCGGGCGCCGGCATCGGCGACCGGCCGTGGACACGCAGCTACGTGGAGGAACTCTATTCGTCGCGGCTGCGCCCCACCCGGACCCTGGTCGCCGCCATGCAGCAGGCTGACCGGCCCCCGGCGGTGTTCCTGAGCCAGTCGGCGTCCGGCTACTACGGGGACCGCGGCGACGAAGTCCTCACCGAGGAGTCCGGGTCCGGGGACCTGTTGATTTCGGACATCTGCCGGCGCTGGGAAGCCGAGGCGCTGCAGGCCCCGGCCGCGACGCGGACCGTCCTGATGCGCACCGGCGTCGTCTTCAGTCCGCGCGGCGGCGCCCTGGGCCGGCTGCTCCCGCCCCTGCGGCTCGGCCTCGGCGGACCGCTTGGCAGCGGACGGCAGTGGTGGCCGTGGCTGTCGCTTCCGGACACGGCCGGGGCCGCGGCCTTCCTGCTGACCTCCGACCGCTCCGGGCCGGTGAACCTGTCCGCACCCGAACCTGCCCGGCTCAGCGACATCACCACCGCCCTTGGGGAGGCCTACCACCGTCCGTCGCGGCTGCGCGTTCCGGGACCAGTCCTGTCCGCTGCCCTGGGCCGGCTCGCCCGCGAACTGGTCCTGGCCAGCGCGCGGGTGCGGCCGGCTGCACTGGAGGACGCCGGCTACCGGTTCAGGCACCCGGATCTTCCGTCGGTGGCGCGCTGGCTGGCTGCCGGCGGCGACGGCCCCGCCCGCTGAGTCCGCCCGCTGAGTCCGCCCGCTGACTTCGGCTCTGTCAGCGGGCCTGGCGCACGTCTTCGATCCGCCACCTCCCGCCGTCGTTGCGCAGCACCAGTGTCAGGCGCTGCACGGTGGCGGCCGGCTGCATCCGCAACGCGCCGCCCAGCCGGTCCCGCTCGGTGAACCCGGACGTTACGGCGGTAGCGGTGACGTCCGAGCGTCCGCCGCTCGCGGGCGCGGCCGAAACGCCGCTGACGGTGATCCCGAGGCCGGCGAACAGGTGGCCGCCCAGACGAGCGGCAAGCGCACTGTCCCGCACGGCCGCCGGGGATCCGGAAGCGTTGACCTCGGCCAGCAGCTCGGGCCGCCCGGTGCGCAGCGCATAGGCGCGCAGCCACGCCAGGCCGGTGAGGGCCGTCGCGGGATCCGCGGCGGCAAGCCGCGCCCGGACTTCGGCCGGAATCCCGGCATCGCCCGGTGTTGCCGGCGGAGCATCGGTGACGGCGGCGGGTTCGGTCCGCGCAGCCGCCGCAGGAGCCGCGCTGCCCCCGCCGGGCAGGTGCAGCCCCACCGCCGCCAGCGCCCCCAGGGCGAGGACGACGGCGGCACCAAGCAGCACAGGCAGGGCGGACCGCCGGGCACCGGGCCCGGCACTGCGCCCGGCACCGCGCCGGGTGCCGGGCGGTCCACCCGGCCGTGCACTGAGCCGTCCACGGCGGGCGATACGGCGCGGGCCCGGGGGTGTGCTGCGCCTCCGCCGGTGCGGCCGACGCGGCGCCGCCGCCTGCTCACGGGTGAGAAGCTCCGGCAACACGCTTTCGTGCACTGCGGCTGAGAGATCCAGTGGTTCGGCGCGGGCACTGCGGTACACCGCATGGGCCAGTTCGGCCGCGGACGGCCGTGATGCCGGGTCCGGGTCGAGCCCGGCCTCAAGGGCGGCCGCCAGCTCCGCGGGGACCGCAGGAGCGATCACCGGCAGCGGGGGCCGGACCGCAGCCTCCGGCGGTGCCGTGCCCGCCAGACAGGTCCAGCCGAGGGCCGCTGCGGCGTACACGTCCGCCTCGGGCGCCAGCCGCAAGCCCCGTCCGGCGCCGGCGGGATCGGTAAAGCCCGGAGTGCCGGCCCTGCCGGCTCCGCGCGCCTCGCCGACTATCCTGGCGAGGCCGAGGTCCGCCAGCAGCGGCTTGCCTTCGGCCGTGAACAGCACGTTCCCGGGGGCAACATCCGCATGCGTCACACCGTCGGCATGCAGGAAGGCGAGCGCCTGCAGCAGCGGGGGCAGCACCGTCACCGTCTCCCCCACCCCAAGCCGGCCGCGGGCCGCGAGCAAGGCCCCCAGCGAACCTCCGGCCGCATAGTCCATCAGCAGGCCGCACCCGTGGGCGCCGGGCAGCGCCAGTGCGTCATGGACGCGGACGAGGTGGGGGTGCTCGTAGCGCCCCAGCAGCCGCACCTCGCGCCGCAGGTCGGCCTGCGCGGAAGCCTCCTTGCCCGCGTATTGGCGCAGGCATTTGAGTGCCCGCGGCTCGCCGCCGGCGGCGGGCTCCACCAGCCAGACGGCGGCTGCCCCGCCGACGCCGAGCAGCCGCAGCACCCGCCACCCGCGCACCTCCGGCGCCCGCGGCTGCGCGCCTGCAGACTGCTCAACGTTCATGGTGGGGGACATACCGGTTTCCATAGGCACCGTCATACTCCTGGCCGGCCGGCCGCGTGAGATTATCCACAGACCGTGGGCCCGGGGGTTCACGATGCGGTTGCCGTGCGCCGTTGGGTCTAGGCTGGATCCCATGAGTCTTGAGTTTTCCGTGGTAGGGCTCGCGCCGGATCTGGTCGATTACCAGGGCGCCTGGGACATGCAGCGCCGGCTGCACGAGGAAGTCGTCGCCGGCACGGCACCGAACACGGTGCTGCTGCTGGAGCACAGCGCTGTCTACACCGCAGGTAAACGTACCGAGGACCACGAACGGCCCTTGGACGGCACCCCGGTGATCGCCGTGGACCGTGGCGGCAAACTGACCTGGCACGGCCCGGGACAGCTCGTCGGCTACCCGATCGTCAGGCTGCAGGACCCTAAGGCCATCCGCGGCTACGTCGAAATCCTGGAGGAAGCGATCATCGCCACGCTGCTCCGCTTCGGCGTCGAAGGCAGCCGCATCGAGGGGCGCTCCGGCGTCTGGATCCCGGCAGACGGGCGCGGCCCGGCCCGCAAGATCGCCGCCATCGGCATCCGTGTGCACAACGGAGTGACCATGCACGGTTTCGCCATCAACGCGAACAACGACTTGGCCCCCTACGGCCAGATCATCGCCTGCGGCATCACCGACGCCGGCGTGACGACCATCGCCGCCGAAACCGGACGCGAGGTTTCCCCCGCGGACCTCGTCGCCGCCATCACCGAGGAACTGCGCTCCCGCCAGGACCAGTTCGCCGCCCCCGCTTCAGAAGGAGCACTGCTGTGACCCTGGCCCCCGAAGGACGGCGCATGCTGCGCATCGAGGCGCGCAACGCCCAGACGCCCGTCGAGCGCAAGCCGGAATGGATCCGCACCAAGGTCAAGACGGGCCCTGAGTACGTCGGCCTGAAGAAGCTGGTGCAGAAGGAAGGCCTCCACACGGTCTGCGAGGAAGCCGGCTGTCCGAACATCTTCGAGTGCTGGGAAGACAAGGAAGCCACCTTCCTGATCGGCGGCTCGGAGTGCACGCGCCGCTGCGACTTCTGCCAGATCGATACCGGCAAGCCTTCCCCGCTGGACATCATGGAGCCCACCAAGGTGGCCCGGTCCGTCCAGTCCATGGGCCTGCGCTACGCCACGGTCACGGGCGTCGCCCGCGACGACCTGGCAGACGAAGGCGTCTGGCTCTACGCTGAGACGATCCGCAAGATCCACGAACTGAACCCCGGCACCGGCGTCGAAATTCTCATTCCGGACTTCTCCGGCAAGCCTGAGCACATCGCCGCGATCTGCGAAACCCGGCCCGAGGTGTTTGCCCACAACGTGGAAACAGTGCCGCGCATCTTCAAGAGCATCCGTCCCGCCTTCCGCTACGAGCGGTCCCTGGACGTCATCACGCAGGGCCGCGACCACGGCATGGTCACCAAGTCCAACCTGATCCTGGGCATGGGTGAAACCCGCGAGGAAGTCTCCGAGGCGCTGCGGGACCTGCACGAGGCCGGCTGCGACTTGATCACCATTACCCAGTACCTGCGTCCGTCCGAGCGGCACCATCCGGTGGAGCGCTGGGTCAAGCCGCAGGAATTCGTGGAACTGCGCGACGAGGCCGAGGAAATCGGCTTCCTTGGCGTCATGAGCGGACCGCTGGTGCGCTCCTCCTACCGGGCCGGGCGCCTGTGGGCCACGGCGATGCGCAAGAAGGGGCTCGAGCTGCCCCCGGAGCTGGCGCACATCGGTGACTCCGGGTCGACCCGCCAGGAAGCGGCAAGCCTCGTCGCCGGCCGCTGACGGTCGCGGAGGGCTTCCCCGCAGCCGTTTTCCATCACTGCCCGAAGGTTCCTACGCCATCTTTTCCGGCGCAGGAAGGGCACGCCCGATCCCTTAGAATTAGTAGCACTATGGCCAACCGCACAGACTCCGCAGCCTCCTCCTCCGACGCGCCCAAGCGCGGCCTCTTCGGACGCCGAAAGGGCAGCACCGCTGTCCCCAAGCAGTCCGGCCGCGTCAAGCAGGTCCTTGAGGTCTTCAAGATGACCCGCCGCCATGACCCGAATGTGGTCTGGCTGATGCTTCTGGTGTTCCTTGGCATCGTCGCCATCGGGCTGCTGGTCGGGTTCCTGATCAACAACTGGATCACTGCGCTGATCATCTCGATCCCGCTGGGCCTGCTCGCGGCGACCTTTGTCCTCTCACGCCGGGCCGAGCGCGCCGCGTTCGCCCAAATCGAGAACCAGCCAGGCGCCTCCGGTGCGGCACTGAGCACTCTCCGCCGCGGCTGGGTCACGGAGGAACAGCCCGTGGCGGTGAACCCGCGCACCCAGGACGTTGTCTTCCGCACCGTCGGCCGGCCCGGCGTCGTCCTCGTCACCGAAGGACCTTCGCACCGCGTGCGGCAACTGGTGGACGGCGAACGCAAGCGGCTGAACCGCATCCTGCCGAATGTTCCGGTGCATGTCATCGAGACCGGGCACGGCGAGGGCCAGACCCCGTTGGGCCAGGTGGCGCGGAAGATCCAGAAGCTGAAGCCGGAGCTGACCAAGGTGGAGGTGCACACGGTGAGCAAGCGCATTGCCTCGCTGGGCGCCAACCGGATGCCGATCCCCAAGGGCGTCGACCCGTACAAGGCGCGCCCGGACCGCAGGGCCGCCAAGGGCCGCTAACCAGAGAACAACTTCCTGACACGACGAAGGAGGCCGTCCCGAGGGGGCGGCCTCCTTCGTCGTCTGCTCACATGCGGGTCAACACCGTGTTCATCGCCCGGTCGTGCAGACCGCGCTGGTCCTGGTCGAAGACGACGGCCGGAATCAGCAGGCACAGCAGCAGTGTGCGGACAACCGCGGCCACCGGACCTGCGGGCCGGCCGTCCAGCCGGCGGACATGGATGCCCACGATCCGATGGCCAATGCTGTACCCCAGCGTGCCGACCAGCACGATCTGTTCCACGGCAAAAATACCGAGGATCGCCCACTGGTTTCCCTCGAACAGAGCGCCGGCAATCGCGTAACAAAGCAACCAGTCGATGCAGAGGGCGACCACCCGACGACCCGGCCGCGCCACCGAGCCCGGACCCGCCTCCGGCAGGCCTAAGCGCTTGCCCGGGTACGAAGCCGCGTGTTTCTTGTCCGGACCGCTCAGCCAGGACCCAATATCTCTGCGATTAACCACCGTCCAAGTTTACCGGCGACCCGGTAGGGTGGTTCCCAGTGCGCCATCTGTAACATGCCTGAAACAATGCCGACACTGGCGGGAAATCCCCTCTTCCTACGCTTGGTGGCAGTTGCAGGCGTACCTGGCCCCGCCACGCGGTCCGGGCCGGACGATGGCGTGCATGCACGAAACCTCTTATGCGTAAGGAGCATAGATGTTCAAGAACGCGGACGAAGTCCTCAAGTTCATCAAAGACGAAGACGTCAAATTCGTCGATATTCGCTTCACCGACCTCCCGGGCGTCCAGCAGCACTTCAATGTTCCCGCCAAGAGCGTGGATGCCGACTTCTTCGTCAACGGCCAGCTGTTCGACGGATCCTCGATCCGCGGCTTCCAGGGCATCGCCGAGTCGGACATGCAGCTCATCCCGGACCCCACGACTGCGTTCGTCGATCCCTTCCGCGTTGAGAAGACCCTCGCACTGAACTTCTCCATCGTGAACCCGCGCACCGGTGACCCGTACCACCGCGATCCGCGAGGCGTGGCCGAGCGCGCCGAAGCCTACCTGGCCTCCACCGGCATCGCCGACACCGCGTTCTTCGCACCCGAGGCCGAGTTCTACGTCTTCGACAACGTCCAGTTCGAGTCCTCCCCGCAGGGTTCCTTCTACAAGGTGGACTCGATCGAGGCTCCGTGGAACTCCGGCGCGGAGGAAGAGGGCGGCAACCTCGGCAACAAGACCCCGTTCAAGGGCGGCTACTTCCCGGTGGCTCCGGTGGACCACCAGGCCGACCTGCGCGACGCCATGTGCATCGAGCTCGACGCCGCCGGCCTTGAGGTCGAGCGCTCCCACCACGAGGTGGGCGCCGCCGGCCAGGCCGAGATCAACTACAAGTTCACCACCCTGGTCCACGCCGGCGATGACCTGCAGAAGTTCAAGTACATCATCAAGAACGTCGCCAATGCCTGGGGCAAGTCGGTCACCTTCATGCCCAAGCCGATCTTCGGCGACAACGGCTCCGGCATGCACTGCCACCAGTCGCTGTGGAACGGCGGCGAGCCGCTATTCTACGACGAGAAGGGCTACGGCGGCCTCTCCGACCTCGCCCGCTGGTACATCGGCGGCGTCCTGAAGCACGCGTCCGCGATCCTGGCGTTCACGAACCCGACCGTGAACTCCTACCGCCGCCTCGTCAAGGGCTTCGAGGCCCCGGTGAACATGGTGTACTCGCAGGGCAACCGCTCGGCCGGTATCCGCATCCCCATCACCGGCTCGAACCCGAAGGCCAAGCGCATCGAGTTCCGTGCGCCGGACCCCTCCTCGAACCCGTACCTGGCGTTCTCGGCCCAGCTGATGGCCGGCCTGGACGGCATCAAGAACCGGATCGAACCGCCGGCCCCGATCGACAAGGACCTCTACGAGCTTCCCGCCGAGGAAGCCAAGGACATCCCCAAGGCTCCGAGCAGCCTCGAGGAAGCCCTTGACGCCCTCGAGGCGGACAATGAGTTCCTGCAGGCCGGCGGCGTGTTCACCCAGGACCTGATCGACACCTGGATCGAATACAAGCGCGAAAACGAGATCAAGCCGCTCGCGGCACGCCCGAACCCTTACGAGTTCGAGCTGTACTACGGCGTCTAGCCACGTCGTTCCGCGAGGAATCGCCACCAGGTCCGCCCGGGCAGCCAGCAACGGCCGCCCGGGCGGACCCGCGTTTAAGGACCCTTACGGGTTGATGTACGTATCCCACGAGTCGAGCACGTCCGCCAACGGGGACACTGCCAGGTCGATTTTGTCCACCGCCTGCCGGCAGGGCTCGCTCCCCGCGTCCTGGCACGCCGCCTCGGCACCCGAGTCCCGCAGCGGAGCCAGGGCGGCAAGGGTGCGCGTGAGCAGGGCCTGGATCTCCGCCGGCGGGGTCCCCAGACCGTTGAGCGCGTCGGTGGCCGCCCGCGCGGCCTGGGCCGCGGCCTGAGCACTCTTGACGCAATTCATCGCTTTGATGACGTCGTCGGCGGTGCGACCGTCGGCCGCCTTGTTGCAGGCATCGGTGCCGGCATCGTAGTCCTGCCAGGTCTTCTCGTACGTCGCTATCACCTTGGCGAAGGGGGCGGCCGGCCCGGTCGGGGTGGGCGACGGCAGCGCCGGGGCAGCCGCGGCCGTCCGCGCCTGAGCGGGACCGCTGCGCACGGCTGCGGGCGTTGTGCAGCCGGCAAGCAGGGTGGCAGCAACGACGGCTGCGGCGGCAGCCACGAGTCTGCTCATCGGCTTCCCTTCCCTGCCCGGGCCCGATGGTCCGTGATCATGCCATCATCCCAGACACGCCGCAGCCGAAACAGAGTGGCCCGGCAGAGTCTTCCTAGAGGCCCAGGACCTTGCGGGCGATCCTGCTGCAGTCGGCCGAAGTGAGCAGCGTCCTGCCCGCCAGGCTAACGAAGTACACCCCCAGGACCTGGCCTTCCGAGAGCACCTCGCACTGCCCGTTGGCGATCGAGGGAACAGTGCTGCCGGCCCACCACCAGGCGTCCTCCCCCAGCGTCAGCCGGGTGACCGGCGGAGCGGCGGTAATCAGGCCCGCATTGCGCTCGACGTCGGCCTTGTCCCCGGGCTGCAGGGTCACGCTGATGGAGTCCCGAGTCGCGAAGGTCTTGTCCTTCGGGTCCCGTCCGGGCAGGAAGAAGGTGCAGGAGATCCCGCTGGAGGCCGCCGGCAGCTGGCTGGCGAGCGTGGTCCTGCCGACCAGCGCGTAGACCTCCTCGCCCACCCCCAGCCCGGCACATTTGCGGGCCGCCGCGGGATCGTTGTCGGGCGCCTGGTCGTAGTACCCCGCTTCCGGCGCCGAAGGCGACGGCGAGGCCGCCGCCGTCGACGCGGAGGGGGCGGCCGGCTGGCCCTGGCCCGAGCATGCTGCCAGCGCCAGAAGGGCTGCGGCAGCGGTCAGGACGAGCCGCGGGCTGCGGCGCTGGCTGCTGCTCATTGAATTTCTCCCCACGATGCTGCTCTATCGCATGCTACCGGCGAGCCCGGCTCCTGCCCGGTGAAGGGCACCGGCGAAGGGGCGCCGTGTCGGGCTCGTGACGCAATGTGTCACGAGCCCGGCACAGCGGCCGCGGACTGCCGGGTCAGAGCACCTTGGACAGGAAGTCCTGCGTGCGCGGCTGCTGCGGGTTGCCAAAGAGAGCCTCGGGCGCTGCCTCTTCGACGATCAGGCCGTCCGCCATGAAGATCACCCGGTCGGCCACCTCCCGGGCGAAGCCCATTTCGTGCGTGACGACCACCATGGTCATCCCCTCGCGGGCCAGGTCGCGGATGACCTGCAGCACTTCGCCCACCATTTCGGGGTCAAGGGCACTGGTGGCTTCATCGAACAGCATGATGTCCGGGTTCATGGCCAGCGCCCGGGCGATCGCCACGCGCTGCTTCTGGCCGCCCGAGAGCGACGCCGGACGGGCGTCCGCCTTCTCCGTCAGGCCGACCCGCGCGAGCAGCTCCATCGCCTTGGCACGTGCCTGTTCCTTTGTCCCCTTCTTCAGCTCCACCGGGGCCAGCATGATGTTCTGGATCACGCTCATGTGCGGGAAGAGATTGAAGTGCTGGAAGACCATGCCGATGTGCTGGCGGACAGCGTTCAGGTCCACCTTCGGGTCGGTCAGGTCGAACCCGTCAACCACCACCTTGCCGGCGGAGATGTCCTCCAGCTTGTTCAGGCAGCGCAGGAACGTCGATTTGCCGGAACCGGAAGGGCCGATCACGCAGACGACTTCACCCTCGGCGACGCTGACGTCCAGGCCCTTGAGGACCTCGTTCGATCCGAAGGACTTCCGCAGGCCCGTGACCTGAACCTTGCTCATTTGTTGAACCTCCGGTCCAGGACGTTGGAGAGCTGCGTCAGCAGCGTGATGACAATGAAGTACAGCGCCGCCACGATCAGCAGGGTTTCGCCGGTCCGGAAATTGGAGGCGTAGATCTGCTGTCCCTGGTAGGTCAGCTCAGCGAAGCCGATCACGGCCAGCAGCGAGGTGTCCTTGAGGGTGATGACGAACTGGTTGATGAAAGAGGGAGTCATGATCTTCACGGCCTGCGGGACAATGACCCGGCGCATGGACGTCACGTACCCCAGGCCAAGGCTGCGGCTGGCTTCCAGCTGCCCCGGGTCCACGGACTGGATGCCGCCGCGGACGATTTCGGTCATGTAGGCGCCCGCGTTCAGGCTCAGGGTGAGCACGCCCGCGGTGAGCACGTTGATCGGGATGCCGGTCAGCTGCGGCAGGCCGAAGTAGAAGAAGAAGGCCTGCACCAGCAGCGGAGTCCCGCGGAAGATGCTCACGTACGTGGTGGCGATGCCGCGCAGCACCACCAGGTGGGACACCTTGAAGAAACCGAAGACGACGCCGAGCACCAGCGCGATGATGAGCGAGAGCAGGGTGGCCAGCAGGGTCAGTCCGAGCCCCTTGAGCAGGGCCGGGAAACTGGCAACCAGCAGGTCGATGAAGCTCTGGTTCGCCGCCTTGGACGGGTCCTTGAGGTACTTGTCCAGCACCTGCTGGTACTGCCCGTTCGCCTTCAGCTCCGCCAGGCCCTTGTTGAAGGCCGCCAGCAGCTCAGGGTTCTTGCCCTTGTTCACCGCGAAGCCGTAGGAGCTTCCGCGTTCCTTCGCGGTGACCGCCTTCAGTCCGTTGTTCTGGCTGATCCCGTAGGCCAGTACCGGGTAGTCGTCGAAGACCGCCACGGAGTTGCCGGCTTTGACGTCGTCGTACATGGTCGCCGACTGGTCCAGCGGCTTGACGGTGAAGGAGTACTTGTCCTTGATGGAGTTCGCGAAGGTCTCCCCTTCGCTGCCGCGCTTGACCGCGACCGTCTTGCCCTTCAGGTCCGCATAGCCCTTGATGTCGTTGTTGGACTTTGCCACGGCCATCTGGACGCCGGAGTCGAAGTAGGGGTCCGAGAAGTCGAAGATCTGCTTGCGCTTGTCCGTGATCGACATGCCGGCGATCACGCCGTCGACCTGGTTCGACTGCAGCGCCTGGAGGGCGGCGTCGAAGCCGAGGGAGCGGATTTCGACGGAGAACCCCTGGTTCTTGGCGATGGCCCGGATCAGGTCCATGTCGATGCCGATCAGCTCGCCGCTGCCGTCGCGGAACTCGAACGGCGCGAACGTCGTGTCCGTCCCGATCACATAGGTCTTGCCGCTGACGGCGGAGGGCGCGTGGCTCGCCGCCGGAGCCGCGCTGGCGCCCGCGGCGCCGCCGACCAGGGCGAACACGGCGAGGACGGTGCCTGCCACGAACGCCTGGGCGCGGCGCATAAGACTGCCGCGTGGGTGGATTTTCAAGGTCCAACAACCCCTTTTGAGGAAGGGCCGCGCCCGACAGGCAGCGGCGTGCCCGGGGCGCGGAGGGCACCGGGGGCTATGAGGAAATGCAAAGTACCCCAAAAGGGTACCCGCTCGCGTGCAGGGCCAGTAATCGTGGCCCGGTCCCGGAACCGGCCGGGGGCTTAGGCGTGGCCGTAGAAGAGGCGTTCGAAGACGCCCCGGCTGCGGCGCGTGAGCCTGAGGTAGTCCTCCTCGATCACCGCCGCCTGGCCCGGCTGGTAGCCGCACCAGCGGGCGACGGCTTCCAGATCCCGCCGCTTGGCCGGCAGCAGGTCCGAGGACTTTCCGCTCCAGATCACGTTGGCTGAACGGATCCTGCTGGCCAGATGCCAGGCCTCCAGCAGCAACTCCGCGTCCGCCCGGTCGATCAGTCCGAGGCCGGCGCACGCGTGCAGCGCCGCGACCGTGGAAGTGGTCCGCAGCTCCTCATGCCGGCGGCCGTGCTGGAGCTGGAGCAGCTGGACCAGCCATTCGACGTCACTGATCGCCCCCCGGCCAAGTTTGAGGTGGCGCGCCGGGTCGGCGCCGCGCGGCAGCCGCTCGGCTTCCACCCGGGCCTTGATCCGCCGCACTTCCCGCACGTCCTTGTCTTCGAGGTGTTCCGGATAGCGCACCGGCTCGATCAGGCGGATGAAGTCTTCGGCGAGCTCGTTGCTGCCGGCGATCGGGCGCGCCCGCAGCAGGGCCTGCGCTTCCCACACCAGGGACCACCGCTGGTAGTACTCGCGGTACGAATCGAGCGAACGGACCATGGCTCCGCTCTTGCCTTCGGGGCGCAGGTCCGCATCCAGGGTCAGCACCCGTTCATTGAGGATGGCGGGCTTGAGCGGCTGCGTGAGCAGGACGGAGAGCCGCGCCACGATCTGCTCCGCCTGGCGCCGGGCGTCGGTGTCCTCCGCACCCGCCTTCGCCCGGTAGACGTACAGCACGTCAGCGTCCGAACCGTAGCCTATTTCCCTGCCGCCCTGCCGGCCCATCGCCACGACCAGGACCTCGGCAAGAAGCTCGCCGTCGCCGCGCACGATGTTCTCCGCCACGTGCAGCGCGCCGAGAATGGCGGCCTGGTCCGCGTCGGCCAGGGCAGCGCCCACCGCGTCCTGGTCCAACAGCCCGGAACTGTCCGCGATCGCGATGCGCAGGGTTTCCCGGCGCCGGATCAGCCGGATCAGCCGCATCGCCGCCTCCGGGTTCTCGTGCCGGGACATCTTGGACCGGATCTCCTGCCACTGCGCCTCGAACTTCAGCGGGGTCAGGTCCTTGTCGGTCCCCAGCCAGGCGGTCGCTTCCGGGGAGACTTCAAGCAGGTCCGTGATCAGGCGCGAACTGGAGAGCACGTGGCACAGCCGCTCCGCGGCAGCCTTCGAGTCCCGCAGCATGCCGAGGTACCAGTGGGTGGTGCCCAGCGCTTCGCTGATCCGGCGGAAGCCCAGCAGCCCCGCGTCGGGGTCGACGCCGTCCGCGAGCCAGCCCAGCAGGATGGGGAGCAGCTGCCGCTGCAGCGCTGCCCGGCGGCTCACCCCGCCGGTCAGCGCCTCGATGTGGCGGATCGCGCCCTGCGGGTCGCGGTAGCCCAGCGCCGCCAGCCGCCCCTGTGCGGCTTCGGGCGTGAGCTTGACGTCCTCTGCGCTGAGGTGGGCGGCGGTGTTCAGCAGCGGACGGTAGAAGATGCTCTCGTGCAGCTCGCGCACCCGGCGCTTGGTCCGCTGCCAGTTCTCAAGCAGCGCCTCGGCGCTCGGCCGGGCGGCGCTCATCGGCCCGGCGGAGGATTTGGCCAGGGCGCGCAGGGCTGTCTCGGCGACAGGCATCAGGTGCGTGCGCCGCATCTGCACCAGCTGGATGCGGTGTTCGAGCACGCGCAGGTAGCGGTAGGCACGGTCCAGTTCCTGGGCGTCCGAACGGCCGATGTAGCCCTGGCCCGAGAGCGCCGCGATCGCCGACGTCGTGTCCCGGCAGCGCAGCGATTCATCGGCTTTGGCGTGCACGAGCTGCAGCAGCTGCACGGTGAACTCGACGTCGCGCAGGCCGCCCACGCCGAGTTTGATCTGCCGCCCCTCCTCGTTCGGCGGAATGTAGTCGGTGACCCGCCGGCGCATCGCCTGCACGGATTCGACGAACCCTTCACGCTCGGAGGAGGACCAGATCATCGGCGCGACGGCGGTTTCATAGCGGGCGCCGAGTTCGGCGTCGCCGGCGACGGTCCGGGCCTTGAGCAGTGCCTGGAACTCCCAGCTCGCGGCCCAGCGTTTGTAGTAGGTCAAGTGCGACTCGAGGGTGCGCACCAGGGGGCCGTCCTTGCCTTCGGGCCGCAGGTTCGCGTCCACCTCCCACAGTCCGGGTTCCCTGCCCGGAGCGCTGATGGCGCGGGAGAGCCCCGTCGCCAGGGCCGACCCGAGACGGACGGCGGTGGCCTCCTCGAGGCCGGGTGCCTCGATGACGTAGATGACGTCGACGTCGGAGATGTAGTTCAGCTCCCGCGCTCCGCACTTGCCCATGCCGATGACGGTGAACCGTACGGACTGCACCGTCTCCGGATCTTCCTTCGCCGCCAGCTCCGCGCGGGAAACGGCCAGCGCGGCTTCCAGCGCGGCCCCGGCGAGGTCGGCAAGCTCCGCGGCGGCGGTCGGCAGGAAGTCCACCGGTGAAGCGGCGCAGAGGTCCTTGATTGCCAGCTCGGTCAGGTGCCGCCGGTACTGGGTCCGCAGCGCCGCGTACGCTTCGGGCCCGGTGGCGGCGGCCACCGGCCGCCGCGCTGCGGGATCGGCCCCTACGGACCGCAGCAGGGACGCGCGCAGCTCAGCGGGGTCGGCGCCGCGCGGTTCCGGTGTGCCGCGCTGCGCCAGCACCTCGATGTGCTGCGGGTGCCGCATCAGGAATTCGGCGAGCGCTTCGGACGCGCCCAGCAGCCGGAACATCGGTTCGGACCGTTCGGTGCCTGCACCGGCGAGTTCATGCAGCGCCGGGTGTTTCTCGATCAGGCGCACCAGCGATTGCAGGGCCAGATCGGGGTTCGCAGCCAGGGCCAATCCCTCGAACAGCCGGTCCTCGTCGAGGCCGGCCAGCTCCGGCGCGGCCAGGAACCGGGTGCTCTTGTCCAGGTCGCCGAAACCGATCGCGATCAGCTGGCGCTGCAGGCTCACGGTGCGGTCCTACAGGATGCCGAAATGCCGCTGGAGTTCGAAAGGAGTGACCTCCAGGCGGTAGTCCTGCCATTCCTGGCGCTTGTTGCGCAGGAAGTGCTCGAATACCTGCTCACCGAGGATCTCGGCCATCAGGTCCGAATCCTCCATAATCCGGATCGCGTCATGAAGGCTCGAGGGCAGCGGGTCGTGGCCCATCGCGCGGCGCTCGGCCGAGGTCAGCGACCAGATGTCCTCTTCGGCCGCGGACGGCAGGTCGTAGCCTTCCTCGATGCCCTTCAGCCCGGCGCCCAGCAGCACCGCGTACGCCAGGTACGGGTTGGCCGCCGAGTCGATGCCGCGGTATTCGATCCGCGCGGACTGCCCCTTGCCCGGCTTGTAGAGCGGGACGCGCACCAGGGCCGAACGGTTGTTGTGCCCCCAGGACAGGTAGCTCGGCGCCTCTCCCCCGCCCCAGAGGCGCTTGTAGGAGTTCACGAACTGGTTCGTCACGGCGGTGAACTCCGGGGCGTGCCGCAGGATGCCGGCGATGAACTGTTTCGCCGTCTTCGACAGCTGGAATTCCGCCCCCGCTTCATAGAACGCGTTGGTGTCGCCCTCGAACAGTGAAAAATGCGTGTGCATGCCCGAGCCGGGGTGGGCGGTGAAAGGCTTCGGCATGAAGGTCGCATAGGTGCCCTGCATCAGGGCGACTTCCTTGATGACGGTGCGGAACGTCATGATGTTGTCCGCCGTCTGCAGGGCATCGGCGTAGCGCAGGTCGATTTCGTTCTGGCCGGGGCCGGCCTCATGGTGGCTGAACTCGACCGAGATGCCGACCGATTCGAGCATCGTGACGGCCGTGCGGCGGAAATCCTGCGCGACGCCGCCGGGGACGTGGTCGAAGTAGCCGCCCTCGTCCACAGGCACCGGCGCGCCGTCGGGTCCGAGTTCGGTGGACTTGAGCAGGTAGAACTCGATTTCCGGGTGGGTGTAGCAGGTGAAGCCCATGTCCGCGGCCTTGGCCAGCGCACGCTTGAGCACGTTGCGCGGATCCGCGGCGGACGGCTGGCCGTCAGGGGTCAGGACGTCGCAGAACATGCGGGAGGTCTGCTCGGTCTCGCCGCGCCACGGCAGGATCTGGAAGGTGGACGGGTCCGGCTGTGCGAGCATGTCGGACTCGAAGACGCGGGCCAGGCCCTCGATCGAGGAACCGTCGAACCCGAGCCCCTCCTCAAACGCACCCTCGACTTCGGCCGGCGCCAGCGCCACGGACTTCAACGAGCCGACGACGTCAGTGAACCAAAGCCGTACGAAGCGGACATCGCGCTCTTCAATCGTGCGGAGAACGAACTCTTGCTGGCGGTCCATGGCGTCCTTCTGTTCGGGCTGTTGCGGCTGGCAGCGCGGGCCGGCTGTTCCCCGGGTCCGCCGTCGAAACAGAGGCCGCAGTCTCTGGCGTCTACTCTACTAAGAGAAAGCCTGGGGACGGCGCATCCGGCAGGGGAAGCGGCCGCCGGTCATGTGGCTAAAGAACGCGGCCTGAGGCTAGGCTCGGGGGATGGCTGATAACTCCCCGTCCCCGGTGCCGGACGCCCCGAAATCCGCACCGGGATCCGCGCCGCAACCGGACGCCGCGGGCCCCGAAACCGTCGCCCCCTACGGCAGCGGGCCGTCCGGCCTCGCCGCAGCCCGGATCAGGACGCACCATCTGCAGCAGGCCAAGCTCAAGGGCGAGCGGTTCGCCATGCTGACGGCCTATGACCAGTACACCGCGTCGATCTTTGACGACGCCGGCATCGAGGTGCTGCTGGTGGGAGACTCCGCCTCGAACAACGTGTACGGCAACGAAACCTCCCTTCCCGTGACGCTGGACGAAATGATCCCGCTCTGCCGCGCGGTGGCACGCTCCGCCAAGCGCGCCCTCGTCGTCGTCGACCTTCCCTTCGGAAGCTACGAAATTTCTCCGGCACAGGCCATCGAGTCCTCCGTGCGGCTCATGAAGGAGGGCCTGGCCCATGCCGTGAAGATGGAAGGCGGCGCGTATTACGCCGACTACGTGCGCGCCATGGTGGCGGCGGGCATCCCGGTCATGGCGCACATCGGGTTCACCCCGCAGAGCGAACACACCCTGGGCGGCTACCGGGTCCAGGGCCGCGGTGACGCCGCCGAACGGCTCGTGGACGATGCGGTTGCCCTCGCGGATGCCGGCGCGTTCTGCGTGCTGATGGAAATGGTGCCTGCCGAAGCCGCCGCCCGCGTGGACGCAGCGGTGGCCGTTCCCACGATTGGCATCGGGGCGGGCAGCTCCACCACCGGCCAGGTGCTGGTTTGGCAGGACATGGCCGGCCTGCGCACCGGGAAAATCGCCAAGTTCGTCAAGCAGTATGCGGACCTGCACACCGTCCTTTCCGACGCGGCCAAGGCCTATCGGCGGGACGTCCTCGACGGCTCGTTCCCCGGGCCCGAGCACAGCTTCTAGACTGCCTGCACCTCCGGTGCCGGCCGGCAGGACTGTTCCGCAAATCTCTGGACTTATTTCCCGACCGGGTCGTACGGTTGAATCCGGAACGATCTCGCTGGGGGGTGGGTTCTGTGAACGGCACCGGCCGTCGTTGTCTGCCGCCGGGCCTGCTGCCTCCTCGAAGGTGCCGCCGCCTCATCTGGCCGCGCGCGGTACCGGCCCGAAGACAGGCATTGCCTTACCGGCCGGGGATGCCGGAGGGCATTCCCGCTGCCTCCCGGGGCAATGCTGATGCTCACAGGAGCGACGGTGGCGGCCCGACTGTACCGTGCTCGCTGAGCGCGGAAGCCATCAAGCTGCTGTGGGCGGGAGCGGTGAGCGTGGCCGCCTGGGGGCGGTCACGCTCACCGTGCGGGAATCGCCGGGCCGCCGCCCCGCGGTCCTTGCCGGGGCCCGGTCAGTCCTCGTCTCCGGCTTCCCAGCTCTCGTTCCGTTGACGCACCTTTTCCAGGGCGTGCTCGGCTTCCTCGCGCGTCTGGTAAGGGCCGATCAGCTGAGTCCAGTCGGACTGGGCGTCCTCCTCGACCTGGTGGGTCTTCACGTTGTACCAGTACTGCGGCATGGCAGCCTCCTCAGGTTCGTCGCGGCTCTCTGATCTCTCGGCACGATCCTATGCCTTGGCCGGCTTGGTGGAGTCAGCCGGCCGGGGCCGCGCCTTATATGATCGAGGGTATGCCTCACTCTGTCTCCACCGCTCCCATCGGCACGCTGGTACAGGGGACGATCAGCCCGCTCCGCCCGGTGCCGGCGTCGATCCCCCGGCCCGAGTACGTCGGCCGCCCCACGCCGGCGAAGTTCACCGGCTCGGAGGTCAAGAGCCCGGAGACGCTGGAAAAAATCCGCGCGGCCTCCAAGATCGCCGCACAAGCCATTGTCGAGGTCGGGAAGCACATCCGGCCCGGGGTCACCACCGATGAACTGGACCGGATCGGCCACGAGTTCGTGGTCGCCCACAACGCCTATCCCAGCACCCTGGGTTACCGCGGGTTCCCCAAGTCGCTGTGCACGAGCCTGAATGAGGTCATCTGCCACGGCATTCCGGACAGCACCGTCCTGCAGGACGGGGACATCATCAACATCGACATCACGGCCTACAAGGACGGCGTGCACGGCGACACGAACTACACCTTCCTGGTCGGCGATGTGGACGAGGAATCGCGGCTGCTGGTCGAACGGACGCAGGAATCCCTCAACCGCGCGATCAAGGCAGTAGCGCCCGGCCGGGAAATCAATGTAATAGGACGTGCCATATCCTCCTACGCCAAGCGTTTCGGCTACGGTGTAGTGCGGGACTTCACCGGCCACGGCGTCGGCGAGGCTTTCCATACGGGGCTGATCATTCCGCACTACGATGCAGCCCCGGCCTACAACACCGTCATGGAACCCGGGATGGTGTTCACGATCGAACCCATGCTCACGCTCGGCACCATTGAATGGGACATGTGGGACGATGACTGGACCGTGCTGACCCGCGACCGGAAGCGCACCGCCCAGTTTGAGCACACCCTGGTGGTCACGGATTCCGGCGCGGAAATCCTGACCCTGCCCTGACCCGGCCGCGGCACAGCCGCCTCGGCCCCGCCACCCCCATTCCGACCCCGAATCCGGAGAGACAATGCCCAAGGACGACAAAGCCGGCAAGAAGAGTTCGAAGACCGTCATCGGCATCGATATCGGTGGCACCGGCATCAAAGGCGGCATTGTCGACCTCAAGTCGGGCCAGCTGATCGGGGACCGGTTCCGCATTGATACCCCGCGCCCGGCAACCCCCGAAGCCGTCGCGGAGGTGCTCGCCCAGGTGGTGGCGGAACTGGATTCCCGTCCGCAGGCCCCCGGCAAGGACGTCCCGGTCGGCATCGACTTCCCGGCCATTATCTCCCACGGCGTCGCGCGCTCGGCCGCCAATGTGGATCCGTCCTGGATCGGCACCGACGTGGACAAGCTCTTCACGGAGCGGATCGGCCGCAAGGTCCACGTGCTCAACGACGCCGACGCCGCCGGCCTGGCCGAGGTGCGCTACGGCGCCGGGAAGGGCGTCGACGGCGTCGTGCTCGTCATCACCCTGGGCACCGGCATCGGTTCGGCCTTCATCATGGACGGCAAGCTCGTGCCCAACGCCGAGCTGGGCCACCTGGAAATCGACGGTTTTGACGCCGAATCCAAGGCCTCGGCCTCGGCACGCGAACGCGACGGCATCGACTGGGAAGAATACTCCGTGCGACTGCAGCGCTACTTCTCGCACGTCGAGTTCCTCTTCTCCCCCGAACTGTTCATCGTCGGCGGCGGGATTTCGAAGCGCAGCGAGGACTTCCTGCCCGCACTGAAGCTGCAGACCCCGATCGTGACGGCCAAGCTGAGGAACAACGCCGGCATCGTCGGCGCTGCGCTTCAGGTGGCGATCAGCGACAAGATCATCAAGTAATTGGATGCCGGTGGTGGCTCCGGCTTCCCCTCCGCAGCCACCACCGGAGTCTAAAGGGCGCTCTGCGCCTTGCTGCCCGTTCCCGGGCGCTGCTCGCGGCGAAGCACCGCAATGGCAGCCTCGAAGTCCTCGAGCGATTCAAAGGCCTGGTAGACGCTTGCGAAGCGCAGATAGGCCACTTGGTCCAGCTTCTGCAGCGGGCCGAGGATAGCCAGGCCCACCTCGTGGGCTTCGATTTCCGCGGCTCCGCTGGCCCGGATGGCTTCTTCCACTTCCTGGGCCAGAAGGGCGAGGTCGTCGTCCGTGACGGGCCGGCCTTGGCAGGCTTTGCGGACGCCGTTGATGACCTTGGAGCGGCTGAACGGCTCCCCCACCCCCGAGCGCTTGATCACAGTCAGGCTGGTTGTCTCCACCGTGGTGAAGCGCCGCCCGCACTGGGCGCACTGGCGGCGCCGGCGGATGGCGGAGCCGTCATCCGTGACGCGGCTGTCCACGACCCGCGAATCCGGGTTGCGGCAGAAAGGACAGTACACGCCGTTTCCCCGCTTTCCGCTCCGCGCCTGATGTGATGGGCCAGTCCACCCATTCTAGGACTAGATATTGTTGAATTACAAGACTGTCATTACCACATGTAGTGGTTCGCGGCCTTGCCGGGACGGATCTGCCGGGACCAATTTGATGGGACCAAGGTGCTCAGCCTCCGAGGAAGCGGATGCTGACCGCGTCCCCGTGCGCCGGCAGGTCCTCGGCGCGCGAAAGGCTCACGATGTGGCCGCTCACCTCGTTCAGCGCCGCCTTGTCGTAGTCAATGACCTGGATTGCGCGGAGGAAAGTCGCCACGTTCAAACCGGAGGAGAATGCTGCGGTGCCGCTGGTGGGGAGGACGTGGTTGGAACCGGCGCAGTAGTCACCCAGGCTCACCGGGCTGTAGTCCCCCACAAAAATGGCGCCGGCGCTGCGGACCCTGGAAGCGACCGCGCCGGCATCCGCGGTCATCACCTCGAGGTGCTCGGCAGCGTAGGCGTCGCACACCTGCAGGCCCTGCTCGACGTCGTCCACCAGGACAATGGCTGACTGTTCCCCGGACAGCGCCTGCCGGACGCGCCCGGAGTGCTTGGTCGCCGCCGCCTGTGCGGAAAGCTCGGTGCGCACGGCAGCGGCGAGTTCCTCGGAATCGGTGACCAGCACGGACGCCGCGTTCGGGTCGTGCTCGGCCTGGCTGATCAGGTCCGCCGCGACGAGCGCCGGGCGGGCCGTCGCATCGGCGAGGATCAGAATCTCCGTGGGGCCGGCCTCCGAATCGATCCCGACAACCCCCTTGACCAGCCGCTTGGCTGTGGCCACGAAAATGTTTCCCGGGCCGGTGACGACGTCGACGGGGTCGATCCCTGGGGCGTCCGGGGCGGCGTCCACACCGTAGGCGAAGGCCGCGATGGCCTGGGCTCCGCCGATCGCGTAGACCTCCTCGATGCCAAGCAGTTCCGCGGCAGCCAGGATCGTCGGGTGCGGCAGCCCACCGGAAGCCTTCTGCGGCGGGGAGGCCAGGGCAATCGATTCGACGCCCGCCGCGAGGGCGGGCACCACGTTCATGATGACCGAGGAAGGATAGACCGCCAGGCCGCCGGGAACATACAGCCCGACCCGCCCCACCGGAACCCATTTCTGCGTCACTTTCGCGCCGGCACCCAGCTCGACTTCAGCGGCGGTGGGACGCTGCGCATCAGCGAAGGCACGGGCCCGGCTGATGGACTCCTCCAGGGCGCTCCGGACCGCGGGGTCGAGCATCTCCAGCGCCTCCGCGAGAGCCGACGCCGGCACCCGCGGGTGGTCCTGGCGGACGCCGTCGAACTTTTCAGCGAGCGCGGACAGGGCCCCGAAGCCGCCGGACCGCACCTGGGCGATGATCGCCGCGACCTGCTGTTCGGCGTCGGCGGCGCGCTCGTTGCGGGCCCGGGGCACGGCGCGCCGGAGTTCGGCGAGGCTGAGGTGCTCCCCGCGCAGGTCGATGCCGCGGATGCTGACGGTGGCGGTGTCTTCGATAGTCACCGCTCCAGTTTACGCGGGCGGCCCTAGGCAGCCCGCGCCGGCGAGGAGCGCAGAAGGCTTCCGAGGTTGAGGAAGAACGAAGCGAGGGCCGCCGCCCCGGGCCAGATCGCCAGCACGCTGTAGGAACGCAAGGAGAACAGAACGCTGTCGCTCACAGGGTTCGCCGGAGCATGGCCCCACCAGGAGCCGGCCAGCACGCCGACCTGCCACGCCACCAGTGAGCCGACGATGCTGCCGACGACGGCGGCGTTCACCTTCGAGGACGCGCCGGGCGCGCGCCGCTTCGGGAACAGCAGGCCCGCGACCACAAGGCCGGCCACGAGCCCGATGAGCCCGAGCGTCAGGTCGCGGGGCAGCCAGGTGTCGGCGTTCTCCCCTGAGGCGTAGAAGGCTCCGCCCGGAGCGAGGAACCACCAGAGCAGGCCCACCGGGATGCCCGCGGCGGCGGTGAGGCTGAACCACCGGATCAGGGATGCCGGGGGCGCCGACGTCAGGTCGGCGGGAACCGCAGGGGTGTAGGCGGCCGGAGGGTAGGCCGGCTGGCCGGAGGAGGCGGGCTGCGTCATGGATCCACATTAACAAACCTGTCGTCCGGGCATGGACGGCCCGGCGCATTGCGTGGAAACTGGGAGCAAGCTGTCAGCAACGAGGGGAAGGCGGCCAGTGACCGAGGCACGCGCAGACCGGAGCGACATCTTCAGGGAGATGTTCCGCCGCCATGCCGCGGGGGTGGTCATCGTGACGGCGAACCATGGGGGCGTGCCCTACGGCTTCACCGCGACGTCCGTGGCATCGCTGTCCGCGGATCCTCCCCGGTTCACGTTCAACATGGCCCGGACCAGTTCCTCGTGGTCCGCGGTGGCCAATGCCGATTTCGTCGGGGTGCACATGCTGGGGCTGATGAACCGCGGCCTGGCCGACCGCTTCGCCCGGAGCCGCGACCGGTTCGAGGGGGACCACTGGCGGCGCGGCGCCCAGGACGTGCCGCTGCTCCATGACGTGACCGGCTGGCTGGTCGGCAGGATCGTCGCCCGGCTGTCCTTCGAGAGCAACGCCGTCATCGTGGCCGAAGTCGTCGACGGCGCCGTCGGCCGTGACGACGTTCCGCTGCTCTACCACGGGGGTGCCTACGGCCAGCCCTCGCCGCTGGAGTACGAGATCTGAGCTGGCCCCCGGCCTGCGGGGCCGGCGGGGGCTGCTCAGGCCTCCAGGCAGGCAGGACCGAGCAGCACCTTCAGGTCCCCGAACAGCGCAGGCGTCGGACTGACCCGCAGGTGCACGCCGAGCTTCATCACCTCGATGGACCGGGTCCCGGCCAGCCGCACCTGCACCTCGCTGGTTCCCGGATGGGTGCGCAGCACATCCCCGAGCGCCGTGACCACCGCCTCGGTCGCCTTGTGGTTCTGCATCGAGATCACCACCGGCCCGGAATGGCCGTCGCTCAGGTCCGGCACGGTCATTTCCTGCGCGTTGAGGGTCACTGCCCCGTCGTCGCGCCGCTGCAGCCGGCCACGGACCACGACGATCAGGTCCTCGGCCAGCACGGTGGAGATCGGACCGTAGACCTGGCCGAAGAACATGACTTCCATCGAGCCGCCCAGGTCTTCGATCTCGGCCCGCGCATAGGCGTTGCCGCTGTTCTTGGCGATGCGGCGAGAGAGCGAGGTGATCATGCCGGCGATGGTCACGATGGCGCCGTCGGGCGGGCCCTCTTCCCCGATGATCTGGGTAATCGAGGAATCGGCGTGCTGGCTCAGCACCCCCTCCAGGCCCTGCAGAGGGTGGTCCGAGACGTAGAGGCCGAGCATGTCGCGCTCGAAGGAGAGCTTGTCCTTTTTCTCCCACTCGGGCAGGTCCGGTATCTCGGTGGTCAGGGAGGCTTCCGGTTCCTCGTCCCCGATGCCGGCGAAGAGGTCGAACTGGCCCACGGCCTCGTTGCGCTTGATCGTGATGACCGAGTCGATGGCCTCCTCGTGGATCATGGCCAGCGCGCGCCGCGGATGGCCCAGCGAGTCGAAGGCTCCCGCCTTGATCATGGACTCAATGGTGCGCTTGTTGCACACCACGGCCGGCACCTTCATGAGGAAATCCTTGAAGGAGGTGAAGGCGCTCTGCTCCTGCCGCGCCTTCACCATGGCCTCGACCACATTCACCCCGACGTTGCGCACGGCGGCCATGCCGAAGCGGATGTCGGTGCCGACAGGCGTGAAGTTGACGGAGGATTCGTTCACGTCCGGCGGCAGCACCGTGATGCCCATCCGCCGGCATTCGTTCAGGTACATCGCCAGTTTGTCCTTGTCGTCGCCCACGGAGGTGAGCAGCGCGGCCATGTACTCGGAGGGGTAGTGCGCCTTCAGGTACGCCGTCCAGTAGGAGACGACCCCGTACGCCGCGGAGTGCGCCTTGTTGAACGCGTAGTCGGAGAACGGAAGCAGGATGTCCCACAGCGTCTTGACCGCCGCGTCGGAGTAGCCGTTGGCCTTCATGCCGCCGGAGAAGCCCTCGTACTGCTTGTCCAGCTCGGACTTCTTCTTCTTGCCCATCGCGCGGCGCAGGATGTCGGCCTGGCCGAGGCTGTACCCGGCCAGTTTCTGCGCGATGGCCATGACCTGCTCCTGGTACACGATCAGGCCGTAGGTCTGGCCGAGGATCTCCGAGAGGGGTTCCGCGAGCTCCGGGTGGATCGGGGTGATGTCCTGGAGCTTGTTCTTGCGCAGCGCGTAGTTGGTGTGCGCGTTGGCGCCCATCGGGCCGGGCCGGTAGAGCGCGAGCACGGCGGAGATGTCCTCGAAGTTGTCCGGCCGCATGAGCTTCAGGAGCGAGCGCATCGGGCCGCCGTCGAGCTGGAACACCCCGAGGGTGTCGCCGCGGGCGAGCAGGTCGTAGGAGGCCCTGTCATCGAGCGCCAGGTCCTCCAGGACCAGGTCCTCGTCCCGGTTGAGCTTGATGTTCTCCAGCGCGTCCGTGATGATCGTCAGGTTCCGCAGGCCCAAAAAGTCCATCTTGATCAGGCCGAGGCCCTCACAGGTCGGATAGTCGAACTGGGTGATCACCTGGCCGTCCTGGTCGCGCCGCATGATCGGGATGATGTCGATCAGCGGGTCCGAGGACATGATCACGCCGGCAGCGTGGACCCCCCACTGGCGCTTCAGGCCTTCCAGGCCCTGCGCCATCTCGAAGACCTTCTGCGAATCGGCATCGGACTTGAGCAGCTCGCGCAGCTCGTCCGCCTCCGAGTACCGCTTCGCGTCCGGGTTGTGCACGTCCGCGAGGGAGATGCCCTTGCCCATCACGTCCGGCGGCATCGCCTTCGTCAGGCGCTCACCGGTGGAGAACGGATAGCCGAGCACGCGGGAGGAGTCCTTCAGCGCCTGCTTGGCCTTGATCGTTCCGTAGGTGACGATCATGGCCACACGCTCGTCACCGTACTTCTCGGTGACGTAGCGGATCACTTCGGAGCGGCGGCGGTCGTCGAAGTCGACGTCGAAGTCAGGCATGGAAACGCGGTCGGGGTTCAGGAACCGCTCGAAGATCAGGCCGTGCTCGAGCGGGTCGAGGTCGGTGATGCGCATCGCGTAGGCGGCCATCGAGCCGGCGCCGGAGCCGCGGCCGGGACCGACGCGGATGCCGTTGTTCTTGGCCCAGTTGATGAAGTCCGCCACGACCAGGAAGTAGCCGGGAAAGCCCATCTGGGAGATGACGCCGACCTCGTAGTCGGCCTGCTTGCGGACCTTGTCCGGGATGCCTTCGGGGTAGCGGTAGTGCAGGCCCTTTTCGACTTCCTTCACGAACCAGGACTGTTCGTTCTCGCCCGCCGGCACCGGGTACCGGGGCATGTAGTTGGCCTTGGTGTTGAACTCGACGTCGCAGCGCTCGGCGATGAGCAGCGTGTTGTCGCACGCCTCCGGGTGGTCGCGGAAGATCGAGCGCATCTCGGCCGGTGACTTGAGGTAGAACTCGTCGGCGTCGAACTTGAAGCGCTTCGGGTCCGCCATCGTGGACCCGGACTGCACGCAGAGCAGCGCCGCGTGCGAGGCGGCGTCCTCGGCGCGCGTGTAGTGCAGGTCGTTGGTGGCCACCAGCGGCAGGTTCAGGTCCTTGGCGAGCTTGAGCAGGTCGCTGGTGACGTTGCGCTCGATGTCCAGGCCGTGGTCCATGAGCTCGCAGAAGAAGTTCTCCGGGCCGAAGATGTCGCGGAAGTCCGACGCCGCCTGCACTGCTTCCTTGTACAACCCGAGCCGCAGCTTGGTCTGCACTTCGCCCGAGGGGCAGCCCGTGGTGGCAATCAGGCCCTTGCCGTAGGTCTGCAGCAGCTCGCGGTCCATGCGCGGCTTGTAGAGGTAGCCCTCCAGCGACGCCAGCGAGGACATCCGGAACAGGTTGTGCATGCCCTCGGTGGTCTCCGAGAACAGCGTCATGTGGGTGTAAGCGCCTGCGCCGGAAACGTCGTTGCGGCCGCCGTCGCCCCAGCGCACGCGGGTCTTGTCCTGCCGCGCGGTACCGGGGGTGAGGTAGGCCTCGACGCCGATGATCGGCTTGATGCCGGCAGCCTTGGCCTTGGACCAGAAGTCGAACGCACCGAACACGAACCCGTGGTCGGTGGTCGCCATCGAGGTCATGCCGAGTTCGTTCGCGTGTTCGAAGAGGTCCGTCAGCCGGGCGGCGCCGTCCAGCATCGAGTACTCGGTATGGACGTGCAGATGGGTGAAGGAGTCCTGGCTTGCCACCCGTCCATTCTAAGTCCGGCGATGTCCCCGGCCGGTCAGGCGCGGCCGTCGGCCAGCGCGTCGAGGGCGTACTGCAGGTCATCCGGGTAGTCGCTCGTGACGACCACCCACTCCCCCGTTGACGGGTGGGTGAAGCCCAGCTGCCGGGCGTGCAGCCATTGCCGGGTCAGTCCGAGCGCGGCCGCGAGCTTCGGGTCCGCGCCGTAAGTGAGATCTCCGGCACAGGGGTGGCGCAGGGCGGAGAAATGGACGCGGATCTGGTGGGTCCGGCCGGTCTCCAGGTGCACCTCCACGAGCGAGGCTTTGCCGAAGGCTTCGATTACTTCGTAGTGCGTCACCGAGGGCCGCCCGTCCTCCACGACGGCGAACCGCCAGTCGTAGCCGGGGTGCCGGCCGATGGGCGCGTCGATGGTGCCCTTGAGCGGATCCGGCAGACCCTGCACCAGCGCGTGGTACACCTTGTCCACCGTGCGCTCCTTGAAGGCCCGCTTGAGCGCGGTGTAGCCGAGTTCGGTCTTGGCCACCACCATCACGCCCGAGGTGCCGACGTCGAGCCGGTGCA
Organism: Paenarthrobacter sp. DKR-5; assembly: GCF_018531425.1. Lineage (GTDB taxonomy): Bacteria > Actinomycetota > Actinomycetes > Actinomycetales > Micrococcaceae > DKR-5. The sequence goes on from NZ_JAHBOI010000002.1 coordinate 557,266, forward strand.
CGATGCCGCGGCGTTCGGGCGCCCCGGAGGTGGAGATCCGGAAGCCGGCGGCGGCGAGGCCGCCGACCACCGTCGGCCCCACCCACCCCGGGGAGGGGTGGGCAGCAACGCCGACAGGCTTGTCGATCACCACGAAGTGCTCGTCGTCGAGCAGCACGTCAAGTCCCTCGACCGGCTCCTCGACGACGGCGAGCGGGTCCCGGCGCTCGGGCACCTGCACGTCCAGCCGCTGGCCGGCCGAGACCTTGTCCGCCTTGGCCAGCGGTGCGCCCGAGGCGCTGACATTGCCTTCGCTGCAGAGCAGGGCGGCCGCGCTGCGGGACACTCCCAGCAGCTGGGCCAGCGCAGCGTCGGCGCGGCTGCCCGAGAGCTCCTCCGGAACCGTGTACTGCTCAGGCGTCACCGGGCGCCTCCGGGGAACCTTCCGGGGCCGCCCCAGGGGCGCCCTTGGCTGCGGCGTGCCGGCGGCCGTCCAGTCCGAGCCCGTTCAGGGTCAGGATGCAGATCAGGATCACCGCGCCGACGATCGCGGAGTCGGCGATGTTGAAGATGGCGAAGTTCGGCAGGGCGATGAAGTCGACGACGTGGCCCATCCCGAAGGAAGGCGGCCGGAACAGCCGATCAGTGAGGTTCCCCAGCGCGCCGCCGAGCAGCATCCCGAGGGCGACGGCCCACCAGACGGAGCCGAGCCGCCGGGCCTGCCAGAGGATCAGGACGGCAACGACCGCCATGATGATGCTGAAGACCCACGTGAAGTTCTCGCCGATGGAGAACGCGGCGCCGGAGTTGCGGATGTAGTGCCAGCTCAGCAGCGGCGGCAGGACAGCAGTGACCTGGCCTTCGTACATCGTGGAGCTCACCCACGCCTTGGTCAGCTGGTCGAAGACATAGGCGAATACCGCCAGGCCCGCGAGGATGGCCAGAAGCGGGCCGCGCCGCCGGACTCGCGGCGGGGCCGGGCGGGCTGGGGCGGTGGATTCTTCGTTCATCTTGCTTTCGTTCTAGCACATATTCGTTGCCGAAGGCTGGACGGTCGCCCGGCCTTCAGGCAGTGGACATGACAGAAGCCGGCGGCTGGGCAGTCCCCAGCCGCCGGCTTCCGCGGCAGTTGTCAGATGTTGCTGTTGGCGTCCGAAATCTCCGGAGTGGCAACGGAGCCGCGGGATTCGAGGTCGCGCAGCTGGCCTTCGATGTAAGCCTTCAGGCGCGAGCGGTAGTCGCGCTCGAAGCCGCGCAGCTGCTCCACCTTGCGCTCGAGGACCGAGCGCTGCTGCTCGAGGGCGCCGAGCACCTTCCGGCTCTTTTCCTGGGCGTCGTTGACGAGGCTGCTGGCCTCGATCTGTGCTTCGGCGATGATCTTGTCGCGCTGCGCGATGCCGTCGTTGACGTGCTGGTCGTGCAGCTTCTGGGCCATGGCGAGAACGCCGGCAGCGGATTCGGCAGCCACGTTGGCGCCGCTGGGGGCAGCCTGCACGGCAGACGGCTGCGCCGGGACCTTGGCGACCGCGGCCTCGGGCTCTTCCTTCTTGGCCGGCTTGGCCTCTTCCTTCGGCTCTTCCTTCTTCTCGGCCGGGACCTTTTCGACCACCGGGGCGCCGGCTGCTGCAGCCTGCGGCTGCTTGCCGGAGGAAAGGTCTGCAACCTGCTTGCGCAGGTCCTCGTTTTCCTGGTTCAGGCGCCGCAGTTCGACGACGATCTCATCAAGGAAATCGTCGACCTCGTCCTGGTCGTATCCCTCGCGGAATTTGGTCGGCTGAAACCGCTTGTTGACAACGTCTTCTGGCGTCAGAGCCATCTGGTCACCTCATTGGTTTGGTTCGTCTGACAGCCTGCCGGCGGTCGACTCTACGGTATCGAATACTGTCGTGGGAACTCTAATTCACAGTAAGTGTGCTTCGGAGTTTTTACTTCTTGGTTCGGAGACTAACACAGCGGATACGGCTGCCGGGGATATTGGCGGCCACATTCCCGTAAAGCGAAATCAGGCCAAATTCCCGGTGACGTTCATCGCTATTGAAACCGCGATAAAGAGCACCAGGAAGCCCAGATCCAGGCTGATGCCCCCGATACGGATCGGCGGGAGCCAGCGGCGCAGCAGGCGCAGCGGCGGATCCGTCACGCTGTAGACCACATGGGCGGCGACCAGCGCGACGCCCCGGGGGCGCCAACTGCGCGCGAAGATCTGCACCCAGTCGTACACCAGCCGCACCAGCAGAGTCACGAAGAACAGAAAGAGCAGGAGATGCAGCAGGGAGAAGACAATCGACACGCTCGAACACGATCCTTTTCTGGGTCAACCCACGGTCCTCCCATCCTAGCGGGCGCCAGGACCGCGCGATCGGCCGCGTCGCGCCGGTGACTGCGTGCCGGCGGCGCCGCCACGTCAGCTCTGGTTGAAGAAGCTGGTCTGCGACTCGCTGGCCTTTTTGTCATCGCCAAGGACCTCAATGTAGGACGGCGAAAGCAGGAAGACCTTGTTGGTGACGCGCTCGATGCTGCCGTGCAGGCCGAAGACCAGGCCGGCCGAGAAGTCCACGAGGCGCTTGGCGTCGGCTTCGCCCATGTCCGTGACGTTCATGATCACGGGGATCCCGTCGCGGAAGCTCTCGCCGATCACCTTGGCGTCGTTGTAGGAGCGCGGATGCACCGTGGTGATCTGGCGGAGGGCTGCGGAGTCCTCGCGGCTGGATGCCGCACGCTTGATGGGTGTCACGGGTGCCCGGTACTCCTCCTGCGCCGGTGCCGCGGCGGCCGCTGCAGGTTCCTGCGCGCTGGCCGGACGGCGCTCTTCGCGCTCGTAGTCCACTGAATAATCCTCGTTCTTGTGCCCGGAGTCGCTGGTTTCGGACTCGTAGTGCTCGTCACCATCGGCGAGCCCAAGATAGATCATTGTCTTGCGCAGAGCGCCGGCCATGGTTGGCTCCTATCGTGTCTTCTTTTCGTGCAGTCCGGGTGCGGTACAAACGGTGCGGTAAAACATGTCTCCAACAGGCCTGACGCTACCGTACCGGCGGCCGCGCACCGAGGACATCCGAACCGACGCGCAGGTGTGTCGCTCCGTGCGCCACGGCCTGTTCAAGATCCTGGCTCATGCCCGCTGATATCGCCGTGGCGGCGGGGTGCGAAAGCCTCAGGTCCCGCGAGATTCCGGCCAACCGGCTGAACGCCGCGTCCGGGTCCGCACCCAGCGGCGCCACCGCCATCACGCCGGCCAGCGCCAGACCGGGGGTGCCGGCGATCCGGTCGGCAAGGGCGGCGACGCCGGCCGGCGACGCTCCGCCGCGGCCCTCCCCGCCGCCGTCCTGCAGGTCGACCTGGATGAAGCAGGCCAGGTCCGGCCTGCCGCTGGCCTGCTGTTCGGCAGCCATCGCCTTGCCGAGCGCATCCACGAGCGACGCCCGGTCCACCGAGTGCACCGAATGGGCATAGCGGACCACCGATTTCGCCTTGTTCTTCTGCAGCTGGCCGATGAAGTGCCACCGCAGGCCGAGGCCTTCAAGCTCGGCCGCTTTCGCCGAAGCCTCCTGGTCGCGGCTTTCCCCCACGTCCCGCACGCCCAGCGCGGCCAGCAGGCGGATATCGGACGCCGGGTGGAACTTGGTGACGACGATCAGTTCGGGCGCCGGCCCCTTTCGCCCGGCAGCCGCGGCGGCAATCCGCTCCCGGACCCGTGCGAGGGCCCCGGCCAGTTCCGCGCTGCGGTCGGCAGGCTCAGCCATGGAGCCACACCAGTCCTGCGAAGCGTCCGGTCGGCGCGTCGCGCCGGTGCGAAAAGAGGCGCTCCTCCTCCTGGGTGCAGCCGCCCGCGAACTCGTACCTGACGCCGGCGGCAGCCAGCTGGCTGGCGACCCCGGCAGGCAGGTCAAGGGCGGGAGTGCCGACCCGGGTGACGGCATGCGTTGCCGGCACCGCCGCGGCCACCTCCTGGCGCATCGCGGCCGGGACCTCGTAGCACAACCCGCACACGGAGGGGCCGATCCAGGCGCTGATCGCGGCCGCGCCGGCGTGCCGCATGGCCTCCACGGTGCGCGGGACGACACCGGAGGCCACGCCCGGCCTGCCTGCGTGCGCCACCGCCAGCACCGGCGAGCCGTGCGCCGTCTCCCCCACCAGCACGACGGGCACGCAGTCAGCAACCATCACGGCGAGGGCACGGCCGGTGGACACCATCGCGTCGGCGGTCGGCGCGGGCGCGGGCCCGTTGATCACCGCCACCTCGTTGCCGTGGACCTGGTCCATGAACTGCAGGGGGGCACCGGCAAGGCCCAGCTCGCGTTCGAGCCGGGCCCGGCGGAGCAGCACCGCGTCGGGGTCATCGCCGACATGAAGGGCCATGTTCCCGGCGCCGGTGTCCGTGAATGCCACCGACACGCCGGGACGCACTTCCTCACGCCACCAGAACACCCGAATTCGCCCGGTCCTACTTCAGGAAGTCGGGGACGTCCAGGTCATCGGCCCGGGAGCCGGACAGGTCCGGCTCCACGACGGCCGGCAGGTCGACGTCGAAACCGGCGTCACTGTGCGAACCGTTGGAGGACGGCCTGCCCCAGGCACCGAGCGACGACGGCGCGGCCACCGGGGCGGAGCTCTGTGCGGGGGCGTGGTTCGGGACGGGGACCTGGGCCGCTGCCGCGCGCTCGGCCTGGTGGGACTCCGGGGAGGCGTTGGTGGCGTCCACATTGTCGAACCCGGCCGCGATCACCGTGACGCGTGCTTCGTCGCCGAGCGCGTCGTCGATGACTGCACCGAAGATGATGTTCGCCTCCGGGTGCGCCACTTCCTGGACGAGGCGTGCCGCCTCGTTGATCTCGAACAGGCCCAGGTCGGAACCGCCCTGGATCGACAGCAGCACGCCGTGCGCGCCGTCGATCGAGGCCTCGAGCAGCGGGGAGGCAATCGCCAGTTCGGCGGCCTTGACGGCACGGTCCTCGCCGCGCGCGGACCCGATGCCCATCAGCGCAGAGCCGGCGCCCTGCATCACGGACTTGACGTCGGCGAAGTCGAGGTTGATCAGGCCCGGGGTGGTGATCAGGTCCGTGATGCCCTGCACACCGGACAGGAGCACCTGGTCGGCGGAGCGGAAGGCGTCCAGCACGGACACGTTGCGGTCGCTGATCGAGAGCAGTCGGTCGTTCGGGATGACGATCAACGTGTCCACTTCGTCACGCAGCGCGTCGATGCCGTTCTCGGCCGAGCTCGCGCGGCGGCGGCCCTCGAAGGTGAACGGGCGGGTGACCACGCCGATGGTGAGTGCCCCGAGCGAGCGGGCGATGCGGGCCACGACGGGCGCGCCGCCCGTGCCCGTGCCGCCGCCTTCGCCGGCGGTCACGAAGACCATGTCCGCACCGCGGAGCACTTCCTCAATCTCCTCGGCGTGGTCCTCGGCGGCCTGGCGTCCGACGTCGGGGTTTGCTCCGGCACCCAGGCCACGGGTCAGTTCACGGCCGACGTCGAGCTTGACGTCAGCGTCGCTCATCAGGAGGGCCTGCGCGTCGGTGTTGATCGCAATGAACTCAACGCCGCGCAGCCCCACCTCGATCATGCGGTTGACTGCGTTCACGCCACCGCCGCCGATGCCGACGACCTTGATGACGGCCAAGTAATTCTGCGGTGCTGCCACGTTCCGTGTCCCTTGTTCGTTTCCTGGATTTGGTTCAACCAAAGCTTGAAGCTTTGTAGCTTAACCTTCAAGTTGAAGGTTATAGTTATGTCAAGTAGCTCTGTCTGCGACGGTATTGAGGATTGGATGGTTCTGCAATGACCAGTACCGCGTGTCGCCGTTTTGCCCGGAAAGTCTGACCGCGTGAGGCGCTAACGGGTAACCGGGTCGCGCGGGGTGCTGACGTCGTAGACCTGGACCGGGGCCGCCCCCGGCAAGGTGCTCGGCGCAGCGTTCAACAGTGCCTGCAGCACCTTCGCCTTGAGTTCCTTCTCCGAAGCGTTGCCCCACACCACGGTCTTGCCGTCGTTGAGGGTGAGCTGCACTGAATCGACCGAGGATGCCTGGGCGTGGTCCATCCGCGCCAGGATGGCCGGCGGCAGCACCGCCAGCACAGCGGTGATCGCCTTGAAAATATTCTTGCCGACGGCCGCCGTGCCGCCGTCGATCACCGGCAGCGCCACCGCTGAACGGTCCTTCACCGTCGCTACCTGGACCCCGTCCTGGTCGACCTGCACGAAGGCATTGCCGTTCTTCACCAAGGCGACCGGCACGCGCTCGGTGATGTGCACCAGCAGGGTCGACGGCGGCCGGGCCTCGATGGTGCTGTAGTGGACCTGTGGCAGCCGGCCGAGCAGTTGCTGGACCTGCGCGGCGTCGACCTGCGGCAGGGGCTTGCCCTTGAGTGGCGCCAAGGCGGCGTCGACCTGCTTGGCGGTGGCCAGCTTCAGGCCGTCCACCTTGATGGTGCGCACGGCCAGCAGCGGGGAGAACACCAGCACAGCCACCAGCGCGGCCACGACAGCCACGACAGCTCCGGCCGTGAGCAGCAGACGCCGCCGCCGCCGGCGCGCCGGCGGCTCCGGGAACGCCAGGACGTTCGCCGCGTCGTCCGGGTCGGCGCCCGGCACGGCCTTCCTGCGGCCCGGCCAGCGGAAACCGGAGCGCTCCGGCGTCGTCACCGCGTCGGACTGCGCGTCCTCGCCGGCCGGTCCCCCGTCCGCCTGCCGCGCCGCGCGCGCATTCTTTGCGGAACTCTTTGCGGAATTCTTTGCCGCGTTCTCCTGTGCGGGCGCCGGGTCGACGTCCTTGGTCGCGGAGAAAACCCGCCCCGGACGCCGGAGCCCGGTCCCGTCCGCCGTGCCTTGCTCCGGAGCCGCGCCTTGTTCCGGCGCCGGCGGCGGCCCGGCGGTGGCGGCCCCGTTGCCGCGCGAGCTGATGACGGGCGGTTTGCGGTTACCCGGCATGGCCGCCCCCGAGCGCTGCAACGACGTCGGCACCGAGGGCAGTGACATCGCCCGCGCCGACTGTGAGGATGATGTCTCCGGGCCTGGCGTCCGCTCCGGCCGCGGCAACCGCCGCGGCCTTGTCGGGCTGGTAGCTGCCGTGCTGCATCCTGGCGGTGATCAGCTCACTGGTCACCCCGGGGATCGGATCCTCCCGGGCCGGATAGATGTCGAGCACGGCCACCGTATCGGCAAGATCGAGGGCAGCGGCGAACTCCGCTGCGAATTCCCGCGTGCGCGAGAACAGGTGCGGCTGGAAGATGACATGCACCCGGTGGCCCTCGGCGACCGTCCTGGCGGCGGTCAGCGCGGCGTGCACCTCGGTGGGGTGGTGGGCATAGTCGTCAAACACGCGCACCCCCCGGCCGGCGCCCTTGAATTCGAAACGGCGGGCGGCCCCGGCGAAAGCTGCCAGCGCGGCGGCTGCCTGGGCGGGCTCCACGCCAAGTTCCACCGCCACCGCGAAGGCGGCGGCCGCGTTCAGCGCGTTGTGCACACCGGGGACCTGGAGCCGGAGCGGGAAGGTTTCAGCCAGACCGTCGCGCTGCAGCGACAGCGCGGCGCCGGGCGCGGCCGGGTTGAGCAGCCTCACGTCCGCGTTTTCGTCCTGCCCGTAGAGCACCACGCGGCAGGCGCCGAGTTCCCGGACGCCCAGCCCCAGTTCCCGGGACCCGGCGTCGTCGGCGCAGGCCACCAGCAGGCCCCCGGCCGGCAGCAGCGCGGCGAACCGGCGGAACGACTCGTACACCGCTTCGGCGGTGCCGTAATGGTCCAGATGGTCCGGCTCGACGTTCGTCACGACGGCGATGCCCGGCCGGTAGTTCAGGAACGAACCGTCCGATTCATCCGCCTCCGCGACGAAGATGTCGGACCGTCCGTGTGCGGCGTTGACCCCGAGCGCCGGGACGGTGGCGCCGATGGCGAAGGACGGGTCCAGCCCGGCGCCGCGCAGCAGCACGGTGATCATGGACGTCGTGGTGGTCTTGCCGTGCGTGCCGGCCACGGCCACCACGCGGTCGGCAGCCATCGCAGCTGCCAGCGCCTCGGACCGGTGCAGCACCGTGAGCCCGCGTGACCTTGCGACGGCCAGTTCCGGATTGCTCTCGCGGATCGCGGAAGAAATCACGACGGTGTCGACGTCCGCCACGGCCTCGGCGCTGTGCCCGGCGACCACCCGGGCGCCCAGTGCTGCCAGCGCGCGCAGGCCGGCCGATTCGTTGGCGTCCGATCCGCTGACCGGCACGCCCTGGGCCAGCATGATTCGGGCGACGGCGGACATGCCGGCGCCCCCGATCCCCACGAAGTGGACGCGGCCCAGGTCCGCCAGCACGGCCGGGCTCATTCGGACACCGCCTCGGCGACCAGCGCGGCCATCCGGCGGTCGGCGTCGCGGATGCCCAGCGCGGCCGCTGCCGCGGACATGGTCTGCAACCGGGCCGGGTCGGTCAGCAGCGGGACGAGGTTCGCGTACACCCAGTCGGGCGTGAACGCGTCGTCGCTGACCAGGACCGCTCCCCCGGCCGCCGCCAGCTCCGCTGCGTTCAAAGCTTGTTCGCCGTTGCCGTGCGGCAGCGGCACCAGCACGGATGGCAGGCCGACAGCTGACACCTCGCTGACCGTTGCGGCCCCGGCCCGGGCGAGCAGCAGGTCGGCGGCCGCGTAGACGCTCTCCATCCCGTCCACGTATTCGACCTGCCGGTAGCCCGGGGCCTCAAGGACCGCGCCGTCGTCGGCAAGCACCTGCTTGCCGCGGCCGGTGATGTGCAGGACCTGGATGCCGGCATCGGAGAGAGCGGGGATGGACCGGGCGATCGTGCCATTGATGCTCGCGGCCCCCGACGAGCCGCCGGTGACGACAAGCACCGGCTGGTCCTCGCTCAGGCCCAGTGCCGCGCGGGCGGCAGGGCGGGCTGCCTCGCGGTCGAGACCGGAAATTTCCCGGCGCATCGGCATGCCCACCAGGCGCGCGTGCGGCAGTTTGGCCGCAGTGAACGCCACGGCCACACGCCGCGCGAAGCGTGCCCCCACGCGGTTGGCCAGACCGGGCCGGGCGTTTGCCTCGTGCACGACAACGGGGATGCCGCGGCTCCGCGCGGCCAGGTACATGGGGGTGCAGACATAACCGCCGACGCCGACCAGCACGTCCGCGCCGGCTTGCTCGAGGATGCGCCCGGCCTGTCCGACGGCGCGGGCGAGCCGTGCGGGCAACCGCAGCAGGTCCCCGGACGGCTTGCGCGGCATCGGGACCCTGTCGATGGTGGCCAGCTCGAATCCTGCAGCGGGCACGAGCCGGCTCTCCATGCCGTTCTCGGTGCCGACGGCAAGGATCCGGGTCTCGGGGTTCTGCTCGCGCAGGGCGTGGGCGATGGCGAGCAGCGGGCTGACATGTCCTGCCGTCCCTCCGCCCGCGAGTACGACTGAAAGGGCGCGGGTGCTCATGAAGTGGATAAGTCGCTTTCCTGCTTGGTTCGGGCGAACGAAAGAATGACGCCGATGGCGGCCAGGTTACAGACCAGCGCCGAGCCGCCGTACGAGATGAAGGGCAGCGGGACGCCGATGACCGGCAGCATGCCGGTCACCATGGCGATGTTCACCACTGCCTGCCCAAGGATCCAGATCATCAGTGACCCGGCCACGATGCGCACGAAGGGCTCGTTCTGGTGGCGGTTCACCACGCGGAAGATGGCGACGGCGAGGATGCCGAAGAGCACCAGCACCACCAGGGTGCCCACCAGTCCGAGCTCCTCGCCGATGATCGCGAAGATGAAGTCGTTGTGGGCCTCGGGGATCCAGTTCCACTTCTGCCGGCTTTGTCCAAGCCCCACGCCAAGCCAGCCCCCGGAGGCGAGGGCGTAGATGCCGTTGGTGGACTGATAGCAGACGTCCTGGCCGTTGTCGCAGCCGTGCCCCAGCCAGGCAGTGATGCGCCCCATCCGGTTCGCGCTGGTGACGGCCAGGACGAGCGCAAAGACAACACCGGCCGCCCCCGCCACCCCGAACATCTTCATCGGGGTTCCGGCGAAGAACAGGCCCGCACCCACGATGATGGCGATGAGCACCGAGGTGCCCAGGTCGTGCCCGAGCGCCACCAGCGACACGATGATCACGGCGGCAGGAATCACCGGCACGACAACGTGCATCGGGCGCCGCAGCAACGAGACCTTGCGGTACAGCACCGCGCCCATCCACAGTGCCAGTGCGAGCTTGGCGAATTCGGAAGGCTGCGCGCTGAACGGGCCGATCACGATCCAGTTCTTGTTGCCGTTGACTTCGGTGCCGATGGCGAGCACCAGCACCAGCAGCAGCAGCGCCAGGAAGAGTGCGGGCCAGGCGAGGCCGCGGATGAAGCGGACCTTCCGCCGGGACAGGAACAGCATGGCCGCGATGCCGACGACGGCGTAGATCCCCTGCCGCAGGAACAGCTGGTAGGAGGATTCACCGGTGGTGATCGCCTCCACCGAGGAGGACGAGAGCACCATCATCAGGCCGATGACGGTCAGCGCCAGCGTGGCTCCAAGGATCAGGTAGTAGCTGGAACCGCCGGCGCCGCCGTTGCCCTCCAGCCGCGGCCAGAACCCGCGGAGCAGGGTGCGCGCCCGGGCCAGCGCTGCAGGGCTGCTCACTGTGCGCACCTGGGTGCTGCCCGTGGCCTTGGGGCGGGTGGGCGTGGTGACCATTGCTACTCCTTGCTGGTCGTCGCCTGCCCTTCCACCAACTCACGGACCGCCTCGACGAAGGCGTCGCCGCGATGAGCGTAGGAAGAGAACTGATCCATTGATGCTGCAGCAGGGGCCATGAGCACGGTGTCGCCCTCGGCGGCGAGGCCAGCGGCCGCCTGTACGGCCCGCGCCATGACGGCGTCCCCACCCAGCGGCGCGTCAGCGGTCCCGGCGGCGGAGCCTTCCTGCATGGTTCCAGTCTCGCCCGGGCCCTGCTCGATCACCGGAACATCGGGTGCGTGTCGCCGCAAAGACTCGCGCAGCGCCGAACTGTCGGCGCCGATGAGCACCACGGCCTTCAAGCGTGCCGCGTGGCGCCGGATGAGGTCGTCGTAGCTGACACCCTTGGCGAGGCCGCCGGCGATCCAGACGACGCTGCCGAACGCGGCCAGCGAGGCGTCCGCGGCGTGCGGATTCGTGGCCTTCGAATCGTTGACCCAGAGCACTCCGTTGAGACGTGCGACGGGCTGGATGCGGTGGTCCCCCGGCTCGTAGGCGCGCAGCCCGTCGCGGACGGCGGCGGGCTCCAACCCGTAGGCGCGCACCAGGGCAGCAGCCGCGAGGGCGTTTGCCACCAGATGCCGCGGGGCGATCGGGCCGACGTCCTCCAGGCTGCCGAGTTCGGCGGCGGAGTCCTTGCGCTGTTCGATGAACGCCCGGTCCACCAGGAGGTTTTCCACGACGCCGAGCATGCTCACCGCCGGAGTGCCGGTGGTGAAGCCGATCGCCCGGCAGCCTTCGAGGACGTCGGCTTCCTCGACCATCCGCTCGGTTTCGATCTGCTCGGCGTTGTACACGCAGGCAACCTTGGTGTTCGCGTAAACCTTCGCCTTGTCCCACAGGTACGACTCGTAGGAGCCGTGCCAGTCGACGTGGTCTTCGGCGACGTTCAGGCACACGCTCGCCAGGGGCGAGAGGCTGGAGGCCCAGTGCAGCTGGAAGCTGGAGAGTTCCACCGCCAGGACGTCGTATTCGACCGGGTCGCGCAGCGCGTCGAGCACCGGGGTGCCCACGTTGCCGACGGCGATCGCCTTCAGGCCGGCCGCCTGCAGCATCGAAGCCGTCATGCCCACGGTGGTGGTCTTGCCGTTCGTGCCGGTGATCGCCAGCCACTCGGCGGTTTTGCGGCCCGCGCGTTCGCGCACGCGCCAGGCGAGTTCGATGTCGCCCCACACGGGCAGGTGGGCGCGGGCGGCTGCCGCCAGCAGCGCCTGGTCCGGCCGCCACCCCGGCGAGGTGACGATCAGGTCCGGCTTCCCGCCGTCGACCAGCGGGATGGTGGCGACGGCCTCCTCCCCCAGCAGCACGTCCGCCGCGCCGACGATGCGCAGCGTGTCCGCTTTGGACCGCGCGGTCTCGGACGTGGAGGAATCGACGACGACGACGCGGGCGCCGAGTTCGATCAGGGTGTCTGCCGCGGCGAACCCGGAAACCCCGATGCCTGTCACCACCACGCGCAGGCCGGACCAGTCGGCATCCCAGCTGGTCAGCCCGTCGAGCCGGCCGCTCACAGTCCGGTCACCCATTCGGCATAGAAGACCCCCAGACCGGCGGCGACGAACAGGCCGCCCAGGATCCAGAAGCGGACCACGACAGTGACTTCTGCCCAGCCCTTGAGTTCGAAGTGGTGCTGCAGCGGCGCCATCTTGAACACGCGTTTGCCGCCGCTGAGTTTGAAGAAGCCCACCTGGATGATCACCGAGAGGGTGATCAGCACGAAGAGGCCGCCGATGAGCACCAGCAGCATTTCGGTGCGGGTGAGGATCGCGAATGCGGCGATCGCTCCGCCGATGGCCAGTGATCCGGTGTCACCCATGAAGATCTTCGCCGGTGACGTGTTCCACCACAGGAAGCCGATCAACGCCCCGCACAGGGCGCCGGCCAGCATGGTCAGGTCCAGCGGGTCGCGCACCTCGTAACAGGCTGCCCCTGTTGCCGTCGGGGACCCGCAGCTCTGCCGGTACTGCCACAGCCCGATCAGCAGGTATGCGCCGAAGACCATGATGGAGGCGCCCGCGGCGAGCCCGTCCAGTCCGTCCGCGAGGTTCACGCCGTTGCTCGCCGCGGTCACCACGAGGTTGGACCAGATGATGAACAGGATTACGCCCAGCAGCGTGCCCCCGAAAGCGAGGTCGAACCAGGTGTCGCGGACGAAGGAGACCTTCGTCGAGGCGGGCGTCAGGTTCCGGGCGTTCGGGAAGTTCAGGGCCAGGACAGCGAAGAGCACGCCGACGCCGGTCTGCAGGATGATCTTGGCCTTCGCGTTCAGCCCGAGGCTGCGCTGCTTGGAAATCTTGATGTAGTCGTCCAGGAAGCCGACAAGCCCCAGTCCCACCATCAGCAGCAGGAGCAGCAGCCCGGAGGCCGACGGCGGTGCGGACGACGGGTTGAGCATCGAGGCGACGAGGTGGGTGGCGAAGTACGCCAGGACCACCGAAGCGACGACGACGGTGCCGCCCATCGTGGGTGTGCCCCGCTTGGTGTGGTGCGAGGTCGGTCCGTCGTCGCGGATGAACTGACCGTAGCCGCGGTTCACCAGCAGCCGAATGAACAGCGGCGTCCCGACGAGGGCGAAAAGAAGGGCCAGGGCGGACCCGATCAACAAGGGAATCATGCCGGCTCCCTCCCTTCCCCAGCGGGCGCGGTGCCGGCCGTTTCCGATTGTGGAGGTAATGCTATCCGGTCACCCAGGAACCGCAGTCCGGCCGAGTTGGAGGACTTGAACAGGACCAGGTCCCCCGGTTCCAGTTCGTTGGAGAGCACCTCGTAGGCGGCATCGGCGTCGGGGACGAACATTGATTCGTCTCCCCACGAGCCCTCCATGACGGCGGCGTTGTGCATGGCCTTCGCTTCCGCGCCGACGACGATCAGGCGGGAAATGTTCAACCGCACCACGATCCGGCCGATCGCGTCGTGTTCGTGCACCGAGTCGGCGCCAAGTTCGAGCATCGGCCCGAGGACCGCCCAGGTGCGGCGTCCGCGGCCGACGTCGGCCAGGGTCCGCAGCGCAGCCCGCATGGATTCCGGGTTGGCGTTGTAGGCGTCGTTGATGACGGTCACTCCGTCGGCCCGTTCGGTGCGCTCCATCCGCCAGCGGCTGGCGGCGGCCTGGGAGTTGAGCGAGGCGGCGATGTCCGCCCCCGGGATGCCGATCGCGTGGGCGGCGGCGGCGGCGGCCAGCAGGTTCGTGATGTGGTGCGCGCCGATCAGCCGGGACTGGACAGGGAAGCCTTCCGGCGCGCCGGGCAGGTGCAGCGTGAACACCGGGTTGCCGGCGGAGTTGGTGCCCGGGTCTTCCGCCCGCACCACGTCGGCGGCCGCGGCCGCATCCTGGCTGAAGCCCAGCACGGTGGCCTTCGTCCGGGAGCGCATGGCCGCGACCCGCGGGTCGTCGAGGTTGATGACGGCGGTACCTTCGGGCGCCAGCGCTTCGACCATCTCGCCCTTGGCGATCGCGATGTTCTCCACCCCGCCGAATTCGCCCGCGTGGGCGGATCCGACGACGAGGACGACACCGAGATCGGGCCGGACCATGTCTGCCAGGTACTTGATGTGGCCGATGCCGGTGGCACCCATTTCGATCACCAGGTAGCGCGTGTCGTAGTCCGCGCGGAAGACCGTCAGCGGCACGCCGACCTCGCCGTTGTAGGAACCCTGCGGGGCGACGGTGGGACCCTGCTGGCGCAGGATGCCGGCGAGCAGGTCCTTGGTGGTGGTCTTGCCGGCAGAGCCGGTGATGCCGACGACGGTCAGCGGCCCGCGGGCCCGGATCCGCCGGACTGTCTCGGCGGCAAGTGCGCCCATGGCGAGCACGGCGTCGTCGACGATGACAGCGGGATACGGCTGGCCGGAGGAGTCCAGGACTTCGCGCTCGGCGAGGGCGAGAACCGCGCCGCGCTCGAAGGCGGCCTGCATGAACTCGTGGCCGTCGGCGTGTTCGCCGGGCTTCGCCACGTACATGGCGCCCGGCAGCACCTCCCGGGAATCGGTGGCGACGGAAGTCGGAACGGGGTTTGCGTCACGCGCACTGCCGGTCAGTCGACCGCCGGTCACGCCGGCGATCTGCGCAGCATTAAGTTCAATCATCTCGGTTTAGGACTCTATCCGCTCGGCCGGGAGAGCCGAGAATCCGTGTGCTGTCAAGGCGCTCCGCAGCTCCACCCGGTCGTCGAGGGCCAGGTTGACCCCCTTGACCTCCTGCCATACCTCGTGGCCGCGGCCCGCGACCAGGATGGTGTCCGCGGCCGAGGCGAGGGACACGGCGCGCTCGATGGCGTCAGCGCGGGGGTACACCTCCAGGATCTGCCGGCCCAGGGACCCCTCGGCGTCAGCGCGCCGCGCCCCGGCGAGCACGTCCGCCCGGATGGCCGCCGCGTCCTCGTCGTGCGGGTCGTCGTCGGTGATGATGACGACGTCGGCCAGTTCCGCCGCGATCGCGCCCATGGTGGGCCGCTTGGTCTGGTCGCGCTGGCCGGTGGCGCCAAACACGACGATCACCTTCGCGCCTTGTTCGGGCGAGCGGACCGCGCGCAGTGCACGCGCCAGGGCGTCCGGGTTGTGCGCGAAGTCGACGATCGCCGCCGGGGCTGTCCCGACGAGCTGCATGCGGCCGGGCACCTGGACGGTGAAGGGGTCCTGCCCGTCCACGGCTGCCTGGAGCTGCTCCAGCGGCACGCCCGAGGTGAGCACCATGAGCGCCGCCAGCGCGGCGTTGGCCACGTTGAACTCTCCGGGAAGGCCGGTGCGAAGGCGCAGTCTGGTTCCGTCGCGGTGGGCCAGCACGAAGCGGGTGCCGAGCCCTTCATGCTCCCGTTCGGTGACCCGCCAGTCGGCGTCCGCGCCGGCATCGGCAGTCGTCGCCAAGGTGGTCGCGGGCGCCCCGCTGAGTCCGGCCAGGCGCCGGCCCCACTCGTCGTCGACAGTCACCACGGCCGCGGCCGCGCGTTCCGCGGTGAACAGTTGCGCCTTCGTGGCGAAATAGTCGTCCATGGTGCCGTGCAGGTCCAGGTGGTCCTGGGTCAGGTTGGTGAAGCCGACGACGTCGAAGCGAACGCCGTCCACGCGGTGGTAGGCCAGCGCGTGCGAGGACACCTCCATGGCGGCGCCGTCGATCCGGCGCTCGCGCATCAGGGCCAGCAGCCCGTGCACCTCCGTGGACTCCGGCGTCGTCAGCAGGCTGGGGATGGGCTCGGAGCCCGCGAGGATTTCGATCGTTCCGATCAGGCCCGTGGTGCGGCCGAGGGCCCGTTGGAGGGAGTTGATGAAGTACGTGGTGGTCGTCTTGCCGTTGGTGCCGGTGACCCCGAAGAGCGCCGGCCGGGGGCCCTCGGCGGGCTGGCTGCGGTAGATGAACCCCGAGAGGCCGCCCACCAGCGCGCGGGGGTCGTGGGCCGCAAGGACGGGCACACCGGCGTCGGAGAGGCGGGCGGCGCCGGCGGGATCGGTGAGCACGGCAACCGCCCCGGCGGCCACGGCCTGCGGCACGAAGTCCGCCCCGTGGCGGGCGGCGCCGGGCAGCGCGACATAGAGATCGCCCGGGAGCACGGTGCGCGAGTTCAGGCTGAGCCCGCACACCCGGACGCCGACGTCGACCGAGCCGGAAAGGCCCAGGAACTCGGTGACGGCCGCCAGTCCCAGAGGTTCGACGCGCGCAGGGCGCAGCCGCGACGGTTGGAAGCCGGACGGCTGTTCGCTGTCCGGCACGGGGGTTATGGGTTCTGTCACGGTGGGGTGCTCCGGGTGGTTACTTGTCGAAAAACTGCGGGAGGTGAGGCGGCTTGCCGGTGGACGGCGCGACGTTGTTGGCCCGCAGGACCTGGCTCATCACCGAAGTGAAAACCGGGCCGTTGGTAATACCGTAGATCGAACCCTGCGGCCGCTGCACCACGGCCACCACGACGTACTTGGGGTTGTCCATCGGCGCCATGCCGACCAGCGACGCCGTGTAGCCGTCAAAACCGCCGCCGTTGTCCGCCGGCGACTCAGCGGTACCTGTCTTGGCACCGACACGGTACCCATCGATCTTTGCTTCCTTCACCTCGCCGTCGGTCACAGTGCTTTCCAGAATATCCTTTACCGACTGCGCCGTTTTCGGAGAGACGACTTCGGTTCCCGGTGCCGTCGGCACGGGATGCTCGGTCCCGTCCGGGTCCACGTAGGCGTCCACCAGCCGCGGCTTGAGCCGCACACCGTTGTTCGCGATCGCCTGGTAGGCCATCGCCGTCTGCAGGGTGGTCTGGGCAACGCCCTGGCCGAAGAGCACGGTGTACTCCTGGCGGCCGTCCCATTTGTCCGGAGTGGCTAGGATGCCCGAGCCCTCGCCCGGCAGTTCAATGCCGGTGCGCTGGCCGATGCCGAACCTGCGCAGCCAGTCGTAGCGCTGCTGCTTGGTCAGCCGGGAGCCGAGCATCACGGTGCCGGTGTTCATCGAGAAACCCACGATGCCAGCCAGGGTCCGGTTCTCGTAGCCGTGGTCGAAAGCGTCCGTGAAGGTCTGCCCGTTGATGGTGTAGGTCGGCGGCACCACGACGTGTTCGAGGGCGGTGGCCTTGCCCGTCTGGATCAGCGACGCGGCGGTGATCATCTTCTCGGTGGAGCCCGGCTCGTAGGCTGCTGTGACCGAGCGGACCCCGCGGTCCTTGGCGGCGGTCGCACCGGGCTTGTTCGGGTCCGGCGCGTTGCTGTCGGCCATCGCGATGATGCGCCCGGTTTTGACTTCCACGACGACGACGTTGCCCCACTCGGCGTGGACCTTGTCGACCTGGCTCTGGATCGCCTGCTGGGCGTACCACTGGATGTCGCTGTCGATGCTGAGCTTGACACTCTGGCCGTCCTGGGCCGGGGTTTCCTGGGCCGGCGCGTACGGGATGCGCGCGCCGTCGGCGCCGATCTGGAAGCTGCGTTGGCCGTCCTTGCCCTGGAGCTTGCTGTCCATTGTCTGCTCCAGCCCGGCCAGCGGGGTGCCGTCCGCGCCTAGGAAGCCGACGACCCCGCCGGCGACGGCGCCGAACGGATAGACGCGCTGAGTGGTCGGCCTGCTGTAGATGCCCGGGATCGCCAGCTTGGTGACGGCGTCGTTCACATCCGGGGTGACCGTCCGGGCGACGTAGTTGAACGTCCTGCTGCCGGTCACGGCGGTCCGCACGTCCTCGTCGCTCTTGCCGAGCGCCGCCGCGAGTTCAGCGATGCCCTGGTCACGGCTGATCGTGTCCAGCTTCCCGGTCGCGGCGTTCTTGCGGTCAAATTCCCCGATGGCGTTCTGGGTCTGGTCCACCACGATGTCGTAGCGGATGACACTGCGTGCGAGCACATTGCCTTTGGAGTCAATGATCTCGCCGCGGGCAGCGGCCAGGGTCTGGACCTGGGTGCGCTGCTTGACCGCGGCTTCGGCCATCCCGCCGAAGTCCAGTCCCTGGACGAGGAACAGCCGGCCGCCGATCACCAGCAGCAGGACGAGGACGATTCCGATGCCTGCCCGGAGTCTTCGGGTCGCCCCAGCCGCTTGGCTGCCTGCCGTGCTTTTGCTTGAGTTTCGTGCCACCTGAAGTCCTCGCTGCTACTGACCTGCGTCTACTGCTCCGGCTTCTGCCCCGGGGCCGGAATGGTCCCGCTGCGCACCCCTGCCGCAGGCAGCGACGGCGCCGCAGCCTGGGACGGAACGGCAGCCTGGGACGGAAGCTCCGGCGTCGACGGCGAGGCCGCAGCAGCCTTGGGCTTGGCCGTAACAGGCTGCGGAAGAGGCGTTGCTTCCTGCTGGTCGGATGAGGCTGCCTGCGCGGGTGCGGCGCCGGAAACGGACGGGGCGGCGATGGCTGCCCCCGGCTTGTCCGCCTTCTCCGCCGGTTTCGGCGTTCCGCTGACCTTCATCGACTTCAGGTCGATCTGTCCCTTCGTGGTTGCTGCGACCATGCCCAATTCTGCAGCCTTGGCGGCCAGATTCTGGGGAGCTTCGAAGTTCTGGACCTTCTGTGTCAGTTCCTGGTTGTGCCGCAGCAGGCCCGCCTGCTCGCTGCGCAGCTGGACCAGCTCGTACTGGCCGGAGGAAACGGAAATGTTCAGCACCAGAACCGTCATGAGAGCCGCTGCCAGCACGGCGAAGCAGAACAGCACGAAGGGGGTCCGGCGGCGCCGCGGGGCGGACTGTACGACGGAGAGAGGCGTGCGGCTGCGCTTCGGGGCCGGACGCGACGGGGCCGCGATCCCGGACAATGCCCGCGCAGTGTTGCCGATCACGGACTGGACGTTGTTGGGCGCCGCGCTCATGCTGCTCTCCTGTTTCTAATGCGTTCCACTGCCCGGAGCCGGGCGGAGGCCGCCCGCGGGTTCTCGGCAATTTCCAGTTCGGTCGGCACTTCAGTGCCGCGGGTGAGGGTCTTCAGCTCTGGCTTGTGTTCCTCCAGCTCCACCGGGAATCCCGGAGGCGCCGAGGATTTCGAGGCCGCAGCAAACACCTTCTTGACGATCTTGTCCTCCAGCGAGTGGTAGGACATCACCACCATGCGTCCGTGCAGGGCCAGCACGCCGACGGCTGCCGGCACCGCCCGCTCAAGCACGTCGAGTTCCTCATTGACTTCGATGCGCAGGGCCTGGAACGTGCGCTTGGCCGGATGGCCTCCGGTCCGGGCGGCGGCGGCCGGAACCACCTGCCGGATCGCTTCGACCAGTTCACCGGTCGTCTCGAACGGCTTGACTTCCCGCGCCTGCACGATCCGTGCCGCAATGCGGCCGGCAAACTTTTCCTCTCCCCAGGCGCGGATAACGCGGAAGAGCCGGTCCTCGGGATAGGTGTTGACGACGTCGGCGGCGGTCTGCCCCCGGCTGGTGTCCATGCGCATGTCGAGCGGGGCGTCGTAGGAGTAGGCGAAGCCGCGGTTGCGTTCGTCCAGCTGCAGCGACGAGACGCCCAGGTCCATCAGCACGCCGTGGACCTGCGGGAAGCCCAGGTCTGCGACGACCTCGGCGATTTCGTCATACACCGCGTGCACCAGGTCCGTGCGGGAGCTGAAAGGGGCCAGCCGCTCCCCCGCCAGCGCGAGCGCTTCCTCGTCGCGGTCAATGCCGATCAGGTGCAGCTGCGGGAAGCGCTGCAGCATCGCCTCGCTGTGGCCGCCCATCCCAAGAGTGGCATCGACCACCACGGGGTGCGTGACGGCTTCGATGGCCGGGGCGAGAAGGTTGATGCAGCGGTCCTTGAGGACGGGGACGTGGCGTTCGGACGTGGGCCGCTGCTCGGTCATCCCGTCTCCTCAATCGTGGTGTGTGCTGCCCAGGTCATCATCACTGCGAGGTACTTGGATCAGATCCCCATCCGCGCCTGGCTTTCGGACTGCCTGGCTCCGGGGAAGTGAGCCAGGAAGCCGGAAGCTGGGCGGCTGGAGATCTCATCCAAGAACCAGCCGGCCTTCCGATCGGGGGATCAGAAGATTCCGGGTATTGCGTCGTCGTCGGTGTCGGAGAACGCGTTCTCCTTCTCTTCCAGGTACTCGGCCCAAGCCTGGGCGTCCCAGATCTCCGCGCGGGTGCCGGCGCCAATGACCGCCAGTTCCCTGCCAAGACCCGCGTACGTCCGGAGCGCCGCCGGAATGGTCACGCGCCCCTGCTTGTCGGGTACCTCGTCCGAGGCTCCGGACAGAAAGACTCGAATGTAGTCCCGGGCCTGGCGGGAGGAGATGGGAGCCTCCCGCATTTGCTCGTGAACCCGTTCGAATTCCTTCTGGCTGAAGACGTAGATGCAGCGCTCCTGGCCCCTCGTCAGGACCAGGCCATCGGCCAGTTCGTCGCGGAACTTCGCCGGGAGGATGATTCGCCCCTTCTCATCGAGACGCGGCGAATGTGTTCCGAGAAACATCGCCACCACCCTTTGAGTCAGAGGAGCTGACATCCCCTGTGCCACCACTACCCTCTTACAGGCTCCACTTTACTCCACATCCATCCACCGTCAATCCAAAAGGGAGGTTTTGGGCGGCGTGTTGGTACAAAAATTCCGCGCCAGCCCGCGCCAGGAGTGCCCGTGGTGGAAAGTGGAGGGAAACCGGGCGCCCGTTCCAGCGCCGGTGGCCCCCCGTTCACGCCGTCGGCGATGGCCAAAGTGGCCTTCGCCCGCAGGACACGGCACCGTCCCGACGACGGCAGCGGCCCTGCACCCGCAACCCGTTAACGCGAAAAGGCCCGCCGAAGCGGGCCTTTTCGCAAAGGTGGTGCAAAGTGGGGGGCTGCCCCCTCGTCTATTCCTGGTCGCGACGCCTCTTATCCCAGCGGTCTTCGAGATTGCTCATGAACGAACTGCGGGGCTTGGCTGTTTTGCGCCCGCGCTTCGACACGCCTGCGACGGCCCGCCGTGTCGTCGCAAAGTAGACTCCTCCGCCCATCATCAGGAAACCCAGCACGCCAAGCAGGATCTGCTGCATGCTGACTCCGACCAGCAGCACCAGGATGCCCGCAATGGTGGTCAGCACGCCGATGACGATGTGGCGGGTGGAGAGGGAGCGGATGGAATCCGAGCCCATCGAGTTGGCAAACTTCGGATCGTCCGCATGCAATTGCTGCTCCAGCTGCTCGAGCAACTTCTGTTCATGCTCCGAAAGGGGCATCGCGACCTCCTATAAATGGGCCAGTGCCTAGTGCGTCCGACCGAAAAACGAACAGGCCGCCGACGAAGTTCCCTTCATCGCCTTTCGTCCATTAATCCGTGTGTAATAAGGATAGTTCCAAGCCCGCATTACCAAAAGATGCCTTAGGTCCCAGTCGGGGGCTTGCCGCCCGCGTCATCGGGCCTTCCCGGCCGGATCAGGCTCGCCGGAAGCAGCGACTGGCGGCCGAATTTGGCACTCACCTTGTCCAGTGCCTGCTCGGCCGCCCTCCAGTTGTCATCCCGCCGGTCCAGGCTCAACTGCATCGCGGTCTGTCCGGCGTTCTCGAGCTGCTCCGCCCGCAAGCCGATCAGGCGCACACTCATCGGCCGGGGGCCCAGTCCGTCCAGCAGGCCGACCGCGGTGGCGTAGAGCAGCTGTGCGCTGTCGACGGGAGACGAAAGGGTGCGGGAGCGACTGATCGTGGAGAAATCCGCGTAGCGCAGCTTCAGGGCGACCGTCCGGCTCAGCAGCCCGGCCTCCCGGAGGCGTGCGGCAGTGCGGTGCGCAAGGCGCAGCAGCTCCCGTTTCAGCTGTGCGTCGTCACCCGTATCCTCGGCGAACGTCTCCTCCGCCCCTATGCTTTTCTCGACCCGCACGGGCGTGACCTTGCGGGGGTCGGTCCCCCACGCCAACCGGTGCACCTGCTCCCCCGACTTGCCCAGCACGCGCTGCAGTGCCTGCACCGGGGTGGCGGCGACGTCGGCCACCGTATGGATGCCGAGCCTGGCGAGTGCCTCGACCGTCTTGGCGCCGACCCCCCACAGGGCGTTGACCGGCAGGGTGTGCAGGTAGGCCACCGTCTCTTCCTTGGGGATCAGGAGCAGACCGTCCGGCTTCGAGCGGGTGGAGGCGATCTTGGCCACGAATTTGGTCGCCGCGATCCCGACGGAGGCGGTGATACCAAGTTCGTCGTGCACCCGGGTCCGGATGTGCTCGCCGATCGTCCGCGGCGGCCCCAGCCGGCGCATGGCCCCGGCAACGTCCAGGAAAGCCTCGTCGACGCTGAGCGGTTCAACCAGGTCGGTGATGGAGGAAAAGATTGCCATCAGCTGCCGGGACACTTCCGAGTACCGGCTGTGCCGTGGCTCGACGACAACGGCCGTCGGGCACAGGCGCATGGCGGCCGCCATCGGCATGGCCGACCGCACCCCGAAAGCCCTCGCCTCATAGGACGCGGAGAGCACGACTGAACGCCCGGACGGGAACCCGACAATCACCGGCTTCCCGCGCAGCCGGGGTGCCGAAAGCAGCTCCACGGAGACATAGAAAGCGTCCATGTCCACGTGGAGGATGTTGCAGTTCCGGTGCTCGGAATCCTTGCTGGGTTCCACGGTATCCATCCTAGGCGGCTGCTCCGACGGGCGACTGACTAGACTGGTTCAAGGTCAAGGCGCCGCCGGTCACCGTGCGGCTGCGCCGCAGGAGTATGAGGAAAGGCGGCAGATGGAAGCCCACATGCGTCGAGGTGTCCCGAGGTCCCGGGCGGTACCGGCCCTGCTCTCCGCGGTCGGCGCTGCCCTTCTGCTCGCCGCCTGCAGCAGCCCGCAGGCCTCCCCCTCGGCATCGGCGTCCTCTTCCCAGGCCGCCGGACCGTCGGGCACGCAGTCTTCGTCTGCGTCCTTTGCGCCGTCGCCGCTGCCGACGCCGAGCGACAACCCGTCCGCCAGCGCCGTCGTCGGCAACATGGTGACAGGGTTCCCGAAGACCCTGCTACCGGTTTTCACCGGCGCCAAGGTCCTGGCGACCAGCGTGGACAGGACCGGGACGCCGGCCACCGCCTCGCTCGTGGCCAGCACCCCGGCCACTCCTGAGTCAATCATTTCGTTCTATACGAAGGCCCTCACCGACCAGGGCTTCAAGGCACTCGCCGGCAATGAGGTGGGCTCGACGCCGTCGAAGGACTTCGTCCGCAATGACGGCAAGGAGACCGTGAACCTCTCGGTGGTCCGGGTCGGATCCACCTCCACCTTCACCATCGGAGCCAATGTGGCCCCCGAGTCGCTGAAGTGACGGCCGGCGCGCAGGAGCAGCAGTCCGCCTACGTCGCCGCCGTGGCGGAGGAACTCGGGACCTTCGTCGCCGGCCGCCACGAGCTGCTCCGGCAGATTTCCCCGGACGCGCTGGCCTTGTTGAATTCGGTGTCGGACCTGGTCTCCGGCGGAAAGCGCATGCGCGCCCTGCTCTGCTACTGGGGCTGGCGCGGCGCAGGCGGCGCCGCGGAGGCGGCCGAAATCGTGACGGCCGGCGCCGCCCTCGAATTGTTCCAGGCAGCCGCGCTGATCCATGACGACATCATCGACCGCTCGGACACCCGCCGCGGGCGCCCCAGCGTCCACACGGCATTCGGTGCGCTCCATGCGCAGAACAGCTGGTCGCTGGACCAGGAGCGTTTTGGCCATGCGGCGGCCATCCTGGCCGGCGATCTCTGCCTGTCCTTCAGTGAGGAAGCATTTACCGACATCGGTCCGGCGGCGGCGGCCGGCACCCGGGCCCGCGGGGTTTTCAACCGGATGCGGACCGAAGTGATGGCAGGCCAGTATCTGGACATCCTTGAGGAGGTTGCCGGGCCCAGCCGGGCACGCTCGCATGCCGTGGAGCGGGCTCGCTCGATCATCCGCTTCAAGTCCGCCAAGTATTCGACCGAACATCCACTGGTTCTGGGCGGGGCCTTGGCCGGCGGAGCCGAGGAGCTGCTCGACGCCTACTCAGCCTTCGCCCTCCCGCTGGGGGAAGCGTTCCAGCTGCGCGACGATGTCCTGGGGGTTTTCGGAGACCCGGCGGCGACGGGCAAGCCTGCCGGTGACGATCTGCGCGAGGGCAAGCGGACGGTGCTGATCGGCTTTGCGCTGGAACGAGCGGCTCCCGGGGAGGCGGCCTTCATCGGCAACTCCCTGGGCGACCCGGAGCTTGGTCCGGCCGACATCGATGAACTCCGGCGGCTGATTGTGGGCACCGGAGCGCTGAAGGCCACCGAGGAGCTGATCGACGAGCTTTCCACCGCCGCTTTCGACGGCCTGGGGCAGCTCCAGGTCGATGCGGTCACGCGCGCAGCGCTTGAAGCGTTGGCGACCTCGGCCGTCAAACGCTCCGCATAACCACACCCAGCGCCACTTCGCAGCACCGGCTGCGGCGCTGAGGCCGCGCGGGGCTACCAGGCGAGGGCAGCCGCGCGACGGCGGATCTCGGTTTTGCGTCCTTCACGCAGCGCATCCACCGGCCGCCCGGGCAGGGACTCGTCCGGGGTGAAGAGCCAGTTGAGAGTCTCCTCGTCAGTGAAGCCGGAGTCGGCCAGCACGGATAGGGTGCCCTTGAGGCTGTCGAGGATTTTGCCGTCGACGAAGAAGTCCGCCGGGACGGACCTGATCTTGCGTTCGCCGATGCGCAGTCCCACCAGGCTGCGGTCCGCAAGCAGGGAATGGACGCGGGTGATCGGGACTCCGAGGAGTTCGGCGACGTCCGGCAGCGCCAGCCAGTCCCCGACAAGGGTTTCTACGTTACTCACCCCCTTAGATTCGCACGCCGGATGCCCTCTCAGCCAGCCTGCTGGCACCCGCACACGCGACACACCGCCCGCCCGCGCTAAGCGGCGTTTCCGTGCCACTTGTGCTAGCTCAGAATTCGTGTAGATTCACAGAAGTCACATTTGTATCAACAACCACATTTGCATCACCCGCCCCGCCATCGGCCTGCACGAGCTGCAGGCTTCATCACCCGCTGACGTTAGACGAGGATCCCGTTCATGACTTCCCTTCGCCGGTCAAAGCCAGCACCGAAGCCCAGCATGTCGCTGCTGGCGGTCACGTCGGCCGCTTTGCCTGCGGTAATCGTTTCGTCCCTCGCACTCGCCCAGCCGGCGGCCGCTGCGCCCGCACCCGTGAAGAAGCTCAACGGATCCCTGCCGACGGCCGTCACCTCGGCCGTGGCCTCCACGAAGCTGGCCGGCCTGATTCCGGCCTCCGAAGTGGCCGCCGCTGTTCCGGCCGGCCTGCATGCAGCGATGAAGACGGCTCCTGCCACGTACACGGTGGTGCGCGGCGACACGATCAGTGCGATCGCGGCCCGGTACGGCCTGAGCACTTCCTCCGTGCTGTCGCTGAACAAGCTCGGCCCGATGACTCCGATCTACCCCGGCCAGAAGATCAAGCTGCACGCCGGCGCCGCTGCGGCCCCGAAGGCTGCGCCGGCGGTCCGGCGGACGGCCGGCGCAGCCGCGGTTGCCCGCTACGTGGTCAAGTCCGGCGACACGCTGAGCGCCATTGCGGCGAAACACGGCGTCGGCCTGAGCACCCTGCTCTCGCTGAACGGGCTCTCCATGCGGTCGGTGATCTACCCCGGCCAGAGCATCAAGCTTGGTGCTGCCGCTGCAGCACCGGCTGTGAAAGCGGCACCGGCCAGGGCGGCTGCGCCCGCCGTGCGGGCCTCGGGCAGCTACACCATCGTTTCCGGCGACACGCTCTCCGGTATTGCCGCACGCCACGGCGTTTCGCTCTCCTCGTTGCTCAGCGCCAACCGGCTCAGCCTCACCACCGTGATCTATCCCGGCCACAAGCTGGTCATCCCCGGCAAGGCGACGACGTCCGCCCAGGCCACGAGCATCACTCCGCTGTCGGGCAAGGACAGGGTGCCCAGCACCTTCCTGAACTACACCTACCCGGAGGCGGTCGTTGCCAAGGCGAACGCCAACAAGGCCGCCCTGATGGCCGCACCGGTGCCGACGCAGGCCCAGATGCGCCAGATCGTCGCCGACACCGCCCGGCGCATGGGCGTGAGCCCCGCCCTGGCGCAGGCCTTCGCCCTGCAGGAATCCGGCTTCAACCAGCGGGCCGTCTCCCCTGCCAATGCCATCGGAACCATGCAGGTCATTCCCTCCTCCGGGGAATGGGCATCGCAGCTCGTCGGCCGGCACCTGAATCTGCTCAACCCGCAGGACAACGTCACCGCCGGCATCGCCATCATCCGCGCCCTGCTGGACACCAGCAGCAGCGAGAAGAACGCCATCGCCGGGTACTACCAGGGCCAGTACTCGGTGAGCAAGCACGGCATGTACGCGGACACCAAGGCGTACGTAGCCGCCATCCTGGCGAACAAGAAGCTCTTCAGCTGACACTTCAGGACCTTCGGAAGGGCCCGGGTCGCATGCCTGCCGCATGTTGATTCGGGCCCTTTCGTTTGCAACATTTAGGATCGTAGGGTGCAGGAACAGCCCTTAGACCAGCTCGTTGGTACCGTCGTGGACCACCGGTACCGTGTTCTGTCGCGGCTGGCCGCCGGCGGCATGTCCACCGTGTACCTCGCGATGGACCAGCGGCTGGACCGCGAGGTGGCGCTGAAAGTGCTGCACCCGCACCTCGCCTCCGACGAAACCTTCGTCGGCCGCCTGGGCCGCGAGGCAAAGACTGCGGCCCGGCTGTCGCATCCGCACGTCGTCGGCGTGCTGGATCAGGGCAACGACGGCTCCCTTGCCTACCTGGTGATGGAGTACATTCCCGGCCACACCTTGCGGGACGTCATCCGCAACCGGGCACCGCTCACCCCCCGCCTCGCACTGGCCCTGATCGACCCGGTCATCGAGGGGCTCGCAGCCGCCCACGCCGCCGGGCTGGTCCACCGGGACATCAAACCGGAGAACGTTCTGATGGCCGACGACGGCCGCATCAAGATCAGCGACTTCGGTCTTGCCCGCGCCGTGACCACCAGCACCAGTACCGGCACCTTGATCGGCACCGTCGCCTATATCGCCCCGGAGCTGGTGCTCGGAAAGACTGCCGACGCGCGCAGCGACATCTATTCCGCGGGAATCGTGCTCTACGAGCTGCTCACGGGCCACCAGCCGTTTGAAGGCGACGTTCCCGTCCAGGTGGCCTACCAGCATGTGCACTCCGTAGTACCCGCGCCCTCGGTGCGCGTGCCGGGCCTGGCGGCAGACCTTGACGAGCTCGTGCAGTGGTGCACGGCGGCGGACCCGGAGGCGCGGCCGGTCGACGCCGCTGCCCTGCTGGGCGAGCTGCGCCACATCCGGACCTCGCTCAGCGACGAGGACCTCGATTTCAACGCGGCTCCTGCCACCGCCGGCCGGACCGCGCACTCCGCGACCGAGGTCGTTTCTGCCGCGCCCACCGAGGCGGTTCCGCGCAGCACGGAGTTCATCCGGCGGCCGGCACATCCCACCTCGGTGATCCCGGCCCGGCCCGGGCTTGAGCTGCCGGCAGAACCGCAGCCGGCTCCGGCCGCGGCCTCGAACCGGGACCGCAAGCGAGCCCTCCGTGAGACGGAGAAGGCGGCAGCGCGGGCCGCAGCAACTCCCGTGCACAATCTGCGGGAGGGTAAGCCGCGCCGCCGGTTCGTCATTTGGGCTGTCGCGGTGCTCGTGCTGGCCCTTCTCGCGGCGGTGGCGGGATGGTTCTTCGGGCTCGGTCCCGGGGCTGTCGCCGCCGTCCCGAACCTGCAGAACAAGACCGTGGCGGAGGCCCAGGCGACGCTCTCAGGGCTCGGGTTCACCGCAGTGACCAGGGACGTGTTCGACGACTCCATCGGCCAGGGAAGGGTTGTCGGCAGTGACCCGGCTGCCCGGACCCGCATCCGCAAGTTCGAGCCCGTGACACTGCTCGTGTCCAAAGGACCCCAGCTGTTCGGCGTCCCCTCGCTCACCGGTGGCACCCTCGACCAGGCGAAGACGGCCTTGAACAAGGGCGCAATGGCCCTGGGCAAGGTGACCGAGCAGTTCAACGAGGACGTCGCCGCCGGCACGGTGACGGCGCAGTCACCGGCACCGCAGACCCAGGTGCGCGCCGGGACACCGGTGTCGATGACCGTTTCGAAGGGGCCCAGGCCCATCCCGGTGCCGTCCGTCGTCGGCCAGGACCAGGACTCCGCCGCCAACGCACTGACCGGTCTGGGGCTGAAGGTTTCGGTCGCCCCGGAGAGGGTCTTCGACCGGAAGGTTCCGGAAGGGTCGGTGGCCGCGCAAAGCCCCGACGGCGGGAACCTGACGCGCGGCGGGACGGTTATGCTGACGATCTCCAAGGGTCCGCGGATGGTCCACGTGCCGGACGTGTTCCGCAGGTCCGAAAAGGAGGCGACGGCCATCCTGCGGGACGCCGGCTTCGACGTCAAGGTCAGCTACGCCTTCGGCACCTCGGTGCTCGGCATCGTTGCCGGCCAGGACAAGACCGGCAACGCGCCGGAAGGATCCACTGTCACCATCACGGTGACGTAGCGGACCCTCCTCGCGTCGGGCGGCGTCAGCGCTTGGACAGCGCTCCGGCCACCAGGAAGGCCATTTCGAGGGACTGCATGTGGTTCAGCCGCGGGTCACACACCGACTCATAGCCGGTGAGGAAGGCATCCTGGTCGATCGGGTCCGCGCCGCCCAGGCATTCAGCGACGTCGTCCCCGGTCATTTCCACGTGCATGCCGCCGGGTACCGTCCCGAGCGCATGGTGCACCTCGAAGAAGCCGCGGACCTCGTCCATGACGTCGTCGAAATTGCGCGTCTTGTAGCCGTTGGGCGAGGTCACGGTGTTTCCGTGCATCGGGTCGGTGACCCACAGCACGCGGGCGCCGGATTCCGTCACCTTCTCCACGAGCGCCGGCAGCTTCTCCCTGATGTTTCCCGCACCCATGCGGGTGATGAACGTCAGGCGGCCGGGCTCCCGGTTGGGGTCCAGCTTCTCGATCAGCCGCAGCGCATCATCGCCGGTGGTCGTCGGACCCAGCTTCACACCGATCGGATTGCGCACCCGGGAGAGATAGTCCACGTGTGCGCCGTCGAGGTCGCGCGTCCGCTCGCCGATCCAGAGGAAATGCGCCGACGTGTCGTAGGGCAGCCCGGTGCGCGAGTCGATGCGGGTCAGGGCACGCTCGTAGTCGAGCAGCAACGCCTCATGGCTGGCGAAGAACTCCACCCGCTTGAGCGCTTCGAAATCGGAACCGCACGCGTCCATGAACTTGATGGCCCGGTCGATCTCCCGGGCCAGGGACTCGTAGCGCGCGTGCGCCGGGTTCTCGGTGAACCCCTTGTTCCACATGTGCACCAGCCGCAGGTCGGCGAAACCGCCCTGCGTGAAGGCGCGGATCAGGTTCAGCGTCGACGCCGACGTATGGTAGGCCCGGACCAGCCGCGACGCGTCGTGCGCCCGGGATTCGGGGGTGAAGTCGTAGCCGTTGACCATGTCGCCGCGGTAGGCGGGAAGGGTCACGCCGTTGCGGGTTTCGTCGTTGGAAGAGCGCGGCTTGGCGAACTGGCCCGCCATGCGGCCCATCTTGATCACCGGCAGCGACGCTCCGTAGGTCAGGACCACGGCCATCTGCAGGATGGTGCGGACGCGGGCACTGATCTTGTCCGCGGTGGCGCCGTCGAACGTTTCGGCGCAGTCACCGCCCTGCAGCAGGAAGGCCCTGCCTTCGGCGGCGGCGGCGAGGCGTTCGCGCAGCACGTCGACCTCGCCGGCGAAGACGAGCGGGGGAAGCGAGGAAAGCTCCTTGACGGCGGCGCGGTGCGCGCCGGCGTCCTGCCAGGTGGGCTGCTGCGAAATCGGCAGCTCGCGCCAGGCATCCAGGCCGGGATAGTCGGCGGCGCCGTGCTGGATCGAGCCGGCGAAGCCGGTGCCGGACGTGGACGCATGGGCGATGTAGGGCTCAGTCACCTAATAAGCCTAAATGGTCCGGCAGCTTCCCGTTTCCTGCGCCCGTCATCAGGCGCAGGCTCTTTGTCACACAGGGCGTTGCCGCACCGGACGCGCCGCCCCTGGCCTGGCTAGACGGCGGCGCTGCCGCTGCCGCTGTCGCTGCCGGCGGCCTGTTCGCCGTCGCCGGCAGCCGCGGACGCCGGGGGTTGGCTGCGCGTGTGGCCAGGCTCGTGCTTCCGGGCGTTGATCACGGTCACGGTCCCGGGCTTCTTGTCCACGGACCCGGGCCTCTTGTCCGCGCTTCCGGGCCTCTTGTCCTGCGCAGCGCGGTCCCCCGCGCCGTCGCCCAGCCGGACCGCTGACTTGCGGCCGTCTTCGGCTGCCTTCGCACTCTTGCGGGCCGCCAGCCGTTCCTTGATGGTGCTGGCGTAGAGGTCCACGTATTCCTGCCCGGACAGGCGCATGAGTTCGTACATGATCTCGTCAGTGACCGAGCGCTGGACGAAGCGGTCCTCCTCCAGGCCCTTGTACCGGGAGAAGTCGATCGGCTCGCCGAAAATGATGCCGATCCGCCGGATGTTGGGCATCCGCTTTCCGATTGGCTGCACCTTGTCCGTGCCGATCATGGCAACCGGAATCACCGGCACACCGCTGCTGAGCACGAGTTTGGCGACGCCGGTCTTGCCGCGGTAAAGGCGTCCGTCAGGACTGCGGGTCCCCTCCGGGTAAATCCCCAGCAAGCCGCCGTTCTTGAGCACTTCCAGTCCCAGACCGAGCGACGTGGCGGATGCGGCTCCCCCGGAGCGGTCCATCGGCAGCTGGTTGGTGAGGCGGAAGAATGCGGCCGTCAGCCGGCCCTTGAGGCCCTTGCCGGTGAAGTATTCAGACTTGGCAAGAAACACCACGGGGCGCGAAACCATCAGCGGCATGAAGATGGAATCGGAAAAGGACAAATGATTGCTGGCAAGCACCGCGGGCCCGTCGACAGGCACGTTGTCCAGCCCCTTCACCCAGGGACGGAACAGCAGTTTGATAAGCGGACCCAGGAAGATCCGCTTCATCACCCAATAGAACACGCTCTCTACCTCGTCCCCGTCCGGCGCTTCACTGCAACCCTACTCTAGTGAGAATTCAGGGGAATAGTGACACGATAGGGACATGACAGAGTCGGCGGGGCCGGTGCCTTTTTCCAGTGACGGACACGGCAGCAACGCCCGGATCGGTGTGGCCCTCAGCCACGGATTCACCGGCTCCACGGTGAGCATGCTTCCCTGGGCCCACTATCTGGCCGAACGCGGATTCGCGGTGCGGCTGCCCCTGCTGCCCGGCCACGGCACCCGCTGGGAGGACTTGGCCAAGACCCGCTGGGAGCAGTGGTACGACGCTTTCGAAACCGAATATCTCGAGCTCGCCGGCCGGACCGAGGTGGTGTTCGCTGCCGGACTTTCCATGGGCGGCACGCTGGCACTGCGGCTCGCCGAACACCACCCCACCGCCGGCCTTGCCCTGGTCAACCCGGCACTGACCTTCAGCGACCGCCGGGCTCCGCTGGCCGGGCTGCTGAAGTACTTCCTGAAGTCCACCCCGGCCATCGGGGATGACATCCTCAAGGAGGGCGTCACCGAAGGGGCGTACCCCTTCACCCCCGTGGCCGGAGTGCACCAGCTGCGCCGGCTGTTCCTGGACACCGGGCGCAACCTTTCCCGGATCGCGGCGCCCACCATGCTGTTCCGCTCCACGGTGGACAATGTCGTGCCGGAGAGCAGCGTGGACCTGATCCGCGAGCGCATCGGCAGCCGCGAGTTCGAGGTGGTGCCGCTGCCGAACAGCCGTCATGTGGCCACCTTGGACAATGACGCCGAACTCATTTTCGAACGCTCCGCCCGCTTCTTCCTCGAGACCGCCGAGCGGTCCACCGGAACCGGCAGGACCCGTGCCTCATGAACCGCCCGGAGCATGGCCCCCACGACCAGGGCGCGAACAACGACGACGAGGCGGTCTGGCTGGACCTCGTTGCCCGGCTGGAGCAGACCTCCAGCGACGACCTCGAACCGGGCAACAGGCCGTGGGACCTTGACGGGGAGGCGGTCGTCTTTGACGAATTCGACCCCCTCGGCCTCGCCGGAGCAGGACCGGCCCGGCCGGAGGCCGGCGGGACGCCGGATGGACCGGCCCGGCAGTTCACGTCCGGCTCGCCGGACGGAGACGCCGTCAGCGACCACGCGGAAACCGGCGACGAAGGCGACGACGGCGACGAGGGTTTCGTTCCCGAGGAACCACCGTCGCTGGCGGACGCGGACCCGCTGACAGTACTCGCCTGGACCGGGGCCGTCGGCGGACCGGTATCGCTGCTGCTGGCAGCCATTTTCTGGCGTTCGGCTCCCCTGCTCGCCATTCTCGGGATCATCGCCGCCTTCATCGCTTCCGTCGTCTTCCTCGTCTTCAGGCTTCCGACGGACCGCGACAGCGACGACGACGGCGCGGTCCTCTAGCCGCTCTTCACAGCACCTGCTCCCCTTCTGCGCTTGCACAAGTAGCACGCGCGTGCAACTATTTATGGAGCGCGTGCAACTATTTCGCACGCCGGGCACCTTTCCCGGCGCAGGGGCGCACCCCCGCCCCTGCACCGGGGACGCGCCGCACCAACATCCCCAATCCAAAAGGAGCCATGGGCATGCCCATCGCACTGTTCGCCCTTGCCCTCGGCGGATTCGGCATCGGACTGACCGAATTCGTCATCATGGGCCTTCTGCCCGAAGTCGCCCGCGATTTCGGCGTCAGCGAGGCCACCGCCGGATACCTCATCTCCGGTTATGCCCTCAGTGTCGCCGTCGGCGCTGTCCTGATCACCGCTGCCGTCACGCGGTTGAACCGGAAGAAGGTCCTGCTGGGACTGATGGTGCTCTTCATCGCGGGCAACCTTGTCTCCGCCGTCGCCGCCACCTACCCCCTCATGCTGGCCGGACGAATCATCGCCGCACTGTGCCATGGCGCGTTCTTCGGCATTGGCGCGGTGGTGGCCGCGGACCTCGTCGCGCCGACCCGGCGCGCAGGGGCGATCGCCTTGATGTTCGCAGGCCTCACCAGCGCCAACGTGCTCGGCGTCCCGATCGGCACGCTGCTGGGCCAGAACCTGGGCTGGCGCTCGACCTTCTGGGCCATCACTGCCATCGGGGTGGTCGCCTTCGCCGGCATCGCACTGCTCGTGCCCTCAACGCCGGGTTCCTCGGCCGCCGGGAGCCTGCG
This sequence comes from Paenarthrobacter sp. DKR-5, assembly GCF_018531425.1. Taxonomy (GTDB): domain Bacteria; phylum Actinomycetota; class Actinomycetes; order Actinomycetales; family Micrococcaceae; genus DKR-5. The sequence continues at coordinate 590,434 of NZ_JAHBOI010000002.1, forward strand.
CTCGGAAGTGCGTGCGTTCCGCCGGCCGCAGGTCTGGCTCTCGATCGCCGTGACCGTGCTCGGCTACGGCGGCATGTTCGGCGGCTTCACCTACATCGCCTTCACGCTCACCGAAGTCAGCGGATTCGCCGCCTCGACCGTCCCATGGCTGCTGGTGGTGTTCGGCGCGGGGCTCTTCGTCGGCAATTTCGCCGGCGGCCGGGCGGCCGACCGCAATCTGCCGCTGACGCTGACGGTCCTGCTCGTCGGGCTCGCCGCCGTCCTCGTGGTGTTCGCCATCACAGCCGGCAACCAGGCCGCCGTCATTGCCTGCCTGTTCCTGATGGGTTCCTTCGGCTTCGCCACCGTGCCGGGACTGCAGATGAGGATTCTGCACTACGCCTCGGAAGCCCCCACCCTGGCCTCGGGCGCCAACATCGCGGCCTTCAACGTGGGGAACGCCCTCGGGGCGTGGGTCGGCGGCCTGGGCATCGCCGCCGGGCTCGGCTTCACCTCCCCGCTCTGGGCCGGCGCCGCCGTGACGGTTGCAGGGCTGCTGGTGCTGCTGGGCGCGACGGCAGCCGAGCGCCGGAGCCTGCGCTCCGCCGCGCTGCCGGAACCCGAAGCCCTCCCGGCGGAGGCAGCGGACCGCGAGGCTGCACGGGCAGGCTGAGCGGGCAGGCTGAGCGGGCAGGCTGAGCGGGCAGGCTGAGCGGCGCGCGGGTTCCGCTGATTGCTACGATCGGTACAGGCCCAGGGAAGGACAACAGTGGCAATTTCAGACGACGCGGTGCAGATCCGGGCGCAGGGCTGGCGCACGCTGGCCGCGCTGCACGGCACGATCGACGCGGCCCTGGAAAAGGCGCTGCAGTCGGAGCACCAGCTCTCAGTGGTCGAGTTCACCGTGCTCGACGCGCTTTCCCGCCAGGACGGCTGGCACATGCGGATGCAGCAGCTCGCCCGCGCAGCGGCGCTCAGCAGCAGCGCCACCACCCGGCTGGTCACCCGGCTCGAAGACCGCGGCCTGCTCACCCGCATCATGTGCGACGACGACCGCCGGGGGATCTACACCGAGCTCACCCGGCAGGGGGTTGCCGTGCTCGAGCAGGCCCGACCCACCCACGATGCCGCCCTGCAGAAAGCGTTGGCGGGCGCGGCGGAGGTTGCGGAACTCGAGCCCCTCGTGCGCGCGCTCGATGACGTCTCACGGGGTTCGGCGGGCGGCCGGCTGTCCGCGTAGGGCCCGCTCAGGTTTCGTTCAGTCGCGCACCCGGGCCGAGACCCGGGAGAGGTCGGCGGCGCCGATCATGCCCGCCCGCGGCCCCAGTGCCGCCCGGACGATCGGTGCGGCCGGGCGGAAGCCCCGGCCGGTGAGGTTGCGGGCGAAGGCACGGCGCGCAGGCTCCAGCAGCAGGTCCCCTGCCTCGCACAGCCCTCCCCCCACCACAAATTGCCCCGGGTCCAGGGCTGCCGCCAGGTTCGCCAGGCCCAGGCCGAGCCACTCCCCGACGTCGCCGATCAGTTCCCGCGACGTTGGGTCCCCGTTGAGGCCAAGATCGGTGACGATGGCGCCGGTGATCGCATCGACGTCGGCCCCGACGGCCTTGAGAATCTCCTGGGCGACGGGCGAATCGGCCCGGGCCAGCTCGCGGGCCTCACGGCCCAGCGCGTTGCCTGACGCGTACTGTTCCCAGCAGCCCCGGTTGCCGCACTCGCAGCGCTGGCCGTTGGGCATGATGATCATGTGCCCGAACTCCCCGGCAACGCCGTACTGGCCGCGCTCCAGCCGGCCGTCCATCACCATCGCCCCGCCGATACCCGTCCCCAGCGTCACGCACACCAGCCGGCTCTGGCCGCGGCCGGCGCCGAAGCGCCACTCCGCCCAGGCTGCGGCGTCCGCGTCGTTGGCCAGCAGGACCCGGCGGCGCAACAGCCGCTCCAGGTTGGCGCGCAGCGGCTCGTTCCGCCACGCCAGATGCGGACTGAACAGCACGGTGCTGCCGCTGAGGTCCATCCAGCCGGCGGCCCCGATCCCGACGGACCAGATGCGGAAGTCGGCGCTGAGTTCCTTCACCAGCTCCACGATGGTCTGCTCAACCGCGCGCGGGTCGCGGCCCGGCGTCTGGCGCCGCTGTTCGTGCAGAACGCGGCCGTCAGCGTCCACCACACCCGCGGCGACCTTGGTGCCGCCGATGTCGATGCCGATGGCGAGGCCGCGCCGGCCGAGCCTGGACGGCATGCGTCCTCGGGGACGGAAACCGAAGCCGGCAGCGTTCCGGTGGCGCCACGGGGACGGAACCGCCGTCGCGGCCGGGCGGGAATGGGCGTCATACATGTTCTCAGGCATCACTGCCCATTCTAGGGAGCGGGCGCCCCGGCACGGGCAATCCGGTCCGCAGAACGGGCGGAAACGGCGCGCGACGGCCAATGTTACTCACCAGTAGGTAATTCGGTCCGCTGTCCCCGCGGTCCCGATAGAGTTAGCACACCTGCGCAGAACGGATATCGAAGGAGCTATCGTGCGAGAGTTCACCGTTCCACCCCTGGTGGAGGTCCCCCGCGACACCAACATCACTGATCTGGTGCTGCGGCAGGCAGCCAAGGCCTCGAACCCTGCGCTGTTCTCCCGCCGCGACGGCGAGGGAACCTGGAACACCGTCTCCGCCCGGAGCTTCCGTGACGACGCCGTGGCACTGGCCAAGGGCATGATGGCCTCCGGCATCCAAGCCGGGGACCGGGTCGGCATCATGGCCCGCACCCGCTATGAATGGGCGCTGGTCGATTTCGCGATCTGGTTCGCCGGGGCCGTATCGGTCCCCGTGTACGAGACGTCCTCGCCGTCGCAGGTAGCTTGGAACCTCTCCGATTCCGGGGCCGCCGCCGTGTTCGTGGAGCACGCGCGGCATGAGAACGCCGTGCGGTCGGCGGTTGACTCGGGCGGCCTCACCGGTTTGCGCCACGTCTGGCAGCTTGAGGGCAGCGCGCTCGACGTGCTGCGCGAGGCCGGGAGCGGCGTCAGTGACGAGGCTGCCGAGCAGCGCCGCGCCACCGCAGGCCTGGACGACCTCGCCACCATTATCTACACCTCGGGCACTACCGGCAGGCCCAAGGGGTGCGAGCTCACGCACGGCAATTTCGTCGACCTCGCCGAGAACGCCCTCGCCTCGCTTCCGGAGGTCGCGTATGAGGGTGCCCAGACGATCATGTTCCTGCCGCTGGCGCACGTCTTCGCCCGCTTCATCTCCGTCCTGGCCGTGGCGGCGGGCGTCACCGTGGCGCACACCCCTGACATCAAGAACCTGCTGCCTGACCTGCAGGGCTTCAAACCGACGTTCATCCTCGCGGTTCCGCGCGTGTTCGAAAAGGTGTACAACGCCTCCGCAATGAAGGCCGAGGACGGGGGCAAGGGCAAGATCTTCCACCGCGCTGCCGAAACCGCCATCGCCTACTCGAAGGCCCGGCAGTCCGGGTCCGTCCCGCTCCTGCTGAGGGCCCGGCACACGCTTTTCGACAAGCTCGTCTACGGCAAGCTGCGCGTTGCGATGGGCGGACGCATCACCCACGCTGTCTCCGGCGGCGGCCCGCTGGGCGAACGGCTCGGCCACTTCTTCCAGGGCATCGGCCTGCAGATCCTCGAGGGGTACGGCCTCACCGAGACCACCGCACCGGTCACGGTGAACACCCCGTCGCTGATCCGCATCGGAACCGTGGGTGCCCCGCTTCCGGGCAACGCGGTGCGCATCGCCGACGACGGCGAGATCCTCGCCAAGGGCGTCTGCGTGATGCGCGGCTACTACGAGCGCGAGGACCTGACCCGGGAGGCGTTCACGGACGGCTGGTTCCACACCGGCGACATGGGCGAGCTCGACGCCCAGGGCTACCTGCGGATCACCGGCCGGAAGAAGGAGATCATCGTCACCGCCGGGGGCAAGAACGTGGTGCCCGCGCTGCTGGAGGACCAGATCCGCTCCGACGCCCTGGTCTCGCAGTGCCTGGTGATCGGCGACAACCGCCCGTTCATCGCCGCGCTGGTCACCCTCGACGAGGAGGTGCTGCCGGGCTGGCTGGAACGGCACGGGCTGCCGGCCTCCACCACGGCGGAGCAGGCCCGGGACAACGCCAAGGTCCGGGAGACCGTGCAGGCGGTGATCGACGCGGCGAACACGTCAGTGTCGCAGGCCGAAGCGATCAAGGCCTTCCGCATCGTGCCGGGCGACTTCACCGAAGCCTCCGGGCACCTGACCCCGAGCATGAAGGTCAAGCGGGACCAGGTCCTGAAGGACTTCGGGGACTACGTCGAGGAGATGTACTCGGCGAAGAAACCCGCCTAGTTCCCCTGCAGTTCATCCACCACCAGCGCCGCGAGTTCGACGGCGGCGGCGCGGGTGGCGGGGCGCAGCTTGGCGAGCTCGATCCGCGACCCCTCGGCGAGATGGCGGTCGTAGGGAATCCGCACAACCGTGCGCACCCGCGACTTGAAATGCTCCTCGATCTCGTCGACGTTCACGAGGGTTCCCTCGCCCGCCGACATGTTGATCACCACGACGGCCTTGGCCACCAGGTCGTGGCGCCCGTGGGCCTCCAGCCACGACAGCGTCTCCGAGGCCAGCCGCGCCTCGTCCACGCTGCCGCCGGAGACCAGGACCACGCCGTCGGCCTTTTCGAGCGTTCCCTTCATGACCGAGTGCACCATGCCGGTGCCCGAGTCCGTGAGCACGATCGAGTAGTACCGGTCCAGGATCTCGGTGACAGCCCGGTAGTCCGAGTCGTCGAACGCGTGCGCAACCGCCGGGTCGGTATCGGAGGCCAGGATGTCCAGCCGGGACCCGTCCCGGGAGACATAGTTGGCGAGCTCGGAGAAGGACTGCACGCGGAACCGGTCGCGGACCAGCTGCCGGGCGGTGGCGTCGGCCCGGCCAGGCGAGCGGTCGGAGAGCGTTCCGCGGTCAGGATTCGCGTCGACAGCGATGACCCGGTCCTCGCGCAACTCTGCCAGCGTGAGGCCCAGCAGGCTGGTCACGGTCGTCTTGCCGACGCCGCCCTTGCGCGAGAGCACCGGGACGTAGCGTGTGCGCTGCCCCAGTCTGGCAGCGATGCGATGCTCCAAGGCGCGCCGGATCCGCACCTTGTCGGAGTCGCCGAGGTTCACGTAGCCGAAGGTTGCCTTGTACAGCCAAAGACGCCAGCCGCCCACCGGCGGGGCGGAGCTGATGCTCAGGAGGCGGTCGGCGGTGAGCGAGGAGGCCGGTTCAGGGCCCTCTTCGCGGTCACGCCGGGCGCTGCGGTGCGGTTCCTTCGCCTCCGCCGGCAATTCCCGCGTCACCGCGCCGATGCCGGGTTCCCACGCCGGAGCTTCGGGGAGCGCCGAGCCCTGCTGGGCGGCCGGAACCGCGGGGACCGTCACCAGCCCGGCAGCCACCGGGTATTCATCCTCCGCCGGGGCCGGAACAGCAGCCGCCGCGGAGACGGCCACCGGCACGCCAGCCAGGCTGGCCGGATCCGCGGAGTCCGGCACCTCGGGTGCGGACACTGTTGCGGCGGCTTCGGGCTTCGGCGCCGCCGGGGCTGACGCAGTTGTCGCCGCCGGTTCGGAGTCCGGCAGCGGCGGAACCTGCGGCGCAGGCTCCGGCTGCGGCCGGGACGCCGGGGCTGTCCGCCCCGCGGCCGGCTTCGCGGGCTGCTTGGGAGCGGGCTGCTTGGGAGCGGGCTGCTTGGGAGCAGCTTGGGCCGTGCCGGCGCTCCGTGCCTCTCGTGCTGCCCGGGCCTTGTCTTGCTGCGGCGCGGACGGGTTCTTGTCTTCGGTCATAGCTCCAACCTCGGGCGCGGGGAACCCGGCCGCCGCGGCAGCCGGGTGCTTGTGCTCAGCACTCACCATAACGCACGGAAACAGGCGCGCCCCGGTCCTGCGGCCGCAGCGGCAGGACCGGGGCGGGCCCCGGAAGGTGGAGGTCAGGCCTCGTCGACGACGAGCAGGAGGTCACCGCCCTGCACCTGGCCGACGCCGGTCACGGCCAGCCGGGACACCGTGCCGGCCACCGGCGTCGTGATGGAGGCCTCCATCTTCATTGCCTCGATGGTGGCCACCGTGTCCCCTGCCTTGACCGTGTCGCCGACGGCGACGGCCGGGGTGACGGCTCCGGCGAAGGGAGCGGCAACCTGGCCAGGGACCTTCGGGTCGGCCCGTTCCGCCGCCTTGACCTCGCTGGCCACGCTGCGGTCACGCACAAGGACGGGCCGGGACTGGCCGTTGAGTTTGCACATCACCGTGCGCATGCCCTTGTTGTCGACCTCGGAGATGGCCTCCAGCGAGGCGATCAGGCGCACACCCTTCTCGAGCACGATCTCGTGCTCGCGGTCCCGCTGCAGCCCGTAGAGGTAGTCGCGGGTGTCCAGCACCGACACGTCGCCGTACGTCTCCCGGCTGCGCTCGAAGTCCTTGGTGGGGCCGGCGAACAGCAGCCGGTTGAGCGTGGCGCGGCGGGACTTGGAGTCTGCGCCCAGCGCCGCGGCGTCCTCCGCAGACAGCGCGGCGTCGCGCACCTTCACCTGGCGGCCCTGCAGCGCCTTGCTGCGGAAGGGCTCGGGCCAGCCGCCGGGCGGGTCCCCCAGCTCGCCGGAGAGGAACCCGATGACGGAGTCCGGGATGTCGTAATTCTGCGGGTTCGCTTCGAAGTCCGCCGGGTCCGCGTTCAAGCCCACCAAGTGCAGCGCCAGGTCGCCGACCACCTTCGAGGACGGCGTGACCTTCACCAAATGCCCCAGGATCCGGTCGGCGTGCGTGTACATGTCCTCGATGGCTTCGAAGCGCTCGCCCAGGCCAAGCGCGATCGCCTGCTGGCGCAGATTGGAGAGCTGGCCGCCGGGAATTTCGTGCCGGTAGACGCGCCCGGTGGGCCCGGGCAGCCCGGATTCGAACGGCGCGTACACGCGTCGCACAGCTTCCCAGTACGGCTCGAGCGAACTGACCGCGTCGAGGCTGATGCCGGCGTCACGTTCCGTGTGCGCCAGGGCAGCGACCAAAGCGGATGCGGACACCTGGCTCGTCGTCCCGGCCAGGGACGCGGAGGCGACGTCGACCGCGTCCACGCCCGCGTCGATGGCCGCCATCAGCGTGGCAAGCTGGCCGCCGGCGGTGTCATGGGTGTGCAGGTGCACCGGCAGGCTGAACCGTTCGCGGAGGGCCCGCACCAGGCGGGCCGCGGCGGCGGGCCGGAGCAGGCCGGCCATATCCTTGATCGCCAGAATATGGGCGCCCGCGTCGACCATCCGCTGCGCGAGCTCCAGGTAGTAATCGAGGGTGTAGAGCTTCTCCTCCGGGTCCAGCATGTCGGAGGTGTAGCAGAGTGCGACCTCGGCGACAGCCGTGCCGGTTGCCCGGACTGCCATGATGGCCGGCTCCATCTGATCCACGTCGTTCAGGGCATCGAAGATGCGGAAGATGTCCACGCCCGACGCCGCGGCCTCCTTGACGAAGGCCTCGGTGACCTGCACCGGGTAGGGCGTGTAGCCGACAGTGTTCCGCCCGCGCAGCAACATCTGGATGCAGATGTTCGGCAGCGCCTCGCGCAGCGCGGCCAGCCGCTCCCAGGGGTCCTCCCCGAGGAACCGCAGCGCGACGTCGTAGGTGGCGCCGCCCCACGCCTCCACCGAGAGCAGCTGCGGGGTGAGCCGCGCAACGGCCGGGGCCGCAGCGAGCAGGTCCCGGGTGCGCACCCGGGTGGCGAGCAACGACTGGTGCGCGTCGCGGAAGGTGGTGTCGGTGACAGCCACGGGCGTCTGCTCGCGCAGCGCCTTGGCGAAGCCCTCGGGCCCGAGCTCCAGCAGCCGCTGACGCGAGCCGGCCGGCGCCTCGCCCTCCACGGCAGGCAGCTTCGCTGCCGGGTCGCTATGGACCTGCAGCTCCCCGTTCGGCTTGTTGACAGTCACGTCAGCGAGCCAGCTCAGCAGCTTGGTTCCGCGGTCGGCGGAGACGCGGGCCTTGACCAGCTCCGGCCGCTCGTCAATGAAGGACGTGGCGACATTTCCGGCCACGAAGTCGGGGTCGTCCAGGACTGCCTGCAGGAAGGAGATGTTGGTGGACACGCCACGGATCCGGAACTCGGCCAGGGCGCGCCGGGCACGGGCCACCGCGGTCGGGTAGTCCCGGCCTCGGCAGGTGAGCTTGACCAGCATCGAATCGAAGTGCGGGCTGATCTCCGCACCGGAGTACACCGTGCCGCCGTCCAGGCGCACGCCGGCGCCGCCGGCCGAGCGGTAGCCCGTGATGCGCCCGACGTCCGGCCGGAAGCCGTTGGCCGGGTCCTCGGTGGTGATCCGGCACTGCAGGGCGGCACCGCGCAGCGCGACGGTTTCCTGGCTCAGGCCCAGGTCCGCCAGCGTCTCCCCCGCCGCGATGCGCATCTGTGCCTGCACGAGGTCGACGTCGGTCACTTCCTCGGTGACGGTGTGTTCGACCTGGATGCGGGGGTTCATCTCGATGAACACATGCTGCCCGGCACGCTCGCCTACCGTGTCGACAAGGAATTCGACTGTTCCCGCGTTGACGTAGTTCAGTGCCTTCGCGAACGCCACCGCGTCACGGTAGAGCGCCTGGCGGATGTTCTCGTCCAGGTTCGGCGCGGGGGCGATCTCGATGACCTTCTGGTGCCGGCGCTGCAGCGAACAATCCCGTTCGAACAGATGCATGACGTTGCCCTGGCTGTCGGCGAGGATCTGGACTTCGATGTGCCGCGGGCGCAGGACTGCCTGCTCCAGGAAGACCGTCGGGTCGCCGAACGCGGTGTCCGCTTCGCGCATCGCGGCGCTGAGGGCCTCGGGCAGCGCCTCCCGGGTGTCGACCCGGCGCATGCCGCGGCCGCCGCCGCCGGCCACTGCCTTGACGAAGATCGGGAAGCCGATCCCGTCCGCCTCGGCCAGCAGCACCTCGGGGTCCGAGCTGGGCGGGCTGGACTTCAGCACAGGGATGCCGGCCTTCCGCGCGGCTTCGAGCGCGCGCACCTTGTGTCCGGCCAGTTCGAGTACGTCCGCGTCCGGGCCGACGAAGGTGATGCCCGCTTCCTTCGCCGCGCGGGCCAGGTCGGGGTTCTCCGAGAGGAAGCCGTAGCCGGGGTAGATCGCGTCGGCCCCTGCTTCCTTGGCTACGCGGATGATTTCTGCGACGTTGAGGTAGGCCCGGACGGGATGGCCTTCCTCCCCGATCGGGTACGCCTCGTCGGCTTTTTGCCGGTGGATCGAGTTCCTGTCCTCGTAGGGGAACACCGCGACTGTCCGGGCCCCGAGCTCGTATCCGGCACGGAAGGCGCGGATGGCGATTTCTCCTCGGTTGGCCACCAAAATCTTCGAGAACATGACTCTCCTGCGTCGTTGCGGGTCGGGGGACGTGGTGCCATTCTGGGCGATCCCCGTGTGCCCCGGCAACACATCGTGCCCCAGCTCACACTAGCAGGATGCGTGCGGCCGCCAGGGCTCGCTGAGGAGGCTTCGGAATCAACTCCGGCGGCTGCTTCCACCTATGATGAAGGTGGTGCTCAGCGATGAGCCCGCTATGTCGGTCGCTGAAGCGGGCCGGCGAAGCGCCACCGGGGAGGTGCGGGCCACGGCCGTCCGTACCGGGGGCCCGGTCCCGGGAGCTTCACCGTGGTGAAGACGAGCAACGTTAGGTATTGGTTCATCAAGTGCAAGTAGTGAGCATCAGCAGCCTCAAAGGCGGCGTCGGCAAGACGTCGGTCACTCTGGGACTCGCCTCCGCTGCTCTCGCGGCGGGTATCCGAACACTCGTGGTGGACCTCGATCCGCATGCGGACGCCACCACCGGTCTCGGCGTCCGCGCGGGCAGCCAGCTGGACATTGGCCGCATGCTCAAGGTCGCCCGCCGCGCCCGGCTCTCCGAAAACGTGGTGCCGTCCGGATGGGTGGCGGCTGCCCCCGACAGCGACGGCACGAAGACCCTCGACGTCGCCGCGGGCTCGGCCTATGCGGGCATCTACGACCGCCCCGATCTCGGCCGCAGGGACTTGCGGCGGCTCAGCACGGTCCTGGCCGGGGCGACTGGCTACGATCTTGTCCTCATCGACTGCCCTCCCTCCCTGAACGGCCTCACCCGGATGGCCTGGACGGCCAGCAACCGGGTGCTGCTTGTCGCCGAGCCGGGCCTGTTCTCCGTGGCCGGCACGGAACGCACCCTGCGCGCCATCGAACTGTTCAAGCAGGAATTCGCGCCGAACCTGGTGCCGGCGGGCATTGTGGCCAACCGGGTGCGGCCGGGCTCAAACGAGCACACCTACCGTTTGGCTGAAATGCGGTCCATGTTCGGGCCCCTGCTGCTCTCGCCGCACATTCCGGAGCAGGCCAACTGGCAGCAGATCCAGGGCGCAGCGCACGCGGTGCACCAGTGGCCCGGCGACGCGGCGAAGAACGCTTCGGAACTGTTCGACGACCTGCTCGCCAACCTGGTGCAGAAGGGCCGGACACGCAACCGCGTCAAGCGGTGAGTCCCGGGACCGCGGGCCCCTTCGCCTGACCCGGGCCGCTTAACCACGAAGGCGCCGCCACCCAACGGGTGCGGCGCCTTTTTCGCGGGTCCGGCGTGGAACCGGCTTTCGTCAGGAGATCTTTCGTGCCCGGCGCTTGCTGAGTTCGTCGTCCGGGAAGGACTGCTCCTCCACATGCTCGCTGGGCAACGCGGCAAGGCTGCCTTCGACTTCGCGCCACACCCGTCCGACAGCGATGCCGAAGACGCCCTGGCCGCCCTGGACCAGGTCGATGACCTCGTCGGCCGAGGTGCACTCGTAGACGCTGGCGCCGTCGCTCATGAGCGTAATCTGGGCCAGGTCCTCGACCCCCCGCTCGCGCAGGTGGTCCACGGCGGTGCGGATCTGCTGCAGCGAGACGCCGGTGTCCAGCAGGCGCTTGACCACCTTGAGGACGAGGATGTCACGGAAACTGTAGAGGCGCTGGGAGCCGGAACCGGAGGCTCCGCGCACTGCGGGCTCGACCAGGCCGGTGCGGGCCCAGTAGTCCAGCTGGCGGTACGTGATTCCTGCCGCCTTGCATGCCGTCGGGCCCCGGTACCCTGCGTCCTCATCGAGGACCGGCAGGTCCTCGGTGAACAGCAGTCCCTGGGCGCTGGCCGGTAGGGGTGCGGCAGCGTGCTTAAGCTCGCCGGCGTCGCCTTTCGGACTCACGTGAACCCTCCTTGTCGTAGCTCCTCAGAGAAGTCCCTGAGGCGGCTTTGACCGACATGACGTGAAACCCACCAATGTAAGTCACTCTCAGTCTGCCCGCAACAGGCTACCCATGCAATGGGACTCTCTATCAAAAACGGTAGAGCCGCCCGGGCCCCCGGTCAAAGATGCGGCCCTCTTAGGGGCGGCGTGTCGGAAGTTTGAACCTCAACTTTAACCTGAACGTTATCAACCGGGCCGTTCAGCGCTCGAAATCCTCCGGCTCGACGTCGTCGAGGAACTCGCGGAAGCGGCGCATCTCCTTCTCCTCGTCGACCGCCGGTTCGGCGGCTTCCCCGCCTTCGTCGTGCTCGGCGATCTTCACCCCGGCCTCGTCCATCACCTCGTCCGCACAGCGGATCGGGCACTTGGCCCGCAGTGCCACCGCGAGGGCGTCCGACGCGCGGGAGCTGACCCGCACGCCGTTGTCGAACACAAGCTCGGCGTAGAAGACGTTGTCCGTCACCGCGACGATGTTCACGCCCACGATTTCGCGGCCCAGGCTGGTGACCACATCACAGAGCAGGTCGTGCGTCAGCGGCCGCGGCGGAACGATCCCTTGCTGGGCGAGCGCGATCGCGCTGGCCTCGGGGGTGCCGATCCAGATGGGCAGGTGCCGTTCCCCGTGGACCTCCTTCAGCAGCACCAGCGGCTGGTTGGACGGCAGCTCTATGCGCACGCCGACAATCTGGAGCTCAATCACAGTTGCCTCCCTTCGGAGTTCAGGACGGAAGCCTCAGCTTTCCATCCGCGCGATCCGGCCCTGCACCAGAGCACTGTGCAGACCCAGGCAAAGCTCACTGATCTCACGGGCTGCTTCCGCGGCACGTGCCTGCGACGAACCGTCCCGGCGGGAGGCCAGGGGGGCAACCGCCCGCTCCACCAAGCCGAATTCGCGCTCGGCTGCCGCCTGGAAAGGCCGCAGGTGCCGGGGCTCGAGGCCGTGCCCTTCCAGCTGCACGCACGCCCTGGCCACGCGGAGGGCATGCTCGTCGAACCGTCCCTCGTCGGCGGATACCAACCCGAAGCTCAGCAGCGACTCCAGCAGCTCGGCGCTGGCACCCGACTCCGCGCGCAGCTGCTCGGCGGTGAGCATCCGGCCCCGGCGCTGCAGCTTCGCCGCGACTTCCTCCGACACCATGCGCGGACCCGGCACCACGCCGGGGGGCAGGTTTTCCGGGCGCTCTCCGCGGTCGATCGTGTCGAGGTAGTCCTTGATCACCTTCAGCGGCATGTAGTGGTCCCGCTGGAGGGCGAGGACGAAGCGCAGGCGTTCCACGTCGCTCTCGGCATACTGCCGGTAGCCGGCCGCCGTGCGCCGGGGCGTGATGAGCCCCTTCTCCTCCAGGAAGCGGATTTTCGACGCCTTCATCGAGGGGAAGTCGTCGGTCAGCCGAGCCAGCACTTCACCGATATTGAGCACGGCCGAAGCAGCCGGCCGCGCCGCGGCAGTCGAAGCGTCGTGGAGGGTGCGTCGCGCGTTGTTCTGCAGGGACACAGCCTTCGCCCCTAGGAAGCCGGAGCTGTCGCGGAGCGGGCCGGGCTCAGGTAGTACGTCAGGCGGAACTTGCCGATCTGCACTTCATTGCCGGACTTCAGCAGCAGGTGGTCCACCCGGTCCTGGTTCACGTAGGTGCCGTTCAGACTGCCGGTGTCCACGACCTCGAAGCCGCCGGTTGCGCGGCGGAACTCGACATGGCGCCGGGAGACGGTGACGTCGTCGAGGAAAATGTCAGCATCCGGGTGTCGGCCCGCCGTCGTCACGTCGGCGTCGAGCAGGAAGCGCGCGCCCGCGTTCGGTCCGGAGTGCGCGATCAGCAGCGCGGAACCGGCAGGCAGGGCCTCGACCGCGGAGCGCTCTTCGGCGCCGAGCTTCGGAGCGGACGCGGGCATCTCCGGGATCGCCACCAGATGGATCGAGGTGGTTTCCGAGGCTTCCTGCCGGTGCTCAGACGCCGTATTCGGCTGTACGACGCCGTTCTCTTCCCCGGACATGGATACCCCTCCTCGATTAGCGCGGTTCAGGCGTTCGGGCCTGATGCGGAATTGCTAACTCTAGCCTACCTGCTGCTCGTATTCGGCAGCACTGAGCAGGGAGCTGACGGCGGCAGCGTCCTCGAGCCGCAGCTCGAGCAGCCAGCCCTCACCGTAGGGGTCCGAGTTGATCAGCGACGGGTCTGCGTCGAGGGCCTCGTTGCGGCTGACGACCTCGCCGCTGAGCGGGGCGTAGATGTCGCTCACGCTCTTGGTGGATTCGACTTCGCCGAGCACGTCTGCGCCGGACACCTTGGTGCCTGCTTCGGGAAGCTGGGCATAGACGACGTCGCCGAGCGCATCCTGGGCGAAATCAGTGATGCCGACGCGGACCACGCCGTCGCTGTTCGGCGCGCTGACCCACTCGTGCTCCGCGGTGTAGGAGAGTTCTGCCGGAATGTTGCTCATCGGGATGCCTTTCGGGATCTGGAACAGCGGTGATGGCCGGCGTCAGACCCTCCGGAGGATCCGGACAGGCAAATCAGCCAACGGAAGAAAGTATAGGCATACCCGCTCAGCCGCCGGCCGCCGGCACCTCGACGATCCTGTCATCCCCCGGCCGCGGTGTTCCCCGGCCGTCCGTGTTGTTCGTCAGCAGCCACAGCCTGCCGCCGCGCGCCACCCGCACATCGCGGAGCCGGCCGAAAGTGCCGGTGTACCGGGCGGTGACGCTGGCGGTCCTCCCGTCCGCCGAGGGTTGGATCACCCACAGCCGCTGGCCCCGCAGGGCGGCCATGAACACGGTGGTGCCGCTGATGGCGAGGCCGCTCGGGCTCGCCTCCGACGTCGGCCACTGCGCCACCGGGTTGATGAACCGGGACTGGCCTGTGTCGATACCTTCCACCTCCGGCCAGCCGTAGTTGCCGCCGGGCCGGATCAGGTTCAACTCGTCCCACCGGTTCTGCCCGAACTCGGAGGCCCACATCCGGCCCTGGGTGTCCCAGCCGATGCCCTGCGGATTGCGGTGGCCCAGCGAGTACACCGGGCTGCCCGGAAACGGATTGTCCCTTGGCACCGTCCCGTCCGGGTCGAGCCGGAGGATTTTGCCGTTGAGCGAGGCCAGGTCCTGGGCCGGAGACCGCAGCCCTGCCTCCCCTGTCGTCACGTACAGCTTGCCGTCGGGGCCGAAGGCGATCCTGCCGCCGTTGTGGACGCTGCCCTTCGCGATGCCGGTCAGCAGTGTTTCCGGCGGCCCCAGGGCGTAGGAGCCAGGGGATCCGCGCAGCCGCATTCTCACCAGGCGGTTGTCCGCCGCGGCGGTGTAGAACGCGTACAGCAGCGCCGGCGTGCCGCTCTCCGGCGGCCGGACGGCGATCCCAAGCAGGCCGCCCTCCCCCTCGTGCACGACGCCGTCGATCCGGCCGACGTCGCGGCTACCGCCGGCGGGGGTGAGTTCCTTGACCAGGCCGGTGTCCCGTTCGCTGACGAGCACCGCACCGTCCGGCGTGGTCGCCATGGACCACGGGGACTGCAGATTCGTGGCGACGTCCCTCGCCGGGGCGGTGGTTGCGGCCGGGGCGGTGCCTGCGTGCGCGGAGGCCGCACTCGGCGCGGGCACGGCGGGGGCGGTACAGGCGCTGGCAAGCATGACGACGGCAGCTGCCTGCGCCAAACGGCCACCGCTGCGACCCCTCCTGCGGTCCACGGCCCCAACCTAGCCCCGGCTGGCCGCTCGCGGCAACGGGTCTCCTGCCCGGGCAAAACAAAACACCCCCGCCCGAAGGCGAGGGTGTTTGCTGGTCGGGCTGACAGGATTTGAACCTGCGACCCCTTGACCCCCAGTCAAGTGCGCTACCAAGCTGCGCTACAGCCCGATGTTCAGCCGGAATTCCTCCCGGCCGAACCACCTCAACGAGTTTACAGCATAATCGGCAGGCACCGGACCATGCCGCCGGACCGGCTCGCCGGACCAGGCCGCCGAGGATTACCGCTTCCGCGAACGCTTCTCGCGCACACGCATGCTGACCTCGATCGGTGTGCCTTCGAAGCCGAAGGTCTCCCGGAGCCGGCGGGTGATGAACCGGCGGTAGCCCGGGTCCAGGAACCCGGTGGTGAACAGCACGAACTTCGGCGGCCGGCTCGAGGCCTGGGTGCCGAACAGGATGCGGGGCTGCTTGCCGCCGCGCACCGGGTGCGGGTGCGCCGCCACCAGCTCGCCGAGGAAGGCGTTGAGGCGGCCGGTGGGGATGCGCTTGTCCCAGGACTCGAGGGCCTTGTCCAGCGCGGGCACGAGGCGGTCCTTGTGCCAGCCGGTCTTGGCGGAAATGTTCACGCGCGGGGCCCAGTCCACGTGCGCCAGGTCCTGCTCGATCTCGCGCTCGAGGTAGCGGCGGCGTTCGTCGTCGAGCAGGTCCCACTTGTTGAAGGCGAGTACCAGCGCCCGGCCGGATTCGATGGCCATCTGCAGGATGCGCACGTCCTGCTCGCTCAGCACCTCGTCCACGGCGAGCAGCACGACGGCGACCTCGGCCTTTTCCAGCGCCGCCTGCGTGCGAAGCGAGGCGTAGAAGTCAGCGCCCTGCTGCATGTGGACGCGGCGGCGGATGCCGGCGGTGTCCACGAAGCGCCAGGTGCGGCCGCCGAGTTCGATGTATTCGTCGACCGGGTCGCGGGTGGTGCCGGCCAGCGGGTCAACGACGACGCGCTCGGAGCCTGCGAGCTTGTTCAGCAGCGAGGACTTGCCCACGTTCGGCCGGCCGATCAGCGCCACGCGGCGGGGGCCGCCGGTCCGCTCCACGCCGGCGACGGCGGAGTGCTCGGGCAGCACGCTCATGATCTTGTCGAGCAGGTCCGCGACGCCGCGGCCGTGCAGTGCCGAGACCGGGTACGGCTCGCCGAAGCCCAGGCCCCACAGCACGGCGGCATCGGCTTCCTGCTGGATGTCGTCCACCTTGTTGGCGACCAGGATCACGGGGATCCTGGCGCGCCGGAGCATCTTCACCACGGCCTCGTCGGTGGCGGTGGCTCCGACGGTCGCATCGACGACCAGCAGCACGGCGTCGGCCATTTCGACGGCGATCTCGGCCTGGTCCGCGACCCGGGCGTGGATGCCCTTGGCGTCGTGCTCCCAGCCGCCGGTGTCCACCAGGGTGAAGTTGCGCCCGTTCCAGTGCGCTGCGTAGGAGACGCGGTCCCGGGTCACCCCCGGCGTGTCCTCCACGACGGCTTCGCGGCGGCCGAGGATGCGGTTGACGAGGGTGGACTTGCCGACATTCGGGCGGCCGATGATGGCCAGCACCGGGTCGAGCTTTGCTTCACCTTCAGCCTCGAAGCCCTCGCCCATGCCGGCGAGCAGCGCGGCGTCGTCCTCGTCGAGGTCGTACTCGGCCAGGCCGGCGCGCAGCGACGCGGCGCGGCGCTCGGCCTCCTCGTCGTCGATGCCGGAGAGCACCTCGTCCACATTGTCGGGTTCGGCGGGCGTGTACTCGTCCTCGTGCCCGGCGCTGCCGGCGTCGTGGGTCTCGCTCATCGTTGGTTTCCTTCGTTGTGGGGTGCCGCGGCGGCGGCAGGTTCGTGGGGGCCGTCGCCGGGCAGCGCCTGCCCGGTGGTGTCGACGGCGGTGCGGACGTGGTCCGCGAGGGTGGTCCGGATCAGCTCGACGGCCCGGTCCATTGAAGCACGGCCGGATTCGGCGGCCTCCCGCTGGATCGTCAGCGGTGTGCCGAAGACCACCTGCAGCCGGCGGCGCAGCGGCGGGATGCTGTCCAGGTGCTCCCCGGTGATCCGGGTGCCGAGCACGGCGACCGGGACCACGGGGGCCCCGGACTGCAGCGCCAGCCACGCCACCCCGCCGTTCACCGAGGATGCGGCGCCGCTGCCCCGGGTTCCTTCCGGGAGGATGCCGATGCAGCGGCCGGCGTCGAGCAGGCCCTTGGCCTGCTGCAGGGCACGGCGGTCACCGGACCGGTCCACGGGCAGCTGCCCTGAGGCGCGCAGGACGGCGCCGAGGACACCCTTGAACATCTCCTGCTTCACAAGCACGTGCATGTGCCGCGGCGCAGCGCCGACCATCACCGGGCCGTCGAGGTAGCTCAGGTGGTTCGCCGCGAAGATCACCGGTCCGGTGGCGGGCACATTGGCTGCACCCGAGACACGGGTGTTGTAGAGGACGTGGTCCAGCACCCGGCCGACCGGCCGCCCCCACAGCGGTCCCAGAACCGAGGGGAGCTCAGCCATGGGTGGCCCCGCCGGCGGGTTCGGGGTCGCGCACGCCGGCGCCGACGACGGATTCGACGGCGTCCAGCACTCCCCCGACGGTCTGCTCGAA
The DNA here is from genome assembly GCF_018531425.1 of Paenarthrobacter sp. DKR-5. Lineage (GTDB taxonomy): Bacteria > Actinomycetota > Actinomycetes > Actinomycetales > Micrococcaceae > DKR-5. The sequence goes on from NZ_JAHBOI010000002.1 coordinate 607,936, forward strand.
GTCGAGCTCGGACGAATCGATCGTGATGACGCCGTCGGCGGCCCGGTGGAAGTCCACCACGGTAGCGTCCTTGGCGTCGCGGGCCAGCACCTGCTCGGCGAGCTGTTCACGGGTCTGGGTCCCGCCCAGCTGGTCGCCGCGGCGGCGCATCCGGGCCTCTTCGCTGGCGGTGAGCAGCAGGCGAACCTCGGCGTCGGGGGCAACGACGGTGGTGATGTCGCGGCCCTCGACGACGATCCGGCGGTGCAGGTCGTTGATCAGCTGCTTCTGCCGGCGCACCAGCTCGGCCCGCGCCCCGAGGGTGGTGGCGATGGCGCTGACGGCGGCGGAGATCCCCGGCTCGCGGATCTGCGCGGTGACGTCGGTGCCGTCGACCGCGACGCGCTCGGAGTCAGGGCTGGTGGAAATCTCCAGCGGCAGCGTCTCGGCCGCCAATTCGACCGCGGACGCATCGGCCAGGTCGATTCCGCGGTCAAGGCAGTACCAGGTCAAGGCCCGGTACATGGCGCCGGTGTCGAGGTAGGCCAGGCCCGTCCGGCGGGCCACCTCGCGGCTCACGCTGGACTTGCCTGAGCCGGACGGTCCGTCGATGGCCAGCACGAGGCTTCTGCCCTGTCGGAAAACGATGGTCATCAGAGCAGCACCTGCCAGCCGCGGTCGGCCAGGGCCTCGATCAGACCGGCTTTCTTGCTCGGCACCACGGACAGTTCCACCATGCCGACTTCCCGGCCGGCGGAATGGTCCAGCCGCAGGTCCTCAAGGTTCACTCCGATTTCTCCGATCTCCGTCAGCAGCCTGGCGATCTGGCCAGGCTTGTCCTCGACCAAAACGGTCAGCCACGCGTAGGCCTGCGGCGGACCGCCGTGCTTGCCCGGGATGCGGGCCTGCCCGGCATTGCCTTCGCTGATCAGCTGGGCCATGTCCAGCCGGGCGCCCTTTGCGTCCGGATGCTCCAGGGTGCGGATCAGGCGGTTCAGGTCCTCGCGCACGCCGTACAGCAGCTCCACCAGCCGCGAGGCGTTCGCGCTGAGGATCTGCACCCACAACCCCGGGTCGCTGGCCGCGATCCGGGTGACGTCGCGCAGGCCGTTCCCGGCGAGCGAGAGGGCGTGCAGCGGGGTGTCCTGCAGGCGGCTGGCCAGCAGTGAGGACATCACCTGCGGCAGGTGGGACACCAGGGCCACGGCGGTGTCATGCTCCTCGGGGCTGAAGCGCGTCACGACCGCCCCCAGATCGATCGCCAGCGCCTGGGCGGCCTTGACCGCGGCCGGCCCGCTCTCCTCCGACGGGCAGATGACCCAGGGCATGGAGAGGAAGAGCTCGCCGCGGGCGGCCACCGGGCCGGAGCGTTCACGGCCCGCCATCGGATGGGTGCCGACGTAGCGGCTCAGGTCGGCGCCGGCGCCGCGCAGCTCCTCGAGCACCGCCACTTTCACGCTGGCAACGTCGACGACGACGGCGGACGGGTAATCCCGCAGGGCGCCGGCCACGACACGGGCGGCGACATCCGGCGGCGCGGCGACGACCACGAGCTCCGGCTGCAGTGCTTCGGCCTCGTCGAGCAGTCGCCCTGCGCCGATGTCCGCCGCGACCGCCTGCGCGGAGGGTGACGGATCCGAGAGGACGACATCAAGCCCGCGGGAGCGCAGGCCGAGGCCGATGCTGGCGCCGAGCAGTCCGGTGCCCAGGACCAGCACGGGCCCGGCGAGGTGGGACGGGTTCATCGGTTACATCCCGACCGAGGCGAGCAGATGGCCGATCTCCTGCCGGCCGAGCGCGCGCACGCTCCCCTGGCGCTGGTCGCCGAGGGCGATGGGGCCGACCTTCACCCGGACCAGCCGCTCCACAGGGTGGCCGACGGCGTCGAAGAGGCGGCGCACGATCCGGTTCTTGCCCGAATGCAGCACGACCTCGGCGAGCACGTGGCCCGGCGTCGAATCGACCAGCCGGAAGGAATCCACCGCGGCGATGCCGTCCTCGAGTTCGATGCCCGCCTTCATCTGGGCTCCGACACCGTACGCCATCGGGCCTCGGACCTGGACAAGATACGTCTTGGGAACCTCGTACGAGGGGTGGGTCAGGCGGTTTGCGAGTTCGCCGTCGTTGGTCAGCAGCAGCAGCCCTTCGGTTGCGACGTCCAGCCGGCCCACGTGGAAGAGCCGCTCGCCCTTGTTCTTGAGGTAATCCCGGATGCACGGGCGGCCTTCGGGGTCCTCCATGGTGGAGACCACGCCCTTGGGCTTGTTGAAGACGTAGTAGACGAGGGTCTCGTCGAGCTGGATCCGGATGCCGTCCACGTGGATCACGGCGCTCTTCGGATCCACCCGCAGGCCAAGCTCGGTGACGACCTGGCCGTCCACCTCGACGCGGCCTTCCCTGATCATGTCCTCGCAGACACGGCGGGAGGCGACGCCGGCCGAGGCCAGCACCTTCTGGAGCCGCACCCCTTCTGCGTCGTGCAGCGGCGACTGGGCGGCCGGGCGCTGGCCGCGGCGCGGCGGAGCCGCCTTCTTGACCGGCCCGAGGTTCTGGCCGAAACGTTCGCGGCCGAAGGGAGCAGGACCCTTGGCCCTGGCCGCCTTGGCGCCCTTGCCGGCACCGGACTTGCCGGCCGGTTTTCCGGTGCCCGACTTGCCGAAGCCGCCCTTGCCGGCGTTCGCTGCGGCCGGCTTGGCCGAGCCGGGCTTGCCCCCGGACGCCTTGCCGAAGCCGCCCTTGCCGGCGCCCGCCGGCTTCCTGCCTCCGTTGTTGCGTGGTGAACCCTGGCGTCCCGCCTGTGTCATTGCCCCGTCCTTCGGTTGTTGCGCATCTGTCTGCGCCTAGTAACTAGCCTCTTCAAAATCTCCGAGGTTTTCCAGCCCCGGCAGGTGCGGGGCAAGTTTCGGCAGTTCCTCGACGGTGCCGATGCCCAGCCGCTCGAGGAAATACGACGTCGTCCGGTACAGGATGGCTCCCGACTCCGGATCGTGGCCGGCCTCCTCGATCAGGGCCCGCTGCGTGAGCGTACGGACCACCGAGTCGACATTGACTCCCCGGATCGCCGAGACCCTCGCCCGCGACACCGGCTGCCGGTAGGCGATCACGGCCAGCGTCTCCATGGCCGCCTGGGTCAGCCTCGCCGTCTGGCCTTCCAGCACGAAACTGGAGACGACGGGGGCGAAGTCGGTGCGCGAATAGAACCGCCAGCCCCCGGCGACACTGCGCAGCTCAAAGCCCCGGGGCCGCACCGGGCCCCAATTAGTATACCCGTCGTACTCCCGGGCGAGCTCCAGCAGCAGTTCCTCCACCCGACCCACCGGGAGCATCAGCGTCGTGGCGAGCTGGATTGCGGTGACAGGTTCGTCCACCACCATCAGCACCGCTTCCAAGGCCGCGGCGGCCCCGCCCGGCAGCCCTTCCACTCCGGTATCCGCCGAAGGTTCCTCCGGAGGGCCCTCCGGCTCAGTCTGCGCGCTCATGCTGTGTGTCCTCCCCTGCCGGCGCCGCGGCCGGTCCGTCGTCATACTCTTCGCTGAGGCTCTCGCTGCTCCAGTCCGCGTCCGGGCCGGTCCAGTGCACGGTCAGTTCGGCCAGCGGGGCCAGTTGGTCGAAGGCGATGACGCCGTCGCGGAACATCTCCAGCAGGGCCAGGAAGCGCGCCACCACCACAAGCGTGCCGTCGGCGTCGCTGATCAGCGCCCGGAAGGAGAGCGGCCTGCCCTGCTGGAGCCGGTTGCCGATGATTTCGGCCTGTTCCTTCACGCTGACCGGCGGGGCGTGCAGATGGGCCAGCCCGACCTCCGTAGGCGCAGGTTCCCGCGGCTGCAGCGCCTTGGCGGCCAGTTCGGCAAACTGCTCCGGTGTGTGCCGCCACACGAGTTCGGGCAGCAGCGCCGCGAAATGGCCCTCGAGGCTGACCAGGCGCGGGAACCGCGTGGCTTCCTGCTCCAGCCGCCGGGCCATGATGCCCGACACCTCTTTGAACGCCCGGTACTGCAGCAGCCGGGCGAAGAGCAGGTCCCGCGCCTCCAGCAGCGCGATGTCCTCATCGTTCTCAACCTCGCCGCTCGGGAGCAGGCGCGCGGCCTTCAGGTCCAGCAAGGTGGCGGCGATGACGAGGAATTCGCTCGCCTCGTCGAGGGCCCATTCCTGGCCCAGCTGCTGCAGGCCGCGGATGTAGGAGATGAACTCCCCGCTCACCTGCGCAAGTGAAACTTCGGTGATGTCGAGTTCGTGCTTGGAGATCAGTCCCAGCAGCAAATCGAACGGGCCGGTGAAATTCTCCAGCCGCACTTCGAAGCCGGCCCGCGCCGGAGCCGCTTCCGGCGCCGCTGCCGCGTCGGAGTCCGCAGTGACCGCAGCGGGAAGGGCGTCAGGGAGCGCCACCGCGGGCGATCAGCTCTTTGGCCAGCCGGCGGTAGGCCTCGGCGCCTGCATGGTTGCCGGCGTACGTGGTGATGGGCTCCGCGGCGACGGTGGCGTCAGCGAACTTGATGGTTCGCTTGATCACGGTCTCGAAGACCTTGTCGCCGAAGGCTTCCACCAGCCGGCCGATGACCTCGCGGCTGTGCAGGGTCCGCGCGTCGTACATGGTGGCGAGCACGCCGTCGACCTGGAGGCGCGGGTTGAGCCGGTCCTGGACCTTCTCGATGGTCTCGACCAGCAGGGCAACCGCGCGGAGGGCGAAAAATTCGCAGATGAGCGGAATGATGACGCCGTGCGCCGCGGTCAGGGCATTCACGGTGAGCAGGCCAAGCGAGGGCTGGCAGTCAATGAGGATGACGTCGTAGTCGTCCTCGACCTTCCGCAGCGCCCGGTCCAGGACCTGTTCGCGGGCGACCTCGTTGACCAGCTGGACCTCGGCGGCGGAGAGGTCGATGTTGGCGGGCAGGATGTCGATGTTTTCGATCTCGGTGGAACGGATGGCGTCGCGCACGTCCACCCGGCGGTCCATCAGCACGTTGTAGACGGTCACGTCCAGCTCGTGCGGGTTCGTGCCCAGTCCCGCGGAGAGCGCGCCCTGCGGGTCGAAGTCCACCAGCAGCACCCGGCGGCCCGCTTCGGCGAGCGCGGCGCCAAGGTTGATGGTCGACGTCGTCTTTCCGACGCCGCCCTTCTGGTTGACCATGGCGATGACGCGGGCAGGACCGTGCGACGCCAGCGGTGCAGGTTCCGGAAATTCGGTCACGGGACGGCCCGTGGGGCCCAGGACGGCGTCGTCCACATCCAGGGACGTACCTTCCAGAGTTGCTGAACTCTGATCGCTAGTCACGTATCTATCCACACTTTCGGTCCGCCGACGTTCTTGTTTCCAAGGCTACAGTGGCCAACTCGTGATTTGCCGGACCTTGACAAATCCTCGAACTGAGCCTTGAGCTTCTAGTTGAAGTGGAAGGTTGGGCTTGTTCCGGAAGACGGCGGAGGCCGCGGCGAACCGTACTGGTCCACCGCGGCCTCCGTCCCGGATCCTGTCCCGGGGCGTGTCCCGGGGCGTGTCCGGAGAAGGTCAGACCCGGGCCGCCACCGGCGCCTCCACGCGGGCTTCCGCCGCCTCGGACAGCTCCGCATGCGTGGTCATCGTCGCTTCGTCGAACGGGGCGTGCCCGTCAAGCACCCGGTCCACCTGGGCGCGGTCGATCTCCTTGACCCAGGTGCCGACCAGGACCGTGGCGACGGCGTTGCCGGTGAAGTTGGTCAGGGCGCGCGCCTCGGACATGAAACGGTCGATGCCGACGATGAACGCCACGCCGCCGACCAGGTCCGGCCGGTGCGCCTGCAGGCCGCCGGCCAAGGTGGCCAGCCCGGCGCCGCTGACCCCGGCAGCGCCCTTGGAGGCGATGACCATGAACACCAACAGGGAGATCTGCTCGCCGAAGTCCAGCGGCTTGCCCATGGCGCTGGCCACGAACAGGGCGGCCATCGTCAGGTAGATGGCGGTGCCGTCCAGGTTGAAGGAGTAGCCGGTGGGCACGGTGACGCCGACGACGGGCTTGGACACACCGAGGTGCTCCATCTTCGCGATCAGGCGGGGCAGCGCTGCTTCGGAGGACGAGGTGGAGAAGATGAGCAGGTATTCGCGGGCCAGGTACTTCATCAGCTTGAAGATGTTCACGCCGGTCACGGCCTTCAGCAGGCCTCCGAGGATCACCACGATGAAAATGATGCAGGCGATGTAGAACGCAGCCATCAGCGTGAACATGCTCACGATCGCTTTGAAGCCGGTGGCGCCGACGACGGCGGCGATGGCACCGAAGGCGCCGATCGGGGCGAGCCACATGACCATGATCAGGATGCGGAAGACCAGCGCCTGGATGTGGCCGATGCCGCGCAGGATCGGCACGCCCGCCTTGCCCATCTTCTGCAGCGCGAAGCCGGCGACCAGGGCCACCAGCAGGGTCTGCAGGATGTTGCCGGAGGTCAGCGAGGACACCAGCGTGGTGGGGATGATGCCGAGCAGGAACTCCTGGGTGCTGGCCGATTCGGCGGGCGCGGCGTAGGTGGCGTTCTTGAGGTTCAGGCCTTCACCGGGGTGGACGATGTTGCCGACCACGAGGCCGATGGCGAGCGCGAAGGTGGACATCACGATGAAGTAGCCCAGCGCCAGGCCGCCCACGCGGCCAACGGTCGCCGCCTTCGCGATGGAGCCGATGCCGAGGACGATGGTGCAGAAGATCACCGGGGCGATCATCATTTTGATCAGGGCCACGAACCCGTCACCGAGCGGCTTGAGCCCCTTGGCGAAATCCGGGGCCAGCAGGCCCACGAGGGCGCCGGCCACGACGGCGACGATCACGGCTATGTACAGCAGATGGGTGGTGTCCCGTTTCCGGCGGGGTGCGACGGCGGTCTCCGTTGGCGTCGATGCCACGGCGTTCTCCTTTGACTAGGCTTGGGTGCGGGGATGCCGGCGTCAGCGCCTGCTCCTCTGCCCACTACACTTCCCCCCAATGTGACTGTGGTCACCCTTGCGTTCATATTGTTCACAGTCCCCCGTCCGCTCTCCGCGGGCCCGACCGCCGAAAGGCTGCGCATGCCAGGACGTCACTGGAGCCTCGCCCGCCGGCTGTTCGTCGGCCAGCTGCTCTTCCTGTTCGTGATGACCGGACTGGTGGCGACGGCGGTCTACCTGGATGTGCGGGACAAGACCTACCATCAGGCCCAGGACAGAATGCTCGCCGTCGCGACATCCATCGCGGACAATCCGCTGGTGCTCACGGCGGCGACCGGGCCGGACCCAAGCAGCAGGCTGCAGCCCTATGCGCGGAAGGTCATGCAGGACGCCGGGATCGACTTCATCACGATCATGGCACCGGACCGCACCCGTTGGACGCACCCGAATCCGGACGAGATCGGCAAGCCCTACATCGGCTCGGTCGACCAGGCGCTGCAGGGCCGGCCGTTCACCGAAATCTACGCGGGCACCCTTGGCCCGTCCGTGCGCGCAATCGTCCCCGTCGCGGACGGCACCGGCAAGGTGCGGGCAATGGTGGCCGCCGGGGTCACCGTCACCAACGTGTCGGTAGCCCTGAACGCCCGGCTGCCGGCCATCTTCGGCGTCGCACTGGCCCTGCTGGCCGGCGGCTCCCTGGTGTCCTGGCTGCTGGGCCGGTACCTGCGACGGGTCACGCTGGGCTGGGGTCCGGAGCAGCTCGGCCAGCTGTTCGCGTTCTACGATTCGGTGCTGCATTCGGTGCGCGAGGGGCTGCTGCTGGTGGACCGCAAGGGCGAGGTGGTCCTCTACAACGACCAGGCCGCGGCGCTGCTGGCCATCCCGCCGCGGACCACCGGTACCCCCAGTCTGAAGGACCTGCAGCTGCCGGCGTCCCTGGCAGACCTGCTCGCGAGCGGCCGTTCAGCCCGGGACGAAATCCATCTGACGGACTCCCGCGTGCTCGTCGTGAACCAGGAACCCGCCCGTCCGCCCGGGGAACCGCAAGGCCGGCGCGCGCAGCCGTTGGGCACGGTGACCACCCTGCGCGACCACACCGAACTGGAGGCGCTCAGCGGCGAACTGCAGTCCATGCGCACGCTTTCGGACGCGCTGCGCTCGCAGACCCACGAGCACTCCAACAGGATGCATACCATCGTGTCGCTGCTCGAACTGGGCCGCAGCGCCGAGGCCCTCGATTTCGCCGCCGAGGACCTGCACCACAGCCAGCAGCTTGCCGACGAGGTGGTCGGCTCGGTCCACGAACCGGTGCTCGCCGCCCTGCTGATGGGCAAGGCGGCGCAGGCCAACGAGCGCGGGATCGCCCTGGCCATCAGCACTGAGGGCGAGCTGGAGGGCCCGCAGCTGGACCCGCATGACCTGGTGACCATTGTGGGCAACCTCGTGGACAACGCCCTCGACGCCGCAGCGGGCGCGGACGCACCGCGGCAGGTCGACGTCACCCTCCGCGTCAGCGCCAGCCACGCTGTCATCGAGGTCGCGGACAGCGGGCCCGGCATCGACGAGGAGGAGGCCCGGCGCGTGATCGAGCGCGGCTATTCCACCAAGGAGCCGGGCGAATTCGGCCGCGGCATCGGCCTGGCCCTGGTGCGCCAGGCCGTGGACAGGCTCGGCGGTACGCTGCAGATCGGAAAGCGCAAGGGCGCCGTGTTCACCGTGACGGTACCGTTGGGGCCGGAGACCAAGGAAAGCGGGAGGCAGTGAATCCACAGGCACAGACGCCGGGGATCCGTGTCCTCGTCGTCGAGGACGAGGAGATCGCTGCGGCCGCCCATTCCGAATATGTGCGCCGCGTCGACGGCTTCGACCTGGCAGGGGTGGCGCGCACCGGGCAGGACGCGCTGCGACAGCTCGGGGATGCGTCCGCGGCCGGCTCGCCCGTGGACCTGGTGCTGCTGGACATGAACCTGCCGGACCTGCATGGCCTGGACGTCAGCCGCAGGATCCGTTCCGCCGGGCTTGGCACCGACATCATTGCCATCACGGCCGTGCGCGAACTGCAGGTGGTGCGCAGCGCCATTTCCACCGGGATCGTGCAGTACCTGATCAAGCCGTTCACGTTCGCCACGTTCGCGGAGAAGCTGGGGAACTATCTGGAGTTCCGGCGGGCGCTGGAGAGCCAGCCGAACGTGACCTCGCAGAGCGATGTGGATCTGGCCCTCGCGCAGCTGCGCACCCCTGGTGAGCCGGTGCTGCCGAAGGGGCTGGCCGAGGACACCCTGCAGTCCGTGATCGAGCTGCTGAAGGCACGCGGAGGCCCGGTCTCAGCCAGTGAAGTGGTCCTGGACCTGGGGATGTCGCGTGTGACCGCCCGGCGGTACCTGGAGTACCTCGCCGACGCGGGCCGGGCACGCAGGGCCCCGCGCTACGGCACGCCCGGCAGGCCGGAGAACGAATACAGCTGGCTGCGCTAAGGCGGCCGCCCCGCTAAGGGGTACCCTGCTTCGTTCCCGCCACCGGGCCGCGGCGGCACTGGCCGGGCATGCCGCGCCGGCCCCCGTGGTGCGCGCCTCCCGGGCACGGTCCGTGATGCATGGCTGCGGGGTGGCCCCGGTGGTGCTTGCCCGGGTGATGGCCGGGGTGATGACGGGGGTGCATGCCCGCATAGGCGGCCGGGTGGCGGTGAAGCACGAGCTGGTCGATTTCCAGCCGGCCGATCCGCAGTTTCCCGAACACTGCCCTGCCAATGACAAGCCTGCCGATGGCGACGGCCCCCATCGCCAACGCCCCTACCGCCATGGCACCGAGCGCTCCGGCGGCAAAGGCCATGGCCGCCTGCTTCGGCGGCAGCTCCGGCGCGGGCCAGCGGCGCCGCGCCGGCGTCCCCTCATCCGGGCCGGCTCCAGGCCGCGGTGCAGGTGGTTCCGGCGCCGGGCTCGGGGTTGTCGGACCTGAATCCGCAGTGTTTTCGTCCATCCACTCAGCGTCCCCGCAACGTCGTGGTCCGGCGTAGGGCCGGAGGTCACCAGGTATCCCGGCAGGAAGACCTAGCCCCGCTGTCCGGCCTGGCGCAGCACCGGCACCAGCTCGTCCACCACGGAGGCGTCCTCGATCGTCGACGGCACCACGTACTCCTCGCCGTCGGCGATCTGGCGCATCGTCTTGCGCAGGATCTTCCCGGACCGCGTCTTGGGCAGCGCCTCCACCACGGTGGCCTGCTTGAAGTCGGCCACGGGCCCGATCCGGCGCCGCACCAGGGCGACGAGTTCCTTCACCAGTTCGTTCTCCTGCACCTGGGCGCCGGCCTTGAGCACGACGAACCCGGCCGCGCGCTGCCCCTTCAGGGCGTCGGCCAGGCCGATGACGGCGCACTCGGCGACGGCGGGATGCTGGGCCAGCACCTGCTCGATGGCCCCGGTGGAAAGCCGGTGGCCGGCGACATTGATGATGTCGTCGGTCCGGCCCATGACGAAGATGTAGCCATCCTCGTCCCGGTAGCCGGAGTCCCCTGTGGCGTAGTAGCCGTCAAAGGCGCTGAGGTAGGAACTGATGTAGCGGGCGTCGTTGTTCCAGAGGGTCTGAAGGGTTCCCGGCGGCAGTGGCAGCTTGAGCACGATGTTGCCCTCGGTGCCCGCCGGCACCGGCTCGCCCAGCCCGTCGAGGATCTGCAGGTCATACCCGGGGACCGGGAAGGTGGGCGAGCCTGCCTTGGGCGGCAGCGGCTCCAGGCCGCGCGGGTTGGCGCAGATCGGCCAGCCCGTTTCGGTCTGCCACCAGTTGTCCACGACAGGTACGCCAAGGATCCGGCCGGCCCATTCGTAGGTGTCCACATCCAGCCGCTCGCCGGCCGAGAAGAGGGTGCGCAGGGAGGAGATGTCGTACTTGGCCAGCTCCGCTGCTTCGGGGTCGGTCTTCCGGATGGCCCGCAGCGCGGTAGGGGCCGTGAACAGGGCTTTTACCCTGTGGTCCTGGATGACCCGCCAGAATGCTCCGGCGTCGGGCGTACCCACCGGCTTGCCCTCGTAGAGCACGGTGGTGGCCCCGGCCAGCAGGGGCGCGTACACGATGTAGGAGTGCCCGACGACCCAGCCGACGTCCGAGGCCGTCCACATCACCTCGCCGGGACCGACGTCGTAAATGTTCTTCATGGACCACGTCAGCGCGACGGCGTAGCCGCCGTTGTCCCGCACGACGCCCTTGGGCGAGCCGGTGGTCCCGGAGGTGTAAAGGATGTAGAGCGGGTCCGTCGCGGCGACCGGCACCGGTGCTGCAGGTTCCGCGCCGGCCATCTGCTCGTCCCAGTCCAGCCACTGGCCGCCGTAGTCAGCGGCGGCGGCTGCGAAACCGTCCCTTGACTTGACGATCACGCTGGTCACTTCGTGGTCGCTGAGCCCCAGCGCCTCGGCCACCGCCGGCAGGTATTCGACCCGGCGGGAAGGTTCGATCCCGCCGGACGCCGCCACGACGACGGCCGGGGTCGCGTCCTCGATCCTGGCGGCCAGCTCCGCGGGCGCGAACCCACCGAACACCACCGAATGCACGGCGCCCAGCCGGGCGGTGGCGAGCATGGCAATGACCGCCTCGGGAATCATCGGCATATAGATCACGACCCGGTCCCCCTTGCCCACGCCCTGCGAGCGCAGGACACCGGCAAAACGGGCCACTTCGTCAAGCAGCCGGGAATAGGTGTAGGTCTTCCGGACGCCCAGCATGGCCGAGTCGTACTCCAGTGCTGCCTGCTCCCCCCTGCCGGCCTCCACGTGCCGGTCCAGCGCGTTGAAGCAGGTGTTCAGTTCACCGTCCGGGAACCAGCGGAAGAGCGGGGCGTCCCCGTCGTCGAGGGCACTGCCGGGCGGCTTCGTCCAGTGCACTGCGCGCGCTGCTTCCAGCCAGAACCCCTCCGGGTCCTGCAGGCTCTGTTCGTAAGCGGATCGGTACTGCCCTGCGGCCATGTCGGCTCTCCGTTCACCTCGTCGTGATGCCACTGATCGTACCGACCGGGGGCACGCGCAGGCAAGGGCTTTGTATACAGAAACCTCCACATTCCACCTCCCGACCGCCGGTGATTGCATTTGTATCGGGGTTTTGTATACATTGGTGCTGCCGGCTCTCACCTCGGATCCGACCGCAGTGCCGGCAGCCGCACATTTCACTGCACCAAGGGAGGGCCGATGCGAGCCAGCGACCGCGCCTACGCCGCCCTTCGGGACGAAATCATCGAGTGGAAGTTGCCTCCCGGAACAGTTCTGGCCGAGGTTGAGCAATCCGAACGCCTCGGCGTCTCCCGGACCCCGCTGCGCGAGGCACTCGCCCGTCTGGGCGCGGACGGCCTGACGGCGGCCCACGCCGGGCGCGGCGTCGTCGTCACCGACATCTCCTTGGACCATCTGGCCGAGCTGTTCGAGCTGCGCGAAGCCCTTGAAGGCAAGGCCGCGGCCCTCGCGGCGGAGCGGGGCGAGAGCGCCGTCTTCGCTGCACTGCGGGCCGAGTTCGAGGACGCCTCCCGGCTGCTCACCGACACGGATCCGGGCCGCCACGCCTACTACGACCTGGTGTCCCGTCTGGATGCGGCCGTCGACGACGCCGCCGCCAACGCCTACCTGGTCCAGGCGCTGAAGAACCTGAGAGTGCATCTGGTCCGCGTCCGCAGGCTCTCCCTCGATGACCCGGCCCGGCTGCTCGCCGCGGCTACCGAACACGCGACCATCGCCGCCGCCATTGCCGAACGCAACCCGGCGCTGGCCGTGGCCGCCACCACTGTCCATCTGCATCAAAGCCTGCGCCACCTGCAGGCCACCCAGCGAGAGGAAAAAGCCCTGTGAAGCTGAACCACGTCCGTGTCTACAAGAGCGAGGAAAACCTGCCCCGCGAGGAGCAGCTTGCGTACAAGATCGCCCGCGTCGCCGCAGACGCCGTCCCGGTCACCGAGGAAGTCACCGCGATGGTGATCAACCGCATCATCGACAACGCCTCGGTTGCGGTCGCCTCGCTCAACCGCGCTCCGATCGTCGCCGCCCGGGCCCAGGCGCTCAGCCACCCGGTCTCCACCGGCGGCCGCGGGGCAACGGTCTTCGGCGTCGAGGACAAGACCTCCCCGGAGTGGGCCGCCTGGGCCAACGGCGTGGCCGTGCGCGAGCTGGATTACCACGACACCTTCCTGGCCGCCGAGTACTCCCACCCGGGTGACAACATCCCGCCGATCCTCGCGGTCGCCCAGCATGCCGGCGCCACCGGGGCGGACCTCGTGCGCGGCATCGCCACCGGCTACGAGATCCAGGTGGACCTGGCCAAGGCCATCTGCCTGCACAAGCACAAGATCGACCACGTGGCCCACCTCGGCCCGTCGGCCGCCGCCGGCATCGGCACGCTCCTCGGGCTGGACGTGGAAACGATCTTCCAGGCCGTGGGCCAGGCCCTGCACACCACCACCGCGACCCGGCAGTCCCGCAAGGGCGAGATCTCCACCTGGAAGGCGCACGCCCCGGCGTTCGCCGGCAAGATGGCCGTCGAGGCCGTGGACCGGGCGATGCGCGGCCAGACCTCCCCCACGCCGATCTACGAGGGCGAAGACGGCGTGATCGCCTGGCTGCTGGACGGCCCGGAGGCCTCCTACGAGGTTCCGCTGCCTGAGGACGGCGAGGCCAAGCGCGCGATCCTGGACACCTACACCAAGGAGCACTCGGCCGAATACCAGGCCCAGGCGTGGATCGACCTGGCCCGCAAGCTGCACGGGGAGCACCCCGAACTGGCCGACCCGGCCAATGTGGAGAAGATCGTCATCCACACCTCGCACCACACCCACTACGTCATCGGCTCCGGCGCCAACGACCCGCAGAAATACGACCCGACGGCGTCGCGGGAAACCCTGGACCACTCGATTCCGTACATCTTCACCGTCGCACTGCAGGACGGCGCCTGGCACCACGTGGACTCGTACGCGCCTGAGCGGGCCGGCCGTCCCGACACCGTGGCGCTCTGGCACAAGGTCACCACCGCCGAGGATCCGGAATGGACCCGCCGGTACCACTCGCTCGACCCCGCGGAGAAGGCGTTCGGCGGCCGGGTGGAGATCACCCTCGCCGACGGCTCCACGGTCGTCGATGAGATCGCCGTGGCCGACGCCCACCCGCTGGGTGCCCGGCCGTTCGCGCGGGAGCAGTACATCGCCAAGTTCCGCACCCTCGCCGAAGGGCTCGTGGAGGAAGCCGAGATCCAGCGCTTCCTCGACACTGTCCAGCGCCTCCCTGAGCTCGCCGCCGGCGAACTCGACGGGCTGAACATCCAGGCCAAGGCCGGCGTCATCGACCTCGCCGGCGCACCGAAGGGACTCTTCTAATGCTTTATGCCAAGACCACCGCCGCGCAGAAGCGCGTCAACTTCCGCCAGGGCCTCGCCTCCGGCAAGCTGCTCCAGTTCCCGGGAGCATTCAACCCGCTCTCGGCGCGGCTGATCCAGGACAAGGGCTTCGAGGGCGTGTACATCTCCGGCGCCGTGCTCTCCGCGGACCTGGGCCTGCCGGACATCGGCCTCACCACGCTGACCGAGGTCGCCACCCGCGCCGGGCAGATTGCCCGGATGACCGACCTGCCCGCCATCGTCGACGCCGACACCGGCTTCGGCGAGCCGATGAACGTGGCCCGGACCATTCAGGAGCTCGAGGACGCCGGCCTGGCCGGCTGCCACATCGAGGACCAGGTCAACCCGAAGCGCTGCGGGCACCTGGACGGCAAGGCCGTCGTCGACCTGGATACCGCCACGAAGCGGCTGAAGGCCGCCGCCGATGCCCGCCGGGACGAGAACTTCCTGCTGATGGCCCGGACGGACATCCGCGCCGTCGAAGGCCTGGACGCCGCGACCGACCGTGCGAAGGCGCTTGTCGACGCCGGCGCCGACGCCATCTTCCCGGAAGCCATGCGCGACCTCTCCGAGTTCGAGGCGATCCGCAACGCCGTCGACGTGCCGATCCTGGCGAACATGACCGAGTTCGGCAAGAGCGAGCTCTTCACCACCGACCAGCTCGCAGGCGTCGGCGTGAACATGGTCATCTATCCCGTGACGCTCTTGCGCATTGCCATGGGCGCCGTGGAATCTGGTCTTGAGACCATCCGCTCCGCCGGCACCCAGCAGGCTGCGGTGGAAACGATGCAGACCCGTGCCCGGCTGTACGAGCTCCTCGACTACGAGTCGTACAACCGGTTCGACACCGGTGTGTTCAATTTTCAGGTACCCGGCAAGCACTGACTCAAGGAGGAGCATCATGACCGAAACCGCCCAGCAGCAGATCCACAAGGGTCTTGCCGGAGTCGTCGTTGACACGACGCGCATTTCCAAGGTGAACCCCGAGACCAACTCGCTGCTCTACCGCGGCTACCCCGTCCAGGAGCTCGCCGCGCAGCGCAGCTTCGAGGAGGTGGCCTACCTGCTCTGGTACGGCGAGCTTCCTACTCCGGAGCAGCTGGCGGAGCTGACGGCCGCCGAGCGCGCCGGCCGAGCACTGGACCCGGTGGTCCGGAAGGTGGTCGACGAGCTGCCGACGACGGCGCATCCGATGGATGTGTGCCGCACGGCCGCCTCCGTGGTGGGCGCCCGTGACAGCCAGACCGAGGATTCCTCGCGCGAGGCGAACCTGGCCAAGGCCCTGCGGCTCTGGGCCGCGATGCCCGCCGTCGTCGCCTACGACCAGCGCCGCCGGCGCGGGCAGGACGCCGTCGAACCGCGCGAGGACCTGGACTACTCCGCGAATTTCCTGTGGATGGCCTTCGGGGAGGAGGCCGCGGCCGACGTGGTGGAGGCGTTCAAGGTCTCGATGATCCTCTACGCCGAGCACTCGTTCAACGCCTCCACCTTCACCGCCCGGGTGATCACCTCCACGCTGGCGGACCTGCACTCGGCCGTCACCGGCGCGATCGGAGCGCTCAAGGGCCCGCTGCACGGCGGGGCCAACGAGGCCGTGATGCACACCTTCGAGGAAATCCTGGCCGCCTCCGGCGGGGAGGACCTGTCCGTCCGCGCCAAGTCCTGGCTGGATGATGCGCTGGCGAACAAGCGCAAGATCATGGGCTTCGGCCACCGGGTCTACAAGCACGGCGACTCCCGGGTTCCGACCATGAAGGCGTCGCTGGACAAGATGATCGAGCACTACGGGCGGCAGGACCTGGCCGAGCTGTACGCGTCGCTGGAGTCGGCCATGGGTGAGGCGAAGAACATCAAACCGAACCTGGACTACCCGGCCGGCCCGACGTACCACCTGATGGGCTTCGACACCCCGACGTTCACGCCGCTGTTCGTGGCCAGCCGCATCACCGGGTGGACCGCGCACATCATGGAGCAGCTCGAAGCGAATTCGCTGATCCGTCCGCTGAGCGCCTACGACGGCCCGGACGAGCGCCACCTGTCCTGACCCGGCACCCCCGCGACGGCGGGCCCCTCCCCCGCGGCCATGCGCCGCGGGGGCCAGAGCCGCGGTGGGGCGGCAAGATGGTCACCCGGATCATCGCCGATCGCAACGACGGCCGCCCCACCGCAATTCCCTGAACTTTTCCGTGCCCGGTCCTGCGCAGTACCGGGCGCGGCCCCTCCACAACGTTGTGAAGCACCACGACCCGAAAGGCGTGCTGATCATGTCAGACATTCTCTGGTTTTCCGAACTTGGCCTCGACGACATCGACCAGGTGGGAGGCAAGAACGCCTCGCTGGGCGAGATGGTCCGGAACCTGGCCGGCGCCGGGGT
Organism: Paenarthrobacter sp. DKR-5; assembly: GCF_018531425.1. Classification (GTDB taxonomy): domain Bacteria; phylum Actinomycetota; class Actinomycetes; order Actinomycetales; family Micrococcaceae; genus DKR-5. The sequence continues at coordinate 624,534 of NZ_JAHBOI010000002.1, forward strand.
CCAGGTGCCCGGCGGTTTCGCCACAACAGCTGACGCCTACCGGCGTTTCCTCGCCGAATCGGGCCTGGAAGGGCGCATCGCAGCCCTGCTGGAGGACCTCGACAGCGAGGACGTCACGGCCCTGGCCGAGGCCGGCAAGGCGATCCGCGAGCTGATCGCCGAAACCCCGTTCCAGGCCGGCTTCGAGGACGAGATCCGCTCCGCCTACACGGCCCTGGTGCAGGAGCAGGGCGGCGGGGAAGACCTGTCCTGGGCGGTGCGCTCCAGTGCGACCGCCGAAGACCTTCCGGACGCCTCCTTCGCCGGGCAGCAGGAAACCTTCTTGAACGTGCGCGGCATCGAGAACATCCTGACCGCCATCAAGGACGTCTTCGCTTCGCTCTACAACGACCGTGCCATCGCCTACCGGGTGCACCACGGCTTCACCCACTCCGAGGTCGCCCTCTCGGCCGGCGTGCAGCGGATGGTCCGCTCCGACCTGGGCTCCTCCGGGGTGATGTTCACGATGGACACCGAGTCCGGCTTCACCGACGCCGTGTTCATCACTTCCTCCTACGGCCTCGGCGAGGCTGTGGTGCAGGGGGCCGTGAACCCGGACGAGTTCTACGTCTACAAGCCGGCCCTGGCAGCGGGCCGGCCCGCGATCCTGAAGCGCGGGCTGGGCGAAAAGGCCGTGAAAATGACCTACACCGATTCCGAGACGGTCGGGCGGACCATCGACTTCGAACCCGTGCCCGCGGACCAGCGGCGCCGGTTCAGCCTCAACGACGACGACGTCGAGCAGCTGGCCCGGCACGCCGTCGCCATCGAGGAGCACTACGGCCGTCCGATGGACATCGAATGGGGCAAGGACGGCGTCGACGGCGGCCTGTACATCCTTCAGGCACGGCCGGAAACGGTCCAGTCCCGCCGCACCGCCGGCACCCTCTCGCGCTTCCGGCTGAACGGGAAATCCGCGGTGCTCGTGGAGGGACGCGCCATCGGCCAGCGGATTGGCGCCGGCAAGGTCCGGGTGCTGTCCTCGATCGACCAGATGGCCTCCTTCCAGGCCGGGGACGTGCTGGTCGCCGACATGACGGACCCGGACTGGGAACCGATCATGAAGCGCGCCGCGGCCATTGTCACCAACCGGGGCGGGCGGACCTGCCACGCGGCGATCATCGCCCGCGAACTCGGGATCCCCGCCGTCGTCGGCACCGGGACCGCGAGCACGGCCCTGGCCGACGGGACGCCTGTCACCGTGTCCTGTGCCGAGGGGGAAACCGGGTTCATCTACGAGGGCATCCTGGACTTCACCCACGAGGAAACCTCCCTGGATGAGATGCCCGAGGTCCCGACGAAGATCATGATGAACGTCGGCACCCCCGACCAGGCTTTCACCTTCGCGCAGCTGCCCAACCACGGAATCGGGCTCGCCCGGCTGGAATTCATCATCAACCGCCAGATCGGCGTCCACCCCAAGGCGCTGCTGGCCCTGGAAAGCGGGGGCAACGGACGGCCCGCGAACCTCTCGGACTACGTGGCCAACCAGATCCGCGAGAAGATCTCCGCCTACGCCGGGCCGCGCGACTACTACGTCAAGCGGCTTTCCGAGGGCATCGCGACCCTCGCGGCCGCCTTCGCGCCGAAACCGGTGATCGTGCGGATGTCCGACTTCAAGTCCAACGAGTACGCCAATCTGCTCGGCGGCAGCGCCTTCGAACCCGACGAAGAGAACCCGATGATCGGCTTCCGCGGCGCCAGCCGCTACGTCGCCCCCGCCTTCCGGGACGCCTTCGACCTCGAATGCGAAGCCATCCGGCACGCCCGCGACACCATGGGCCTGACCAACCTCAAACTCATGATCCCGTTCGTCCGGACGGTGGCCGAGGCCGAGGCCGTCATCGGGCTGCTCGCCGACAACGGGCTGGAACGCGGCACCAACGGCCTGGAAATCATCATGATGTGCGAGCTTCCCGTCAACGCCCTGCTCGCGGACGAGTTCCTGGACCACTTCGACGGCTTCTCCATCGGCTCCAACGACCTCACCCAGCTCACCCTGGGCCTGGACCGCGACTCCGCCCTCGTGGCCGCCGCGTTCGATGAACGCAACGACGCCGTCAAGAAGCTGCTCAGCATGGCCATCAGCGCATGCAACAACCGCGGCAAATACGTCGGGATCTGCGGCCAAGGCCCCAGCGACCACCCGGACCTCGCCGAATGGCTCGTCGACCAGGGCATCAGCTCCGTCTCCCTCAACCCCGACACCGTCACCGACACCTGGCTGCGTCTGGCCAACACCTCCCCCGCCGGCTCATGACCGGCACGGCGCGGCGCCGGGTCTACTTCCTCTCCGACGGGACCGGCATCACCGCGGAAACGCTCGGCAACACGCTGCTCACCCAGTTCCCGGACCAAGACGTGGAACGGACCACCATCCCGTTCATCGCCTCCGCGGACCAGGCCCGGGAGATTGTCGCCGGCATCGACGGCACCGACAGTCCGGACGGCCCCGGCGGGGAGGGGGAACCTGTGCCGCTGATCTTCTCGACAGCGGTCAGCCCCGGGATCCGCGACGTGCTCGCCGGCAGCCGGGCGCATCTGGTGGACCTGCTGGGGACCCACATCGGCCAGCTCGAGCAGGCGTTCGGCAAGGCGGCCAGCGGCGAGCCGGGCCGGGCGCACGGTGTCGGCAATGCCGCGCGCTACCAGTCGCGCATGACCGCCGTCGAGTACGCCTTCGAGCACGACGACGGCCAGTCGATCCGCGCGCTGGAGCTGGCCGAGCTGATCCTGATCGCCCCGTCCCGGTGCGGCAAGACTCCAACGACCATGTATTTGGCGCTGCAGCACGGCATCCTGGCCGCGAACTTCCCGCTCGTGGAGGAGGATTTCCAGCGCGGACGGCTCCCGGCACCGCTGGAGCCGTTCATTGCCAAGTGTTTCGGGCTGACGTCCAATGCGCTGCGGCTGAGCCAGATCCGCAACGAACGCCGCCCGGAATCCGAGTACGCGTCGCTGCGGCAGTGCGGCTACGAGCTGCGGAGCGCCCAGGAGATGTACGTGGCCAACGGGATCCCGTTCGTGAACTCGGCGAGCATGTCGGTCGAGGAGATCTCGGCCACGATCCTGCAGCGAATGCGGCTGCACCACTAGGCGCCGTCTCAGCCGGGGAAGACCTCCGCCAGCGACTCCGCCACGGACTCGTTGTCCTCGTTGAGCACCACGCGGACGGCGAGCCGCTCGCCGTTGAGGAAGCGCGGCAGCCAGTGTTCGGCGTCCTGCCACATGCCGTCCAGCGGCAGGTCGTCCACCTCGTACCACTGCGGGACCAGTTCGTCGCTTTCCTCCGGTTCGCCCTGCCACCGGTCGGCGATGAACACTGCGGCGTCCATGTTCCACTGCGGCTTGGCGGGGAAGATGAAGGAGATTGTCCCGGCGAGGTCCGCGTCCTCGGCGGCCAGCACGATCCCGGCCTCTTCCTCGACTTCCCTGCAGGCGGCCTGCAGGGACGTCTCCCCCGCTTCGACATGGCCGCCCAGGCCGACGATCTTGCCCAGGCCGAAGCCCGTCTTCTTGCGGCCCAGCAGGACCTGGCGCACCCCGAGGCCAGTGGTGCGGACAAGAAAGCAGAGGGTCACGGCGGCGGGGGTCATGGGCCCAGCATAGCGAAGCACGCCGGCGGCTCACTGTCATATGACCCGGTGCCTCTTTCCGGGCCTGTCCGAGGGCGCGGGTTGTCTACCCGAGAGCGCGCGGGTGCGCCGCCGCGTAGACCTCGCGCAGCGTGTCGGCGGTGACGAGCGTGTACACCTGCGTCGTCGTCACGGACGCGTGCCCGAGCAGTTCCTGGACCACTCGCACGTCGGCCCCGCCCTCGAGCAGATGGGTGGCGAAGGAGTGCCGGAGGGTGTGCGGGGAGACGTCCTTGGTGATGTTGGCCTTTTCGGCGGCGGCCTTGAGGATGGTCCACGCGCTTTGCCGGCTCAGCCTGCCGCCCCGCGCGTTCAGGAACAGCGCCGGGGTGCCTTTGCCCTTCACAGCCAGCGCAGGCCGGCCGCGCACCAGGTAATCGTCGACGGCGCGCGCGCCGTAGGAGCCCAGCGGCACCAGCCGCTCCTTGGATCCCTTGCCGAAGAGCCGGACGACGGCGGGCCCGTCGGAGGACTGCCCGGCCGCGACGTCGTCGATGTCCAGCCCCACCGCCTCGCTGATCCGGGCACCCGTGGAGTACAGGAACTCAAGCAGCGCACGGTCCCGCAGGCCGGTGGGCGTGTCGGTGCCGGCAGCTTCGAGGATGCGTGTCACCTCGTCCACCGAAATGGCCTTAGGGAGCCGCTTGCCGGCCATCGGCGGGTGCACGTCGCTGGCCGGGTCGGCCGCTGTCACGCCTTCCAGCGCCCAGAACTTGTGCAGGCCCCGCACGGCGACGACCGTGCGGGCAGCCGAGCGGACTCCCAGCGCGGCCGCGCCGTCGGAGCCGTCGGCAAGCGCCTGCGCGAACGCGGTCACGTCGTGCCGGGTGACGGCGGTCGGTTCCGTGACGCCGCGGGCCGCGAGGAACCGCTCATACCGTGACAGGTCGCGCCGGTAGGCGGCGAGCGTGTTCGCGGCGAGACCGCGCTCGACCCGCATGTGCTGCAGGTACTCCGTGACCGCGCGGGTCAGCACCGAGGGCGCGGACGCGCCGGGAGCCGAGACCGCTGCGGCCGTGCTCATTGCCCGCGCTGCCCCGGGTGCGCGGACCACTCGGCGTCGGCGGGCCGCAGGGACGCGAAGCCCTCCGCCCGGGCGGCCTGCAGGGCCAGGACCCCGACCACGGCGGACGGGTTGTGCAGCCGGCCGTCGAGCACCGCGCGGACCGCTTCTTCCAGCGGCACCCACCGGTGCTCGATTTCGGCCTCCTCTTCGGTGCGCTCGTGGCGCTCCGCCTCCGGCACCTCGCTCAGTCCCCGGGCCAGGTAGATGCGGATGGCTTCGCTGGAGGAACCGGGGGAATTGAAAAGGTCCGCGAGCACGTTCCACTGCTCCGCGACGAGGTCGGCTTCCTCCGCCAGTTCCCGCGCCGCCCCGGCGACGAAGTCCTCGCCCTCAACGTCGAGCAGGCCGGCAGGGATCTCCCAGAGCGTCATCTGGACCGGGTGGCGGTACTGCTTGAGCAGCAGCACCTCCCCCGCCTCGTTCAGCGGCAGCACCGCGACGGCGCCGGGGTGCCCGATGTAATCGCGGGTCAGCCGGTCGCCGCCGTCGGAGAGCTCGAACGTGTCGCTGACCACGTCCCAGATCCGCCCGTTGTACACGCGCTCGGAGGACAGGACGCGCCGCGGGCTGGGCTCGTCGGCGATCCGCTGGTCAGCGCCCACGGCTCAGACCTCGAGCAGGCGGGTCGAGCGCTGGCGCGCCAGGGCGGCCTCGACCAGGCCCGCGAAGAGCGGGTGCGGCCGGGTCGGGCGGGAACTCAGCTCGGGGTGCGCCTGGGTGGAGACGTAATAGGGGTGAACCTTGCGGGGCAGCTCCACGTACTCGACCAGCGTGCCGTCCGGGGACGTTCCCGAGAACACCAGGCCGGCGTCGGAGAGCTGCTGGCGGTACTTGTTGTTGACCTCGTAGCGGTGCCGGTGGCGTTCGCTGACCTTGGTGGTTCCGTACGTCTCGGCGACGACGGAGCCTTCCTCCAGGACGGCGTCCCACAGGCCCAGGCGCATGGTGCCGCCCATGTCGCCTTCGCCGGCCACGATGTCGACCTGCTCCTCCATGGTGGCGATCACCGGGTGCTCGCAGTCCGGCTCGAACTCGCTCGAGGACGCGCCTTCCAGCCCTGCTTCGTTGCGCGCGTATTCGATCACCATGCACTGCAGGCCCAGGCAGAGGCCCAGCGCGGGGAGCTGGTTTTCGCGGGCGAACTTCAGGGCGCCGAGCTTGCCTTCCAGGCCGCGGATGCCGAAGCCGCCGGGCACGCAGATCGCGTCCACGCCGTCGAGGGCGCGGGCTGCACCTTCCGGCGTCGCGCAGTCGTCCGAGGGCACCCAGCGGATCTTCACCCGGGCGGTGTTCGCGAAGCCGCCGGCGCGCAGTGCTTCGGTGACGGAGAGGTAGGCGTCCGGCAGGTCGATGTACTTGCCGACCAGGGCGACCTCCACATGGTGTGCCGGGTTGTGCACGGCCTCGAGGAGCTTGTCCCACTTAGTCCAGTCGACGTCGCGGAACGGCAGGTCCAGCGCCCGGACGATGTAGGAGTCCAGGCCCTGCCCGTGCAGGGTCTTGGGGATGTCATAGATGCTCGGGGCGTCGGCGGCGTTGACCACCGCGTCGACGTCGACGTCGCACATCCGGCCGATCTTCTCGCGCATCGCATCCGGGACCTCGCGGTCGGAGCGGATCACGATGGCGTCCGGCTGGATGCCGATGGAACGCAGGGCAGCCACGGAGTGCTGCGTCGGCTTGGTTTTGAGTTCCTGCGACGGGCCGATGTAGGGCACGAGCGAGACGTGCAGGAAGAAGACGTTGTTCCGGCCGATGTCCTGGCGGACCTGGCGTGCGGATTCGAGGAAGGGCTGGGACTCGATGTCGCCGACCGTGCCGCCGATCTCGGTGATGATGACGTCCGGAGCTTTGGTGCCCTGGGCTGGCAGGCGCATCCGGTTCTTGATTTCGTCCGTGATGTGCGGGATGACCTGGACCGTGTCGCCGAGGTATTCGCCGCGGCGTTCCTTGGCGATGACGGTGGAGTACACCTGGCCGGTCGTGACGTTCGCGGAGCCGTCGAGGCTTTCGTCGAGGAACCGCTCGTAATGGCCGATGTCCAGGTCGGTTTCGGTGCCGTCGTCCGTGACGAAGACCTCACCGTGCTGGAAGGGGTTCATCGTGCCGGGGTCGACGTTCAGGTAGGGGTCAAGCTTCTGCATCGTGACCGACAGGCCCCGTGCGCGGAGCAGGTGGCCGAGGCTGGAAGCCGTCAGGCCCTTACCCAAAGAGGACGCCACACCGCCGGTGACGAAGATGTGTTTCGTCGTACTGGACGACGCTGGAAACCGGGAATTTGATCGCTGCACCACGGAGTTCGAGCCTATCACCAATCTGCCCTTCCCGCGCCAGCATCCCCCGCCGAGCGGCCAGTCGTGGCGGGCTCGGCGCGCGGAAGGCCGCCGTTGCCGGCCGTTCGCGCGGCAAGGGTTGCGGGGCGGTCAGCCGGCGGCGGGGAGCCGCGCGTCGTCGAGCAGTTCCTGGGCGTGTGCCTGCGCCGTCGCGGAGTCCTCCTGGCCGGCGAGCATCCGCGCCAGCTCCTTGACCCGTTCAGCCTCGTCGAGCAGCTGGACATCGCTGCTGGTGAACCCGCTGCCGCCGGAGCTGCCGGAGGTTTTGGTCACGCGGATGTGCTGGCTGGCGAACGCCGCAACCTGCGGCAGGTGCGTGACCACCAGGACCTGCACGTGCTGGGCTAACATCGCCAGGCGCCGCCCGATTTCCACCGCGGCGCGGCCGCCGACGCCGGCGTCGACCTCGTCGAACACGAAGGTGGGCACCGGGTCCACCGCCGCGAGCACGACCTCGATCGCCAGCATCACCCGGGACAGCTCGCCGCCCGAGGCCCCCTTGCCCAGCGGCCGGGCGGGAGCGCCGGCGTGCGGCTTGAGCAGCAGGGAAATTTCGTCCGCGCCGTGCGGTCCCAGCTGCTCCGCCGGCTCCACGAGGACAACGAGTTCCGCGTCCTTCATGGCGAGGGCCTTCAGCTCGGTGCTGACGCGCTTGGCCAGGTCCGCTCCGGCGCGTGAGCGCAGTGCCGTGACCTTGTCCGCCAGGGCCTTGAGGGTTTCCTCGGCGGAGGCCACTTCGCCCTCGAGCGCCTCGATCCGCGGGCCGTCGTCCTGCAGCTCGGCCAGCCGGGTGCGGCTCGTGCCGGCCCAGTCGAGGACCTCGTCGATCGTGGGCGCGTATTTGCGCAAAAGCTTCGCCAGCTCGGCGCGCCGCGCCTCCACCTCGGCCAGCCGCTCCGGGCCCTCGGCGTCGAGGGAGGAGGAATAGCTGGCCAGTTCGGACGCGATATCCGCCAGCACGTAGCCGACCTCCGCAAGCCTGCCCGCGGCCCCGGCCAGCGCGGCGTCGTGTTCGCCGGCCTGCTCAAGGGCCCGTTTGGCGGCGTCGACCATCGAGGTCGCGTCCCCCGCATCGGCGAAGTCCTCGGCGATGAGCGCCTCATGGGCCTGCTGCGCGGCGACCCGGAGCTGCTCCACGTTGGCCAGCTTCATGGCTTCCACCCGCAGCGCCTCGTCCTCGCCCGGCTGCGGATCCAGCTCGTCGATCTCCGCCAGCGCGGTCTCCAGCGACTCCGCCTCGCGCAGCCTCTCCCGGGACTCGGTCTTCAGGGTTTCCAGCTCAGCACGCGCGTCCTGCCACCGCCGGTACAGCTGTTGGTACTCGGTGAGCGTGCGGGCCAGCTTGGCCCCGGCGAACCGGTCCAGCGCCTCGCGCTGGGCGGCGGCGCTGCGCAGGCGGATCTGGTCCGACTGCCCGTGCACCACCACCAGGCTGCCGCCGATCTCGCCCAGGGTTCCCACCGGCGCGCTGCGACCGCCCACGAAGGCGCGGCTGCGGCCGTCGGACTGCACGCTGCGGCCCAGCAGCAGCTCAACCCCGCCGTCGAACTCCTCCACGTCCCCGCCGGCGTCGCGGGCGCGTTCGACGGCGGTGTGCCCGGGCTCGAGCCGGACCACGGCTTCGGCGGAGGCAGCCTTCGCTCCGGCGCGGACCGCGCCGGCGTCGGACCGGGCGCCGAGCAGCAGGCCGACGGCGGTGACCACCATGGTCTTGCCGGCGCCGGTCTCGCCGGTCACCACGCTCAGGCCGGGTCCGAGGGAAAGGGTGGCGTCGGTGATGACGCCCAGGTCCCGGATGCGGAGTTCTTCGATCATGAGTGCTCCTCCCCTGCCTGGGTCACGGGGCCGCGCCAGCCCTGGATCGGCAGTTCGAACTTGCGGACCAGCCTGCCGGAAAACGGCGTCTGGTGGGTGCGGGCGAGCCGCACCGGGGTCGCCGAGCGTGTCACCTCGACCCGCGAGCCCGGCGGCAGCTCCACCGTGCGGCGCCCGTCGCACCACAGCACGCCGTGCGCGTCGGTGCGGGTCAGCACCTCGACGGCGAGCTTGGACCGCGGAGACACCACCAGGGGCTTGGCGAAGAGGGCGTGGGCGCTGATCGGCACCATCAGCAGCGCCTCGACGTCGGGCCAAACGACCGGGCCGCCGGCTGAGAAGGCGTACGCCGTGGACCCGGTCGGCGTCGCCATGACCACGCCGTCGCAACCGAAGGAGCTCAGCGGCCGCTCGTCCACCTCAAGCACCACCTCAAGCATCCTGTCCCGGTTGCTCTTCTCCACCGCCGCCTCGTTCAGCGCCCAGGTGTGAGCGACCTTGTGTCCGCGCACCCAGACGGTGACGTCGATGGTGAGGCGCTCCTCGACGGTGTATTCCTTCCGCGCCACCCATTCGACGGTCTGCGCCAGGTCCGCCCGCTCGGCCTCGGCGAGGAACCCGATATGCCCCAGGTTCACGCCCAGCAGCGGGACGTCGACGTGCCGGACGAGCTCAGCCGCCCGCAGGATGGTGCCGTCACCGCCGAGCACCATGACCAGTTCGACGTCCTGGAGCTGGATGTCGTCATGCAGGACCTCGGTGGGTACCTCGGTGCCCCCGCGCAGCCGGTTCAGGTCATCCAGTTCGGACTGGGTCATCACCGGCACCAGGCCGGAGGCGTGCAGCTGGCTGCAGGCCTGCAGGGCAGCCTTCATCGAATCCTCGCGGCCGGTGTGGGCGAGGACCAGAATGCGCCTGCTCATGTAGTGCTGCTTTCTGTCGGCTGACGAATGTCTGAGGGCCACAGCGATGCCAGCAACTGCTCGACGGCGGCATCCCGTCCTTCGATCCTAGAGTCCGCTTCGGTCTCCGGACGCGCGGCCCACAGGAAGAACTCAACGTTTCCATCCTGCCCGGGAAGCGGACTGGCCGCCAATCCGCGCAGCCGCAGCCCGGCGTCGACGGCGGACCGGGCGACCTGGCGGACTGCGCGGCGCCGCTCGGCCTCCGAGGTGACGACGCCGGTGCGGCTGAGCCGTTCCCGGCCGACCTCGAACTGCGGTTTCACCATCAGCAGCAGGTCCCCGCCGGGGGCCGTGGCGGCCGCAAGCGGTGCCGTCACCAGGGTCAGGGAGATGAAGGAGAGGTCCGAGACCGTGAGCTCAGCGGGGCCGCCGATGTCCTCCGCCGCCATATAGCGGACGTTCATGCCCTCGTGGACGACGACGCGGGGATCCGCACGCAGCTCGGGAACCAGCTGGCCGTGGCCGACGTCGACGGCGACGACTTCCCGTGCGCCGCGGCGCAGCAGCACGTCGGTGAAGCCGCCTGTGGAAGCACCGGCATCCAGGCAGCGCCTGCCCTCAACGGCGACCGCGGGAAACGCGTCCAGGGCGCCGGCCAGCTTGTGCCCCGCCCGGCTCACATAGGACGGTCCGCCGGGGTCCAGCACCTCGAGGGCCCGGTCCTCGGCGACCTGGGCGGAGGGTTTGGCCAGCACCGAGCCGCCGCTGCTCACCAGTCCCTGCGCAACGAGCTTCGCGGCGTGCGTGCGCGAGCGTGCCAGACCGCGGCGCACGAGCTCCTGGTCAAGCCGGCCCATTGTCACCCGGCGGAACCGGTGTCGGAATCGAGCTCGGCGAAGAGATCGTCGTGGACGCTGCCGTAGAGCGCCTCATGCTCCGACACGGGCAAGGTTCCGAGGCCGTCCAGGCGCGCCAGCACGGCGTCCACCGCGGGGTCCGTCGTCGGCTCCGGCGCGGCGGGCCAGGGTAGCCTCGCGTCGCCCGGATCAGCGGGCACGGCGGGGATCGGACCAGCGGCTGCGTTCATGATCCCAGTCTATCGAGCGCGTCCCGGGCTCCTGCTCAGCCGGTGAATGCGATCTCCGGCGCCACATGGCGGCGCGTATCCCGGTGGTGGGACCACCACGCGGCGCAGGCCGCCCGCCACGCGTTGATGTCATCATCACTGCCGCCGACCTTGAGCCCGTCCCCGGACACCTCCGCCGACGCCTCGCCGCAGCGGACGACGCCGTCGTCGTGGACAACCTCGGGGTAGGGCTCGAAGAGGGCCCCCAGGTCCTTCAGCAGGAAGGCAGGGCGCTGGGGCGTCGGTGCGGCCAGGATGGTGCGGAAGGTGTCGACGCCGGTGAGCACGACGGCGGTCGCCATGCCGGCGTTGTTGCCGCCGAGCACGTCGGTGTCCAGCCTGTCCCCCACCACCAGCGGCCTGGCGGATCCGAGCCGCCGGGCTGCCGTGTGGAACAACGGCGCTTCCGGCTTCCCGGCCACAAGCGGGGACTTGCCGGTCGCGGCGCGCACCGCGGCCACCAGGGTTCCGTTCCCCGGAGCGAAGCCGCGGGCCTGCGGGATGGACATGTCGGTGTTGGTGGCAACCCAGAAGGCACCCCCGGCGACGGCGTAGCTCGCCTCAGCCAGATCCCGCCAGCCCAGACCCGGGTCGAAGCCCTGCACCACGGCGTCCGGGGTGCCGTCCTCCGCCGTGACCGGCGTGAGTCCGACGAGCGAGACCTCGTGTGCCAGCGCTTTGCTGCCCGTGATGAGCACCCGGGCGCCCGGCTTGAGGTGTTCGGCGAGGAGCGCGGCCCCGGCCTGCGCCGAGCTGACCACCTGCTCGTCCTCGGCGGGGGCGCCGAGGTCGCGCAGATGGGCGGCGACGGCGGCAGGGCTGCGGGACGCGTTGTTCGTCACGTAGCCCAGGGCGACGTCGAATTCGGCGAGCCTGCGCAGCACTTCCACCGCGCCGGGGATGGCGTGCGGACCCGCGTAGACGACGCCGTCCAGATCCGACAGGACGGCGTCGAAACGCGTGATCAGCGGTGCGTCAGTCATCGCCGTGCCGGGTCGGGGCAACCTCGCCGGGCTCGGTGAAGATCGCGTCCATGGACGCCGGACGGGCGGTGTCCTGTTCCGGCTGCTCCCGAGGAGCTTCGGAAGGGCCGGCCGCGTCGTCCGCGGGCTCCTGCCCGGCGGGCGCCGGCACAGTTTCCTGCGCTGCGTCCGTGGGAAGAGCCTCGGGCGCAGAGTCAGCAGGCTCGGCGTCGGCCGGCGCGGTGTCGGCTGGCTCGGTGTCGGCTGGCGCGGCGTCGGCTGGCTCGGTGTCGGCTGGCTTCTCGTCAGCAGGCTCGGCGTCGGCCGGCTGGCGGCGAGGTGCCGTTTCGGGCTCCTCTTCGTCGCCGACAAGATCGATGATCTCCGGTTCGGCGAAGTCGCCCACGCCAAGGGCGTTCTCCGCGACAACCGCCTGGCGGCTCCAGCGCTCGGCCTCGTCGGCGCGTCCGGCGGCCTCAAGCGCCGCGGCGTAGGCGCGGAACAGCCGCGGGCTGTAGCTGAAGGCCCGGTTGATGTCGAGCTGCGGGATCTCCAGTTCGGCCACTGCGGCCTGGACGTCGCCAAGGTCCGAGCGGGCGCCGGAAGCGACCATGGCAAGCTCAACCTTGCCGGTGGCGTCGAGGTCCTGCGCATCCTCGGAGCGCGCCAGATCGAGTGCACGGTCCGGGCGTCCCAGGCCACGCTCGCAGTCCGCCATTACCGGCAGGTGCAGGTTCGAGCCACTGATCCGGCGGAAGGTCCGGAACTCCCGCAGCGCTTCGCCGTAGTGGCCGGCAGCGTAGGCCGTCAGGCCCACAGCCTCGCGCACGGCAGCCATCCGACCACCCCGACGGCTCGCCGCCAGGGCGTGCTGGAACGCCAGCTCCGGTTCGTCGTCGATCAAGCGCCCGGCCATGACGAGGTGCTTGGACACCCACTCCGCGTTCTTGGACTCCAAGGTCCGCAGCTGAGCCTTGGTCACTCGGTCAAGCTCGCTGCCGGTCACGTCCTCGTCGATCTCGGGAGACCGCTCGCGGTCGGGACGGTTGCTGCTGCGCAGGTCCCGTGCGTTATGGGTCGGAGCGGGCCTCTGCTCGTCGCGGTTGGCCCAGCCGTTCTCCGCCCGCTCATCCCGCCGGCGGTCCTCCCGCGGACGGTCGCTGCCGCGGAATCCCCGGTCCTGCCGAGGTCCACGGTCCTCACGGGGGCCACGGTCTTCACGGGGCCCACGGTCTTCACGGGGTCCACCGTCTTCACGGGGTCCACCGAACCGCGGGCGCTCGGGCCCGCGGTCACGGTCACCGAAGGGACGACGCTCATCACGCTGCGGACGATCACCGTAAGGCTTGCGATCACGGTCACCAAAGGGACGACGCTCATCACGCTGCGGACGATCACCGTAAGGCTTGCGATCACGGTCACCAAAGGGACGACGCTCATCACGCTGCGGACGATCACCGTAAGGCCGGCGGTCGCCCTCGCGGGCCGGCCCGCGGTTGCCCTCGTACGGCGGGCGCCCCTCACGGCGAGGCTGGCTGCGGTCTCCGAAGCCACGATCCTCGCGCGGCCGGAAGTCACGGTCACGGTCACCGTAGGGCTTGCGATCACGCTCACCGAAGGGACGACGCTCATCCCGCTGCGGGCGGTCGCCGTAAGGCCGGCGGTCGCCCTCGCGGGCCGGCCCGCGGTTGCCCTCGTACGGCGGGCGCCCCTCACGGCGAGGCTGGCTGCGGTCTCCGAAGCCACGATCCTCGCGCGGCCGGAAGTCACGGTCACGGTCACCGAACGGCTTACGATCCCGGTCAGGTCGTGCAGAGGAGCGAGGCGCTCCGCCCCGCTCTGACCCGCCCGGGCGGCCAAAGCCGCGGTCGGATCCGGAGCCACGACGGAACCCTCCGCGGTCGTTGTCCCGGCGGTCCTCGCCGAAGGAGCGGTCGGAACCACCTTCGCGTTGCGGGCGGCCCTGACCTTCGTCCCGCGAACGGAACCCGCGCGGGTTGCCGCCGGAGTTGTTGGTGCGGCGGTACGCTCCGCCGGACGGGCCGCTGTCGCGTCCTCCGCGTCCGCGGTCTCCGCGATCGCCGTTGGTCTGTTCAGCCATGCCGGACTCCTCTGCTTATGAGCTGACTAACCGGCACAGTACAAGCCGCTCTTCCTGGTCAAACTCTTCTGTATCCTGCCGAACGATGCGCGCCGGCGGAACCAATTCATTCTAGTCGAGATTGGAGCTCGCTTCCGGCGCCCCGACAGCGCCCCGAGTACCACCCCCAGGGCTCGCGGGTGTGCGGGTGGTGAGGGTTCCGCCCGTGGGGTGGGGTCGCCGGCTGCAAAGCCGGGGGTGCCACGGGGTGGTGTGGTGGGTGTGGTGTTTTAAGTGGGTGAGGGCCCCGCACCTGGTGGTGCGGGGCCCTCATTCTAAGTGTGGTCCGGCGGTGTCCTACTCTCCCACACCCTCGCGAGTGCAGTACCATCGGCGCTGTGGGCCTTAGCTTCCGGGTTCGGAATGGGACCGGGCGTTTCCCCCACGCTATGACCGCCGTA
>NZ_JAHBOI010000003.1 GCF_018531425.1 Paenarthrobacter sp. DKR-5
CGGTGACCTGGAGCTCCTTGATGACCTCGACCATCGGGCGCCCGTCATTGAGCATTTTCTGGCCCTGCCGGACCTTGGCGATGACCTGATCCGGGGTGTGTCTGCGTACCATGATTCGTGAATTTCCTCCTGTGTCCATTCTCGGACACGAAACTCACACAAACACTGGACTCCTACCTGGGGACCCAACCACAGCCACTCCGACCCCGTCTGAGGCGAGTCCAGTCGGCACCACCTGTGAGTCCGAGGGCGCGACCGAATCCTTTGAAGGAACGGCGCTCGTATGCACCAAGGACCAGGCGGGGGCCCTGATCTGGCTCGCGGAATCGGACTCTAAGCGGGTCGTTGCTCAGCTTGTGGCGCTTAAGGCTCAAGCAGAAAAGGCGGCCGCTGAGAAGGCGGCGGCTGCCAAAGCCGCCGCGATTCAGAAGCAGGCGGCCGCACAGAAGGCGGCCGAGGCGAAGGCAGCTGCCGAGGCTCAGCAGGCTGCTGATCAGGCGGCGGTGGCACAGCGGGCAGCTGATCAGGCGGCGGCGGCACAGCAGGCTGCTGATCAGGCTGCGGCGGCACAGCAGAACACGAGTGGCGCCACAGCGCTCTGCGTAGATGGAACGTTGTCTTTCTCAGCCACGCATCGCGGAACTTGCTCCCACCACGGGGGCGTCTCGGTCTGGTACAAGTAACCGGTCTGTACCTTCGCCCAAAATTTCGTGCGCATTCAACTCGCGTAAACATTCGCAGAGAGGCAAGTAGTTGGGACTCATTTTTCGCCGTACCAAGAAGCTTGGGAAGAACACCAAGCTGAACTTTTCCAAGAGCGGCGTTTCAGTATCCCGTAAAGCTGGGCCCGTCACCGTCAACAGCCGGGGCAGGATTACGATCCGCCTCGGCAAGGGGCTCACATGGCGGCTCTGAACAAATTTGGCTTTGCTCGATAGGCAATTACGCACATGGAGGCCGGGTCTCACCCCGGCCTCTTCCCTTTTCGGAACCCCGAGGCTCTACTCTCGTCCGACAACTATCGCCCGCACGGCGTTAGGGGAAGTTCGTTTTCACCCGCTGTGCACGTGCATCCTGCCGATTCGGTAGTTGCTCGCCCAGTTCGCTGCCGCGTGGCGGCGGAGAAACGACGACCGCGCGGCTGTGCGTCAAGCGCGTCCGGCCTTGTCGAAGTGCGCTCGGTTTACTTCTGCGTCGTGGCTGCGGGCTCGCGGCCACGACACAGAAGTTGTACTAACTTCCGAGATGCCAGCTGTAGCTGCCCTCGTTCCAATCGATGGTGGCTGAAAAGCGATAACCCGAGGCCGACCCGTCACTGTTCTTCTTGTTGACCGCGATGCACTCAAAAGTGCCGGTCAGTGAGGTGAGGTCATCCACTGAGCCCCCGCCCAAGGGTGTGCACGAGGCCGAAAGGATAGGGCCGTCCAGGGTTCCGTCGGTCACGCGAGACTTCGCATCCTTGACGATTGACGCTTCGAGGGCCGACACGTAGCTTTTGCGCAGGTCCCGGGCCGCTTCATCCGACGCTTCTTTTGCCGCGGCGGACGCCGAAGCTTCCGCAGAAGCGGAAGCGGACGCGGATGCTGAAGCTTCCGCTGCGGCAGACGCAGCATCTTGCTGCGCCTTCAGCTCGTTGTTGTGCTGGATACCAAGCCCAATGGCCGCAAAGATAGCAACGAACACGACTACGGCCAGCGAAATGAACGCTGTGCGCTTCGTCATTCTCAGCCGGGGTTTACGACTGATGTACGCGGCACCGCAGTTGGGGCAAAAGTTGCCGACCGTCCGGGTCTGCACACTGCACTTGCTGCAGACCTTCACGGGGATGTCGGTGACGTCAGGTTCGACCGGCGCCAGAGCATCAGGCTCGGGGTCCGCTCGTTTACCAGCATCCTCGATGGTGGGAGAAGCCGCGGAAGGTGCGTCGTCACGCACGTCGGCTGCCGCCTGGTCGACTTCATTGAGCATGGGAATCTCCTCGGAAGATAGGAATGGGACTGGGCTCGCTTGCCCCGTCGTGAGAGGGCAGAGCTGTGTGCCTTGGAAGAGGCGATATGACTCGGCCGGATCGGCGATTGTCAGGGAATCGGTCTACAAGCTTCGACACAAGATGGCGCTAGAGGTGATCGACCAACCCGACCGATGCCGACGTTTGCGCAGCTGCCACCGATAACGAATACATGTTCCCCCAACAGAACGGCACTGTGTGTGCCGTGGAAATATCAGCAAAATCCTATATTGTTGCCGCGTGAATTGGGGTACTGTCGGTCCTGAGTCGTTGAAAAAGTTTGGAGGAACGTGCGCTGCGTCGGGCACGGCTTCACCAAACGTTCGGGAACGATTGGCTCGATTTGCGTCAAGAATGGGCACAAAATGGCCTATTTGCCGAGCTCATGCGCTCTGGCATGCAGTTTGTCACCAAGCGGGGGCGAGTCCTCGGAGCGGCCCGCGTCCCCGCGAAGCTCCTGGGCCCCGGGGAAGGCCGCCCTTCTTGTGGATCACGATGACCAAGTCTAAGACGAACTTAGGTCGAAGTGGCCCCGCTGATTCAACCAGGGCTGCTTGTATCTGACCAGCTTAATGCCTTCATCGGCAGCTACATCTATAAACGCGTCTTCGCAATCTCCGACGGGCATTCCCATATCCTGAAACCACCCGTCGACAAGGACGTCCGTTGGCCGTTGTCAGCCTCGTCAAATTAGTTGTCAGCGGTGGGTCCACTCCAAGAACTTCGGCAAACTAGCAGACATAGCGCGAACATGCGCCGGCCCGAGCCCCCGGTCCCCCGTCTCTTGTAAATGGTGGACAACCAGGAGGGTAGAAGGCGTGCGGCTGTGCAACTTGGGCCGAATGCGGAATCCTGCGCCCGTGCCAGTGGTAGGGGATTGCCGCCTGAAGCAGCAGGTGGCTCGAAGGTCTCGGCAATGGCTTTCGCTTCGCCGAGACCTCCCCCATCTACTCCTGGCTAGCCAGGAGCTTGCCTTCTTGGGCACGTCCTTCGACTCCGGACACCGGGTCGGCAGAGACGCTGACGAGATAATCGATGCCTCCGACGGCGCGGCTGACGCCGACTAGCAGAACGATAAGCCCAGTCAGGAGGACGATGGCACCGATGAATACCCACACGATTGCTTTGCTTCCCGAGTAGTAGCTGAAGGACGCAGGCAGGGCGAATGTCAGGACCAGGGTACCGAGAAACTGGAGCAGGATGCCCACGACCACGAGAGGTTGAGCGCGCTTTGGCTTAGACAAATTAATTCCCCCAACGGAGTAGAAATGAATGACTTTCAGAGATTAGTAGCAAGCTATCTCTTTGAGTACAGCGACACGACGAGAGAGGTTTCCGACCGCAACCAGACTCGTCTGATCAGAGCGTGGCGTTGCCCGGTGCTCATCATCGGCAGCAGGTTTCACTGCTGCTGACACGGCCGTTTCCATTCGACGATTGTCGTTCCAGCCCAATACCCTGGCGCAGTGGATAACTTCATTGGGGGAGGGGCGGCGGAGCAGCTGCCTGAGGGCTTGTACGAACTTCTAAACACGGATGCGCTGGGCACACAGCTGTACGTCGACGCAGGACTTCAACCAGTATTCGCGGGCGTTCATGATGAAGACACCCCGGACGTTCTCTCCCGCCATGTCGCCGACGCCGTCCGGCGTGCCTTGACCGCGGCCAAGCCCACGGAACGCGTAGCCCTCGCGAACAAGCTGCTCCAGGACCTGAACGCAGGAGACCGAATCGCCCCCGGCCCCACCCAGCTTCAGTCCCTCTATAAACCGGACGCGCTCAAACGCCGACAGCTCCGCCGGCCCACAACAAAGCTCAGCGATTCTGCCCTGCTCACCAACAGCAAGGACGACCCCAACCTAGCTGCCGAGCTGAGAGCCGAGATCGAGTCTGCCAACACCGTAGACCTGCTGTGCGCGTTCGTCCGCTGGACCGGACTGCGCCTCCTCGAGCCGGCTCTCGAGGGGCTCGCGGAACGGGGGGCGAGGTTCCGGGTCATCACCACGACGTATATGGGTGCGACGGAGCGGCGGGCGATCGACGAGCTCGTCAGGCGCTACCGCGCGGAGGTGAAGATCAGTTATGAGACCCAGGCAACGCGGTTGCACGCCAAGGCCTGGCTCTTTCGCCGCGACACGGGCTTCGACACCGCCTATGTCGGGAGTTCAAACCTCAGCCAGGCGGCCCTGCTGGACGGCCTTGAATGGAACGTGCGTCTGAGCTCTGTGGCGACGCCGGCACTGCTGGAAAAATTCGAGGTCACCTTTGACAGCTACTGGGAGCAGCGAGCGTTCCAGAGCTACGATCCGGACCGCGACGGCGAGAAGCTTGATGCGGCTCTTGAGCGGAACGGTGGACGCCGCACCGCAGCCCCTGATGCTGCGACAGGCCTGGAGGTGGAGCCGTTTCTGCATCAGACCGAGATGCTGGAGGATCTGGAGGCCGAGCGGCAGAAGGGCTACCGGAGGAATCTGCTCGTGGCTGCAACTGGCACGGGCAAGACCGTGATCGCCGCCCTGGACTACAAACGCCTGCGCGATGCGGCAGGCCGGGACCTGAAGCTCCTCTTCGTCGCCCATCGCCAGGAGATCCTCAAACAAGCCCTGCGCACCTACCGCGACGTTATGCAGGACGGCGCGTTCGGGGAACTCCTCGTCGGTGAGCATAAGCCCCGCGAATGGAAGCACCTCTTCGCCTCCGTGCAGTCCCTTGCCGCCCTTGGCATTGAGGACGTCGCGCCGGATTTCTTCGACGTCGTCGTGATCGACGAGTTCCACCACGCCATGGCGCCCACGTACCGCAGGCTGCTCGATCATCTTCGGCCGCAGGAACTGTTGGGGCTTACAGCGACCCCGGAACGCGGTGATGGAGTGAACGTCGCTAACCA
Source organism: Paenarthrobacter sp. DKR-5 (assembly GCF_018531425.1). GTDB lineage: Bacteria > Actinomycetota > Actinomycetes > Actinomycetales > Micrococcaceae > DKR-5. The sequence goes on from NZ_JAHBOI010000003.1 coordinate 4,896, forward strand.
GTTCTTTGGGGGACGGACCGCCAGCGAGCTGAGGCTCTGGGATGCGTTGGATGCCGATCTGCTTGTCCCCTTCCACTACTTCGGCGTTTCAGATGATGTGGACCTCAGCCGACTCGAGTGGAAACGTGGCACTTACGACACCGCCCAGCTTGACCGCCTCTACACCGGTAACGATGCCCGCGCCGCAAAGGTGATCCGAGAACTTCGGGACAAGGTAACAAGCACCGAGCACATGCGGGCCATCGGGTTCTGCGTCTCCGTGCAGCACGCCCGCTACATGGCGGAAGTCTTCAACCGCGCGGGGATCGTCTCTGTTGCCGTCGACGGGGGCACCGATGATGCGGAACGGGCCCTTGCGCTCGCACGTCTCCGCAACAAAGAGATTAACTGCATCTTCGCGGTTGATCTCTTCAATGAAGGACTGGACCTGCCGCAAGTCGACACGATACTTCTGCTGCGCCCGACGCAGAGTGCGACGGTGTTCCTGCAGCAGCTCGGCCGCGGGCTGCGCCGGGCTGATGACAAAGCCGTCCTCACCGTCCTGGACTTCATCGGCCAGCAGAGGCGCGAGTTCCGCTTCGATCTGCGCTATCGGGCCTTGACCGGCTACGGACGTAAAGAGCTGGAGAAGGCCGTGGAGGACGAGTTCCCGTTCCTACCGTCGGGCTCGCAGATCGTCCTGGACAGGGTGGCTCAGCAAGTGGTCCTGGAGAACATCAAGGCACAGCTGCGCTTCAGCCGGCCGCAGCTGGTCAGTGATATCGCGTCACAAGCGGAGACTCAGCTTGAGGTTTACCTGGCGAAGTCCGGCAACGACGTGAAGACCATCTACCGCTCCACGCGTGACTCCTGGACGGGTTACCTGCGCCAGGCACGGCTGATCGAGGGGTTCTCGCCCGCCGAAGCCGCCATCCGCGGCAAGTTGGCAGAACTGTCCGACGCCGGGGAAAGCCGCCTGCTCGCGCGCATGGCCGCGCTCATCCATGTGGACGACAAGGAACGGGCTGAGGCCTACTCAATGCTGGTCGAGGAAGACGCGCCGCGCTACGCCGACCTCGGTCCACGGGAGCAGACCTTCGCCCGGATGCTCTTCTACACACTGTGGGACGACGCGGGCGGGTTTGCCACTTACGACGACGGGCTCGATCACCTGCGCGCCTACCGCTACGTCTGTCAGGAGATCCAGCAGCTCGTGAATCTCGGTGCCGACCGGTCATCTCACGCCGCCAAGAGCCTTGGCGCCGGCCTGCAGCACATTCCCCTGCTGACACACGCCACCTACCGGCGGGAAGAGGTGCTTGCCGCGCTTGGATACGGTTCCCTGGAGACAGGCAAGAACGTGAAGCATCGAGAGGGCGTCGCCTGGTGCCCGCAAAGCTCCACCGACGCGTTCTTCGTGACCCTCAACAAGGACGACAAGAACCACTCAGCCACCACGATGTACAAGGACTACGCGATCAGCCCTGAGCTGTTCCACTGGGAGTCGCAGAACGCGACGTCCACGTCGAGTCCGACCGGCCGCAGGTATCTAGACCGGAATGCGCACGGGTCGCACATCCTCCTTTTTACCCGCGATACCGCCGACGACGAGACGGGACTTACCGTGCCGTACACCTGTCTGGGGCAGGTCGACTACGTGCGGCATGCCGGCGAGAAGCCGATTGGGATCACCTGGAGGCTGCACCGGCCCATGCCGGGCGATGTGTTCGCGACGGCTGCTGCGGTGGCGCAGTAGCACTACCAATACTCGCTCACACACTTCCGCTGGGAGGGCAGTCACATCTGCCGCCATCATGGCACCTCTGTTGTGCGACCGCGGCGAGCAACAGGCTTGTCCAGCACCATGCGCATGCGGTTCAGTAGCAGCCGTTGGGCAATGTGCTGGTGTGTGAAGCAATTCGTCTGCTCAAGGAAATTCGCCAGGTGGTACTGGGAGGGTGTCCTCAAGTCAGGCGCACGCGTCCTCCGGGAGGGGCGCTCGGGCGCCGTCGTGAAGTTCTCCCTCATCGCGGTGCGGCTCATACGTCCAGGCTTGTGCCGCGACGGCCTGATAGATCCAGATTCCCGAAGGTCACCTGATTGTGCTGAGCGCCCTCTCGTTCTCCTAGAGGCTATCGAAGAAATCCTGATCCAGCTTCTTCACGATCACAGTTCGATCGATTTGGATGCCCACGCCGTAGTCGAACATGAGCGATGTAAGCCGCTGCCCATCGATAAGAATCAATGTGTAGTGCGCGGTGTCTCGTGCGAACGCGGGAGTACCCGTCGCGAATGTCGAAGAAGTGATGAAGATGCCCCTGGTCGCACGGAACTGGCCCAATGCACCACTGAACGCCTGTACTTCGGGAGCGCCGACATTGTTTCCCTCGGATTAGCGCTTAGCCCGCAGATAGACTCGGTCAAACCAAGGGCGTCCTGCCAGACGATTCCATCGATGCCTTTGTCGCCTGGCCGCTGCGTGGGCTTTAGGTTGTCTTCGCGGTCTGTATCAACAAAGAGGATTATCAACCCTGTTCTGACAGCTTTTCCGATGTGGATCCGACGTCATGAGGTGTACTCAACCCTGACCTTCGGATGAGCTCGCTTACGAGTCGGTAAAGAAACGTGGCGATGGTCCTACTCTGTCCGGCGTACAGCGTCACGAGGAGCTATCGGTTTCCCGTCGAGTCGGCCAGGCGTGTGCGGACTGCGAGACCACTTTGATTTGGGCCTAATTCGTCGGCGCACACGGCGCGGGTAATTCCCAGAAAGTCGGTTGTCATTGTGCGGAGGAGCTCCCTGAACGGAGTAGAGATGCACGTTTTAGCCGATCCGCGAGGGCACGGATCGATGCAGTTCGTTGGGCATGAGCCTGATTGAGCTCGATTGCTGCGAGCGAGATCGTGACGTTGCCTACTTCGAGTCGCCCGATGGGTGGTCGTTCGGGGTAGACAAGGGTGCACTCGGGCAGGCCATGACGAGTCGCATACGCGACCGCCTGGAAGACGTCGTCGCTCGAGACTCCTTTCTGGGCGACCTGCTTGTACTTGACATCAGCGACGGCGATCACCCGGGAGCCGTCGCGAATGACGATGTCCGGGCGGATCGGGACCTGTCGGTGCGCGTCGAGATAGTCACCAACCTGCAGGTCGACGGTGAGTGTGGATCCGAGCGCTCCGCGGATACCGTGTCCGACGACATCCTCGAAGACTTGATTCATGTCGACGATGAAGGCGGCCGCGTTCGTCGAGCCCTCGTCCTCGAAGTCGAGGGCGCCCCATTTGAGGATGATGCGCGCGAGCGTTACTGCTGGGCGGTAGCGCAAATTGAGCCGGGTCCATTGAACCGAAGGCGGAGTCGGCGAAGGCCGGATCGGAGTGACTTCGAGCAGCCGATACTCGAGGCGTCTGAGTTGGAGTTGGAGCGAGCTCGTTAGCCCGGGAAGTCGGAGGAGCAGTCGCCCGGCCCCGGCGAGCAGCTGGTTCTCGAGGATATCGGTCGTGTACTCGTCGTAAGTCACGGCGATGGGGAGGGGCAGGCCGGGGTTTCGGGCTATCTGACGGCTGAGGTTGATGCGTCCGCGAACGGCGTAGAGGTCAGCTTCTTCGGTCAGGTACCCCTGGAGGATGCCGCCGTTGAGTGCCCGTTCGGCCGTTGCGAGGAATGCGCCGGCAATCGTGGCGATGAGCTCGTCCGATGCCGCCCACGCGACGTCGCGATGGTCCCAGGCAATCCGGTCGAGTGAGGTGACGAGCAGCTCGATCAGCCGATCCGGTCGTACCTTCGGACGGACGCGCACTTCGAGATCGTCGATGCAGGTGATGCCGACGTGCTGCTTCGCGGAGAGGGTCCAACGGTTTGGATGGGCAGGGTCTGGGCCGATCCTGAATGCGGATGAGCGCGCGAGCTGCTGGATTACAGCGGGGGAAAGATCGAGGTCCCCGGCGCTTTCCCACTCGGCCAGCTCAATCCTCATTCGCCGCGCTGTCGATCGCGGCACGAACGGCGCTGAGTGAGTACCGTTTGAGGTCTTCGCCGGTTCCGTAGAAGCGTTCCTCGAGCAGCGGGACGATCGCGTGCGCCCAGACGCGTTCGAGTCGTCCAGGATCCATGACCGACTTGTTCATGAGGTAGCTGGGGCCGATCGCGGCATCCGGGTCACCGAGCCGTCGATTGAGTTCGGCGAGCAGTCGGGCGGGAGCATCGGGCATTTCGTGTCGGGCGAGCCACTTGGCGAGTACCTCACTGACCGGGGGCACCGAGGGGGCCATCTCCAGGAAATAGAAACGACGTCGCATTGCCGCGTCGACGAGGGCGATGGAGCGGTCGGCTGTGTTCATGGTGCCGATGATGAACAGGTTGGCGGGGAGTGTGAACTCGAGCTCGGAGTACTGGAGGCTGATCGGTCGGTCGCGGTATTCGAGCAGGAAGTACAGCTCGCCGAACACCTTAGCGAGATTCGCCCGGTTGATTTCGTCGATGATCAGCAAATGCGGCGTATCGGGGGCGGCAGACGCTGCCTCGGCGATCCGGCGCAGCGGTCCGGGCTTGATCTGGAACTCGACGGTGCCTGTGGCGCTAGGGGCGGGCCGGTAGCCCTCGAAGAAATCTTCGTACGAATACGAGGGATGGAACTGTACGGTCTCGGATGCCCCGCCTCCGCCGGCTGTGAAATGGTCGGCGAGGGCTTGCGCGAGGAACGTCTTGCCGGTGCCAGGCGGCCCGTAGAGGACCAACTGCTTCTTCTCCTCGAGAAGTTCGATGACGTCGGTCAGCCACTGCTGGGGAAGGAGCAGATCGCGCGCGAGCTCGGCGGTTGCGGGCGGTAGGGCGAGTTCGCGAATGTTGGGGGGTGCGGCCGGCTCGTCCCACGTGTGGCCGGTGACCCAACGCTCCAGTTCGTCGATCTCGGACGTGATGAGGCTGACGGTGAGCAGCGTCTTCATCTTCGACTGGAGGCTCGGCGCGATCGCCCCTCGTTGGATCGGCTGGCCCGCGTTGAGCCACTCGACCGCTCTGATCGTCTCGATCCGGGTGCGCGTGCTGCGATCCCTGGGTGCGGAGTCGACGACGCCGAGATAGACGTCCGATCCGTTGACGGTGACGACGTAGTCGCCGACCTCGATCTTGTTGACGAACCGCCAGACCTGACCGAGCTCGGCGTTGTAGCCGCCGGTCGTGGTGTCGGTGCCAGCCTCCTCGGAGAGTGCCCGCAGTTCCTCGCGGCTCATGCCCTGAGCCAGCGAAAATGGGAACGAGTCCGAGTAATAGATGGCGCAGATTCCTTGCTCGAGCCATTCGGGCACCTTCTTGCCGCCCGCGCCGCGAATCAGCCAAGCGCTGCGCATAGCGGCTTCGGGTTCGTCGACATCGACCTCGTGCGCCGGCGCCGTGTCAGAGTGGGCATCTGCGGGAGCAGGACGCTCGTCGGGCTGCCAGAGGGCGCGAATCTCCGGGCTGTAGAACGAGAAGTCGTTGCCGTGGTCCTTCGCAAGCCGCGTGCGGATGTTCGCGATCGTCTCGTCATCGTTGGTTCCGATCTCGCCGGGTTCTGAGAGGGCGGCGAGGGCGTGCTTGTGATACTGGCTGACGGTGTCTTCGAAAGCGTCCGGATGAATGAGGTGGAGCAGCGCGTGACGTTGCGTCTGATCGGCGACGCCGTCCAGGCCGAAGACCATCTCCCGAAAGGCTCGTGGGTCAGAGAGCCAGAGCATGCGCTCGTCGGCCGTCGCAGTGGTCCAACGGGCAGCGAAGCGCACGAGGAGCCACAACTGGTTCGGGCGCCGGGTGAAGAACGCCGTGCCCGGCGCGACGAGCCCTTCACGCAGTGCCTCGTCGAAGATGCCCGTCGGACCGCTGGCGTGGGTCATCGCTCCAATATCATCAAGCAGTCTACGCTTGGAGGCGTATCTCAGCTTCGCGGGGGTTGCCACGACGAAATGCAGCCACGCGAGCTCCTCGAAGAGCTGGCCCGCTCCCCGAGGCAGCCCGCTGAGCTGATCGGCGAGCTTTTCGAGAAATGACCGGTTGCTCTCGTCCGGGCTCTCGACGAAGCAGCGCATCAGGCTGGCAGCCGAGTCCGCGGTCCAGACACGCTTGGCGTCGGGATCCTCAGCTGGCAGGAAGCTCGATTTTAGCCCGTGAAGCGATACCTCCCGGAAGATGTCGAGCGCCTCGTATACGTTTCGGGATTCGTCATGGAGACGGGTTTTCATCGGTATCTTCCTTTCGAACGGCGCGTCGAGAACGCGAGCTTGCTCGTCACAGCCCTATCGCGGTTCGCCGCGCATGTGAACGAGCGCGATCTTCAAGCAGCGGGCAGGGTCCCTCGTCGTCGTCGACGCCTCAGAGATGACCCTACCGGGGCTTGCACTGATCTGGCCCCCGGCGGCGCTGGTCGCGAGCTGTCCCGGGTCTGCTTGACAATCGGCAGCTAAACCGGTTTAGTAATGGAAGCTAAACCGGTTTAGTGATTGAGATCACTGGATCGGGGTCCGAAATCTCAGCAAGGAACACCGATGGCAGTCACGATCAGCGACGTCGCGAGCGCGGCGGGGGTGAGCAAGGGAGCGGTCTCCCTGGCGCTCAACGGCCAGCCCGGCGTCGGCGAGGAAACGCGGCAGCGGATCCTCGAGGCGGCGAAGGCCCTTGGCTGGACTCCGAGCCTGCGTGCCCGGGGCCTGAAGTCATCCAAGTCCTACGCTCTGGGCCTGGTGATTGCCCGCAACCCGAAGCTGCTGGGGTCGGACCCGTTCTTCCCGGCGTTCATCGCGGGCATCGAGACCACACTGGCCGAGCACGAGTACACGCTCGTGCTCACGGTCGCGACGGCTCCCGGCGCGGAGGAACGGGCCTACCGCAAGCTCGCCGACGGCGGCCGGGTGGACGGCGTGATCCTCACGGACGTGCGCCACGACGATTCGCGGATCGGACTGCTGCAGGACCTGAAGCTGCCTGCCGTGACGCTGAACCGCCCGGAGATGCCGTCCCCGTTCCCCGCGGTCTGCATGGACGACACGGACGGGATCACGGCCGCCGTCGAGCACCTGATCGGTCTCGGCCACAAGCGCATTGCCCACATTGGCGGATCACAGGCCTACATCCACGGCCGCAGCCGCCGCCACGCCTGGGAAGCCGCTCTGACCAAGGCCGGCCTCCAAGCGGACCTGTTCGTCGAAGCGGACTTCACCGCGCCCGGGGGAGTGGCCGCCACCGAACAGCTGCTCGCACGGCAGGACCCGCCCACGGCCATCGTCTACGCGAACGACCTGATGGCCACCGCCGGTCAGTCCTTCGCTCAGGCCCGCGGGCTGAACGTGCCGGGGGACCTGTCCATCACCGGCTACGACAACGCCGAGTTCGCCCAGTACCTGAACCCGCCGCTGACCACGATCGCCGCTGACCCGCTGCGCTGGGGGAGGGCCGCCGCCCTGGTGCTGCTCAGCCAGCTCGACGGCACCCACAACGGCGAAGACATTGAACTCGCGCCGCCGCAGCTCGTGGTGCGCGCATCCACCGGTCCGGCCCGGACCTAAGAACCAACAACTTCCATCTACCGAATCCCCTCAACACAGGAGACGCAATGAAGCGCACAACCACCATCCGGCTGCTGTCCATGGCCGCCATCGCGGTCATGGGAACCGGCCTGGCTGCCTGCGGCGGCGGCGCCGGCTCGAGCAGTGCGAGCTCGGCCCTCACCGCCAAGGGCCCCATCAAGATCTGGTACTCGAACAACGAGTCCGAGGTGAAGTGGGGCAAGGAAATGGTGGCGTCGTGGAACTCCACGCACCCGGACCAGAAGATCGACGCGCAGGAAATCCCCGCCGGCAAGAGCTCCGAGGAAACTATCGGCGCAGCAATCACCGCCGGCAACGCGCCCTGCCTGGTGTTCAACACCGCCCCGGTCGCGGTGCCGCAGTTCCAGCGCCAGGGCGGCCTGGTGGCCCTGGATTCCTTCCCGGACGGCGCGCAGTACATCAAGGACCGCACCGGTGACCTGGCGGACCAGTACAAGTCCGCGGACGGCAAGACCTACCAGCTGCCGTGGAAGTCCAACCCCGTGGTCCTCTTCTACAACAAGGACCTGTTCAAGAAGGCCGGCCTGGACCCGGCGAACCCGAAGCTGGGCACCGAGTCCGAGCTGGTGGACGCCGCCCGCACGCTGGTGAAGTCCGGCGCCGCGCAGAAGGCCATCTGGCCCTCCCCGGCAAGCGACTACTTCCAGTCCTGGTTCGACTTCTACCCGTTCTACGCGGCCAACACCCAGGGCACCCCGCTGATCAAGGACGGCAAGGCCACCTTCAACACGGACCAGGGCAAGCAGGTCGCCCAGATGTTCCAGACCCTCTACAAGGAGAACCTGGCCTCCAAGGAGACCTACCAGGGTGACTCCTTCGCCGAGGGCAAGTCCGCCATGGCCCTCGCCGGCCCGTGGGCCATCGCCGCCTACAAGGGCAAGGTCAACTTCGGTGCGGTCCCGATCCCGGGCGCCCAGAAGCAGGACAAGTCCTACACCTTCTCCGACGCGAAGAACGTCGCCATCTACTCGGCCTGCAAGAACCAGGGCACCGCGTGGGACGTGCTGAAGTTCGCCACGAGCAAGGACGAGGACGGCAAGCTGCTCTCCGAGACCGGCCAGATGCCGATGCGCAAGGACCTGACCACCGTCTACTCGGACTACTTCGCCAAGAACCCGATGTACAAGACTTTCGCTGACCAGGCCGGCCGCACCGTTGAGGTGCCCCAGCTGACCACCGCCGTGCAGATCTGGCAGACCTTCCGCGACGCGTGGAACAAGTCGGTCATCTTCGGCAACCAGGGCATCGACGACGCGTTCAAGTCTGCTGCCGACAAGATCGACCAGCTGGCAGCCCAGAAGTAACGGGTGATCCCCATGTCATTACGCTCCACCACGGCCAGCGGCACCAGGAAGCGCACCAGCTTCCTGGGCCGCCAGCCCCTGGGCCTGCTGTTCAGCGCCCCGTACGTGATCTACGTGCTCGGCGTCCTGGCCTTCCCGCTCGGCTACGCCGTCTGGATCTCGTTCCACCAGTTCTTCTTCACCGCCCCCGGCGTGCAGGTGCCGCGGCCGTTCGTCGGCTTCGACAACTACGTCACCATCCTCTCGGACCCGGCGGTGCAGCGTTCCTTCCTGAACATCGGCATCTTCCTGATCATCAACGTGCCGCTGACCGTGGGCCTGTCCTTGGTCCTGGCGAATGCGCTGAACCGGGTGCAGAAGCTGCGCACGTTTTTCCGGGTCAGCTACTACGTGCCGTACGTAACGGCGAGCGTCGCCGTCGTCGGTGTCTGGCTGTTCCTGTTCCAGCAGGGCGGCTTGGTCAACTCGCTGCTCGGGCCGCTGGCGCCGAACCCGTCCTGGCTGGTGAACAACTGGCTGGCCATGCCGACCGTGGCGCTGTACGTAACCTGGAAGCAGCTGGGGTTCTTCATCCTGCTCTACCTGGCCGCGCTGCAGAACATCCCGGACGAGCTGTATGAATCCGCGTCCGTGGACGGCGGCAACAAGTGGGTGCAGTTCTGGAACATTACCGTTCCGGGCGTCCGCTCCGCCACCGTGCTGGTCACGCTGCTGGCCACCATCACCGGCGCCAACCTGTTCACGGAGCCCTACCTGCTCACCGGGGGCGGCGGGCCCGACGGCGCCTCGGCGTCGCCCGTGTTCCTGATGTACCAGAAGGGGATCCTGCAGGGGAACCCCGACGTTGCCGCCGCGCTGGGCGTGGTGCTGGTGATCGGCGTGCTGCTGATCGCCCTGATCCAGAAACGCCTCGTCGGCGGAAAGGAGGACTGAGATGGCCACCATCAAGACCGCCAGGACTGATCGGGCCGCAGCCAAGGCCGCCGGCGGCAACAATGCCGGCAGCAACGCCACTGGCAGCAACGCCTCCCAAGGGGCCGGCCAAGTGGAGAAGCGCCGCCGGCTGGGCGTAGGCAGCTTCCTGCTGCTCGCCGTCGGAGCCTTCGTGTTCCTCTTCCCCTTCTACTACATGTTCATCGGCTCGCTGCAGACCAGCCCGGACACCACCGTGGCCGGCGCGTTCCCCAGCCCCGGCAACCTCACCGGGGCGAACTACACGAACATCAACAACTCGATCAACCTGCTGCAGGGCCTGGTGAACTCCGGCATCTTCACCGGCGGGGTCATCCTCTTCACCGTGGTCTTCGGGCTGCTGGTGGGCTACGCGCTGGCGCAGATGCAGTTCCGCGGCCGGGGCGTGGTGTTCGGGATGCTGCTGCTGGTGCAGATGGTCCCGTTCCAGCTGCTGCTGATCCCGCTGTACGTGATGATCGTGCGCGACTACGGGCTCGGGGACAGCTACCTGGGCATGATCCTGCCGTTCGCGATCAACTCCACCGCGGTGTTCGTCTTCCGGCAGTACTTCATGCAGCTGCCCTCGACCCTGTTCGAGGCGGCCCGGATCGACGGGGCGAGCGAGCTGCGGATCCTGTGGCAGATCGCGATTCCGCTGGTGCGGCCGGCCATCGTTACGGCGATCCTGCTGACCTTTATCGGTCCGTGGAACGAGTTCCTCTGGCCGTTCCTGGTCACCAAGGACCAGGCCCTGCAGCCGCTGGCGGTGTCCCTGGCGAACTACATCTCCAACATCGCCGCCACGGCGGCCAACCCGTTCGGCGCGATCCTGGCCGGTGCCTGCGTGCTCGCGGCGCCCGCCGTCGCCCTGTTCATCTTCTTCCAACGTCAATTCATTTCCACCAATATCGGCTCCAGCGTAAAGGGCTGATCCCCGGAAGGACCCATGCACCCCCTCTCCACGGCTGCGCTGCAGGACGGCCTCGACCGCGCCCTGCGCCACACCAACGCCACCACTGACGCGCTCTCCACCGACCAGTTCTCCGCCAACTGGGACGACAGCCCGGAGTGGGCCGTCGGCCCGTTCCGGAAGGACCCGGCACTCACCTTCAAGCTCGCGGGCCAATGGCCGGACCCGACCGGCATCGGCTGGGCGAGCTCCTCCATCTTCAACCCGAGCCTGATCGAGCGCGACGGGCGGCTCCACCTCTTCTACCGGGCCTCGCCCAAGAAGGAGAGCCTGGAGAGCCGCATCGGGACGGCGGTCTACACCCCCGGCCAGGGCTGGGCCGACGGCGACAATCCCGTCGTCTACCCGACGCTGGACAACGAGCTGCTCGGCGTCGAAGACCCCAAGGTCTACTCGGCCAACGGGCGCTACTACCTCTTCTACAACGGCATCTGGCCGCTCGAAGGGACCGCCGAGGCGGACAAGTATCCGTCGCCCGGCTGGCCGCTGGGCGAGGTGGGCTGCGACATCAACGTCGCCGTCTCCGACGACCTGATCCACTGGGAGAAGCGCGGACTGGCCGTGCCGCACGAGGTCTCCCACCTCTGGGCCAAGGGCGCCGTGATCCCCACGGACAGCACCGGCGAGGCGGTGAAGATCGGCGGCGAGTACCTGATGTTCCTCTCGGAGGGCTGCGACGGAAAGTTCGTCGTAGGCCGCTCCCGCGACATGGAGCAGTGGGACTTCGCCGAGCAGCCCTACCTGGACGTCTCGTCGCTGGGCTCGCTGCACGAGGTGGCCTGCGCCGTCGTCGTCGGTGACCAGCTGGTGCTCGACTTCTTCTACGGCGACCGCGACGGCAAGTTCGCCGCCGCTCAGGCCCTCTACTCGCTCGATGACCCGTTCACGCAGACCGCCCTGCACCGCGGCGGCTCGCTCGCCTGGGGCGGCCTGATCCGCTACGAGGGCCGGTGGACCTTTGCGCAGGGCTGGGACGCCCCGGCCGGCGAACGCGAGCTCTACCTGTACCGCTCCGAACACTGACTCCTTCTCACTTCCCTCTCGACTTACCTGGAGAACCCATGACTTCCCCAACCTTCCCCTTCGCCCTGACCCGAGCCGGGGTGATCATGTCCCCCGAGCCCGGCAACGAGCTGGAAGCGGAGGGCGTGCTGAACCCGGCGACGGTGCGCGGAGCCGACGGCACCCTCTACCTGCTGCCCCGGCTCGTGGCCGCGCAGAACGTCTCCCGCATCGGCCTCGCCGAGATCAAGGTCGCCGACGGCGTGCCCGTGAGCGTGGCCCGCGAGGGCGTGCTGATGGCCCCGGACCGCAGCTGGGAGCACGGCGCGCAGAACGCCGGCGTCGAGGACCCGCGCGTCACCTTCATCCCCGAGCTCGGGCTGAACGTCATGACGTACGTGGCGTACGGGCCGCTCGGCCCCCGCACCGCGCTCGCTGTCTCCGAGGACGAGCGCTCCTGGCGCCGGCTCGGGCCCGTGAGCTTCGCGTACGACGACGACGCGGAGATCGACGTCGACCTGGGCCTGTACCCGAACAAGGACGCGGTGTTCTTCCCCGAGGTCGTGCGCGACCCCGAGGGCGTGCCCAGCTTCGCCGTCCTGCACCGGCCAGTCTGGGACCTGCAGGACGTCCGCCCGGGCGAGGTCCCCATGCCGCCGGCCGGGCTCCCGGACGAACGGCCCAGCATCTGGATCAGCTTCATCCCCGTCGAGGACGTCCGGAAGGACGTCAAGGCCCTGGCCCGGTGGAGCAAGCACCGCGTGGTGGCGTGGCCCGAGGCGGCGTTCGAGCAGACCAAGATCGGCAGCGGCCCCGCCCCGATCCGGGTCGACGAAGGCTGGCTGCTCCTCTACCACGGCGTCACCGGCCAGCTCGTCCACGGCGTCGCGCAGCAGAAGAACGTCAACTACAGCGCGGCCGCCATGATCCTCGACGCCGAGGAGCCGTGGCGGGTCACATCCCGCACGAGCGAGCCGCTGCTCTCCGCCGACACGGAGGACGAGCGGGACGGCATCGTTCCGAACGTGGTCTTCCCGACCGCCATCGAGGAGGTCGACGGGACGCTGTTCGTGTTCTACGGCATGGCCGATTCCAAGATCGGCGTCGCCAAGCTCGAGCGGGTGTAGCGGCACCCGTTCTGCAAGTCCTCCGTTCCGGGCCGGTGCCCTCGCAATCCGCGGGGGCGTTGGTCCGGAACGGGGTTGGTTCGGTCTCACACCCCTTTATAGGAGCCAGCAATGACGCACAACGATGTCCGTTTCCGCCACACCTCAACCCCGGTGGCCGCAGCCGCCGCCCTGGCGATCCTCCTGGCCGGTGCAGGAGCCGGCCCGGCAGCCGCCGCGCCCCCGCGGCCAGCCGCGCCGCCGTCGTCGCCCGCGTTGCCGTCGGTGCCGGACGTCGCGGCGCCGTTGACCAACCTCTCCCACCTGAACTTCCTGCTGGACACCGTCCCGCTCAAGCCGGTGGACGGGCACACCACGTACCAGTTGGACAGCCGCCCCTCGGCCATGGCGCCGTGGACCTACGCCAACAAGAACGCCGACGGCAGCTACACCCGCGTCGGCGGCGGCAGCAAGGACCCGGCCACCGGCTACTACAGCCAGGGCGCCTTCAACGCGGACGACATTGCCCGCACCGCCGTCGTCTACCTGCGGCACTGGCAGCAGACCGGCTCCGCCGCCAGCCGCGACCACGCGTTCGAGGTGCTGCGCGAGCTGACCTACCTGCAGACCTCCACCGGCCCGAATGCCGGCAACGTGGTGCTCTGGCAGCAGGCGGACGGCACCCTGACCCCCAGCGCCGAGCCGAAGGAGCTGCCGGATCCGAGTGACTCGGCCGAGTCCTACTGGCTCGCCCGCACCGTCTGGGCGCTGGGGGAGGGGTACGCGGCCTTCAAGTCCGCGGACCCGCAGTTCGCCGCGTTCCTGCAGGAGCGGCTGCACCTCTCCGTTGCCGCGCTGAACAAGCAGTCGCTGGCCAAGTACGGCCAGTTCGACGTCGCCGACGGCGCCAAGGTGCCGGCGTGGCTGATCACCGGCGGCGCAGACGCTTCCTCCGAAGCCGTGCTCGGGCTCGCCGCGTACTCCGCCGCCGCCCCGGGCGACGACGCCGCGGAGGAGGCGCTGCGCAAGCTCACCGAGGGCATCGCGGACATGTCCTCCGGCGACACGCAGCAGTGGCCGTTCGGCGCGATCCTGCCGTGGAACCAGTCCCGCACGCTGTGGCACGCCTGGGGCGGGATGGCTCCGGCCGCCGTCGCCACCGCGTCATCGGTGCTGCACCGGCCGGACCTGCTGACCGCCGCCGTCAAGGACACGGCCAGGTTCACCCCGCAGTTGCTCGCCGCCGGGGGCCCGGACAACGCGTGGAGCCCGACGCCGGGCGAGGCACAGATTGCCTACGGCGTGGACTCGCGGGTCGAAGGGCTCGTGGACACCGCCAAGGCCGCGCACGCTCCCGGGCTGCTGGACGTCGCTGCGGTCACCGCCGGCTGGTTCTTCGGCGCCAACCGCAGCGGCAAGCCGGCGTACAACCCGGCGACCGGCACCGCGATCGACGGTATTGAGACGGACGGCCGGGTCAATCCCAACTCGGGCGCCGAATCGACGATCCACTCGCTGCTGACCATGCTCGCGCTGGACGCGAACCCCGAGCTGAAGGCCAAGGCCCTGGGCATCAACCGCACCCTTGGCACGGACGGGCTGAAGGTCGTGGAGGCCGAGTCCGGGGCTGTCTCGGGCGGCACTGTGGTGAAGCCCGCTTCGGCGTGGACCGGGGAGGCCAACATCTCCGGCGGCGCGTACGTTGCACTCGATGCGGGTGGGTCCGTGACCGTGCCGGTGCCGGCGGCTGACCAGCCGCGGAACGTGTACCCGATCGTGAACCAGGGTGTTGAACCGGCCGGGAGCACGGCGTGGAGTGCCAGCACAAAGCTTGGTTCCGCCATGCTCGGGACGACCCCGAACGGCGGCGCCGGAGCCCAGGGCATCACCGGTGCCCCCGGCATCCTCTACCCGTTCGCGCTGGACCGCGCGCTGCCCGCAGGGGCAACCGCCGTCGTCGGGCGTTCCAACGGACCTGCGTCCATCGACGCCCTGCTGCTCCAGCCGCAGGTTTCCTCGGTGTCGGTTACCGGCTCCGGCGGGGACTCCACTCTGTACGTCAGCGCCGCGCCCGGTGCGACCGTCCGGAAGGTCGACGTCCCGCAGGGCTACAAGCTGCAGCAGGAAGCCTTCGACAGCTCGGGCCGGCCCGTGGCTGCGGGAGCTGACAGCAACGGCGCCGACCACTCCGGCCGCGTCACCGTTGCCGCCGGCGGCTTCACCTGGGTGACCCTGGTCCGCAAGTAGGCCCCGGCGCACCCTCGCGCTAACTGGGATCCGCTGTCGTTTCGTCAACCGCTGCTGAATTAGCACTGGCGGTTGACTGAAACGGCAGCGGATTCCGCTATGCGTCTCTTCTAGAGACGCCAGGAAATGCCCTTGCCGAGACGGATCGTGATGCGTCCCCGGCTGTTGAGGGTGATCGGTCCCGCTTTGCGCGACACCGAGACGCCGCTCTTCGAAACGTTCAGGCGTGTGTTCTTTCCGAGCTTCTTTGTTCTGCGAAAGATGAGTCCCACAGGCGTTCCTTTCTCGTGTTTGGCCGTGTGATGGGCGGCCGTTCGTTAGTTGCAGCCGATGCCGTCGTGATTGCCATCAAGGTGATAGATGTCCACCCCGATGACGCGGACCGGGCCGGCTACATAGGCGGGGCCGTTTCCGCTACCGCCGGCGCAATCGACGTCGGACGCGATCGGAACGCAGGCGCCGGCGTAGTTGGGGTCGCAGCCTGACGGGGCCGGTGCCGGCGCGGGTGCAGCTGCGGGCACGGGTGCTGGGGCGGGCGGAGCCGGCGGCGGTGCGACGTAGGTGCCAACGCCGGTTACCTGCGCCACTGGGTTGCGCACGACCACGTTGCTGACGAGCTTCCGGTCCGACTCGACGCCGTTCGTCAGGGTCACCTTGTAAGTGAGCTTGCGCTGGCCTGCCACTCCTGCCACGAGCAGTGCGGTCCGGCCCTTGTCCAGGTTCGGATCGGACTGGGAACGCTTCGCAAACGCCACGACTTCTGTCTTCACCTCGTCGCGGTACGTCACGACTGCCGGCGTCTCGGTGGGCGTGGGTGTTTCCGTGGCGGAAGGAGATTCGTTCGGCGTTTCGACTGTCGAAGCTGCGCTGACCGGTGAGGCGCCAACGGGCGAAGCGTTTGTTGACGCAGAGCCGCACCCCGCGGTGACCGTGACTGCGGCGACTGCGAGCGCCGCGAGAAGACAGTTCTTTTTGGTCGTCATCGACCTAACCCCCAGATATCCAATGCTGTTGACCTTTGCGCGCCTGGCATGGGGTTTTGCGGAGATCGACCTTTGGAGGACCCGCTCAGCTTTCCCCAGCTAGTAGCGTCCAGCAAATTGTCACACGAGAACCGCTGGTGAAGCGCAAGGCAGCCGAAATTTAGGTCTTGATGATCGGCCGATGTGAATCCATGCTTGGGGCATTTAGGTTTCGGGAGAGGTCATGGGGTTTTTTTCGAGGCGTTTCGTGCCGAGGTCAGTGCGCAGAGCAGTCCATCCTGTCCGGGCGGTGAAGCGGGCGGTCACGCCGGTATACCGCCATGGTTCGTGTCCGGTTGCCCACCGAAGTTACGAAGCCATGGCGAAGTGCCGCCGCTGATTGACCCCGTTCGCTGGTCCACCCGTCTGCTGCTGTCGTTTCGGTCGACTTCTGCTGAATTAGCACTAGCGGCTGACTGAAACGGCAGTGGATTCCGTTGCTGGGCAGCCAACTGCCGGCAGCTCCCTCCGCCTGGGGAGGTAAAACCGGGGTTTGAAGCGCGAAGGGGCCCGAATCCGCAGTTTTACCTCCCGGGGCGGACGCCGGGCAGCAGCACAGGGCAGCCCGGACAGGGAAGCCCCCGAACCCCGCCGCCGCCTTTTGCGCGGGTTCATGAAACAATGGCTGAGACAGCCTTACGCCTCGCCCGGAAAATGCTCCGCAGGCTGAGCCGGCTGATGACCACCTACGAAAGTGAATCTTTGAAGCAACCTCAGCAGCACGAGTCCGCCCCGCCCGCCCTCGCGAAGGGCGCCATGAGGGTGGTGGCGCTGGGAGGTCTCGGCGAAATCGGCCGCAACATGACGGTGTTCGAATTCGGCGGCAAGCTCGTCATTGTGGACTGTGGCGTGCTGTTCCCCGAGGAGCACCAGCCCGGCATCGACGTGATCCTCCCGGACTTCACCTCCATCCGCGACCGGCTCGACGACGTCGTCGCCCTCGTCCTGACGCACGGCCACGAGGACCACATCGGCGGTGTCCCGTACCTGCTGCGCGAACGCCGTGACATCCCGGTGGTCGGTTCCAAGCTCACCCTGGCCTTCGTCAAGGCCAAGATGAAGGAACACAACATCAACCCGCGCCTGGTCCAGGTCAAGGAGGGCACCAGCAAGGGCTTCGGGCCGTTCAACCTGGAGTTCTTCGCGGTCAACCACTCCATCCCGGACGGTCTCGCCGTCGCGATCAAGACATCCGCGGGCACTGTCCTGCACACCGGCGACTTCAAAATGGACCAGTTCCCGATGGACGCCCGCATCACCGACCTGGCCGGTTTCGCGCGGCTCGGCGTCGAGGGCGTGGACCTGTTCCTGACCGACTCGACCAACGCCGAGGTGCCCGGGTTCACCATCTCCGAAGAGGATCTGGCCCCGGCGATCGACACCGTCTTCCGCACATCGCAGCGCAAGATCGTCGTCTCCAGCTTCGCCAGCCACGTGCACCGCATCCAGCAGGTCATGGACGCCGCGCACCGGCACGGCCGCAAGGTCGCCTTCGTGGGCCGCTCGATGGTCCGCAACATGGGCATTGCCCGCGAACTGGGCTACCTGAACGTGCCGCGCGGCATCCTGATCGACTTCAAGGCCGCGCAGAAGATGCCGGACAAGAAAGTGGTGCTGATCTGCACCGGTTCGCAGGGCGAGCCGATGGCGGCGCTGGCCCGGATCGCGAACCACGACCACGAGATCGAGGTGGGCGACGGCGACACCGTACTGCTGGCCAGCTCGCTGATCCCCGGCAATGAGAGCGCCATCTACCGGCTGATCAACGACCTGACCCGCCTCGGCGCCAATGTGGTGCACAAGGGCAACGCGAAGGTGCACGTCTCCGGCCACGCCAGTGCGGGCGAGCTCGCGTACTGCTACAACGTGGTCAAGCCGCGCAACGTCATGCCGGTGCACGGGGAGTACCGCCACCTCATCGCCAACGGCGACATCGCCATCAAGACCGGCGTGAACCCGGACCAGGTCATCATCGGCGAGGACGGCGTGGCCGTGGACCTGCAGAACGGCAAGGCGGTCATCTCCGGCAAGGTCCAGGCCGGCTACGTGTTCGTCGACGGGCAGACCGTCGGCGGCGCCACCGAGGAGTCGCTGGAGGATCGGCGCCGGCTGGCGGAGGAGGGGCTCATCACCATCCTGGCAATCGTCGATCCGGATACGGCCAAGCTGGCCGAGGACCCGGAGTTCTTCGTCCGCGGCTTCGTGCACGAACCGGACGACTTCACTCCGGCCGTCCAGGCGGTCGAGCGGGCGCTGGGCAGCCTGCCGCGCAACCACTCGGTGGAGCAGGTCGAGTCCCTGATCGAGTCCACAGTGGAACGCTGGATGCAGCGCACCTACCGCCGCAAGCCGCTGATCACCGCGATCGTCGTCGACGCGTAGACGCCTGCCGCTCAGCGGCTCCGGCTTTCGAAAGCTGCTGCGAACCGGTCACCCCCGCGAGAAGGTGGTGACCGGTTCGCCGTTTAAGTACTCCAGTTGCCAGCCCTCGACGGCGTGGTGGTGCGCGAGGTTCAGCACTGCGTTGTCGATGCTCTGCAGTTTACGGCCGACGGCGCGGCTCAGGCTGACGCGGATCAGCGTTCCGTGCGTGACGACGAGGAGCCGCTGCCCGCGGAACTCCTCCGCGAGGGCTTCCAGGGCGGCGAGGCCGCGGTCCGCGGCTTCGTCCTCGCTCTCGGCGCCGCGGAAGCCGCCGGGGATGCGCATCTTGTCGAGCTCGGGCCCGTCCTGCATGCCCTCGGCCGGGCCGAAGTCCCGCTCGGTCAGCTCCGGAACCCTGCGTGCGACGCTGGTCCCAAGCCCGGCGGCGATCAGGTCCGCCGTCTCCGCGGCCCGGACGAGCGGGGAAGACACGACCGCGTCCCACTCGTAACCGGTAAGGGCGGCGACAGCGTCCCGGGCCTGGCCGCGGCCGATATCGTTGAGCGGAATGTCGGAGGAGCCCTGCAGCCGGCGCTGCGCGTTCCAGTCGGTCTGGCCGTGGCGGATAAGCGCGAACGTTGTGAGGGTCATGCTTCCATTCTGCCGGACGGCCTTGAACCCGCGAGGGCCTGGACCGGCGTGAGCCCGCTCAGATCGCGTTCCAGCCGCCGTCGGAGGGCAGGACGACGCCGTTGACGTTGGTGCCGTCGTCACTGAGCAGGAACGTGATGGACGCGGCGAGCTCGGCGGCTTGGGCGGGCGTGCCGACGTTGGCCTGCATGAACGGGCCGAGGCGCTGGGCGGCGAGCTCAGAGGCGAAATGCGCCTCGATGTTGGTGATCGTCGCGCCGGGGGCGACGGTGTTGAACCGCAGCCCGCGCGGGCCGTACATCACGGCGGAGTTCCGGGTGATGCCGACGACGGCGTGCTTGGACGCCGTGTAGGCGACGCCGGCGGCGGAACCGCGGATGCCCGCCTCGGAGGAAACGTTGACCACGGAGCCGTGGCCGGCGTCGAGCATCAGCGGCACGACGGCGCGGGTAAGCCGGATGATGGCGGTGACGTTAACCCGCATGACCCGCTCCCAGGTCGCGTCGTCGAGTTCGTGGACCGGGGCGAAGCTGTCCATGATGCCGGCGATGTTCGCGAGCCCGTCCACCCGTCCGCCGGCCGCGGCGACCACCTCGGCGACGACCTCCTCGGACGAAATGTCCCCGGCGACCGGCACCAGGTCCAGGTCACTGTGCTCGCGGACGAGTGCGTCGAGCCGTTCCTGGCTCACGTCCGCCGCGACGACGCGGCCGCCCTCGCGCGCCACCCGCAGGGCCGTCGCCAGCCCGATGCCGGAACCCGCGCCGGTGACGATGACCGTGCGGCCCTCGAACCGCCCGGGAACGATGCGTTCCTGCCAGGGAGCGGGTGCGGGTGCAGCTGCGGCGTCCGCGGGCGTGGCGTCGGTGCTCATGCTGATCTCCTTCGATGCTGGGCTTCCGCGGCCAACCTAACCGAGAACGGGGAGGAAATCGAGAGTGATGTCCTCAGCGCGCGGACGGCGGACCGCCGGTGGAACAACGGGGGCCGCCCCGCCGTTCTACCCAGCGGTAACCATGACCCGATGAAGGACGGACCCATGAGCGAGCGCACGATTGTCATCACCGGAGCCAGCGACGGGATCGGGGCTGCGGCGGCGCGGGTGTTCACCCGCTTCGGCGAGAAGGTCGTCGTCGTCGGCCGCTCCGCGGAAAAGACCAAGCGGATTGCCGACGAACTGGGGGCGGAGCACTTCGTCTCCGACTTCGCCGAGCTCGCGCAGGTCCGGGAGCTCGCCGCGGCGCTGAAGGAGAAGTACCCGCGGATCGACGTGCTCGCCAACAACGCCGGCGGCATCATGGGGGAGCGGCAGCTGACCGTGGACGGGCACGAAAAGACCTTCCAGGTGAACCACCTCGCGCCGTTCCTGCTCACCAACCTGCTGATGGACACGCTGGTGCAGAGCAAGGCGCGGGTCATCAACACCTCCAGCGTCGCCAACGTGATCTTCGCGCGGTTCGACATCGACGACCTCGACGCCGAACGCAAGTACTCGCCGAACAAGGCCTACGGGGATAGCAAGCTCGCCAACATCCTCTTCACCAAGGAACTGCACCGCCGGTTCGCTTCGGAGGGGATCACGACGGCGGCGTTCCACCCCGGCGGCGTGGCCACCAACTTCTCGGCCGATTCGACCAGCCCGATGCGCCACGCTTACAACTCGGTGCTGCGCCGGCTGATGCTCACCCCCGAACAGGGTGCGGACACGCTGCTCTGGCTGGCGACGGCCGAACCGTTCAAGGACTGGATCCCCGGCGAGTACTACGCCAAGCGCAAGGTCGCCCGGGCGAACAAGGTCGCCTCCAACCCGGAGATCGCCAGGCAGCTTTGGGAGCGCAGCGAGGACATGGTCAAGGAACAGCTCGACCCGACCCTCGGGTAGCCGCGCAGGCCTTACTTCGCGGGGAGGTCCCGCCAACTCTGCCCGCCGTTGCCTCCGGACCGGGACCGTGAGGGCTCTTGGAGCGCGCCCGCAGCCCGTCCGCGGGCAGAGTTGGCGGCGGAGGCCGCGCAGGCAGCTACGGGTGCCGCTCGCCGCGGCCAGCCAGGATGGCCCGGTAGCCCTCCCGGTAGGTCGGAAACTCGAAGCTGAACCCTGTACTAAGCAGCAGGGCGTTGGCGCAGCGCTTCGCCCCGCCGCGGGCGGATTCCCGGTCCGCTGTGGGAGGCTCCGGGAGGCCAAGCTCGCCGGCGAGGAACAGCAGCACGTCCCGCAGGTCCGCCGGCTCCGAGTCCACCCCGATGCACACCGGAGCCGGCTCCTGGACCGCCGTGGCCAGGTGCACGATCGCGGCCGCGGCGTCGTCGCGGTGGATCCGGTTGGTGAACTGCGGCGCCGCGGGCAGCTCGGCGGTCCCGTTGCGGACCTGGTCGATCAGCCGGGTCCGGCCCGGACCGTAGATGCCCGCCAGCCGCAGCACTGTCGAACCCGGCACGCGCTCGTGGAGCAGGTCCTCGGCCCGGCGGATGATCCGGCCGGTCGGCGAGGCAGGCTCGGCGGGGGACTGCTCGTCCACCCAGCCGCCGTCGGCTTCCCCGTACACAGCTGTCGAGGAGACGAAGAGCACCCGCCGCGGCTGCACGCCGTCGCGCTCAAGGGCGTCGAGCACGTTGCGCAGCCCGTCCACATAGGTGGCCTGGTAGACCTCTTCGCTGCGCTCGCCGGCCGCCGGGGAGACGACGACGATGTCCGTGTCCGCCGGAACCGGCGGCAGCTCCGCGGTCAGGTCCGCCGCGACCCCTTCGAGCTGGGGCGGGAGCTTCCCCGGACTGCGCCGCCAGCCGACCACCCGGTGCCCGGCGGCCGCGAAGCGCAGCCCGGCTTCGGTGCCCAGATCCCCGCAGCCCGCGATCAGTACGGTCATCGTGATTCCCCGTTCGTTGAGGTAGGCGCCTGGTGGAGGCGGACGCCGTGCTGCCAGTCTAGGCAGGCTGCGCGCCCGTGATAGACAGGAAGCGGAAGATGCAGCACACGCGAACCCTGGAAGGCAGAAGCCAGATGATCTTCATCGTCGTCAAGTTCAACGTCAAGCCCGACTGGTCCGACCGGTGGCTGGACCTCACCCGCGACTTCACCGAAGCCACCCGCCGCGAGCCGGGCAACCTCTGGTTCGACTGGTCCCGCAGCGTGGACAACCCCAACGAGTTCGTGCTGGTCGAGGCATTCAAGGACGACGCCGCCGAGGCGCACGTCAACAGCGATCACTTCACCAAGGCCATGCAGGACATGCCGCAGGCGTTGGTAGAGACCCCGCACATCATCAGCGAGAAGATCGCCGCCGAAGGCTGGGGCCGGATGGGTGAGCTGACGGTCGAATAACCGGCGTTGCGCCCCGGACAGACTCCTACTCGGTGGTAAGTTCCCGAACGTCGGCCACCGAAGTCCCAGCACCAAAGAAGCTGAAGCGAAGGGACAGTGCCGGCCCCGAACCTTGAGGAAGTCATGTCCAGCACACCGAAGACCGAGGCCCACGGCGCCACCAGCGTCGCGGCTCCGCGGAAGAGCCCCATCCAGCGTTTCACCGACCTCTGTGTCCGCTACGTCGAGCGGTTCATGCCGGATCCGTTCCTGTTCGCCGTCATCCTGACCCTGCTTGTGGTCGTGATGATCCTGCTCTGGGTGCCGAACGCATCCGGCGCGGGCATCCTGACGAGCTGGTACCAGGGCGTCTGGGGCACCAACAACATCTTCACCTTCGCGCTGCAGATGGTGCTGATCCTGGTCAGCGGCTACACCCTGGCCGAGGCCCCTGCCGTGAAGCGGGGCCTGATCTGGCTGGCTTCCAAGCCGCGGAACCAGATCGAAGGCGCCCTGATGTGCTTCGGCGCGGCCGCCGTGGCGAACATCCTCAACTGGGGCCTGGGCCTGGTGGTGGGCGCGCTGCTCGGCCGGCGGATCTTCGCGCGGCTCGACAAGGCCAACTTCGGCTACATGATCGCCGCCGGGTACATGGGCTACATGCTCTGGACCAACGGTTTCTCCAGCTCCATCGCGCTGGCCAACACGGACCCGACCAGCAAGCTGAACGTCATCTTCACCGCGACCCACCAGCTGGTGCCGCTGGACCTGACGATCCTCCAGCCCTACAGCTGGGTGACCGTACTGGTCGCCATCGCGGCGCTGGCGCTGCTGATCTGGAAGATGGCCCCGCACGCCACCGACGACGTCGACCGCGAGGCGCTGCTCGGCGCGGACGCAGCCGGTACGGGAGCCGCCGAGGCACGGCCGGAGGGCGTCCGCCGGTCCTTCGCCGACCGGCTCGAGGGACTCTGGATCCTCAACGTCCTGCTCTTCCTCGCCGGCGCGGCCTACTTCGTGATCAGCGGCTTCAACCTGAACATCTCCTCCATGGTGATGCTCTTCACCATCCTCGCGGCCCTGCTGCACGGCACCCCGATCCGCTTCATCCGCTCCTTCACCGAAGCGGCCAAGACCTGCGGACCGCTGCTGCTGCAGTACCCGCTGTACGGCGGCATCGTGGGCCTGCTCGCCTACGCCCCGGACGCGCACAGCAAGCCGCTGCAGGCGGTCATCTCCGCCTCGATCGTGGCCGGCGCGACGACGGCGACACTGCCGTTCCTGAACTTCCTCGGCTCCATCATCATCTCGCTCTTCGTGCCCTCCGGCGGCGGCCACTGGGGCGTCCAGGGCCCCATCGCCGTCGAGGCCGCCCGCCAGCTGGGCCAGAGCTCGCCGGCTTACCTGGGCAAGGTGTCCATGTCCGTCGCCGCGGGCGAGGCCGTAGCGAACATGATCCAGCCGTTCTGGCTGCTGCCGGTGCTCGCCATCGCCAAGCTCAGCGTGCGCAAGGTCATGGGGTACACCGTGGCGGCGTTCCTGGTCGGCTTCGTCATCTTCGGCGTCGCGATGCTGATCATGCCGCATGTCTGAGCGGGTTGAGCCGCCGGCGTCGGAGGTCCTCACGGCCGTCGCGTCCGGCCGAAGCGTCTCCGACGTCGCCGAGTCCTGCCTGGCCGCGATCCGGGAACGGGAGCCGGAACTCAGGGCCTTCGCGCACCTCGATGAGGAGCTCGTACGGCGCACGGCCCGCCGGCTGGACGACCCCGGCGCGGAGGGCCTGCCGCTCCGCGGGCTTCCGGTAGGCGTCAAGGACCTCATCGACACCGCCGACCTGCCCGCCGAGTACGGCTCCGCGATCTACCGCGGCCACCGGCCCGGGCGGGACGCCGCCGTCGTCAGGATCCTGCGCGACGCCGGGGCCCTGCCGGTCGGCAAGACCGTCACGACCGAGTTCGCCCTGTTCCAGGCCGGCCCCACCCGCAACCCGCTCGATCCGGCGCGGACGCCGGGAGGCTCGTCCAGCGGATCGGCAGCGGCCGTGGGCGCGGGCCTGCTCCCGGTCGCCCTCGGCACCCAGACCGCCGGCTCGGTCACCCGGCCGGCGTCGTTCTGCGGCATCGTCGGCTTCAAGCCGACCTTCGGTGCCGTCGACCGCGAGGGCGTGCTGCTGGTGAGCGAGACGCTGGACACGGTCGGCCTGCTGGCGCGCAGCGTGGCGGACGTCGCCGTGGTCTTCGACGTGCTGCGCGCGGGGGCATCGGCTTCTGCGTCCGAAGAATCGACGGAACCGCTGCGGCTCGGATTCGCCCGGCCGGTCGAATGGGACCAGGCCGAGCAGTACACCCGGGACGGCATCGAGGGGCTGAAGCAGAGCCTGCGCGGGAAGGGGATCGACGCGGTCGGCGTCGAGCTTCCCGGGAATTTCGATGGCCTGACCGCGGCGCAAAACACCGTGATGGAGTATGAAGCCGCCCGGAACCTGGGCCCGCGCTGCGAGGACAATTGGCCGCTGGTGAGCGAGAAGCTGACTGAGCTGCTCAAGCGCGGCGCGCGGATTCCCGAGCACGAGTACCGGCAGGCACTGGAGCTCGCCGAGGCCTGCCGGGAGGAGCTTGCCTCCGTCTTCGATGGCATCGACGCGCTCGTCGTCCCCGCGGTCAAGGGCGAGGCACCGCTGGCCGAGGAGGGAACCGGGGACCCGCTGTTCTGCCGGTCCTGGACGCTGCTCGGCTGCCCGACGGTCTCGCTTCCGCTGCTCACCGGCCCGTCCGGGCTCCCGGTGGGCGTGCAGCTCGTGGGCAACCTGCACGACGACGACCGCCTGCTCGCCGCCGCGGCCCGGCTTTACGGCTAGCCGGGGCGGCTGGCCGGGCCGGTTGGTCGAGTGGGTCAGTCGAGGCCGAGCAGGCGGGCGCCGTTGTCCCACAGCACGGCGCGCATCCAGTCGTCGCCGAGGTCCAGCCGGGCCAGCGCCTGCAGCTGGTGTGCGTACGGGTAGGGGATGTTCGGGAAGTCCGAGCCGAGGATGATGCGCGAGCGCAGCGCCGGCAGCCGTTCGAGGTAGCTGCCGGGCAGCGGGGCGAACTGGTTGGTGAAGTCGGTGCCCACCATGGTGGTGTCCAGGTGGACGCCGGGGTGCTCCTCCACGAGGTCGGCAAACGCGTCGTATTCGGGCATCCCCATGTGGGCGACGACGAGGACGAGCCGCGGGTGCTTCTCGAGCAGCCGCCGCAGGTGATCCGGACCGGTGAACTTCCCGGACAGCGGCGCAGACCCCACATGGATGACGACCGGCACGCCGGCGTTTTCCAGTTCGGTCCAGGCCTCGTCCAGCAGCGGGTCATGCGGGGCGAACCGGCCCACCTGGACGTGCATCTTGAACAGCTGGGCGCCGTCGTCGAGCGCCCGCCGGACATACTCCCCGGCGCCGGGCTCCGGGTACAGCGTCGCGCAGCGCAGCGCGCCGGGCGTGCGGCGGGCGAAGTCAAGGCTCCAGGCGTTCAGCCATTCCGCCATGCCCGGCTTGTGCGGATAGGAGAGCGCGGGAATGGCCCTGAGCCCGAACCTGCGCAGCCGCTCCAAGCGCTCCTGCTCGCTCAACCGGTACGTGATCGGCCAGGCGCGGCCGTAGGTTTCCTCGGCAGCGTCGAAGTAGGCCCAGACCTTGCGCAGCATCGCCTCCGGGAGGAAATGCACATGGATGTCGGCCAATCCCGGGAGGCCCAGGGCACGCAGGTAGCCGGGGATGCCGGCGTCGTCGTCCGGGCCCGGTGTGGTCAGCCGCCCGGCCGCCGTCACCGCGCGGGGCCTCCGGCCGCTGGCCCGGCCGCGGCGGGGCTTGCCTCAGCGGGACGGGTGGCTTCCTCCAGCACTTCCAGCAGATGCCGGTAGGAATGTCCGGTGGCCTTCGACATGCCGAGTTCGCAGGTGCGGTTGGTGGAGGCGTACGCGGCGAACTCCCGCTCGTTGATCTCCCGTGCCTGCTTGTCCGTGGCCGACTCGGTCAGCTCCGGGTGCAGCAGCCCGCGGTCCCCGGCGAAGGCGCAGCAGCCCCAGTTCAGCGGCACGAAGACGTCGTCCGTTACGGTCCGGGCGATGTCCATCAGGGCGTCGTTCGTGCCCAGTTGCGTGGACGAGCACGTCGGGTGCAGGGCGAGGGACTCCAGCGGCGTAGTGACGTTCAGGTGCGGCAGCACGGCCCGGTGCACGAACTCCACTGAGTCCACGAAGCGCAGCCCGGCGTACCGCTCGCTGTCCTCCAGGGCGAGCCGCTTCATGGTCTCCAGGCCCTCGGTGCACGACGCCGCGTCGCAGACCACGGGCAAGGCTCCCTGCCCGCTGGCCTCGTACAGCCCGTCCAGCACCTTCGCGGACATGGCGGCGTAGCCCCGCGAGAAGCCCTTCGACTTCCACGGGGTGCCGCAGCAGAGGCTTTCAATGCCCTCGGGCACGGTGACGCCGACGCGTGCCCGCTCGCAGAGGTCCAGGAAGGCCTGCATGGAGCCCTTGCCGCGGCCGGGGGTTTTGCCGGAGCCGGCGTCCGCCGGGCTGCCGGCGTCCGCCGGTCCGAACATAGTCCCGATGCAGGCCGGGAAGAAGACCGCCACGCTGTCGGGATCCCGGCGCGGCTTCCGCTTCGATCCGCCGGCGGGCAGCACGGAGTCGTAGGCGGGAACCGTCTCGGACCCCAGCAGCGCGCGCCCCACGGAGGTCGCAGCCTTGGCCAGCGGGGCGGGCACGGACTTGGCGACCGTGAGGGCCAGCCCGCCGCCCGTGGTAACCGCGCCCCAGCTCGCAGCGGCCGTCTTCCAGCCGGCCTCGGCGACGGCGTTCGCGTTCTCCTTCCGGAGCCGGCGGACCAGGTCGCCGGTGTTGATGAGCACCGGGCAGGCGGTCACGCACATGCCGTCCGCCGCGCAGGTCTGCACGCCGTCGTAGTCGTAGTCCTTGCGCAGCCGCTCCGCCAGGGCGTGGTCTCCGCGCTGTTCGGCAGCGGCCATTTCGCGCCGCAGCACGATGCGCTGGCGCGGAGTGAGCGTGATGTCCTTGCTCGGGCAGACCGGTTCGCAGTACCCGCACTCGACACAGCGGTCCACTTCCTCCTCCACCGTGGGCGCAACCTTCAGGTTCTCCACATAGGAGAGCGGCTCCTCGGCGAGCAGGACTCCGGGGTTGAGAAGATGGGCGGGATCAATCAGCTGCTTGATTTCCTGCATAACCGAATAGAGTTCATCGCCGTACTGCCGGCGGACGAAGGGGGCCATGATCCGGCCGGTGCCGTGCTCGGCCTTGAGCGAGCCGCCGGCCCCGAGGACCAGGTCCACCATGTCGTCCGTGAAGGCCTGGTAGCGCAGCAGCTGGGCCGGGTCGTCGAAGCGCTCGTTGAGCATGAAGTGCACGTTGCCGTCCTTGGCGTGGCCGAAGATCACAGACTCCTCGTACCGGTGCGCGCCGAACAGCCTGGTCAGCTCCGCGCAGGTGCCGGCCAGGGCCGGCACGGGCACGAC
Organism: Paenarthrobacter sp. DKR-5; assembly: GCF_018531425.1. Taxonomy (GTDB): domain Bacteria; phylum Actinomycetota; class Actinomycetes; order Actinomycetales; family Micrococcaceae; genus DKR-5. Next base: position 32,880 of record NZ_JAHBOI010000003.1, read on the forward strand.
AATGTCCTCCAGCAGTGCGTTGGTGCCCGAAGGCCGCGCCCCGGCCACCGTGGTGTAGAGGCCCTTGCGCACATGCCAGAGCGCCGCACGTTCCTTCGCATCGGCGGTCATGGCGAAGGGTGCGGCGAGGTCCAGCGCGTCGAACAGCGGCTTCGAGCTTTCCCGCTTGAAGGAGAGCTCGGCGGGGTCGGTGCCCTGGTGCTCCACCAGCAGCGCCGCGTGCCCGGTGACGGGCAGGGACCGGATCGCGGCCGGGGCGTCGGAGGCCCGCTGTGCGACGCGCAGGGAGGCGGAGTCCATCAGTTCGATGGTCGCCAGCCCCGAGGCGACCAGGTCCGGCAGGGCGGCCGTCGCGGCTTCGAGCGTGTTGAAGACCAGCAGCCCGGTGGCGACGGCGGGTTTCACCTCGACCGTGCGGAAGGTCGCCTCGGCCACGAAGCCGAGGGTGCCCTCGCTGCCGATCATCAGGTGCATCAGGATCTGCGCCGGGCTCGCGTAGTCGAGGAAGGAGTTCACCCCGTAGCCCATGGTGTTTTTCATCGAGAACAGGGAGGTGATGATGCGCACCGACTCCGGGTTGCCGGTGACGCGGCGGCGCAGTCGCAGCAGGCCCTCGAAGAGGTCCGGCTCCTGCTGCCGGAGCTGCTCGTCCGCGTCCGCGTCGGCGGTGTCCAGGACTGTGCCGGAGGGCAGCACCAGGACCATCGACTCGAGCGTGCGGTATGTGTTGAACTCGGTGCCGCAGGCCATGCCGGAGGAGTTGTTGGCGATGACGCCGCCGACCGTGCAGGCGATCTCGCTGGCCGGGTCCGGGCCGAGCTTGCGACCGAAGGCGGCCAGCCGGGCGTTGACGCTCCGCACGGTGGCGCCGGGCTGCACGCGGACCCGCGCGCCGCCGTCGAGCACCTCGATGCCGCGGAAGTGCTGGCGGGTGTTGATCAGCAGGCTGTCGCTGACCGCCTGGCCGGAGAGGCTGGTGCCGCCGGAGCGGAACGTGGCCGGGATGTTCAGTTCCCGGCTCCGCCGCAGCAGCGCGCCCACGTCGGATGCGGTGCGGGGAGTGGCAACGGCCTGCGGGATGAGCAGGTAATGGGAGGCATCGTGCGCCATGGCCCGGCGGTCCAGGTCCCGGGTGCTGATGGTGTCCAGTCCCAGCTGGTCGAACAGCGGCGCTTCGGTGGCGGGGGCGGTGATGGTCATGCGTGCTCCAAAGGTTGCGTCAGTGCGTGGCGTGGCCGGCGGTGGCGTCCTGCGCCTGCCGGTAAAACCACTCGATGTGTTCGCGCAGCAGGCGGGCGGCGAGGGTGCCGTCGTGCGCCTGGACCGCGTCGAAGATGCCGTGGTGCTGCTCGCGCAGCGCCTCGAGCACGCCGCCCCACCCGTCAATGGTGTCCACGGCATCCCTGACGTAGCCGACGATGGAGCCGCTCAAGGACTCCATCATGGTGGCGATGACGGCGTTTCCGGCCAGCGAGCTGAGCGCGACATGGAAGCGGGCGTCCAGCTCGTGGAAGGTATCGCGGTCCAGGCCGGGCTCGTCCATGGCCAGCAGCAGCTTGCCCGCCTGCTCCAGTTCGGCTTCGGCGGCAGCGTCGCTGCGCTGGGCCCCGGTTTCGGCGGCCCAGGTTTCCAGCAGGATGCGGGTCTGGACGATGTCGGCCACCGGCAGCCGGCTGCTGGCCACATGCAGGCGCAGCGCGGAGGACAGGCCCGCGGAGGGATCGGAGATGACAATGGCACCCGAGGTGGGGCCGGAGCCCACCGAGCTGCGCAGCACGCCCATCGCGTCGAGGATCCGGATGGCCTCGCGCACCGAGGCTCTGGAGATGCCGTAGCTTTCCGCCAGGGTACGTTCGCCGGGCAACCGGTCGCCGAGCTTGATCCTGCCCGAACGCAGGTCCGCTTCGATGTCCTGCAGGAGCGCATCGTAGGTGCGGCGCCGGGGCGCAGCTCCTGCTTCATCGGTTGCCACGGGTGGTTCCTTCCGGATCGGGCCTGGCTGTGCGGGCCGGGGTGCCGGCCCGCACACGGCCGGACGAGACGAGCGGGACGCTAGGGCAGCATCCAGCCCAGGACGGGGGTGGACTGCAGGAACGCCAGGGTGCACAGCACCAGCAGCAGAGCCGCGCTCCACCCGATTACCTTACGCAGAATCACCGATTCCTGGCCGTCAAGGTTGACCGCCGTGGCGGCGATGGCGAGGTTCTGCGGGCTGATCAGCTTGCCGACGACTCCGCCGGAGGTGTTGGCCGCGACCAGCAGGTTCGGGTCGATGCCGGCCTTGATCCCTGCGGTCTGCTGCAGCTTGGCGAACAGCGCGTTGGCGGAGGTGTCCGATCCGGTCACGGCGGTGCCCAGCCAGCCCAGCACGGGGGAGAGGAAGGCGAAGAAGCTGCCGGTGCCGGCCAGCCAGGTGCCGATCGAGACGGTCTGGCCGGAATTGTTCATCACGTAGGCCAGTGCCAGCACCGTGACGATCGTCAGGCCCGCCCAGCGCATCTTCACGATGGTCCGCCAGATTTCCAGCACCGCGTCGCCGACGGTGAGGCGGAAACGGCCGCCGTCGTCGTGCTTGGCGTACACCGCCGCGACGATCAGGCCGGTGATCAGCAGCAGGGTGCCGGGGCTGGAAAGCCACTGGAAGACGTACACGGTCGAGGACACCGGCTTGCCCTCGCCGTTCACCAACGCGTCGTGCAGGATCGGCCACGGGATCTTCACGTCCGTCGCCGCCAGGAACGCGGGCAGGTCCACCCCGAGCTTCCAGAGCTTGGCGACGCCGAAGACCACGATCACGAGGAAGTACGGGAACAGGGCCAGCCAGGTGCGCGAGGGCGTGAGGCCGTCCGGGGCGGTCCGTTCGGCGACGGCCACGCTGCCGGTGCCGGCCGCGTGGGAGCCGCCGGAAACCGACGCGCTGCCGGCGCCGGAGGCGGCGAGCGCCGCACCCATCCGCTCACGGGCCGCCGCGCTGCCGTTGGGGGACCAGACGCGGAAGAACAGGACCGCGGCGCCGAGCCCGGCGAGCGAGGCGACGATGTCGCTGAGTTCGTAGGAGAAGAAGTTCGAGCAGAGGAACTGGGTCAGTGCGAAGGAGAAGCCGACGGCGAGCCCGGCGGGCCAGCAGTCCCTGAGGCCCTTGCGGCCGTCCAGGATGAAGAGCAGGACCAGCGGCACGAAGGTCGCCAGCAGCGGGGCCTGGCGGCCGACGATCGAGCCGATGTCGGTGGCGTGCAGCCCGGTCAGCCCTGCGGCGGTGGTGATCGGGATGGCCATCGCGCCGAAGGCCACCGGAGCGGTGTTCGCCACGAGGACGGCGGCCGCGGCGCGCAGCGGGGGCAGCCCGAGGGCGAGCAGCATGGTCGCGGTGATCGCCACCGGGGCGCCGAACCCGGCGAGGGCCTCGAGCAGTCCGCCGAAGCAGAACGCGATGAGCACCGCCTGCAGTCGGACGTCGCCGCCGCCGATCACGTCGAAGACCCGGCGCAGGTCCTCGAAGCGGCCGCTGAGGACGGTGACCTGGTAGAGCCAGACCGCCATGACCACGATCCACAGCACGGGGAACGCGCCGAAGACGCCGCCCTGCGACGCGGACAGCACCGCCAGGGCCGGGGGCATGTGGAACGCGACGATGCCGACCACCAGCGCGACCACCAGGGCGAAGGCGCCGGCGACGTGGGCCTTCGCCCTCACGAAGGCCAGCAGGACGAAGAAGGTGAGCAGCGGCAGCAGGCCGACGATGGCCGACCAGGCCACGCTGTTCAGCACCGGGTTGGTGCTGGGGGTGAAGTGGTCCACGGAGTTCCTCCACGTTGAGACAACGACTGAGACGAGCAAGTGATGGTCTGACCACAATGGTCGGACCACGGAAGTGTAGCGCAGATCTCAGTGGTCTTGTGACCGGCCTCACGGAGTGGCAGGGTGTTGGAAGTGGTGGCCGTCACGTGGTCTACTATGGTCAGACCACATCCAAATCCGGCCGGAAGGCTGCCATGAGAATCGCTCTCTTCGCCACCTGCATCGTGGATGCCATGTACCCGCGGACAGCCCGGGCCACCGTGCGCCTCCTGGAGCGGCTGGGGCACGACGTCGTGTTCCCGGCGGGCCAGGCATGCTGCGGACAGATGCACGTCAACAGCGGCTACCTGAAGGAAGCCGTGCCCGTCGTCGCCAATCATGTGGCGGCCTTCGAAGCGGAGGAGTACGACGTCGCCGTCGCACCGTCCGGTTCCTGCGTCGCCTCCGTCAAGCACCAGCACCCGATGGTCGCCCGCTCCTGCGGCGACGCCGCGCTGGAGGCCCGGGCCACCGCCGTCGGCGCCCGGACCTACGAGCTCTCCGAGCTGCTGGTGGATGTGCTCGGCGTGACCGATGCCGGCGCCCAGCTCGGTTCCTACTTCCCGCACCGGGTCACCTACCACCCCAGCTGTCACGGCATGCGGCTGCTGCGGCTGGGGGACCGGCAGGCGCAGCTGCTGCGCAGCGTCCGCGGGATCGAGCTGGCGGACCTGCCCGAGGCGGACCAGTGCTGCGGGTTCGGCGGCACGTTCTCGATGAAAAACGCGGACGTCTCCTCCGCGATGCTGGCGGACAAGGCCGCCAACATCGCAGCCACCGGCGCGGAACTGTGCACCGGCGGGGACGCGTCCTGCCTGATGCACATCGGCGGCGGCCTCTCGCGGCAGGGGAGCAGCATCACTACCTTGCACTTGGCCGAAATCCTCGCCAGCACCGAGGAATCCCCGGTCTCCGTCACCGGGGACGTGCGCGTCTCCACCGGAAGGGCGGCACGATGAGCTCGACCTTCCTGGGCATGCCCTCGCTGCCGGTCTTCGGCTCCGGCAACCTGCACGCCGCCGAATCCTTCCCCAAGGCCGCGCACCGGGAGCTCGGCAATGCGCAGCTGCGCGCCAACCTTGGCCACGCGACCCACACCATCCGCGACAAGCGGCTCAAGGTGGTCTCCGAGCTGCCGGACTGGGAGCAGCTGCGCGATGCCGGCAGCGCCATCAAGCAGTCCGTCATGGCGCGGCTGCCGGAGCTGCTGGAGGAGTTCGAAGCAAACTTCACGGGCGGCGGCGGCGTGATCCACTGGGCCCGCGACGCCGCCGAGGCCAACGAGATCGTGGCCGGACTGGTGCGTGCGACCGGCGAGACCGAAGTCGTCAAGGTCAAGTCCATGGCCACGCAGGAAATCGGCCTGAACGAGTACCTCGAAGAGCAGGGCATCGCCGCATTCGAGACGGACCTCGCCGAGCTGATCGTCCAGCTCGACCACGACAAGCCCAGCCACATCCTGGTCCCCGCCATCCACAAGAACCGCACCGAGATCCGCGACATCTTCCTGCGGGAGATGCCCGGCGCGGACCCGGAGCTGACGGACACCCCCGCGGTTCTGGCCATGGCGGCGCGGGCGCACCTGCGCCGGAAGTTCCTCACCGCCAAGGTGGCCGTCTCCGGCGCCAACTTCGCGCTCGCGGACTCGGGCACTCTCGCCGTCGTCGAGTCCGAGGGTAACGGCCGCATGTGCCTCACGCTGCCGGAAACGCTGATCACGGTGATGGGCGTGGAGAAGCTGCTGCCGGGCTGGCAGGACCTCGAGGTGTTCATGCAGCTGCTCCCGCGCTCCTCGACCGGGGAGCGGATGAACCCGTACACCTCGCTGTGGACCGGCGTCACCGAGGGCGACGGGCCGCAGAATGTGCACCTGGTGCTGCTCGACAACGGCCGCAGCGCGGCGCTCGCGGACGAAATGGGCCGCTCGGCCCTGCACTGCATCCGCTGCAGCGCCTGCATGAACGTGTGCCCGGTGTACGAGCGCACCGGCGGCCACGCCTACGGCTCCACCTACCCCGGGCCGATCGGCGCCATCCTCTCCCCGCTGCTCACCGGCATCGAATCCGAGGAAAACAGCTCCCTGCCCTATGCGTCCTCGCTCTGCGGCGCGTGCTACGACGCGTGCCCGGTGAAGATCAACATCCCGGACATCCTCGTGCACCTGCGCAGCGTGGACGTGGACAGCAAGCGCGGCAAGAAGAAGCTGCCCAGCCAGATGGACGTCGGCATGAAGGCAGCGTCCTGGGCGCTGTCCTCCGGCAAGCGGCTCGGACTCGTGGAAAAGGGCCTGCCGCTGGGCCGGCTCGCCGCCGGTCCGGACAAGAAGATCACCAAGCTGCCCGGCATCGCCGGCGGCTGGACGCAGAGCCGGGACATTCCGGCGCCGCCGTCCGAGTCGTTCCGCAGCTGGTGGGCCACGGAACACAAAGCCACGGAACACAAGACCGACACCCACAAGACTGAAGGGGAGCAGGCATGAGCGCCCGCGACGACATCCTCGCCCGGATCCGGTCCGCCCTCCAGGACACCCCGGAGGCGCCGGAGATCCCGCGCGGGTACCGGCAGGACTCCGGCCTCGGGGAAGACGAACTGGTCGAGCTGCTGGTGGACCGCCTGATTGACTACAAGGCGCAGGTCGTCGTGGTGCCCGAGGCCGAGCTGCCCGCAACCCTCGCCGGGCTGCTCGCCGGCGCGTCGAGCGTCGTGGTGCCGGAAGGGCTCGACGGCGGGTGGCTGGCCGGGTTCGACGACGGCGACGTACGGGTCGACTCGGCCGCGGCCCCCCTGGCTGTCACTGAGCTCGACGCCGTCGACGCCGTGGTGACGGCCAGCGCCGTCGCCGTCGCCGAGACCGGCACGATCATCCTGGACGGCAGCCCCAACCAGGGCCGCCGGGCCATCAGCCTGGTCCCGGACCACCACCTGTGTGTGGTGCGCGCCGCGGACATCGCCGGCATCCTGCCCGAGGCGCTGCGCCGGATCGAGGGCACGCGCCCGCTGACCATGATCAGTGGTCCGAGCGCCACCAGCGACATTGAACTCGAGCGGGTTGAGGGAGTCCACGGCCCGCGCAGGCTCGACGTGGTCATCACCCGCTAGAGATCGGTGCTCCGGCGCAGCACCACTTCGCCGTGCACCGGGCCGGCGCCGTCGTCGTCCGCTCCGTTCAGGGCGGCTTCGACCGCGCGGCGGCCGATGTCGGCCAAGGGGAGGCGGACCGTGCTCAGCGCGGGAAGGAAGTCCCGGAGCGTCTCAATGTCATCGAAGCCCGCCACCGCCAGGTCCTCCGGGACGTACAGGCCGGCCTGGCGGAAACCGGCAATCGCGCCGATGGCCATCACGTCGTTGACCGCGAAGACGCAGGGGCGCGCGTCGCCGCGGGTGGGTCCGTCCTTTCCAGCGTCGCCCGCTTCTGCCAGCCGCAGCGCAGCCGCATAGCCGCCGTCGCGGTTGAAAGCGGTCCGGTGTACCTGCGCCGGTCCGGCTCCGGCGGCCGCCAGCCCCTCCTGGAAGCCGGCCAGCCGTTCGTCCGAGGTCGTGAGTCCCTCCGGACCGGCGAGCACCAGGAAGTTCCGGTGCCCGGCCTCCACCAGCCGCCGCGCCAGCAGCCCGGCGAGTTCGGCGTTCGGGACCCGGACGCTGCCCAGGTTCTTCCGGGGCTCCGCGCCGACCACGGGCTGGCCGATGGACACGACCCTTCCCCCGTTGGCGCAGTAGCGTTCGATCTCCTTGGCCAGCAGACGGTTGTCCTCCTCCTGGCCGGGCGCCTTCGTTCGGGTTCCGGCAATGATGATCGCGTCCGCCCGGCGCGCCGCGAACGTGGCGACCGCGGCCTGCTCCTCCAGGGGCGTACCGCCGGTGCTGGCCAGCAGCGTCACCTTGTTCCGCTCACGGGAGGCGTCCTGCACCCCGCGGGCGATGCTCGAGAAGTACGGATCCGAGATGTCGTGGACCACGAGACCGAGCAGGCCGGTGCTCGAGCGCGCCAGGGCCTGCGCCTGGGCGTTGGGGACGTAGCCGAGTTCGAGGGCGGCCTGCCGGACTCGTTCGGAGACCTCGGGGCCGGGGCGCCGCGAGGAGCCGTTGAGGACGCGGGAGGCGGTGGCCGGGGAAACGCCGGCCAGGGCGGCGACTTGCTGCAGGGTGCTCGCGGGCACGTTACCTCCGGGGTCGAGAGTTGCTGCCATTATCGCACCCGGACAGGGGTATTGGAATGCGCTTGCCATCGGCGCCCTGCTGCGGCACCATGGGACGAAGCGGAATGCGCTTTCCGACACTCAGAAAGGCCCGGCAACGGGCCCGGCACAAACGGAGACAAGTATGGGCACCGGACACGCTTCGACGACGAAGACGCTGCGGATCGGCATGAACGGCATCACCGGACGGATGGGGTACCGGCAGCACCTGCTGCGCTCCATCCTTCCGCTGCGGGACTCGGGGCTGACGCTCGAGGACGGGACGAAGGTGGCCGTGGAGCCCATCCTGGTGGGCCGCAATGAGGAGAAGCTGTGCGAGCTCGCCGAGCTGCACAAGGTGGCCGAGTGGACCACCGACCTGGACGGCATCATCGAGGACCCGACCGTGGACATCGTGTTCGACGCGTCGATGACCAACCTGCGTGCGGCCACCCTGAAGAAGGCGATGGCGGCGGGCAAGCACATCTACACCGAAAAGCCGACCGCCGAGACGCTCGAAGAGGCCGTGGAACTGGCCCGGCTGGGCAAGGAAGCGGGCGTGACCGCCGGCGTCGTGCACGACAAGCTCTACCTTCCGGGCCTGGTCAAGCTCCGCCGGCTGGTGGACGAGGGCTTCTTCGGCCGCATCCTCTCGCTGCGCGGCGAGTTCGGCTACTGGGTGTTCGAGGGCGAGCACCAGTCCGCCCAGCGTCCCTCCTGGAACTACCGCAAGGAAGACGGCGGCGGAATGGCCACGGACATGTTCTGCCACTGGAACTACGTCCTCGAGGGGATCATCGGCACCGTCAAGAGCGTCAGCGCCAACACCGTCACCCACATCCCGGTCCGGTGGGACGAGAACGGCAACGCCTACGCCGCCACCGCGGACGACGCCGCCTACGGCATCTTCGAGCTGGAAACCCCTGCCGGGGACCCGGTACTCGCCCAGATCAACTCATCCTGGGCAGTGCGCGTGTATCGGGACGAGCTCGTCGAGTTTCAGGTCGACGGCACCCACGGCTCCGCCGTCGCCGGGCTGAACAAGTGCGTTGCGCAGCAGCGCGCACATACCCCGAAACCGGTGTGGAACCCGGACCTGCCGGTGACCGAATCCTTCCGCAGCCAATGGCTGGAGGTGCCGGCCAACGCGGACCTGGACAACGGCTTCAAGCTGCAGTGGGAAGAGTTCCTGCGCGACGTCGTTGCCGGCCGCGAGCACCGCTTCGGCCTGCTCTCCGCAGCGCGCGGCGTCCAGCTCGCCGAACTGGGCCTGCGCTCCTCGGCCGAGCGGCGCACGCTCGACATCCCGGAGCTCCAGCTGTGAGCCTGCACCTGCCGCTCCCGGACGGCTCCTTCGAACACTACGAACCGCAGCCCGCGACGGCGTGGGAACGGCCCGCGGCTGCGTTCACGGCACGCCGCGCCTACGCTGCGGCGCACGTCGTCCCGTCGGTCACCGCGGAGAACGTGGCCGGTGCGCCCGCCGTCATCGACTGGGATTCCACCCTGGCTTTTCGCCATGAACTCTGGTCCTACGGGCTCGGTGTCGCCGACGCGATGGACACCGCGCAGCGCGGGATGGGCCTGGACTGGGGCGCCACGCAGGAGCTGATCAAGCGCTCGGCCAAGGAGGCTGCCGCGGCCGGCGGGGACCTGGCCTGCGGCGCCGGCACGGACCAGCTGGACCCGGCCGTCTTCAACCCGGCCTCCTCGCGGGCACTCGACACCGTGCTGGCCGCCTACCGGGAGCAGGCCGACGTCGTCGCCTCCTCCGGCGCCACGGTGATCCTGATGGCCTCCCGTGCTCTGGCCCAGGCGGCGCGCGGGCCCGAGGACTACCTGCGGGTCTACTCGGCGCTGCTGGCGGAGGCCGACCGGCCGGTCATCCTGCACTGGCTGGGCACCATGTTCGATCGTGCCCTCGCCGGCTACTGGGGCTCGGACGACGTCGAAGCAGCCACGGAGACGTTCCTGCAGCTGATCCGCGCCTACCCGGACAAGGTCGACGGCGTGAAGGTCTCGCTGCTGGACGCCGACCACGAAATCCGGCTGCGGCAGGCGCTGCCGGCCGGCGTGCGGCTCTACACCGGGGACGACTTCAACTACCCGCAGCTCATCCAGGGCGACGGGACGCACCACTCGGACGCACTGCTGGGCATCTTCGCGGCGATCGCCCCCGTGGCGTCGGCCGCCCTGCAGGCCTATGAGGCGGGGGAGGACCGGCGCGGCTACGAGCTGCTCAAGTCCACCGAGACGCTCGGCCGGCACATCTTCCAGGCGCCGACGTATTTCTACAAGACCGGAGTCGCGTTCCTGTCCTGGCTGAACGGCGCGCAGCCGGGCTTCCAGATGGTGGGCGGCCTGCACGCGGGCCGCTCGGTGCTGCATCTGTCCGAGCTGTTCCGGCTCGCGGACAAGGCCGGGCTGCTCAAGGACCCGGACCTCGCCGCCGCCCGGATGCAGGCGTGGCTCGGCGTGAACGGCGCGGCCCGATGAGCGACCTGTCGCGCCTGTCGCTGAACACAGCCACCACGAAAAGATGGACCCTGGAACAGGCAGTCGCCGGGTGCGTCGCCGCCGGCATTCCCGCCGTCGGACCCTGGCGGGACCGGGTGGCCGAAGCGGGCCTGGAGAACGCCGCGAAGATGATCCGCGATGCGGGCCTGCGCGTCTCCTCGCTCTGCCGCGGCGGGTTCCTCACCGCGGCCGACCCCGAGGGGCAGCGGGCGGCGTTGGAGGACAACAAAGCCGCCGTCGTCGAGGCAGAGACGCTCGGCACCTCGGAGTTGTTCCTCGTCGTTGGCGGGCTGGCTCCCGGGGAAAAGGACATCGTGGCCGCCCGGCAGCGCGTCGCGGACAGGCTTGGCGAGCTCGTGCCCTTCGCCGCGGACCACGGCATCCGGCTGGTCCTCGAGCCGCTGCACCCGATGTACGCGGCGGACCGGGCACTGATCTCCACGCTGGGCCAGGCCCTGGACCTCGCCGCGCCCTACCCGGCGTCCGCCGTCGGCGTCGCGGTGGACACCTTCCACGTCTGGTGGGACCCGCAGCTGCAGGAACAGATCGCCCGCGCCGGAAGGGAAGGGCGGATCGCGTCCTACCAGGTCTGCGACTTCAACCTGCCCATCGCCGCCGATGCCCTGCTCTCGCGCGGCATGATGGGCGACGGCGTCATCGACTTCGCGACGATCACCGGCTGGGTCCGCGACGCCGGCTACACCGGCGACATCGAGGTGGAAATCTTCAACCAGCAGATCTGGGACGCCGACGGGCACCAGGTGCTCGCCGCCATGAAGGACCGGTACGCCGAACTGGTGCTGCCGCACGCCTGAGGGGCTGCGGGAAACCAGGCCACGAAGCATCGATCGGTCAGGTGCGTGCTGCCGGCGCCTCTTCCAGTGCCGCGTCTTCCTAAGTGAAGTCGGTGCGGCGCGTCGGATCGACCAGGGCATACGCGCTATGGCTGGTTTGGGGAGGGTTCCGACACGGCGACTATCCGGTCTTCGTGGGGATCGATGAGGAGCCGCCCGTGACCGTGGTCCTGCCAGATCCACAACATTGTGCCGTCGGGCATGCATTCATCAACGGTCCCCCTGATGGTGCGGTGCCCGCGTTGCACCTGAACGCGGGTTCCCGGTGTCGGGGCCGGCCTTGGCGCCGGCCTCGTGGCTGGCACCAACGAGTCCGCCGCTCTGTGATGGGCTGAGGCGGACGTGGCACGCAAGTCATCGAGTACGGCTTGCACTCTGGCGAGGGTGGATGGCGTAAGGGCATAGGGCTGTTTAAGGGCTCTGCGAACCGTTGAACCAGATACGCCAGCCAGCCTCGCCACGTCCGCTATGCGTGGATGTTGGCGCTCTGAACCCGTTTCCTCCTTCTGTTTCAAGATCAGAGCCCTCTACCGCTGCTATCCCTTATCGGGTTCCCCCACCGGCTGCACAGGCAGCGGCGTTGACTCACAGCTCGCTCGCTGCTGCGGGTAAACGGACTACCGCTACGCTGCCGGCTTTTAGATGCAGGGTTCCTTGCAGGTCCTGACTGGTGAGGAGTTCGTGTCCTGCGGCGGGGATACGGACGTCCTCATCGTTGTGGTTGATGAAGAACGTCCACGTCTGCTCATCTTTGCAGCGGCGCACCACTTCGACGCCGGGAGCGGGGTCCGCCAGCATCGGGCTGACTCCGGCGTCGGCGCAGAGAACTTGGAGGAGCTCGTCCATGCCTTCGACTTGAAGGCTCGTGCTCACGTAGTAGGACCGCCCGTCGCCGTAGGTGTTGCGGGTGACCGCTGGTGAGCCCTGCACCGGTCCTCCAGCCACGGTTGACAGGACCTCAGCGACTGTCGGTCGGCCGAGTTCGGTCCAGATTGATCCGGCACCGAATCTGCTCAGCTCAATGCTTTGGGCTTCCGGCAGGGGGAAGAATTCTTCGATATGGACCCCGAGCAGCCCGCTGAAAGCACCGGGGTAGCTGCCGAGCCGAATGTGATCGTTCTCGTCGGCGATGCCGGAAAAGTAGGTCACCACCAGGCTGCCGCCGGACTCGACGTAGCGGTGGAGGTTCCGGACCCCTTCGTCGGTCAGAAGATACAGCATGGGGGCGATGACCAATTTGTACTGCGATAGATCGTCGGTGCTTTGACAAAAGTCAGTGGTAATTCCCCGGCGGTAGAACGCATCGTGCCAGCGGCGGGTTTCGTGCAGGCTGGAGGCATCTACGCTGGGGTGCGAGTCGAGTTCCGACGCCCAGCGGGCGTCAGTGTCGTGCAGGATTGCGACTTCTACCGCGCCGTCGGGGCCGCCGACGACGGACCCGGTTACTTCGCCCAGGGCCTGGAGGGTGCGGCCGAGTTCGCACACTTCGCGCCAAATTTTCGTGTCTGTTCCGGTGTGGGGGAGCATTCCGGAGTGGAATTTTTCGGCCCCGGCCTTGGACGCGCGCCATTGGAAGAACAATGTCCCGTCAGCGCCGCGCGCGATGTGCTGCAACGTGTTGCGGAGCATTTCGCCGGGAGCCTTGGCAATGTTTCGCGGTTGCCAGTTCACGGCCGAGGTGGAGTGTTCCATCAGTAGCCATGGCTTACCCGCGGCCCACCCTCGTGTCAGGTCCGCGGCCATGGCGAGGTCTTGGAAGCTTCTGCTGTCTTCGGCCCGCAGATAGTGGTCGTTGGAGACGATGTCCATGTGCTGGGACCATCGCCAGTAGTCCACGGGTTGGTGGAGCCCCATGTTGAAGCCCATGAAGTTGGTGGTCAGCGGGTGGGTGGACTGCCGCCGGATGATGGCGGCTTCCGCCATGTAACACTCCAGCAGTTCGTCCGACGAATACCGGGCGAAGTCCAGCTGCTGGGTCGGGTTTACCCAGGTTCCGGAGGTACGCGGCGGGATGATCTCGTCCCAGCTGTCATAGCGCTGGGACCAGAAGGCCGTTCCCCACGCGGCATTGAGCGCTTCCAGGTTTCCGTATCGTCGGTGCAGCCATCCGCGGAACCCTGCGGCGGCGCCGTCGGAATAGTCGGGCTGGTTGTGGCACCCGTATTCGTTGTGGATGTGCCACATCACCACAGCAGGATGGGAAGCATACCTGTTTGCGATCTGCTCGGTGAGCGCGGCGGCGGCTCGCCGGTACTCGGGGCTTGAAGCCGCGAAAGCCTGGCGTGAGCCGTAACTGATTTTCACGCCGTCCTCCCGGACCGGAAGAGACTGCGGATAGGTATGGCTGAACCACGGCGGGGGAGAGGCGGTTGCGTTGGCCAGATCGACTTTGATGCCGTGTGCGTGCAGCAGATCAATGACGCGGTCGAGCCAGTCGAACACGTAGGTGCCTTCGCGTGGTTCAATCCGGGCCCAGCTGAAAATCCCGACACTAACCAGGTTCACGCCCGCTTCACGCATCAGCCTGACATCCTCGGCCCAGGTTTCTTCCGGCCACTGCTCGGGGTTGTAATCGGCGCCGAAGGCAATCGCAGGCTGACCGGAAGAACCGAGCCGCCGGGTGAGGGCGGTCATCGGAGACGCTGATTTATTGTGGGGATTCATGGAGGTCCTTCAATGCTGGCCGGAACGGAAAGATGGACGCGGGAAGACCCAGGGGCCGTTCCCCTGTGCCGCCGCCGGGCACTGGGGAACGGTTCCTTGCTGCCCGGCGGGAAGGCAGGGTCAGGAATGGGCGGATTGGTCACCCTTGTCTTCCCGCAGCACCCGGACGTCCCATGGGCCCAGTTCGACCTTTTCGAGGCTCGCGAGCTCCGGGTCGAGGACGTCGCACATCGGTACCGGCGCAGCGGTGGTAACCGGGTCCCAGCCCCAGTTGTGCAGGAAATGGATCCGGGCGCCGTCCGCGGCGGTTGCTGAGTGGGCTGTGACGCTGGCGGGCAGTTCGCTCCAGTAGGTCGCTTTTTCAGGGACGAGCCAGTGGATGATGTCGGCGGCGAGAGTGTCCTCGGGCAGCGTCCCTATGGTGGTGATCCGGCCGGCTCCTGTCTCAACTGTGGTGACGGCGGCGTACTGGCCAAACTGGGGATGCTTGTAGCGGGCGAGCACGGTTGCCTCCCCGGGCTCCAGATAATCGACCCAGCGGGTGGCGCGGGCCTGGGGGGAGAGGCGAAGCACTCCGGTCGCTTCGATTTCCAGTGGGACGTTGATCTGCGAGAACTCCTGGTAGGTGACTCCGGCGTCCAATTTGGCGGGCTTGACGTCGAGCCGGGCTCTGGCTTCGTGGTCGGCGTATGCGGTGCGCATCCCGAGCACCAAGTGTCCGCCTGCGCGTGCGTAGGCGGACAGCCAGTCCAACAGGCTGTCGTCGGCGATGTACAGACCGGCTGCGATGATCACGGGCAGCTCCTTGGCGACCTCCGCCGGGTTGAGAATAGCGCCTTCCGGCCCGGCGATCTGGGTGTCGTGGAGGATCCGTACCGGTGCTCCGGCGTTGTGCGCGCCGCGGTAGAAGGCTTCGAAGATCTTTTGGTAAGAGCGTTCATCTCCTGTCATAGGAGGTTCCAGGAGGAAGCACGGCTGTCCGGCGAGGGCCCATTTGGAGTCGTTGGAGTAGATCATTCCGATGCGGGCGTCTGGCGTGAGACCGGTCAGCGCGCTACCTGCCGTCTCCAGCTCCTTGCCCAGGCGGGCGAGTTCACGGTATACCCGACCGGGCTTCTGATCGTGGGGGAGGACGCCAATCCAGTAGGTTTCGGCACCGTAATGGTTCGTGGCCCAGTGCCAGTATTCGATCATTTCCGCGCCCCGTGAGATGAGCGCATAGGCGGCCTGCCGCCATTGGCCATCGTAGGCGGGGTATTGCATGGCCGAGCCTCCAATGGCGCCGGCATTGGTTTCCGTGACCAGGAAGGGTGCTTGCTTTGATGAGTACATCCGGTCACCGCTCTGGAACAGGGTCCAGGCCCCGGAGGTAGCCCAGCCCTGTGGTGCGCCGCCACTGCTGTAGGGAACCCCGAAGGCATCCTGCATTGCGTAATAGGGGTTGCCTGCGGTGATGTCGAAGGACCGCGTCATGTCCTCGTCGTGCTGCGAGGGGCGGTCGTAGGCGATGCACGTGGTGACGAACTGATCGGGCGTCGAGTATTCACGCACGATTGATGCCTGCCAAGCAAGGTATTCGGTGGTGAGCTTCGCTTGGAACTGCCGCCATGCCAGGTCGTACTGGGGTTGGGCGTTGTTATCGGGCGTCCAGAGGTCGGCCCAGGTGGAGAGCTGGTGTGACCAGTAAACAAGCCCCCATTCCTTGTTGAGGTTTTCCACAGTTCCGTACCGGTGCCGGAGTTCGTCGGTGAAGCGCTGGAAGACGCCCCGGTTGTGGAACGAGAGAAGACCCGGCTCATTGTCCACTTGGTATCCGATCACGGCCGGATGCGAGGCGAAGCGTCCGATGATTTTGCGGATGACGCGTTCGGCGTGGAATTTGAACGCCGGATGGGTGTAATCAACTTCCTGGCGAGCCCCCCACCCCAGCGGGTGACCGGTCTTCGGCTCCCCGGCGATTTCCGGATAGCGGCGGGCAAGCCACATTGGAATTGCATAAGTGGGGGTGCCAAGGATCACCGAGATACCGCGCTCATGGGCGCCGTCGAGCACGGGTGTCATCCACTCCAAGTCGAAGCGTCCGTCCTCTGGCTCCCATTGAGACCAAGTCGATTCCCCAACGCGGATGACGGTCATGTTGGCAGCCGCCATCAGGTCCAGATCCTCCTGAAGGCGAGGAGAAGGCTGGTATTCGTGATAGTAGGCTGCGCCGAAAAGCACTTTGCGAGGTCGTTCAGACATGAATTTTTACTTTCATCGAGGAGGGGGAGGCTGTGTCAGGCTTTGACGGCACCGGTACCGAGACCGGACTGCCAGTAGCGCTGGAGGAAAAGGAAGGCGGCCATGAGCGGCAGCACTGAGACAAGGGATCCGGTGATGACTGTGGAGAAGAGCGCCTGGGAGCCTGAACCGGCGGCGGACGCCGCTTGCCACTGCGCCAGCCCGACCGGCAGCGGGAACAGTTCGGGGCTGTTGAGCATGATCAGGGGCAGAAAATAGTTGTTCCAGCTGGCCACGAGTGTAAAGAGCAGCACAGTGACAGAGCCGGGCACGAGAAGCCGCAGAACGATTTGTACGAAGATCCGCATCTCCCCGGCACCGTCGACGCGTGCTGCCTCGATCAGAGAGTCCGGGACTGCGTCGGTGGCGTAGACCCTCATGAGATACACACCGAAAGGACTGACCAGCGAGGGCAGGATCACTGCCCATGGAGTATTGGTCAGGTTCGCGCCGGCGAAGAGCAGGTAGGTGGGGATGGCCAGCGCCGTCATCGGAATCATGACGGCTCCGAGCACGACGGTGAACATCGCGTTCCCGCCCGGGAATCTGTACTTTGCGAAGGCGTACCCGGCCGCGGTGGCCAGTGCGGATGCACCGAAGCCGCTGACAATCGCATAAACGAGGCTATTGAGCATCCAATGGCCGAAGACCCCATTCTGGAAGGTGAAGACGTCGTGCAGATTTTGAAGCAGATTCATCCTGGAAAACCAGAGTCCGAAACTGCTAAACAGATCCTCGTTTGCCTTCGTGGACGCAACCACAAGCCAGAAGATCGGCAACAGGAAATAGACAAGACACAGCAGCATGAGGACGGTCAGGAGAGCACTCTTGCCGGAACGTCTGCGCCGCGGCAGGCTGTCCGCCCTGACCCGCGTCACAACCTGGTCGGTGAGCGTGGCCGTCATGATTCCTTCTCCTTCCTGTTGGCGGTCAGCTGGACCACATAGCTGACCGCCATGATCACGATCCCCAGCAGGAAGGCAATGGCGGCTGCATAGTTGGAGTCCTGATTCACAAAGGAGAGCTGATACGCGTACATGTTGGGCGTGTAATCCTGGCCGATGGCCGCGGGTGCGATCACGCGCAGGAGGTTCGGTTCATTGAAGAGCTGGAACGACCCGATGACCGAGAAGATCGTGGTGAGTAGCAACGCGCCTCGTATGGCGGGGATTTTTATGGACCAGGCCACTCTCCATTCGCTGGCACCGTCCACGCGCGCGGCTTCGTACAGTTCAGCCGGAATCGATCGCAGGGCCGCGTACATGACGATCATGTTGTACCCGACGAATCCCCAAGTGACGATATTCATGATCGAGAACAGGACGTTGCCGCCGGCGAGGAAGTCTGGCGCCGGCAGACCGAGGGCCTTGGCCAATTGTGCAAAAGGCCCAAAATCTTTCCCGTACAGGTAGCCCCACATCAAGGTCGCTATCACGCTGGGAATGGCATAGGGCAGAAATACTCCCAGGCGGATGAACCGTTGCAGGCGCAGCATCCCGCTGTCCAGGACGAGTGCAAAGAGGAGGGAGAGGCCGAGCATGACCGGAACCTGGACGACAAGGAACAGCGCCATTCGGCCGACACCGCCGAGGAAGGACGGATCGGTCAGGGCACGCCCGTAATTGTCGAGACCGACGAAGGAGACACCCCCGATGAGCTGCTTCTTGAAGAAGGACAGATAGCCCGCGTAGATCAGCGGGACGGCGATCATCAAGATGAAGACGACCATGAACGGCATGGACAACGTGTAGGCCGCCGCGTACTGGCGCCGCTTGGCGACGTTGGCCGTCTTCCTCTGGAGAGGCGGCCTCGTTTGCTGGGTCACGGTCTCAGCTTGCAATGGTGAATCCCTGTCCCTTGGCGTACTGCACGAGGTCGTCCTGCCAAGCAGACAATGCTGCGTTCAGATCGCCTCGGTCGCCGATCGCTTTGCCCATGGTTTTGTCGTAACTGGTGGCGGCGTAATCGTTAAAGGGCAGGAACTGGAACCCTTCCTGAACGGTCCTGGAAATGTCCGTAAATTCCTTATTGACCTTCTGGCCTCCGTAGAAGCTGGCAGAGGCATCAGAGAAGGCCGGGTTGTTGAGTGTCTTCGTCGACGGCGGGAAGAGGAACTGCTCATTTGCCAGGGTGAGTGCCGCTTTTTCGTCCGTATTGATGAAACGGGCGAGCATAGCCGCCGCAATCGGGTTCTGGCTGGTCTTCAGCACCGCGTCGGTGGAGCCACCGTAGTTGCCGCTCGCAGGGCTGGAGCTATCCCACTGTGGCAGGGGTGCCACGCGCCATTTCCCGGCCGTGCTTTTTGCGGTTCCCTGCAGGAAGACCGGACCCCACGCGCCGGTGAGCCACGCCGCGTACTTGCCGTTGTTCAACGCCTGGTACCAGGCATCCGCAAAGTCGGGCTCGTTGCCGATATTGCCGGACCGGAACAAATCATTCCAATAGGCGGTGACTTTCTTGCACCCGGCGTCTCCGGTGAGGTTGATTTTGACGCTTTTCGTGCCGTCAAAGGAGAAGGGGCGCCCACCGGCCTGCCAGAAGAGGGCCAGCATGTTCGCTTCAGAACTCGGTGCCCAGTTGGTGAGCATGCTCGACGCATTCTTGCCGCGATACGCCGTGACGGCCGCCGCGAAATCGTCCCACGTCTTGGGCACAGTGACTCCGGCCGCAGCGAACAAATCTTCGCGGTAGAGCATTCCCATGGGGCCGGTGTCCTGCGGCACGCCGTAGATTCCTTTGCCACCAGGTGTCACCCCGCCCCAGACCCAGCCGGGGTAGTCGGATTTCAAATCTCCAATGCCGTAGGGCGTGAGGTCCATGAGGCTGTCGGTGAGGGTGAACGAAGGCAGCTTGTCGAACTCCATCTGCACCACGTCAGGGGCGCCCTTCCCAGCCTGGATCGCCGCGCGCAGCTTCTGGTAATGCGCCCCGCCCTGTCCGACATTGACGACCTCCACCTTGACCGCAGGGTACTTTGCCTGGAAGAGGTTGACTTCTTTCTGGATGTCCGGCACCCAGGTCCAGAACGTCAACTTGGTGTCTTTCTTCATGGCCGCGTCGATGTCGGACTGGGAGACGGGTGAGGCCGGGCCGCCTGCGGCAGCCGGGGCGCCGTTGCCGCAGGCGGTGAGAGCGCTAACACCGAGGGCAGCAAGAGGAATTGCGGCCAAGATCGAACGACGGGAGATCTCGCGTGTCATGATGTCTACTTTCTTTCGAAGCGGTGTGATGACGGGGCGGCATTGCCCGCGGGGCCGGCGCGCCGCTGCGCCCGGAAACATGCGCGATGTTCCCTCCCGCGGGAGTTAGCGGGGCTCAGGCAGTATCCATGGCAGCGACGGGCGCGGTGGATGAGCGGATGATGAGTTCGGTGGGAAGGGAAACGCTCCGGTTCTCGACAGTCTGGCCTTCGATCAGCCGAACCAGCTCACGGACAGAACGTTCCGCGCCGGCCGCAAAATCCTGGCGCACGGTTGTGAGGGGCACCATCTGGTAGGCAGCCTCGGGAACGTCGTCGAAGCCGACGACCGACATATCACCAGGCACGTGGCTGCCTTTCTCGGTAAAGGCGCGAACAGCGCCCATCGCCATGTGGTCGTTGGCGATGAATACGGCAGTCGCTTCAGCTCGATTGAGTCTGAGCGCTGCCTCGTATCCGGATTTCGCAGACCAATCGCCTTCGAGGACCGGGCCCGGCTCGAGGCCTACGTCCTCCATTCCCTGGAGCCAACCGTCGCGGCGCTGCACGGCTGCATGCCAACTGAGCGGCCCGGCGATGTGGGCAATCCGACGGTGGCCCAAGGCATGCAGATGATGCACGGCACTTCGGGCCCCCATAGGTTGGTCTGTGTCCACCACCACATGGTTCGGTGCGCCGTCGCTGACCGGGCTGCTAGAGACAACAGGTAGGCCGGCAAAGGCAGACGGAGCCAAGTGGAGAACTCCGGTGGCGCCGGAAATGACGACACCCTCGACACCGCGCGCCAAAAGGTAGTGGATCGCTTCTTCAAGCTCAGGCTCGGAGGGCTCTCTTACGGTTGAGAGCGTCAAAGCGTAGCCAGCCTTCCAGGCCGCTTGCTCAAGGCTGAACAGCCCCGCTGTCGGGCCGTACAGCGAACTCGCGGTTGTGATGAGACCAATTTGGTGGGTGCGTTGGGTCACCAGAGCTCGTGCCGCCGCGTTCGGGCGGTAACCCAAGGCAGAGACAGAACGCATGACTCGCTCCCGGACCTGAGGCCGGACATTCGGTTCGTTGTTTACCACCCGCGAGACCGTCTTTGTCGACACGCCGGCGTGCGCTGCCACATCAGAAAGGCGCGCCGATGCCGGCTTCGGAGCGCCGGATGGGACCGTCAGTTCGACAGCGTTGTCAGTCATGAATGTGATCTAAGCCTCACGGTGACAGCGCTGTCAATTGCGCCGCATTCGTTGTGACCTGTTTGTTACTTTGTGGCTTGGAGACGAACGCTTGCAGCGCCGTCCGTGGCGATGCCCAGCCCAGCCCCGGGGCCGTAGCAGTGACTACGTGTTGACTGGCTGCCGTGCGGTCAGGCGAGAATGGGCCACCGCCTGAACTCGCTGGGGGAGTTCGTTCCAGGCAGCCCTTTGAGCATGGCATGGTCTCGGCCGGAGGCCCTGCATGGTTCCTTTACCCCGCCGTCGCCTTCCCGCCGTCCGCAACGGACCCGAAGGACGAGGGGAGGTGTCTGCCGCATGATGATTGGGTGGGCCTACCTGATGGCTGCTCTCATCACGATCGACGCAATGCTGCTGGGACTCCTGCTGTCGGCGCTGCGCTGGACGAGGAGCCGGAAGGACTAACGGTCGCAGGCCCCGTTTTCACCCAGCTCTCCGTGAGGCGGTCGGTTGGCCTGGGCCGGTCCGGCGCTGCTGCGCTTCACCAGAATCGGCTCGATCGGCGTGCGGTCCACCTCCCGGTGCTCGATGGCGCCGAGAAGTACTTCCGTGCTCATGTTCGCCAAGGCAGTGAAATCCTGGCGGACGGTGGTCAGCGGTGGCAGGAAATAGTCCGACCCTTCGATGTCATCGAAGCCCACAATGCTCACATCCTCCGGAACGCGGACGCCGTTTTCCGCGAACGCGCGGATGAGCCCGAGGGCGGTGTGGTCGCTGGCCGCGAAGATGGCCTGCGGCACCTTGTGTTCCTTCACAAGGCGGAGCCCCGTCTCGTAGGCCCACTTGGGGCTCCAGTCGCCCTCCAGACACAAACGGGGGGCCAAGCCGGCGTCGCGGAGTGCGGCCTCCCACCCGCGTTTGCGCACGCGCCCGTCGAACCAGTCCATGGAGCCGGCCACGTGGGCGATGTCAGTGTGACCGAGGTCAACGAGGTGTTGCGTGGCCATCCTGGCGCCCAGTTCCTGGTTTTCCGAGTACGTGAAGACATTCGGCGTCGAAGAAGCTCCGGCCGCGATCATCTCGACCGGCACGCGGACCGAGGCATTCCAGACCGCCGCCGCCATCGCCACAAGCGGCGCGATCACAATGATGCCGTCTACGCCGAGGTCGTCAAGGGAATCGAGTGCCTTCTGGACAGACACGTCGTACGGTGCCTCGACTGTAATGACGTTCGTCGAGTAGCCCTTTTGCCTGGCCACCTTCTCAAGGGCCATGAGTGTGCCGACGGGGCCGAACCGCGGGGACTCGTCAGTGAGGATCCCGATCGCCGTTGAGCGGCTGGTCACGAGGGCGGTGGCCGTCCGGCTGCGCCGGTAGCCGATGTCTTTGATGATCTGAAGCACCCGTTCGCGGGTTGCCGCGCTGACATCCGGTGCATCGTTCAGGACCCGGGAAACCGTGCCATAGGACACCCCTGCCATGCGGGCCACATCGTTGATGTTCGGCTTGCGGCGGGAGGGAGGCGCAGAGGCCGCCGCACCGGAACCGCTGCGAGTCGCTGCTTCTGTCACGATCTCTCCTCTGTTGCCGGGAGCTGCGTGCTCAACCTTACGTGGTCGCGCACCTGTACCACCCCTCTTTTCGGCTATGCCGAAGGGCCCCGGTCCGGGGAAGGAAAGGACCGTTCCTAAATTTGCTGTGACCCTTGACACATCTTACGTGATCGTTCACGATAGATTCACCGTAAACGATCACGGAGCTGATCGAACTCAACGAAGAGGAAGGAGTGAGGGAATGGACGTCAACCTCGTGCAAGCCCTCGCTCTCGGTTCGGAAGCTGCGCTTTCCGGCATCGGGCAGGTGCAGCGGGCACGACTCGAAGAACTTCTGGCGCACGCTGGGGGAGCGGCTGATGAGGTCGCTCGAGCTATCCGGGCTTTCGTGCCTGAGGGTTCCTCGGCAGTCGTCGGTGTCTTTGCCGACAACGACATCTGGGCCAGCCTGATAGTCGCCGTCGATAACTCAGGAGCCCCGGCACCGGTCGGAACGTTGGAGGGATTCGCGTCGGAACTGCGCGGAGGCATGGCCAAGGCGGCCGCCGACGCAGTTAGACGGGTCGACGCCGACTTCCGTCCCTGTGCTCTGGGACTCTTCCTCGACAAACCGCACGCGGAGACGCTTCTGAGCGCCTCCGACAAGGCTGCCGTCATCCGCGCAGCCTCGATGGCCGGCAAGCTCATCCTGTCGCCCGTCCCCCCGGCCTTGGCTGTAGCCCTCGCCTGAATTCCTTATTAGCTGGCAATTCCTTCGCACCCGCTTCCAAGCCGTCCGGACTCCTTCCCACGGCACAACCTCATCACCATCCCTTCCCGAAAGGACCGGAGAACATCATGATCCGCAGGACAACCCTTCTCGCGGCTGCCGCAGCTCTGTCGCTGTCCGTAGCAGCCTGCAGCTCAACGTCTGCCAGTACGGGAGGCCAGGACACCGGAGTCTCACAAAAGGCTGAACAGGCCCTGCAGCAAATCAAAGGCCAGGTTCTGAGCAAGGGGCCCAACGGCGAAACGCCGTCCCCGGCGTCGGTTGCCAACTTGACACCCGACGAGGTTGCCAAGGTCAAGGCCCTTGGGGCTAAGGCTGCGATCGTCATGCATTACGGAGGCAATGACTGGGCCACGGCTCAGATCGCGGGATTGAAGAGCGAATTCGCACGGCTGGGAGTGAACGTCATTGCCACGACGGACGCAAACTTCAAACCGGACAAGCAGGTTTCCGACCTCGAGACGGTCATGACCCAGAAACCGAACATCGTTGTGTCCATCCCCACCGACCCGGTTGCCACATCCTCCGCTTACAAGAAGGTCTCCGAGGCCGGAACGAAGCTGGTCTTCATGGACAACGTTCCCCAGGGAATGACGGCGGGCAAGGACTATGTCGCGGCGGTGTCGGCTGACAACTATGGCAACGGCGTCGTCTCCGCGCACGAAATGGCCAAGGCCCTTGGCGGCAAGGGAACGATCGGCGTGATCTTCCACCAGGCAGACTTCTTTGTCACCAAGCAGCGCTACCAGGGTTTCAAGGAAACGATCACCAAGGACTACCCGGATATCAAGATCGTTGAGGAGAAAGGCATCGCAGGGCCCGACTTCGCCGGTGACGCTCAGGCGGCCGCAAACGCCATGCTGAGCAAGCACGCCGATTTGTCCGGGATTTGGGCTGTCTGGGACGTTCCGGCCGAAGGAGTCATGGCAGCAGCCCGGGCAGCCGGGCGGCAGGATCTGAAAATTGCGACGGAGGACCTCGGCAAGAACGTTGCCATTGCGCTGGCCAAGAACGAACTCATCGTCGGGCTCGGGGCCCAGGTGCCGTTCGATCAAGGTGTCACGGAGGCCCGCCTGGCGGCGGGAGCGCTGATCGGCAAGAAGGCTCCCGCCTACGTTGCCCTGAGCGCGCTGCCCGTGGATCACTCAAACGTCCTGGACGCGTGGAAGCAGGTCTACCACGAGGATGCCCCCAAGGACCTCCAGGACTCCTACAAGAAGTAGCAGCACCCCGTCGGGCGGAGGTGTCCGCGCCTCCGCCCGGGAAAGGCAGGTTCTCATGAACACAGGAACAGTCTCAGACAACGTCGTCGAGATGCGCGCCATTTCGAAGAGCTTCAACGGGGTCAACGTCCTCAACGAAGTGGACTTCGAAGTGAAGAAGGGAGAGGTGCACGCGCTGGCTGGAGGCAACGGCGCCGGCAAGTCCACGCTAATGAAAATTCTCCAAGGCGTGTACCAGGCCGACGGCGGCGAGATCCTGATTGACGGCAAGCCGGTGAGGATCAACTCCATCCAGGATGCAAAAACAGCCGGCATCGGAATGGTCTTCCAGGAATTCAGCCTCGTGCCCAGTTTGAGTGTTGCGCAGAACATCTTTCTGGCAGCCGAACCGCTCGGCCGTGCCGGGCTCATTGATGACCGAGGCGCCGTGCGGCGCGCGAAGGAGATCTTCGCCGACATGGAGGTGAAGGTCGACCCTCGAGCCCAAGTCTCGCGCCTGGGAACTGCGTACTGGCAGTTGACCGAAATCGCCAAGGCGCTCTCGCAGAATGCCCAGGTCCTGATCATGGACGAGCCGACGGCGAGCCTGGCAAAGCACGAGACCGAGGCCCTCTTTGACCTGATCGAACGGTTGAAGAAGCGCGGCATCTCCATCATCTACATCTCGCACCGCATGGACGAGGTGTACCGGATCGCCGACAGGATCACTATCCTCCGCGACGGGCGACGCCTCCTTACCGAGCCTCTGACCAACGTGACCCCGGAACAGATCGTCGAGGGAATCGTCGGGAAGAAGATCGAGGGCCAGCTTGCCTACCGCGAACGGTCCCGCACTGGAGAGGAAGGAGCCCCACTTCTTCAGGTGCGGGGCTTGAACGCCGGACCTAGGGTCCGCGATGTCTCCTTCACTCTTCGGGCTGGGGAAATCCTTGGCCTGGCCGGTTTGATGGGAAGCGGGCGGACGGAACTGGCGCGGGTGCTCTTCGGCATTGACCGGGCGGTGAGCGGTGAAATCACGCTGCGGGGCAAGAAGATCAATATCTCCACGCCGCGGCAGGCCATCGCAGCCGGCCTCGCCCTCATCCCCGAAGACCGGCGCGCCCAGGGGCTGGTCCTTGAGCACTCAGTCCGCGACAATCTGTTGCTGCCTCTGTTGGGCACGATCGAAAAGGGCCCCCTCCTCGACGTCAGCGCCGGAAAGACCCTGTCATCGTCGCTGATCAAGAAATTTGCCGTCAAGGTCGCCCACCCGAACCGTCCTGTCCGGCTGCTCTCGGGTGGCAACCAGCAGAAGGTCGTCCTGGCGAAGTGGCTCGGCACCGACCCGGATGTGTTGATCCTCGATGAGCCGACCGCGGGCGTCGATATCGGCACTAAGAGCGAAATCCTCGACATGATCCGCGATCTTGCCAGCGCCGGCAAAGCGGTCATTGTCATCTCTTCGGAATACCCCGAGTTACTGGCGGTCAGCGACCGCGTACTCGTCCTAAAAGACGGGTCTGTTATCCGTGACATGCCTCGCAGCGAAATTGCTGATGAGGAATCTCTCCAACTTGCAGTCCAGGGAGTCTGACCATGAGCAAGACAAGCGCAATAGGAACCGGTGACGTCACCGCTTCGCACAACAACTTCGGCGGTGTGCTGAGGGAACTCGACTGGCGGCGATACGTCATCTACATCGGTTTCGTCGTCGTCTTCATTTTCTTCGCTGTCCTTCTCCGGGACGAGGGGTTCCTTTCCGCGAACAACCTGCTGAATATCTTCCGCCAAACGGCAACCATCACGGTCATCGCCGTCGGCATGACATACGTCATCGCCTGCGCCGAGATTGATCTGAGCGTGGGTTCAACTGCAGGGCTGTCGAGTGTTGCGGCTGCCATGGCAATTTCGCACTGGGGCCTCGTGCCCGGTGTCCTCGCGGGGCTCGCCGTCGGCGTCGTTGTCGGCGCAGTCAACGGCTCCTTGGTGAGCCTGCTGGGAATCCCTTCCTTCCTGGTGACTCTGGGTATGCTCGGAATTGCCGCAGGTGCTGCGCAATGGATCACCGCATCCGCGCCGCAGCCGATCCTCGATGACACTTTCAACACCATCTTCGGCTCAGGAAACCTCGGCCCGATCCCCGGGTTGGTGCTGTGGTCGGCGGTAGCTGTGGTCATCGGCGCGATTGTTCTGTCGCGCACAAAGTTCGGCCGTCAGGTCCTGGCGACGGGCGGAAACCGCACGGCCGCGGATTTCACTGGTATCAACACCAAGCGAATCAAATTCCAGGTCCTGCTGATTTCCGGTGTCGTCGCGAGCATTGCGGGCATGCTCTATGCCGGCCGCCTCCAGTCCGGACGATTCCAGTGGGGTACCGGGGACGAGCTTTCCGCTATCGCTGCGGTCATTCTCGGCGGAACCAGCCTGTTCGGCGGCAGCGGCACGGTCATCGGGACACTGTTCGGATCGTTGCTGATCGGTTTGATCAACAACGGACTGATCCTGGCCGGGCTGGACAGCAGCCAGCAGCAGGTCGTCCGCGGCTGCATCATCATCCTCGCCGTCGCCCTGGCCCGAAAGAAGTAACGATGAGCCGCAAGCTCCGGTCCGGAATCATCGGTGCCGGGTTCATGGGGTCGGTCCACGCGCACGCCGTCCGTGCTGCCGGGGGTACGGTCAGCGCCGTCGCCAGCCGCAGTACGGCGGGCGCGGAAGCGGCAGCTGGCAGACTCGGCGCAGAAACAGTTGCCGAGTCGCCGGAGAGCCTGATTGCCAGGGACGACGTGGACGTGGTTCATATTTGCACTCCGAACGCCAGCCACGCCGACCTCGCGAGGAAAGCGATCTCGGAGGGGAAGGCGGTGGTCTGTGAAAAGCCACTTGCAACCACGGCCGCGGATGCCAGGGACCTGACGGAAATGGCGGAACGGGCCGGGACCGTCGCAGCGGTGCCGTTTGTGTACCGGTTTTACCCGGTGGTCCGGGAAGCACGCGGCAGGCTCGCCGAGGAAGAAGCCGGCCGCCTCTGGCTGCTGCATGGTTCTTACCTGCAGGACTGGCTGGCCGGTGCGGGCACCACCAACTGGCGTGTTGATCCGGGAGTGGGCGGTGCGTCCCGGGCCTTTGGTGACATCGGAGTGCACTGGTGCGACCTGATGGAGTTCGTTACCGGCCACCGAATCACCCGACTCGTCGCGAAAACCTCCCGTGCGTTCAACCAGCGCCGAGGCGCAGGATTGCTCGAAGAGGTCGGCACCGAAGACGGCGCCGCCCTGCTCTTCGAAACCGACCGCGGCGCGGCAGGGTCGCTGGTCGTCAGTCAGGTCACGCCCGGCAGGAAGAACCGGCTGTGGTTTTCCTTCGACGGGACGGAAGCCTCTTTCAGCTTCGACCAGGAGCAGCCGGACACCCTGTGGATCGGCAGGACCGGTGCGAACACCCGCATCGCCAGCGGTCCGGACACTCTTACCACGCCGGCCGGCAGGCGCTACGCGCGGCTGCCAGCCGGACACCCGCACGGTTACCAGGACAGCTTCAACGCCTTCGTTGGCGACGTCTATTCAGCCGTCCGGCACGAGGTCCCCGAGGGCCTTCCAACGTTCCGGGACGGGCTGCGCGCGGCGCTCATCACCGAGGCGCTCATCACCTCCGCCGCCGGTGAAGGCTGGGTAGATGTGCACAACACCTCCCGCATCCGGGCGGCAACCCACTCCTCCTCGCTTGAAAGGCAACAGTTATGAAACTTGGATATTGTTCGATTACCTGGGGAGGCGTCGTCGGCCACCCCACCGGGGTTACGAGCGTCAAGGACCTCTTCTACCTCACACACGGTCCCATGGACAAAGCGGTCCTGGACATTGCCTCTGCCGGTTACGCCGGCGTGGAAATGTTCGACGGAAACCTCGCCGAATACGCAGACAGGCCCGAAGAGCTGCGCGGCATTCTGGACACCGCGGGCGTTTCACTGGTGAGTGTCTACACCGGCGCGAATTTCATCTACGCCGACATCCTGCCCGATGAAATGCACCGCATTCGCCGGTCGGCCGAACTGGCCGCGGCGTTCGGAGCTGAGCGGCTGGTGGTCGGCGGCGGCGCGCAGCGCGCCTCCGGAACCCAGGGGGAAGACTACGCGCGGCTCGGGGCGGCGCTGGACCAGGTCACCGATGTTGCTGAGAGCTTCGGCCTCTCTGCCAGCTACCACCCGCACCTGAGCACGATCGTCGAGGGCCCGGAGGAACTGGAGCGGCTCATGGCCCTCACCCGCATCGGCTTCTGCCCGGATACGGCCCACCTCGCAGCCGGCGGGGCCGACCCGGCTGCCATGATCCGCAAGTACCCTGACCGGATCCGCCACGTCCACCTGAAGGACTTCCGCAAGGATCCGTTCGCCTTCCTGCCCCTGGGGCAGGGCGAACTCGACTTCCCTGACATTGTCGCCGCCATCAAGGAGAGCGGCTATGACAGCTGGCTCATGGTCGAACTTGACGAATACGACGGCGATCCCCGCGCGGCCGCCGAAATCAGCCACAGGTACCTCACCGGTCTCCTCGCCTGACCGGGACCTCTACAGCAAAGGAACACCATCATGAAAAATCTCAACGTCGGCCTCATCGGAGGCGGCTTCATGGGCAAGGCCCACTCTCTGGCTTACTCCGCGATGCCCATGTTCTTCTGGCCCGCGCCGGCCATGCCGATCCGCCACACCATCGCCGAAGCGAACGACCAGCTCGCCGCCGAAGCCGCAAGCCGCTTCGGCTTCGAGAACTCCACCTCGGACTGGCGGCGCATCATCGACGACCCGAACATCGACGTCGTCGACATCGCCACGCCGAACCACCTCCACGCCGAGATCGCCATTGCGGCAGCCGAGGCCGGCAAGCACATCATTTGCGAGAAGCCTCTGGCCCGCACCGGCGACGAGTCCAAGGCGATGTACGACGCGGTGAAGGACGCCGGCATCGTGCACATGGTCGCGTTCAACTACCGCCGGACGCCCGCCGTCGCCCTGGCGAAGAAGTACATCGAGGAAGGAGCGATCGGGCGCATCCTCAACTTCCGTGGTACCTACCTCCAGGACTGGAGCGCGGATCCGAACTCACCGCTCTCCTGGCGCTTCCAGAAATCCGTGGCGGGCTCCGGCGCACTGGGCGACATCGCCACCCACGTGATTGACATGGCGCGCTACCTGGTGGGCGAGTTCTCCTCCGTCAACTCGATCCTCTCGACCTGGATCCCGGACCGGCCGCTGCAGTCCGGCGGCGCGGACGCCCTCGGCAACGTGCGAGGCGGCGACGGGCCCCGAGCCGACGTCGACGTGGACGACGAGGTCATGACCATGATCCGCTTCGCCAGCGGAGCCGTCGGGTCAATCGAGGCGACCCGCAATGGGTGGGGCCGCAACAACTTCATTACCTTCGAGATTCACGGCACCGAGGGCAGCATCGTCTTCAACTACGAGCGCCGTGACGAACTCCAGGTGTGCTTCGCAAGCGACGGCGACGACCGCCGTGGCTTCCGGACGGTCTACACCGGTCCGGCACACCCATACGGCGACGGTCTGTGGCCGATCCCGGCGTTGGGTATCGGCTACGGCGAAACAAAGATCATCGAGGCGCACGACTTCTTCAAGGCCATAGCGGAGGGCGGCAGCGTGAGCCCGAACTTCGCCGACGGTTACCAGACCGCCCTGATTGACGATGCGATAGTCGAATCAGCGGAAAAGGAAGTGTGGGTCGACGTTCCCTCGATAGCGGACTAAGCCCCCCAAACGTGGGGGCGCCCCGCACCGGCGCCCCCACCAACCCCCTAGGACCAACCATGACTGACTTTCCTGATCGCCGGACCCCCGAGGTTTGGTTGATGCCGGTGTTCACGCCCGCACCCGGACGAGCGCAGGACCTGCGCAAGGCTCTCGCAGAGCTCCAAGGTGCCAGCCGGGACGACGAGGGCTGCCTGCAGTACACCGTGTTCGACGACGGCAGCCGGTTCGTCCTCATCGAGGGCTGGCGCCGCCAAACGGACCTCGACGCGCACAACGAGCAGGCCCATACTCGAGACTTTGTCGCCGTGTCGCCGGACCTTCTGGCGGAGCGGTTCACCGTCACCCCCGTAACGCCCCTTGCATGAACCGTCAGGGTCGCCAGCGCCGTGGAGAGGGTGGAAGTCAGTGCGGGCCTCGCCGATCCCTCCGTTGACCTGCGCACGGCTCTCCCATAGCGTGTCGCCCATGCTCCTGAAACGACTCACACCCCGAGGCCGCTGATGCGCGTGTGTCTGCGCTCCTCGGTGGACCCCAGCCGGCTCGAGGAATACCGCCAACGGCACGCGGAGGTGTGGCCGGAGATGCTCGAGGCGCTGCACCGCACGGGCTGGCGGAACTACTCGCTGTTCCTCGCCGATGACGGGCTCCTGATCGGCTACCTCGAATGCGACGACTTCGATGCCAGCCTCGCGCTGATGCAGCTCGAAGAGGTCAACGCCCGCTGGCAGAAGGAGATGGCCGCGCTGTTCTCGGACCCCGGGCAGCAGCCGGACCAGGGCTTCGTGCGGGTTCCGGAGATCTTCAACCTCGAAGACCAGCGCGCCCGGCACAGCCGCCGAGTCTGAGCTTTCAGTTCGTGCGGGGTCCCCGGGTCCCTGGGCTCGCCGTGAGGAGTTTGACGGAAGGAGGGCCCCGGGCGCACAGTAGGTGAGCCGGACAGCTCCACTGGGCGGGGGGCCCTCCTTCTTACCAGTACTGAGGTTCAGCGCTGGGGCGCGGTGACCGCCGGGACGAT
Organism: Paenarthrobacter sp. DKR-5; assembly: GCF_018531425.1. Taxonomy (GTDB): domain Bacteria; phylum Actinomycetota; class Actinomycetes; order Actinomycetales; family Micrococcaceae; genus DKR-5. The sequence goes on from NZ_JAHBOI010000003.1 coordinate 63,863, forward strand.
GGTCACTTTCTCGGTCAGGTGGCCGGCCGAGAGCGGACGGTCGTCCTGACCGGGCAAACGAAGGATGCCAGTGATCCCGGAGGGGACGTCAGCCTCGACCGTTAGCTGATCTCCCTCGAGCTCCCACCGCACGGCAATGCGTCCGTGCGGGGTTTCGAGGGCCGTCTCCGCCTCGGTGAGACCGCCGCCGGGCAGCGGCGCGATCAACACAGAGGCGTAACCGGGGGTGAGGGGCGAAATTCCGCCTACGACCCGGTGCATCCAATCAGCCACCGCGCCGAGGGCATAGTGGTTGAACGATGTCATCTCGCCCGGGTTGATGGTTCCGTCCGGAAGCATCGAATCCCAGCGCTCCCATACCGTCGTCGCCCCCATCGTTACCGGGTACAACCACGATGGGCATTCGCGCTCCAGAAGCAGCCGGTAGGCGTCTTCAACGTGACCGGTCTTGGTGAGCGCGTCGGTGATGAACGGCGTACCCGCGAAGCCGGTCGAGATGCGATAGCCCGCCGCCGCAGATAGTTCGGCGAGCCGCTCGCCGGCGGCTTTTTCGTCGGCTGCATCGAGCAGTTCGAACACGATCGCCAGCGCATAGACGGTGGCGCAGTCGCTGTGCACTACGCCGTCGCGCACATAGTTCGTGTTGAACGCGGAGCGCAGGTCGGAGGCAAGTTGTTCGAATTCCGCTTGCTCAGCAGTCAGACCGAGCAGCGCTGACGTTGCAGCCACGAGTTTTGCGCTGCGGTAGGCGCATGCGGTCGCAACGACGCCCTTGTCCGCCTTGGCCTTCGCCGGGTCTTCCGGCGGCGCGTCGGGGTCGAGCCAGTCTCCGAACTGAAAGTTCCCGTCCCATACGCCGGAGGGCGACAGCAGCGACCTCACGCGTCGGACATGGGAGGCCATCGAATCGAATTGCCTGCGCAGCACGTCCTCGTCGCCGTACGCCTGGTAGAGAGCCCAGGGGACCCACACCGACGCATCGCTCCAGATTGCCGTGGACTCCACCGGGCCGAAGGTCGTCGGCTTGTCGAGGTACTTCAGCACGTCGGGAATGACGAAGCCGACGATGCCGTCGTGGTGCTCTTGCTCAAGTGCCAGGTCGATAAGCCAGTCACTGAGGAACGCGTCCACGTCATAGAGAAAGGCTGCGGTCGGCGCGAAGGCCGCGATATCACCCGTCCAGCCAAGGCGCTCGTCACGTTGGGGGCAGTCCGTGGGCACATCGACGAAGTTGCCCCGCATTCCCCACACCACGTTCTCGTGGAACTGGTTGAGCGTGGGGTCCGATGTGCGGAACGTGCCGATCCGCTTGAGGTCGGAGCCGACGGCGACAGCAGTGAGGCTGTCCGGTACCAGCTCGCCCGGCCAGCCGGTGATTTCCGCATAGCGGAATCCATGGAAGGTGAAGGTCGGTTCGAACACATCCTCGCCGCCGCTCAGGATGAATTTGTCGGTGGCGAGAGCGCTTCGAAGCGGCCGGGTGCCGAGCTCGCCGCCTTCGAGAACCTCCGCATGCCGGACGGTTATCTCCGTCCCCGCGGGCCCGTGCGCACGGATCTTGATCCAGCCGACGAGATTCTGGCCAAAGTCCACCAACGTCTTCCCCGAGGGCGACGTGGTGATTTCTTTGACGGGCAGCTCCGCCCAGCGCTTCACGGCCGGACCGACATACGGCGTGAGCCTGGCTGCGTCGAAATCGAGCGGCTCTACGCCCTTCCAGCCCTCGCCGGCAAAAGCGGGTTGCTTCCACGAATCGTCCACAAGGCGCCCGTCGATGGTCTCGCCGTCGTAGAGGTCGTTCGCGAGCACAGCGCTCGGTCCTGAGCTCCACGTATCATCCGTGCCGACGACCTGGGTCGTGCCGTCTTCGAATGTCACCTCCAGCTGGGCGAACGCGCCGAGTTTGTCGCCGTAAAATCCGGAGCCCCCCATCCAGGTCAGACGGCCGCGGAACCAGCCGTTTCCGAGCGCCAATCCCAGGACGCTGGTGTTATCCACGAGCTGGGTGACGTCATAGGTAGCGTACCGGAGCCGCCACTCGTAGCTGCTCCATCCCGGCGTCAACAGATCCTCGGACACCGGGCGTCCGTTCAGCCACGCTTCGACGACACCGAGCGCGGTGAGTGTCAGCGTGGCGCGTGCGACGGCGCCGTGGCCTTCTTCGAGGACAAATTCACGCCGCAGCAGGGGTGCTCCGTTGAAGTCCTCGGCGGCGGTGATCATGCGGGCTTGCCAGTTCATAGATATATCTCCAATGGATTCGTTCCGGGTCACGGGGTATCAGCCTTTGACAGCGCCGCTGGTCATGCCGGCGACGATCTGCCTGTTGAAGAAGATGTAAGCGAGGAGGGGCGGGATGGTGATGAGGAAAATCGCCATGAACAGGAGGTTGTAGAAGCTCAGGTTCTGGCCGGAAAAGGTGTAGAGCGCGAGCTGCACAGTCACGTTGTGGTTTCCGGGGAGGAAGTAGAGCGGGCCAGCGAAATCGTTGAAGACGAAGACGGACTGCACCACGATCACCGTCACCACCACGGGGCGCAGGAGCGGCAGCACGACCCGGAGAAAAAGGCGGACAGGTCCGGCGCCGTCGAGCACGGCTGCTTCGTCGAGTTCGCGCGGGATGTTGCCGACGAACGCGCGGAACAACAGGATACAGAAGGAGAGTCCGAAGGTTGCCTCGATCAGGATCATCCCTGGCATGGTTCCGAAGAGCTTCAGACCCTTAAGCACCCAGATGGTGGGGACCACTGCGGGCGGAACGATGAGGCCGGCGAGGACGAAGAAGTTGACGAGCGGACCCCATTTGCTTTTCTTGCGCGCGAGAACGTACCCGGCCATTGCCGAGACGACCACCATCAGCGCCACCGAAACGATTGTCAGGATCGAGCTGTTCAGGATTGCCCGCCACAGCACGCCGTCATTCGATTTCAGGGTTTCCAACAGGTTTGGAAAGAACTGCCAGTCCGTGGGCCAGGAGAAGGCGAGGTTCGAGGCCTCGGCCGGGGTCTTGGCGGCTTGCAGCAGGACGAAGGCAAACGGGACGAGGAAGACGACGAAGGACACGACGATTGCGACAACGCCGACAATCCAAACCCTGGTGCGTTTGGGCGTCACAGTTCCACCGGCTTTCGGTTGAGGAAATAGGAGAGGGGCACCATGATCACCGTGACCAGCAGGAAGAGCACCACGTTGCCGGCGGTGGAGAGGCCGTAAAAGCCGGCCTGGTACTGCTTGTAGATCACGGAGGCGAGCACGTCGCTGGTGAAGCCGGGACCGCCACCGGTGGTGGCCCAGATGATGTCAAACGATCGGAGGCCACCGATCAGGGAGAGAATGATGACGGTCGCCGTCGCCCCTTTGGAGAGAGGGATCGTAATCAGTCGAATCGTTTTCCACGAGCTGGCCCCGTCGATCCGCGCCGCCTCGAAGTACTCGTTGGGGATCGCGACAATGCCGGCCATGAAGATGAGGGTCGCGATGCCGACGCCCTTCCAAATATCAACTCCCGCGATCGTATAGAGGGCGAGGTTGGGATCGGTGAACCAGCCCGGTTGAGGCAGCCCGAAGAAGCCGAGAACTGCATTCACCATGCCGTGGAACGGATCGAGCAAAGACTTGAACATGATCCCGACACCGATCGTGGAGAGCAGCACAGGGAAAAATATGACGGCGCGGAGGTACCCGCGGCCGAGGATCGGGCTGGTGAGCAGCAGCGCGAGGAAGAAGCCGAGGATGACCTTGGAACCTGAGGTAAGGGCCGCATAGATCAAGGTGTGGATGAAGCTCGTGTAGAGCTGAGGGTCCCTGAAGAACTGCACGAAGTTCTCAAACCCGATGAACTGCGCGTCGAACAGTGACCAGCGAGTCAGGGAGAAGTAGAACGACGAGAACGAGGGAATGACGAAGAAGACGACATACAACACGATCGCTGGAAGGAAGAACCAGGTCGGATAGAACGACTTGATCGGTCTCCGTTTCCTCGCGGCCGGCTCTTGGGCGACGATGTCGGCCGCTCGTCTTGCGGTCGCGGCATTAGCAGTCGACATGTTTACTCCTCATTGAGTTCAGTGCTGTGGTGCAGGCGCGGGGCCGACCGGGCAGCCGGCCCCGCGCTCGGACGCCAGGCGTCCGATGGGTTTGTCCGGCGGACCTACCAGCCCTTGATGCCGAGTTGCTGGGCTTGCGCCTTCACGTCCTGGTCGTAGAGTGCCGCCCCCTCCTTGTCGGTGGAGATGCCCGAGCCGACCTGGATGAGGATCTTCTCCAGGTTCGGGCCCTTGATCGGCGAGAGGAACTCCAGCGCGAGGCCTGTTTTCTTCGCGTCCTGGTACTTGAGTTCGTCCTTGACCAGGGCCGGGGCGCTGTCCGGGACCTTGCAGGCACTGGTCGCGAACGGGCCGGCCGGAGTGCCCACGCTGTTCTGGATGTCGCAGCCCTTGGCGGAGTTGATGAAGGCAACCAGCTTCTTCGCGGCCGCGAGCTTGTCATCCGTCGTGGACTTCGGAATGTAGGCGCCGAATGCCGCCCAGACGGTCGCGTGGGGGTCGCCCGAGTCGGCCGGCATCGCGAAGTAGCCGATGTCGTTCACCTGGTCGGGGTTGCTCTGCACAACGTTGCCGATCACGGAGGTGATCATGGGGTACTGCGCACCCTTGCCGGTCGCGAGCATCTTCAGCGCGTTCACGTTGGTCAAGGAAGCATAGTCCTTGTTCATGAGGCCCTTGTCGAAGATTTCCCGCGTGTGAGTGAAACCGGCCAGGGCAGGCGGGTTCGAATACTTCGCTTTGTTGTTCGTGTAGTCACTCGCCCAGTTCGGATTCTGGGCGCTGATGTTGGCGAAATCGGCGAGGACGAACAGCTGCGAGGTCCAGGTGTCACCGTAGGACTGGATCACCGGGGTGATCCCGGCCGCCTTGATCTTCTCGCTGTTGCTGATGAATTCGTCCCACGTCTTCGGCACCGACAGCCCGAGCTTCGCGTAGACCTTCTTGTTGTACATGATGCCGCCGTCAAACGTGGTTCCCCACGGAGCGCCGTACAGGCCCTTGTCCGTGCTGACGGTCTTCTTGAAGTCGTCGGTAAGATCTTTGGCCCAGGGCTCGTCCGTGAGGGGCTGGAGCTGGCTGTCCGGGTGGAGCGCCTGGAAAAGGGAACCGGAGTTGTACAGAAAGACGTCGTTCATTTCGCCGGTGGAAAGCCGCGTCTTGATGAGGTTGTCGCCGTCCGTGCCGCCGGGTCGCGTCTCAACCTTCACGGTGATCGACGGGTTTTCCTTCTGGAAGGCGGTGGCCAGATCGTTCGCGAATTTTGTGTTGACGGGGTCATTGCCGCCTGCAAGCAGCGAAATCGTCGTTGATCCGGACCCGCTTGCAGAGCCACAGGCGGCCAGGGTTGCAGCCAGCATTGCTGTGCCTCCGATGATGGCAGCAATGCGGGATGCCGTCCGTCGAGCAAACATGAAATACCTCCTCGTATTTAGCGTTGTGCCTCCGCGGGTTTCGGATCGCATTGAAACGCTTCAACTCAAGGTAGAGGAGCATGGGTTGGGCGTCAATACCCCCCTGTAACGATTCAGTCTCGCGGCCCGCAGTTCAGCGTGCCGGTCTTGCGTCGGATGCTCTTAAGCGCCGACGGTGCTAGCCCGTGCGACCAGTTCGGGTTCGTAGACGACCTGCCGGTGCTTGTCGGGGTGGCTGATTTCCTCGGCCAGGAGCTCGACGGCGGTTTGGCCCAACAGGCGCGTGGGCTGCCGGATGGAGGAGAGCGGGACAACGGCCGAGGAGGCGAAATCGATGTCGTCGTAGCCGATGAGGGCCACATCATCCGGGATCCTGAGGTCGCGGAGCATCGTCAGTGACTGCATGACTCCCAGTGCCAGCAGGTCGTTGGCGCAGAAGATGCCGTCCGGCCGCTCTGCCTTGCTGCGGGCCGCCAGCCGGTCACCCGCAGCGCGCCCAGCGAGCACGGTCAGCTCCTTCTCTTCGAAGACTTCCATGCCCGCGCCCGGGGTCTCCGCGACCGCTCGCTCCGCGCCCAACCTCCGGTCATGCACCTGTCTGATGCTGTCCGGGCCGCCAATGAAGGCCAGCCGTCGCCGGCCCAGCTCCAGCAGGTGCCGAGCCGCAAGGTAACCTCCGACGGTGTCATCCACGGATACGGAGCTGAACAGGGTCGGATCGGCAATCCGGTCCACCAGTACGGCCGGCACACCGCGGTCGCGCAGCGCCATGACGCGGTCGCTGACATCGCCCACGGGGGAAATGAGCAGGCCCTGCACGCGCTGTTCTTCGAACAAATCGATGTAATGACTTTCGCGGTCTTCGTCCTGCCCGCTGTTGCCGAGGACGACGGCGCTGCCCGTTTCGGCGGCCGCGTCCTCGGCCGCGCGGGCGACCGAGGTGAAGAACGGGTTGCCGACGTCGAGCACGATCAGGCCGATGGTCCGGCTGCGCCCGGCCCTGAGTTGCCGGGCGGCGTCATTGCGCACGAAGCCGAGTTCCCGGATCGCGGCGAGCACACGCTTCCGTTTCTCCTCGGCCACGCGTTCGGGATGGTTGAGCACGTTGGAGACGGTCCCGACGGCGACGTTGGCCCGCTGGGCCACGTCCTTCACGCTCACCGATTGTCCGTTCATCCTGACCCCTTCCCGTCTGGCGCTCAAAGCCTTGACGCCCCATTTCTGCAAGGATATCGTTGAAACGTCACAGTGAAACGATTCAACAAGTCGACCGGGTGTCTGCACCCGCGTCGTGCATCCGCCGGCCGCCCTCATCGCGCCGCACCGAAGGAGCAATCCATGACCGAAATGGCCACCGCCCTGAGCCGGCTCTCCGAGCTGGCTATCGAGGTCCCGTCCTGGGCATATGGCAACTCCGGGACCCGGTTCAAGGTCTTCGGCACGCCCGGAACCCCGCGCACGGTACGGGAGAAGCTGCAGGACGCGGCCAAGGTCCACGAACTGACAGGCCTGGCCCCGACTGTGGCCCTGCACATCCCTTGGGACAAGGTCGAGGACTACGCCGCGCTGCGTGAGTACGCGGCGGGCCTCGGCGTCGGGCTTGGCACGATCAACTCGAACACCTTCCAGGACGAGATCTACAAGTTCGGCAGCCTCACGCATTCGGACGACGCCGTGCGGCAGAAGGCGATCGACCATCACCTCGAATGCATCGACATCATGGACGCCGCCGGGTCGCGGGACCTGAAGATCTGGCTCGCGGACGGCACCAACTACCCGGGACAGGACGACATCCGGCGCCGGCAGGACCGGCTGGCGGACTCGCTCCGGCAGATCTACGACCGTCTGGGCGAAGACCAGCGGCTGGTGCTCGAGTACAAGTTCTTCGAACCGGCCTTCTACCACACCGACGTCCCGGACTGGGGCACCTCCTACGCGCAGACGCTGGCGCTGGGGGACAAGGCCATGGTTTGCCTTGATACCGGCCACCATGCCCCCGGCACGAACATCGAGTTCATCGTCGCGCAGCTGCTGCGGCTCGGGAAGCTCGGCTCCTTCGACTTCAACTCCCGCTTCTACGCGGACGACGACCTGATCGTCGGGGCAGCGGACCCGTACCAGCTGTTCCGGATCCTGTATGAGGTGATCCGGGGCGGCGGCTTCGGCAAGGACTCCGGCGTCGCCCTGATGCTGGACCAGTGCCACAACCTCGAGGAGAAGATCCCGGGCCAGATCCGCTCGGTGCTCAACGTGCAGGAGATGACGGCCCGGGCCCTGCTGGTGGACACGGAGGCGCTGGCAGAGGCCCAGCGCGCCGGGGATGTCCTGGCCGCGAACGGCATCTTCTCCGACGCGTTCTACACCGACGTGCGCCCGGCTCTGGCTGACTGGCGCGAGTCGCGTGGCCTGCCGGCGGATCCGATGGCCGCCTACAAGGCCAGCGGTTACCAGAAGCAGATCAACGAAGAACGCGTCGGCGGGGCCCAGGCCGGTTGGGGAGCGTAGGGGCGATGACGAACACGACAGTCCAGGAGCTGCTGGCCCGTTCCAACCGGCTCGGCGCGGACAAGCGCAACACCAATTACGCCGGCGGCAATACCTCGGCCAAGTGCACCGCTACGGACCCTGTCACCGGCGAGGACGTGGAGCTGCTCTGGGTGAAGGGCTCCGGCGGGGATCTCGGCACTCTGGGGGAGGAGGGCCTGGCCGTGCTGCGGCTGGACAGGCTCCGTGCCCTGCAGAACGTCTACCCTGGCGTCGAGCGCGAGGACGAGATGGTTGCGGCCTTCGACTACACCCTGCACGGCAAGGGCGGGGCCGCGCCGTCGATCGACACCGCGATGCACGGGCTGGTCGACGCCGCGCATGTGGACCATCTGCACCCGGACTCGGGCATCGCGGTGGCGACGGCGGCCGATGGCGAGGCGCTGACGAAGGAGATCTTCGGCGGCAAGGTGGTGTGGGTGCCGTGGCGCCGACCCGGATTCCAGCTCGGCCTCGACATCGCTGCCATCAAGGCTGCCAACCCCGACGCCGTCGGCACCATCCTGGGTGGCCACGGCATCACCGCCTGGGGCGCCACCAGCGACGAAGCGGAGGCGAATTCGCGCTGGATCATCGAGACCGCCGAGCAGTACATCGCCCAGCACGGAAGGCCCGAACCGTTCGGTGCGAAACTGCCGGGCTTCGGCGCGCTGCCGGAAGCCGAGCGGCGCGCGAAGGCTGCAGCGCTGGCCCCCGTGATCCGCGGGCTTGCTTCCACGGACAAAGCCCAGGTCAGCCACTTCACCGATGCTCCGGCAGTGCTGGAGTTCCTCGAATCCGCGGAGCATCCACGCCTGGCTGCGTTGGGTACGAGCTGCCCGGACCACTTCCTGCGCACCAAGGTCAAGCCTCTGGTGCTGGACCTGCCGGCGTCGGCGTCCCTGGAGGAATCCGTTGCCCGGCTGAAGGAACTGCACGCCGCCTACCGCGAGGACTACGCCGGCTACTACCGGCGGCACGCGGACGCGGATTCCCCGGCGATGCGCGGGGCGGACCCGGCGATCGTGCTGGTCCCGGGAGTGGGCATGTTCTCCTACGGAACCAACAAGCAGACAGCCCGCGTCGCCGGGGAGTTCTACCTGAACGCGATCAACGTGATGCGCGGGGCAGAGGCGATCTCCCGCTACGAGCCGATCGAAGAAGCCGAGAAGTTCCGGATCGAGTACTGGGCGCTGGAGGAAGCCAAGCTGGCCCGGCTGCCCAGGCCCAAGTCGCACGCCACCCGCGTGGCGCTGGTCACCGGGGCTGCCTCCGGCATCGGCAAGGCTATCGCCACCCGGCTGGCCGCCGAGGGGGCCTGCGTCGTGATCGCGGACCTGAACCTCGAGAACGCACAGCAGGTCGCGGCGGACCTCGGGGGCCCGGACACCGCCGTCGGCATCCAGGCGGACGTGACCCGCGAGGAGCAGGTGCAGGCCGCGGTCGACGCCGCGGTGCTGGCCTTCGGCGGCCTCGACCTGGTGGTGAACAACGCCGGCCTGTCCATCTCCAAGCCGCTGCTGGAGACCACCGAAAAGGACTGGGACCTGCAGCACGACGTGATGGCCAAGGGCTCCTTCCTGGTCTCCAAAGCGGCCGCGAAGGTGATGATCGCGCAGGAGATGGGCGGGGACATCATCTACATCTCCTCGAAGAACTCCGTGTTCGCCGGGCCCAACAACATCGCCTACTCGGCAACCAAAGCGGACCAGGCGCACCAGGTGCGGCTCCTCGCTGCCGAACTGGGCGAGTACGGGGTGCGGGTCAACGGCATCAACCCGGACGGCGTGGTGCGCGGCTCGGGCATCTTCGCCGGAGGCTGGGGCGCCAAGCGGGCGGCGGTCTACGGCGTCGAGGAGGAGAAGCTGGGTGAGTACTACGCGCAGCGCACCCTGCTCAAGCGCGAGGTCCTGCCGGAGACGGTGGCGAACGCGGCCGCGGTGTTGACGTCGGCGGAACTGTCGCACACCACGGGCCTGCACGTCCCGGTCGATGCCGGCGTCGCAGCCGCCTTCCTGCGATGACCGGCGCCGCTGCGGACGGGGGCGTGTTCGCCGCCGTCGATGTCGGGGCCTCCTCGGGGCGCGTCATCCTCGGCCGGCTGCGCGGGGGCAACATCGAGGTGGACATTGTGCACCGGTTCCCTAACGGAGTCAGCCGGATCGACGGCGCGCTGCGCTGGGACTTCGAGGCCCTGATGGAGGAGATCCTGACCGGCCTGCGGGCCGCAGGCGAGCATGCCACGGCGGCCGGCGAGCACATCGTCAGCATCGGGGTCGACACCTGGGCGGTCGACTACGGTCTGGTCGACGAAGCCGGGAAACTGACCGCCGTCCCGTTCAGCTACCGCGACGAGCGCAGCCGTGCCGCCGTCGCCGGCGTGCACGCCAGGCTGGACCCGGCGCGGCTGTATGCCGCCACGGGGATCCAGTTCCTGCAGTTCAACACGATCTATCAGCTCGCCTGTGAAAAGGACCTCTCCGGCAAGCAGGCGCTGCTCATCCCGGACTTGATCGCCTTCCGGCTGACCGGCCAGCGGCGCACCGAGGCCACCAACGCCTCCACCACGGGACTGGTTGACGCCGTTGCGGGCGAGTGGGCCACTGAATTCTTCGGCCCCCTCGGACTGCCCAAAAAGCTCTTCCCGCCACTCATCCAGCCCGGAGAAACCCTCGGAGCACTGCTCCCGGAGGTCGCCGAACGCACCGGCCTCGATGCCGGGACCACGGTGGTGGCGGTCGGGTCGCATGACACGGCCTCGGCCGTGGTCGCGGTTCCTGCCACCGAGCCGGGGTTCGCCTACATTTCCTCAGGCACGTGGTCCCTGGTGGGGGTAGAGCTCGGCCACCCGGTGCTCACCGAGGCGAGCCGGGCGGCGAACTTCACCAACGAACGCGGTGTGGACGGGACCATCCGGTACCTGCGCAACGTCGGCGGGCTGTGGCTGTTGCAGGAGTCGCTGCGCGCGTGGGCCCACGAGGGTCTCAGCCTGCACCTGGACCGGCTGCTCGACGAGGCCGCCGCCCTGCCGCCCGGCGGCCCGCGGATCAATGCGGACGACCCCGTCTTCATCCCGCCTGGCACCATGCCGGACAGGATCCGCGCGGCCGTCCGCGGGCATGGCGGGCAGCTGCCGGGCGAGCCGGCCGCCGTCGTGCGCTGCATCCTCGACAGCCTCGCCGAGGGCTACGCCCGCACGCTGGGGGACGCCGTCCGGCTTTCCGGGCACCCGGTGAACGTCGTGCACATCGTGGGTGGCGGATCGCAGAACGAACTGCTCTGCCGCCTCACCGCCGAGGCCACCGGGCTGCCCGTCGTCGCCGGACCCGTCGAGGCCACGGCCCTGGGAAACCTTCTGGTCCAGGCCCGTGCCGCCGGCGCCACCGGCCGGCAGCCGCGCCTGGCCGACCTGCGCCGGCAGCTTGCGGCCGCGCAGGCCACGAAGCGCTACGAGCCCGCGGGCCGGCGCGGCCGGCTGGAGACTACTCCGCCAGGGCCTTGATGACTTCCTTGGCCACGGCCTCGCTGGACTGCGGGTTCTGGCCGCTGATCAGGTTGCGGTCGCGGACGACGTTGCTGGTCCACGCGGCACCGTTCTCGATGACGGCGCCCTTCTCCCGCAGCACATCCTCGACGAACCAAGGAGTGTTCGGGCCGGTGCCCCCGCCGAGTTCCTCATCGTCGCTGAACACGGTGAGCCGGCGGCCGGCGAAGGCAAACGCGCCGGATCCGTCCTTCGCGCTGAGTAGCGCTGCCGGACCGTGGCAGAACGGGGCAACGATCTTGCCGGCCTGGTCCGTCTCGACCAGCAGGCGGCCGAGGTCCGCGTCCTGGAAAAGGTCGGCCATGGGCCCGTGGCCGCCGGGCATGACGACGGCGTCGTAGTCTGTTGCCTTCGCCTCAGCGAGCACCAAGGGTGAGGACAGCTCGGCGTCAATGGAGTCGATGTAGGCGCGGAACCTGTCCGCCTTCTCCTGGCTCCCGGCCGACTCGGGCGCGAGGCTGACCTGGTCCACCGTGGGCTTGCGGCCGCCGGGCGTCGCGATGGAGACCGTGTGCCCGGCCTCGAGCAGGGTGCGGTGCGATTCGACGAGTTCCTCGGCCCAGTAGCCGGTGGGGTGCTCGCTACCGTCGCGCATGGTGAGGGAATCGGCGGCCGAGAGGACCATCAGGATGTTTGCCATGGGATTACTCCTTGAAATTGGGGGTTGGGAAAGCTGCAGGGACGCGCTCAGCGCGCGTTTTCGAGTTCGGTGAAGGTGGCGTCGTCGATGACCAGGCCGGCGGCGCCCATGTTCTCCTCAAGGTGCTTGACGGAGCCGGTGCCGGGAATCGGCATCATCACGGGGGAGCGACGCAGCAGCCACACGAGGGCAACCTGCGACGTCGTCGCACCCAGCCGCTTCGCGGCTTCATCGAGCGGACCGCCCGGCTTGGCCAGGTCGCCGGCGGAGATCGGGGCCCACGGAATGAACCCGATGCCGTTTTCCGTGGCGTAGTCCAGCACGTCCTCGGACTTGCGGTCCGTCAGGTTGTAGCGGTTCTGCACTGTGGAGACGGTGAAGAACTGCTCCGCGGCCTTCAGCTGGTCCACGCTCACTTCGGAGAGGCCCAGCGCCTTGACCTTGCCTTCTCGCTGCAGGTCGCTCAGCACGCCGAACTGCTCCTCGGCGTCGACCTTGGGATCGATCCGGTGCAGCTGCAGCAGGTCCAGGGCGTCAACCTTGAGCTTGCGCAGGCTCAGCTCGGTCTGCTGGCGCAGGTATTCGGCGCGGCCGACCGGCACCCACTGGTTCGGGCCGGTGCGGGTGAACCCGACCTTCGTGGCGATCCGGACGCCTTCGGGGTAAGGGTGGAGGGCTTCGGCGATGATCTCTTCGCTGATGTTCGGGCCGTACGAATCAGCAGTGTCGATGAAGTCCACGCCCAGCTCCACGGCCCTGCGGACGACGTCGACGGCGGCCTTGCGGTCCGCCGGCTCGCCCCACACGCCGTCACCGACGATGCGCATCGCGCCGAACCCGAGACGGTGCACCGTCCCGAGGTCCTTCAGATCAATGGTTGCGGGAGTCTTCCGAGTGTCTTCATGTTCGGTCGTCATACCGGGTTGAACAGCATGCTTAGCATTTCTATTCCGAAGCGTTCCCCGGAGCGCATGGTTCGCGGCGCGTGGTGCGCGGTCAGGACCAGAGGTGCGCGACGGCGTCGGCGACCGTTCGGGCCTGCCGGCGTCCGGCCTCGGCGGACGCGGCCGTGCGGTTGGCATCGAGGGAGTTCCGGCCCAGTGCCTGCCGTGCTTCCCTGTCCGGCGAGACAACGACGGAGCGGACCCCGCCGCCCAGCGCCGCCACCTGGGCTTCGGCCTTCCATTTCCGCTTGAGGGCGAACGTCGTGGGTGCCAGGACGAGCACCGCGTCGTGCCCGGCGGCCAGGTCCGCGTTGATGGAGGACAGGGCACCGCCGTCGATATAGCGTTCCCCCGCAATGGTCATGGGCGGCAGGACTGTGGGCACGGCGCAACTGGCGGCGACGGCGTCGATCAGGTGCACCCCGCTGGTCCTGTCGAACACGCGCCGCTGGCCGGAGACAGCGTCGAACGCGGGAATGAGCAAAGGCTCCTGCGGCCAGTCTGTGATGGAGGCGTGGGCCGCAAAGGCGCTCCGGCGCTCCTCCTCGGTCATGGTGACTGCGCGCAGGGCGGCCTTCCCGATGCGCCGCGCGATGGAATGGTCCGGCCCGGGCATGAGGTGAGCGCCGTAGACGGCGGTCAGGTAACGGGCGCCAAACGCGGCGTCCAGCTTGACGGAGGGGCCGCGCTGTTCGGCGTCGAACAGCTCTTCAATCGGGGTGCCCATGCGCAGCTGCGCAGACACCGCCGAGCCGGCGGACGTGCCGACCATCAATTCGGCGTCACCAAGCGGGATGCCGAGCTCGGTCAGGCCGAAGATCAGGCCGGTTTCCCAGGCAATGCCGGTGTAGCCGCCGCCTCCGAGCACCAAGGCCCTGCTGCGCGTTCCCACTGTGTTCCTGCTCCTTCACGGGCGCCGCCAAGATAAGGCGCCCACATTCATGGTAGGTCGGTGCGGGCCGCGCGGACGGCCGTGATCGCTACCGGAGGAATCAGCCGCTGCTCTCCCTTCCGGGAGGTGAAAGGGCCCCTTCGCGCGCGAAGGGGCCCTTTTGGCTGGTTTCACCTCCCGGGCGGGAGGGCGCCCCGGGGTCGGGGAGGCGGTGCGGGTCCTAGTGGACGCCGCTCATCAACTTGCGGATGGGCTTGGTGGCGAAGAACAGCAGGACGCCGAGCACGATCGACGCGCCGCCGATCATGCCGAAGTACGCGCCCTCGGTGCTGGGCGAGTAGGAGTCCGCCAGCACACCGGACATGGCCGAGCCGAGCGCCACCGAGAGGAAGAACAGGGCCACCATCTGGGTCCGGAACACCTGCGGGGCCAGCTTGGTCGCCAGCGACAGCCCCACGGGGGAGAGCAGCAGTTCCGCGACGGTGAAGACCAGCAGGATGAGCGTCAGCCACAGCACCGGAGTGGCGTTCTTGCCCGTGCCGGCCATCGGCAGGAACATCAGGAACGCGGCGCCCATGATCACCAGCGCGAGGGTGAACTTCATCGGCGTCGACGGCTGGCGCTTGCCCAGCTTGGTCCACATGGCCGCGAAGACGCCGGCAAGCAGGATGATGAAGACCGGGTTGATCGACTGGACCCAGGAGACGGGCATCTCCCAGCCGAAGAGGCTGCGGTTCAGGCGCTCGTCCGAGTAGATCGTCACAACGGTGAACTGCTGCTGGTACAGGCTCCAGAACGCGGCGCTCGCAATGAACAGCGGGATGAACGCGTACACGCGGCGGCGTTCGACGGCGGTGATCTTCTTGCTGCTGAGGATGACGGCGAAGTAGGCCACGGCAGCGATGATCGTCAGGCCTACGACGACAGTCGCCAGGTTGCCGGGGTTGATCAGCCCGGTCGCAACGGCCGCCGCGATCAGCACGACGGCGGCGACGGCGATCCCGGCCCACTTCCGGTACTGCTCCTTCGGCAGCGGGTTCTCGATCCGGTGCGAGGCCTCGGGCAGGTTCTTGCGCGTCAGCGCGTACTGGGTGAGGCCGATGGCCATGCCGACAGCAGCCAGCCCGAACCCGAAGTGGAATCCGAGGGTGGTCTGCAGCAGGCCGGTCAGCAGCGGCCCGATCAGCGCGCCGATGTTGATGCCCATATAGAAGATGGAGAATCCCGCGTCGCGCCGCTCGTCGCCCTCCGCGTAGAGGGTGCCGACCAGCGACGTCGCGTTCGCCTTGAGGCCGCCGCTGCCGACGGCGATCAGGACCAGGCCGACGCCCAGGCCGGCCACGCCGGGGATCAGGGCCAGGGACACATGCCCGGCCATGATCAGCACGGCGCTGTAGAACAGCACGCGCTCGGACCCGAGCAACCGGTCCGCGACCCACGCCCCGAGAATCGTGGAAAGGTACACCCCGCCGCCGTAGGCGCCGACGATCCCCGCCGCGATTCCCTTGCTGATGCCGAGGCCGCCTTCGGTGGCCGCGTAGTACATGTAGATCAGGAGGATGCCCTGCATCCCGTAGTAAGAAAAGCGCTCCCACAGCTCAACACTGAACAGATTTGCCAGCATCCGGGGCTGCCCCAGGAAGGTTCTTTCGGGGGCCGGAGCGGCGCTAAGAGGTGTTGCTTGTTTGGTACTCACTGACAAAATGGTGTCACTTATGCATGGTCGATGTCACATTCAAGTCCCGTCCACCCCTTGGACATCGCTCGGATTCCGCCCGGATTTCGCGGGCAAGCGACCGAATTCGGCGGCCTACCCGGTGTGGCCGTCAAGCGGCAGATGGCCGCCGCGATGCGCTTTATGGATCTCGCCCGGACGCCGGTTTCGCAGGGAGAACACCACGAGGTAGGCGCCGCCGAGCACCAGCACCACCGGGACCACCAGGTTCAGACCGCTCAGCAGCGCGGTTGCCTGCACGGCGAACAGCAGTCCCATCACGCCAAGGATGACGGCCGGGAACAGCGGCCATTTCATGTGCGTGATGATGTGCCCGTCCGGACCTTTCCCGGTGCGCACCGGCACCGCGGTCAGTGCAGCGAAGGTGGCGGCGATACCCAGGAACAGGACTGCTGGCACCACCATGCCGCCGGACTCGGCGGGGATTGCCGTGACCACGGCGAGCGTCCAGAGGACGCCGGCCGGAATCAGTGCCCACCAGTTTCCCCGCTCACGCAGGTACACCGCCATGAAGCCGCCGCCGAGGAAGAGGAAGAAGAGTGAACCGCCCCACCCTTGCGCCGACGTCGGCAGCAGGATGCCCCAAGCGGTGACCACGGCCAGGCCGGCGAAGACGAAGCCGGGGATGGCTGCCCACCAGTTGTCGCGGCTGCGGAAGAACAGGGCGAGGAAGGAGACTCCGGCAGCGCCGAAGATGACCGGCCAGATCAGCGAGGCCCCGTTGACGACGCCGAGGACATCGAGCAGGAGCAGCACGCCCGCCGCGATCAGGACCACACCCAAGGTGATGCTCGACTTTGTTGACTTCATGGCGGCAACTCCAGGCTGGGGAGGAGGGCTTGTTCTGCTTCCACGCTAGGGCGTTCCCAATGGCGCGGTTAGGGGAGAAAGTCACCGTGCCGGGCACCGGTCCGCCGATCGGTTCGGGGGCGGCCAGGGCCGCCTTCTTTGGCGCGGAGCTTAGAGGTGACCGGTCCGGTTTACGCCCCGGCGGAAAGTGCCGTCAAGGGTCCAACGGGCCGCGCGCCTACCTATTGACAACGGCGCCCCGGGAGTACATTCGGCGGTATCCCGCATCCCGGGCCCACCATCCCAGCGCATCAGGGAGACCCCCAATGTCCGTTGAATCGCAGAAGGCAGACAGCGTAGTCCTTGTCGACGGCGACACTCTCACCCTCAGTTGGCGCCTCGACGCACCCAGCCACGCCGTCTTTGACGCCTGGACCGACCCGGACCAGCTCGCGCGCTGGTGGGGCCCGGAGGCGGTGGATACCCCGCGGGCCTCCATCCAAATCGAGCCTTGGGTTGGCGGAGCCTGGAAGGCCACCATGGTGCTGAAGGACGGCTGCGGCGAATTCACGAGCCACAGCCGGTTCACGCGCATCAAGAAACCCCGGCTGATCGAGTTGATGGAACAACCCTCCGAGCTGGTCCCCTTCGAGTCTGTCCTGAGAATCATGTTCCGCGACGTCGACGGAGGGACGCTCATGACGGTGGACCACCGGATGCTCGTCGGCACTCCGAACTGGGACGGTGCCGTCGAGGGATGGAGTTCGTCCTTCGGCAAGCTCGGCCGCCTGCTCGCTGACGGAGACAGCGTTAAGGCAGCCTGCTGAGAAGTGCTATTTGCGGGTGAGCGCGCCTTCCTTGTGCATCGCCAAGTGGCCCGTCTTGTCGCTCTCGACCTCGTACTGCGGATCGTCCTCGCTGCAGTGCCGCGTGCGGCCCCGGAATTCGACGTCTTTGGTATGGACCTTGGTGACGTGGCCCTCGATCACGCCCGCTTCGGAGTTCCACCGCACCTTGTCGCCCACTGAAAACTTGTGGGCCATTTTCGCCTCCTGCAGAGTTCACCATTGTTCCCTCCACCCTAAGCAAGCCGCGCAAGCGCCGGGTTCGGGGCGGACGTCGGTCTGCCCGGCGCCCGGGGCCGGACGGTGCGCCGGAATTGTCAGAGCCAGGTGGAAGAGTGAGGCCATGGAGGTCATTACCGTTCCGCCGCCTACCACCCCGGTTCCCGGTTCCGTTCCGGGGCCGGCCGGTGACGCGGGCCCGAGCGTGGGCGTGGCTGGCGGTCCGGGGGCAGGTGTGTGCGCGGAGGTGGCTGCGGCGGCGGCCTGGCTGCGGGCCGCTGCCGGGGACGCGTCCGCGGCCGCGGAGCTGCTGGGCGCCGGGGAGGCAGTGGTGCTCGCTGCGGCGGTGGAGGAACTCTCCCGCACGGTCGAGTACCTCCAGTTGGCCGCGGCCCGGGCCGTGGAACGCGCCCACCGCCAAGCCCGCACTGCAGGGGCGCTGGTGCAGCCCGCGGACCAGCCCCCGGAGACGGCCCCGGAGGCGGCCGTGTTCGAGGAGTACCGTTCAGCCGCGGAGTTCCTGCGCGCCCGGCTGCGGATTAGTATCGCCGAAGCGCGCCGCCGGCTGGCCCAGGCCGCGGTCCTGCTGCCCCGCACGGGCCTGACCGGGGAACCGGTCCCGCCGGTGCACGAACACCTCGGCGCGGAACTGGCCGCCGGCACCGTCTCCGGCAAGGCCGCCGGAACCATCACCCACGCCCTGGACCACGTCCGCGGGCTCTGCCCGCCCGAGACCGCCGCACGGATGGAACAGGACCTGACCGCCACCGCCGCCCTCAACGACCAGGACTTCCTGGTCCGCACCGCCCAACGCTGGGTCGCGGCGATCGACCAGGACGGCCCCGAACCCTCCGAGGAGGAGCTGCGGCACCGGCAGGGGTTGTTCCTGCGCCGCCGGCACCGCGGCCTGCACCACCTGGAGATCTTCGCCACCGACGAGCAGTACGAACAGATCACCACCGTCATCCACACCGCCACCAACCCCAGAACCACCACCGGCGAAGCGGCACAACGTGGCGTCGAAGGCGGCAGCGGCGGAAACGACGACCCTGCGGGTGCGGGTGTGCCGGGGGTGTTTGACCGCCGGTCCCGGGCCCAGCAGCTCCTCGACGGGCTGGTCGCCGGCTGCCAGGCGGCGCTGGCCGCCGGGGGTCTGCCCGCCACCGGGGGCCTGCGCCCGCAGGTCATGGTCACCATCGGCTACCAGGACCTGCTCAACGACCTCACCACCAATCACCAGGCACACGGGGACGGCAGAAACGACGGCGGGACAGGCGGGGGTGCGGGGAGGTGCGTGTTCACCGGCCCCGTCACCGCCCGCAGCGCCCGCCGGATCGCCTGTGACGCGGAGGTGCTGCCCGTCGTGCTCGGCGGCCAGGGCCAGGTCCTGGACGTCGGACGGTCCGCGCGGGCGTTCGCGCCGCACCAGCGCAAAGCCTTGGTTGCCAGGGACGGCGGGTGCACCGCCCCCGGCTGCACCGTCCCGGCCGCCTGGTGCGAAGCCCACCACGTCCAGTGGTGGTCCCGCGGCGGCCCCACCGGGATCAACAACGCGGCCCTGGCCTGCGCCTACCACCACCACTTGCTCCACAAGGAACGCTGGCGCATCAGCCTCCGCGACGGCATCCCCTGGTGGACACCGCCACCGGAACTCGACCCCACCCAAACCCCCGGACGCAACACCTACTTCCGGATCTGACTTCCGGATCTGACACCCGGGCATCGAACGCCCGCGGGCACAGCCGGGCCGTCTGCTGGACGGCGAAGATCAGAGGATTATCAGAGGTTTTCGAAACGGATATGCCATCTGTGGCAAGGCGGAACCGGCTTCACGCCCTCTGGCCCTTTCCGCCCGATCTGATCGCGGCTAGATTGAGCGCATGGAGTGGAAGCTCGAGCTTGTTCCTGTGCCCGTGACGGATGTGGACCGGGCAAAATCCTTCTATGTGAACCAAATAGGTTTCACCGACGATCACGACTACCAGGTCAATGAAGAACTCCGGTTCGTGCAGCTCACACCGCCGGGATCGGCCTGTTCCATCGTGATCGGCACCGGGATCACCGACATGAAGCCAGGAACGCAACGCGGCCTCCAAATGGTGGTGGAGGACGCGGCTGCGGCCCAACGTCATCTGCTCGACAACGGGGTGGAAGCAAGCGACATCGACGTTCAGCCGTGGGGAATGTTCGTCTACTTCAGTGACCCTGACGGCAACACCTGGTCACTGCAGCAGATCCCGCCCCGGACCTAGCCGAGACGGGATCTGCTGGCCGCGGAATCTGCTCCGGGGATCAGACCTGGCGGCCGCCGCCCTCGGTGTCATCCACCTGGTTCTCTGCGGCTGTGTCGTTCAAGTGCGCCTTGATGTCGGCGACCTTGTCCTCCGCGCTGCCTTTGAACTGATTGGCCTTGCCTTCGGCAATCTTGGACTTGTCATCCGTGAGCTTGCCGACAGCCTCTTCGGCCTTGCCCTTGAGCTTGTCTCCCATGGCTTCGAACTTGTCTCCGACGCTCATGCCGTCACCTTCTTCACACTCAGCCCGTTGTCCGGATCCTTGGTCGATCGGTTGGTCCGTGCCACGTTACTCCCTCACCGTCCGCGATGCACCGGCACTACAGCGTTAGCGTTCCACCGAGTCGGTCCGCTCCGGCCGCCCGTCCAGCCACTGGAGCAGGCGCGCCACATCGGGAGGGAGGGTCGGATCCGTGTAGGAGTGGCTGTGGCTGGCGCCGTCGTCGTCGTCGAGCTGAACCTCGTAACTGAGCGCATCCGGCCAGCGCCCGCCCGCAGCTGACCCGGCTGTCGGCTCCGCGCCCGCCGGCCCCGCGCCCCGCAGTTGCGCGCGTTCCACCATGACTGCGAAGTCCCGCGCCGGCTCCTCGGCCAGCACCGCCGCGTCGAGATCGGTGCGCCTGACCATCCCGGCCAGGCCGCCGCCGCGCCGGACAATGAGCTTCACAGCACCCCTACTTCCTTCCACGCGGCCTTGACCGCCTTGCGTGCTTTCGCGCTGATGTCCTGCGCGACGTCCACGGTCATCTGCGCTGCCTCGGCGAACTGGGTGTCCGGCTTCAGATGCTGCGTCAGCGCCTTGTACCAGATCTTGCCGGCCACATCCCAGGCATGGCCGCCCAGCGCCAACGCCGCCAGGTAGAAGGCGCGGTTCGGAATGCCCGAATTGATGTGGACGCCGCCGCTGTCGTTCTTCGGGTCGTTGTCGTCAGGAAGGTCCTTGTAGTCCTTCATATGTGCGGGCTGGCTGTCCCCGGGATAGGCGGTGCCTGGATTGCTCATGGAGCGCAGCGCGCCGCCGAGTTCGGGCACGAGGGTGCCTTCGCCGATGAGCCAGTCGGCCTCGTCGGCGGTCTGGTTGAGGCTGTACTGCTTCACCAGCGAGCCGAAGACGTCGGAGAAGGACTCGTTCAGCGCCCCTGGCTGCTTGCTGTAGACGAGCCCGGCCGTGTACTGAGTGACGCCGTGGGTGAGTTCATGGCCGATGACGTCGATCGCCTTCGTCAGCGCACCGGTGCGGAAGATCGTGCCGCTGCCGTCGCCGTAGACCATCTGCACGCCGTTCCAGAAGGCGTTGTCGTAGCCGACGCCGTAGTGCACCGAGGAGACCAGCTCCATGCCGGCGTCGTCGACGGAGTTGCGGCCGAGCACCGTCCGGTAGAAGTCGTAGGTGGTGCCGCTGCCGTCGAAGGCCTGGTTGGCGGCCTCGTCGGCCGCGGGCGGGTCATCCGTGCCGCGGACCTTGACTCCGGGCAGGAAATACCGCCCCTGGCGTTGGTTGTCGTAGGCAGTGAGTTTGCGCCCGGTGGCAAGTGCCAGGCCGCCCAGCTGTGCAGCCCCGAGGTTGAGCTCACGGCCGAGCCGTCCAATGAGGGCACGTTGGGCTCGGAAGGCCGACGACGGTCCGAGGGCGCGGATGGCGGCGGCGCGTTGCTCGGGGGTTCCTTCGGCGGCGAGCCGGGCAAGGATGTCCGGGGGAGCGATACTGCAGCAAGGTGCGGGCTTCACGTGCGACATTGGACGTGCCTCCAGACTGGCCCCGGCCTCCGGCTGGCCCCGGAGATCTCCCCGCGGGAACCTTGGCCATATTCTGCACCTGCCGCCGCCGCGGCGCACTACCCGCCGGTGCAGCAACGGCGGTCCGCGTCAGTCCCCGGAGCCGTCCTTCTCCCGGGCCAGGTTCCGGTCCCGCTCCTCGAAAACCGCTTCGCCTGGTCCGGTGAACGCCTTCGACCGCTCAACCGCCTCCACCGAGCCGGTGAACAGCTGCGATTCGTGCGGGTCCGCGGGGCGCCGGGCCACCCGCCGTGCCGCGGAGCCGGGAAGGGCCTGGTCCTCGCCGGCCGGAACAGACTGCGCGGGCGGAGGCACGCGCTCCCACCGCGTGTGCGGAAGGGCCTCGGGGTGCTCGGTCTGCAGGCAGGTGACGAGGGATTCCCGGATCAGGCAGCGCAGGTCGAACAGTGAGCCGCTGTCCGCCGCGCTGACCAAAATCCGGACCCGGACGTATCCGCCGGTTGCGTCCGTCACCTGCAAAATCCCCACCCGCTTGTCCCACAGTTCGGTGGAGTCCAGAACCGCCCGGAGTTCGTCCCGCATGTCTTCGATTGGGGCGCGCCAGTCCAGATCGAATTCGACGGTGCCCATCACAGCCGACTGGCGTCGCGTCCAGTTCTCGAACGGGGTGGTGGTGAAGAACGTCGACGGCAGGATGAGCCGGCGGTCGTCCCAGATGTGCACCACCACGTAGGTCAGGGTGATCTCTTCGATCCGGCCCCACTCCTTCTGCACGACGACGACGTCGTCCACGCGGATGGCGTCGGTGAAGGCGAGCTGGAGGCCGGCGAAGACGTTGACGAGCGAGGTCTGGGCTGCCAGACCGGCAACGATCGAGATGACGCCGGCCGAGGCGAGCAGCCCGGCGCCCAGCGCCCGCACTGCCGGGAAGGTCAAAAGGGCGCTACCAAGGGCCAGCACGACGATGAGTGCGACCCCGATCCGACGGGCCATGATCGTCTGTGTCCGCAGCCGCCGCGCCCTCCGGTTGTCCGCCATGTCCACGCTGTAGTGCGCGAGCATGAGCGCCTCGACGATGAGCAGGACGGCGACGGCGAGCCAGCCGATGGAGGCGATCAGCGCCAGCAGCAGGGCGTGGTCCGCGGTCTGCCTCCACGGCGAATCGTTGGTTGTGGCGATGAGGGCGATCCGCACGGCCACGAGGCACAGTGTCAGGCGCAGCGGCACCCGCGCGATCCGCGAAGTGTCGCGCAGCGCGGTCACGCGCCGGTTGAGCCGCAGCACCAGTTTCCGGATCAGCCAGGACAGGATAAGTCCGGCCGCGACGGCGACGAGAATTGCGAGCAACGGCACGGCGGAGCTGAACAGATCCTGCATAGCATTCTGTCTAGCAGGCGCGGAGGCCGGCCCGGAAATCGCGGAGGAAAAGCGCCGAAGGTACCTATCGCAGCCGGCGGCGGGCGGGCTAGGTTCCAGGCAGGGTGATAGGCCAGGAACGAGGAAAGGGAGTCGATGGGGTTCTATCTCGAATACACGGAGGCCACCGCCAAGGAGGACGGCTTCGCGCTGCCGCCCGGGGACGCCCACGCGGGCGACCCGTTGCCGGTCCGGGCGCCGTCGGGAACGGGCCAAGGGATGCCGGTGCGCGCCAGCGTCCCCGGCGCGAACCTGGAGGGAGCCAAGACCGAAGCCGAGCAGATCCTCAGCCGAAGCCGAACCGCGGAGGCGCGGCTGTTCGAGGACCCGGACGACTCGGCGTCCACCGGCAGCGGCATGCTCGTGGCGCGGTTCAACCGCGACACGGGATGGGCGCGACCCTGACCAGTTTGGCGGCGCATTCAGGCAAAATTCAGGAAAGCTCCGCGGGTCTATTAGGATATTTAGCAATCAGGGGCTTAAGACGCTAGGTCCTTCGCCGTGGCGTCGCCTTCCTGAGGTACTGGACTTGCCCTGGCGCAATGACTGGCCAGGACGGAGACAATGAGCGGTATCGACGGCGGTGCGCCGGTGGGCGGGGAACTGACCCGCGCCGGGTCCGAGGACATCCTCGAGGACGCATCTATTTCGGACGTGTTCCAAGCGATGGACACCCCGCAGGTGTTGCTGGACACGGACCTCGTGGTGTGCGAGGTGAACCATGCGTATCTGCGGATTTCCCACAAGTCCCGGGAGGCCCTGCTCGGAACGGAACTCCTTCGGCATTTCCCGGGCGCACCAAACGACGCCCAGGACGACGGCAACCGCAATGTCGCGGCGTCGTTCGTCCGCGTGCTGGAGACCGGCCGCAGCGATAGCATGTGGGTCCAGCGTTACGACATCCAGACCGGGCCGGGCTCGCCCGAATTCCAGGAACGGTACTGGAGCATTTCCAACGGTCCGGTCTTCAACCGCCGCGGCGAACTGGTCGGTATCCTGCACCACGTCGAGGACGTGACCGAACTCCGTTCGGACCTGGTGCGGGCGATCGACTACATCCGCAGCGGCGCCGTGGGCAACAACAGCCAGGAGGACGCGCGTCGGTTCGCGGAGGCCGCGGCCACTGCCACTGCCCATGCGTCGCTGCACCGGGCCACCCAGCGCGAGGCCGAGCAGTTGCGCGAGGCGCTGACATCGCGGGCAGTGATCGACCAGGCCAAGGGAATCCTGATGGCCGAGCACCGCTGCGACGCCGACGAAGCATTCACGCTGCTGAGCAACATGTCGATGAGCACCAACGTCAAGGTGCGGGACGTGGCCTCGGCGATCGTCTATAAGACCGTCCTTCCGAAGGACGCGCGCGGAGGCGCTGCGACCACGTAGTCCGAGTCGGCGTCAGCCGGTCCGGGTCAGCAGATGGCGCTCACGCACGGCGCGGCGGGAGAGCGTCTTGTAGCCTTCCAGGTCGAACAGGACCGTCAGGGCGTCCTCTTCGTGCCGCATGACGACGCCGGGTCCCCACTGCGGGTGCAGGACGCGGGTCTGCAGCGGAAACGGGTCCGAGGCATCGTCGTGGGCCGCCTCCCGGTAGGCCCGGCCGTCGCTGCAGGTGTCGCAGTTGCCACAAGGGGCGGGCAGTTCCTCGCCAAAGTAGCCCAGCAGGAACCGGCGTCGGCAGGCATCCGTCTCCGCGTACGCCCGCATCATGTCAACCCGGGAGCGGTCCACCCGCACTCTGGCCGCGGCGAGCTCGACGGCTCGGGCCGCAACCCGGTGCGGGTCGGCGTTCGCTGCCAGCCGTACCCGCCCGGCCCGGGCATCGAGGCAGCCGGTGTCCTGGAGCAGGTTCAGCAAGCCGGTGACCCTGCGCGGCGGCAGGCCGGTGGCGGCGGCCAACGCCGCGCCGTCGAGCGGTCCGGGCGCTGCATGCAGGGCCTCCAGCGCCTGGTTCAGGGAAGTCTCATCGGCAGGACGCGAAGCGAAGAAGTGCCGGAGGCCCAGGTCCTCCGAGCGGTAGTGCAGCACGGCGAGGGCAGCTCCGCCGTCGCGGCCGGCGCGGCCGATCTCCTGGTAGTAGCTGTCGAGGGACTCGGGAATGTCGGCGTGCACCACGAAGCGCACGTCATGTTTGTCGATCCCCATCCCGAAAGCCGTGGTGGCGACGACGACGTCCAGGTTGCCGGCGAGGAACCGCTCGTGCACGCGCTGGCGATCCGCCGCAGGCCGGCCCGCGTGGTAGGAGGCCGCCCGCACTCCCCGGGCCGAGAGGGCGGCCGCGTATTTGCCGGTGTCCCGCCGCGTGGCAGCGTAGACCAGCCCGGGGCCGGACAGCGAAGCGACCTGCTCGACCACGGCCCGGCGCTTGTCCTTGTCCCGGTGGTGGCGCGAAACCTCCAGCCGGATGTTCGGCCGGTCGAACCCGTGCACGAGCAGCAGCGGCTGGTCCATGCCCAGCCTTTCGATGATTTCCTCCCGGACGGGCGGCGCGGCGGTGGCCGTCAGCGCCGCCACCGGCGGGTTCCCGAGCCGCGCGCGGACGCTGCCGAGGCGCAGGTAGTCCGGCCGAAAGTCGTGGCCCCACGCGGAAACGCAGTGCGCTTCGTCGACCACGAACAGGGAGATCCGCGCAGCCGCGAGCCTGTTGACCGTCGCGTCCTTGGCCAACTGCTCGGGGGCGAGGAACAGGAACTTCGCGCGGCCCGTTTCCATCAGGCGCCACGCGTGCTGCTGCTCGGTGTCGGAATGGGCGGAGCTGACGGCCACGGCGGCGTCCGGGCCGAGCGCCGTCAGCAGCTCTTTCAGCTGGTCCTCCTGCAGCGCGATCAGCGGGGAGACGACGACGGCGGCGCGCGGCAGTTCCAGGGCGGCGAGCTGGTAAATCGCGGACTTCCCGTACCCGGTGGGCATCACGGCCAGCACATCGCGGCCGCGCAGCAGGGCGGCGATGCCCGCGAGCTGTCCCTCGCGGAGGTTCTTCCAGCCGAAAACGGCCGCAGCGCAGTGCCGCAGCCGTTCCTCGTCCTCCGGCAGGGGCTCTGTCAAGGATTACAGGGGCAAGGACTAGAGGGCGCGGATGTTCGTCGCCTGCGGACCCTTCGGCCCCTCGACAATGTCGAACTCGACCTTCTGGTTCTCCTCCAGGGTGCGGAAGCCCTTGGCCAGGATGGCGGACTGGTGGGCGAAGACATCCTTGGAGTGGTCATCGGGCGCGATGAAGCCGAATCCCTTTTCGGCGTTGAACCATTTGACGGTGCCAGTGGTCATTTCCTCAGCCTTTCGAGCTGCACGGTGGGTCGCTCCGGATTGCAGATCGACAGCTGGAATGTGTGCCGCGTTACAGCTGTTTCCCAGTCTACTGCCGGGGACAAGCGGTGGGGCGGGGCTTTTTGCCCTATCCAATGCGCAAGACTGGACCGTGTGACTAAGACATCCGGCACCGGGCTCGCGACCGCAGCGCTGAGCCTGGGCACCACCCTCAATCCGCTGAACTCCTCGATGATCGCCGTCGCCCTCGTAGTGCTGCGCGGCGATTTCGGGCTGGACGTCGCCACCGTCACCTGGGTAATCACCTCGTTCTACCTCACCTCCGCCGCCGCGCAGCCGCTGATGGGACGCCTGGCCGACAGGTTCGGCCCGCGGCGCCTGTTCACTCTGGGGATGGGCCTGGTGGCCGTCACCTGTGCGCTGGCGCCGCTCTCGCCGAACTTCGCGCTGCTGTGCGTGGCCCGCGTCTTCATGGGTATCGGCACGGCGACGGCGTACCCGAGCGCCGTCGTCATGGTCTCCGCACTGAGCCGGGCCGCAAAGGTGAGCTCCACGCGGCCGCTGAGCCGGATCCAAATGGCCAACACGGCCGGGGCCGCTGTCGGGCCCGTCGTCGGCGGCGTGCTGGTGAGCCTCGTCGGCTGGCAGGCCCTGTTCCTCATCAACGTGCCGCTGGCGTTGGCCGCGCTGGTCGCCGTGCGCCGGGTGGCACCGGCGGACGGGCCGCGCGAACAGGGGAGGGTGGGGACCCTGGTGCGGGACTCGGACGTGCCGGGCATCCTCGCCTTCGTCGGCTCGCTGGTGCTGCTGCTGATGGCCCTGCTGAATGTCGCGCCGGGCTACCGCTGGCTGCTGCTGGCCGGCTCGGTGGTGCTGGGCGTGCTGTTCGCAGTGCGGGAGCTGCGGTTCAGCCCGCCGTTCCTGGACCTGCGGCTGCTGGGCCGCAACCGGCCGCTGCTGCTGATCTACGTGTGCTTCGCCGTCTTCAACGGCGTGTACTACTTCGCGTTCTTCGGGCTGCCGCAGCTGCTGCAGCAGTCCGCCGGCTACAGCGCCGGCGTCGTGGGCGTGCTGATGCTGCCGCTCGCGGCCATCTCGGTGCTGGTCACGCCGTTCGCCGCGCGCGCGATCGACCGGTACAGCGTCCGCCGGGTGCTCATCATCGGCGTCATCGCGCTCACGGCCGCCTCGGGGGTGCTGTGGCTGCTCACCCAGTCCGCCGGCGTTGTGCTGGTGCTCGCCGTCACCGCCCTGATGGGCGTGCCCTACAGCATGGTCAGCATCGCCTCGAGCCAGGGCATGTACGCCTCGACCCGTCCGCAGGACAGGGGCGTGGCAGCCGGGATCTTCCAGACCTGCCGCTACCTGGGCGCGATCACTGCCACGGTGCTGATCGGCCTCTTCTACGGCACCGGGGTGACACCGGCGAACTGGGGCCGCATGGTGCTGGTGATGCTGCTGCTCGGTGCGGCGGCACTGGTGCTCACGCTTTTCTGGCGGCCGGCCAAGACCTGACCGGCCCGCCCGGCCCGGTCGCGGGGCCGGTAGCGTAGAGGGACACGAACATGGGGGAGTACATGGAATACCTGGCACTCATCGTCGGTCTGATGCTCGTCACGGTGCTGGCCGTGGGCCTCGGGGACCGGGTCCGGCTGCCCTACCCGGTGCTGATGGTCATCCTCGCGGCGGCGATTGCCTTCCTGCCGGGCTTCCCTGCGATCCACATCGAACCCGAACTGATCCTCCCGCTGTTCCTGCCCCCGCTGCTCTTCGCCACGGCCCAGAAGACATCCTGGTCCGTCTTCCGGGTGCGGTGGAGGACGATCGTGCTGCTGGCCATCGCCCTCGTCGTCGTGACCACCGTCGTCGTCGCCTCCGCGGCGTGGCTGCTGGTGCCCAGCATCGGGATCCCGGCGGCCGTCGCGCTCGGGGCCATGGTCGCTCCGCCGGACCCGGTGGCGGTGGAGTCCATTGCCGCCAAGGTGCACATGCCCCGTCGGCTCACCTCCGTGCTGCAAAGCGAGGGGCTGTTCAACGACGCGGCAGCAATCGTCATCTTCCAGGCCGCCGCCGCTGCCGCGCTCGCGGGCCGGAACATCGGCCCCGCCGTGGCCGGCCAGTTCGTGCTCGGCGCCGCTGCCGCCGTCCTGCTCGGACTGGCCATGGGCTGGCTGACGAAGAACTCTGCGCGCTTCATCACCTCGCCGATTGCGCGCAGCGCCACCACCCTGGTGGTGCCGTTCGCGGTGTACATTGCGGCCGAGGAACTGCACGCTTCCGGTGTGGTCGCCGTCGTGGTCACTGCCCTCGAGGTCCGGCGCAACGCCCGGCCGCAGGCCGCCGAGGAGCGGATCACCGGCCGCGCCTTCTGGGACGTGGTGGAGCTGCTGGTGACAGGAGTCGCCTTCGGGCTGGTGGGCCTGGAGATGCGCCAGGTCATCCACACGGAGGGGGCAACCATCGTCGGGCTTCTCGGACCCGCCGCCGTCGTGTGCGTGCTGGTCGTCCTGGTCCGCGCCCTCTGGCTGGCGCTGCTGATCCCGGTGAACCGGCGCCGTGCCGCGGGCACCCCGCCGTCGTCGGTGAAGGACGTGACCATTCTGACGTGGTGCGGCATGCGCGGGCTGGCGACGCTGGCCTTGGCGCTCGCACTGCCCGTGACGCTCGACGACGGAACTCCTTTCCCGGGCCGCAGCGAGATCATCCTGATGGCCTGCGCGGTGTTGCTGGTGACCCTGGTGCTGCCGGGCTTGACGCTGCCTTTCCTGATGCGCGCGCTCGGTGCAGCCGAGTCCCCGGAGGTGGAACGCGAGGCCGAGCTGGTGCTGGCCCGGCGGGCGCAGGGCGCGGCGATGGGAGCCCTGCGCGAGTCCCGGCTGCTGGAAGGGCTGAGCAAGGACACGGTGGACCGGGTCAAGCGCCGGTTGCTGCACCTGCACGACGACCTGGCCGAAGAGGAAAGCATGGACGAGGCGCTGCGCGAGCGTCTGCAGCAGCGCCGGGAGCATGTCATCGCCGTCCAGACGCTGGCGCTCGACGCCGCGCGCCAGGAAGTGGTGGCGGCGCGCACCGAGCCCGGCGTCGACCCGGAATCCGCCGACCGGGTGCTGCGCCGGCTGGACCTGCGGACCCTGCTCGTCCCGGAACTCGAGTAGCGCACAACAACGCAGAAGGGGCGGCTTCCGTACGGAAACTGCCCCTTCGGTTGTGCCGGGGGGTGCCTGCCGGGGGTTACTTGGTGGAGCTGGCCGCTCGGCGCTTGTTGAAGACGTCGAACGCCACGGCGGCAAGCAGCACCAGGCCCTTGATGAGCTGCTGGTACTCGGTGCCGACACCGAGGATGGACATGCCGTTGTTGAGGATGCCGATGATCAGACCACCGATGATCGCCCCCATCACAGTCCCGATGCCGCCGGTCACCGCCGCCCCGCCGATGAAGACCGCCGCGATCGCGTCGAGCTCGAATCCGTCGCCGGCCTTCGGGTTGGCCAGGTTGAGCTGTGCCGTGAAGACCAGGCCGGCCAGCGCCGCTAGGATGCCCATGTTCACGAACAGGGTGAATGTGACGCGCTTGACCTTGACGCCGGAGAGCTCGGCTGCGAACCGGTTGCCACCGATCGCGTAGATATGCCGACCCCAGACCGAGTTGGCCATCACCGCCGAGTAGACGACAGTGAGCAGGCCCAGCACGATGAGCACGATCGGGGTGCCACGGTACCCGGCCAGCAGGTACGTGATCAGCAGGATCAGCAGTGCGGTGAAGATCATCTTGGCCAGGAACCACGCGAACGGCTCGTCCTCGAGGTTGTGCTTGCGACGGGCCGCGCGCTGGCGCAGGTCCTGAGCCACGAGGGCGACCGTCGCGATGACGCCGATGATCACGGTCAGCGGCTCAAGGGCCGAGGTGCCGCCGCCCAGGTCCGGAAGGAAGCCGCTGCCGAGGGACCGGAACGAATCCGGGAACGGTGAGATCTGCTGATTCTGCAGGGCGATTTGGGTCAGGCCGCGGAACGTGAGCATGCCGGCCAGGGTCACGATGAAGGCGGGGATGCCGAAGTAGGCGATCCAGAAGCCCTGCCACATGCCCACCAGGGCCCCGATGGCCAGGCAGAAAATGATGGCCAGCCACCAAGGCAGTCCCCACTGGGTGATCATGACGCCGGACATGGCGCCGACGAAGGCCACCACGGAGCCGACCGAGAGGTCGATGTGGCCTGCGATGATTACCATGACCATGCCGATGGCCAGGATGAGGATGTAGCTGTTCTGGACGATCAGGTTCGAGACGTTTATCGGCGCGAGCGTGATGCCGTTCGTGGTGACCTGGAAGAACAGGATGATCACGATCAGGGCAATGAACAGGCCGACCTGGCGCAGCTGGCCGGCCAGGTAATGCAGTGCGGAGCGAAGCGCGAGCATCAGGCTTCCTTTTCTTGGGTCATGTATTGCATCAGGTACTCGGCAGTGGCCTTTTCCCGCGGAACGTTGGCGGTGATCCGGCCCTCGGAGAGGGTGTAGATCCGGTCGCAGATGCCCAGCAGTTCGGGCAGCTCGGAGGAGATGACGACAATGCCTTTACCCTCGTCGGCCAGCTGGTTGATGATCGTGTAGATCTCATACTTGGCGCCGACGTCGATTCCTCGGGTCGGTTCGTCCAGGATCAGCACGTCGGGGTTGGCGAACATCCACTTGGACAGGACGACCTTTTGCTGGTTGCCGCCGGAGAGCTTGCCGGTGACGGCGGCGACCGTGGCCGCCTTGATTTTCATGCTGCGGCGGTAGCCTTCGGCGACCAGGTTCTCCTTGTTGCTGTCCACCCATCCCCAGCGGGAGAGCTTGTCCAGCGCGGCGCCGGAGACGTTGCGCATGATGTTGTCCAACAGGTTCAGTCCGTAGTGCTTGCGGTCCTCGGTGGCGTAGGCGATGCCGTGCTTGATTGCCGCGGACACGGTGTTGGTCTTGATCTCCTGGCCGTTCTTGTAGACCCGGCCGCTGATCTTGGTGCCGTAGCTGTGGCCGAAGATGCTCATCGCCAGTTCGGTGCGGCCGGCGCCCATCAGGCCCGCGATGCCCACGATCTCGCCGGCGCGGACGTTGAAGCTGGCATTCTTGACGACCTGCCGGCTCTGGTCCACCGGGTGGTGCACGGTCCAGTCCTCCACCCGCAGCAGTTCCGCGCCGATGGTCGGCGTATGGTCGGGGTAGCGCTGGTCGAGGTCGCGGCCCACCATCCCCTTGATGATGCGCTCCTCGGAGATCTCGTCGGCGTGCATGTCCAGGGTCTCGATCGTCCGGCCGTCGCGGATGATGGTTACCTTGTCCGCGATCGCTTTGATCTCGTTGAGCTTGTGGCTGATGATGATTGAGGTGATGCCTTGGCCCTGCAGGTGTTTGATCAGGCCGAGCAGGTGAGCGGAGTCCTCGTCGTTCAGGGCCGCCGTCGGCTCATCGAGGATGAGCAGCTTGACCCGCTTGGAGAGCGCCTTGGCGATTTCGACCAGCTGCTGCTTGCCCACGCCCAGATCTGTGATTTTGGTGATCGGGTTGTCATTGAGCCCGACGCGGGCGAGCAGCTTCGAGGCCTCCAGGTTGGTGCGGTTCCAGTCCACGAAGCCGTTCCTGGCCTGTTCGTTGCCGAGGAAGATGTTCTCGGCGATGGAAAGGTAGGGGCTCAGGGCGAGCTCCTGGTGGATGATGACAATGCCTGCGGCCTCGGAGCCCTTGATGTCCTTGAATTCGCAGAGTTCGTTTTCGAAGTGGATTTCGCCCTCGTAGGTGCCTGCGGGGTACACCCCGGAGAGCACCTTCATGAGCGTTGATTTGCCAGCCCCGTTCTCGCCGCAGATCGCGTGCACATGGCCGCGCTGGACTTCGAGGGAAACATCCTGGAGGGCCTTGACCCCCGGGAACGTCTTGGTGATGCCGCGCATCTCGAGAATATTCGTCGTCACGTCAGGTCCTGGTTCTCGCGTTTTTCACGCAGTGGATCTCAGAAATGTGGTGGTGGCAGCGCAGGGCCGCCACCACCACGGTTCAGGGTGGGACTACTTCAGGTCCGACTCTTTGTAGTAGCCGCTGTCGACGAGGACCTTCTGGTAGTTGTCCTTGGTGACGACCTGCGGCTGGAGCAGGAACGTGGGGACGATTTTGGCCTTGTTGTCGTAGCTCTTGGTGTCGTTGACCTCCGGGGTCTTGCCCTTGAGCACGTCATCGGCCATGGTCACGGCCTGCTTGCCGAGTTCGCGGGTGTCCTTGAAGATCGTCGAGTACTGCTGGCCGGCGATGATCGATTTCACCGAGGCAGCCTCCGCGTCCTGACCGGTGATCACAGGCAGGTTCGACGTCGAGTAGCCCGAGGCGGTCAGCGCCGAGATGATGCCGATGGACAGGCCATCGTAGGGCGAGAGGATGCCTTGGACCTTGGCGCCGCCGGAGTACGTGCTGGCGATCAGGTTCTGCATGCGCTTCTGGGCCGTGGCGGGGTCCCAGCGCAGCGTGGCGATCTGGGTGAAACCGGTCTGGCCGCTCTTGACCACCAGCGTGCCGTCGTCAATGTACTTCTTCAGCGTCTTCATGGCGCCGTTGTAGAAGAAAGTGGCGTTGTTGTCGTCCGGGCTGCCGGCAAAGAGCTCGACGTTGAACGGGCCCTTCTTTCCGGTTTCCTTGCCGTCCTTGTCCAGGATGCCCAGGCCGGTGAGCAGGGAGGTGGCCTGCTGGACGCCGACCTTTTCGTTATCGAACGTGGTGTAGTAGTCCACGTTCTTATTGCCGTTGATCAGGCGGTCGTAGGCGATGACCTTGATGCCGGCCTTGGCTGCGTTGTCGAGCTGGTCGCTCAGGGCGGTGCCGTCGATTGAAGCGATGATCAGGACCTTGGCGCCCTTGGTGATCATGTTGCTGATCTGCTGGACCTGCTGCGGGATCTTATCGTCGCCGTATTCGAGGTCGGTCTTGTAACCGAGCTTTTCGAGCGAGGCCTTGATGGCGTCGCCGTCCTTGATCCAGCGCTCAGAAGTCTTGGTGGGCATCGCAATGCCGACCAAGGCTCCGCTGTTGTCGCCGCCCCCGGAGCTGGCGTTGCCGCCACGGCTTCCACAGGCAGCAAGGGAAAGGGCCATGCTGACGGCAGCGACGCCGACAACGAGCTTCTTCAGTTTCACTCTGTTTCCTTCGATTGCATCTGACGTCCTTGTCGAGGATGTCGCTCCGCGCCCTTCAGCCACCGTGCCGGTGGGGTGAAGGGCTGCGGTCGGGTGCGAACGATCCCTGCGAAGACAAATGTTGTGAGCGCTAACAACGCCTCGGTCCATCTTAGAGTCGGCGCGGTGCGTGGTGTCAATCACACTCGGTAACAGTCCGCCGAATTGCGCAGAAATTGCGCCGAGCGGCTGTGCGGCGGCCCGTACTAGGCTGGGAAGTCCCGTGACCGCCGAAAACTGGAGGACCCGATCATGGACCGGCTGCCCGTCGTCGAATTGCATCTGCACATCGAAGGGACACTCGAACCCGGGCTGATCTTCGTGCTCGCGGAGCGCAATGGCGTCGAGCTTCCCTACGCGGACCTCGCCGAGCTGGAGCGGCAGTATGAGTTCGGGGACCTGCAGTCCTTCCTGGATCTCTACTACGCGAACATGGCGGTGCTGCGCACGGAGCGGGACTTCACGGATCTTGCCCGGGCGTACCTGGCGAGGGCGGCGGCAGCAGGGGTGCGGCATGCGGAGATCATGTTCGATCCGCAGGCGCACGTCTCCCGCGGCGTGCCGCTGGAGACGTGCGTGAACGGCCTGGCTTCGGCTCTGGGGGAGAGCGAGGAGGAGTTCGGGGTGAGCACGGTTCTGATTGCTGCGTTCCTGCGGGACGAGCCGGCCGAGGATGCCCTGGAGGTGCTCGAGCAGCTGCTGGCGATGAACGCTCCGATCACCGGCATCGGGCTGGATTCCGCGGAGGTGGGCCACCCGCCCCGGGACTTCGTGGCGCTGTACGACCGGGCACGGGAGGCGGGCCTGGAGTGCGTGGCGCACGCGGGGGAGGAGGGGCCGCCCGAGTACATCCGGGAGGCGCTGGATCTGCTCCAGGTTGCGCGGATCGATCACGGCATCCGCTGCCTCGAGGACGAGGAGCTGGTGGAGAGGCTGGTGGCCGAGCAGGTGCCGTTGACCGTCTGCCCCCTGTCGAATGTCCGGCTCCGCGCCGTGGACACCCTTGCCCGCCATCCGCTGCCGCGGATGCTGGGCCGCGGGCTGAATGTTTCGGTGAACTCGGATGACCCGGCCTACTTCGGCGGGTACATCGACGAGAACTTTCGCCAGCTCACCGAGCTGTTCGGGTTCACCGACGAGCAGCTCGCCGCGCTTGCCGTCAACTCCGTGCGCAGCGCGTTCATCACCGAAGAGCGGCGCCGCGGGCTGTTCGCGGAGATCGATGAATGGCGCCGCGGGCGCAGCTGACAGGGTTGAAAGCCCGGGGTGGGCCACCTAGGGTAATAAGCAGGCTTAGCTTTTCGGTGTGCCGGAAGCGGCTGTTCAAACCCCTAGCGATCGGAGCATTCCGTGGGCAACGACCAGTACACATTTCAGGATCCGACCAAGCGCTACCCGCAGATCTCGCCGCCGAAGCAGGACCAGCCCGAACCGGGACTGGACAAGACTCTCGAGCCGCAGACGGACCGGGGTGAGCAGTCCTACCGGGGGACCGGCCGGCTGGAGGGCCGCAGGGCGCTGATCACGGGCGCTGACTCGGGTATCGGAGCGGCCGTGGCCATCGCCTATGCCCGCGAGGGCGCCGACGTCACCCTGTCCTACCTGCCCGAGGAGGAGGAAGACGCGCAGCACGTCAGCCGGGTGATCGAGGAGGCCGGGCGCAAGGCCGTGCGCATCCCCGGCGATTTGAAGGACTCCGCTATGTGCCGCGAGCTGGTGCAGCGGGCGGTGGAGGAGCTGGGCGGACTGGACATCCTGGTGAACAATGCGGGCAAGCAGCTCGCCGTCGACAAGCTCGAGGACCTCAGCGACGAACAGTTCGACCACACGCTGAAGACGAACCTGTACGCCATGTTCTGGATCACCAAGGCCGCGCTCCCGCACTTGGCGCCCGGCTCGACCATCATCAACACGACGTCGGTGCAGGCCTACAACCCGTCGCCCACGCTGATCGACTACGCCACGACCAAGGCCGGTATCAACAACTTCACGAAAGGGCTGGCCCAGCAGCTGGCGCCGCGCGGCATCCGCGTCAACGCCGTCGCGCCCGGACCCTTCTGGACCCCGCTGCAGGTCAGCGACGGCCAACCGAAAGAAGCCCTCCCGGAGTTCGGGCAGAGCACACCCCTCGGCCGTGCCGGGCAGCCCACGGAACTGGCGCCCGCCTACGTGTTCCTCGCCTCGCCCGAATCCAGCTATGTGCTCGGGGAGACGCTCAACGTCAACGGCGGCACGCCGACACCGTAGGCCTACCGCAGGCGGCGGAAGACTTTCAGCTCCCAGGGCCGGAGGGTGAGGCTGGCGTCATGGGGGTAGTTGCCGAGAATCTGCTCGGCTTTGCTCCAGGTGTTGTCGCCGACGTCAACGGTGTGTTCGGTGGCGGAGAAGTTGCCCAGGACGAGCATTTCGATTTCGGGCAGGGTGCGCAGGTAGGAATAGACGTGCTCGTCCTGGGGCAGCAGCATGGTGAAGCCGCCGTGGGAGATGACCGGGTCCGCGTGGCGGAGTTCGATGACTTTGCGGTAAAAGCTGTAGACGGAGTCCGGGTCGTCGACCTGGGCGGCGGCGTTGATGTGGTTCGCGTTCGGGTTCACTGCAATCCAGGGCGAGCCGGTGGTGAACCCGCCATGCCGGGTGGCGTCCCATTGAACGGGGGTGCGGGCGTTGTCGCGGTTGAGGGGGGCGAGGGCGGCGAGGACTTCGGCGTCGGTGTGGCCGAGGTGGGTGGTGGCTTCGCGGTGGTGGTTGAGCACTTCGATGTCGCGGTAGTCGCTGATCGCGCCGAAGCTCATGTTGGTCATGCCCAGTTCCTCGCCCTGGTACACGTACGGGGTGCCGCGGTGCAGGTGCAGGATACCGGCGAGCATCTTCGCGGACAGTTCGCGGTATTCGGGGCTGTCGTCGCCGAACCGGGAGACGGCGCGGGCCTGGTCGTGGTTGCCCCAGTAGAGGCTGTTCCAGCCGCGTTCGGCCAGCCCGTCCTGCCAGCGCGCGAGGGAGGCCTTCAGATCGGTCAGCCGCAGTTTCCGCGGCCGCCACTTGCTGCCCTCGCCGTGGTCCAGGCCGACATGCTCGAACTGGAAGACCATGTTCACTTCCTCGCGGGCGGGGTCCGTGAACAGGACCGCGTCCTCGACGGTGACGCCGGGCATTTCCCCGACGGTCAGCAGCGGCCCGGTGCGGTGCGCGAACACGGCCTGGTGCATTTCGTGCAGGAACTCGTGGATGCGGGGGCCGGACATGTAGTGCGGGCTGCCGTCGCCGTAGAGCTTGCCCTCGGCTTTGACACCGTCGGGCAGGGCGGTGTCCTTGGAAATGAAGTTGATGACGTCCATCCGGAAGCCGTCCACGCCGCGGTCCAGCCACCAGTTCATCATCTCGTACACGGCGGCGCGGACCTCAGGGTTCTCCCAGTTCAGGTCCGGCTGCTTCTTCGAGAACAGGTGCAGGTAATACTCGCCGGTGGCCTCGTCGTAGTCCCAGGCCGGGCCGGAGAACGCGGATCCCCAGTTGTTCGGTTCGGCCCCCGGGGTGCCGGGCGCGGTCCCGGGGCGGGCCGGCCGCCACCAGTACCAGTCGCGTTTGGGGTTGTCCTTGGAGGAACGGGACTGCACGAACCAGGGGTGTTCGTCGGAGGTGTGGTTCACGACCAGGTCCATGACGAGTTTCATTCCGCGCGCGTGCAGGCCTTCGGTGAGTTCCTGCAGGTCCGCCAGGGACCCGAAGATCGGGTCGATGTCCTGGTAGTTGCTGATGTCGTACCCGTTGTCGTCCTGCGGGGAAGTGTAGATCGGGGAGAGCCAGAGCACGTCCACGCCGAGCTTCTTCAGGTAGTCCAGCTTGCCGATGATGCCCTGCAGGTCCCCGATGCCGTCCCCGTTCGAGTCGGCGAAACTGCGCGGATACACCTGGTACACCACCGCACTGGCAAACCAGTCCTTCGCCGGCTGAACAGCAGGCTGGACGGCAACGGGGGCGGGTTGAACGGGGTGCGTGCCGCTCTGCTCAATCGTCATGGTGTCATCCTCTCACTGGGCAGCGGGCTCATCGGCTGCGGGGTTGGCTGTTTCCGGGTCCCGGACGGACACCAGCACCTCGTTCCGGCGCAGGAACCACGGTTTGAACGGCGGGTCGTAGCGGGCGAACCGCGGCGGCCCGACCGGAGTCAGCCCGGCCGCGGCCACCGCCGCCGCCAGCTGGCGCGCGCGTTCCTCGAAGATCTGCTGGCTCCACCGGCCGGAAAACCGCAGTGCGGCCGCGTAGCCCTCCGGAACGGACCGCACCTGGACCTGCGGGTCGGCAGGGGCGGGCGCAGAGCGCTCGGAGACCGACGCCGGCAGGACGAACGACACCCGGTAGCGGTTTTCCTTCGCTGTGCCGTCCTGGAGAACGGGGGCTGTCATGGCGATCCGGGTTCCGGCCGCGTTGCCGCCCCGGATGTACCCGGCCAGTGAACGGAAGGCCCGGTTCGCGGCGTCTTCGAAGGTGTTGCGCACCTCGACCTCCGCCACGAGGTGCTCCGGGTAGAGCCTCAGCTGGAACCCGTCGTAGTCGGCTGCGACGCTGTACGGCTGCTGTTCGGTCACGTGTCCGAACCTACGCCGGGCGCCCTGAATTGTCACCGCCCGTCTGTCAACAGTAGGTATCCGGCCGTTTTGCGACATAGGGCAATTGTTTACCGGCGGTTCAACTGGTCTATGCTTTGATGAGTCCTAATGAGAGGGAAAGCGGAGTCCAACTCCTCCCAAACAAGAAGGTCCAAATGAATTACATTCCGGCCGAATATCCCCGGCCGCGTCATTTCATATTGCATCTCAGCGACACCCATCTGGTGGGTGGTCCGGAACCCTTGTACGGGGCCGTCGACAGCGAAGGAAACCTGCGCAGGCTCTTCGACGAGCTGCTCGAATCCGGCAACAAACCCGAAGCGATCGTGTTCACCGGCGACCTCGCCGACCGCGGCGAGGCCGAGGCGTACAAGCGGCTGACCGGCATCGTCCAGCCCGCCGCGGAGGCGATGGGCACGGAGCTGATCTGGGCGATGGGCAACCATGACGACCGCGCCAACTTCCGCAGCCTGCTGCTGGGGGAGGAAGCGGGAACCGAACCCGTGGACCGCAGCTACGACATCAACGGCCTGCGAATCATCACTCTCGACTCAACGGTTCCCGGCTACCACCACGGAGAGATCAGCCCGGCGCAGCTGCAGTGGCTGGCGGACGAACTGAAGGACCCTGCGCCGGACGGCACGATCCTGGCCATGCACCACCCGCCGGTCCCCAGCGTGCTGGACCTGGCAGTGCTGGTCGAACTCCGGGACCAGCAGCCGCTCGCCGACGTCCTTTGGGGCTCCGATGTGCGCACCATCATCGCCGGGCACCTGCACTACACGACGACGGCGACTTTCGCCGGTATCCCGGTCTCGGTGGCCTCGGCGACCTGCTACACGCAGGACCTGAACATTCCGGCCGGACATACCCGGCCGCAGGACGGGGCGCAGTCGTTCAACATGGTCCACGTCTATGACCACACGGTCGTGAGCTCGGTGGTCCCGCTGGGTAACTTTCCCACCGTTGGGGAGCATGTCGGGGCCCAGGAAACCCGGAGGCGGATAGCCGAGGCGGGCATCCGCGTCCCGTCGCTTCCGGACCGGGCCCCCGGGCGCGCCGAGCCGGGGCTCAATCAGCTCACGTCGAAGTAGCCGCGCGGAGCTTGTGCCGGCGCGGCACCACGGTCACGCCCAGGGCTGCGGCTCGGTGCGGACGGCCGCGCCGGTCCCGGCCGCCTTCCGGACCATCAGCTGCAGGTAGTGGTCCTGTGATGCCTCGGCCAGGCTGTAGACGTCCGGGCCGCCGGCGGCGTAGTGCGACATCTTCTCCAGCAGGTCGGCAATCGCAAGCTCGTCGTCGTTGAGCCGGGCAGGAACGAAGCTGTTGTGGTACAGCCACTCGTCCCCGGCGACCAGGCCCTTGAGGTAGTAGCCCTGCAGGTTGCCGTTTTCGCCCGCGTTGAGCCGGCGGATGCTGTGCCGCATCTGGGTCCTGTAGTCCTGCAGGTAGCGCACCTCGGTATCGCGGATTTCGCCCCTGCTGCCGCGGACCAGCACGCTGCGGGAGCGGACCAGGGAGTAGTATTGCTCGCTCGTCCAGTCGTAGACGCCCAGCCGGCCGCCGAAGTCCAGTTGCGCAATGGTCTGCCGCTCCGCGACGGTGGCCTCCGCTTCGGCTTCCCCGTGACGGCTGGGGCCGGCCGCGACCGGGAACTCGTACTCCTTGGCAGTGATCACGGCATCCTCGTACCCCACCCCGAGCAGCCGGCGGATCAGGCTGATGCCGTGGTAGTCGTGGCAGGCCGAGACCTGGGCCAGCGACACCTCGCCGAGCCGGCCCGAGCCGGCGATGCGCAGCTGGGCGGCGAGCAGCGGCTGCAGGTGGTACTGCTCGGCGACCTGGATGCGCGCACCGTACTGGGTCAGGCGGTTCAGAGCGTACAGCTCCGGCAGTTCCGCCGCGGGAGGGGTCTCGGTGAGTACCGGAAGGCCCAGTTCGGCGACGTCGCGGATCAGTCCGGGCGCGGCGTGCCTAGCCACCGAGACCACCGCGAATTCAGGCGAGCCGGCCCGCACGACGTCGTCCAGGGAGCGGAAGGCCGGCACGGAGTACCGCTTCGTGATGGCCTCGCCCGCCTCCGCGCGGCGGGTGACGACGCCGGCCACGCGGAACCGCTCGGGCAGGGCCTGGGCTACGCGGAGGAAGAACTCCGCCCGCCAGCCGTTGCCGACGATGGCGAACACCACGGGCCGTGCCGTCGTCATGGTCATTTCTCCCAGGGGGCCTTGATCGGGAAGTACTTTTCCAGGAAGTCGGTGACCAGTTCGGCGCGTTCCTCCGCGGGGACCTCCGGGAAGCTGCCGTCGTTGAGGCAGAAGAAATCCATGTTCCGCTTCGACAGCAGCCGCTTCAGGTAGTTCAGCCCGGACCTGAAGGTTGTGTCGACGTACTTCACACGCGCGTTGGTCTGGGTCACGGCCCGGCCGGTGAGCAGGGAGTAGTAGTGGTACAGCGAGTTGGTCACGGAAATGTTGTGGGCGGCGCGGAAGGTGCTGGCGGCGGTGGCGGCGAACTCGGCCGGGAACTCCCGCTCCATTTCCGCCATCACGCTCCGGCGCAGCGGTGCGGCGCAGTGCTCCAGGTGACGGGTGGTGATCCGGCCGAAACGGCCCTTGAGCAGCTTGCGGTTCACCCGGGCGGCATTCTCGAAGCCGCTGCGCTCCTCGTCGTTCTCGCCCAGGCCGATCCGGGTGGTGGCTTCGATGAACTTGGTGACCCCGCCCGGGGAGAAGAACACGTCCGGGCCCACCGGCCGGCCGAAGAACATGTCGTCGTTGGAGTAGAGGAAGTGCTCGGACAGGCCCTCGATGTGGTGCAGCTGGCACTCGACCGCCTGCGAATTGTGCGTCGGGAGCACCGAGGGGTCGGCGAAGAATTCCTCGCTCCGCACGATCGTCACGGCGGGGTGGTCCGCCAGCCACTGCGGCGGATTGGAGTCCGTGGCGATGAAGATGCGGCGGATCCAGGGCGCGAACATGTAGACCGAACGCAACGCGTACTTGAGCTCGTTGATCTGCCGGAAGCGCGCCTCGTGGTCGTCGCCCGCGCCGACCTTGACGCCCTGCATCCGCTGGGCCCGGGCAGCCTGGTACTCGGGGGAGGAGCCATCCACCCAGGAGAAAACGATGTCGATCTCGAAGTCGATGTCCGTGGCGTGGTCAGCGAACATGTTCTCGATGGTCGGCCAGCTGCGGCCGAAGCGCTCGACGGTGCCACGTACAGCATCCTGCGCCAGCAGCGTGCGCCGGGTGAGCGAGTTTTCGATGGGCAGCACCAGCTGGTCGCCCTCGAAGGCCCAGAGCTCGACCTGGATGCCGGCGGACGGCCCGTAGCTGAGGCCCCCGTTGGGTTCGACGCGGCGCCGGTAGAGGCGCAGGATGCGCTCCTTGCCGCTCTTGACCAGCTGCCCGTCGGCGACCAGCAGGGCGGTCTTCTTCTTCGCATCGACAGTCTGGGAGTAGAACGGCTCGTTGACGCAGGCGGCGGCGAGTGCCACGCGCAGCTGTTTGCGCTGCTTCCAGTTGATGGCGATCACCGGCCGCTCGTCGTTGCCGCGCACCAGCAGGTATTCGATCCCTGCCTCGTCCAGCGCGTCCCGGATGAACAGCAGGTCCTCCACCATCGCCTGGTGCGGTGTCCTGTCCTTGTTGACCAAGGCGTAGCGGCCCTTGACCCGGATCACGTCCGGCCTGTTTTCAAACCGCGCGACGGCGGCCGGCGATGTTACTTCCGGAAGCTCCGGTTCTTCGTCAGGCGCTTGGGCGCCGAAATAAACATCGTGGGCAGCGGACACGTCGGTAATGGGATCCTCCAGGGGGTAAGCGGGCTAGGCGGTACTTACCTTCATGATACGGCTGGCCCGCAACCGGGCTCCGGCGGCGGTCTCATGATGTGCGCCTTCGTGAAAAGCTCAGATGTTCCTCAGAGCTTTTCAAAGAGGAGTACCGGGAATCCTGGGCCACTAGCCCTGCACAGTGCCTCTAGCGCCGTCTGCGCTGCAGATCGGGGCAGGCCGCGAAGATTGTCTGCCCCGAAGGAAGCTAGCGTCGGTCCTGGGAGCCAGTTTCGGAAGCGGGCTGCGGACAAGGGAGGCACTTATGGGGACCCCGGTGACGTTGACCGAATTCCTCCGGAAGCCGAACGAGGTGATGGAGCGCGCAGCCGACGGTCCGGTGCGGCTCATCCGCCGGAACGCGGACGGGCGACCGGCGCCGCTTTGCCGAGGAGGCGCTCAGCGTCGCGCGGGCCTCAGCAGCGCTGTCAGATTTCCAGCCGCTGCGGCGTTTGGCCGCCGAGTGGGAGCAACGGGCGTGGAGAGGAGGGAACTGACGGGGACTGCGCCGTGGACGCGGGGACGGCGTCCTCCGGCAGCGCGGCACTCCGGCCGAGTCCCCGGTAGGTCCAGCCCGCAGCACGCCACGCCGGGGCATCCAGGGCGTTGCGGGCATCCAGGATGGTGCGCAGACGCACGCGGTCTCCGGCCAGATGCGGGTCCAGCCGGCTGAACTCGTCCCATTCGGTCATCAACACCACGAGTTCGGCGCCGTGCAGGGCGCGCGCCGCGGAGGCCTCGAACCGCAGCTGCGGGTAGCGCACCCACGCGCTGTTCACCGCCTTGGGGTCCGTCACCACCACGGCTGCCCCCTGCTCGGCGAGCCGCAGCGCGACGTCCAGGGCAGGGGAGTCGCGGATGTCGTCGGTGTCGGGCTTGAAGGCTGCTCCGAGGATGGTAATCTGGCGGCCGGCCAGCTCGCCGCCGCACAGGTCCGCGGCGATCCTCACGGTCCGGTCGCGCTGGCCGGTGTTCACGGCGTCCACCACGCTCATCCACTCATCCACCGACTCCACGCCGAGGGCGCGGGCCTGGGTGCGCAGCGAGCGGATGTCCTTGGGCAGGCAGCCGCCCCCGAAGCCGGCCCCGGCGTGCAGGTAGCGTGCGCCGATCCGCGGGTCCAGGCCCATCGCTTCGCCGAGGGCGACGACGTCGGCCCCCGCGGCGTCGCACAGCTCGGCCATGGCGTTGATGAAGGAGACCTTCGTGGCGAGGAACGCGTTCGAGGCGGACTTGATCAGTTCCGCCGTCGCGAAATCGGTGACGATCCGCGGCACCCCGTTGTGCAGCAGCGGCGCGTACACCTCATCCAGTGCCCGGGTGACGCCTCCGCCGTCCGCCGGCACCCCGTAGACCAGGCGGTCCGGGACCA
This sequence comes from Paenarthrobacter sp. DKR-5, assembly GCF_018531425.1. Classification (GTDB taxonomy): domain Bacteria; phylum Actinomycetota; class Actinomycetes; order Actinomycetales; family Micrococcaceae; genus DKR-5. The sequence continues at coordinate 107,176 of NZ_JAHBOI010000003.1, forward strand.
GGGAGTCCTTCACCGCGGTTCCCTGCCGCAGGAACTCCGGGTTCCAGCCCACGATTACGTCCGGCCGTTCGGCCAGCAGGCCGGCCACCATGTCCACCGTGCCAACCGGCACCGTGGACTTGCCGATGACGGCGGCGCCGGGCTTGAGGTGCGGCAGCAGGCCGGTGACCGCCGAGACGAGGAAGCCCAGGTCGGCCGCGTCGCTGGTCTTGGCCTGCGGCGTCCCCACGCACAGGAAGTGCACGTCGGCCCCGGCGGCCGCCGCGATGTCCGTGGAGAATGCCAGCAGCCCGGTGTCCCGGCCGTGCCGGAGCAGGTCCTCCAGACCCCTCTCGTAGAAGGGTGCTGTGCCCTGGCCCAGCCGGGCGACCTTCGCCGGGTCCGTGTCGATGCCGGTGACGCTGTGGCCCATGGACGCGAGGGTTGCGGCGTGCACCGCTCCCAGATAGCCGCAGCCGATGACGGAAATCTTCATACCCGGTTCCTTGCCTTCGCATAGTCGTTGATGGCGGCCTCGTAATGCCCGCTCAGCTGTTCGCATACCGCTCCCCAGGTGCGCCCGAGCACCGCCTTGCGGGCGGCCGCGCCGAACGCGGCGCGCTTCGCGTCGTCGCCGGTGAGGTCCTGCACGTAGCTGCGGAGCTGCGCCAGGTCTCCGGGCGGGTAAAGCCACCCGGTCCGGGACGAGGACACCAGGTCCAGCGGGCCGCCGCGGCCTGTCGCGACCACCGGCACGCCCGAGGCCATGGCCTCCTGGATGGTCTGGCAGAACGTTTCCGACTCCCCGGGATGCACGAAGAGGTCCAGGCTGGCGACGACGGCCGCCAGTTCCGCGCCGCCGAGGAAGCCGGTGAACACGGCGCCGGGCAGGGCGGCCTCGAGGGCGGCACGCTGCGGGCCCTCGCCGACGATGACCAGCCGCGTGCCGGGCAGCCCTGCCAGCGCGGCAAGGTCCTCCACCTGTTTCTCCGCGGCGAGCCGGCCGACGTAGCCGACGATCCGCTCACCGGCAGGGGCAACCGCCGCCCGCCACTGCCGGTCCCGGTTGGCCGGATCGAAGCGCACCGCATCCACGCCCCGCCGCCACAGGTGCACCCGGCCGATGCCGCGGCCCTTGAGCTGGTTCACCGCGAAGGTGGAGGGCGCCAAGGTGCGGGTGGCCGCCAGATGGATGTTTTCGACCCGCTGCCAGAGCATGTTCTCCAGGAAGGGCAGCCCGTACCGGGCCGCGTAGGCCGGGACCTCGGTCTGGTAGACGGCCACCGAAGGGATCCCGAGCTGCTCGGCCGCCTGGACCGCGCGCCAGCCCAGGATGAACGGCGAAGCGAGGTGCACGACGTCGGGCCGGAACCCGGCGAGGATGCGCCGGACCCGGCCGACGGAGCCCGCGGCGATGCGCACGTTCGGGTAGGCACTGAACGCGAAGGACGGCAGCCGCCGCACGGGAGCGCCGTCCACCCGGTCCGGGGCGCCCGGCTCGGTGCTGGAGGGTGCGAGGACGAGCACCTCGTCGCCGCGCCCGGACAGATGCGCGAGCACCTGCAGCAGCGAATGGGTGACGCCGTTCATGTGCGGCAGGAATGACTCGGCAACGATTGCGATCCTCACGCCTCCACGCTCGCTCCGCCGGTTGGCGGCGGGGGGAGGCACAGGTGTCGGCGCGCTTAAGGTTCGGTGAACAGCCGCCGGGCCAGCCTTCCCTCGCCGCCGCGGGGGTGCGTGGCACGATAGATAGCGATGAAACTCAAAGCGGACCAGACCGGACAGCGCGGCCTTCCGATGCCCCTGTGGCTCCAGGGAGGCCTCGAAGCGGCGCAGGCGGCCGTGATCTCCGCGCTGCTGGCGATGGTTCCGCTCGCAGGGGTGTGGATAGCGGACGGATTCTCCAACCGGACAATGGACTCGCTGGCCCGGCTCGCAGGCCAGGCCTGGCTGCTGATCCACGCCGTTCCGCTGGAACTGGGCCCCGGCGCCGGAGCGTCCGGGCGTCCCGGGTCCGGCCTGCTCAGCCTGATTCCGCTGGGTTTGACCCTCATTCCGTTCCTGCTGTCCTGGCGTGCAGGCCGCAGGCTCGCCAAGGCCTCCTACACGGACCAGCTCTGGCAGGCGCTGCTGGGCGCGGGCGCTGTCTATGCGGCGGCGGGCGCGGCAACGGCCTACTTCTGTTCGGGGCCGGACGTCAGCGCGAACCTGGCCGCGGCGGCAGTGGTGCCGCTGGTGCCGGTCGGGTTGGGGCTGGTCTTCGGCAGCCGGCGCGAGGCGGGGGCCTGGGGGCGCCTGATCGGGGTCGACGCCGCCGCCTGGGTGGCGCGGACGAGCCAGCATTCGCGCTGGGCCGGCTCCTACGTGTGGTCCGCGCTGCGGGCCGGGGCCCTTGCCGTGGTCGCGGCCCTCGCCCTTTCCGGGGTGCTGCTGGCGGCGGACCTGGCGCTGCACTGGTCGGACATGACGGCGGTCTACGAGGGTCTGGGGGCCGGTGCCGTCGGCGGGGCGGTGCTGACCATCGCGCAGCTGGGCTTCATTCCCAATCTGGTGGTCTGGACGCTGTCCTGGGCCTCGGGCGCGGGCATCACGCTCGGTGCCGGTTCGGTCAGCGGGCCGCTGGTGACGGCGGTCGGGCCGCTTCCCGCCGTCCCGGTCCTCGGGGCCATTCCGGCCGGCAGGATGGACTACGGGCTGGTCGGTGTCGTGCTTCCGGTGCTGGCGGGCGTGCTCGCCGGCTGGTGGTTCATCCGCGAAGGCGAGAACCACTTTGACGAGTGGCTGGCGATCAAGATCAAAGCCCGCTGGTTCACTGCCGCGGCCTCCACACTCGCGCTGGGACTGTTCATTGGCGCGGTGGCCGCTGTGCTGGCCGGGGCGGCAGCGTGGCTCTCGCACGGTTCCGCGGGCATCGGCCGGCTGACCGACGTCGGGCCGGACTTCCTGGCCACCGCGGTCTGGGTGGGCGCCGAGGTAGCCATCGGGGCCGTCATCGGCTGCGCCTTCGCGCCGTGGCTCGAGCGGGTCAGGCCCGGATCCGCCGGCTGAGCTCCTCCACCCCGGCAGGATCGAGGTCGAAGACCGGCCGCGCGCTTTCCAGCCGCAGCGGCGCCACCCGCACCCGGCCGTCGGCCCGCAGGGTCACCGCAGCGGCGCCGCTGGTGGCGAGCGCCCGCTCGTGCCCCGGCGCGGCCAGCACATCGTTCACGTTCACCACACCGGCGGTCACGACGACGGGAACCGGGCGGCCGGACGGCTCCACCGCATCGGCCAGATGGTGGTGATAATGCCCGGAGAGCACCAGCCGGACATCGCTGCCGGCGAGGGCGGCAACCAGCTCCGCGCGGTTCTGCAGGTCGATCCCGTGATGCAGCGGGGTGAGAGGTTCCACCGGCGGATGGTGCACGACCAGCACCGTGCCGCGCTCCGACGGCCGGGCGAGCCGGCCGCGGAGCCAGGCCAGATGCTGCTGCTCCACCAGCCCGTGGGTGCGGCCCGGCACCGAGCTGTCCACGCTGATGATCCGGTAGCCCGCGACGGTGCTCACTCCGCAGACCGGGCCCGTGCCCGCCGGCTCCGGGGCGGAGCCGGGGTGGCCGTTGCCGAGCACGCTGCGGAAACCGGTGCGTTCGTCATGGTTGCCCATGGCGAACACCACGCGGGCACCGCGCGGGCGCGCGAAGTCCTCCAGCAGGTCCCGCGCGGTGCGGTACGAGGCGGCGGATCCGTCGTCGGACACATCCCCGGAGGCGACGAGCAGATCGAACCGGTCCAGGTGCTGCAGCGACGCGAGCAAGGTCCGCAGGGCGCTGACCGTGTCGACGGTCCCGGCGTGCAGGGCGCCTCCGGCGAGCAGGTGGGTGTCGCTCAGGTGCAGGATGCGCAGGCCCCCGGGTTCAGGGTGAGACCACACCGGTGAGCTCCTTGAACGTCTCCTGATACTGCTGCATGCAGGCGTCCTTGGCTTGCTCGGTCAGCGCCGAGTCCATGCAGTTCTGGTAGTCCTGGAACACGGGCCAGAAGACGATGAGCCCGAGGCCGGCGAGGAACAGCATGACCGAGGCCCCCAGTCCTAACGCCACCGCGATGAAGAGCGCCCGCGGCAGCCGGAGCCGGTGGATCCGCACGGCCGTAAGGATCCCCAGCACAATGCCCGCCGCGCCGAAGCCGAGGGCAGCGGCGCTCCAGGGCAGGTTCAACCGGGCAACGGCGAAACCGGCCAGGACGACGGCGACGAAGATCCACAGCAGCCGCCGGGCCCTGTCCACCTCGGTGCCGCTCGGCCGCCCGCTGGCCTTGAGCTTTGTTCCGTTCTCCTCCACGAGGATTAAGGGTAGAGGACGGGCGAACGTTAAGGTGGTGGGATGCGCATAGTTGTCCTCGTTTCCGGCACCGGATCGAACCTGCAGGCGATCATCGACGCCGTGGCCGCCGGAGAGCTGGACGTGCAGATCGCCGCCGTCGGTGCCGACCGGAAGGGGACCTACGGCGTCGAGCGCTCCGCCGCCGCGGGCCTGGAGACGTTCGTGGTGGATTTCAAGGACTACACGGTCCGGTCCGAGTGGAACGCCGCCCTGACGGCGAAGGTGCTCAGCTACGCGCCGGACCTGGTGGTCTCCTCCGGTTTCATGAGGATCGTCGACGAGCACTTCATCGCCACCTTCGAGAACCGGTACATCAACACCCACCCGGCGCTGCTGCCCGCCTTTCCGGGCGCCCACGGTGTCCGGGATGCCCTCGCCTACGGGGTGAAGGTGACCGGCTGCACCGTGCACTACGCCGACACCGGCGTGGACACGGGCCCGATCATCGCCCAGGAGGCTGTCACGGTGGAACCGGACGACACCGAGGAAGCGCTGCACGAACGCATCAAAGTCGTCGAACGCCGGCTGCTGGTGCAGACCTTGAAGGACCTCGCCGCGGCCCGCAAAGCCCCGGTGGCCTAAACTAGCCCTATCCCACCAAAGCGACCTCTGGAGACTTCCGTGAGCTTGACGTCCCTTGACCGTGTTCCCATCCGCCGGGCTTTGATCTCGGTGTACGACAAGACCGGGCTGGAGGATCTCGCCACCGGGCTGCACCGGGCCGGGGTCACCATCGTCTCCACGGGGTCCACCGCGAAGGCCATCGCCGCCGCGAACGTTCCGGTCACCGAGGTCGCCGAGATCACCGGGTTCCCCGAAACCCTCGACGGGCGCGTGAAGACGCTGCACCCGCGGATCCACGCCGGCATCCTCGCCGACCGCCGGCGCGATGACCACGTCGCCCAGCTCAAGGACCTCGACATCGAGCCCTTCGACCTGGTGATCGTGAACCTTTACCCGTTCGTGGACACCGTGAAGTCCGGCGCCGGCCAGGACGACGTCGTCGAGCAGATCGACATCGGCGGCCCCTCCATGGTGCGCGCCGCCGCGAAGAACCACGCCTCCGTGGCAGTGGTCGTGGACCCGGCCAGCTACGGTGACGTGGTCGCCGCTGCGTCCTCGGGCGGCTTCGACCTGGCTGCCCGACGCCGGCTCGCCGCGCTCGCGTTCGCCCACACCGCCGCGTACGACAACGCGGTGGCGGCGTGGACCGCCAAGGAACTGGCGCAGGAAGAAGGCTTCTGGCCGGCCTACGCCGGGGTGGCGCTCGAACGTGCCGAGGTGCTGCGCTACGGCGAGAACCCGCACCAGCAGGCCGCGCTGTACGTGGACCAGCAGGCCCTTCCCGGCATCGCCCAGGCGGACCAGCTGCACGGCAAGGCGATGAGTTACAACAACTACGTGGACGCCGACGCCGCGTTGCGCGCCGCCTTCGACTTCGACGAGCCCGCCGTGGCGATCATCAAGCACGCCAACCCCTGCGGCATCGCGGTGGCGGCGCCGGACGCCGAGGACCCGATCGCCGACGCGCATGCCAAGGCGCACGCCTGCGATCCGGTCTCGGCCTTCGGCGGCGTCATCGCGGCGAACCGCACGGTCACCGCCGGCATGGCACGCACGGTCGCCGGCATCTTCACCGAGGTCGTCATCGCCCCGGCGTTCGAGCCCGAAGCGGTGGAGATCCTCTCCGCCAAGAAGAACATCCGGCTGCTCACCCTGCCGGACGGCTACGGCCGCGAGGCCGTCGAGTTCCGGCAGGTTTCCGGCGGCATGCTCGCCCAGACCGCGGACCGTCTCGACGCCGAGGGCGACGACGCGGCGAACTGGACGCTCGCTGCCGGCGAGGCGGCCGACGAGGCCACGCTCGCGGACCTGAAGTTCGCCTGGACGGCGCTGCGCGCGGTGAAGTCCAACGGCATCCTGCTGGCCAACAACGGCGCCTCGGTGGGCGTCGGCATGGGCCAGGTCAACCGGGTGGATTCCTGCCACCTGGCCGTGGACAGGGCCCGCACTCTCGGCGGGGACACGGACCGTGCCAAGGGGTCGGTCGCCGCGTCCGACGCGTTCTTCCCCTTCGCGGACGGCCTGCAGGTGCTGCTGGACGCCGGGGTGCGCGCCGTCGTGCAGCCGGGAGGCTCCGTCCGGGACGAAGAGGTCATCGAGGCCGCCAAGGCCGCGGGCGTGACCATGTACCTCACGGGTGCCCGGCATTTCTTCCACTAAAGTCGAGGGCATGACCCGATCGAACGCGCCGGCCCCCAAGGGGTCCACGCCGGGCGGTCGGGGCCCCTTCGCTCCCGGGCGGCGCCTGTTCTGGGTGGTCGTGCCGGTGCTGGCGCTCGTCGTCGTGCTGGCCGTGACGGTGAATTTCCGCGCGGCCAGCCGGCTGCTGGCCGCGCTGCTGGTGCTGCTGGCGGTGCTGCGGGGCATGGGCCGCCCCGAGGCGGAGCCCTTCGCGGCCCGCGGCAAGCTGTTCGACGTCGTCCTGCTCGCCCTGGGCGCCGCAGGCCTGCTCGTTTTCTCCGTCATCGCCTCGGACTAGCAGCGTTTCGTGAGGCCGCAAACCGCTGTGGCATAGTTGGGTCTGGAGAAATCCCCGTAAACACAGGGGCCATGGGAACAATCGGCGGCCCCGGAAGCACAAGGAGACCGCGTGTCTGAAAAGATCAAGGTCGTCGGCTCCGTCGTAGAGCTCGACGGCGACGAGATGACCCGTATCATCTGGCAGTTCATCAAGGACCGTCTGATCCACCCGTACCTGGATGTGGACCTGAAGTACTTCGATCTGTCCATCCAGAACCGCGACGCCACCGACGACCAGGTCACCGTTGACGCCGCGAACGCCATCAAGGAGCACAACGTCGGCGTCAAGTGCGCGACAATCACTCCGGACGAGGCGCGCGTCGAGGAATTCGGCCTGAAGAAGATGTGGGTTTCCCCGAACGGGACCATCCGCAACATCCTGGGCGGCGTCGTCTTCCGCGAGCCCATCATCATCTCCAACATCCCGCGCCTGGTGCCGGGCTGGAACAAGCCGATCATCATCGGGCGCCACGCGTTCGGTGACCAGTACCGCGCCACCAACTTCAAGGTTCCCGGCGCCGGCACCCTGACCCTGACCTTCACGCCGGCCGACGGCTCGGAGGAAATCAAGCAGGAAGTCGTCACGTTCCCCGAGAACGGCGGCGTCGCCATGGGCATGTACAACTTCAACGACTCGATCCGCGACTTTGCCCGCGCCTCGTTCGCCTACGGCCTGCAGCGCAAGTACCCGGTGTACCTGTCCACCAAGAACACCATCCTCAAGGCCTACGACGGCCAGTTCAAGGACATCTTCCAGGAGGTGTTCGACAACGAGTTCAAGGACCAGTTCGACGCCGCCGGCCTGACCTACGAGCACCGGCTCATCGACGACATGGTGGCTTCCGCCATGAAGTGGGAGGGCGGCTACGTCTGGGCCTGCAAGAACTACGACGGCGACGTTCAGTCCGACACCGTGGCCCAGGGCTTCGGCTCGCTCGGCCTGATGACCTCCGTGCTGATGACCCCGGACGGCAAAACCGTCGAGGCCGAGGCCGCCCACGGCACGGTGACCCGGCACTACCGCCAGCACCAGCAGGGCAAGCCCACCTCCACCAACCCGATCGCCTCGATCTACGCGTGGACCCGCGGCCTGATGCACCGCGGCAAGCTGGACAACACCCCGGATGTCGTCAACTTCGCCGAGACCCTGGAAGACGTCGTCGTGAAGACCGTCGAGTCCGGCAAGATGACCAAGGACCTGGCCCTGCTCGTGGGTCCGGACCAGGAATGGCTGACCACCGAGGACTTCCTCGGCGCGCTGGACGAGAACCTGAAGGCACGCCTGGCCGTCTAGCCGCGGTATGCCGACACGACGGCGGCCCCGACCCTCGCTCCGAGGGCCGGGGCCGCCGTCGTTGTCAGGGCGTTCGTCGCGTGCGGCCGGACGTCCGGGGCAGCAGCGCGGACCTGAGGTACGCGCGCGCTCCGGGGTTCCGCCGCAGGTGCGCCGGGCCCCGGCGCAGCTGGACGGGCACCGCCGTCGCGGCCTCCGGCAGTGCTGCCCAGTTCCAGTGCTTGCCCGCCGGGAAGCGCCGCGGCTCGGCCTGCCGAGGCACCCAGCCCGACACCCAGAGCCGGGCGCGGACCAGCCGCAGCACTCCGGCGCCAAGCTGCTGCAGGATGACCGCTATGCCGGCCACCGGAAGCAGCAGCAGCACCATCGACAGCGCGGACAACACTGCCTCGAGTGGATGGGCCGCGTTCACCGCGGCCGCGAACAGGCGCGCATGCGCGCTGAGCGCGGCCGCGGTCTGCCCGGCGAGCAGCGGCAGGTTCCACAGCAGCCAGCCCAGGAGCAGGAACAGGGACGGGATGACGGTCAGTACCCAGGCCGTCACGATGCGCCGGGAAGCCGGACGCAGCTCCAGCACCCGCGGATCAGGGGCCGCGCCCGGGCGCAGGCTGCGGACCACGGGCCCCACCCGGGCAAAGAGATCCGGGACCCCGGCGAGGTCGGAGAGAACGAAGTAGCCATCCAGCCGCACTGTCGGCGGCAGCTGCTGCAGCATCTGGACCTGGGTGGCGAAAACGAACAGCAGGAGCACGCCGCTGCCGGTGAGCAGGTAACCGGTGCCGGCGGCCAGCACGCACAAGGCGTTGAAGTACAGGCCGCCCAGGTCGGTGCGCAGCCGGCCGGCCCGGCCCAGCCGGTAGGAGTCGGTGACGTCGGTGAAGAACGCCGGGAAGACCAGATACACCCCGAAGCCGATGACACCCGGCCGCGCCCCGCCGTAACAGCAGGCGGCGGCATGACCGAGCTCGTGCACCAGCGCCCCTGCCATCATCAGCACGAACAGCCCCAGGAGCAGGGCCGGGGTCAGCAGGATCTGGCCGAAGGCCGCCAGCAGGTCGCTTGAGGTCAGCAGGGTCCCGTCCAGCAGCAGCAGGCCGCCTGCCACGGCGACGACGACGGGTGGGTTGTACAGCGGGGCCAGCACGGCGGCGGCCCGGCGGCTGGCCGCCGCCGGCAGCAGGGTCCCCTTGAGCCGAAGGGCGAGCAGCGGTGCGGCCATCGGCGGTGCTGCGCGGTCCGCACCGGAGTCCTCCGCGGCGTCGTGGACGAGGCCGAGCGGGCGCAGTTTGCGCTCGATGACCTGGCCGAGCAGCTCGACCGGGAGCTCCCGGCCGCAGGTGCGGGTGACGTGCGCAGCCTGGTCCGCCGGGAGGCGGTGTTCCGCGGTCGCGGTGAGGATCAGCTGGAGAAGCGCTGACACCTGGACGATCTGGCCGTCTGGCCGGCGGATCAGGAACTTCTCCGCTGCGAGCCCGGAACCGTTCAGCGGGCCGAGGAAGGACACGCCCTCGGCCAGCCGCCACCGCTGTTCCCGCGGCGGGGCCGGGGCCGGCTCAAGGGAGGCGAAGTCCACGGTGTCTGCCTTTGTCCGCACGTCCGGGGGAGTGGGGAATCGCGGGCACGCCGCGCCGAAGCGTGCCGTGCCCGCGATCCTGGCCCGCGGCCGGGGCCTACCGCATCGAAGCGAGATGCTGCAAAGCGGCGGCGTTGGCCGTGGAACCGATGGTTGCTGCATTGATGGCGAACGCGAGGTTCACGCCAACGACCGGCGCGACATCGATGGTGAAGTCCAACGACATCGTTTCGCGTGCCGGTAGCAGCAGGGCGGACTCTGCATCGAGGTCCGCCGAGCAGAGGACGGGTGGTGCCGTCATGGCGCACGTCCTTTCGATGCTGCCGGTCGGCAGGCCCGACCGGCAGTCCGGCCCGGTCTCACTGCTGTGACAGGGCGATGGTTTGGACAGCGGCGCTGTTCGCCTGAGACAGCAGCGTGAGCGCGTTCACTGCGCTGGACGAATTCGAGGCAACGATCTGGGCCCAGTTCGCATGGCCCACAGCGAGAGTTTCCCGGGAGGGAAGCAATTCGACGTTTTCGTCCGCAAGTTCCGCGATGGTCAATTTCTCCATTTGATATTCACCTCCTTTGATTTCTCCAATCGATTGCCTTCGCAAACGATCTCCACAGTAAATAGGGCGGACTGTTACAGCGCCGTTACCCCCGCATTACCGCAACGACCGTTGGGCGCGCCGCAGCTACCCGAGCTTGACGTCCACCGCGCGCTGCACCGTGCCGGCGCCAAGATCGGGGAGGATGATCTTCTGCAGCCGGGCGGCGGTGTCGTCGGCGAGGCGTTGGGCGTTGGGCTCAGCCAGGCGCAGCTGCGGCGACGCCTTGCGCGCCTGGTTGAGCCGGTCCGCCAGCTGCCGCTGCAGCTGGGCGATCAGGGCTTCGGCCCGCTCCGACAGGTCGCGGCGGCTGCCTCCGGCGATCACGAACTGCAGGGCAGCCGCCGTCGTGCTGCACCTGGTGCAGCGCGTGTTCAGCGCCAGCGCCCGGTTGTTGACCGTGAGCCGGCCGTGGCGCGCCACCACCAGCTGGACCGACACGGCCGAGGAGGAGCAGCCTGAGCAGCTGGACGACGCGGTGGCGGAATTGTCGGCGGCAACGTCGCTGCCGCCGTTGTAGACGACCTGGAATGTGGTGGCTGTGGCCGAGCAGCCGTTGCAGTTGCTGGTGGCGACAGAGACCGCCACCGCTTTGCCGTGCGTGCGAGCGCTCTCCTGCGCACTGTCCGCCCGCACCGGACCGGCGGCGGTCGGCACAGCCGTGGAGGCGGTTTCCACCCGGTCAAGGTACGGGAGGTCGCGTGCCTCCGGGATGGAGCCCGCCGCGGTGGCGGCGGTGGCGGCCGGCCCGGGCGTCCACGCCCCGGCCAGCAACATCGCCGCAACCAGCGCAAGCACGCTGAAGGTACTGATCAGGATCCTGCCGCGCATGACGTGCCTCTTTTCGTGGGTTTGCCGGTGGCTCCCGGCGGATACCCGGGCCGGAGAAGGGACCCGGGGAGGCTCTACTGGGCCGGAGCGGCGGAGGATGGCACGTTCAAAAGGTCCGCGAAGCTGCGCGAAGGCGCTACCCCGAGCTCGCGCTGCAGGCGGAGCCGGAACTGCTGGAAGCTGCGGATTGCGGCCGCCTGGTTGCCGGCCCGCAGGTGGCTGCGGGCCAGAAGCTGCTGGGCGCTTTCGCGCAGCGGTTCGATCGAGGCGGCCACCCGGGCGGCTTCGATGGCGCGGGGGACGTCACCGGCGTCAAGGAAGCGGGCGGCCATGGTTTCCAGCGCGTCCAGGCGCAGCAACTGCAGGCGCTCCTGCTCGAACATCACCCAGTCTTCGTACCAACCGGGCAACAGGTCCGCTGCCTGCAGAACGTCGATGCTGTGCTCCGGCGGCTGCGCGTGGCCGTTCTGCACGGACGCGATCAGCTGCCGCACCTCGCGGAAGTCAACGCGCACGCCGTCGGCGAGGCTGAGCGAAGCCGGAGTGCAGTGCAGCAGGAGCGGCAGCTGGTGGGAAATGCGGAACAGGCTGGTGCGCAGGCTCCCTGCCGCCTGCGCCTCCGGGCTGTCCGGCCAGAGCAGGCCGGCGATGAACTGGCGGGAGCGGGGCCCCAGCAGGGCCAGGGCGGCGATCAAGCGCTGCTGGCGGGCTCCCACGTCGACCGGCACGCCGGTGCGCGTGAGCTGCCAGAATCCCAACAGGCTGAGTTCCCAAGCCGGGCTCAGGATTGCGTCCACGCATGCCCCCTGTTCATTCCCGGTGCCCCCTGCCGAAGCAGGCAGCACCGATGCTTTCGTCGGGCCGGCGGGGCTGCCCGGGTGGGCTTTTCCCCGCATTTCAGCATGGCGAGAGGGCGTTGCGGTGTCTATGGACTAAAGTCCTCCCGCCGTACGGGGGCGGGAGGCAGGACGGCAGGCGCCCTTAACGGAGGCCCTGCGCGAGCCATGCGCGCACGGCCGCCAGGACCTGCTCGGGATCGGCTGTGACGATGACCGATTGTCCTTCGTCACCGGCGTCCGAGAAAGTCAGCCTGGCCCTGAAAGGCTGCTCGTGCCCTTCCTCGGACCAGGTGCGGATCACCATCGTTCCCTGCCCGGCGGGCAGGGTACAAGTGGCCTCCTCCTCCTCGAGATGGAGCAGGGCAGAGTGGTGTTCGTTCATGGCGCACCCCCAGCGGTTTTGCCGAACTCATGTGCAGTAAGCGCCAGTGTACGGCAGTGGCGCGGCCGGGCAACAGGGGCTTGCGGTTCGAACCGACGGCGTCAGCGCCGGTCGCCGGGATAGTGCACGCCGAGCTGGGCCCGGATCCCGTCGAAGAGCCGCATCGTGTCAAGCGAGTCCTCCAGCGGCATCGTCGGGCTTTCCGTCAGGCCCTGCTGGATGCAGCGGGTGACTTCCCGCAGTTCGTGGACGTAGCCGCGGCCGACGACGTCGAAGGACTCGGTGCGCACGTCGCCCCAGCCGATCCGGACCGAGAGTTCCGAGGGGTTGTTGATGGACCCGTCCGCCCGCAGCCAGCCCTCGCTGCCGCAGACGACGGCGGTGCGCGGTGAGTGCGCCAGCAGGGACGAGGTGAGCTGCGCCTGCGCGCCTGAGGAGTACCCGAGGACGAGGGCGTTCTGGGCGTCGACGCCGTCGCCGGTGAGAGTGCCGACGGCGGTGACGGACTGCGGGAGCCCGAGCGTTCCCCACGCCCACAGCAGCGGGTAGACGGTCAGGTCCAGCAGCGCGCCGCCGCCGTCCTTCGGGGCCCAGATGCGCGCCGCCGGATCCGGCGGGGCCGGGAAGCCCAGGTCGGCGCTGACCCACTGCACGGTGCCGATCTCGCCGGAGGCGGCGATTTCCCACGCGCGGTTCATGCTGGGCAGGAAGCGGCTCCACACCGCCTCCATCAGGAAGAGGTTATTGGCGCGGGCCAGCTCCGCCAGTTCGGTGGCCTCCCGGGTGTTGATGGTGAACGCCTTTTCGCACAGCACGTGCTTGCCGGACCGGAGGGCGGCCTTCGCGACAGCGTGGTGCTGGGCATGCGGCGTGGCGATGTAGACGACGTCCACGTCCGGGTCCTCCACCAGCTTCTCGTAACCGGAGGCGGCCTCGTCGTCGGCGTACCACGCGGTGAAACCGAAGCGGTCCGCGAACGCCCGGGCGCGGCGCGCCTCGCGGGAGCTGACGGCGTGCAGCACAGCATCCGGCAGCAGGGCCAGATCCGTGGTGACGGTGCCGGCAATCCGGCCGGTGGCCACCACGCCCCAGCGCAGCGGCCGGCCGGTGGCGGCGAGCGGATCCGGGTCCGCGGAGGAGAGCAGGGCCGGCGGGACGATGAACGGCGGGGTCATGGGAACCATAGTGTCAGGTGTGGTCGTTGCCGCGCATGCGCACGGCGACGAGCAGCCCGGAGGCGGCGGTGAGTGCTGCGACGACGGCTATCGCCGCCGGGATGCCGAAGGCGTCGGCGACCAGGCCGGCGAGCAGGGCGCCGACCGCGAAGCCCCCGTCGCGCCAGAGCCGGTAGATGCCGACCGAGCGGGCCCGCCACTGCGGATGGGCGACGTCGCCGATGGCGGCCAGCAGCGTCGGGTAGACCATGGCGGTGCCGGCGCCCAGCAGGACGGCGGCGACGAGCCACAGGCCGAAGCCGGTGCCGAAGGCCGTCATCGTCAGGCCGGCGGCCTGGACGAGCATGCCTCCTACGATCAGGCCCTTGCGTCCGATCCGGTCCGAGAGCGCGCCGGTGACCAGCTGCCCCGCGCCCCAGACCGCCGGGTAGACCGCGGCGAGGATGCCGATCCGGCCCACCGACAGGCCCGCGGAGGCGAAGAGCACCGGGAACAGGCCCCAGGCGAGGCCGTCGTTGAGGTTGTTCACCATGCCGGCCTGGCTGACCGAGGAGAGCGACTTGTCCCGGAAGCTGGTCAGCGTGAAGATTTCGCGGGTGCTCAGGCCGGCGCCGGCTTGGGCGTGGGCAGCGGTGTGGTTGGCCGCTTCCAGCGCCACGTGGTGGCGGGTCTCCCGCACGGCGAGCACGGACAGGCCGAGGCCGAGCGCAATGTAGGCGGCGCCGAGCAGGAACGGCCCCGGGCGCAGGCCGTAGCCCGCGGCGATGTAGCCGGTGGCGAGAGCGGTGCCGGCGACGCCGAGGTAGCCGGCGGCCTCATTCAGGCCCATGGCCAGGCCCCGGCGGGACGGCCCGACGAGGTCCATTTTCATCACCACGGTGGTGGACCACGTCAGCCCTTGGCTGATGCCCAGGACCACGTTGGCGGCCACGATCCACCCCCAGGACGGTCCGAAGATCAGCAGCAGCGGCACCGGGATGGCGACCAGCCAGCCGGCCACGAGGACGGGTTTGCGTCCGTAGCGGTCCGAGAGCGTGCCGGCGAAATAGTTCATGCCGGCCTTGGCGAGGCCGAAGGCCAGGATGTAGGTCAGGGCGCTGGTGTACTGGTCGAGGTGGAAGACCTGCCCGGCCAGCAGCGGCAGCACGGTGCGTTCCTGTCCCAAGGTGCCGCCGACCAGCGCGTTCACCGAGACCAGGAGGACGAACTGGGCAAGGTTCTGGCGCAGACCGAGCGTGATGGGGCGGCCCCGCAATTCCATGTCATTCCTTCCGTGCCGGTTGTCCGGACATCTGGTATTCCAAAGAAACATGGAATACTGTTGTTCCAGTATTGCACGGAGTCATGGAGGAGCGCATGGGAGACCGGGCCGGGAAGTCCGCACTGTTCGAGGAGTTCGCGCGGGTGGGCAAGGCCCTGGGCAGCGGCAAGCGGCTCGAGCTGCTGGACCTGCTCAGCCAGGGGGAGCGCAGCGTGGAAGCCCTGGCGGCTGCCGCAGGCCTCGGCCTGAGCACCGCCTCCGCCCACCTGCAGAGCCTGCGCCAGGCCGGGCTCGTGACGACGCGCCGGGAGGGCACACGGATCCATTACGACGTCGCCGGCCCGGACGTGCTGCGGCTGTACAGCATGCTGCGCTCGGTCGCCCGCGACCGGGTGGCGGATGTGGAACTGAAGCGCGCCGCCTACCTCGGGCTGGGCGGCCCGCACGGGGAACGCGGGGAGGAGCTCACCCGCGAGGAATTGCTGGCCAGGGCCCAAGCCGGCGCCGTCACAGTGCTCGATGTGCGTCCGGGGGAGGAGTACCGCGCCGCCCACATCCCGGGTGCCGTCTCGATTCCCCTCGATGAACTCGCCGCGCGCATCTCGGAACTGCCCGAGCGTGCCGACGTCGTCGCCTACTGCCGCGGCGCCTACTGCCGCGGCGCCTACTGCGTGCTCGCCTATGACGCGCTTGACGTGCTCCGGGCGCACGGACGCGCCGGCCGCCGGCTGCAGGACGGGATGCTGGAGTGGCGGCTGGCGGGCTTGCCCGTGGAATCCGAGGGCGCGGCGTAGGAGCACGGAGGCCTGCGCCCGCACAGGCAAAAGGACCGGCCCCCGTGCGGGGACCGGTCCTTTTTACGTGCTGGTGCTACTTGGTGTGCTGGTGCTACTTGGTGTACTGGGACAGCGTCGGGTCGTTCGCGTACGCTTCCTTGGCGTTGGCCTTGGTCACGATGACCGGCGGCAGCAGGAACGCCGGGACAACCTTGACACCGTTGTTGTAGGACTTGGTGTCGTTGGTCTCCGGGGTCTTTCCGGCCTGCAGGTCGTTCACCATGGTGATGGCGTGCTCGACCAGCTTGCGGGTGTCCTTGTTGATGGTGGAGTACTGCTGGCCCGCCATGATGGACTTGACGGACTCGACCTCGGAGTCCTGGCCGGTGACGATCGGGGTCGGCTTGCCGGCGGCCTTGACCGAGGTCAGGATCGCACGGGCCAGGGTGTCGTTCGGGGAGAGGACGCCGTCGAGCGGGGTGCTGTTGTAGTTGCCCGCCAGCAGGGTGTCCATGCGCTTCTGGGCGTTCTCAGCCTTCCAGCCCTGGGTAACGGCCTGCTCGAAGCTCTTCTGGCCGGAAACGACCTTCAGGGTGCCGTCGTCGATCTTCGGCTGCAGGACGCTCATGGCGCCGTCGAAGAACACCTTGGCGTTGGCGTCGTCGGGGGAGCCGGCAAACAGTTCGATGTTGTACGGGCCGGACGCCTTCTTGGCCTTCATGCCGTCCAGCAGGGCCTGGCCCTGCAGCACGCCAACCTTGAAGTTGTCGTAGGCGACGTAGTAGTCCACCGCGTCGGTGTTTTTGACCAGGCGGTCATAGGCGATGACGGTGGCGCCGGCATCCTTGGCCTGCTTCAGCTGGGTGCCCAGCTGCGAACCGTCGATGGCGCCGACGATGATGACCTTGGCGCCCTTGGTGACCATGGAGGAAATCTGGTTCTGCTGCTCCGACACGCCACCGTTGGCGAACTGCACGTCAGCCTTGTAGCCGGCGCTGGACAGACCGTCGTTGAACAGCTTTTCCGCCAGGACCCAGTTCTCGGAGGTCTTCTGCGGCAGGGCGACACCGATCAGCGAGCTCTTGTCGAAGCCCTTGGCTCCGCCCGACGCGCCGGCGCTGGTGCTCTCGGAGCGGCCGCACGCGGTCAGGGCGACCGCTGCGATCGCGGCAATGGCTGCAACTGATTTAGCTTTTTTGCCAATGTTCAGCATTGTCATTCACTTTCTTTTCGTAGGAGACTTCCGCGGGCGCCCGGTGCGGGCGCCCGCCTGGTCGGCAACACTGCCTTTTCAGGCCTCTTTGGAGATCACTTCAGTCGTATCAGTGGTTTCGCTCTTGCTGCTGGAACCGAAGTTGCTCATCAGAAGACCAATGATCGATTTGCGGCCCTGGCTCTTGTTGTAGACGTCGAAGGCGACGGCTGCGAGGAGGACAAGGCCTTTGATGATCTGGGTCAGGTCGGCGCCAACGCCGAGCAGCTGAAGGCCGTTGTTCAGCACGGCCATAACCAGACCACCAATAATGGAGCCGACGACGGTTCCCACGCCGCCGGTGACAGCTGCGCCACCGATAAACACGGCGGCAATTGCGTCGAGTTCCCAGCCCACGCCGTCGAACGGGCCGGAGGCGCTGGAGCGGCCGACGAAGATCATGCCGGCCAGGGCGGCCAGGATCGACATGTTCATCATCACCAGGAAGTTGATCTTCTTGGACTGCACGCCGGAGAGCTCCGCGGCGTGCCGGTTGCCGCCGACCGCGTAGACGTGCCGGCCGACGACGGTGCGGAGTGAGACGAAGCTGTAGATCACGACCAGCACGGCCAGGATCAGGCCCGGGATCGGGAAGGACGTGCCGGGACGCCCCGTGGCGAACAGGTACGTCGCGTAGAGCACCGCTGCGCTGATCAGGATCATCTTGACCACCGAAACCCACGCCGGCGGGGTCTCCGCGCCGATCTTGGCGTAGTTGCGGCGGCGGCGGATCTCGCCCCAGATCAGGGCGACGACGAGCAGGATGCCGATGAGCAGGGTCAGGTTGTTGTACCCGGTGTCAGGACCGACCTCGGGCAGGTAGCCGGCGCCGAGGACCTGGAAATCGGAGGGGACCGGGACGGTGTTGGACTTGCCCACGAACTGGTTGGCGCCGCGGAAGAGCAGCATGCCGGCCAGGGTGACGATGAAGGCGGGGATGCCGACGTAGGCCACCCAGAAGCCCTGCCATGCGCCGATCAGCGCGCCGAGGACCAGGCCGATCAGCAGCCCGGCGTACCACGGCAGGTTCCAGTCGCGCATCGTGATGGCGACGACGATGCCGGCGAACGCGGCCACCGAGCCGACCGAGAGGTCGATGTGGCCGGCGATGATGACCAGCACCATGCCGATGGCCAGGATCAGGATGTAGGCGTTGCCGTTGAAGAGGTTGATGACGTTGTCCGGGGTGAGGGTGAGTCCGCCCGTGAGGATCTGGAACAGCACCACCAAGGCAATCAGGGCGAAGATCATCCCGAACTGGCGGGAGTTGCCGCCAAATAATTGTTTGAGAGCGTTCATTGTGTTTTGTCCTTCAAAGATCAGGCGGTGGTCAGGCGGACTTCTTCGCCGCGGTCATGAGTTTCATCAGGCTTTCCTGGCTGGCTTCGTTCTTGTCCAGTACCCCGGTGATGGAGCCTTCGAAGATGGTGTAGATCCGGTCGGAGAGGCCGAGCAGCTCGGGCAGTTCCGAGGAAATGACGATCACGCCCTTGCCCTGGTTCGCCAGCTGCTGGATGATCCCGTAGATCTCGTACTTGGCGCCGACGTCGATGCCGCGGGTGGGCTCGTCCAGGATGAGCAGGTCCGGGTCGGTGAACATCCATTTCGCCAGCACCACCTTCTGCTGGTTGCCGCCGGAGAGCTTCGAGACGCCCTCGTTGACGGTCGGAGCCTTGGTGCGCAGTGACTTGCGGTACTTCTCCGCGACCAGGAATTCCTCGTTGTCGTCGACGACGATGCCGTGGGTGATTTTCTTCAGCGCCGCCGACACGGTGGTGGCTTTGATGTCGTCGAGCAGGTTCAGGCCCAGCACCTTGCGGTCCTCAGTGACGTAGCCCAGGCCGGCTTCGATGGCCTGGCTGACGTTCTTGAGCGTGATTTCCTTGCCGTCCTTGATGATCTGCCCGCGCACGAAGTTGCCGTACGACCGGCCGAAAATCGAGCGGGCCAGTTCGGTGCGCCCGGCCCCCATGAGCCCGGCGAAGCCGACGATCTCGCCGCGGCGGACGAAGAACGATTCGTTCTTGCAGACCAGGCGCTCGGCGACCTGCGGGTGCCGGACGGTCCAGTTCTTCACTTCGAAGAAGGTCTCACCGATCGTGGGCTCGTGGTCCGGGAACCGCGATTCCATGGTGCGACCGACCATGCCCTTGATGATCCGGTCCTCATCCACGCCCTGCGCCTTGACGTCGAGCGTCTCGATCGTCTTGCCGTCGCGGATGATGGTGATGGAGTCGGCGATCTGCTCGATCTCGTTGAGCTTGTGCGAAATCATGATGCAGGTGATGCCCCTGGCCTTCAGCCCGAGGAGCAGGTCCAGCAGATGCTGGGAGTCCTCCTCGTTCAGTGCAGCGGTGGGCTCGTCCAGGATCAGCAGCTTCACGGACTTGTTCAGCGCCTTGGCGATCTCGACCAGCTGCTGCTTGCCGACGCCGATGTTCTTGATCGCAATGTCCGGATCGTCGCGCAGGCCCACGCGGGCCAGCAGCTCGGTGGCCCGGACGCGGGCTTCGGACCAGTCGATGACCCCGCGCTTGACGGGCTCATTGCCGAGGAAGATGTTCTCGGTGATCGACAGCTCGGGGATCAGCGCCAGCTCCTGGTGGATGATGACGATGCCGGCGTGCTCGGAGGAACGGATGTCCTTGAACTGGACCTCGGAGCCTTGGAAAATGATCTGCCCGTCGTAGGTCCCGTGCGGGTACACCCCGGAGAGGACCTTCATGAGGGTCGACTTGCCGGCGCCGTTTTCGCCGCAGATCGCGTGGATCTCGCCGGCCTTGACCGTGAGCGAGACATCAGAGAGTGCTTTCACCCCGGGAAATTCCTTGGTGATCGATCGCATCTCGAGGATTACTGGGTCGTTCACTCCGCCTCCAGGGTGACTACGCTGTCCGTCAAACTTCCAGGCGATTTCCGCCTGCAGAAAAGTAAACAATGCCGCGGCGTTGTCGTCAAGTCTTTAACGCAACGACTCGGTAACGGCCGGATTTATCAACGGCGGATGCCGGTGTGCTGGAAGACGAGGGCGGCGGCCCCGAGCGCCTCCGCCCGTTCTCCCAGCGAGGACATCGCCACCAGGGTTGTTTCGCCGACCATGGGCACAGCATGGCGCTGCAGGCCCCGCCGGATGGGGTCGAGGAAGGCGTCGCCGATGTCCGCCAGCGGGCCTCCGACAACGATGACTTCCGGGTTGATCAGGTTTGCGACGTTGCCTAGCGCCCGGCCGATGGCGAGGCCGGCGTCGTCGATCACGCGCAGGGTCGCGGCGTCGCCCTGCCGCGCCTGCCGCACGATGTCCTCCACCGAGATTGGCGACGGCGTGCCGCGGCTGAGGAGCTCAATCATGATCGAGGTCGAGGCGACGGTTTCCAGGCAGCCGCGGTTCCCGCAGCGGCAGACGAGGCCGTGCTCGGCGATGGTGGCGTGCCCGATTTCGCCGGTGATGCCGATGTTGCCGTAGTACGGGGCGCCGTTGAGGATCAGGCCCGCGCCGATGCCGGTGCCGATCTTCACGAAGATCAGGTTGCTCGCCGCGTTGTGCGGCCCCCAGGTGACCTCCGCAAGGGCGCCGAGGTTGGCGTCGTTGTCCACGTAGACCGGCATCTGCAGCCGGTGCTCCAGCTCCTGGAGGATGTTGATGCCGACCCACTCGGGCAGGATGGCGCCCTGCACGACGGTGCCGCTGCGCCGGTCGATGGGGCCCGGGATGCCGGCGCCGGCGCCGATCAGCGCCGAGCGGCTGATGCCGGTTTCGTCGAGCAGCGTGTCGAGCAGTTCGGCCGCGGCCTCGATGCCTTCGCTGGCCCTGTGTCCGAGTGGAAGCGCGACGGCCCGTTCGGCGAGGGACTGGTAGCCGAGGTTGGCCAGCGCGACGCGGACATGCCGCCGGCCGAAGTCGATGCCGACGGCGACGGCACCGTTGCTGTTGAGCGTCACCGACAGGGCGCGGCGGCCCGAACTGGTGGTCGGGGAAGTGGAGACGAGGCCGCTCTCGGCCATCACGCGCACGATGTTCGACACGGTGGCCGTGGACAGGCCCGTTTGCCGGGAAAGTTCCGCCTGCGTGGACGGGCCGGTACTCAGAAGGGTCTCGATGATCCGCTGCTGGTTCAGGTGGCGCAGGGCTGTCTGCGATCCAGGGTTGCGGTGCCGGCTCGTCGTCGAGCGCGTGTCAGCGGTCATAGGAAGAAGCGTGCATCATTTGCTGCTTGAGGTCAAGAAGTTAACGCAACACGGCGCTGCTACATTAACCCTCTCTATGCGTGCGAAAGCTCAGGAACAGCTCAAGGCAGGCTGAAGAACGGCTCAGGGGCAGGCGTGCATCAGCTGCCGGCGTCCCACCACGCCAGGGCCCGGGCGGCGTGGAAGGTGAGCCATTTGGACGGTTCCCCCGGCGGGACGTCGACCTCGAACCAGGCGCGGCCCGGGAAGCGGTGCTCCTGGAGCCAGGTGCCGTCCGGCCGGCGGGCTTCGCGGATCACGCCGACGGCCGCTTCGAGGCGCTCATCCGGCGGGTTGCCGTCGTGGAGCGCCGCAGCGCGGAAGTAGTTCACGGCCCGCAGGGCGCTGTACTGCCAGCGGAACGGGTAGGCGAAGACGGCGGCCCACGGGCCGACTTCGGCGCCCGTCGAGCGGCGGTAGAGGAGGCGGCGCGTAAGCAGATATTCCTCGGCGCTCTTGCGGGCGCCCCGCAGCGGGTCGCTGCCTCCGGTGGCGGCCTCGTAGTAGAGCAGGCCCTGCAGGGCGTTGAGGGTGGAATGGAAGGAGGAGCGGGTGGAGCCGTTGACCCACTCGCAGTTCCACCCGCCGTCGTCCATCCGGCGCGCGAGGAACCAGTCCGCGAGCGCCGAGACGTCAGCGCCGAGCCAGGCACCGTTGGCGAGGGTGTAGGCGTTGATGCAGGCGTCGACTTCGCCGGTCCAGTACGGCAGGTTCTCGTATTCCCACCGGCTGTTGGCCTCGAGGCGGCCGGCCGTGCCGGCGAGGGCGCCGGCGTCCAGGCCCCACTCCCGGAGCGTGTTCAGGACCCAGGTGGTGGCGGTCCACGGCTGGCCGGCTCCCGGCGCTGCCTCCGGGCCCTGGAAGTCGAAGTCTGCGGGGAAGTAGGCGCCCCCGGCCCATTCGCCGTCCGGCTCCTGCAGGGCGAGCAGGCGGGCGCCGAAGCCTTCGGTGGCGACCCGGGCGCGTGTGGCCTGCCAAACCTCGGTTGCCGCACCGGCCAGGTCACGTTCCACCGGCCAGCGCAGAGCCGGGTCGGAGTCCAGAAGCCAGCCGGTCAGGGAAGCAGCAGCCTCGGTCATGACGGGAAGGATACTCCGCCGCCTCTCGGGCGTCAGGCCCCGTGCACGGCCTTGTGTTCGCGGGCGAGGCGGCGGTAGTGGGCCGCGTTGGCCTGGACGCCCGCGAACTCCTCGTCCGTGAGCTGCCGGCGTACCTTCGCCGGCACCCCTGCGACGAGGGAACGCGGCGGGATGACGGTGCCCTCCAGGACGACGGCCCCCGCCGCCACCAGCGACCCGGCCCCGATCACTGCTCCATTGAGCACGGTGGCGCCCATGCCGATCAGGCAGTCGTCCTCGACCGTGCAGCCGTGGACGACGGCGCCGTGGCCGATACTGACGCCGGCTCCGACGGTGGCGGGGAAATCGGGGTCCGCGTGCAGCACCACATTGTCCTGCAGGTTGCTGCCGGCGCCCACCGAGATGGCGGCGGTGTCGGCGCGCACGACGACGCCGTAGAACGCGCTGGCCTCTTCGGCCAGCCGGGCGTCGCCGATGAGGGTCGCGGTGGGAGCCAGGAAAGCGCTCGCGTCCACGCGGGGAGCGGCGCCGTTGAAGGGATGAAGGTGTGCCATGGGCCCAGCCTAGCCGGGCGCTGCCATGGACGCGGAGGAACCCGGTGTGGCCATTCGTCCCCGGCGTAGCTGCGCCGGGATGTTTTGCCCGTACCGGTCCCCGGCGGCCGGACTACGCTGGGGCAAGGCGCCGGAGCCGGCGCCCGCGGGGGACCGGGACGGGGCCGTGACTGAAGGGACGGGATTGCATGCTGTTGGCTGTGCTGCAGGCAGAGGCGGCGGTGCTGGAGCCGGAGGAGAATCTGCGCCGGATCGCTGCCTCGGCAGCGGCCGCCGCGGAGGCGGGCGCCGAACTGCTGCTGACCCCGGAGCTGTTTCCCGTGGGCTACGCCCCGGCGCGGGTCCGCGCCGAACTGGACCCCCAGCTGCTGCCCGAGCTGGCGGCGCGGCTGGCCGGTATCGCCCGGGACCACCGGATCGCGTTGGTGTATTCGCTGCCCGCGGTGGGTCCGGACGGCCGGTGGCGGATCACCGCCACGCTGGTGGACAGCGGCGGGCGGACGGTGCTCGAGTATGCCAAGGTGCACCTGTTCGGCTCCGAGGAGCGCGCGGCCTTCGTCCCGGCCGAGGAGCCCCCCGCAGTGGCGGAATGGAACGGGGTCAGGACAGCGCTGCTGGTCTGCTACGACGTCGAATTCCCGGAAGCCGTGCGGGCCGCCGCCGACCGGGGCGCCGAGCTGCTGCTGGTGCCGACTGCGCTCGCGGACGGTTTCGAGTCCGTCCCGCAGGTGCTGGTGCGCGCCCGGGCGCTCGAGAGCCAGCTGGTGATCGGCTACGCGAACCACAGCGGCACGGAAGAAGGTGAGCACTTCCTCGGCGGCAGCGTCGTCGTCGGGCCGGAAGGCGAACTGCTGGCACAGGCCGGTCCGGCCGACGAACTGCTCTTCGCCAGCGTCGATCCGCACGCCGCGGCCGCGGCGCGCGGTCGGGTGCCGTACCTCAGGGAACGCCGGCCGGAGCTGTACCGCCGGTGGGAGCAGCAGCCCCGCGGCTGAGGCCGGACGGGCCGGCTACGGCAGGTACTGCAGGCCGATCCACAGGTCCGTCCGGGTCTGCGTGTCGTTCAAGTCCGCGCCAAGCAGCTCCGCGGCCAGGGAGATCTGGCGGCGCACGCTGTTGCGGTGCAGGCCCAGGGCCTTCGCGGTCGCGTCCCAGCTGCCGTTGTGGCCCAGCCAGGCCCGGAGCACCTCGGTCAGGTGCTGCCGCCGGTCCTCGTCCAGGCCCTCCAGCGGTGCGAACAGCCTCGAGGCCAGCATGCTGCCCGCCTCCCGGCCGATCAGGCCCGTGGCAGTCCAGCTCAGCTCCTCGATCCGCAGGCTCTCGCGGGTGGCGGCTGCCCGCGCCCGCAGCGCGCTCACCTGGCGGTAGGCCTCCGGCAGCTTCCCTGCCGTGACGGCCTCGCTGACCACCAGCCGCCAGCCCAGCTTCTCCGCCTCGGCCAGCACGCCGTCGTCGACTTTCAGGCGGGTGACGGCCGCGAAGCCGTAGCCGGTCATTTCAACCAGCTTTGTGTCGAAGAGGCGCCGCCACTGCAGGAGCTCGCGCACCGGACTGTCTCCCGCCGGCCACGCCGGGGCTTCGACCTTCACGCCCTGGACCACGCGGACCGGACCTGCACGGCCGGCGCCGAGGCTCTGCCAGAGCAGGTCCTGCAGCGCGGCGCTCATGCCGCCGCCGTCCCGGTCCGGGTGCAGCAGCAGCGCCGTGGCGAGCTGACCCGGGGCCAGCGAGCCGCTCGTTCGCTGGCGCGCGAGGAGTTCCAGCAGCCCGACGGCGGCCGACACCACGCTGTTCTGCGCCGGCGTCAGCCGGTCCTCGCCGCCGATCAGCAAGGCGCCGAGGTTGTCGTCCCGGGCGCTGCGCAGCGGATGGCCGATGACCTGCCGGGCCCCCGGAAGGTCAAAGGTCTCGATCTCCACCCGCGGCCCGCTGCCGGAGAGGAGGCGCGCCGCCAGCGGTCCCAGCGCCGACGCCTCGAGCCCGGCGCTCCCGGCCCTCGCCCGGACTTTGCCGTCGGCGCCGATCAGGACGGCCCAGGACGGCACGCGCTGCACCAGTGCCGCCAGCAGTTCGTGTTCAGGCCGGCGGGAGAGGACGGCCCGCATCAGCTGCCGGTTCGCCTCGGCGAGCTGGCGGAATGCCTTGGCGCTGTCCGACTCGAGCAGCTGTGCGAAGGCCAGGCCGACGGCGGCGAACGGCACCGACGGCGGAACCTCCACGAGCGTGAGGCGGTGCTTCCGGCAGGCCTCGACGAGAGCCGCCGGCACCGCGTCGTGGTAGGGCGTGAGGCCGAACCCGAGGGCGCAGACCTTGGCGCCGACGAGCCTGCGCACATAGGCGTCCACGCGCTCCGGGCTGCCGCCTTCGCCGACGAACGGCAGCCCGGCGGTGAGCACGAATTCGCCGTCGAGCAGGTACGGCGTCGGGTCCTCGAGTTCGCTCGGCTCCACCCAGCGCAGTAGCGAACGGTCGTCGGCGTCGTACAGGATGTTCGGGCCCGGCGGCAGGCTCGCCAGGAACTGGGTAAGCGTGACAAAGCTCAGCCGGCTCTCCGGCTCCGGTGGTGCAATCTGTCCCATGACTGCCAAGAGTAGGCCAAAATGCACCGACCTGAGAGCTGCCTCACAGCCTAGCGTGGAGCACGGGAATCCGCCCCTACTCACGATTGGACGTCAACGATGACTGCTCCTGTGCAAACTTCCCGGCCGGACCGGGGCCTGGCCGGCTCCGGCATCCTCCCCGCACCCGATGGTGCTGCCCCGCACGCCAGGCCCCGGCTGGGCAGCCAGCTCGCCCGGCGCAAGCCGCTGGCCCAGCTCACCAGTGAGGCCGGCACCGGTTCCGACGGGCGCTCGCTGGTCCGCAGCTTCGGGGTCCTGCACCTGACCATGATCAGCGTCGGCGCCACCCTCGGCACGGGCATCCTGGTCGTGCTGGGCGATTCGGTGCCCGTGGCCGGACCCGCGATCTGGATCTCCTTCGTCATTGCCGGCGTTGCTGCGCTCTTTTCGGCCGTCTCCTACGCCGAAATGGCAGGCCTGGTCCCGGTCGCGGGATCCAGCTACTCCTACACCTACGCCACCCTGGGCGAGGGCATGGCCTGGATCTGCGGCTGGTGCCTGGTGCTGGAGTATGCCGTCTCCGTGGCCGCCGTCGCCGTCGGGGCCGGACAGTACGTCAACCAGGCCCTCGCCGCTTTCGGTGCGGCGCTGCCGGATGCGCTCAGCCAGCCGCCCGGCCCGGACGGCGGTGTGTTCAACGTCCCCGCCACCGTCATCGTGCTGCTCGCGATGGTGCTGCTGGTCCGCGGCGCCAAGGAGAGCGCCCGGGTCAACACCGCGATCGTGGGCCTGAAGATCGTGATTCTGCTGTTCTTCTGCGCCGTCGCGTTCTCCGCCTTCAACGCCGGCCACTTCGAACCGCTGATGCCCATGGGCGCTGCGGGCGTCTCGGCCGCCGCTTCCCGGGTGTTCTTCTCCTACATCGGGTTCGACGCCGCCTCCACTGCCGGCGAAGAGGCGCGCAATCCGCAGCGCGACCTGCCGCGCGCCATCCTGCTCTCCATGGTGATCATCACCTCGCTCTACGTGCTGGTGGCCGTCGCGGCCATCGGCGCCCGTGACTGGACCTGGTTCAGCGGGACCGAGGCCGCGCTCGTGCAGATCATGGAGGAAATCACCCGGCAGCCCTGGATTGCCTTCGCGTTCGCCGTCGGAGCCGTCCTGGCCATTGCGAGCGTCGTGCTGACCGTGCTCTACGGGCAGATCCGCATCCTGCTCTCGATGTCCCGGGATGGTCTGGTGCCGCAGGTGTTCGGCAGGGTCTCGCGCCGGACCGGCACCCCGGTGGCCGGAACGCTGATCGCCGGCGTCGTCGTCGCCCTCACCGCCGGGCTGATCCCGCTCGGGGAGCTCGCGGACGCAACCAGCATCGGCACGCTGTTCGCCTTCGCCCTCGTGAACATCGCGGTCATCCACCTGCGCCGGACCCGGCCCGAACTCGCCCGCAGCTACCGGGTGCCCTTCTACCCGGTCACCCCGGTGCTCGGGGCGCTGATGTGCGCGTTCCTGATGGCGAACCTCGGAGGATCCACCTGGGTCGTCTTCGGGATCTGGATGCTGGTCGGCGTGGCCGCCTACCTCGGGTACGGCCGCCGGCACTCACGGCTGGCGGCGCTCGGGGAGCAGGAATACCGTGGACTGGCAGTGGACAGCGCCGCCGACACCGGGCGCGATGAAGTGAAAGCAGGGCAGGCATGACCGTTGCAACAGAACTTCCGTCGGAGGACACCGGGGCTCCCGTCACGATGCTGAATCCGGATTTTCCGTTCAGCTACGACCGGTACCTGCAGCACCCCGCCGGGCTGGGTTCGGTGCCGGAGGAACTGCACGGCACCGAGGTCGCCGTCGTCGGCGCGGGGCTCTCCGGGCTGGTGACCGCCTATGAGCTGATGAAGCTCGGGCTGCGGCCGGTCATTTACGAGTCGGACCGGATCGGCGGAAGACTGCGCACGGCCAGCTTCCCGTCCGCGCCCGACGTCGTCGCCGACCTGGGCGGGATGCGGTTCCCGGTCTCCGGCCGCGCCTTCTACCACTACCTGGATTTGCTGGGCCTGCCGACGCTGGCGTTCCCGAATCCGCTCGCCGACGTCACGCCGAGCACCGTGATCGAGCTCAAGGGCCAGTCGTATTACGCGCGCACCGCGGCGGACCTGCCCGCGTTCTTCACGGAGGTGGCCGATGCCTGGAAGGCCGCCGTGAACGACGGCGCCGCCTTCGCCGAGATGCAGGAAGCGATCAGGTCCCGCGACACGGCGCGGATCAAGGAACTCTGGAACGCATTGCTGCCCGAGCTGGATGAGAAGACCTTCTACGGCTTCATTGCCGAGAGCAAGTCCTTCAAGGAAGCCGGCTTCGCGCACCGCGAGGCGTTCGGCCAGGTCGGCTTCGGCACCGGCGGCTGGGACACGGACTTTCCCAACTCGATCCTGGAGATCCTGCGCGTGGTCTACACCGACGCCGACGACGGGCACCGCCGGATCGTCGGGGGCGCCCAGCGGCTGCCCGAGGCACTGTGGAACCACGCGCCGTCGGGCATGGTGCACTGGCCCGAGGGCACCTCGCTGTCCTCGCTGCACGGCGGCGCACCCCGCGGAGCGGTCGCCCGGATCGCCCGCGGCGCGGACGGGGACCTGCTCGTGCAGGAGCGCTGGGGGCGTGCCGCGAAATACCGCGCCGTCGTCACCACCTGCCAGTCGTGGCTGCTCTCCACCCGCATCCACACGCAGGAGTCGCTGTTCGCGCCCGAGATGTGGACCGCCATCGAGCGCTCGCACTACATGCAGTCCTCGAAGACGTTCGTGATGGTGGACCGGCCGTTCTGGAAGGACATCGATCCGGCCACCGGGCGCGACGTCCTTTCCATGACGCTGACGGACCGGCTCAACCGGGCGACGTACCTGCTCGACGACGGGCCGGACAAGCCGGCGCTGATCCTGCTCTCCTACACCTGGAACGACGACGCGCTGAAGTGGCTGGCGCTTTCGGCGGAGGAGCGGGTGGAACTGATGCTGCATTCGCTGCGCCAGATCTATCCCGGGGTGGACATCGCCAGCCACATCATCGGCCAGCCGATCACCGTCTCCTGGGAGGCCGACCCCAATTTCATGGGTGCGTTCAAGGCCAACCTGCCCGGCCATTACCGCTACCAGCAGCGGCTTTTCAGCCACTTCAAGCAGGACGGGCTGCCCGAGCACCAGCGCGGCATCTTCCTGGCCGGGGACGACATCTCCTTCACCGCAGGCTGGGCCGAAGGCGCCGTCACCACCGGCCTCAACGCCGTCTGGGGAGTGGTGCAGCACCTGGGCGGCTCGTCAGCGCCGGAGAACCTGGGCCCGGGGGACCTGCTCGACGAGCTGGGGCCCATCCGGCTGGACTGAGGGCGGATCTTGGGGCGGCGTGGGGCTCGGCAAGTTCCGTCGGGGCTCGGGTCGCGTGAGCAATCCGGACGGCTGAGTTAGCAACCTGGACACCCCGGTGAGCAACCTGGACACCGCGGTGAGGAACCTGGACCGCGGATAGGGGAATTCCCCTATCCGCGGTCCACCTTGCTAACGGCACTCGGCAGGCCCCGGCGTCCTCTCCGCCTCCACTCTCCCTCCGCAGCAAGGCCGAAGTGCCAACGATGCACATCGGCTCGAGCAGCGGTGGCCACCCCGCGTGGCAGGACGCACAGTGGGGCGATGAGCATTTCGACGACGCCGCCGCCCCTTCCGATTCTCAGTGCTGCCAGCCGGCCTGATGAGGAGCAGTGGCCACGCCAGCTCGCCCGCCGGGCGCTGTCCTTGGAACTGGTGAGGCTCCGGCATGGTCAGTACGCCGACGCCGAAGCCTGGGCGGCGCTCGACGGCGTCACCAGGTACCGGGCGAGGCTCGCGGCGGTTTCCGCCACGGCCAAGGCCGTGCCCACGTTCGCGGGGGAGAGCGCGGCAATTCTCTGGGGCCTTCCGCTTCCCTCCGTGCCGTCCGAGGTTTTCGTTGCCGTCCCGCGGGGCACCGGCAGGCGCAGCTCGAACGGCGTGGTTCGCCGGGTGCGGCTCCTTGACGGGCTCCCGTGCACCTGGATCGGTGGCGCGGCGGTGACGGACAAGGTTGAGACGGCCCTCACCGTCGCGCTCGGGCAACCCATCCACTGGGCAATCGCCATTCTGGACAGGCTCCTGAACAGCGAGCCGCTGCCGGCGGAAGACAGGAAGGGCAGGGTTGTCCTGCCGGACGAGCTGCAGTCCGCGGCTGATCTGCTCACGAGCGGTGCGCAGCGCAGGAAGGCGGACAAACTGCTGGCCTTCGCTGACGGCCGCGCCATGTCCCCGGGTGAATCGATCAGCAGGGTGCGGATGGCGCAGCTGGGCTTTCCGGCGCCCGAGCTTCAGCACCGGTTCCAGGACAGGCTCGGGCACGTGGCCGACACCGACTTCTACTGGCCCGACGTCGGCCTGGTGGGGGAGTTCGACGGCCGCGTGAAGTACATGAAGTCCGAGTATCTGAGGGGGCGGACGCCGTCCGAAGTCGTCATCGCCGAAAAGGAACGGGAGGACCGGCTGCGTGCCCTTGGTCTCCGGGTGGTCCGCTGGACCTGGGAAACGGCGTCGCAGTCGGCCGGCCTGGCGGCCGTCCTGGCCCAGGCCGGGTTGCCGCGGGCCGGGCCCGCTTCGGCGGCTGCGGGGCAGCGGGCGCTCCCGTACGCGGCGGCCTAGTTGAACACGATGGTGCGGCGCCCGTCGAGCAGCACGCGGTGTTCGGCGTGCCACTGGACGGCCTGTACCAGGGTGCGGCCTTCGACGCTGCGACCGAGGGCGGCGAGCCGCTCAGGGGTGTGGGCGTGGTCCACCCGGATCACTTCCTGCTCGATGATCGGTCCCTCATCCAGATCGCCTGTGACGTAGTGGGCGGTGGCACCGATCAACTTCACCCCGCGGGCATGGGCCTGGGCGTAGGGCCGCGCACCCTTGAAGGAGGGCAGGAACGAGTGATGGATGTTGATCGCCTTGCCGGTGAGGTCACGGCACAGATCGTCGCTGAGGATCTGCATGTAGCGCGCGAGGACGACCAGTTCGATGTCGTGCTCCTCGATCAGCCGCCGCAGCGCTTCCTCGGCTTCGGGCTTGCTCTCCGCCGTCACCGGGATGTGGTGGAAAGGCACCCCGTAGAAGGACGCCAGTTCGGCCAGGTCCTGATGGTTGGACACGATGGCGGGGATTTCGATCGGCAGGGTGCCGGAACGCTGCTGGAACAGCAGATCATTGAGGCAGTGCGCGTCCTTGGAGCACATCACCAGGGTCCGGACGGGGGCGCCGACCGGGTTCAGCTGCCAGTCCATGTCGAACGCTTGGGCGACCGGCGCCAGATGCGCCTGCAGTTCGGCTGCCGGCTGAGCGGTCGCCACCTCCACGCGCATGAAGAAACGCCCGCTGTCCGGGCTGCCGTACTGCTGGGACTCGGTGATGTTCCCCTCCGCAGCCAGCAGCGCGCCCGAGACCGCGTGGACGATGCCGGGCTGGTCGGCGCAGGAAAGGGTCAGGGCGTAGCTGGCGGAAAGGCCGGTGGAGACTGGTTCAGGCACGCGTCTAAGGCTACCGCGAAGCCCGCGCTGCCCCGGCACCGGCAGCCCCGGCCGGGACGCCACCGGCAGCCCTGGCCGCCCCGGCACCGGCAGCCTCCCTTAGCCGTGACAGCGCGGCCAGCGCCGCGGCCCGCCCGGCCCTGGTCGCGCCGAGGGTCGACGCGGACGGGCCGTAGCCCACCAGCAACACCCGCGGGTCGCGGGCGACGGCGATGCCGTCCATCCGGATCCCGCCGCCGGCCTCACGAAGGCGCAGGGGCACCAGATGGTCCAGCGAAGCCCGGAACCCGGTGGCCCAGAGGATCACGTCGGCGCGGACCTCGGTCCCGTCCGGGTAGTGGACGCCCTCGGGCGTAATCCGGTCGAACATCCCGTGCGAAACCAGCACGCCCGCGTCGATTCCGGCCCGGTACTGCGCCGTCAGCGGCAGGCCGGTCGCGGAGACGACGCTCAACGGAGGAAGGCCGGCAGCAGTGCGCTCGCCGACCCGGCGCTCGACGTCGCGACCCCACTCGGCGCCAAAGCTGCGCTCGGTGAACAGAGGCGGCCGGCGGGTAGCCCACGTGGTGGCGGCGCCTGCCTCGTGCAGCTGCAGCAGGAACTGGGCGGCGGAGGTGCCCCCGCCGACGACGATGACGTGTTGCCCGGCGAATTCCTCGGCGGAGCGGAAGTCGTGCGTGTGCAGCTGGCGGCCAAGGAACAGCTCCCGGCCGGGGTAGTACGGCCAGTACGGCTTGTCCCAGGTTCCGGTGCCGCTGATCACCAGCCGCGCCCGCCACTCCCGGTCGCCGTCGTCGCCGTGGCCGGACACCAGCAGGGGTCCGCCGGGGCCATCCGGGGAACTGACCGAGGTGACAGTGAACGGCCGCAGCACCTGCAGCCCGAACTCCCGCTCGTACTCGCCGTAGTACCGCGAGACGACGGCCGACGCCGGTTCGGCCGGGTCCGGCGTGCCCAGCGGCAGGCCCGGCAGATCGTGGATGGCGTGGGCGGCGTCGAAAGTGAGCGAGTCCCAGCGATGCCGCCACGCACCGCCGGGACCGGTGTTGGCGTCGAGGGCCAGGACGTCGATGCCGGGCCTCAAGCCGCGGCGCCGCAGGTGGTAGGCAGCCGCCAGCCCTGCCTGGCCGGCTCCGATCACCACGACATCGAACATTCCTCGCGCCTCCTGTGTTCTCCGTCTGCTGGAACGGGCGCCGCCGGTGCGCTATTCCGGCCCGGAACGTGAGGTTGGCGACGCCGTCACGGTTCGTTCGGCACTGGAGCGCGCCGCGCCGGTTCGGCTACGCTGGGGACTGCCGCAACTGGCGTTAGGTGGGCCACCACCGGGAAGCGGCGCAGAGTGAAGACCACGGATCGTACGCCTGGGCCGAGGGTCAAGTTTTTGCCGGATTTCCGGGGTACCCGGATGGTGGAACCACGGTGCGTGCCGTGGAGCCCAGCCGGTAGCCTGACCTGTAACCGAATGCTTCGCCAAGCCAGGAGATCTTTGTGTCCGCCAACACTGTATCTGCCAACACCGTCACCAACCTGCCCCTCTCCGAAGTGGATCCGGAGATCGCAGCCGTCCTCGACCAGGAACTCGGCCGCCAGCGCAACACGCTGGAAATGATCGCCTCGGAGAACTTCGCCCCGCGTGCCGTCCTCGAGGCCCAAGGATCGGTCCTCACCAACAAGTACGCCGAGGGCTACCCCGGCCGGCGCTACTACGGCGGCTGCGAGTACGTCGACATTGCCGAGAACCTGGCGATCGACCGGGTCAAGGCCCTCTTCGGCGCCGAGTACGCCAACGTTCAGCCGCACGCCGGTGCGCAGGCCAACGCCGCCGCGCTCTCGGCGCTGATCAACCCGGGCGACAAGATCCTTGGCCTCTCCCTCGCCCACGGCGGCCACCTGACGCACGGAATGAAGCTGAACTTCTCCGGAAAGCTCTACCAGGTCGCCGCCTACCAGGTCGAGGAAGACACCTTCCGCGTCGACATGGACAAGCTGCGCGAGCAGGCCCTCGCCGAGCGGCCCAACGTCATCATCGCCGGCTGGTCGGCCTACCCCCGCCACCTGGACTTCGAAGCGTTCCGCTCCATCGCGGACGAAGTCGGCGCGTACCTGTGGACCGACATGGCGCACTTCGCCGGCCTGGTCGCCGCGGGACTGCACCCGAGCCCGGTCCCGCACTCGCACGTGGTCACCTCCACTGTGCACAAAACCCTTGCCGGCCCCCGTTCCGGCGTGATCCTGGCCAAGCAGGAGTTCGGCAAGAAGCTCAACTCCAACGTCTTCCCCGGCCAGCAGGGCGGCCCGCTCATGCACGTCATCGCCGCCAAGGCCGTCGCGTTCAAGATTGCCGGTTCGGCCGAGTTCCGCGAACGCCAGGAACGCGTGCTCGAGGGCGCGAAGATCATCGCCGACCGGCTGAACCAGGCCGACGTCGCCGAAGCCGGCGTGTCCGTGCTCACCGGCGGCACCGACGTGCACCTGCTCCTGGTGGACCTGCGCAACTCCAAGCTCGACGGCCAGCAGGCCGAGGACCTGCTGCACAGCGTCGGCATCACCGTGAACCGCAACGCGGTCCCGTTCGACCCCCGCCCGCCGATGGTCACCTCCGGCCTGCGCATCGGCACGCCGGCGCTGGCAACCCGCGGCTTCGGCGCCAACGAGTTCACCGAGGTCGCCGAGATCATCGCCGCGGCGCTCAAGGGCGGCGCCGACGTCGACGCGCTGCGGGCGCGGGTGGACAAGCTGGCCAACGATTTCCCGCTGTACCCCGGACATGAGGAGTGGTGACCCAATGACCCTGCATCCCGAGCGTGAAAAGACTCCCTACGGCACCCCGGTGGCCGCGCGGATCCTTGACGGCAAACTGACCGCCAAGCAGATCAAGCACGAACTGGCCGAGCGGGTGAAGGTACTCAAGGACAAGGGCATCGTGCCTGGCCTGGGCACCGTGCTGGTGGGGGAGGACCCCGGCAGCAAGTGGTATGTGAACGGCAAGCACAACGACTGCGCCGAGGTCGGGATGAACTCCATCCGCCGCGACCTCCCGGAGTCGATCACCCAGGCGGAGCTCGAGCAGGTCATCGACGAGCTCAACGCGGACCCGGAGTGCACCGGCTATATCGTGCAGCTTCCGTTGCCGGAGCACATCAACACCAACGCGATCCTCGAACGGATGGACCCGGCCAAGGACGCGGACGGGCTGCACCCGACCAACCTCGGCCGGCTGGTGCTGAACGTCGAGTCGCACATTGACGCGCCCCTGCCGTGCACCCCGCACGGCATTGTGGAGCTGCTGCTGCGCCACGGCATCTCGCTCAACGGCAAGCACGTCGTCGTCATCGGCCGCGGCGTCACAGTGGGCCGGCCGCTGGGGCTGCTGCTGACCCGGCGCACCATCAACGCCACTGTCACCCTGGTGCACACCGGCACGCTCAACCCGGAGGAACTGATCCAGCAGGCGGACGTGATCGTCGCGGCGGCAGGGTTCCCGCACATGATCAAGGCCGAGGACGTCAAGGACGGCGCGATCGTGCTCGACGTCGGCGTCAGCCGCGAGATCGACGAGGAGACCGGCAAGTCCCGGATCGTGGGGGACGTCGAACCCGCGGTCTCCGAGGTGGCCGGCTGGATCTCGCCGAACCCGGGCGGTGTCGGACCGATGACGCGCGCCATGCTGCTGGCCAACGTGGTCGAAGCGGCCGAACGCCAGGCTGGCATCATCGTCTGATCCAGGCAGCACCCGCATCACGCGACTTTGCAGCTCATGCCGCTTCCAGTGCATCGGAGGCGGCATGAGCTGCAGAGTCGCTGGCGTTTAAGCCGCGGAGCCCCCGGACGTCACCGGTCGAACATGGTGCCAGGGTTGAGGATTCCTGCCGGGTCGAAGAGCGCCTTGATCTGCCGCTGCAGCCCCCACTGCAGGTCCCCGAGTTCCTCCGCGAGCCAGCGCTGTTTGAGCACGCCGATCCCGTGCTCGCCGGAAAGGGTGCCGCCGACCGAGATCGCGAAACTGAACAGCTCGCCCGCCGCCTCCCAAATGACCTCCGGCACCGTGTCCCCCTGGAAGACGAAATTGGGGTGCAGGTTCCCGTCTCCCGCATGGCAGACGGTCGGGATCAGCATGCCGTAGCGCTGCTCCAGCTCGCCGATCTTGCCGAAGGCCGCCGCCAGCTGGTCCCGCGGGACGGCGATGTCCTCCACCAGGATCGTCCCGAGGGGCTCAAGTGAGGGGAACGCCTGGCGGCGCACGGCGAGCAGCCGCTCGGACTCCTCGGGGTCGGTGGTCAGTTCCGCGGCCGTGGCGGTGGCGCCGACGACGGCGAGCAGCGCCTCCGCTTCGGTGAGGGCCGCCGCGCCGTCGCACTGGATCAGCAGATACGAGTTCCCCTTGGAAACCAGGTCCACTCCGGTATGGCGGCTGACGCACTCCAGCGTGGCGCGGTCCATCAGCTCCATCACCGCCGGCTGCACCCCGGAGGCGGTGACGCGCGAGGCGGCGGCAGCGGCGACGTCGACCGAGGGGAAGAAGGCGCCGATGGTTGCCACCGGGCTGGCCGGCAGCGGGCGCAGCCGCAGCGTGCACTCGACGATCACGCCCAGGGTGCCCTCGGAGCCGACCATCAGGGCGCACAGGTCATAGCCGGTGACCCCCTTGACGGACCGGTGGCCGACGCTGAGTAGCCGGCCGTCCGCGAGCACCACCTTCAGGGCGAGCACCGCCTCCCGGGTGACGCCGTACTTCGCGCAGAGCAGGCCCCCGGCGTTGGTGGCGATGTTTCCGCCCACGGTCGAGATGTCCTTGCTGGCCGGATCCGGCGCCCACCACAGGCCGTAGCCGGTCAGGATGCGGTTCAGGTCCCCGTTAAGGATGCCGGGTTCGACGACGGCGGTCTGGTTCGCCGCCGAAACCTCCAGCACTGCGTCCATCTCCATGGTGGAGAGCACGATGGCCCCGGAGCCGGCGAGGCCGCCGCAGGCCAGGCCGGTGCCGGCGCCGCGGGTGATCAGCGGGGTGCCGGACGCCGAGGCGATCCGGCAGGCCGCCTGCACATCGGCGACCGAGCGCGCCCGCACCTCCGCCAACGGCGTGCCGTCCGCCACATGGCCGGAGCGGTCCCGCCGGCACCGCTCGAGTGATTCCTCGTCGGTGAACACCCTGCCTGGCAGGGCGGCGACGAGGGCGTCGAGGACATCGGCAGCGGGCTCAGCATCAGTGGCGGGCATGGCGAACAGCCTACGCGGCGGCCCCGGGGACCCCCGCGATGTCGGCGGCGCGGCGCCGGAACACGCCTTCCGAGGCCCTTACCAGTTTCGAAGGTTTGTACTAGCGTGAGCGGAGTGTCCAACGACGATTCACATGATCATTCGCAGCGCTACGTCATCAGCGCCACCAACCTGACCAAGAAGTACGGCGACTTCACCGCCGTCGACGACATTTCCTTCCATGTCCCGGCGGGCGAGTCCTTCGGGCTGCTCGGGCCCAACGGAGCCGGCAAATCGACCACCATGCGGATGATCGGGGGCGTCTCCCAGCGGACCTCCGGCAGCCTGAGCATCATGGGCCTGGACCCGGAGCAGCACGGGCCGGAGGTCCGCGCCCACCTCGGCGTGGTGCCGCAGCAGGACAACCTGGACGAGGAGCTCAAGGTCCGCGACAACCTGCTGGTCTACGGCCGCTACTTCGGTTTGCCGATGAGCTACCTCAAGCCCCGCGCCGACGAGCTCCTCGAGTTCGCCCAGCTCACCGACAAGGCCAAGGCGAAGGTGGACGCACTCTCCGGCGGGATGAAGCGGCGTCTGACCATCGCCCGGTCCCTGATCAACGAGCCGAGCATCCTGCTGCTGGACGAGCCCACGACCGGGCTGGACCCGCAGGCCCGGCACATCCTCTGGGACCGGCTGTTCCGGCTCAAGGAGGCGGGCACGACGCTGATCCTCACCACTCATTACATGGACGAAGCCGAGCAGCTCTGCGACCGGCTGATCGTCGTGGACAAGGGCCGGATCATGGCCGAGGGCTCGCCTGCGTCCCTGATCCGCGAGTACTCCACCCGCGAGGTGCTCGAACTCCGGTTCGGCTCCGAACGCAACGCGACGGTCGGGGCTGAGCTGGAGGGCATCGGCGAACGGCTCGAGACGCTGCCGGACCGGGTGCTGGTCTACGCCCACGACGGCGAAGCAGCCCTCGAACAGGTCCACGCGCGCGGCCTGCACCCGCTCACGTCGCTGGTGCGCCGCTCCAGCCTGGAGGACGTGTTCCTGCGCCTGACCGGCAGGAGCCTTGTTGACTGAGCAAGCAGCCCTGACGGGAACGGCCGCGCCCGGCGCCCCGCGCCGCGCCCACTCGCCGGCCGTCTCGGCGGCCCGCGCCCGCCGGTGGGGGGCCTTCTACTATGCCGAACAGGTGCTCCGGGTGATGAAGGGGTACGGCTGGACCATCGTGATGTACGGCGTCGG
This sequence comes from Paenarthrobacter sp. DKR-5, assembly GCF_018531425.1. Lineage (GTDB taxonomy): Bacteria > Actinomycetota > Actinomycetes > Actinomycetales > Micrococcaceae > DKR-5. The sequence continues at coordinate 144,512 of NZ_JAHBOI010000003.1, forward strand.
CCAGCCGGTCGCCTACCTGTTCGCGATGGGCGTCGGCCTGGCCACGCTGGTGGACACCCGCGGCGCGGCCGGCTTCGGCGGCGTCAGCTACCTGGCCTTCATCGCGCCCGCGCTGCTGATCTCGGCGGCGGTCATGGCGGCGGCGAACGAGTTCACCTTCCCGGTGATGGACGGCTTCAAGTGGCGCCGGGTCTACTACGGTCCGCACGCCTCGCCGCTGACCCCCGAACAGATCGCCGCCGGACAGATCATCGCCGTGACCGTCCGCTTCCTGCTGCAGTCCGCCATCTACTTCGCGGTGGTGGCACTCTTCGGCGCCTCGCCGAGCGGCTGGGGCTGGCTGTCGGTGCCGGTCGCCACCCTGGCCGGCCTCTCCTTCGGCCTGCCCTTGATGGCCTACGCGGCGTCCATCAAGAACGACAAGGGCCAGTTCGCCATGGTCATGCGCTTCATCGTGATGCCCCTGTTCCTGTTCTCCGGCACCTTCTTCCCGCTGGAGACCCTGCCGCTGGGCGTGCGCTGGGTGGGATGGATCTCGCCGATCTGGCACGGGACCGAGCTCGGCCGGATGGCCACCTACGGATACCAGGAGCCGCCCGCGGTCACGGCCGTGCACCTGCTCTTCCTGGTAGCCCTCGCCGTGGCCGGCTGGATCCTGACCAAGCGCCAGTTCGCGAAAAGGATGGGCTCATGAGCGTCATGACCGCAGGGCGCAGCGTCACCGAAGCGGCCCGCAGCCGCACCTTCGGTCCGCTCTATTCCCGCAACGTGCGCGCCGTTGTCGCCCGCGGGCTGATGGCGACAAAGAGCAGCAACTGGATGGTCATGCTCTCCGGGTTCTTCGAGCCGGTCCTGTACCTGATCTCGATGGGCGTGGGCCTGGGCGCGATCGTCGGCACGGTCCAGGGCCCCGGCGGCACCGTGATCTCCTACGCCGCCTACATCGCACCGGCGCTGCTGGCCGTATCCGCGATGAACGGCGCGGTGTACGACTCGACCTGGAACGTCTTCTTCAAGATGAACTTCGCCAAGCTGTACCAGGGGATGCTCTACACCTCGCTGGGCCCGCTCGACGTCGCGCTCGGCGAGATCCTGCTGGCGCTGCTCCGCGGGCTCATGTACGCGACCGGGTTCACCGCCGTGATGGGCGTGATGGGGCTGATCACCACGCCGTGGGCGGTGCTGATGATACCGGCGTCGGTGCTGATCGCTTTCGGGTTCGCCAGCTTCGGCATGGGCATCACCAGCTTCATGAAGACCTTCCAGCAGATGGACTGGATCAACTTCGTGATGCTGCCGATGTTCCTCTTCAGCGCCACGTTCTATCCGCTCAGCGTCTACCCGACCTACATCCAGTGGCTGATCCAGGCGATGCCGCTCTGGCACGGGGTGGAGCTGCTGCGCGAAATCAGCGTGGGGTCCTTCAGCACGGCCACCGCCCTGCACGTGCTCTACTACCTCGTCATGATCGCGCTGGGCATGATCCTCACGACCGGAAGGCTGCGCCGGCTCTTCCTCCGCTGAGACGGCCGCGGCGGCCTCGGGGGGCCGCGCGAACGGCCGGTTTCGCCCGGAGACGAAGCCGCCGGGGGAGGGGTGCAGGTCTGCGAGAATGGAGCCATGCAGTCTCTTGGTTCCGAATCGACAGGCACCCGCCGCCGCGGAGGGCTCTTCGGCGCCTCCACCGGCATCAGCGTGGGCGTGCTGGCACTGGTCTTCCTGGTCGCGCTGGTGTTCGCGGCCAACCACAACGACGTCCTCGGCTGGTTCATCGCGATCATCGCGGCGGGCTGGCTGGCGCTGTCCGTGATCGTCGTCGTCGGCATCCGCCGCGCGGCCAAGGCCGGAGCCGCGCAGCTGGCCGGCATGCAGCAGAGCTTCCGGCAGGCGGCCGGCATCGGCGGCGCGACGGCTGGAACCACCCAGCTGGTCGACGAGTCCGTGACCCGCGAGGCCGGCATCCGCGACCAGAAGCTCGAACACAGCTTCAAGATCGTGCAGGTCCAGGCCCGGGTGATTTCGGAGCAGCTCGGCGGCCAGGCGGACCGCGAAACGGTCGACCGGGCACTGGAAACCATCCAGATCACCGCCTCCAATGCGATGGCCATGCTCAAGGATGACGACGGCGGCCCGGTCAGCGGAACCGTCGTCGGCTGACCCCCGCCAACGGGTAAGGTTGATCGGGTGATCCCGGCATTGGAAAAGGCGCCAAATTCGCTGCGCGTGGCCACCGTCAACGTGAACGGACTGCGCGCCGCCTATAAGCGCGGCATGGCCGAGTGGCTCGCCCCGCGCGACGTCGACATTCTCTGCCTGCAGGAGGTGCGCGCACCGGACGCCGTCGTGCATGAGCTGCTCGGCGACGAATGGCACATCCTGCACGCCGAAGCCGAAGCCAAGGGCCGCGCCGGCGTGGCCATCGCCTCGCGCCGCCGGCCGGTCGCCACCCGGGTCGGCATAGGCGACGACTACTTCGCCACCACCGGCCGCTGGGTCGAAGCCGACTATGACCTCGGCCGCTCGCTGCTGACAGTGGTCAGCGCGTACGTGCACTCAGGCTCGGTCGGCACGCCCAAGCAGGACGACAAGTACCGCTTCCTCGACGTGATGCTCAAGCGCCTGCCGGACCTGAGGGTCGTCGCGGACCACGCACTCGTCGTCGGCGACCTGAACGTCGGGCACACCACCCTGGACATCAGGAACTGGAAGGGCAACGTCAAACGCGCCGGCTTCCTGCCGGAGGAGCGCGCCTACTTCGACCGGTTCTTCGGCGACCTGGGTTGGGTCGATGTCGCCCGCAGCCTCGCCGGCGACGTCGACGGCCCCTACACCTGGTGGTCCTGGCGCGGGCAGGCCTTCGACAACGACACGGGCTGGCGCATCGACTACCAGATGGCCACGCCGGACCTGGCCGCCGCCGCCCGCACGGCCGTGGTGGACCGGGCGCCGTCCTGGGACACGCGGTTCTCCGACCACGCACCGCTGGTCGTGGACTACCAGCTGTGACCGCCGCGAGCACGACGAAGATTTGAGAGTATTGGATTATGACCGTCACTGACCCCGCTGCACAGAAGCCGCGCGTTGTTTCCGGAGCCCAGCCCTCGGCGGACTCGCTCCACCTGGGGAACTACATCGGCGCGGTGCGTAACTGGGTGCAGATGCAGGACGACTACGAGACGGTCTACTTCATTCCCGACCTGCACGCGGTCACGGTCGACTACCGGCCCGAGGAGCTCGCGCACCGGACCCGCGTCACCGCCGCGCAGTACATCGCCGCAGGCATCGACCCGGAAAAGTCCACCCTCTTCGTCCAGTCCCATGTGCCCGAGCACGCGCAGCTGGCCTGGGCGCTGAACTGCATCACCGGCTTCGGTGAAGCCTCCCGGATGACCCAGTTCAAGGACAAGACGCAGCGCTACGGCAACGACGCCGCCACCGTGGGGCTTTTTGCCTACCCCACCTTGATGGCCGCGGACATCCTGCTCTACCAGGCCGGGTTGGTGCCGGTGGGGGAGGACCAGCGCCAGCATCTGGAACTGACCAGGACGCTCGCGCAGCGGTTCAACCACCGTTTCGGCGAAACTTTCGTGGTGCCCGAGGGCATGATCGTGAAGGAAACCGCGAAGATCTACGACCTGCAGAACCCGACGGCGAAGATGTCCAAGTCGGCGGAATCCCCGAACGGGCTGATCCAGCTGCTGGACGACCCAAAGGTCACGGCGAAGAAGATCAAGTCAGCGGTGACCGACGCCGGAACGGAGATCCGCTTCGACCGCGAGAACAAGCCGGGCATCTCCAATCTGCTCACCATCCACTCCACGCTCAGCGGACGGACCATTCCGCAGCTCGAGGCGGACTACGAGGGCAGGATGTACGGCCACCTGAAGGTGGACCTCGCCGAATTGGTCACCAGCTTCATCACGCCGCTGCGGGACCGCACCAACGAACTGCTCGCTGACCCGGCGGAACTGGACAGGATCCTCGCCCACGGCGCTAAACGCGCCCGCGAGATTGCGTCCGTCACCTTCAAGGACGCTTTCGAGAAGATGGGCTTCCTGCCCCTGGCCGGGGGCTTCTAGGCGCATGTGCCAGCCAGGCTTCCTCAAGACCGTGAACCGGAATGCGCCCGGCGGCAGCCGGTCGCTGGCTGCTGCCCAGCAGGAGCGGCCTGAGGGAAACCTGTGCGTCGGCGTCATCATCGGCTTTCCGGACCCGGTGGCGCAGGAGCTGCAGCAGTGGCGGGAATCGTTCGGGGACCCGATGGCCGGCATCGTCCCGGCGCACATCACCCTCGTCACCACCACGCCGGCAACGGACTGGGAAGCCACCGTGGAGCACGTGCGCGAAGTGGCCCGTGCGCAACGGCCTTTCTCCGTCACGATCAGCGGAACGGGCTCCTTCCGGCCGGTCTCGCCCGTGGTCTTCGTGAAGGTGACCGAGGGCTTCGAACACTGCGTCCGGCTGCATGAGAAGCTGCAAACCGGCCCGCTGGAACGCGACCTTCCCTTCCCCTACCACCCGCATGTGACGGTGGCGCACGACGTGGGGGAGCGCAGCATGGACGAGGCTGAGGAGCGGCTCGAGGAGTACCGGCGCAGCTTCGAGGTCAGGAGCATGGGGCTGTACGAGCACGACGACGACGGCGTCTGGCAGCTGCGCGAAGAACTCCCGTTCGGCGGGTAGCTTTTCGTCGCGGCGTCGCGGGCAAAGGGGGGCGGGTTCCTGCCCACAGATGCCCGCCGAACCCGGGAACCCGCCCCCTTCGCCCGCTCGTGCCCCATGGATGGCCGCCAAACCTGGGAATCCGTCCCCTTCGCCCGCTCAGACGCACGAAGGGCGCCTCCCCGGTGGGGAGGCGCCCTTCGTTGCTTGCTGGTGGTGCTAGATCTTGCGGTTCAGGATGGCCTGCTTGACTTCGGAGATGGCCTTGGTGACCTGGATGCCGCGGGGGCAGGCGTCGGTGCAGTTGAAGACGGTGCGGCAGCGCCACACGCCTTCCTTGTCGTTGAGGATCTCCAGGCGCATGTCCCCGGCGTCGTCGCGGCTGTCGAAAATGAAGCGGTGGGCGTTCACGATCGCAGCCGGTCCGAAGTACTGTCCGTCGGTCCAGAAGACCGGGCAGGAGGAGGTGCAGGCGGCGCACAGGATGCACTTGGTGGTGTCGTCGAAGCGCTCACGCTCTTCGGCGGACTGCAGGCGCTCCTTGGTCGGCTCGTGGCCCTTGCTGATCAGGAACGGCATGATCTCGCGGTAGGACTGGAAGAACGGCTCCATGTCCACGATCAGGTCCTTCTCCACCGGCAGGCCCTTGATCGGCTCCACGATGATGGGCTTGGACGTGTCCAGGTCCTTCAGCAGCGTCTTGCAGGCCAGCCGGTTGCGGCCGTTGATGCGCATGGCATCGGAGCCGCACACGCCGTGGGCGCAGGAACGGCGGAACGAGAGCGTGCCGTCCTGCTCCCACTTGACCTTGTGCAGCGCATCCAGCACCCGGTCGGTGCCGTACATGGTCAGCGAGAACTCGTCCCAGGCCGGCTCTGCGGAGACCTCGGGGTTGTAGCGCCGCACCCGCAGGGTGATGTCGAAGCTGGGGATCTCTCCGCCGCCGCCGATACCGGGAGCCAGGTCGATCCTCGAAGCCGGCTCTGCCATTTCTGTAGTCATCAGTACTTCCTCACCATCGGCTCGTAGCGGGTGAAAATGACGGGCTTGGTGTCCAGCCGGATGCCCGCCACGCTTTCACTCGTCGCCGCCTCGTCCTTGTAAGCCATCGAGTGCTTCATGAAGTTCTCGTCGTCGCGGTCCGGGAAGTCCTCGCGGTAGTGGCCGCCGCGGGACTCTTCGCGGTGCAGCGCGGCCACGGTCATGACCTTGGCCAGGTCCAGCAGGAAGCCCAGCTCAACGGCTTCGAGCAGGTCCAGGTTGAAGCGCTTGCCCTTGTCCTGCACGGTGATGCGCTGGTAGCGCTCCTCCAGTGCTGCGATGTCGGCCAGCGCCTGCTCCAGGGTCTCCTTGGAGCGGAACACCTGCATGTTGGCGTCCATGGTGTCCTGCAGGTCCTTGCGGATCGCGGCCACCCGCTCCCCGCCGTCGGAGCTGCGCACGTGCTCGAGCAGCTGGACCGTGTAGGCCTCCGGATCCTCCGGCAGCTCCACGAAATCGGCCGTCTTGGCGTACTCGGCCGCGGCGATGCCGGCGCGCTTGCCGAACACGTTGATGTCCAGCAGCGAGTTGGTGCCCAGGCGGTTCGAGCCGTGCACGGACACGCACGCCACCTCGCCGGCAGCGTACAGGCCGGGAACGACGGTGTCGTTGTCCTGCAGCACCTCGGCGTTGATGTTCGTGGGGATGCCGCCCATGGCGTAGTGCGCCGTCGGGAACACCGGCACCGGCTCCGTGTAGGGCTCCACGCCCAGATAGGTGCGGGCGAACTCGGTGATGTCCGGGAGCTTGGCGTCGATGTGTGCCGGTTCCAGGTGGGTCAGGTCCAGCAGCACATAGTCCTTGTTCGGACCGCAGCCGCGTCCCTCACGGACTTCATTGGCCATCGAGCGGGCCACGATGTCACGGGGGGCGAGGTCCTTGATGGTCGGGGCGTAGCGCTCCATGAAACGCTCGCCCTCGGAGTTGCGCAGGATCGCGCCCTCGCCGCGGGCGGCTTCGGAGAGCAGAATGCCCAGGCCGGCGAGGCCGGTCGGGTGGAACTGGAAGAACTCCATGTCCTCGAGGGGGATGCCGCGGCGGAACGCGATGCCCATTCCGTCGCCGGTGAGGGTGTGCGCGTTTGAGGTCGTCTTGAAGACCTTGCCGGCACCGCCGGAGGCGAAGACCACGGACTTGGCCTGGAAGACGTGCAGTTCGCCGCTGGCGAGGTCGTAGGAGACCACGCCGGCCACGCGCTTCTGCGGCTTGCCGTCGACGACGTCCTCGACCGTGAGCAGGTCCAGCACGTAGTACTCGTTGTAGAACTCGACCTGGTGCTTGACGCAGTTTTGGTAGAGCGTCTGCAGGATCATGTGGCCGGTGCGGTCCGCCGCGTAGCAGGCCCGGCGCACCGGAGCCTTGCCGTGGTCGCGGGTGTGGCCGCCGAAACGGCGCTGGTCGATCCGGCCCTCGGGCGTGCGGTTGAACGGCAGGCCCATCTTTTCCAGATCGAGCACCGCGTCGATGGCTTCCTTGGCCATCACCTCGGCGGCGTCCTGGTCAACCAGGTAGTCGCCGCCCTTGATGGTGTCGAAGGTGTGCCACTCCCAGTTGTCTTCCTCGACGTTCGCCAGGGCGGCGCACATGCCGCCCTGGGCCGCGCCGGTGTGGGAGCGGGTGGGGTAGAGCTTGGTCAGTACAGCGGTTCGCGCGCGCTGGCCGGATTCAATGGCGGCGCGCATGCCGGCGCCGCCGGCACCGACAATGACGACGTCGTACTTATGGACCTGCATCCGGGGTGCTCTTTCTCTCAGACTTCAGTGACAGTGTCCGGGGAGCTGGCCCCGGAGGGTTCGGTTACGGGGCTGGGCAGAAGCCGCCGGGGAGCGGGACGCCGTTGACCACCGGGCACGGGTTGAAGGTGAAGATCACCAGGGTGCCCAGGATGACGATGACGGCGGCCGCGGCATACAGGATGCCCTTGAGCCACATCCGGGTCGCGTTGCGCTCGGCGTAGTCGTTGATGATGGTGCGCACGCCGTTGCTGCCGTGCAGCATGGCCAGCCACAGCATGGCCAGGTCCCACACCTGCCAGAACGGGCTGGCCCACTTGCCGGCCACGAAGCCGAAGTCGATGGCGTGGATGCCCTGGCCGACCATGAGGTTCACGAACAGGTGGCCGAAGATCAGCACCACCAGGACGATGCCGGAGAGGCGCATGAACAGCCAGGCGATCATCTCGAAGCTGCCGCCGTTGCCCTTGGAGCGGCGGTACTGAGGGGCGATCCGGCCCGAGCGCGGGGTTTCAATGGTTGCTGACATGGCTTAGTGCCCTCCGAAGACGATGGAGAGGTGGCGGACGCCGAAGGCGGCGACGACGATGACCCAGACGATCAGGACGGCCCAGAGCATCTGGCGCTGGTACTTGGGGCCGCTCTTCCAGAAGTCGATCGCGATGATCCGCAGGCCGTTGAAGGCGTGGAAGACGATCGCGGCGACGAGGCCGAACTCGCCCAGGCCCATGACCGGGTTCTTGTAGGCGCCGATGACCGAGGTGTAGACCTCGGGGGAGACGCGCACCAGGGACGTGTCGAGCACGTGCACCAACAAGAAGAAAAAGATCACGACACCGGTGATCCGGTGTCCGACCCAGGACCACATGCCTTCACGGCCGCGGTACAGGGTGCCAGCTGGTTTTGTCGGCACTGTATAACCTCCCTGTGTCTCTTGGGCGCCAGCATGAGAACCACACGAGAGTTACGCCGTTGCAAGAGAGACTCGTTGTTTGAACCCAATCTAGGCTTCGCTGACAGCTTAGTTCAATTTGATTCCCCGATCCCCGGCCAGCGCTGCCGTAGGCTGTGACGCTTATCTCACTGCCGGCCCGCGTCCCGGGCCGCGAAAGGTCCTGTCCGTTAGAGTGAAGCCGATGAGTACTGAGCAAACCCCCGAAGCACGGGCCGTTCTGGACCGTTTCCACGCGGTGATTCCGGCCGGAGGCGTCGGTACCCGGCTGTGGCCGCTCTCGCGCGCCGCGGCGCCGAAGTTCCTGCACGACCTGACCGGCTCCGGCAGCACGTTGCTGCGCGCGACGTACGACCGGCTCGGTCCGCTGGCCGGGAACCGGGTGCTGGTCGTCACGGGCGAAGCGCACATGGCGGCGGTCTGCCGCCAGCTCCCCGAGCTCAGCGACTCCGACCTGGTGCTTGAAAGCGAACCCAAGGATTCCGCGGCTGCGATCGGCCTGGCTGCTGCCATCCTGCACGAGCGCGATCCAGGCATCATCATGGGCTCCTTCGCGGCGGACCATGTGATCAGTCCGGAGGAGGACTTCCGGGAGGCCGTCCGCGAGGCCATCTTCACGGCCGCCACCGGCAAGATCGTGACCATCGGCATCAAGCCGACGCATCCGTCCACCGGGTTCGGCTACATCCGCACCGGGGAGGGCCTGGACGTCGACGGCGCTCCGAGCGCCCTCGCGGTCCGCGAGTTCGTGGAGAAGCCGACCGAGGAAGTCGCTCTGGGTTACGTCTCCAGCGGAGAGTACCTCTGGAATGCCGGTATGTTCGTGGCGCCGGTTGCCCTGCTGCTGGCTCACCTGGAACGCAACCAGCCGGAGCTTCACGCCGGGCTGACCGAAATCGCGCAGGCCTGGGACACTCCGCGCCGCAAGGAGGTCACCGACCGCGTGTGGCCGACCCTTCCGAAGATCGCCATCGACTACGCCGTGGCGGAGCCCGCCGCGGACGCCGGCGACGTTGCGGTCATTCCGGCCACCTTCAGCTGGGACGACGTCGGGGACTTCGCCGCCATCGGCCGGCTGCACAACGCCCGTGAAAACCGGAACCTGACCGTGCTGGGGGAGGGCGCCCGCGTCTTCGCCGAGGGCGCCAGCGGCATCGTCGTCTCGGACACCAAACGGGTGATCGCGCTGATCGGCATCCAGGACGTCGTTGTCGTCGACACGCCCGACGCCCTGCTGGTCACCACCAAGGAACACGCACAGAAGGTCAAGGGTACCGTTGACGCGCTCAAGGCCAGCGGCGACGTGGACGTGCTCTAGCCCGACGCGATCGCGGCCTAGACTGGACCGGTGCGCAACTACACCGGTGAAAGCAACCCGACACCCGCCATCGGCCCGCGGCTGGAAGCCCTCCTGCCGGCGCTGACCGCGTTCCGACGGGACCTGCACGCCCATCCGGAACTCTCGCACAAGGAGTTCCGCACCACGGACAAACTGGTGGACGCGCTGGAAGCGGCAGGCCTGAAACCGCAGCGGCTGGAGAACACCGGCCTGTTCGTCGACATCGGGTCCGGCCCGGTCGCGACAGCGCTGCGCGGCGACATCGACGCGCTTCCCATCCTGGAGGAAACGGGGCTGCCGTTCGCCTCGAAGAACCACGGCGTGACCCACGCCTGCGGCCACGACGTGCACACCACGACGATGCTCGGTGCGGCGCTGATCCTGGCCGACATGCACGAGGAACGGCCGCTAGGCGGCACCGTGCGGATCATCTTCCAGCCCGCCGAGGAGACTATGCCCGGCGGCGCGTTGGATTGCATCGAACAGGGCGTGCTCGACGGCGTTCCGCGCATCATGGCCCTGCACTGCGACCCCCGGATCGACGTCGGGCATGTCGGCACCCGCATCGGGGCGATCACCTCGGCCTCCGACACGGTCCGGATTGAACTCACCGGCCGGGGCGGCCACACCTCTCGCCCGCACCTGACCGAGGACCTGGTCTTCGCGCTGGCCGAAATCGCTGTCAACGTCCCCGCCGTGCTGTCCCGCCGCATCGATGTCCGCAGCGCAGTATCCGTGGTCTGGGGCCAGATCCAGGCAGGGTCGGCCCCGAACGCGATCCCGGCCACCGGCTACATGGCCGGCACCATGCGCTGCCTGGACGCCGACGCGTGGCATTCGGCCGGCGAACTGCTCGATGAAGTGGTCAAGCAGGTGGCGGCGCCCTTCGGCGTCGAAGTGGACCTCGAGCACATTCGCGGCGTCCCCCCGGTCGTGAACTCCGAGCACGAAACGGCGATCATCGAGGCCGCCGCGCGCGCCGAACTGGGCGAGGACGCCGTGGTGCTGACCCCGCAGTCCATGGGCGGGGAGGATTTCGCCTGGTTCCTGCGCGAGATCCCCGGCTCCATGATGCGGCTCGGCACCCGCACGCCGGGCGGCGAAACCTACGACCTGCACCGCGGCGACTACGTGCTGGACGAGCGCGCCCTCGCCGTCGGGGTGCAGGTCATGACAGCAGCCGCCCTGCGGAGCCTGCGCGACCTGCACTAGCGCGCAGCCGCGGCGGGAGTGCGCCGCTTGGCTGTCATTTGAGTTGTGCGCAATTGAATTGCGCCGTAAGCTTTCGGTGTGACAGAAAAGCCGACGCTGGGACGCCAGGTATGCTTCGCGCTGTATTCGGCGTCCAAAGCCGCCACTGCCGTGTACCGGCCGCTGCTCGAGGAGCTCGGCCTGACCTACCCGCAGTACCTTGTGCTGCTGGTGCTCTGGGAACAGGATGCCCTCACGGTGCGCGAACTGGGGGAGAAGCTGGGCCTGGACTCCGGCACCCTGTCGCCCCTGCTGAAACGGCTCGAAGCCCACGGGATAGTCCTGCGCCGGCGCAGTGCCGAGGACGAGCGGCGCGTCCTGGTCGAACTCACCGACCAGGGCCGGCAGCTGCAGGAGCGCGCCGCCGCCGTGCCGCAGCGCCTCGCCGATGCCGCCGGCCTGTCCCCGGCGGAACTGGAGCAGCTGCACGGCACACTGGTTCGGCTCAACGCGGCCCTTGAAGCGGCCTCCGGGCCGACCACCTCCTCCCAGGCACCCTCCTCCCCAGCAAAGGACCCTTCATGAAGACTCTTTACACCGCCACCGCCGTGGCCACCGGGGACGGACGCAACGGCCGAGCCAGCACGCCGGACGGCCGGGAGCTCGGCGGCAGCGGGGAGGGCACCAACCCCGAGCAGCTCTTCGCCGCCGGCTACGCCGCCTGCTTCCATTCAGCGCTGCGCCTGGCCGGACGCCGGCGCCGGCTCGACGTCTCGGGTTCGGAAGTGACCGCGCAGGTGCGCCTCGGTTCCCTGGCCGAGGAGGAAGGCCCCGCGGGCGGCTACGGGCTGGGGGTCACGCTGCAGGTCGCCCTGCCCGCCGTCCTCCGCCCGGACGCCGAGGAACTGCTCGGCGAGGCACACCGGATTTGCCCGTATTCCAACGCGACGCGCGGAAACATCGCCGTCGCCCTCGAACTGAAAGAGGTCTCAGCATGAGCACCACGACTACCTCCCTGCCTGCCACCGGCCGGGAAATCCAGCTCGCAGCCCGTCCGGTCGGCTGGCCGACTGACGCGGATTTCCGCCTGGCGGAGGCACCCGTGCCCGGACTGGCCGAGGGGCAGGTCCTGGTCCGGAACCTGTTCATCTCCGTTGATCCCTACATGCGCGGGCGGATGAACGACGTCGAGTCCTATTCGGCACCGTTCGCGCTGGACGCGCCGATGGAGGGCGGCGCCGTCGGAGAAGTGATCGCGAGCCGGTCCGCGGACCGTGCCGTCGGCGACGTCGTCGTTCACTTCCTGGGCTGGCGCGAGTACGCGGTGGTGGACGCCGCTGCCACGAGTATCGCGGACACCTCCCTCGCCCCGGCCTCGGCCTTCCTCGGCGCGCTGGGCATGACCGGCCTCACGGCCTATGCGGGCCTGACCGAGGTTGCCGCATTCCAGCCGGGGGATACCGTGTTCGTCTCCGGCGCCGCCGGCGCGGTCGGCTCGCTCGTCGGCCAGATCGCCAAGGCCTCGGGAGCGAAGCGGGTCATCGGCAGCGCCGGGTCCGACGCGAAGGTCGCGCGGCTGCTCGAGCTCGGCTTCGACGCCGCTTTCAACTACCACGACGGGCCCGTCAAGGATCAGCTGCGGCAGGCCGCACCGGAGGGGATCGACGTGTACTTCGACAACGTCGGCGGGGACCACCTCGAAGCCGCCATCGCTGTGATGAAGCCCGGCGGACGGATTGCGCTGTGCGGTGCCATCGCCCAGTACAACAGCACCGAGGCGCCGGCCGCCCCGCGGAACCTGGCCACCGCCATCGGCAAGCAGCTCACGCTGCGCGGTTTCCTGGTGGGCAGCTACCGGCACCTCGCCGGGGAATTCGCGCAGAAGATGGCCGGCTGGCTCTCCTCCGGGACCGTCCGGTTCGACGAGACAGTCGTCGAGGGGCTCGAAAACGCCCCGCAGGCGTTCATCGACATGCTCAAGGGCGCCAACACCGGAAAGATGGTCGTCCGCGTCGGCTAGGCCGGCGGGAGTTCCAGGCAGCAGCCGGAGGCGGCCGTCCGGCATCCGGTTGCTGCTTGATTTACTCCTTGGTAACAAATATTCAACAATGTGCCTCTACGGTGGCTTCCGTGTTAGCGAGCTGCGGCCCGGGCCACTAAATTAACCTCATACGGCCCGTTCACTCACGGAGCCGCCCATTCCCCTGGAGGTACATTGAAGAACTCACTGCGCGCGCTCCAGCGCCGTACCGTTGCCGGCGCTGCAGCGATCAGTGCCACCGCGCTGATGCTCACCGCGTGCGGCGCCGCCCCGACGTCGACCGGCAGCGCCAGTGCGTCGGCCAGCGACTACACCGCCTGCATGGTCTCCGACTCCGGTGGGTTCGACGACAAGTCGTTCAACCAGTCCACGTACGAAGGCCTGAAGAAGGCCTCGACCGAGCTGGGCATCCAGGAGAAGCACGTCCAGTCCAAGGCGGACACGGACTACGGCCCCAACCTGCGCTCCATGGTCCAGGCCAACTGCAAGCTGACCGTCACCGTCGGCTTCCTGCTGGGCGACGCCACCAAAGAAATCGCGACCGCCAACCCCAAGAGCCACTTCGCGATCGTCGACTACATCGATCCGAAGTTCCCGGACAACGTCAAGCCGATCGTCTACGACACCGCTCAGGCGGCGTTCCTGGCCGGGTACCTGGCTGCGGCGGAGTCCAAGACCGGCAAGGTGGCCACCTTCGGCGGCCTCAACATCCCGACGGTCACCATCTTCATGGACGGCTTTGCCGACGGCGTGAAGTACTACAACCAGAAGAAGTCCAAGTCCGTCCAGGTCCTCGGCTGGGACAAGGACAAGAAGGACGGCACCTTCGTCGGCGACTTCAAGCAGGTCGACAAGGGCAAGGTCCTCACCCAGGGCTTCCTGGACCAGGGTGCGGACGTCATCCTGCCCGTGGCCGGCCCGGTTGGAGGCGGCGCCGCAGCGGCCATCAAGGAAGCCAACGCCAAAGGCGCGACGGACAAGCTCATCTGGGTTGACTCGGACGGCTACCTGACCGCGCCGGAGTACAAGGACGTCATCATGACGTCCGTGCAGAAGACCATGACCGACGCCGTGGAAACCGTCATCAAGCAGGACAAGGACGGCAAGTTCTCCAAGACCCCGTACGTCGGCACCCTCGCCAACGGCGGCGTCGCCCTCGCTCCGTTCCACGACTTCGACAGCAAGATCGACGCCGGCACCAAGAGCGAACTCGACCAGCTGAAGAAGGACATCATCTCCGGTGCCGTGAAGGTGCAGTCGCCTTCGAGCCCGCAGCAGCAGTAACCAGCAACAGCAAGACAGCGCCGCCAGTGCCACAGCTTCGGGCACTGGCGGCCTGTTTTTTGCTTCACTAGGCTGGCCTTAGCCTTGGGGAGCGACTCCATCCATCGACGAGATCGGTTGATAGCTTGAAACTCGAACTCAAGGGGATCACCAAAACCTTCGGTTCCCTGGTGGCCAACGACCACATTGACCTGTTGGTCGAACCTGGCCAGGTCCACTGTTTGCTCGGCGAAAACGGCGCCGGCAAATCGACTCTGATGAACGTCCTCTACGGGCTCTATGACCCCACGGAAGGCCAGATCCTGGTCGACGACGAACCTGTCGTCTTCAAGGGCCCCGGGGACGCGATGGCTGCCGGCATCGGCATGGTCCACCAGCACTTCATGCTGATTCCCGTCTTCACGGTGGTCGAAAACGTCGCGCTCGGCAACGAAACCACCAAGGGCGCCGGCCGGCTCGACCTGGACACCACACGACGCAAAATCAAGGAGATCTCCGACAAATACGGGTTCGACGTCGATCCCGACGCCCTTGTCGAGGACCTGCCTGTCGGCGTGCAGCAGCGGGTGGAGATCATCAAGGCGCTCGTCCGCGATGCCAAGGTGCTGATTCTCGACGAGCCGACGGCCGTGCTCACCCCGCAGGAAACCGACGAGCTGCTGGACATCATCCGCCAGCTCAAAACCAACGGCACTTCGGTGGTCTTCATCTCGCACAAGCTGCGCGAGGTCAAGGCCATCTCGGACACGATCACCGTCATCCGCCGCGGCAAGGTCGTCGGCTCGGCTGACCCAAGCGCGTCCGCCACCGAGCTGGCCTCCGCCATGGTCGGCCGTGCGGTCAATCTCTCGCTGGAGAAGGCCCCGGCCCGGCCAGGGGAAGCGACCTTCGCAGTGCGGAACCTCACCGTCACCGACCACAACGGCCAGCACGTGGTGGATGACCTCTCCTTCGATATCGCCCAGGGCGAGGTGCTCGCCATCGCCGGCGTGCAGGGCAACGGGCAGACGGAACTGACCGAGGCGGTGCTGGGCCTCCAGCCGCACGCGCGCGGCTCCGTGAAGCTCGACGGGAAGGAACTGCTGGGCCGCAGCGTCAAGCAGGTGCTCGACGCCGGCGTCGGCTTCGTTCCCGAGGACCGGCAGGTCGACGGACTGGTCGGGGCGTTCTCGATCGCGGAGAACATGATCCTGGACCGGTACGACCGCGCGCCCTTCGCCAAGGGCATTGGCTTGAAGCCCTCCGTCATCGCGGCCCACGCGGAAAAGAAAATCTCCGAATTCGACGTGCGCACGCCGTCCGTGACGGCCGCCGTCGGCACCCTGTCCGGCGGAAATCAGCAGAAGGTGGTGCTGGCCCGGGAGCTCTCCCGGCCGCTGCGCCTCTTCATCGCCTCCCAGCCTACCCGCGGGCTCGACGTCGGCTCCATCGAGTTCGTGCACAAGCGCGTCATCGCCGAGCGGGACCACGGCACCCCCGTCATGATCGTCTCGACGGAACTGGACGAGGTCCTCGAACTCGCGGACCGCATCGCCGTGCTCTACCGAGGCCGCCTGGTCGGCATCGTGCCGGGGAACACCTCCCGCGACGTGCTCGGGCTCATGATGGCCGGCATCCCGCCGGAGGAAGCCGGCAACGCCGCCGGGCTGCACGAGACCGCCGCCACCCCGACCACCGAGCGCCATGATGGAGGCGGACATGCCTGAGAACCTCAACACCGAACCTGCCGCCGAGCAGACAGCGGCGGATACCGCCACGGACACCGCCCTGGCCACCGCGGACGGCCGCATCCCGCCGTCGCCGGTGCCGGTGGCCAGCCAGGGCGGGGACCTGGGCCACGACGGGGGAGGGTCCCTGCTGCGGCAGATCTTCACCGGCAACTCGCTGGTGGCGTTCCTCTCCGTCGTGCTCGCGATCGTGCTCGGCGGAGTCCTGATCGCCGTCACTGACGAGAAGGTCGGCGCCGCCGCCACGTACTTCTTCGCCCGGCCCTCCGACACCCTCTCGGCGATCTGGACCGCCGCGTCCGGTGCCTACGTCGCGCTCTTCCAGGGCTCGATCTTCAACCCGAACGCGCAGACCTTCGAGGGCATGATCTACCCGATCACCGAGACCCTCACCGTGGCCACCCCGCTGATCTGCGCCGGCCTGGGCGTCGCCCTGGCCTTCCGCGCCGGCCTGTTCAACATCGGTGCCCAGGGGCAGATCATCATCGGCGCCACCTTCGCCGGCTGGGTCGGCTTCACCTGGCACCCGCCGGTGGGCCTGCACCTGGCGCTCGTGATCGTCGGTGGCCTGCTCGGCGGCGCGGTCTGGGGCGGTGTCGTGGGCCTGCTGAAGGCGCGCACCGGGGCGCACGAGGTGATCGTGACGATCATGCTCAACTACATCGCCCAGTTCCTGCTGCTGTTCCTGCTCACCACCCCGGCGTTCCAGCGGCCGGGCAACACGAACCCGATTTCGCCGCTGCTGGACCAAAGCGCGCTCTACCCGTTGGTGATGGGGGAGCAGTTCCGGCTGCATTGGGGCTTCCTGGTCGCCGTCGCAGCCACCGTCTTCGTCTGGTGGCTGCTGAACCGCTCGACAGTGGGCTTCGAGTTCCGCGCGGTCGGGGCCAACCCCAGCGCTGCCCGGACCGCCGGCATCAACGTCTCCAAGGGCTACATCCTCGTGATGGCCATCGCGGGCGCCCTCGCCGGGCTCGCCGGCGTGGCCCAGGTCGCCGGCACCGAGAAGGTGCTTTCCGGCGGCGTCGCGGCGACCTTTGGCTTTGACGCGATCACCGTCGCCCTGCTGGGCCGCTCCTCGCCGTGGGGCACGTTCTGGGCGGGCCTGCTGTTCGGGGCCTTCCGGGCCGGCGGAACCGCGATGCAGGCGGACACCGGCACGCCGATCGACATCGTGCTCGTGGTCCAGTCCCTGATCGTGCTCTTCATCGCGGCGCCGCCCCTGGTGCGCGCGGTGTTCGGCCTGAACCCGCGCAAGAAGAAGACCAAGAAGGCGGCGGTTGCCGCTGCAGAGGGAGCAGGCGCGGCATGAGCGCAACCACACTCACCCCCACGTCCCCCAAGGCCGCGGCCGTGGACAAGCCGGTCAGCTGGAAGGTGCCGGTGACGCTCAGCGTCGTGGCCGTGGCAGCGCTGGTGGTCTTCGGCTCCATGGCCCCGGGCGCTTCGGCCACCTTCGGCATCTCAACGGACCGTGACCTGCTGCAGCTGCCCGCGCTGACCGTCTCCGGCGTGGCGGGCGGCTGGGTGTGCGCGCTGGCGATGCTGGCCTTGGCCGGCTACTCGGTCTACCTCGCCCGCGCCGCGGCAAAGCTTCCGGCCTGGGTGCCGATCGTCTTCGGGGCCCTGTTCGTCGTCGGGTTCCTGATCTGGGTGGTGGCCGGCGCTCGGACCACGAGCATCTCGCTGGCCGGCCTGATTGCCGGTTCCGTGACCCTGGCCGTCCCGCTGGTGTTCGGTTCCCTTTCCGGCGTGCTCTGCGAACGGGCCGGCGTGGTGAACATCGCCATCGAGGGCCAGCTTCTCGGCGGGGCCTTCACCGCAGCGGTGCTCTCCACCGTCACCGGCAGCGTGTACGTGGGCCTGCTGGGCGCCGCCGTCGCCGGGGCGCTGGTGTCCCTGATCCTCGCGATCTTCAGCATCAAGTACGTCGTGAACCAGATCATCGTGGGCGTGGTGCTCAACGTGCTGATCTCCGGGCTGACCGGCTACCTGTTCTCCACGGTGTTGACCCGGGACCCGGAGCACTTCAACGCCCCGGGCAGGCTGCCGATCATCGAGATCCCGTTCCTCTCCGCCATCCCGATCATCGGGCCGATCCTGTTCCGCCAGTCGGTGGTGGGCTACCTGATGTACATCGCCGTGGCCGCCGTCTGGTTCGGCCTGTTCAAGACCAAGTGGGGTCTGCGCGTCCGCGCCGTCGGCGAACACCCGCAGGCGGCGGACACCGTCGGCATCAAGGTCAACCGCATCCGGTTCTGGAACGTGATCCTCGGGGGCGCCATCGCAGGCGTCGGCGGTTCCTTCTTCACCCTCGTGGCCGTGGACAGCTTCACCAAGGACATCTCCGGAGGCCGCGGGTTCATCGCCCTGGCAGCCTTGATCTTCGGCCGGTGGAACCCCATCGGGGCCTTCCTCGCCGCCCTGCTGTTCGGCTTCGCCGACAACCTGCAGAGCCTGCTCACCATCATCGGCACCCCGGTGCCCAGCCAATTCATGGCGATGCTGCCCTACGCGGTGACCATCTTCGCCGTCGCCGGGCTGGTGGGGCGCTCCCGGCCGCCGGCCGCGGACGGCATCCCGTATGTCAAGGGTTGAGCGCATGCCAGAGATCGACTGGGACCTCCTGACCGGCGCTGCGCGGGAAGCCATGTCCCGGGCCTACGCCCCCTACTCCAACTTCCCGGTGGGTGCCGCGGCGCTCACCGAGGACGGCATCATCGTCTCCGGCTGCAACGTCGAAAACGCCTCCTACGGGCTGACGCTCTGCGCCGAATGCTCCCTGGTGTCCGCCCTGCACATGGGCGGGGGCGGCCGGCTGGTCGCCTTCGCCTGCGTGGACGGCAAGGGAAACGTGCTCATGCCCTGCGGGCGGTGCCGGCAGCTGCTGTACGAACACCGCGCACCCGGCATGGTGCTGCTGACCGTGAGCGGCGTCCGCACCATGGACGAAGTGCTGCCGGACGCCTTCGGCCCCCAGAACCTCTAAGGAAGACTGATGACAGAATCGTTCGACGCCGTCGACATCATCCGCACCAAGCGGGACAAGGGCACGCTGAGCCCGGAGCAGATCGACTGGACCATCGACGCGTACACCCGCGGCGTGATCGCGGACGAGCAGATGGCCGCGCTGAACATGGCCATCCTGCTCAACGGCATGAGCCGGGCCGAGATTTCCCGCTGGACGACGGCAATGATCAACTCCGGCGAGCGGATGGACTTCTCCTCGCTGGGCAAGGCCACGACGGACAAGCACTCCACCGGCGGTGTGGGGGACAAGATCACCCTGCCGCTGGCGCCGCTGGTCGCCGTGTTCGGTGTCGCCGTGCCGCAGCTCTCCGGCCGCGGGCTGGGCCACACCGGCGGCACCCTGGACAAGCTCGAGTCCATCCCGGGCTGGCGCGCGGCGCTCTCGAACGAGGAAATGATGCGCCAGCTCGCCGATGTCGGCGCGGTCATCTGCGCGGCCGGCGCGGGCCTGGCACCCGCGGACAAGAAGCTCTATGCGCTGCGGGACGTCACCGGCACGGTCGAGGCCATCCCGCTGATCGCGTCGTCGATCATGAGCAAGAAGATCGCCGAGGGCACCGGCTCACTGGTGCTCGACGTAAAGGTGGGCAGCGGCGCCTTCATGAAGGACGAAGCGCGTGCCCGCGAACTGGCGGAGACCATGGTGGGTCTGGGCAGCGACGCCGGGGTCAGGACGGTGGCCCTGCTGACCAACATGAACACACCGCTCGGGCTGACCGCGGGCAACGCCATCGAGGTCGAGGAATCCCTTGAGGTACTCGCCGGCGGCGGCCCGGAGGATGTCGTCGAACTCACCGTGCGCCTCGCCGAGGAGATGCTCGCCGGCGCCGGCGTGCACGACGCCGATCCCGCGGCGGCGCTCAAGGACGGCCGGGCGATGGACGTCTGGCGCCGGATGATCGCCGCCCAGGGCGGCGATCCGGAGGCGGCGCTGCCGGTGGCACGCGAATCCGAGACCGTGTATGCGCCGGCGGACGGTGTCCTGCTGGAGCTGGATGCCCTCTCGGTCGGTGTCGCGGCCTGGCGGCTGGGTGCCGGCAGGGCCCGCAAGGAGGACGTGGTGCAGGCGGGCGCGGGCGTGCGGCTGCATGCCAAGCCGGGTGCGCTGGTGCGCGCCGGGGAACCTCTGATGACCCTGCTCACCGACACCCCGGAGCGCTTCGACCGGGCGAAGGAAGCCCTCGAGGGCGACGTCGTCATCGGACCCGAAGGCGACCGCCCGGCCCAGCAGCTGATCATCGACAGGATCGCCTGAGCGGCGGGAAACCAACGGGAGGGCCCGTCCGTTGTCCCATGGGAGGGTTTCGGCTCCCGGGCGCGGATTTCGATGGCGCCGGAGCCCCCGCCGTGGGAAACTTATCCCCACTGAGAACAGGTACGAGGAGCACAGCGCGTGGAATTTCTGAACCACATGATCCTGCACGCCGCCGGGGCGTGGTGGATCTACCCTGTGCTGCTCGCTTTCTGCTTCATCGACGGCTTCTTCCCGGTGCTGCCCAGCGAGACGCTGATCGTCGCGCTGGCGGCCGTCTCGGTGATGTCGGGCCAGCCGAACATCTGGCTGACCATGCTCGCCGGCGCGGTCGGCGCGGTGGCCGGGGACAACGTCGCGTACCTGCTGGGACACCGGATCGGCACGACGCGCTTCAAGTGGATGCGCAGGCCCAGATCGGCCAAGGCACTGCACTGGGCGCGGTACGAACTGGACAAGCGCGGGGCCATGCTGATCTTCACCGCCCGGTACGTCCCGGTGGGCCGCGTGGCGGTCAACTTCACCGCCGGCGCAACAGGGTACCCGCACCGGCGGTTCTTCGTGCTGGACGTGTTCGCCGCCCTCACCTGGGTGGGCTACTCCTGGGGCATCGGTACCGTTGCCGGGCACTGGGTCCACCAGCACCCGCTGCTGGGGGCGGCCATCGCCATCGTGTTCGCCATTGTCATCGGCTTCATCATCGACCACGCAATGCAGTTCGTGCACCGCTGGCACGACCGGAAGCTGGCCAAGGCGGCCGAACGCGCCACCGCGGCCGGGACGGGCACCCCGTCGGGGACGGGCACCCCGTCCGCGCCGGTGAAGGACGTCGCCCCGCAGGGCAAGCTTTAGGGCTTCACGTCTTCGGCCGCGGACCGCGACGCGGAGGCGGCGGACAACTGGCAATCTCCCTGCCCGTCTCTCTAGAGTTGGGTCCGTGACTGAACTCGAGTTCTCCCCAGCGTCCGCGTCCGACTTCGACATCCGCAGCCTGCCCAAGGTTTCCCTGCACGACCACCTTGACGGCGGGCTCCGGCCGGCCACCATCATCGAACTCGCCGAAGCCGTCGGGCACACCCTGCCCTCCACGGACCCGGTGGCGCTGGGGGAGTGGTTCCGCGAATCGGCCGACTCCGGGTCGTTGCCGCGCTACCTGGAAACCTTCGACCACACCATCGCCGTGATGCAGACCCGTGAGGGCCTGTTCCGCGTCGCGAAGGAGTTCGTCCTCGATCTGGCCGATGACGGCGTCGTCTACGGTGAAGTGCGCTGGGCTCCGGAGCAGCACCTGCAGAAGGGCCTGAGCCTGGACGAGGTGGTCGAGGCCGTGCAGGAGGGCCTGGAAGCCGGCGTCGAGGAAGTGACCGCCTCGGGCCGCCAGATCCAGGTGGGTCAGCTGATCACGGCGATGCGGCATGCGGACCGCGGCCAGGAAATCGCCGAACTGGCCGTCCGCCACCGGGACAAGGGCGCCGTCGGCTTCGACATCGCCGGCGCCGAGGACGGGTTCCTGCCCTCCCGCTTCAAGGACGCCTTCACCTATCTGGCCGAGAATAACTTCCCGGCCACCGTCCACGCCGGCGAGGCCGCCGGGCTGGAGAGCATCCAGGACGCCCTGGTGCACGGACGGGCGCTGCGGCTGGGACACGGCGTGCGGATCGCCGAAGACATCCAAGTCGAGTTCACCACCGATGAGGCAAACCAGAACGACGTCGGCCTGGTCACCCTCGGCCACCTCGCGGCCTGGGTGCGGGACCGGGGAATCGCGCTGGAGCTGTGCCCGTCGTCGAACCTGCAGACCGGCGCCATCGAAGCCTTTGGTGACACCGTGGAGGACCACCCGATCGACCTGCTCTACCAGACCGGCTTCCGGGTCACCGTGAACACCGACAACCGGCTGATGAGCGGGGTGAGCCTGACCGACGAATTCGAGCTGCTGGTGGAGGCCTTCGAGTACGACCTCGACGACCTGCTGGCGCTGACCCTGAACGCCGCGGAAGCAGCCTTCCTGCCGCTGGAGGAGCGCGAAGCCCTGGCAGACCTGATCACCGAGGCCTACCAGAACGCGCGGTGAGCAGCGTTGACCGGCTCGTGGAGGTCATCGCCCTCCTGCGCGGGCACTGCCCGTGGATGGCGGCGCTGACCCACGAGTCGCTGGTGGAGTACCTCGTGGAGGAGTCCTACGAGCTGGTCGAGGCCATCGAGGGCGGCCGCGGGGACGACATCAAGGGGGAGCTGGGCGACGTCCTGCTGCAGGTGGTGCTGCACGCCCGGCTCGCCGAGGAAGCCGGACGCTTCAGCTTCGACGACGTGGCCTCCGGGCTTGCGGAGAAGATGGTGCGGCGCAATCCGCATGTCTTCCGGCCCGACGGCAGCCTGCAGGACAGCTTCCCCGCCACGGTGGAGGAAATCGAGCTGCGCTGGCACGAGGTGAAGAAGACCGAGCGCTCCGGGGACGACTCGCCGTTCCTGGGCCTGCCTGCATCCCTGCCGGCCCTGGCCCTGGCGCGCAAGAGCCTCGACCGCGCGCGCCGGGCCGGCCTCAGGCTGCCGGAGCCGGCCGCGGTGCCGGAGCCGGCGGACGAGGCGGCGCTGGGGGAGCTGCTGCTCGGGCTCAGCGTGCAGGCCCAGGCCCTCGGCTTCGACGCCGAGCGGGCGCTGCGCGACGCCGTCCGCCGCTTCCAGGCCGGCAGCTAGGACCGCGGCCGGACCCGCCGCGGCGGCGCCGCGCTAGTGCAGGTTGAAGCGCCGGAATTCGCCGGTCGCCTCGCTGAACTCTGCTTCCACGAAGTCGACGTCTCCCGGCGTCTGGCCCGAGCGCAGGGTTTCGAGCAACTCGGCGAGCACCGGCCGCGGCCCTTCGGCCACCAGCCGGACGGTCCCGTCGCTCTGGTTGCGCACGTCGCCGGTCAGGCCAAGGTCTTCGGCCCGCAGCAGCGTCCAGAAGCGGAAGCCGACGCCTTGGACGATGCCGTTCACAGTCGCGGTAAGCCTGGCGGAGGAATCCCCGCCGGACGGGGTCTGGGTTCCTGACATGGGGACAGACTAGTCCTCCGCGGCCCGTTCCTCACCGGCCGTCGCGGTGTCGAGGACCCGGCCGAGCGCGGTGACGATGTGGCCCCAGCCGCCGCTCATGATGGTGCGTGGCAGCTGCTGCGAGGCGTCGTCCGGATCGAATCCGCTGTGCGTGAGCAGCAGCCTCGTTCCCTCGCCTTCGGCGGTCAGCTCCCAGGTCACCACCCAGCCGGTGGGCCGCTCGGCGAGGGCGTCGTCCCAGGTCATGCTCAGCTTTGTGCCTTCCTCCGCTTCCAGCACGGTGCAGGCGACGAGGCCGGAGAAGTTCGCCGCCTCGATCGGCCTGCCCTGCATGCTGAAGCGGGTTCCGGGCACCGGGCGGAAGCCCTCGGTCTTCATCAGCCAGCGCTCCATCAGCTCCGGAGTGGTCATGGCCTCCCAGACGGCGGACGGCGGGTGCGGATAGTACTGCTCGATCACGATGGCGCCGGTGGCGGCCGGGAGCGAAGAGGTCACGGAGAATCCTGTCTGAGGTCGTCGAGGAGCTGCCCGAGGCCGGCCGTCCGCTCGCGCCAGAACCGCTCGTACGGCTGGAGCCAGGCGTGGACCTCGTGCAGGGGGGATGGGGTGATGCTGTACCGCTGGAACCGCCCGTCCCTCACGGAGCGCACGAGTCCGGCCCGTTTGAGGGCGGAAAGATGCTCCGCGACACTGGGCCGGGCGAGGTCGAAGCCATCGGCGATCTCCTGCGCGGTGCGGTCACCGGCAAGCAGCACGTCGAGGATCCGGCGCCGCACCGGATGGGCCAGCGCGCCGAAGAGCAGATCCGTCGGTGAGGGGTCGTTCAGCGGGCGCACCCCCGCACTATATGTAGGAAAAAACCTACGCGTCAACTCGCAGGGCCTCCCGTCGCCCTCGGTATGATGCACAAGAGCCCTGCTTGTGCCGGGCCTTCGCCGCGCGGACCGCCGGCGCGCACCACTGCTCTTCGGGAAGGTACGAACCGTGAAAGCTGAACTGTCCAGCCTTTGGGCGATGGCAGCGGACATCGAAACCCTGCAACTCCAGCTTGATGCGGCACGAATCGCCCTCCATGAGGCTGCAGCCGCGGTGCTCTCCGCAGGCGTCGGCACGCCGGCGGAGGTTAGCGAGGCGACCGGCATGAGCGAGGCGGAACTGGCGCGGCTGCCCGGCGGCGGCGCGGGCGAGGCGAAGGCCTGACACCGCCGGCGGCCGGCCGGACACAAAGCCCGCGCGGCGGCCCGATTCGGTAGGCTTAGGCCTCAGGACCCCCAAACCCGTCCTCCCCGGATTTTCCACCCATAGTTCCCTTCAAGTTCGAATGAACAGGAGCACTTCCATGGCGCTTATCGAAGCCATTCACGCGCGTGAAATCCTTGACTCCCGCGGCAACCCCACGGTCGAGGTCGAGGTCGGCCTGGACGACGGGTCCATCGGCCGCGCTGCGGTTCCCTCCGGCGCCTCCACCGGCGCCTTCGAGGCCGTCGAACGCCGTGACGGCGAGAAGAACCGTTACCTGGGCAAGGGCGTCAGCCAGGCCGTCAATGCCGTGATCGACCAGATCGCTCCGGCACTCGAGGGCCTCGACGCCACCGACCAGCGACTGATCGACCAGACCATGCGCGACCTCGACGGCACCCCGAACAAGGCCAACCTCGGCGCCAACGCGATCCTGGGTGTCTCCCTCGCCGTCGCCAGCGCCGCCGCCGAGTCCGCGGACCTGCCCCTGTACCGCTACCTGGGCGGCCCGAACGCCCACGTGCTGCCGGTACCGCTGATGAACATCCTCAACGGCGGCTCGCACGCCGACTCCGACGTCGACATCCAGGAATTCATGGTGGTGCCGCTCGGCGCGTCCACCTTCTCCGAAGGCCTGCGCTGGGGCGTCGAGGTCTACCACGCGCTGAAGTCCGTGCTCAAGGAGCAGGGCCTGTCCACCGGCCTCGGCGACGAAGGCGGCTTCGCGCCGAACCTGCCGTCCAACCGTGCCGCGCTGGACCTCATCCAGGACGCCATCCGCAAGGCCGGCTACACCCCGGGAGCCGACATCGCCCTGGCCCTGGACGTGGCCTCGTCCGAGTTCTACGAAAACGGCAAGTACAACTTCGAGGGCAAGCAGGTCTCCGCCGAGGAAATGAGCGCCTACTACGAAGAACTGGTCCGCGACTACCCGCTGGTCTCGATCGAGGACCCGCTGGACGAGGACGACTGGGAGGGCTGGGCCAAGCTGACCGCAAGCCTCGGTGACAAGGTGCAGCTCGTGGGAGATGACCTCTTCGTCACCAACCCGGAGCGCCTGCAGCGCGGCATCACCGCCAAGACGGCCAACTCGCTGCTGGTCAAGGTCAACCAGATCGGTTCGCTCACCGAGACGCTCGACGCCGTGTCCCTGGCCCAGCGCGCCGGTTACACCACCATCACCTCGCACCGATCCGGCGAGACCGAGGACACCACCATCGCCGACATCTGCGTGGCCACCAACGCCGGACAGATCAAGACGGGTGCCCCGGCCCGTTCCGAGCGCGTGGCGAAGTACAACCAGCTGCTGCGCATCGAAGAGGAGCTCGACGACGCGGCACGCTACGCCGGGTTGAGCGCCTTCCCGCGTTTCACCGCCAAGTAAGGCACGTCCGGTGGCTATGGTTGAAAGACCATAGCCACCGGCCCGTTTAACGGGCCGGTCTCCGCCGGCCGACCAGCACACCAGGAGTTCCATGCCGACCCGCCGCCCGAATGTGCCCCGCGCCTCAGCCGCCGGCGCCAAGGCCCCGGCGGACCACCCCAGGGCAACTGACGGCGCGGAGATCCTGCGGCCCCGGTTCGGCTCGCACACCCCGGACGCCGGTGGCGGCAAAGCCCCCACGCCCGTCGACGGCGCAGCCACCGCGGCCGGTGGGAACGAGGATGCTCCGCCGCCGGCCGGCCGCACAGACGGCCTCCGGTCCGCAGCGCGGGACGCGGCAGTCCGAGCCGGCACCGTCCGGGACTCGGCAGCCCGGCTCCTCGGGGGAACGCGGTCACGGCAGTCCGACGAGGGCAACACCCCCGTTCCGGCCAAGGCCTTTTCCGGCCGGATGCTTGCCCTCGCCGTCGTTCTGATCTCCATCACCGTCCTGCTCGCGCCCACCGTGCGCGTCTATATCGAGCAGCGCGCCGAAATCTCAGCCCTGCAGGATGACATCAGAAACAAACAGGCTGAGCAGCAGAGCCTCCAGACGCAGGTGACCCGGTGGAGCGACCCGGCCTTCGTCCGCCAGCAGGCCCGGGACCGGATCAACATGGTGATGCCCGGCGAGACCGGCTACTGGGTGTTCGGCGGCGACGCTGCGCCCGCTGCGCCTGCGCCGAAGGGGACGGCCATGAACCCGTCCAACCTGCCGTGGGTGGATGCGCTGTGGCAGTCGATCCAGCGCTCGGCCAAGGACTGACGCCAGCCCGCGCTAGCGCCGTCGCGCTACCCCGCCCGCTTCGCGGTCGGGGCCCCTCGCGCTAGCGCCGTCGCGCTACCCCGCCCGCTTCGCGGTCGGGGCCCCTCGCGCTAGGCTTGGAGACCTACCGCCGCGACCTTGCCTTGGCCGCGGCTTGCCCTTGAACGACGGAAGTACCTAGGAGGTCCGGCATGCCCGGAGCCGGAACCGCGGCCGATCCCCGAATCCCGACGGCACAGGACCTCGAGGTCCTCAGCCGGCAGCTCGGCCGCCCGGTCCGCGATGTGGTCGAGATTCCGGCCCGCTGCGTCTGCGGCAATCCGCTCGTCGCCGCCACCGCACCGCGGCTGGGCAACGGCATCCCGTTCCCCACAACGTTCTACCTCACGCACCCGGTCATCACAGCTGCAGTGTCGCGGCTCGAAGCCGCCGGTGTGATGGCCGAGATGAGCGAACGGCTCGGATCCGACGACGAGTTGGCCGCCGCCTACCGCGCGGCCCACGACGCCTACCTCACGGCCCGCCGGGACATCGGCGAGCGTGCCGGCACCGGGCCCGTCCCGGAAATCGACGGCATCTCGGCCGGCGGAATGCCCACCCGGGTGAAATGCCTGCACGTGCTGGTCGGGCACTCACTGGCTGCCGGGCCCGGCGTCAACCCGCTCGGGGACGAGGCGCTGGCCGCCATCGCCGAGTGGTGGACAAGAGACCGCTGCAACTGCGACGGCGCGTGGGACACCCAGGGGCCGGTTCCCTCCAAGGACCTGAGCCGGCACGTGAAGCACCTCGAGGCCAAGGCGGCCGCCCAGGAGGAAGCAGACCAGGCAGGAGAACGACAGTCATGACGCGGGTGGCAGGAATCGACTGCGGGACAAATTCGATCCGGCTGCTCATCGCGGATCCGCTCGACGGCGCCCTGGCCGACGTTGAGCGCCTGATGAAGGTGGTCCGGCTTGGCCAGGGTGTCGACGCCACCGGCCGGCTCGCCGACGAAGCCCTCCAGCGCACCTTTGCTGCGGCCGAGGAATACGCCGGACTGATCCGTGACCGCGGTGCCGAGGCCGTCCGGTTCGTGGCGACGTCGGCGACGCGCGACGCGGAGAACCGCCAGGTGTTCGTGGACGGCATCCGGGAGCGGCTCGGCGTCGAGCCCGAAGTGATCAGCGGCGACGAGGAAGCGGCACTGTCCTTCGCCGGTGCCGCCAGCGTGCTGCCGGCGGACGGCCCGTCACCGGTGCTGGTGGTCGACCTCGGCGGGGGCAGCACCGAGTTCGTGCTGGGCGACAGGGCCGGCGTGCGCGCCGCCCGCTCGGTCGACATCGGGTGTGTGCGGCTCACGGAGCGCCACCTCGCCGCCGACCCGCCCACGGCCGAGCAGGTTGCCGCTGCGGAGGCCGACGTCGACGCCGCCCTGGACCTCGTGGAGCAGGCGGTGCCGCTTGGCGAAGCCGCGGTGCTGGTCGGCGTGGCGGGCAGCGTCACAACGATCACGGCGCACGCGCTGCGCCTGGCCGCCTACGATCCGGCGCGCATCCACGGTACGAGTCTCGACGGCGCGACCGTCGCCCGTGCCTGCACCGAACTGCTGGAAATGACGCGGGACCAGCGCGCTGCGCTGCCCTACATGCACCCCGGCCGGGTGGACGTCATCGGGGCCGGAGCACTGATCTGGCGGCGCGTGCTGAAACGTGTCGAGGCGGCCAGCGGCGGCCGCGTGGCCGGGGCCACCACGAGCGAACACGATATTCTTGACGGAATTGCCCTGAGCGTAGCGCGTTCATAGGGGACCGGCACCGCGCCCGTGAGGCGCGGGGAACCAACGGTGATGGGATCACAATGACGACGTCTTCCTGGCACAACCGTGCCCTGTCCGGCCTGCTGGCCGCGGCGCTGCTGGCCGGCAGCGTGCTGCTCGGCCTCGGTACCGCACCGGCTGCACATGCGGACGACATCCGCGACCGCGAGTACTGGCTTTCCAGCTACGGCGTGACCAAGGCATGGACTGTCTCAAGGGGCGCCGGGGTCAAGGTCGCCGTCATCGACAGCGGCATCGACGCCAGCCACCAGGACCTCAAGGGTGCCGTCACCGGCGGCTATGACGTCTCCGGTTCCGGCTCGGCCAACGGCACGAAGGGCATTGGCCAGACGCCCGAACACGGCACCCTCGTCGCCACGCTGCTCGCCGGGCGCGGCCACGCGGCCGGCAGCGACAAGCCGAAGCCCGGTACCGTCGGAGCCGGACCGGACGGCGTCATCGGCGTCGCTCCGGAGGCGCAGATCCTTTCCGTCTCCGCGTGGCTCGGCTCACCCAACCCCTCCGGCAAGAGCGTGGACGCCCAGATCCCGGAAGCCGTCCGTTGGGCGGTCGACCACGGAGCCAAGGTCATCAACATGTCGCTGGGCAGCTCGTCGACGGAATGGCCGACCAGCTGGGACGATGCCTTTCTCTACGCGGAGCAGAAGGACGTCGTGATCGTCGCCGCGGCCGGAAACCGCGGCGTCGGCATGACCCAGGTCGGGGCTCCGGCCACGATCCCCGGCGTGCTGACGGTGGCGGGCCTGGACCGGCAGGGCAAAGCCAGCTGGGACTCCTCGTCGCAGGGCATCAGCATCGGCGTGGCCGCGCCGGCCGAAAAACTCGTCGGCGGCCTCCCGGGCGGCCGGTACGCGGACTGGTCCGGCACATCGGGGGCGGCCCCGCTGGTTTCCGGCGTAGCGGCCCTGATCCGTTCCAAGTGGCCGGACATGTCGGCCGCGCAGGTGATCAACCGCATCATTTCCACCGCCAAGGACGCCGGTGCCCCGGGCCAGGACCCCATCTACGGTTTCGGCATCCTCAATGTCGAGGCTGCCCTGAAGGCCAAGGTGCCGGTGGTGACCCAGAACCCGTTGGGCTCCATTGCCGAGTGGATCCGGGTGCACCGCCGCGGTTCCATCACGGCAACCCCCACCAGCAAGGGCCAGGCCCCGGCGGCCCCGGCTCCCACCCTCCCGGAGCCGACCGTGCCGGTGGCGGCGCAGCCCGCCGGGCTGGACGAAGCCGTGCCGATGACCGCGGTGCTCGGTTCCGGCGCCCTGCTGCTGGCCGTCCTGGCCGGGGCCGCCGTCCACTTGGCCCGGGCCTCCCGGCGCCTCGGCGGGGAGGAGGGCCGGCACGGGAGCCACTCGGCCGCGGCAGGGCAGGCGAAGGCGGGATCGAAGACCGGCGCCTGAGGTACCTGCAGCGCGTGTTTACGGAGCCTCTGAAAAACTTTGGGAGGACTCGTGAAAACTTTCACAAAGTTCGCTATGATGGCAGGCATGGCTTCCAATCTCCAGTACTCTGACCGCCCGCGCGTGCTCGTCGTCGGCGGCGGCTACGTCGGCCTCTACACCGCCCTGGGCCTCCAAAAGAAGATCGCCCAGACCGGCGGCATTGTGACCCTGGTCGACCCGCTGCCCTACATGACGTACCAGCCGTTCCTGCCCGAAGTTGCCGGTGGAAACATCGAGGCCCGCCACGCGGTCGTCTCGCACCGCCGCCACCTCCGCCAGACCGAACTCATCAACGGCCGGGTCACGGCCATCGACCACGCGAACCGCAAAGCCGTCATCGCGCCGGTGGACGGCTCCGCGCCGTTCGAACTCGATTACGTCGACGTCGTGGTGGGTGCCGGCGCCATCACCCGCACCTTCCCGATCCCGGGCCTGGCCGAGAACGGCATTGGCCTGAAGAACATTGAAGAAGCCGTCGCACTGCGCAACCGGGTGCTGGAGCGCCTCGAGGTCGCAGCCGTATCGACCGAACCGGGCGAGCGTCAGCGCGCCCTGACCTTCGTCGTCGTCGGCGGCGGCTTCGCGGGCATCGAAACGATCGCCGAGCTCGAGGACATGGTCCGCAAGGCCGTTGCCCAGAACCCGCGCGTGGACCAGAGCGAGATCCGCTTCGTCCTGATTGAGGCCATGGGCCGGATCATGCCCGAGGTGACCGAAGAGCAGGCCAAGTGGGTTGTCAAGCACCTGGAAAGCCGCGGCATCGAGGTCCTGCTGAACACTTCCCTCGCGGACGCCACCGACAGCCACCTGAAGCTGATCAGCATGCCGGACAAGGCTCCGGCAGGGGAGTTCGACACCGACACCCTGATCTGGACCGCCGGCGTGCAGGCGAACCCGATGGTCCGCTCCACCGACTTCCCGATCGATCCGCGCGGCCGCGTCCGCGTCGGTGCGGACCTGCGCATCACCGGTGACGACGGCCCCATCGAGAACGCCTGGGCTGCCGGCGACGTCGCGGCCGTGCCGGACCTGACCGGCGGCGGCGTGCAGGGCTTCTGCGTTCCCAATGCCCAGCACGCACTGCGCCAGGCCAAGCGCCTCGCCAAGAACCTGTGGGCTGCCCGCAACAACGAGCCGCTCGTGGACTACAAGCACAAGAACCTCGGCGCTGTCGCTGGCTTCGGCCAGTGGAAGGGCGTCGCGAACATCATGGGTGTCGGCCTGAAGGGTGCCCCCGCCTGGGTGGCGCACCGCGGCTACCACGGCATGGCGATCCCGACCGTCGAGCGCAAGATCCGCGTCCTGATGGACTGGTTCGGCGCGCTGGTCGCCGGCCGCGACACCACGCAGCTGCTCGACCTGGACCAGCCGCGCGCCTCCTTCGAGGCCGCTGCCGCGCCGGCTCCGAAGCCGGCGTCCACCAAGTAGCCCTGCAGCAAGCGGCATCATCGCCGACGGCGGTCCCTCCTGGCGAGGGGCCGCCGTCGGCGCTTAACGCCCTCAAGGTCCATCCCTGACGCCCCTGCCGGTTAGACTCCGGGACATGCTCATCCGTCCCGAGACGCTGGCCGACCGGCCCGCCGTCCTCGACGTCGTGAGCCGGGCCTTCGGAAGCCCGGCAGGCGGCGAGCCCGTTGAGGCAGGCATGCTCCGCGCGCTCTTCGAGGACCCGGGCTATTTGGCGCACCTGTCCCTGCTGGCTGAACAGGACGGTGCGGTCATCGGCCATGTCATCTGCACCCGGGGCTGGATCGGCACGGTGCCCGCGCTGGGCCTGGGTCCGTTGGCGGTCGACCCCGCACGCCAAGGCGCCGGCGTCGGCTCCGCCTTGATGCGCGGCGTCATCGCCGCGGGCCGGTCCGCGGGGGAGCGGATCATCTGCCTGCTTGGAAGCCCCGCGTACTATCACCGGTTCGGTTTCGCCGACGCCCGCAGCCTGGGCATCGAGGCACCGGATCCGCGGTGGGGGGAGCACTTCATGGCCCTGGAGCTTTCCGGAGGGCCTGCGGCGGCAGGCAGGTTCCGCTACGCCGCACCCTTCGAGGACCTGTAGGCGGAGCTGGACCCCTGAGGCCCCGGACGGATCAACTAAGCTGGTCGCGATGCCCGCGCTGCGGCGCCGGCACGCCCCAGTAGCCCAATCGGCAGAGGCAGCAGACTTAAAATCTGCTCAGTCAGGGTTCGAGTCCCTGCTGGGGCACCGTCTTCGGGATCGTTTTTCTACCCGGGGGTAGTAGTTACAAGGATGTGACCTGATGGACTTATTTTCGGTTCACTAATGGGCTATTTTTTCTTCTAATCAGGAATCCCTGGTGATCGCATCAAAGGTTCGCGGACCTTTCGATCGAGGAGACAAATAGATGACTGCAACACAAATTGCGGCGCCCCGGGCAGCGAAGCTTGCGGCTCTCGGCCTGGGCGTTGCACTTTTCGCTTCGGCCTGCGGCGGCAGCAGTTCGGCGCCGTCGAGTTCGGGCGGAGCGAGCGGCGGTGCGAGCGGTGGCTCTGCCGCACCGGCGGCCCTGGCCTGCCCCACCGGGGGCGGTTCGGCGACGGCCAGCCAGGCTGCCACCAGTGCCGGAGCAGTACCGCCGTCGGCCACGACGACCGACACCCCGCTGAAGCTCGGCACGCTTCTGCCCACGACGGGCAACCTCGCCTACCTCGGCCCGCCCGAAATCGCGGGCGTGAATCTGGCGGTCAAGGAGATCAACGCTGCCGGCGGCGTCCTGGGCAAGCCGGTTCAGCTGATCAACCGCGACTCCGGCGACACCAAGACGGACATTGCCACCCAGTCCGTCACCAACCTGCTCGGCCAGGGCGTCGGTGCCATCATTGGTGCGGCGTCCTCCGGCGTGTCCAAGACCGTGATCAACCAGATCACCGGTGCCGGCGTCGTGCAGTTCTCCCCGGCCAACACCTCCCCGGACTTCAGCACGTGGGACGACAAGGGCCTGTACTGGCGCGACGCCCCCTCGGACGTGCTGCAAGGCAAGGTCCTGGGCAACTACATGGCCAGCTGCGGCGCGCAGACCCTGGGCATGATCGTGCTCAACGACCCCTACGGCACCGGGCTGCAGAAAAACGTGAAGGAAGCGTTCACTGCGGCCGGCGGCAAGGTTGTCGCGGAGCAGATGTACAACACCGGTGATTCGCAGTTCTCCAGCCAGGTGGACGCCATCGTGGCGGCCAAGCCGGACGCCATCGGCCTGCTGACCTTCGACGAGGCCAAGCAGATCATCCCGCTGCTGCTCGCCAAGGGCATCAAGCCGGAGCAGCTGTTCTTCGTGGACGGCAACCTCGCCGACTACAGCAAGGACCTCAAGCCCGGCAGCCTCACCGGTGCGCAGGGCACCAACCCTGGCACGTTCGCCAAGGACGACTTCAAGAAGCAGCTGCTGACGGTCGACCCGACCTTGAAGAACTGGAACTACGCCGGTGAATCGTACGACGCCGCGAACCTGATCGCGCTTGCCTCCGAAGAGGCCAAGAGCACCAAGGGCGTGGACATTGCCAAGCACCTGAAGGACGTGTCCGAGGGCGGCGAGAAGTGCAACAGCTTCCCCACCTGCGTGACGCTGCTGCGCCAGGGCAAGGACATCGACTACGACGGCAAGTCCGGTCCCATCACGTTTGCGGATAACGGAGACCCGTCGGAGGCGTACATCGGCATCTACAAGTACGACGACAAGAACGTTCCGCAGCCGCTGAAGGAAGAATTCGGCAAGCTCTGATCGGAACACCAGTGCGGGCCCCGGCTTCTGCCGGGGCCCGCTGCTGTGTCCGGGCCCGGGCCCGGCCGGTGCCGTCCGGCCCGGCCGCTACGCGGTGTCGGCGAGGGTGCCCAGGTAGAGCTGGATGACCTTCGGGTCGTTCATCAGCTCGCGTCCGGTGCCGGTGTACGCGTCCTTGCCCTGGTCCAGCACGTACCCGCGGTCGCAGATCTGCAGGCAGCGCCGGGCGTTCTGTTCGACCATGATCACGCAGACACCGGCCCGGTTGATCTCGTGCACCCGCAGGAACGTCTCGTCCTGCTTGACGGGGGACAGGCCGGCCGAGGGCTCGTCGAGCAGCAGCACAGCCGGGTCCATCATCAGTGCCCGGCCCATGGCCACCATCTGCCGTTCACCGCCGGAGAGCGAGCCGGCCCGCTGCGACCGCCGCTTGGCCAGTTCGGGGAACAGGTCGGTGACGAAGTCGAAGCGCTCCTTGAAGACCTTGGGCCGCTGAAACAGGCCCATCTGCATGTTCTCCTCGATGGTGAGGCTGGCGAACACGTTGTTGGTCTGCGGCACGAACCCGATGCCCTGGCTGACCAGCTTGTTCGCCTTGAGCCCTGTCAGGTTCTTGCCCCGGACGACGACGGTGCCCGAGTGCACCTTCACCAATCCGAACATGGCCTTGAGCAGTGTGGACTTGCCGGCGCCGTTGGGCCCGATGATGCCGATCAGCTCGCCCTGGCGGGCCTCGATGCTGCAGCCGTTGAGGATGTTCACTCCGGGCAGGTAACCGGCCACCAGGTCGGTGACCGTGACGACGGCCTCCGCGGGGGCCGCGCTGGTGGGCTCGCTCATGGTGCCTCCTCTTCCTTGATCTTGCTGAGGATGCCGGCATCCTCGGTGCCGGCGATGGATTCATCGTCGGCTTCCAGTTCCGCCTCGAGTTCCTTGATGCCCTGCGCGTCGCCCAGGTCCACGTCGTGGTGCGCCCCGAGGTAGGCGTCAATCACGGCCGGGTTCTTCATCACCTCGCCGGGAGGGCCTTCCGCCACGACCTTGCCTTCGGCCATCACCACAACCCAGTCTGCGATGTGGCGCACCATGTGCATGTCGTGCTCCACGAAGAGCACCGTCATGCCTTCGGCCTTGAGGTTCTTGATGTGGTCCAGCAGGGACTGCGTCAGGGCCGGGTTCACACCGGCCATCGGCTCGTCCAGCATCACCAGCTTGGGCTTGACCATCAGCGCGCGCGCCATCTCGAGCAGCTTGCGCTGGCCGCCGGAGAGCGACGCGGCGTAGTCGTCCTTCTTCGCGTCGAGCTTGAACTTCTCCAGCAGCCGGTCCGCCTGCTCGGTGATTTCCTTCTCCCTGGAGCCCCAGATGCCCTTGAACAGAGCCCGGGAGAGCCGCTCGCCGGGCTGCTGGGTGGCCCCGAGCCGCATGTTCTCCATCACCGTCAGCTTCCCCATTACCTTGGTTAGCTGGAAGGTGCGGACCATGCCCATGCGGGCAACCTTGTAGGAGGACACCCCCTGCAGGCTGCGGCCTTCGAACGTCCAGCTGCCCGAGTTCGGGGTGTCGAAGCCCGTGAGCAGGTTGAACAGCGTCGTCTTGCCCGCGCCGTTGGGCCCGATCAGAGCGGTGATCTTGTGCCGGGGGATTTCCAGGTGCTCGACGTCGACGGCGTTCATGCCGCCGAAGGCGCGGGTGACGTTATCCGCGACGACGATCGGGTCCCGTTTCCTGCAGCCCGGGGCCGCCTCGCCGTCGGCGATCTCCCGGGAGTCGGTCATGTAGTCCACCGGCTCCTCTGCGGCGTGGCGCCCGGTGGCGCTGTACTCAGTGCTGCCTGTGCTCATGCGAACGCCAGCTCCTTCTTGTTGCCCAGCACGCCCTGCGGCCGGAAGATCATCAGCAGCATCAACGCGACGCCGACCAGGATGTAGCGCAGCTGGCCGGCCTGGACCGTGTTGATGAACGTCACCGTGCCGGACTCGATGAGGCCGTAGAGGATGCCCTGGGTCAGCGAGAGCACCGCCCAGAAGATCATCGCCCCGATCACCGGTCCGAGGATGGTGGCCATGCCGCCGAGCAGCAGGCAGGTGTAGAGGAAGAACGTCAGCTCCGTGCCGTAGTTGGCCGGCTGGACGGCGCCGCGGGGGAGCGTGAAGACCATGCCGGCCAGGGCGCCGAGCACGCCGCCGATGACCAGGGCCTGCATCTTGTAGGCGTAGACGTTCTTGCCCAGCGAGCGGACGGCGTTCTCATCCTCGCGGATGCCCTTGAGCACCCGCCCCCACGGGCTGCGCATCAGCAGCCAGACCACGAGGCAGGCGAGCGCGACGACGACCCAGCCGACAACGCGGACGAAGAAATCGCGGTTGCTCATCCCCAGCGGGTAGGTGCCCGGCGGGAAGGGGTTGAGGTCGAAGAACCCGCCCTCGAAGGCGGCCAGGCCGTTGGCCGAGCCGGTCAGCGGGGTCAGCTTGTTGGTGGTGACGATGTAGCGCAGGATTTCGGCCGCTGCGATGGTCACGATGGCCAGATAGTCCGCCCGCAGCCGCAGGGTCGGGATGCCGAGGATGAAGGCGAAAATGACAGCGCACACGACGGCGATCAGCAGGCCGACGATGAAGGGCACGTGCCACTGCAGGGTCGAGACGGCGAAGGCGTACGCGCCGACGGCCATGAAGCCGGCCTGCCCGAAGTTCAGCAGGCCGGAGTAGCCGAAGTGGACGGCGAGGCCGAGGGCGGCGAGCGCGTAGGCCGCCGTCGTCGGACTGAGCATCTCGCCCAGGGCGCCGCCGAGAATGTCGAGGAAATTCATTGGTGCTGCTCCTTATCCCACGCGCTCACGGCGGCCCAGGATGCCCTGGGGCCGGAAGAGAAGAACGATGATCATGATGGCCAGCGCGCCGACGTACTTCAGGTCCGCGTCGAGCCACAGGGTGCTCAATTCGACCAGCACGCCGACGATCAGCGAGCCCACCAGGGCGCCGAAGACCGTGCCGAGGCCGCCCAAAGTGACGCCGGCAAAGATGAGCAGCAGGATCTGCTGGCCCATGTCGAACGTGACGCCGGGCCGGTAGTAGGCCCAGAGGATGCCGCCGAGGGCTGCCAGCACACCGCCGACGGTCCACACGATCCGGATGACGTTGTCCACGTCGATGCCGGACGCCGCGGCGAGCGCGGGGTTGTCGGCGACGGCGCGCGTGGCCTTGCCGACGCGGGTGCGCAGCAGCAGGAACGCCACCCCGAGCAGCACCACGAGGCTCACCGCCAGCGATACCAGGGTGTTTTGCGAGACGGCGAAGCTTCCGAAGTTCACCTGGGGGCTCTGCGAGTAGGGCAGCTGCTGGGTGGCTCCGCCGAAGTTGTAGAGGATGATGTAGCGCACGGCCAGCGCAAGCCCGATGCTCACGATCATCATCGGGACCAGGCCCGTCCCGCGTTGCCGCAGGGGCCGCCACAGGGCCGCGTCCTGCAGGTAGCCCCACAGCCCGCCGCCGATCAGGGCCAGGATGATGCAGATCCAGAACGGCAGTCCGGCGGCGCTGAGCCCGAAGACCAGGACTGCGCCGAGGGTGACCATCTCCCCGTGTGCGAAGTTCGTCAGGCCCGTGGTGCCGAAGATCAGCGAAAGCCCCACGGCGGCGAGCGCGAGCAGCAGCCCGAAGCTCAGGCCCGCGACCAGGCGTTCGGGCACCTGGCTGAAAATATCGACCTTCTGGACCACAATGCCTTGGCCGAACACGAAGAGAGTGCTGACGTTGGAGGTGTTGCTGAAGCTCACCTCGCGGGGGTTCTTCTCGCCTTCGGCCAGCTTCACGCCCTGGGGCAGCGTCCCGGTGTCCAGCTCGACGGTGTAGGTGCCCTGGGTGGGGACCCCGATGGACCAGCTGCCGTTGGCGGCGGAGGTCGCGGAGCCTTCGAACCCGTTGCCCTTGGCGGTGATCTTCACGCCCTTCAGCGGGACCCCGTTGTTGCGCAGCAGGCCGCTGATGGAATTCGGATAGTTTTGCTGGCTGCCCGTCGGTGCGGGTGAGGGGGTCGGGGCGGCCTCGGCTGCCGGGGCCGCCAAAAGCATCGAGACGGTCACGGCGAAGAGCGCCGCTACCATGCCGGAATGCCGCAGAAGCGACCGGAGAAAATTCCGGGTAGTTCTCAAGTTATAACCTCCACATGGGGGTTCCGGGAGCGTCGTTGCACCCGTCGCGAACACTGTTTACGAGATGCGCTGTGATCCTAATCTCGTATTGTGTCGCTCATGTTACAGCGCGGGGACGCCCCGCCGGCCGCTTCAGCGGTCCTGCGCAGATCCCATTCGCGTAACGGCTGGCGCGCCCGCCAGGGGCGCGCGCGTCAGAGGTAGAGGCCGACGTCGTGCCCGGCGTCGTCCGGGCGCGCCACGGCATGCACGTCGCGTTCGCGCAGCAGGAGGTAGTCCTGTCCGGAGACCTCCACCTCCGAGCGGTCCTCGGGATCGAACAGGACGCGGTCCCCGACGGACACCTGCCGCACGTTCGGGCCCGCGGCCACGACGTCGGCCCATGCGAGCCGCTTCCCGAGCGCAGCAGTGGCAGGGATGACGATGCCGGAAGCAGAGCGCCGCTCGCTGCCTTCCTGGTCGAGCTTGACGAGGAGGCGGTCGTGCAGCATGCGCAGCGGCAGGGAGGTTCCAGGGGAGGAGTCGGCGGAATTCACCGGTCCAGCATAGTCGCGGACAGCAGCAGAGGCGGCACGCTGGCCGCCTCTGCTGCCGGCTCCGGCGTTAGCCGGGCCAGGCCTGTCTTGCCTTAGCCCACCGGTGCCTCAGTGCGACATGCGCACATGTTCGTGGTGCGCCTCGTTGCTGGGCCTGATGGCCAGGCCGGTGGCGACCACGCAGATCGCCCCGGCGATCCAGGATGTCCAGGCCGCGCCTGTCTGGCTGGTGTAGGACCCGAGCCAAGGGGAGATGAAGAGCAGCACGGCAACAACCGCCTGTCCGTACTCGACCCAGGGTGTTCCCGGCATCGCCAGGTTGATGAGGCCGCCGGCAAGGAGCAGGACGCCGAAGGTGACCATCAGGACGGAGGACATGCCGGCTTGGGCTGTCCACAGAGTTGAGAGCGCCGTGTACAGGCCGACAACTGCAACTGCGTAGTCCTGCCACCGCGTCCATTTCTTCATGGGAACCGACCTCCTAGTAGGTTCGTACTCCGCTGATCGGGAGTACTTCCATTCTAGCTTGACCCCGGCGGCCGTCAATGATATCACGCGCGCGCGGGCAGCCTGCGGCTCCCGCGCCGGCCTCCGGCGCCGCAGCGGAACTTTCCGGCTCTCCCGCACGTGCCTGTTGGTAGGCTGAACGAACATTCTGCCCCCCGACTCAGGAGGACACTCGCATGGCACTTGGTGGGAACCCCGTATTCAGGAACAACAAGGCGTTCCGCCAGCCCCAGCGGCAGGCGGAATCCTCAGCGCTGGCGACCGCGCAGCAGGGCTATGTGAGCGCGGAGCAGCTTCAGGACCTCTACAACCGTCCGTCGGCAGGCCCCGCCGAGACGGGCCGCATGACGTACGACGATGTCATCGTCAGGACCATCGGAACCCTCGCCGTGCTCCTCGTGGGCGCAGGCGTCGGCTGGATGTTCCCGGCGCTGGCACTGGTCGGGATGATCGGCGGCCTGGTGCTTGGCCTGGTGAACTCCTTCAAGCGGGAGCCCGTTGCGGCTCTGATCCTGGCCTACGCCGGACTCGAGGGACTGTTCATCGGTGGTCTGTCCTCGTTCCTCGAGGCGCGCCTCCCGGGCATCGCCCTGCAGGCCGTGGTCGGCTCGCTGTCAGTCTTCGCCGTCACCCTCCTGCTGTTCCGCAGCGGCAAGGTCCGTGCGACGCCGCGGGCGATGAAGTTCTTCATGATCGCTCTCGTCGGCTACCTGGTCTTCTCGCTGATCAATCTCGGCCTGCAGATTTTCGGTGTGGTGCAGGACCCGTGGGGGCTGCGCGGCATGGACATTCCCGGCACTCACATTCCCTTCGGCGTAGTGATCGGCCTGCTGGCGGTCGGGCTGGCGGCGTTCTCCTTGATCGTTGACTTCACCTCCATTGAGGACGGCGTGCGCAACGGCGTCCCAGCCCGCTACGCCTGGACCGCAGCTTTCGGCCTGACGGTCACGCTGGTGTGGCTGTACGTGGAAATCCTGCGCCTGCTGGCCATCCTGCGCGGAAACGACTGACAGCCGCCGTTCAGCTTGCCGTTCCGAGCCATGCCAGGGCCGCCGCGACAAGCGCTTCGGTTCCGGTCCGCAGGGTCGGCTGCAGGGCGGGCAGGAACATGGGGGAGTGGTTCGCCGGGATGTCCTCCAGGAGCCTCCCGGCCAGGGCAGCGGCCTGGTAGGCGGCGGGGTCGGTCCCGCCGATGGCCCAGTACGTATAGGGGATCTTCCCTGCCCGCGGAATGTCGCTGAAGTCTTCGCTGGCGGTCTGCAGTTCCAGCGTGCCCGCGCGGTCACCGAAAAAGCTCCGGAAGGCGGCGGCCACGCGTGCGGTGGCGGCGTCGTCGTTGACGGTGAGCGGGTAGCTGTCGAAAATTTCAAAGTCCGGCTCGGAGGGGCTGCCGCTGGCGGCGCACTCGGCGCGGACGATGCGCCGGACGGCCTCGAGGATCCGATCCCGGGACGCCTCGGTGTACGTGCGAAGGTTCAGTTCCAGCACGGCCCGGTCGGAGATGATGTTGCTCTTGCTCCCGGCCTGCACGCTCCCGACGGTGAGGACGGCAGGTTCGGTGGGCGGGGTCTCCCGGGAGATGACCGTCTGGAGCCGGAGGATGATCATGG
Organism: Paenarthrobacter sp. DKR-5; assembly: GCF_018531425.1. Lineage (GTDB taxonomy): Bacteria > Actinomycetota > Actinomycetes > Actinomycetales > Micrococcaceae > DKR-5. The sequence goes on from NZ_JAHBOI010000003.1 coordinate 185,023, forward strand.
CGGCCAGCACCACCGGGTCCACGGTGTTTTGCGGCATCGAACCGTGCCCGCCGCGGCCGTACACCGTGATGCGTACGCTGTCGGCGCCGGAATAGACGGGGCCTGTGCGTGTGAAGACGCTCCCTGCCGGCCCCGGAAGGACATGCTGGGCCAGCGCGACGTCGGGGGCCGGGATGCGCCCGAACAGGCCGTCCTCGACCATGGACTGCGCGCCGTCGCCGGCCTCCTCGGCCGGCTGGAACAGCGCCACCAGGGTGCCGCTCCACTGCTCCCGGTGCCGGGCCAGCAACTGCGAGGCCGCCAGCAGGCACGCCACATGGACGTCGTGGCCGCACGCATGCATCACCGGAACCTGGGCACCGGAGCTATCCGCCGCAACAGCAGTGCTCGCGTAGCCCGCGCCGGTCCGCTCCTGCATCGGCAGCGCGTCCATATCGGCCCGCAGCAGCACGGTGGGCCCCGGACCGTTCCCGAGCACCGCCGCGACACCGGTTGCGCCGATGCCGGTTTCCACCCGGAAGCCGTCCGAGGCCAGGCTGCGCGCCACGGCCGCAGCCGTGCGGTGTTCCTGATGCGAGAGTTCCGGATGTTGGTGCAGGTCCTTGTAGAACTCCTCCTGCCCGGGCCGGATCGACTCGTAGTGCTGCAGGATCGTCGCGGCGGCGTCCATCGGCTGTCCCCTCGCTGTGCGGTGCCGGGCGGCGCGTCCGGCAGGCTCCAACCTACGCCGGGCTTGTACTGCCGGGCCAGTGGCTAGATCACGCGCCGGGCTCCTTCGGCGGGGGTTACGGTGAAGATGTCCGGTTCCTTGTAGCCCGCGGCGCGGAACGCGTCAGCGACCGCCGCACGTACCGGCGCCTCCTGCTCAACCGGGATGAGGGCTATGGCGGCTCCGCCGAAGCCGCCGCCGGTCATCCGGGCGCCGATCGCACCGGCCCCGCGGGCGGTCTCCACGGCCAGATCGAGTTCGGCGCAGGAGATTTCGAAGTCATCCCGCATCGATGCGTGGCTGGCGTCCAGGAGCGCCCCGATGTCGGCAGGGCCCTTGTCTCGGAGCGTCTCGACGGTGTCCAGGACGCGCGCGTCTTCGGTGACGACGTGGCGGACGCGGCGGAAGGTCTCCTCGTCGAGCAGGCCCGCGGCCTCGGCGAGGTCATCCAGGGTGAGGTCGCGCAGCGCCTTGACGCCCATCACTTCGGCGCCGAGTTCACACGACGCGCGGCGCGAGGCGTAGCCGCCGGTGCTGTGCGAATGCGAGACCTTGGTGTCGATGACCAGGATGGCCAGTCCGTTCTCGGCCAGAGCCAGCGGGACCAGCTCGGCGTGCTGGTCCCGGCAGTCCAGGAACACCGCGGCGCCCTCGCGTCCGCGCAGGGAGGCCGACTGGTCCATGATGCCGGTCGGGGCGCCCACGAAGAAATTCTCGGCGCGCTGGGTGAGCAGCACCAGCCGCTCCACCGGCAAGTCCGCCGCGCACAGGTCATTCAGGGCCGTGGCGACGGCGCATTCGATGGCGTGCGAGGATGACAAGCCGGCACCGAGGGGCACATCAGAGTCGAGGAGCAGGTCGAACCCCGGCACGTCCACGCCGGCCTCGGTGAATGCCCAGACGACGCCGAGCGGATACTTGGTCCATCCCTTGGCGTCGGCGGCGCTGAGCTTGTTCAGATCGGTGGAAACGACCCCGTGGTTGCCGAAGGTCGATACGACGCGCACGGTGCGGTCCGTCCGCAGCGACACTGCGACGCGGGCGGACATGCCGATGGCGAACGGCAGCACGAAGCCCTCGTTGTAGTCGGTGTGCTCGCCGATCAGGTTCACCCTGCCGGGGGCGGCCCAGACGCCGTCGGGGTCGGAGCCGAATCGCTCCCGGAAGGCTGCCTGCAGATCGGCGGTGCTGAGCGGGCTGGTCATGTGCGGTCGCTTTCCGGGCGGCCGGGCGCGACGTCGCGCAGCCGTGCCGCCACCTGTTCGGGGGTGGTGTCGTTGATGAAGGCGCCCATCGCGGCTTCGGAGCCGGCGAGGAACTTCAGCTTGTCCTCCGCCCGCCGGGGCGAGGTGAGCTGCAGGTGGAGGTAGCCGGCCTGGCGCAGGGCAGGGGCCACCGGAGCCTGGTGCCAGGCCGAGATGTACGGCGTGGGCGTGCTGTAGAGCGCATCGAAGCGGCCGAGCAGGTCCAGGTAGACCTCGGCCAGTTCGTCGCGCTCCTCGCCGCTGAGCCCGGCGAGGTCCGGCACCTGACGGTGCGGCACGAGGTGGACTTCCAGCGGCCAGCGGGCAGCGAAGGGCACGTATGCGCTGAAGTGGGTCCCTTCAAGGACCATGCGGCTGCCGTCCGCGCGCTCGGCAGCCAGCATCGATCCGGTCAGCGTCTGCCTGCCGTCGGCGGCATCGAAGAACCGGCCTGCCGCGGCTGCCATCACCGCGCCGCGGGGCGTGACGTACGGGTAGGCGTAAATCTGGCCGTGCGGGTGGTGAAGGGTGACGCCGATCTGCGCGCCCCGGTTCTCGAAGGGGAAGACCTGCTGGACGCCCGGAAGGGCACTGAGCGCTTCGGTGCGCTGGGCCCAGGCGTCGATCACGGTCCGGGCCCGCCGGACACCCAGCCCCGCGAAGGATCCGGTGTGGTCCGGCGTGAACGCGACGACCTCGCAGCGCCCCGTGGCCGGCGCGAGGGTGCCCCACTCCGGGTCTGCCGGGGCGGGGCCCACGGCAGGTCCGAGTGAGGGGAAACGGTTCTCGAACACCACCACGTCGTAGTCCGAGGCCGGGATCTCGGACGGGTTCGCCTCGGTCGTCGGGCACAGCGGGCACTGGTCCGCCGGGGGCAGGTAGGTTCGGGTCTGCCGGTGGGCCGCCACCGCCACCCACTCCCCGGTGAGGGCGTCGAAGCGGATCTCGCCGCTCTCGGGCCGTTCCGGCAGCGGCCGCCGGTCCTCGGCCCCCCGGGGCACCGGCGCGCCGTCGTCGAAGTAGAGGATCTCCCGGCCGTCGGCGAGGCGGGCGCTGGTCATGCTGCTCATGGCTTCCTTTGCGGGTTGGAGGCGTGCAACGGGGCCACCACGACGGAAGCGATGGCGGCACGGTAAGGCTTGAGCTCGGAGTCGTCCGCCGAGGCGTCCGTGACCAGCACGTCCACCGCGGAGAGCGGGCAGATGGCCGCCAGGGACACGACGCCGAGCTTGGTCTTGTCAGCGAGCACCATCAGGCGGTCGGCGGCGGATGCCATGGCTTCGTTGGTGTCAGCCTCGGCGAGGTTGGGGGTGCTCAGGCCGCGGTCCGGGGAGATGCCGTGCACGCCCATGATGCACAGGTCCGCGTGCAGCCGGCGCACGGTGGCGGTGGCCACCGGTCCGGCGAGCGCTTCCGAGGGAGTGCGTTCGCCGCCGGTGATGACCACCTTGGTCGAGCCGCCGGCGAGTTGGATTGCCTCCGCCACTTTGAGCGAGTTGGTGATCACCGTCAGGCCCGGCACGCGGTCGAGCAGTTGGGCCAGTTGGTACGTCGTGGTCCCGCCGGTGAGGAAGACCGTCATTCCCGGGCTGAGCAGCCCGACCGCCGCGGCGGCGATGGCGGCCTTGGCCTCGCGCTCCCTGTCCGCCTTCACGAGGAAGCCGGGTTCGGCGGCACTCAGCCCGGCCTGCCGGGCGGCTCCGCCATGCACCCGGCGCAGCAGGCCCCGCGCGTCCAGCGCATCAATGTCGCGGCGCACGGTCATCTCGGACACCTGCAGTGCGGCGGCCACCTCGGTGACCCTAATGGCTTCGCGGCGCTCGAGTTCGCGCAGGATCCTGCCCTGGCGTTCCGGTGCCAGCACGACCTCACCCCCAGATTCACTCAAAAACTCATAGATTCGAACAAAATATAACATTAGCCGACGGTGTCGCGGAACGGTAGCTTTGAGCCATGACCGATGAAGGCTGTGCCACCGGCACCCAGTATGTCCTCCGGAGGGGCGGTGCCCGTGCGGTCGTCGTCGAACTGGCCGCGGGTCTGCGCCGTTTCAGCGTCGACGGCGTGGACCTGACGGAAAGCTACCCGGACAGCGAGCTCCCGCCGGGCGCTGCCGGCATCACGCTCGCACCCTGGGCCAACCGGATCAGGGACGGCCGCTGGACCCTGGACGGCAAGGTCCAGCAGCTGGATCTCACCGAGCCGGCCCGGGGCAACGCGACGCACGGGCTGCTGCGCAACACCGGGTACCAGCTTGTCAGCCGCAGCGCGGATGCTGTGGAACTCGAGGCGACGGTGTTTCCGCAGCACGGCTATCCGTTCCGGCTTCGGCACCGGGTGCGCTACGCGCTCACCGGCCCGTCCGCCCTGCAGGTGGAGCAAACCCTTCACAACCTGTCCACCGCGCGGGCGCCGTTCGTGCTCGGTGCACACCCCTACCTGCGGATCGGTGAGCTGGACAGCTCCGACTTGACGCTGACCGTCCGGGCCCGCTCCTATCTTCCGGCTGACGAGCAGAAAATCCCCGGAGCCCCGGTTCCGGTGGACGCCGGCCACGACCTCTCTGCGGGGCGGCGGATCGGGGACCTGCTCCTCGACGCCGCCTACACCGGACTGGACTTCGACCGCGGCCCCGTCCGGCACGTGCTCGCCGCCGATGACGGCCGGTCGGTCACGCTTTGGGCCGACGCGAGCTGCGGCTTCGTGCAGGTCTTCGTCACGGACACGTTCCCCGGCCGCCGCCGCGCCGTCGCCCTGGAGCCGATGACCGGGCCCGCTGACGCGTTCAACTCCGGCCTCGGCCTGCGCTGGCTGGACCCCGGGGCGAGCTTCACGTTCCGCTGGGGGATCGAAGCGGACCTGGGCTGAGCCGCCTGCGGCCGACACGGTTTCTCAAATAACGGCCGCTGGTGAAGTATTAAGTCATGGAACCCCAGGCCCGTCCGGAACACCCCGCCGCCCCGCGGCCTCCGGTGGTCCGGCGCGACGTCGTGGCGGAGATGCCGTACGGGATCCGCGTCGCTGCGGAGTGGGCCTGGCGGCTGGGGGCGATCCTCCTCGTCGGAGGAGCTCTCGTCTGGCTGCTTTCCCGGGTCAGCTTCCTGCTGATTCCCCTGATGGTCGCCGCGCTGCTGGCCGGCCTGCTGCGTCCCTTCGTGCAGTGGCTCAGGGCCCGCAAGGTGCCCCGGGGCCTCGCCGTCGCGATCGCGGAACTCGGCATGATCAGCGTCGTGCTCGGCGCGCTCGCCCTGGTGGGCCGCCAGCTGGCCGTCGGGTTCAGCGAACTCTGGGACGAGGCCCTCACCGGGATCCAGCAGGTGCAGCGCTGGCTCTCCGATGGCCCGCTGCATCTGACCGCGGACCAGATCGACAAATACGTGCAGGACGCCACCAAGGCCCTGCAGAGCAACAGCGACAGCATCCTCACCGGCGCGCTCAGCTTCGGCAGCACCGCCGGGCACTTCGCAGCCGGCACCCTGCTGGCGCTGTTCTCCCTGATTTTCTTCCTCCTCGAGGGCGAGCGGATCTGGGCCTTCCTGGTCCGGCTGATGCCCCGGCGCGCCCGGCCCGCTGTCGACGGCGCCGGCCGCAAGGGCTGGGCCTCGATGGTCAGCTACGTGCGGATCCAGTTTCTCGTCGCCGCCGTCGACGCCCTCGGAATCGGCGTGGGCGCTGCCCTGCTGGGTGTGCCGCTGGCCCTGCCGCTCGGTGTGCTGGTGCTGCTGGGCTCCTTCATACCGGTGGTGGGGGCGCTGGTGACCGGGGCGGTGGCCGTGCTGCTGGCCCTGGTCTCGAACGGCTGGGTGAATGCGCTGCTGATGCTCGGCGTCGTGCTGATCGTCCAGCAGGCCGAAGGCCACCTGCTGCAGCCGCTGGTCATGGGACGCGCCGTGCGGCTGCACCCGGTGGCCGTCATCTTCGCGGTGGCCGCCGGCTCATACCTCGCCGGGATTCCCGGCGCCTTGTTCGCGGTGCCGCTGCTGGCCGTCGCGAACTCCGCCACCCGTTATATTGCCGCCCGCGGCTGGGAGCACGAACCGGACCCCCACGGGGACGGGGACGGCCTCGAACCTGCCACGCTTGCCACACCCAAGGAGACCGAACAGTGACCGTCCTCGATACCCTTCCCGTCACGGTGGAAAACGTGCTCGAAGCACGCACCCTCCTGGACGGCATCATCGAAAAGACCCCCGTGGAGGTCTCCCGGGCGCTGGGCCGGATGGTGGGCTCCGATGTGTTCCTCAAGTGCGAGAACCTGCAGCGCGCCGGCTCGTTCAAGGTCCGCGGCGCTTACGTCCGGATGGCCAAGCTCACCCCCGAGGAGCGGGCGCGCGGAGTGGTGGCCGCCTCGGCCGGCAACCACGCCCAGGGCGTTGCGGTGGCCGCGGCCCGGCTTGGCATCAAGGCGCGCATCTACATGCCTCTGGGCGTCGCGCTGCCCAAGCTGGCGGCGACGCGCGGCCACGGTGCCGAGGTGGTGCTGCACGGGCACAACGTGGACGAGGCGCTCGCCGAGGCGCAGCGCTATGCCGACGAAACCGGCGCGGTGTTCGTGCACCCCTTCGACAACGTCGACGTCGTCGCCGGCCAAGGGACCATCGGCCTGGAAATCCTCGAACAGATCCCGAATGTCGACACGGTGATCATGGGCGTGGGCGGCGGCGGGCTGCTCGCCGGTGTCGCCGTCGCGGTCAAGGCCAAGGCCTGCGAGCTCGGGCGCGAAATCCGGGTCATCGGCGTGCAGGCCGAGAACGCCGCCGCCTACCCGCCCTCGCTGGCGGCCGATGCCCTGGTCCCGCTGCAGCGCGTCTCCACGATGGCGGACGGCATCGCCGTCGGCCGTCCCGGCCAGCTGCCGTTCTCGATTATCCGCGAGCTGGTCGACGATGTCGTCACCGTCAGCGAGGACGCGCTCGCCCGTGCCCTGATCTTCCTGCTGGAGCGCAGCAAGATGGTGGTCGAGCCGGCCGGCGCCGTGGGCGTGGCCGCCCTGATGGAGGGCAAGATCGAGAACCCGGGCACGACCGCGGTGATCCTCTCCGGCGGCAACATCGACCCGATGCTCATGCTCAAGGTCATCCAGCGCGGTCTTTCGGCGGCAGGGCGGTACATGACGGTCAGGATGCTCCTCGACGACCGGCCGGGCTCACTGGCCACCATCTCGCGCATCATCGCCGAGTCCGACGCCAACGTGACCGGCGTGGACCACACCAGGGTGGGCGGCGCGATCAGCATGGGCGACGTGGCCATCACCATCAACATGGAAACCAAAGGCCACGAACACTGCGAGCAGGTGCTGAACAACCTGCGGGCCGAGGGGTTCCAGCCCGTTGTGGTGCACTAAGGGCACACCCGTGCAGCCACCCGTGCTGACGCGGGCCCACGCGGCGGCGGGCGCATGGGTGGTCGGAGGCCTGGCCGCGCTGCTGTACCTCGTCCAGCTCGTCCACCTCGCGGTGGGGTTCCAGCTCGAGTGGCTGCTGGGGATCCGGCCGCGGGTGGCTTCGAGCCTCCCCGACATCCTCAGCGCCCCGCTGGTCCATGTCGACTGGGCCCACCTGGGGGCCAACACCCTGCCGCTGCTGGTCTTCGGCTACCTGGTGTTCCTGGCCGGCCGCCGGGCCTTCGCGACGTGCCTGGCACTGAGCTGGGTGTGTTCGGGCACCTTGGTCTGGCTGATCGGCACCGGCCTGACGGTCGGCATCTCCGGCGTCGACTTCGGCCTGTTCAGCTTCCTGCTGCTGCGCGGGTTCCTGAACCGGAGCTGGCAGCAGATCCTGCTCTCCGCAGCGTTGTTGCTGTTCTACGGCGGCATCCTGCTCGGGCTGCTGCCCGTGGATGGGCGTCCGATCTCCTGGCAGGCGCATCTGGGGGGTGCACTCGGGGGAGTGGCGGCAGCCGTCGTCACCCGGGAGCGCGCAGGCCGGAGCCTGCTTCCCTGAAGGGGCCGGTTTCCTGAAGGGGCCGGGACCGAGAGGCCAGTCGCGGCGGGCTTCCTGCGCGCAAGCCCACCGCAACTGGCCTCTCGCGCACCCGGAACACGCCCTGAACGCAGGAGCGCCCGGACAACCACGGGGGCTGTCCGGGCGCTCCGGAAACGCGGGGCTCAGCCCTGGTAGGGCTTGGCGGAGATGATCTCCACCGCAATTTCCTTGCCGTTCGGAGCGGTGTAGCTGAGCTTGTCCCCGGCCTTGTGGCCGTGGATGGCAGTGCCGAGCGGCGACTTCTCGCTGAAGACATCCAGGTCCGAATCGCCGGCGACTTCGCGGCTTCCCAGCAGGAAGGTGGTTTCATCCCCGGCGATCTTCGCCACGACGAGCATGCCGGGCTCGACGATGCCGTCGTCAGCGGGCGCCTCGCCCACGTGGGCGTCGCGGAGCAGCTCGGTGAGGTGCCGGATGCGGGCCTCGATCTTGCCCTGCTCCTCCTTGGCCGCGTGGTAGCCGCCGTTTTCCTTCAGGTCACCCTCGGAACGGGCCTGCTCAATCTTCTTGACGACGTCGGCGCGGCCAGGCCCGGAGAGTTCATCCAGTTCCGCCTTCAGGCGGTCAAAAGCTTCGTGGGTGAGCCAGACTACAGGCGCGCTGTTGGTGGTCGACACGGACTTCTCCTCTTAGGTACTGCGGCGGCCGGCGTTGCCGGTCACCTCGGCTGTTGTTTGCGGACGCCGGGTTTCTGCACCAGCGCCACACAAGCAAACACCCCGCCTCAGTCCGGCTGCTCTTCCCTGGATTCCGGTTGCAGCAACCAACTAAGCGGGGCGAAGGTATTGATCAAGTGTAGTCAATCAGCGCGGGAAACCCAAGAGGTCGGCGCTCCGCGCGGCGCTGCCCGCTCGCCGTCAGGATGCTCCGGCGTCGATCCAGCATCTGTCGACCATGCCCGAGACGGCCAGCGATTCGGTCCGCAGCCGCACCTGGTGGTTGGTTGTAGGGCCCGCTCCCGGAGCGTCGGGGCCGATCGTGACGACCTTCCAGCCGACGACGGCGAACGCCTCGTCCATCGCCTTCACCGCGCACTTGGCGGTGCTTCCGGCGTCCTTGGTGACCTGGAACTCCACGTCCGTGGCCGTCGGGTCCACGACCTTGTAGCCGGTGTCCTTGAAGCTGACACTGTTGATCGACGAGCTGATGCCGAACCACGCCAGCAGTCCCACCGCCACCGCCAGGGCCGCCCCGATGAGCAGAAGGGTGCCGCGGCGGGAGAGCGCGCGCTTCTGGCCGCCGTAGCGATTGGCTAGGCTGGTCTCAGCTGATGGTTCGGTGGCGGTCACGGTGTCCCAATGGTTTTCCGGCAGGGCAGCTTCCAGTTTATCGCCACCATCGACGCAGCCCTGCCGCCGGGGCAGGCTGCACTGCACCGCATCCGGGAGGAATCTTCATTGTCTAGCGCTCAAACCGGGGCCGATACACCGCTGCGCCTGCTGGCCGTGCATGCCCACCCGGACGACGAGTCCAGCAAGGGCGCGGCCACGATGGCCAGCTACGCGGCCGCCGGGGTGAAGGTCATGGTCGCCAGTTGCACGGGCGGGGAGCGCGGAAGCATCCTGAACGCCGCGATGGAGGACCACCCGCACGCGCTCCGGGACCTGGCCGGGCTGCGCCGGCACGAAATGGCTCGTGCGGCCGGCGTGCTCGGGATCGAGCAGCGGTGGCTCGGCTTCCACGACTCAGGGCTGCCCGAGGGGGATCCGCTGCCGCCGCTGCCCGCCGGCTGCTTCGCCCTGCAGCCGCTGGAGCGCGCGGCCGCGCCGCTGGTGAAGCTGGTGCGGGAGTTCCGCCCGCACGTGATGGTCAGTTACGACGAGAACGGGGGCTACCCGCATCCGGACCACATCATGGCCCACAAGGTGGCCGTCGAGGCCTTCAGTGCGGCCGGCGACCCGGGCCGGTACCGGGACCTGGGCGACGCCTGGGAGCCGTTGAAGCTCTATTACGACCGTGCCTTCAACCCGGAGCGCTTCCGCGCCCTGCACGAGGCGCTGCTGGCGTCCGGCCTGGATTCGCCGTATGCCGAGCGGCTGGCAGCGTGGCAGGAAGCCGACGCCGAGGGGCACCAGCCGCCGCGGCCGCTGCACGCGACGACCACCCAGATCACTTGCGGGGACTTCTTCGAACAGCGGGACGAGGCGCTGCGCTCGCACCGCACGCAGGTGGACCCGGAGGGCTTCTTCTTCGCCGTCTCCACGCAGATGCAGCGCGACGTGTGGCCCTGGGAGGACTACAGCCTCATCGAATCCCGGGTGCGCACCGAACTGCCCGAGACGGACCTGTTCGCGGGCATACGATAGGAGGACGGGGACGCTCCTGCTGCTCCGCCGAACGAAAGATTGATCGTGCATCTGCTCACCGCCCTGGCTGCCGCCACCCCCTCACCCGCGCCGTCCCTGCGACCGGGCCTGACCGACGACCAGGTAAGCCCCGGGTTCCTGGGGTTCATCGTCATTTTCTTCCTTGCCCTCGCGGTGGTGTTCCTGATCCGCTCGATGAGCAAGCGGATCCGGCGCGTGCGCTACCAGGCGCAGGTCCTGGAAGAGCAGAACCTCCTCGGTGAAGCCGGTGAAGCCGGTGAAGCCGGTGAAACCGGTGAAACCGACAACGCGGGCGAAAGCGGCGAAGCCGGTGCACCCGGAGAGCAGGCGCGGGCCACGGGCCACGGCGCGGAACATCGCGATGGCTCCGGAACCAGCCAACGCCCTTAGCGGGGAACCCTCCGCCTACCTGCGCCAGCACCGGAACAACCCGGTGCACTGGCAGCCCTTTGGCGACGCCGCCTTCGCGCTTGCCAAGGCGCGGGACGTGCCCGTGTTCCTCTCGATCGGGTACGCGGCCTGCCACTGGTGCCATGTGATGGCCGCGGAGTCCTTCGAGGACCCGGAAACCGCTGCCTACCTCAACGCCCGGTTCGTCGCCGTCAAGGTGGACCGTGAGGAGCGCCCCGACGTCGATGCGGCCTACATGGCCGCCACCCAGGCCATCAGCGGCGAGGGCGGCTGGCCGATGAGCGTCTTCCTGACCCCGGAAGGCCGGCCCTTCCATGCCGGCACCTACTTTCCGCCCCGGCCGATGCCCGGCCGGCCCTCGTTCCGCATGGTGCTCGAAGCCGTCACCGAAGCGTGGACCGAGCGGCGCGACGCCGTCGAACGCAGCGCCGCCGACCTCGCCCGCGGCCTTGGAGCCCGCCAGGTCCGCCTGGCCGTGGACCACAACGCACCGCCGCCGGTCATCGGCCCGGACACGCTGGAGGCAGCGGTGCGGTCCCTGGCCTCCACCGAGGACACGGCCTTCGGAGGCCTGGGCGGGGCACCCAAGTTCCCGCCGTCGCCCGTGCTGGAGTTCCTGGTCCGGCACGCGGCCGGGACCGCCGAGACTGCGGGGGAGGCCGCCGGCCTTGCGGGCCGGACGCTGGCCGCGATGGTCCGATCGGCGCTGTTCGACCAGCTCGAAGGAGGCTTCGCGCGCTACTCCGTCACCCGGGACTGGTCCGTTCCGCACTTCGAGAAGATGCTCTACGACAACGCCCAGCTGCTGAGGGTTCTGGCCCACTGGCTGCGGCTGGAGGACGCGGGGGACTGGTTGCCGCCCGCGGAAGCGGCTGAAGCAGCCGGCATGACCGCCGACTGGCTGCTCGCCGGCCTGCGGCTGCCCGGCGGGGCCTTCGCGTCCTCGCTCGACGCCGACACCGTCACCGACGGGGTGCACACCGAGGGCGGCACCTACCTGTGGAGCCCCGGGGAGCTCGTGAGTGAACTGGGCGACGACGGCGAAGCGGTTGCGGACCTGATGAACATCCGGGCGCGCGGGACGGTGACGGAGACCGGATCCGCGCTGCACCCGGGACGCGCCCGCACAGCCGCCGAGGACGAACTCTGGCGCAGGGCACGGCCGCGGCTGCGTGCAGCCCGGTCCGCCAGGCCGCAGCCGGAGCGGGATGAGAAGGTCGTGGCGGGCTGGAACGGCCTCGCCGTCGCCGCCCTCGCCGACGCGGGCGCGGTCCTGGGCCGGCCGGACCTCGTCGCCGCTGCGCGGGAGGCAGCGGACTACCTTTGGGACGTGCACGTCACCCCCGGCAACGCAGGGCCCGGTCAGCTCACCCGGATCTCCCACACCGGCACTGCCCGCGGCGTAGCGGGGCTGCTGGAGGACTATGCGTTCACCGCCGAGGGTTTCTATGCGCTGTACGCCGCGTGCGGCGACGAAAGCTACTACCGGCGGGCGGAGGAGATCGTGCAGGCTGCGCGCGCCCGCTTCCTGCGCGCGGACGGGCTGGCCGACGTCGAGTCCGCCGCGGAGCAGGTGGCCAACGCGCAGGGATCGGACCATTCGCTCGACGTCTTCGACAATGCCACCCCGAGCGGCGCCGCCGTTTTCGCCGGCGTCCTGCTCACCCGGGCGGCCTACAGCGGTTCGGCCGACGACGCCGGGCTGGCGCTGCAGTTGCTGGCCTTCGTGCCGGCTCTGGCCGCTGAGGCTCCGCGCGTGGCCGGCTGGGCGCTCGCCGTCGCCGAAGCAGCCGCGGCCGGCCCCCTGCAGCTGGCGGTGGTCGGCGTGCCCGGGCCCGAACGGGACGCGCTCGCGCAGGTCGGCCGCCTGTCGCCGTCGCCCGGGATGGTGCTCGCGGTGGGGGAGCCGGGCCAGGGAACCGTGCCGCTGCTGCGGGACCGCTTTCCGGCGGGACCGGCGGCCGCCTACCTGTGCCGCGGGATGGTCTGCCGCCTGCCGGCCAGGTCCCCGGCGGAACTGGCCGAGCAGCTCGCCGCCGGGCCGGCCTAGCCGCGGATTGCCAGAACGGCCACCAGGATCGCGGCGTAGTGGCAGGCAAAGGCCGCCACGGTGAAGGCATGGAAGAGCTCATGGAATCCGAAGTGCCGGCTGAAGTTGGGCCGCTTGATGCCGTAGAAGACCGCGCCGGCGATGTAGAGAGCACCCCCGGCGCAGATCAGCACGGCGGCCGCCGCATTCGCGGCGAAGAAGTCGGGAAGGTAGAACAGCGCGGCGCAGCCCAAGGCCACGTAGATGGGCACATACAGCCACCGTGGAGCGTGCACCCACACGACCCGGAACAGCACCCCGAGGACGGCTCCGGTCCAGATCAGCCACAGCAGGGCCGTCGCCTGGGGGCGGTCCAGGAGCGTCCAGGCCAGCGGCGTGTAGGTGCCCGCAATGAGCAGCATGATGTTCGAGTGGTCCAGCCGCTTGAGGACGGCTTTGGTGCGGGGCTTCCAGTTTCCGCGGTGGTACACGGCGGACACGCCGAAGAGCAGCAGCGCGGTGAGCGCGTAGACAGCGGAGGCAAGCTTCGTGGCTGCCGTCGGAGCCAGCACGATCAGCACGATTCCCGCGGCCAGCGCGAGCGGAGTGGCTCCCGTATGGATCCAGCCGCGCCAGCTCGGCTTGAGTTGGAGGGCGTCGGCGATCTTCTCGACGGCTGATTCGACCGGACCGTCGCGGTGGGGCGGGGAGGCGGGTTCCCCGTGACTCGGGCTCGTCATGCCTCCGATTCTAACTTACGGAGCGGTAAGTTACTGGCTGGTAGGTTGGTGGCGGACGGCGAAACGGCGGCCGGTTGTCGGCACGGCGCGGCAGGAGCGGTAGCGTAGGAGGCGACCATCTCCGGCGGCGCCCTGCCGCCCTCGCGCAGGAAGCCAGGTGACTTTCGTCCCATGAGACTGCCCGGGCTGCTCTACGGGTTCTACGAGCGAAAGCTCCTGCGCACCCTGAACCGGGACAGGATCCCCCGGCACATCGGCGTGATGGTCGACGGCAACAGGCGCTGGGCCAAGCTCTCCGGCGCGCCGACCCGGCACGGGCACCAGGCCGGAGCTGACAAGATCCTGGAGTTCCTGGGCTGGTGCGAGGAGCTTGGCGTCGAGATCGTCACGCTCTACATGCTCTCCACGGACAACATGAGCCGTTCCAGCGACGAACTCGAAGAACTCATGGGGATCATTGCCAACACGCTCGACCGGCTCGGCGAGGACCGCGGGATCCGGGTGCACCCGATGGGCGCCCCCGAACTGCTGCCGGACTACCTCTCGGACAAGCTCGCTTCCCTGGCGGCCGCGACGGCGGACCGCTGCGGGCTGCACGTCAATGTCGCCGTCGGCTACGGCGGCCGCCGGGAAATCGTCGACGCCGTCCGCGAGCTGCTGCAGGACGCCATCGCCGAGGGCCGGGACATCTCCGAGCTCGCCCGGGACCTGAGCGTCGACGACATCTCCCGCTACCTGTACACCCGCGGGCTGCCGGACCCGGACCTGGTGATCAGGACCTCCGGGGAGCAGCGCCTGTCCGGGTTCATGATGTGGCAGAGCGCGTACAGCGAGTTCTACTTCTGCGAGGCGCTCTGGCCGGACTTCCGGCGCGTGGACTTCCTCCGTGCGCTGCGTGATTACGCCGGCCGCCAGCGGCGTTTTGGCTCCTGAACCGTTCACCCGGTTTTAATCTCCGACACACCCGGCCACTCCTGATGCGCGGGGACCACCGGGCGTAGCCTCTGTGCTATCAGCCGGTCCATTGCCGGCTGACCGGGAGGCCAGCGATGACGCGCACGAGTGCGCAGCATACTTGGGGGGCCTGCCCGGCCCTTGCTGGCCGGACCGCCTCACCTATACGAGTCCGGGCGCACGCCCGGGGCTGGAGTCGATGTGGCCAAGTCTGAAGTCGAATCAGTTGCTACCTCTCGCGCCAAGGGCGCTCCGCGGGCCCGAACACACGGCCAAAGCTTCATCCTGGACACCTCCGTGCTGCTCTCCGATCCGCGGGCGGTGCTGCGCTTCGCCGAACATGAGGTGATCCTGCCCGTCGTCGTCATCACCGAACTTGAGGGCAAGCGGCACGATCCGGAGCTGGGTTACTTTGCGCGGAAGGCGCTGCGCCTGCTCGATGACCTGCGGGTGGAGCACGGCGGGCTGAACCAGGCGATCCCTCTCGGGGAAGAGGGCGGATCGCTGCGCGTGGAGCTGAACCACATTTCGCCCGAGGTGCTGCCGGCGGGATTCCGGGGCGGGGACAATGACAGCCGGATCCTGGCCGTCGCCAAGAACCTCGCCAACGAGGGCCGCGACGTGACGGTGGTGTCCAAGGACCTGCCGATGCGCGTGAAGGCGTCCGCGATGGGCCTGAAGGCGGACGAGTACCGCAACGAGCTGGTCAAGGACTCCGGGTACACCGGGATGGCCGAACTGGACGTGCTCGAACAGGACGTGGCGCAGCTGTACGCGCACGAACCGGTGTTCATCCCGGCCGCCGCGGAGCTGCCCGCGAATACCTCGCTCGTGCTGCTCTCCAACCGCGGCTCGGCGCTGGGCCGCGTCGGCGCGGACAAGCAGGTGCGCCTGGTGAAGGGCGACAGGGACGTGTTCGGCCTGCACGGACGGTCCGCGGAGCAGCGCCTGGCGATCGACCTGCTGATGGACCCGGAGGTGGGCATCGTCTCCCTTGGCGGGCGGGCCGGCACCGGCAAGTCCGCGCTGGCGCTCTGCGCCGGGCTTGAAGCCGTCCTCGAACGCCGCGAGCACCGCAAGGTCGTGGTGTTCCGGCCGCTGTACGCCGTCGGCGGCCAGGAGCTGGGCTACCTGCCGGGCAGCGAGAACGAGAAGATGAACCCGTGGGCGCAGGCGGTATTCGACACCCTCGGGGCGCTGGTCTCCCAGGAGGTGGTGGAGGAGGTGATGGACCGCGGGATGCTCGAGGTGCTCCCGCTGACCCACATTCGGGGCCGTTCGCTGCACGACTCGTTCGTGATCGTGGACGAGGCCCAGTCGCTGGAGAAGAACGTGCTGCTGACGGTGCTCAGCCGCATCGGCCAGAACTCGAAAGTGGTGCTCACCCACGATGTCGCCCAGCGCGACAACCTGCGGGTGGGCCGGCACGACGGGATCGCGGCCGTCGTCGAAACGCTCAAGGGTCACCCGCTGTTCGGGCACATCACGCTGACCCGGTCGGAGCGTTCGCCGATCGCGGCCCTGGTCACGGATCTGCTGGAGGGCGCCGAAATCTAGTCCCCCTCTGCCGAACGGCCGGTAACGGCGGGCTCCCGGCGCGGGATCGCGCCGTTACCGGCCGTTCGCGCGCTCCGGCCCGGGTTTGTCCACAGCTGCCGCGGGGCTGCGGCCGTGCGGCGGGGGCGGCCGGGTAGCATTCGATCATGATCTGGCGGCTGGGGAACCTGTGGGACCAGGCGCCGGCGGCGTTCTGGCTGCTGCTGGCTGCCTGCCTGTACCTGCTCGTCGTCGCCGCCCGGCTGGCAGTGATCGACATCCGCAGCCACCTGCTGCCCAACCGGATCGTGCTGCCGTCCTACGCCGTGGCCGGGGTGCTGCTGCTGGGGGCCTGCTGGGCCTCGGCCGACGGCGGCGCGGCCCTGCGCGTGGCGGTGGGCGCGGCCGCCCTCTGGGTGTTCTACTTCGTGATCCGTTTCATCCACCCGCCGGGTCTGGGCTACGGCGATGTGAAGCTCGCCGGGGTGCTGGGCATGTACCTGGGCTACACCGGCCTGTCCGGGCTGCTCTGGGCAACGATGGCCGCCTTCCTGCTGGGCGGGCTCTGGGGCGTCCTGCTCGTTGCCGCGCGCCGGGGCAGCCTGAAAAGTGCCATCCCGTTCGGGCCGTTCATGCTGCTCGGGGCGGTGGGCGTGCTCGCCGTCGGCTAGACCTGCTGCAGGGCTCAGCGCCGCGGCACGTTGCGGATGTTGCTCCGCGCCATGCTCACAGCCTCGCCGGCGCCGCCGTTGAGCACCACCTTGGACATCGCCGTGGCGAACCCGAAGACCTGGCTGCCGGTCACCTTCGGCGGGATCGACAGGGCCCGCGGGTCGGTGATCAGCTCCACCAGCGACGGCCCGGGGTGCGCGAACGCCTCGCGGTAGGCCGCCTCGATGCGGGACGGGTCGGTCACCCGCACGGCGTGGAACCCCATGGCCTGGGCGACGGCGGCGTAGTTCGCCTGCGGAACGTCGACGCCGAAGTCGGGGAGCCCGTCGACGAGCATCTCCAGCTTCACCATGCCCAGCGTGGAGTTGTTGAAGACCACCACGTTCAGCGGGAGCTTGTAGGCGGCGGCGGTGAGCAGCTCGCCGAGGAGCATCGAGAGGCCGCCGTCGCCCGAGACCGAGATCACCTGGCGGCCCGGGTAGGCGAACTGCGCGCCGATCGCGTGCGGCAGGGCGTTGGCCATCGAGCCATGCAGGTAGGAGCCGATCAGCCGGCGGGTGCCGAGCGGGTTGATGTACCGGGCGGTCCACACGTTGCACATGCCCGTGTCAGCGGTGAACACCGCGTCGTCGTCGGCCACCTGGTCGAGGATCGAGGCCGCGTACTCCGGGTGGATGGGCGTGAGCTTCTCCGCCTTGCGCGTGTACGCCCCGACCGACTTGTTCATCAGCCGGTCGTGCTTCTTGAGCATTTGGTCGAGGAACCTGCGGGACCGCTTGCGCTTGAGCAGCGGCAGCAGCGCCATCAACGTGGGCAACACGTCCCCGTGCACCGCCAGGTCGACGTCGGTCCGCCGGCCCAGGTGCTGCGGCGCGCGGTCCACCTGCGCCGTCCGCACACCCTCGGGCAGGAACTGGTCGTAGGGGAAGTCGGTGCCCAGCAGGAGCAGCAGGTCCGCGCCCTCGATGCCGGCGGCCGCCGCGCCGTAGCCGAGCAGGCCTGTCATGCCGATGTCGAACGGGTTGTCGTACTGGATGAAGTCCTTGCCTCGCAGCGAGTGGCCCACCGGCGCGCCGATGGTCTCGGCGAGGGCGATGACCTCGTCGTGTGCACCCTCGACGCCGGCCCCCGCGAAGATGGCGACCTTGCCGGCGTCGTTGATCGCGTCGGCGAGGGCGCGCACCGAGGCCTCGTCCGGCACCAGCGTGCCGCGCACGAAGGGGGCGGTGTGCGGCGTCGACGCTGTCGCCTCCATGCCGGCCAGGTCCCCGGGGATGGTGACGACGCTGACGCCGCCGAGGCCGACGGCGTGCTGGATGGCGCTGTGCATGACCCGCGGCGCCTGGACGGGGGTGCTGATGAGTTCGGAGTAGACCGAGCACTCGTTGAAAATGCGGTCCGGGTGGGTCTCCTGGAAGAAACCGGAGCCGATCTGCTTGCTCGGAATGTGCGAGGCGATGGCCAGCACGGGGGCGCCGGTGCGGTTCGCGTCGTAGAGGCCGTTGATCAGGTGCAGGTTTCCTGGGCCGCAGGAGCCCGCGCAGACGGCGAGCCGGCCGGTGAGCTGGGCTTCGGCGGCCGCGGCGAAGGCTGCCGCCTCCTCATGCCGGACGTGGACCCAGTCGATGCCCCCCTTGGCTGAGCCGCCGGTCTGCCGGACGGCGTCGACCAGCGGGTTGAGGCTGTCGCCAACAATGCCGTAGATGCGGCGCACGCCGGCCGCCTGGAGCTGCTCGATGAGCTGAGTTGCCAGGTCCTTGGCCATCGGGGGCCTCCTTGCGGGTTGTGTTCCCTCTGCTGTTCCGTCCGCGGTTCCGCAGGACGGTCTTGCCCATGGCCAGTCTATGCACACGCCCGCAGGGGCGGACCGGCTTAGGCTGGTGAGCATGCCCACACCTGATTTTGTCCTCGAGCTCCGACGCAAGGTCGGGCACGACCTGCTGTGGCTTCCGGGGGTGACCGCGGTTGTCCTTGACGACGCCGGGCGCGTGCTGCTGGGCCAGCGGGCGGACAACGGGCGCTGGACTCTGATCACGGGCATGCTCGAGCCCGGGGAGCAGCCGGCCGTGGGCATGCTGCGTGAGGTGTACGAGGAAACGGCTGTCGTGGCGGAGGTGCTTCACCTGGTGTCCGTGAACTCGCAGGAGCCGATGAAGTTCCCGAACGGCGACAGGGCGCAGTTCCTGGACCTGACCTTCCTGTGCCGCCACGTCAGCGGGGACGCGAGGGTGAACGACGACGAGTCGCTCGCCGTCGGGTGGTTCGCGCCGGAGGACCTGCCGGACCTGCCGCCGTCGCACCTGCACACGCTGCGGCGCGCTCTCGCGTCCGACGGCGTGCCGCACTTCGCGCGTCCCGAGTAGTCGTCCGCAGGCTTCAGCATGCGCTACTGCCCCGGCCGAACGGCCAGTTACGGCGGCCTCCGCGCACCCGAGGCCGCCGTTAGCGCCCTTTCGCCCCCCTCGTAACCCGCCGCGGTGTGGATAACCCGTCCGCGGGCCGCGCCGTCGGCCAGCATGGGCGCATGCCTCGCTACTCGCCGCTGCCGCCTGCACTCTCCGCCCGCTCGTTCGCGCTCGCCGAACCTGACGCCGCCGGCGTGAGCCGGAGCCGGAGCCGGGCCTCCGATCTGGCCGTCCCGACCCGGGGCGTGCGGCTGCCGCGGAACCTCGACCTGCTTTCGGCGGCCGGGTTGGCAGGACTCGCCCGGCTGGACCCCGGCGTTCGTCTTCTCGCACACCACGGCGGCGCGGCTATGGGGAATCCCGGTCCCCGGGTACGCGGAACGGGCCGGCGAGGTGCACCTGGCCCGCGGCCCGCAGTCGAACCGCCCGCGCCGGGACGGCTTCACCGGCCACCGCCTGACGCTGGCGCCGGATGACGTCCGGATGCTCGAGGGGCTGCGGCTGACATCTCCGGCGCGGACCTGGCTGGACCTGGCCGCCGTCCTGCAGTTCGATGACCTGATCGCGGCGGGGGACGCCGTCGTGTGTGCCCACGTGCGCGGGTTCGGGCCGCCCAAAGTGGCGCTCGCGTGCCCGCGGGACCTGCACGACGTCGTCATCCGCAACCCGGGGCGCCGCGGCGTGGCGCGGGCGCGCCTGGCCCTGGGCGAGGTGCGGGTGGGCGCCGATTCGCCGCCGGAGTCGATGCTGCGGCTGGCCCTGGTGCGTGCCGGCCTGCCCGAGCCGGAACTGAACGTGGCGGTGAGGGATCCGGCCGGCACCGAGGTGCTCTGGCCCGACCTGGCGTACCGGGAACAGCAGGTCGGCGTCGAGTACGACGGCGCCCACCACGGCAGCGAGGAGCAGTACTTGAAGGATATTGCCCGCGAGGCCCGGGCGCACCGCGCGGGATGGTTGATCGTGAGGATCGGCCGGGAGGACATGCTCGAGGACGGCCGTCCGGCGGTGGACAAGGTGCGCCGGGTGCTGGCGCTGCGCCCGTTAACACGCCGAGGCACCCGTTAACGCGCCGAGCGGCCAGTTAAGGCGGGATCGACGCGGAAAACGTCGCCTTAACTGGCCGCTCGGCGGGAGGGCGGGAGAGGGAGGCCTTAGAGGCCCGGGCGGGTCATGGACAGCACGTCCAGGGCCTTGTCGAGCTGCTCCTCGGTGAGTTCGCCGCGCTCGACGAAGCCGAGGTCAATCACGGCTTCGCGCACGGTCAGGCCCTTGGCCACGGAGTGCTTGGCGACCTTGGCGGCAGCCTCGTAGCCGATCACCTTGTTCAGCGGGGTCACGATCGACGGCGACGCTTCGGCCAGGAACCGGGCGCGCTCGACGTTTGCGGTCAGGCCGTCGATGGTCTTGTCCGCGAGCACCCGGCTGGAGTTGGCGAGCAGGCGGATGGATTCCAGCAGGCTCGAGGCCATCACCGGGATGGCGACGTTGAGCTCGAAGGAGCCCGAGGCGCCGGCCCAGGCCACGGTGGCGTCGTTGCCGATGACGCGCGCGCAGACCATGAGCACGGCCTCCGGCACCACCGGGTTGACCTTGCCGGGCATGATCGACGAGCCCGGCTGCAGGTCCGGGATCGCCAGCTCGCCCAGGCCGGTGTTCGGGCCGGAGCCCATCCAACGCAGGTCGTTGTTGATCTTCGTCAGCGACACGGCGATCGAGCGCAGCGCGCCTGACGCCTCGACGAGGCCGTCGCGGTTGGCCTGGGCCTCGAAGTGGTCCCGCGCTTCGGTCAGCGGCAGCCCCGTGTCCTGCGCGAGCAGTTCGATGACCCGCTCGGAGAAACCCTTGGGGGTGTTGATGCCGGTGCCGACGGCGGTGCCGCCCAGCGGCACCTCGGCGACGCGGGGCAGCGCGGCCTTGACCCGCTCGATGCCGTAGCGGACCTGCGCGGCGTACCCGCCGAACTCCTGGCCGAGGGTGACCGGGGTGGCATCCATCAGGTGGGTGCGGCCGGACTTGACGACGGTCGCGAACTCGTCGCGCTTGCGCTCCAGCGAAGCGGCGAGGTGCTCCAGCGCCGGGATCAGGTTGTTGATCAACGCCGACGTCGCCGCGACGTGCACCGACGTCGGGAAGACGTCGTTGGAGGACTGGGACGCGTTGACGTGGTCGTTCGGGTGCACCGACAGGCCCGAGGCGTTGCCTGCCAGCGTGGCGATGACCTCATTGGTGTTCATGTTCGAGGAGGTGCCGGAGCCCGTCTGGTACACGTCGATCGGGAAGTCCGCGTCGTGCCGGCCGGAGGCGACCTCTTCGGCCGCGGCTTCGATGGCGCGTGCGACGTCATTGTCGAGCACACCGAGTTCGGCGTTGGCGGTGGCGGCGGCCTTCTTGATCCGGGCGAGGGCCTCGATGTGGGCGCGCTCCAGCCGCGCGCCGGAGATCGGGAAGTTCTCCACCGCGCGCTGGGTCTGGGCCCGGTACAGCGCGTTCACGGGAACGCGGACCTCACCCATGGTGTCGTGTTCGATCCTGTAATCGACGGATTCTTGCTCAGAAGTGGAAGTCATGCTCCCATTCTTGCCCCAGCCTCAGAGCGCGCCAAATCCTGAGACGAGCTCCGCGCGGCCCTCTTCGAGCCGGTAGGCGACGCCGAGCACGGCCACCGAGGAATCATCCACGGCGTCGGAAATCACCCGGGAACTGTCGACCAGCCGGCGGGCGGTCTCCTTCACGTGTTCGACCATCATGTCGTTGACCTCCGTCTTGTCCTCGCGCATGGCGCTGAGGACCGACGGCGTGATCCGCTCCACCAGGTCGCGGATGTAGCCGGCCGGCATCTCCCCGGTCTCGACGGCGTTCTTCGTGGCGGTCACGGCGCCGCAGCTGTCGTGGCCGAGTACGACGATGAGGGGAGTGCCGAGCACGGCAATGCTGTACTCGAGCGAGCCGAGGACAGCGTCGTCGATCACCTGCCCGGCGGTGCGGACGACGAAGGCGTCGCCGAGCCCGAGGTCGAAGATGATCTCAGCCGCCAGGCGGGAGTCGGCGCAGCCGAAGATGACGGCGAACGGATGCTGCTCGTTCACCAGGGCGTTGCGCCGGGAAGCGTCCTGGTTCGGATGGAGCGATTCGCCGGAGACGAAACGGGCGTTGCCTTCGCGCAGTCGCTGCCAGGCTTCGGAGGGGCTGAGTCGAGTAGTCACCCTCCTTACTTTACGGGGTGGCCGGCGCTGTCGCTGACTGCGTTACGCGGGAACCGGCGTCGACACTGGCGATGACGGCGGCGGCGAGAACGTCGAATTCCTTCAGGTCGGCGCTGCCCGACAGCACCAGGGTGGTGCCCCTGTAGTTCAGGATCAGCGACTTATCCGCCCCGGGCTTGTCCCGCAGCTCCCAGTCGTGGCCGCCGGCGGTGCGGATGCCGGTCACCGGCGCCAGGCTCGTGCGCTGGCTCAGCCAGGTCGGGTTTGCCTTCTTCGTCTGGGTGAGCGAAATGAACTGGGTGGCTGCCGTGGCGTAGCCGACTTCCCAGTTGGGCACGCCGTCGCTGCTGCCCTCGTTCCAGCGCGCATAGTTCGCGCTCCAGCCCGGGGGCAGGGAGGGAGCCGCGGGGACGAAACCGGCGGTCTCGCGGGCCTGGCCGGCCACCGCGGCGACGTCGACGGGGGCGCGCAGGGTGTCGGCCTTGGGGACCGCGTTGAGCAGCACCACCGGCAGCAGGACCGCAATTGTGACGGCGACGGAAATGACCATCCCGATGACGGACGCATTGGCCCGCTTGGCCGCCGCGGCGGGAATGACGGGCTTAACCGGCGGGGCGGAGGGGTCTTGCTGCGTATTGCTCACCCATCTATAGTGTCCTATTCGTCACAGCTTCTCATCTTCGCGGCCGCGCAAACTATGATCGAGGCAAGAGGTTCTTCCGCTCGAGTGCGAGCGGGTCCGTCCTACACACTCGAGGATGAGGTTTTCGTGGCAAAAGCATCTGGCGCAACCAACAACTACTCCACTTTGTCGTCGTCGCTGGCGGTGGGCCTGGACGAACCGGACCGGAACCTGGCCCTCGAACTGGTCCGCGTGACCGAAGCCGCGGCCATCGCCGGCGGCCACTGGGTGGGCTTCGGCGACAAGAACAAGGCCGACGGCGCCGCCGTGGACGCGATGCGTTCCTTCCTCTCCACCGTGCACTTCAACGGCGTCGTCGTCATCGGCGAGGGCGAAAAGGACGAAGCCCCCATGCTGTTCAACGGCGAACGGGTGGGCGACGGGTCCGGTCCCGAGGTCGACGTCGCGGTGGACCCGATCGACGGCACCCGGCTCACCGCCCTGGGTATCAACAACGCGCTGGCCGTGCTCGCCGTCGCCGAGCGGGGCTCGATGTTCGACCCGTCGGCGGTGTTCTACATGGAGAAGCTCGTCACCGGCCCGGAGGCCGCCGACATGGTGGACCTGCGCCTGCCGGTCAAGCAGAACCTGCACCTGATCGCCAAGGCCAAGGGCGTGAAGGTCAACCAGCTCAACGTGATGATCCTGGACCGTGACCGGCACCGGCCGCTGGTCGAGGAGATCCGCGCCGCCGGAGCGCGCACCAAGTTCATCATGGACGGCGACGTCGCCGGCGCGATCGCCGCCGCCCGCGAGGGAACCGGCGTCGACGCACTGATGGGCATCGGCGGCACCCCGGAAGGCATCGTCGCGGCGTGCGCCATCAAGACCCTCGGCGGCGTGATCCAGGGCCGCCTCTGGCCCACCAGCGACGAGGAGAAGCAGAAGGCCCTCGACGCCGGCCACGACCTGGACCGGGTGCTCTCCACCAACGACCTGGTCACCAGCGACAACTGCTACTTCGCCGCCACCGGCATCACCGACGGCGACCTGCTGCAGGGGGTGCGCTACAAGAAGGACAAGGTCTACACCCAGTCCATCGTGATGCGCTCCAAGTCCGGCACCGTCCGCTTCGTCGACGCCGAGCACCACGCCAGCAAGTGGGAAGGTTACGCCCGCCAGGTCTGAGCGGCTGCCCGGGCGGCGGCCCGGTTCGCTAAGGTGGAGCCATGACGTGGCTCGTGACTGGCGGTGCAGGATACATCGGTTCCCATGTGGTGAAGGCGCTCAGTGAAGCGCAGATGCAGCCGGTGGTGATCGATTCGCTCGCCAGCGGCCACCGCGGCTTCGTGCCGCCGGAGGTGCCGCTGGTGCAGGGGAGCATCCTCGACGTCGACCTGGTGGCCCGCACCCTGCGCGACCATGAGGTCACCGGCGTCATCCACCTGGCCGGGTTCAAGTACGCCGGGGTGTCCGTGAAGGAGCCCCTGCTCACCTACGAGCAGAACGTCACCGGAACCGCGAACCTGCTCAAGGCGATGGAACTGGCCGACGTGGACAAGCTTGTCTTTTCATCCTCGGCGGCCACCTACGGCACTCCCCGGGTGGACCTGGTCACCGAGGACACGGCCACCACGCCCGAGTCCCCGTACGGTGAGAGCAAGCTGATCGGCGAATGGCTGATCCGGGACCAGGGCCGCGCCCGGGGCCTGAAGCACACGTCGCTGCGCTACTTCAACGTCGTCGGCTCCGGCTCGCCCGAGCTGTACGACACCAGCCCGCACAACCTGTTCCCGATCGTGCTGCGTGCCCTGACCGGCGGGAAGACGCCGAAGATCTACGGCACGGACTACAACACCCCCGACGGCACCTGCGTGCGCGACTACGTGCACGTCTCGGACCTCGCGGCCTCGCACGTCGCGGCGGCGCGGGCCCTGGCCGAGGGCCGGACCCTCGAACGGGTCTACAACCTCGGGTCCGGGGACGGGCTTTCGGTGCGCCAGATCATGACAGCGGTGGCCAAGGTCACCGGCATCGACTTCGAACCCGAGGCGGCCCCGCGCCGGCCGGGCGACCCGGACCGGATCGTGGCCGACGGAACCCTGGCCGCCCGCGACCTGGACTGGCGGATGCGGCACTCCGTGGAGGACATGGTGGCCAGCGCCTACGAAGCGCAGAAGCGCGCGACCGCCGCCGGGGAAGACTCCGCAGGGGAGTAGCCCTCCGGAGCGGGCTTCAACGCGAGCGGCCAGTTGTGGCGGGCTCCGCTGCGTGGAGCCCGCCACAACTGGCCGTTCGCCGAAAGGCTTCGGTCAGCGCGCCCGGGCCCGCAGCTTCCGGAGACCGCCGAGGGCCTTCCGGCCGGCCGCCAGCGCCTTCCGGGCAGTCTGGGCGCCGTGCCGGGCCAGCTGGTAGGCGCCATAGACGGCCCGGTGGACGGGAAGATCCCAGGTGCCGGGGTAGGCGACCTCGCGGCCGCCGAAGGACTTCTTGAACGCGGTGAACCCTGCCCACTTGTGCCCGGGCTGGCCCTCGGGGGCGATGCCCCACAGATCCACCGCCGCCAGGCCCTTTTCCTTGGCGTCCACGATCAGGGTCACCAGCAGCGGGATGCCGGCGCTGAGCTTGCGGTGCGCATCGTCGATCGCGGCATGGGCGTAGGTGCGGGTGTCCGCCGAGTCGTAGGCGAGGGCCGCCGCAATAGGGGTTCCTTCGAGTTCCGCGATGAACAGCGACGCCGCGCCGGCGG
The DNA here is from genome assembly GCF_018531425.1 of Paenarthrobacter sp. DKR-5. Classification (GTDB taxonomy): domain Bacteria; phylum Actinomycetota; class Actinomycetes; order Actinomycetales; family Micrococcaceae; genus DKR-5. Next base: position 210,608 of record NZ_JAHBOI010000003.1, read on the forward strand.
GCATCAGCGAGCGGGCCACCTTCGCCAGGTAGTCGTCGCTCTGCGGCTTGAAGCCGGAGCGGGCCGCGGTCTGGTGCAGGAACTCCAGCAGGATGCCGATCTCCTCGGGGTCCTGCGAGACACGGAAGGTGACGCCCTTCTTGTGGATGTTGCGGTACAGGTTGCGGTTGGTCGGCTTCATGCCGGCCAGGATCTCCTTGGCCTCGCGGTCCAGGTCGATCACCCAGGTCAGCTCCGGCTGCTGGTTGCGCGGGGCCCGGACGAGTCCGCGTGCGCCGAGCACGGCGTCGGCCTCCTCCGCGCTGATCCCGGCGTCGACCGGTTCCACCCGCACGAACGATGCCTTGCGCTCCCGGGCCAGGGCCGTCAGCGACGCCAGCGCGGCGTCGAGCGCGGCGGGGTCCTTGGCCACCGGACCGTAGGGGACGTACAGGAAACGGCCGGCGGGGTTCTTCTCCTCGATGGCCAGGTAGCTGAAGCCCGGGCCGGTTTCCCGGTGCACCGTCTTGCCGAGGGACTCCTGGAGCCGCGCCCAGGGTTCGCTTTGCAGGAAGTGTTCCATCCCTATCGCGCCGCCGGTCCCGGAACGGCCGTCGTCACAGCGAAGGCGACGGCGGTCGAGTCCGCGCCGGCCACGGGGTGGGCATTGACGGGAGCTTCCGACGCCGGCACGAAGGCGCTGTCCCCGCGCTCAAGGCGCAGGTCCGACCGGGGCGAGTCCAGCACGACCGTTCCCGCGACGGTGAGCACCACGAGCGGTCCGTTCTGCGCCACCGGGACAGGGGCGTCCCCGGGCGCGAGTTCGATGCGCTGGAGCTGGAACTCCCTGAACGGGGGCCGGTAGATCTCCTGCCCGAGTTCGGAGCGGTCTGCCTCCACCAGTGGCAGGCCAAGGGCGGCAAACTGCACCGTGCGCATCAGCTCCGGCACGTCGACGTGCTTCGGGGTCAGGCCGCCGCGCAGTACGTTGTCGGACGAGGCCATGACCTCAACGCCCAGGCCGCTGAGGTAGGCGTGGATGTTGCCGGCCGGCAGGTAGAGCGCCTCGCCGGGCTGCAGCGACGCCCGGTTGAGCAGCAGGGAGACGAGCACGCCCGGGTCGCCCGGGTACTCGGCGTCCAGCTCGGCGACGGTGGCGAACTCCCGCGCGTAGGGTCCCTCCGGGGTGCTGTTGCGCGCGGCGGCTGCCGCGGCCTGGACGGCGTCGGCGACGGTGCTTCCGCCCGCGAGGAGCGACTCGAAAGCGTTGCGGAGCCGCTCTTCTTCCGTGGCCGTCCCGCGGAGGCCCTCAATCAGCCCGGACAGCACCTCCGGGACTGCTGCGCCGGTGGCGGCGATCAGTGCTGCTGCGGCGGCGAGGACGTCGGCCGACTCCTCCGGCGCACGGAACCCGCAGAGTGCCTCGAAGTCGCTGAGCGCGAAGATCATCTCCGGCTTGTGGTTGTCGTCCTTGTAGTTGCGGTGCGCGGCCTCGCGGGGGACGCCGGCGGCCTCCTCGGCTGCGTAGCCGGCACGTGCCTGTTCCAGCGTGGGGTGCACCTGCAGGGACAGCGCCGAGCCGGCCGCGAGGACCTTGGCCAGGTACGGCAGCCGGCCGCCGAACGCTGCGACGGACTCCGCGCCGAGGGTGGTGGCTGTGTCGGCGGCAATCAGCTCGTCGAGCGGCTGGCGGCTGCCGTCAAGCAGCAGAGCCGTCGACGGCGCCCCGGGGTGTGCGCCGATCCACAGCTCGGCCTCGGGTTTCCCGGAGGGCTCGCGGCCGAAGAGTTCGGCGATCGCCGTCGTCGAGCCCCAGGCGTAGGGGCGCAGCACATTCTCAAGCCTGTACACGGAGTAGTCCTTTGCTCGTTAGCCGGGGGTGCAGTTGCCGTTGTTGGCGAGCAGCGACACCAAGGTCGTCGTGTCGCCGGCCTTGGCAAGGCCCTGCAGGTAATCGGCCGTCAGGGGCGGCCCGGACTGGGCCGGCTGCTGCGGTGCGGCGGGCTGCGCCGGGGCCGCCGGCTGCTGGTTTCCGCCGGCGGGAGCCTGCGCGGGCTGGCTGCCCGCGGACGACGAGCCCGCGGACGACGAGCCGGGAGCGGCCGGGGCCGCCGGGGCCTTGGCAGGGGCCGGATGCAGCAGGGCCTGGACCTTGGCGTGGATCTTGTCGAAGTCCGGGTAGGTGGAGAAGTTCACATCGAAGTCCGGAGGACCCAGGGTCAGCCGCTCCACCGGGTGCTGCTTGGTCTTCAGGGCCAGGTCCACGAAGCTGCCCAGCTGGGCCGAGGACACATCGGACTCGATGACCTTCTGCCCGGCGTTGGCGATGGCTTCGAACTTCGTCAGCAGGGTGGCCGGATCCATCTGCTTGACCATCGCCTGCTGGATGCACTGCTGCCGCTGGCTGCGGGCGTAGTCCGTCACGTACTCGCGGGAGCGGGCATACCAGAGGGCGTGGTAGCCATCCAGGGTCTGTTTCCCGGGGGCAATCCACCCTACCGGGGGCTCGTGCTGGTCGGTTCCGGCGATGTTGGCGCCGCTGATCGGCACCCAGCCGCCGGCGTTGATCGTCACCCCGCCCATCGCATCGATGATCTTCGAGAACCCGGCCATGTCGACCAGGATGTAAGACTGCACCTTGATGCCGAGCGTGCCGCTGGCGGCGTCCATCATGGCCTGGGCGCCCGGGTCGTCCTTGCCCGGGTAGAGGTCCTTGTACTTCTCGGTGACCGTTGTGTAGAGGAAGTTGATGATGCAGTTGTCGCCGCAGTTGTAACCGTCCGGGTACACCTTGTGCAGCGGCGAGTTGGCCGGGAACTGCGCGTTCTGGAAGTTGCGGGGAATGCTGATCGTGACTGCCTGGCCCGTCTGGGCGTCCACGCTGACGACGATGATGCTGTCCGGCCGCCGGCCGACGCGGTCCGCGCCGGCGTCGCCGCCCATGACCAGGAAATTGTACCGGCCGTCCACCGGTTCCAGCGACGGCCCGGTGGCGAAGATGTTGCCGATGGCGTTGCGGCCCACGTTGAGCAGGTAGGCGGCGTAGCCCAGGCTGCCGCTGGTGAGCACCAGCAGCAAGGCCAGGGCGGCGCCGACGACGGGCCGGGCCCCCGGGGCGAGCAGCCGCGGCCGGATGATGCGCAGCGTGTTCAGGAATACGATCGCCCAGCCCACGGCGAGGGCGGCGAGCACCACGATCAGCACCAGCGAAAGCCACGGGTTGGTCAGCACGGAGAACACCAGGCTGCGCTTGAGCAGGTAGGCGGCCAGCGCGGCCAGCACCAGCGCCCAGACGGTGAGGGTGACACGCAGGATCCGGCGACCGAACCGGCGGTCGCCGGCCACGATCTGGGCGCTGCCCGGCATCACCAGGGTCAGCAGCAGCAGCGTGAAGGCCCGCTTGGTGCGCACCGGAAGCGGCGAGTCCTGCGGGTGCCGCATCGGGTCAGTGAACCGGGGGGAGCTGCCGGTCCGCGGTTTGGAAGTGCTCATGGTCAGGTCCTGTCCGCGGCCTAGGCGTCGGCCGCGGGAACGGAGTCCGCGAACACATCACGGACCTTCGCGCGCAGGGCGTGACCCTTGCGGGTGGCCGTGGCGCGCAGCTCGTCCGAGAACTCCAGCAGCGCGGCCTGCAGCTCGGCCGCTGTCTCGTCCGTGCCGCTGGCGAGCATCCGCACGGCGAGCAGGCCGGCGTTGCGGGCACCGCCGATCGACACCGTGGCCACCGGGACGCCGGCGGGCATCTGCACGATGGACAGCAGCGAGTCCATGCCGTCGAGGGTCTTCAACGGCACCGGAACGCCGATGACGGGCAGCGGGGTGACCGCAGCGAGCATGCCGGGCAGGTGCGCGGCACCGCCGGCCCCGGCGATGATGGCGCGCAGCCCGCGGGTGTGGGCCTGCTGGCCGTAGCTGATCATTTCGGCGGGCATCCGGTGGGCGGAGACCACGTCGACTTCGAAGGGCACGGAGAACTCAGCCAGCGCTTCGGCGGCCGCCTCCATGACGTTCCAGTCCGAGTCGGAGCCCATCACGATGCCGACCAGGGGTGCAGCTGTCGGGGGAGTGGTCATGGTGCCTCCTCGGCGTTCGGGCGGTGGCCGTCGCGGATGATCGCGGCGACGGTGGACGCGCGGCGCCGCACCTCGTCCGCTTCATCGGCGGCGGACCCGACGATATTGATGTGGCCGATCTTGCGCCCCGGCCGGACGGACTTGCCGTAGCAGTGGACCTTGGCGGCGGGATCGGCGGCGAGCGCCTGCGGGTAGGCGCTGAACAGGTCGGTGTTGGCGCCGCCCAGGAAGTTCTTCATCACGACGACGGCGCCCAGCGCGTCGGTGGCCCCCAGCGGCAGGTCCAGCACGGCGCGAAGGTGCTGCTCGAACTGGCCGGTGACCGCGCCGTCCATGGTCCAGTGCCCGGTGTTGTGCGGGCGCATCGCGAGTTCGTTGACCAGGAAGCCGGCGCCGTGCCCCGGCGTCTCGAACAGTTCCGCCGCCATCACGCCTGTGACCCCGAGCTCCGCGGCGATCCGCAGCGCGGCTTCTTCGGCGGCCGCGGCGACCTCGACAGCGATGCCCGGCGCCGGGGCGATGACCTCGTCGCAGACCCCGTCCACCTGGATCGAGTGGACAACCGGCCAGGCACGTGCCTGCCCGCTCGGGGTGCGGGCCACCAGCGCGGAGAGTTCGCGGCTGAAGTCCACCTTCTCTTCGGCCAGCAGCGGGCTCATCTGCTCGAACCATTCCGCGGTGCCCCGCTCGGCGGCTTCCGCCGGACCGTCGATGATCTTCACGCCCTTGCCGTCGTACCCTCCGCGCGGGGTCTTGAGCACCACCGGCCAGCCGATGGCGTCGCCGAAGGCGAGGAGTTCCTGTACGGACCCGACGGCGGACCAGCGCGGGTTGGGCAGGCCGAGCCTGTCGATCGCTTCCCGCATCACCAGCTTGTCCTGGGCGTGCACGAGGGCGTCCGGGCCGGGCTGGACGTTGACGCCGTCGGCCAGCAGGGCATGCAGGTGGGCGGTGGGGACATGCTCGTGGTCGAAGGTGAGCACGTCCAGGCCCTCCGCGAACCGGCGCAGGGTCGCCAAGTCCGTGTAGTCGCCGACCACGGAGGTGGCGACGGCCGAGACAGCGGACACCTCCGGCGTCTCGGCCAGCACACGCAGCTCGAACCCTAGCGCTGTGGCGGCCGGGGCCATCATCCGGGCCAGCTGGCCGCCTCCGACAACACCGATTACTGGAAAAGTCACAAGGGTCAGCCTACCGAACGGGTCCGTGAATTCGCTGGTCGCCGCCCTACCCGGCCGGTGCGCGACTTCGCAGCTCATGACGGCTCAACCGCTGCGGAGGCGGCGTGATCTGCGAAGTGGCGGGTGTTTCCGCGGCAGTTTCGGCGGCCGCCGGCACGTGATGCGCGCCGCATTCGCGTCCCGGCGTGGCGATCTCCCAGCTGTGCGCGGTAAAATCGACAGCTGTCCCGGTTCCGGGCACTGATGGACCGTGGAGGGTCATGATTAACGCACTTGCAGAGCGCATCCGCGGTCTCGCCTCACTCTTCTGGCGCGAAGTAGCCAAGTTCGGCGTCGTCGGCGGGGTTGCCTTTGTGATCGACAGCGGCATCTTCCTGTGGATGATGAGCGGCCCGATGCAGGGAAGCCACGTCAAGTCCAAGGTCGTCGCCGGTATCGTCGCCACGATCTTCTCCTGGGTGGCCAACCGCTACTGGACCTTCCGCCACCGCCGCCGTGCCTCCGCTGTGCGCGAGCTGGTGCTCTTCGTGATCATGAACGGCATCGGCCTTGGCATTGCCGCGGCCTGCGTCTGGTTCACCAACTACGTGCTCGGCCTCAACGACCAGACGTCCAGCTTCGTCGCCGGCAGCATTGTCGGCCTGGTGCTCGGCACGATCTTCCGCTTTTTCGCCTACCGGTTCTGGGTCTTCCGCAAGGAACTCGACGAAGAGCCTGCTTTTGCGCACGACGGCGAACTGATCGAACACCACCGCACCGGCCAGCAGGCAACAGCTGCCCATCCGGCCGCTCCGGAGGCCCCCGCGGGCGCCTCCGACCCGCTGCCGGTCCGGCCCACCGAGTAGCCAGCTCCCGTAATCAGCACCCGAACGAGGCGGCGAACCGGCTAATCTCCCTCGGACTGATCGCCGCCGACCACCAGCACCGGGCAGTGGGCGTGTGCTGCGCACGCGGCGCTGACCGAGCCGATCGTCTGGCCCAGGAAACCGCCGCTGCCGCGCCGTCCCACGACCAGCAGCTGCGCCCCGCGGCTCTCTTCGATGAGGATCTTCGCCGTCGAGCCGTACCTCACGTCGACGTCGAGGTCCTTCGGCCTGTCCTCGCCGAAGGCGCGCTCCAGCGCCAGGTCCACCTGACGCCGCGCCTCGTCCTCGAGTTGGTTCTTCATCGCATCATTGCCGACCGGCAGGTAGCCGGAAATATAGAAATCCGACAAGCTCCAGCACGTTACCGCGGTCAGGGGCGCCCCGAGCGCGGCAGCCATCCGCCCAGCCATCCGCAGCGCGGCCGTCGAGTACTCGGACCCGTCCACGCCGACGACGACACGGCCGGCCCGGCCCGGCGAGGATTCATTCATGCCCCCAGCCTGCTGTCACGGCGGTCGGCCCCGCTAGGTCCGAAGGTCCCGCCGGCGGGTCCAAAGGCACTTGAGCGGGCCGCCCGGCCGGTGTTGGCTGGTGGGCGAAAGGCGGTTGCGGATGCGAGGAGCGGAGAGTGCACCAGCCGGCGGTGCACCGGGGGCCGGGGGAGCCGCGCCTGCCCGGGCAACGTCGCCCACGGTCGCCGGAACGCTATCGCCGTTCGCGGCAGTGATCTTCGACCTCGACGGGGTCGTCACGGACACTGCCGAGGTGCACGCGGAGACCTGGAGGCAGCTTTTCGACGACGTGCTGCAGGATCCCCGGCTGCCGGCGACGGCGCGGCTGGGCGCGTTCACCGCCGAGGACTACCGCCGGTTCGTGGACGGCCGGACCCGGGAGGACGGCGTGCGCACCTTCCTGCAGTCGCGCGGCGTCGTGCTGCCGGAAGGTTCGCCTGGGGACTCCTCCGCGGAGTGGACCGTGGCCGGCCTCGGCGCCCGCAAGAACGAGTTGTTCCTGGACCGGCTGCGCCTGCACGGCGTGCGCACGTTTCCCGGCACGATCGAGATGCTGGACAGGCTGCGTGCCGGCCAGGTGCCGGTGGTGCTCGTCACCGCCAGCCGCAACGCCGCGGCGGTGCTGGCCGCCGCGCACCTTGAGGGCGTCTTCGACATCGTCATCGACGGCGTGACGGCCGCCGAGCTCGGCCTGCCGGGCAAACCGGACCCCGCACTGTTCCTCGAAGCGGCTCGCCGGCTCGCGCTGCCCCCGGCCCAGGTGGCCGTGCTCGAGGACTCGGTGCCCGGGGTGCTGGCCGCGCACCGCGGCGGTTTCGGACTCGTCGTCGGCATCGACAGGGCCGCGCTGCGGGCCGAAATGGAAGCCGCCGGAGCCCACCAGGTGCTCGGCGACGTCAGCGAATTCGACATCGGCCTCGTGCTCACCGACCCCTGGCTGCTCGTTTACGAGGGCTTCGAGCCGGCGCACGAGGCCCACCGCGAGGCGCTGACCACGCTCGGCAACGGGTATCTGGGCACGCGGGGCACCGCTCCGGAAAGCCGGGCGGGGGCGCTGCACTACCCGGGAACGTATCTGGCCGGCGTTTATAACCGGCTGGTCAGCATCATCCAGGGCCAGCGGGTTGAGGACGAGCACATGGTCAACGTGCCCAACTGGCTGGTGTTCGATGTGCGGATCGGCGGCGGCCGCTGGTGGTCCGAGGGTGGCCTGAAGTTCCGCCAGGAGCGGCGTGAACTGGATCTGCGGCAGGCGGTGCTGCACCGCCATGTTCTCCTGGTCGACGACGCCGGCCAGGAGCTGGAGGTGCGGCAGCGGCGTGTGGTGTCGATGGCGGACCCGCACCTTGCCGCCCTGGAAACCACCCTGACCGCCCGCGGCTGGCACGGGCCGGTGAGCCTGCGCAGCGGCATCGACACCGACGTGGCGAACCTGAACGTGCGCGAAGACGCGCTGCTGGCCATCCGGCACCTGAGTACCCTGGGCGCCGCGGTGTCCGAGGACGGCATTCAGACCGTCGACGTGCAGACGAGCCAGAGCCACATCCGGATCGCCGCCGCCGTGCGCACGGTGCTCTCCCGGCCCGCCGTCGGCGTGGCCGAGGAAGAGGAAGGCCGCTACTGGCGGAGGTTCGAGGTGGAGCTTGAGGACGGGGTGCCGCTGGTGGTCGACAAGACCGTGGCGCTGATGACGTCCAGGGACTGGGCCACGTCGTCCCCGCGCTCCGGGGCGCTCGCCGTCCTGGCCCGGAGCCCGGAACGTTTCGGCGAAGTCCTGGCAGCGCACGCGTCGGAATGGCGGCGGCTTTGGCAGTTTTTCGTCGTCGAGCTCGACGCCGGCCCTCAGAACCAGCTTATTTTGAACCTGCATGTCTTCCATTTGCTCCAGACCCTTACGGTGCACACCGCCGAACTCGACGCCGGTGTTCCTGCGCGCGGGCTGCACGGCGAGGGGTACCGGGGGCATGTCTTCTGGGATGAGCTGTTCGTCCTGCCGCTGGTGACTTCGAGGCTGCCGTCGGTGTCGCGGGCGCTGCTGGACTACCGGTGGCGCCGGCTCGACGCCGCACGCGACGCGGCGCAGGCCCTGGGACTCGACGGAGCCCAGTTTCCCTGGCAAAGCGGGAGCGACGGAACCGAGGAGACGCCGCTCTGGCTGTTCAACCCGCGGTCCGGGCACTGGGTGCCGGACCACTCCCGGCTGCAACGGCACGTGGGGCTCGCGGTGGCCTACAACGCCTGGCAGTACTTCGAGGCGACGGAGGACCGGCTCTGGCTGCTGCAGCACGGGGCTGAGCTGATCGTCGAAGTCGCCAGGCTGTTCATCTCGCTGGCCGAGCACGATCCGGAAACGGACCGGTTCCACCTGCGCGGGGTGATGGGCCCTGACGAGTACCACGACGGCTACCCGGAAAGTCCCGGGCAGGGGCTGAACGACAACGCCTACACCAACGTGCTTGCCGCCTGGACCTGCGGCCGTGCGGTGCACATCCTTGACCTGATCCAGGGCCATGACCGGGAGGACCTGCGGGACCGGTTGCGGATCGGCTCCTCCGAACTGGACCGCTGGGAACACCTGAGCCGACGGATGTTCGTACCGTTCCACGGCGACGGCGTCATCAGCCAGTTCGAAGGCTACGGCCGGCTGCAGGAACTGGACTGGGACCGGTACCGGCGCAACTACGGCAAGCTTGAACGGCTCGACCTGATCCTCGAAGCCGAGGGCGACAGTGCCAACCGCTATCAGATGGCCAAACAAGCGGATGTGCTGATGCTGCTGTACGTGTTCGGCGAGGAGCATCTGATCTCCCTGCTGGACCGGATGGACTATACGGTGACGCCGGAACAACTGGCCCGTACGGTCGACTTCTATCTCGCGCGCACCGCCCATGGCTCCACATTGAGCCGGGTAGCGCATGCTTCGGTGCTCGCCAGCCGGGATCCGGAGCTTGCCTGGAAGACTTTTCGGGAGGCCCTGGATGCGGACCTGGATGACACCCAGGGCGGCACCACCTCGACCGGAATCCACCTTGGCGCCATGGCTGGCACCATCGACGTCATCCAGCGCACGTTCGCCGGGATGCGAATGACTCACGACGCGCTGGTCTTCACGCCGCGGATGCCCGCCGGGCTGCGCGGGGTGTCCTTCCAGTTGCGCTACCGCGACCAGTTGCTCGACGTCACGCTCGAACACGGACGGCTGCGGATCACGGCGGCCCCGGGCACGGCTGCGCCGGTGCGGGTGAGGGTGGGGCCAGCGGAGGCGCGGATCGGGCCCGGCGAGGAACACGACTTCGAGCTGCCCGGGCCGCCTTCAGGATGAGAGCCGGCGCCGCCGGAAGGATTTGTTCAGGTAGTCGGCTGCCAGCACAGCGGGGACCGCTAGTGCGGCGACCACCAGCCCGGGCGGCGGGGGAGGGGCCTGGCCCAGGACGGCGGCCAGGGGGCCAATGTCGAGGAACGCGGTGAGCGCGGCCAGTTCGAACAGCACGGCCCAGAGCAGCAGCCTGTTGCTCAGCCAGCCAAGCCGCCACGGCGGCACCGTGGCACTGCGGCAGGCGAAGGCATTCGCCATCTGGCCCAGGACGACGGCAGTGAAGGCCGCCCCGGATGCGCCCAGCAGCACCTCCGGGCCAGGAAAGGACTGCCCGGGCCGCCAGCCTGCCACCCAGAGGACGACGATGAAGGCGATCATCTCCAGCACCGCCTCGGTTGGACCGAGGATGCCGAAGACTCGGACCATAAGCGCCTTGTCCATCAGGTGCCGGCGCTCGGGCGGCCGCTTCAGCACGCCCTTTCCGGGCCGCTCAGCGCCCAAGGCGAGCGCCGGCAGCAGATCCGTGCCGATGTCCAGGCAGAGGATTTGCAGCACACCGAGGGCCAGCGGGAACTGGCCGCCGGATAGGGCCCAGATCACGAACGGCGTGAGCTCCGCAACATTGTCGGTGAGGTGGTAAGTGAGGAAACGGCGGATGTTGGCGTAGGTGGCCCGGCCCTGTTCGACGGCCACAACGATAGTGGCGAAATCGTCGTCGAGCAGCACCAGGTCGGCCGATTCGCGGGCCACGTCCGTGCCGGAGAGGCCCATCGCGACGCCAATGTCCGCCTCCTGGAGTGCCGGTCCGTCGTTGACGCCGTCGCCGGTCATCGCCAGAACGTGGCCGCGTTCCTGCAGTACGCGGGCCACCCGAAGTTTCTGCTCCGGAGAGACCCGGCTCACCACCACCCCATCGCGGTCCAGCATGGCACCAAGGATCTGGTCGTCGGCGGGCAATGAACCGCCTTCGAGCACCATTTCGTCTGTGCCGAGCAGCCCGGTCTCGCGGGCAATGGCCGCGGCGGTGGCGGGGTGGTCGCCGGTGATCATGGCCACCCGGATGCCGGCGGCCCGCGCCGCCCGGAGCGCCGCGGCGGCGGAAGGCCGCGGAGGGTCATGCAGGCCGATGAGCCCCAGCAGGGTCAGGTCCTGTTCGATGACCTCCGGGGTGAGGGCAGTGCCGCCGGCCGCCAGTTCATCCGGGAGCCGGCGTTCCGCGACCGCCAGCACCCGCAGCCCGCGGGCGGCCATCTCCTCCAGGGCTTCGACAGCGCCGTCCTGTACGCCCTCCCCGTCCGGTCTGCCCGCAGCCGGCAGGCGGCAGAGCGGCAGCACCGACTCCGGCGCCCCTTTCGTCCACAGCATCGGGCCCACGATCACGGACTCGCGCCGACGTCGCGGGTCGAAGGCGAAGCGCATCCCGGGCTTGGGCGGCAGGGGGGCGGCCTCACGGGCCAGGCGGTGGGCGAGGGCGTCGAGGGCGGCCTCCATCGGGTCACCGAGCGCGGCCCAGAGCCCGTCCTGCTGCACGATCCTGCCTTGCGATGCCTGGGTGGCGGCAATGCTGAGCCTGCGCGCCAGTTCAACGGCCTCGCTGCTGCCGGCGACGCGGGCAGATGGCTCATACCCCGTGCCTTGGACGGCGACCTTGCCCGCTGGGGTCCACACCTCGACGGCGCTCATCCTGTTCTGCGTCAGGGTGCCGGTCTTGTCGGTGCAGATGAACGTTGTGGAGCCGAGGGTCTCAACCGCCTGAAGATGGCGGACCAGGGCCTTCCTGCCGGCCATCCGCTGGGCGCCCATGGCCAGCGACAGGGTGACCGTCGGCAGCAGCCCCTCGGGGACGAGGGCGACGGCGACGCCGATCGCGAACAGAAACGCGTCGCGCCAGGAGATGCCGACGAGCAGTGACAACACGAAGAACACCCCGCCGACGCCGAGCGCCAGCGCCGCCGTGATGCGCACGATCCGCCGCAGCTCCGTGTTCAACGGGCTTTGCGGCGGCCGGACGTTCGTGGTCAGGGTCGCAATTTCGGCCAGGCGCGTCCGGCTGCCGGTGGCGGAGACGACACCCTCGGCCTCGCCGTTGACCAGGAAAGTGCCACCCCAGGCGGCGTCGGAGGCTTTCTTTGCGATCGGCTCGCTTTCGCCGGTGAGCATTGACTCGTCCACCGAACAGTTGGCGGCAACGGCGAAATGCAGGTCGGCGGGGATCCTGTCACCCGCTGCCAAGACGACGACGTCGCCGGGAACGACAGTGGCGGCGTCGGCCCGCTGCACCCGGCCGTCCCTGCGCACCAGCACCTCGGACGGAAGCAGCTCGCGCAGCTTCACGGACGCCCGTTCGGCGCGCTCTTCCTGAATGTAGGCGAAGACCCCGTTGACCAGCACCACCACGATGACGGCGATGCCCAGCTGCGGCATGCCCGCCACGAAAGCCAGCCCGGCCGCGATCCACAGCATCAGGGCGAAAAAATGCGTCAGCTCGGCCATCAGTTTGCGCCAGCGGGGGACCGGACGGACCCGGGCCAGCTGGTTCGGGCCCACGGCGGCGAGCAGCTCGGCGGCCTCGGCGGAGCTGAGGCCGGAAACACCGTAGGTTGAGGTACCAGGCTGGGCGGCGGCCATGGCTTAGTGCCGGGCCGACGCGGAGACGCGGAGCACCGCTGCGCCCGTGATCCGGTCCTCAGCCAGGTCCCGCAGCGCCCGGTCAGCCTCCGCGAGAGGATAAACCGTGGTGGCGGGGCGCAGCCCGATCCGGGCCGCGATCTGCAGGAACTGTTCCCCGTCGGCCCGGGTGTTCGCCGTGACGCTGCGGAGCTGGCGTTCCTGGAACAGCTCGCGGGCATAGTCCAGCGCCGGCACTTCCGAGAGGTGGATCCCGGCGACTGCGAGCGTGCCGCCCCGGTCCAGCGCGCGCAGCGCGGCCGGCACCAGGTCCCCGGCGGGGGCGAACAGTATGGCGGAGTCCAGCGGCTGCGGCGGCGCGTCCTGGGCGCCGCCGGTGAACTCCGCGCCCAGCTCCTCGGCGAGCCGGCGTGCGGACGCCGAACGGGTCATCACGCTGACCGAGGCGCCGGCGTGCAGGGCCAGCTGGGCGGTGAGGTGGGCAGAGGCTCCGAAACCGTAGATGCCGAGCCGGCCGCCCGGGGGCAGCGCGGCCCGCTGCAGGGCCCGGAAGCCGATGATGCCGGCACAGAGCAGGGGCGCGGCCTGCTCGTCGCCGAAGGCATCGGGGAGCCGGTAGGCGAAGGCCTCCGCGGTCACGGCCAGTTCGGCGTAGCCGCCGTCACGGTCCCAGCCGGTGAACACGGGTGCGAGGCACAGATTTTCGGTGCCGCGCCGGCAGAACCTGCAGGATCCGCAGGTTCCGCCGAGCCACGCGGCGCCGACGCGCTCGCCGAGCTTGAACCGCCGGCAGCCCGGACCCAGCGCCACCACGCTCCCGACGATCTCGTGGCCCGGGACGGTGCCGGGACGGTGCGGGGCCAGGTCTCCTTCGGCGAGGTGCAGGTCCGTGCGGCACACCCCGCAGACGGACACCGCCAGCAGCAGTTCCCCGGGGCCGGGAACCGGGTCCGGTCTTTCCCCGGAGGCCAGAGGGTCCGTCGCCATCGGGCCTGGAGTCCCTACCCACCACGCATGCACCGGCGGCCTCGTTCCTCTCCGCCGGGCGGCGCCGGCCGGCGGCGGCCGCACCGTTCTGAAGTGCGTGTTCCTCCCGGCCACCGGCCGGGTCCAGCTCGCTTCCAGCCTGCAAGGCGGTCCTGGGGGCGGCTAGGGCCGGAAGTCCCCTCGGCCGCTGCGGGAGTCCTGGCACCACCGGGCCGAAAGTCCCTACCTGCCGACGCGCTGCTGCGGGAGGGTGGAGGTCGGGAAAAGCCGGAACGAGCGCAGAGCCGGGGCGCCGCAGGCTGGGGGAGCCTCGGGACGGGAGACGATAATGACCGAACAGCTGTCGGAGCGCCGGGAGCGGCGCAACGGACCCGGAGCCGCCGGCGGGAACAGCGCCGTTCCCGCCGGGTCGGGGCGGTCGGCGGCGGAGGGCCGGCTGACGGTTAGCTTCGAACGGATCGGCGGTTGCGACCAGGTCCCGGACCTGGTCCTCTCCGCGGCGCCCTCGCCGGGGGACCGGGAGCTGCGTCGCAGCGTGCGGGCCTATGTCGCCTCGTTCCTGGGCACGGAAGTATTCGCGATCGCCCTCCGCGGGGACGAGGGGTTCATCGACCTGGGCACGCACAACGGCGGCCTGTTCCTGATCAAGGGCAGGCAGTCGGCGCCCGCTGCGGCCGCTGCGCGGGCGGCGGCAATGCGCGCGCACCCGTCCGCCTTCGGCCGGACAGGATGGCTGCAGGATGCGGCACGATCGTCGGGCGGCCTGTGGGCATGAAGCAGGCCGACCGCGGGCGCCAGGCGCCGCGTTTGCCTGTGGCGCCCCGTCCGCGCGTGGAGGACTGCGGGCCCTGGCTGCACGAAGCTCCCTCAGGATCCGGCGGGACCAGGCGCTCGGTGCGGTTTGGCGGCCGCCGCTGGTACTACCCGCTGGGTTCGCCGCCCGCCGCGCTGGCGCAGGCAACAGCGGTGCTGGCCTTCCTGGCACGGCCGAGGCGCCGGTCCGGGGCAGAGGCTGCCGGCAGCCGCCGTCTCGCGGGCGGCCGGCGTCCATAGCGCAGCGGCAGCGAACACCCACCACAAGACACGACCGAACGGGAACCGATGGGGGCCAGGAAGCTCATGCGTATCAAGGAACAGTGGGACCAGCTCGACGGCGCCACCCAGCAGTGGCTTGTCAGCAATCCGGGCTGCGTGCTGTTGCCGCCCTCTGTGGTTGCGGCGATCGGGCGCGCCACCAAAGTGGACGGCCAGACCGGGCCGCACGGGGAAGCAGCGCTCTCCGACGAGGACAGGACCTTCATCAGGAGCAAGGCGCACGCCGGCGCCGTGGTCAGTCCGCGGCGCCCGAACGGCTGATTTGTTCGCTGGCGAGGAGCCGCTCGCTGACCTCCACCTCGGGGTGGACCAGCACAACGGAGCCGCCGGCCAGCCAGGCGCCCAGCGCCAGCGGCAGTGCCGCCGCCAGCCCGTCGCCGGCCCTGATGAGCAGCCTGCTGCCGTGGGCGGCGGCGCGGGGGTAGCTCCCGCCAAGGTCCTCGAAGCTGGCGGCGGCTTCGCCGTCCAGCAGGGCCTCGCCGTCGAGCAGCGCAGCGTCGGATGCAAAAGGTTCGTCGAACGGCACGAACACGTCGCCGTGCGCGCGGACTTCGGCCGCGTAATCAATCACCCCTGCCGGAAGTGCCCCGGGCCAGGACATCTGCAGTGCACCCAGGGCCACTGCTGCGGTGGTCCGCCCCGCCGAATCCGCGGGCTGGTCCGTGACGTCGATGTCCGATTCCGCGGGTCCGAGCACGACAGTGCCTCCGGCTTGCCAAACCGCCAGTGCCCACACCAGCGACCGCCAGTGGGCCGGCAGGGCCAGCCGGACGGAGGTGCCGGGACCGGCGTCGAGCTCGTCCACCATCAGGTTCGCCGTCTTGGCCACCCAGTTGTCCAGGACCCGGCCGGAAAGCTCCACGCGCTCGCCGTTCGGGCCGTACCACGTCAGCCGCGGCGAGGTGGGATTGATGGAACGCAGGTCCGCCATCAGGCGGGAAACGGGGGTTGGCATAGACCCATCCTGCCACGCGCCGCATAGGCCGAAACGGCCTGACCTGCGGCGCGGCAGGGACACGCCGAACAATAGTCTTCAAAACACGCGCGTGGCGTGCCGGGCGGACCGGAAAGTAACTCGATAAGATTCCCGCCGCCGCTTGACTCAGAGAGTCTTACACGCGTGTAATTAGGTATCGAAGGTCCCGGGTTAGCGGTCAACAACGCGGTGGTTACTCGATCCAACAATTACGGTTTTGATCCAAGCACATGGAGGGGTGGCATGGGACAAGCGGAGAGGGTTCAGCAAGTTTCCAGCGTGGCTGCGCAAGCGTCGGCACAGTACGGTTCCCGGGGGGTGCCGAGCGACTGGTACGTTGACCCGGCAGACCCGTCCGCCGCCCGCCGCTTCAACGAGGACACGCAGCGGACGCTGGACGACCAGGCCACCGCCTTCCTGGCAGCCCACGAGGCACTCGAAACCACTGCTCTTTCCGACCTGAGCGGCATCGAGGACGCCCCGATGGACCTCGTCGCCGACCAGCGCCCGGCACAGCCGGTCTGGATCGGACTTCCCGGCGGCAACGATTTTGACGACGAGGGTGAACTCGGCTGGCAAAGCGACGCGCTGTGCGCCCAGACGGACCCCGAGGCATTCTTCCCGGAGAAGGGCGGCTCCACCCGGGACGCGAAAAAGGTCTGCGCGGCCTGCAACGTCCGTTCCGAATGCCTGGAGTACGCACTCTCGAACGATGAGCGCTTCGGGATCTGGGGCGGCCTGTCCGAGCGCGAACGTCGCCGGTTGCGGAAGCGAGCGGTCTGATTCTTCAGCAAGTACGCGTTACCGCTGTCCTGGTTGCCCATGACGGCGCGCAGTATCTCCCCAGAACACTGGCGGCACTTGCCGCCCAAACCCGGGCGCCCGACGCGGTGGCCGGGATCGACGCCGACTCCTCGGACAGTTCCTACGACCTGCTCGCAGGGGCGCTGGGCGAGGAGCGCGTCCTCCGGTTGTCCCCGGCACGGGGAGGTTTCGGCGGCGCTGTCAAGGCCGGCCTGGCGTCCCTGACGCCTGCCTCGCGGGAAGGGGATGCCTCCGGGGACTGGATCTGGCTGCTGCACGACGACGCCGCCCCGGACCCCGAGGCGCTGGCGGAACTGCTTCACGCCGTCGAGCGCGCCCCCTCGGTGACGATCGCGGGCTGCAAGCAGTTGGACTGGGACGAGCCGCGCCGGCTGATTGACGTGGGGCTCTCCGTGAGCCGCTGGGCCGAACGCGTCACCCTGATCGACCTCGACGAACTGGACCAGGGCCAGTACGACGGCCGTAGCGACATGTTCGCCGTGAACAGCGCCGGCATGCTGGTGCGCCGGGACGTCTGGGAAGCCCTCAAGGGCTTCGACCCGGCCGTCCCGGGAGTGGGCGACGACGTCGACCTGTGCTGGCGCAACCGGCTCGCGGGCAACCGCGTCGTCGTGGTGCCCGGCGCCCGGATGTTCCACGCGGCCCACCGGCCCCGGGCCCTGGGCAACGCGGCGGCTGGGCGCCAGGCCCAGGTGCACCTGCGGCTGAAGCATGCCCCGTTCTGGCAGGTGCCGTTCCTTGCCCTTGGCGCCCTGCTGGGCAGCCTGCTCCGCTTCGTCCTCACGGTGCTCGCCAAGGACCCGGGCTACGGGGCCACCCAGTTGGTCGCCACGGTGGCGGCCCTGCTGCGCCCGGCCGCGCTCTGGCGGTCACGGCGCAGCGCGGCCCGGACCCGCACCGTCTCGCGCAGCGTCCCGCGCGCCCTGCGCACCTCCCGGCGCGACGTCTGGGCGCACCGGCGTTCGCTGCTCGAATCCCTGGCACCCGAGGACGTCGTCGGGGACGGCTCCGGCAGCGACAGCCGCGGATTCGAGCCCAGCGGCGACTCCACCGATGACTTCGCCGCTCTCGCCACCGCCGAGCGCGGCTGGGCCGGCACCGGCGCCCTGGTCTCTGCCCTGCTGCTGCTCGCTGCGTCGCTGATTTCCTTCTCCCGCCTGTTTGGCGCCGAGGCCGCCACCGGAGGCGCCCTGCTTCCCGTCTCGGACAGCCTGGGCGAGATCTGGCACAACGCCTCCGCTTGGTGGATCAGCCTCGGGCCAGGCTTCGCCGGCCACGGCGACCCTTTCGACTACGTCCTCTGGCTGCTCGGAGTGCTCGGCTTCGGCAACGCGTCACTGGCCGTCATCTGGACCCTGCTGCTCGCTCTTCCGCTCGCGGGCCTGGGTGCGTGGTTTGTCGCGGCGTCGCTGACCCGCCGCCGCTGGCCGCGCTTCGTGGCTGCGCTGGCCTGGGCAGCGGCACCGTCGCTGCAGGTGGCCCTCGGGCAGGGCCGGCTGGGTGCCGTGCTTGCGCACCTGCTCATCCCCGCCGTCGTCCTGGGGATGATCCGGGCGCTGGGACTGGCCAAGGGCGCAGCCGGGGCCCAGGCAGCGGAACCGGCTGAGCGCAGGGGCGCGGAGCGGCCGGCGAAGCCCGGCACGAACGGCGTCCCCTCCTGGACCGCGGCGGCTGCCGCCGGTCTCGCGCTGGCCGCGCTGGCCGCGTGTTCGCCGCTGCTTTTCCCGGTGGCCGTGCTGGCAGTGCTGGCAGTGACAGCCCTGATGCCGCGCCGGGCCAAGACCCTTTGGTGGTCCCTGCTGCCGGGGGCAGCCCTGCTGCTGCCGTTCGTCCTTTCCGCGCTGCAGACTCCGCGGGCGCTTCTCGCTGATCCGGGAGTCCCGCTGCCGTTCAACCCCGCGCCCCTGTGGGAGCAGTTGCTGGGGCAACCCGTCCGGTTCGACGCCGCTGCCGGGATCACCGGCCTGGGCGCCCTGCCCTCCGGCGGCGCCTGGGCGCTGGCCGCAGCCCTCGTGCTCGGCGGACCGCTCGTGCTGGCAGCCGCGGTGGCGCTGTTCGTGCCCGGCCGCTGGGCGTGGCTTGCCCGCGGATTCTGGCTCGTGGCGCTGCTCGCCCTCGCCGCAGGCTGGCTGGCGGGCCGCGTCCCGGCAGCCCAGACGGGCAACACCCTGGTCGCCCCGTTCCCCGGACCGGCTGTCTCGCTGGCGTGCTTCGCCCTGCTGGCGGCCGCCGTGGCCGGGGCTGATGAACTGCTGCGCCGCCTTGCCGGCCGCCGCGGGGGACGCGCGGCGCAGCCCGCGGTGCGCGCCGCTGTCGTCGTCGTGGCCGCGGTGCTGGCCCTCGTTCCGGCCCTGGGCACAGCTCTCTACACCGCGCGCAACCTCACCGACCCGGGCACCCCGGCCGCCGCCCTCCAGCCGGACGGCTCGGCGCAGGCCGCACGGGGCGCTGCCGGCCTCGGCACCGCCCGCGTGGTGGGTCCGGGCCCGCAGCGCACCCTTCCTGCCACTGCCACGGACCGCGGCACCGGCCCGGAGCAGAGCCGCAGCCTCGTGCTCAGCGTCGACGACGACGGCGCCGTGACCTCCGCGCTGATGCGCGGCGCGGGCACCACGCTGGACAGGCTCTCGGCGATTGCGGCCGCACGCGGCATCACCGGCGCACCGGGGGCCGAAAAGGTCGCCCCGGATGACGCGGCCACCACGGACCTGCGCAGCGCCGTCGCCACCGTGGTCGCGGCTACCGGCGTTGACCCGCGGGCCAGCCTCGAGCGGCTCGGCGCAGGCTTCGTGGTGCTGCAGCACTCCAACACGGCCGCGGAACTCCTGGCCGGCCGCATCGACTCGGTGCCAGGCCTTGACTCCATCGGCCAGACCGACGCCGGCTGGCTCTGGCGCGTCACGCCGCCCGCTGCCGACGGGGTCAAGACCCCGGACGCGGTGTACCGCGCCCGCCTGGTGGACAGCCAGGGCCGGACCCTGGCCGGGATCAACTCGGAGCTGACCGACATCGACACCACCGTGCCGCGCGGTCCGGAGGGCCGCCAACTGGTGCTTGCCGAGCGCTCCGACCGGGGCTGGGCCGCGTACCTCAACGGACGCAAATTGACCTCCACCACCAGCGGATGGGCCCAGTCCTTCACGGTGCCCGCCTCGGGCGGTCATCTGGAGGTCAGGCATGACAGCGACTGGGCACCGTGGCTGGCAGCCCTGCAGATCATCGTGCTGGGGCTGACCGTCCTGCTCGCCGTCCCGCTGCGGGCCCGGCGCCGGCGGTCGGGCATCTCACGCGACGAAGGCGCCCTGCGCAGGGAAGGTGCACATGTCTGAGAAGACGACGACGCCGGCGGACCGCCCCGCCGGCGAACGCCAGCGTTCCCGGCTCCGCAAGGCCCCGGGCAGCACCGCTGTCCTGGGTGTGCTCGCCGGAGCGGCAATTGCAGTGGCGGCAACCGCCCTGGTCGCAGCCGGCTCGCTTGCCGCACCCCCGGCGGCGCCCTCGTTCCCGGCACCGTCCGCGGCCGTCCCGGCAGGCCGGTCCGTGGGAGTGTGCCCGCAGCCGGCCCGGCTGCTGGAAGGGTCCGTCAGCGGCACCGACCCGCAGTTCAGCCCGGATTCGACCACGGCCAGCAGCGCCCTGAGCGCGCTGGTGCTCAGCAACGACACCGGCGTGCTGCCGGGCAGCCGGATCACGCGGATGGGGGCCGGCAGCCCGGCCGCGACGCTGGCCAGCCCTCCCGCGGCCGGCGCCGCCCCGGCGGCCGGACCGCCCAGTCAGAAGGCCGCCGTCGTGCGCTCCCTTCCGGCCAGCGGCACCATGATGCTCACCGCCGACCAGCAGGACGGCGAACAGCCGGCGGCAGCGGCCCTGATGCGCTACTCGGCGACCGACGGGGACCTGCGGGGCCTCGCCGCGGCGGGCTGCCAGCAGCCCTCGAACGACCTGTGGCTGGTGGGAGCCAGCACCACCGTCGGACGGACCGCCATCCTCAACATCACCAACGCCTCGCCGACGCCGGCGACAGTCAACCTGGACCTGTTCGGGGACAAGGGCGTCGTCGAAGCCGCCGGAAGCCGCGGACTGCTCGTCTCCCCGGGCAGCACCCGGTCGATCGTGCTCGCCGGCCTGGCTGCGAACCAGCAGAAGCTGGCCGTGCGGCTCAAGAGCAGCGGCGGCCCCGTCACCGCGACGATCCAGCAAAGCGTGCTGCGCGGGCTGGCGCCAGGCGGCGTCGAATTCATTGAACCGGCGGCGCAGCCCGCCCTGAGCCAGGTGCTCAGCGGCCTGGACCTGCAGGCGCCCGCAACAGCGGATGCCCTGCGCGGCAAGGACGGCTTTGCCGACGCGGCCGCGGCGCTGCAGGTAGCCGTCCCCGGCGCCAGCGACGCCGTCGTCGAGGTGCGCCTCTACGGGCAGAACGGCCAGCAGCCGCTGCCCGGCGGGGGAGTCTTCCGGGCGCCGGCCGGCGCCGTGTCCGAACTGCCGCTCACCGGGGTTCCGGCCGGCACCTACACCGTGGCGGTCAAGTCGGACACGGCCATCACCGCGGCGGCACGCGTGGTGCGCGGGACGAAGTCCGACGCGTCCGTGGACTTCGCCGTCTCTGCCAACGGCGTCCGCCTCGGCGCGCAGCACCTGGTGCCGGTGCCCCAGGGCCTGGATTCCCGGCTGGTGTTCGGAGCCCCCGACGGGCAGTCGAAGATCAGCCTGGTGCCGGTGGCCTCGAACGGCTCACTGGGCGACGCGCGCACGCTGAACCTGCAGGCAGGAACCACCGCGGTCGTGGACACTGCCGCGGCCGGCGGCAAGGACGTGGCCGGGTTCATCGTCTCCGCGAGCGGAGCGGCGGCCTACGGCGCACAGGTGCTCACCGGCGGCGGCCAGCAGGGGATTTCCGTGCTCGGGCTCCCGCCGGCGGCGACAGGGCAGAGCAGCATCCCGGTCACTGTCGGCTTCTGAGGGCGGCGGCCGCTCAGCGGTCGCTGCGGCGGTAAATCGGGTCCAGGGTTTCCGGGGCAACGCCGAGCAGCTCGGCTGTCTGCTCCACCACGACGTCGTGCACCAGTTCCCGGAGGTCCTCCGGCCCGAGCGCAGCCTGCTCCACGGGCCTGCGGTACACCGTCACGGTGGACGGGGTGCCGCGGCGGTGAGCGCCCAGCGGCGCCCGCTGCCCGGAGGCGACAAGTTCCTCAAGCGCCGGCGGAATCTCCTCCACGGCGAACTGCACCGCATCCAAAGCCGCGCCCTGCAGATCGTGCAGCCGCTCCGCCGAGTCCGTCACCAGGTCATCGAACTTGTCCATCCGCGTCCGGTATCCCGGCAAAGTGGGCGGCAGGAGCTCCCCGCGCAGCCCGCGGCCGTGCCGGTCCCGGTGCCGCGCCCTGAAGCTGCGCGCTGCCTGTCCGCGACCCCCGGCGGCCGTCAGCCGGACCGTGAAGGAGGGTCCGTTCTGCGGTAACTGCATAACAAGAACTCTAATGCCCGGGACCGCTGCGGGCGAGAGCGGCCACTGCTCCGGGGCGCCACGCAGGCCGTCCGGCCGGCCAATGCCGGGCCGGTGGCCGCCAAGGCGGTAATCTGGACTGTCGTGGGAGCCATACGTCAATGTTCGCGATCAGCCTGCCGCCAAGCGGCCGTGGCCACGCTGACGTATGTGTACGCGGACTCCACGGCAGTGCTGGGACCGCTGGCCACGTACGCGGAGCCGCACTGCTACGACCTGTGCGCCGAACATGCCGGCCGCCTGACCGTGCCCCGCGGCTGGGAGGTGCTCCGGCTGGCCATGCCCTCGACTCCGCCCGGCCCCGGTCCGGACGACCTGCTGGCCCTCGCCGACGCAGTGCGCGAGGCGGCGTCGGCGGGCAGCGACCCGGAACCGGTGCAGCGCGAACCGAAGGGCTCGCTCGAGCCTCCCGCCGGTTCGGCCGGGCCGCGCCGCGGCCACCTGCGCGTGCTGCGCGAACCTTCCTGACCCCCCGGGCCCGCTGCACCGCGTCTGGGCCCCGGAGCCGCCCTGGCCGCTATCATCGCGGCCGCGCGTTAGGCTTGGAGGGCGCACGCCGCACCCGAACCAGCCGCCTAGGAGCCCATCCCATGCCTCACCTCAGCCCGGAGCTGCTCGCCGTCCTCCGCTGCCCCGTCACGGGCGCGCCGCTGGCCGTGGACGGCGACGACCTCGTTGCGACAGTCCCCGGGCCGGACGGCAGCATCCCGCGCTACCGCATCGAGGACGGCATCCCGCTGCTGCTGGCGCCGGAGGTGCTGGACTCCGCGGCCGACGCCGGATCCGATCAGCACGACGGCGCGGGCTCCCCCGCGCCCCGTTCCTAGGCTCCGCCCCCGTACCAACAGGGCCCCAGTACCAACAGGGCCCCAGCACCATCAGGCCAGCACTACCACCAGCTGCACACCGTTCCGGAAGGACTCCCGATGACGTTTGATTACAAGGTCGCCGACCTGTCGCTGGCCGAGGCCGGCCGCCACCAGATCCGCCTGGCCGAGCACGAGATGCCCGGGCTGATGTCCCTGCGCGCCGAGTTCGGCGCGAGCCAGCCGCTCAAGGGCGCCCGGATCGCCGGTTCGCTGCACATGACCGTGCAGACCGCCGTGCTGATCGAGACGCTGACGGCGCTCGGAGCCGAGGTCCGCTGGGCGTCCTGCAACATTTTCTCCACCCAGAACGAGGCCGCGGCTGCCATCGTGGTCGGCACCGGCACCGTCGAGGAGCCGGCCGGTGTGCCGGTCTTCGCCTGGAAGGGCGAGACGCTGGAAGAATACTGGTGGACCGCGCAGCAGATCCTGACCTGGCCGGGCGCCGACGAAGACCCCTCGCTGGGCCCGAACATGATCCTCGACGACGGCGGCGACGCGACCCTGCTGCTGCACAAGGGCGTCGAGTTCGAGGCAGCGGGCGCGGTCCCGCAGGCCTCCGCGGAGGACCCGGAGGAGTACCGGATCATTCTCGACGTGCTCCGCCGCAGCCTGGCCGAGGACCCCCGGCGGTGGACCCGCATCGCCGAGGGCATCCAGGGCGTCACCGAAGAGACGACGACGGGCGTGCACCGCCTCTACCAGCTCGCCGAACAGGGCAAGCTGCTGTTCCCCGCGATTAACGTCAACGATTCGGTCACCAAGAGCAAGTTCGACAACAAGTACGGCATCCGGCATTCGCTGCCGGACGGCATCAACCGGGCCACCGACGTCCTGATGGGCGGCAAGGTCGCCGTCGTCTGCGGCTACGGCGACGTCGGCAAGGGCGCGGCGGAGGCTCTGCGCGGCCAGGGCTCGCGTGTGATCGTCACCGAGATCGACCCGATCTGCGCGCTGCAGGCCGCGATGGACGGCTACCAGGTGGCGCGGCTCGAATCGGTGCTGGACCAGGGCGACATCTTCATCACCACCACGGGCAACAAGGACGTCATCATGGCCGAGCACATGCTCGGCATGAAGAACAAGGCGATCGTGGGCAACATCGGCCACTTCGACAACGAGATCGACATCGCTGGCCTGGCGCGCATTCCCGGCGTCAAGAAGGTCGAGATCAAGCCGCAGGTGCACGAATGGGTCTTCGAGGAGGACCCGGCCACGGGAGAGAGCAGCCGGTCCATCATCGTCCTCTCGGAGGGGCGCCTGCTCAACCTCGGCAACGCCACCGGCCACCCGTCGTTCGTGATGAGCAACTCCTTCGCGAACCAGACGATCGCGCAGATCGAACTGTTCACCAAGCACGGCACCGGCGAGTACAAGAAGCAGGTCTACGTGCTGCCCAAGCTCCTCGACGAGAAGGTGGCCCGGCTGCACCTGGCGGCCCTCGGCGTCGAACTTACGGAGCTGAGCAAGTCGCAGGCGGAATACCTCGACGTCGACGTCGCCGGTCCGTACAAGGCCGACCACTACCGCTACTAGGCTTCGGGGCCGGGGAGCCGCGTCCGCGCGGCTCCCCGGACACCACCGGAAGACCTGCAGCATAATGTTGCCGCACTGCAACGCGCCCCGCCGCGGGGCGGCGTCCCGGGTGCCGTAAAATTAAAGGGCAGTCACAGCGGCTGCGCCCAGTGTGGGGGGATGCCCGCGGGCACCGAGGCGGAGACAGTATGGCTGAGAAGACAACCCGAACCCGATGGAAGATCGGCGCGCTCGTCGCGGCCGGAGCGCTCGTGCTCGCCGGCGGCATTGGCGTGGCCACAGCGCCCTCCTGGGCGCGCAGCCCGATCGGATCCGAGGCTTCAGCTCCTGCCCGGGCGGTCCCCGGATTCGCCGCCCCCGTGGTCAAGCCCGTGCAGATCGGCGCCACGCCCGTCGACGGGGCCCAGCACGTCAACCCGGCACTGCCGGTGGAGGCGAAGGCCGCCGGCGGCAAAATCACCAACGTGAGCCTGGTGGCCGACGACGGCACCGAGGTGCAGGGCACCACCAGCGCGGACGGCTCGACCTGGACCGCCAAGGGTCCGCTTGCCTTCAACGCCACCTACACCTGGAACTTCACCGCCGTGGACGGCGCGGGCCGCGAAACCAAGAAGACCGAGACCTTCCAGACAGTGCCCACGCTGTACGAAGCTGATGCGGCCATCTACCCGCAGGACGGCCAGCAGGTCGGGGTGGCCCAGCCCATCGAGATCAACTTCAGCGAGCCGGTGACGAACAAGGCAGCCGTGGAGAAGGCCATCAAAATCACGACGACGTCGCACCAGGCCGGCGCCTTCCACTGGTACAGCGACAAAAAGGTCCGCTACCGGGCGAAGGACTTCTGGGCCGCGCACAGCACGATCACCGTCGCGATGAACCTGTTCGGCGTCGACTTCGGCGGCGGCCAGATCGGCAACTTCAACAAGACCATCAGCATCCCGATCGGGGACAAGAAGGTCGCCATTGCGGACGCCACGGCGATGAAGATGACCGTGAGCATCAACGACAAGCCGGCGGGCAGCTGGCCGGTCACGATGGGGGACAAGCGGTTCCCCTCCGCCCGCGGATACCTGGTGCTGATGGGGCACCAGCGCAAGGCGCACTTCGTCGCGGCGACCATCGGCCTCAAGCCCGGGGACCCCGCCAACTACGGTGAACTGGACGTCAACTACGCCACCCGCCTGACCTGGAGCGGCGAGTTCATCCACCAGGCCACGGACACCGCACTGCCGTACCTCGGGGTCATCAACCTCTCCCACGGCTGCATCGGCATGAGCGCGCAGGGCGCCGGCTGGGTGTTCAACCACATGGGCGTGGGCGACGTCGTCAAGGTAGTCAACACCAAGGGCGACTACGCGGACCACACAGACGGCTTCGGGGACTGGAACATCCCCTGGGCGCAGTACGCCAAGCGCTGATCCGGCCGGCCGGTTATTCCCGCCGGTGTGCTGAAGGGTGGCCGCTGGCGTGCTGCTGATGTGCTGCGGAACGGGTCAGAGCGCTTCGTAACTTTGACCGTGGGGACCGACGAGCGCAGCCGGGACACCGTTGACGGAGAGGATGGTGCGCCCGTTGACAGGGACTTTGACCAGTTCGGTGATCCGGGGGAGTACGCGTTCGCCTTCGTTGCTGATCCAGGTGACCTCGGGCAGGGAACGCATGACGTCGACGAACCGTGCACGTCGTTCAGGTTCGAGGTAGACGAGCACAGCGCTGTGGAACACCACGACCCGGGCGCCGGGCGGCGCGCCCTGCACGAGTTCCATGACGGTCTCCACCAGGTCGCCCCGCACCAGCCGCGGCGGTGCCGCGGCGACCAGGTTTGCCGCGGCGTGCAAGCGGCGCCGGCGTTCGTCGTGCTCGGGCCAGACCAAGGCCTCCAGCCAGCGGAGCTCGGCGGGCCTGCGCACGTCGACGGGGTTCAGGTCGACGCCGGAGCGCCAGACGACGTCGGGGATGGAATCCGGGACGCTGCCCTCGTCGATGCGGCAGGCGAGCCTGACAGGACTCGGGCCGCCGGCCGGGTCGAGGGCGACAATGCGGCCGCCGGCGCCGTAGCGGTAGCTGTAGCGGTCCGGGTAGAGACACAGCCCCGCCGATGCGCCTGCCTCAATGAGCGCCAGCGGCCCTTCCAGCCTGCTGAGCACCGGCAGCAGAACCGCGCAGCGTCCGGCTTCGTTGGTCTGCGTCGACCGTTCCCGGATCACGCGGTCCGTCCGGGCCCAGTGCTCCAGCAGCCAGCACCGGAATACCGGATACGGGCCGGCCGGAGCGCCCAGGAAGCGGGCGGCCGCGAAGACAAGATTCGGCTGACGCTTGGTGGGCGGCAGCGCCTCAATCAACGCCAGGACCTGGGGATCCGCTGCGACTGCGCTGGCCCATTCGTGGAAGACCGGCGACACGTTTCTCGCCTCGATCTCGGCAAAGCTGCGGTACACGTCCGCTGTCCTGGTCCCCACAGTTCCACACCCTACGCCGGCAGTAGGCTGTGCGCATGAAGCTCCGCGAAGCGACCCCCGCTGACCTGGCCCAGGCAGCAGATGTCTGCAACGCTGCCGGGCGTGCTCCCTGGACGAAGGAGGCGCTTGCTCCGCAGACAGGCCGGACAGTACTCGTGGCCCTCCAAGGGAACCGGATTGTCGGCATCGCCAAGACCCATTTTTATCCGGAACCCGACGGGACAGCGCCGGCCGGACACTATCTTGGGGGAGTCCTCGTGCTGCCGGCTTTTCGCCGGCAGGGTGTCGGGTCGCACCTCACCAGGGCAAGGCTCGACTGGATCAAGGAACGATCGGCCCGCGCCTACTACTTCGCCAACGAGCACAACGCGGCTTCGATCCGCATGCATGAGGCCATGGGATTCCGCCCGATTGCCCGGCTGCCGCAGATTCACGGCGTGAACGCTGACGAGGGTAGGTCCGAGCTAGTCCTCTTCGAGTGCGCGCCGTAGGGGGCGTCGCGGTTCGGCCAGCGGCGGGATCAACCCGCGACCGGTGAACGTCCGCCCAGGACCCAGCGGACTTCGTCGATGAGCAGGTCCAAGGCGTTGCCCACCGGCTGATATCCAAGGTCCCGGGCGGCGGTGGTGTCCAAAGTCAACGAGGTGCGCCATGGGTGGTGGCCGCGCCCGGAACCGCCGGGCACATGCTCGATTGTGCCGTGCCACTGAAGCTCGGCTGCGATGGCGCGGACGATCTCCTCGGCGGTGGGGGTGTCCGGGTCGGCGGAGTTCAGGATCCGCCGCCCGGGGTGGGCGGCAACCGTTTCGATGAGCGCGGCGACGTTTGCTGCGGCAGAGAGGTGGTCGACGGCGTCCGCATCGGCGAGTGCCACCGTTTGCTCGCCGGCGAACATCCGCCCGACGAAATCCTTGGTGCGGGGGTTCCGTGCCCATCTGCCGTGCACTTTCGACGGCCTGAGCACGGTGACCGGAAGCCCTGAATCAAGCGCTACCCGTTCGGCGGCGACCTTGCAGGGCGCGTACCCCTCGCGGGTGAAAGGATCGACCTCGTCGGCAGCCGGCGGCACCGTGCAGGAGTCCTCACGGGCCGGTCTGCGGAACCGGGGAGGCTCGTCGCCGTTGATGTGACGGCCGGCGTCGTCGACGTACACGGCGCGGCTGGACACCAGCACGAGACTGGCCGCGGACGCCATCGCCGGAAGGAGCGCGCGGACGTCTGCGGCCTTGTAGGCGACGAGATCGACGATCAGGTCAGCGCCGCCGCCGATCAACCCTGCAACACCGCGGGTGTCCGTCCGGTCCAGCCGGTGGAAGCGGACCCCTGCCCGCAAGAGCTCGTCCGGCATGCCCGAGCGTTGGCGCCCGGTGACTTCCACGTCCCAGCCCGCAAGAGCGAGCCGTTGAGCGGTCGCGCCGCCCATGGCACCGGTACCGCCCAGCAAGATCGCACGCACCGCATCCCCCCGGATTGGTCAAACAGTTCAACCCCGCACTCTACGGCACCCGCGGACGGTTCATTCCAGCCCGAAGGGCAGCCGCCGCAGCCGCTCCCCGGTGCGGGCTGCTGCATCCCGGCGCGACAGCAGCCGGCGGTAGTCGCGGTCGCGCCGCTCGGCCATGACTGCCGCAAGGAACGCGCCGGCGGGCGTGCCCGCCGGCGGCGGCGGGGCCACGAAGGAGGCAACCTCGGAGACGAGTTCGGCAGCCAGCAGATCACGTGAAGCGGGTGCCAGTTGCGGTCCCTGCCTGAGGAAGGACTGCACCCGCCGTGCAGTGCCGTCGGGGAGCCGGCCGAGGTCCGCGCTGGTTACCCACCCGGCCAGGAAGGCCGGCGCAGGGGCCAGCGGCGCCGGGGCCGCGGGCACGCGCTCGCGCATCGAATAGGTTCCGGCGAGCATGTCCCCGAGGCGCTTGGAGCGGTCATTGAGCAGCGACACGATGAACGCCACCGCCCCCGCCATCAGGTAAATCTCGAAGACGCCGACCAGGGCGCGAATCAGGGCGTGCCGGAAGCGCAGCGCACCGCCGTCGTCGCGCACAACACGCAGCCCCATCACGAGCTTTCCCAGCGACTTGCCCCTGCTCGCCGTCTCCACCGCGACGGGGACGGCGACGAAGACGAGCACCAGGCTCAGCAGGACCAGGATGCGGCCCGCGGCACGGTCCAGCAGATTCGGCACCGTCCCAATGCCGAGGAAGAGCAGCACGGCGACGAGTACCTGGGCCGCCACATCGATCAGCAGGCCGACGCCGCGCAGCGCGAACGACGCGGGCCGCAGCTCCAGGACCACGGCCTCGCCGGTCACCATCGCGCTCATGAACTCCCCCTGATCCCTCCGGCAGGTCCTCCGGCGAATGTGGGCCAAGTCTAGCGGGACGCGGGTGGGTGCAGGCCGCTAGGGTAAGGGCGTGGACCTCGACGCCTTCACCGCCGTGCACCGGCCCGAGTGGGACCGTTTGGACGCCCTCGCGTCGCGCCGCCGGTTGACCGGGGCCGAAGCGGACGAAATGCTCCGGCTCTACCAGCTCGCGTCCGCCCACCTGTCCACGGTCCGCTCGCTGGCCCCCGAAAGCCCGCTCTCTGCGTCGCTGTCCACCCGGCTCGCCCGCGCCCGGGTGCGCTTCACCGGCGCGCGCTCCAATGTCCTCGAGGACTTGGCCGTCTTCTTCCTGTTCTCCCTGCCCGCGGCGTTCTACCGGCTGCGCTGGCTCACCCTCACCATCGGGGCGGCCTTCACCGTGGTCGGAGTCCTGTATGCGGTGTGGGTCGCCTCGACGCCGGAGGTGATCCCCGCGCTCGGCGGCGACGCGCGGATACGCCGGTACGTGAACGAGGACTTCATCAACTACTACTCCGAGAATCCGGCGGCGTCTTTCGCCGGCGCGGTGTGGACGAACAACGCGTGGGTGGCGGCGCAGGAGGTCGCGTTCGGCGTGACGGGCCTGTTCGTGCCGATGGTGCTCTACTCGAACGCGCAGAACAGCGGCCTGGCGGCCGGGTTTTTCGCCTCGTCCGGCAAGCTCGACGTGTTTTTCAGCTACATCCTGCCGCACGGGCTGCTGGAGCTGACGGCGGTCTTCGTGGCGGGGGCCGCCGGACTGTCGCTGTTCTGGGCCTGGGTGTCGCCGGGGCGACGCAAACGACTGGACGCCCTGGCCCAGGAGGGCCGTTCCATGGTGACAGTGGCCCTCGGACTGGTCCTGGTGCTGTTCGTGTCCGGACTCGTGGAGGGCTTCGTGACGCCGAGCGCGCTGCCGGTCTGGGCGAAGATCGGCATCGGCGTCACAGTGCTCGCGGCCTATTGGGCCTACACCGTGCTGCTGGGCAGGCGCGCGGTCGCGGCAGGGCACCGCGGGGACCTCGCCGCCCGCGACACCGGCAGCACGCTCGCGGCGTCCTGAACCGGGCTGCCCGGGGTGGCGCAGCCGCTGGCGGCCGCGCAGCCGGTAACCTCGAAGCAGATGTTCCCTGCATCCGCCGTGCGGGTGCGACGACGACGGAAGTGACAGAGCTGTGAGCGAGAAGAAGCCGGAAAACCCCGAGCTGGCCGCGGAGGCCACCGAGGATGACGAACCGGCCTTCGAATGGATGAAGCCGCGCGGCCGACGCGAGGAGGCTGCTGCCAGTCGACAAGCTCCTGCTGCTGAGGGGGCTGCCCGCGCCGAGGCCTCCGAACCGGTCCGCGCCGAGGAAGATGCTGCGCCGGTAGCCCCAGCGACGGACAAGCTCGCCAAAGACGAGCCCGCGAAGGATGAAGCAGCCCAGCAAGCCCCCGCTGCGGGGGCGTCCGCGGTGGAAGACACCGGCGCGGAAGATCCGACGCCGACCAGCATGCTCTCGGTCCGCCCGCCGGCGGAGGAAAGCCAACGGCGTGCCGCCGAACGCGACCAGGCCGCCCAGGCCCGGCCTGTGCTGCCCCGGGTGATGCAGGTGCTGCTTGCGGTGTTCTTCCCGCTGCTCACCATCATCGGTGCCATCCGCGCCGTCACCACGCCGCTGTTCCTCTGGGTGGAATACCACCGGCCCGGGTTCCCCTCGGACAGTTACGGTTTCAGCCTCGATGACCGGATGACCTACGGCTCCTACGGGGTGGACTACCTGGTCAACTTCGCCGGCCCGCGCTACCTCGGCGACCTGGTCGGAACGGACGGCAAGCAGCTCTTCACGCAGGGCGAAGTCAGCCATATGGCGGATGTAAAGTCGGTCATCGGCACCACCTTCCTGGCCGGCACCGTGCTGCTGGTCGCGGCCGTCATCATCATCATCTACCTGCTGCGCCGCAGCAACGGG
This sequence comes from Paenarthrobacter sp. DKR-5, assembly GCF_018531425.1. Taxonomy (GTDB): domain Bacteria; phylum Actinomycetota; class Actinomycetes; order Actinomycetales; family Micrococcaceae; genus DKR-5. Next base: position 241,703 of record NZ_JAHBOI010000003.1, read on the forward strand.
GGAGTGCGCCGCGGCCTCTTCGGCGGAGCGATCGCCACCTTGCTGATCGTGCTCCTGCTCGGCGTGCTCGGCTTCATCGGCTGGGAACAGTTCTTCACGGACCTGCACCGGCTCTTCTTCGCCCAGGGGACCTGGACCTTCTACCTCGACGACGCGCTCATCCGGCTCTACCCGGGGCAGTTCTGGATGGACGCCGGTCTGGTAATCGGCGTGCTCGTCCTGCTGGTGTCGCTGCTGACCATCGTGCTCACCTGGCCCACGCGTCGCCGCCGCGAACGCAGCGCCCGCTCCCGCAACCCGAAGGCGGCCCGGCGCTCGGCCTGAGCCCGGCCTGAGCCCGGAAACAGCCCGGCCCCGCTCGGGGCCGGGCTACTTCGCGTAGAGGCCCTCGACGTCGTCGGCGTAGGCTTCCAGCACGCTGGCCCGCTTGAGCTTCAGGGACGGCGTGAGGAGGCCCGATTCGACGGTGAAATCCGTGTCCAGCACGCGGAACTTGCGGATCCCTTCGGCGCGCGAGACGAGTTCGTTGGCTGCATCGACGGCGCCCTGCAGTTCCGCCAGCACCTGGGGGGACGCGGCGGCTTGCGCGGGGGTGAGCACTGCGGTCTTCCGCGCCCGGCACCAGGCGGCGAGGCCGTCAGGGTCCAGCGTCAGCAGGGCCCCGACGAACGGGCGACCCTCGCCGACGACGACGGCCTGCGAAACCAGCCGGCTCTCGCGCAGCTTCTCCTCCAGCGGCCCGGGCGCGACGTTCTTGCCGCCCGCAGTGACCAGCAGGTCCTTCTTGCGGCCCGTGATGGTGAGGAAACCGTCTTCGTCGAGCTCCCCGAGGTCGCCGGTGCGGAAGAAGCCGTCCGCGAAGGCCTCAGCATTGGCGGCATCGTTGCGGTGGTACCCCCGGAAAATGCCGATGCCCTTCACCAGCACCTCGCCGTCGGCCGCGACCCGGATGGTGGTGCCCGGCATCGGGATCCCGACGGTGCCGACCTTGGTATGGCTCGGGGTGTTGGCGGTGCACGGTGCCGTGGACTCGGTCAGCCCGTAGCCCTCCAGCAGGATGAGCCCTGCACCGCGGAAGAAATGTGCCTCGCGCGGGTTGAGCGCGCTGGCGCCGGACACGATGTGCTGCAGGTCCCCGCCAAAGGCCGCACGGACCCGGGCGAACACCAGCCGGTCAAAAAGTGCGTGCCGGATCCGCAGCAACGGCCCGGGCCCCCGGCCGGTGCCGCGCGCAGCGGCGTCCAAGGCCTTGGAATAGTCGATCGCCGTGCGCGCGGCGAGTTCGAACACCCGGCCCTTGCCGGCTTCTTCGGCGTTCTGCTGCGCGGTCGCGTAGACCTTTTCAAAGACGCGCGGGACCGCCAGCAGGAAGGTGGGCTTGAAGGTGCCGAGGTCTTCAATCAGTTCCGCCGCGGACGCCGCGTGGGCGACGGTGGTTCCCGCGGCCAGGCAGATCACCTGCACCGCGCGGGCCAGCACGTGGGCCAGCGGCAGGAACATCAGGGTCCGCGTGTCCGGCCGGTCGAGGATCTCGGGCAGGAACAGGATCGTGTTGCGGGCCACGAGTGCGAAGTTGCCGTGGGTGATCTCGCAGCCCTTGGGCCGGCCGGTGGTCCCGGACGTGTAGACCAGCGAGGCGACGTCGGCCAGCCCGGCTGCGGAGCGCGCGCGCTCCAGGGCGTCGTCATCAACACCGGCGCCGGAAGCTTCAAGGCTGGCCAGATCCGCGCCGTCCGCGCTTTCCGTCATGCTCCAGATGGACGGGCCGGGGCCGTCGGCGGTGCCGGAAGCTTCCCGCACCAGGTCCCGCTTTGCCTCGTCTTCCACCAGGACGATCTTCGCTCCCGAATCGGACAAAATCCACGAGACCTGGCTGCGCGAGGAGGTCTCATAGACGGGAACGGTGACACCGCCGGCGTACCAGATCGCGAAATCCACCAGGGTCCACTCGAAGCGTGTCCGGGACATGACGGCGACCGTGCCGCCGGGGACGAGGCCGGCTGCGATCAGGCCCCGGGCCACGGCACGCACCCGGTCCTCGAAGCGGGCCGCAGTCACCGTGTCCCAGCCTCCGGGCACCTTCCGCGCATAGAGGGCGTGCTCCGGATCCTTCCGGCGCTGGTCCCGCAGCAGGTCGGTGACATTGCTCCGCGGGTCCAGATCGACCAGCAGCTCCGTCGCGGCTTCCCTCACCCTGTACTCGCTTTCTCCCGGCGTCCCCCCGACAGCATCGTAGCCCGTGGGACAGCTCCTGCCGCCGTCAGATCCAGCTCGGCATCCACATGCGCAGGCGCCACTCGTTGTAGGTGATCGGTTCCGCCGTCCAGATCGGCAGGAAGAACGCGGCACAGACGAGGGCTGCGACCACGAACAGGCCGACGACGAGAACGCCCGCCTGCCGGCGTCCCGGCGGGTCCGCTGGCCGGCCCAGGACCAGCCCGAGGCAGAACACGAGCGCCAGCACCAGGAACGGCTCGAAGGCGATGGCGTAGAAGAAGAACGTGGTCCGCTGCGGGTAGAGGAACCAGGGAAGGTAGCCGGCTGCCACGGCGGCCAGGATCGCGCCGGCGCGCCAGTCCCGCCGTCCGACCCACCAGAACAGCAGCACGACAAGTGCGGCGGCGGCGCTCCACCAGATCACCGGGTTGCCGACGGAGAGGATCGCCTCCGTGCAGCCGCTGAAGGTGCAGGAGTCCTGGCCCGGCTTCGGGGATTCGTAGTAGAACGACGTGGGCCTGCCCATCACCAGCCAGGTCCAGGCGTTGGCCTTGTACGGGTGGTCGGCGCTGAGACCGGTGTGGAAGTTGTAGGCGGAGAGATGGTAGTGCCACAACGACCGCAGCGAATTGGGGATCCACCCCCAGGCCGCGGACGGGTTGCTCTCCGCCCAATGCCGGTCATAGGCGTTGCTCGAAAGGAACCAGCCGGTCCAGGTGAGGAGGTAGACGACGGCAGTGGTCGGCACGATGCTCAGGAAGGCAGGCAGGCCGTCCTTGAGGACGCCGCCGCCGGCCCAGTGCCTGATCCCCGCGGCCCGGCGGGCGCCCAGGTCCCAGAACACGGTCAGCAGACCGAAGCCGGCCAGGAAGAACAGCCCGGACCATTTGGTGCCGACGGCGAGGCCCAGGCACACGCCGGCGGCCAGGCGCCACGGGCGGAACCACAGCCACGGCCCGCTCAGCAGGGCCCCAGGGGCGCCGGCGGCCCTGCTGACTCTGGCGGCGAGCCGCCGCCGTCCGTCGTCGCGGTCCAGCAGCAGCGCGCCGAACGCCGCCAGCACCCAGAACATCAGGAAGATGTCCAGCAGCGAGGTGCGCGACATCACGAGGTGGTGGCCCTCGACGGCGGTCAGCAGCCCGGCCACTCCGCCCAACGTGACGGATCCGAGCATCTTCTGCGCGATCAACGCCACCAGCAGGATTGAGAGCGTCCCGGTCAGGGCGGCCGAGAAGCGCCAGCCGAACGTGTTGGTGGGGCCGAACAGCGCCATGCCGAAGGCGATCATCCACTTGCCGACGGGCGGATGGACGACGTATTCGGGGGTGCTCAGGATGACCGAAGGGTCCCCGGCGTTGAACGCGTCATTGGCCTTGTCCGGCCAGTTCCGCTCGTAGCCGCTAATCAAGTACGAGTAGGCATCCTTGACGTAGTACGTCTCATCGAACACCAGGCTGTGCGGGTCGCCGAGGCGGACGAAACGCAGGATCCCGCCGATGACTGCGGTCAGCACCGGCGTCAGCCAGTACCAGAGGCGCAGCGACGGCGGATAGTCGCGCCAGCTGGCAAGCGGGCCGGTCAGGCGGCGACGCAGAGCCTCCGCCGTGACGGCCTCCGCAGGATCGCGGAGCCACTGCGGCTCCCGTCCGCCGTCGTTCACGGGCGCCTCGGCAACGGCAACAGGGCGGGGGGCGGCTGGGCTCACGCTTGCCATGCTACCGCCCGCGCCCGGGCCGTCCGCGGCGATTAGGCTGGGGGAGTGGATGAGAGCAGCGCAGGCCCGCAGGAGACCGACGAGACAATGACAGGGCAGGTGCTGCCGGCGCCCGGCCAGGACGGGGAAGGCCGCATCGTCCTGGCGGCCACCCCGATCGGGAACATCGGGGACGCGTCGCCGCGCCTGGTCGAGTTGCTGCAAACCGCCGACGTCGTCGCCGCGGAGGACACCCGGCGCCTGCACCGTCTCGTCCAAGCCCTTGGCATCACCGTCGGCGGCCGGATCATCAGCTACCACGAGCACAACGAAGCCTCCCGGACAGCGGATCTGCTCGGGCTGGTCGGCGGCGGGAGCACCTTGCTCATGGTTACCGACGCCGGCATGCCGGCAGTCTCCGACCCCGGGTTCCGCCTGGTCGAGGCAGCGGTGGAGGCGGGGCTGGTCGTCACCGCCGTGCCCGGTCCCTCGGCCGTGCTCACAGCTCTCGCCCTCTCAGGCCTGCCTACGGACCGTTTCTGCTTCGAAGGGTTCCTGCCGCGGAAGGCGGGCGAGCGGGCCGGCCGGCTGAAGGAACTCGCCGCCGAACGCCGCACGATGGTGTTCTTCGAGGCCCCGCACCGGCTGGAGCCGATGCTGCGCGCGCTGCACGAGGCTTTCGGCCCGGACCGGCGCGCGGCCGTTGCCAGGGAACTGACCAAGCTGCACGAGGAGGTGCTGCGCGGACCGCTGCAGGAGCTGCTGGGCTGGGCGGAAAGTTCCGAGGTCCGGGGTGAGATCGCCGTCGTCGTCGCCGGTGCGCCGGAAGCAGTGCCGGACCGGCCCGAGGACCACGTGGAGGCTGTCAACGCCCTCGTTGCGCAGGGCGCCCGGCTGAAGGAGGCCGTGGCCGCCGTGGCCGAGGACAAGCGGCTGAGCAAGCGGGAGCTGTACGCTGCGGTGCTCGCCGCCCGGTGACCGGCACCCGGCCGCTGCCCCGACCGTTTGTACTGCTGCACAGCAGAGCGGGGGTCCCGTCGTGCAGCCTTGCATGGACACTGCTCCGCGCACGGGGATAGCGTGGCCTCAATCGGCGGGCCGCAATCCGCACGCCGCGCAGCAAGATTTTTCAACGACGAACCGTGGAGGCAGCAATGTCGGTGACGACCGAGCGCGAGAGCGAACTTCTAGCATCAGTACCGACCGGGTTGTTGATCGGGGGCCAGTGGCGCCCGGCTGCAGCGGGCGGCACCTTCGACGTCGAGGACCCCTCGACCGGCAAGACGCTGCTGACGATCGCCGACGCCGGCCCCGAGGACGGGGCGGCGGCGCTGGACGCCGCTGCGGCGGCCCAGGAGTCGTGGGCGCGGACGGCCCCGCGGGAGCGCGGGGAGATCCTGCGCCGGGCGTTCGAGCTGGTGACGGAACGCGCGGATGATTTCGCCCTCCTGATGACCCTTGAGATGGGCAAGCCCCTGACAGAGGCCCGCGGCGAAGTGACCTACGGAGCGGAGTTCCTGCGCTGGTTCTCCGAGGAGGCCGTACGGGCTTTCGGCCGGTACTCGGTGTCCCCGGACGGCAAGTCCCGGCTGCTGGTGAACAAGAAGCCGGTGGGGCCCTGCCTGCTGATCACCCCGTGGAACTTCCCGCTGGCGATGGCGACGCGCAAGATTGCCCCGGCAGTGGCCGCCGGCTGCACGATGGTGCTGAAGCCGGCCAACCTGACCCCGCTGACGTCGTCGCTGTTCGCGGCCGTCATGCAGGAGGCGGGGCTGCCCGACGGCGTGCTCAACGTCGTGCACACCCGTGACGCGGGCGGCGTGACCGGGCCGCTGATCAAGGACGAGCGGCTGCGCAAGCTCTCCTTCACCGGGTCGACGCCGGTGGGGCGCAGCCTGCTGGAGGCGGCGGCCGGCAACGTGCTGCGGACCTCGATGGAGCTCGGCGGCAACGCCCCCTTCGTGGTGTTCGAGGACGCTGACCTGGACGCCGCCGTGACCGGCGCGATGCTCGCGAAGCTGCGGAACATGGGCGAGGCCTGCACGGCCGCGAACCGCTTTATCGTGCACGAATCCGTGGCGGAGGAGTTCGGGCGCAAGTTCGCCGCGAAGATGGCGGACATGCCGACCGGCCGCGGAACCGAGGATGAGACCAAGGTGGGTCCGCTCATCGACGGCAAGAGCCGAGACAAGGTGCACGACCTCGTCTCGGACGCGCTCGGCAACGGCGCGACCGCGGTGATCGGCGGCGCCCCGGTGGACGGTCCGGGCTACTTCTACCAGCCGACCGTGCTGACCGGTGTCGCTGCGGGTTCGCGGATCCTGAAGGAAGAGATCTTTGGCCCGGTCGCGCCGATCGTGACCTTCTCGACCGAGGACGAGGCTGTGCGCCTGGCCAACGACACCGAGTACGGGCTCGTGGCGTACGTGTTCACCAAGGACCTGAACCGCGGGCTCCGGATGGGCGAGCGGCTTGAGACCGGCATGCTCGGCCTGAACGCCGGCGTCGTGTCCAACGCGGCCGCTCCGTTCGGCGGCGTGAAGCAGTCCGGCCTGGGCCGCGAGGGCGGGCTCGAAGGCATCGAGGAGTACCTGTACACGCAGTACATCGGCATCGCCGACCCGTACACCGACAGCCCGGTCGGCTAGGCAGACTGCCGGCGGCGCGTCAGCGCGTCGGCGTTAGCAACCTGGACCGGCGATAGGGAAATCTCCCTATCGCCGGTCCTTTGTGCTCACCGGGTTGTGCTCACCGGACTCTGCTTACCGGGCGTGCCAACCGGAGTGGCCGGTGTGCCCGCGCCGACGTCGCCGCAGCGGGTGGCGCAGCCAGGCGCCCCAGCGGGAGAAGATCGACGCCGGCAGGACGACGGCGCGCACGCGCTGCAGCAGGGGCGCCCGCCCGCGCAACGCGCTGCGCACCGCGGAGAGGTCGCGCCGGGCTTCCTCGCGCCGGGCTTCGTCTGCGCCGCCGCTCTCCGGCCCGGGACGGCCGTAGGCGGTCTCCTCATAGCGCCTCGCCAGGCGTCCAAGGGCGGCCTCAGCCTCGGCCGGCGCCCCTGCCGGCCCAGGCATCCCTGGCGACGCGGCCACCGCGTCCGTCGCCGCCTGCGGCCCGGCTGCGCCGCGCAGCAGGCGGCCGGCGAACCGCCGCGGCGTCTCGCTGGCCAAGGGCGGCGAACCGTAATCCGCCGCCAGGTCGGTCAGTTCGTCCCACGGCGCTGCACCCCCGGGCCGTCCCGACCGCCGGCGCCGCAGGGCAGCGCGGCTTGCTGCCGGGGCCGCTGCCAGCAGGCCGGCCAGCAGCAGCCCGGCCGCGGCGGGCAGCCAGTCGGTGCCCCGTGCAGGCTGAGCCGGTGCCGGGGCGGCCGCGGCCGGCGTCGTCGGCTTCGCGCTGGGGGCGGCCGCTGCGCCGCTGGGCGCCTGCCGCGGATCCAGGCTGTCGGCCGACGTCCGTCCCGGCCGCTGCGGCGAGTCGGTCACGGCATAGTCGGGGACGGCCCCCCGCGAGGGCGTCGGCTCGAACGGAACCCAGCCGAGGCCCTCGAAGTACAGCTCAGGCCACGCGTGCGCGTCGCGGGAGTCGACCTGGTACTCGGTGAGCTTGACGCCGTCTTCGGAAGGAACGGTCCTGCCGGTGGGTTCCCCGGGGGCGTAGCCCACGGCGATCCGGCTCGGGATGCCGGCCAGCCGGGCCATGACCGCCATCGTGGACGCGAAATGCACGCAGTAGCCGCTCTTGGCCTGCAGGAATTTGGCGATCACGTCCATGCCGCTGCCGTCGTACCCGCCGTCGACCGGTGCCTGCTCGGAGTAGGTGAAGTCCCCGGAGCGCAGGAAGCGCTGGATGGCAAGGGCCTTCTCATAGGGTGTGCGGGCGCCGCCGGCCACGGAGTTTTCGGTGGACTTGATGATGTCCGGAACCGGCGGCAGGGCCAGGAACTGCCGGTCCAGGTTGCTGCGCGGCGGGTCCGCCGCCGCCGCCAGCGCTGCCGGCCCGAGGTCCGGGGTGACGCTGCGCACCAGGTAATTCTGGCCTGCGGAGTTGGTGTCCTCGCCCTTGATGGACAGCGTCTCCGGATCCCAGGTCCATTTGCCGTCCAGGCCCAGGACGCTGACCGGGGCGTAGGGGACCGGCAGCCAGGGGCTGCTGAAATCGCCCGAGTCGATGCGGGTGGTCGTCGTCTTGCCGGACTGGCCGGGACCCAGCACGTCAAAACCCATCCGGCCCACGCCCAGCTGCCGCTGGTCGTCCCGGGGTGTCGGCTGCCAGACGCTTCCCTCGAAGTCATCCAAGGTCACCGCCCGCAGGTAGAGCGGGGTTGTGGCGTCGGTCGCGTAGGTCATCCTGCTTTGGCCGCTTGCTTCGCGCAGGTCGTTGCCGAGCGCGATCATGGGGTTAAGGCCGGTGGCCGAGCCCCACGGGTTGAAGCGCGACCCCTGCGGAAAGGTGCCGGTCGTGAAGCCGGGCACGACGGCGGTGAGCAGGACGGTGACGGCCAGCGCGGCGGTGCCGGTGAGTGCGGCACGGCCGGCCTGGCCTCCGGCCAGGGACCGCTGCGCCGACAGGCCCGGCCTTCCCGGCGTGCCGCCGGCATACCACTGGCTGCAGGCGAGGATCAACAGGAAACCCGCGGCGCCAGCAGCGAAGCCGAGCGGCCCGGCGCTCTCCGGCTTCACCAGCGCCGGCACCACCAGCACCGCCAGGATGCCCGTGCCGGACAGGGCCGGCAGCTGCAGCGAGACCGCGAGGGCCTCTGTGAGAATGGCCACCGCACCCAGCCCGGCGCAGGCCGCCAGCACGATGGCTGCGTTCGGCTGCACCGGCGCCGTCTCGCCCACCAAGGTGTCGCGGGCCCGGCCGAGCAGGGGACCCAGGGCGGTAACGGTGTCAGGGACGGGAATGAAGCCGAGCAGGCTGTGTGAACGCAGGAACTGAGTGCTTAGCAGGCAGGCGAGGGCGGCTGCCTGGACCAGGTGGACGACGGCGGCCGGCGCCCGCAGGCTGCGTGCGAATGCTCCCGCCGCCAGCACGCCGCCGGTCGTGACCAGGCCCGCCGGCAGCCACGCCCACCCGCGGAACACCCCGTTGAGCGCCAGGGAGCTGCCCGCAACCGCGCAGAAAACGGCTCCGGCCATCACCCACGGCATGGTCCCGGCGCCGGGGGACCCGCCGCCCGGACCGCCGCTTAACCCCGCCCCGGCTGGGCCTGCGGCGCCCTGCCGGGTGGCGGTGGCCGTCACCGCCGGCCCCGCCGCGGGGGAGGCGGCGGCAATGGCGCATCGAGCGAAGACCAGGCTGCCCGAAGCGGTGTTCGCGGGCTCACGGCGGCCGCCTTCCACCCGGCGTGGCGCAGGACGTCGACGGCGGACTGTGCTTCGGTGCCATGTTCGGAGACCACCAGTGCGAACGCATTCGCACCGGTGTCCGCGGCCGCAGCGAGCAACCGGGCGTCGGCGTCGGACAGCTGGCCGAGGATGGCCAGGAGCGGGCCGCGGTGCCGGTGGACCGCGAGCTTGTTCAGCAGTTCCTCGTCGAAGGCGGTTCCCCTGCCGGTCTCGGGTCCCGCCCCGGTGCCGTGGCGGGGATGCGGCGGGTCGCGGAGCTCAAGCGCCGCCAAGCCCTCCCGGATGGCCTGCAACCCCGCGGGCCCGTCGAATTCCTCGGCGTCCGGCGCGGAGGCAGACACCGAACGGGACAGCCCCGGCAGCGCGTGTGTGTCCAGCAGCCGCAGCGTGTAGCCCCGGTCGAGGAGGTGCGTCGCCACGGACACGGCTGCGGTCACGGCCCACTCGAACCTTTCGCTCGTCAGCTGCGGCGGGTGGTTCTCCCCGTCCTGGCCGCCCGCACCGAACGCCGCGGCGAAGCCGGAGGAGTACGCGTGGAAGCGCTGGTCGAGGATGAGGACGGCCTCCGGCGTCGTCACCGATTCCTCCTGCCGCACCATCAGATTCCCCTGCCGGGCTGTCGCCGCCCAGTGCACGCGCCGCATCGGGTCCCCGTGCCGGTACTCCCTGGTCATCACGTCGTCGTCGCTCGGCGTGGCTCGCAGCCGGGTCGGGGACGTGCCGTCGCTGCTGCGCGCACCTGTCAGCGCGTTGGCCGGCAGCTCGACGGCCGCGGGCGTGACCGTCAAGGTGTCCGTCCCGGCGAGGGCATGCCGGTGCCGGCACAGGCCGAACGGGTCGGTGAACTCGGCGGTGACGGGGCCGATCGGGAAGAGCCCGCGCCGGTCCGAAGTCAGCCGGTAGCTGTAACGGCTGGGGCCGCCGCGGCCGCTGGAACGCGACGGGTAGCCGAACACCGCCCCGGGGCCGAACCGGGCGGGCAGGCGGTCCTCCAGCAGCACCCGGCCCCCAGGACCGGCCGGCCCGCTGACGGTCAGGTGGACCACGGCCTGTTCGCCGGTCTGCACCCCCGGCGGGACGAATTCGCGCAAGACACTGAACCGCGGCTTGAGCAGCCGCAGCCCGGCGAGTGCCAGCAGCGGAAGGACGATGAGGAACAGACCCAGGCTGAGCAGGTCGCGCCTGCCCATCACCTGGGCGAGGAGCAGGAAGAGCACGCCCGAAGCCGCAACCCCCCAGCCCCGCGGCGTCAGCGCGGTGGCTGCCAGCCTGGCTGCCGGGTCCACGGCCGCCGTCCTACCGGCCGCCGAAGGAGCGTTGCCCGTCTCCGGCGGCTACAGGGAGCCTGGCCAGGATCGCTGCGAGCACCGACGACGGCGTCTCGCCGGCCCCGGCGGCCCGGCGGTTCAGCAGGAGCCGGTGCGCCAGGACCGGGTCCGCCACGTCCATGACGTCGTCGGGCAGCACGTAGTCCCGGCCGGCCAGCGCCGACCCTGCCTTGGCCGCCCGCAGCAGCTGCAGCATGGCCCGCGGACTGGCGCCGAGCCGGACCTGCGGATCCTCCCGGGTCGCGCGGCCAAGGGACACGATGTATTCCTTGACCGCCTGCGAGACGAAGATTCCCTGCACCGCGCCTATCATTGCGGCGACCTCCGCCGCGGAGACCACGGGATGCACCGCCTCCAGCGGGCTGACGGACTGGTGCGTCTGCAGCATTTCCATCTCCGAGGCGGCGTCCGGGTAGCCCATGGAAATCCGGGCCATGAAGCGGTCCCGCTGCGCCTCCGGCAGGGGATAGGTGCCTTCCATCTCGATCGGATTCTGGGTGGCAACGACCATGAAGGGTTCGGACAGCGGGTAGGAAACGCCGTCGACCGTGACCTGGTGCTCCTCCATGCATTCGAGCAGCGCGGACTGGGTCTTTGCCGACGCCCGGTTGATTTCGTCGCCGATGACGATGTTCGCGAACACGGCTCCGGGCCGGAATTCGAACTGCCGCGAGGCCTGGTTGTAAACGGAGACGCCGGTGACGTCGGAGGGGAGCAGGTCCGGAGTGAACTGGATCCGGCTGACGGAGCAGTCGATGGCCCGGGCAAGGCTCTTGGCGAGCATGGTCTTGCCTACGCCGGGCACATCCTCCACGAGCAAGTGGCCCTGTCCCAGCAGGACGGTCAGGGCCAGCCGCGCCGCCTCGGGCTTGCCGTCGATGACCGTGTTGATCACCGAAAGCACCCGCTCGCTGGCGCGGAGGAAGTCCTGCGGCGTCAGCGCCGCCGGGCGGGCGGCAGGCGCCGGCTGCGCGGGCTCGTCAAGCTCCTCGGGGAGGGTCATGCGGTTCTGAAAATCCATCGGAAGCCTTCCGCCACAGTCGGCAGCCGCACAGCGGCAACCGCACCTCCGCCGGGGCTCCAGTCCCGCCGGATGATCCAAGATTACTAGCAGAACTCCGTCCCGCCGCAGAGAGTTCCCGGGTGCCCGCCGCAGGGACCTAGGCTGGAGACATGAGCCACCATCCCGCCCCCGCCGCCTACCGCCGACAGCCCGACCCCGCGGAGGGTGCGGCGCACGCGGGCGACGGCGCGGCGCGCGGCAGCAAGGACGTGGACGGCCGCCGCCGCAACCTCGACTACCCGCCTGCTCCGGAGCCGCTGCCGGTGCCGGTGATGGACAACCACACCCACCTGGACTTCCGGGACGGGCTGGTTTCCGTGTCCGTCAAGGATGCGCTCGATGCGGCGGAGGCCGTCGGCATCCAAGGCGCGGTGCAGGTCGGCTGCGACCTGGCCTCCTCCCGCTTCACCGTCGAGGCCCTCGACCTGGACCGGCGGCTGCTCGGGGCAGTGGCCCTGCACCCGAACGAAGCGCCGGAACTGGCTGCGGCCGGCGAGTTGGAGGAGGCGCTTGCCGAGATCGAGGTGCTCGCGGCCCACCCCCGGGTGCGCGCCATCGGCGAGACAGGCCTGGACTACTTCCGCACTCCGGCCGAAGGCGTCGAACGCCAGCAGTACAGCTTCCGGCGGCACCTCGACATTGCCAGGCGGCTTGGGCTGACCGTGCAGATCCACGACCGCGACGCCCACGACGACGTCGTCCGCGTCCTGCGCGAGGAGGCCTCGCCGGAGCGGGTGGTCTTCCACTGTTTCTCCGGCGACGCGGAACTGGCCCGGCTCTGCAACGCGAACGGCTGGTTCATGTCCTTCGCCGGCACCCTCACCTTCAAGAACGCCGCGAACCTGCGCGAGGCGCTCGCCGTGGCCGATCCGGAACTGGTCCTGGTCGAAACCGACGCGCCGTTCCTCACACCCCACCCGTACCGCGGCAGGCCAAACGCGTCCTACATGGTGCCCTACACGGTCCGTGCGATGGCCGAACTCGCGGGGGCCGACCTCGCCGAACTGGGGGCCCGGATTGCCGCGAACACCGAGCGCGCCTACGGCAACTGGAGCTGACCGGCTGTCCACCCGGTGCGACTACGTGTTGGTCGAATTATCACATTTCGGTTACGGTAGATAACTATTAGCCGGGGTCGGGGAAGGCCACCGGGTAATTTCACTCCGGTTTCGGGCGCGGTTTGTTCGCAGTTCCACGTGCCCCGGGAGTGCCGTTCGCAGCGGGAAACCGCAGGCGGATGGGCGCGCCCGAAAACAGGAGTTGGCGGCGCACCCATCCGCTGCGGCACGGCTTCGGCCGGTTCCGCGGCGGGGTCGATGCGTTATCCCCGTGCCCGGATGCTCTAGTAGGTACGGGTCATAGTGGTCAACTTATTCACCTCCGGCGGAAAGCCGAGCGTCGTCAAAATTGCCGGGCAGGCAGTGGTTCTCCTGGCTCTCGTGATGGGTCTCGTGGCCTTCGTGGGCAACAGCAAGACCGTCACCGTCAATGTCGACGGCCAGGTCAGTTCGGTACAGACATTCGGCGGAACTGTCGACCAGGTACTCCGCACCGCCAACGTGGACCTCAGGTCCGCGGACCGGGTCAGCCCGGCGCTTGACGCCAACGTCGCGCCCGGCGCCGTCATCCAGGTGAACACCGTCAAGAAGGTGACCGTCAGCCTCAACGGGGCCAGCCGCCAGGTGGAGACCACCTCGGCCACCGTCGGCGGCCTCGTCAGCGAGTTGCGCGTGGCGCCGCGGGCCGTTGTCTCGGCGCCGCGCGACATGCAGCTGGCAGCGACCGGAAGCTTCGTCGCGATCACCACCCCGAAGGACGTCCGCGTCGTCGTGGACGGCAAGAGCCTCGCCAAGACCACCACCGCCCTCAGCGTCGGCCAGGTGCTGCACGACGCCGGCATCAGCCTCGGCGCCACTGACCGGGTGTCGCAGCCGGCCTCGGCCCCCGTGATCGACGAAATGGTGATCAAGGTTTCCCGCGTCGACACCTCAAAGACCGCCACCGTCACCGAGGACGTGGCATTCCAGACCGAGACCACCCAGAGCCCCGACCTGTTCAAGGACGAGCAGAAGGTCACCCAGGCAGGTGTCCCCGGCAAGGTTGCCAAGACCTACACCGTGGTCCGCGTCGACGGCCGCGAAGTCAGCCGCACTCTCGCGTCCGAGACGGTGACTGTCCAGCCCGTGACCAAGAAGGTCACCGTCGGCACCAAGGACCGTCCGGCCGCCACCACCCCGGACCCGACCGCCAGCAAGGGCGGCGCGGCAGCCCCGGCCGTCATGAACGCGGCCATGTGGGACAAGATCGCCCAGTGCGAATCCAGCGGCAACTGGCACATCAACAGCGGCAACGGCTACTACGGCGGCCTGCAGTTCGACAACCAGACCTGGCTCGGTGCGGGCGGGGGCAGCTACGCCCCCCGCGCCGACTTGGCCAGCAGGGAACAGCAGATCGCCGTCGCCAACCGCGTCTACGCCCAGCGAGGGCTCGGCCCGTGGGGCTGCGCCGGCGCTGCCTCCTAAGGAACGGCGCAGCCTCCTCAGGGAAAGACCGGTCCCGTCAACAGGCCGGGCGGCGCAGGAGCGCCGCCCGGCCTGCGGCTACCATGGAGCAGTGACTTCCTCAGCCGACGCCCCCAGGCCGCTGCTTGGCGCCGCCGACATCCGACGCCTCGCTGAGGAACTGGGGATCCGCCCCACGAAGACGCTGGGGCAGAACTTCGTGATTGACGGAAACACCATCCGCCGCATCGTGGCCGCTGCCGCGGTCGATCCGGAGGAGACGGTCCTGGAAGTGGGCCCGGGCCTGGGTTCGCTCACGCTGGGCCTGCTGGACGCCGCGAAATCCGTCGTCGCGGTCGAAATCGACCCGGCGCTCGCGGCCCGGCTACCGGCCACCGTGGCGGAATGGCGGCCCGACCTCGCCGGCCATCTCGACGTCGTGCTTGCGGACGCGCTCAAGGTCACCAGCCTGCCGCAGGAACCGGCCGCGCTGGTCGCCAACCTGCCCTACAACGTGGCCGTGCCCGTGGTGCTGCACCTGCTCGAACACTTCCCCTCGCTGCGCCACGGCCTGGTCATGGTCCAGGACGAAGTGGCGGACCGGCTCGCAGCGGGGCCGGGATCGCGGGTCTACGGGGTGCCCTCCGTCAAAGCCGCCTGGTACAGCAGCATGCGCAAGGCCGGCGTCATCGGCATGAATGTCTTCTGGCCCGCGCCCAAGATCGCCTCCGGCCTGGTGGCCTTCACCCGCCGGGAACCCCCCGTCACCAAGGCGTCCCGTGCTGAGGTCTTCGCCGTCATTGATGCCGCCTTCGCCCAGCGCCGCAAGACCTTGCGGGCAGCCCTGGCCCGCTGGGCGGGCTCCGCGCCGGCGGCCGAGGAGTGCCTGCGGGCCGCAGGCGTGGACCCCACGGCCCGCGGCGAGGTCCTCGCGATCGAGGATTTCGCCCGCATCGCCGCGGCCCGGCTCAGCCTCCACGCCGCGCTCTGACGCGGCCGTCACAGCCGCCGGGCAGCTTGGTGGGCTCCGAGGGCGTCCTCTAAGTTGGTAACCATGAGCGCAGCACGGGAGAAGTTCACCGCCAGGACGGTGCGCGTGCGTGCCCCGGGCAAAATCAACGTCTCCTTCCGCGTCGGCCCGCTGCGCGAGGACGGCTACCACTCGGTGGCGAGCGTCTACCTCGCGGTCTCCCTGTACGAGGAGGTCGCTGCCACCTCCACCGAAGAACCCGGCATCACCGTGGGCCTGGACAGCCGCAGCACGCTCGACCTGTCCGGACTCGACATGCCGCTGGACCACCGCAATCTCACCTACCGCGCCGCGGCGCTCATGGCGGAAGTGACCGAGCATCCCAGCGGGGTGCATCTGGAGATCACCAAACGCGTCCCGGTCGCGGGCGGCATGGGCGGCGGCTCCGCGGACGCGGCGGCAACGCTGCTGGCCTGCGACGCGCTCTGGAACAGCGGGCTGTCCCGCGAGGAGCTGGCACACCTGGCATCGGAGCTGGGCGCGGACGTGCCCTTCGCACTGCTCGGCGGCACCGCCGTCGGCCTCGGAACCGGGGACCGGCTCACCCCGGCGCTGGCCAAGACCAGGCTGAACTGGGTGCTGGTGCCCGCCGCGTACGGCCTCTCCACGCCGGAGGTCTACCGCACCCTGGACCGGCTGCGCCGCGAGCAGGGCATCGAGCCCGATGCGCCGACGGAAGTGGACCCGCAGGTGCTCAAGGCGATGCGCGCCGGCGACGCGGGCGTGCTTGGCGACGCGCTGGTGAACGACCTGCAGCCGGCCGCACTGCATCTGGCGCCGGGCCTGCGCGCCACCTTGGAACAGGTCGAACGCGCCGGGGCGCTCGCCGCCATCGTCTCGGGCTCCGGCCCCACAGTCGCGGTGCTGGCCGCCGACGACGAAGCCGCCATGGACCTGGTGGACCGGCTCGGCGCCGAGGGCGTGGAAGCGCTCGCTGTCCACGGGCCCGTGCAGGGGGCGAAGATCATCTCCGATACGCTTCTGTAGTTCCTTTCCACGCACCAAAACCAGAGAGTTGTTTCCGTGGCACACCTGCTCGGCGGTGAGAACCTGACCGTTTCGTTCGCGACCCGCACCGTCCTCGACGGCGTCACCCTCGGTCTCGAGGAAGGGGACCGGATCGGCGTCGTCGGCCGCAACGGTGACGGAAAATCGACCCTCATGCGCCTGCTCGCCGGCCGGTCCACCCCCGACTCCGGGCGCGTGACCAAGCGCCGCGACGTCAATGTCGGCTTCCTGGACCAGTCGGACGTGCTCGACGGCGACCTCAGCGTCGGCCGGGCGATCGTCGGCGACGCGGCAGACCACGAATGGGCGGCGAACCCCGCCATCCGCGACATCATGGGCGGCCTCGTGGAGGACGTCGACTGGCACGCCGTCGTCAGTTCGCTCTCCGGCGGCCAGCGCCGCCGCGTGGCCCTGGCCAAACTGCTCATCCAGCCGCACGACGTGGTGATGCTCGACGAGCCGACGAACCACCTCGACGTCGAGGGCGTGGCCTGGCTCGCCGAGCATCTGACGACGCGCTGGCGGCCCGCCGACGGCGGCCTGCTCGTCGTCACGCACGACCGCTGGTTCCTCGACGAGGTCTGCAACCGCACCTGGGAAGTCCATGACGGCATCGTCGAACCGTTCGACGGCGGCTACGCGGCCTATGTGCTCGCCCGCGCCGAACGAGACCGGATGGCCGCCGTCGTCGAGGGTAAGCGGCAGAACCTGATCAAGAAGGAGCTGGCCTGGCTGCGCCGCGGTGCGCCGGCGCGGACCTCGAAGCCCAAGTTCCGGATCGAGGCGGCCAACGAGCTGATCTCCGACGTCCCCGAACCGCGTGACAGCCTGGCGCTGAGCAAGATGGCGACGGCGCGCCTGGGCAAGGATGTGCTGGACCTGGAGAACGTGACCCTCCAGCTCGGCGACGGGGGGCCCATCTTCAAGAACATCACCCTGCGGCTGGCGCCGGGGGAGCGGCTGGGCCTGGTCGGCGTCAACGGTGCCGGCAAAACCACCCTGCTGCGCCTGCTCAATTCGGAGATCGCGCCGACGTCGGGCCGGATGAAGCGCGGCAAGACCGTGCAGACCGCCGTGCTCAGCCAGGAAGTGCGCGAACTCGACGACGTTGCCGACCTGCGGGTCATCGAGGTGATCGAACGCGAGAAGCGGGTGTTCTCCGTCGGCGGCCGGGAGCTCTCAGCCGGCCAGCTGGTGGAGCAGCTCGGCTTCAGCAACCAGCGGCAGTGGACCCCGGTCCGCGACCTCTCCGGCGGTGAACGGCGCCGGCTGCAGCTGCTGCGCCTGCTCGTGGGCGAGCCGAACGTGCTGATGCTCGACGAGCCGACCAACGACCTGGACACGGACACACTGGCCGCCGTGGAGGACGTGCTGGACGGCTGGCCCGGGACGCTCGTCGTGGTCTCGCACGACCGCTACCTGCTGGAGCGTGTCACCGACCACCAGATGGCGCTGCTCGGGGACGGGAAGCTGCGGGACCTTCC
Organism: Paenarthrobacter sp. DKR-5; assembly: GCF_018531425.1. Lineage (GTDB taxonomy): Bacteria > Actinomycetota > Actinomycetes > Actinomycetales > Micrococcaceae > DKR-5. The sequence goes on from NZ_JAHBOI010000003.1 coordinate 259,375, forward strand.
GGGCGGCGTGGACCAGTACCTGGAACTACGCAAGGCGGCGCTGCAGTCGGCGGGCTCGTCCCCGGCGGCTGCCCAGGCTCCGGCGGCTGCAGGGAGCGGGGCAGGAGCGGCGAGCGGTGGAAGCTCGGAAGCGCAGAAGCGCGAAGCCCGCAAGGACCTGACCCGGATTGAACGCCAACTGGGCAAGCTCAGCCAACAGGCGGACCGGCTGCAGGCGCAGATGGCCGAGGCCACGAACGCCGCGGGCGGTCCTGACTTCGAGGTCCTCGCGGAGCTGAACACGAAGCTGCAGAAGCTCGGAACGGAGCAGGAACAGCTCGAGGAGGAGTGGCTGGCCGCGTCCGAGTTCCTCGAGTAGGGGCAGGCCGTTGGCATCCCGGACCGGCGCGTTGGCAACCCGGACTCGCGCGTTGGCAACCCGGACCGGCGTGAGCGAAATTTCCCTATCGGCGGTCCGGTTTCCTATCCGGAGCGCGCCACCGGTCGGTGCGGACTAGTCCGTCAAGGACCGCAGGCGGGGGTTCTGCTTCAGCCCCGTCAGGCCGTTCCAGGCCAGGTTCACCAGATGGGCCGCGACGGCGTGCTTGTCCGGCGCGCGGCTGTCCAGCCACCACTGCCCGGTCATCGCCACCATGCCGACCAGCATCTGCGCGTACATCGCACCGTCGTCGGCGCTGAAGCCGCGGCGGGCGAACTCGTCGGAGAGGATGTGCTCTACCCGTGCCGCAACCTTCGACAGCAGCGTGGAAAAGGCGGTTTCCGGCTGCGAGGGCGGAGCGTCGCGCATCAGGATCCTGAACCCGTCGGTCCGGTCCTCGATGTAGGTCAGCAGCGCCAGGGCGGCGCGCTCGAGCAGCACCCGCGGGCCGGCCTCCTCCGCCAGCGCGCCGGTGATGGCCGCGAGCAGAATGTGGAATTCTTCGTCCACGACCTGCCGGAACAGGCCTTCCTTGGAGCCGAAGTGCTCATAGATGACCGGCTTGGAGACACCGGCAGCGGCGGCAATGTCCTCGATGGTGGTGCCGTCGAGACCGCGGATCGCGAACAGCCCCCGGGAAACCTGGATCAACTGGGTGCGGCGCTGGACGCCCGTCATCCGCAAGCGGACCGGGCCCACCGCGGCGCGAGCAGTTGTAGTCACCCCTCCATCATGCCCCATCACAGTCTCCGGGGGGTCCTGCCAAGTCGCGCCCTGCCGCGGCCGCATGGCAAACTAGTTTTTTGTGCGTGCGGGCGACCGTCTGCAGGCACGGTCCGCTCTGGTGTAACGGCAGCACCCCGGCCTTTGGAGCCGTGGAGTATAGGTTCGAATCCTATGGGCGGAACTGTCAATCGCCGGCGCCGAGCGGTGCCGGGCGGGTGGCAGACCAAGTCCCCCGCGGCCGGACACGCGTGTTTTCCGGTCTGGACCGAGCGAGGAGTGCCCTTTTCATGACCTCAGTCAGTGTCGAGACAGCCGCGGTGATCGTGCTGGCAGCCGGGGCCGGGACCCGGATGAAGTCCCGCACCCCCAAGATCCTGCACCCGCTGGGCGGCCGGTCGATGATCGCCCACGCCCTCGAAGCCGCCCGCGGCCTGGAGCCGGCCAAACTCGCCGTCACGGTCCGCCACGAACGGGACCAGGTGGCCGAGCACGTCGCGGCGCTGGACCCGGAGGCGATCATCGTGGACCAGGACGACGTCCCCGGCACCGGCCGCGCGGTCGAGGTCGCGCTTGAGGCGCTCGACGCCGGAGCTCCCGTGCAGGGCACCGTCGTCGTCACGTATGGCGACGTCCCGCTGCTGACCAGTGAACTGCTCGAGGAACTCGTCGGCAGCCACCAGGCAGCGGGCAACGCGGTGACGGTGCTCACCGCCATCCTCGAGGACGCCACGGGCTACGGCCGGATCCTGCGCGCCGGGGACGGCACGGTGACCGGGATCCGCGAACACAAGGACGCCACCGACGACGAGCGCGGCATCAACGAGGTCAACTCCGGGATCTACGCGTTCGAGGCTGACGTGCTCCGCCGTGCGCTCGCCAAGGTCACGACCGAGAACGTGCAGGGCGAGAAGTACCTCACGGACGTGCTGGCACTGGCGCGGGACGAGGGCGGCCGGGTCGCCGCCGTCGCCACCGAAGACCGCTGGCAGGTCGAAGGCGCGAACGACCGCGTGCAACTGGCCGCCCTCGGAGCCGAGCACAACCGCCGGATCGTGCAGAAGTGGATGCGCGCGGGCGTCACGGTGGTCGACCCGGCCACCACCTGGATCGAATCGACAGTCGAACTGGCCGAGGACGTCACGCTGCTGCCGGGCACGCAGCTCAAGGGCCGCACCACGGTGGCGCGCGACGCCGTCGTCGGCCCGGACACCACCCTGACGGACGTCCAGATCGGTGAAGGCGCCGAGGTCGTCAGGACGCACGGCTCCGGCGCCGTCATCGGGCCGCGGGCCACGGTCGGACCCTTCGCCTTCCTGCGCCCCGGCACCGTGCTGGGCGAGGCGGGCAAGATCGGCACCTTCGTGGAGACCAAGAACGCACACATCGGCGCCCGCTCCAAGGTGCCGCACCTGAGCTACGTCGGCGACGCCACCATCGGCGAGGACTCCAACATCGGGGCTGCGTCCGTCTTCGTGAACTACGACGGCGTGAACAAGCACCACACCACCGTCGGGTCCCACGTGCGGATGGGCAGCGACAACATGTATGTCGCCCCTGTCACCATCGGCGACGGCGCCTACAGCGGTGCCGGCACTGTGATCCGCAAGGACGTCCCCGCCGGCGCGCTCGCCATCAATGTGGCGCCGCAGCGCAACCTGGACGGCTGGGTTCTTGCCAACCGGCCCGGCACCCCCGCCGCCACCGCGGCCGAAAAAGCTTCAGCGACCGACGATATCTCCTTAGAAAGCGATCCTTCATGAGCGAAATCACGGCACACGGCGAAAAGAAGCTGGTTCTGGCCGCCGGCCGGGCACACCCCGAACTGGCCGAACAAATCGCCAAGGACCTGGGCACCGAACTGTTGCCCATCAACGCCTACGACTTCGCCAACGGCGAGATCTACGTGCGCGCCGCCGAGAGCGTGCGCGGCACCGACGCGTTCGTGATCCAGGCCCACCCGGCGCCGCTGAACAACTGGCTGATGGAACAGCTGATCATGATCGACTCGCTCAAGCGGGCGTCTGCGAAGCGGATCACCGTGGTTTCCCCGTTCTACCCTTACGCCCGCCAGGACAAGAAGGGCCGCGGCCGCGAACCGATCTCCGCCCGCCTGGTGGCGGACCTGTACAAGACCGCCGGCGCCAACCGGCTGATGTCCGTGGACCTGCACACCGCGCAGATCCAGGGCTTCTTCGACGGACCGGTGGACCATCTGATGGCGATCCCGCTGCTGGCGGACTACATCCGCACCCGCGTGGATGCGGACAACATCACCGTCGTCTCGCCGGACACCGGCCGGGTGCGGGTGGCCGAGCAGTGGGCCGAGCGCCTCGGGGGCGCCCCGCTGGCGTTCGTGCACAAGAGCCGGGACCTGACCGTGCCGAACAAGGCTGTCTCGAAGCAGGTCGTCGGCCAGATCGAGGGCCGCACCTGCGTGCTGATCGACGACATGATCGACACCGGCGGCACCATCGCCGGCGCCGTCCAGGTGCTCAAGAGCGCCGGCGCGAAGGACGTCATCATCGCAGCGACGCACGCGGTGTTCTCGGACCCGGCGGCCCGCACGCTCTCCGAGTCCGGGGCCCGGGAGGTCGTGGTCACCAACACGCTCCCCATCCCTGCGGAGAAGCGGTTCCCGCAGCTGACCGTGCTTTCCATCGCCCCGCTGATCGCCCGCGCGATCCGCGAGGTGTTCGACGACGGGTCCGTCACCAGCCTGTTCGACGGCGCGAGCTGACCTAGCGGGAGCGGCGCGCCGGGGGACGGGTTTCGACGGCGGGGATTTACTCAGTAGCCTTAGCGCTTATGAGCATCGGAATCCCCGCGCGGGAACAGCACGGCCCCGGCGGCGCCGAAAGAGCGGGCGCGGTCCTGCTGGGCGGCGCCACCGTTGACCGGGACTTCCTCGACGGCCTCGGGGACAGGGCCGTGGCCCTGGCCCCCGATCCGCGGGCTGACGCCGAGGCATTCCTGCCCGGAGCGCTGGACCTGGCGGTGGAGCTGGGGCTGACCGCGCCTCCGCCCGGCGAGGGGTACACGCAGCTGCTCTGGGAGCAGCTGGCCACCATTGCCGCCGCGGACCTGAGCGTCGCCCGCGTGGTCGAGCCGCATCTGGATGCGCTCGCCATCCTGCGCCAAGCCGGGCCGATGGATTTCTCCAGCCTGGAGGAAGACGCGGCCAGCAGTTGGGGCGTCTTCGCCGCCGAGGCGCCGGACCTTCGCTTGGAGGCCACGCTGACCGACACCGGCTGGCGCCTCGACGGCGTCAAGCCCTGGTGCTCGCTCGCTGCCCACTTGTCGCACGCCGTGGTCACTGCCCACACGGGCGATACCCGTCGGCGCGCCTTCGCCGTCCGCCTGCGCGGGCCGGGAGTGGAGGTCCGGCCGGGGAACTGGGCCGCCCACGGGCTGGCCGGAATCGCCAGCGGGCCAGTGAGGTTTGACGGCGTCCCGGCCGTACCCGTCGGACCGGACGGCTGGTACCTCGACCGGCCGGGCTTCGCCTGGGGCGGGATCGGCGTCGCCGCCGTCTGGTACGGAGGTGCCGTCGGGGTCGCGCGCCGGCTCTGGCAGAAGTACAGCACCAGCCACCCGGACCAGATCGGCCTGTTCCAGCTGGGCGCCGTCGATGCGGCCCTGGCCTCAGCCCGCTGTGCCTTGCTGGAGGCCGCCCGACTCGTGGATGCCGGGGAAGCCGCGGCCTCCGAGGGCGCGCTGCTGGCACACCGGGTCCGCGCCGTGGTGGCCGCCGCCGCCGAGGAAGTGCTCGCCCAGGTGGCGCACGCGCTCGGCCCGGCACCGCTGGCGTTCGAAGCCGCGCACGCCCGGCGGGTCGCCGACCTGCAGCTCTACGTCCGCCAGGACCACGCGGAGCGCGACCGTGCGGCGCTGGGCCAGGCACTCCTGGCCCGCGGAACAACACCATGGTGAGTTTCAGCCACCTCGACGCCGGCACGCCGGAGGCGGCATGGCTCGCCGACGGAGGCCTGGACGGTTTGCCGCCGCTTGACCTCGCTGGCGTGCGGCATCTGGTGCTGTTCGCTGCCCATCCGGACGACGAGTCGCTCGGTGCCGGAGGCCTGCTGGCCGCCGCGGCAGCCGCCGGGAGTGCCGTCGACGTCGTGGTGGCCACCAACGGCGAGGCCTCCCACCCCGCATCTCCGACCCGGACGCCTGCCGAGCTGGCCGCTGTCCGCCGGGCCGAAGTGGCCGCGGCAGTGGCCGCGGCGGCGCCGGGGGCGGCCGTTCACCTGCTGGAGCTGCCGGACGGGCGCCTCGCTGGCCACGCGGCGGAGGCTGAGGCCGCCCTCCGGGCCCTCGTCCGCGGAAAGAACGGGCTGCTGCTGGCCGCGCCGTGGCGAGCTGACGGCCACACCGACCACGACGCGGCCGGGGCGATCGCGGCACGGGTGGCGGCGGACACCGGAGCGCGGCTGCTGGAGTATCCGGTGTGGCTCTGGCATTGGGGGACCCCCGGCGCCCAGGAGGTGCCGTGGGACCGGTGCCGGCGGCTGGACCTGCCGCCGGCGGCCCTGGCAGCGAAGCGGGTGGCGCTGGCCCGCCACGTCAGCCAGACTGAACCGCTTTCGGACCGGCCCGGGGACGAAGCACTGCTCAGCCGCGCCATGCAGGAGCACTTCGAGCGGCCCTTCGAGGTCTTCATCGAGGAGGTCTTCCCCGGACAGGTTTCCACTGCGGAGGTCTTCCCCGGGGAGATCGTCACTGAGACAGCATGGTCCGGCGTTGAGGAAACCGTGCCGCAGCCCGGAACCGTGCCGGACGCGGCCGGTGTCTTCGACCAGCTGCATGCCGGCAGCGACGACCCTTGGCGGTACACCACCAGCTGGTACGAACAGCGCAAACGGGCGTTGACTCTGGCCATCCTGCCGCGCGAACGTTTCGCCTCCGGCCTCGAGGTGGGCTGCTCCGTAGGGGTGCTGACCCGGGAGCTGGCGGCCCGTACCGACCGGCTGACCGCCGTCGACGTCAGCGCGCAGGCACTGACGCATGCCGCCCGGCGGCTGGAGGGGACGCCCAACGTCGTGCTCGAGCGGCTTCAGACACCGGGGGAGTGGCCGGCGGGGACCTTCGACCTGATCGTCGCCTCAGAGGTGGGGTACTACTACTCGGCGGAGCAACTCGATGCCTTCGTGCGGCGCTGCCTGGCCGCGCTCGCCCGGGACGGAGTGCTGGTGGCCTGCCACTGGCGGCATCCGGTGCATGGCTGGCCGCTGGACGGGGACGACGTGCACCGCCGGCTCAGCACGGAGGCGGGCTTGGAGCTGCTGGCCCGGCACGAGGAGGAAGACTTCCTGCTCGAGGTGTTCGTCCGGCCTCCGGCGATATCGGTCGCCCGTGCGGAGGGGCTGCTGTGAGGCAACCCCCCGCGCCGAAGGCTGCCCTCCCCGCCGCGATCAGCGTGGTGATCCCTGCCCGGAACGAGGAGGAGCTGCTGCCGCGCTGCCTGGCCTCGGTCCGCCGGGCCCGCGAGCAGCTGGCAGCGGTTGAACCTGCGGTCAGGGTCAGCGTGACGGTGGTCCTCGACGAGTGCGACGACGGGTCCGCCGCCGCCGTCGCCGCCTCACCCGGAGCGAAGGCGCTGCGCGTGGAGGCCGGCAGCGCCGGTGCCGCGCGGGCACTGGGGGCGCGGATCGCGCTCGAGGAACCGTTCCCCCCAGCGGGACTGTGGCTGGCCAACACCGATGCCGACAGTGTGGTCCCCGCCAACTGGCTCGTGCACCAGGCAGCGCTCGCCGCCGCGGGCGTCGAGCTGATGGCCGGTACCGTGGAACCGGACCCGGCCGATCTCGACCAGGCACGTCTCGCCGTATGGCTGTCGACCCACGAGCTTGCGGACGGGCACAGCCACGTTTTCGGGGCGAACCTGGGCATCCGCGGGGACCTCTACCTCAGGTCCGGCGGCTTCCAGCCTCTCGCGCACGGCGAGGACCGGGCGCTGGTGGCCGCCGCGAAGCGGCTCGGCGCCGTCTGGCGGGCCACCGACGGCTGCCGGGTGCGGACGTCCGGGCGGCTGCACGGGCGGGCCCGAGGCGGATTCGCGGACTACCTGCGTTCCGAAACTGCCTGACGGCGGACGCGAAGAGGGCCCGGCCGTTTCCGGCCGGGCCCTCCCGGTCATGCCGAAGCAGGTTCGGCGCTACAGCCAGGCGCTACTGCCCGGGTGCGCTTACGTCGCCGCGCCACGCCCCGGTCTCGCTGCCCTGGCTCTCGATGAACTCCTTGAACCGCGTCAGGTCCGACTTCACCTGGCGGTCGTCGGCGCCCACCACGGCACCCACCTTCTCGGTGAAGGTTTCCGGGTGCCAGTCCAGCTGCACGGTCACCCGCGTGCTGCTGTCCCCGAGCCGGTGGAACGTCACGACGCCGGCGTGGTCCTTGCCGTCGGTGCTCTTCCACGCGACCCGCTCATCAGGGTGCTGCTCGGTGATCTCGGTGTCGAACTCTCGCTCGACGCCGCCCACTTTGGTCTTCCAGTGCGAATGCGTCGCGTCCTGCTGCGTGATGGATTCAACGCCGTTCATGAAGTGCGGGAAGGACTCGAACTGGGTCCACTGGTTGTACGCGGTCGAAACCGGAACCTGGACATCGATGGATTCAGTAACCGTTGCCATTTGACTCTCCTTCGGGATTGCCTTCACTGACAGACCTGTGCCTGGCCCTGTTTCGACGCTATAAAGCCGCTACAGGGGTGCGCAAGACTATTTGATAAGTTTACTTATTTTTTGGCGGAATGAGACATCGGGGCGCCTGGCGGCAGCCCCGGCCCCGCGCGAAAGTGCTCCGCCGGGCTGGTAGACTGTTCCGGATACCTTGGCGAGGGAGACTGACACCGTCCACTGACGGCTCCGTTATCGACTGGGTCTGCAACTCCTTCACGTATGGCGTGGATGGTCGGTTCCGGACCTGCGCCCTTGCTGCCAGCGAAGCAACACTGAGGAGTAACCATGGCTGACCACAAACTTGACGCCCAGCTGCGCACCGAGTTCGGCAAGGGCGCTGCCCGCCGTGCCCGCCGCGCGCACCAGATCCCCGCGGTCATCTACGGCCACGGCGCAGAGCCCCTGCACGTGAACCTGCCGGGCCACCAGACCATGATTGCGGTCCGTGCGGCCAACGCCCTGCTGACCCTGAACGTCGACGGCGAGGAGCACCTGGCGCTCGTCAAGGACGTCCAGCGTGACCCGGTCCTGCAGATCATCGAGCACGTTGACCTGCTGACCGTCCGCCGCGGCGAGAAGGTCACGGTTGACGTGCCCGTCGTCGTCACCGGCGAGGTCGACGCCACCGCAGTCGCCACCCAGGAAGCCGCCACCATCTCGGTCGAGGCCGAGGCGACGCACGTGCCCGCACACCTCGAGGTCGACGTCGAAGGCCGCACCCCCGGCCAGCACCTCCACGCTTCGGACATCAAGCTCCCCAGCGGCGTGAGCCTGCTGGTCGACGCCGAGACGATGATCGTGAACGTCTCCGAGCCCGTTGTCGCCGACCTCGGCGAGGAAGCCCCCGCGGCTGAGGGCGCAGAGGCCGCTGAGGGTGAAGAGGCTGCCAAAGCAGCCGAAGAGGCCCCCGCCGAGTAATAGACAGTAGTCGGCACTCTCGCATGAGCAACACCTGGCTGGTAGTCGGGCTCGGGAACCCCGGGCCCGACTACAGTCATAACCGGCACAACATCGGCCAGATGGTCCTGGACGAACTGGCGTCCCGGCTCGGAGGGACCTTCAAGGCCCACAAGGCGCGGGCCCAGGTGCTCGAGGCCCGGCTGGGCATCGGCGGCCCCAAACTGGTGCTCGCGAAGCCTCTGACGTACATGAACCTATCGGGCGGTCCCACAGCAGGGCTGGCCCGATTCTTCGACATCCCCGCCGCAAACGTCATCGCGGTACACGACGAGCTGGACATCCCGTTCAACGAGGTGCGGCTCAAGCTCGGCGGCGGCGAAGGCGGCCACAACGGCCTGCGCGACATCAGCAAAGCGCTGGGTACCAAGGACTACCACCGCGTTCGCGTCGGCGTCGGCAGGCCTCCGGGCCGCATGGATGCCGCAACCTTCGTGCTGAAGGACTTCGCGGCGGCCGAAAAGAAGGACCTGCCCTTCCTCATCTCGGAGGCTGCGGACGCCGTCGAGGCGCTGATCACGGACGGACTCCAGGCCACGCAGCAGAAGTTCCACTCCAGCAGGGCCTGAGGCCCTGGCGCGTGACGCCGGCAAACCTTTCCCGCAACAACCCTCCCGCTGCGCAGGGGTTTATGGGTAAGGTAAGCGGAACAGCCGGACATGGGGCGTCCGGTTGGGTCAACGTGCAAGGGGTCGAGCACATATGGTCTTCAATACGGCTGCGGTCTCCACTCCGTCTGCAGCCCAAGGGACGGCCGGCACTGGCCGCGGAACAGCGGCGGACCGGCACAACTGGTCCGTTCTTGCGCGCGAAACAGAAAAAGACCTCGCCAAAAGCATCCTGAACGACCCGTCCAAAGCCGGGGTTGTGATCACCGGCGACGCCGGCGTGGGCAAGTCCTCGATGGCCGGTGCGCTGGTCACCGACCTCGGCGCCACGCACCTGGTCCTGCATCTGCGCAATTCGTCGGCAACAGCCAACACCCCCTACGGCGGACTGGGCTTCCTGCTCGCGCGTCTGCCCCGCGGCTCCGCGGATTCCCCTACAGCCGTCCTGCACGGGGTGGCGGCCCTGCTCAAAGCCGACGCCGGTGACCGGCCGGTCGTGCTCGTCGTCGACAACGCGGGCTCCCTGGACGAGATGAGCACCGGCGTCGTCATGCACCTGCTGCTGACGCGCTCCGCGAAGATGGTGGCACTGTGCCAGAACACGGCGGACCTCCCCCCTGACTTCCACTGGCTGCTGCAGGAAGGCCAGCTCGGGTCCGTCACGTTGCACAACCTCAGCCTCGAACAGACGAAGCAGGTGCTCTCAGCGATCCTCGGCGGCCCGGTTTCGGCGGGAACCGCCGCCGGCCTGCACACGGCCTCCGGGGGGAACCCTTTCTACCTGCAGTCCCTGGTCGTGCGGGAACAGGGCGGCGGCAACCTTGCGCTGAAGGGCTCAGTCTGGACCCTGCGGGAGCCGATTGCCCAGCACAACAGCGGCGGAGTGGAGGAGCTGTTCCGCGGGAGGTGGGCGCGGCAAGCCCCCGAGGCACGCGAAGTCATCGAGATGCTCTCCCTCGCCCGGCACGTCTCGCTCAACGAGCTGGCCATGCTCTACGGAGCAGACATCGTCGCCGATATGGAGGATGAGGGTACGATCGTCGTCGACCACAGCGACCGGCACTGGGTGTCGCTGCGCGAACCGTACTTCGGGGACGCCGTCCGCGGCTGGCTCCCGACGCCGCGGCGACGGGAACTCTTTGCCCGGCTGCTGGGCGCCGCGGAGCTCTCCCCGGAGACGATGTCCGACAGGGATTTGCTCGGCTATGTCGCATGGAGCCAGGACTGCGGCGTGGAGGTCAGCCCCGAGCTGGCCCTCGCCGCCGTCGAAGCCGCCGTGCGGCTGCTCAGCCCCGCACTGGCGATCAAGCACGCCGAATCCATTGATGCCTCGGCGGCCGAATGGTTCCCGGCCCAGCTGCGCCGCGCCGAGGCGCTGCTCCTGCTCGAACAGCCGCGTGAGGCGTTGTCCGTGCTGGATGAGGCGATGGTTATCCGTCCCACTGGCCTTCCCGACTGCGATTACGTGGACTATGTGGTCATCCGCTGCCGGGTGCTGAGCTGGATCCCCGACAGCAGCGAGTCCATCCCGGCGCTGCTGCACAATGCGCGTCTGCGGATGGCGGAGTGCCTGGATGAGGCCGGAACCGTCGACTCCGGGAAGCTGCTGCACGCCCGGAACGCGCTTGAACTAGCGGAACTGGACTACCTGTGCTTCGTCGGCGACTACGCCGCCGCCGTCCCGCGGCTGGAGCGCGCGTACCAGGAACCGGGGGAAACGGACGAAGAGTTCCGGCTCCGGTGCGGCATCGCCCTGATCGGCGGTTGGTGCATCACGGGCAGGGAGATGGATGCCCTGGCGCTGGCCGCGGAGATCGGGGCCGTCCTCAAGGACGAACCAGAGCTGGACCAGCTGTACGACGAGTTCCTCGGCCAGTATTTCGCGGCGCTCATGCTCACCGGCAGGTGGCAGCAATGCGTGGCAATCCTGCAGAATGCCCTCGAGGACAGCGCCGGCAGGCTCCAGTTCTTCGGCGGGGTCGCGGAAATGTCGCTCGGGCTCACCTACGTGTACGCGGGCAGGGGACAGCAGGCGCTCGGCCCGCTGCTCTCCGGCATCGCCCAGCTCGAGCTGCGTCCTACCCGCAACATTCTCATCGTCGCGTACGCGGCCACGGCTTTCGCGTACGCGCAGACCGGCAACCACGCACAGGCGTACAAGTACCTCGAACTGATGGTGGCCTCGCCGGGGCCGACCAGCTGGCAGACGCAGTCGGCTGCCTCTTTTTGCGGTGCGATGGCGCGCCGCTGGCTGGGGGACCCCGCTGCGAAGGCGCGCCTGCTGGCCTCGGCCCGGCAGGACATCGACGCGGGCCGCTGGACGACGGCGGGCATCAGCCTGCTGGGCGCCACCGTGCCGGGCACCGAGGAGGAATTCCGGCTGATCGAGGAAGTGGCCGCCCACCGGCAGGGGCCGCTTGCCGAGCTGGGCAGGCTGGTGGCGCTGGGGAGCCGGACCAAGAAGGCCAAGGTGCTCCTGGAGGCGGGGGAGGCGGCGCGCGCACTGAGCCTTGACGCTGTCGAGGCGCGCTGCATGGCGCTCGCGGTCGACTATGCCCGCGACGCCGGCGATGTGGCGTCGGCGCGCGTTGCCCAGACGCGGCTGGACGCCCTGAGCCGTGTGATGCCGGCCCTGCCCGTCGCGCCGCGGACGGGCGCGCCGCTGCTGACGGCCCGCGAACGCCAGGTCGCCCGGCTGGCAGGCCGCGGCAGCTCCAACAAGGAGATCGCCGCCCAGATCGGCGTGTCGATCCGGACGGTCGAGGGCCACCTGTACCAGGTGTTCACCAAGCTGGGCGTGGCCTCGCGGAGCGATCTTGTCGATCTTGTCTGAAACCAGGGGGTGCGATGCCACAGCTCATCGGGCGTGAGGATGTCCTTTCCGGCGCGCTGCAGGCCATCCGCAGCCCGTCGACGGCTGCCGTGTTCGTCGTCGGCGACGCCGGCATCGGCAAGTCCTCGGTCCTGGGTGCGCTGGCGGAGGAACTGGCGGGTGAGGCGAGCATCGTGCGCATCCACGGTAGCTCCTCCCTGGCCCAGGTGCCCTACGGGGTGCTCTCGCCGTATCTGGCTGATCTGCCGGTGGAAGAGGCGGACTCCCCGGTCGCGGTGCTGAGGGCGTTCTGGGCCCGGTTCGACAGGGACCGCGCCAGCGACAAGCCCCCGCTGCTCGTGGTCGACGACGCGCACGACCTGGACCCGGCGTCGGCGGCAGTGATCGTCGAACTCGTCAGTGCCAACTGGGCCCGGCTGGTGGCCGCATCCCGGACCAGGCCCGGCCTCCCGGACTCCATGCTGCAGCTCTGGTACGACGGCCTGGCACAGCGCTTCGACCTCGCCCCGCTCTCCCCGGACCAGGTGCAGGACTTCGTCACCGCCAGGCTCGACGGCGTGTTGCTGCCGAGCGTTTCGCAGTTCTTCGCCGGTGTCTCCGGAGGGAACCCGCTGTACCTGGAGTGCCTGCTGGAGGAAGCCCAAGCCTCCGCCAACCTCGTCCGGTCGCACGATGTCTGGCTGCTCACCGGTCCGGTGGTCACCCAGGGCAGGGGCCTGGCTGATGTGCTGAAGAACCAGTTGCTGCGCCGGCCGCCCGAGGAGCGGGAAGCGCTGAGCCTGATCGCGCTGGCCGAACCGGTGCCGGCGTCGCTGATCGAACGCATGGTGGGCTCGGACCTGGTGCAGTCCCTCGTGGACAATCAGCTGGTCTCGGTCAGCGAGGAAGCCGAAACGGTGCTCCGGCTCTGGCACCCGATGTACGGGGAGGCTCTGCGCCACCTGGTCTCCGCGTCGCGAAGCCTGCAGCTGCGCCAGCGCCTGCTTGCCCACATGGATTCCGAGCCCAAATCGGCCGAAGGGCTGCTGCGGATGGTCAGCTGGTCACTGGAATGCGGGGTTGAGGTAGCGGACGGGCCGTTGCTGAAGGCGGCGTGGCTGGCCAGCAAGCTGTTCCAGAACGACCTTGCCCTCAAGGCGGCTTCCATGGTCAGGGACCCCGGCCTGCTGACCCAGGCGCGGGCCGTGATGGCCAGGGCGTACTACAACATCGGCCGCTACCGGGAAGCCGGGGAACTGCTGGAGCACAACTTCTCCGCGGAGGCGGACCTGAGCGGGGTGCTGACCGGCAGCCTGCTCTGGGCCGCGACGCGGACGGCCCTCGGACACAGCCACGAACAGATCGCGGCCGACGCCGCCGCCCTGCGCCAGGCAGTCGCCCCGGAGCGGACGCTGGGCTCCGGCCTGCCCGACGACATCGTCGCCAAGGCGCACCAGCGCAGCGACCTGGTCGAACTGATGGCGCTCTCGCTGGAAGGTGACTACGCTGCCCTGACCCGTAAGCTCGAGGAGCTCTCGGTCCCTGTCGGCACCGCCGACGAAAGGCCGGTGGAGACGCGCATCTTCTGCTACGTGATGGAATCCGAGGTGCTGCTCGCCTCCGGCCGTGCCGTCCAGGCGCAGGCGCTTGCCCTCCGGGCCTGGGAACTGTTGCCCGAGGGCAACGACGAACTCTTCTTCTTCTCGGAATTCATCCTCGTGCGCTACCTCAGCGCCGCCATCGAAGCCGGTGACTGGGAAGCAGCGGAGACGGCTCTCGCCCGGTACACCGCGTCCTCGAGCCTGGGCCTGATCCTTTTCGGCGGCAGCGTCAACTCAGCCAAGGGCCTGATTCTGCTGCGCCAAGGCAAGGTGGCCGAAGCCCTGCGTCTGCTGGGGCCCGCGCTGGAGGCCCTGCGCCTGAACGACCCGCAGCACCTGTTCTCGCTCAGCGCCGCCATGGCGTTCTACGCGGCGGCAACATTGGGCGAACAGGAGCAGGCCCTGGCCTACTTGGAGGATTTCACCGCTACCGAGGATGCCGGCGCCCGCTACACGCGGGCCGTCGCCGCAACCTTCGTAGCAGCCGGAGAAGAACGCCTGCACGGGGACGGCCGCGGCCTGGACAAACTGCACGCGCTGCTGCCGGAAGCGCAGCGCTGGGGCCTGAGCGGGCTGGAGCTCCAGATCCTGTGCACCTGCGTGGACCTGGGCGACCTGAGCCAGCTGGACCGCCTGCTTCAGGTCACCGCCGCCGTCGAAGGGGAACGGGCCGGAGCATGGCACAAGTACGCCGGAGCGTTGGCAGCCGGTGACGGGGAACTGTTCATGGAGGCTGCGGAGGCGTTGGCAGCCGTGCACATGACTCATGCCGCCCGGGAATGCTATCTGCAGGCCGCCGAGGCCTTTGAGGCCGACGGGGACCGTGCCCGCGCCCGGACCGCCGAGACTATGCGCCGCAGCTACGATGATGAGCTTGGCCTCGAAACTGACGGCAGGCAAGCCCCTGCCCGTCCGGTGCCCGACCAGCTGACCAAGCGGGAGCGCGACATTGTGACCCTTGCGGTGGAGGGGCTTTCGGACAGGCAGATCGCGGACCGGCTGATGGTCTCCGTGCGCACCGTCGAAGGGCATCTGTACCGCAGCTACGCCAAGCTCGGCGTGAACCGGCGCGAGCAACTGCAGGACGTCTTCCCGGGCTGAGCCGCCCCCAAGCCGCAGTTTCCCGCCGGCCCCGGCCCGCCGCCCCACCGGTTGGGAAGTGCCAATGCGGTACCAGCCCTTACGCATCGCGGTGCGCGGAAGTACTCTGTGGAAACGGCTGCGTTCGCCATGGCAGCCGTTACTCGTGCGAGGGGCGGCACAGATGACAGCACGTGACTCCGCGTTGCCCGCTTCCAGGGCTCCCGGCGCCGGCAGTCTGCCTGCGCCACAGTCGGCGGCCGGCTGGGCCGGCCTGGGGTGGGCGGACGAACTGGATCACGCCATCCGGCTTCTGGAGGCACGCGGAATGTCGGGGGTCGCGGTTGTCGGTATGCACGGTGCCGGAAAATCCCTTTTCGCCTCGGCCCTCGTGGACACCCTCGGCGCCGGTTTCCACACGGTGCACCTGCACGCGAATCTGCTCGGTGTCCCTCTTGATTACGGACCCCTTGGCTTCCTGCTGGCCAGGCTACCCGGTGACAGCACCGATTCCCCGACGGCGGTCCTGCACGCAATGGCCAGGCTGATCCAGGAGGACGCGGCAGGGAAGTCCGCCGTCCTCGTCGTGGACGATGCCTCTGCCCTGGACCACTTCAGCGTCGGGGTGCTCGTGCACCTGGTGGCAACCGGAACGGCGAAAGTCGTTCTGGTCACCTCGTCGGTGCGCAGCCTCGCCCCCGAGTTCCTCCGGCGATTGCGGGAAGGGCGGTTCGCGACCATCACCCTGCAGAACCCCGGAGTGGAACGCGCCGGCGCGATGCTGCGGTCGCTGCTGGGCTCCTCCGTGTCCGCCAGCGCCGTCAGCGCCCTGCACGCCGCATCCGGCGGCAACCCGGTCTACCTCCGTGCCCTGGCCGAAGACCAGCGCGCGGCCGGGAACCTCGTGTGCACCGGCGGCATCTGGATGCTGCGCGAGGCCGCCCTCGACCGGTCCGCGCTGGATGACCTGCTCCGCGTCCGGTTGAACCGCGAGAGCCCGGAGGCGCAGGACGTGATCGAGCTGCTGGCCGTGGGCCGGCACGTCCCGCTCCACGAGCTCGTCGTGCTGTCCAGGGCAGACGTCGTTGCCGAACTCGAAGACAACGGCACCGTCCAGGTGGAAAACGGAGCGCGAGGCTGCGCCTCGCTGGCCGACCCGCTCTTCGCCGACGCCGTGCGAGGCTGGATTCCGGTGCACCGTCGGCGCGCCCTCTCAGCGCGGTTATCCCGCCCCGACGGTGACGGGACGGTCCCGCCGAGCGGCCGCCAACTGGTTGATTACGCGCTGCGGACGCTGGACTGCCGGTTGCCCCTTCGCCCCGCCCTGGCGCTCGCGGCCGGCCACGCCGCCGCTTCCATGCCGCTGCCGGAAGCGGTGCTCAGCTGCGTGGAGGCCATCAGGCGCGACGACGGCGAATGGTTCACCGGCCAGCTGCTCAAGGCCGAAGCCTGCCTGCTCCTGGAAAGGCCTGACGAGGCACGGGCGCACCTCGACGAGATCCCGGCAACTCTCGTGGAACAGGCGGAAACCGACGACCTTGTTCGCTATGTCGCGGACAGATGCGAGATCGACCACGCCGTCGAGTCGCCCCCGCGCTCTCCCGCAGACTGCCTGGCTCGGGCCCGGGGACTTGTCGCTGAAAGGGACCGTCCAGGCGAAGTGGAAGCCGCCGCCACCCGCCGGGCCGCGGCCAGGCTCGAGGTACTGGCATTCGCCGAGCGCTGCTTTCAGGGGGACTATCAGGCGGTGCTGGGCCCCTTGGAAGATGCTCTTGCGTCGGGCCGGCTGGCGGAGGAAGACCTGCGGTACCAGTGCGGGGCGCTCCTTGTCGGCGCCCGGTCCGTATGCGGCCGGGAGCTCGATGCCCTGGACCTGGCCGCACGGTTGACGGCGGAGGCCGGCTTCCGCCACACCGGCCCACACAGCCGGCACGCCCTCGTGAGCCAGTACTACTTCGCCCTGCTGCTCGCCGGACGGTGGCGTGCCTGCCTGGACCTGGTCCAGCAGGCCTGGGAAGGAAAACTGGCGAGGCTGGCCCGTTCCGGAGGAGCCGCGGAGACCTACACCGGCCTGGCTTTGGTCTATGCGGGGCAGGGCGCGCGTGCGTTGGAACACCTGCAGTCGGCCGTCGCCCAGCTTGAGGGCAGGCCCGCCAGAACCCGCCTCGCGACCGCCTACGCGGCCACGGCCTTCGCCTACGCGCAGACCGGTGAGGCGAGCCAGGCGTACAAGTACCTGGAATTGCTCGCCGGCACGCCGCGCCCAAGGCAGTGGCAGATGATGTCAATCACCATGTTCTGTGAAGCGATGGCGCTGCGTTGGCTGGGGGACGCGTCAGGCCGCACGCTGTTGTGGGCCGCCGCACAGGAAGACCTCGGGCACGGGCGCGTGACGACCGCAGGTATCTCCCTGCTGGGCATGAGCATCCCCGGCAACGACGAGGAGTTCCGTCTCCTCGAGGAGGTCGCCGCACGCCGCCAGGGCCCGCTCGCCGAGCTTTCGCGCACCATCGCCGAGGGCAGCAGGACACGGCGGCCCCGCAGGCTCCTCGAAGCAGCCGAAATGGCACGGTCCATGGAACTGGAGGCGGTGGAGGCACGCTGCGCTGCATTGGCGGTCGATTTTGCCCGGGAAGCGGGGGACGCCGTGTCGGGCAAGGCAGCGCAGGCGCGGCTTGACCGGCTCACCGCGAGCATTCCGCGCCTGCCGGTCACCCCCAGCGTCAGCGCTCCGGTCCTGTCCGAGCGGGAACGGCAGGTGGCACTGTTGGCAAGCAACGGCGTGCCAAACAAGGAAATCGCGGCGCGCCTTGGCCTTTCCGTCCGAACGGTCGAGGGACACCTCTACCAAGTCTTCACCAAGCTGGGGGTAACGTCGAGAAGCAGCCTTGCCGGTCTCGTGTGACTCTTTCATTGGGGTGTGCCACAGCGGTGGTATGAAAGGCAGCGACAAAGGAAATGGCCGAACAACACATAGTCGGCAGGGACAGCGCGCTCGCGGCAGCAGCCGCGGCTGCTGCACGATCGGCCCGCTCAGCGGTGTTCCTCATCGGCGAACCCGGCATCGGAAAATCCACGATCCTCCGGACATTGGCAGCGCGGCTCTCCGGGCGGATGCCGACGATGAGCGTGAACGCAAGTCCGTCCCTGTCCGATGTGCCGTACGGTGTCCTCGCACCGTACCTCAGCGGCCTCCGCCCGGAAGAGGTGACCTCTCCGGTTGCAGTTCTTCGGGCGGTACGAGCGTGGATTGACCGAACCGGGCACCTGAAAGGTCAACCGGTGCTGCTGCTCGTTGATGATGCCCACGACCTCGATGAGGCAACAGCTGCGCTCATCGTCGACCTGGTCGGGGCGAACTGGGTCCGCTTTGTCGGCGCGGCGCGACCCCGGCCCGGCATGCCGGCTGCGGTGCTCCAGCTGTGGGCCGAAGGAACAGCGCAGCGGATCGACCTCGGTCCGTTGGATTGGGAGGCCGTCCACCAACTCGCCGAGCAGCACCTTGGCGGCCCGGTACTGCCCAGCATCAGCCAGCTGCTGCGCCGTGCCTCCGGCGGAAATCCGCTGTACGCCCTGCAGCTGATGGACGCAGCGGCCGCGACCGGAGCGCTCTTCCGGCGCAACGGAGTGTGGCTGCTGGGCGGCAGGCTGGACGGCACAGGACCGTCCGTGGCGGTCGAGGAGCAGTGGCGTGGACTTGCCCAGGCGGAACGGGAGGCGCTCTGCATGGTCGCGCTCGCCGAGCCGGCGCCGCGCGAGGCGGTCGAGGAACTGATGGGCCACGACGTCGTCGATGCCTTGCTCGACAGCCACCTCGCCGTGGCGGCATACGAGCCCGACCCCGTCCTTCGGCCGAGGTACCCCGTCCACGGGGAGGCACTGCGGACGCTGGTCTCGGCCTCCCGCAGCCTGGAACTGCGCCAGCGCCTGTTATCGCGGATCGGGCACGAGCCCCGCACAGCGGAGAGTATGATGCGGATGGTCGCCTGGTCGCTCGAATGCGGGGTCGAGGTCGCGGACAAGCAGCTGCTGAGCGCCTCCATCGAGGCGGCCAAAATGTTCGACGACGAGCTGGCGGCCCGCGCGGCCCGGCTCGTCAGGGATCCGGGGCTGCGCAAATGCGCCCGTACGGTCATGGCGCGGGTGCATTACAACGCCGGCCGCTACGAGGAGGCCGCGAGTGTCCTCAAGCACGATTTCGGTCGTGGCAATGATGTGCAGGAACTGCTCACGGGCACCTTGCTGTGGGGAGCGACCCGCACGGCACTGGGCGACGGGCCGGGGGAGATCGCCGCCGATGCGGCCGCGCTGGCCGCCGCCGGTGAGCGCCTCGCCAGGTCGCACCCGGGCTCCGAGGCACGGATGAGCCGTTCGGTGAGCCGCCGCGCTGCCGAACTGGAGATGCTTGCCCTGTCCCTGCAGGGGGACTACGCCGGGTTGGGGGCACGGCTGGACGGCCAGCGTCCTGCGGAAGGGCGTCCGGGACCCGCACCCGCCCCGTCGTTCCTGCATGCGCTGGAGGCCGAACGGCTTCTTGCGGCGGGGAAGGCTGAGAGCGCCGCGCGGGAAGCCGCGGCGGGCCTTGACCGCCTCGCTGACGAGGAGCAGGATCTCTTCTTTCACCGGGAGTTCCTGCTGATCCGGTATGTCGCGGCGCTCGCCCTCTGCGGTGAGTGGGAAACGGCTGCCGCTGCCCTCGACTCGTATTCTTCGACCTCCGGGTACGGGCTGCTCCCGTTCGGAGGCGGCGTCCTCGCGGCACGGGGATTCCTGCTGCTTCGGCAGGGCAGGACGGCAGAAGCAGAGCGGATGCTCGGACCGGCGCTGGAGTCCCTCAAACTGAACGATCCGCTGCAGCTGTGTGCGCTGACTGCGTCGATGGAGTTCCTCGCCGCGGCCTCCGGACCGGACGCGGCCTCCGGATTGGACGCCGCCTCCGCCTCTGCTGCGGCGCTGGAAGCTTACGAGAGCCGGAACCAGCTCGGCCCCCTGTACCAGCGGATGCTGGCCCGGATACTGGTCGCGGCCGGCACCGAAGGGCTCCACGGGGACGGCCGGGGGCTCGCGGAACTGGGGCGGCTCGCCGAGGAATGCCGCGGGCCGGACCGGGCCGGACTCCGGATGCAGGCACTCGTGCTGCGCCTCGAGTGCGGTGACGACGAAGCGGCGCCGGGGTTGCTGGAACTCGCTCCGCTGCTCGAAGGCCGGTGGGCGGCAGCCTGGCGCGCGTATGCCGAGGCACTGCGGCTCGACGACGGTACAGCCTATGCGCGGGCCGCGGCCGGCTTCCAGGAACTCGGTCTGGCCGCGGCCGCCACACGGTGCTACGACAAGGCAGCAACAGCGATGCGCAGAGCCGGCGACAAGGCCGGTGAGCGCCAGATGCGCAGGAGCAAGGGAGCTGCCCCTGCGCCCGCGGCCAACGGTGTGACTCCGGGACCGGTCACCGTGCTGACGGACCGCGAGCGCGACATCGTATCCCTTGCCGTCGACGGCCTCACCGACCGGGAGATTGCCGCCACCCTCCATGTGTCCGTACGCACGGTCGAAGGGCATCTGTACCGCAGCTACGCCAAGCTGGGCGTGAACCGGCGCGAGCAGCTGCAGGACGTGTTTCGGGGCTGAAGCCCGCCGGGCTGTGCCTGGCGGCTACCTACTCGCCGGTTACCTCCGGTGGTTTCGGGTAGTTTGCGGCTTCTGCGGCGAAGCCAAGTACTTTCCGCTGTCCATCGCGCGTATGGCCTGAAGCGGCCGGCAGGAACCAAGTAGTCCGGTCCCACGAAACTGCGTACCGCCCGAGAGTTGGCGGACGGCCCCGCCCAAGGAAGTCGAGTACCGCTTACTCGTGCCCGCCCCGCATACCCAAACCTAGGTTGGAGCTACTGGGAAAGTGCTGACGGCGCCGAAAGGATCCGCGTACTTCAATTGCATACCGGGGGAGGAATTCACATGTTTGCCAGGTCTCATTGTCGGTCTCACTTTGACCGTCCGCTGCAGGACGGGGTTCGGTCATGACCGCCTCCTACGCCCGGGGGCCGTTCGTCGGCCGGGCAGCGCTGGTCGAAGAACTCATCGAGGCCGTGGGCCGGCAGCGTGGCCGCGGGGCCATCCTGGTTGGACCGGCCGGCGTCGGCAAGACCTCCCTGGCGCTGCGGGCCCTGGAACAGGCCTCCGATAAGGCAGCGGTGGTGCGTGTCCATGGCAGCTCCGCCGTTTCCGGCCTGAGCTACGGGGCCCTCCGGTCGCTCCTGCAGGGGGCCAGCCCGGAAGTTTTCGAACAGCCCGTCCTGCTGATGCGCGCACTGACCAAACAACTCCAGGCCCGCGGCAACGGCAAGCAGGTCATCCTGTTCGTGGACAACGCCCAGCAGCTCGACGACCTCGGGGCGATGGCCCTGCGGCAGCTGGTCATCGCCGGCACGGTCACCTTGCTTGCCGTCTGCGAGGACCTGCCCAAGGTCCGCGGCGAGCTCATGAGCCTGTGGCGCGACGGTCTGCTCACCCGCATCGATGTCGGCCCCTTTGATCTGGCCGAAACCACGGACTGGCTTGCCGCACATTTGGGCGCTCCGGTGTCTCGGGCCGCCGCGCAGGCGCTGTGGGACGCGAGTTCGGGCAACCCGCTGTTGCTGAAGATGCTGCTGCAGGCCCAGGTGGATGCGCGCACGCTCGTCGACGAGCAGGGGGTCTGGGTCCTGGCCGGCACCTTGGTGCACAGCCCGCAGATTGTGCACACAGTGATGGCCACTCTCGGCCAGCTCTCCCTCTCGGAAAAGCGTGCCTTGGAAACAGCGGCGCTGTCGCAGGCCCTGCCGCTGGAGCTGCTGCTGCAAAGCACGGACCGCCGGGCAGTCGACTCGCTGCAGACCAAGGGGCTGCTGCAGGTCGAACGCACGGCGCCTCCGCTCGTCCGCGTGAAGCGGAGCCTGACTGCCGAGGTGATCAGGGGCCAGATCCCTCCGGGCCGCCGGCAGGAGCTGCGCGAAGGACTTATGGAGGCCATGGGCAGCGCTGCCGTCCCGGCGGTCGGCACGCTGGCACTGACTTCCTGCGCGCTCGACTGCGCCGTGGAGCTCGACGCCGAGACGCTGATCACCGCGGCGCGGCTGGCAAACCGCCTCGACGAGCCCCGCAACGCGCTGCGCTTCCTGGCCGCCGTGCCGGGGCAGGACCAGCCTGCCGCGGCGCTGGTGGAAAAGGCAGCGGCTCTGCTGGCCGTGGGGGAGAACGCGGCGGCGGCCAACGTGCTCGCCCACGCCGAGCGTGCCGGTGGCGGTACGGCACTGGACGCGGTCCAGCTGCGGATCCTGCGGAGCCGCCTGCTGCGCGCCAGCACGGAGGGATGGCGGGACGCCGCTTCGGCCCTGGCCGGCCCCGGCGCGGAGGAGCGCGGCGCCGGGCCGGTCGACGGGCAGGACGAGGGCACCAGCCTCCTGCAGCTCGCCGGGCTCGAACTCGCCGCCTACCAGGGCCGCTACACGGACATCGAGGACGGACTCTTCACCCTCTTCACCAGGGGCTGCACGGCCGACATCCGGCTGCGCGCCGGCGCGCTGCTCTTCGAAACGTGGGCGATCTCGGGACTGCAGGGCAAAGCCGAGCGGCTCGCCGTCGACCTGTCCGTCCAGCTCGAACGCCCCGAGGTCCTTCCGCACACCCGCCACGAGGTCCAGGCACGGCTGTTCACCGCCTTCCTGACCACCGGCATCTGGGAACAGTGCGACAGATCACTCGCGGCGGGGGCCGGGAGCGCGGGCGTCGCCGACCTGCGCCAGGCCACCGCCAACCAGCTGTGGGAAGGCGTCCTGCAGGCCTACCGAGGCAACGCTGAACGGGCGTTGGAACACCTGCGGCCAGCAGTCAGCCAGCTGCGGGTGACCGACCCGGACGGCTCGTTGCTGCTGGCGACCGCGGCCGCCGGGTACGCGTACGCTCTGGCCGGCGAGAAGAACCTCTCGCTGGACTGTCTGGGCGAATTCAAGCGCTGCGGCGGACACGCCAGCTGGCTGGTCCGCAGCACCGCCCGGTATTTCGCCACCCTCGCCTCGGCCGAACTGGCGTCGCGGGAGCTGGCCATCGAAAGGCTCGTCGCACAGGCCGACGCCGCGCGGGAGCGGGGCGCGATAGCCCAGGAACTGCGCCTGCTCAGCGGGGCCGTCCGGCTGGGCGGACTGGAATGGGTGGCCCGGCTCGCCGGCGTCGCGCACGAAAACCAGGGACACTTCGCCCAGATCTGCCTCCTGTACGCCTCGGGGCTGGAAAACTCCAACCCCGGGCAGCTGCTGAGGGCGCTCCAGACGGCAACGGTCCTCGCCGATGACGGGTTCGCCGGCGACATCGCCCGGGCGACGGCGGACATGGCCAAGGAAACCGGGGACCGGGACACCCTCCACACCGCACGGCAGTTCCTGCAGGCCAGTGCCCGCCGCTGCGGCGGGGTGGACCTGCTCCACGGTGACATCCAGATCCTGACGGCACGCGAGTTGGAAGTGGCCGCCGATGTGATCTCCGGAGCCAGCAACAGGGCCATCGCTGCGAAGATGAACGTGTCGGTGCGCACGGTGGAGGGCCACCTGTACAAGATCTACGGCAAGCTCAACATCACGAGCCGGGCGGAACTGCGGGAGGTCCTGGCCTCATGAACCCGGAAGGGGAGCATCGCCCGCGCGGACCTGTCCCGGTTGGCCGGGCGGACGCGCTGGACGCTGTCGCCGGCAGCCTGCTCACCGACGGCGTTCTGGGGACGCTGGTGATCGGGGACGCGGGGCTGGGCAAGACCGGCCTGGCGCGCGCGGCCCTGGCTGAGCTCGGGCCCAGGCTCAAAGCGTTCCGGATCTCCACCAGCCGCTCGCTCGCGTCGGTCCCCTTCGGGGCGCTCGCCCCGTTCCTCGACTCGCTGCCCGCTGAGGCACCGCTCTCAGGCTGGCACGTGACCGGCGCCCTGCTGGAACATCTGCGCGCCGAACTGGCCGACGGCGAGGAAGCCCTCCTGGTGATCGATGACGCGCACGACCTGGACGAAGGAAGTGCCGGCGCCGTCGCCCAGCTTGTCGCGACCGGGGGAGTGCGCCTGCTTGCCCTCGCGCGGCCGCAGCCCGGGCCCCCGGCCGCTTTGCTCTCGCTGTGGCGGGACGGCCTGCTCGCGCGCTACGACCTGGCACCGCTGGGCGCTGCGCAGAGCCGGGAACTGTGCGAACAGGTCCTTGGCGGCCCCCTGCTGCGCGCTTCCGCCGCGTTGCTGCACCATGCCGCCGGCGGCAACCCGATGTTCCTGCTCGCGTACCTGTCCGAAGCCCGCAGGCTCGGCAGGCTCAGGGAAACCAACGGGGTGTGGATCCTCGTTGACCACCGGCCGGCGGTCAACCCTTTCCTGCTCGACCTGGTCCGCGAGCAGCTCCTCCGGCTCGGGGAGGACGAAATCGAGGTCCTCGAGACGGCAGCCCTGGCCGAGCCGGTCCAGCTCTCGGTGTTGCTGGCCGCCGGCAGCCCCGGCGCTGTCGACAGCCTGGAGGAAGCCGGCCTGATCAAGGTTTCTGCCGGGCCGGAGCGGCAGGTGGCGCTGCACTGCCCGCTCTATGCCGAGGTGATCCGCCTGCTGGTGCCCGCCGGCCGCAGCCTCGCCCTTCACCGGCAGGTGAGTGCCCTCATCGACACCGGCACGCTCACCGGCCCCGCGCTCGTGCGCTACGTCGCCTGGTCGCTCGATGGCGGGTCCATCTTGCCTGAAGCCCTCCTGCTCCGCGCTGCGCGGGAGGCCAACCGGCTCTTTGACACCGGCCTGGCGAAGCGGGCGGCAGGGCTGGTCTGCTCGCCGGAAGGCGCCGCGGCGGCACGGGTCGAGCTTGCGCGCGCGGACTTCTACCGCGGCGACTGCGCCCAGGCGGCGGCGATGCTGCACGGCCTTCCCTCGACGGCTGCCGATCCTTCCACGATTGAGGCAAGCGCCCTGCTCGGGCTCCGGGTGGCCCTGCGCGAGGGGACTGATCCCGGCGAGCTCAGGCTGGCCGCAGCGGCTTGGAAGCAGGCCGCGGGCCGGTGCGCCGCGGCCGGCGACGTGGCGGCGGCCGCGGCAGCGGAATCCGCCGCCGCCGTCTTTGACCTGCAGGCACTCGCGCTGGACGGACGCTACCAGGAGGCTGAAGAAGGGCTCGAGCGGCTCGTTGCGGGCCCGCACAGCGTGTTCCGGGTTCTTGCCCTGACACTGCTGGCGGAAGGACTGACGTCCGCGGGCCGCTGTGACGCCGGCGCGGCAGCCAGCGAAAGGGCACTGGAGCTGCTGGGCGAGCACCCCGACCCGGCAGGGCTGGAGGACGAATGCGTCCTCGTCAGCCACGCGTTCTCCTTGCTGCAGTCCGGGAGATTCAGTGAACTTGATGCGGTGCTGGACGGATACCTGCACCGGGCTCCGCTGAGCCTTGTGTGTTTTGGCGGGACGGTCCAGTTGCTGGAGGCGCTCGCGGACCTCCGCCGCGGCCTGATGCGTGCCGCGTTGGAGAAACTGGTGGTGGCAGTCGAGGCGCTGCGGTGTTCCGATCTGGCCCAGCTCGAGCCCTTTGCCGTATCCGCCGCGGCCTACGCGGCATCGCTGCTGGGGCGGCGGGACCTCACCGAGCGCTACACCGCCGGCTTCCTGGAACTGCCGGCCGCGGGACGCCGGCAACTGCATCTGCTGGCGAGGGCCCACGTGCTGGCGGCCGGGGCTGCGGTGAACAGTGTTTCCCTCACACTCGAAAGCCTGGGCAGGCTGCGCGAGGAAGCCCTTGGTCACGGCCTGCCGGCAGCCGCGCTGGACATCGCCATGCTGGAGATCCGCCTCGGCGCGCAGGGTGCCTGGGAGGGTCTGGCGGAACTCTCCAAGCGGCTCGAGGGCCGCTACCAGGGGGTGCTCAACGACTACGCCCATGCCGTCATGGACCGCGACCCCGCGGCACTGCTGCGCACCGGAGATGACGCCGCCGACGCCGGGTACCCTCTCGTGGCGGCGGAGTGCGCCGCGCACGCGATGCGGTATCTCCAGGCCGGTTCCGTCCGGCGCGAGCTGCGCGCTGCCTCGCAGCGGTTGCAGCAGTTGCGCCCGGGCCTCGAGGGGATCGCCACCGCATTCCTCGCCCTGCCGCAGGAGACCTCGCGGCTTACCCGCCGCGAAACGGACATCGCCACGCTTGTGCTCAACGGGGCCGCCAACCGGGAAGTGGCCGAACGCCTCTCGCTTTCCTTGAGGACCGTCGAAGGCCATCTCTACCGTATCTTCTCCAAGCTGGGCATCAACCGCCGCGAGGATCTGACCGCGTCCCACTTGAATGGCAACCCGGGGATCCCAGGCGCGGCCTAGTCGTCTTCCCTCCGGGGCGCCGCTGCTGCCCCCGCGCCGCTGGCCCGAGCTAAGCTCTGGAGCGCCGCGCCAGCAGCGCCAGGACCGCATCCACCGCGGCGTCTACCGGCATGGAGGCCGTATCGAGCATCAGGTCGGCATCCGTCGGAACCTCGTAGGGAGCATCGATTCCCGTGAAGCTGGTGAGCAGGCCCGCCCGGGCTTTGGCGTAGAGGCCCTTGCGGTCCCGTCCCTCGCACACCTCTAGAGGGGTAGAGACATGCACCAACACGAAGGTCCCGCTGTCTTCGGCCATCAGCCGGGCCTGCGCCCTGGTCGCCTCGTGAGGGGCGATCGGTGCGCAGATGGCAATTCCCCCGGAACGCGCGACGGCAGCTGCCACCCAGGCGATACGGCGCACGTTGAGGTCTCTGTCCGCCGGCGAGAAGCCCAGCTCGGAGGAGAGCAGACGGCGCACGTCGTCGCCGTCGAGCAAAATGACCGCGCGCGGGTCGGCGTCTTGCAAACGCTCTGCAAGGGCGCGGGCGACGGTCGATTTGCCGGCGCCGGACAACCCGGTGAAGAAAACGACGAGCCCCTCGGCCCGCTGCAGGCGGGATGCCTCCCGGCCCCGGCTACCCCAGGCGGGACCGGACCCGGCACCGGCGTCCGTGGCAGGGCTGAACTCAAGCACCGTGCGGCCGCCGAGACGCTCCAACGCGTAACGGGTAAGCCCTCCGTCCGGCTGCGGGCCGCGCGGGTCCACAGGTTCGACCAGCAAGCCCACGCGGGCGCCTGGCACTTCCGCCGCGCAGCGCTGCAGGGCGGCCAGCAGCCCGGACGCGGCGTTGCCTCCCGGCCGCTGGCTCGGCACGACGGCCACCAGCAGCAGCGTGGCGCCGGCGGCCGACGTGAGGGCGGCCGCCATGGCGGCGGCGGAGGGTTCCGCGCGGAACGCCGCGACGACGAGCGGTCCGCCGTTTTCCGCGGCGACCGGCCGGGTCAGGCGCAGGGTTCGCGCCGGCGGGTGTTCGGCGGGCTGCAAGGGACTCAGCGGCCCGGCGAGGAAAAGGGTGTCCGGACCGCCAGGGGCGCTGGTCCGCACCGCCAGGGCCGCGAGCGGCGTGCCGTCGGCGTCGGTCAGTTCGAGCGCGCCGTGGCGCAGTGCCTCAGCGGCCAGCGGCAGCGGTACCTCGAGGGTGAACCGTGCCGGCCAGCCCGCCGGCGTCTGCGCTGGCAGGCAGTAACCGTCCGCAGGGGAGTACAGGCCGCCGAGCAGCAGTTCCAGCTCGTCGAGGGCAGCCGGCTGCAGGGCCAGCGCCGGACGCAGCAGCGCCAACGGCTCCGAGGCGGGACCGGGTGAGCTCATGAGTCCGCTCCCGTCCGCGGAGCGGCCGCCACCCGCAGGGGCAGCAGACGCGGCAGGAGTCGCCCGGCCAGGGCAGGGAAGCCAAGGCGGCGGCGAAGCTGCATCCAGACCGGCGTCCCCACCAGCAGCGCGGCAAGCAGCACCAGCACCGTCGAAAGGTTGCCGACGCCGAGCATTTTCAGCGCAGACGCCAGCAGGACGAGGGCCAGCGCGCGCCGCACGAAGCCGCCCGGCATCCGAGCCGAGAGCTGGGCGCCGAGGAAGACTCCGGGAATGCCGCCGATCACTAACGGCACGGTGACAGCGAGGTTCAGGTCGCCAAACAGGGCATGCCCGGCGGCGGCGGAGGCCACCAGCGGAACCGCCTGCAGGAGATCGGTGCCGACCAGCTGGCCGGCCTTGAGCCCCGGGTAGAGCAGCATCAACCCGATGATCATGATCGACCCGGACCCCACGGAGGTGAGGCCGACAAAAGCGCCTCCAAGCACGCCCAGCAGGACCGTGGGCAGGCGGCGCACGGCGGCCGCGGGCCGGCACAGGCGGTGCCGCGGGACGCTTCCGTCGCGCCGACGTGCCCTGTCGGCCAGGCGCAGGTACGCCCGGACGGCCAGCAGCACCACCGTCAGCAGCAGGGCTGCTCCAAGCCCCGCCTGGATCAGCTCCTGCACCGCCTCTCCCGGCGCGGCCAGTTTGAGAAGCAGCACGGCCGAAAAAGCGGAGGGAACCGAACCCAGGGCCAGCCATTTGACGAGGCCGAGGTTCACCGTGCCGTGGCGCAGATGCACGGCGGACCCCACGGGCTTCATCACGGCGCTTGCCAGCAGGTCACTGGACACCGCGCTGAGCGGCGGGACGCCAAAGAAGAGGACGAGGACCGGTGTCATGAGCGCGCCACCTCCCATGCCGGTCAAACCGACGACGATCCCGACTCCGAAGGCTGCCAGACCCATGGTGAGCTCCATGGGCGCGAGTCTGCCACGGCCGGACATCATGGCACAGCGTAATCGGCAGCCCCGCGACAGGGCGGCGGCCCGCGAACAAGTAGGCACCCGCATCCGTGCAGGAGCCGGGCAAGTAGCCGCTGCGGGAAAGTGGAGAGTCGGCGCCGGGAAGTCGGGTAGCACCCACTCACGCGCCGGACTTTTCCGGATCCTACGCTCCTTGTATTGAGTCCATACGACGGTAAGAAACGGATCTCCCCGATGAGTGATGAAGCCACACCTCGAATGTTGACCAATGCCGCAGCAGTGCTGCACGCCTGGCGCTTCGGCGGCCAGGCCCCCCGTACGGGACCGGCGACGGTGGAGTCTTCTGAGACCG
Organism: Paenarthrobacter sp. DKR-5; assembly: GCF_018531425.1. GTDB lineage: Bacteria > Actinomycetota > Actinomycetes > Actinomycetales > Micrococcaceae > DKR-5. The sequence continues at coordinate 288,257 of NZ_JAHBOI010000003.1, forward strand.
AGACTTCCCCCCCAGCCGTCGCCGGCCCCTCCTTCTCCGCCTTCCGCCCCGGTGACCAGCGATGACCGGACTGGAGGCGACGGTCGGAGCCCGGCTCGAACGCCCGGTCATCGGCTTCGCGCCGGCCCGGTCCCGGACCAGCCGGCGGACAGCGGTCAAGCCCGGGCTCGCCTGGGCCTGGCGCTACCGGCGGCTGCTGGGCTTCAGCGACGCCGTAGTCCTGATCGCTGCGGTGGCCACGGCCCAAGTGGGCCGCTTCGGTCTCCACGAGCTCGATGCGCCCGTCAGAGGGTGGGGCATCGCATACCCGGTGATGTCGGTGGTCATCGCCGCAGTCTGGATGCTTGCCCTCGGCGCCTACCGCAGCCGGGACATCCGCGTCGTGGGCATCGGGTCGGACGAGTACAAACGGGTGGTCAACGCCACCGTCACCGTCCTCGGGGTGCTCGGCATCGTGTGCCTGGTCTTCAAGGTCGACGTCGCGCGGGGCTTCTTTGCCTTGGCATTCCCGCTAGGGGTGTCGGGCTTGCTCGGTTCACGTTGGGCGCTACGCCAGTGGCTCACCCGCCAGCGGGTGAAAGGCCACTACCTTTCCCGCGTGATCGTGCTCGGAAACCGCAAGGACGCCGCGTACGTGATCAACCAGATCGACAAGAAATCCGGAGCCGCCTATGAGGTGGTGGGTGCGGCGCTGCCGGCCGGTGACCCGAGACTGAGCCTGGCCGTGGGAGCTCGGCAGGTCCCGGTCGTCTGCACTGCCCACTCGGTCATCGACGCCGTGCGCACCACGGGGGTCGATGCCGTCATCGTGGCAGGCCCGCTCAAGGGCGGCAGCTCGTATATCCGCAAACTTGGCTGGCTTCTGGAGGAGACCGGCACCGAACTGGTCCTGGCAACCGGCCTGACCAACGTTGCCGGCCCGCGCATCCATTCCCGACCGGTGGAAGGCCTGCCGCTGATGCACGTGGAGTTGCCGCAGTACTCCGGGGCGAAGCACGCCTTGAAGCGTCTGACCGACATCGTGCTCTCCGGCGTCGCGCTCGTCGCGCTGGCCCCGCTGTTCCTTGTCCTGGCCATAATGGTCAAACGCGACAGCCCCGGGCCTGTGCTCTTCCGGCAGGAACGCGTGGGCCGCGACGGCGAGCCCTTCCGGATGCTGAAGTTCCGCTCCATGGTGGACCACGCAGAAGACAACCTCGCGGGCCTGCTGGCGCAGAACGAAGGCGCGGGGGTGCTGTTCAAGATGCGCGACGATCCCCGGGTGACCAAGGTCGGCACCTGGATGCGGCGGTACTCCCTCGACGAACTGCCGCAGCTGTGGAATGTGCTGGTCGGCGACATGAGCCTGGTCGGGCCGCGGCCGCCACTGCAGCGCGAGGTGGACGGATACAAGAGCCATGTGCACCGCAGGCTCTACATCAAGCCGGGCCTGACAGGCCTCTGGCAGACGAGCGGCCGCTCCGAACTGAGCTGGCGCGAGAGCGTCCGGCTTGACCTGTACTACGTCGAAAACTGGTCCCTGACCGGCGACATCATGATCATGTGGCGCACCGCCAGAATGCTCACGAACCCCGTCGGCGCCTACTAGGAACGGAAAGCAATGATCCTCCTGAACAGACTGGGCACGCTCGCCGCAGGCGGCCTGACCGACCAGCAGCTCGCCGAGGCTCTCGCCCGCAAGGCCGGGGAGAGCCTGCTCAAGATCCAGTCCGCCGTCCTGCGGGCCGGCGAGGGCCGCGAGCCGGCCGGTCTCGGAGCGGAGGGGGACAGGAAATCGCAGGAATACCTGCGCAAGGCCCTGGCCCGGACCCGGCCGCAGGATTCGGTGCTTTCTGAGGAAGCCGCGGACGACCCGAGGCGGCTGTCCGCGAAACGCGTCTGGATCATTGACCCATTGGATGGAACGCGCGAGTTTTCCGAAGGCCGCCGCGACTGGGGGGTGCATGTGGCCCTGTGGTCAGGCGGCAACCTTACAGCCGGGGCGGTGGCACTGCCCCGGCTGGGGCTGGTGTGCGGAGCACCCGCCCAGCCGCCGGCGCGGTCCACGGGCCGGAAGATCCGGCTGGCGGTGTCACGGAGCCGGCCGCCGCGCATCGCCGAGACCGTGGCCGCGCACCTCGGCGCCGAGTTGATCCCGATGGGCTCTGCCGGATACAAAGTCTGCGCGGTCGCCAGCGGAGAGGTCGACGGCTACCTGCACGACGGCGGCCAGTACGAATGGGACTCCGCGGCGCCTGTGGTCGTGGCCCGCTCCGCGGGGCTGCACGTGAGCCGGCTCGACGGCACTGCGCCGCGGTACAACCAGCCGGATCCGTACCTGCCGGACCTGCTGGTCTGCCGCCCGGAACTGCGCGACAGGTTGCTGGAAACCATCAAGAGGGCCCGGCTCAGCGAAGCCGCAGCCCGGAAGACGGGAGACTGAGATGGCGGAGACGACCCGGGGCACGCTGTCCCACCTGAAGGTGCTCGAGTCCGAGGCGATCTATATCATCCGCGAAGTCGCCGCGGAGGTGGAACGGCCGGCCCTGATGTTCTCGGGGGGCAAGGACTCGATCGTCATGCTCCATCTGGCGCGCAAGGCCTTCGCCCCCGCCGGGATACCCTTCCAGGTACTCCACATCGACACCGGGCACAATTTCCCGGAGGTGCTCGACTTCCGCGACCGCGTGGTGGCCGACCTTGGGCTGAATCTCGTGGTCGGCTCCGTGCAGGAGGCGATCGACCGCGGCGTCGTCCGGGAGGAACCCAACGGCTCCCGCAACAGGATCCAGACCCCCGTCCTGCTGGAGACAGCGGACAAGCACGGATTCAACGCGCTGCTCGGGGGCGCCCGCCGCGACGAAGAGAAATCACGGGCCAAGGAACGGGTGTTCTCGTTCCGTGACGAGTTCGGCCAGTGGGACCCGAAACGGCAGCGGCCCGAACTGTGGAACCTCTACAACGCCAAGGTGCGCGTCGGCGAAAGCATGCGGGTGTTCCCGCTGTCGAACTGGACCGAACTGGACATCTGGAAATACATCGCGGCCGAGGGCATCGAGGTGCCGGACCTCTACTACGCGCAGCGCCGGGAAGTCTTCGAACGCCACGGCATGCTGTTCGCCGTCAACGACCTCTGTCGGCCCGCCGACGGGGAGAAGACGTTCGTGGAGTCCGTGCGTTACCGCACGGTCGGCGATGCCACGCTCACCGCCGCTGTCCGTTCCGAGGCCACCACCGTCGACCTCGTCCTGGCCGAGATCGCTTCCACCACGGTCACCGAACGCGGAGCAACCCGCGGCGATGACCGGGTGAGCGAGGCCGCCATGGAAGACAGGAAGAAAGAAGGCTACTTCTGATGGACCTCCTTCGTTTTGCCACGGCCGGGTCGGTCGACGACGGCAAGAGCACACTGATCGGCCGGCTGCTGTATGACTCCAAGGCTGTCCTGAGCGACCAGCTTGCCGGAGTGGAGCGGGCCAGCCGCGACATGGGCGCCGGGTACACCGAACTCGCCCTGCTCACCGACGGCCTGCGCGCCGAACGGGAACAGGGCATCACCATCGACGTCGCCTACCGCTACTTCGCCACCGCGGTGCGCAAATTCATCATCGCTGACACCCCGGGACACCTGCAGTACACCCGGAACATGGTCACCGGCGCGTCCACTGCGGACCTGGCGATCGTGCTGGTCGACGCCCGGACGGGACTGAAGGAGCAGAGCCGGCGGCACGCCTTCCTGGCCTCGCTGCTGCAGGTTCCCCATCTGGTGCTCGCCGTGAACAAAATGGACCTGGTGGGCTACTCCGAGGAGGCTTTCCAGGCCATCCGGGCCGAGTTCTCCGAATTCGCCGCAAAACTGCAGATTGCGGACCTGACAGTGATCCCTGTCTCGGCACTCAACGGTGACAACGTCGTTGACCGGTCGCCCAATATGCCGTGGTACGAGGGCGCGTCGCTGCTGCACCACCTCGAACACGTCCACATTGCCAGTGACCGGAACCTGGTCGACGGCCGCTTCCCGGTCCAGTACGTGATCCGCCCGCATGACCGGGAGTACCCCGATTACCGCGGGTACGCGGGACGGGTCGCCGGCGGCGTGATGCGCCCGGGCGATGACGTCGTGGTGCTGCCGAGCGGGCTGCCGAGCCGGATCGTTTCGATCGACACGGCCGACGGGCCGGTGGAGGAGGCCTACGCCCCGATGGCCGTCACCGTGCGGCTGGAGGATGACCTGGATATCTCCCGAGGCGACATGATTTGCCGGCCGCACAACCAGCCCAAGGTCAGCCAGGACATCGATGCGATGGTGGCCTGGATGAGCGAGAGCCCGCTGCGGCCGGGCCTGAAACTCGCGGTCAAACACACCACCCGCAGCGCGCGGGCGCTGGTGCAGGACATCCAGTACGAACTCGATGTCAACACGCTTCACCGCAACGCGGACAGTTCACAGCTGGGCCTGAACTCGATCGGCCGGGTCCGGCTGCGCACCACCACGCCGCTGCTGGCGGATGAGTACCGGCGCAACCGGGAGACCGGCGGCTTCGTCCTGATCGACGAGCAGACGCACGACACGGTTGGCGCAGGAATGATCCTGCAGGCCTGACACGACCCAGCACCCAGCACGAGGCGGAGGAGGGACAATGACCACGCAACTGCCGGCGCCCGGCGGCGAACGGATCCTGCTGGTGGGTTCGAGCGGGGGACATCTGGCGCAACTGCTGTCGCTGCGCCCCTGGTGGTCCCGGCACGAGCGGGCATGGGCGACGTTCCGGACGCCGGACGCCGAATACGCGCTCGCGGACGAGCCGGATGTGTCCTGGGTCCACTCGCCCACGACCCGCAACGTCCCGAACCTGTTGCGCAATACCGCGCTCGCTGCGGGCCTGGTCCGGAGGTTCCGGCCCACCGTGGTCGTAAGCACCGGGGCCGGGAGCGCCCTGCCGTTCTTTGCCCTCGGCCGGCTCCAGGAGGCTACTACGATCTACATTGAAGTTTTTGACCGGGTCGAGAGCCCGACGATGACCGGGCGGCTTTGCCGGCCCTTCACGGACCTGATGTGCGTGCAGTGGGAGGACCAGCTCGGCCTGTACCGGGACGCGCACCTCGTGGGGAGGCTGCTGTGAACGCCCGCGCCGGACGCACCATCGCCGTCCTGGTCGGGACCGACCACCACCCGTTCCAGCGGGCCGTGGACTGGGCCGACACCTGGGCCGCCCGGAACCCGCAGGACGATGTGGTCGTCCAGCACGGGCACAGCCCTGCGCCCCGCGTAGCCAGCGGTGTGGCCTTCCTCGGGCCGGCGGACCTCGCGGCGCTGATGTCCGGAAGCGACATCGTCGTGAGCCATGGCGGCCCCGCCACCATTTCAGGGGCACGCGCCAGCGGCCACCTGCCGCTTGTCCTGGCCCGGGACCCCCGGCTGGGAGAGCACGTCGATGACCATCAGCAGCGCTTCGCGCGCTGGTCAGGGCAGCGTTCACTCGTCGTCTGTGTCGAGTCCGTGCAGGAACTGGAGGCCCGGGTCGCGCTCTGTGCGGAGCGGAAGGCGGGCACGCGGCTGGAACACCCCTGCGGCGCGGGAGATGCTGATGACGCGGTCCTGCACCTGACCCGGCTGCTGCACAAGCACCGGTCCGGCGGGAACAAGGCGTCGGAGGGTGCGCCTGTGGTGCTGTTCGCGGGGGCCGCGGACGCCGGTGCGCGCCAGAGCCTCGCCGCCGCGGTGGCGCGCCGGGAGGGGACCGCCGTGCTGGGCGACGTCCGCGGGCTGTGGCGGACCGGGCCTTCCGCCACCGGCTGCGCCTGCGGGGAGAGCCTGGTGGAGTGCGAATTCTGGGAAGCCGTGGGCAAGGTGGCCTTCGGCGGCTGGCGCGACGTCGACCCGGACCGGCTCGAGGGGGCTCGGCGGGCAGTCGAAGCGCCGCGGGGCCGTTGGGGCAGCCTGCTGCCCGTCGAGCCGCCCGCCCGCCGCTTGGAACTGGCCGCCTACACCGCGTACTACCAGGCTCTCTACCGGGCCGCTCGCGAAGTCTCCGGAGCTGACGTCGTCGTCGACGTGGGCGATGACCTGTTGCGTGCCTGCGCCCTGTCCCATAACCGCGAAATCGACCTGCGGGTGCTCTGGCTCGACGACGTCGCGGACCCGCTCGGACGGGCGCTGCGCCCGCTGGCTTTCGAAGCGCTGCGCCAGCGCGGTGTGCCGCACGCGCACGTCTCCGCGGCGCTGCTGCGTGACAGGCCCCTGCAAACATCCCGGAGGTTGGAGGAAGCATGGAATTCACTGGATCTGCCAGGCCCGCAGGTGGCACGGGGGCCCGGACCGGCCGGGCAGCACAGCCTGGTGTCCCAGCCCGGCGTCCAACGGTCAGCGTAGTCATCGCCACCCGCGACCGGCCCGCCCTGCTGTGCGAGGCCGTGCGTTCCGTGCTGGCCCAGACGTATGCGGGCCGCATCGAAGTGCTCGTCGTGCACGACCAGTCCGACCCAGACTTTTCGCTGGAGTTGAGCGCGCAGGACCGGGCCGTCCGCGTCCTGGCCAACGGGCGGCGGCCGGGGCTCGCAGGGGCTCGCAACTCGGGGATCGAGGAGGCTGCGGGAGAGTACATCGCGTTCTGCGACGACGACGATGTCTGGTCCCCGGGCAAACTCGCGGCGCAGGTCAGCAGGCTCGAGGAGGACCCTTCGGCGGACTTCGCCACCTGCGGCATCACCGTGCTGCACGACGGGCGCCGCCACGACCGCGTCCTCCGACGACACACGGTGACCTTCGCAGACCTGCTGCGGGACCGGCACACCGAACTGCACCCCTCCACCTTCCTGTTCCGCCGGGAGGCCGCGCACAACGGGTTCGGTCTGGTGGATGAGGCAGTGCCAGGGGGATTCGGGGAGGATTACGAGTTCCTGCTGCGTGCCGCCCGGCGGGCACCTATCGCCCATGTGCCGGAACCCTGGGTGACCGTACGGTGGGGCGCGCAGTCTTTCTTCTTCCAGCGCTGGCAGACGATGTCCGCAGGCTTGGCTGATGTGCTGGCGAAATATCCGGAGTTCGAATCGGTCCGGGCTGGCTCGGCGCGGATCCGCGGGCAGATCGCGTTCGCGCACGCTGCCCAGGCCAGCCGCCGTGAAGCCTGCCGGTGGGCCGCCTCCGCGATCCGCCGCAACCCGCTGGAACCGCGGGCTTTCCTGGCTCTCGGGGTTGCCACCGGCTGGGTCTCACCTGCAGCGGTCATGACCGCCCTGCACCGGCACGGTAAGGGTATTTGAGCGGTGCAGGGAGCGCATCCCGCGTGTTCCCTGCACCCCCTTTGCCGTCTAGAAGACCGCCTCGATCACGCGGCGCGACGCCTTGCCGTCTTCATTCGGACAGAACCGCTGCACGAACCCGTCGTAGCGGTCCCGCAAGCGGAGCTGATGGGCCGCCGCGTCGGTGAGGACGTCGGCTAGCGCCTCGGTGTCCGCGACCACCGGCCCGGGTGCCCACTGGTCGTAGTCGAAGTACATGCCCCGCACATCGTCGCGGTAGCCGGCCAGGTCGTAGGCGAAGAGCACGATGGGCTTTCCGGTCACGGCGAAATCGTAGACGGCCGAGGAGTAGTCGGAGACCAGGACGTCCGCGGCCAGGTACAGCTCGGCGATGTCGGGGTAGTTGCTGACATCGCGCAGGAAGCCGTCGTCGCTGCCCTGCCGTGCCTGCACAACGCTGTGCAGCCGGTTCAGCAGCACGGTGCCTGCGGGCAGCAGCTGCCGGAGCAGACCGACGTCGAGCGCTCCTGGGTCGACGATGCCGCCGGCCCCGACCGAGTTGTCCCGCCACGTCGGCGCGTAGAGCACCACTTGTTGTCCGGACTCCAGCCCCAGCCGGCTCCGCACCGTCCGACGGATCGCCCCGGCTTGCGGAGAATTCAGAATGTCGTTGCGCGGATAGCCGGTTTCCAGGATGGGCCCGCCGTAATGGAAGGCACTGCGGAGGAGCCCGGAACACTCGGGGCTCGCGGAAAGCAGGTAATCCCATTTCTTGACATCCCGCACCATTCTTTTCATATGGGCGGCCGCGCCGGGATATTGCGCCATGTGCTCATCGAATCCCATGGTTTTTAGTGGAGTTCCATGCCAGGTCTGCAAATAGGTAACGCGTGGTCCTTTTACCAAATGCTTGCTCACAATGTCATTGGTAATCAGGAAGTCGCAGCTCAAGAGCCGTGCAAAATATTCCGGCGAGTGCCGGCGCACCCGTTCGACGCCGGCCGGCAGTTCGGTTGTTTCCTCGGCGACCCAGATCTGGCGAAGCTCCGGCCGCAGTATGGAGAGTTCCTCGGAGATTGCGCGCGGGTTGTCCGCGTAGCGGCCCCGCCAGCTCTCGAACATGACGGTAGGGGTGTGCATGGTTCAGGCTCCTTCGGGTTCCGGGCGGCGGGTGCCGCTCCTGAGTGCGCGCAGTGCTTTGAGCTCCAGCGGACGGCGCCCCAGCCATAGGGCGCCGGCGTAGGCGGCGGCACCGAGCGAGAGCACGGCCGCGAAGAGCAGCGGCTCCTTCTGGTGCAGCAGGGAAAGCATCAGGGCCGGTGCTCCGAAGCAGAGGCAGGCGGCCCCGGCAACGATGCCGGCGGCCCTGCTGAGCGGGTTCATTGCCAACGAGGAACGGACGCAGATGAAGGTGGCGATGTTCTTGACCAGGACCGAGAGCGCCCAGGCCAGGGCTGCGCCCGGGAGCCCGATCACCGGAAGGAGCAGCAGGCACCCGAGGACGTCGATGCCGAGGGCCGACAGGGAGATCCAGAGACTTGTCCTGCTGCCGCCGGCCATGAGCAGCAGGGTGTCCAGCGGTCCGGCGGCGACCGCGAGCAGCATGGCGACGCTCATGATCACCACGACCGACGCGGCCTCGGCGCCGTTGTAGCGGGCGCCGAACATCAGCAGGTAGAGCCCGCTCGCGCCGGCGGTGACGAGGTAGATCGGCCAGGCGACGGCCATGTTCCACGCCGTGGAGATTTTGAAGATATGCCCGGCCTCCGCCTGCTGGTTCCTGGCGAGCATCTGGCTGAAACGCGGCTGCAGGACCTGCTGTATGGCGTTGCCCCCGAGCTGGCCGAGGGCGACAAACCGGGTGGCCGCCGTGTAGATCGCCGCGTCGCGGACAGAGAGCAGGGACGCGACGAGAACGATGTCCGCCCGCTGCAGGAGAATCTGGGAGAGCCGGGCCAGTCCGCGGGGCCAGGTGAAGCTCCAGAATTCGCGGCGCAGTTCGGCGCGGTCCGTGACGGGAGGTGCTCCGGCGCCGCGCCGCCGGAGCATTCGCTGCAGGATCCAGGCGGACAGCAGGCCGGCCAGCGCGTACGGGACGGCCCAGCCGACAGTAAGTCCGACAATTCCACCACCGGTGAGCGCCACCAAGAGCGCCGCCACTGGCTGCAGGGAGGGGCGGAGCAGCTTGTCGAGCAGGACGGTGCTACGGACACTGCCGAACCCCCGTGCCGCGCCCAGCGAGAAATCACCCAGCGCGGCCACCGGCAGCAGGAGGGCGAGCAGCACCAGGATAAGCGGACCGCTGGGATGGTTGAGGCCGATCAGCGGGGCCAGCCAAGGGGAGAGCACCGCCGTGCCGAGAGCGAGCACGCAGCTGGCCGCCAGCACCGGACGGCGGGCCACACGCACGCACTCGGGGATGTCGGCGTCCCTCCCCGTGGCCTCGTACCGCAGCAGGAACCGCGCCATCCCGCCCTCCGTGCCCAGTGTCGCGGCGCCGAGCAGCACCAGGAACACGGAGGTGGCGGAGAACAGCATGCCGGCGACCGGCTGGCTGAACCGGTCGGTCACCACAACGACGAGCACGAAGCCGCCGATGGAGGCTATCGCCGCGCCCAGAAGGTTCAGTGAGCCGCTGCGGGCGATCCGGCCAAGCTGGGCGTCGGCTGTGGCCGTGCTCAGCCGCTCAGGCACGTTCGCTTCCGCTCAGGGCCGTCGAGGCCTTGGCCGGTTCCTTCACGGTCGCGGCGGCGGCGGGCTTTCCGGCGGTGCGCACTGCGCGTGCCGGCTTCGCCGTTGGCCAGCCGGCCCAGCGGTTGACCTTGACTATGACGGCACCCAGCACTTCTGCGGAGGCCTCCTGGAAGGCGCGCAGGCTGTCCTGGGCCTCGCGGCGGCGCGTGCCGCCGCGAACCACCTCCAGCATGGCCGCCCCGGACGCGGCCGCGAGTGAGCGCACGCCGGGCGACTGTACCGGGCGGGAGGCGATGAGCAGCACATCGCAGCGGCCGGACAGCTCCTCCAGCAGTGCGGCCGTCCGCGGGGAGTCCAGCATGCCCGGGGCTTGGCGTAGGGACGCGCCGGCCGCCACGACCTGCAGCCCCGGGGCGACCGGCTCGAGGATCTCCGCCAGGCCGGCACGGCCTTGGAGAAGGTCCGCGAAGCCGGGCGCGCTGGTCCCGTCAGGGGTCCGGAGAGTTCCGGTGGTGTCCACCAGGATGGTCCGGATGTTGGCAGCGGCGAGGGACCGGGCGAGCGGTACCGCGGTCGCGGGAGCCGCTGCGGCCCGGCTGGCCGGCACGAGCAGAACTGTATGGCCGGCGCGTCGGCGCAGGGCGGCGAGCAGCTGCCCGCGCAGCGCCAGGGCTGCCTCGTCAAGGGAGGATTCAACGGGGAGCCGGAGGTCGGAAGGATCCGGTTGCCGGCGCAGCACGGCCCAGGCCGGCAGACCCATAGCCTGCAGTTCGCGGCCGGAGCGGACCCGTGCCCGGGTGCCGGAGAGCAGGAAGATCAGCCCCGCGGCCAGAAGCAGCCCGAGCGTCAACCCGGCGGCAAGGATGATTTGCTTCGGCCCGACGAGGCTGTCCTTGTCGGCCTGGGCCGGGGTCACCACGTGCCCGGCGTCGAGCGAGGTGGAAGAGATGTTGCTGATCTGCGCATTCAGCTGGCTGATGCGCGAGCCGACCGACTGGACCTGCACGTTCAGCATCCCGGCCTGCGCGGTCCCCGGGCGGGCTTTGACCAGTTGGGCGGTCAGCGCGGTCAGCTCCTGGTCGTACTTGGTCACCTCGGCCTGGATGCCTTTGACCTGGTTGGCCACCGACGCAGCAGCCCGGTTGCGGCGGTAGGTCAGGTAAGCGTCGGCAAACGCCTGAGCGCGCTTGACGGCGACGTCAGTGGATGGGTCCGTGTAGTGCACCTGGAGCAGCTGCGTGTTGGTCGGGTTGGTGACCGTCACCGCGTTCAGGAGGTCGTTCTGGCTCGCCCCCGGGGCGGCAGCCGCAATGACAGCCTTGGCCACGTCGTTGGACCGCAGCACCTGCGATTCGCTCGCGAGGTTTACCAACTGCTCGCCGCGCGTGCTCGGGTAGAAGGGGTTGCCGTCGAGGGGATTGAGCAGGATCAGTGCGCTTGCCGAGTGGGTGTCGGTGATCCCGCCAGCCACGCCGGAGCCCGCGAGGCCCCCGCCGAGCAGGCCGACGAGCAGCAGCGGCCACCACCGGCGCAGGGACGCGGTAAAGAACCCCGGCCGGCTGCTGCTGCGCGGCGCGGGCGCCGGGTCCGGGACGCCCAGATAGGGAGTTGGGTTGTTCATGATCTTGTGGAGACCTTTCTGTGCAGGGGTATGGCCGACCGAAGCAGACGGAAACGTGATCGGGCGCGGATTTTGCCGGCAGCCAGTGCTGCCGTGAGCACCAGCAGGAATCCCATCAGGGCCCCGGAAGCGATATTGACCTCGGCCTGGTTGCGTACCGGCGTGACCTGCGCGGCCCGGATGATCTCGCCGGCCGAGCTCGGCGCGAGGGACAGCTTGTCAATCTGGTCCATCACGAGGGTGGAGGCGTCCGGCAAGCGCAAGGCACGCACGGCGTCGCCGGAGGCGACGTCGAGGACGAGGGTGCTGTCGAAGGCCTGCATTCCAGCGAGCTGCTCGCGCAGGGCGGTCAGTACGTGGTCGCGGCGCTGGGTAAGATCCGCGCTTCGGACCGACAGATACGAGTTGGCCAACGCGTCCACCACAGCGCGCGCACGGGTCGGGTTGGCGTCCGTGTAGGTGAGGTTGATGACCCGGGTGGTTGCCTCGGCCGTGATCGTTGTCCGTGCCGCAATGACGCCGGGATCGCCCAGGCCCACGCTCGACGCCGTCCTGGCCAGGGCCGTGCCGGAGAGCACCAATGCCGCTTCGGTGTCCACGGTGGTCTCTGAGGCGCGCAGGTTCTCGGTGCCGTCGGAATAGAGATACACGGGCGAGGGCGGAAGCAGCAGGGTCGCCTGCGCCGCGTACGTGGTTGGCTCGGCGGCGGCCTGCGCGGCCCCGGCGCCGCCGCCGGCAACCGCTCCGGCCAACAGCAAGGGCGCGAACCGGCGTACCGGGCGCAGCAGCGAGGCAAGGCAGCGGGAGGCAGCCGGTCCCTGCCGGCGCTGCTGGTCGCGCCAGATCAGTCCAAGGCCCAGCATGATGGTGTACAGCGGCAGGCCCAGTGTGTCGTAAATGAACATCTGCAGGGCGAAGAAGAGCAGCAGGGTGAAACCGGCGGCTTCCAGCGGGGTGCGGGAACGCCAGTGGGTTTTCGCCCGGACAAACAGGAAGGCCAGGAAGAACACGGCCCCCACCAGACCCTGCGAGAAAATCACCATCCACAGGTGGCCCTGGGTCCCCAGCGGCGGTACCGCGCAGGCCGGGCAGTCCGGCGTGGAGCCTCCGGCGATGGAGGCGAAACTGCCTTGGACGTTCCGGGTGCTGCCGAAGCCGAGCACAGGTGAGCCGTCCAACGTGCTTTGGACCGTCCTGACCAGCAGCTCGCCGCGCCGGTCGTTGCTGTGCGCGCTGTCCAAGGTGTCCGAGGAGAGCGAGGCCAGCGGGCTCGCAAGGAAAGCGGCAAATGCGAGGCCCAGGGCTGCGATGACGACGAGGAGCGCCTGGCGGTTGCCTCTGGAGGCAAGCCGGACGAGGACGAACACGGCACCTACCGCCAGCGATGCCCAGAGACCGCGGTTCATGGAATAGACGATCGGCACCACCGAGACGGCCAGTACGAACGGAGCTGCGAACCGCCGCCACCCGGCACCTTTGCCGAACCAGGAGAGCAGGAAGAACGGGAGGAACATCGAGAGGTTGCTGCCCCAGGAGTTCGCAAAATCGAACGGCGCGATCGGACGGTACTCCTCGCGGCCGAGGAAGGTTGTCAGGGTGGCGGCGGACGGGTGCGTGAGGGTCTGCACGAAGCCGTTGCTCCGCAGCGAGGCCGGCAGCAACGATTCCATCAGGGAGGTCAGCTCGAACTTCGGGGCGAGGACCCCGAGCAGTCCGCCGGCCACGGTGACGACAAACATCCAACCCAGCAGGCGCGCAATCCGCCGCGACGGGGCCTCCTCCTCGCTGAGGTTCCCGACCCACAGCATGGCGACAGTGCACGCTCCGTACCACGCCAGGCGGTAGAGGAAGACCGTGAGACGGTCCGGCGTGGAGCCGGGCTCCGCCCCCGGCGCGTCGGTCCACAGCATGGCGGCGCTTGCGACGACCCAGACCAGGAACAGCAGCCACCAGCCCATGCCTTTCGGGACGCGGATCCGTCCGTTGCGCACGAGCTGCACGAGCATCGGCACGGCCAGGACCAGCGGCAGGAAGGAGGCAACGCCCAGCAGCCACCACAGCGGGTATCCGGCGAAAAGGACGACAACGGGCCACGCCGCACGCCGTGCGGCTGACCGCGGCGGCCGGCCGCCTGCCGAACGCAGCGCGGGAAGAGGCTGGGGCGGCGCGATGGTCAACATAGGCTGACATCCCCCTGGGTGGATTCACAAGACCGGATAAAACCTGCTCCCCGGCACGGGTTGTCGGGGGAATGGGACTGACTCTAGCCATTCCGGTACCACCTCCCTACACGTAGAACTACTTGTTTCCGGGCCTTTTGTGGCCCGGCATACTGCATTCATCCGCACGTCGGGGGGCGCGCACATATTCCATTGGAATTTCCTCCAGAAATACCTCAGTGGGGGAAATGCGGCTCGGAAAGAAGGAAAAGTGAAGCCTTTCCGGAGTGAATTATCAGGCGCTGCTGGCTCGACCATATTCCCTCCTGCATTGCTGCGGAACGGCCCGGCGAGGTGGCTCTACCTGGTCGTGGCGCTCGCGCTCGCGGCAGGCTTCCTGGCGGCGGCTCCCCCTCCGGCCTCGGCGGTTCAGCAAGGGACGCAGTCCGTGGTGGTCAGCGACAACCCGATCAGGACGACGCCGCATGTGCTCGACGGCTACGTGTCCGGGTTCGCGCAGGTGGGCGACATCGTCGTGGTCGTCGGCAACTTCACCACCGTCCGGACCGCTGCCGACACCACCGAGATCCCGCGCACGAACATCTTCGCCTTCAAGTTCTCCACCGGTGAGATCACTTCCTTCGCTCCGGCCGTCAACGGCGAGCTGATGGATGTGGAAGCTACCGGGGACGGGAAGACCGTCTGGATCGCCGGCGGCTTCTCCAGCCTCAACGGGGAAACGGTCCGCGGAGTGGCCAAGATCGATGTGACAACCGGGCAGCGGGACCCCTCCTTCGCCGTCAACGCCTTTGACGGCCGGGTCAACCAAGTGATGCTCAGCAACGGCAAGCTCTACGTCACCGGGCGGTTCCTGAACGTCAACGGCAAACCGCAGACGTCCTTCGCGGGGCTGGACCCCGCCACCGGTGTGGTGCTCCCCGATGTGCGGCTGGACCTGAGCGGTCCCCGCAACGGCGGGGCCCTGTCGATCATGCGGGCGGACATCACGGCCGACGGCAGCAAGATGGTCGCCATCGGCAACTTCACCTCGGTCAACGGCCTCTCCCGCACCCAGGTCTTCGTTGCGGACCTGACGACATCGCCCACCTCGGTGGCGAACTGGTCCACCGAGCGGTTCGTTCCGCTTTGCCACGCCACGTCCTTTGACAGCTACGTGCGGGACATCAGCATCTCGCCGGACGGCACGTACTTCGTGATCGTCGCGACCGGCGCCTACTACGCGGGCACCATGTGCGACGCGGCCTCCGCCTGGGACCTCAAGGCCACCGGCGGCAGCCTGCAGCCCAAGTGGGTCGACTACACCGGCGGCGACACCACCAACCGGGTGGCGGTCACCAACACCGCCGTCTACATTGGCGGCCACTTCAGCTATCTGAACAACCCCTTCATCGGCGACGCCGTCGGCCCCGGGGCCGTCGAACGCGAGGGGCTCGCCGCGCTCGACCCGCGGACCGGCCTGCCGCTGGCCTGGAATCCGGGCCGCACCCGCGGCGTCGGCGTCTACTCCTTTGTGGCCACCGACACCGGGCTGTGGATCGGCAGCGACACGGACCGGATCTCGAACTACCAGTACCACGGACGGATGGCCTTCATGCCGGTTGGCGGGGGCACCAACCTGCCGCTGGACAACTCCGGGAGCCTGCCGGCGGACGTCTACGTGGTGGGCGCGGCGAAGGATGACAGCGGCGCCGCGGTAACTTCCACCTCTTTGGTGAAGCGCAGCTTCTCAGGTGCCGCGGTCACCGCCTCGCGCACCATGAACGTGGGCCAGAGCTTCTCCGACACCAGGGGAGCGTTCATGATTGACGGCAACCTCTTCACGGCCCACGCGGACGGGACCTTCCGGATGCAGTCCTTCGACGGGACGACCCTGGGGGCCCAGACCACGATCAACCTTAACGGGCTCACCGCGTTCGCCAGTGAGATGAAGCAGATGACCGGTCTGTTCTACGACCCGGCCACCTCCCGCATCTACTTCACGCTGCAGAACGACGGGCACCTGTACTACCGGTACTACGGCACCCAGGCCACGATTGTCGGCGCGGAGCGCTACACCGCGGGTGCCAATCTGTCCGGCTTGGACTGGCGGGCGGTGCGCTCGCTCTTCCTCTCCGGCAGCACGCTGTACGTGGGCGACAGCACCGGAACCCTCAGCCGCTGGGCCTGGGACTCCGCGTCCGGCCTCCCGTCGGCCGGCACCCGGGCCACCGTCTCGGGCGCCTCCGTCGACGGCATCAACTGGAGTGCGCGCGATGCGTTCCTCTTCGCCGGGCCGACCAAGCCGGGACCCGCAACTGCTTCGGACCCCTCGGCAGCCTTCACCTCCTCGCTGTCCTCGCGTACCCTCGCGGTGGATGCGACGTCGTCCACGGCCAGCGCGCCGCTGAGCTCCTTCGCCTGGGACTTCGGTGACGGCGCCAAGGCCTCAGGCCGGACCGCCAGCCATGCCTACGCGGCGCTGGGGACGTACACCGTGAAGCTGACCCTGACCGATGCCAAGGGCCGCAGTGCCTCGACGGCACGGGTGGTGCGGATCAGCAACGACCTCACCGCCACCGGAACCGTGGCGCCGTCGGACGCGTACGGCAGTGCTGTCTACAACATCTCGCCCACGCTGTACTGGCGGCTGGGCGAGAAAAGCGGGACCGCGGCGGCTGACTCCAGCGCCTCGAACAAGCCCGGCACGTACCGCAGCGGGGTGACCCTCGGCACCGCCGGGGCGCTGGCCGGGGTGTCAGACACAGCCGGCACGTTCAACGGGTCCAACGGCCTCGTTTCCAGCAACAGCAGCTTCGTGAACCCGACGGTGTACAGCACGGAAATCTGGTTCAAGACCACCACGAAGACAGGCGGGGAACTCATCTCCTTCGGCAACGCGGCCACCGGCACCTCCACAACCCACGACCGGAAGGTGTACATGCAGAACGACGGCACCCTGGTGTTCGGCGTCTATACCGGTAGCCGGGTGCTCGTCACCACAGCGAAGGCGTACAACAACGGCGCATGGCACCACGTCGTCGCCACCCAGTCCTCGGCGGGCATGCGGCTGTACGTGGACGGCGCCCTTGCCGGTCAGAACAGCACGACGGCGGCGCAGAACTACACCGGCTACTGGCGCGTTGGCGGGGACAAGGCCTGGGCGAACGTCACGACGCCGTATATCTCCGGCGTCCTCGACGAAGCGGCTGTGTACCCCTACGCGCTCAGTGCCGATACCGTCGCCGAGCACTACAACCTCGGGGCCGGCACGAACAGCGCTCCGACGGCAGCATTCAGCACCGCCGGCTCGTACCTGGACGTGCAGGCCGACGGCTCGGCATCCACAGACACGGACGGCACGATCTCCTCCTATGCTTGGACGTTCGGAGACGGCACCACCGGAACCGGGGTGCTTGCCTCGCACAGCTACGCAGCGGCAGGGACATACACCGTCACGCTGAAGGTCACCGACAACCGCGGCGGCACGGGGACGGTGTCCCGCCAGGTCACGGTCTCCGACCGGGCGGCCAACAGTGCGCCCACGGCCTCCTTCACCGCCTCAGCCAAGGACCTCGCGGTGCAGTTCGACGGCACCGGCTCCAGTGACAGCGACGGCACGGTCAGTGCCTACGCGTGGAAGTTCGGCGACGGCGCCACCGGCCAAGGGGCGACCGCCTCGCACAGCTACAGCGCGGCCGGGTCCTACCAGGTCACCCTCACCGTCACCGACGACGCCGGGGCCACCGGCGCCCTCACCAAAACGGTGAGCGTCACGGCTCCGGCGGCAAACCAGGCACCAACGGCCAAGTTTTCAGCGTCCACGGCCGGTCTGAGCGTCGACGTCGACGGCTCCGCTTCCACCGACGCGGACGGGACCGTGGCGGCCTACGCCTGGGACTTCGGTGACGGAGCAAAGGCAACGGGGGTGAAGGCCTCGCACAGTTACGCAGCGGCGGGCACCTACACGGTGAAGCTGACCGCGACCGACGACGCCGGAGCCACCGGAACAACGTCGCAGGCAGTGACGGTCGCGGCGCCGTCCGCGGCAGCCGTGAGCTTCCGCTCCGGGGCGCAGACCAACGTCAACAGCACTGCGCCAACCGTCACCGTGCCATCCGATGTGGCGGCCGGCGACGCCTTGCTCCTGATCGCCACGGTGAATACGACGTCGAGCACGGCGGCCGACCCGACCGGCGTCACTGGCTGGCGGCTTGTGGACAGCAAGGCGGCAGGGACGATGCAGACCGTGCTCTGGGTGAAGACAGCCGCGGCCGGGGACGCGGGCAAAGCCCTGACCGTGCCATTGAGTGCGATCGCCAAAGTCTCGCTCCAGCTCGCCGCCTACCACGGCATCACCGGGCCGAACTGGCTCGCCACCTCGGCTTCGGCCATTGACCAGACGCTGGGCACATCCCATTCCACCCCGCAGGTCACGGTGCCGGCGGCCGGCAGCACGCTGGTCTCCTTCTGGGCGGACAAGACCAGCGTGGATGACAGCTGGACGCTTGACCCGCGGGTTACCGTCCGGGGCACCACCGGAGGGACCGGCGGCGGCCAGCTCGTCACGGCGTTCGGGGACACCGCCCCGGTGAGCGCCGGCGCCGCAGGAAATCTCGCCGCCACCCTCGGCACGGCGTCCGCCAAGGTCGCGCTGTGGAGCATCGTCCTGCAGCCGGGTTCGTAGCCGCGACCGGCAGTGCCAGCCAGGAAAGTGCCAGCCGGGAAAGATGCCAGCCAGGAAAGAAGAGCAAGGAAGGCAGATCATGGGTAGGAACCGCACTGCAGTCGCCGTGGCGTTGGTGGTCGCTGCTACAGCCTCCGGGGGAGCCTGGCTCGCCTCCGCTGCTCCCGAGCAGCCCCCGGCCGCCGCTGGCGCCGTTGTCCCTGTGTCCGGCGGGGCGGCCCCCACCCTCCCGGCCCGGACCTCCGGGACGGCCCCGGGGCAGCCTTCGGCGGCGTCCGGGGCAGCCTCGGGGTCGGCGGCCGGGGACAAGTCGGCGGCCGGGGGAGCGAAGGCCGCAGCTGTCCCGCCGCATACCGTCTCAACCTGCGCGTCGGTGCGCCGCACGCTGATTTCGTTCAGCGCGGCCGGCAGCAAGGCGGGTCCGGACGGGCTGCCGGACCTGCTGGGCGGCCTGGACGAATTCTCGGCCAACGTCGAAGCGCTGGCCCGCAGCGACGCAGCCCTCGCCCCGGTGGTGAGCGGCATCAGCGACGTGCGCCGCCAATGGAGCACAGCTGCCTCCGCGGCTGCCGATTCCCGCACCGCCCCGGACGCGTCCGCCCGGCCGGGAATCACCACTCTCCAGAAGCTGGCCGGCTCACTGCCCTGCCGCTAGCGGCACCAAACGGAAACGAGGGGGACGATGAAAGAGAACGACAAGCCGGTCAAGGTCATCACCTACGGCACTTTCGACCTGCTGCACGAGGGCCACCTGCGGCTGCTGCGGCGCGCCAAGGCGCTGGGGGACCACCTCATCGTCGGGGTCACCAGCGACCAGTTCGACGCCAACCGGGGCAAGCTGAACGTCCGCGACAGCCTCATGGTCCGCATCTCCAAGGTCCAGGCCACCGGCCTGGCCGACGAGATCATCATCGAGGACTATGACGGCCAAAAGGTCAACGACATCCAGCAATACGGCGCGGCGATCTTCGCCATCGGCTCGGACTGGGAAGGCAAGTTCGACTACCTCGCGGACTACTGCCGCGTCGTCTACCTCGAGCGCACCGCCGGCGTTTCCAGCACGCAGCTGAGGGCCGAGACTCTGGGCATCACGCGGCTCGGGATCGCCGGGACCGGCAGCATCGCCGACCGGTTCGTTGCGGAGGCCCTGCGCGTGAGCGGACTGGAGCTTGAAGCGGTCGCCGGTTCCGACCCGCAGCAGGCCCGGACCTTCGCGGAGCGGAACGGCATCCCCCGTGCCTGCGCCGATTACGGCGACCTGCTGGCGACCGTCGACGCCGTGTACCTGTGCGGGCCGAACGAGCAGCACTTCGAGCAGGCGAAGCAGGCGCTGGAGAGCGGCGTGCACGTGCTCTGCGAGAAGCCCTTCACCCTGTCCGCGGAGGAGAGTTGCTATCTTTACGCGCTTGCCGAAGAGCGCGGCCTGGTACTGCTGGAAGCCATCAAGACGGCCTACTGCCCGGGCTTCATCCGGCTCGTCGCCCTGGCCCGCAGCGGGGTGATCGGCCGGATCCAGTGCGTGGATGCGACCTTCACGAAACTCGCACTCCCCGGCGCGCCCGAACTCGCGCCGCCCTACGGCGGGAGCGTGACGGAGCTGGCCAGCTACCCGCTGTTGGCCATCTCCAAGATCCTCGATTGTGCCCCTGACACGGTCAGTTTCGACTCGTTCGGGCTCGATGAAGGCGTGGACGGGTTCACCAGGATCAGCTTCCGCTACCCCTCCGCCATCGCCTCCGCCACGGTGGCCATCGGCGCCAAAAGCGAAGGCCACCTGAACATCAGCGGCACCGGGGGCAGCATTTACGTCCCGGCGCCGTGGTGGAAGACCACCGATGTCCTCGTGCGGTTCGAGGACCCGAGCCGGAACCAGGAACTGCGGTTCCCCTACGCCGGCGACGGTCTGCGCTACGAAATCGCCGAATTCGTCTCGATGATCCGCGACGGGCGGGGGGCCTCCTACAAGCTGCGGGCCAAGGATTCCGCGTTCATCGCCGGCATCATCGGCCGGTTCCGCGGCTCTGGCGGCCGTTTCGATGTGGTGCCCGGCTCTGTCACGGTCCCGCTGGCGGCCGCCGGATGAGTCCGAAGACCAGTCCCGACGCCCCGCGGACGGGACGCGGCAGGGCGGCCGCACTGCTCGCCGCGGGCCTGGTGCTGCTCGCCGCCGCGCTTCCCGGCTCGGCCGCGACCGTCACCTGCCCGCCGGCCACCGCCGCTGCGTCCGCACCGGCACCGGCTTCGGCGCCCTGCGCGGCCAGTTCCCGCGGAATACCCGCCTGCGGCGTGCTGGTGGGCGCCGCCGTCGGCGGGAACAGCGACCCGGCTCCCTTGGAGACCGCCCTCGGCAAGACCCTGCAGATCCGCCGCACTTTCTGGGGACCAAACGGCGTCGACAAGGCGGTGACGGCAGCCCGGCAGGATATTTCGGCCGGCAGGATCCCCTGGTTGAGCTTCAAGCTCCCCTACGACTGGCGGCGCATGGCCGACGGCGACGGCGACGCTTGGGCCTCCAGCCTGGTCGACAGGCTCGCGGCCCTGCGTGGGCCTGTCTGGATTGCCTTCCATCATGAACCCGAGGGGGACGGCCAGATTGGCGACTGGGTCGCCATGCAGCGCCACCTTGCCCCCATGGTCCACCAGGGCTCGCAGAACGTGGCCTTCACCATGATTCTGACCGGCTGGCACCAGTTCCACGGCGACCCGCAGTTCAGCCTCGGAGCGCTCTGGCCCGGCGACGGCATGGTGGACCTGCTGGGGTTCGATATCTACAACGAGTTCGGCAGCCTCAAGGACGGCCAGGCGAACACGACGATGCTGGACCTGGGGCAGACCTATTTCCCGCAAATCTCCGCCTTCGCCGGTGCTCATCACACCGCCTGGGGTCTGGCTGAAACCGGCCTGACCGACGACGCGGCCACCGCCGACCCCGGCTGGCTCGAACAGTCCTACACCGCGATGCGCCGCACCGGCGGCGTCGCGTTCACCTACTTCGACAGCAGCCTCAACTCCAACGGCAACTCCTGGGAACTCGGCAGCGGCACCAAGCGCAACGAGTTCCAAGCGATCCTGGACCAGGCCGCCGCCCCCCAGCAGCCCGGGCAGTCCGCGGCTCCCGTCCCGGCAACTTGCTCCCCGACAGCGAATCGAGCGCACCCATGACACTGCAGCACCCGGCGGCAACGACAGCCGGACCGATGAGACCGCTCCTGGGCACGGTCAGTGACTTGTGGCCGGATTCCGGGGGAGCCGCCCTCTGCAGGGGCGGAGGCGGGCATGAGGGGGGTACCGAATTCCTCGTGGTGCCCAGCGCCCGCGCCCCCCGGATGCTCATCCCCGCCCGTCCGGCAGCAGCGGCGGCTGCCTCCCTTCGCCGGTACAGCGCGGCGATCTCGGCCCGCGAGACAGCGCAGCGGCTCGTGCTCTCGGCGGGCCTGGCCGCGCGGGCCGGGCAGACGCTGCTGCCGGACAGGGTCATGGTGCGGCCCTCGTCGCCGGGCGGGGCCCCCGGCGCCCGGGACATTGGCGCCTACCTGGGCGGGATCCTCGGCCAGCCGGTTAGTGTGAGCCTGACCATCGGCCCCGTCCGCGCGAACCGCAAACCGGTGCTGGAGGCCTTCGACGGCCGCGGCCGGCCGTTGGCCTTCGTCAAGGTGGGGGATTCGGCGACGGCAGCGGAGCATGTCGGCCGGGAGGCGGAGGCTCTGCGCACCCTCAGCAGGGATCAGTTTGCCACTTTGGCGGTCCCCGAGCTGATCTCCGTCGGTAGCTGGCGAGACATGACGGTGCTCGTCATGTCCGTCCTGCCGACCGGCCCGCAGGCCGGGGGCGAGCGGTTCCGGAGGCTCCGTTCGGCCGCGCTGCAGGAACTGTCGGCGGCTTTTCCCGCCGGCCGGATGCCACTGGAGCAAACGCCGTTCTGGGCGGCTCTGCGCTACGGCGCGCAGGAGCTGGGCGACTCCGGCCTGCGCGCCGCGTTCACCGACGCCCTCGACCGCACCGGGCGGCGCTTCGGCGCCGTACCTGTCAACGCCGGTGCCTGGCACGGCGACTGCACGCCGTGGAACATGGCGGTGCGGCGCGGCAAGCTGCAGCTGTGGGATTGGGAACGCTTCGAACTCGGAGTGCCGGTCGGGCTGGATGCGGTCCATTACGCACTGAACACGCTGGTGCGGGTGCGGGGCGCCACAACCGGCACCGTCCTCGCGGGCCTGCGGGCCGGCGCCCCGCGTTTCGAGGAACCAGGTTCGGCGGACGCCCTGCTTGCGAACGCCTACCTGTGTTCCATCACTTTGCGCTACCTGCGCGGGGCCGAAGGTCCCGGAGGGGACGCCATCAGAGAGAAGAGCCTGATCATGCTCCAGGTACTGCAGTCCGTTGCTGCCCGTCCGGGCGGAGCAGTCCGTGGCTAGCGGGCTGCGCACGCTGACCCGCTGGGCGGGTGCCAACGCCCCGGACCCCGTCCTCGACGCGGCCCGACAAGGCGTTGAATGGTGGGGGACGGTGAGCGCTCCGCTGCGCATGCTGCCCTCCGTCATCATCATCGGCGCGCAGCGCAGCGGCACCACCACGCTGTACCGGATGCTCTCCAGCCACCCCGCGGTGCTGCGCCCCACGGCAAGCAAGGGCATCGGCTACTTCGACGTGAACTACGACCGGGGCATGCGCTGGTACCAGGGCCACTTCCCGCTGGCCCGGCAGCGCCCGGCCGGGGCGGTGACCTTCGAAAGCAGCGGGTACTACTCGTACCACCCGCTGGCGGTGCGGCGGCTGGCCGCGGACCTGCCCGAGGTCAAGCTCTTGATGATGCTGCGTGAGCCGGTGGACCGCGCCTACTCGGCCCACCGCCATGAGTTCAACAGGGGATTCGAGACTGAATCCTTCGAACGGGCCCTGGACCTGGAACCCGCGCGGCTGGCCGGAGAGGTCGAACGGATGCTGGAAGAACCGGGGTACCAAAGCTACTCCCACCGGCACCACTCCTACTTGGGCCGCAGCCGGTACATAGACCAGGTTCTCCAGATCCACCGGCTGGTGGGCCCGGAGCGCCTTTACCTGGTCGATGCCAACCGCTTCTTTGCCGCGCCGCACGAGGAATTCGCCGCCATCCAGCGCTGGCTCGGCCTGCCGTCGTGGCAGCCGGAGAAGGTGGGCGTGTGGAATGCACAGCCGCGCGAACCGCTGGATCCTGCGCTTCGGCGGGACTTGGAGGACTATTTCGACCCCTTTGACCGGGCGCTCGAACGCGAAGCGGGGATCCGGCTCTCCTGGCGCAGTTGAGCCCGCTGCAGCGCGGCAGGATGCGCGCGGGCCGAACAGGTAAAGCCGAGCAGGTAAAATGGGTGGCAGGATTTTTCCCTGCCGCACCCCGCGGCCCTAAGGAGTTGTTGCCGTGGCCGTGGCCAGCATCCCAGCCGCCTTGCGGCGTTCCGCTGATTCCCTGGATGACGCCGAAGTGCTGCGCATCCGCAACGACTTCCCCGTTTTGGGCCGGGAGGTCAACGGAAGGCCGTTGATCTATCTGGACTCCGGCGCTACCTCCCAGAACCCGCTCAGCGTGCTGGAAGCCGAACAGGAGTTCTACGAGCAGCGCAACGCCGCCGTCCACCGCGGCGCACACCACCTCGCCGTGGAAGCGACCGAGGCTTTCGAGGATGCGCGGCAGGCCGTGGCCGCCTTCGTCGGCGCCCGCTACGAGGAAATTGTCTGGACCTCCAACGCCACCGAGGCGGTCAACCTGCTGGCCTACTCCTTCTCGAACGCGTCGCTGGGCCGCGGCGGCGAGGCCGCCGCGCGGTTCGCTCTCGCGCCCGGAGACGAGATCGTTGCCACCGAGATGGAGCACCACGCCAATCTCATCCCGTGGCAGGAGCTGGCTGCGCGCACGGGTGCTACGTTCCGCTACATCCCGGTCGACGACGACGGTGCGCTCCGTATGGAAGAGGCGGCGGCCATCATCGGCCCTCGTACCAAAATCCTCGCCTTCACCCATGCCTCGAACGTGCTGGGGACGGTGAACCCGGTCCCTGAACTCGTGGCGCTGGCCCGCGGGGCCGGCGCGCTGGTGGTGCTCGACGCCTGCCAGTCCGCCCCGCACCTGCCGCTCGACGTCAAAGCGCTCGACGTCGACTTCGCCGTCTTCTCCGGCCATAAGATGCTTGGGCCCACCGGCATCGGAGCGCTGTACGGCCGGCAGGAGCTCCTTGATGCGCTGCCGCCGTTCCTGACCGGAGGGTCGATGATCACCAAGGTCACCATGGAGGGTGCCGGCTACCTTCCGGCCCCCCAGCGCTTCGAAGCCGGCACCCAGCGCATTTCGCAGGCTATCGCGCTTGCCGCAGCCGTGAACTACCTCCGGGAGACAGGCATGGAGCGCATCCACGCCTGGGAGACCGCTCTCGGACGGCGCCTCGTGGAGGGGCTGTCTGCCATCGACGGCGTCAGGGTCCTCGGCCCGGCCCCCGGGCAGGAGCGCATCGGCCTCGCGGCCTTCGACGTCGCCGGCGTGCACGCGCATGACGTCGGCCAGTTCCTCGACGACCGGGGGATCGCGGTGCGGGTCGGCCATCACTGCGCCCAGCCGTTGCATCGCCGTCTCGGGCTGACTGCGACCACCCGTGCGAGCACCTACCTCTACAACACCACCGCGGAGATCGATGCCTTCCTCGCCGCGGTGTCCGAGGTGCGCGGCTATTTCCGGGCCGGCGAATGAGCGGGCTGGACGCGCTGTACCAGCAGATCATCCTGGACCACTCCAAGGCCCGCCACGGAAGCGGACTGGACACGCCGGCGCCCGCCGGCGCCGAGGCGGTGTCCCACCAGCTCAACCCGGTCTGCGGGGACGAGATCACGCTCCGGGCCGTCGTGGAGGGCGGCCGCATCCGGCAACTCCGGTGGGACGGCGCGGGCTGTGCGATCTCGATGGCCTCCGCCTCAGTGCTGTCGGATCTCGCCGAGGGGATGGAACTCGCGGAATTCGGTGTCCTCGCAGGCGCCTTCCGGGAAATGATGCGCTCCCGCGGCAAAATCGAGCCGGATGAGGAGGTCCTCGCCGAGGCCGCCGCGTTCGCAGGGGTATCCCGTTATGCCGCCCGCGTGAAGTGCGCCATGCTCGCCTGGGTCGCTGCCGAGGACGCAGTAGGCAGGGCCTCCGGCGGCGCGTCCGGCTGACCTGTCAGCGGTCCGTCTCTACGGCCGCGCGGGCCGGGTTTCCGTCGCGGGCCCGGCGGAGCGCGTAGACCGCCGTGCCGCCGACGACGGCGCCGGCGACGTTCGCAGCCACATCCGCCCAGGATGCGGTGCGCCCGGACAGGAACAGCAGTTGGCCCGCCTCGATCAGGCAGGAGACCGCCAGCCCTGCGAGCGCCGGTGCCAGCGGCCGCGGCCGCCGCGGAAGCCAGCCGGCCCAGGCGCCCAGCGGAACGAAGAGCAGCACGTTGGCCAGGGACTCGACGAAGGCATAGTCAATGAAACCCGGCACGCCGTCCAGGTGCAGGAGGTGCAGCACGGCGAACAGCTGGCCGCGGACCGGGGCGTCCACGTGCGTGGGCCAATAGGCGATGACCGCGAGAGCCGCCAGGTAGAGCCCCAGCGGCAGCAGCCGCCGCGCAGCGGCCCTCACCGTCCGCCGTCGCTGGCGGCCGGAACCTGGAGCGGGTGTGTGCCGCCGTCGCCGTCGGCGTCACCTTCAGGTGCGCCCGCCGGCAGCGTAACAGTGAAGGTGGTCCCCACGCCCCGGGCACTCCTGAGCTCAATGCTGCCGCCGTGGCTTTCGACGATCGTTTTGGTGATCAACAGGCCCAGCCCAACACCGGGAATGGCGGTCCGCCGCACAGCCCCGGACCTGAAGAACTTGGTGAAGGCCTGGGCCTGCTCGGCTTCGTCCATGCCCATGCCCGTGTCCGAGACCTCGAAGGACACCGTCCCGGGGCCGGTCCAGGCGCGGACGCTGACAGTGCCGCCGTCGGGCGAATACTTGATCGCGTTGGAGAGCAGGTTGTCGAGCACCTGGCCGATGCGCGCCCCGTCGAGCCAGGCTGTCAGCGGTTCCGTAGCCAGGTTCTCGATCCGAACGTTGTTCTCCGCCGCCCGGGGCGCCGCGGAATCGATGCTGAGCAGGATCAGCTCCGCAAGGTCCGTGCGCCGGGGCTGGATGCCCATCTGGTGCGAGGCGATCGAGAGCAGGTCCGAGACCAGGTCCAGCAGCCGTTCGGCGTTGCGTTCGGCCACCTTCAGGTACTGGACCACCTCCACCGGCAGCAGCGGCGACTCGTCCAGCGCCAGGCCCAGGTATCCCAGGATCGAAGTAAGGGGCGTACGCAGTTCATGCGAGATGTTCGAGACGAAGTCATCCTTCATCGACAGCGCCGTCACCAGGTCCGTCACGTCCGAGAAGGTGACGACGGAGCCTGCGAAGTTTCCCGAGTCGTCCCGGAAGGGCTTCGCCGACACGGACACGGCCCGCTGGTCCGTCCCGCTCCCGAGCCAGATCAGCCGGTCCGCGAAGGTTTCGCCCAGCACCGCACGGCGCACCGGGCGTTCCTCG
Organism: Paenarthrobacter sp. DKR-5; assembly: GCF_018531425.1. Taxonomy (GTDB): domain Bacteria; phylum Actinomycetota; class Actinomycetes; order Actinomycetales; family Micrococcaceae; genus DKR-5. The sequence continues at coordinate 315,181 of NZ_JAHBOI010000003.1, forward strand.
GCCGCAATCACCGAAGCACGGTCCGCCTCGAAGATCATCAGCTGCGTTTCGTTCGGGTCCGGGACGCCGTCGGGGGCGGCCAGGGCGTGGAACTTGCGTTGCTGCCGGTTCATCAGGATGTCGTGGCCGTGGTCGTCGACGGCGAGCAGGCCGACGCCGACCGTGTCGACAATCGCATCCAGCAGCTGCTCGCGGCGCCGGCTCGCGTCCAGGGCGTCAGTCAGCGCCTGGTCCTTCTCTTCCAGGGCGGTGCGCTGGGCCTCCATGCTCGAGGTGACCACCTGGGCGGAAATCCCCACCCCGACCATGATCAGCGGGACGAGGAACGGCCGGGCCAGGTCATCGAACGTGGCCGTGCCGCTGAGGAAAAGGGGCACCCAGACCGTGGCGAGGGTGAGCAGGCCGCCGGCGGCGACAGCGGTCCGCGGGGCGATGTTCGACCCGGCCAGCCAGACGACGGGGAAGACGGCCAGCAGGCCGACGCCCATCATCGCGGGGACCACGCCCTCGCGCAGCAGCGCGACCGAGACGAAGTCCAGCACCGGTACGGCCAGGAAGCTGCCGCGCGGCAGCCGCCGCCAAGGGATGGCCGCGCACGGGATCAGCAGCAGGATCTGCAGGGCCAGGCCCCACTGGATCCCGGGCGAGAAGAGCGACGGCGGGTGGATCAGTCCGGAGATGCCGGCAGCGACGATACTCGTGGCAAGCAGCGGGAGCTGGCTCAGAACGACCTTTGCCTGTAACCCGAGCTGGTAGAAATGCGTCGAGAGAGCCGGACGCCCCGCGACGCTAGCCACGGCACCAACGAGCAGCGGTGCGACATCCCATGTTCACGAACCTTCCCCCAGCCCGCGGCGTTGAGGCCAAAACGATATGCGCCTATTGGATTCCGTCATTATATGCCGCAGGTATACTGCGGAATGTGCCCGAACCGGGGCTGGGGCTTGGTATTTCGGGGAGTTAGGTAGGGGATGGACACTCGGCGTATTGCTGTCATCATCGAGGACGACAAGGACATACGTGACCTGATCAATGTCGTGCTCACCCAATCGGGTTTCCAGGTCCATGCCGTGGACAGCGGCGAGGACGGCGTGGAAGCTGTCCGCGAGCACAATCCCAGTGTGGTGACACTGGACCTCGGCCTGCCGGACATCGACGGTTTTGAAGTGGCACGGCGGATCCGCCTGTTCAGCGACAGCTACATCATCATGCTCACCGCCCGTGCCGAGGAACTGGACACCCTGATGGGCCTGGAATCGGGCGCGGACGACTACCTGACCAAGCCGTTCCGGCCGCGCGAACTGCGCGCCCGGGTGGCGGCGATGCTGCGCAGGCCCCGCGGCTCGGTGGCCGTGGGCAGCGACGTACCGGCCGCCGTCGCCGCCGCCGACCCCGCGGAACCCCGGGCCAGCGCCCCCGAGCCGGGGAGCCTGGAACACAATGGCCTGGTGCTCAACGGAGGAACCCGCACCGCCATGGTGCAGGGCCAGGAACTGGACCTCACCCGCACTGAGTTCGACCTGCTCCAGGCCTTGATGGAGAGCGGGAAGGTGGTGCGCACGAAGGCGGACCTGGTCCGCCGGCTGCGCATGGAAGAGTACGACACGGGCGGCTACATCAGCGAGGCCGACGAGCGCACCATCGAGGTGCACATGGCCAACCTGCGGCGCAAGCTTGGCGACAACTCCCGCTCGCCGCGCTGGCTCAAGACCGTGCGCGGCGTCGGCTACCAGCTGGCCCCCTGACGCCCGGCGCGAAGTTGAGCCATTCCTGAGCCGAAACCGGACGCTACCTTGAGTCCGCGCGCCCACACTGGAGGAAATTGCCAGGGCGCAGCAGGGAGGCTGAAGGAATGCTTCGGATGTCCAGTCCCGCGGCAGCACACGGACAGCGGCCGGTCGCCGTCGTGGTCGAGGACGATCCCGAGATCCGCCAGTTGGTGGGCCTGGTGCTCGGCCAGGCCGGCTTCCAGGTCAGCTCCGCCGGCAGCGGCACCGAAGGGGTGGAGCTTGCCCGCAGCGAGCGGCCCACCGTCGTCACGCTCGACGTCGGCCTCCCGGACATTGACGGGCTGGAAGTCAGCCGAAGGATCAGGACCTTCAGCGACGCCTACATCCTGATGCTCTCCGCCCGCGGGGAGGAACTGGACGTCCTGCTCGGCCTGCAGAGCGGGGCCGATGACTACCTGACCAAACCCTTCCGCCCCGCGGAGCTGCGGGCACGGGTACAGAGCCTGCAGCGGCGCCCGCGCGGCGCGGCAGCAGCTTCCGACGCCCCAGCCTCGGGGACCCACTGCGCGCTGATCCGGCACCGCGGGCTCGAACTCGACGCCGCCGGCTATGCCACGACCGTGGACGGCCGGCCGGTGGAGCTGACCCGCACGGAATTCGACCTGCTCCGCTGCCTGCTCGAGTCAGGACGGGAGGTGCGCACCCGCATCCACCTGGTGCGCGCGCTCCGCGGTGAACCCGAGGACTCCCGCTCCTGGGTGAGCACCATGGACGAACGGGCTGTCGAGGCGCATCTGGGCAACCTGCGCCGCAAACTCGGCGACGATCCGAAGAGCCCGCGCTGGCTGGAGACCGTGCGCGGCGTCGGCTACCGGCTCGCGCACTGACCGAAGCCGGCGCCCGAAGCCGGCGCCGGACACCCGCCGGCAGGGCGGGGCAGGGCCGTTCGCCCCTAGCCGCCCGTCCGCGCTCCTGCACATGATCGTCCACAGGCAGGAAGCGCCGGAGCCGGGGCCGCGTTGCACTCCCGCACAGGTCCCGGCTGAAAGCGGAGCAATGACTGGATGGAACATGGACACGGGTGCCGGCTCAGCCGGGCTCGGGGCAGTGACAGTGGTTCAGGGCGCCTCCTTCTGCATTTCCTCGCACAGCGGTGACATCCAGCCGGGGCAGCCGCAGGGCGTCTTCTACCAGGACACCCGCATCATCTCCCGCTGGCGGCTTACCATTGACGGCCAGCCCCTCGAACCGCTCAGCGCCCGGACGGAGGAGCCCTTCCGGGCCGTCTTCCTTGGCAGGGCCCAGCACATGGACGACCGCGCCGACAACCCGCTGGTGGTCGAGCATGAGCGGCACATCGGGGCCGGACTGCTGGACGAGATCGGCGTGCGCAACTACTCCCGGGGCCATGCCGAGTTCGTCCTGACAGTGACGCTCGACGCGGACTTCGCGGACCTTTTCGACGTCAAAGGCGGCCGGCATGTCACGCCGGTCCATCTGACGCGGACGGTGGGTAAAGGCGAACTGCGCATTGAGGCGGTGCGGCGGGTCCATAAACGGTCGGTGGTGATTCAGGCACCGGACGCGGACATCGACGAACATTCGCTCACCTTTCATGTGTCCATCCCGGCCCGCGGTCGGTGGTCGACGACGATCATCGTGACTCCTCTGGTGCAGGACAAGAAGCCGGCGGAGCCGTTCTCGCACGAAAAGAAGGTCCTGGAACGGGAAGCAGTCCGCCGGCATGAAGCCTGGGAGGAACACATCCCGCAGCTGACCCTCGACGACAAGGCCGTGCAGATGGTGCTGGGCCGCAGCTCCGAGGATCTCGGCGGCCTGCGGATCTTCGACCCGGACCATCCCGACCGGGTGGTGGTCGCCGCCGGAGCGCCCTGGTTCATGGCACTCTTCGGCCGGGACTCGCTGCTGTCCTCCTACATGGCGCTGGCGATCGACCCCTCCCTGGCTACGGGTACCCTGCAGACGCTGGCGGAGATGCAGGGAGAGAAGGTGGACAACGCCTCCGAGGAGGAACCGGGAAGGATCCTGCACGAGGTGCGTCTCGGCCTCGACGCCGGTGTCACCCTGGGCGAGGGAAAGGCCTACTACGGCACGGCGGACGCGACACCTCTCTTCGTCGCCGTACTCGGCGAGCTGAACCGGTGGGGCCTGGCCGAGGAAACGCGGCGGGCGCTGCTGCCGCACGCGGACCGCGCACTGGACTGGATCCGCGACTACGGGGACCGGGACGGAGACGGCTTTGTCGAATACCTGCGCGCCAACGAGCACGGCCTGATCAACCAGGGCTGGAAGGACTCGTGGGACGGCATCAACTTCGCCGACGGTACCCTGGCCGCGCCGCCGATTGCGCTGAGCGAAGTCCAGGGCTACGTCTACGCCGCCTACATCTCCCGCGGCCTGCTCGCCCAGACCGAGGGCGACACTGTGCGTGCAGCTGAGTGGGCGGACAGAGCCGCGGCGTTCAAGGAAAAGTTCAACAAGGACTTCTGGATGGAGGACAAGGGCTGCTTCGCCACCGCCCTTGACAAGGACAAACGGCAGGTCGACTCGTGCGCATCCAACATCGGTCACTGTCTGTGGACCGGGCTTATCGACGAGGACAAGGCCGGCTCGGTGGCGGCAATGCTGATGTCCCCCCAGATGTTCACCGGCTGGGGGGTCAGGACGCTCGCCAGCAACATGGGCGCCTACAATCCGGTGAGCTACCACAACGGGTCCGTGTGGCCGCACGACAATGCCCTCATTGCCGCGGGCCTGATGCGGTACGGCTTCGTCGAAGACGCACGCAAGATAGCGACGGGGCTCTTTGCCGCCGCCGCGCATTTCGACGGCCAGCTGCCCGAGCTGTTCTGCGGCTTCGACAGGGAGACCTACGGGGAGCCGGTGCCGTACCCGACGTCGTGCTCGCCGCAGGCCTGGGCTTCGGCCGCACCCATCCAGCTCATCCGCTCGCTGCTCCGTTTCGACCCGTTGCTGACCCACCACGAGGTCTGGCTGGCGCCGGTGCTGCCGCGCGAATTCGGGAACTTCCGGGCGGACAACCTGCTCCTCGCCCATTCGCGGCTGTGCCTTAGCGTTTCCAACGGGCAGCTCAATGTTGAGGGGCTGCCCCCAGGGGTCGCCCTGCGCCACGAACCGCGTCCGGCGCTGCCGAAGGTGCTCGCCACCGACTCGGACGGCGGCCCAGGGGCAAGGACGGGCGGCCGCTGAGATGCGGATCGGGCTCATTGCGCCGCCGTGGTTCCCGGTGCCTCCGACAGGCTACGGCGGCACCGAATCCGTCGTGGACCTGCTGGCCCGCGGCTTTGCCGACGCGGGCCACCAGGTGCTGCTCGCGGCCGCAGCGGACAGCCGCTGCCCGGTGCCGCAGGTGCCCGGGCTGGAGCGGGCCGACGCCGACCTGCTGGGGTGGACGCGCTCCGAGTTGCACCACGTGATCCGCGCCTACCGCGCCCTCGACGGCGTCGATCTGATCCACGACCACACGCTCGCCGGGCCGCTGTACCTCTACCGGCCGCGTGCGACCCCGGTGGTAACCACCGTGCACAACCTGCTGACGCCGGACCTGGCCGAGATCTACCGCGTCGCCGCGCAGGAGACCGCAGTCGTCGCCATCTCGCGCAACCAGGCCGCGAACGCGCCGGCGATCGACTTTGCCCGGGTGATCCACCATGGCCTCGACATCTCGGATGTGCCGGTGGGCGACGGGCGCGGAGGCTACGTGTGCTTCCTGGGCCGGATGAACCCGGATAAGGGCCCGGCGGAGGCCATCCGCATCGCGCGCGCCGCCGGCATCCCGCTGAAAATCGCCACCAAGATGCGCGAACGCACCGAACTCGAGTACTTCGCGAACGTCATCAAACCGATGCTCGGGCCGGATGTGGAGCTGTGCGGAGAGGTCACGGCCGCCGAGAAGTACGCGCTGCTGGGCGGTGCCGTCGCGCTGCTGAACCCGATCCAGTGGGCTGAGCCGTTCGGCTTGGTGATGATCGAATCGCTCGCCGCGGGAACTCCCGTGGTCGGCACGCCCCGCGGTGCGGCCCCCGAGATCGTCGACGACGGCGTCACCGGCTACCTCTCAGCGGATCTCGACACTCTGGCTGCCGTGCTGCCGCGCGCGGCACGGCTGGACCGTCGGGCCTGCCGTGCGGCCGTGGAGGAGCGGTTCACAGCAACCCGGATGGTCCGCGACCACCTGCGGCTCTACCGCGACCTGCTCGCGCGCGGACCGGCGGTGCGTGCCGCCGCCGCGGGATGAGGGAATCTCAGCGCTCCTCGAAGACGTCCGGCACGCCGTCGCCGTCGGAATCGCGCAATTCGAGTTCCTCGACCTGGCGGTAGTGCCGGTTGCGGATCCGCAGGACGACGGCGGCGACCAAGGCCGCGGCCAGCGAACCGCCCAGGATCGCGAGCTTGGCGTGCTCCCCGTGTGCGGATCCGGTGCCGAAGCTGAGTTCGGAGATCAGCAGCGACACGGTGAAACCCACCCCGGCCAGCAGGGCCAGCCCCGCGACGTCGACCCAGGCGAGGCCCTCGTCCAGCGAGGCACGGGTGGTCTTCGTGACGAGGAAGGTCGCGCCGAAAACGCCGAGGGGCTTGCCCGCGACCAGGGCCAGCACAATGCCGGCAGCGGCCGGGTCCGCCAGCGCGGCGCCCAAACCGGACGCGCCGCCCAGCGCGACGCCGGCCGAGAAGAAGGCGAAAACCGGCACCGCCACGCCGGCGGAGAGCGGACGGAACCGGTGCTCGAAATGCTCGGCGAGGCCGGGCCCGGCCTCCGGACCCCCGGCTTTCCGGCTGCGCAGCACCGGCACGGCGAAGCCCAGCAGCACCCCGGCGACGGTCGCGTGGATACCGGAGGCGTGCACCAGCGCCCATGTGGCAAAGGCGAGCGGCAGCAGCAGGTACCAGCTGCGCACCCGCTTCTGCACCAGCCAGGTGAACAGGCCCAGCGGGAGGAAAGCGAGCGCGAGGAGGCCGGGCTGCACGCCGCTGGAGTAGAAGAACGCGATGATCGCGATGGCGATCAGGTCATCCACCACGGCGAGGGTGAGCAGGAAGGTGCGCAGTGCCGTCGGCAGATGGGTGCTGATCACGGCGAGGACGGCCAGGGCGAACGCAATGTCGGTGGCCGTCGGGATGGCCCAGCCCTTCAGCACCGCGCCGCCCGCGCCGAGGTTGACCAGCACGTAGAGCACTGCCGGGAGTACGACGCCGCCGGCGGCCGCGGCGACCGGGACGACCGCGCGGCTGGGTTTGCGCAGGTCCCCGGCGACGAACTCGCGCTTGAGTTCGAGGCCCGCAACGAAGAAGAAGATTGCCAGCAGGCCGTCCGCGGCCCATTCGCCCACGCTGAGGTCCAGATGCAGGGCGGCGCTGCCGAACCGCAGGTCCCGCAGCGCGGTATAACCTGCGGCCCAGGGCGAATTCGCCCAGACCAGGGCAGCGAGCGTGGCAGCGAGCAGCAGGGCGCCGCCGACGGTTTCCTTGCGGAGGATTTCGGTGATGCGCAGATGCTCGGGGTAGCTGGAGCGGCTGAAGATGCGCAGGTGGTTCACGGAGGCCCTCCGGGTCCAGGGGTTGCTGATGGTCGTGCCGACCAGACTTCCCGGCTCACCTGGTACCAGTCTATCCGGCCGGCCCCGGCCGGTGAGGGGGCGCTCCGCGACTGCCCTGGGCGGCATGATCTGTAGATTCGCGCAGGGTTGGCGGGCTGGTTCTGCGCCGGGGGAGGTGAAGCGGCGGTTCCGCGCGCGAAGGGGCCTGTGCGGGCGGTTCTGCCTCCCCAGGCGAAGGTCCAGTCGTCCCAACGACGTCGTCGTCCCTGAGCCGCCGCACCGCATTCCGCGACGTGACGGATGATGCCGCCTCGGAGGGGTCCGAGACGGCATCATCCGTAGATTCGCGCCGCGGTCCCATAAGGGACCCCGGCGGTTCAGCCCGGCGGTTCAGCCACGCGGTTCAGCCAGGCGGCTTAGGCGAACAGGGTCCGCAGGCCGACGACGGCGGTTGCCAGGCCGAGCACCATCGAAATGCTCACGAGCATGATGTGCACGGTCATGAACCGGGTCGGCTTGCCGGACTCGTCCCGGGCGCGAGGGTCCTTGAGGACGCGGCGCAGGAACGGCGGCCAGACGACCAGCGACCAGACGCCGGCGAGGATGAGCACCAGGGACAGTGCGACGGGCAGCTGCATGGCTCAGTGCCCGTCGAGCCAGGCCTGCGCCTGCTGGGACTGGATGTTCAGGGCCTTGCCGACCATGGGCTCGGCGGCCTCGGCGATCTTCCCGCCCAGGAACGGCACGGACGAGCTGACGTTGCCTTCGAGGTCCACGCGGGTGCTGCCGCCCTCGGGCACCAGGCGCTGCACGGCCGCGACGTCCAGCGGGGCGCCAGCGACCTTCAGGCTGATGTGGGTGGTGCGGGAACCGTCCGCTGCGGGCGCCTCCCACTTCTCCACCTGGGTGACTTTGAGTTCCTCCCCGACGAACTTGCGGGCGATCTCGGGCAGGCGCGTGGTGGGCAGGGTGCGGACCACTGTGGTGCTGAAGGCGCCGGCGGTGTCGCCGTCCACAGCCACCGATTCGAGCCGGCCGCCAACGTGCTCGGACGTTTGGCGCAGGAAGTCCTCGTTGACGAAAACTTCGGTCACTCGCTGGACGTCGGCGGTCAGTGTGGTGGTAGCGCTCAGGGCCATAATTCCTCCGGGTCTTGGGATGGTGCGCCTTCCATCCTATCGTCGGCCAGTGCCTTGGCCGCCGCGGCGATGTTGCGGGACATGGCCGGGAAGATGATGCTGTGGAAGGGCAGCACGCCCAGCCAGTAGAGCCGGCCGCTAAGGCCCTTGGGGAAAAAGATGGCCCGCTGGTGGTAGATGCTGCCGCTGCCGGAGGGCTCGACGGACAGTTCCAGCCAGGCCCGTCCGGGCGCCCGCATCTCGGCGTGCAGGCGCAGCAGCCTGCCCCGGTCAATGCGCTCCACGCGCCACCAGTCGACCACTTCACCCTCGTTCAGGTGACGCGGGTGCCGGCGGCCGCGCATCAGTCCCGCGCCGCCGGTGATCTTGTCCAGCCAGCCGCGCACCTCCCAGGCCAGCGGGAGCGAATACCAGCCGTTCCGGCCGCCGATGCCCTCGATCACCTCCCAGACGTACCTGGCCTCCACCGAAGAGCGGTAGGTGCGCTCGTCCACATAGACCTTGTGCCCGGCCCACTGCGGGTCGCTGGGCAGCGGATTGGCCTCCGGGGAGAGCCCCGCAGCGTTGGCCCAGGTGGTCTCGACCTGCCCGTCGCGTTCCTTGTCCAGCGCGAGCGCCACGGCCCGGCGGTACGGGGTGAGGCCGCCGTCGGGCTGCGGGATGTAACGGTCGACGTCGTGCTCCGCGGCGACGGCGTCCTGCTGCAGCGACTCGACCAGCGGCAGCGACATGGACAGCGGAATGGGCGTGACCAGCGCGACCCAGAGTCCGGCCAGGCGCGGGGCGGGAATCGGCAGCGCCCACACCGGCCGGCGGGGGAGCCCGGCCTCGGCGGCGTACTCCTTCATCATCTGTGCGTAGGTGAGCACCTCCCGGGACCCGATGTCGAAGGTCCGGTTCAGCGGTTCCTCGAGCCCGGCAGCGCGGACGAGGTAGTACAGCACGTCGCGGACGGCGATCGGCTCGATCCGGTTCCGCACCCAGCTCGGCGCCGGCATGAACGGCAGCGTCTCGGCCAGGTGCCGGATCATCTCGAACGATGCCGAGCCGGACCCGATGACGACGCCGGCCTGGAAGACCACCGAGTCCACGCCGCTGGCAAGGAAGATGTCGCCGACGGCGGTGCGCGAGCGCATGTGCGTGGAAAGCCCGACGTTCTGCGGGTGCAGCCCGCCCAGGTAGACGATCCGCCGGACTCCGGCTGCCTTGGCGGCGGAGGCGGCGATGCGGGCCATCGCGGATTCCTTCTGCTCGAAGCCGCTCCCGGAGGCCATTGAGTGGACAAGGTAGTAGAAGGTGTCCACCCCGTCGAGGGCGCCGCGCAGCGCCTCCTCGTCGTCGAGCCGGTCCTCGATGACCTCCACCTCGTCGTGCCAGGGGACGTCGGCTATTTTGCGCGGGGAGCGAACGAGGACCTTCACCCGGAAACCGGCCTCGAGCAGCCGGGGCACGAGCCGGCCGCCGATGTACCCGGTCGCGCCGGTGACGAGTACCGTCCTTGAGCCCCGGTTTTCCGCGGGATTTCCCTCCACAGGCATCTCCGGTCTCCTCCTCCACGGTGGCGGAACCGCGCCGTCGGACGCGCTTGTTCAGCCAGCTTAGCAACGCCGAAAAGACCGCCGTGCGGTTGGAGGCCGGGCGCCGGGAAGCCTAAAGTGGAAGCGTAATCCCGGGGTTCTGGCAGAACTTCGGGTATTCGTGTTGTGCCCTGACGGGGCTGAGGGAGTTTGTCATGAGTCTGAATGGTCTGCGGCGCGCGCTGGAGCAGGACACCTCGTTCTCCCGGGTCCGTGAACAGGCCTCGAGGCCGTTCGGCGGCCGCAGCGACGAACTGCAGGTCGGCGCGCCGTCCGGAATGCGCCCGGTGCTGCTCGCGGAAATGGCTGCGGGCCTGCAGGAGTCCGGCGGCGGCGTCGTCCTGGCGGTGACCGCGACCGGCCGCGAAGCCGAAGATCTCGTGGACTCCCTGCGCTGCTACCTCCCCGCCGACGCCGTCGCGGAGTTCCCCAGCTGGGAGACCCTCCCGCACGAGCGGCTCTCGCCCCGCTCGGACACCGTCGGCCGGCGCCTGGCCGTGCTGCGCCGGCTCACCCACCCGGAAGGCTCGCCGCTGCAGGTCGTCGTCGCACCGGTGCGCGCCGTCGTCCAGCCCTTGGTCAAGGGGCTCGGTGACCTTGAACCGGTGTCCGTGAAGGTCGGCGACGACGTCGAGTTCAGCGACCTGGTGCGCCGCCTCGCCGCTGCCGCCTACGCCCGCGTGGACATGGTGACCCACCGGGGCGAGTTCGCCGTCCGCGGCGGCATCCTCGACGTGTTCCCGCCGACTGAGGACCACCCGGTCCGCATCGACTTCTTTGGCGACGAGGTGGAGCAGATGCGCTGGTTCGCCGTCGCCGACCAGCGCTCGCTGTCCTCTCCCGGCCTCAAGCACCCGACGGAGCTCTACGCGCCGCCCTGCCGCGAACTGCTGATCACCCCGTCGGTCATGTCCCGCGCGGCGAAGCTGCAGCACGAGTGGCCGGCTGCGGCATCGATGCTGGAGAAGATCGCCGGCGGCATCGCCGTCGAGGGGATGGAGTCGCTCGCCCCCGCCCTGGTGGACTCGATGGAACCCTTCCTCGCCCAGTTCCCCGAAGGCTCGCTCGCCGTCGTGATCGAGCCCGAAAAGGTGCGCACCCGGGCCCACGACCTCACCGCGACCAACGAGGAATTCCTCGAAGCGGCCTGGTCCACCGCCTCCGACGGCGGCTCCGCGCCGCTGGACCTTGCCGGTGTGGACCTCGAGGCGGCCAGTTTCCGTACGCTGGCGCAGACCCGGGCCACCGCGGCCGAGAACAAGGTGGGCTGGTGGTCCATCACCTCGCTGAACCCCGACGACGAACTGGTCCTCGACGTCGACGTTCTCACCATCGCCGCCCGCGAGCCGCGCGGCTACCAGGGCGACGTGGGCGAGATGCTGGACTTCATCGGCTCCCGGGTGCGCGACCAGTGGCGCCTGGTCGTGGCCACGGACGGACCCGGACCGGCGCAGCGCCTGGCCGAACTCTTCCACGACGCCGACATTCCGGCCGCGCGGGTCGACTCGCTGGAGGAGCTGCCGCAGCCGGGCATCATCGAGGTGACCACCGCCGCCGCGGGCCGCGGCTTCGTGCTGGACGGCCTGAAGCTGGGGCTGCTCACCGAAGCGGACCTGCTCGGCCGCACCTCCCCGGGGTCCACCAAGGACATGCGGAGGATGCCCTCCAAGCGGCGCAACGCCGTCGACCCGCTGCAGCTGCAGGCCGGGGACTTCGTGGTGCACGAGCAGCACGGCATCGGCCGGTTCGTGGAGCTGATCCAGCGCTCCACCGGCGCCGGCCAGGCCAAGCAGGTCCGCGAGTACCTGGTGCTCGAATACGCGCCGTCCAAGCGCGGCGCCCCGGGGGACCGGCTGTTCGTTCCGACCGACCAGCTGGACCAGGTGACCCGCTACGTGGGCGGGGACACGCCGTCGCTGAGCAAGATGGGCGGCTCGGACTGGGCCAAGACCAAGAGCCAGGCGCGCAAGGCCGTCAAGGAGATTGCCGGTGAGCTCATCCGCCTCTACTCGGCCCGGATGGCTTCGCGCGGGCACGCCTTCGGACCGGACACGCCGTGGCAGCGCGAGCTTGAGGAAGCCTTCCCCTACGTGGAGACGCCGGACCAGTTGACGACCATCAACGAGGTCAAGGCGGACATGGAGAAGGAAATCCCGATGGATCGCCTGGTCTCCGGCGACGTCGGCTACGGCAAGACCGAGATCGCGGTCCGCGCCGCGTTCAAGGCCGTGCAGGACGGCAAGCAGGTTGCCGTGCTGGTGCCGACGACGCTGCTCGCCCAGCAGCACTACGAGACGTTCAGCGAAAGGTTCTCCGGGTTCCCGGTGCGGGTGAAGCCGCTCTCGCGCTTCCAGACCGCGGCCGAAGCGAAGGAAACCTCCGAGGGCGTCAAGAACGGCGCCGTCGACGTCGCCATCGGCACCCACCGACTGCTCTCCAAGGAGGTGCAGTTCAAGGACCTGGGCCTGGTCATCGTGGACGAGGAGCAGCGCTTCGGCGTCGAGCACAAGGAGGCGCTGAAGAAGATGCGCACCAACGTGGACGTGCTGGCGATGAGTGCGACGCCGATTCCGCGCACCCTGGAGATGTCGCTCACCGGCATCCGCGAGACCTCCACCCTGGCCACCCCGCCGGAGGAACGGCACCCGGTGCTGACCTACGTCGGGCCGTACACGGACAAGCAGACGTCCGCCGCGATCCGCCGGGAACTCATGCGCGAAGGCCAGGTGTTCTTCGTGCACAACCGGGTCAGCACCATCGAGCGCACGGCCGCGAAGATCCGCGAACTGGTGCCCGAGGCGCGCGTGGAGGTCGCCCACGGGCAGATGAGCGAAGCGCGCCTGGAGCAGATCATCGTGGACTTCTGGGAGAAGCGATTCGATGTGCTGGTCTGCACGACCATCATCGAGACAGGGCTGGATATTTCCAACGCCAACACGTTGATTGTCGACGGCGCGGACAAGTACGGTCTGTCCCAGCTGCACCAGCTGCGCGGGCGTGTCGGCCGCGGCCGCGAGCGGGCCTACGCCTACTTCCTCTTCCCGTCCGAGAAACCCCTGGGCGAGGTGGCGCTGGAGCGGCTCAAGGCGGTCGCGGCGCACAACGAGCTCGGCGCCGGCATGCAGCTGGCCATGAAGGACCTTGAGATCCGGGGGGCCGGCAACCTGCTCGGCGGGGAACAGTCCGGGCACATCCAGGGGGTCGGTTTCGACCTGTACATCCGGCTCGTCGGCGAGGCCGTGGCGGACTACCGCGGCGAGGCCGAGGAGAAGGCGGCGGAGATGAAGATCGAGCTGCCGGTCAACGCCCACCTGCCGCACGACTATGTTCCGGGGGAGCGGCTGCGCCTGGAGGCCTACCGCAAGCTGGCCTCGGCCCACACGGACGAGGCCATCGACGAGGTGCTGGCGGAGTTGGTGGACCGCTACGGCGAGCCGCCGGCCCCGGTGGTGAACCTGATCGCCGTCGCCCGGTTCCGGGTCCAGGCGCGCTCGGCCGGTCTGACCGACGTGGCGCTGCAGGGCAACTTCATCAAGTTCGCCCCGGCGGCACTGCCGGAGTCCAAGACGATGCGCCTGAACCGGATGTACCCGGGCTCCTCGGTCAAGCCCGCGCTGAACGCAGTGCTGATCCCGAAGCCGAAGACCTCCCGGATCGGCGGCCGCGACCTGGCGGACGCCGAGGTGCTGCAATGGGCGCAGGGCGTCATCGACGCGATTTTCAAGGAGTAGCCGGGCGGGTCGCGAGCCATCTGCAGACGTTCCGCCCCGGATCGTTTACTGTTTCAACCGTCATGTACGCGCGGGGGAGCCGGCCTGGGGTCCGGCAGCTGCATCTGGAACCGGGGGACCACAATTGAACAAGAAGCACGTGTCGGCAGGGATCCTGCTGTCCGCAGCGCTGGCACTGACGGGATGCGCGGGCGGGGCAGCGACCGGCAACGCCGCATCCGTTTGGGCCAGCACGAAAGCCGCCACCGATTCCACACCCAAGCCCGCGGCCACTCCGACGCCGACACCGACGCCGGTGAAGACCTACACGAACAAACAGCTCGCGGCGATCATCACTGAGCTCGAGGACGCGAACGGGCAGCCCATGACGGTCATGCCCGCCGCGCAGATCGACCAGGGCCTGGTCAAGGCCAAGGAGCTGCGGCAGAACGCCGTCGTCACGCCGGCCGCCTGCGCCGACCTCGCCGCCAACAATAACGGCATCCCCGAAGGGACGACCTATGCCGCGGGCGAGAGCATCTCCATGAAGGAAGAGACGCTGACCGTCGTCTCGGCTGTGGGGGCCAAGTCGCCGGCGCTGCTTGCCGGTAACACGACCAAGATGGCCGGCATGTACAGCAAGTGCTCCAACTTCACCGTCCAGGCCGGCGGGATGACCCTCAAGGCGCATGTCCAGCCGCTGGCGGTCACGACGAGCGGGGACCACTCCGCCGGGGTGCTGATCACCCAGACCACGCCCACGGGCGACAAGGTGACCACCCTGGTGGTTTCCGGCTCCAAGAGCACCCTCGGAGCGAGCGCCATCAAGATGGGCGCCGCCGTCACGCCCGGCTCGGCCCCCGAGCTGGTCAAGCTCGTGGACGCAGTCCTCGCCAAGGGCTGACGCCAACTCTGCCCGGCGCCAACTCTGCCCGTTAACGGCCCGCGGACCCCGTTCCGGGCCGGTGTGACCGGCTCCGGGACGGGGTCCGCGGGCAGAGTTGGCGCACCGGGGCGCCGGCTAGCGTCCTCCACAGGGTCAGCCGCGGCTGCCGCCGGCAACATGCTGAGCCGGGCCCGTGCGGGCGGAAGCCATCGCGGTCCAAGGTGGGCTCATGGTGGTCGAGATCCTGCGTCAACTCCACGGTGCAGCACGCCTCGGTGAGCTGTTGGCCGCAGGCGCCTCACGGTCTGAGCTGCGGCGCGCCTGCGAACGGGGGCAGGTGCTGCGGCCGGCCTACGGCTGCTTCGCGCTGCCCGACGCGCCTGCTGACCACCTCGCTGCCTGCGTGACGCCCGGCAGCCTGACCTGCCTCAGCTCGGCCCGGGCGCACGGCCTGTGGCTCCTGCGCGAACCGGAGGTACCGCACCTGCTGGTCCGCCGCGGCCGCCAGGGAAGCCTCGTACCGCACCGGCATGACGGGACCGGCAGGACGCCCCGAATCGTGGACGTCCCCGAGACGGTGCGGCAGGCCGCGCACTGCTTGCCCGCTTTGGAAGCACTCGTCATCGCGGAGTCATGTGTAGCCAAGGGGCTGCTCAGTGCGGCGGGAATGTCGCGGGCGCTCGACTTTCCGGCCGGCAGGAACATCGCGCGGCTTATTGACCCGCAGGCGCAGTCACTGCTGGAGACGGTCGCGCGCTGGCTGCTCATGGAGGCGGGGTACAGCGTGCAGTCCCAGGTGTATTTCCCCGGCGTCGGCCACGTGGACCTGCTGGTGGAGGGCAGGGTCGTGGTGGAGCTGGACGGGTTCGAGTTCCACTCCGCCCGCGAGGACTATCGGCGGGACCGGCTGCGGTGGAACTCGCTGACCTGCGCAGGGCTGCCCGTGCTGCGCTTCACGTTCGAAATGGTGATGGCGCGGTCCGGTTATGTCCTGGCCTGCGTCCGGGAAGCGCTCGCGCAACCGGCGCACGGGTGATCCGCGCAGCCCTGCCCGGCGCCAACCCTGCCCGTTAACGGCCCGCGGACCCCGTTCCGGGCCGGTGTGACCGGCTCCGGGACGGGGTCCGCGGGCAGAGTTGGCGCACAGGCGGGTGCGCGGCGGGGCTTACCGCTCGCCGCGGTCCAGCCAGCCAAGGACGTGCTGCGGCAGGGCGAAAGCCACGAAGGCGCAGGCCAGGCAGACGGCCATCGGCCACGGGTTGCTCAACGTCATGAAGGAGAGGGCGTACAGGCCCGCGGCGAAGATGCCGAAGCAGAGAATGAAGAGCACTGCGCTGACGACGACGTTGTTTTCACCATCAGATACCGGGTGCTTGGACAAGGTTCCTCCTGAAGTTCTGGGCTCAGCTTCAGTACGAGGAAGTGCCTTCAAGGCCCTTCACGATCGCTACCCCTGAACTGGCGCCGATGCGGGTTGCTCCTGCCGCAATCATAGCTTGTGCGTCGGCCAGGGACCGCACGCCGCCGGAGGCTTTCACCCCGAGCAACGGGCCGACAGTGCGGCGCATCAGGGCCACGTCCTCGACGGTGGCGCCCCCGCCGTTGAAGCCGGTGGACGTCTTGACGAAGTCCGCCCCCGCCTCGACCGCGGCCTCGCATGCCAGGACCTTTTGCTCGTCGGTGAGCAGCGCCGTTTCGATGATCACCTTCAGGATCGCCCGCCCCGCGTGCACGGCTTCCGCCACGGCACGGATGTCATCGACCAATGCGCCCTTGTCCCCGGCCCGGGCCGCCGCAATGTTGATGACCATGTCCACTTCGTCCGCGCCGTCGAGGTTCGCCCCGCGCGCCTCGAAGACCTTCACGTCGGTGGGCGTCGCTCCCAGCGGGAAACCGGCGACGGCGCAGGTCAGCACGCCGGTGCCGCGCAGGGCGTTGTGCGCCGTCTTGACCCACACCGGATTCACGCACACCGACTTGAACTTGTACTGCGCGGCTTCGGCGCAGAGCGTGAGCACGTCCTGCTCGCTGGCTTCCGGCTTCAGCAGGGTGTGGTCGATGTAGGAGGCGATGTTCGGGATTTCCGACATGACGGTCCTTTCCGGCTTTGCGGGCCCGGGATCGGGGGAAAGCAACATCTTGTCACACATCCTTTCCGCGCCGGGGCGGCCCTGCGAGCTTGCTCACAAAGTGTTGAGGGTTCAAGCAACGGCCCCCTACTGTCGAAGGCACAGCTTCGCGACGGCGGGGAGCGGTACCTTCAGCACCTGTCCCCGCCGAGCGGATCCTGCAGGGAACAATCCCGTCAACGACGACGCCGGAGGCACCGCAATGTCAGTACCCACCAATTCCGCCCGCTCCCTTTCGTCCTGGCTCCGCCGGACCGTGAATGACAACGTCACCCCCGACCACCGCGCCGAGTGCAGCCGCGCGATGGAGCAGTTCCAGGCTATGGAAGACCACCTCGCGGCCGGCCACTCCGCGCACCTCGCAGCGCACCCCGCGGTGCCCGCGGAGGGCTAGGAACCAGCCGCCCGGCGCCCGCGCCTTCACACGTTCAGCCGGTAGCCCCGTTTGATCACTGTGGCCACAAGGCGCGGGTCCGGCAGCGACTGCCGCAGCCGGCTGATCGCCATATCGAGGGCGTGCTCGCCGGGGGCTTCGGGCAGGAACTGCTGGAGTGCCGCCCGGGGGAGCACCGTCCCGTCCGCATCCACCAGCGCCCGCAGCAGGGCCATCGCGGTGGGCGCCATGTCGGCCGAGACTCCGTTGAGCATCACGGACCGTCCGCGCAGTTCCAGGAGCCCGCTGGCGGTCTCGACCCGCCGCACCTGATGGAGCGTGAGGTGCTCGCACACCAGCCGGATCAGGGCGCCCATCCGGAACCGCGCCGGGATGATCGGGGCCAGCCCCGCGTCCTGCAGCGGCCGCGCAGTGACCGGGCCCACCGCTGCGGGGACGACGTCGGCGCGCATCGCGGCGACCAGCGCGTCGTAGCAGCCCATTTCGTGCGCGGTGCTCCACAGTGCATCGACCGCCGGGGCGCTGGTGAAGGTCACCACGTCCAGCTGCCTGGCGCAGACCGCCTCGATCAGCCGTGGCAGCCGCTCGGCTCCCTCGGGCTTCACCCACCGGTAGGGGGTGACAGTGAGCACCTTCGCCCCGGCGCCGCGCAGCCGCGCGAGCTGGCTGGCGTCGGTGTAGCCGTGCTGCTGGAAGGCGATCGTGCGCCCGGCGACGCCCTCTTCGAGGAGCATGTCCACGAGGGTGGAGGTGCGTTCGTCGTCGCTGATGGCGACGTCGCTCAGGCCCGCCGCGCGCACAGCGCCACGCGCCTTGGGCCCGCGGACGTAGATCCAGGAGGCGTCGAGCGCGCGGACCAGCGCGTCGCCGAGTCCGGCCGCGTCGGCGCCCTCGAGCCAGCGGCGCATGCCGTAGGCCGTGGTGACGACCGTGATGTCCGGAAGGTCGGTGATGACGGCACGCGTGTCCGCAACCAGTTGGATGTCCTCCTCGACGGGGGCAATTTTCAAGGCCGGAGCGTGCAGCACCGAGGCTCCCCGGCGCTCAAGGGCCAGGATCAGGTCCTCGGAGCGCCGGTCGGACGTGACGCCGATCCTGAAGCCGGCCAGCTGGCTGGTGCTGAAGTCCTCGACGGAACGCTTCGCAGGGATGGTCATGATGCGGCCAGCGTATCGGCCAGCGTCCGCAGCTCCGAGCCCGCCGCCTGCCGGACGACGTCGCCGACGACCAGCACCGCGGGGGACTTGCAGCGCGCGGCGCCGGCGGCCGTGACGATGCCTCCCAGGGTGGAAACGGTGGTCCGCTGCGAGTCACTGTAGCCCCGCTCGATGATCCCCACCGGCATGTCCGGCCGCATCCCCGAGCGGCGCAGCCCCGCGGTGAGGTCCGGCAGCGTGTTGACCCCCATCAGCACCACGATCGTGCCGCCGAGGCCAGCCAGGTGCCGGTGCTCGTCGTCGGTCAGCGGTGCGTGGCCCGAGACAACCGTGAACAGGTGGCTCACGCCGCGGTAGGTCACGGGAATGCCGGCCGCCGCGGGCACCGAGATGGCGCTCGTGACGCCGGAGACGACGGTCACGGGCAGGCCCTCGGAGCGGCAGCGGTCCACTTCCTCGCCGCCCCGGCCGAAGACGAACGGGTCCCCGCCCTTGAGCCGCACCACATGATCCCCGGCCTTCGCGCGGGCGACCATCAGGTCCTCGATGGCGCTTTGGCCCAGGGGGTGGTGGCCCGGACGCTTGCCGACGTCGACCAGCTCGGCACCGGGGGCGAGCCGGTCCAGGTTCGCGTGCGGGGCGAGCCGGTCGAACAGGACGACGTCGGCCTCCCGCAGCGCGTCGAGGGCCGCGGCCGTCAGCAGCTTGTCGGTGCCGGGGCCCCCTCCCACCAGGGTGACCGCGCCTCCCGGGGCAGCGGCGGCTTCGCGGGTCGCCGGGATGCCTGCCCGGGCGCAGCGCGCCGCCAGCGGGGCCCAGTCCTGCCCGTCATCGACAAGGGACACCAAAGCGGTCCCGTCGAGCTGGTCCGGCCGCAACCCGGCAGGCGCGCCGATCTCCGCCACGGCCGCACCCGCGGCGAGGTACCGGCGCACGGCGCGTCGGGCGGCCGCGGGAGAGCCGGCGACAAGCACTCTGCGGCCGGTGAGGTCAAGGGTCAGCTGCATCGGTCAGGCCTTTCGGACGGGGATGACGGGGCCGCTCAGGTGCACCGGGCCGGCGGCGGATTCTTCGGCGGTGGCGGGCCGGGGCTGCCCGCGCTCCAGGACGCTGACAATGGTCGGATCGGCCTCGTCCGGGGCGTTGACGAAGGACCGGAAACGGCGCAACCGCTCGGGATCCTTAAGCGTGGCTGCCCATTCGTCCTCGTAGCTGTCCACGTGCCGGGCCATGGCCGCTTCGAGGTCCGCGGCGATGCCGAGGGAGTCATTGACGATGACGTCCCTGACGTGGTCCAGGCCGCCGTCGAGCTCTTCCTGCCAGCGGGCCGTGCGCTGCAGCCGGTCGGCCGTGCGGATGTAGTACATGAAGTAGCGGTCGATGTACCGGACGAGCGTCTCGTCATCCAGGTCCTTGGCCAGCAGCTGGGCGTGGGCCGGCGTGGCACCGCCGTTGCCCCCGACGTACAGGTTCCAGCCGTCCGCGGTGGCGATGACGCCGACATCCTTGCCCCGGGCCTCGGCGCATTCGCGGGCGCAGCCGGAGACGCCGACCTTGAGTTTGTGCGGGCTGCGCAGGCCGCGGTAGCGCAGCTCCAGCTGCACCGCCATGCCCACCGAATCCTGCACGCCGTAGCGGCACCAGGTGGAACCGACGCAGCTCTTCACCGTGCGCAGGCTCTTGCCGTAGGCCTGCCCGGACTCCATGCCGGCGTCGACGAGTTCCTTCCAGATCTCCGGCAGCTGCTCCAGCCGCGCGCCAAAGAGGTCGATGCGCTGGCCGCCGGTGATCTTGGTGTACAGGCTGTACTTCTGCGCGACGGCGGCGATCACGGCCAGCTTCTCCGGGGTGATCTCGCCGCCGGGGATGCGCGGCACCACCGAATAGGTGCCGTTCTTCTGCATGTTCGCCAAGGCACGGTCGTTGGTGTCCTGCAGCGCCCCGCGGCCGGCGTCGAGCACGTACTCGTTGCGCTGGCTGGCCAGGATGGAGGCGACCACGGGCTTGCAGATGTCGCAGCCGCGGCCGGCCGTGGCCACCTCGCCGGTGCCGAAGCGGGCCAGGATGTCCTCGAAGGACGACAGTTCCAGGACACGGACGGCTTCGAAGAGTTCGGGCCGGGACATCGGGAAGTGCTCGCAGAGGGCCTTGGAGACGGCGATGCCGGACCTGGTCAGTTCGGTTTCGAGCAGCTTCTTGAGCATCGGCACGCAGGAGCCGCATTGGGTGCCGGCGCGGGTACAGTCTTTCAGCGCCGCCAGGTCCTGCACCGGCGCCTCCCCCTCGCAGCTGCCGGCGGCGTGGATCGTGTCCCGGATGCCGCCGACGGCGACGTTGTTGCAGGAGCACAGGATCGCGTCGTCCGGCAGGTCGGTTTCCGGCGCCTCACCCCCCGCAGCGGAGAGGTAGGCCCCGGGCTCGGCGGCGAGTTCGCGGCCGAGGAAAGGCCGCAGCGTCGTGTACGGGCCGGCGTCGCCGACGAAGATGCCGCCGAGCAGGGTCCGGGCGTCGCGGGTGGTGACGATCTTCTGGTAGAGCCCGCGCGCCGGGTCCGCGTAGACAATCTCCAGGCAGTGTTCCGTGGCCCCGAAGGCGTCGCCGAAGCTGGCGACGTCGACGCCGGAGAGCTTGAGCTTGGTGGCGGTGTCGAAGCCGGGGAAGGTCGCGCTGCCGCCGAGCAGCCGGTCCACGCAGACCTCGGCCATCGTGTTGGCCGGGGCGACGAGGCCCACGCACTGGCCGTCGAAGTTCGCGACCTCGCCGATCGCCCAGATGTGCGGGGCGGAGGTGGCGCAGCCGGCGTCGATCACCACGCCTCCGCGCGGGCCCACGGCCAGGCCGGTGTCGCGGGCGAGCTCGTCGCGGGCGGTGATGCCGATGGCCAGGACCACCAGATCAGCGTCCAGCCGGGAGCCGTCGGTCAGGTCCACCCCGGTCGCCCGTGCTCCCGTTCCCTTCCCGCCGGAGGGCCCGTCGGAGGGTCCGTCGAAGTGGAAGGCGCTGGGCCGGACACCAAGATGCAGCGTGATGTCCTGCGCCTCGATCAGCCGGCCGAGGGCCTGCCCGGCACCCTCGTCGAGCTGGGCCGACATGAGCCACTTGCCGGAATGGACGACGGCGGAGTCGGCGCCGAGCTTCTGCAGACCGCCGGCCGCTTCCAGCCCCAGCAGGCCTCCGCCGACGACGACGGCGCGGGGGCGCCTGCCGAGTTCCGCCGCGAGCCGCGGCACATCGGCGGCCAGTTGCCGCACGTCGTCGAGCGTCCGGTAAACACGGCACAAATCCGCTCCGGGCACCGGCGGCCGCGCGGCGTCGGAACCGGTGGCGAGCACCAGTTCGTCATAGGGGACGGTCTCGCCGGCAGCGGTGCGCACCCGGCGGCCCCCGGGGTCCACCGCGGTGACGCGCTGGCCGGAACGCAGCAGTACGCCCGGCCGGTCCCAGAACCCGGGCGCGCCGAGGGTGAGGTCCTTTTCCCCGGCCAGAGCCGAGGAGAGCGCGACCCGGTCGTACGGGAACCACTCTTCCTCGGAAAGCACCGTGATCTCGAAGCTGCCGGCGCCGTCCCGGGCGCCCAGGGCGTCCACGAAGCGGTGCGCGGCCGGACCGCCGCCCACCACCACAATTCTGCGGGTGCCCTCCGGGGGCGGTGAAGAAACAGGGTGAATCGCCATGGCCGTTGCCTTTCACGTCGGTCAGCGTGTGCGTCCAGCCTAGGAATCGGCCGTTTCGCCCACATTTCGGCGAGGTAACCTCCCATTAACTTCGCTCACGGACGAGCCCCGGCGGCGTGTGAGGTGTTCTTTACCGACCCGAAACTGCCTCCCGACAGCGGTGAAACATCCGGCTCCTAGCGTTGGAGCATGCCGGCACCCTCGCGGAGACCGGCACCCTCGCGGAAAGCCGGCAACCTCGCGGAAAGGCAGCACAATGACGGAGACCTTGACTGAGACGACGCCCTGGGGACGCGCTGCGCACCAACCGTTCGGCGTGGGCGCACCCCGGCTGTGGCACCGGGTCTGCCGGACCGAGGACCTCGAAGACTCGTGGGGAGAGGCCGCCCTGGTGGACGGCGTGCAGGTGGCGCTGTTCAAGCTGGCGGGTCCTGAGGTTTACGCGGTCGACCAGCGCGATCCCGCCACGGCGGCGGCAGTGATGGCGCGCGGCATCGTCGGCTCCCGGGGCGACCGGCCCACGATTGCCTCGCCGCTGCACAAGCAGGTCTACGATTTGGCGACAGGGGAGTGTTACACCGACCCGTCCCTGCGGCTGCCCACCTTCGCCGTGCGCCTGGCCGACGGGTGGATCCAGGTTTCCCTGGGAGCGGAGGCGGAGGCGGCGGCATGACCCTGGTGATGCCCGAAGCTTGACCGCGGACGCGTCAGTGTCGCCGAACCGGGCAGGATCGTCGCCGAACCGGGCAGGATCGCCGGCAGGTCCTTGAGCTCCGGGAGGGACCTGCTCCGCCGCCCTCGGAGGTTACCGGCAATCACGGCGAGTCTGCTGCCTCGGCCTTCGCCTCAATGCGTGCCTGCGAAGGGGCAGGACCAACGGAAGCCCCCAGGTGAGGAGGGCATGGGACAAGCACTTGCGTGGGCGGACCGCCTCCGCCCTCGAGCCTGGCGATCAGTGCCTCGGCAGCGAGTCTGCCGAGCGCAGCGCCCGGTGCCTCGTAAGTGGTGAGCGGCGGATGCATTACCGCACCTATGGTCGTTGCCGAGGCGATGCCGACGATCGAGATATCCTGCGGTATTTGCATGCCTCGCTCTGGCAGTGCCATCACGAGGGCGAGCGCCGCTTCGTCGTGCATCGCGATGATCGCCGTGGTTTCCGGGTCAGTCCCCAAGATGTCATCCGCCAGCGACATCATCGCCGAGGTGTCGTGCGAGACACGGAATACAGTTCCGCTCAGCCTCTTGGTTGACATGACGGTGCGGAATACCTCCTCGACCCTGACCGGGGGGCTGTACTGGGCGAGCGGAGTTCGACTGAAGTCCTCGATGACGAGGGCGATGTTCGTGTGGCCGAGCGCGGCGAGACGCTCGATCGCGGTCTCGGTTGAATGCTCGAAGTCAATGTCGACATAGTCGATGCCGGTCAGCTCGCGGGTGCGCCCGATGAGCGCGAACGGTGCTTTGGCTTGCTGAAGATAGTTCACGCGTTCGTCCTCGAGCTGCACCTCCATCAGGAGGACCCCGTCGGCCATTCCCGTCTGGACCAGGGATGCGATTTCTGCCGTCGCGTTGCCGCTGTGGATGGGCCAGAGCACGAGATGGTATTCGCGTTCCTCGGCTGCGGCTGCTGCCGAGGCGACGAAGCTGTGATGGTTGTGGTGCTCCAGGAGCGGATAGATCAGAGCGATGGTCCGCGACTTCCTGCTGGCCAGTGCCCTGGCCATGGCGTTGCGGCGGTAGCCGAGTTCCTCGATCGCCTTGGTGATCCGTTCCCGGGTCTGCTGAGAGACCGGTTTGGTGCCGTTGACCACGAATGAGACCGTCGCGATCGAGACGTTCGCCCGAGCTGCCACGTCCTGCATGGTGACCATGATCCGGCCTCTTCCGCTGCTTCGGCCGCGCTGTTTCGCGCCGCTCCTGGGGACAGTATTTCACTTATTTTGGTAAAGCGCTTGACTTGGCCCCGCGCCTGTGACGAGGATTACAACCATTCACCGGCACCAAGGCCCTAGGGTTCTTGGAAAGTTCGGTAAAGCGCTTGACCAATTTTCTCTTCTGATAGTCCAACCCCGAGCGGCCCGCCGCGCGGAACACGAGAACACCTCAAGGGGGCGTCCGCCTTTGCCGACTTCGGCTCAGTTCCGGAGGAGGCACTCGGTAGGCGGGACACCCCTTGAACTTCAGCAACGAAGCAAAGGAGCTTTCTGTGAAGAATTCACGCGTCGTCGCGGCGCTCGCCGGAGCGGCATCGGTCGCCCTCGCGCTGGCTGCCTGCTCATCGGGATCCAGCGCCGCCTCGGGCGGGAAGCAGACGCTGACGGTCGAGGACTATTACACCGCCACGTACGATCCGCTCTACAAGGACTGTGCGGCGCAGGTCGGCGTGAACGTGAATCCAGTGCATGTGGCCGGCGCGGCGCTGATCGCGAAGGTCCTGCAGCAGGCTTCGTCGAGGACCCTGCCCGACGTCCTGATGCTCGACAACCCGGACGTGCAGCAGATCGCCGCGACTGGCGCGCTCGCGCCACTGAAGGACTTCGGCGTCAGCGCGCCGGCCGGTGATGTTCCCTCGGTCGTGAATGCGGGCACGTACAACGGCCAGCTCTACGGCCTGGCGCCAGTGATCAACTCGATCGCCCTGTACTACAACGTTGACATGCTCAAGGCCGCCGGCATCACGCCTCCCAAGACGTGGGACGAGCTCAAGACGGACGCGTCCAAGCTCACCGATCCGGGCAAGGGCGTCTACGGCTTCGCGATGAGCAACATCAACACCTACGAGGGGACGTGGCAGTTCCTGCCGTTCTTCTGGACTAACGGCGGCGACGAGAAGAGCTTGGACAGCCCGGGTGCCCGGCAGGCGCTCCAGCTCGACGTCGACCTCCAGAACGACGGCTCGATGTCGAAGAGCTCGGTCACGTGGAGCCAGCAGGATGTCAACAACCAGTTCCTCGCCGGCAAGGCCGCCATGATGATCAACGGCCCGTGGCAGCTGCCCGCGCTCAACGCCAAGAAGGGTCTGAACTTCGCGAGCGTGCCGATCCCGACCCGCACGGGCGACCAGCAGATCGTCTCCCCGCTCGGCGGCGAGACCTTCAACGTCCCGCAGACCGGCGACAAGACGAAGATGGGCCTGGCGGCCAAGTTCGTCGATTGCATGAACACGCCGGCGATGCAGGTGAAGATCGCAGGGGTCTCGGGCAACGTCCCGGCCCAGGAAGCGGCGGCAGCTGACTGGGCGAAGTCCCACCCGCAGGTGGAGTCTTTCGTCAAGACGGTGAAGACGGCTCGCGCGCGCACGGCGGAACTCGGCTCGAAGTGGCCCACGGCTGCGACCGCCATCTACACGGCAGTCCAGGACGCCCTGACGGGCAAGGCCTCGCCGGCGGACGCCCTCCAGCAGGCACAGGCGCAGAACAAGTAGAGCGGGCCCCCGGGGGCGGGCTCTCCCGCCCCCGGTACCCGATCCGCAAAGGAGCGTGACATGACCTCAGTGAGTGATATGACCCCGGTGGACAGCCGCCTCGACCGAGGGCGCCGCCGCACGGTCAGCGGCGGGACCGAGCCGCGGCGCAAGCCCCGCATCGGGCGCTACGTGGCCCGGTGGCTCTTCGTCGCGCCGGCCGTCCTCTTCGTGCTGGTCTTCTTCGGCTACCCCATCGTGCAGAACGTGATGATGTCGCTGCAGGACTACACGACCACCACCTTCTACACCGGCGAGGCACCGTGGGTCGGCTTCGCGAACTACGTGCATGTCTTCACGAGCCCCTTGTTCACGACGACGGTGCTCAACACCGCGCTGTTCACGGTGGGCTCGATTGTGTGCCAGTTCGCGATCGGCCTCGTGCTCGCGCTGTTCTTCAAGCGGCACTTCCCGCTCGGCGGGTTCCTCCGCTCGCTCCTGCTCCTGCCCTGGCTGCTTCCGCTCATTGCGTCCGCGGCGGTGTGGAAGTGGATCCTGGACCAGGGCTCCGGAGCGCTCAACCAGTTCCTCGGCCTCTTCGGCATCAGCCCGGTGCCGTGGCTCGTGAGCCCCAGCCTGGCGCTGGTCGCCGTGATCGGCGTGAACATCTGGCTCGGAATCCCGTTCAACACCACCATCCTGTACAGCGGCCTGCAGGCCGTGCCGGAGGAACTCTACGAAGCGGCGTCGCTGGACGGTGCGGTGGGGTGGAAGGCATTCCGGTACATCACGTGGCCGAGCATCCGCTCGGTGGTGGGGGTCGTCGTCGTCCTCGGCGTCGTCTACACGCTCAAGGTGGTGGACATCATCCTCGGCCTTACGGGCGGGGGACCGGCCAATTCGACGCAGACGCTTGCGACGTGGGCGTACCAGAGCTCGTTCGTGCAGTTCCTGTTCGGCCAGGGCGCCGCAGTCAGCAACCTGCTGATCGCCGTCTCGCTCGTCTTCGCCCTGGTGTACCTCTCGATGACCCGTAAGGAGGTCGACGAATGACGACGGCGACGCAACCGATCCACGCGCCGGGCGCGGTGCGAAAGGACCGCAACCGGCCCTCGCGGAAATGGCCCATGACCGTGCTGGGGGTCGTCTTCCTGGCCATCATGGTCTTCCCGGTCTACTGGATGATCAACAGCAGCCTGCAGGCGAATTCGGGCGCGGTGAACACGGACTGGTTCCCGATCCATCCCACATTCGCGGGCTACCAGGCCGCCTTCGAACAACAAAGCGGGAACCTCCTAACGAGCCTCATCGTCTCGGTGAGCACCGTCGTGCTGACCCTGGCCGTCGCTACGCCCGCCGCGTACGGGCTGGCACGGTTCAAGATGAGGGGGATGACCGGATTCGTGTTCGTTCTGCTCATCACGCAGATGATCCCGACGATCGTGATCGCGAATGCGCTCTACACGCTCTTCAACAGCCTCGGCCTGCTGAACTCGTACATCGGCCTGATCCTGGCGGACAGCGCGGCGCAGATCCCGTTCTCGATACTGCTGATGCGCGCCTTCATGACCTCAATCCCGTCGACCCTCGTCGAGGCGGCCCTGGTCGACGGCGCGAACAACTTCCGCGCGTTCGTCTCGATCGTTCTGCCGATCAGCAAGAACGCGATCATCACGGCGGCGCTGTTCGCCTTCCTCGGGGCTTGGGGGGATTTTCTGTTCGCCCTGACGTTGACCAGCACCCCGGACGTCCGCCCGATCACCTTGGGCATCTACAACTATCTCGGCGCCAACGTGTCCCAGTGGGGACCGGTCATGGCGACGGCGGTGATCGCATCCATCCCGGCGGGGGTGCTGCTCGTCATCGCACAGAAGTACATTGCGGCCGGCGCGCTCGGCGGCGCCGTCAAGTAGTTCCGCCGGGTGCGGAAACAGGCAACCGTCAGACAGAAGGAGACACCATGAATAACACGGATGGACAACCATTGCGCGTCGTCGTCTGGGGAGAGAACCGGCATGAGCAGGCGGAACCGCGCGTGGCCGAGATCTACCCGGCCGGCATGCACAACGCCATCAAGGAGGGAATCGAGGAGAATCTCGGCGAGCGGGTCAGTGTCACCACCGCGCTGCTGGACGACCCCGAGCACGGTCTCAGCGAGGAACGCCTTGCGCAGACGGACGTCCTGACCTGGTGGGGCCATGCGGCGCACGCCGAGGTCTCCGACGAGGTGGTCGAACGCGTGCACCGGCACGTGCTTGAGGGCATGGGTCTGGTGGTGCTGCACTCCGGGCACTGGTCGAAGATCTTCCAGAAGCTCATGGGCACCACCTGCACGCTGCGCTGGCGCAGCGAAAACGACCGCGAGCTCGTGTGGACGGTCGATCCGACCCACCCGATCTCCCAAGGCGTCCCGCACCCGATCGACATCCCGCAGCAGGAGATGTACGGCGAGCAGTTCGACATCCCGAGACCGGACGAGATCGTCTTCATCAGCTCGTTCTCCGGCGGCGAGGTCTTCCGCAGCGGCATCACGTTCCGGCGCGGCTACGGGAAGATCTTCTATTTCAGCCCGGGCGACCAGGACTACCCGGTGTACCACCACAGGGACGTGCGGCGGGTCCTCGCCAACGGCGTCCAATGGGCGGCCAGCGATCGCCAGAAGCGGGAGATGCCGGTCTTGCTGCGCTACGAGACCGGCGACTTCTTCAACGGCCACGGCTACCAGGGTGCGATGCGCGACAGGGTCGAGCGTTGATGGGCTCGTTCGCTCCGGTGCCGGACGACGGACCGCTTCGCCTCGTCCTCGTCGGGGCAGGAAACATGGGCCGCGCGTGGCTGAGGACAATCCTGGGCACGCCCACCGTGCGCCTCGTCGGTCTGGTGGACCTCGACCTCGACCTCGCGCATCGCGCGGCCACCGAGAATGGGCTCGACGTCGTGGTCGGCGACTCGCTCACCACGGTCGCCGCTCAGTCCGGGGCGCAGGCAGTCGTTGACGTGACCGTGCCGCCTGCGCACCATGCGGTCAACACCGAGGCGCTCATGGCCGGGCTGCCCGTGCTGTGCGAGAAGCCGATCGCCCCGACGGTCGCTGAGACGCTCTCGCTTATCGCGACGGAGGAAGTGTCCGGGCAGCTGCTCATGACGAGCCAGTCCCGCAGGTACTACCCGGCCTTGGCCAAGTTGAAGAGTATGACGGCGACGCTCGGCGACATCGGCATCGTCACCACCGAGTTCTTCAAGGCTCCGCACTTCGGCGGTTTCCGGGACGAGATGGAGCACCCCCTGCTCGTGGACATGGCGATCCACGCCTTCGACGCCGTGCGTTACCTGCTTGACGCCGATCCCGTCAGCGTGGACTGCCGCACCTTCAACCCATCTTGGAGCTGGTACCGCGGCGACGCTGCGGCCAACGCGATCTTCACGTTCGAGGGCGGGACGCGGTATGCGTACGCCGGTAGTTGGTGCAGTCCCGGGCTTGAGACCTCGTGGAACGGGAGCTGGCGTGTCAGCGGGGCCCGCGGCACGGCGGTGTGGGACGGCGACGGCGATCCCGACGTCGCCCATGCCGATGACGGCGGCGCCCCGGCGGGGGAGGTGCCCGCAAACCGTTCGGAGATCGGCGAGGTGCCGGCGATCCGCCCGGAGATCGCGGGAGCGCTCGACGAGTTCGTCTCGGCCCTGCGCACGGGCGAAACCCCCTCCGGTGACGTGCACTCCAACGTCCACAGCCTCGCGATGGTCGAGGCCGCCGTGCTCTCCGCTGCGACCGGGCGCACCGTGGAGCTGGCCGGCGTGCTCGAGGACGCCTACCGTGCAGCCCTCGTGAGCGAGCGTCGCGACGACGTGCGCGAGGCGCTTCGGTCCTGGGGCTCGGCGTCGGCGAGGACCCGAGTAGGCGAGCAGTCGAAGCGTTCCGAACAGAGCCTTGCATGAGAGTCGACGGGGCGCTTCTGCCGTTCCGATTGAAGGCGTGCAGGACGCGGAGGCATGCGATGCCAGCAGACAACGGGAGCTGACCGCGACGGTTGGCGTTCCACGGGAAGCCTGCCTCGCCCGTCCCACCCCCGGGCACAATGCCTGACCTCGACGAACGACCCCGGCCCCGCAAGGGCCGGGAAGGGAGATACGATGCACACGACCCCCCGCCCCCTGACCGCTGCACCGGTGGCCGCTACCGCCTTCGGCGTCGTGGCACCGCTCAACCAGGGAACAGCCCTCGGCGACGGGGTGCTCGGCCGCTGGCAGCTGCGCAACAAGGAGCGCACGATCCCGCATGGCATCGACCGGCTTGAGGCGGTCGGGAACCTCGACAACCTGCGCCGTGCAGCCGGGCAGTCGGACGCGCCGTTCCGCGGCCTGGTCTTCGCCGACAGTGACGTGTACAAGACGCTGGAGGCGATCGCCTGGGAGCTGGGACACGGCGGCGACGACGCTCTGCACCTCTTCTACGACGACACAGTCACGCTCCTTCAGGAGGCTCAGGAAGAGAGCGGGTACCTCAACTCCGCGTACCAGACAGCTGACGCGGACCGGACCCCACGCCGTGACCACGCCACGGTGCGCGAGCGCTGGACAGACTTCGCGTTCGGCCACGAACTGTACTGCGCGGGCCATCTGATCCAGGCCGCCGTGGCGTCCGCCCGTTCGCTCGGCGACGACCGCCTGCTCCAAGTGGCGACCCGCTTCGCCGACCTCATCGTGCGCGAGTTCGGGGGACCGGAGTCACCGGTGTACCCGGGCCACCCGGAGATCGAGTACGCGCTCGTCGAGCTCTACCGCCTCACGGAGAAGAAGGAGTATCTCAACACCGCTGTTGCCTTCATCGACCGGCGCGGCAGGGGATGGCTCGGCGACGGCGTCTTCGGGAAGGTCTACTACCAGGACGACACACCTGTGCGGGACACGGAGGTCATGCGCGGCCACGCCGTGCGGGCTATCTATCTCAACAGCGGTGCGGCCGACGTCTACCTGGAGACGGGCGACGCCACACTGCTCGCGGCCCTCGAGACCCAGTGGGACGACATGGTCTCCCGCCGCAGCTATGTCACAGGAGGCAGCGGATCCCGGCATCGGGACGAGGCGTTCGGCGACGCATACGAGCTGCCCAGCGACCGGGCCTACGCGGAGACCTGCGCGGGTATCGCGGCCATGCACTGGGCCTGGAGGATGTACCTGGCCACCGGGGGCGCGAAGTACGCCGACTTCTTCGAGACCGCCCTCTACAACGTGGTCGCAGACGGCCTGGCCGAATCCGGCGACGCCTTCTTCTACAGCAACCCCCTGCAGCTGCGCGCGGACCACCTCTCCGTGCAGGAGGAAGCGGCCGCCACTCGGCTGGGCTGGTACTACTGCGCCTGCTGCCCGCCGAATCTCATGCGCACGTTCGCAAGCCTTGAGGGCTATCTCGCGGGGGTGCGCGGCGACGAACTCCAGCTCGTGCAGTACACGCGCTCGCGGATCGAGGCGGAGATGGAGGGCATGCGTTGCGTGGTGGACGTGGACACGGAATACCCCGTCGACGGAAGGGTGCGGATCACCGTCATCGAGGCCACGAGAGGGTCGTACCCCGTCGGCGCTCCGGTGGGCGCGCTCGCCCTGCGTGTCCCGGGCTGGTGTTCGGGAGTGAACACCCTCGTCAACGGCTCGGCCGTCGACGTCGAACCCACCGACGGGTGGCTCCGGCTCGAGGGCGCGCTCGCGGCGGGCACCGTCGTCGTGCTCGACTTCGACCTGACGCCGCAGGTGCTGGTTCCCGATGAAAGGATCGACGCGATCCGCGGCTGCGTCGCCGCGCGGCGGGGGCCCGTCGTCTACTGTCTCGAGCAACGCGACAACACCGCCGACGTCGACCGCGCGACCCTCGACCTCGAGGAGCCCCTCGCCGAGACGGAGACCACGACTGAGCTGGGGCCGGTACTCGCGGCAGCCGGCGCGGTCAGGGAGGGCGGCACCGGTGCGCTGTATGCGCCGAGGGGAGGCACACGGCCGCCCGCGGAGCGCACGATGCTGCGTCTGCGCCCCTATGCCACGTGGGGCAACGGCGATCCGGGTGCGATGCGGGTCTGGATCCCTGTCACCCGATGAGTGCCCGGGATCTGGCGACTATGGTCATTCACGCGAGAGAAGAGCATCATGACTGACACCTCTGTCCCCGGGCAATGGGGCGAATTCAGCAGGCCGGTCCCGCAGTGGTTCGAGAAGGCGCCATTCGGCATCTTCATCCACTGGGGGGCCTACTCAGTCCCTGCCTGGGCCGAACCGATCGGAGCGCTCGGAACCATCAGCGACGGGCGGTGGTTCGCCCACAACCCCTACGCCGAGTGGTACTGCAACACCATCCGCATCGAAGGGAGTCCGGCTCAGCAGCACCACAGGGCGGTCCACGGCGGACAGGACTACGACGCCTTCCTCGACGAGTGGAAGGCAGAGCGCTTCGATCCGGACGATTGGGCCCGGCTCTTTCGCAGCGCCGGCGCCGACTATGTGATCCCGACCAGCAAACACCATGACGGAATCGCGCTCTGGGACGCCCCCGGGACGGGTACCCGAAATACCGTCCACAGGGGCCCGCGGCGCGACCTGATCGAGGACATCGGACGATCCGTCCGGCAAGAGGGGATGCGTTTCGGGGTCTACTACTCAGGGGGCCTCGACTGGCATGTGCGTCCCTTCCCGCCGCACACCACCTTCGCCAGCGTCCACGGCGCCCGTCCGCAGGACACCGAGTACGCAGCTTATGCCTACGAGCACCTCCGGGATCTCGTTGACCGCTACCGGCCCGACATCCTTTGGAACGACATCAACTGGCCGGACGGTGGAAAGCACTTCGGCGCCCACGGGCTGGGCCGGCTCTTCCAGCACTTCTACTCGGCCCAGCCGGAGGGCCTCGTCAACGACCGCTGGGGTGAGGGGACCCACCACGACTACGCCACCAGTGAGTACGAGCACATGGGCCAGAACGAGGGCGAGCCCCGCTGGGAGAACTGCCGCGGGATCGGCTTTTCCTTCGGCTACAACCAGGTCGAGGGCCCCGAGCAGTCCCTCAGCGGGCACCGGCTGGCCCAGCACCTCGTCGATGTCGTCTCCCGTGGCGGCCACTTCCTCCTGAACGTCGGGCCCAAGGCCGACGGGACGATTCCCGACATCCAGCGCCGCTCCCTGACCGAGCTTGGGCGGTGGATGGCAAAGGGGAAGGAGTACCTGGTGGGAGCGCGCCCGGTCGCGGCAGATGTCGCATCACCGTCCGATGAGCCCTGGATTCGATGGCTAGAGCGGCCGGAGGGCTTGGTCGCCTTCGTCTGTGCCAGCGAGGGCCGGACCGAAGCAGACCTCAGGGTGAGTTCCGCTCGATTCGATCTCAATGCCGCCAGGATCCCTGCCGAACAGGATGCGGCTCTTGAGAAGACCGACGGTGGTCTCACGGTGAGGTTGCCAGTGAGCGCCGTCGGGCCCGTGATCGTGACGATTCCGACGTGACGGACGAAGCAGTCTCTGAGGCGCCGCCGCGTCCGGTGTGCCGCTACAGGCCCAGGCACTCCCGCACGTCGTCCAGCACCGCGTCCAGCGCGGACCGGGCCTCGGCGCGGACCTGCGGCAGCTCGGCAGCGGATCCCACCGGCCGGATCACTTCGAGGTAGCACTTGAGCTTCGGCTCGGTGCCGCTCGGGCGGATGATCACCCGGGTCTCGTCCTTGGTCAGGTAGAGCAGGCCGTCCGTGGGCGGCAGCTGCGGGCTGCCGTGCGCCAAGTCGGTCTGCGCGTCCACCGCGGATCCGGCGAAGGCGGCCGGCGGGTGCTCCCGCAGACGGTTCATCATCGCGTCCAGCAGGCCCAGGTCCGCCACCCGGACGCTGAGCTGGTCGCTCGCGTGCAGGCCGTGCTGCAGGGCCAGGTCATCCAGGGTGTGGAACAGGGTGCGCCCCGCAGCCTTCGCCGCCGCGGCCGCCTCCGCCACCAGGAGGGCGGCGGAGATGCCGTCCTTGTCCCGGACCAGGTCCGGTGCCACGCAGTAGCCCAGGGCCTCCTCGTAGCCGTATCGAAGCCCGGGCACACGGGCAATCCACTTGAACCCTGTCAGCGTCTGCTGATGGCCGTAACCGTGCGCGGCCGCGATGCGTTCGAGCAGCCGCGAGGACACGATGGAATTCGCGAAGACGCCGTCGGCAGCGCCGTCGTCCGCGAGCCGCGCCGCGGCGTGCACGCCGAGCAGTGCGCCCACCTCGTCACCGCGCAGCATCCGCCAGGCTCCGGTCTCCGGGTCCTTCGCGGCCACCGCCGCGCGGTCGGCGTCGGGGTCGTTGGCGAGCACCAGGTCCGCGCCCGTTTCCTCGGCCGTGCGCAGCGCCAGGTCCAGGGCCCCGGGCTCCTCCGGGTTCGGGAAGCTGACGGTGGGGAAGTCGGGATCGGGCTCGGCCTGCGCGGTGACCAGGGTGACGTCGTCGAAGCCGGCGGCGGCGAGCACCTGCCGGGCGGTGCTGCCGCCGACGCCGTGCATCGGCGTGAGCACGATCTTCAGGTCCCGCGCCGGAAACTGCGCCGGTTTGGCCAGTGCGGCCACCGAGGCGATGTACTGCTGCTCCAACTCCGGACCCGGCACCGTCCAGCCCGAATCAGCGAGCTCGATCCCGGCCAGATCGGGCACCGAGTCGATCTGCGCAGCGATCTCCTCGTCGTACGGGGGCACAATCTGCGCGCCGCGGCCGCTCTCCTCGACCGCCCTGCCACCCAGGTATACCTTGTAGCCGTTGTCCTGCGGCGGGTTGTGGCTGGCGGTGACCATCACGCCGCCGTCGCACTCGAGCGCGCGGACGGCGTAGGCCAGCACCGGGGTGGGCAGGGCCGAGGGCAGCAAGAAGGTCTCCAGGCCGGCGGCGGCGAAGATGGCGGCGCTTTCGCGCGCGAAGACATCCGAGTTGTGCCGGGCGTCGTAGCCGACCACGATCCGCGGCGTGTAGTCCCCGCCGGCGCGCGCCAGCAGGAAGGCCGCCAGCCCTGCCGCGGTGCGCCGCACCACCACGCGGTTCATCCGGTTAGGGCCCGGGCCGAGGGCCGCGCGCAGGCCGGCCGTGCCGAACTGCAAGGTGCCAGCGAAGCTGTCGGCGATCTCCTGCCGGGCCGCCGCGGCGTCGGATCCGGCGCCCTTGCCGCGCTCAATCAGGTCGGTGAGCTGGGCGGCTGTCGCCGGATCGGGGTCCTCGGCGGCCCACCGGGCGGCCGTGTCGAGCAGCTGGCTAAGGTCCGTGCCGGAAAGGGTCATGGAACAAACCTATCGTCCGCAGGGGCTCGAGGAGTTTCAGATCCCGGCGATGATCTCCGCCAGCAGCCGTGAGATCCGCGGTCCCGCGGCCTGCCCCGCCTCGAGCACCTCGGCGTGGCTGAGGGGCTGTGAGCTGATGCCGGCCCCGAGGTTGGTCACCAGCGACATGCCGAAGACCTCCAGGCCGGCGTGCCGGGCGGCGATGGCTTCGAGCACGGTGGACATGCCCACCAGGTCCGCGCCGAGGGTCCGGGCCATCCGCACCTCGGCGGGCGTTTCGTAGTGCGGGCCGGGGAACTGCGCGTAGACGCCCTCGCCCAGCGTCGGGTCCACCCGGCGCGCAATGTCGCGGATGCGCGGCGAATAGAGGTCGGTCAGGTCCACGAAGGTCGCCCCTTCCAGCGGGGAGACCCCGGTGAAGTTCAGGTGGTCCTTGATCAGCACGGGGGTGCCCGGGCGGACCTCTTCGTGCGTGCTGCCGCAGCCGTTGGTGAGCACTATGGCGGTGGCCCCGCAGGCGGCGGCGGTCCGGACCCCGTGCACCACGGAGCGGACGCCGCGGCCCTCGTAGTAGTGCGTGCGGGCGCCGAGCACGAGCGCGCGTTTGCCCTCCTTGGTCAGCACCGAACGGACGGTGCCGATGTGTCCCTGCACTCCCGGGGGCGTGAAGCCGGGGATGTCGGTTGCCGGAATGCTGGCCGTCGTCTGGCCGATCAGGTCCGCGGCCGCGGCCCACCCGGAACCGAGCACCAGGGCGACGTCGTGCACGTCCACGCCGGTCTCGTTGGAGATGAACTCGGCGGCGGCTTCGGCGAGGGCGAAGGGCTCTGACATGGCGGAGGGTTCTGAAGTCACGCCAACAACCTACCCGTCTTTGGAACCTGCCGCCTCCATGGGCGAGAATTGGCTACTGTGACGAGCCAACTTGATTTCAACGCCCTCCGGATTGCTGTTCTCGGGGGTGGCCCGGGCGGCTATGAAGCGGCCATGGTCGCGGCGTCCCTCGGGGCCAAGGTCACCATCATCGAACGCGCCGGCCTGGGCGGTTCGGCAGTGCTCACCGACGTCGTCCCCTCCAAGACGCTGATCGCCACCGCGGACTCGATGACCCGCGCCGCGGAGTCCAGCGACCTCGGTGTCCGCTTCGACGTCGACGGCGACGGCGATTCCGACGCCCAGCCGACCATGCGCGCGGACCTGAAGGTCGTCAATTCCCGCCTGCTGGGCCTGGCCCGCGAACAGTCCGCGGACATCCGCGCCGGCCTTGAGCGCGTCGGGGTGGAGATCATCCTGGGCAGCGGCCGGCTGCTGGACAGCAACACGATCGAGGTCGTCACCGCCGACGGCACACGCACGGTCGACGCCGACGCCGTGCTGCTCTCCGTGGGGGCGCACCCGCGGGAACTGCCCATGGCGCGGCCGGACGGCGAACGGATCCTGAACTGGACCCAGATCTACGACCTGGATGAACTTCCCACCGACCTGATCGTCATCGGTTCCGGCGTGACCGGCGCCGAATTCGCCTCCGCGTACAACGGACTCGGGTCCAAAGTCACCCTGGTGTCCAGCCGCGACCAGGTGCTTCCCGGCTCGGACACTGACGCCGCAAAGGTCCTGGAGGAAGTCTTCGAACGCCGCGGCATGCGGGTGCTCTCGCGTTCCCGCGCCGAAGGAGTCGAGCGCACCGACGACGGAGTGCTGGTCACGCTTTCGGACGGCCGCCAGGTGGCCGGCAGCCACTGCCTGGTCTGCGTGGGATCGATTCCGAACACCCACGGCATCGGGCTGGAGGAGGCCGGGGTCGCGGTGAGCGAGTCCGGGCACATCAAAGTCGACGGCGTCTCGCGCACCACTGCGCCGAACATCTACGCGGCGGGGGACTGCACCGGAGTGCTTGCGCTCGCCTCGGTGGCGGCCATGCAGGGCCGCATCGCCATGGCCCACCTGCTGGGTGACGCCGTCAAGCCGCTGAAGCTGAACCAGGTCGCCTCGAACATCTTCACTTCCCCCGAGATTGCCTCCGTCGGCGTCTCCGAGGCGGACGTGCTGGCGGGCAAGTACCAGGGTGACATCGTCAAGCTTTCCCTGAAGACCAACGCCCGCGCCAAGATGCGCAACGTCAAGGACGGTTTCGTCAAGATCATTGCCCGCAAGGGCTCCGGCACTGTGATCGGCGGCGTCGTCGTCGGCCCCGGCGCCTCCGAACTGATCTTCCCGCTGGCCCTGGCCGTGACGCACAAGATGCACGTCGACGACGTCGCCAGCACCTTCACGGTGTACCCGTCGCTGAGCGGCTCGATCGCGGAGGCATCGAGGCGCCTGCACGTGCACAGCTGACACCTCAAGGGGTGTCCGCATTGTGAACACGTTTGTCCATTCAATGGACGGCGGGAACTAGACTGGGATCATTCATTTTCGCACCCGGGGGCTCCTGTTCGCGCGCCCCCGCCCAGGGAAAGCCGTTTGATTCATGTCTACACTTGTGTCGCCAAAGGGGGTCGACGCCGTTTCCGCAAACTCGCGGGGGCGCGTGATCGTGGCGAGCCTCATTGGCACCTCCATCGAGTTCTATGACTTCTACGTCTACGCCACCGCGGCGGTACTCGTCTTCCCCAAGCTCTTCTTCCCCGGCGCCGACGACACCACGCAGCTGCTGAGCTCGTTCGCCGTCTTCGGGGTGGCCTTCATCGCCCGCCCGCTCGGGTCGATCCTCTTCGGCCACTTCGGCGACCGCGTCGGCCGCAAGGGCACCCTCGTCTCCTCGCTGCTGACCATGGGCATCGCGACCTTCCTGATCGGCTGCCTGCCGACTGCCCAGATCTCGGGCTGGACCTTCCTCGCGCCGGCACTGCTGGTGCTGCTGCGCTTCGCCCAGGGCCTGGCCCTTGGCGGCGAGTGGAGCGGCGCGGCCCTGCTCGCCACCGAGAACGCCCCGGCGGGCAAGCGCGCCATCTACGGCACGTTCCCGCAGCTCGGTGCGCCGATCGGCTTCATCATTGCCAACCTGCTGTTCCTGCTGCTCAACGCTTCGCTCAGCGCTGCCGAGTTCGCGGCGTGGGGCTGGCGCGTGCCGTTCCTGCTCAGTGCCGTCATGGTGGCCATCGGGCTGTACGTCCGGCTCAAGCTGGTCGAAACCCCCGCCTTCCAGAAGGTCATCGACGCCGGCGAGGTCACCAAGCTCCCCGTCGGCCGTGTCTTCAAGACCAGCTGGCGCCCGCTGATCCTAGGCACCTTCATCATGCTGGCGACCTACGTGCTCTTCTACCTGATGACCACGTTCACGCTCACCTACGGGACCACACCGGCCACGGCCGGTGCCGCCGCCAAGGCTGCCGCGAAGGCCGGCAAGGCGTTCAACCCGGCGGCCTTCGTGCCGGGCCTGGGCTACAGCCGCAACGACTTCCTGATCATGCTGATCGTGGGGGTTGTGTTCTTCGGCATCTTCACCCTCGTCGCCGGCCCGCTGGCCGAGAAGTACGGCCGCCGCAAGTCGCTGCTCTGGATCAC
Source organism: Paenarthrobacter sp. DKR-5 (assembly GCF_018531425.1). GTDB lineage: Bacteria > Actinomycetota > Actinomycetes > Actinomycetales > Micrococcaceae > DKR-5. Next base: position 353,325 of record NZ_JAHBOI010000003.1, read on the forward strand.
CGCGGGCATCCTGGTGTTCGGCCTGCTGTTCGTGCCGCTGTTCAGCGCAGGCGTCGTCGGCACCATGGCGCTGCTGATCATCGGGTTCACCCTGATGGGCCTGACCTTCGGTCCGATGGGGGCCCTGCTGCCGGAGCTGTTCCCGACCAACGTCCGTTACACGGGTTCGGCGGTGGCCTACAACCTCTCCAGCATCCTCGGCGCGGCCGTGGCCCCGTTCATCGCCGTCTGGCTGTGGACGCTGGCCGGCGGCAGCACCTGGCTGGTGGGCGCCTACCTGAGTGCGATGGCAGTCATCACGCTGGTGGCGCTGTTCTTCACCAAGGAGACCAAGAACCAGGACTACGTCTCGAACGTGGCCTGAGCCACTCCTTCGCCAACTCTGCCCGTTAACGGGCGGCGGACCCCGCCTCGGGCCGGTTACACCGGCTCCGGGACGGGGTCCGCGGGCATAGTTGGGGGCGCTTAGTCCTCGATCAGCACGATGGCCGCTCCGGCGGACACCGTGTCCCCGGGGTTCGCGGTCAGGCCGGTGACAGTGCCGGCCTTGTGCGCGGTGAGCGGCTGCTCCATCTTCATGGCCTCGAGCACCACGATCAGGTCCCCTTCCACCACGAGGTCCCCGTTGGCAACGGCCACCTTCACGATCGTGCCCTGCATGGGGGAGGCCAAGGCATCACCCCCGGCAGCCGCAGCGACCGCGTTGCGGCCCCGGGCCTTCTTGGCCTTCGGACCCTTCGCCCCGCCGCGGGAGAGGCCGCTGCCCAGGCCCGCGGGCAGCACGACCTCGAGCCGCTTGCCGCCGACCTCGACCGTCACCCGCTGGCGCTCGCCGTCCTCGGCGGCAGCGGCCAGGGCGCCGGCTGCGGACCAGGCCGGCAGGTCGTTGACGAAGCCCGTCTCGATCCAGCGCGTATGGATGCTGAACGGCCGGCCGTCCTCCGGGGCGAACGCCGGGTCGACGACGACGGCGCGGTGGAACGGCAGCACCGTGGGCATGCCCTCGATCTGCATCTCGGACAGGGCGCGGGAGGCGCGTTGCAGCGCCTGCTCACGGGTGGCGCCGGTGACGATCAGCTTGGCAAGCATGGAGTCGAAGTTGCCGCCCACCACCTCGCCTTCCTCGATACCGGAGTCCACGCGCACGCCGGGGCCGGAGGGAAGCTTGAGGGTCTCGACGCTGCCGGGCTGGGGCAGGAAGTTGCGTCCCGGGTCCTCGCCGTTGATGCGGAACTCGAACGAGTGGCCGCGGACTTCCGGGTCCCCGTAGCCGAGCTCCTCGCCGCGGGCCAGCCGGAACTGCTCGCGCACCAGGTCCAGGCCGGTGACTTCCTCCGAGACCGGGTGCTCCACCTGCAGGCGCGTGTTCACCTCGAGGAAGGAGATCGTGCCGTCCTGGCCGACGAGGAATTCACAGGTTCCGGCGCCCTGGTAGCGGGCTTCCTTCAGGATCGCCTTCGAGGACTCGTACAGGCGGCGGTTCTGCTCCTCAGTCAGGAAGGGCGCGGGAGCCTCCTCGACCAGCTTCTGGTTCCGGCGCTGCAGCGAGCAGTCGCGGGTGGAAACAACGACGACGTTGCCGTACGCGTCGGCGAGGCACTGGGTCTCCACGTGCCGGGGGGCGTCCAGGAAGCGTTCGATGAAGCACTCGCCGCGGCCGAAGGCGGCCGTCGCTTCACGCACCGCGGAGTCGTACAGTTCGGGGATTTCCTCCCGGGTGCGGGCCACCTTGATGCCGCGCCCGCCGCCGCCGAAGGCCGCCTTGATCGCCAGCGGCAGACCGAACTGGTCGGCGAAGTCGAGGACCTCCTGGGTGCTTTGCACCGGGTCCGCGGTGCCGGGAACGAGCGGAGCACCGACTTTTTCGGCGATGTGGCGGGCGCGGACCTTGTCGCCCAGGGCGGCGATCGAGTCGGGGGAAGGTCCGATCCAGGTCAGGCCGGCGTCGATGACCTTGGCGGCGAACTCGGCGTTCTCGGAAAGGAAGCCGTAACCGGGGTGGATGGCGTCGGCGCCGGAGCGGGCGGCGGCGTCGAGGATCTTATCCATCACCAGGTAGGACTCAGCCGCGGTGCTGCCCCCCAGCGCATAGGCCTCGTCGGCGAGGCGGACGTGCAGCGCATCCCGGTCCGGGTCGGCGTACACCGCGACGGAGGCGAGGCCCTCGTCCCGGGCGGCGCGGATGACGCGCACGGCGATCTCGCCGCGGTTGGCGATCAGGACCTTGGAGATGGTTTTGCGGGAATCGGGACTGGTCACGGAAGCTCCTTCGTATCACTTCGGAGCCTACTGCGGATGTGAGGGTTTCGCTCAGTCGAATGCTGTTTTCCGCGTGTGATGGCCCGGTTTTTTGTAGGGATGCTACAAACCGGCCGGGTCAGGCCCAGAGCGAGGTGATGTCCAGATCGATCTGGCCGAGCAGGCCGCGCAACGTGAACACGCTCAGGCCCACAACGGTGTGCGGGTCGCCGTCGACGCGGGAGATGAAGGCCCCGCCGAGCGAGTCGATGGTGAAGGATCCGGCGACCTGCAACGGCTCGCCGGTGGCGACGTAAGCGTCGATTTCGGCCGGCGTCATGGCCGCGAAATGCACGGAGGCACTGGCCACCGCCCCGATCGTGGCTCCGGTGCCGCCGCCCCGCGCGTCAATCAGCCAGTGGCCGGTGTGCAGCACACCGGCGTTGCCGCTCATCATACTGATCCGCTCGCGCGCGACCTCCGCGGTGTAGGGCTTGCCGTAGGGTTTGCCGTCGAATTCGAAGACCGAGTCGCAGCCGAGGACGAGGCTGCCCCGGGCTTCCGGCAGCGCCGCGACGGCCTCGGCCTTGGCCCGTGCCAGCAGCAAGGACATGTCGTGCGGGTCCGTGACCCCGTAGCGGGCGGTGACGGCGTCCTCGTCGACGTCGGAGACCAGGACGGTGTGGCCGATCCCGGCGTCGGTGAGGAGCTTCGTGCGGGCGGGGGAGGCGGAGGCGAGAATCAGCGATGTCACGCCTCCACCCTAGCCCCGCCCGCGCCGTGCCCGGGCGCGGACGGGGCGGCCCGGGTTCAGGCCCAGGCCTCCATCAGGGCGGACCGGATCAGGAACCGCTTGCCCTCCGGCGCTTCCACCGAGAAGCCGCTGCCCCGCCCCTGGACCACATCCACGGTCAGGTGCGTGTGGCTCCAGTAGGCGAACTGCTCCCGCGACATCCAGAACTCGATCGGCATCGGCTCCGGCGATCCCTCACCGGCGATGTCGAACAGTCCCAGCAGGACGTCGGCGTCGCCGGTGAGGAAGTCCCCGGCCGGGTAGCACATCGGCGAGGAGCCGTCGCAGCAGCCTCCGGACTGGTGGAACATCAGCGGCCCGTGCTGGTCCCAGAGCTTCCGCAGGAGCTCCACCGCGCTGTCGCTGAGGGCAACCCGGGAGAAGTCCTCGCCCGGGACCGTTGCTGCTGCCTGGATCATCGGCCGGCCCCCGTTTAGAAGAAGCCGAGCTTGGACTCGGAGTAGCTCACCAGCAGGTTCTTCGTCTGCTGGTAGTGGTCCAGCATCATGCCGTGGTTCTCGCGGCCGATGCCGGAGGACTTGTAGCCGCCGAAGGCCGCATGCGCGGGGTATGCGTGGTAATTGTTCACCCATACCCGGCCGGCCTGGATGTCGCGGCCTGCCCGGTAGGCGACGTTCCCGTTGCGGGACCAGACGCCGGCGCCGAGCCCGTAGAGGGTGTCGTTGGCCGTGTGCAGGGCCTCCGCGTAGTCGGCGAAGGTCGCCACGGACACCACCGGGCCGAAGATTTCCTCCTGGAAGATCCGCATCGAGTTCTTGCCCTCGAACACCGTCGGCTGGACGTAGAAGCCCTCGGCGAGGTCGCCGTCGAACTCCGCCCGGGCGCCGCCGGTGAGGATCCTGGCGCCTTCCTGCTTGCCGATGTCGATGTAGGAGAGGATCTTCTCCAGCTGGTCGTTGGAGGCCTGCGCACCGACCATGGTGTCCGTGTCCAAGGGGTTCCCTTGCTTGATCTGCGCGGTGCGCGCCAGTGCGTCCGCCATGAAGGAGTCGTAGATGGACTCCTGGATCAGTGCCCGCGACGGGCAGGTGCAGACCTCGCCCTGGTTCAGTGCGAACAGGTTGAAGCCCTCGAGCGCCTTGTCGTAGAAGCTGTCCTTGGCATCGGCGACGTCGGCGAAGAAGATGTTCGGGCTCTTGCCGCCCAGCTCCAGGGTCACCGGGATCAGGTTCTGGCTCGCGTACTGCATGATCAGCCGGCCGGTGGTGGTCTCGCCGGTGAAGGCGATCTTGCGGATCCGGCTGGAGGAGGCCAGCGGCTTGCCCGCTTCAACCCCGAAGCCGTTGACCACGTTGAGCACGCCGGCGGGGAGCAGGTCCCCGATGAGTTCCATCAGCACCAGGATCGAGGCCGGCGTCTGCTCGGCGGGCTTGAGCACGACGGCGTTGCCGGCCGCCAGTGCGGGGGCGAGCTTCCAGGTGGCCATCAGCAGCGGGAAGTTCCACGGGATGATCTGGCCGACGACGCCGAGCGGCTCGTGGAAGTGGTAGGCGGTGGTGTCGTCGTCGATCTGCGAGATGCCGCCCTCCTGGGCGCGGATGGCGCCGGCGAAGTAGCGGAAGTGGTCCACAGCCAGGGGCAGGTCCGCGGCGAGGGTCTCGCGGATGGGCTTGCCGTTGTCCCAGGTCTCGGCGACGGCGAGCATCTCCAGGTTCTCCTCGATCCGGTCCGCGATGCGGTTCAGGATCAGGGCGCGCTCCGCGACGGAGGTTTTGCCCCAGGCCGGGGCCGCCTTGTGCGCGGCGTCGAGCGCGAGCTCGATGTCTTCGGCGGTGCCGCGGGCGACCTCGCAGAAGGCCTTGCCGGTGACGGGAGTGACATTTTCGAAGTACTGGCCCTTAACCGGGGCCACCCATTCGCCGCCGATCCAGTTCTCGTAGCGGCTCTTGAAGGTCGCCTTCGAGTCGGGCTGGCCGGGCTGGGCGTAAACAGTCATTGTTCGTGCTCCTTCAGCATCACAGGACGTCGTCGTCCATGTCTGCATGCTAGGAGCCGCAACGTTGCATCCACGTTGCGAGCGCGCCGGGCCGCGGTCGCGTTGGCAGCCCGGACGCCGGTTAGCGGAATTTCCCTCACCTGGGTCCGGGCTCCTATCGCGGCGGTCCAGGCTGCTATCGCGGCGGTCCAGGTTGCCATCGCTGCGGCCCGGCCGTAGCGGCCTCAGCGCAGTTCGGCCTCGAGCCGTTCGAGCTCGGTGACGACGGCGACGCGGCGCGGGGACCGGGCCGGCAGCAGCCGGAGCGCCTCCCGCCAGGCCTCGGCGTCGTTCTCGGCTTCGGGCAGCTGCAGGTACTGCAGCAGCACGTCCACGCCGGCGTCGCCGACAATGGCTTCGCGCAGCTGGGCGCTGACCTTCTCGCGGTAGCGGACGACGGCGGGTGCCTCCGAGCGCGGCAACACCTCGCCGCGGTAGATGTTCAGCGCCAGCCGGTGCGCGCCGCGGCTGAGGTAGCTGAGCACCTGCTGGGCATCCACCACGAGTTCCTGCGGCAGCCGGTAGGGCCGGGAATCGGGCACCGCGGCGGCGTCGTAACGCTGGAGCAGCTTGCGCAGCCGGACCATCTCGGCCCGGACGGTCGCGACCGCGGCCTCGCCCGGATAGACCATCGCGGCGAGTTCCTCCGCGCTCAGGCCCGACGGGTTCAGCGCCAGCAGGGTCAGCAGCTCGGCATGGCGCTCGCTGAGGGCCACCGAACGGCCAGCCAGGTTCACCACGCCCTGCTCGCGGCCAAGGATCTGCAGACTGTTGCGGTACAGCCGGCGCCCCGGATCCGCGGAACGCCCGGCGGAGCGCCGGGCCGGCCTGGTACGGTCCTGCAGCCGGTGCACCCGCAGCTGCGCCTCGGCCGCCGCAACGGTCGCCTCCACCAGGGACAGGGTGTGCAGGGCGACGGCGTCCTCGGTGCCGGTGATGTCGACGACGCCGAGCACGGATCCGGAATCCGGGTCATGCAGCGGAACAGCGGTGCAGCTCCACGGGTGCACGCTGCGGCTGAAGTGCTCCGCACCTGCGATCTGCACGCTCGCGTCGAGGGCCAGTGCGGTGCCGGGCGCGCTGGTTCCCACCGCGTGTTCGGACCAGTCCGCGCCGGAAACGAAGAGCATCCCTTCGGCTTTGCGGCGCAGCGCGGCGTCCCCGTCCACCCACAGCAGCCGGCCGTTCTCGTCGCCGACCGCCACCAGCAGCCCGCTCTCGTAGCTGGGCGCCACCAACAGGCGCTGGATCACCGGCATGACAGCGGCGAGCGGATGGCTGCTGCGGTACGCCTCCAGGTCGCCGGCGTCGAACACCAAGGGGGCCACCGCCGCTTCCGGGCCCGACAAGTGCCGCAGCGACCGCTCCCAGGACTGCTTCACGACCTCGCGCAGGGCGCCGTCGGGCGTGCCGCCGGAGTCGAGGGCGTCGTGCGCCGCGAAGGCGCGGCGCTGCAGGGCAGGTGAGGTCAGGCCGCCCGGGGGCCGGAGGTGCGGTGGCGTCATACGTGTCCTCATGGCAGATGCACGGATGCAGCCCACGGACGACGTGGGCTGCATCACAGTGTAGCGGCCGGACCCCGGAGTGTCCGCAGGTGGTGATCCTAGCGGCGGCGCACCGCGCCCGCCCCGGCCATGCCGGCCGGTTCGGCCTGCTGCTGGGGAGCCGCGGGAGCCGCCAACTTGGCACCTTCGATGTCCAGATCCGGCAGCAGGCGGTCCAGCCAGCGCGGCAGCCACCAGGCGCCCTTCCCGAGCAGCCGCATGACGGCCGGGACCAGGGTCATGCGCACCACGAATGCGTCGAGCAGCACGCCGAGCGCGAGGGCGAAGCCCAGCGGCCGGATCATCGTGAGGTGGCTGAAGATGAACCCGGCGAACACGCTCACCATGATGATCGCGGCGGCGGTGACCACGCGCGCGGCGTGGCTGAAGCCGGTGCGGACCGCCAGATGCGCCTCCTGGCCGTGCACCCAGGCCTCGCGGATGCCGGAGGTGATGAACACCTGGTAGTCCATGGCGAGGCCGAACAGGATGCCGATGAGCAGGATCGGCAGGAAGCTCAGCACAGCACCCGGGTGGGGCACATCGAACACCTGGCCCAGCCAGCCCCACTGGTACACCGCCACGACGGACCCGAAGGCCGCGCCGAGCGAGAGCAGGAACCCGCCGGTGGCCAGCAGCGGCACCAGGATCGAGCGGAACACGAGCAGCAGGAGCACGAGGGAGAGCCCGACGACGATCGCCAGGTACGGCGGCAGCGCGTCCGCGAGCTTGGTGGAGACGTCCACGTTGGCCGCGGTCTGGCCGGTGAGGCCGATGGCTACTCCCGTCCCGGACTGGATCTGGGCGCCCTTGGCCCTGATGTCGTGGACCACCTGCACGGTGCTCGCGCTGGCGGGGCCGTCGGTCGGGATCACCTGGAAGACGGCGGTCCGGCGGTCGTTGCTCAGGGCGACCGGCACGGCGGCGGTCACGCCGGGAACCGAGCGCAGCTCATCCGCGACGTCGAGCTGCTTGGTCTTCGCTGCGGTGGCGTCCAGGCCTGCCGGCAGTTCCCCGACGACGACGATCGGCCCGGTCATGCCCTGGCCGAAGTACTTGCCCGTGGCGTCATAGGCCTTGAAGGCGCTGGAGTCCACGGGCTCGGAGCCGCCGTCGGGCAGCGCCAGCCGGAGCTGGGACGCCGGCAGGGCGAGCGCCCCGAGCAGCACGACGGAGGCGATGAGCGCGACCGCCGGGTGGCGGGTGACCCAGGCGCCCCAGCCGCGCTGGGCCTTGGCGAGGTCCTGGCGGGCCTCGTCCTCTTCGTGGCCCGCCCGGGCGTTCTCGGCGTCCGCCTTCGCCCAGCGGCGCTTGGAGATGATGCGGCGCCCGGCGAAACCGAGCAGGGCCGGCAGCAGGGTGATCGCGATGAGCACGGCGACGGCGACGGTCGCGGCGGCAGCGATGCCCATGACGGCGAGGAACGGCAGGCCGGGGACCACCAGGGCGGCCAGGGCGATGATGACCGTCAGGCCGGCGAAGAGCACGGCGTTGCCGGACGTGCCGGTGGCGCGGGCCACCGATTCGCGCGGATCCATCCCGTGCAGCAGCTGGGTGCGGTGCCGGTTGACGATGAAGAGCGAGTAGTCGATGCCCACGGCCAGGCCGAGCATGAGGCCGAGCATCGGGGTGGTGGAGCTCATCTGGATGACGCCGGTCAGGGCGAACGTGCCGCCCACGCCGACCGCGACGCCGGCCAGCGCCATCAGCAGCGGCAGGCCGGCGGCGACCAGGGTACCGAGCATGACGAGCAGCACGATGGCGGCCACGGCGACGCCGATGCCCTCGGAGGTGCCGAACAGGGACGAGATGTCCTGGGTGAGTTCCTTGCTGGCGTGGGCCTGCACTCCCGGGACCTGGCCGGCGAGGTCCTGCACCTGCTTGCGCAGCTCCGGCGTCAGGGCATCGGTGGACTTTGTGAACTGGATGCTCGCGATGGCGGCCTTGCCGTCGGTGGAGACGAAGCGCAGGCCCTCGGTGGCTTTGGCCTGCCGTTCCCCGAAGGCGAGGTCCGTCTTCGCCTGGGCGAGCTTGGCGGCACCTTCATCCGACTGTTTTTTGCCGGCGTCGTACTTGGCCTGTCCCGCGGCGAGCTGGGCGCGGCCGGCGTCGAGCTGCGCCTGGGCACCGGCTGTGGCCTGGCTGATCATGGCGTCGGGCACGCCTTGGGCGGCGAGGGCCTGCTTCTGGGCATCCAGACGGGCCTGCCCGTCGTCGAGCTGGGCCTTGCTGGCCGCGAGCTGCGAGGCGGCCGCGGCGAGCTGCTGCTTGCCTGCGTCCAGCTGCGCCTGGCCGGCGTCGAGCTGCTTGCGGGCGTTGGCGAGCTTGGGGGCCGCGCCGTCGAGCTGGGCCTGGGCGGCGAACGGATCCGTGACGTTCTGGACGCCGTCGAGCTTCTTGATTTTGGCGAGGGCGTCGCTGACGGCCTGCTTCTGCCCGGCCGTCATGGCGGCGTCGGGCGATTCGAAGACGATGCTGGCGCTGCCGCCAGCGGAGGAGGGCAGGTCCGCCTTGAGCTTGTCGAGCATGCGCTGCGTCTCGGTGCCGGGGATCTGGAAGGTGTTGGTCATGGCGCCGTGGAACGCGGCGGCCGAGCCGCCCACGGCGAGGATGACGACGATCCAGACGGAGAGGACGAGCCAGCGGCGGTCGTACGCGAAGCGGCCGAGGCGGTAGAGCAGGGTAGCCATGAGGTGCTTTCCGGGAGGGTTGTGGCGGGAGGGGGGTGTGGGAGTCGGGTGCCGGCGGGTGCGCGGCTGTTAGCGGGCGAAGCCGTCGCGCAGATGGCCGATGGAGTCGATCAGGAGCTGGCGCAGGTTCTTCAGGGATGCGGGGCTCACGTCCGGGCCGTACCGGCTGAACCAGACGTCCATGGCGGCGCGGCCGCAGGCCATGACCGCGCCGACGAGGGAGCGCAGGTAGAGCTCATCCGGGTCCGGGCCCGGGCCCAGCCGGTGCCGCGCGGCGTCGATGACCCGCGAGGTGCAGTTGTCCCACGCCTCGAGCTGGAAACGGGACATCTGGGGCTCGTTGCGGGTGAGGCTGAACACTTCGGCGGTGGCGGCCAGGTGCATCGGGTCGGCCAGGGCGATCAGGGCCTGCTGGGCGGACTCGAGGAGCGGTTCGCCGTCGGGCCGGTCCAGGAACTGGGTGATGGCGGTGTCGAGGAAGCTTTCGGTGATGCTCGCGATGGCCGCTTCGGCGCTCGGGAAGTAGTTGAAGAAGGTCCGGCGGGAGATGCCCGCCGCTTCGGCGATTTCCTCGACGGTGAAGCCGCCCGGGCCCTTGCTGCGCAGCAGGCCCAGCGCGGCGTCGGCGATTGCTTCGCGGGTGGCGGCCTTGTTCTGCTCCCGCCGCGACAGGGGGGCGGCGGGTTCGCGGACGTCTTGCATATTCCTACACTAAGTGCAATCTTGCACTGAGGGCAACAAAGTGTTCTGTGGATCCGGTCACACGGACGCGCGAACGGCCGCTAACGGCGACCTTTCGCGGGGCGAAGTCGCCGTTAGCGGCCGTTCGACGGGGTTCCGGAGCGCCGGGGTCAGTCCCAGCCGAGCAGGGCCCGCTTGAGTGTGTCCAGTCCGACCGAGCCCAGGTTCAGAGCCTTGGTGTGGAAGGCCTTGATGTCGAACGCGTCGCCTTCGCGGCTGCGCACCTCGTCGCGGATCTGCTCCCACAGCCGCTGTCCGACCTTGTACGACGGCGCCTGCCCCGGCCAGCCGAGGTACCGGGTGAACTCGAACTTCAGCTGGCCCTCGCTGATCGCGATGTTCTTGCGCAGGAACTCGTAGCCGGCGTCGGCCGTCCACACGCCGGAACCCCAGCGCTCCGGCATTTCGAGGCCCAGGTGCATGCCGATGTCGAACACGACGCGGGCCGCGCGCATGCGCTGGCCGTCCAGCATGCCCATCCGGTCGCCCGGGTCCGAGAGGTAGCCGAGCTCGTCCATCAGGCGCTCGGCGTACAGCGCCCAGCCCTCGCCCTGGCCGGAGACCCAGATGGCGTTGCGGCGCCAGTTGTTCAGCAACCCGCGCTGGTAGGTCGCCGTCGCCACCTGCAGGTGGTGGCCCGGGACGCCCTCGTGGTACACCGTGGTGGTTTCCCGCCACGTGGTGAACGAGTCCTCGCCGGCGGGCACGGACCACCACATGCGGCCGGGGCGGCTGAAGTCGTCGCTCGGGCCGGTGTAGTAGATGCCGCCCTCGTCGGTCGGGGCAATGCGGCACTCGAGGCGGCGCATGATCTCGGGGATCTCGAAGTGCACGCCGGCCAGATCCGCGACCGCCTTGTCGGACAGGCCCTGCATCCAGTCACGCAGCGCGTCGGTGCCGTGCAGCTGGCGGGCCGGGTCGGCGTCGAGCACCGCCATCGCCTCTTCCACGGTGGCGCCGTCCTTGATTTCCTGCGCGACCGCTTCCTGCTCGGCGATGATGCGGTCCAGCTCTTCGATGCCCCACTGGTAGGTCTCTTCGAGGTCGACGGCGCTGCCGAGGAACTCGCGGGACATCAGTGCGTACCGCTCCCGCCCGGCGGCGTCCGCTTCGGGTGCAGCCGGGAGCAGTTCCTCGGCGAGGAAGCTGCTCAACCGGGCGTAGGCGTCCCGGGCAGCCGCGGATCCGGCGCGCAGCGTTGCCTGCAGATCCTCCGGGAGGGCCTCACCGCCGGCGGTGGCTCCGGCGGTGAACTTGTCGAAGAACCCGCCGTCCTCGGCGTACTTGCCGGTCTGCTCGATGACGATGTTCACCTGCCGCCGGGCGGCCACCATCCCGCGCTCCTTGGCGGAGCGCAGCGAGATGATGTAGCCGGAGACGGCGTCGGGCACGTTGTGCAGGCGCCCGGCGATGTGGCGCCACTGCTCGGGGGTGTCGGTGGGCATCAGGTCGAAGATGGCGCGAATGTCCTGGGCCGGCGAGGCGATGTTGTTCAGGTCCATCAGGTCCAGGCCGGCCTCGTGGATCTCCAGCGAGAGGCCGAGCCGCTCGCGCATCGCGTCGAGGGTGACCCGGTCGACGTCGTCGACGGGCGCCAGGTCCTCCAGCCGGTCCAGCGTCTCCCGGGTGGCCTCGGCCAGGGCGAGGTACCCCGCGGGGGAGTAGTCCTTGTATTCGGTCTCGCGGCCGGGCAGGCCGAGGGTGGTGGCAAAGCCCGGGTCGAGCTGCAGCAGGGTTTCGGTGTGGGCGTCAGCGACGGCGTCGATGGCGGTCTGCGCCCGTTGGGAGGTGTTGTTAGTCACCCTGTCGACCCTAATACAGGCCGCGCCGCCAAGCACCGGGCCCCGGAACGGGGGCGAGTCGCAGCTGCCGGCGCCGGACCCAGTGCCGGCTGGAGGCGGGGGCCGGTGCCCCCTCTTCCTCGGCGGCCAGGGAGAGCACGACGGCGGCCAGCGCCGCGAGTTCCTCCTCCGCCGGGTTGCCCTTGACCACGGAAAACAGGGCCGGGTCCGGGGTGGTGCCGGCAGCGGCCCGGGTGTTCCCGTCCGCTGCCGCGGGAAGTTCTGCCGCGGCGCTCACAGCGGGATGTTCCCGTGCTTCTTGGCGGGCGTCACCAGGCGCTTGTCGCGCAGGGCGCGCAGGCCCTTGACCAGCTGCAGGCGCGTCTCGGACGGGGCGATGACGGCGTCCACATAGCCCAGCTGCGCGGCCTGGTACGGGTTGAGCAGCTCCTGCTCGTACTGCCGGATGACCTCGGCGCGCTTGGCTTCGACGTCCCCGCCGGCCTCCGCGACAGCGGCCAGTTCGCGGCGGTAGAGGATGTTCACGGCACCCTGGGCACCCATGACGCCGATCTGCGCCGTCGGCCAGGCGAGGTTGATGTCGGCGCCGAGCTTCTTGGAGCCCATCACGATGTAGGCGCCGCCGTAGGCCTTGCGGGTGATGACGGTCAGCTTGGGCACAGTGGCCTCGGCGTAGGCGTAGAGCAGCTTCGCGCCGCGGCGGATGATGCCCTGGAACTCCTGGTCCTTGCCGGGGAGGAAGCCGGGCACGTCCACCAGGGTGATGATCGGGATGTTGAAGGCATCGCAGTGCCGGACGAACCGGGCTGCCTTCTCCGAGGCGGCGATGTCCAGCGTGCCGGCGAACTGGATGGGCTGGTTGGCCACCACGCCCACGGTGTGGCCCTCGACCCGGCCGTAGCCGATGATCACGTTCGGCGCGTAGAGGGACTGCATCTCAAGGAAGTGCCCGTCGTCGACCACGGCTTCGATCACGGTGCGCATGTCGTAGGGCTGGTTGGCCGAGTCCGGGATCAGCGCATCGAGGGCCTCGTCCTCGTCGGTGGGCTCCGGTTCCTGCGCGTGCTCGGCCACGGGGGCTTCGGCCAGGTTGTTCGAGGGCAGGAAGTCCAGTAGTTCGCGGACGAACTCGATCGCGTCCGCCTCGTCGACGGCGAGGTAGGTCGACGTTCCGGTGGTCGAGTTGTGCTGCCGGGCGCCGCCGAGCGTTTCCATGTCCACGTCCTCGCCGGTGACCGTCTTGATCACGTCCGGGCCGGTGATGAACATGTGCGAGGTCTTGTCCACCATCACCACGTAGTCGGTGAGGGCGGGGGAGTAGGCAGCGCCGCCGGCGCACGGGCCCATGATCAGCGAAATCTGCGGGACGACGCCGGAGGCGTGCACGTTGTTGCGGAAGATGTCGGCGAACATGGCCAGCGAGGCCACGCCCTCCTGGATGCGGGCGCCGCCGCCGTCGTTGATGCCCACCACCGGGCAGCCGTTGCGCAGCGCGAACTCCTGCACCTTGACGATCTTCTCGCCGTTGACCTGGCTCAGCGAACCGCCGTAGACGCTGAAGTCCTGGCTGTAGAGGGCCACCAGGCGCCCGTCGACGGTGCCGTAGCCGGAGACGACGCCGTCGCCCAAGGGCTTCTTCTTCTCCATCCCGAAGGCGGTGGAGCGGTGCACCGCGAGGGCATCGAATTCGACGAACGAGCCCGGGTCCACCAGCAGGTCGATGCGCTCGCGGGCGGTGTTCTTGCCGCGGGCGTGCTGCTTCTGGACCGCCTCGGGCCCGGAGGGCTGCTCGGCCTGTGCCTGCCGGCGGCGGAAGTCGGCGATCTTGCCGGCCGTCGTCTGCAGATCAATGCTCGAATCGATGCTCATCTGGTCTCCGGTACTCGTGGCGGCTGTCGGCTGCTTCCGCACTTAAGTAGGTTTCACACAAAGCCGGGAGCGTATTGCCCAGTCTAATGACGGCTTCCGCGGCCGAGGTTGTAGGAAGTCCACAATTTCCCCTGCGGCTGGTTATCTCCCGCGCGGCCGCGGGGCGCCCGGTCTGCCGCTTTGTTACCGGCGAGTAACAAGATTCGGCTACCCTGTTGCCATGAACTCCAGCGATGACGCCGGCCGGTCCCTGCACGGCAAAACCTTGTTGATGTCCGGCGGCAGCCGGGGAATCGGGCTGGCCATTGCCTCCCGCGCGGCCCGCGACGGCGCGAACATCGTGCTGCTGGCCAAGACAGCCGAGCCGCACCCGACACTGGAGGGGACCGTCTTCACCGCGGCGCGGACGCTGTCCGACCTCGGCGGCCAGGCGCTGCCGGTGGTCGGGGACGTCCGGCGGGACGAGGATGTGGCGGCAGCCGTGCAAGCCGCCGTCGAACATTTCGGCGGCATCGACATCGTGGTCAACAACGCCTCGGCGATCGACCTGTCCAGGACACCGGACCTGAGCATGAAGCGGTACGACCTGATGGCGGACATCAACGTGCGCGGCACCTTCATGCTCTCCAAGTTCAGCCTCGATGCGCTCAAGGCGGCCGCCAACCCGCACATCCTCACCCTCTCGCCGCCGTTGAACCTGACCCCGCACTGGGCCGGCCTGCACCTGGGCTACACGATGGCCAAATACGGCATGAGCCTGACCACTCTCGGCCTGGCCGAGGAACTGAAGGAGGACGGCGTCGCGGTCAACTCGCTCTGGCCCTGCACACTGATCGACACGGCGGCCATCCGCGCCATGCCTGGCGGCAGCGATTTGGTGCGCGCCTCCCGCAGCCCGGAAATCATGGCCGACGCCGCGCACGCCGTCCTGACCCGGCCCAGCCGGGACTGCAGCGGCAACTTCTTCACTGATGAGCAGGTGCTGCGGGAGGAAGGGGTCACCGACTTCAGCGGCTACTCGAACGGCGCGCCCGAGGACCGGCTGCTGCCGGACATCTTCCTCTGACGAGAGCGCGGGCGGCGGGTTGCCGGGCGCCCAGGCGGGGCTGACGGGTTGCGGGGCTGACGCGCGGGTCCGCCGCCAATCCTGCCCGCGGGCCGGGTCCAGGAGCCGCCTGCACCGGCGCGGAGGCGGGTCCGCGGCCCATGCGCGGGCAAAGTTGGCGACCCGGCCCCGCCGCGCACTGCGGACCCCGAAGCGCGAGCGGCCAGTTGTGGCGCCCTTCCGGCGCGGGAGGCCGCCGCAACTGGCCGCTCGGGCTCGGCGGGGCAGAGTCGGCCCCGCCCGCGCTTCCCGGCCGGGACACAGCACGGATCGCTAAGATCGTTGCTATGGAATCCCGCGCACCCCTCGACCTCGACCGGCTCCGCTCCGGAGTGCTCGGACCGGACGGCGTTGCGCGTCTTGACGTTGTCGCGGAGACGGATTCCACCAACGCGGACCTGGTGCGCGCCGCGGCCGAGGGCGCCGACGCCTATCCCGACCTGAGCGTGCTTGCCGCCGAGTACCAGGCCCACGGCCGCGGCAGGCTCGACCGGTCCTGGACCGCTCCGGCCCGCTCCGCAATGCTCGTCAGCGTGCTGCTGCGTCCGGCCGGCCCGGGCGGGGCCGCGCTGCCGGTACGCGCCTACGCCTGGCTCTCCCTGCTCGCCGCGCTGGCGGCCGTGGCTGCTGTCGAGTCCGTTGCCGGGGTCACGGCGGCCCTGAAGTGGCCCAACGACGTTCTGGTGGGGGACCGCAAGCTGGCAGGCATCCTCGCCCAGCTCGGTCCTGCCGGAGCCGACGGCCTGCCGCCCGTCGTCGTCGGCACCGGGCTGAATGTCGACGTCGCCCCTGCGGACCTGCCGGTGCCCACTGCCACCTCGCTGCGTGCGGAGCTCGCGGAAGTTTCCGCCGGGGCCGGAGCCGCTCCCCGGCTGGACCGTACCGCGCTGCTTGACGCCTATCTGCACGAGTTCAGCCGGCTCTACCGGGCGTTCTGCCGCGCCGACGGCGACGCAACGGCTGGTCTGGACGGCGGCCCGTCGCTGAAGCACCGGGTCACCGAGGTGATGGTCACCCTCGGCCAGAGCGTCCGCGCCCAGCTGCCCGGGGACCACCAGCTCATCGGCATCGCGGACCGGCTCGACGACGAGGGGGCGCTCCGGATCGTGGACGCCGCCGGCCGCGAGCACACCGTCACTGCCGGGGACGTCATCCACCTGCGGCGGCACGACGGCGGCAACGGCAGCGATGCGTAGAGCCCTCCTTCCCGGGGAGCAAACGATCGTTGTCACCCGCCCGCAGGGCCGCTCGCTCGTCTGGCCCTCCGTGGTGTTCGTGCTCGCCCCGGCGCTGTGTGCCTACGCGGCTGCGCTGCTGCGCCGCAAGGACCTGGCCGCGACCGCCCCGGCCCTGGCTGATGCGCGCGACAGCCTGACCCTGGCGCTGCTGGCGGCCACCGTGCTGGTGCTGTTGTTCTTCTGCCTGCGCCGGCTGCTGGAGTGGGCCGGGACGCGCTATCTGCTCACCAGCCGGCGGCTGATTGCCCGCCGCGGGCTGCTGCGCCGCTCGGAGCAGCAGTACCCGCTCGCGGCGGTGCGCAGCCTGGACTGCCGGCAGAGCCTGCTGCAGCGGTTCCTGCGCAGCGGGAATCTCGTCATGGATCTCGGCGCCGAGGGGTCCAGCGTGCTCGCCGACGTCCCCGAAGTCGACAGGTTCCGCGCCATTGCGGTCGAGGCGATCGAGGACCTGCCGCAGACGGCTATGTTTGATGGGTACGGCGCGGCCGGCCCGTTCGAGGGCCCAGGCCCGGACGGGCGGCAGGGCCCGGACTGGCGGCAGGGCCCGGACGGGCGGCAGGGCCCGGGGGAGAGCGCATGGAACAGGACGGGAGGCGAAGCACAGTGACGGAGCAGCAATCGGGCCGGTCCGGCATGCCGGCCGACCTGGCGCCCAACCTGTCAGACCAGCAACCGCCCCAGCAACCACACCAGCAACCGCCCGCGGCGTCCGGCAGCGCGGAGCCCGGGGCCGGCGTGCGCGGCTCCAGCGAACGGGCCACCAATGAACGCCGTGCCGCGCGGGAACTCGAAGCCCGGCTGCTCGGCGGCGAACGCACGCTCAAGCGCCGCGAGGTCGCGGCGGCGGCCGGGGTCTCGCTGCTCTCGGCCCGCAAACTCTGGCGCGCCATGGGCTTCCCGAACCTCGGCGACGACGACGTCGCGTTCACCGAGACCGACCTGGAGGCGCTGACCACAGTGATCAACCTGGTCCGCGAGGGCAAGCTCACCGAGGAAGCGGCCATCTCCGTGACCCGCGCCGTCGGCCAGATGACGGACCGCATGGTGGTCTGGCAGGTGGAGGCGCTGGTCGAGGACATGGTGGTCCAGCGCGGGATTCCCGACGCCGTCGCCCGCAAGAAACTCGTCGAGGAGCTGCCGGAGCTCGTGGAGCCGCTGGAGAAGATGCTGGTCTACTCCTGGCGCCGCCAGCTCAGCGCCGGCGTGCAGCGACTGGCCGTCCGCGCCCAGGCCGGCCTCGAGGCCAGCGCCGAGGGACGCGAAGGCGACGAGGACGACGCTCCGCTGCCGCTGGCCCGCGCCGTCGGCTTCGCGGACCTGGTCTCCTACACCAGCCTCTCCCGCCGGATGAACGAAAAGACGCTGGCCCAGCTGGTGCAGCGCTTCGAGAACAAGTGCGCCGAAATCATTTCGATCGGCGGCGGCCGCCTGGTGAAGACGGTCGGCGACGAAGTGCTCTTCAACTGCGAGACCCCGGTGGCGGGGGCGGAGATTTCGCTCGCGCTCGCCGAGGCGATGGCGGAGGACGAGCTGCTGCCGGATGCGCGCGTCTCCATGGTCTGGGGCCGCGTGCTGTCCCGGCTGGGCGACATTTACGGCCCCACCGTGAACCTGGCGGCCCGGCTGACGGCGCTCGCCGAACCCGGGACGGTCCTGGTGGACGGCGTGACGGCGGCCTCGCTGAGCCAGGACGAGCGGTTCGTCCTGGTCCCGCAGGAGGTGCAGATGGTCCGCGGGTTCGGCGAGATCCACCCGTACCGGCTCACCCGCGGCCGCGGCGCAGGGCTGGTCTTCGACTAGGCCGGCCGCCTGCATACGGCGCGCCTGGAGACGGGCCTCTTGGATCGGGCCCGGGGAGATCTCCCCATCGCACCCGGCGCCGCTTTTCCGTAGACTGGCCCGTGGCCGCCATTGCGGGGGCACACGGGGGCAGCAGTACAGCCGGGGGAATATCCACTGTGAGACGACTCTTTTCCATGCGCGGTCTCGGAAAGCGCCAGCGGACCGCTCTGTCCGCGACCGCTTTCTCAGCCGTCGGAGCCGTCCTCGTCGCCGGCGCCATCATGTATCCGGGTTTCAAGACGGCCCAGGTCGACCTCAACGACGGCGGCGTCTGGGTCACCAGCAAGACCAACAACGCGATCGGCCACCTGAACTATCAGTCCAAGGTCCTCGACGGCGCGGTCCTTCCGGCGAGCAACTCGTTCGACGTGCTGCAGAACGCCGGCACCGTCTTCATGGACGACCAGGCCTCGGCCATCCTCAACCCGATCGACGTGCCGGACGTGAAGCTCACCTCGGACAAGAAGCTGCCCGGCTCCGCGGAGGTGTCCTTTGGCACCGACCTGCTCGCCATCTCGGACCGCTCCCGCGGCAAGGTCTGGGCGGCCACACCCGACACCCTGGGCTCGTTCAGCGAGCAGGCTTCCGACCCGGTGGCATCCGTTTCTCCGGGTTCGGCGGTCACCGTCGGGAAGAACGACGTGATCTACAGCGCGGACGTGAAGACCGGCGAGCTCCGGGCCACCCGCGTGGACGCAAGCGGTGCCGTCGCCGGCCAGGACGTGAGCACCCTGGAAGGGCTCAAGGGCGCCTCCAACCCGCAGCTGGCCGTCGTCGGCAGCAAGCCCGTGCTGCTCGACCCGGGCACCGGCACCCTCTACCTTCCCGGTGGCAGGACGGTCCACGTGGACAACGCCGCGGACGCGCGGCTGCAGCAGAGCGGCCCGGAAAGCTCCTTCGTGGCCGTCGCCACCCGGTCGGCGCTGCTCAAGCAGCCTCTGGACGGCAGCGCGGCGACGAGGGTCGACGTCGGTGCCTCCGGCGTGACGACGGCACCTGTGCAGCAGGACGGCTGCGTGCACGCGGCCTGGTCCGGCTCCAACAAGTACGTGCGCGACTGCCTCAACAGCGCGGACAACAAGAAAGCCGACATCCCCTCGGCCTCGGCCCGCTCCTCGCTCGTGTTCCGGGTCAACCGCAGCGTGGTCGTGCTCAACGACGTCAACAGCGGCAACGTGTGGATGGTCAACCAGAACCTGCAGCTGGTGAACAACTGGGATGACGTGATTCCCCCGACGGACAAGTCGGACAAGCTGCAGGACAAGGAATCGGCGGACCAGACCAACCAGACCACGCTCCCGGACCGGACCAAGCCGAACCGGCCGCCGGAGGTCAAGCCGGACAGCTACGGCGTCCGTGCGGGCAAGACCACGCTGCTGCCGGTCCTCGACAACGACTCGGACCCGGACGGGGACCTGCTCACCACCGCTGTGGCCGGTGACGGCCCGGGGATCGGCAGCCTGCAGCAGGTCTACGGCGGGACCGGCTTCCAGATCACTGTCCCGGCAGGCAAGTCCGGCTCGGATGCGTTCCGGTACACGGCCAGCGACGGCCGGGGCGGCACAGGGACGGCGCAGGTGTCACTGAATGTCATCCCGCCGGAACAGAACACCGCGCCGAAGCAAAAGCGCGACACCAAGTTCACGCTGCAGTCCGGCAAGTCGCTGAGCCAGAACATCCTCTCCGACTGGGCCGACGCGGAGGGGGATGACATGTTCCTGGTGTCCGCCCGCTCGGACAATCCTCAGGACGAGGTCAAGACCCGGCCGGACGGGCTGCTCACCTTCCAGGACGGCGGCGGCAAACCCGGCCGGCGCACGGTGACGGTCACTGTCTCGGACGGGACGGCCAGCGCCGAGGGCAAGGTCTACGTCGACGTGCGGGCCGACGGCGCGCTCGCCCCGGTTGCCAACGCCGACCACGTGACCGCCGTCGCCGGCCAGGACCTGGTCATCAATCCGCTCAAGAACGACATCGATCCCAACGCCGGGGCGCTCCGGCTGGCCCAGGTGGCACAGGACCCGAACGCTGAGACGGCCCTGAACGCTGACTCGCAGACCCTCACTTTCCGCTCCGGCACCGTCGGAGCGCACTACCTGACCTATCTGGTCACCAACGGCCCGGCCAGCACCACCGGCCTGATCCGGGTCGACGTCGTCTCCGGCAAGGAGGACGGCGCGCCCGTGGCGGTGCGCGACGTCGCGCTGCTCCCGGCCGGCGGAAGCACCTTGGTTGACGTGCTGGGCAACGACACCGACCCGTCTGGCGGGGTGCTGGTGGCGCAGTCCATTTCGGTGCCGCCCGGCTCACCGTTCACCGCCACCCTGATCGACCACGACGTCGTCCGGATCTCCGACGCCAATGGCGCGTCCGGCCAGCTGTCCATGAAGTACACCGTCTCCAACGGCACCGCCTCCGCCACGGGGGACATTTCGATCGCGGTCGTGCCCGCCCCTGGGAAGCTGCGGCCCCCGCAGGCCAAACCGGACGAGATCAACGTCCGGGTCAACGACGTCGCCACCATTGACGTGCTCGGCAACGACACCGACCCCAACGGCGGCAAGCTCACCCTGGACCGGACCCTGCCGCAGCCCGTCGACGGGGCGGACGGGCGGCTGTTCGCGGCCGAGAACACGCTGCGCTTCATCGCCGGGAACACCCCGAAGACGGTCTACGGCGTCTACAACGTGCTCAACGAGTCGGGCCAGAAGGACTCCGCGCAGGTCACCATCCACATCCTGCCCCGCGACGACGAACACAACTCCCGCCCGCAGCCGAAGAACCTCACCGGCCGCGTCGTCGCCGGCATGAGCGTGCGCGTGCCGGTGCCGCTGGACGGGATCGATCCCGACGGCGACTCGGTGCAGCTCGTCGGCGTGGACCAGGCGCCGTCGATGGGCACCGCCGTGGCCGGCAGCGGCTTCATTGACTACACCGCGGCAGCGGGGACCTCCGGCACGGACACCTTCACGTACCGCGTGCGGGACCGAATCGGCGCGGAAAACACCGCCACCGTCGTCGTCGGCATCGCCCCCGCCGAGGAGGTCAACCAGAAGCCGCTCGCGGTCGATGACTTCCTGACGGTCCGGCCGGGCCGCCAGGTGGCCGCCGACGTGCTCTCCAATGACAGCGACCCGGACGGGGACCCGATCAGCCTCAGCACCAACGGCTTCACGGCCAAGCCGGAGCTGGGCGCGCACGCCAGCGACCAGGGCCGGGTGGTGTTCACCGCCCCGTCGGCGGAGGGCACCGAGACCATCGGCTACACGATCCACGACAGCAAGAAGGCGCCCGCGAAGGCCAGCCTGCGGGTCACGGTCAGCCCGAACGCGCCGCTGCGCGCCCCGATCGCCCGGGACGACCATGTCACCGAAGCCGAAACACTGGGCAAGACCGCTGTGGACGTGCCCGTGCTCAAGAACGATGAGGACCCGGACGGCACCACGGACCAGCTGAAAATCAGCTTCCCCGGCAACCCGCAGACGGCCCGCGCGGGCGGCAGCGGCAACGTGATCGTCACGCTCACGGACCAGCCGCAGCTGATCCCGTACACGGTGACGGACATCGACAACCTGGACGCGACCGCAGTGATCTGGGTCCCGGGCAAGGGCCAGCAGTACCCGACGCTCTCCAAGTCGGGACCGGTGGAGGTCAAGGCCGGGCAGGCCGTGACGCTGAACCTGAACGACTACGTCGTCGTGCGGCAGGGCCGCAGCCCCCGGCTGACCCAGGCCGACCGGATCAAGGTGATCGGCGGTTCGGCCACCGACGTCATCGCCGCCAACGGGACAGCGCTGACCTACCGGGCGCTGCCGGACTACGCCGGACCCGGCTCGGTGACATTCGAAGTCACCGACGGCACCGGCCCGGACGACAACGCCGGGCTCAAGTCCACCCTGACCATCCTCACCAAGGTCATCCCGGACCCGAATGCCAACCACCCGCCGGTGTTCCAAGGCAGCGAACTCGACGTGCCCAAGGGCGAACCGGCCACCCTGGACCTGTCCGCGCTGGCCACCGACCCGGACCAGGGCGACACGTTGAAGTTCGACTTCGACGGCGCCCGGCCGGCCGGGTTCGGGCTCTCCCTCGACGGCAGCACACTGCGGGCCACGGCCAATGATGCCGCCGCGGTGGGGACCCGGGCGAGCGTGCCGCTGAAGGTCTCCGACGGACGCAACGAGGCCAAGGCGACGGTCAACCTGACAGTTGTCGCCTCGAACAAGCCGCTGCCGGTGGCCAACGACGACGTCGTCGCCGACGCGCACGCGGGCCGCACCGAGACGGTGAATGTCCTCGCAAACGACTTCAACCCGTTCCCGGAATCGGCGCTGAAGATCGTCAGCGCGCAGGTCGAAACCGGCAACACCACCGGAGCCCCAAGCGTCTCCGGATCCTCGGTCAGCGTCACCCCGGCCGAGAGCTACACAGGGGTCATGGTGGTCCGGTACACCGTGGAAGATAAGACAGGGGACCCGCTGCGCCGCGCCGACGGCCGGATCCGGCTGACCGTCAAGGGCAAGCCCGACGCTCCTTCCGCGCCCCGGGCCAGCGACGTCCGTGACCAGTCGGCGGTACTGACGTGGCAGCCGCCGGCGGACAACGGCTCGCCGATCACGAAGTACACCGTCCAGGGAAGCAACGGGTTCCGGCAGGACTGCGCCGCCACCACCTGCACCCTGACCGGCTTGACCAACAACGTGCCCTACACCTTCACTGTCACCGCCACGAACGCTGTCGGCACTTCGCCGGCTTCCGTCAGTTCCAACCAGGTGCGCCCCGACGTCAAGCCCGACACCCCGGCCGCCCCGACCGTCAAGGCCGGGGACAAGAGCCTGGCCGTCACCTGGACCACGCCGCGCAGCGCCGGGTCCCCGGTGAAGAACTACAACCTCGAACTCTCACCGCCGGCCCCGGACGGCGTCGCGGCGCGCAACAAGGTCACCGGCAACAGCTACAGCTGGACCGGGCTGCAGAACGGTGTGGCGTACAAGGTGCGGGTGCAGGCCAGCAACGACGCTCCGACGCCGTCGGATTTCAGCGCGTATTCGGCCGCTGACACTCCTGCCGGGCTGCCCGGCAGGCCGGCGGCGCCGACGGCGGCTTCGGTGTCCTCCGTGGGGTCGCAGAGCCAGATCCAGGTGAACTGGACACAGCCTTTCATCAACGGCGACCCGATCAAGACCTACCACGTGAAGGTGCTCCGCGGCGGCGCCGTCGTGGACCGGGTCGACGTGCCCGGCAACGCCACCACGACCACGGTGACGGCGCCGAATTCGGAGTCCAGCTACACGTTCACCGTCTCGGCCGAGAACAAGGCCGGCAACGGCCCGGACAGCCCGCAGTCCGCGGCGCTGCGGGCCAGCGGCAAGCCCGGCACGGTGGGGACTCCGACAGCGACGCCGGCCAACACGGGAGCCAGCGGGCACGAGCTCGATGTCACCTTCCAGCCGCTCACGGCCAGCCAGCGCAACGGCGCCACCGCCGCCGAGATCAGCTACAGCTACATCGCCACCACTGGGCAGTCCGGGCCCATACCGGCCGGCGGCGGCGTGATCGGCGGCTTCACCAACGGCACCGCAACGCGCATCACGATCACGGCGCACTCCGCGGCGAGCTCGCTCACCGGGGACGCCAGCAGTCCGAGTGCCGCCACCCGGCCCTACGGCAACCCCGGCCAGCCCGGCGTCTCCGGCTCCAACGGCGGCAGCGGGCAGCAGTCGGTGAGCTTCTCGTGGTCCGCACCCTCGAACCGGGACATCGCCAGCACCCGGATCCGGTTCGACGGCGGCGCCTGGGAGTCGGTGAACTCCTCCGGCAGCCGGACTTTCGGGACCGGCGACTACTCCACGACCCACCGGCTGGACGTGCAGAACATCAACTCGGTCGGCACCGCCGGGCCGATTGCCTCGGCCACCGCCAGCAGCGGCTCCAAGCCGCCGCCGCCGAAGACGACGGTCCGGGTCCAGGCGGGCACGTGGCACTCCTGCACCACCAACGGCAGCGACGGAGCCTACACGCCGCCACCCAACGCGACCTGCGACGGCTACCCGTCGCCCGGCGGAAACAACAACCTGGGCGGCCACTGGCTCGACTACGCGGACGGCTGGGTCGACATCGACAGGTGCTCGCACATCTTCGGCTCCAACAACACGCCGTGGTACCACATGACCAGCGGGCCGCAGAGCAGCCGCTGGGTCCGGACGGATACCGTGGACGTCAACGGGCCGGCCATCGGCTGCGGCTGACAGCCACCGCCGCATACCGCCGTCGAGCCTCCCCGCACCCACCCACACAGTAAGGAACACCAACCCATGGCAATGACCGCAGAGCAGGCTGCGTGGTTCGCGGACACGTTCGAGAAGCTCGTCGCCAACGTCGGCCACGCCGTGCTGGGCAAGGCCCACGTGGTCCGGCTGACCCTGATGGCCATGCTCGCCGAGGGCCACGTGCTCTTCGAGGACGCCCCCGGCACCGGGAAGACCTCGCTCGCCCGCGCCCTCGCTGCCACGGTCCAGGGCTCCGACTCCCGCATCCAGTTCACCCCGGACCTGCTGCCTTCGGACGTGACCGGCGTGACGATCTACGACCAGCGCACCCAGCAGTTCGAGTTCCACAAGGGCCCGATCTTCGCCAACATCGTGCTCGCCGACGAAATCAACCGCGCCTCGCCGAAGACCCAGTCGGCGCTGCTGGAAGTCATGGAGGAATCCCGGGTCACCGTGGACGGCACCACCTACGAAGCAGGGCGGCCCTTCATGGTGCTCGCCACCCAGAACCCGATCGAGCAGGCCGGCACCTACCGGCTGCCGGAGGCACAGCTGGACCGGTTCCTGGTCAAGACGTCGATCGGCTACCCGGACCACGAGTCGACGGTGGCGCTGCTCTCCGGCGCCACCGTCCGGGACCGTTCCCGGGAGCTCAGCCCTGTCATCACCACGCAAGCGGTGGCGGACATGGCGGACCTGGCTGCCGGCACCCACGTGGACACCGCCGTCCTGGAGTACATCTCCCGGCTGTGCGCCCAGACCCGCCAGGCGCCCGAGACGCGGCTGGGCGTGAGCGTCCGCGGCGCCCTGGCGATGGTCCGGGCCGCCAAGGTCTGGGCCGCCTCGCAGGCCCGGAACTACGTGCTGCCCGACGACGTCAAGGAGCTCGCCCCCGTGGTCTGGACCCACAGGTTCGTCATGGACCCGGAGGCCGAGTTTTCCGGCGCCACCCCGGAGGCCGTGCTGGCGCGGATCCTGGCCGACGTCGCGGCGCCGCAGCAGCGCGCGTCCGCCTAGGAATGGCATCCCTGCTGTCCGAGTCAGTGAAGGTGGCTCGGCTGTCCCTCGAGCCCGCCGCGGCCCGGGCCGCTGCCCTCTACCGCCGGTTCGCGGTGCCTGTCCTCGGGATTGTCAGCCCGCTCGGCTGGATGGTGGCCGGGGGCGCCCTTGTGCTCTGGGTCCTGGGGTCGAGCTACGGCTGGGAAGAAGCGCAGGTTGCCGCCCTCGCCGCGGCCCTGCTCCTGCTGATGGCGGCCGGGTTCATTGTGGGCCGCTCCGCCTACGGAGTCGACCTGGACCTTGCCCGCAGCCGGGTGGCCGTGGGGGAGCGGGCCGTGGGCAGCATCAGCGTCGCGAACGCCTCCGCCAAGGCCCTGCTGCCCGCGTCGCTTGAGCTGCCGGTGGGCGGTGCGACGGCGGTGTTCCACCTGCCGCGGATGAAGCCCGGACAGGTGCACGAGGACCTCTTCACCATCCCCACCGCCCGCCGCGCCGTGATCGTCGTCGGCCCGGTGCGCTCGGTCCGGGCGGACCCGCTGCACCTGCTGCGCCGCCAGATGCTCTGGACCGAACCGACCGACCTGTATGTCCACCCGCGCACCACGGCGCTGGCGGGTTCCGCCGCCGGGTTCATCCGTGACCTGGAGGGCCTGCCCACGACCGAGCTCTCCAGCGCGGACGTATCCTTCCACGCGCTGCGCGACTACGTGCCGGGGGACGACCGCCGCCACATCCACTGGAAGACGACGGCGCGCACCGGCAAGCTCATGGTCCGCCAGTTCGAGGAGACGCGGCGCGCGCACCTGGCCATCGCCTTGTCCACCAACACCGACGAATATGACGGCGAGGACTCCTTCGAGCTGGCTGTCTCCGTGGCCGGCTCCATCGGGCGGCAGGCGATCAGTGAGCAGCGGGAACTGAGCGCGATGACCCAGCGCGGGCCGCTGCGCTGCAGTTCCGGCAGGAACCTGCTCGATGACCTGACCCGGCTCGAAGGGGCCGCGATGCGTGCGGGCGCCGTCGACGTCGCCCGGAACCTCAGCGACGCGGTGCCGAACGCCTCGGTGGTGTTCTTCGTCGTCGGCAGCCACGTCACTCCCGCGCAGCTGCGCAGCTGCGCGGCGTCGGTGCCGCCGGGGGTCCGCTGCTTCGCCGTTCGCTGCGAGTCCGGTGCGCGTGCTGCAAGGTCCGCCATCGCGGACCTGAACGTGCTCACCGTCGGGGACCTGCGCGAACTCGGAGCAGTGCTGCGGAAGGCTGCGGCATGAGCGCTCCCGCACCCCGGCGCCCGCGAGCCGGCCGCCCAGCCCTCCGGGAAGCATCAGGGGCCCTGCTCGACGCCGCCGTGCTCGCGCTGCTGCTGGCCACCGGGCTGCTCGGATTCGCACCGACCTTCGGGTCCGACCCGCGCTACCTTCTGGCCGGCGCCGGCGGCATCCTGCTCGGCCTGGGTGTCGCCGCCCTCGCCGCGCGGCGCCGCTTCGGCGCGGCCGCCACCGCCGGCACCGCCGCGGCGGCTTACCTGCTGTTCGGCAGCGCGCTCGCGGCTCCGCGGGAAGCGCTGTTCGGAGTGCTGCCCTCGCTGGTTTCGCTGCGGCTGCTCCTGGCCGGCATTGTCACTTCGTGGAAGGACCTGCTGACCGTCGCCGCGCCGGTCGGGGTGTCCGGCGGCATGCTGGTGGTCCCGTTCCTGGCGTCCCTGCTGTGCGCACTGGTGGCCGGGACGCTGGCCTGGCGGGCCCGGCACCCCTACTGGGCGGCGCTGCCGGTGCTGGCCCTCTTTGTGGCCGGCATCGCCTTCGGCACCAGCGAGGCCTTCTGGGCCGTCCCGCGCGGCGCGCTCACCGCGGCCGGCCTGGTCGCATGGCTGGCCTACCGCCGCGAGACCGCCCGCCGGCAGCCAGCCCTCGCCGGTGCCTCCGGGCCGCGGCCGGACCGCGCGCGTAGCCTTCGGCGGCTCGGGTTCGGCGCGGGCATCCTTGTCGTCTCCGCGGCCGCTGCGATGGCCGCGGGCCCGGCCCTCAGCGCGGGGGATGACCGGCGCGTGCTCAGGGACACGATCGACCCGCCGTTCGACATCCAGGACTACCCGAGCCCGCTGATGAGCTTCCGGCAGTACGTCAAGGACCGCAAGGACGACGTGCTGTTCACCGTCTCCGGCCTGCCGAAGGACGGCAGGGTCAGGCTTGCTGCGATGGACGCCTACGACGGCACCGTCTACAACGTCAGCGACAACTCCGGATCCGGCAGCTTCGCGCCGGTCGGGGACGCGCGGGCCCTCGCCGGCGGCGCGGACTCCGGCTCGGGGCAGAGCTACCAGCTGAAGGTCAGTATCCAGGGCTACCAGGGCGTCTGGCTGCCGGGCGCGCACATCGCCCGCGGCTTCGGCTTCGCGGACGCGGAGGATTCCGCCGCCAAGGGCCTGTTCTTCAACTCCGGCAGCGACACCGCCCTGAGCGTGAACGGCGTCAGCGCGCCGGAAAACTACACCGTCAACGTCGAGGAGCCCGCCCGGTACAAGGACTCGCAGCTGGCCCAGTACGACTTCGCCTCGGTGTCGCTGCCCAAGCCGGATAACGTGCCCCAGGTCGTGGACACCAAGGCCGCGGACCTGGTGGCCAACGCCGGCACGCCCATCGACCGGGTGCGCGCACTCGAACGGTACCTGCAGAAATTCGGCAAGTTCAGCAACGGCCTGGTCGAGCAGGGGCAGGTCCGCAGCCTCTCCGGCCACACGGCGGCCCGGATCAAGGCGCTGCTGACAGGCAAGGAAATGGTCGGCGACGACGAGCAGTACGCCGTTGCGATGGCCCTGATGGCACGGGAGCTGGGCATCCCGGCCCGCGTGGTGATGGGCTTTTACCCGGACCCCAAAGACCCGGCCAACGGCGCCCCCACCGTCCAGATCAAGGGCAAGGATGTGCACGCCTGGGTTGAGGTGGACTTCGACAAGGCCGGCTGGGTGGCCTTCAACCCGACGCCGGACAAGGACAACGTGCCCACCCCGCCGGACCCGGAACCCCGTTCCACCCCGAAGCCGCAGGTGCTGCAGCCGCCGCCCCCTGCGCAGGAACCGGCGCAGCTGCCGCCTGATTCCGCGCCGGACGCGCTGGACGCCGACAAGCAGCGCCAGGACCCGTGGCTCTTCTGGGGCCCGATCCTGGCCGCGATCGGAATCGCCCTCGTGCCGGTGGCGGTGGTTGCGCTGCCGCTGCTGCTGATCGTGTTCCTGAAGCTCCGGCGCCGGCGCCGGCGGTACGCCGAGGGCCACCCCGCCCAGCGCCTCGGCGGGGGCTGGAAGGAACTGTTCAGCCTGGCCACGGACATGGGCGCCGGGCTGGACCCGAAGGGCACGCGGCGGGAAACCGCGGCCGCCATCGGGACCGCCTTCCCGCCGAGCCGGCAGTCGGCGACGGCGCTGGCACACCGCGCTGATGCGTCCATTTTCGGGGCGGGCCACCCGACGGAGGAGGAGATCGACGCCTACTGGAACGACGTTGATTCCTCGCTGGCCGAACTGCGCAACTCCGTGGGCTGGTGGCAGCGCCAGCGGGCGCGCTTCTCGCCGCGTTCGCTGCTGCTGGACGCCCGAAGCAGACTTGCCCGGCGTGGAGCCTCGCCGCTGGCGAAACCGGCAGGGTACCTTCGTAGGGTGGAATCATCTGCCCGTAGGACGGGAACACCGAAGGCCGCCGGGACCCGGGAGAACAGGATGGACCGTCCCAGTGCCGACTAATCTCAAACTGGTCAGCGCCTCCGCGGGCAAGCGGCTGGCCGCCAAGGTGATCGATGTGCTGCCTGCCCTTGCCGTGTGGGCCATCTGCCTGTTGCTGGCTTCGGCCGCGGACTCCGTTGGCGCGCTGCTGCTGTGGCTGGTGGCCGGACTGGTCCTGGCCGGCGCTTACGGCATCTGGCTGTGGGGCTGGGAGGCCACCCACGGCAAGACCCCCGGCAACCTGGCCCTCGGGCTGCGGACCACCAACGAAGCCGGCCAGGTGCCGGGTTGGGCCGCTGTCTTCCTGCGCGGGCTGATCCTCGCGGTTGCCGGCGTTGTTCCGGTGGCCGGACCCGCCGTCGTCCTGGTGTCCAACCTGTGGGACCGGAACGGACAGCGGCAGGGCTGGCACGACAAGGTGGCCCGCACGCTGGTCTGCGACGTCAAGGCCGGCCGTGACCCGCTGACCACCGGCGGGCTGTACGGGCCGCAAAGCTTCGCGCCCCAGGACGAGCTCCAGGACGAGCCACTCGATGAGTCCCGTCGGGAACCTGCCTACGCGCCGGTGCAGCCGCCGTCGCCCGCCGGCTGGTCCTCGGCCCAGGCAGCCCCCGTGCCCTCCTCTCCCGCGCCGCACGCGGCTGCCCACCCTGATGATGACCTGCAGGCGACCCGGATGGCCCGGCCTGCCGCGGACACCGCCTGGCTGGCGGCCTTCGACGACGGCTCGCGGGTGCAGATCACCGGCAGTGCGCTGCTCGGCCGGAACCCCGCCGCGGCCCCGGGCGAGGACGTGGCGCAGCTGATCGACTACGCCGACATGGGCCGCTCCGTGTCCAAGACCCACCTCCACCTGCAGGCCGACCCGTCCGGACTGTGGGTCACGGACCGCAACTCCACCAACGGCAGCGCCATCACCACCCCGGACGGTGTGCGCACCGCCCTGGCCGCCGACAGCCCGTCACTGGCGGTCAACGGCTCGACCGTGCACTTCGGGGACCGGCACTTCCTGGTGGGCCGCGCATGAAACAACAAGCCGCGACGCCCGGCCGCATCGAACTGCGCTTCGGCACCGCCACCGACCGAGGACTCCGCCGCCTGATCAACGAGGACTCGCTGCTCGCCCGGAATCCGCTTTTCGCCGTGGCGGACGGGATGGGCGGCCACGAGGCCGGCGAGGTCGCCAGCCGGCTCTGCGTGGAGGCCCTCGCCGCCAGCGCGCTGCTCACCGGGCACACCCGTGCCGAGGACGTTGCGCTGGCCCTCGCCGCCGGGGACGCGTCCATCCGCGAGGCCACCGGCTCGCGCGCCGGAACCACCGTGACCGGGGTGGTGCTGGTGGAGGAGAGCGGCAACCCGTACTGGCTGTTCTTCAACGTCGGCGACTCGCGCTGCTACCGGCTGCGCGGCGGGGGACTGGAGCAGATCACGGTTGACCACTCCGAGGTCCAGGAGCTGGTGGACCTGGGCCGCATTACGCCGGCGCAGGCCCTGGTGCATCCGCGCCGGCACGTTGTCACCCGCGCCCTCGGCACCGGCAGCGACGCCGAGGCGGACTTCTGGCTCAACCCGGTCGAGGACGGGGACCGCATCCTCATCTGCTCCGACGGGCTGACCTCGGAGGTGCCGGACGAGGAGATCGCCCGGATCCTCGCCGAAGTGCACGACGCCGGCCGCGCCTGCGAGGAGCTCGTCCAAGCCGCGCTGCGCTCCGGCGGCCGGGACAACATCACGGTCATCGTTGTGGACGCGGCCGGTCCCGGCGTGCACCGGAGCTCCGAGGTGACGGCTCCCGCCGAGGACGACGAAGCCGATTCCGACACGCTGCCGCGCGGCCTCAGGAGCCCGCAGCAAGGCTCGAACGGCACGGCAGGAGGCCGGACATGGTCGCTCTGAGCTACCGCCCGGGAGACTGGCTCGGCATCGTCCGCTCCGGGATCGCCGTCGTGCTGCCCCCGGGCTCCGACCACGCCGCCGTCGAACGCATCTGGAACTCGCTGCAGGAAGCCCGCGGGGTCCCCGCGGCCCTCGGGGCGCTGACCACGGCGTTGGGGGCCGACATTACGGCGCTGCCCTCGTTTGCCATCCTGGGCCTCTCCAGGGAGATGCACGTGCTGCTCCGCGGGCCGCTGGTGCTGAATTGCCGCGCCGTCGACGGCACGGAGACACAGGTCAGCGGCGAACGGGTGGCAACCTGGAGCGAACGACTGCTCGCGGACCAGCAGCGCCTGGCGCTGGCCCTGGGGACGCCCGCTTCCGGCGACGGCGTGCGGCTTCCGCTGCTGGAGGGCGTGGTGCGGCTGTCCGGCCTCGAGGTGAGCCTGGGGACCGCAGCTGGCGGCGAGGCGGCGCCTGCGCTTGGGCCTGCTCCGCTGCCCACGCCGGTCCCGGAACGGGCGCCCGCGCCGCGGGCGGCCGCCGTGCCTGCACCCGTCGCTGAGCCGGAACCCGGCTCCTGGACCGAGGACACCATCGCTCCGGGCGAGGACCTGGACCGGACGATCATCCCGGAACCGTCACCGGCCTTGGCCACCGAAGCCGCGCCGGAACGCGCGCCGGCCCCCGCGCCGCGGGTGGAGCCGGTGGCCCCGGCAACGCCGGCAACGGCCCCCAGCCTGATCGACGCCGTGCCCTGGCTGCGCCGGGCGACACCCGGCCCGGAGTCCACGCCCGCACCCGGTTCGGAGCCGGGACCAGCGCCGGAGCCGGCGGGGGACCACGACGGGGACACCATCCTGCGGAGCGAACTCCCGTCCGCCGCGGCAGCACCGGCACCGGCGGGTGCTGGTCCGCTGCCGACCGGTCCGGTGGTGCTCGCCAAGGCCTGCCTGCGAGGCCATGCGAACCCGCCGGTGGCCGCCGCGTGCTTCGTCTGCGGCAGCACCTTGGAGGAAACGCCCCACCAGATGAAGCGGCCCGCTCTCGGCAGCATCGTG
This sequence comes from Paenarthrobacter sp. DKR-5, assembly GCF_018531425.1. Classification (GTDB taxonomy): domain Bacteria; phylum Actinomycetota; class Actinomycetes; order Actinomycetales; family Micrococcaceae; genus DKR-5. Next base: position 385,102 of record NZ_JAHBOI010000003.1, read on the forward strand.
CTCTCCACCGGCGAACGCATCGGCCTGGACCGGTCCGTCATCGTCGGCCGGCAGCCCGCTGTCGCCCGCGTGCAGGGCAGCGGCATGCCCCGGCTCGTCCAGGTGCCCAGCGCCAGCGGCGACATCTCCCGGTCCCACCTGCAGATTGCCCTCGACGGCTGGCACGTGCTGGTCAGCGACCTCAAGTCCACCAACGGCACCGTCCTGGTCCGCCACGGACAGCCACCGCGGCGCCTCGGGCACGGCGAAACCGCCATGATCCTCGACGGCGACGTGGTCGACCTCGGCGACAACGTGACCGTCCGGTTCGAAGGCGTCCCGTGAGCCCCAGGCGCGCGTCCGCCCCGCCCCCTCAGCTGCCGGGCTTCACCTTCGTCCGGTCGCTTGGTTCGGGCGGGTTCGCGGACGTCTATCTGTACGAGCAGGAACGGCCCCGCCGTCTGGTGGCCGTCAAGGTGCTCGCGGCGGACCTGAAGACCGCGGACGCGCGGCGACGGTTCGAGTCCGAGGCCAACCTGATGGCCCAGCTGTCCTCCCACCCGTACATCGTGACGATCTTCGAAGCCGAGATCACCCCGGACGGGCACTCCTACCTGGCCATGGAGTACTGCTCGCGGCCAAGCCTGGATGTGCGCTACCGCCGTGAACGGTTCGGCGTCGACGAGGTGCTGGCCATCGGGGTGCAGGTCGCCGGTGCCGTCGAGACCGCGCACCGCGCCGGGATCGCGCACCGGGACATCAAACCCGCGAACATCCTTGTCACCGACTACAACAGGCCGGCCCTGACCGACTTCGGCATTTCCGGCACCACCGACGCCGAACCGGACACGGACACGGGCATGTCGATCCCGTGGTCGCCGCCGGAAGCCTTCACCGGCACCGGCCGCGACGGGGTCCGGATGGACGTGTGGGCCCTCGGCGCCACGCTCTACACCCTGCTGGCCGGCCGCTCGCCGTTCGTGCTGCCCGGCGGAGACAACTCGCAGCGCGCCCTGATCTCCCGGATCACGACGACGGCGCTGCCGCAGCTCGGGCGTCCGGACGTCCCGTCCTCGCTGGAGGCGGCGCTGGCCGCAACGATGGCGAAAGACCCGGCATCGCGCTACCCCTCCGCGCGCGCCTTCGCACTGGCCCTGCAGCGCATCCAGGCGGAACTGAACTACCCGGTGACGAGCTTCGAGGTCATCGACGACAGCCGCCCGGAGGACGTGGGGGAGGACGAGGACGCCGAGGCCACCAAGGTCCGTGACGTGCTCACGATCGATCCCGACGCGCCCACCCGTCCGCTGCGCGACCTCCGCGCCGGCGCCCACCCCGCAGAGGGCACCACCACGGTCCCGGACGCGGAGCCGACCCGTGACCGTCCGCAGGGCCGGCGGCGCAGGATCTGGCCGGCCGTCGCCGCCGGTGCCGCGGTGCTCGCCGCCGCCGGAGCCGCCGTCGTCGTCCTTTCGCCGCAGGCTGCCCCTCCGGTCCGGCCTGCCGTGACCATCAGCAGGGCGCCCGCCGACGCGCTCGACGCCGGCGGCTTCATCCCCGAGGTGAGCGGGCTTACCGCCCGAACAGGAGCAGCGGGGACGGTGGTGTTCAGCTGGAAGAACCCGGCACCGAAGCCGGGCGACAAGTACATGGTCCGCACGGTGACCGCCGACGGGAAAGACGGGCCGTACAAGACGCTGGAGAAGACGACCGTGACCGTGCCGCAGGCCTCCGATGGGCGGACCTGCCTCGAGGTGCAGCTGCGCCGCGCGGACGGCCAGGCCTCCGCGGACCCGCCCCGGAAATGCCTGGGCTGATGGACGGGGAACAGAGGACTGACATGACGGACATGACCGGCCTGACAGGGCAGCCGGGCGCGGGCGGCGACCTCGCCATCGACTTCTGCGGCGAATGGCACGAACCAACCGAGGGGGCCCCCTTCACCATCGGCCGCGAGGGCGACCTCGAAATCGACGACAACCCCTACCTGCACCGGAAATTCCTGCAGATCGACAAGTACGACGGCATCTGGTGGCTCTCCAACGTCGGCAGCCGGATCTCGGCGACTGTGGCGGACGGCTCCGGCGGCATGCAGGCCTGGCTCGCACCCGGGGCGCGGCTTCCGCTGGTGTTCGGGCACACCAACATTGTGTTCACCGCCGGGCCGACCACCTATGACTTCGCGGTGCACGTGCGCACGCCGGCCTTCCGGCACGACCCGCGCGAAACGGACAGTGCAGGGGCGACCACGATCGGACCGGTTGTCTTCACCCCGAGCCAGAAGGCGATCATCGTCGCCCTCGCCGAGCCCGTGCTGCGCCGCGGCGGCACCGGCTTCAGCACCATCCCGTCCTCGGCGCAGGCCGCCAAACGGCTCGGGTGGCCGCTGACGCGCTTCAACCGCAAGCTCGACAACGTCTGCGACAAGCTGGACCGGGTCGGCGTCGCCGGCCTGCGCGGAGCCGGCGGCAAGCTCGCCACCAACCGCCGCGCCCGGCTGGTGGAGCACGCCATCACCTCGCACCTGGTCACCGCGGATGACCTGCCCCTGCTGGACGCCGTTGCGGACGACGACGACGCGTAGGCTGGGGCTGCGCCGTTCGGGTCTCCGCGCCGGGAGGTAAAACGCGCGAAACAGCCGCCTTCGCGCTTGAAACCGCTGTTTCACCTCCCCGGGCGCAGGAGTACGCCGTCTGCTGGAGCGTGACGGCGTGCCCTTAGGGCTCCCGAATCGGCACAACCAGCACGGGGACACTGGAGAATTCCAGGACGCGCAGGGTGTGGCTGCCGATATACGGCGTGGCTGCGCCCGGGCGGTCCACCAGGGCGATGACGATCAAGGACGCCTCTACCGCACGAGCCTCGGCCAAAATTTCGGCGGCCACGCGCCCGGAGCGCTGGACGAATGACGCTTCCACCCCGGCCCCGGCTGCCAGAGCCGCCACATGGCTGTGCGCTGCGTCGGCGGCCAGGCCGGTGTGCCGGGCCAGAGTTGCCGGGTCGATGGCGCCCGGGTGTTTGACCAGCGCGGCCGGGTCCTGGACCGTCACCACCCGCAAGCGGGCGCCGAGTCTGCGCGCGTAGTCGACGGCGACTTCGGCGGCGCGGAAAGCTGCCCGCGAATCATTCACCGCGACGAGGACGACCTCGCTCATGACAATCCTTCCGCCGGGGGAGTCCTGGAGGTCTCCGGAATCCTGGGAACGCCGGGACTGCCCGGCCCGGCGGGGTTGCGGTCGGCGGCCCAGCGCAGCCGCAGGTTTTCTTCCAGTTCCTGGGCGTCGAGCTGGCGCCGGATGCCCCGCAGTTCGTCTTCCAGCCGCGGGATCCAGCGCTCTTCCACTGCCCGCTGGCGGGTGCGGGTTGCCGCAAGTTCGGCCGTCAGCAACATTTCGGCGCGCCGGACGACGGCGTACCGCACACCCGCTTCGAGGGCTTTGCGGTGGACCGCGGCCACGTAGGACAAAGCCGAGCTTCCTCCGCTCCGGTGCAGCGGAGGAAGTTGGCACTCGGGGTCCTGCGGATAGGCCACACCCATGGCCCCGCCCCAGCGGATCCGGACCTCGGCGGCCTCCGGCGGGGCAGCGGCTGTCACCCTCGCGGCACCATCCAACGCCGCTGCCCGCCGCAGCCAGCACGCAGCGTCGCGGGCCAGATCCTCCCACTCGGTGCGGGACAGCTCTGACTGAAGCTGAAGGCGCTCCAGCTCGTCCGCCAGGATGCGCTGCTTGCGGTCCAGCAGCCGCGCCCCGTGGCGGGCCGTGGCCAGCCGGCGTTCCACCCGGACTTTGCCTGCCCGGCCCGTGCTGGTCATGGCCGGTCGGCCTGACGCGGAAGGTAACGGGCCAGCAGGGCAGTCGACAGCATGGTCAGCTCCTGCTCCGGGAGGGCTGCCAAGGCCGCCCACGCCCGTCCAAGTGTGTCCTCAAGGGATCTGAGCTCGGCCTGTCCTTGGTTGAAGAGCTCCTTCTCCACCATGTCCTGGTAGGCGATGTAGCTGCGGTCGGTTTCGCTCAGGGCGGCCGCGCCCACCAACTCAGCCAGTTCCGCCGCCTGACGGGCGCGCGCCAGCGCGGCAAGCACCTGGGCAGCAACATCCAGATGGTCTTCGCGGGTCCGGCCTGTTCCCGCGCCGCTGCGCATCAGCCGGGAAAGCGAGGAGAGGACGTCCACCGGCGGGTAGACCCCCCGCGCGTCGATTTCCGGTGCCAGGACAATTTGTCCTTCAGTGATGTAGCCGGTCAGGTCCGGTACGGGGTGCGTGATGTCCCCGGCCGGCATCGTCAGCACCGGCACTATCGTCACCGAGCCGTCGTGGTCCTTGATGCGACCGCAACGCTCGTACAGGGTCGCCAGGTCGCTGTACAGGTAGCCGGGATAGCCGCGCCGCGCCGGGATCTCCCGCCGTGCCGCCGAAACTTCACGGACGGCTTCGGCGTAGCTGGTCATGTCTGACATGATCACGAGGACATCGTGCCCTTCGGTGTAGGCGAGGTACTCGGCAACAGTCAGCGCAATCCGCGGCGTGAGGATCCGTTCGATGACCGGGTCATCGGCCGCATTAAGGAGCAGGACCAGTTCCTCCGCGGCGGAGCGCTCTTCGAGGCGGTCCCGGACATAAGCGATGTCGGCATGGGTCAGACCCATGGCTGCGAAGACCACCCGGAAGGACTGGCCGCTCGATGTGGCCTGCGCCGCAATCTGCGTGGCCACTGTCAGGTGCGGCAGGCCCGGCACCGAGAAGATTGGGAGCTTTTGCCCCCGGACCAAGGTTGTCAGAGCGTCGATGACGGAGATGCCCGTCAGGACGGGCTCCTGCGGGGGTTCCCTCCGGACCGGATTCAGCGGCCAGCCGCTGACCGGACGCAGGTCCGTGCCCGCCACCGGCGGACCGCCGTCGAGCGGTTCGCCACGGCCGTTGCAGACCCGGCCAAGCCATCCCGTCCCTACCTGGAGGTGAAGCGGCCTCCCTTGGAAGCGGATCCCGATCCCGCCCAAAGACATGCCGTCGGTGCTTTCAAGCACCTGCAAGGTAACGAGGTCCCGGTCCACTTCCAGGACCAGGCCGTGGCGCTGCTCCCCGCCGTCCAGGTCGACAGTGGCGAACTCGTCCCACCCGACACCCTCGGCGCTGCCGGCAATGAGCAGGGGGCCGCGGAGCTCCCGGACGTCGCCGTGGGAAACCTGCGCGGCGATGTCCCGCAACCACGGTCCGGGTGCGCCATCCGGGGACCCGGGGACGGCCGCCGGGCTCACCGCAGCACCTCCAGCGCCTTGAGCACTTCGTCCCGCCGCGCCCTGACAGCGGCCGCATCCGCGGGTCCCGCATCCTCCCGGGCCCGCAGGACCGGGCCGAGGTCGGTTTGTTCGATGGTGGTGGCTGCCACTCCCCGCGCCACCAGCGCCTGGCAGGCGTCGACGACGTCGAGCACGAGGTCCAGCAGCGCCGCGCCCTTTCCCGCGGAGCAGAACCCGTCATTTGGGCTCAGCGCGTTCTGCATCAGTACGCCGTCCCGCAGCAGGCGGCCTCCGAGCAGAGCCACCCGCTCGTGACCTGGCAACGACGAGGCCCCGATGATGTCCGCCAGTTCAGCCAGCCGGTCCGACTCCGCCAGGAGGGCGGCGGCCCTCGCCCGGCGCCCAGCCCAGCCTGGATCTCCGTTGGCGGCGTGCCAGGAGCCAACGGCGTCCGCGTCCCGGGCGAAGGAGCCCGTCCAGCTCACCGCGGGATAGTGCCGGGAATAGGCCAAATCACGGTCGAGGGTCCAGAGGCACCGAACGAACCGTTGGGAGTCTGTCGTCACGGGTTCGGTCATGTCGCCGCCCGGCGGCGAGACAGCGCCGATGACGGTCACGGACGCCGTTGTTCCACCGAGCGTCGTCACCCGGCCCGCACGCTCGTAGAAGGCAGCGAGTTCGGAGGCGAGGTTCGCGGGATAGCCCTCCTCGGCGGGAAGGTCACCATTGCGGTTGGCGAACTCGCGCAGCGCTTCAGCCCAGCGCGAGGTCGAATCAGCGATCACGACGGCGTTGTATCCCATGTCGCGGTAGTACTCAGCCACCGTGATCCCGGTGAAGATACTCGCCTCGCGCGCCATCATCGGCATGTTGGATGTGTTGGCGATGATGACGGTCCGGTCGATGAGCTTCCCGCCGGTGCGCCCGTCCTCGAGCTGCGAGAGCCCGTCGAGGACATCCGCCATTTCGTTGCCTCGCTCACCGCAGCCCACATAGACGATCACGTCGGCGTCGCTCCACTTTGCGATTTGCTGCAGCATCATCGTTTTGCCGGTCCCAAAGCCGCCCGGAACAGCGGCAGCGGCTCCCCTCGCCACCGGGAACATCAGGTCCAGCACCCGCTGACCTGTGTGCAGCGGCACCGTGTCGCTGAGCCTGGACCGGAAAGGCCGGGGCCTGCGCACCGGGCAGGGCTCGGCCAGAGACACGTTGCGGCCGTCCACCACAGCCACCGTATCGAGCACATGGACCCGGCATTCCGCCGCCAACCAGCTGAGCTCCCCGGACACTCCCGCCGGTACCAGGACCCGATGGACCACCGCCCCTGACTCCGGCACGGTGCCCAGCACGTCGCCGGTGCCCACACGGGTACCGGTCGATGCCTCCGGCCTGAAAGTCCACTCCCTTGTCAGCACGGTCGGTTCAGCGGCTGACTCCGCCCGCTCGGGCGTTAGCCACAGCGGTGCCGACGACAGCGGACGCATCAGCCCGTCGAAAACCTGGCCGAGCAGCCCGGGGCCCAATAGCGCTGACAGCTGACCGCCGGTCGGCGCCGCGCGGTCGCCGGCCTTCAAACCGCCGGTGTATTCGTACGCTTGCAGCGTGGCGCGTGTTCCGGCGATCGCCACCGTCTCAGCGCTGATGCTCCGGGGTCCCAGGGCGAGCAGTTCGAGCATCGAGAGGTCCTTGGCACCCTCGACTTCTACCAGTGGACCGCTGACGCGCACGATCGCCCCGTCGCGGCCGCCTGCTATGCGCTCCACTGCGCACCTGCCTCGGGCAGTGAGTCCAACCTCAACTCCGCCAACACCGGGAGGGTCAGATCGAGCCGACGTGCACCCGCGACGGCGACCACGCCTCCCTCAGGGCTCTCGGACACCACGGCGTCTGGCCCCAGCAGTTCGTGGCACTTCTCCCTCAACCGTGTCATCAGTTCCGGGTAGCGCGGGTCCTCGGCGAGCCCGGCTGCCGCTTCCCGCACCCGGCGGCGCAGTTCCACCCGGACTGCCGTGCGGGCACCCAGGACCAGTTCGTGGGCCTGCCGGCGCGCCCGCGCCGAGCGTGCAGCGGCCTCGGCTGCGGCGGCGGCCTCGCCCTCGGCGGCCGCCGTGGCGAGGATCCGCGCTGCTTCGGTCCGCGCCGCTTCCAGCTCCTTGTCCGCCACCCGGCGCGCGGCACTGCGGATCCCGGCGGCCTCCTCCTCTGCCGCCGCCCGGAGCGCCTTGCGGACCGGTTCCAAAGCGGCATTGGCTTCCGGAGCTAGAGCGGTCATGAGGGTAGCACCACCGTCAGCGGGGAGCGTGGGTCGGCCGCCACTGACTCCAACGCATGCGCGGAAGCCGGGGTGAGGATGACGACGGTCGTGCCCGCGGGCAGCGCGGTCCATGCCCGCAGGAAATCCTCGGTGGTGGACCCCGCGAAGACGCCGACGCCGGCGAGCCGGAAACCGTCCAGCACGGCCTGCTCGCCGATCGCCGCGATCGCCGCCGTCATCTCCGCTGCTCCTCCCTCACGCCCTGCCGATAAGGATGATCGCAATGATCAGTCCATAGATGGCGATCCCTTCCGCCAGCCCGACCACCACCATCGCCCGACCGAATAGTTCCGGGCGTTCACTCATCGCAGCGAGGGCAGCCGACCCGGTGTACGCGACGGCGAACGCAGCCCCGATCGAGGACCCGGCCACCGCGATGGCCGCAGCGATCAGGGCCGAGCCGCCGGCACCCGCGGGCGTTTGGGCCGGCGCCGGAGGGAGGGCCGCGCCAGCCCCTGCGGCCGCAGCCGGGCCGGCGGCCAACGCTCCGGTCAACAAGATCAGTGCTCCCCCCATCAGCAGCAGATTGAGGGCCGCGAGGAGTTTCAGTGCGGACCTCTTCCGGCGCTTGACGAGGAAGATGGTCCCGGCGGCAGTAAGAAGGAAAGCGGGGACGGCGGCAAGCCAGAGATTCACGGTGCATGCCTTTCAGCCAACGGCGCGGAACGGGTGCCCGGAAGCGCGGGCCCCGGGTCCGCGCCGGGGGCGAGCTCCGGCGACCACGGTTTGAACGGACGCCCCTCGGACTGGAAAATGCGCGAAAACAGTTCGTAATACTCAAGGCGCAAGGCCTGGATCCCTGCCACCAATGCTTCGAGCGCGAAGGTCACGGCATTGCCCGCCACGAAGAGCAGGACGGCGGCGCCCGCGCGCCAATCCGGAGCCCACAGCGCCGTCGTTCCATTCCAGACCACGGTCAGCAGGGCGGCGTGCGTCAGGCCGAAGGCGGCGAGGCGGGCAAAGGAGACGAGGTTGGAGCCCAGACGGATGACCGTATCGACCAGTTCGATGAGGGCTTGGAAGACGCCCGTGCCTCCTCCTCCGGCTTCGACAAAAAGGCCGATGAAGATGAAGACCAGCGCGGCGAGAGAGACCACCGTGGCGGCTGCGGTCAGCAGTCCGGTGTCCGTTCCGAGCCCCCAGACGAGGAGTGCGACGGCGAGGAACAACAAGGAGCCGGCGATTCCGGAGCGGGCGTAGAGGGCGTAGCCCCAGCCTCCTTCCCTGATCCGGTTGATGGTGCCGTACGCGTACGCGCCGGCAAGCAGGAAGGCCCCCACACCCAGGGCTGCCAGCAGCAGCGGCACCGGGTCCGCCAAAGGCTCCAGCCACAGGACGGGCACAAGTCCTGTAGGGCCGAAGGCTTCTCCGTACAGGGCCCCGAACACCATGGCGGCCAGCCCTGCTCCGCTGACGAAAAGCCAGGTTTTCTGAAGCCTGGCCAGTATCCTGATGCGGCCGCCCCGGATCAGCAGCCCGGCGGCCAGCAAGACGGCGCCGTGGCCGACGTCGCCGAACATCATGCCGAACATGAGCACATACGCCACCCCGGCCAGACGGGAAGGATCCAGATCGGCGTAGGGAACCGTCCCGTAGGTATCCACCAACGTTCGGGCAACCGACCTGGGGCTCCCGCCGAGCAACGTCGGGGGCTGGACCCAGCGCGGCCGGGGCAGCGGGGCGACAGCGGCTCCCATCGGGGCCAGGGTTGCTGCAAGGGCCGGGACCTCGTGCCGGGGCATCCACCCCGCCAAGGCGGCCGACGGACCGGAGACGACGGCGGCCCCGGCTGCTTTGTCCAGTTCGTCCGCGCCGTGTCCGGGCTCGTAGGGAAGATCCAGTTCGACGGCGGCGCTGCGTGCCAGTTCGGTGAGAAGGCGGCGCAGGTCCGGTTCGCGCACCACCAGGGCAACCCGCTCCATCCGGACCGGTCCCGGTGCCTCAAGCCGCCGCATCGAGCACCTCGCTGCCCCCTGCTCCCGCGGCAGCGGCAGCCAGTGCGGCGCAGAGGCGCCACGCGTCGACGGACAGGATGGCAATCGCCCCCAGCACGACGTCCGGTCCCGGCATCGACGCCCGGAGCAGCCGGAAGCCCGCTGCCTGTACGGAAGCGCGCAGGCGGGCTTCGGCGCGCCAAAGCTCCTGCGGGGAGTCGATTCCGAGGACCACCTTCCGCAGGGACGGCGGGAGGGCGTCGGAAAAGCCGGCGAGGGTGCTGGCGGACTCCCAGGCGCTGCCAAGGACCGGCCGCAGATGATGCAGGACCGGCGCCGACGGCAGGTGGGAATCCACCATTAGCGCCCGTGCCGCCGTGAGGACGCATACGGCGTCGCACCACGGCCGCGCCGAGGGGGCCACGGCCGCCAAGCGACGGGCCCAGGACACCGTCAGGGCGTCCCTGAGCGTACCGCTCTGCGCCGTGCCCACGTCGCCCCAAGCCGTGGTGCGCAGGACGGAAACGAGTTCATCCGCCGAGGCCGCCTCGCGCACACGGGTCCATGCGGTCGCCAGGGCGCCCAGCTGGAAGGGCTCCCCGGACAGGGTTCCGTCGGCGAGTCGGCGGGCCAGTCCCGTGATGTTCTCAATTTCGAAGGTCCCCGCCGCCGCCCGCGCAAGAGCCGTGCCCGACGCCGGGAGCCAGCCCGCGAGCACCCGCAGTTGCCAGAGGACGGCCTCTTGAATGGCTCGCTCGGCAGCACCCAGTCCCGCCGTTCCGCTGAGCCGGTCCGCGTAGCTCGACCCGTGCAGGGCTGCGACAGCGCTCTCCAACGTCGGAAGCGCCGCAATCGCGCGGGCCGTCCCGGCCCCCGAACGACGCTGCGCCATGGAGCGCGCCCGCACGGAGGCGGCGACCCAGTCCGCTTTCATGGCAGGCCGGTGCTTTCCGGAGCCATCAGCGACTCGAGGACTTGATCGACGACGGCGGGTATGCCCGCCCTGCCGGACCGTTCCAGCTTTGCCGCTTCCTGGCGTGCCTGCGCAAGCACCCGCGCATCGCGGTCGAGGGCAGCCGTTTTGATGCGGGCGGCTGCATTCGCGCGTTCGGCGTTTGCGTTGAGCAGGGCCCGGGCCACGACCGCGGCCGCCTCCGCGTGGGCGCGGGCAACGTCATCCTCCGCCTTTTGGCGCGCTTGCTCGACCGTGGCCGTGCAGGCCGCGACGTCGGCCTCCAGCGCGGCGAACACCGGTGCCAGTTCGGCTTCGGGGCCCTGCACGTCGGAAGCGGGCACTCCGGCCGGCCCGGCCGAACCGGGAGCGCCGGCCGGCCGGAAACGGTCCAGGATGCTCAGTCGCGCCATGTCACCTCCCGGATGTCCTCGACGGCCATGAGCGATTTCCTTCAGCATCCCCTGCCGGGCGACCCGCAGGCAGGGGCCAAAGTCTCCTTCACGCCGCAGCCAGCTCCGCGCGCGGATCCTCCCGACGTGTGACTGCGCCGCTCGGGTCTCCGCGCCGGGAGGTAAAACGCGCGAAACAGCCGCCTTCGCGCCTGAAACCGCTGTTTCACCTCCCCTGGCGGAGGAGTACGCCTAGCGTCCGGAGAGCACCTGAACCAGCCGCGCGTAATCCTCCAGCGGGTGCGGTTCCCCGGGCACGGGTTCCTGCGGGTACCTGACCAGGAGCGACTGGTGCGGGGCGACGCCGAGCAGCCGGGACCGCGCGCCGGCTTCCCCGAGCGCCTCGGGCGCGCCGCAGGCTTTCAGCGTCTCCGGTCCGAAGACGGCGCAGCCGGGCACGGACACGCCGGTGAACCGGGCCGGCCGGGCCAGACGCCGGAAGCCGAGGGCATGCCCCAGCAGGGCCGTCCGGGCCCGGGCGGCGTGCATGGCCGCACCGAAGGAGTCCAGCTGCGCGGCGTCGAGCGGATCCACCGCTTCGGCCAGCAGCTCCAGGGACTCGTGGACGCCGCTGGCGGTGCGGCGCACGGTCAGGACCCCGACCGACGCCGCCTCCGTGCCGGGACGCGGGGCGCCGACGACGACGAGCGAGGCGTCGGAGGGGGCCCGGTCGAAGCAAAACGCTGTCACAGCGGCGGGGTCCCACGGCTCGGTGGCCGGCTCGTGCAGGCCCCAGCCCGCCGGCGCGCTGCCGGTTACTTCGCGGAAGGCGCGCTCGGCGAGCACACCGATGCGCGCGCCCAGGCTTGCCGGGTGCACCGTCTCGGCGCGCACATGCATCATGCCGTCCGGCCGGGCGGGGGACTGCAGGAACTCCTCCGCCAGCCTGTCAACGCCGCGGAATGTCTCGCCGTCCCACTCGACAACCTGTCCGGTGAACCCGTCGAAAAAGGTGCCGTCCGGCTGGGTGGCGAGCCAGCGGCGCCCGGGCTGGCTGAGCATGTCCGCCAGCGGCAGGGTCAGCGCGGCGTCGCCGGGCGTGAGGAGCGCGAACTCCCGGCCGGACTCGGCGGCCACGGCGCAGGCCCGGGCGGTCCAGCTGGAGCGGTAGGCAGTCTCTTTGTCCTGGAACAGGACGGCGGTGCTCCCGCTGGCGAAATCGAAGACCGGTTCGGTCATCTCAGGCCTCCCCGCGCGGGCCGACGACCGCGCCGTCGCAGGTTCCGGCGATCGTATGCGCGAGTGTGTCCGCCAGCGGACCGGCCGCCGGGGCCGTGGCATGCAGGTCCAGCCACCACACCGGCTGCTCCCGCGCCTCAGCGCCGGCGTCAGCGGTGAGGGCCAGCGGCACGGTTCCGCCGGCGGGGGCAGTGACCGTAGCCCCGTGCAGCAGACGGTCCAGCTCCGCAGCGACCCGTACCAGCCGCGGCAGCTCAATGGCAATCACCGTGCTCCCGCCGCCGTCGTCGCCGCCGCCGTCGAGGATTTCCAGCAGCAGCCCGTCCGTGCTCTCGCGCACGTAGTGCTCAGGCATCACGGCGGCCACGGACCCGAGAATCAGCTCCTGGCGCGGTTCCCGCGCGCAGGCGATGGTCCAGTCTGCGCTCATTGCGCCTCCACCCTCCGGCCACGGTCCAGGTCCCGGCCCGGCTCGGCCGCCGGCTCGTTGAAGAACAGCTGCACCGTCTCGGCCGGGCGCCCCGCCTGCAGCAGCTGGGCGCGGCCCGGGGGCAGCAGCCGCGCGCGGGCACCGTTGATCAGTGCGCCCTCCGACCGGTCGCCGGACATCAGCAGGCCGGTGCTGCCCGAGTCGCGCAACGCCGTGAAGAACGCCTCGTACAGCCCGCGGCTGGCTCCGCGGACCCGGCGGGTGAGGACGGCGTGCAGGCCGATCTCGGCCCCGAGCGGGAGGTACTGCGTCAGCCGGCCCAGCGGCGACGAGCCGCCGGCGGTGAGGATGTCGTAGTCGTCGATGAGCAGCACAACCTTCGGCGCCGCGGCGGCCTTCTGCGGATCGGACACCCGCTCGGCCAGTTCCCCGGCGACGGCCGTGGCGAGCTGCTCGGCCCGCGCGGCGCTGGTGGCATGGCCGCCGAGGTAGGCGTCCGGGACCTCGTCGGCCAGGGTGCGGCGGGGGTCGAAGACGGCGAAGACAAGGTCCTCGGACGCGTACTGCTCGGTGAGGTTGCGGATCACCGTGCGCAGCAGGTTGGTCTTGCCGCAGCCGTCGTCGCCGAGCACCACCAGGTGCCGGTCGCGGCCCTCCAGGTCCAGCTGTTCGGTGCCCAGATCCGTTTCTCGCAGCCCCAGCGGCAGCATGCCGCGCCGCGAGGCACCGTTCCCGGAGCCGGCAGGCACCAGCGGCGGCAGCACACGGACCTGCATGGCGCGGGAGTCCGTGGACGCGGCGACGGCGGCCACCAGGTCACGCAGGCCCTGCACCGCGGTGTCGGGGTCGTCGTCGCCGTCGATCCGCGGCAGGGCGAAGTGGCCCAGCAGCTTCCGCTCGGTCAACGCCCGGCCGGGACGCTCGGCGCTGATGCTCTCGGCGAGCTTGCGCCCGTGGGCGGATTCGGCCGGGTCGCCCAGCCGCAGTTCAATGCGGGTGCCGAAGAAGCTCTGCTGGGCGATGCGGACCTCGTTCATCCGGGTGGAGGTCGCGATCACGTGGATGCCGTAGCCGCCGCCGCGGGAGATCAGCGCGTGGACGGTCTTTTCGATGTCCTCGAACTCGTCCGCGAGCTGGCCGTAGCCGTCCAGGAGCAGCACGACGTCGGCGCTGCCCAGCTCCGGGATCCGGCCCTGGGCGCACAACCGGCGCAGGGTCGGCAGCGAGTCGACGTTGTAGCGCTCGAACAGCTCCTCCCGCTGGCGCAGCATGCCCATGATTTCCTCGACCGTGCGCCGGACCACTTCGCGGTTCGTGCGCACCGCGACGCCACCGACGTGCGGCAGGCCTTCGAGCGGGAGCAGCGAGCTGCCGAGCAGGTCCACCGCGTAGATGCCCACTTCGGCCGGGCTGTGCGTGAGCGCCAGGCTGGCCGCGATGGTGCGCAGCGCTGTGCTCTTGCCCGAGTGCGGGCCGCCGGTGATCGCGACATTGCCCCCGGCGCTCGTCAGGTCCAGCTCCCAGACACCCTGCCATTGGCGCGCCGGGTCATCCAGCAGGCCGACCGGCACCCGGAGGTTGCCGCCGGCGGGCAGCCGGATGCCCTGGCTCGTGGTCAGCGGGGCTTCGGCCACCGTGTCCAGCGCCGCCCCGCGCGGCAGCGGCGGGAGCCAGATCGGTTCCACCGAGCGGGGGAAGGCCGAAAGGGTCTCCATCAGCGTGGAGAGCACCGTTGGACCGGTGGTGCGCTGGGAAGCCGCCGTCGACAGCGGGGCGGCGCGGCGCGCGGCGGTGGCGGCATCTTCCAGGGTGGCGGCGTAGCGCGGTGCCGGCAGGACTTCGGGCTGCTCCTCGGGCTCGTCCTCCGGCTCCTCGAGTGATTCCAAGGGGCCGGACACGTACCCGGCCTTGAACCGGGTGTAGGTGGTGGTGTCCACCTTCAGGTAGCCGAAGCCGGGCACCGGCGGGAGGTGGAAGGCGTCCGGGGTGTCCAGCACGGTTCGGCTCTCGGATTCGGAGAGCGTGCGCAGGCCGATCCGGTAGGACAGGTAGGTTTCCAACCCGCGCAGTTTGCCGCCCTCGATCCGCTGGCTGGAGAGCAGCAGGTGGACGCCGATGGACCGGCCGATGCGGCCGATCGAGAGGAACAGCTCGATGAAGTCCGGGCGCGCGGTGAGCAGTTCGCCGAATTCGTCGACGATGACGACGAGGTGGGGCAGCGGCGGCAGGTCCTCGCCGCGGGCCTCGGCCTCCCGGCGGTGCAGCTGGTAGTCCGTGATGTTCGCCAGGTTGCCGGCGGCCTTGAGCACTTCCTGGCGGCGCTGGATTTCGCCGGCAAGGCTGGCGTAGACGCGTTCAATCAGGCTGACGTCGTCGGAAAGGTTGGTGATGACCCCGGCCACCTGCGGCGCCCCGGCGAAGGGGGCGAAGGTGGCGCCGCCCTTGTAGTCCACGAGCACCATGGCCAGCACATCGGGGGAGTGGGTGGCCAGCAGCCCGAGGACGAGGCTGCGCAGCATCTCGCTCTTGCCGGAGCCGGTGGCCCCCACGCAGAGCCCGTGCGGGCCCATGCCGAACTGGGCGGATTCCTTCAAGTCCAGCATCGCGGGCCGGCCGCGGTCGTCCGGGCCGAGCGGCACCCGGAGGAAGTCGACTTCGCTGCGCGGCTGCCACAGCCGGCGGATGTCGGCGGCGTCCAGCTGCGGCGAGAGGCCGAGCATGTCCAGGAAGCCCACGGAGCTGGCGGCGCTGTCGTGTTCGAGGGAGTCGGGGGAGAGCCGCAGCGGCGCCAGCTCGCGGGCCAGGGCGGCAGCCGTGGCGACCGGAAGCTCGTCGAGCGTGCCGCGTTCGCGGACCGGGGCGAGCGGGTCCTGCCGGTAGTTCTCCAGCAGGAAGCCGCCGTCGTCGTCCTCGGTGATGCGCAGGGACACCTCGCCCGGTTCCTGGCCGCGGTCGGCGACGAGGTACACGGTGGTGATGCCCAGGGCACCGGCGGCCGTCTGCTGGTCAGGGATGTGCAGCGCGGCAGGGAGGGCGCCGTAGCTGTCGGAGACCGCCAGCAGCCGGGGCAGGCTGTTGCCGACGCCGCCGGCGAGGTAGTTCTTCCGGGCTTCCGCTGCCTGGGTGGAGCGGGAGTGCAGGTCCTCGGCGAGCAGGTCGGAGAGCTCGTCCACGCTGCGGGCGAAGCGGCGAACCGGTCCCGTTTTGTGGGTCCGGCGCTGGTCGGCCAGGTGCGGCAGCCAGCCGGCCCACTCCCAGTCGGTGCGGCTGTCCTCGCCGGCGGCCAGCGCCAGGTGCAGGTCCTCCGGGGAGTGGAAGGCGCAGGACTGCAGCACCAGGTTCCGGGCGACGGCGAGCACGAAGCTGCGCGAGCCCACGACGCTCACGGTCCCGGCCGAGTCCAGCGGCACCGTGACCGGAAGGTCCGGGGAGGATTCATAGCGGCGCTTGAGGATCTCCAGCTCGGTGGTCATGAACGCGTCACCCTGCTGCAGCGCCGATCCGGCGTCGGCGACGCGGATGTCCCGCGCTTTCCGGGCGCCGGTGCCCAGCCGAACCTCGAGGAAGTCCTCGTTGGCGCGCCGGCGCTCCCAGAGCCGCTGCGGGTTGCGGACGATGTCGAAGAGCGCGCCCGGCGGGGGACTGCCGACCCGTGCCACGCGTGCGGCCTGCTGCTCCTCGCGGCGCAGCTGGGCGCGGGAGCGTTCAAGGTAGTCCAGGTAGTTCTCGCGCTGTTCCCGGCGCACCCGGCCCTGGCGGCCCCGCTGGCTGAGCAGCATCACAATCGACGCCAGGACCGTGACGATCATCATGAGCGCGCCGATGGCCGCCAGGCTCGAGCCGCGGAAGAGCATCATGACGGTCATCGAGACGCCGGCCCCGAGCAGGGGGACCAACGACATCATGTTCATGCCGCCCTTGCCTTTTTCCATCGGCGGCGGCGCGTCGAGGGTGAAGGGCTCCAGCTGCCGGTCCGGGGCGGTGGTCCGCGCGGGCCGGTGGACGAGTTTGACGCTCATCGGGTGCCTGCCGCCGCGCGCAGCACGCCGGCAGCAAGCCCGGTCGCTTCCAAACGCACGGCGCGGGAAAGCAATGACGGGTCGAGTTCGACGCCGCCGGCCAGGTGCCGGTCGTAGCTCAACGGCATCGCCGGCGTGCCCTCGCGCTCCAGCCTGCGAGCCTCGGCAGCGGCGTTGAAGGGCGACGCCGCGTCGGTGGCGCCCAGGACGGTCAGCAGCGGGATGCGGGCGCGCTGCGGGTCGGCTGCCCAGGCGCGGGCGTGCCACCGCGCATCGGCCAAGCCGGCGACGCTGGCGGGGGCCACGAAGACAGCGGCGTGCGCGGTGGCGAGGATGCCTCCGGCCGTCAGGGGGCTGCCGGCGTCGACGACGGTGATCGGGCAGTAGCGGGAGAGAGCACTGCTCACCTCGGGCAGGAACGGCTCCGAGCCCGGGCCGCTTCCGGCGGCCCAGAGATTGTCCTCGGCGGCCGCGAGCAGCCGTCCGAGCTCGGCCCTGTCGGCGGGCAGCCGCCCTCCCAGCGCCGCGGAAACGTCCCGCACGTCCGGCAGGGCGTCCAGGCCCAGGCGCAGGCCCAGGGTGCCACGGCCGAAGGTCGCGTCAACGGCGGCGACGCCGTCCTGCCGCAGCGACGCGTAAACCCGGGCGAGCAGGGCCGTCACCGTGGTGCGTCCCGAGCCTCCGCGGGTGCCGAGCACGGCGATCCGACGCCCGGTGGTGACGGGGATCTGGGCGCCGGCTGCCGCCTCCGCCAGCAACTGCGGGTACTCGTCGGACCGGAAGGTGCCCGCGAGCGAGCGCAGCAGCACCGTGCCCCGGGGTTCGGCCGGCCTGGTCCGCAGCACGCGGCGCAGCCGGTCGCTGCCGGATTCGAAACCATCGTCGGCCACACCGGTGCCGGCCGCGCCGCGCGAAGCGCGCAGGTCCTGCCGGCGGGGTGGCGGGGAGCTCCACGGATCAGTCATGGCTGTCCTTTTCCTGTCTTTCGGGCCTCACCCGAAGCTTCGAACCAGCTGGGCGAAGACACCGAACATGCCGATCAGCAGCGGAACCGACGCCAGGACGGCCACGCTCTCCAGCCGGTTGGCCAGCAGCCGGAACCTGGCGCTGACATGGTCCGGCAGATCCAGCTGCATCGCCGTCATCATGCCGGCCGCGAGCAGGACCAGCAGGACAGCGGGCAGCCAGGGCAGCGCCGGAAGGAACGCTGGCAGCGCCAGGGCGAGCCCGACCGTCCCGGCGCCGGCGGCGGCGTAGAGGCTCAGCCGCTCGGCGGCCAGCGGGAACGCACGGGCCCGCAGCGCCGTCGCCAGGGTGAGGGCCAGCAGGAGCGGCAGGCTCCAGGCGCGCGCCCCGGCGCCGCCGGAGAGCAGCAGCAGGCCGATGGCAATCGATGCGGCGCACAGCACGGTGCCCAAGGTGAGGCTGCGGTGTGCGGACTGGATGGCGGTGAGCGCGTCAACACGGCCGGGCAGGCCCCCGTTCGCGCGGCGGTCGTCCAGTGCCGCCAAGCCGGAGCTGGAGAGCGCCATGCGCGGCAGCAGGCCCAGGACCAGGATGCTGAGCAGTGCGGCCACCCCGCCTGACCTCGGACCGTCGCCGGCCAGCAGCGCGGTCACTGCCCAGAGGGCGGTGAGCAGAGCGAGGATGGACGCGGCGCTGAAGAGCGGCCGCGGCCGGCGCGCGGCGAGGCCCAGCGCCGCCAGGGCAACGGTGCTCAATGCCGCAATGAGGATCGCCTTTTCCGGTCCCGGCGCGGCCAGCTGGAGGGTGCCGCCGAGACTGGTGAGCCAGCCGGCGCCGATCAGGGAGCGGCCCAGCGCCGGGAAGCTGCGTCCGCTTGCGGCGCCGGCCGCCAGGAACAGCACCCCGAGCGCGAGCAGCAGCCACCAGGCCTGCGCCCCGGCAAGACCGAGCAGGATGCAGGAGGCGCCCGCGAGCGAGGCGGCGGCGACGGTTGCGGCGGTTGCCCGGCGGTAACGGTCGGCCCAGCGGCCGGCGACCGCGTCGGCTTCCTCGACGACGGCGTCCGTGACGTCGTAGATCACCGGCGGCGGGGGAGCATCGGCGGCGTTGAACAGGGTCAGCACCGCGCCGTCGAGGACGCCGGCCTCCTGCAGCGTGGCGCCGGCATCGAGCGGGTCGCCGGCCGAGGTGACGAGGACCTTTTCCGCCACCTCCTGGCGCGGGCTGTCCTGCAGCAGGTTGAGGATCTGGGGCACGAGCAGGCCCACCGGCTGTTCCGAGGGCAGCAGCAGGTCCAGATGCCGGCTCGATCCGAGCAGGGTCACCCTGGTGAAAGCGAAGGCCATCAGGCTCAAGCCCCTGTCCGGGCCGCGCTCAGCGGATCCTCGCCGGGACGGTGTGTCTGTTCCAAGGACGACGGGCTCCTTTGTTGCTGCTGGTGCTGCTGTGCCAACAGGTTGCTGATGAAGGAATAGCCCACGCACACTGCGGCAATCAGGGCCGCGACGGCGACGCTGAAAAGGAACAGCCGTACGCTGTCCTGCCAGCGGCGCTGCAAGGGGTTGCTGCCGTAGAGCAGCGCGGTGGTTAGCCTGCCGCGGCGCACAGCCACGGATTCGATCAGCTGATTGTCGTAGTCGTTCGGCACGCAGGCCCCCTTCCTGAACATGTTCCGCTCCATATCCTTACATCAATTGCGCTTCCTCCGCCGCCTCCGGGGCCGCCTCTGATGGGTAGAACTCCCCATCAGAGGCGGTTGCCCTGCTTGGCCGCGTGCTGTTCGATGGATATACCGGCAGTTGGGGGAACGCCTGGACCCTGCTTCTCCTTCATGCCGCCGGCCCGACCCGCAGCGATTATGAAGGTGGCACCGATGAAATTCGACATGGGCGCACAGACCCTGTCCACACTGACCCAGCAGACCGGCACGTCCAACCAGGACCTCGGGCAGCTTGTCCGCAAGCTGGTCAACGACGTCGCGCCGCTGGAAGGCAAGTTCAACGGCCAAGGCCGCGCCAAGTTCGACGAGTTCAAGCACCGTGCGGACGAGGTGGCCAACGAGCTCAACAGCGCGCTCGCCGCCATCCTCCAGGGCCAGGGTGACATGAACACCGCCTTCCAGACCGGTGACCAGGAGTCCGCGGACAACGCCTCGCAGACCCAGGGCCAGGCGGACTTCAGCGCCGCGGACTTCAAGTCCCGTCGCTAGAGCAACACACTTTCCCGCATTCCGTTAGCTGCGGCCGCGCCGGCCGCGAACGTTGAGAGGACCTACCGTGGACCGCATTTCGTATGACACGTCCGTTTCCAGTTCCGTCCAGTCGGACATCCAGTCCACCATCGGCCAGCTTGAGGCGCTGATCGCCGAGCGCGAGAAGGCCGTCGCAGCCGCGATGGCCGACTACCAGGCCGACGGCGTCTCGGACGAGTACCAGGTGGTGGAGAACCGCTGGAAGAGCGCCGCCGGCGAAGTGAAGAACATCATCGCCCTGATCCGGCAGACGCTGGACCTGAATGACCAGACCGCCGCCAGCGCCGGCCAGAAGGCCCGCACCGCGGTCCAGAACATCGGCTAGCAGCCCCCCGGCCCCTCCGGCCGGCCCGAGGAAGGAAGACCGTGTCGTTTGACGTGTCCACCAGCGCCGTCGTCGGCGTGCTCAACGAAGTGAACCCGAAGCTGCAGTCCTACCAGGAACTGTTCCAGACTTTCGGCGAGAACATCCAGGCGCTGGCTGAAGCGACCAAAGCCGAACCCGTCGGCACCGCGCTGCAGGGTGTCTCCGGCAAGGCCTTCCAGCCCGCCATGAGCAACGTCGCCGGGCGCACCGGAAACGCGGTGAACGCCGTCAACGAGGTGCTGCGCATCCTCACCTCGGCAGACCAGCACATGTCGGCGACGGCACGGCAGTCGGCGGCCAAAGCCGCGCAGGCCAAGGCGGACGACGCGCCCGAGCCCGTGGCCTCCGGTCCGGGAAGCAGCCGGGTCCGATGACCTACGACATCGCGAAATTCGAAGAGAACCTGCCGGACCCCGAAACCGTCCGCAGCGCCGGCACGGCCCTGAAGGCAACCGCCGGCAAGATCCACACCGCCGCGCACGCCTCCTCCGCGAGCTGGAACAAGCTCAAAAGTGCAGGCGTGTACTCGGCGCCGGGGGACGAGATCGTCTTCAGCGCGTTCGTCCCGGTCACCTCCGCGGCCCAGGACCTCCAGGACGACGTCGCCGCCGTCAAGACGGCGACCGACGCCTACGCCCACGTGGTCGACACGCTCAAGATCCGGCTCAACGACATCAAAGCCAGCGCCGCGTCCTTTGAGTCGAAGATCGCCGGCCGCTCCCGCGACGACTGGGACGACGACCAGGACCTGGTGGCCGAGGAACAGGGGATCATCGACGGCCTCGACGGGCTGTACGCGGACCTGACGGCAGCCCAGCGCGACTGCGCGAACGCGATCAACGGCGTTTACGGCGGCCCCACCTACGTGCTCACCACGCAGGAAGGGCCCAAGGCCGGGCAGATCGCCTACGGCTACACGAAAGAGCAGTTGAACTCCGCTGCCGCCGAGGGGAACATTCCGTGGGGCAAGCCCACCGAGTGGGATAAACCCTGGTACCGCGACGCGTGGGACGGCATCTCCTCCTTCGGCAAGGGCGTCTGGAGCGGCATCACGGGCACCGTGTCGGGTCTTTGGAACATGGTGAACGTCACCGACATGGACACCTTCAAGGCGACGTGGACGGGGTTGGGAAAGCTGGCCTTCAACGTGGCGATCGTCAGCTCCCCGGTGGCGCAGATTGCCCTGCGGGCGACCGGCCACTCAGACATCGTGGACAAGGCCGGCACCGAGCTGCTCGCCGTCGGCAAGGCCGCGATCCACTGGGATGACTGGAAGCGGGATCCGGCGTACGCCGCCGGAGCCACCAGCTTCGACCTGGCCACCATCCTGCTCACCGCCGGCGGCGGTGCCGTCGCCAAGACCGGCTCGATCGCGGGCAAGGTTGCGGAGATCGGCAACGCTTCGGGCAAGGTCGCCGAGGTGCTCAACGCTGCGAAGATCACCAAGGCGGCCGGTCTCACTGTCAAGGCGATCGACATCGGCCAGTCGCTGAAGATCAAGTCCATCACCATCGTGACCGACGCCGGCAGGACCGTCATCGGGAAGGTCGGCGCGCTGCCGGCGAAGGTCGAGCACTACCTGGGCGAAACCGGCCTCATCCGGGAGCCCGCTTTCGCCGGCGCCCCGCGGATGAGTCCGGTCTCCACCGCGGAACACTTCGCTTCCCGTCCCCATGTGTCACGGTTCGACGCCGAGGCACCCAAGCCCGCCGGCTCCGTCCCGGCGCACGGGCCGATCCACGATGCGCCGGAACACGCACCCGGGCGCCCGGCAGCTGCCGCGCACCACGCACCGGATGACGCCCGTCCCCGGCACGCCGCCGAGCACGCTCCTGAGCAGCACGCCCCTGAGCAGAACGCCCCCGTGCACCACCCGGACGCAGCGCACCACAACGAGGCCTCGCATTCGGCGGACCCGCATGGTGAGGACCCCAAGTCCACGGAACCGCACGGAGCGGATCCAGTGGACAACCGCGCGGGACGGCTCGTCCGCGATGCTTCCGGGGCTCCCGGCCAGGTTGTGTTCCGCGACGGCACCACCTTCGAGGTGACTACGTCCCTGGACAAGCTGCCCGGGCACACAGCCATGGAGGACCTGCGCGGCGGCCTCCACGCCGTCGGCAAGGACGAGAACTGGCTGCGCGGCGTCGTCGGGCACGAGGCGGAAAACCTGTCCACTTCCGACCTGCGGGCTCTGCTGGAAGTGCGCCGTTCCATCCCGGCCCCGGACGCGGGGACGATCATGCAGAAGATCACCCATCACCGTGGCGCCTTGTCGATGTTCGACCTCAACAACAAGTACCGGCGCAGTGCTGGCGGCTACGTCAGCAAGGCGGACCACACGTCAGCTTTGACGACGCCGGCCGAGGTCCACGACGGCCTGCGGCTCGACTACGAGAACCACGTGCCCGTTGACCAGCGCTCCTTCCGGCCGGACAACGAGAATCCCGTGTACGCCATTCGGTTCCGGACCGACGACGTGAACACTTTCCGCGTCGCGGACCAGCGCCTCCTCGATGAACTGGCCAGGCGCGGCGTCGATGTCAAAGCGCCTGGCGGCTCGGACTTTGCGCCCGGTCACCCCGGCCTCGACTACACCCCGAACATGGGCCATGGCTTTACCGGGAGCACCGTGGACCACGCGCCCCTGGTCCCGGAATATAAGGTGGATGGGGGCGCTTTCTTCCAGCACGGCGCTGAAATGTGGGAGATCAACAAGTCCGGACGGGAAGTCCTGGTCGGGATTTTCGACCGGAATTTCGGTAAAGCCGGCGAGTGGAGAAGGGTGTTGAGCTCAGTTGACTAGACTGCGCGCCGTACCGCCGTTGACGCCGGAGCAGGCGGCATCGTCGGAGCCGGAAGAGCTTGAGGAGTTTATCCGTCACCCCGGCGATACCTGGGCGTCCGGCGGCTACCTGCAGTGGCGGGGGACCTTGTACGAGTATTACAGGATCGGCACCGACGTGTGGCTTGAGTACCGCGAAGCCGGTCACGCGCCGCAGGGCTGGGAAACCCGCCCCGGCTCGTACGACCCCCGTTCGGGGTTGTCCACCTTCCGCCGGCAGATCGCGCGGGATGAGATTGAACGCTACGTTCGAGTCACCACCAAAGGGATGTGGCACGGGTTTGAATTCCTTCTTGGCAAGTATGTCGAGGACGGCACGGTCATGACCTGGGGCGGTGGCCAGGAACTTGCGGACCTGATTGAGGCCGGAGGTGCTCCGCGCCTGGAGACATCGGACCGCGGGCGCAGCGTAACGGGCCTCCTGCCGTGGGCTGAGCTCTCCGACGTCCGCCAGGAAATGAAGGAAGAGCCGCTGCCGTGGTGAATCCTCCGGCCGGGCAGGCACATGCGTCTTCCTGACGGCACCCGGCTGCAGGGAGCGTACGGCCGTTGGCGGGGCGCAGAGTACGAATTGGGGCCGGTCCAAGCGGACGGAACCGTCGTCCTCAAACACCATGGGGAGAACGCCCCTGAGGGATTCGAAAAGGTAAGCAGCCACCGCGAATTTCCCATCCCGGACGTGTACTGGCGAAAAGTTCCCCGCTCGGAGATTGATTCCCCGGTTACCGTGATTTGTCGGGGCACTTGGGTCGTGCAAGGCCGCCAGGACCATGCCCCCGTGGGACCGCGGCCGATCCGTGGTGGGCGTCCTGCCATGGGCAGAGATTTCAGATGTCCGACAGGAAATGGAAGAACTCCCCCTCCCGTGGTAGCTCCTCGATCCAAGGCTTCCTATACGGCGGCATCGCCTTCGCCGGGCTGACCGGGATCCGGGACGAGATCGCTCCGTTCGCGCTGCCGGGGGCCCCGCACCATCGGTGATGAGCATGGTTGACTAGGTCCAGGACTAGGTGAGGAACTTGATGATTTTCCAGAAGGCGTTGAGCCCGGCGCAGGTGTCGATGCTGGTCGAAGGCAACCGGGACACGGTCTCGGGATTCGTCCTGAACGCTTCGGACGTGCGCGGCGCCATGACGCCGGCTGCGCTCTTCCAGGCTCATGGACTTGGGTTCCCCGGTTCCCCGTGGGCTGGCGTGCAGCCCGAGTACCTGGACGTCCTGCGCTTCAGCGAGCCTCCGGCGATCTACCTTCACGCGCCGGTCACGCCGGAGTTCGTGGACCGTCCGCCCTTCACGGGCACCGGATTCACTACATGGAACGGCGACGGCGTGGCCCCGCTGTACTTCCTTGACGAGGCGCGCATTCCCGCCGGGGCCGAGCTGTGGCGGATCAGGACGGATCACCCCGAGGAGCTGCTGGCCGTCTACCGGGACGTCGCAGCCGGCTGGGCCGTCGTCGAAGGCGCCCCGCTGGACGCGCCGCGGGAGAACATCCCGGAGATCATCATGGGCTGGGTGGCGGTCTGGGACGGGTACCGCTTCAGCGCCGACCCGGTCAAGGACAACACCGCCGTCGTCCTGGCCGCCCTCAGCGAACCACCCGCAGGGGTGACGGGCTTTACCCGCACCGGCCGCGGCTGCTGGCGGCGGGAAGTTCCGGTCGGAGAGCTGGACGATCTGTTCGAGCTCAACGCCACCTGCCGCTGGCAGGGCCAGCCCTTCCGGATCACGGCAGTCGGTGAGAGCGGGGACGGGCAGCGGCTCTTCCGGTTGTTCTACGCCGGGCACAACGCCGACACAGCCGAGAGCCTGCGGCTGAACAAGGCCGACGCCGGCGTGTACTGGACCGTCGTGCCCGAGACCGAAGCGACCGACGTCGAGCTGGTCCAGAACACAATCCGCGGCCTGCTGCCGCAGGGCTAGGGGCGGGGCTCAGGCGCCAACGTCACGGCGCCGGAAGCCGACGACGGCCGCGCCCACCAGCACGGCCACGGTGGCCGCCGCGATCCCGATGCTGCCCCAGGACAATCCTGCACGCAGCGGATCGTGGCCAATGTACTGATAGAACGGCGAGATCTTCTGCGACGGCTTCAGCCAGTCAACCAGCGGGGCCAGGCCGTTGACGATGTAACCCACGATCGCAGCTGCCGCCGGGACGCCCTTGCTGATGCCGGTCCGCCCGGTCCAGGCGGAGAGTGCGAGGGCCAGCGAGCCGAAGACCAGCCCGAGCAGGCACAGGTGGACCATCGCCGCTGCGACATTGCCTGCGGGCAGGCTCATGTCCGCCAGGGCGCCTTCGAGCACTAGCGAGGCCCCGGTGAAAACGGCGATCAGGGCGGATCCCACCACCATCGCGGCGAATTTCTCCAGCACGACGGCGGTCCGGCCCACGGGGTTGGCCAACAGCATCTCCATCGTGTGCCGGTCCTCTTCGCCGGCCACGGCGCCGGACCCGGCTCCGATGGTGTAGATCAGCACGACGATCGGCGCCATGAAGGACATCAGTTCGATCTGGATGTAGCCCACCGGCGTCGACATGTCCGCCCCGGACGTCGCGAACAGGGACCGGAATGCCTCGGGCATCTGCGCCAGGAACTCGTTCATGGAGGGCTGGCCCTTGATGCTGGGCCAGAGCGCCACGTAGGTCGCCACCAGGAGCGCGACGGCGATGATCCAGGCGGGCAGGCTGCGGCGCTGGTCGTGGAGGGTCTTCAGGAACACGTTAGCCAGCATGGTCCGCCCCGGTCCCGTAGTAGGTCAGGAAAGTCTCCTCCAGCTCGGCCTCGGCGCATTCGAAGTCATCCACGGAACGGGAGCTGACGCGCTTGAGCAGGGCGTCGAGGGACGTCTGCGGGGCGCTGCAGGTGAGGGTGTGGTCGTTGACGGCGAGGTCCCGCACCCCGGCGATACCGCCGAAGTCCGCCGCCGAAACGTCATCGGTGAAGGTAGCCCGCACACGGTGCAGGGACTTCGCGCTCAGCTCCTGCAACCGTTCCACCGCAATCAGCCTTCCGCGGCGCACGACGCCGATCCGGTCCGCCACGCGCTGGACTTCACCGAGCACATGGGAGGAGAACAGCACGGTGCCGCCGCGGCCGGTGTGCTCGCGGAGGAGGGTCTGGAACACCTGCTGCACCAGCGGGTCCAAGCCGCTGGTGGGCTCGTCCAGGATCAGGAGCCGGGGCTCGGACATGAGGGCGAGGACCACTGCGAGCTTCTGCCGGTTGCCTCGGGAGAGGGCTTTCGCCGGCCTGGCCAGGTCCAGCTCCAGCCGGCCGGCCAGCGCCGCGGCTCGGGCGGCGTCGTCGCGGCCACGGAGCCGGGAGAAATACCGGACGTGCTGGTGGCCGGTCAGCCGGTCGTACAGCACGGGTTCGCCCGGAACATAGCCGACCAGCCGGTGGACCTCCACGGCGCGGTCCCAGCCGTCCAGCCCGAACACCTGCGCCCGGCCCGCCGTCGGACGCAGCATCCCCATCAGCAGACGGATCGTGGTGGTCTTGCCGGCGCCGTTGGGGCCAAGATAGCCGAACACCTCACCGGCCCCGATGGACAGGCTCACGCCGTCGAGCGCGGTGGTGCCCCCGAACCGCTTCGTCAGGCCCTCCAGCCGGACCGGAACTTCCTCAGCCATGGCCCCAGCCAACCGTCCGCCGGGTCGCCGGGGAAGAGGCTTTGTGCCCCGGGAGGCACATCCGGATTTTGCAAACCGCAGGCGGGTGTACCAAACTTTCGCCAGAAGTCTGACATGTTACGACCCACAGAAGTCCCGGAGGTCCGGATGACCGCATTTGCGCGCGCCCGCGTCGCTTTCGCCGCCGCGGCAGGCACCGCAGCCTTCGCCGCCTGTGCGATGCTGGGCGCCGCCCCGGGCTACGCTGTGGAGTCGCCGACGCCGGCAGTGGCTCCTGCCAGCCCCGCCCCGACGTCGCCGGCCCCGGCCCCGGTGAGCGCACCTGCTCCGGCGCCCTCAACCACCGCGGCCGCGCCGGCCCAGCCACCGGCGCCGGTCCAGGCGCCGGTCGCACCCGCCCCCGCGCCGCAACCCGCACAACCGCAGGCGACGACCGCCGCGCCGGCTCCCACGGCGCCGGCCACTGATGTCCCACCCACTGTGGCTCCCGTCATGGCCCCGACCTACGGCCTGCCGACGTCGAGCTTCACGGCCGGTTCCGGCTGGACCACCCCGCAGGGCGCAGATCCGAGTCAGAATGCCGCCGTGCAGGCCTCACTGAACAACAGAATGGGGGCGTTCCAGACCGGACCGGTCGGTCTCGTCGCGCTCATCCTCGGTGCCGTCGTCATCCTGGGGGCCGGCGCCATCACCCTGGCCATGGGACTGCGGCGGCGGGGCGCGCGCACCTACTGAGCCCCCCGCCCCGTCGGGGGTGTGAGGCAAGATAGGACTGTGAGCACAGTCAAAGAGGCGAACGAATCCAGGAAGGCCGGCATCGCGGCGGCCCGCAAGTCCGAGCGGGTGGAGGGCACCCCGCCGCCCGAGGCTCTGCGGGAGGAATACGAGGGCCTCGTCGAAGAGGTGCGCAAGCACCGTTTCGCCTATTACGGCGAGGACCAGCCGCTGATCTCCGATGCCGAATACGACGCCCTCTACCGCCGGCTCGAGGAAATCGAAGGTTTGCACCCGGAGCTGGTCGCCAACGACTCGCCCACCCAGGAGGTCGGCGGGGAGGTCTCCGCGGCGTTCGCACCGGTGCAGCACCTGCAGCGCATGTACAGCCTTGAGGACGTTTTCTCGCTGGAGGAGCTCGAGGCCTGGGTTCGCAAGGCCGAGGCATCCGTGGCGAAGGTGGGCGACGACGGCGGCCTGCGATGGCTGACGGAGCTGAAGATCGACGGCCTGGCGGTGAACCTGCTCTACCGCGAGGGCAAGCTGGTCCGTGCGGCCACCCGCGGCGACGGGACCACAGGTGAGGACATCACCCACAACGCGCTCACCATCAAGGACATCCCGCAGCAGCTCACCGGCGGGAACGTGCCCGCGGAGGTGGAAGTCCGCGGAGAGGTGTTCATTCCCTCGAAGGCGTTCCTGCAGCTGAACGAGACGATGGTGGAGGCGGGCAAGGCGCCGTTCGCCAACCCCCGCAACGCCGCCGCCGGGTCGCTGCGGCAGAAGGACCCGGCCGTCACGGCACAGCGCCCGCTGAGCATGTACGTGCACGGCATCGGCGCGCGCGACGGGCTGGAACCGGCCACCCAGTCGCAGACCTATGCGTACCTGAAGGAGTGGGGCCTGCCCACCAGCCCGTACTACAAGGTGCTGCCGGACCTCGACGAGGTGCTCGAGTTCATCGCGCACTACGGCACGCACCGGCACGACCTGCTCCACGAGATCGACGGGATCGTGGTGAAGGTGGACAGTTTCGCCACTCAGCGGGCCCTGGGCTACACGTCCCGGGTGCCGCGGTGGGCGGTTGCCTACAAGTACCCGCCGGAAGAGGTCAACACCAAGCTGCTGGACATCCGGGTCAACGTCGGCCGGACCGGCAGGGTCACCCCGTACGGCCTGATGGAACCGGTGAAGGTGGCCGGCTCGACGGTGGAGATGGCCACCCTTCACAACCAGGAGGTGGTCAAGGCCAAGGGTGTGAAAATCGGCGACATCGTGGTGCTGCGCAAGGCAGGCGACGTGATCCCCGAGATCGTCGGTCCCGTCGTCGCGCTGCGGGACCAGCAGGACCCGCCGGTGCGGGACTTCGTGATGCCCACGCACTGCCCGGCCTGCGGCACCAAGCTCGCACCCGCCAAGGAAGGGGACGTGGACATCCGCTGCCCCAACTCCCGTTCCTGCCCGTCGCAGCTGCGCGAGCGCGTGTTCCACCTGGCATCCCGCGGCGCCTTCGACATCGAAGCGCTCGGCTGGGAGGCAGCCATCGCGCTGACCCAGCCGGCCGAGCCCGCCACCCCGCCGCTGACTTCCGAAGCCGCGGTGTTCGACCTCACCCCGGAGGATCTCGCCGGGGTGCGCATCGAGCGGGAGAAGAAGGCCAAGGGTGTCCCGACGGGCCAGTTCGAGCTGGTGCCGTACTTCTACACCAAGGGCACCGCCAAGAAGCCCTCCGAGCCGACAGCCACCACGGTCAAGCTGTTCCAGGAGCTCGAAAAAGCCAAGTCGCAGCCGCTCTGGCGCGTGCTGGTGGCGTTGTCCATCCGGCATGTCGGCCCGACGGCGTCGCGCGCCCTGGCGACGGCGTTCGGCTCCATGGACGCCATCCGGGCCGCCAGCGAGCAGCAGCTCGCCGAGGTCGACGGCGTCGGACCCACCATCGCGGCCGCCCTGGTCAAATGGTTTGCCGAGGACTGGCACCGCGAGATCGTGGACCGCTGGGCCGCCGCCGGCGTGCGGATGCGCGACGAAGTGGACGAGAGCACTCCGCGCACCCTGGAGGGCCTGACCGTCGTCGTCACCGGAAGCCTGGAGAACTACAGCCGGGACGAGGCGAAGGAAGCGATCATCACCCGCGGCGGCAAGGCGGCCGGATCCGTCTCCAGGAACACGGATTACGTGGTGGCAGGGGAGAACGCCGGCACCAAGCTGGACAAGGCCGAACAACTGGGCATTCCGGTCCTGGACGAGGCCGGCTTCGCCCGCCTGCTCGCGGAGGGCCCGGTGACGGAGGAAGCGGTGCCCGCGGAGGAAGAGCTGCCGGGCGGGGAAGC
This sequence comes from Paenarthrobacter sp. DKR-5, assembly GCF_018531425.1. Taxonomy (GTDB): domain Bacteria; phylum Actinomycetota; class Actinomycetes; order Actinomycetales; family Micrococcaceae; genus DKR-5. The sequence continues at coordinate 414,705 of NZ_JAHBOI010000003.1, forward strand.
CCCGACTGCGGAGGATGCCGTGCCGGCGGAGGACGCCGTGCCGGCGGAGGATGCCGTGCCGGCGGAGGAGGCGGAATGAGCGCCGGGAACGGGCTCCTGCAGGAACTGCTCGCGGTGGCCACGGAGGCGGCGGCCGCGGGAGCCGCGGTCCTGCAGGGCAGGCCGGAAGGCGCCCTGGCGGCGAGCAACAAGGCTTCGGACAGCGACTGGGTCACTGAATTCGATGTCGCCGCCGAGAAAGCGGTGCGGGCCGTGCTGGCAGAGCGCCGTCCGCACGACTCGGTTACCGGGGAGGAACTGGGAACCACAGTCGCGGAGGGATCCTCCGGGGTCCGCTGGTCGGTGGACCCGCTGGACGGCACCACCAACTTCATCCGCGACATCGCGTATTACTGCACGTCGGTCGCCGCGGTCACGGAGGACGGCGAATGGCTGGCCGGGGTGGTCCAGGCGCCGGTCCTCGGCAGGCGCTACTGGGCGGTGCGCGGCGGCGGGGCCTGGTGCGAATCCAGGTCCGGAGTGCGCCGGCTGACCGGTCCGGAGCCGGGGCGCCGGGGCAAGATCCTGGCCACCGGCCTCTCCTACGATCCGGCCACCCGGGTGGGGCAGTACCGTCAGCTGCCGCGGCTGATGGAAGGGTTCGGGGACCTGCGCCGCCTCGGTTCAGCCGCCCTGGACCTGTGCCTGGTGGCGGACGGCACGCATGACGCCTACATCGAACGCGGCCTCAATGAACACGACTTCGCCGCCGGGGCCCTGATCGCTGAGGAGGCCGGCGCCGCCGTGTGGCGTCCGGTGCTCGACCCGAGCCTGCCCGAGGAGGAGCGCGACGAGCAGCGGCTCAACTCGTGGCTGATGGCCTGCGCCCCGGATCTGGAGGCGCGCCTCCGGGAGGCCGTTCGATGACGGTGGCCTGGCAGCAGGTTTTCGCGGCCCTGGCCAACGACCGCCTCCGCCAGGTGTACGCCGAATGGGTGCTGGGCATTTACGGCGGTGCCGGGGACACTGAGCTGCGCAAGCTCGCTGCCGTCGGCCTGCTGGAGCACGCCGAGGACGGGTACCGGGTCGCACCCGGCATGTTCAAGGAGGTCCTGGCGGCCTCCGCGCGGCCAAAGCCGGCCGGCGTGGACAGGTTTTTCCACGACGGGCGCATCCTGGGCATTCCGCGCAAGCAGGAGGACCGGGACGAGCTCTTTGGGCATCTGGCCGTGCGGCTCTTCGGCGCCGAGGAGGTCCTGGACGAGGCGTGGGTGAACCGGCTGCTCGCCACGGTGACCACCGACGTGCCCACCCTGCGGCGGGCACTTGTTGATTTCGGCTTCCTGCAGCGGGATCCTGACGGTAGCCAGTACTGGCGCAGCGCCTGACCACCACGCCGGAGAACCGGCAGTCCGGAGGGAAGCCGATGAATCCGCGCAGAGACGACGTCGTCCGCGACTGGGTGGAACGCTGGGTCGAGGCGACCGGCGGACACCCGAATGACGCCGGCTACTTGCTCATCGAAGGCACGACCGTGCTGCCGTCGGTGTTCCCAGTGGCTGACTTTTGCTCAGCATCCGTCGGCACGGCCGGTCTCGCAGCGGCCGCGCTGGCCCGGGCGCTGGGAGCCGCGCCGGCAGCGGTGACGGTCGACCGCGGACTGACCGCGCACTGGTTCGGCACGAGCCTGATCCCGCAGGGCTGGAAGGTGCCGCCCGCATGGGATGCGCTGGCGGGGGACTACCCGACGTCGGGCGGCTGGATCCGGCTGCACACCAATGCCGCGCACCACCGCCGCGCCGCGCTGGCGGCGCTTGGCCTGCCGGCCGACACCGCGTCGCGGACGGAGGTTGCCGACGTCGTCGCGCGTTGGCGGGCGAAGGATCTCGAGGAGGCCGTCGTGGCCGCGGGGGGCTGCGCCGCGCGAATGCTCACGAAGGCCCAGTGGAGGGCCCACCCGCAGGGCTCCGCCGTCGCCTCCGAGCCGCTGGTCCACTGGCGCGAACGCGCGCCGCGGGAGCCCCGGGCCGCCACCGGCACTCCCGAGCGGCCGCTGAGGGGGGTGAAGGTGCTTGACCTGACGCGCGTGCTGGCCGGGCCCGTTGCGACCAGGTTCCTCGCCGGTCTCGGGGCGGACGTGCTGCGCATCGACCCGCCCGGCTGGTCCGAGCCCTCGATCGAACCGGACACCACCCTCGGCAAGCGCTGCGCCAGGCTGGACCTGACCGTTCCCGGGGACAGGGAGATTTTCTCCGGGCTGCTCGCGGAGGCGGACATCTTGGTGCACGGCTACCGGCCCTCGGCGTTGGACCGCCTCGGTTTCGGCGACGACGAGCTCGCCGAACGGCACCCCGGGCTGGTGAACCTGTCGCTGAACGCGTACGGGTGGACGGGGCCGTGGGCGGACCGCCGCGGATTCGACTCGCTCGTGCAGATGAGCAGCGGCATCGCTGACGCCGGCATGCGCGCCACCGTCTCCGCTGTGCCCCGGCCGCTGCCGGTGCAGGCGCTGGACCATGCGACCGGGCACCTGCTGGCCGCCGCGGCCCTGAACGCGTGGAGCGCCCGGCTCGGCGGCCGTGTGTTCCAGGCCAGGCTGTCCCTTGCGCGAACCGCCACGGAGCTGCTCGCCGTTCACGGCGCCGGCCTGGACGACGGCACCTCGGTGCCTCCGGCGGCCAGCTTCCGCTCGACGCCGGAGGAGACGGCCTGGGGGCCGGCCCTGAGGCTGGAACCGCCGGTGCACTTCGCGGGCACTAGGATTGAATGGCATTTGCCCGCACGCGGCACCGGCTCGGCCGACGCCCGCTGGCAGTGACGCCCCGCCGCAACCTCGAACGAATTGTCCCGATGACCTCCTCCCCGCATGTCCTGATCCGCCCTGCCTCCGCCGCCGACTTCGACGACGTCGCCCGCCTGACCCGGGACGCCTACCTCGCGGCCGGGTACTTCGAGAGCGCCGAGCACCCCTACATGCAGCACCTGCAGGACGTGGCCAGCCGGGCCGCGGTGGCGGATGTCTGGGTGGCCGAGGCGGACGGAGCCGTCGCCGGATCGGTCACCGTCGTCACGGCCGGAAACCCGTACGCGGACATTGCGCGCGGGGACGAGGTCGAATTCCGCATGCTCGCGGTGGACCCGGCCGTGCAGCGCGGCGGGATCGGCCGGGCGCTGGTGGACGCCGTCGTCGACCATGCCCGCAGCACCGAAGGCATCTGCGCTGTGTCCCTCACCAGCGGGACGGACATGGTGCGGGCCCACCGGCTCTACGAAACCCTGGGCTTTGACCGCGTGCCCGAACGCGACTGGCTGGTGCCGGGCACGGACATCAGGCTGCTCGTCTTCCGCCTCGCGCTCTGAGCTGGAGAGTCTTCGGCAGGGGAGGAGAAACAGGCCCTTCGCACGCGAAGCCCTGGCTTCAGCCGGTTTCGCCTCCTGGCGTGAAGATCGGAGCGCCCAAGGCCCGCGGGTTTGCACACAATGACGCCTCGGCGGCCCTGGAGGCGGCATGTTCTGCACAGTCGCGGGGCCGCGAGGACGACGACGACGGCGCACGCCCGCGAAACGGCGCACCGGGGCGCCGGTAGACTAGCGGGGAACCCACTTTCCGATTCACCTTCCAGGGGAGATTCATGGCTGAAATCAACCGTGAGGACGTCGTGCACCTCGCACGGCTGGCTCACATCGACATGGGCGACGCCGAACTGGACAGGATGGCGGGCGAACTGGCCGTCATCGTGGACGCAGTCAAGGCTGTCAGCGCCGTGGCCGGGGACGACGTGCCGGCCACCTCGCACCCGATCCCGTTGAGCAACGTCTTCCGCGAGGACGTGGTCGGCCACACCCTGACCGCCGAGCAGGCACTCTCCGGGGCGCCGGACTCCGAGGACGGCCGCTTCAAGGTCCCCGCAATCCTGGATGAGGAGTAAGGCGCGAGCATGTCTGAACTGATCAAGAATTCCGCCGCGGTCCTGGCTGCGAAGCTGGCCGCGGGCGAGGTGTCCGCCGTCGAGGTCACCCAGGCCCACCTGGACCGGATCGCCGACGTCGACGGGGACGTGAACGCGTTCCTGCACGTGAACACCGAGGAAGCGCTGGCCGTCGCGGCCGGCGTGGACAAGTCCCGCGCGGCGGGCGAGCAACTGCACGCCCTCGCCGGGGTGCCGATCGCGGTCAAGGACCTCATCGTCACCGTCGGCCAGCCCACCACCGCCGGCTCGAAGATCCTCGAGGGCTGGCACAGCCCGTACGACGCCACGGTCGTGAAGAAGCTGCGCGCCGCCCGGATGCCCATCCTGGGCAAGACCAACCTGGACGAGTTCGCCATGGGCTCCTCCACCGAACACTCCGCCTTCGGCCCCACCCGCAACCCGTGGGACCTGGACCGCATCCCCGGCGGCTCCGGCGGCGGGTCCGCTGCCGCCGTCGCGGCCTTCGAAGCGCCGCTGGCGCTGGGCACGGACACCGGCGGCTCCATCCGCCAGCCGGGCGCCGTCACCGGCACGGTGGGCGTGAAGCCGACCTACGGCGGCGTGTCCCGTTACGGCGCGATCGCGATGGCGTCCTCGCTGGACCAGATCGGCCCGGTCTCCCGGTCGGTGCTGGATTCGGCGCTGCTGCATGAAGTCATCGGCGGCCACGACCCGTTCGACTCGACCTCCCTGCCGGATCCGGTGGGCAGCCTCGTCGAAGCCGCCAAGCGCGGGGACGTGAAGGGCCTGCGGATCGGCGTCGTGAAGGAACTCGGCGGGGAGGGCTACCAGCCCGGCGTGCAGGCACGCTTCGCCGAGGCGCTGGAGCTGCTGCGCGGCGCCGGGGCCGAGATCGTCGAGGTCTCCTGCCCGAACTTCGAGCACGCCCTCGGCGCCTACTACCTGATCATGCCCTCCGAGGCGTCCTCCAACCTGGCAAAGTTCGACGGCGTCCGGTACGGCCTGCGGGTCCTGCCCGAGGACGGGCCGATGACCATCGAGCGCGTCATGGGTGCCACCCGCGCCGCCGGCTTCGGCGACGAGGTCAAGCGCCGGATCATCCTGGGCACCTACGCCCTCTCCGCCGGCTACTACGACGCGTACTACGGCTCGGCGCAGAAGGTCCGCACGCTCATCCAGCGCGATTTCGACGCCGCGTTCGCGCAGGCCGACGTGCTGATTTCCCCGACCGCGCCGACCACGGCGTTCAAGCTGGGGGAGAAGCTGGATGATCCGCTGGCGATGTACCTGAACGACGTCGCGACCATCCCCGCGAACATGGCCGGCGTGCCCGGACTGTCGCTGCCCGGCGGCCTCGCCGAGGAAGACGGCCTGCCGGTGGGCGTGCAGTTGCTCGCCCCGGCCCGCGAGGATGCCCGCCTGTACCGGGTGGGCGCCGTGCTGGAATCACTGCTTGAGGAAAAGTGGGGCGGCCCGCTGCTGGCCCAGGCCCCCGTGCTGGGAGGTTCGCGCTGATGAGCGATCAGATTCTGTCCTTCGATGAAGCCATGGAGAAGTACGACCCTGTCCTGGGCTTCGAGGTGCACGTCGAGCTGAACACCAGGACCAAGATGTTCTCCTCTGCGCCGAACGTCTTCGGCGACGAGCCGAACACCAACGTCAACGAGGTGGACCTGGGACTGCCCGGCGTCCTGCCCGTGGTGAACAAGACCGCCGTCGAGTCCTCGATCAAGATCGGCCTGGCCCTGGGCTGCAAGATCGCCGACAAGAGCCACTTCGCCCGGAAGAACTACTTCTACCCGGACACCCCGAAGAACTTCCAGACCTCGCAGTACGACGAGCCGATCGCCTACGACGGTTCGATCGACATCGAACTGGAGGACGGCACCGTCTTCACGGTCGCCATCGAGCGCGCGCACATGGAGGAGGACGCCGGCAAGCTGACCCACATGGGCGGGGCCACCGGGCGCATCCAGGGCGCCGAATTCTCGCTGGTGGACTACAACCGTGCCGGCGTCCCGCTGGTCGAGATCGTCACCAAGCCCATCGAGGGCGCGGGCCGGCGGGCTCCGGAGCTGGCCAAGGCGTACGTCGCGGCGATCCGTGAGATCGTCAAGAACCTCGGCGTGTCCGACGCGCGGATGGAACGCGGCAACGTGCGCTGCGACGCCAACGTGTCGCTGCGCCCGCACGGCCAGGAGCGTTTCGGGATCCGCTCGGAGACCAAGAACGTGAACTCTCTGCGCGCCGTCGAGCACGCGGTCCGGTACGAGATCCAGCGGCACGCGGCCGTGCTGGACTCCGGCGAGCCCGTGGTGCAGGAGACCCGGCACTGGCACGAGGACACCCGCTCCACCACGGCGGGGCGGCCCAAGTCCGACGCGGACGACTACCGGTACTTCCCGGAACCGGACCTGGTTCCGGTCGTGGCGTCCCGGGAATGGGTCGAGGAACTGCGCGCCCAGCTGCCCGAGCCGCCGGCCGAGCGCCGCAAGCGGCTGAAGGAAGCCTGGGGCTACTCCGACCTGGAGTTCCGCGACGTCGTCAACGCCGGCGTGCTGGACGAGATCGAGGAAACCATCGCCGCCGGCACGACGGCCGCCGTCGCCCGCAAGTGGTGGATGGGCGAGATCGCCCGCCGCGCCAAGCTGGCCGAAGTGGACCCGGCGGATCTGGGCGTCAGCCCGCAGACCATCGTGGACCTGAACCGGCTGATCGAGTCCGGCAAGATCAACGACAAGCTGGCCCGCGAGGTGCTCGACGGCGTCCTCGCCGGCGAAGGCACCCCCGCAGAGGTCGTGGACAAGCGCGGCCTGGCCGTGGTGTCCGACGACGGCGCGCTGCTCGAGGCGATCGACGCCGCGCTGGCCGCCCAGCCGGACGTCGCGGACAAGATCCGCGGCGGAAAGGTGCAGGCAATCGGAGCGATTGTGGGCGGCGTCATGAAGGCGACCAAGGGCCAGGCCGACGCCGGCCGCGTCCGGGAGCTCATCCTGGAGCGCCTCGGCGTTTAGCACCTCAGTCAGCCCTCACAGGCGCACCGCGGGCCGTCCTTTCCCAAAGGGGCGGCCCGCCGGCGTCTCCGGGGCCTGCAAAGTCGCGCATGTGGTCCGCCCCCGGCCCCGCCGCAGTCCGCCGGGAGTTCTTGAGGTGTTTCACAGGGCCGCCACAGGTACGGACCCCACAATCGAGATGTCGGCGTGATACAGCCGGCACCCTGGGGCACTGCGAAAGGATTTTTCAATGTCGTCAATGTCACCTCTGAACAGCCCGGAGGCTCCGAAGAACCGGCGCCTGCGCACACTGCTCATTGCCGGGGGCGTCACCGTCGCCCTCTCCGGCGCCGGCGCGGCCGCGGTCTTCGCCGCCACCAACACCGCCACACCCTCGCCCTCGCCGTCGGCCACGCCCGGCCAGCAGAACGGCATGCGCGGGCCGATGAAGGGCCTGCGCGGCATGATGAACGCCCTGCACGGCGAGTTCGTGGTCCAGCGCAACGGCAGCTACGTCACGGTCCTGCTCCAGAAGGGCACGGTCGACGCCGTCAGCAGCACCTCGATCACTGTCAAAAGCGCTGACGGGTTCAGCCAGACCTATGCGATCAACGACAAGACCGTCATCCGCAAGGTCGACACCACGTCCTCGCAGCGGCCCGCCAAGGTCTCGGCGTCGGACCTGAAGTCCGGCGACGAGGTCCGCATCGTCGGCGACAAGTCCGGCAGCGGCGTCACCGCCACGAACATCGTGGACGGCAAGCTCGGCGGATTCGGCCAGAACGCCCAGGGCCGGCACGGCATGGGCGGCATGCGCGGCATGCACCGCCAGGACGGGGACTCGGACGATCAGCAGCAACAGCAGTCGCCGTCGCCCTCACCGAGTGCCCTGCCGGGAGTCTTCTCCTCCTGACGCCTTCGGCACCAATGGCATTCCCGTGGCCCGTTACCTCCCGTAGCGGGCCACGAATGCTGAGAGGATCCGTTTCGGCACCTCCACCTCGAGCGGCCGCAGCGACTCCTTGAGCGCATCAGCCTCTTCCGGCGGGAAGTACCCTGCATGCCGGTACACGTCGATCCGGGTGAGGATGCCTTCCACGTCCAGTTCGGGGTGGAACTGGGTGGCGTACAGGTTCTGCCGGACCCGGAACATCTGCACCGGGCATGCGGCCGAAGAAGCAAGTACGACGGCGTGGGCCGGCAGCTGCCGGACGGCCTCCTTGTGCCCCACGAAAGCAGGAAAGGACGCCGGAAGCCCGCGCAGCAGCGGATCCTCGCGGCCGGCGGCGCTCACTGTCACCTCGACCGCCCCGATCGGTTCACCGAAGGTGCGGTCCACCACGGCGCCCTGGTGCCGCCCGAGCGAGCCGATGCCGTAGCACGCGCCCAGGAACGGGAAATCCAGCTGTACCAGGCGGTCCAGCACCGCGCCCAGTTCCGCCTCGACACGGCGCTGCACGGCGGACTTGCGCTCCTCGGGGTCGCTGGAATTGAACGGGCTGCCGCCGAGGAAGACGCCGCTGTAGCGGTCCAGGTCCAGTTCCGGCACGGGGCCGGCCTCCATCCGCACCCGGTGCAGGTCCCGCTCATGCAGACCGCCGTACTCGAGGAACGCCCGGTACTCGTCATCGCCGGCGGCGTCCTCGGGGCGGCACGCGAGCAGCAGGAACGGCTTCATGAGCCGATGGTACCGCCCAACCCTTATGGTTGAACTGACCGACCGGTCACTCAGCGGGCCGGTACCGAAACCCCAGCGCAACGACGCGCTGAAAGGAAGCCACGAGTGAAGGCGCTCTACAAGTCCGGCCCACAGGCCGGCCTCGAACTGGTCGACCGTCCGGTGCCGCAACCCGGCCCCGCGGACGTGCTGATCCGGGTCATCACCACCGGAATCTGCGGCACCGACCTGCACATCCAGTCCTGGGACAAGGCCGCGCAGGCCATGCTCACGCCCCCCGTCATCCCCGGCCACGAGTTCTACGGCGAGGTGGCCGCAACCGGAGACGAAGTCCGCAACGTCACGGTGGGGGACATGGTCTCCGGGGAGGGCCACATCGTCTGCGGCCTGTGCCGCAACTGCCGGGCCGGCCGCCGACAACTGTGCATCCACACGGTTTCCGTGGGCGTCCAGCGGGACGGCGCGTTCGCCGAGTACGTCGTGCTCCCGGAAAGCAACGTCTGGGTCCACCATGAGGCCATCACCCCGGAGCTGGGCGCCATCTTCGACCCGTTCGGCAACGCCGTGCACACCGCCCTGACCTTCCGGCTCGTGGGCGAGGACGTGCTGATCACCGGCGCCGGGCCCATCGGGTTGATGGCGGTCGCCGTCGCCCGCCACGCCGGCGCCCGTTTCATTGTGATCACCGATGTCAGCGAGCCCCGGCTCGCCCTGGCCCGCACCATGGGAGCGGACCTGGCCATCAACGTCGGCACGACGTCGGTCAGCGAAGCCCAGCGCAGCCTCGGCATGAAGGAGGGGTTCGACGTCGGCATGGAAATGTCCGGGCATCCGGCCGCGCTGCCCGACATGATCAGGAACATGAACCACGGCGGCCGGATTGCGATGCTGGGCCTGCCGTCGTCGCCCGTCGACATCGACTGGGGCATTGTGGTCACGCACATGCTCACGTTGAAGGGCATCTACGGCCGCGAAATGTTCGAGACCTGGAACGCGATGAGTGCCATCCTGCAGTCCGACGCGCGGCTGCACGCGGCGGTCTCCAGCGTGGTCACCGACAAGCTGCCGGCAGCGGAATGGGAGCGCGGCTTCGACCTGGCGCGGCAGGGCGTCGGCGGCAAGGTTGTGCTCGACTGGACAGAAATCTAGGGCAGGAGAGAGATGTACTCAGCAATCAAGACCCAGCTGGCCGGCGAGCTGGAGGAACTGCGCAGTTCCGGCCTGTTCAAGGCCGAGCGGCGGATCACCTCCCCGCAGTCCAGCCACATCTCCGCCGGTTCCGTCGCGGGCAACGGCCCGGCGAAGGAGGTGCTGAACTTCTGTGCCAACAACTACCTGGGCCTGGCCGACCACCCGGAGATCATCCGGGCGGCCAAGCACGCGATGGACGAGCGCGGCTTCGGCATGGCCTCGGTGCGCTTCATCTGCGGCACCCAGGACGTGCACCTGGAGCTTGAGTCCCGGGTCTCGGCTTTCCTCGGCACCGAGGATACGATTCTTTTTTCCTCCTGCTTCGACGCCAACGGCGGGGTCTTCGAATCCCTGCTCGGCGCCGAGGACGCGGTGATCTCCGATGCGCTGAACCACGCCTCCATCATCGACGGCATCCGGCTCAGCAAGGCCCGGCGGTTCCGGTACGCCAACCGGGACATGGCCGAACTCGAGGAGCGCCTGAAGGAAGCCTCCGGAGCCCGGCGCAAGCTGGTGGTCACCGACGGCGTCTTCTCCATGGACGGCTACTTCGCGCCGCTGAGGCAGATCTGCGAGCTGGCCGAGAAGTACGACGCCATGGTCATGGTCGATGACTCGCACGCCGTCGGCTTCATCGGGGCCACCGGAGCGGGCACACCCGAAGACGCCGGCGTTTCCGACCGCGTGGACATCTACACCGGCACCTTCGGCAAGGCGCTCGGCGGGGCCTCGGGAGGCTACGTCTCAGGCCGTGCGGAGGTCATCGCCATGCTCCGACAGAAGGCGCGGCCCTACCTTTTCTCGAACAGCCTCGCCCCGGCCATCGCCGCAGCGACGCTGAAGGCGCTGGACCTCGTAGCGGGAAGCGGGGAGTTGAGGGAGACGCTGCGCGCCAACGCCGCGCTCTTCCGCCGGCGGATGACGGAGGAGGGCTTCGATCTGCTCGACGGCGAACACGCCATCATCCCGGTGATGTTCGGCGACGCCGTACTCGCGGGCAGGATGGCCGAGGCGATGCTCGAGCACGGCGTGTATGTCACGGCGTTCAGCTTCCCGGTGGTGCCCCGCGGCGCGGCCCGCATCCGGGTCCAGCTTTCGGCGGCCCACAGCGCCGACGACGTCGAAGCCTGCGTGCAGGCCTTCACTGCCAGCCGGGCGGCCTTGGAAGGACGCTGAAACCTTTGGCGCGTGAACGCGTCTTCGACGGCTGCCCGCGGACCGCGCGCAGCCGTCGTCGCTTCGCCTGGCCGTAACTCCGAGTTCATTAGAACGTCAGGACATATTTACATCAGTAGGTCTGACTTGTACCATCGGTGCAATCCCTCGGGATTGCGTGATCCAACTCACTTCTGCGTAAGGAATCCACGTGGTACTCAAGCGTCTCATCCCGGCCGCCGCCGTCGTCGCCGCGGCCGCACTGACAACGACGGGGTGTGCGCAGAGCAGCACCGCCGCGTCCCAAGGCAACGGCGGTGGCTCCGATTCCAAGACCGTCACCGTCTTCATCAGCGGCGATGCCAACGTCCAGAACCTCTGGGAGAAGGCCCTCGTCCCCGCCTTTGAAAAGGCGAACCCCGGCTACAGCGTGAAGATCAACATCGATCTGCACGGCGAACACGACGCACAGACGCTCGCCAAACTGACCAGTGCCCATGAACAAAAGCAGGACCCGGGCTTCGACCTGGTGGATGCCGGTTTCGTGGCCAAGGCTTCGGCCGCCAACCTGCTCACCCCGGTCAGCCCGTCCTCCATTTCCGCCCTCTCGGATATCCCGGCCGATGTGGTGAAGGCCGGAGGCAGCGGCGGCATTCCCTACCGCGGCTCGGCGGTGCTGCTGGCGTACGACACGAAGACGGTACCCACGCCCCCGAAGACCCTCGACGATCTCCTGGCATGGATCAAGGCCCACCCGGGTAAGTTCACCTATAACTCGCCGAAGTCCGGCGGCTCCGGCGGCGCCTTCGTCGCGACAGTGCTGGACAAGTACGTTCCCGCCGATGCCCGGCAGAAGATGACCGTCGGCTACGAGAAGGATCTCGAGAGCTACTGGGACCAGGGCTTCGCGACCCTCAAGTCGCTGAACCCGTACGTCTACCAGAAGGGTGTGTACCCCAACGGCAACCAGCAGACGCTGGACCTGCTGGCCAGCGGCCAGATCTCGATGGCTCCCGTCTGGTCGGACCAGTTCATCACGGGCAAGACCAACGGACAGATCCCCGACTCGGTTGACGTCACGCAGATCTCCGACCCGTCCTTCACCGGCGGCGCCGCCTATCTCGGCATCCCCGCCAGCTCGCCCCGCCAGGAAGCGGCCCTGAAGCTCGCGAACTTCGTGCTCACCCCTGACGCCCAGGCTGCCATCGTCAAGCAGATCTCCGGGTTCCCGGCCATCTCGCTCGACAAGCTCCCGTCCGAGGTGAAGGCCAAGTTCAAGAACGCCGACACCAACAACCTGCGCAAGGGCTACTACGACCAGATGGGCAAGGACATCAACAACCTGTGGGACCAGAAGGTCCCGGGCCAGTGACAGTCACGCTCCCTGAGCGTACGGCCGACGCCGGAACGACCTCGGTGCGCAAGCGCCGGACGTTCCGGCCGGTCGGGTTCCTGCTGGCGCTGCCGCCGGTGCTGCTGATCCTCGTCTTCGTCGGATTTCCGATTGTGCTGGCCCTGGGGTTCAGCCTCGGCTTCACCGGCGGCCTGAACCACACGGTCGCCATCATCGGCCAGAACGTGCACGAGAGCACCAGCGGCTTCGGCACCCTCGCTGCCTACCAGGAGGTCTTCTCCAACCAGCGGTTCCTGACGGACCTGGGCGTCACCGTGCTGGTGACGGTGCTGGCGACCGTCCTCGTGATCAGCCTCGCTCTTGGCATCGGGCTGTTCCTGAAACTGCGCGGCGGCAGGATCGCCCGGCTGCTCTCGGGGCTCGCGATCGTTCCGCTGTTCATCCCGGTGGTGATCTCCTCGTGGGCCATCCTGACGTTCTACTCCGGTGACGGCTTCATGCGCAGCTTCTTCGCCCACCTCGGCGTCGAGTTCCCGGTGTGGTCCTTCACCATGGTCGCCGTGATCATCGGCTCCGTCTGGACCTCGCTGCCCTTCGCCACGCTGATGATCACCTCCGGGCTGCAGGCCGTTCCGGACGCGATGATCGAGGCCGCGCGCGACGCCGGCGCCGGGTTCGTGCGGATCGTGCTGTCCGTGATCGTCCCGATGGCGTTCATCCCGATCATCATCGCGACGACGTTCACCGCGATCGGCGTGGTCGGCTCGTTCACCGTGCCGTACTTCCTGGGGCCGAACTCGCCGAACATGCTAGGCGTGGACATGTCCAACTACTTCTCGTCCTTCAACCAGCCGCAGCAGTCCGTGGTGATGGCCTTCGCTGTCTTCGTGATCGCCTCCGGACTCGCGGCGCTCTATGTCTGGGCGAACTTCCGTTCGGCCAAGGAACAGGGGAAAGCATGACGGCGACCGTGACGCCCCGCCGCCGGAAGAGCGGACCCGGGCCGGCCGTGATGCTCCTGGTGGGCCTGTTCGTGCTGCTAATGACCATCTTCATTATCGGGCCGCTGGTCTGGCTTGGCCTGCACGCCTTCTCGGAGAGCTGGAGCTATCCGAACCTGCTGCCGTCGTCGTGGACGATGCGGTGGTGGCAGGTTGTGCTCAGCGACAAGTCGCTGGGTGTGGCCGTGCAGAACTCCCTGTTCTTCGCGCCGATGACAGTGCTTCTTTCCTCGATCATCTGCCTGCCCGCGGCCTACGCTTTCGCGCGCCACGAGTTCTGGGGGAGGAGGACCTTCCTCATCGGACTTTTCGCCACCAACGCGTTCCCGAAGATGGGGCTGTTCGTCACCATCGCCTCCCTGTTCTACGCACTGAACCTGATGAACACCATCACCGGCGTCCTGATCATCCACATCCTGGGCACCGTCGTGTTCATGACCTGGATCCCGGCCGCTGCCTTCGCGGCAGTGCCGCGCAGCCTGGAGGAGGCAGCGCGCGACGCCGGCGCATCGAAGCTGAGGGTGCTCACCTCCGTCACCCTCCCGATGGCCTTCCCCGGCATCCTGGTGGCGATGGTGATGTCCTTCCTGGCCTCCTTCGACGAGGCGCAGGGCACGTACCTGGTGGGCGCCCCGGTCTTCATGACCATGCCGACCCAGATGTACAGCCTGGTGCTGAACTATCCGAACCAGGTGGCGGCCGTGTTCTCCATCCTGCTGGCGATTCCGTCAGTGGCCCTGATGACGGCGGCCCACAAGCACATTGCCGGCGGCCACCTCGCCGAAGGCTTCCAGATCAAATGACGCTGTTTTCCACACGAGACGAGACCGAAGTGAGCACAACGACAGAACCCGCACTCGGCGGAGCCCCCGCCGGCGACGGTGGGAACCGCGCCGCATCCGGGGAAGGCCTGACCGTCCGCGGGCTGCACAAGGTCCTGGGCGGGCGGACGATCATCGACAATCTGGACCTGCAGGTCAACGAGGGCGAGCTGGTCTCGCTGCTCGGTCCCTCCGGCTGCGGCAAGACGACCACGTTGCGGATGATCGCAGGCTTCCTGGACCCCGACGGCGGTTCCATCCAGGTCAACGGGCGCGAGGTCTCCCACCTCGGGGCCGAGAAACGGCCCAGCGCGATGGTCTTCCAGAACTACGCCTTGTGGCCGCACATGACCGTCTTCAAGAACGTCGCGTTCCCGCTCAAGCTGCGCAAGCGGCCGAAGAAGGAGATCGAGGAGCGGGTGGACGCTGTGCTGGAGCTGGTGAACCTCCTGCACCACAAGCAGTCCCGACCGGCGCGGATTTCCGGCGGTGAACAGCAGCGGGTGGCGCTCGCGCGGGCCCTGGTGCAGGAACCGCAGCTGCTGCTGCTCGACGAACCCTTGAGCAACCTCGACGCGAAGCTGCGGGTCAAGGTCCGTGAGGACATCCGCGGCATCCAGCAGCGGCTGGGGATCACCACGGTCATCGTGACGCACGACCAGGAAGAAGCGATGTCCATTTCGGACAGGATCGCGGTGATGAACGCCGGGAAGATTGAGCAGTTCAGCACACCCGCCGACCTTTACGCCAGGCCGCGCACCGAGTTCGTGGCCACGTTCGTCGGCAGCCTGAACCGGTTTGAGGGAAGCTACCGGGACGGGCGGATCAGCGACGGTTCCGACGTCGTGGGGGTCCGCCCGGAGGATGTGAAGTTCTCCCGCGAGCCCGTACCCGGCTCCCTTCCGGCGGTGGTCGAAAGGGTCGTGCCCCGGGGGCATTTCCAGGAACTGTTCCTGCGCCGCGAAGACGCGCTGCTGCGCAGCTTCGCCTCCGGCGAGTCCCCGGCAGTCGGGGAGGCGGGCCACGCACTGATCACCCGTGCCATGACCTTCCGCGGCGACCAGCGCGTGGACGCCGACCAGCCTGTGAACGGGGGACAGGCCTGATGGGCGCGCTGCGCAGGGCCCCCGAACGCCTGGCCTGCGTCACCGCGCACCGCGGGGACTCGGAGAAGTACCGGGAGAACACTCTCGCCGCCATCGAGTCGGCCAGAGACGCCGGCGCCGACTTCGTGGAGGTGGACGTCCGCGTCACCGCCGACGGGCAGGTCGTCCTGCTGCATGACGCCTCGCTGCTGCGGCTGTGGGGCCGGGACGAACTGGTCTCCGCGCAGACGTACGCACAGCTGGCCGGGCTCGGTTCCGGCACGGACACGATCCCGCTCCTGAGCGAGGCCCTGGAGCTCCTGCGCGGGTCCGGATCAACGCTGCTCATCGACATGGACGAAGCCGCACCTGCCGCGGCTGCTGCCGCCGTCGTGCAGGCCACCGGCGCCGACGTCGCCTGGTGCGGGCACATCGACGCGATGCGCACCATCCGGTCCGTCGACGGGGACGCCCGGATCTGGCTCCCGTGGAACCGGCGGGTGGCACCTCCGCGCGAGCTGCTCAATGAGCTCCGGCCCGAGTTCGTCAACTCCGAGTACGTCGTGCTGAGCGAGGGCATGGTGGAAGCGATCCATGACGCCGGCTACCGGGTCTCCTGCTGGACGGTGGACGATGAAGCGGACATGCAGTGGGTGCTCCGCCTCGGGGCGGACGCGGTCACCACGAACAGGCTGGGCCTGCTGCAGCGCACGGTCGACGCCGGCCCCGGGGCCTGGGACGCGCCGGAGCCGCCGGGCCGGCTGACCGGGGAGGAGCTCTTCGAGGCACACCTGACGATGCGCGAGCTCGCCGAATGGGCCGTCGATTTCACCCGGACCGCGGAGCGCGGCACCATCTCCACGAAGGCCAACGAGGCGGACCTGGTGACCGCGGTGGACCTGGCTGTCGAGCGTCACGTCAGGGAAGTGGTCGAGGCTCGCTTCCCCGGCCATGCCTTCGTTGGCGAGGAATACGGCGGAGCCGCCGTCAAGGGCGTCCCGTGCTGGTACCTCGACCCGGTGGACGGGACAACCAACCTGGCCAACGGAGTTCCGTGGACGGCGTTCTCACTGGCACTGGCGGTCGACCGCACCCCGTATGCGGCCGTCGTCGCGGACCCATGGCGCGGCGAAATCCTCGAAGCCGTCGCGGGCCACGGTGCCCGGCGGGACGGGGCAGAACTCCGGATCGACCAGGGACGGGAGCCGTTCACCTCGCTCGCAGGCGCAGTAGTGCTCACCGAACTTGCCCAGCACCTGCCCTGGCCGGGCATGCTCAGTCTGCTCGAGCAGGCCGGCCGCCGGCATGCGACGCTGCGGATCATGGGGTCGGGAACACTCACCCTGGCAGGCATCGCTGCCGGCAGAGGTGCAGGCGCCGTCATCGGGTCCTTCGGTCCGATGGACCACCTGGCGGCCGCGCTGATCGTGCGCGAGGCCGGGGGAGTGGTGCTCGACGAAGACGGCAACGAGAACCTGTTTCCCGCCCAGGGCGGGATCCTCGCCGCGGCACCGGGGGTTGCCGAGGAGCTGTACACCTTGTGGCGCGCGGGCATCCGGAACGAGACGTGAGGGCCGCGGCAGACCTGCTCGATGCGCTCAGCCCTGCGACGGACTGGGAGCCGGCGGGCACGATGCCGTTGAGCTTTCCGACCCACCATCCGCAAGGAATCGCGATTGCCGGAGACCGGATCTTCCTTTCCTCCGTTGAGGTAGCCGAGGCCCCGCGGAAGACGGCTGCCGGGGGCCGCACGCCCGGACGCGGAACGGCCCATCTGTTCGTCCTCGACACCGCGGGAACGCTCCTGGACGACGTGTGCCTCGGCAGCGGCGACCTCTACCACCCGGGCGGCATCGACTTCGACGGCTCGGCGGTGTGGGTCCCGGTGGCCGAGTACCGGCCCGGCGGCCGCAGCATGATCTACGCGGTCGATGCCGACACCCTCGAACCGAGGGAGCGCTTCCGGGTGGACGATCACGTCGGCTGGGTCACCCGGGACCCGGAAACCGGCCTGGTGCACGGCGGCAGCTGGGGCACCCGCGCGTTCCGGACCTGGACGGCGGACGGGCACGAGGTGGGCCGCTGGCCGAACCCCCACTCCTTCATTGACTACCAGGACTGCCAGTCGATCGGCGGGGGCATGGTGGCCTGCGGCGGCATCAAGATCCTGCCGGGGCCGTCCGGCCCGTTCGAGCTCGGCGGGATCGGCCTGGTCGACGCCGCCGGCGGCCGCGTCGCCGCGGAATTCCCGCTCCCGCTGTATTCGCGCGCCGGCCATGTCCTCACCCGCAACCCGTTTGCCCTGACCGATGCCGGGGGCGTGCCGCTGCTCTGGGTGGCGCCCGACGACGGCGACGAGGGCGGCACCGCGATCCTCAAGTACCGGCCCGTCCCGGCACGGTGAGCAGCGACACCATGAGCAGCGAAAGGGGAAGCCGGTGCAACCCGAGTCCTACTACCTGATTCACATCGGCCTGGCCGTGGTGCTCTCAATGGTGATCGGACTCGAGCGGGAGTTCCACCAGAAATCCGCGGGCCTTCGCACGCACACCCTGGTGGGGATGGGCGCGGCCCTGTTCATGGTCATTTCCAAGTATGGTTTCGACGACACACTCCGGCTGGCAGGCTACTCCGTGGACGGTTCGCGGGTGGCGGCACAGGTGGTCTCCGGCATCGGCTTCATCGGCGCCGGGCTGATCTTCGTCCGCCGCGACACCGTCCGGGGCCTGACGACCGCAGCCAGCGTCTGGCTCGTCGCTGCCGTTGGCATGGCGGCCGGCGCGGGGATGTTCGTGGTCGCTCCCGGCGTCGTCGTTGCCTACCTGCTCGTCACGATGGGCATCGGCCCGCTCACCCGCAGAATGCCGCACTCCCGCACGTCCAGACGGGCGCTGATGATCCGCTACGTCGACGGGCAGGGCGTGCTGCGGCACATCATCATGACGATCGCCGAACACGGGCTGAAGGTCAGCGACCTCGAAATGCGGACGGACCTCTTTGGCCGGGGCAGCGGCGAGCAGGGCATCCGGCACCAGGACATCGTGCTGAAGCTGACCGGCTCGCCCCGCGCGGTCGAGAACTCGGTCATCTCGCTCAACCTGGTGAAAGGCGTGGAGATGATCTCCGTGACCGACATCGAGGACAAAGCCGGCTGACTAAATCCATTTGAATGATTTAGTGGGCCGCGGCTGCGCTCCCGGACTGCTTTTCCAGCAGCAGGCCGCCGGGCCGCGGGGACAGCACGTGGTCCAAAACGAGGCAGCCGGCACCGATGGCGGCGATGTCCTCCCCGAGGACCGAGCCCACGAGCTCCACCTGGTGAATCGAACCCACCGCCAGCCGCGTGGCCAGCGCCGAGCGCAGGATTCCCAGGTAGCGCTTGCTGACCGGTGACCAGGACGGGCCGCCAAAGACTATCCGGTCCGCGTCCATCAGGTTCGCGACGTCCTCGACCGCGCGCGCCAGCCTGGCGGCTGCGCCGTCGAGGATCCGCGCGGCGCGGGTGTCGCCGCGGTCCGCCTGGTCCGCGAGCTGGCGGAACCGGGCGGCAATTCCCTGCAGGTCGGCGTCGTCGAACGAGCCGTCGATCACCCCGCGTGCCACTGCCTCGCGCACGAGATGGACCGGCATGATCGACACCCCGACGCACCCGTTCCGGCCGCAGCTGCACTTCGCGCCGCCGGGGCCGGTGGCAATATGCCCGATCTCCCCGACGTTGTTCGAGGAGCCGCGCACTACCGCCCCGTCGGCCACCAGGCCCGCCCCGAGGCCCGTTCCCAGATAGATGAAGGCGAAGTTCTGCGCGGACGGGTTCTCGCTGATCCACAGCTCGGCGTGCGTGGCGGCCGTTGAATCCTTGTCCAGGAACACCGGAAAACCCGTGGCGGCGCCCAGGGATTCGCGCAGCTCCACGCGGTCCCAGCCGGTCAGCAGGGGAGGGCCGACCACCACCCCGCGTTGAAGATCGATCGGCCCCGGTGCGGCGATCCCGACGCCGAGCACCCGCTCCCGGGGCACTTCCGCCTCCTCGATCAGGCCGCTCATCGCTGTGGCCATCTTCTGGATGGTCCGTTCCGGGTCCGCCACAGCCTGGACCGACACATGCGAGCGGGCCACCACGGTCCCGGACAGATCCAGCAGGACGAAGGTCATGACCGAGGGGTCGAGGTGGATTCCGACGGCGTATCTGCTGTTCGGGTCGATGTTGAGCACTGTCCGCGGTTTGCCCGTGCCGCCGGACACCTTGCCCGTCTCGTTGATCAATCCCAGGTCGAGCAGCTTGCGCACGATGTTGGAAACCGTCTGGGTGGAGAGCCCCGTGGCTTGGACGAGCTCGACGCGGCTGACGCCGCTGTCCGACCGCCGGACGATGTCCAGGATGACGGCCTGGTTGAACGTGCCGACCCGTTCAAGATTTGACCCACGCGACATGGGACCCCCTAACTCAACTAAGTTGACTAAGTCTATCCTGTCGTTGTTATAGTGGCTTGCGTCACACGACATTGTTAGTAAGTGCGGACAATCTACCGATCATGCTTCGCTTCGCGGAGCCTTCACTCCAGGGGAACCCTGATATGACTGGGAAGAGAATTATTGCTGCAACGGCGGGTCTGCTGATGGGCGCTGTGGCCCTGACGGCCTGCGGCGGCTCGGACTCCGGCGCTTCGAACGCCAACCAAAACGGGGATGCCAAGGACGTCACCCTGACCATCACCGGCAACGAGATTTCCGGCGGAAAGAACGCAGCGGGTGCGGACTGGATCACTAATTACGTGATCCCCAAGTTCGAGGAGGCGGAGAAGGCCAAGGGCGTCAACGCCAAAGTGAACTTCCAGCCCAACGGCGTCGACGACGAGGCCTACAAGACGAAGATCTCCCTGGACCTGTCCACCGGCCAAGGCGCCGACGTCGTGGCGGTCGACGGCATCTGGTTGGGCGAGTTCGCCGATGCGGGCTACATCAAGCCGCTCAACGACGTCGTCGGCAAGGACAAAGTCCAGCAGTGGGACGGCTGGAAGCAGATCAAGCCCGCCGTCCAGCAGGTCACCACCTACGACGGCAACCTGTACGGCGTGCCGGACGGAACCGACGGCCGGGTGGTGTACTTCAACAAGAAGCTCTTCGCCCAGGCCGGCCTTCCCTCCGACTGGCAGCCAAAGAGCTGGAACGACATCCTGGACGCCGCCCGCAAGCTCAAGAGCCTCCAGGGCGTGACGCCGCTGCAGATCAACGCCGGAACCGCCATGGGCGAGGCGGCGACCATGCAGGGGTTCCTGCCGCTGCTGCAGGGCACCGGGCAGTCCATCTACAAGGACGGGAAGTGGCAGGGCGACAGCCAGCAGGTCCAGGACGTCCTGAACTTCTACTCCAAGGTGTACGGGCCGGAGAAGCTCGGCGACCCGCTGCTGCAGCAGGACGCGAAGGGCCGGGACAAGTCCTTCCAGGAGTTCTCGCAGAACAAGCTCGGCATCCTGATCGAAAGCGACTACCTTTGGCGCTCGGTGATCAACCCGAAGACCGGCATCGACCCGATGGCCGACCGGGATTCCACGGTCGGCTGGGCCAAGATTCCTGCCGAATCCGCAGGCAAGGGCCCCAACGGTGCAGGGTTCGTCAGCATGTCCGGCGGGTCCGCGGAGGTCATCAATCCGAAGACCAAGTACCCGCAGCAGGCGTGGGAGCTGCTGCAGTTCATGAGCTCGGCCGACGCCATCAAGGCCCGGATCGGGTCCAACCCGCAGATCTCCGCCCGCGACGACGTCAACGCCGAGATCCTGTCCTCTGACCCGCTCCTGAAGTTCATCTCCACCGAAGTCCTCCCGATCACTGCCTACCGCCCTGCCCTGCCGGACTACACCCAGGTGTCGGCCGCGCTGCAGAAGGCCACCGGTGAGGTTGCCTCCGGAAAGTCGGCACAGGACGCTGGAAGCGGATACGAAAAGGCCTTGGAAGGAATCGTCGGTGGTAGCGACAAGATCTCCAAGTGACGAACTGAAGTCAACCCCTGCGGCCGCCGTTTCGGCGGCCGCAGGCCGGCCGGCCAGGAAGAAGAAAGTGGCCGACGACGGCGACGTGGCGGGCCTCGGAAAGGCCAGGGCCACCGCGTTCCTGGCGCCGGCCCTGCTGCTGATCTCGGTCTTCCTCGTCTTCCCCGCGCTCTGGACGCTCTACCTCGGGGTCACCAATTTCCGGCTCAGCGGCTCCGCCGCCCGCAACCCCAAATTCGTCGGGCTGGACAACTACATCAACGCCCTCTCCGATGACCGGTTCCTGAACTCGCTCGGGCTGACCATTGTCTTTGTCTTCGCCTCCGCTGTGGTCGGCCAGTCCGTCCTCGGCTTCAGCATCGCCTGGACGATGACCCGGGTCAGGAAGCCGGTGCGCGCCGTCGTGGAGTTCTTCGTGCTCCTGGCCTGGATCATCCCCAGCTCGGTCACGACCTTCCTCTGGTACGCACTGCTGGACCGCAGCAACGGCACCTTGAACGCGATGCTGTCGACAGGCCACATGGCCTGGCTGCTGCAGTACCCGCTGCAGAGCATCATCGTCTTCAACACCTGGGTGGGCACGGCGTTCTCGATGCTGCTGTTCAGCTCGGCGCTGGCCTCGGTGCCTCCGTCACAGATGGAGAGCGCCCGGATGGTCGGCGCGGGCACCTGGGCGCAGCTGCGGGACGTGGTCTTCCCGCACATCCGCGGGCATGCCCTGACCAACACGCTGCTGATCACGCTGTGGACGTTCAACACCTTCACCCCGTACCTGCTGACCGCGGGCGGCCCGGACGACCGCTCCAACATCCTTCCGATTTTCATCTACCGGCTGGCGCTGAACGACGGCGCGCTCGGACAGGGCGCGGCGATCTCGCTCATCATGATCGTCATCAACCTCGTCATTGCCACCGTGTACCTGCGCCTGCTCAAGGAGAGGAAATCATGACCGCGGAACAGCGAGGTGCCACCCCGGCAAGGGAAGGCCGCAACATGCTGGGGCACTTCCTCGGCCTCATGGGCAAGACGGTGTTCACCGCCCTGGTGCTGGCCTTCTTCGTGATCCCGGTCCTGTGGCTGGTGTTCGCGCCCTTCGACGCGCACCCGAGCCTGAATGTGAAGCTGCCGGAGTTCACCTTCAACAACTTCAAGGTCCTGCTGGCGAACCCCAACGCCATCGGTTCCCTGGGCAACTCCCTGATCCTGGCGCTGGGGTCGATGGTCCTGGTCCTGGTCCTGGGTTCGCTCGCCTCCTATTCGCTTTCCCGGGTACGGATTCCGGGCCGGGACGTGCTGCTGTACACACTGCTGCTGCTCTCCTCGATCATCACCGGCACGGCGGCGATGGTTCCGACCTTCCTGCTGATGGTCAAGCTCGGGCTGATCGACTCCCAGTTCGGGGTGATCCTCGTCCTCAGCGGCGGCATCCTGCCCACCGTCATCTTCATCCTCAAGGACTTCATGGACTCGACCCCGAAGTCCTACGAGGAGTCCGCCCGCCTCTACGGCGCCCGGCCGCTGCGGATCCTCTGGGATGTCGTCATCCCGCTGGCACGGCCGGGCCTGGCCACCATCGCGGTATGGGCCGTCGTGCAGGTGTGGGGCAACTTCCTCGTTCCGTACATCCTGCTGCGCTCGCCGTCGAAATCCCCGGCCGCCGTCGTGATGTACACCTTCTACACCGAAGGCGGCCAGCCGAACCTGGCGCTCATCTCCGCCTTCTCCCTGCTCTTTTCTGTTCCCGTGATCGCCATGTACTTCTTCGTCAACCGGCGCTACGGATTCCGCTTCCATGGAGGTATCAAAAGCTAATGGCCAGCATCACCACGAACTCCCTCGTCAAGGAGTATCCGGGCGGGGTCCGCGGGGTCGACGAAATGGACGTGACCATCAACGACGGCGAATTCTTCGCCCTGCTCGGCCCCTCCGGCTGCGGAAAGACCACCCTCCTGCGCACGATCGCGGGCCTGGAGAAGTCCACGTCGGGCAGCATCCGGATCGGGGACCGGGAGGTCACCAACCTGGAGCCGGGCCAGCGCCGCGTCGCGATGGTGTTCCAGGACTACGCGCTGTTCCCGCACATGTCGATCGCTGACAACATTTCGTACCCGCTGAAGATCCAGAAGGTCTCCAAGCAGGAACGCCGCACCAGCGCCGAGGATGTCGGCGGCAAGCTCTCCCTGCAGGGCCTCCTCGAGCGCCGGCCCGGCCAGCTCTCCGGGGGACAGCAGCAGCGCGTGGCCCTGGCCCGCGCGGTGAGCAGCCGGCCGGACGTGTTCCTGTTCGACGAGCCGCTCTCGAACCTCGACGCGCGGCTGCGCCTGGAGGCCCGGACATTCCTGAAGAAACTGCAGCTGGACCTGGGCGTCACCACCGTCTTCGTCACGCACGACCAGGCCGAGGCGCTCGCGCTGGCGGACCGCATCGCCGTGATGCGCTCCGGGAAGCTGCAGCAGCTGGGCACGCCCCGCGAAGTGTTCCAGCGCCCCGCCAACACCTTCGTCGCCTCCTTCGTCGGATCCACCCCCATGAACCTGCTGGAAGGAACCGTCCGGGACGGCCAGGTGCAGATCGGCAACTCCGCCGTTCCGCTGCCGCAGAGCGCCGCCGGGCTGGCCGGGGAGGGACAGACCGTCACCTGGGGCGCCCGGCCCGAATACCTGGACGTCGCGACGTCGACGAAGGCCGGCTCGCTCGCAGGATCCGTCACCGTCTCGGAGAACCTGGGGGCCGCGGTGCTGCTCACCGTCCAGCTCGACGGCCACGACCAGGACGTCCAGGTGGTGGTGGGCGAGGACTTCGAACCCGCCATCGGGACGTCCGTCTGGGTGACCTCCGAACCGCGGCGCACCCTGCTGTTCGACTCCGAAGGCCTGCGGATCGGGGACTGAGCGTGGACATCGTCAGGACGCTCACCCCCGAGGACAGGGCGGCCACGCCCTACCTCGAGGTGCCGTTCGAACTGGCCGCGGCGCGCTCGGTCGAGGTCCTGCTGGACTACGACACCTCGCGCGCCGTCATCGATCTCGGCTGCATGGGCGCCGCGGGCTGGCGCGGCTGGTCCGGGGGCGCGAAGAGCCGCTTCGTGATCACGCCGGAGGCGGCGTCGGGTGGCTACTGCCCCGGTGAGCTCGAAGACGGCGAATGGAAGGTGGTTCTCGGGCTGCACAAGGTTCCGGCCGAGGGCGTCCGGGTGCAGCTGAGGATCAACACGCCGGCCACCGGGCCGGTGGAGCCCGAGCCGGCGGCCGGCCGTCCGGCCGGGACGGTGCCCGCCAGCACCCGCCGCCAGCTGCCGGCGGCCCCCGGGCTGACGTGGTTCGCCGGGGACTGCCACGCCCACAGCCTGCACTCGGACGGAGCCCTCAGCCTGCCCCAGCTGGCCGCCTGCGCGGCGGGCCGCGGCCTGGACTTCCTGGCGGTGACGGACCACAACACGGTCAGCCACCACCCGCACCTGGCAGGCGTCGGCGCGGCCTACGGGATTTCCCTGCTCCCCGGGCAGGAAGTCACCACGGCGCGGGGCCACGCCAACGCGTACGGCCGGATCGGCTGGGTCGACTTCAGGCAGCACCCGGACCAGTGGGTCACGCAGACCGAAACGCGCGGCGGCTTCCTGTCCATCAACCATCCGGTCTCCGGCGACTGCTCCTGGCAGTGGCCGCTGGCCCGCAAGCCCTCGCACGCCGAAATCATGCATGAAAGTTGGCTCCCGGACCTCGCGGATACGAGCATCTGGGCCTGGTGGAACGCCTGGGGCACCGACACCATCCCGCTGGGCGGCGGAGACTTCCACCGCGAGTCCGGCGGCCACCCGCCCGGCCTGCCGACCACCTGGGTGGCAGCCGAGGAACCGGGTGAAGAAGCCCTGCTGGCCGCGATGGCCGCCGGCCGGACTGCCCTGAGCATGGGGACCGGCGCGCCGGTACTGCTGCGGGTCGACGGCGAGCTGGTGGCCATCGACGCGGAAGGGGCGCTGCTGGTGGATTTCGAAGGCCGCCGCCGCGTCATCCGCAGCGCGCGCGAATCCGTGGAAGCCGCCGCAGCAGGGCCCTACCGGCTGGAGACCGCCGACCGCGCGGTCCTCGCCCTCTGTCAATGAAGCCCTCTGTCAATGAAGCCCTCTGTCAATGAAGCGCTGTGCCAATGAAAAAGCCACTGAACACTTTGAACAACCTGAACAACATTGAAATGGAGACGGCATGATTTCCCTTGCTGGCGCCCCCGTGAGCTTCGGCGTCTTTGAACTTGGACCAGCGGAGGGCGCCGTCCTGCCTGGTCCCGACGAATTGTGCGAGGTCCTGCAGCGCCGCGGCTACAGCGGCGTCGACCTGGGACCCATCGGGTTCCTGGGCCGGGACGAGGAACTGCGCGAGCGGCTGCGCCGCTACGGCCTGGCGCTCGCTGGCGGCTGGGTGGACCTGCCCTTCAGCGACGACGACGCCTTCGCGCGGGCGCTGCCGGTGTTGCAGGAAGCCCTGGACAACTTCGTCGAGGCTGTCCCGGTCGATCCGGCGCGGCCGCCCAAGCCGACGCTCGCCGACAGCGGCTCGCAGAGCCGCCGGGCCAACCCGGGGGGCGGCCCCGGCCTGGGGCTGGACGACCGCGGCTGGGACGCCTTCGCGCGCAACATGGAAACGGCGGCCGGCCTGGTGCGCAGCCGCGGCCTGGAGCCCACCTTCCACCATCACGCCTGCACCTTCGTCGAGACACCCGAGGAAATCGACCGCTTCCTGGCCTGCACCGACGTCGGCATCACCCTGGACACCGGCCACCTCATCCTCGGCGGCGGTGATCCCTTGACCGGGCTGCGGCAGTGGGGCGCACGCATCAACCACGTGCACATCAAGGACGCCCGCGTCGACGTGCTGAACGCCGTCGTCCGGGACAAGGGCGACATGCGCGCCGTCTGGGCAGGGAAAGCCTTCGTTCCGCTCGGGGAGGGGGACCTGGACCTGGAGACTTTCATGGATGAGCTGCTGGCCGCCGGCTTTGACGGCTGGCTCGTCCTGGAACAGGACAAGATCCCGGCAGCGGGGGAGACCATCGACTCCACTGACCGGGACCACGCCGCCAACCGCGAGGCCCTGCGGCGGTGGATCCCGTGAGCGCGCCGCTGCGGATCGGCGTCGCCGGGCTTGGCGCGGTCGCCCAGTCCGTCCACCTGCCCCTGATCCAGCGCCGCTGGGACTTGTTCGAACTGGCAGCGGTGGCGGACCTTTCACCCTCCCTGCTGGCCCAGGTCGGCACCCAGTTCGGCGTCCCGGACGTCCACCGCTACGGCAGCCTCGGGGAGATGCTCGCGCAGGAGTCGCTGGACGGCGTCGTCCTGCTGACCTCCGGCTCGCACGGGGCCGCGGCGCTGGAAGCCATCGAGGCGGGGGTGGCCGTCTTCTGCGAGAAGCCTCTCGCGTTCTCGCTGGGCGAGATCGATGCGTTGCGCAAGGCCGAGGCCGAGCAGGGCCGGCCGATGCTGCTGCTTGGCTATATGAAGGAGTACGACCCGGCGACGCGTGCGCTGAAGGCGTGCATGCCGGCGCCGGAAGACATCCGGTACGTCAACGTCGAGGTCCTGCACCCGAGCGGGGAATCCCAGCTTGCCTATGCCAACCTCCGTCCGCCGGCCGGGGACATCCCGGGCGAGGTGCTGGAGCCGCTGCTGGCCGCCGACCAGCGGTGCCTGGATGCGGCCCTGGGGGCGGACGCGCCCGCCCAGCTGCGCAAGCTCTACGCGAACGTGGTGCTGGGAAGCCTCATCCACGATATTGCGCTGCTGCGTTCGCTGTTCGGCCCGGTGCGCACGGTCGACGCCGCACACTACTGGGCGCAGCAGGACAACCCGGGCTCGCTGGAAATCAGCGGCACCATCGGCGAGGGCGCCCGGGTTCACCTGAACTGGCATTTCCTGGCCGACTACCCGGCCTACCGGGAGACGCTGACCATGCACCACACGCGCGGCTCCGCCGAACTCGGGTTCACCGTCCCCTACCTGCTCAACGCCCCCACCACGCTGCGCCTGACCGAGAAGGCCGGCGACGGCGAGTCCCGGCGGACCCTGCGGGAAGTGACCGAGGCCTTCGAACTCGAACTCGCCGCCTTCCACGCGCTGGTCCGGGACGGAGTCCCCGCGCCCACCGGCATCGCGGAGGGCTACGCGGATGTGCAGGTGGGCCAGCTCATTGCCCGCGCCCTCGCACGGTCCCTGGGCACCACCATCAACGGAGAGGCTTCCGAGCTGTGAACCCCGAAAACGACCCCGGCATCGCGTTGGTGCCGCACACGCACTGGGACCGCGAATGGTACGAGCCGTTCCAGGTCTTCCGGTTCAAACTGGTCCAGATGTTCGACGCCGTGCTCGCCACGGCCGAAGCGGACCCCCGGTTCCGTTTCACGCTGGACGGGCAGACGGCCGCCATCGAGGACTACCTTGAAGTCCGCCCCGAGAACGAGAAGCGGGTCAGGGACATGGTGGCCCGGGGCCAGCTGGCCCTGGGCCCCTGGCAGATCCTGCTGGACGAATTCCTCTGCTCCGGCGAAACCATTGTGCGGAACCTGCAGATGGGGATGGCGGGTGCGGATGCCCTCGGCGGGCACATGGACGTGGGCTACCTCCCGGACATGTTCGGCCATGTGGCCCAGATGCCCCAGATCCTCCGGCGCGCGGGCATCCGGCACGCGTGCCTGTGGCGCGGTGTTCCCTCCAGCGTGACCGAGCACGCCTTCCGGTGGGAAGCTCCGGACGGCTCTGCCGTGCGCACCGAATACCTCTTTGACGGGTACGGAAGCGCGCTGGACATCCTGGCCATCCCCGAGCACATCCCGCAGAACATTGCGCAGTACCGCCAGGACACCGACACCCGGTACCACGGCGAGCAGATCCTGGGCATGGTGGGCACCGACCATATGGCGCCGGATCCCCGGCTGATGGAGCACGTGCGCCGCTTCGACGGCGTCCACGGGCCCATCGCGGTCAACACCCTCGAGGAATACCTGGGCCAGTTCGACCCGGAGGCTCCGCTGGCCACCGTCCGGGGCGAACTGCGCTCCCACCACCGGGGAAACATTCTCCCCGGCGTGTTCTCGATCAGGAGGAACCTGAAGATCGCCATGGCCCGGGCCGAGCGGACGGTGCTCGACGCCGAGAGGCTGGCCGCCGAGCACGGCCAGCAGGGCCTCGACCCCTATTTCCGGATGTCCTGGCGCCGCATCATCGAATCCACCGCGCACGACTCGGTGGTCGGCTCCGGTACCGACGAGACCGTCGAACAGGTCGAGGCGCGGCTGCAGGAGGCCGCCCAGATCGCGCGGGCCGTCCGGGACGAGGTCGGCCGGAGCCTGGCGGTGAAGGTGCCCAGCGATTCCTACGTCGCGGTCAACACGCTCACGACGGACCGGACCATGACGGTCGAACTCCAGGTCCCGGCCCCTGACCCGGTCGCCGCGGTCCTCGCGGAGACTGCGGACGGCGCGCGCCTGCCGGTGCAGGAGATCGGGGAGGCACCGACCCTGCTCGGCGACGAATCGATGGACTCCGGCGTCCTGGTGGAGCGGATGCTGAACCGGATCCACGGGCGGGAACTCTTCGGCCAGCTGATCGACGGGTACCGGGTGACCCCGCACGGGGTGGAATTCGACGTGGCCGAGGTACCGTCATCGGAGCAGTTCGACGTCGCGGTGTTCCGAACCGAACTGGAGGCCGCCGTCGAGCACCACCCCGGCGACTGGAAGGTCCGGATCCAAGCCCAGCCGCGGCGCAAGGTGCTGGTCAGCGTGCCCGTGGCGGCCATGGGGACCACGCCGTTCCGTGTCTTTCAGGGCCCGGCACGGCCGGAACGGGAGGGAACCCGTGTCCAAGGGCGCGTCCTGCACAACGGACTCGTCTCCGCCGAGATCCTTGACGACGGCACAGTGAACCTCACCGGGCAGGACGGCACGGTCCTTCGCGGCATCGGCCGCCTCGTCGACGGCGGGGACCGCGGCGACAGCTACAACTACGGGCCCCCGGCGGCGGACCTGCTGGTGGAGGAGCCGGAGGAGACCGAGGTGCGGATCCTCGAATCCGGCCCGGTCCGCGCGCTGGCCGTGGTGAGCCGAAGCTACCGGTGGCCGGTCGCCCTGGGCCCTGACCCGGACCTGCGCAGCACCGAAACGGCCGAAGTGCGCACCAACACCTTCGTTGAGCTGCGGCAGGGCGAACCGTTCGTGCGGCTGCGCGTCCAGTTCACCAACGCTGCCGCGGACCACCGGCTGCGGCTGCACGTCCCGTTGCCCGAGGCGGTGACCTCATCGGCGTCGGAAGGGCAGTTCTCGGTGACGACGCGCGGCCTGACGGCCGAAGGCGGCGGCGGCGAATTCCCGCTGCCGACCTTCCCCGCCTACAGCTTCGTGTCCGCCGGGCCGGCGACGGTCCTTGTCCGCGAGGCCACGGAGTACGACGTGGTCGACGGGAAGGAACTGGCCCTGACCCTGGTGCGCGCGGTGGGGTCGATCAGTGTCAATGTGCACCCGCTCCGGGACGAGCCCGCCGCCTCGGAGATCCCGATCCCGGGCGGGCAGGAACCCGGCACCCTGGTGGACGTGGAACTGGCCGTCGCGGCCTCCTCCCGCGGCTACAAGGACGCCGGGGCAGTGCGCCAGGCCGAGCAGTTCAATGCTGAGCCGCTTGTTTTCCGCGGCACGGCGGAACGGAACAGCGCCCTTCCGGAACCGCGCAGTGGCCTGCGGGTGGCCGGAACGGACGTCGCGGTCACGAGCCTGAGGCCGGCGGGCCCGGCGGTGGAAGCGCGCGTCGTCCTGCTCTCGGACACTGCCGGGGACGTCGTCCTGGAGGGGGCCTTCAGCTCCGTCGCCACGGTGGACCTGCGCGGGGAGGAGATCGCCGCCGAGCGCGCTGCCGGCCGGTACCGCTTCACCTTGGAGCCGTGGGAGATCCGTACCCTCCGGCTGACCACGTAAGCGCACCGAGGCCTTCCCCCGGCTCTTTGTTGCCAGCAGGGAGCCGGGGGAAGGAAGCTTGGGGCATGAACTGCGATGTGCTGATCGTCGGCGGCGGGATCGCCGGGCTGTCCCTGGCGTCCGTGCTGGCCGGCCGCTGCTCGGTGATGCTCGTTGAGGCCGAGGCGGAGCTGGCCTACCACACCTCATCCCGTTCGGCCCGGCAGATGCAGCCCAGCTACGGTCCCGGACCGGTGAAGGAACTGACCCGGCGCACCATCGCCCGGGTCCAGGGGTTGAAGGCGGCCGCGGGCCTGGACATTCTGAGCCCGCGGCCGCTCATCTTCATCGGCTCCGGGCAGCAGGTGGCGGCGCTGACCGCAGCGAACAGCTTCCTTGCTCCGCTCACGCACGCGGAGGCGCTGCGGCTCAGCCCGGACCTGGCCCCGGGCTCCTTCGAAGCGGCCTGCCTCGACGGTTCGGCGCTGGAGGTGAAGGTCCCGGAGCTGCTGGGCTACTACGAGCGGCAGGCCGTGCAGGCCGGGGCGGCCATTCACCGCGGAAGTCCCGTGCACACCGCGCAGCGCACCGGTGCCGGGTGGAGCGTCGGGGCTGGACAGCTCGGGATCACCGCCGGCACCGTGGTGGACGCCGCCGGGGCATGGGCGGACCCGCTCGCGGTGCTCTTCGGCGTCGAAAACCAGGGCCTGCAGCCGCACCGCCGCACCGCCGCCATCGCGGCGACCGCCCGTCCGGCGGATCCGGCAGGTCCGATGATCGCAGCGGCCGACGACTCGTTCTACTACCGCCCGGATGGCACCGACCTGCTCATCTCGCCGTGCGAGTCCGTGCCCAGCATCGCCGAGGACGCCCGGCCCTTCCCGGGTGATGTGGAGAAGCTGGTGGCCCGGCTGAACCGCGTGACGACGCTGGGCATCAGCGGAATCCGCCGGGCCTGGACGGGACTGCGCACCACCCCGGCGGACGGGCTGCCCGTGGTCGGATTCGATCAGGAAGCGCCGGGCTTCTTCTGGCTCGCCGGGCAGGGCGGTTACGGGA
Organism: Paenarthrobacter sp. DKR-5; assembly: GCF_018531425.1. Classification (GTDB taxonomy): domain Bacteria; phylum Actinomycetota; class Actinomycetes; order Actinomycetales; family Micrococcaceae; genus DKR-5. The sequence goes on from NZ_JAHBOI010000003.1 coordinate 445,874, forward strand.
TCCAGACTTCGGCGGCGATGGCCGACCTCGCGACCGGACTCATCCTCGGCGAGTCGGACGGCACCGACGAGGTCGCCGCGGCCCTCGCTCCCCGGCACCGCTGAGCGGAACCCCCTAGACCGGGCGGCGGGCCCAGGACACCAGCCGGTCGCTGAGCTCCATGAACCCCTTGTCCACCGCCTGTTCCTCGGGGTGCTGCTCGTACCACTGGACGATCTCGCGCGCTCCCTCAGCGAAGGGGATCGTGGCGGCATAATCCGGGACCAGGGACTTGATCTTCGTGTTGTCGAAGATGACCGAGTGCGCCTTGTCCCCGACCAGGCCCGGCCCCCGCTCAGGGTCCGCCGCCGCAATGGTGTCCGAGGCGACGTGCACCAGTTCGGGCTCCGGCGCGCCGGCCGCCTGCGCGAAGATCCGGTAGATGGCATCCCACGGCAGGTACTCGTCCGAGGTGATCGTGTAGGCCTCGCCGATGGCTTGCGGGCGAGCGAGCAGGCCGGTGAAGGCCTTGGCGAAGTCCCGGCTGTGGGTCAGCGTCCACAGTGACGTCCCGTCGCCGTGCACCACCACAGGGACACCTTCGCGCATCCGGTGGATATCCGTCCAGCCGCCCAGCAGCGGGATCTTCGTCCGGTCGTAGGTGTGCGAGGGCCGCACGATGGTGGCGGGGAAGCCATCGCGGCGGTACGCCTCCAGCAGCAGGTCCTCGCAGGCGATCTTGTCCCGCGAGTACTGCCAGAACGGGTTGCGCAGCGGCGTCGACTCCAGCACCGGCACCCGGCCCGGCGGCTTCTGGTACGCGGAGGCGGAGCTGATGAACACGTACTGGCCGGTCCGGCCGCTGAAGTGCCCGATCCCCGCCTGAACCTGGTCCGGCGTGAAGGAGAGGAAATCGGCGACGGCGTCGAACTCGCGGCCGCGCAGGGCGTCGCGGACGGCGGCCGCGTCGCGCACGTCCGCGGTGATCAGCTCCGCGCCGTCCGGCACCGGATGCTGCGCGGATTTCCCGCGGTTGAGGATGGTCAGCCGGTGCCCGTGCTCGATGGCGTGTTCGACGCACGCGGCGCTGATGACGCCGGTGCCCCCGACGAACAGGATGCTCGCTCCCACGGCGCTCACCAGGCGTAGTCTTCGGGGGCGGTGCGGTGGCCGGGGAAGATCGCATCCAGGCGCTTGAGCGCGTCCTCGTCGAGCCGCACGTCGAGGGCGCGGAGCGCCGCGTCGAGCTGTTCCTGCGTGCGCGGGCCGACGATCGGCGCCGTCACCGCGGGCTGGTGCAGCAGCCAGGCGAGGCCGACGTCGCCGGGCTCGTGGCCGAGTTCGGCGGCGAAGTCCTCGTACTGCTCAATCTGCTCCCGGTGCGTCTTGAGGGTTTCCGCGGCGCGGCCCTCGGTGCGGCGGACGCCTTCGCGCTCCTTCCGCAGCACACCGCCCAGCAGGCCGCCGTGCAGCGGGGACCACGGGATCAGGCCGAGCCCGAATTCCTGGGCAGCCGGAATGACTTCCAGTTCGACGCTGCGGGTCAGCAGGTTGTAGATGGACTGTTCGCTGACCAGCCCGGTGTAGTTGCGCCGCGCGGCGGCCGCCTGGGCCTGCGCGATGTGCCAGCCGGCGAAGTTGCTGCTGCCGGAGTAGAGGATCTTGCCCTGCTGGACGGCCACCTCGATGGCCTGCCAGATTTCATCCCACGGGGTGTTCCGGTCGATGTGGTGGAACTGGTAGATGTCGATGTAATCCGTCTGAAGCCGCTTGAGGCTGGCGTCCAGCGCGCGGCGGATGTTCAGCGCCGAGAGCTTCGACTCGTTCGGCCGGTCCGTCATCGTGCCGTACAGCTTGGTGGCCAGCACCGTCTTCTCGCGGCGCTCGCCTCCTTTGGCGAACCAGCGGCCGATGATTTCCTCGGTCCAGCCGCGGTGCTCCACGCCGCCGTACACGTTGGCCGTGTCAAAGAAGTTGATGCCGGCGTCGTGCGCCGAATCCATGATCGAGTGGGCGGCGGCTTCCTCGGTCTGCGGCCCGAAGTTCATGGTGCCGAGGCAGAGACGGGAGACGCTCAGGCCGGAACGGCCCAGATGGGTGTACTGCATGTCAGTAACTTCCTTGTCGTTGATCCAGCAGAGTCGTTGGTCCAGCAGAGTCGTTGATCCAGCAGAGGCGTTGGTCCTGCAGATGCGGTGGGTGGCGTCAGCGGCCGACGATGTCCTCCGGGAGGGCCTTGCGCTCGGCCGAGGACGGCCCGGAGGCGTCCCCGTCCCAGCTGCTGAGCAGCTTCAGGGCGTCGCTGGAAGGCGAGCCCGGCTTGGTCGAGTAGATGCGCAGGCTCTGGTCGGCGTCGTCGGGCAGCGAGAGGTTCTCGAAATCCAGCTCGATGTCGCCGACCACCGGATGGTGCAGGCGGACCGTTCCTGCCGCGCGCGAGGCGACGCGGTGGCCGGCCCACCAGTGCCGGAAGTGCTCGCTGTGCACGGCGAGTTCGCCCACCAGCTGGCTGGCCTGCGGGTCGTCGGGGTGCCGGCCGACGTCGACCCGCAGCGCTCCGGCGGCATCGGCTGCCACCGTCTTCCAGTCCCGGAACAATGTGCGGGCCTCCGGCTCGAGGATCAGCCAGCGGGTCAGGTTGCGTTCCTGCGCTGCCATCGCCGGGAAGTCCGCGAACAGCAGCCCGGCCATCCGGTTCGCGGCCAGCACGTCGGTGCGCCGCCCAAGCACCAGGGCCGGGACATCGCCGACGGCGTCGAGCAGCTGGCGCAGGGCCGGCCGGACGCGCTGGGCGGGGGTGGGCGTCTTGGTGGTGCCGGCGCAGTTCTGCAGCAGGTCCATCATGTGGGCGCGCTCGCCGGCATCGAGCCGCAGCGCCCGCGCCACGGATTCCAGGACCGCCCGTGAGGGGTGGATGTGCCGGCCCTGTTCAAGCCGCGTGTAATAGTCCGTGCTGACTCCGGCCAGCTGGGCGATCTCCTCCCGCCGCAGCCCCGGCACCCGCCGGGCGCCGGGCACGTCGACGACGCCGGCATCCTCGGGGGTGAGCCGCGCCCGCATCGCTTTGAGGAATCGTCCAAATTCTGCGCTCTGACCCATGGCCTTCATTCTGCCCGGTCCGCGGGGTGCAACCTAGACCGAGGGTAGGACTGCTGGTCCTAGGATCCGGTGGGAGAGCCTGGCTGCCTGCGGGCGAGACGGCGAGTGCCTAGGCTGGGACCAAGGCCGCCGTCGGCGGCCAAACCGCATCAAGTGAACCACAACCCGGAAAGAGGCCGCCATGTCCGCTTCGCCCAATGTGACCGTCCCGGAACTGACGTTGAACAACGGCGTCTCCATCCCGCAGCTCGGCTTCGGAGTCTTCCAGGTCCCGCCGGGGGAAACCCAGAAGGTCGTCGAGGACGCTCTGGAAGCCGGTTACCGGCACATCGATACTGCGGCCGCCTACCGCAACGAAGCAGGCGTCGGCGCTGCCATCGCGGCCTCCGGCATTCCGCGCGAGGACCTGTTCATCACCACCAAGCTCCGCAACGGCGAGCAGGCCACCGCCGCTGAAGCGTTCGAGAACAGCCGCAAGGCGCTCCGCCTGGATGTCGTGGACCTCTACCTGATCCACTGGCCCGTCCCCTCCGCGGGCCTGTACGTCGACGCGTGGAAGGCAATGGAGAAGCTGCAGGCCGAGGGTGCCGTCCGGGCGATCGGCGTCTCCAACTTCCTTGAGGACCACCTCGAGACCCTGCTGGCTGACGCGTCCGTGGTGCCCGCCGTCAACCAGATTGAGCTGCACCCGACACTCCAGCAGGAAGCTGTGGCGGCCAAGAGCCGCACGCACGGCATCGCGGTGGAGGCATACAGTCCGCTGGGGCAGGGCGCGGACCTCTCGGCTGACGCCGTCACCGAGCTGGCGGCGAAGTACGACGCAACACCGGCCCAGATCGTGCTGGCCTGGCACCTCGGCACCGGCAACATCGTGATCCCGAAGTCCGCGGACTCCGGGCGCATGCGCCAGAACCTTGCCGCGGCCGCGCTGACGCTGACCAGCGACGAACTGGCGAGCATCACCGCCCTCGAATCCGGGAACCGGATCGGCGCGGACCCGGCGACCGCTGCCTTCACCCAGATGTAGCAGCTGCGATCGTCATCGCGCAGGTTCCTCAAGCGGGGCCGGTGTCCGGAATGCCGGACACCGGCCCTGCTTGTCTGTGCCGGCCCCGGCACCCGTACGCGGTTTACTTGGAAGCGGCCCCATTCGCCCTTCCCGCCCAAGGAGCTCCATGACCCCCCTACCGGAAGCGCCGGCGTCACTGCTGATCACCAACATCGGCGAACTGATGACGCAGGACCTGGAGCACCGCGTCCTGCACGGGGCCGCCGTCGTCGTCGAGCACGGGCGCGTCGCCTGGATCGGCCCCGCCGGGGAGGCGCCCGCAGCCGACAACCGGTTCGACGCCGGCGGCGGGGCGGTGCTCCCCGGATGGGTGGACTCGCACTCCCATCTCGTGTTCGCGGGGGACCGCACAGCCGAGTTCGAAGCGCGGATGGCGGGGGAGAGCTACGCGGCCGGAGGAATTGCCGTCACCACCCAGGCCACGCGCGCCGCCTCGGACCAGGAGCTGGCGGACCTGCTCCGCGCCCGGGTCGCCGAGGCACAGGCCCAGGGCACGACCTACCTGGAAACGAAGACCGGGTACGGGCTCACCGTGGCCGACGAACAGCGCAGCGCCCGCGTGGCCGCCGGGCTGGTGGAGCAGGTGACTTACCTCGGGGCGCACCTGGTGCCGCCGGGAGCGGACGCGGACGAGTACCTGGACCTGGTCTGCGGGCCGATGCTCGAAGCGGTCAAACCCTACGCCCGGTGGGCGGACGTGTTCTGCGAGCAGGGGGCCTTCAGCGAGGACCAGTCCCGGCGCGTGCTCGCCGCCTGCCGCGAGGCCGGGCTCGGCCTGCGGGTCCACGGCAACCAGCTCGGCCCCGGCGCCGGGGCCCGGCTCGCGGTGGAATTCGGCGCCGCCAGCGTGGATCACGTGAACTTCCTCTCCGACGAGGATGTGGCCGCGCTCGCCGCAAGCTGGCACGGCTGGGATCCGGCTACCGGCTCCGGCAGGCAGGGCACGGTGGCGACCTGCCTGCCCGCCTGCGACCTCTCAACCCGGCAGCCGCTGGCGCCAGGGCGGCGCCTGCTCGACGCCGGGGTTCCGGTGGCACTCGCCTCGAACTGCAATCCCGGCACGTCCTACACCACGTCCATGAACTTCTGCGTCACGACCGCGGTGCTGCAGATGGGCCTGAGCGTGCACGAGGCCGTCCGGGCCGCGACCTACGGCGGGGCGCTGGCCCTCGGCGTGCACGCCGGATCCGGCGCGGTCGGTTCCCTCGCCGTCGGCCACCGGGCGGACCTGCAGCTGCTGCGGGCTCCGTCCGCCACCCATTTGGCGTACCGTCCAGGCGTGCCGCTGACGGCCGCTGTCTGGCGCGCAGGAGAACGCGTCGCCTGAGCCCGAATTCCCTTCTGCTGCGGCCCGGCCTCACCTATAGTGCGCTTAGGCACCGCGGACCAAGCCGGCACACGCAGCGCCGATCCGGCAGGCGGAAGCCCGGCACAGCAGAATCCAGCACACGGAGGGCCAGCCATGAGCATGCCAGGACAGCAGGAACCGCAAGCGGCCGACAGCTGGGAGCCGCGCGCGGGCTCCAAGCTCGCCGTCGTCGGGGCGGGCAGCGTCGGCACGTCGCTCGCCTATGCTGCGCTGATCCGCGGCTCGGCCCACGAGGTGGCTCTCTACGACGTCAACGCGGCCAAGGCCGAGGCCGAGGTGCTCGACTTGGCGCACGGCACCCAGTTTTCCGCGTCGTCAGGCATCACCGGAGGCGGGGACATAACGACGATGGCCGGGGCCGACGTCGTCGTCATCACTGCAGGCGCCAAACAGGCCCCCGGACAGACGCGCCTGGACCTGGCGGGCACCAACGTGCGCATCCTCGAAGACCTGCTGCCCCGCCTGCTGGAGCAGGCCCCGGACGCGGTGTATGTCCTGGTGACCAACCCGTGCGACGTGCTGACGGTGGCGGCGCGCCGGATTTCGGGACTGCCCGCCTCCCGCGTGCTCTCCTCCGGCACCGTGCTCGACACGTCCCGGCTGCGCTGGCTGCTGGCCCGGCGCGGCGGGGTCTCCACCTCCAGCGTGCATGCCTCCATCATCGGTGAGCACGGCGACACCGAGTTCCCCGTCTGGTCCAACGCCTCCATCGGGCCGGTGCCCATCCGTGAGTGGAAGGTTGCGGGGGAGAGGGTCTTCACCGAGGACTACCTCGGCTCGGTGGCCAGCGAGGTGACCAACGCCGCGTACAAGGTGATCGCCGGCAAGGGTGCCACCAACTACGCCATCGGACTGGCCGGCGCGCGGATTGTGGAGGCGATGCTGCGGGCGGAGAATGCCGTCCTGCCGGTCTCCACCATGCTGCAGGGCGAGTACGGGATCACTGATGTGGCCCTGTCGGCGCCGAGCGTGGTCGGGGCGCGCGGGGTGCATTCCGTGGTGGAAATGACGCTGGACGAGGCGGAGACGGAGGCGCTGCACCGCTCGGCCGGGGCCCTGCGGGAGTCGTTGGCAAAACTGGGGATCTGAGGCGCGGCAGAATGGTGCCATGACTGTGGACACCGCCGCCCGGACGAGGCTGCGCACCGAGGTGCTGATCGTGCTGGGCCTCTCGCTCGGGCAGTCGGCCGTCTACTCCGTGGTGCAGCTGGCAGAGAAGATGACCCGCGGCCCGCTCGGGCAGGCCACCTCGACGCTCAACCAGCCGCAAAGCACCCGCGAGTACTTTGACTTGATGTACCAGCTGCTGGGGATCTTCTTCGCCCTGGTGCCCGTGGCGCTGGTCTTCTTCCTCCTCGCCTCCGGAGGTGTCAACGGCTTCAGGAAGTTCGGGTTCACCTTCGAGCGTCCTGGTTCGGACAGCCTGCGCGGCCTCGGGCTGGCTGCCCTGATTGGCATCCCGTCCCTGGGCCTGTACGCCGTCGGCAGGGCGCTGGGCATCACGACCTCGATCATCCCCAGCGCCTTGGACGCTTACTGGTGGACTGTGCCGGTGCTGATCCTCTCGGCGGTGCGGCACGGCATCGTCGAGGAGGTCATCGTGGTGGCCTACCTGCTGGACCGGCTGCCGCGCTTCGGGCTGCGGATGCCGGCGGTGATCCTCGTCAGTGCCCTGCTGCGCGGCAGTTACCACCTGTACCAAGGGTTCGGGCCGTTCGTGGGGAACGCCGTCATGGGCGTGGTCTTCGCCTGGGTGTACACCCGCACCCGTCGGGTCATGCCGCTGGTGATTGCTCATGCCCTGCTGGACATCGTCGCCTTTGTCGGCTTCTCATTGTTCGGCAAGGCGATCGGTCTCGGCTGATCCTTCTCCTTCAATTCCGGACGAGGAAGCTGGCCGAGAGGGCTGTCCAGCGGCTTGCCTGCTCCTCGCTGAGCGGCAGGGCCGCCGGTTTCAGCCATGCCCCGGGCACGTCGCCGTCTCCGCTCAGTCGCAGGCCCGCCGTGCCGAACTCGTCGAGGCCGGCGCAGCCAAGCTGTACTCCTGCCGCGGAACCAGCGGCCAGGCAGAGCTCCCCGGCCGCCGTCGCTCCTGCAAAGTAGGCGACGCCGCCTGTGGTCCCCATCCGCCGGACGCTCCCTGCGACGACTCCGGCGCTGCGCAAGGCGGCGGCGACAGCGGACGGGGCCGCGTCCGCCGCGGTGGCGGGTGCTCCCAGTACCGGCACAAGGGCCTCGGCTGCACCGGCGGCGGTTTGCGGCGCCGCGCTGGTCGGGGACGGCGTCGGTGTGGCGGGGGAGGTCGGGGACGGCGTGGGCGCCGCTGTTGGCGACGGCGTGGGCGTCGCGGTTGGCGACGGCGTGGGCGTCGCGGTGGGCGACGGCGTGGCGGGGGCGGTCGGGGACGTGGGCTCAGGCGTGGGCGTCGCGGTGGGCGACGGCGTTGCCGGAGTGCTGGGAGCAGGCGTCGGGGTGGGAGAAGGTGTGCGGGTAGCGGTGGGCGTCGCGGTCGGTGTGGGCGTCGCGGCGGGGACCGGAGCCGGCTTCCGGATCTGCGTCGGTGCCGGTGCGGCGACGGCGGGCCGTGGCGGCACCGGTGCCGGCGGTGCCGGTGCGGGCGCTTCGGGTGCGGGCGCTTCGGGTGCGGGATCTGCCGGGATGAAGGGCGGAAGCACGGGTGCGACGCCGAGAGGGCCGGCGTTGACCGGGACGGAGGCGCCGGGCTGGCCCAGTGTGAAGTAGGCGGAGGTTCCGGTGGCCCAGGTCGGCAACAGCACAGTGCCCACCGACGGGTTCAGGGCGCTGATCATCATGCCGTCGCCCACGTAGATCCCCACATGGGACCAGTGACCGGGGCCGTCAGGATTCTGCACCACGAGGTCCCCGGGAGAGGGGGTGCTGGTCCGGGTGAGCGCCTCCCACTGTTCCGTGCGGGGAAGGTCGATCCCGGCCAAAGCGTATGCCCACTGCACGAACCCCGAGCAGTCCCAGCCGTCGGAGGGGCTGGTCCCGCCCCACACATACGTATGTCCGAGGCCCTCGTAGGCATTCGCCACGATCGACGACAGCGTGGTGCTGAGTGTGCCGACGGCGATGGAAGCGCGGATGGCCGGGCTGGTGCCGGAGCGCGTGCCGGGGCGGGCAACCGGGCTCTCGATGCGCACAAAAGGACGCGTGTCCGGCACAAAGGCCCGGGCGCTGACCCGCGGGTCGGGAAGGGAAACCCGGGGAAGGGAAGCCGGCGGCAGGGAAGCATGCCTCTCACCCTCAAGCGTCCGCGGGAGGGCACTGGCGGGCACCAGCAGCGCCGAACCGGCTATGAGGCAGGCGGCTGCTCCCGCGGTTATCCGTCGTTGTCGTGCGCTGGTCCTGGCTGCAGCACTGCCACGGGTCACTATTGCCCCCTCTGAGCGTGTCCGGTTCGGCGGTCCGGGCGAAAGGCGATGTCCACAGACCGGCCACCGGTCCCTAGAGTATGGCCCTCATCGGCCAGGGGCACGAGGGGTGACTACCTGTTTTGGGGACGCCGGGTACCGGGGCCCAGTATTGATGTCCGTAGATATTGACAGTCATCGATGAGCGCGGCAGACTCCTCTTTATCGATCATCGTCAATAAGGAAGGGAAAGTGTCGTGAACCTCTTGTCAGCGGAAGATCTGCTCCGCCTGGACGGTCAGCACCGCGCCGAACTCACTGCCGCACTGGCCGCCGGTGCCGCCCAGGAGGCGCGCTTCCGCGCCGCGGCCAGCCGCGCCCGCAGCACGGGCAGCGCCATTCGCGCGGCTGCTGCTGTTGTCTTCCGCCCGGGCCGTCGGGTGGCGCAACGCAGGCGGGCCGCCGCACGGCCCAGGCTGGATGCCTGTGGCGCGGCCTGCGCGTGACGGCGCGGGTGCAGGGCGCGCCGTTAACGCAGACGGCGCCGCGGTCCGCGGGGACCGGGCGCCGTTTGACGACACGTAAGGGGACTAGATCGTGACGGTTCCGCGAGGGCTTTCGAAGGTCACGGACATGATGCCGGGGGTGCCCTTCGGGGATACCCACTCCACGGACACGTCCTCCAGCGGCTTCTCCACCGGCTCACCAAGCCACTCGGTGACCCGCTCGGCGGACCCGGCGATCGTCAGCTTGGCCAGGCGGACGTCGCTCGGCCGGGCATTGGACGGGTGCAGGGCCGGGTCGCCCTCCCACTTGAGCATGTAGGGGACCTGCGGATCGGCGATGAGGCCCTTGATGCCGATCTGCTTCCAGACCAGTTCCTGGCCGTCGGGGAACTTCCGGTTGCCCGGGACGGAGGACCTGCCGAGGCGCTGCTCGAACGGGCCCAGGTCGTCAACTTCGACGCACCAGCCCATCCAGCCGCCGCCCGCCTGGGAGCGGGCCCGGACAGCCTGTCCGAAGGGGGCCTTGTCCGATGCGGGGTGGTCAAGAACCTCTACTACCTCAACGTAGTGGTGGTCCGTGAGCGGGATGATCATATTGCGGGTGCCGAAGCGGGGGTGTACCCCGCCCTTCACTGCCTCGATGCCGAGGGCAGACGAAATACGCTCAGTTGTGGCGGCCAGGCCGTCGTTTTCACAGGCGTAAGAAACGTGATCCATGCGCATGGGCCCATCCTTGCACTTTGTGATCTGCAACTCGACTTAGGGTTGCCTAACCGCGTGAGGAGCCTGATTTGGCGCCTGATCGCGAGCCCAGCGTGGGCTGATCCGGGGTCGACAAGGTCAGCACGGCCTCTTCAATCAGGTGCTTTTCCTCGATCTCCTTCTCCACCCGGCGCAGCGCCACCGCGACCTCATCCTCGGGCTGGTTGCCGGTCATGTCCACGGCGGCGACCAGGAAGAGTTTGCCCGGGCCGATGAACTCCAGATGCAGGTAGGTGACCCGTTCGATTTCGGGGTGGGTGAGCAGTTCCTCCACGGCGAGCTGTTCAATTTCGTCATCGGGCTTTTGGCCGACCAGGAAGCGACGGTTCTGTTCAATGAGGACGACCGCGATGACGCCCAGCAGCAGGCCCACGAGGATCGAGCCGATCGCGTCCGGCACCGGAGACCCGGTGAGCTGGTGGGCCGCGATGCCGGCGACGGCGATCAGCAGGCCCACCAGGGCGGCCGCGTCCTCGGCGAACACCGCACGCAAGGTGGGATTGGACCCCCGCACCACGAAGTCGAGGGTGTGTCGGCGGTAGCGCGCCGCGGTGGAGCGGGCCTCGCGCAGCGCCTGGGTGAAGGAGACCCCCTCCAGCACGAATGCGATGCCCAGCACGATGTAGGCGATGAGGAAATCCTGGGCAGGTTCGGGCGCAATGAGGCCTTGGATGCCGTGCATGATCGACACGACGGCCCCGGCAGTGAACAGGCCGAAGGCGGCGAACATGGACCAGACGTACGCCTCGCGGCCGTAACCCAGCGGGTGGTTCTTGTCCCGGGGCTTGCGCGAGCGCTTGTCGGCCACCACCAGGAAGACTTCGTTGCCGGCGTCGGCCCAGGAGTGGGCGGCCTCGGCCGTCATTGAGGCTGAGCCGGTGAGCAGCGACGCGACGGTCTTGGCGACGGCGATGGCGAGGTTGGCTGCCAGCGCCAACACCACAGTCACGGTGCTGGACTTCTTGCCCTCCTCCGGCGGTGCAGCGTCGAGCGCTGCGCCGGAGCTCGTCATGTTTGCGTCATATTGTTTGCGCGAATCGGCCACAGTACCCAACACTAGACCTAGGTCATGAGTGCCAGTAACAAGCCCCGGCTTACTGGCCGGCAACCCTCCGCCGCGGCGGGGTGCCCCGGGTGAGGACCTGGCTTTCCGCCACCCGGCGGACGGCAAGCGCGGGCCTGACGGCTGACCATGGACACGTGGGCCCCTGAAAATAGGAGTCGACAATGTCCAATGCCTGGTCCTTCGAAACCCGCCAGATCCACGCAGGCCAGACGGCCGACGCCGAAACCGGCGCTCGTGCCCTGCCGATCTACCAGACGACGTCGTTCGTTTTCCCGAGCGCGGAGAGCGCCGCCAACCGTTTCGCCCTCGCTGAACTGGCGCCCATCTACACACGCATCGGCAACCCCACGCAGGACGTGGTGGAGCAGCGCATCGCCAACCTCGAAGGGGGCGTGGGCGCGTTGCTGCTCGCGTCCGGCCAGGCTGCCGCCACCTTCGCGATCCTGAACATTGCGGAGGCCGGGGACCACGTCGTCGCGAGCCCGAGCCTGTACGGAGGCACCTACAACCTGCTGGCCCACACGCTGCGCAAGCTCGGCGTCGAGGTCACCTTCGTGGCGGACCCCGACAACCTCGAGCAGTGGCGGGAGGCGGTCCGGCCGAACACCAAGCTTTTCTTCGGCGAGGTCGTCTCCAACCCGCGCCAGGACGTGCTGGACATCGAGGGCATCTCCGCCGTCGCGCACGACGCCGGGGTGCCGCTGATCGTGGACAACACGCTGGCCACTCCCTACCTGATCCGGCCGATCGAGTGGGGCGCGGACATCGTCGTGCACTCGGCCACGAAGTACCTCGGCGGCCACGGCACTGCGATCGCCGGCGTGATCGTGGACTCGGGCAAGTTCGACTTCGGCAAGGACGCGGCCAAGTTCCCGGGCTTCAACACCCCGGATCCGAGCTACAACGGCCTGGTGTACGCGCGGGACCTGGGGGAGGGCGGCGCGCTGGGCGCGAACCTGTCCTACATCCTCAAGGCGCGGGTGCAGTTGCTGCGCGACCTCGGTTCAGCCGTTGCCCCGTTCAACGCGTTCCTGATCGCCCAGGGCCTGGAGACACTCAGCCTGCGCGTGGAGCGCCACGTGGCCAACGCGCAGAAGGTTGCGGAATGGCTGGAGGCGCACGACGACGTCGAGGCGGTCGCCTACGCCGGGCTTCCGTCCAGCCGCTGGTACGAGCGCGGCCGCAAGTACGGTCCGCGCGGGACCGGGGCCGTTATCGCGTTCCACATTGCCGGCGGCCTCGAGGCGGGCAAGCGCTTCGTGGACGGCCTCGAACTGCATTCGCACGTGGCCAACATTGGCGACGTTCGCTCGCTGGTGATCCACCCGGCGTCGACCACCCACAGCCAGCTGACCGCCGAGCAGCAGGAAATCGCCGGCGTCGCGCCCGGCTTGGTCCGGCTGGCCGTGGGTATTGAGAACATCGACGACATCATCGCCGACCTGGAAGCCGGATTCCGGGCGGCCAAGGGAGCCTGAGCGAAGGTGACCGTGGAGTTGACGCACGCAACGCACCGCTTGTACGGCCTGCACCACCCCGCCGGCGCCATCCAGCAGGCGGACCCGGCCCCCGCACGGGCCAACGCCGGCACCGACGGCCACCTGCGCACGATCGGCATCGGCTCGCTGCAGCTCGAGGCCGGTGGAGCGCTGCCGGAGGTTGAGCTGGCCTTCGAAACCTGGGGCACGCTCAACGCCGACGCATCCAACGCGGTGCTCATCGAGCACGCGCTGACCGGCAGCACGCACGTGACCCAGGGCGACACCGACGAGCCCGGCTGGTGGGAGACGCTGGTGGGGCCCGGTATGCCCGTGGACACGAACAAGTATTTCGTCGTCGCGCCGAACATCGTCGGCGGCTGCTACGGCAGCACCGGGCCGGCCTCGCCGGACCCGGACGGCGCTCCGTGGGGGTCGCGCTTCCCGCTGGTCACGATCCGGGACTCGGTTCGCGCCGAGGCCCGGCTGGCGGACAGGCTCGGCATCCGCCGCTGGCACGCCGTCGTCGGCGGCTCGATGGGCGGCGCGCGCGCCCTGGAATGGGCGGTCATTCATCCGGGCCGGGTGCGGCACTGCGTCGCGGTCGCCATCGGCGGGTACAGCACTGCGGAGCAGATCGCGCTGGCGCAGGCCCAGATCCTTGCCATCCGGCAGGATCCGCACTTCGCCGACGGCGATTACTACGGCGGCCCGCAGCCCGAGGCCGGGCTGGGGCTGGCGCGCCGGATCGCCCATCTGAGCTACCGCTCCGAGCCCGAGCTGTCCTTTCGCTTCGGGCGGCGGGCGCAGGGAGCCGAGAACCCGCTCGAGGCACCGGCGCTCGCCGCCCGCGGCCGGTACCAGGTGGAGAGCTACCTGGACCACCAGGCCCGCAAGCTGGTGGACCGGTTCGACGCCAACAGCTACCTCGCCATCACCGAGGCGCTGATGAGCCACGACCTGGGACGCGGACGCGGAGGCCTGCCGCAGGCGCTCGCCGGCACCAAGGCGGAGTTCTTCCTCGCCGCGGTGAACTCGGACAGGCTGTACTTCCCGGAGCAGTCCGAGGAGCTGGCACGGGCCCTGCCGGGAGCCGTCGAGGTGCACAGGATCGACGCCGCGATCGGCCACGACGGGTTCCTGACCGAGATCGGCCAGCTCGGGCCGGCCCTGCGCCGGGCCGTGTTCACGGCTTAGCCGCCCCCCGCGCAGGCCGGCCGGCCGGGGCCTATACCCCGGCGCCGGGCGGCATTCCGGGACCGAACACGGGCCCCGCTGTCGGCCGCTTGGGCAGGATTCCGTCGCCGGAGGACCGGCGGCGGATGCGGCGGACCACCCAGGGGACGAAGAATTCGCGGGCCCAGACCAAATCCTCGGCGCGCGCTTCGCGCCAAGGACGCGCAGGCAGAGGCTTGGGCTGCAGCGGCTCGAGGGTGTGCGGTACGTTCAGCGAATCCAGGGCCATCGCGGCGATCGTGTGGTGGCCGAGCGGGGAGAAATGGAGCCTGTCGCTGGCCCACATCCGCGGATCCATGAGCTCGCGCAGCGCCCACATGTCCGCGATCACGGCGTCGTGCCGCGCGGCGATGATGCGCAGGTTCTCGTTGTAGATGGCGGTTTTGCCGCGGATCCGGCCCAGCACGGGGGTGTCCCGGATGTCGGGGCCGTTGAAGAGCAGGACTGTCGCGCCGCCGCGGGTGAGTTCCTCCACGGCGGGATCCAGTTTGGCGGCAAGAATGTCAGGATCGCCGCCGGGCCGGATCAAATCGTTTCCTCCGGCGGAGAGCGACACCAGGTCCGGTTTCAGGGCCAGCGCCGGGGCGAGCTGCTCGTCGAGGATCTGCTGCAGCAGCCTGCCGCGGATTGCCAGGTTGGCGTACGCAAAATCGCCGTGGCCGCGGCTGAGCTCCTCTGCGACGCGGTCCGCCCAGCCCCGGTGGCCGCCCGGGCTGGTGGGCTCGGGGTCGCCGATGCCCTCGGTGAACGAGTCGCCCAGGGCGACGTAGCGGTTCCACGGGTGGCCAGGGGAGGCAATCTCCTCATCGGTACTGTTGATACGCAGCTCACTCACTGCTTCATCCTCCACCCGGGGCGGCTGGCTACGCCACCGTAGGTTCATGGCGGCAATTACTTTAATCTTCAAGTTTTGGTATGCGAGAATGGGCTCATGGCTGCGAAGATTCCTGACACTGAGCCCACTGTTCTCTGGTCCCGGCCCGAATCCGAGCGTGAGGGCACCGATCTGCTGGTGCTCTTCCACGGTTACGGCGCGAACGAGGAGGACCTGTTCGGCCTCGCGTCGATGCTGCCGCCCGAATTCACGGTGGCGGCGATCCGCGCCCCGCTGCCGGCAGGGGCCGGATACTCCTGGTTCCCGCTGACGGCGTCGATCGAATACAGCGTTGATGCTGTGAAGGCGGCCGCCGATTACGTCCTTGGCTGGCTCGACGGGGTCCGCGGCACCTTCCGCAGCGTGACGCTTCTCGGGTTCTCCATGGGCATGGCGTTGGCGACGACCCTCGCCCGGCACCGCCCCGGCGACTTCGCCGCCGTCGTCGGGCTCTCCGGCTTCGTGGTGGACGCTGCCGGGGACGACTACTTCAAGGACGACCAGCTCGACGGCACACTGCAGCTCTTCTGGGGAAGGGACCAGCAGGATCCGGTGATCACACCGGACAAGGTCGAGTACTCGCTGGCCTGGTGCCGTTCCCATGTGAAGCTGACCAAGGTCCTCTACACGGGGATGTGGCACGGCATCAACGCGCAGGAACTCGGCCACGTCAACGAGTTCCTCACGCACCACGTCCTGAACAAGTAGCGCCGAACGGCCAATTTCGGCGGGCTCCGGCGCGATCAGGCCGCCGCAACTGGCCGCTCGCGCGGGAGGGACGCCTCACCGGGCGCGGAGGCGACGGGTCCGCGGGTCAGCTTTGGCGTTCGACGACGACGGCCTGCCCGTTGACGGTGACGCTGTCGCCGGGGCGCACCTGGCGGCCGCGGCGGGTTTCGATTTCGCCGTTGACCTGGACAAGGCCGTTTTCGATGAACTCCTTCGCCTGGATTCCGTCTTCGGCGAGGTTGGCGAGCTTCAGAAGCTGGCCAAGGCGGATGGATTCGTCGCGGATCGGAACGGACTCGGGCTCAGGGGTCATGCACCCATTCTGCCTCCTGCCGGGCGGTCCGCCCCGCGGGAAGCGTTAACCGACCCCGGCGGCGGCGTCGTAGATTGGAGCCGTGTCTGCTCCGGCGAGAATCCCAGCCCTGCTCGGCCTGCCCATTG
Source organism: Paenarthrobacter sp. DKR-5 (assembly GCF_018531425.1). Lineage (GTDB taxonomy): Bacteria > Actinomycetota > Actinomycetes > Actinomycetales > Micrococcaceae > DKR-5. Next base: position 461,856 of record NZ_JAHBOI010000003.1, read on the forward strand.
CGGTGGCCGCGGGCGTCCTGATGCCCCTCCAAGGCCGCGTCAACGGCGCCCTGGGCGCCAAACTCGGTGACAGCTTCGCTGCTGCCCTGGTCAGTTTCACCACCGGGCTGCTGCTGGTGGCGGTGCTCAGCGTGGTGCTGCCGAAGGGCCGTCAGGGCCTGAAGACCCTGCGCGGCGAACTGCGCACCCGTGAGCTGCCGGCGTGGTACCTGCTCTCCGGGGTGATCGGCGCCTTCTATGTGCTCGCCCAGGCCGTCACGATCGGACTCCTGGGCGTGGCACTCTTCACGGTCGCTGTCGTGGCGGGCTCCATGCTCGGCGGGCTGGCTGTCGACCGGATCGGCTTCGGACCCATCGGCCGGCGCCGGATCACCTTTGCCCGCGCCCTCGGAGCGGGGATGACGCTCGCCGCCGTCGCCTGGGCCGTGTCGCCGCGGCTGGGCGCGGTCGCCGGAATCGCAGTACTGGCAGGGCCGCTGCTCATGCCGTTCATCGGCGGCCTGCTGCAGGCTCCGCAGCAGGCCATGCTCGGCAGCATGGCGGCGGCAGCCCGCACGCCGCTGACCTCGACTTTCCTGAACTTCCTTGGCGGCGCGATTGTCCTGCTCGCCGCGTGGCTGGTGAAGCTCGCGGTCGCCGGTGCCGGTGCGCCGCTGCCGGGGGAGTGGTGGTACTACCTCGGAGGTCCGCTCGGCTGCCTCTTCGTGGCGGTCAGCTCAGTCCTCGTGCGCGCGATCGGGGTGCTGCTGATGGGCTTGGGCATCATCGGCGGCCAGCTGCTGGGCTCCCTTGCGCTCGACGCCGTGCTGCCGGTGCCCGGGACGGTGATCTCGCTGCCGACGGTGCTCGGTACCCTGCTCACCCTGGTGGCCATGGTGGTCGCCACCCTGCCGTGGCCGAGGGGCGCCCTGCGCCGCTCCGGGTCCCGCCGCCCGGCACCGCAGGCGCAGGGCGGCGCTGCCCGGTCCGAAGGCCGCACGGAAAACAGCGCGGCTCGCACCGCGGACGGGAACACCGAAGACAGCGCGGAGGACGCGCGGCGCTGAGCCTGCCGGTAGGCTGGTAGGCGGCACTAGCGCCCTAGAGCCCGACGAGAAGCCTGGCGGACCGCACCCAGCGGCCCCGTAGATATCTGGAGTAGCCCCACATGGCAGCAGCAAAATCCAACCTGGACCCGATCATCTCCCTGGCCAAGCGCCGCGGCTTTGTCTTTCAGGCTGGTGAAATCTACGGCGGTTCCCGCTCGGCCTGGGACTACGGTCCCCTCGGGGCGGAGCTGAAGGAGAACATCAAGCGCCAGTGGTGGCAGTCGATGGTCCGCGGCCGCGAAGACGTCGTCGGTCTTGACTCCTCCGTCATCCTGCCCCGCCAGGTCTGGGAGGCCTCCGGCCACGTCGAGGTCTTCAGCGACCCGCTGGTGGAGTGCCTGAGCTGCCACAAGCGGTACCGCGCGGACCACCTCGAAGAGGAATACGAGGAGAAGAAGGGCCGTCCCGCCGAGAACGGCCTGGCCGACATCGCCTGTGCCAACTGCGGCACCAAAGGCCAGTGGACCGAGCCGCAGAACTTCTCCGGGCTGCTCAAGACCTACCTCGGCCCGGTCGAGAACGAGGAAGGCCTGCACTACCTCCGCCCGGAGACCGCCCAGGGCATCTTCGTGAACTTCAACAACGTGCTCACCACGAGCCGGAAGAAGCCGCCGTTCGGCATCGGTCAGATGGGCAAGAGCTTCCGCAACGAAATCACGCCCGGCAACTTCATCTTCCGCACGCGCGAGTTCGAGCAGATGGAGATGGAGTTCTTCGTCGAGCCCGGCACGGACGAGCAGTGGCACCAGTACTGGATCGACACGCGCCTGCAGTGGTACAAGGACCTGGGCATCCGCGAGGAAAACCTGCGCCTGTTCGTGCACCCGCAGGAAAAGCTCAGCCACTATTCCAAGGGCACCACCGACATCGAATACCGCTTCGGCTTCCAGGGGTCGGAGTGGGGCGAGCTCGAGGGCGTCGCGAACCGCACCGACTTTGACCTGAGCACCCACTCGAAGCACTCGGGCACCGACCTGAGCTACTTCAACCAGGCCACCAACGAGCGCTACACGCCGTACGTGATCGAACCGGCCGCCGGCCTGACCCGCTCCTTCATGGCGTTCCTCGTGGACGCCTACACCGAGGACGAGGCGCCGAACGCGAAGGGCGGGGTGGACAAGCGCACTGTCCTGAAGCTGGACCCGCGCCTGGCCCCGATCAAGGCCGCGGTGCTGCCGCTGAGCCGCAACGAGGACCTCTCGCCCAAGGCACGCGATCTCGCCGCCCAGCTGCGCCGGAACTGGAACATCGAGTTCGACGACGCCGGCGCCATCGGCCGCCGCTACCGCCGCCAGGACGAGGTCGGAACCCCGTTCTGCATCACCGTGGACTTCGACACCCTCGAGGACCAGGCGGTGACCATCCGCGAACGCGACACGATGAGCCAGGAGCGCGTTGGCCTGGACAAGGTCGAAGGCTACCTCGCCGGCAAGCTCATCGGGGCCTAGGCACCGATGGCCGAGCTGAACTACCGCCCGTGGCGCGAGGGCGATGACCGCGCGCTGAACGAAATCTGGTCGGATGCGCCCTCCGCGGCGGCTGCCGGCCGGGAACTGTTCCGCCCGGCGTCGGACACGCCATGGTCGCGCACCATCGTCGCCGAGGACCAGGGCATCCCGGTGGCCGCCGGCGTCGTCGGGGAGGCCAGTGTCCACCCCGAGCGCCTGTGGGCGTATGTCGAGGTGGCCAAGGACCACCGGCAGGCGGGTGTCGGTTCGACCCTGCTCGCCATGCTCCGGCGCGAGGCGGCTGCGGGCCCGCAGGCCGGGAAGCCGCTGCGGGCCAAAGTGGCCACCGGTTCCGCCGGGGCTGCCTTCGCGGCCTCGGCCGGCCTGAAGCCGATCCAGCGTTCCCGGATCGTGCGGGTCCGGCCCGGTGCGCTGCGGCTTGGCGGCCTCGCCGAGGACAGCGGCCAGCAGGTGGAGGATCTGGCGACCGGTTCGGTCGAGCTCACGCGTGCCCTGTGGGACTTCTACACCGCAGTGCACACCTGGGATCCGCCGGCCGACCTCGGCCTGGGCCGGGTCAACCAGCTGTTCCTCAGCGAAGGCGCCGGCGCGCACGGAGCGGTGGTACTGCGGGAGCAGGGCGCCATCAAGGCCTTTGCCATCAGCTACAGCCTGCCGGCGGCGGACGCGCCCGAGGACGCAGCGGCCGACGTCCTGCTTGGCTACGACACCACGGCGCCGGGCACCGAAGCGGCGGTGGAGAAGCTGCTGGCCCTGCTCGTGCACCGGTACCCGGTCGAGCTCGAACTGGACGATTCGATGACCGCGCTGGCCGCCGTCGTCGACCCGCTCATCGCCGCCGGGACCGCCGATGTGCTCAGCGAAACCCTGGTCGTCAGCGAATAGCCAGGCCAGGGCTCAGGCGTCGCGGTAGCGCTTCGCCTGGGCCAGGGCGTGCCGCAGGCCCTCCGCGTCGTACCGGTCCACGTACGCTTCGGTGTCGCGCTGGTAGCGCCAGCCCTCGCTTAGCGCACCGGCGTCGACGACGTCGAAGCCGAAGTCCTCGATCAGTGCCGCGGCGACCCGGCGCGCGTCTTCGCTGTTGCCGGCGATGGCCAGGGCCCTGCGGCCGGGGGTGCCGGCGGGCGTGCCCTGGCTGGCGAGGTCCTTGAAGTGGATGTGGTTGAAGGCCTTCACCACGAAGGACCCCGGCAGGTGCGCCTGCAGCAGTTCGCTGGTGGTGGTTTCCTCCGCATCGAGCTCCGGGAAGTTGCCGTCGCGCTGCGGGTAGTAGTTGTTCGTGTCGATCACGACCTTGCCGTCCAGCGGGGCAACCGGGACCTGCCGGTAGTTCTTCAGCGGAATGGTGACGACGACGACGTCGCCGGCCGAGGCTGCTTCCTCGGCGGTGGCGGCCCGGGCGCGCGGGCCGAGTTCTTCAACGAGGCCACTCAGCGTCTCGGGGCCGCGCGAGTTGCTCAGGACGACGTCGTAGCCGTGGTCCACGGCCAGTCTCGCAAGCGTGGAGCCGATGTGGCCGCTGCCGATGAATCCGATGGTGCGGGGAGCTGCGAAGTTTGTCATGCCCTTCCCAACGCCCGCGGCCCGGGATTATTCCGCGCCGGCTCCCCGGGCGGCAGCACGGCCGTGGTGGCGGGAGGCGAAACGGCGTGCGTCCTCGGCGTCGAGCCGTGCCTGTTCCTCGACCGTGACGGCGCCGCCGCCAAGAGCGGCGGGCATCCACCACGCGCCGGGCTCGGGCCGGAGCGGGAAGTCCGCCATGCCGGCGTCGATCCCCTCCTGCAGCAGTGCGCGCAGGTCCGCGGTGGCCGCGGCGGCGTCGACGTCGGCCGGGTAGTGCTGCGGCGGCCCGATGTGCACCCGGACGGGCGCACGCCAGCTGCGCCGGAGGGAGAACGGGTGGCCGCGGCTCATCAGCCGGTGGCTGCCCCAGACGGAGACCGGGATCAGCGGCACCTGCGCCTCGGCTGCCATCCGGACCGCGCCGGTTTTGCATTCGCGCACCGTGAAGGACCGGCTGACCCCTGCCTCGGGCAGTACTGCCACGAACTCGCCGGCGCACAGCTTCTGCACCGCGTGGCGGTAGGCCCCGCTGCCGTCGGCACGGTCGACCTCCACGTGGCCTGCCGCCGTCACCGCCGCGCCGGTCAGCCAGTGGTCAGCGGCGGCCTTGGTGATGAGGAACCGCAGGTGAGCGCGCAGACACCGCCAGAACACCAGCTCGGTGACAGCGAAGTCGAGGTAGCCGAAATGGGTGATGGCCACGACGGCGCCCCGCCCGGGAACCGGAACCCGCTGCCGCCCGTCGGTGGGGTCGGGCGCCGGGAGGTGTTCCTCGCCGCTGGACAGGATGGCGATCCGGAACAGCCCGCGCAGGATCATCCCGGTGCGGATGAGGCAGCGGTAGAAGGTGTTGTTCTGCGGGGGGCGCCAGGCCATGTCTCAGGAGGCCTTCCGGCGCGGCGGGAGCGGGAAGAAGCCGCTGGTGGCTTCGATGTACTCCCGGTAGCCGGGGCGCTCATTCATGCGCTGCTCGGTGAGCGGTTTGCCCGTGCGCCCGGCCAGTGCCCAGATCATCAGGGCGGGCGAGAGGACCGTCAGCACGCCGGGCCAGGAGTCGGCGGCGACCAGGAACAAGCCCGCCCAGACCGCCGCATCGCCGAAGTAGTTGGGGTGCCGGGTATAGCGCCAGAGCCCGGTGTTGAGCACCGTGCCTTTACGGGCCGGATCAGCCTTGAATCGCGCGAGCTGCCAGTCGCCGACGGCCTCGAAGAACAGGCCCACCGCCCAGGCCGCAACGCCCAGCCACGCCAGCCAGCCGACGGCGCCGGTGGAGAACATTGCTACCTGGATGGTGAGCGAGACGAAGAACAGCACCACCGCCTGCGGCAAGTAGACGCGCCGGATGGCGTACGTGTTGCGGGAACCCGGCGCTGCCGAGAGCATTTTCTCGTAGCGGGGGTCCTCCTCGCCGCCGCGGGCGCGCCAGCCGATGAACCCCGCCAGCCGCAGGCCCCACAGGGCGGTCAGCACCAGCATCAGGGTGCGCCGGCCGGCGTCGCCGTGGCCTGAACTGAGCATCCACGACACGACGGCGACGACCACAAAACCGAGTCCCCATGCCGTGTCGATCACCGAGTGCCGCCGCTGCGCGACACCGAGCGCAAAAGTGGCCGCCAGCAGCACCAGCAGGGCAGCGGCCGTCCAGGGGAGGCTGGCGGCGAAGGCTCCAAAGTTGAAGAAGGGCACGGCGGTCACATCACCATCGGGAGGACGGGCGGCTGCTCGAACAGCCGGTCCGAGTGCCGGCGCACGGCGGCCGGGATCTCGGTCCCGGTCTGCTCGCCGAACGAGCGCAGCACGTAGGAAACGGTCAGCCGGTGCCAGATGCCGATCTTGCTGAGCATGAAGTGCCCGACCCCGTCCAGCAGCACGTAGCGCACCTCTTCGGCGATCGGCTCCGCACGGCGGGCGTAGCGCAGCGACTCGGTCGGGCTGGTCCAGCGGTCTTTGTCGCCATGGATGATGAGCACCCGGCGCTCCGTCACGCTGGTGGTGTCCGAGGACGGATTCAGCCACGGTGCCAGCGAGACGACGCCTTTGACCCGGTCATCGTCGGCCACCGCCAGGGCGACCGAGCCTCCCATGGAGTGCCCGACGAGGTAGACCGGCAGGCCCGCGTGGGTTTCACGGATCTTCTCCAGCGCCCAGCGCGCGTCCTGGACCGGGGACTGTTCCGCGCCGTTCCACCCGCGGACCCGGTTGCGCAGCGACCAGACCTCCACACCGAGGTCCGAGCCCCAGCGGGAGAGCAACCGCGCAAACGGGACCATCCGTGCCGGGCTCAGGTGCCGCGCCCGGACGGGGTCGTAGCTGTTCGCCCGGCCTCCGTGCAGTACCAGGACCACTGCCTTGGCCTGGACGCTGGAGGCGCGCACCGTCAGCACCGGGGCGTGGGCGATTTCGGCGGGGCCTGCTTCGTCGGCCTCATCGATCTTGCGGTTTGACACGTCGTTGGCCTTTCCGGGGCTGGCAGCGTTGCGATGATCAGCGTTGGGATTATGGTGGCACACAAGGTTCGGAGCCGGTGAGGGTCCGGATGGGCGCCGGCACGGCAGTTGCACCAGGCACGGCAGCCTGCGGACCCGCCGTGAGGCCGATTTGCCCCGCTTTGCGACAATGGAACCGTGAGTTCTGTCGTATCCGAAGCGCCCCCGCAGACCAGTCCGGGGCTGCCGCCGCTGAAACTGGGCAACATCACGGTGGACACCCCCGTGGTGCTGGCCCCGATGGCCGGCATCACCAACAATGCCTTCCGCCGCCTCTGCCGCGAGTACGGCGGCGGCTTGTACGTGTCCGAGATGGTCACCTCCCGTGCCCTGGTCGAGCGCACGCCGGAGTCGCTGCGGATCATCAAGCACGACGACGACGAGAAGGTTCGCTCGGTCCAGCTGTACGGCGTCGAGCCGGTGACCGTGGGCGCCGCCGTGCGGATGCTGGTCGAGGAGGACCGCGCGGACCACATCGACCTGAACTTCGGCTGCCCGGTGCCCAAGGTCACCCGGCGCGGCGGGGGAGCGGCGCTGCCTTGGAAGCTGGACCTGTTCACCTCGATTGTGCAGACCGCCGTCCGTGAGGCCTCCAAGGGCGGGCTGCCGCTGACGATCAAGATGCGCAAGGGCATTGACGAGGACCACCTCACGTACCGTGAGGCCGGCCGGATTGCGCGCGACAGCGGCGTGGCAGCGGTCGCGCTGCACGGCCGCACCGCCTCGCAGTTCTACTCCGGCCAGGCGGACTGGAACGCCATCGCGGACCTGCGCGAAGCCCTGCCGGACATCCCGGTGCTGGGCAACGGCGACATCTGGTCCGCGGAGGACGCCGTCCGGATGGTCCAGCAGACGGGCGTCGACGGCGTCGTCGTCGGCCGCGGCTGCCAGGGACGGCCCTGGCTCTTCGCGGACCTGATGGCGGCCTTCGAGGGCAGCGACCGCCGGATCCGGCCCGGGTTGAAGGAGGTCGCGGATGCGGTCTACCGGCATGCCGAGCTGATGATCGACACCTTCGGCGAGGAACCGAAGGCCCTGCGCGACATCCGCAAACACATGGCTTGGTACTTCAAGGGCTATGTCGTCGGCGGGGACCTGCGGGCCCGGCTGGCCACCGTGTCAACGCTCGTCGAACTGCGCGGGCTGCTCGATGAGCTGGACCCGGCCGCGCCGTATCCGGGCGCGGGAGCGGAGGGCCCGCGCGGCCGCGCGGGCTCGCCCAAACGCACCGCCCTGCCGGACGGATGGCTCAAGGAGCGCACCCTGAACACCGCGCAGCAGGCCGACATCGCGGCCGCCGAGCTGGATGTGTCGGGTGGCTGAGCCGGCGGCAGCGGCCGCCTACACCGGGCATGACAGCGAGCGCTGGGCCGCGGAGGCGCCGAAAAAGCCCTACCGCACCCAGTTCGAACGCGACCGCGCCCGCGTGCTGCATTCCTCTGCGCTGCGGCGCCTGGGTGCCAAGACCCAGGTGGTCGCCCCTGACACCGACGACTTCGTCCGGACCCGGCTCACCCACAGCCTTGAGGTCGCCCAGATCGGGCGCGAACTGGGCCGCACGCTCGGCTGCGACCCCGACGTCGTCGACGCGGCCTGCCTCTCGCACGACCTGGGGCACCCGCCGTTCGGTCACAACGGTGAATCGGCGCTGAACGATCTGGCGCACCGCATTGGCGGGTTCGAGGGCAACGCCCAGACGCTGCGGCTGCTCACCCGGCTCGAGCCCAAAATCATCGCGGCGGACGGTTCTTCCGCAGGATTGAACCTCACCCGGGCCAGCCTCGATGCTGCCTGCAAGTACCCGTGGGCCGCCGAGGATGCCCCGCTGATCCACGGGCACCGCACCAGCAAGTTCGGCGTCTACCAGGACGACCTCCCGGTCTTTGACTGGTTGCGGCGCGGCGCCCCGGAAAGGCATTCCTGCATCGAGGCGCAGATCATGGACCTCGCCGACGACATTTCCTACTCGGTGCACGACGTCGAGGACGCCATCGTTGCCGGCCACCTGCAGCTGGGCACCCTGGCCGACAAGGACGAGCGGGCCCGCGCCATCGGCTACACCCAGCAGTGGTACCTCCCGCACAGCGACGCGGCAGCGGTGGACGCGGCGCTGTCCCGGCTCGAGGCAACCAGCGTGTGGGTGCGGCATGCGGACGGCTCCCGCCGGTCGATGGCGGCGCTGAAGGACATGACGAGCCAGCTCATCGGCCGGTTCTGCCAGAGCGCGCTGGAAACCACCCGGGAGCTGTTCGGCCCGGACCCGCTGACCCGCTACGCGGCCGACGTGGTGGTGCCCGAGGAAACGATTCTGGAGATCGCGGTGATGAAGGGCCTGGCCACGACGTTCGTGATGACGACGGACCAGCGGGTGCCGATCTACGAGCGCCAGCGCGAGGTGCTCACCGAACTCGTGACCGCGCTGGCCGCGACGGGCGACCGTCATCTGGAGACCATGTTCGCCGCGGACTGGCAGAACGCGGCCGACGACGATGCCCGGCTGCGCGTGGTCATCGACCAGGTCGCCTCGCTCACTGACGCCTCCGCCCTCGCCTGGCACAGCCGGCTGGTCCGCAAGGTGCCCGCCACGACCTGACCCGCTGGCCCTGGGGACAGGCGCTGTGCTGTCGGCGTCGTCCCATAGACTGGCATGGTGGCTGGTTTAATCAAACGCGAGGACATTGACGAGGTCCGCCAGCGCACGGACATCAAGGAAGTCGTGGACGGCTACGTCACGCTCAAGTCCGCGGGCATCGGCTCCTTCAAGGGGCTGTGCCCCTTCCACGACGAGCGGTCGCCGTCGTTCCACGTCCGGCCCCAGGTGGGCACCTACCACTGCTTCGGCTGCGGCGAGAGCGGTGACGTGATCTCTTTCGTCCAGAAGCTTGACCACACCAGTTTTGCCGAAACGGTCGAGAAACTCGCAGCCCGGATCGGCTTCGAACTGCACTACGAGGACGGCCAGGGCCCCAGGCGCGAGGAGGTCGGCAAGCGCCAGCGGCTGCTGGACGCGCACAAGGTGGCCGCCGAATTCTTCCGCGACCAGCTCCTCACCCCGGGCGCCGCGCCGGGCCGCCAGTTCCTGGCCGAGCGCGGCTTCGACCGGGCCGCTGCTGAGAAGTTCGGGGTGGGCTTCGCGCCGCAGGGCTGGGACGGGCTGCTCAAGCATCTGCGCGGCCGCGGCTTCCGCGAGGATGAACTCAAGCTCACCGGCATGTTCTCCGAGGGCCAGCGCGGCCTCTACGACCGCTTCCGCGGCCGGCTGATCTGGCCGATCCGCGACATCGCGGGGGACACGATCGGATTCGGCGCGCGGCGGCTGCTGGACGAGGACCAGGGCCCCAAATACCTGAACACACCCGAGACAGTGCTCTACAAGAAGTCCCACGTGCTCTACGGCATCGACCTGGCCAAACGGCAAATCGCGCGCCAGCGCCAGCTCGTCGTGGTCGAGGGCTACACGGACGTCATGGCCTGCCACCTCGCGGGGGTGGACACAGCCGTCGCCACCTGCGGCACCGCGTTCGGCGCGGACCACATCAAGATCGCGCGCCGGCTGCTCTCCGACGACGGAAGCGGCGGCGAAGTAATCTTCACCTTCGACGGCGACGAAGCGGGCCAGAAGGCGGCCCTGCGGGCGTTCGAGGAGGACCAGCGGTTCGTCGCGCAGACCTTTGTCGCCGTCGAGCCGACCGGAGCCGATCCCTGCGACCTGCGCCAGCATTCCGGGGACGAGGCCGTCCGCGGCCTGATCCAGAGCCGGCGGCCGCTCTTCGAATTCGCCATCCGGGCCACCTTGAAGAAACACGACCTGAGCACCGTCGAGGGCCGGGTCGGCGCCCTGCGCGAGAGTGCTCCCGTCGTCGCCCAAATCCGTGACGCCGCCATCCGTCCGGCCTACGGGCGGCAGCTGGCCGGTTGGCTGGGCGTCCCGGTGGAAGACGTGCTGCGTGCCGTCGCCGCAGCGGGCAAGCGCACCGACACCCAGCCCGAGCCGCACGGCCGGCGCCCGGAGCGGGAGCAGCATGCCGACCCGCGGGCCGGCAGGGAACGGCCGGCGCCGGCGCTGTTTTCCGAGCCCGACCCGAGGGACCCGGTGACGCGGATGGAGCGCGAGGCGCTCGAAGTGGTGCTGCAGCAGCCTGGCATGCTCAGCAAGGAACAGTGGGAACGGTTCGCCGGGGCCCGGTTCGCCGCGCCTGCGCACCTGGCGGTCTTCGAGGCCATCCAGGCCGCCGGGGCGGCGGACACGTCGCCGGCGCAGTGGGTGGAGCGGGTCCGGCAGGAGGTGCCCGAACCGCTCCGCGGCTTTGTCTCGCGGCTCGCGGTGACGCCCCTTCCCGCCACCAACGCCGACTCGCTGCGCAAGTACTGCCAGGCGATGCTCTCGCGGCTGTTCGAGCTGCAGATCACGCACCAGAAGGCGGAGAAGATGGGCCAACTGCAGCGCACCGACCCGGCCGGGGATCCGGAGGCGTACCAGCGGATCCAGCGGGAACTCCTCGAGCTGGAGATGCAGCGCCGTGCCCTGCGCTCCGAGGGCTGAAAACCCCTGAAATCCGGCGTTTTCCGCCCGATTTCGCACCGGCGAAAACCTTTGTTATTCTTGTAGAGCTTCATTCCCCCGTAGCTCAATTGGCAGAGCATTCGACTGTTAATCGAAGGGTTACTGGTTCAAGTCCAGTCGGGGGAGCGGACAAAAAGGCGGTTTTCCGGTACACCGGAAAGCCGCCTTTTCTTTTACGGTGGTTTTGCCTGCCTTCAGTGGCAACTGCATCTTTCCTGCCGGCGCCGCTGGCACTATTCTCAGGAGTGCCGCGGGGGCCCTGGGCAGCAGCACGGACACCAAGGGAATGGTTCGGATGGCAACTGATCTCAGTGCTAGGACACACGGCGGGAAACCACTGAAGCGGGTGGTCGGCTTCTGGGGTCTCACATTCGTTTCGCTCGGCTCGATCATCGGCTCCGGCTGGCTGCTGGGGGCCCTTGGCGCCGCCCAGGCGGCCGGCCCGGCGTCGATCATCTCCTGGCTGCTTGCCGCCGTGCTGCTCCTGGTCCTGGCACTCGTCCATGCAGACCTGGGCGCCGCCTATCCCGTCGCCGGCGGCACGGCACGCTACCCGCACTATGCTTTCGGCGCGCTGGCCGGCTTCACCGCCGGGTGGGCGGGCTACCTGCAGGCGGTGACCATCGCGCCGATCGAAGTCGAAGGCAGCATCACCTACCTTGAGAGCGCCCCGTGGGCCTCCGGCATCAAGATGGTGAACCCGGATTCAACGTTGACGCCGCTGGGCCTGCTGATCGCGGCCGCCGCCCTTGCCGTCTTCACCGGCATCAACCTGCTGGGCGCGAAATGGCTCTCGGACAGCAACATCATCCTCGTGATCTGGAAGACCGCTGTGCCCGTGCTGACGATCGTGGTGATCATCATCCTCAGCTTCCACCCGCAGAACTTCACGCAGGCCGGGGGAGGGTTTGCGCCCGACGGCGTGCACGGCATCTTCGCTGCGCTTCCGCTGGGGGTCATCTTCGCCCTCCAGGGCTTTGAGCAGGCTGCCCAGATGGCCGGCGAGGCCCGCAACCCGAAGAAGGACGTGGCCCGGGCGATCATCATCGCGATGTTCATCGGGGCGGCGATCTACATTCTGCTCGAGGTTGCCTTCATCGGGGCCCTCAACCCCGCCAACATTGCGCAGAACTGGAAGAACCCGCTCGGGGCCGGTTCCTTCGGCCCGTACTACGCGCTGGCGGTCTCGGTGGGCGCCGGGTGGCTGGCGACCATTCTCCTCATCGATGCGGTGGCGTCCCCTGCCGGGACCGGGTTGGTGTACATCGGAACCTCCGCACGCATCTCCTACGCGCTCGGGGAGGACGACGCCCTGCCCTCCGCCCTCACGACGGTGAGCAAGCGCGGGGTGCCATTCGGCTCCATCGTCCTGTCCTTCATCATCGGGATGATCGCGTTGTTGCCCTTCCCGAGCTGGCAGGCCCTGGTCGGGCTGGTCACGGATGCGACGGCAATCATGTACGCGTTCGCTCCTGTCTCGCTCGAGGCGCTGATCCGCCAGCATGCCGGCCGGGAGCACCCGTACCGGATTCCGTGGCCCGGCTTCCTGACGCCGCTCGGTTTCGTGGCCGCGAACCTGATCATCTACTGGTCGGGGTTCGAGTCCATCTGGAAGCTGCTCACGGCGATCCTGCTCGGCCGCATCATCTTCGAGATCGCGCTGCGCCGGTCCAAGACCTTGCGGCTGCGCCGTGACATCGACTGGCGGGCGGCGTCGTGGATCTGGCCCTGGCTGATCGGCATCCTGGTCATCGGGCTGCTGGGCCGCTACGGAAAGGGCTCGCTGAGCATCTTCCCGGACTGGATCGACATCCTCGTCGTGGTCCTCTTCAGCCTCGTCATGTTCTACTACGCGGTGAGCCTGGCGATGAGCCCGGAGGACATCGCCGCAGCCGTCGAGGAGGACGAGTTCGAATTCGAGGCCGTCGACGAGCAGGCGCCCGGTCCCCGGACGCAACGCTGAGGGGGCCGCCGGCGCGGCTGCGCGGGATGAGGGTGATAGAGTCGAAAGACAAGATGCTCGCCGGGGCGCTCTAAAGCCGGCCGAGGGTTTTTGCTCCGTCGAGCAGAAGGCGGACAACCCCGCACAACTGATTGGGGGCCTCCATGGCCACCGCCCGCTACTCCCACAATTTTTCCGCTGACGCAGACGGCCCTCTTGAGCCCGCTGCCGAGGACCTCGCCCTCCTGAATGTCTGGACCGCTTCGGCGTACCAGGAAGGCGCCGAAATCGAATACGACCGTGCCAACCGCCAGCTGCTGGATGCGGTCCTGGCAGCAGCCAAGGGAAAAACCAGCCTCTCGCGCGTGGCGACGGCCGCCAACCTGACGGTTCAGGAAGTCGTCACCCTGCTGGCAGGCAAGAACCCGGGACCCCGGCAGCTGGACCTCGAGGCCGGATAAACGCCTCCGCGGTCACAGCACGCCGAGGAACTCCTCGAGCAGCACGACCTCAAGCCCTGCGGCGAGATGGGCTTGGCGGAACGCCGCCAGGTCGGCGGCGAACTCCGGCCGGAAATGCATCAGCACGATGTCCCCTGGCCGCAGCGCATTGCCGACCTGATAGTCCATTCGCCCGGCATTGGCTTTCGCTTTCCAGTCCACAACGGCTTTCAGGCCCGCAGCGGCTGCCGCCCGGCGCATCGTCGTTGAGTAGGCGCCGCCCGGCGGCCTGAACAGGGCAGGACTGCGCCCGTACACTTGGCGGGCGTAGTCCTGCATTCCGGCTATCTCGGCCAGTTGTCCTGCGTAGTCGAGCTCGGCCACCATGGCCGTGTTGTGGCTGACTGTGTGGTTCTCAACCACGCTGCCCAGCGAGGTGAGTTCGCGGAAGAAGTCCGGGTTTCCTCTGACAAAGTTCCGTGTCAGGAACAGCGAGGCCCGGTACCCGTGGGACTTCATCAAAGCGACCATCGCGGGATTCTTGGTGATGCCGTCATCGATGGTGAGGAACACCACCGGGTGCCGGGTCGGGACGCTGGTCAGCACCGGCGCGAGTCCGTCGCGCACCGGCGGCAGCTGGAAATCCGGCACGTACGGCTTGGCGACCTTGGGCGCAGCAGCTGAGGGGCGGCTCACGGGGCCAGCCGACCCGGCGGACAGGCCTGCTCCCGGAGGCAGCGGACCGGCGGCAAACCCTGGGCCCGTCCGGGACGGTTGCGTTCCGCTGCCCGAGCAGGCCGTCAGTCCCAGGACCAGTGATGCCGCCAGCGCGCCCAGCGCCTCGCGGCGGTTCGGAGCATGCACGTACCCGGACCCCCGCGTCGCCGGGCCGGCTGGAGAGGAAGCGTTGTCGCTGGTGTCGCTCATGCTGTGCACCGTCCTTGGCGCGGAATGTCTTTCCCATCATTGTGCCCCCGCCGCCGCCCGCTCCGGGGACGAATCACCGGCGAATGCCGCGAAAATCTCTGGCCACCTGGAGCGGACGCTGCGAAGATTGGCGCCAGTGGCATAAGCGGCGCGTAGGGCAGGGCGGATGATGGGCAGGATCTCGACCGTTGTCACCGGAATCGGCATGGGCGAGTCCGCACGGTGGCACAACGGCACCCTCTGGTACGCCGACTGGATGGCCCGGACGGTCTCGGTCCTCGGATCCGGCGGGGCGGCGTCCGTTGTCGCCACGGTGCCGTCATTCCCGATCTCCTTCGACTGGTTCGACGACGGCCGCATGGTGGTGGTGTCCGGCGGCACTGCCGAGGTGCTCGCCGGTTTCGGCGGCCGGCTGGCCCGGATAGCGGGCCTTGGGCACCTCTCACCGGATCCCTGGAATGAACTGGCGGTGCACCCTGGAGGCGCGCTCTACGTCGACGGGATCGGGTATGACTTCGCGGGGCCGCCGCGGGCGGAAGGCCTGATTGCGAGGGTCGCCCCGGATGGGACGGCAACCCGGGTGGCCGGCGGACTCGCCTTTCCCAATGGCATGGTCATCAGCCCGGACGGTGCCTTGCTGGTCGTGGCCGAATCCCACGCCGGCCGGTTGACCTGCTTCGACATCGGGGATGGCGGGGCGCTGGCGAACCGCCGGGTTTGGGCTGCGGTGGAGGGCAGCGCGCCGGACGGGATCTGCTGGAGCCCCGACGGCGGGATCTGGTACGCGGATGTACCCAACCGCCGGTGTGTGCTCGTGCGGGAAGGCGGCGAGGTCGCCGACGCCGTGCAGTTTCCCCAGGGCTGCTTTTCCTGTGCTGTCGGCGGAACGGCCGGCGACCTGCTCTTCGCGACGGCCGCGGACTGGCCGGGCGCGATGGACGCGGCCGGCCCTAAGTCTGGCCGCGTCCTGGCCGTTCAGCTCGCACAGGGCGGGTAACCGCCCCGTCCGGGCCCGCACGGACTACTGTCCCCTGACGACGGCCAGCAAAGCGGCGCCATCGGGGCTGCCCAGGCCGGTGCAAGGGTCCCAGCCGGTCGCGGCCTGGTACGTGCCGTTGCTGCCGCTGGTGATATCGCGGAAGGCAGCGGACGAGCCTGCTGCCGGACGGTACAGCAACGGCTGGAGGAGTCCCAGCGGACGGCCTGACGCCTGGGCCAGCCGTGCCACCAAGGCGGCCCAGAGCGGCGCGACTGCACTCGTTCCGCCGATCACCATGTCTTTGCCGTCCACGCGGACCTTGTAACCGGTTTGGGGGTCGGCCACGGCGCTGACGTCCGGCACGCCCCGGCCCTGCCGGGCCGCCGGCCCGGAAGGCCGCCGGTGGCGGCCGTGCGCGGCCAGCCCGGACTGCCAGGCGGGAGCGGGGAACACGTCGCTGTAACCGCCGCCGGTGGCCGACCGCGGCCCGTCGTTCCAGACGGTTTCCGCCCTGACCGAGCCGGTGCCCGGGTCCGCATCCAGCCGCGTTCCGCCGCAGGCAAGTACATGGGGACTTGAGGCCGGAAAATCGGCGTGGTCCTTGCCGTCGCCCGCGCCGTCCGTGCTGCCGTTGTCGCCCGCGGCCGCCGTTACCGTGACACCGAGTGCCGCCGCGTCGGCCAAGGCCTGGTCGAAGACGGTCCGGGCCTGCGCGGTCCACGCATCCTCGCTCTGGCCCCAGCTGATGCTGATGGCGGCCGGCGCAGGGGTCGCGTGGGAGGCAGCGGCAATAGCATCCAGGAAACCGGCATCGGTGTTGGGCGCGAAGTAGACCATCAGTTCCGCGGCCGGTGCCAGTGCGCCGACTACTTCGACGTCGAGCAGCACCTCGCCATCGGCCCCTCCGGGATCCTGGCCTGGCTGGTTGGCGCCCCCGTCCACCCCGACGGCTTTCACTGCAGGCGTCTTCAGGCCCAGGCCGCTGAAGTAGGCGTCGAGGTCCTGCTGGCCGTACCCGCCGCCCAGTTCGATGATCGCCACCTGCTGCCCGGCGCCGTCAGTGCCTTGCGGGAAGTTGTAGATCTTTCCGAGCTCGGGCGGGGTGTAGCTGGTGCCGGCGGACGCCAGCGGGATGGCCCGGAACTGGGCGCGCGCCTGCGGCCGGTCATCGAGGCCCAGGACGGCAGTGACGACTCCGTCAAGGACCGCAGGAACCCGCAGGCCCCCGGTGCGGTGCCGGTGCGTCACCGTGCCCCCATGCGGCCCGCTGCTGGTCACATCGTCCAGGCTTGTTCCGAAGATCGTGCTCAGCAGTTCCACCGTGCCGCCCAGCCGGATCCGCCGGGACGGCTGGTCCGCCGCGAGGACCTCGGCACCGAGACGGGTGAACGTCTCGACCGCCAGCTGCAGGTCAGCGGGCGAGGCGCCGTGCGCCGCCGCGAATTCCTCCCGGCTCATTGGCGCGGCAAGCGCTTCCTCGGGAAGATCCGCCTGCCGACGCAGCACCACCGTGACTTCGATGGGCCGGGACGGGTCCGCCGGACCGTGCGCGGCACTGATGCCGAGGAAGGCGGACCGCTCCGAGCCGGGCAGTGCGACGGTGGGTTCCTGGGCCGCGGGCGTGCTTCCGGGCTGACTGCCTGAGGGGGTCATCTGGCTCTCCGATCGTTGGTTCGCGTGACGTAAGGAGGATTATGCTCCTGCGGACCGACAAACACGCCGGTCGCCGGCGTGTTAAGCACATGTTCATGTTCTGAGCCGGTGCCGGCGGCAGGGGCGTCCGGGGCCGAAAGACTGTGGCTGGCCGGACCGGCGCCCGGCATATCATTGGTGGCAAGAAGGCCGCCGGCGTCGTCCGTCGGCTGCAACCGGAGGTGTGCGATGGCGCAGGAACCGGCCCGCGAGCCCGGCGGGCGCCAGCTCCCGGAGGGCTGGCGGCGCTACCGCGGGGCGCTGCTGACGATTTGGAAGGACCGGCACGAGGAACTGCACGGTCCCGGATCCGCCGCCACGTTCGCTGACGGACTCTTCGTGCGCGATCACCGGCGTCCGATCGCCCAATGGGTCAACGTCGGCGAGCGGGCCGCGCTGCTCGTGGCGCCGGAGACATCAGCGGACTGGCCGGTCCAGCGCTTCGCAATCTACTACGCACCGCCGTCAGGAGGGCTGGTGCAGGTCCGCTCGAGCCCCCACGAATGGCGGCCCTTTTCCGCGTCC
The DNA here is from genome assembly GCF_018531425.1 of Paenarthrobacter sp. DKR-5. GTDB lineage: Bacteria > Actinomycetota > Actinomycetes > Actinomycetales > Micrococcaceae > DKR-5. Next base: position 479,531 of record NZ_JAHBOI010000003.1, read on the forward strand.
GGTGCCACTGACCGGGATGCCTTCCAGGCCGCCATCGACGCGGCCGAGGAATTCCTCGTGCTGGAGGCAGGCTTCGCAATCTGAGCAGGCACTGCCTGCTCCCGCGAGTACGTTACGCGGAATTAACCCGGCCGGTCCCGGCGCGATACGGCATTGCGGGTAGCGTGCAGTAGCTCCTATCAACACCGCGGCCGCCGGGAGGAAGCAATGCTGCAGACCAAGTATGCGGTGATCGGTGCGGGACTGGCCGGAGCAGCCACCGCCTGGCAACTGGCGCGTGCCGGCCACGAGGTGACCGCCATCGAGCAGTACGACGTCGGCCACCCTTACGGCAGTTCGCACGGCAGCGCGCGGATTTTCCGACGGGTGTACCCGCAAGCGTTCTACGCCCATCTCACCGGAAGGGCCGAGGCACTCTGGCACGAACTGGCCGCCGAGAGCGGCGCGAAGGTGCTCACTACGACGGGGGGCCTTGATTTCGGGGCGCAGCGCAACCCGCGCAAGCTGGCCCGTGTGCTCGAATCGCTGGGCATCTACAGCAGGCTCTACGGCGCCGAGGAAGCGCGCAGCCTCTGGCCGCAAATCAATTTCGACACCGAGGTGCTGTACCAGCCGGACGCGGGAGTGATAGACGCCGATCTCGCCGTGCGGGCCATGCTTGACCTTGCCTGCGCGTCCGGTGCCCAGTTGCTCTCCGGCTGGCCCATCGGCTCCGTCACGCCGAGCGCCAGGGGCTACACCCTCAAATCCCCGGGACGGCCGCTTGTGCACGCGGAGACCGTGGTGGTCTGCGCGGGAGCGTGGCTGCCGGAGATGCTTCCGGAGTTGCCGCTGCCGGACGCGGCGCTGCGGGCCCTTCCGCGGCTGGCGGTCACCCAGCAGCAGGTCCTCCATTTTCCGGTGCGGGACCTGGCCGACTGGCCCGTTTTCGTGCACATGGGCCCGCTGCAGGTCTACGGCCTGCCCGGCGGACGGGACGTCGACGGGCTCGCAATGAAGGTCGCCGAGCACGACGGCGGCAGGCCGACCACGGCCAGCGGGCGGGACGGGATCGTGGACCCGGCCGCACGCGACCGGTTGATCGACTACGTCCGCACGTATCTGCCCGGGCTGCGGCCCACCCCGGTGGCGGAGGACACTTGCCTCTACACGAGCACGCCCACGGAGGACTTCCTGATCGACAGGATCGGGGGGATCGTGCTGGTCTCGCCCTGCTCGGGCCACGGCGCGAAGTTCGCGCCCCTCGTTGGCAAGCTTGCCGCGGGCCTTGCCACCGGTCGGGGGCGCGTGCCGGCCGAATTCACGCTGGCCGGATCAGCCTTGGGAGCTCTCTGACGCCGTCCCGGCCGGCCTCCGTCAGCGCCGGCGGCGGCCGGGGTTGACCCGGTACATCGCTGCCCCCAGCACCACCGCGCCGAGCAGCGCACCGAACACGGGGTTGCCGATGAAGCGGCCCAGGATGAAACCGAGGACGGCGCCGAGGACGGCTCCGACGAAAAGGCCCCGGCCGTTGCGGTTATCTTTGACAGCCATGAACCCCACGCTACGGGATCCGCGGCTCGGCCTCCGAACGCTACTGAAGCGCCGGGACGGTCCGCGGCCTGACCAGCAGCCACAGCCCGGCAATAGCCACCGCCATGCAGATGGACATGACCAGGCCCATCGGGGCGGCCGAGCCGACCCCGAGCAGCCCCACGACGGGGGAGACCAGGCCCGCCATCCCGAAGTTCACCGCGCCCAGCAGGGAAGCCGCGGTGCCGGCCTGGGCGCCGTGGTTGGCCAGCGCGAGGGCCTGGACGCAAGGGAAGGTGAAGCCGGTGGCACAGATGTAGAGCCAAAGCGGCACCAGTACGCCCCACAGGCCGAAGCCGAGCGAGTCGAAGAGCATGATCAGGCACGCCATGGCGAGCATGGTCGCCGTCGCCGCCGCAATCACCCACTGCGGTCCGACGCGCCGCACCACGCGGGCACTGATCTGCACACCCGCCACGATGCCCAGGGAATTGATCCCGAAGAGCAGACCGTACTGCTGGGCGCTGAAGCTGTACACGTTCTGGAACAGGAACGGCGACGCCGAGAGGTAGGTGAAGAGCCCGCTGAAGCTCATCCCGCCGACGACGAGCATGCCGACGAAGATCCGGTCGGAGAAGACCGCTTTGTAGCGCTGCGCGACGGTCAGCCCGTGACGGCCCCGGTTCTCGGCGGGCAGCGTCTCGATGATCAGGAACAGCGCGGCGAGCAGCACCAGGACCCCGTAGCCGGCAAGGAACCAGAACACCCCCGGCCACGCCATCACGAGCAGCAGCTGCGAGCCGATGACGGGGGCGAGGATGGGGGCCATTCCGTTCACGAGCGCCATCCGCGAGAACATCCGGACCAGGGGGTAGCCGCTGAACAGGTCGCGCACCATGGCCATCGCCACGACGCCGCCGCCCGCCGCGCCGACGCCTTGGAGCACCCGGAAGAAGCCGAGCATGGTGATGTTGTCAGCCGACGCCGCCCCTACCGAGGCGAGCACGTGCAGCGCCGTCGCCAGGATCAGGGGAAGCCTGCGTCCCACCTTGTCGCTGAAGGGGCCCATCAGCAGCTGACCGGTTGCGAAACCCAGCGTGGTCCCCGTCAGGGTGAGCTGCACAGCGGTCGCGGATACCCCGAGATCCTGCTCCAGGGCGGGGAAGGCGGGCAGGTACAGGTCGATGGTGAACGGACCCAGTGCCGTCAGGGCGCCGAGCACGAGGACGTAGACGAGCTTCTGGTTCCGGCTGAGAGCATCGCCCGGATGCGTGGTGGTGCTCAAGAGAGGTCCTTTATGGCTGGTGCGGTGAGGGGAAGCTGTGCCGGGGCGGAAGCAAACCGGCTCCGGGGGCGCTAACGCGGCCCGCGCGCGTGCTATTCCATCCTAGGGTCGCAGGCGGCCCCGGACGCGCAGAAACGGCAGCAGTTGCCGCGTCGGGTAGGGCGGGTAGGCGGGCGGGAAGTTCCTCAATGGTAATTTTATTCAGTAAGCGTGCTTCCTTCCGCGTTCTGTCGGGCGCGAGGGGCCACGCGGCACTGCAGGAACCATTGATGGAGGCGGTACCCATGGCAACTTCCCGACGCGCCGGAGCCACTCAGGCCACCGGACAGCCTTCGCTTGTCGGCGCCGTCAAGCTGGTGTCCCGGCTCGCGCCGAAGCAGCTTGCTGACGAGCTGGAGCTCGCAAAGACCGAACTCAAGCGCAAGGGGATCCAGGCGGGGATTGCCTCGGCGTTTTTCGTGGTCGCGCTGTTGTTTGTCGCGGCGCTGGCGGTGGCCCTGATCATTGCCGCCGTCATGGCCCTGGCGACCGTGATGCCGGCGTGGCTCTCCGCGCTGATCTTCGGCCTGCTGTTCGTGATCATCGCGGGGCTCGGCGCCATGCTTGGCCTGTCGCGGTTCAAGAAGGCCATGCCGCTGCTGCCCGAGCAGGCGATCCGCGGCGTGAAGTACGACATCGGCGTGCTGAAGGAAGGCCGCCGCTTCGACCCGTCCACGCTGGACAAGAAGTCTCCGGCTGACGAAAACAAGGACAAGGCCAAGCAGGAAGAAAAGGCCAGGGCGAAGGCGGAGAAGGCCGCCCAGCCGCCGGCTCCCTCGGAATCCGAGCTGCAGACCCGCACCGGCGAACGCCGCGAGCACCTCACGGGCCTGCGCGAAGACCTCGGTGAGGAACTGGACGTCAAGAAGAAGTTCGAGGAGCTCATGGTGGCAGTGAAGGGCACCGCGGGCGCCCGCCTTTCCGGCGCAGGGGCCACTTCCTCCGGCCGGCGCGCCGCCGGCCAGCCCGCCACGGCGGGGGAGGCCAAGCCCGTTATCCTGCCTGAGGACGTCATCAACACCGTGATGGACCGCTGGAAGCCGCTGTCTGTCCTCGGCGCCTCGCTGGCCGCGGTTGCGGTTCTGGCGCGTAAGCTGGGCAAGTCCTAGAACCGGGGCGCCGGGACGGTGGCCCCGGAGGCGGCATTCTGGCTACGCAAGGGGAGGACATGAGGCTCAGCGGCGCAAGCGGCCGGTCCGAGCAGCCCGACCCTGACCGGGATGACGTGCTGACGGTACCGAACCTGGTGACCGTGCTGCGCTTTTGCGGCGTCCCCGTCTTCGTCTGGCTCGTACTTTCCGCCCGGGACTATGGCGCTGCGGTCGTGGTGCTGGCCGTGATGGGCAGCACCGACTGGGTGGACGGCTATCTCGCACGCCGGTTCAACCAAACGTCCAGGCTGGGGCGCATCATGGACCCGATAGCGGACCGGCTGGCCCTGATCGTGGTGTTCATCACGCTGGCCGTGGCCGGCATCGCTCCGGCCTGGCTGCTGTATGTGGTGTTCGTGCCCGACGCCGTCCTGGTCGCGACCTCGCTGTGGCTCTTCCACAGCCACCCCGACCTGCCGGTGCTCTGGATCGGCAAGATCCGCACGGCCCTGTTCCTGGTCGGCACGCCGCTGCTGCTGCTCTCCGCTGTCACCTCACCCGCCGCGCCGGTGCTGCGCGCGCTCGCCCTGGGGATCCTCATTGCGGGCTGCGCGCTGCACTTGGCCGCCGCCGTGGTGTATTTCCGTGCGATCCTCGCCAAGTACCGCAGCCTTGGCCGGCGCGGGGCCGGAACGGGAGACGCCTGATGGAGTGGCTTGCCGTAGCCTGCGCGGTCGCCGCCTCCTTCTTCCTCGCGGTCGGCGCGCAGCGGCAGGGCAGCGCGGTCCGCGCCAACACCGGGGGCCTGACACTGAGCTCGCACGGTTTCCTGCGTCTGCTCGCCAACGGCCGGTGGGTCTTCGGCCTGGTCCTGCTGATCACCGGGATGGGTTTGAATGTCATCGCCCTGGCCACCGCTCCGCTGACCGTAGTCCAGCCGATCGGGGCCATCGCCTTGGTCATCACAACGGTGGTGAACTCCCGGGACCAGGGCATCCGGCTGAACCGCATGACCGTTGTCGCGATCGCGCTGTGCGTGACCGGGTCGGCCTTGTTCGTGCTGCTGGCGGTGAACGTGACCAACGAGAACAACCACGTCGGGGTCCCGCAGGAACTGACCATCGTGCTGCTGCTCGCGGTCGTCGTCGGCTTCTTCGGCAGCCTGGCGGTCCTCCTGCGGCACCGGATCAGCGCCTTCGTCTACATTCTGGGCGCCGGCATGCTCTTCGGGTTCGTCGCGGTGCTCACCCGCATCATCGCCAAGCACCTGCTGGACCCGAACGGCCGGTTCCTGCTCAATGTGTCCTGGTATTCAGTGGTGGCGATCGCCGTCGCCGGCCTGCTGGGATCCTGGTTCGTGCAGAACGCCTACTCCAACGGGCCCCCCGACCTGGTCATCGCCGGCCTGACAGTGGTCGACCCGATGGTGGGCATCGCGATCGGCATCTCCATCCTCGGCGAGCTGCGTCCGGACGTCCACGCCGTGACCGCGATTGCCATGGGCGCCGCGGCATTGGTTGCTATTGTGGGGGTCGTTGCCTTGTCCCGTCACCACCCCGACGTCGTCAAGGCCGCCAAAGACCCGCGTACAGAGGGTCGACGCCGCTGACGCGCGCTGCGCATCGCAGGCTGCCGCCGTTGGCAGCGGACCCACCGACCAGGAGTTAATGAGTGAGCTTGCCCGACGACCACAAGCCCCTGACCATCTTGATCGCAGCGGACACCTACCAGCCGAACATCAACGGTGCGGCGCAATTCGGCCTGCGGCTGGCCAAGGGCATGACGGCCCGCGGGCACGACGTGCACGTGCTCGCCCCGCGCGGGGACAAGGGCGGCCCGTTCACGGAGTCCCGGCCGGAGGGGACAGTGCACCGGCTCAGGTCCCGGTCCGTGCCCACCCACCCTTACTTCCGCATCTGCCTGCCGTGGGAGATCAAGAAGCACATCAGCATGCTCTTCGACCGGATCCAGCCCGACGTCGTGCACATCCAGTCGCATTACATGATCGGCGAGTACACGCTGTACGAGGCGGTCAAACGCGGCGTGCGGGTCGTCGCCACGAACCACTTCATGCCGGAAAACCTTGCACCGTTCCTGCCGTTCCCGCAGTGGTTCCTGGACATCGTCGCCAAGAACTCCTGGCGCGACATGGGCAAGGTCATGGGCAAGGCCGACGTCGTCACGACGCCGACCCCGCTGGCCGCAAAGGCGATGCACGACCACGCGTTCCTGCACAAGGTGCTGCCGATCTCCAACGGCATCGACGCCTCCGTCTACGAACTCCGCGAAGGCGAGACGGTGGAGAAGCACACGTTCCCGACAGTGCTCTTTGCCGGACGGCTGGCCGAGGAGAAGCACATCGACGTGCTCATCGACGCGGTTGCCAAGACGGACCGCGCCCTGAATGTGCACCTGGAGATCGTCGGCGGCGGCGAAGTGAAGCCCGCCCTGGAGGCCCAGGTGGCGCGGCTCGGGCTTGAGGACCGGGTGAAATTCCTCGGACTCGCCAGCGACGAGGACCTGAGGACCGCCTACATCCGGGCCGACCTGTTCTGCATGCCCGGAACCGCCGAACTGCAGTCCCTGGTCACCCTCGAAGCGATGTCCGCGGCGACGCCGGTGGTTCTCGCCAACGCGATGGCACTGCCGCACCTGGTGCGCGAAGGAGAAAACGGCTACCTCTTCACCCCGATGAACAGCACCGAACTGGCGGAGAAGATCACGAAGATCCTGTCCCTGCCGGCGGAGGAGCGCGAAGCCATGGGCCGGGTCAGCAGGGAGATGGTGGGCAAGCACAGCATGGCCTCCACGCTGGACACTTTCGAGGGCCTCTACCGCGGCGAAAGTTACGAGGACCACGCGGTTTAGCCGCTACCATAGCTGTGGCGCGGCGGAACCGCGGCGCCCGAAGGGGGCTGTAGCTCAGCCGGTTAGAGCAGCGGACTCATAATCCGTCGGTCGTGGGTTCAAGCCCCACCAGCCCTACAATAACCGCAGGTCAGAGGCACAATGCCCCTGGCCTGCGGTTGTTTCGTTGGCACGGACCCAACGTTTACCCAACGAAATCAAATCGATAAGCGACGCGGACGGCTCAAGAGAGTGTTAGCTTCTCAAACGTGTGCGAATACGGAGTGCCAAGACGGGACTCCCAGATCACACGGCCGCTGGAATGGGACCCGCAAGGGCATCACAGGAAGCCCGTTATTCGCCGCCCGCAGACTTTGCGACAGGTCGACCCAACTTTCGAGAAGGTCGAAGTCGTACGACACCAAGCTCGGAATAGTCCCCGCTTCCTCCACGCGGCTTCCCCCCAGGAAATCCACCACGAAGACAACCTTCTCAGCGTCGTCTGAACCCTTGTTCCTCATCTTCAGGACCTTTTTCGTTCGATCCCATTCGAGGCCCCAGACGACATCGTGGCGCTCGATCTGGCGTTGCTCGACCCGTTCCGCGATGTCCGATGAACGGGCAGCCTCTTCCGCCGAACGCCTGGCCGCCTCGGACGACGCCTCCGCATGCCTGTTGGCAGTACCCGCGCGCCTCCACATCAGAAAGCTGAAGATGGATGCCGCGACAGCCACCGCGATAGCCACCCAATCCGAGCTAGACATCAAGTCTCCTTCTCACCGCTTGATCGAGGACCTCCGCTACCTCCACATGCGTAGTTTTCCGTCCGTGGTAGCGGTCCTGAGTCATGGACACATTCGCATGCCCTAACTGATCCGCGCCCACACGGGCCGACAGCCCCTGCGCATCAATCATGGTCGCCACCGTCTTCCGGAACGTGTGGGACGTTACCCAGTCGAATCCGAGCCGGTCCCGCACCTTCCGCCACTGCTTCGACACCGCCGACGGGTCCCGCAGCGACCCCGTAGACGACGGGAACACGGCGTTGTGCAGGTTCGGCACGGACTCGACCTGCCGGCGCAGCAGCATGGCCACAGCGAAACCGGGCAGGGGCAGGGTGCGTTCACCGGCCTCGCTCTTGAGGAAACCTTCACGGATCATGCCCTGGCCCTTGGTGCGGCCGACCTTCCCGCTGATCGCCACCGTCTTGGCGTCGAGGTTGATGTCTTCCCACCGGATGCCCAGCACCTCGCTGATGCGGGCCCCGGTGCCGGCGAACATGGTGACGACGTCCGCGAGGTCAGCCTCCGCGCAGTACTCCGCCAGGGTGAGGCCGGGACGGACCTTGTTGCCCGGGTTGATCGGAATAGGGGAGTGGTGCACGGCGTCGAGAATGCCGCGGAGCTCGTCGACGGTGAGGGCGCGGGCTTTCTTCACGGGGGCGGTGCGCACATTGCCGACGTCGCGGACGGGGTTGTGTGTGATCGCGTCGTAGCGGACGGCGAGCCCGAACATGCCGGAGAGGATGACGCGGGCCGTAACAGCGACGGAGGGGCCGCTGTTGGCCGCCAGAGCCTTCAGGAACCCGTCGAGGCGCTGAGTGGTGGCTTCGCGGATTCTGAGCCCTCCCAGGCCCTTCACGACGTACCCGGCGACGTACTCGTACCTCTCGAATGTCCTGGGGGAGCGGCCTTCGGTGCGCAGGTGCCCCAAATAGGCGTCCCAGAGGGCGGTGAGCCTCGTGTTGGGGCTGAGGTCTTCGGTGGTGGGGGCGGTGCGTTCGGTGAGGGCGGCGACGAGGTTTCGTTCGGCTGCGGCCCCGGTACGCCCCGACCGTTCGACCAGGCGGGTGATGCCGTCGAGGTCACGCACGCGGGCTTTCGCCACCCAAGCAGCGTTGCCCTGCTGTGTGCGGGTGATTTTCCCCCAGGAGCCGAGGGGCAGGGCCGGCCTAGGCATTACCGGGCACCCTTCCTTGCGTCGCCTTCGCTCAGCTCGTGCGCTGAAGCTGGGACCTCATTTCCCATCTCATCAATATCAGCAGCAGTCGGTCCTAGCTGGGGCGTCAGGACGAGGTTGATATTTATCGCTCGGAGTTCCTGCCGCATCTGAGAGAGCGTACGGATGACCTGATCCGACATGTCATCTACGGCCTTGAGCCGGTTGATGACGTCCACCAGCGTGGCATTCAGATCGTCGACGGGCGTGGTCAGTAGCTGATCGATCGTAGACCCCAACGCCGACGCAAGTGCCGGTGCTTCGGTTAGCTTGACGGCGCGGTCTCCATTCTCAACGCGTGACAGTGTTCCTTGTGTCCACGGGACGCCGCGTGACCGGAGTGCTTGCGCCAGTTCTGACTGGCTCAAGCCTGTCTCCTCGCGCAGGCGGGCCACGGCTCGTCCAACTGCTCGGTTATTTTCTTGGTCCTCACTCATGCCATTGAAGATACAGCAATATGTAGTGGCGTACTATTGCGTATTGCTGTTACTCTGTTTACGGATGGAAGTCCATCGTAAAACGAGATAGAGAAAGGCCCCTCCCATGAGCGCTATCGACACACCGGAGCGTCACCTCACCCCCCAGGACCTGGCTGACCGCCTCGGCGTCCCTCTACAAACCGTCCGTCTCTGGCGGCACAAAGGCGTAGACCCGCAGGCCATGAAGCTCGGCCGGCACGTCCGCTACCGCCTTTCCGACGTCCTCGCATGGGAGCAAGCAAAAGTCGAGGCAGGCAGCAAGTGACCCAGCACGCCCACTGTCCAGGCACGAAAAAGGGAGCCGGCACCACCCGACTCCCTCAACACCAAACCCCCACCCACCAAAAGGAAAAGAGTCCAGTGATGTCCACTGTAACCGACCACGTCTCGACCACCTACAGTGACCGCCCCAATCAGTTCCTCTTCCAGGACGACGGGCCCCGGCACCCCGACTGCGCGGAATTTTGCGTCTGCCACGCCGGCGACGAGTGTGTGGGTCCGCAGACCCTCACCGCCCCGGGAATCGAGGACGACGAGGGCGCCGCCCAACCCGACCATCTGGTCGTTTATCCGTTCCACCGCGAGGACATCGATCAGGGCGGAGTGTTCCTCGGCCCGGAACGCGGCGGCGACGGTCAGGCGGGCACCTATCTGACCGAGGCCGCGGCCTTGCAGCTCGCGGCCGACCTCCTCGCCGCGGTCGAGATCCGGCACGCCGACGAAATCAGGGAAATCACAGTCGACTACGGTATCGACGTGTCGATCATCGACATGATCACGCTGTCACACAGCCTCCTCGACACCAGCATCCTCGCCCGCCGTATCCAGGCCGCCGGGGATGCAGACGAGTGAACACCGGCCCGTACTTCATGCAGCTGCCGGAAAAGCAGCGGGCACCATTCCTCAAAGAGTTTGGGCGGCGCGCAGGTGAATGGAAGCAAGACAACCCCGGCAAAAACATGCCCCCCGACGTGCGCACACACCTCGAAGCAGCTGCCACGGCTGCCACCAGCCCGGTAGATGCCGCCCCGACCCAACCCGCCACCGGCGCGGACACCACCGAACACCGCGGCCAGGCGCTCATAGCGACAACGCTCGTCCACAACTGGCCGGACAAGCTACGGCACGTTTACAACCTCGGCTGGCGCCACTGGGACGGGAAGCGCTGGGCGGCCGACGAACACGGCCACGCCAAAAGGGCCGTCCTCGAAACCATCCTCTCCGCGAAACACAAAGCCATCGATGACGACGACAAGGGGCTCATGCGAGACGCCGAACGCTGCGAAAGCGCCGCCGGCATCGCAGGCGTACTGGACATCGCAGCAGCGCTCCCGCCCTACGCCATCACCGTCGCCGACCTCGACGCCGACCCATACCTCCTCAACGTCGCCAACGGAACCCTCGACCTGCGCACAGGTGAACTCAGGCCTCACGACCCGGCGGACAACATCACCAAGCTCGCGGCGGCCGCTTACGACCCGGATGCGCCCTCAAAAACGTGGGATGCCTTCCTGGCCAGGAGCCTCCCCGACGAAGCCGTGAGGGGCTTCCTGCAACGCTTCATCGGGCAAGCCCTCGTCGGCCTCACCCTCGAACACCTCCTGGCCATCCTCACCGGCACCGGCCGCAACGGCAAAAGCGTCCTCTGGGCCACAATCTCCGCCGCGCTCGGAGACTACGCCGCCATGGCAGAACCCGACCTGTTCATGCACCGCGAGAACGCCCACCCAACCGGCGAAATGGACCTCCTCGGCCGCCGCCTCGTCGCTGTCTCCGAATCTGACCAAGGCCGCCGGCTAGCCGAAGCGACCGTCAAACGCCTCACAGGCGGTGACAAAATTCGTGCCCGGAAAATGCGGCAGGACTTTGTCGAGTTCACACCTTCGCATTCGGTCGCGCTCATCACGAACCACCTGCCCAAAGTCAGCGGCGACGACCCCGCCATTTGGGCTCGCATCCGCGTCGTCCCGTTCGGCGTCGTCATTCCCCGCGCCGAACGGGATCCCAAGCTGCCGGAGAAACTCCACCTCGAGCTCGACGCCGTCCTGACCTGGGCTGCTTGTGGCTGGAGGGAATACCAAGCGCACGGGCTGGCGGAGCCGGACGCGGTCATGGTGGCCACGGAGCACTACCAGGCGGACAGCGATGCGCTCGGCAGGTTCCTGGAGGAATGCTGCGAAACCGGGCCGGGCCTGTCAGCGCTCACCGAGGCCTTGCACCGGGAATGGAGCACCTGGGCTTTCCAGGAAGGCGCCTCACCAATGGGCAAAAAAGCCTTCGGCGAGGCGCTTGAGGCGCGCGGATTCCCCGTGAAGCGAGGTACTGGCGGCATCCGATCGAGGCTCGGAATCACTCTGAAAACGCCGGCTTACGGCAACGGCTTGGACCAACAGTGACGTTAGTGACCTGTTCAAGTGTTCCCCCTACGCACACACACATACGGGAGATAACACTTTCCCGCGTCACAAACGTCACTAACCTCCAAAAACCCAACCCACCAACACACCTAGGACCCAAAATGGCAGCCACCACCAATGCCACCAACACCCAAATCAGCTTCCTGACCGTCCCCATCAAAGTTCTCGACATCGCCGGCGAACGCCTCACCAAAAGAATTTACTGGCAACTCGACTACGTCCCGGCCGAGAAATGGGAGCATTTCGAACCCATCGGCCGCGTCAACGGCATCGACACCGGACACTTCTTCTCGCTTTGCCTGGTCGGCCTCTGGAAACCCACCGGAGAGCTCTGCCGCCTACACCTCCACTCCACCCGCCATCCAATCCTCGGCAAGCCGGAAGACCCCAGCCACACCGACCCGATCCTCGCCGCCCTCTACGACGAGTACGCCCGCCTGCCCCTCATCATCCTCGGGAGCAACAAATGAACAACGAGGCGACCGGTCGATCGGCCGGCCCCGGTGGGCGTGCGGGCGTTACGCGACGCGACCGGCGCGGGGAGGTGGGCGACGTCGAGCGGGAGCGGCTGGCCGCTGGTTTCGGTGCTGAACTGTCCCGGCTGCGGGCTGCCGCCGGCCTCACGATTGACCGGGCCTCGGAGCTGGCCGGCTTGAACCGTCAGAGCCTGTCCCGACTCGAGCACGGGCGCACCCGTCCCACCGTGGACAGCATCAACGCCCTCGCCGCCGTCCTGGACCCGGTCACGACCACGGTCAGCGTGGACAGGTTGAGGGCGTTGGCGGGTCCGAGCTTACGGACGCATCACCGTCGGCGGTCGCCGGCCCGGAAGGCGCTCACCGTGTCACAGGCGGAGTGGGCGTTGCGGTCCCTGCTCCGCACCCAGGAGGACAACCGCAGGGCCGCGAAGGGCCTGCCGGCGGCGTTGGTGGAGCGGGAGGCTGCGATCCTTGCACCACTGATCGAGCAGGCGCGGGAGGACTTGGCCAGGGCGGAGGCGCTCGCCGAGGTCGAGGTCACGGTCCGTCGCAACCGGGGTGAATCGGGTGAAAGCGTTGGGTAAACGTTGGGTCCTGTCGTCGCCCGGGCGCTCAGTGCCGCTGCTTTCCCAGTGCTGGCGCGGGAATGTCCGGGTTCGATCCATGGAATGCGTGGTTATGAGTCAGTCCCAAGGGCCCTCGTGACCGGCGAGGATCGGGCGGCCGTGACCGGCGTCTTCATCGTCAGCAACCCTGCTCGCTTCGGCCTACCCGACACGTCAGGCGGGTGGGGGCTGGTTGATCTCGTCTGGCCTGCGTCGGGTACCCGGGCCACTGCGGCCGTGGACCGGGCGTTCACGGTCATGGTGAAGGAAGCTTACGACTTGGGCATGGAGGTCGATCTGCCGTCCAGGCACTTCCGGCTCATCCGGGGCGGCCACATCCTCGACTGGGAACGGGTGGACGACCCGGCCGCCTGGGCGGAGGTCAACCATGGTTGAGCCGGAGCTGCTCGAACATGGACGTGCCCCGTTGTCCATGCTGGGCGTCCCGCACCACGCCATGGCCGCGTGGCGGGCCCTGCTCGACGCACTGGAGGCGAACCCGGTCACCCCGTGCAGGACCATGCTCACTCCGGAGCAGTGGTTCACCCCATCCAGGCCGCAACGCAAAGCAGCGGCCGCCGCGTGCGCAGGCTGCCCCGTGCTCCTCCAATGCCAGGCATACGCGTACGCAGCCCCGGAGCGCACAGGGATCTGGGGCGGGATGCTGCCGGAGGAGCGCCGCAATGGCTGATCTGGTGCCCTTGGGCGCGCTCGTACGCGGACCGATCGCCCACGCGATGCTGCGCTCTCTCATGAGAGACCTAAACGCCCAGGCCCGGCTGAACGGTGCCCCGATCCCGGCCTGGGCGCTGCCCGTGTACCAGGCGCTGGAGGCTGCGTCGGGCGAGGCCGTGCTGAGACCTTCGACGGTCATGTCCGCTAGCGGACCTCCATTTGAGACTGTGAAGGTGTCAGGTGACGACTGGGTTCCAGTTGCTGCTGCTGCCGCCCAAACCGGCCTGAGCGAGCGCCACATTCGGCGCCTCGCTCAGGCCGGCCAGGTACGCGCTGAGCGCTTCGGAGGACGCACCTGGCGCATAGACCTAAATTCACTTACCAACGTCCTTAGGAGGGCGGCATGACCACAACACCAACCGAAGACCCGGACGCGATCATCGCCTCCGCCGAGCAGGAAGCCCAGGAGGCCGCCCAGCTCGTCGAAACCCTCGAGGGGAAGGTCCGGTCCGGCGACGACACGGTGACCCACGAAGAGATTTCCAACGCCCGGCGACTGCTGGACTTCGTGAGGCTCCGCAGGGAGGGGGCAGCGGTCAAGGCTGCCAAAGCCCGGGAACAGGCCCGCCGGCAGGCCTGCGAAGCGCTCAAAGCCGAAATCGACGCCCACACTGCGGGTGAGGGTGAAGTCCTGGCGCAGCATCTCGGCGGCGCCCTGGACAGCCTGCGGGCCTTCGTCGCCGCCGTCAACGAGCACAACGAGCGGGTGTACGGGTGGCGGGCCCGGGCCGAGGAGCTCGGCGTGCCCGTGCACCTGCACCCGACGACCCCGCCAGCGGAGCATGGACGGCTTGGGCTGGCGAAGAACGGGTACACCGGGTGGACGGGAGCCGGCATCATCGCCGGCCGCCGGCAGATCGACAACCTGGATGCCAACCACTTCATCAGCAGGGCGTTCGAGCTGCTCCGCGCAGAAGGACTCTTCCGCCCAGTGGAAGGTGTCCAGGCCGGCGACCTGCTAGCCGACGTCGCGAACGTCGACTTCGACCGGGCACCCGCCGACGGCGCCCTCTTCTTCTACAGGAACCAGGAGACCGGTGCCGTGTTCCGTTTCGACAAGCCCAAGGACCAGGACTTCCTCACCCGAGGCAACCTGGTCGCGATCAGCCGGCAGGAAGCGTGGGGCGAATGAGCGCCGACCAGTTGCCCGAGTCGTGGTTGAAGACCGCCTCCCCGGAGGAGATCGTGAAAGCGCAGAAGGAAGGCCGGCTCGACGACGTCCTCGCCGGCCGCTCGGAGAAGAAGCCTGGAGGCGGTAACTGATGGCACGGACTCTCATCCCGTACACCAACCTCCTCACGGACGCGAACCTCGTTGACGTGACGGGGACGACCGCTGACCCGGTGAACGGGCACGTCATTCGCGACACGGCCGTCCCGTCGCGTTCCTGGCCCGAACAGACCGTGCTCCGGGTGCAGAACACCGCGGGCACCGCCCAGTCGCTCACCGTCCTCGGCGGGAAGCTCATGTTCGCCGCCGACACGGGGATTGCGGTGAGTATCGGCGCCGGCCAGACCCAGTGGATCGGGCCTTTCACGTCCGCCCACGTCAAGCAGGCTGACGGCAGTATCTGCCTCGACCTGGGCGCGGGTTTCACCGGGACCATTACCGCGTTCCGCGTTCCCCGCCACTAGACGCGAAGGAGACTTGCCATGTCGGAAGAGACCGAAGTTGGTTCTATTGTCGGTCGGCTGCGCATCGACTCCTCTGCCTGGAACGCGGCACTTGACGCCGCTGAGGCCAAGGCCCGCGAGCTGGAGTCGGTGGACCCGAAGGTCAAGATCGAAACCACGGGCGCGGCTGACGCTTCCGCGAAACTGGACGCGGTCGCCGCGGCCGAGCACCGCCTGGATGTAGCCAGCCGGCAAGCGGCTAACGCTGCGTCCACTGCCTACGTCGCCTCCGAACGACTCAAGGTAATGCGCGAGCGCGGAAGTGCGACCACCCTGCAGTTGACGGCCGCGGAGGAAGCCCTCGCCAGAGCGGACCGCAACGCGGAAGGCGCGGAACTCCGCCATTTGGCTGCCACTGAGGCGCTCAACAAGGCCAAGGAAACCGCGGTAGCAAGGACGGTGGAGGACGCGGCCGCCACCGAGACCGATACGGCGGCCAAGAAAAACAACACCCAGGCCACCCAGAACAACGCGGGCGCGATGGGACTCCTCTGGAGTGCCCTGGCCATGATCGCCCCCGCTGCGGTGCCGATCGCAGCCGCTGCCACCGCGGGCGGCGTCGCGCTCGCGGGGATGGGCGCCGCCGGCATCCTGGCCATCAAAGGTATCCACGACGAAATGGCGGCTGGCACGTACCAGGGCAACCAGTACGCGGCCGGCCTGTCCGTGCTGAAGGACGACCTGGATGGGCTGTCGCGGACCGGCGCGTCCGCGTTCCTGAACACCTTCCAGGGCGGGGTGGCCACCCTCAACGGTGTCATGCCGCAGCTCACCAGCGACGTGTCCGTGTTCGGCGCGGAAATGGGCAACACCGTCACCCACGGGCTCGGATTCGCTCTCGGTGCGATGCAGGCGCTGCAGCCCGCGGCTGTGATCTTCGGTGCCTGGCTGACGAACGTCACGGCGAAGCTGGACGCGTTCGGCCACTCACAGGGCATGAAGGACTTCGCCGAGTACGCCATGCAGGCAATTCCCCCGGTGACCGCGACCATCGAGTCCCTGGTGACGGCGGCGTTCCACCTGCTGCAGGGACTCGCACCCATCGGCAACGTCGCACTCACCAGCCTGAAGGTCCTGGCTGACGCGATCAACGCGCTGCCGGTGGAAGCCATCACGGTCCTCGCCCCCGCGGTGTCCGGTGCTGTTGGGGCGTTCATGCTCTTCAAGAACGTGATCCCCGTCCTGGAGGCATTCGGTATAGCCGAGAACATCGCGTTGGGTCCTGTCGGCCTCATCGTCGCTGGCGTGGGCCTGCTCGCCGGGGCGCTGGTGGGCATGTCCGCCGCCACCCAGACCAACACCGGGGACGTCACCAGCTGGACCACCGCCCTGGAGCAGTCCAACGGTGCGATCGACGCGAACATCCAGAAGATGGCCGCGAAGAAGGCGGAGGACGGCGGTTTGCTCGACGCCGCTAACCAGCTGGGGATATCCCTGCCGCAGGTCACCGACGCGATCCTCGGCCAGGGTGACTCCCTTGACCAGGTGAAGGCGAAGGCCGAGCAGGCCATCGACGCTTACGACAACAGCGCGGTCAGTGTGGACAACATGGGCCGGGCCACCCACCTTGTCACCCAGCAGCAACAAGACCAGTACGATGCGGCGACCAAGCTCTTGAGCGGCATCAGCAGCTTGAATGGCGGCCTGCAGCAAGGGGAGCACAACTACAAGAACTACACATCAGCGATCACCAGTAGTTCAACGGCTTCCACAGCGCAGGCATGGGCCACGCAGCAGGCCGCTAACGCTGCTCACATGTCGGTGGACGCGTATTTGGCGGCGGGTAAGGCAGCGGACGCCCAGGCGGCCCAACAGCAAGCGGCCGCTAACGCCATGTACCGGGAGAACGACGCCGGCGGGCTTCTCAAAGTCACCCTCGATGCGCTGAACGGCAAAACCATCAGTGCGGCTCAGGCCCAGAACACATTCGATTCGGCCATCGCCAACAGCGATAAGCACGTGGATGCGACGGGAAAGACCATCAACCGGGCCTCGACGTCGCTCGACGGCATGTCGGCGGCGGCGGTGAAGAACCGTGGCGAGCTCATCAACCAAGTCACGGACCTGAACAGTGTGGCTGAGGCCATGCGCAACAACGGGGCCAAGACCGACGAGACCCGCAACAAGATGATCGCCATGCGCAACGAAATCATTGATAATGCGGTCGCGCACGGCGAAAACAGGGACTCTGTCATCCGGTACCTGGACAGCCTGTTCAAGATTCCGAGGTCCATTCCGCCCACGCAGCTTGAGGTCGATAACGCTCAGGCCGTCGCGGCAATTGCCGCGGTCAAGGCGGGCCTGGACAACCTGCACGACAAGGTCATCTACACGACCATCATGGAATCGACCATGAACAGCGGGAACACGGGGCTGACGTCCGGTGTGGGAACACATGGAGGGGGAACCCGTTTCGCGCAGCGTGAAGGCGGTCTCGTGCCCCGGCACCTCGCCAGCGGCGGGTGGGCCGACATCACCGGTGGCGGCCTCCTGCACGGCGCCGGGGGACCCACCCAGGACCTGGTGCCGATCATGGGATCCCCGGACGAGTTCATGACCAAAGCCTCCTCGGTCAGGTCCATCGGTCCCGACGCGTTCGAGTACATGAACCGCACCGGGCAGCTGCTCACACAACCCGTCCCCGTCCCATCCGGGCCGGCCCCGGCGCCGGTCGTGCACGTGTACATCGACGGCCGGGAAATGCGGTCCGACATGGTCAATGTGGCCGTCCAGCAGATTGGTAATTGGGTCGCTGACCAGAACCGACGGCGTCCGGGCGCCTGAGGTTATGGGGTGGCCCCGCCAGGATGAGGATGAGGTAGTCGCTCCGGCGGGGCCACCGACCACAGCCTAAACCCGGGTGGAAGTGGCCGTGAAGAGGTCACTGTGCTAGATTCTGGGGGCCGGCCAGATTGCCCCCATGATCGGGCCGGCCTCGCGAGCTGGTGGGTATCGCCTCGAACCCAACCCTGCTAGTGTGCACACCGAGAGGCCTTGCCGGTCGTATCCCCCAATCAACCGGCAGGGCCTCTCTTGTGCCCCTGTCCATCCCCCAAAGCGAGACCAGACAGGATGTTAGGGAGCCTAAACCGGATTTCTGACAGACGCAATGGGAGATCGAAGGCTCTCCGTCGCCCCTACTCTGTGTCGGCGGCTCGCCGTACTCTATGCACACCAGCTTTCAAACAAACAAACCTTGGGGGAATCATGAAACCTGTCCTACTGCCCTTCGCCGTCTCCACGCTCCTTCTCACAGGCTGCGGCACCAACGACCAAGCCGCACCGGCGACGCCTTCACCAACCATCCGTCCGACGTCCTACTACGGGGAGACCGCGTCCGCGGTCGCAGCCCGGATTCCCGGCTGTGGCGATGTGAAGCCGGGCGATGTGGCGCAGGGCGGCCCGAATCTCGCGTCTTGGGCCTCATGCACGCTTAGTGGGCGTCGGGTCGACGTGTACAGCTGGTCCACGCCGGCCGCGGAGGACAGCGTCGTGAACCTCCTGAACGCGAATAAGCAGGAGCTCTACTACGCGCAGGGCACCGGGTGGACTGCCTTCGTCGACGCGGACGCGACATTGGCTTTGCAATTCACCAACCAGGGCGGCGAGCTGCTGAAGTACACGTTCGCGCACCAGGGGGAGACGCCGGCGCCTAAAGACCTGCCGGGGGAGAAGGTGACGGCCGGGACGATCGCGGACGGGCTCGGCGGCGTGACGATGCATGAAGAGGTAGTCGGGTAGCTGGTCCTGACCCAACGTTTACCCAACGAAAACAGCGCAACCCAACGAAAACCAGTGAAAGCGACGGAGGCGCAAAAGGCGCGAAAGTCCGCGCCACGGCAGGCCAGACACCACCCAACGGAAACCCATGAAAAGCCCGGACTCATAATCCGTCGGTCGTGGGTTCAAGCCCCACCAGCCCTACAGAACAAGCCGCAGACCTGGCATCGAGATGCCGGGGCTGCGGCTTGATTGCTTTTACCGCGCCCGCTTCCAGGAGCCGCCGCGCTGCTGCGCGCCGTTGCCGCCCGGCGGGGGATGGGATATGTTACTGCTCAGTAACTTAGTGATCGACGCCGATCCGAGCAGGAGGACAGTCCATGGCCAAGGCATCAGTAGACCTCAACGACCTTCCCTACGCCGACGGGGATTTTTACGGCTTTGAGCAGATGCTCACCGAGCGCGAACGCGACCGCCTGCAGGAGGTCCGCGACTTCCTGGACAAGGAAGTGCGCCCGATTGCCGTGGACTGCTGGAACCGGGCCGAGTTCCCGATGGACCTGATCCCCAAGCTGGCCGAGATCGACCTGGTCAGCCCGGTCCGCCGCCAGGGCTATTCGAATCTGTTCGCCGGACTCGTGCACGCCGAATTCACGCGCGCCGACTCTTCGATTGCGACCTTCATGGGGGTGCACGACGGCCTCTTCACTGGTTCCATCGAGGCGCTGGCATCCGAGGAACAGAAGCAGCAGTGGCTGCCGGACATCTATTCCTTGAAGAAGATCGGCGCCTTCGGCCTCACCGAGCCCCTGGGCGGTTCCGACGTGGCCGGCGGCACCCGCACCACCGCGCGCAGGGAAGGCGGCAACTGGATCCTCAACGGCGCCAAGCGCTGGATCGGCAACGCCACCTTCTCCGACTGGGTAGTGGTCTACGCACGCGACGTCGAGGACAACCAGGTCAAGGGCTTCCTGGTGGACACCGCCACCGAGGGCTACGCCGCCTCCCGGATCGAAAACAAGATCTCGCTGCGTACCGTCCAGAACGCCGACATCACGCTCACCGATGTCGTCGTCCCGGACGAGTACAAGCTCGCGAACGCCAACAGCTTCCGCGACACGAACAAGGTCCTGAAGGTGACGCGTCTCTCCGTCGCCTGGCAGGCCGTGGGCCAGCAGCTGGCTGCCTTCGACGTCGCGCGGCGCTACTCGATCGAACGGCTGCAGTTCGGGCGGCAGCTTGCTTCCTTCCAGCTGGTCCAGAGCCAGCTGGTCCAGATGCTCGGCAACACCGTGGCCTCCATGTCAATGATGGTGCGCCTGTCGCAGCTGGAAGACGAGGGCAACGCGAAGGACGAGCAGTCCGCGCTGGCCAAGGCCTTCACGACTGCGCGGATGCGCGAGACGGTGGCCATCGGCCGCAGCCTGATGGGCGGCAACGGCATCGTCGCCGACTACGAGATGGCGAAGATCTTCGCCGACGCCGAGGCCATTTACTCCTACGAAGGCACCCACGAAATCAACACCCTCGTGACCGGCCGCGCCATCACGGGCATCTCCGCGATCGTCTGAGGCCCGGGCGCCGGGGGCGGGCCCTCCAGCGGCAGCAGCACTGAAGGACGCAGGTCCAGCAGCAGCGCCAGGGGATTGACGTAGTCCTGGCCCCGCCGCACTCCCCAGTGCAGGCAGCCGTTCGAGCAATGCCCTCCGGCCTGCGGCGGGCGGGCAAGTGTGCCGATGACCTGGCCGCGCCGGACGGTGCTGCCGGCTGCGAGGGGACTCTCCACCGGCTCGACGCTGCTGCGCAGCCCGCTGGCGGTGGCGATGGTCAGCACCGGGCGGTCCGCCACCTGACCAGCGAACACCACCACACCCGCGGCCGGCGCCACGACCGGCGCGCCGGGCAACGCACCTAGGTCCACGCCGCGGTGCCCGCTCAGCCACGGCCGCGCCGGCGGATCAAACGTCGCCACGACGCGCGGGCGGGGGACCAGCGGCCACGTCCACGCCGGCCGTTCCGGGGAAGCCGTGCCGGCCGGCTCCGCGGGGGTGCCAACCGGCTGCACGGGTGTGCCGGCTGGCCCGGCTGCGGCCGCGCCCGCGCCCGCGGGCCACGGCGCGCCGGCCGCGAGACACAGTGCAAGGAGGGCCGCCAGCACGAACAGGACGGTGCGGCAGCGGCTGCAGCGGCCCACCGCCAGATCGGGAATGGCGCCGGCGAAATGGGCGCAACTGGCTCTGCGTCGGGGTCCAAGGTCCATCCCTTCACCCTGGCCGCACCGCCGGCAGCCGGGCCACGGGCATCCCCGGCCATGTGGATAACCCGGCGGGGAGCGCGGCCGTGGCGGACACGCGGCTGTAGTACACTGGGACGAGCAGTTCGCTGTGCTCATTTCCAACACCGGGAGCCTTTCCGGAGACGGCCGGAGCCCGGCGCACTGACTACGCGTATCCACACCTCCACTTGCCGGGAAGCCGGTTGGTGCAGGATTGCGCCCGCTTCGGTCCGCTGTTTCGGCAGCGGTGCGGCGCGCGAGGGATACCAGGTGCGGCACCCGCCCGGGTGCACAGCAAGACAACCGTCAATTGGCAGCGATTGGAATGAGTTCCGCGCTGCCGGAAGGAGCGTCGGCATGCCCGTCGTAACCATGCGCCAGCTGCTTGACAGCGGCGTCCACTTTGGTCACCAGACCCGCCGTTGGAACCCGAAGATGAAGCGCTTTATCTTCACCGAGCGCAACGGCATCTACATCATTGACCTGCAGCAGTCGCTGTCCTACATCGACCGCGCCTACGAGTTCGTCAAGGCCACGGTTGCCCACGGCGGCACCGTGCTCTTCGTCGGCACCAAGAAGCAGGCACAGGAAGCCATCGCCGAGCAGGCCACCCGCGTCGGCCAGCCCTACGTCAACCAGCGCTGGCTGGGCGGCATGCTGACCAACTTCCAGACCGTCTCCAAGCGCATCCAGCGCCTAAAGGAACTCGAAGAGATCAACTTCGAGGACGTCGCCAGCTCCGGCCGCACCAAGAAGGAGCTCCTGCTCCTGCAGCGCGAGAAGACCAAGCTGGAAACCACCCTCGGCGGCATCCGCAACCTGACCAAGGCTCCGTCCGTGGTCTGGATCGTGGACACCAAGAAGGAACACCTCGCCGTCGACGAGGCCAAGAAGCTGAACATCCCGGTCGTGGCCATTCTGGACACCAACTGCGACCCGGACGAGGTCGACTTCCCGATCCCGGGCAACGACGACGCCATCCGCTCCGTGAACCTGCTGACCCGCGTCGTGGCCGACGCCGTTGCCGAGGGCCTGATCGCCCGCAACAACCGCGCCGCCGGCACCGACGCCCAGACGGGTGCTGAAGAGCCCCTGGCCGAGTGGGAGCGCGAGCTGCTCGAGAGCTCCAAGGCCGAAGCCGCAGCTTCCGAGGCTGCCCCTGCCGCTGAGGCACCGGCTGCTGAAGCTGCCCCTGCCGCTGAGGCACCCGCTGCTGAGGCTGCCCCCGCCGCTGAGGCACCGGCTGCCGAGGCTCCGGCCGCGGACGCAGCCGACGCCGACAAGTAAATCAGGACCTTCTCCGGTGCGAAACGCGCCGGAGGCATCTGACAGGACGGTTGCTCAGGAGCTGAGCAGCTGTCCTGTCAGTCCGTAAACTACTCATTCTCTACATCAGAGGGGTTCACATGGCGAACTACACTGCCGCTGACATCAAGGCTCTGCGCGAGCGCACGGGCGCTGGCATGCTCGACGTCAAGAAGGCTCTCGACGAGGCCAACGGCGACGCCGACAAGGCGATGGAAATCATCCGCATCAAGGGCCTGAAGGGCGTCACCAAGCGCGAAGGCCGTTCCACGGCCGAGGGCCTCGTGGCCGCGCAGGTCAACGACGGCGTCGGCGTCCTGGTCGAGGTCAACTGCGAGACCGACTTCGTGGCCAAGGCTGCTCCGTTCATCGAGTTCTCCAACAAGGTCCTCGCCGCCGCTGTCGCCTCCGGCGCCTCCGACGTCGACGGCCTGCTGGCCGCCGAACTGGACGGCAAGCCCGTTTCCGAGCAGGTCGTCGAAGCCGGCGCCCTGCTGGGCGAGAAGATCGTCGTCCGCCGCGTGGCCCGTCTTGAAGGCAAGCTGGTTTCCGCTTACCTGCACAAGACCTCGAAGGACCTCCCGGCCCAGGTCGGCGTGCTCTTCGCCGTCGACGGCGAAGGCGCTGCCGCTGAGGAAGCCGCCCACGACGTCGCGGTGCACATCGCCGCGTTCGCTCCGACCTACCTGACCCGCGACGACGTTCCGGCCGAGCTGGTCGAGAACGAGCGCCGGATCGCCGACGAAACCGCACGCGCCGAGGGCAAGCCCGAAGCCGCGCTGACCAAGATCGTCGAAGGCCGCCTCACCGGCTTCTTCAAGGAAGGTGTCCTGCTGGACCAGGCCTTCGCGAAGGACGCCAAGAAGAGCGTGGCCCAGGTGCTGCAGGAAGCCGGCGTTACCGCTACCGGCTTCGCGCGTTTCCGCGTCGGCGCCTAAGAGCCTCAGTCACAAGCACCGAAAGGGCGGTCACTTCAGGTGGCCGCCCTTTCGTTTGCCCGCCTTCGCCCCGCCCGGTGCCAGGTGTTACGCCCTGCCCGGCCGGGCGCGATAGGTTAGTTACCAGTTCGATCTGTTCCAGCGGAAGGCACCATGGACACCCCAACCCCCACCGGTCATCCGGTCCGACGCCGCGTCCTGCTTAAGCTCTCCGGCGAGGTTTTCGGCGGCGGCAAGCTCGGCGTCGACCCCGAGACGGTCCGCAACGTGGCCAAGCAGATTGCCGCAACCGTCGGCACCGTCGAGGTCGCCATCGTCGTCGGCGGCGGCAACTTCTTCCGCGGGGCCGAACTGTCCCAAAGCGGCATGGACCGCTCCCGCGCCGACTACATGGGCATGCTCGGCACGGTGATGAACTGCCTGGCCCTGCAGGACTTCCTTGAGCAGGCCGGCGTCGAGACCCGCGTCCAGTCCGCCATCACGATGGGCCAGGTGGCCGAGGCTTACATCCCGCGCCGCGCCATCCGGCACATGGAAAAGAACCGGGTCGTGATCTTCGGCGCCGGCGCCGGCCTGCCCTACTTCTCCACGGACACCGTCGCCGCCCAGCGGGCCCTTGAGGTGCACGCGGAAGTGGTGCTGATGGCCAAGAGCGGCGTCGACGGCGTCTACACCGCGGACCCGCGCAAGGACCCCTCGGCACAGAAGCTCGACACGCTCACCTATGACGACGCCATCCGCCAGGACATCCGGGTGATGGACCTGACCGCGATGACAATGTGCAAGGACAACAACCTCCCGATGGTGGTCTTCGGCATGGAAGGCGAAGGCAACGTCACGCGTGCCATCCTCGGCGAAACCATCGGCACCGTCGTCAGCGCCTGAACCGGCGCTGCGCCGGCGCCCGGGCCCGCAGGCCCGCCGTATAGGATGAATAGCAGAATCCTGCCGCTGTGGCGGCACAACACGTCTAAGGAGACATCGTGATCGAAGACACCTTGCTCGAAGCCGAAGAGAAGATGGACAAGGCCGTCGAGGTTGCCAAGGAAGACTTCGCATCCATCCGCAGCGGCCGCGCCACGCCTTCCATGTACGCGAAGGTGATTGTGGACTACTACGGCTCGCCGACGCCGCTGCAGCAGCTGGCGTCCTTCGCGACTCCCGAAGCGCGCACGATCCTGATCACCCCCTACGACAAGAGCGCGCTGCGCGACATCGAGAAGGCGCTCAGCGACTCAGAGGTCGGTGCGAACCCGTCCAACGACGGCAACGTCATCCGCGTGACCGTCCCTGAGTTGACCCAGGAACGCCGCAAGGAATACGTGAAGATCGTGCGCGGCAAGGGCGAGGATGCCAAGGTGTCCATCCGCAGCATCCGCCGCAAGGCCAAGGACGAGCTGGACCGCATCGTCAAGGACGGGGACGCCGGCGAGGACGAGGGCGCCCGGGCGGAGAAGGAGCTGGACGCGCTGACCAAGTCGCACACCGACCTGGTCGACGAACTGCTCAAGCGCAAAGAAGTAGAGCTCCTCGAAGTCTGATGGAGCGATCCCAGCCTGAGAGTGCCCCCGGCGCCGGCCCGGCTGGCCCGCGGGGGCACGGGGCTGGTGGCCGGGCGCCGGTGCTTGGTTCGCGCCGACGCTTCCGGATGACCCAGAACCCGACGCCGAAGGCCGGCCGGAACCTTCCTGCCGCCATCATTGTGGGCGTGGCCATGCTGGTCTCCGTGCTCGTGGGCCTGCTGCTCATCCCGCTCGCCTTCGTGCTGCTGGTCACCGTGTTCGCGGTGTTCGGTGTGTGGGAAGTGTCGCGGGCAATGGGCGTGCGGGGGATCCACATGCCTATCGTCCCTGTCCTGGTCGGTTCCCTGGCGATGCCCCTGGTGGCTTACTTCGGCGGCACCGAAAGCCTCATGTTCGCCCTCACCGGCAGCGCGGTGGCGGTGCTGCTTTGGCGCAGCCTGGAACCGGCGGAGGGCGCGGCGCAGAGCATTTTTGCCGGCATCTTCACGCTGTGTTGGGTGCCGTTCTTCATCAGCTTCGCGATACTGCCGCTGCACGCCGCCGAGACCGTGCCGACGGCGCTGATCTGGCCCGGGGCGTCGGTTCCCTTTGAGGCACTGCAGATCGCCGTGACCCTGCTGCTGGTCGTCGCCAACGACACCTTCGGTTACCTTGTGGGGGTGCTCTTCGGCAGGCATCCGATGGCGCCGAAGATCAGCCCGAAGAAGTCATGGGAAGGGTTTGCGGGGTCAATTGCCGGAGCCATGGTGGTGGGCCTGCTGGCGTCGCTGCTGCTGCTGGACATGCCCTGGTGGTCCGGGCTGATCATCGCCGCCGGCCTGGTCGCGGCCGCCACGGCGGGGGACCTCGCCGAGTCGATGGTCAAGCGGGAACTGGGAATCAAGGATATGAGCAGCATCCTGCCCGGGCACGGCGGCATGATGGACCGGCTGGATTCGATCCTGTTCGCCTCGCCGGTGGCCTACCTGCTCTTCCTGCTGCTCGGGCACAGCTAGCCGGCCGGGCCCGCGCGGGCGCCTTTGGGGCTGCGCCCGGCGCGGCACCGTAAAATGGGCAGCGGAATCGACGAAAGTCAGTAACAAGGGACACAAATGACTGTGGATGAACAGCAGCGCGCTGCCACTCCGTTCGCGCGGGTGGACGGCAACGAATACGGGTACAACCCCAAGCAGGTGGATGACTTCCTGCGCCGGGCGCGCGCCTACTACACTTCGGCCGACAAGAACGCCGCCGCCGTGACGAGCCACGAGGTGCGCTCGACGTCGTTCGACCCCGCCAAGGGCGGCTACGACGCCCAGGCCGTGGACGCTGCCCTGGACCGGCTTGAGGATGTCTTTGCGCAACGCGAACGCGACGAGCTGATTGCGTCCAAAGGCGAGGAGGCTTGGCTGGCCCAGATCGGCCGGATTTCCGCCGTCCTGCGTGCCCGCCTGCACCGGCCGGACGGCCAGCGGTTCCGGCGCCCCAAGCGGCGGGTGCGCAGCTACAGCACCGCCGACGTCGACCGGCTCTGCAACGAGCTGCTCGGCTACTTCGAAAATGACAAACCGCTCAGTGTCGACGTCGTGCGCCGCGCCGTCTTCCAGCCGGCCAAGGGTGCTGCCGGCTATGAGGAAACCCAGGTGGACGCCTTCCTGGACCGCGTCGTCGAGCTAATGGCAGCCATCGACTGAGATTGGTGCGCGAGGGCCGCGCGGTGCCGGCTCAGTAGGTGCGCTCCGGCGCGTGCAGCCGGGTCATGATCCGGGTGACGGCCGCAGGGGACTGGCCCTTGGTGGCCCGGGAGACGGACACCATCACGGCGAACGCCGCCGGCACGGTCCACGCCGCCGGCTGGGCGAGCAGCTCGTGCACCGGCCCGGCGGGGGCCACCTGGGCGCCGATGAGGATGGCGCCGCCGCAGAGCAGAGCTCCGGCGGACATTCCGGCCACCGCGCCGGCGGGGGTAAGGCCGCGCCACCAGATCCCCAGGAGCAGCATCGGGCAGATCGTTGAGGCGGTGAAGGCAAACACCAGGCCCACGCTTCCCGCCAGCGCGCCCGAGTCGGTGCTGAGCGCGACCAGCAGCGGCACCGCCGCGGAGAGCACGGCAGCCGTTCGGAACCCCTTCACGCTGCCGCCGAAGAGGTCCTGGCTCACCACGCCCGCGAGCGAGACCACGAGGCCGGACGTCGTGGAGAGGAACGCCGCGAAGGCGCCGGCCACCACGAGCGCCG
This sequence comes from Paenarthrobacter sp. DKR-5, assembly GCF_018531425.1. GTDB lineage: Bacteria > Actinomycetota > Actinomycetes > Actinomycetales > Micrococcaceae > DKR-5. Next base: position 506,668 of record NZ_JAHBOI010000003.1, read on the forward strand.
TCAGGGCGTCACCCGCGGGGCCGGGAACGAGCCGTCCCGGCAGCAGCAGGACCGCCGCATCCGCCTGGCCGCCCGCAGCCAGGTCCGGGGCGAAGGCCCGCGCGAGCGCCCCGTAAATGGTCGGAAACAGGTAGAAGACCGAGAGCAGCCCCAGCACGATCAGCGTCGTCCGCCGGGCGGAACGGCCGTCGGGGTTGGTGTAAAAGCGCACGAGCACGTGCGGCAGGCCGAGCGTGCCGAAGAGCAGTGCGATGACCAGGGACAGGGTCCGGTACAGGCTCGCAGGCCCCTGCGGATCCAGCGCAGCGGTGTAAACGGCGGCGCTGTCGGGGAAGCTGCGGCCGGTACCGGCCAGATGGACCAGGATGAAAGCCGCCGGAACGGCCAGCGCCGTCAGTTTCAGCCAGTACTGGAACGCCTGGACGAAGGTGATGGAGCGCATGCCGCCGGCGACCACGGTCAGGCACACCACCACGACGACGGCGACCGCCCCGGACCACGCCGGCAGGCCCGTGGTGATGCGGATGGTGAGCCCGGCTCCTTGGAGCTGCGGGACAATGTAGAACCACCCCACCACCACGACCAGGGCGCTCGTCACCCGCCGGGCCCCGGGCGAGTCCAGCCGCGCCTCGGTGAAGTCGGGGATGGTGTAGGCGCCCGAGCGGCGCAGCGGCGCTGCCACGAACAGCAGCAGCATCAAGTACCCGGCGGTGTAGCCGATCGGGAACCAGAGAGCGTCGGTTCCCGAGACCAGGATCAGCCCGGCGACGCCGAGGAAACTGGCGGCCGAAAGGTATTCGCCGCCGATGGCCGAGGCGTTCCACCACGGCCGCACCGTGCGCGATGCCACGTAGAAGTCCCCGGTGGTGCGCGAGACCCGCAGCCCGTAGAACCCGATCAGGGCCGTCGCGACGGCGACCAGCAGGAGGGCCAGGACTCCGACCGCCGGGTTCACCGCTCCTCCGACAGGTCCCGGTAGGTGTCCTCGTTCCGTGCGGCGCTGCGGATGTAGAGCCAGGCCGAGAGCCCGATGACCGGATAGATGCCAAGGCCCAGCAGCAGCCACGAGAACGGGATTCCGAACACGGGGATGGCGCCGACCGCCGGAGCGACCGAGAGCAGCACCGGGAACCCGAGCAGGATCAGCAGGAAGCCGCCCGCGACGACGACGGCGAGCCGCAACTGGGAGCGGATCAGGGAGCGGATGAACACTTCGCCCGCCTCGGTCTGCTCCGCGGCATCCCGCGGGCCGGCCGCCGCCAGCCGGCGCGACCGCTCCCGGGCCGAGGGTGAGGGGGCGGTGACCCGGACCCGCGCCGGACGCGCAGCGGCAGGGACCGGGGCGGCAGGGACCGCCGCGGCAGGGGAGGAGGTACCGGATGGGTCCTGTTCGCCGGCACCGGTCATGACGCCGGCCGGATCCGGTTGGATTTGAGCATCTCGCGCAGCGCCGGGAGGTGCCGTCGGCTGACGGGCAGTTCGGCGTCACCGGCCCGCACGCTCGGATGGGCCGAGCCGAGCTTGACCTGGCCGACATACGGCATCGCCACCAGATACGATCGGTGGATCCGCACGAACCCGTGCTCAGCCCACTGCTTCTCCAGGTCGGCCAGGGGCACCCGCACCAGATAGCTCGCTTCAGCCGTGTGCAGCCGGGCGTAGTCGCCCTGCGCCTGCACGTAGCGCACGTCGTCGCGGCGGATCATCCGGGTGACGCCGCCCTGGTCGACGGTGATCACGTCGGGCTTCTGGCCGCCGTCGTCGAGGAGTTCACAGATGCGGCCGACCGACTTCGCCAGCCGCTCGGCGCGGACGGGCTTGAGCAGGTAGTCCACGGCCGCGAGCTCGAATGCTTCCAACGCGCAGTCCTCGTCCGCGGTGACGAACACGACGGCGGGCGGCTTCGGCAGCTCTGCGAGCCGGCGGGCGATGTCCATGCCGGACAGCCCTGGCATGTGAATGTCGAGGAAGAACGCGTCGACGTCGTGGTGTTCCAGGGCCCCGAGCGCCTCGGCCCCGGAGGAAGCCCTGTGCACGGCCCCGACCCGGTCATCCCGGCCCAGCAGGAACGCCAGTTCCTCGACGGCGGGGGCTTCGTCGTCGGCGACGAGAACGTTGATCATGGCAAAAGTTTACGGTCCGGCCGGCGGCTGCCTGCGGTGGTCCGGCGGCGGAGCGGTCAGTCGACGTCGTGCTGCGGCTGGGACTTGGGCACGCGGAGCGTGACCAGCGTTCCCGCGCCAGGGGCTGTGTCGATCACCAGGCCGTGGTCGTCGCCGTAAACCTGCCGCAGCCGCGTGTCCACGTTGCGCAGGCCCACGTGGTCCCCGTCGCCGCGGCCGGCAAGGACGGAACGCAGTTTCTCCGGGTCGATGCCGGTTCCGTCGTCCTCGACCGTGACCTCGGCGTAGGCGCCGGAATCGTTGGCGGTGATCTCGATGTGCCCAACTCCTTCCTTTGCTTCGAGGCCGTGCCGCACGGCATTCTCGACCAGCGGCTGCAGGCTCAGGAACGGGATGACAGTGCTCAGCACCTCGGGGGCGATGCGCAGGCTGACCTGCAGCCGCTCGCCGAACCGGGCGCGCTCCAGCAGCAGGTACCGGTCGATGGAGCGCAGTTCCTCGGCCAGGGTGGTGAAATCCCCGTGCCGCCGGAACGAGTAGCGCGTGAAATCCGCGAACTCGACCACCAGTTCGCGTGCGCGCGCCGGGTCCGTGTTGATGAAGGAGGCGATGGCGTTGAGCGAGTTGTAGATGAAGTGCGGGCTGATCTGCGCCCGGAGCGCCTTCACCTCCGCCTCAGCGAGCATCGCCTTGGACGAGTCGAGCTCTTCGAGTTCCACCTGGGCCGCCACCCAGTCCGCGACCTCGCTGGTGGCCCGCACAAGGCCGGCCCCGGCCACGTCCGCGAAGGCGGCCACGGTGCCGACCGTCCTGGCACCGACGCGGATGGGGGAGATCACCGCCTCGTGCAGCGGGCAGCCGCCGTCGGTGCAGCCGGCCGCGGCGTGCGGGAGCTTTCCGGCGCGCACCACCTGGGTGCGGCCGGTGGCCAGTGCCCTCGCCGCGAGCTCCATGACCGCGGGCCGGTGCTTCTCACCGGCACCGTCCCAGGCGAGCACCTCGTCGTCGTCGGTGAGGGCCAGCGCGGCGCAGCCGAGCATCGAGCGCAGGTGGCGGCTCGCCTTCGCCGCGCCCCCGCCGCGCAGCCCGTCCCGCAGGTGCTGACCCGCCAGCGCGGCCGAATGGAGGGTGTTGTAGGTGGCGCGTTCGGCATCGGTCCCCAGGTCCCGGTACGAGCGCGAGAGCCGGAAGCCGATGGCAGCGACGATGGCGACGGCGACGGCGATCACCGCGATGGAGGCGGCGACGACGAACGCGGATTCGGGCATGGAACAAGAGTAACCAGCGGCCGCCGGGGACCGTTCGGCGCACGCCCGCAGCCGCTGGGCGACTGCAGTGGCGACGGAAAGCGCCGCGCCGCCGCGCAGGGCGCAAGGTGATACAGATCACAGACTTTTGCTCTGTGTCCGGATCAAGGAGGAATGATGGGTAAAGACGCCCACATCACGGATGCCGACCCCGCGGCCTCCGTTGACTTTCAGGAAGTTCAGGCCACGGGGCAATTCCAGGAACTTCGACGCCGGCACCGCAGCTTCGTCTTCCCGCTCGCGGTGGCGTTCCTGCTTTGGTACTTCCTGTACGTGCTGCTGGCCGACTACGCGCACGACTTCATGTCAATCAAGGTGGCAGGCAACATCACCGTCGGCCTCCTCTTCGGCCTGCTGCAGTTCGTGAGCACCTTCGCCATCACCATGTGGTACGTCAGCTACGCGAACCGGCGGCTGGACCCTGAGGCGACGGACATCCGCACCAGCATTGAAGGACATGAACACGACGCGAAGAAGGTGCAGCGATGAGGATACCGATGGCCGCGGTGGCCAACCTGAAGGACACCACCTGGCTGAACATGCTCATTTTCGCCGTGTTCGTCGCCATCACCCTCGTGATCGTGCTGCGCGCGAGCCGCAACAACCGCACCGCGGCTGACTACTACGCGGCGGGGCGGTCCTTCACCGGCGGCCAGAACGGAACGGCGATCGCAGGCGACTACCTTTCGGCCGCCTCGTTCCTGGGCATCACCGGAGCCATCGCGGTCAACGGCTACGACGGCTTCCTCTACTCGATCGGCTTCCTGGTGGCGTGGCTGGTGGCCCTCCTGCTGGTTGCTGAGCTGCTGCGCAACACGGGCAAGTTCACCATGGCGGATGTGCTTTCCTTCCGGCTCAAGCAGCGGCCCGTCCGGATCGCGGCGGCCACCAGCACGCTGGCCGTGTGCTTCTTCTACCTGCTGGCCCAGATGGCCGGCGCCGGGAGCCTGATCTCCCTGCTGCTGGGCATCAGCGACTGGGGCGGCCAGGCCGTGGTCATCACGGTCGTGGGCGCGCTGATGATCCTCTACGTGCTCCTGGGCGGGATGAAGGGCACCACATGGGTCCAGATCATCAAGGCCGGCCTGCTGATCGCGGGCGCCTTCGTGATGACCATTTGGGTGATGGCGATGCACGGCTTCGACCTTTCCGCGCTGCTCGGGCATGCCGCGGAGACCACCGGCAACCCCCAGCTGCTCAACCCCGGCCTGCAGTACGGCAAGACGGATGCGTCCAAGCTGGACTTCCTCTCGCTGGCGCTGGCCCTGGTGCTCGGTACAGCGGCCCTGCCGCACGTGCTGATGCGCTTCTACACGGTGCCGACGGCGAAGGAAGCGCGCCGCTCGGTGGTCTGGGCCATCTGGCTGATCGGCCTGTTCTACCTGTTCACCCTGGTGCTCGGCTACGGCGCGGCAGCGCTGATCGGAGCCAAGACCATCACCGCCGCACCGGGCGGGGTGAACTCGGCGGCCCCGCTGCTGGCCTTCGAGCTGGGCGGGCCGCTGCTGCTGGGCTTCATCTCCGCCGTGGCGTTCGCGACGATCCTCGCCGTCGTCGCCGGCCTGACGATCACGGCAGCGGCGTCCTTCGCCCATGACATCTACTCGAATGTCATTGCCAAGGGCCGCACGAGCGCGCTCAGCGAGGTCAAAGTCGCCCGACGCACCGTCGTCGTCATCGGCATTTTCGCGATTGTCGGTGGCATCTTCGCGAACGGCCAGAACGTGGCCTTCCTCGTGGCTCTCGCTTTCGCGGTGGCGGCCAGCGCCAACCTTCCGACGATCCTCTACTCGCTGTTCTGGAAGCGGTTCACCACCCAGGGCGCGGTGTGGAGCATGTACGGCGGCCTGGCCGCTGCGGTGATCCTGATCGCCTTCTCGCCGGTGGTTTCCGGGGCAAAGACCTCGATGATCCCGGGGGCGCACTTCGCCTGGTTCGGGCTGAGCAATCCGGGCATCGTGTCCATTCCGCTCGCGTTCTTCCTCGGCTGGCTGGGCACGGTCCTGGACAAGAACAAGGAGAGCGAGGTCAAGCAGGCAGAGATGGAGGTGCGCTCGCTGACCGGCATCGGTGCTGAGAAGGCGGCGCACCACTAGCCTGCAGGGCGCCTGCCGACGCATGCGAAGAGCCCCCGGCGCGCGGCCGGGGGCTCTTCCGTTCCTGCTGGTGCACTTGGTGGTCGGCGTGCCTGGTGCTCAGTGCCCGTGGTCATCAGTGCCCGTGGTGCTGGGCCGGGTCCTGCAGGTGGCTTCCGTGGGCGCCGTGCGGAACGGCGACGTGGCCGGCGGCGCTTGCGGCCAGGCCGGGGGTGGTGACGGAGGCGACGATGACGGCGGCAGCGAACAGGGCGCCGAGCAACCGGCCGGCGGGAGGTGCCGCTGCGGCTGCCGGCCGGGCGGTCTGCCGGTGCGAGCGGAGCCAGCCGAGCGAGCCGAGAACCAGCAGGCTCAGGGCGAAGGCGCAGAGGTTGCTGATGTCCAGACCCCGCTGGCCGGCGGGGGCGAACCACGCTTCGGCGACGACTGCGGCCAGATGGGCGGCGGCCGCGGCGGCGAGCAGGCCGGCGATGGACCGGCCGAAGCGCACGCGCCCTGCCCGGAGGCTCAGGGTCGCCCAGAGCGCCAGGGACGCAGCCCACAGGCCGATGAGCGCGGCTCCAGCGGTGCTGGCCGGGGCGGGACCCCCGGCCAGCACGGTGGAGCTGATGCCGAACTCAACCGTGGCCGCTCCGTAGCCGGCGAAGAAGGCCAGCAGCCGGACGGACTCGGGAAGGGTGGCGGCGGCCATGCTCAGACGGCGCGGGTGCCGGCGGAGGTGCGGACGGCCGCCTTGTCCTGGGAGAGGCCGACGCCGAGCAGCAGCACGGCGCTGGCCAGGTGCAGGACGTTGTCCGGGCCGTTCAGGGCGATGATGTTCAGCGCGCTGTTGAGCAGGAACAGGCCCAGGATGCCGACGAGCAGGTACACAGCGCCGACGGTGGTGTTCACCGACTTGGCGGCGGGAACGGAGTTCAGCCCGGCGATGAGCAGGGCAGCTCCGATGGCCAGGTGGATGACGTTGTGCAGCGGGTTGACCTCGAAGATGATCAGGTCGGCGCCGGAGGTAGCGAAGAAACCGACCCCGGCGGTGACAAAGAAGCCCAGGACGCCCACCAAGAGGTACACCGCGCCAAAAATGGTGGCGATCAACCGGTTGGGTGATGTGCGCATGATTCGAACCTTCCGTTGTGGATCCCGGCTCGGCGCCGGAGGATCCTTGCCTGCGAGTCCCTTCTGGGGCTCTCACGCAGTGGTTCGGGGCTGCTGCGCCGGAGGATGGGACCTCAACGGGAAATCGCCGGCTAGAGTCCGGGGTGCGCCTCGCGCACCGGCGCGGAGACGATGTGCCCGTGCCGGACATTCAGTCCCGGCCGGAGCTGGGGGAGCCGTTCGGCCGCCAGGTCGAAGCCCTGGCCGGCGATGGCCCGCACATAGGGGAGGGTGGCGTTGGTCAGCGCGTAGGTCGAGGTCCGCGGCACCGCCCCGGGCATGTTGGCGACGCAGTAGAACACGGTGTCGTGGACCAGGAAGGTTGGATCGGAATGGGTGGTGGGCCGCGAGTCCTCGAAGCAGCCGCCTTGATCGATGGCGATGTCGACGAGGACGGCACCGGGCCGCATCCGGGACACCAGGTCGTTGCTGACCAGCTTCGGGGCCTTGGCCCCGGCGACGAGCACGGCACCGATGACGAGGTCGGCGTCGAGGACGGCCCGGGTGACCTCCCAGGCGTTGCTGACGACGGTGTTGACCCGTCCGGCGTATTCCTCCTCGAGCTGGCGCAGCCTGGCGATGTTTGTGTCCAGGACCGTCACGTCGGCGCGCATGCCGGCGGCGATGGCGACGGCGTTGGATCCCGCGACGCCGCCGCCGAGGACGACGACGTTCGCCGGATGGGTCCCGGGGACGCCGCCAAGCAGGACCCCGCGCCCGCCGTTGGGCCGCAGCAGCGCCTCGGCTCCCACCTGCGGCGCAAGCCGCCCGGCGACTTCGCTCATCGGCGCGAGCAGCGGCAGGGAACCGTCGGGCAGCTGCACCGTTTCATAGGCCACCGCCGTGGTCCCCGCCTCGCACAGCTGGTGGGTCAGGGACCTCGCGGCAGCCAGGTGGAGGTAGGCGAAGAGGGTCAGGTCCCCGCGCAGGCGGTGGTATTCCTCCGCCACCGGCTCCTTCACCTTCAGCACCAGGTCGGCTTCGCCCCAGGTATGGTCCGCATCCGGAAGGATCCGGGCGCCGGCCTCGGCGTAGTCGCCGTCAGTGATGGAGGAGCCCAACCCGGCGCCGGACTCGACGAATACGTCGTGCCCGTCGAGCATCAGCTCATGCACACCCGCGGGAGTGATGGCCACCCGGAACTCGTTGTCCTTGACTTCCCTGGGGATTCCCACGCGCATGGTGTTGCCTTTCCGCCCGGCGGGGGAGCCGCCGGCGCAGCCTAGCCTTGGGGCCTGATCTGGATGGACGTCATCAGCGGCGGTTCGGAGCCGGAAAAGACATAGGAGAAATTGACGTTGCCGTTGGGACAGTCGAGGGTGCCGGCGGCCGACCCCTGGGTGGCACCGTTGACCGTCTTGCTCGAGACGTCGGAGTATTTCAGCGCGCAGTCCGGGGTCAGCCGCAGGCCGGCGACGCCATTAGCGAAGCGGGTGGCCGACAGGTTTCGCTTGAGGGCAGGATCGAATTGCTCGTAGGCCTCGGAGGTTTCGCCTTTGATGATGTGGTGGTTGAATTCGTCGGCGGCCGACTGCACCCTGCTGACACTGTTGCCGATCAAGGAAAAGAGCACCACGAGGCCGACAATGGCCAGCAGCACGACGCCTCCGGCAATACCGAGGCCTATCCACAGGCCCCGGCGGCTGCGGCCCTTCGGGGGACCGCCCCTGCCGAACGCATCCGGGGGATAGGGCTGCCCGGGGTACTGGGGTCCGCCGGGGTACTGGGCTCCGCCGGGATACTGGGGTCCGCCGGGATAGCCGCCTTGGGCAGGGTAGGAGGGGGCCGCCAGATTCGGCGGCATCAGCGGGCGCGGCGGGATGCCTGACGGCTCCGGTGCACGGCCGTCTGCGGGCCCGCGTCCGGGCTCCTGCGGATCGGCGGGTGTGGACATCCTGGCTCCTTGCACATCGATGACACCGGATCGGGTTCAGCTGCTTCAAGCATATTTCGATTCAGCGGCCCGTCCACGCGTACTCCACCGCCCGGAGGGCCCGGCTGTTCATGAGGCTGCCGGGGGTTCCTTCTCCAGCAGCGGCTCCATCCGGAAGGGAATCAAATCCCCCATTGCCAGTGCCGTGTCGGCCCGTTCCACCCCGTCGCAGGCCAGGATCTTGCCGTTGATCCGGAACAGATCTTCGGCGTCGAGCGCCACCACCCGCAGCAGCAGGTCAGCCGACCCGGTCAGCCCGAAGGCCTCAAGCACCTCGGGGATTTCCGCGAGGTCATGGCTCAGCTGGCCCAGCTTGCGCTGCTGGACGTGCACCGAGATGAAAGCCATGAGCGGATAGCCCAGAGCGGCCGGGTTGATCCGGCGGTCAAACGAGAGAAAGACGTTCCTGCGCTCCAGCTGGGCCATCCTGGCCTGGACCGTGTTGCGGGACAGGCCCAGCTTCTGCGCGAGCGCCACCACCGTCTGCCGGGGATCCTGTGAGAGCGCCCTCAGGATCCGCCGGTCGGTGCCATCCAAGGGGTGCATAATGCGCAAGATTAGCACCGCTCGGTGACGGCGAACAGGGCATTCTGCTCAATTATGGTTCGTACGGTTGTGCCGGGTGCCCGTTGTGAGTAGGGTCACAATCACCGCCGGCAACGGAGCCGGCGGTCAGCCTGAACCGGCCCCCACAAGGGGCCGTGACAGGCGCCTGCGGACCACAACGAAGGTTGCGTGCAACTGTGTTTAATGGCGGAACGGGCCCCATGACGGCCCCGGGCGAGAAGGCCCATCCTGAGGAAGCCAAGCTCCTCCAACTGCTGGACGCGGACGGCCGGCGGGTGCCGGACCCCGAGCTGGAACGCTGGGTTGAGGATGTGAGCACGGACCAGCTCGGCGCTCTGTACGAAGACATGGCAATCGCCCGCCGCATCGACGTCGAAGCCACCGCGCTGCAGCGCCAGGGCGAGCTCGGGCTGTGGCCGCCGCTGCTCGGCCAGGAAGCGTCGCAGATCGGGTCTGCGCGGGCGCTCCGCGAGGACGACTTCGTGTTCTCCAGTTACCGGGAGAACGGGGTCGCCTACTGCCGCGGCGTCGGTTTCGAAGACATCCTGCGCGTCTGGCGCGGCAACTCCGGCTCCGGCTGGGACCCCTACTCGATCAACATGGCCACGCCGCAGATCATCATCGGCGCCCAGACGCTGCACGCCACCGGTTACGCGCTCGGCTGCCAGCAGGACGGCGTTGATTCGGCCGCCATCGCCTATTTCGGTGACGGTGCCACGAGCGAGGGTGATGTGAACGAGGCGATGGTCTTCGCTGCCAGCTTCCAGGCGCCCGTCATCTTTTTCTGCCAGAACAACCAATGGGCCATCTCCGAACCGGTCGGGTTGCAGGCGCGCAGGCCCATCGCGGGGCGGGCTCCCGGGTTCGGCATTCCGAGCCTGCGCGTCGACGGCAACGATGTCCTCGCGGTCCTGGCCGCCACCCGGATCGCCCTCGACCGTGCCCGCAGCGGCGGAGGCCCCACCTTCATCGAGGCCGTCACCTACCGCGTCGGCCCGCACACGACGTCGGACGATCCGACCCGCTACGAGGACTCCAACCAGCGCGAGGACTGGGTCCGCCGGGACCCGCTGGCCCGCGTGGAGGCGCATCTGGCCGCGGCGGGCTTCTTCTCCGACGGGTTCCGCGACGGGGTGAAAGCCAAGGCGGACGACGCCGCGGCGAGGCTCCGCGCCGGCTGCCACAGCCTGAAGGACCCGGAGCCGATGACGGTCTTCGAGCATGTCTACAGCAGTCCGCACCCGGCGCTGGAACGGCAACGAGCCCGCTACACCCAGTACCTTGCCACGATCGAAGGAGGGAACCGATGAGCACGCTGACGCTGTCCAAAGCCATCAACAGCGGCCTGCGCAGGGCCATGGACGATGATCCGAAGGTGGTGCTCCTCGGCGAGGACATCGGCAAACTGGGCGGGGTCTTCCGCGTGACGGACGGGCTGCAGAAGGACTTCGGCGCGCACCGGGTCATCGACACTCCGCTGGCCGAGGCAGGCATCATTGGTACCGCCGTTGGGCTGGCCTATCGCGGCTACCGGCCGGTGTGCGAGATCCAGTTCGACGGGTTCATCTACCCGGGCTTCGACCAGATCGTCTCGCAGGTCGCGAAGCTGCACTACCGGACGCGGGGCGCGGTGAAGATGCCCATCACCATCCGCGTACCGTTCGGGGGCGGCATCGGTGCCGTCGAGCACCACTCCGAGTCCCCTGAGGCGTACTTCGCGCACACGGCGGGCCTGCGCGTGATCAGCTGCTCGAACCCGCAGGACGCGCACCTGATGATCCGTCAAGCCATCGCCTGCGACGACCCGGTGCTCTTCTTCGAACCCAAGCGGCGGTACTGGACCAAGGCCGACGTCGACGAATCCCTGGCGCTGGACTCCTTCCCGATGGGAAGCGCCCGGATCGCGGCCGCCGGAACGGACGCCACACTCGTCGCCTACGGTCCTCTTGTGCAGACGGCGCTGGATGCGGCAACCGCTGCCGCGGACGAGGGCATCTCGCTGGAGGTGATCGATCTGCGGTCGCTCTCGCCGATCGACTTCGACACGGTCGAGGCGTCGGTCCGGCGGACGGGCCGGCTCGTGGTCACGCACGAGGCGCAGCAGTCCTTCGGGATCGGGGCCGAAATCGCGGCCAGCATCACGGAGCGCTGCTTCTACCACCTGGAGGCAGCCCCGGAGCGGGTGACAGGGTTCGATGTCCCGTACCCGCCCGCCAAGCTCGAGGAGCACTACCTCCCGGACCTCGACCGCATCCTCGACGCCGTGGACAGGGTCATGGGGCGACCGAACTCGCTCAGCGGGCAGGGGCTGTAAGGGGACGTGAACACCATGATCAAGGACTTCTGCCTCCCGGACCTCGGTGAGGGGCTGACTGAATCGGAACTGGTGAGCTGGCGCGTCGCGGTGGGGGAGACGGTAGCGCTGAACCAGGTCATCGCCGAAGTGGAAACCGCCAAAGCGGTCGTCGAGCTGCCGTCTCCGTTCGCGGGCACCGTCACCCGGCTGTACGAGCAGCCGGGCGCGACGGTGCCGGTCGGCGCTCCGATCGTCTCCTTCGAGGTGCCCGACGACGCCGCGGCTGCGGGAGCGGCCGGGGCAGCCGCGCCGGCGGGCGCTGCTGCCGGAGCCGTGCCGGCAGCCCGGCAGGCCGTGCTGGTGGGGTACGGCCCGGCCGCCGAGACGGGTCAGCGGCCTCAGCGCCGGGCGCGGGTCCTGCCCGGGGCAGCGCCGGTGCCCGCGGCCACACCCGCGTCGCCGTCGCCTGCGGCTCCGCTGCCGGCTCCAGCAGCCGTCTCACCGGGCATCCCGGCGCCCCTCCCGGCGCAGGCGGAAACCCGGGAGCGCCCGCTCGCCGCGCCGCCGGTGCGCAAGCTGGCCAGGGACCTCGGCGTCGACCTCGCCTCGGTGAGAGGCACCGGCGAGTACGGCCTCATCACCCGCGAGGACGTGCGCGCCGCCGCCGGGCCCTCACAAGAGAAGGCATCACAGGCGAAGGCCCCGCAGGAGGAGGCTCCGCCGTCGGCCGTGCCGCGCGAGACCCGCCTCCCGATCAAGGGCGTTCGGAAACATACCGCCGCCGCCATGGTGGCCAGCGCCTTCACCGCTCCGCATGCAACGGAGTTCCTGACGGTCGACGTCACCGCAACGATGGAGCTGCTGGAGCGGCTGCGCGCCAGCCGGGCCTTCGCCGGGCTGAAGCTCACGCCGCTGACGATTGCGGCCAAGGCGCTGTGCCTGGCAGTGCGGCGCAACCCGTCGGTGAACTCGCGCTGGGACGAGCAGGCGCAGGAGATCGTGCAGTTCGGGTATGTCAACCTCGGCATCGCCGCGGCCACGCCCAGGGGGCTGACCGTGCCGAATATCAAGGACGCGGACCGGATGAGCCTGGCCGACCTCGCCGCAGCCCTCGGGTCGCTGGCGGAGACGGCCCGGGCCGGACGGACCGCACCGGCGGACCTGGCCGGCGGGACAATCTCGATCACGAACATCGGGGTGTTCGGCATCGATGCGGGCACGCCCATCCTGAACCCGGCCGAAGCCGCCATCCTGGCGACCGGTGCCGTCCGCCGCCAGCCGTGGGAGCACGAGGGCGGGATCGCGCTGCGGCAGGTGATGACGCTCAGCCTCTCCTTCGACCACCGGCTGGTCGACGGCGAGCAGGGGTCGCGCTTCCTGGCCGACATCGGCACCATCCTCTCCGACCCTGCCATGGTCCTGACCATGGTCTGAGGCCTCCCGCTCCTCTTCCAGCAGCGGGTCCGCGGACGCTGCCAGGAGCAGGGGCGGCTCAGTCCAGCCGGTAGGTGTGCTCGAGGACCTGCTTGCCGCGGCCAGGGGCGAAACCGGCCGAGGTCTGAATGTGCCGGAAGCCATGGCGCTCGAGCACGGCGACGGACCGGCTGTTGTCCGCGGCCACGCGGGCGCACAGCGGCCGACGCCGGTCGAGCTTGAGGAAGGCGGCGACGGCGGCGGTGCCGATGCCCTCGCCCCACCGCGCCCGGTCCACCCAGTAGGTGAGCTCGGGCGTGCCCTCGTCCAGGAAGCTCTGGATGTGCCCGACGACGACGCCGGCCTCGTCGGTGATGGTGCGCGCGGTGACAGCCGGGTCGGCCAGGATCCTGCGCCAGCGCAGGTCGAAAGCCTGGCGGTTCCCCGGATCGGCCGGTCCGAAAGCGGCCAGGGCGGCCGCCTCGGCGTCGAGCTGGATGTGGAAGAAGGCCTCCACATCGCCCGGCTCGACGCCGCGCAGCCGCACTCCGGTCATGGCCGGCCGGGTTCCACCGGGGCCGTGAGCGCGGCCCAGGCCATGCCTTCGAGGATGGGACGCGCCGTGCGGGTGTCCACGCGCCGGCCGTGGGCGCGCGCGCTGTGCGGGGTCGAATTGATCAGCCCGAATGCCGCGTGCGCCCGGATGCGCAGCGAGGGGGTGTCCGTGCCGCGGTGCATGCCGCCGAGGACGTCCACCCAGAGTTCGACGTAGTCGCGCTGGAGCCGGCGGACGCGTGCCCGGTCCTCGTCCGCCAGGTTGGCCAGGTCGCGGTCCTGCACCCGGATCACGTCGGGATTGGAGAGGGCGAAGTCGACATGGAACCGGATCAGTCCGCGCAGGGCCTCCGAGACGCCGCCGGCTTCGGCGACGACGGCGCGGCCGCCCTCGAGCAGTTCCTCGCTCACATCCACCAGGAGCGCGGCGAGGACAGCCTGTTTGCCGGAGAAATGCCGGTAGACAGCAGGCCCGCTGACACCGGCCGCGGCGCCCAGGTCCTCCAGGGACACCTTGTTGAACCCGCGCTGCGCGAACTGGTGGGCGGCCGCGGAGAGGATGGCCTGGCGCCGGTTGGCTTTCGCGCGGCTGCGGAGCGTCGGCGCGGTGGCACGGTCACTCATGCGGGCCTCCGGTGTGTTGGACATCACAGTTAATAAAGACTAACCTAAATTTCGGTTAGTGGTCACTAACCCAATGACCCCGATCGCGCAGTTCCAGGAAGACGTCAATGCAGACAATCCTCAGCGGCACGGACTCCACCGCCGCCGCCTTCGTCGAGAACGAGTCGGCGCAGCGCGCCCTGGCCGCCGACCTGCAGCAGCGCCTCGCAGCCGCGGCGCTGGGCGGCCCGGAGCGGTCCAGGGAGCGGCACGTGGCCCGGGGCAAGCTGTTGCCGCGCGAACGCATCGATGAACTGCTCGACGACGGCAGCCCCTTCCTCGAAATCGCCCCGCTGGCGGCCAACGGTCTGTACGACGACGAGTGCCCCGGCGCCGGGGTGATCGCGGGCATCGGGCTCGTTCACGGACGCCACGTGCTGGTGATCTCCAACGATGCGACCGTCAAGGGCGGCACCTATTACCCGATGACCGTCAAGAAGCACCTGCGGGCGCAGGAAATCGCCCTCGAGAACAGGCTGCCGTGCATCTACCTGGTGGATTCCGGCGGGGCGTTCCTGCCCAAGCAGGACGAGGTCTTCCCGGACAAGGACCACTTCGGCCGGATCTTCTACAACCAGGCCCGGCTGTCCGCCGCCAAGGTCCCGCAACTGGCCGCGGTGCTCGGCTCCTGCACGGCCGGCGGCGCGTACGTCCCGGCGATGAGCGACGAAACCGTCATCGTGCGCAACCAAGGCACCATCTTCCTCGGCGGACCGCCGCTGGTGAAGGCAGCGATCGGCGAGGTCGTCACCGCCGAGGAGCTCGGCGGCGGCGACGTGCATGCCCGGGTTTCCGGGGTCACGGACCACCTGGCCGAGAACGACCGGCACGCGCTGCAGATCATCCGCGACATCGTCGCCACCCTGCCGCCGCCGGCCGCGCCGGCCTGGGACATCGCGGACAGCCGGCCCCCGGCGGCCGACGAGAGCCAGCTGTACGGCGTCGTCCCGGTCGATGTGCAGGCACCCTACGACGTGCGCGAGGTCATCGCCCGGCTGGTGGATGCGAGCGAGTTCCACGAATTCAAGAAGGAATACGGCACCACCCTCGTCACCGGCTTCGCCCGGCTGCACGGGCACCCGGTCGGTATCGTCGCCAACAACGGCGTGCTGTTCAGCGAGTCGGCGCTCAAGGGGGCGCACTTCATTGAACTGTGCGACCAGCGTGGCGTCCCGCTGATCTTCCTGCAGAACATCTCCGGCTTCATGGTCGGCCGCGACTACGAAGCCGGGGGCATCGCCAAGAACGGCGCGAAGATGGTCACGGCGGTGGCCACCTGCCGCGTCCCCAAGCTCACCGTCGTCATCGGCGGGTCCTTCGGCGCCGGCAACTACTCCATGTGCGGGCGCGCCTATTCGCCGCGGTTCCTGTTCACCTGGCCCGCCAGCCGCATCTCTGTCATGGGCGGCGCGCAGGCCGCCTCCGTGCTCGCCACCATCCGCCGGGAAGGCATCGAGGCCAAGGGGGAGCAGTGGACCGACGAGCAGGAGGCGGCATTCAAGGAACCGATCCGCCGCCAGTACGAGGACCAGGGCAGCCCGTACTACTCGACCGCCCGGCTCTGGGATGACGGCGTCATCGACCCGGGCGACACCCGGACCGTGCTGGGACTGGCCCTGGACGTCTGCGCCCATGCCCCGCTGCCGGAAACCTCCTTCGGCCTGTTCAGGATGTGAGCCGCAGATGACCGCTGCCCTTTTCGACACCGTGCTGGTGGCCAACCGCGGCGAAATCGCCTGCCGGGTGATTGGCACCCTTCGCCGCCTGGGCATCCGCGCCGTCGCCGTGTACAGCGAGGCGGACCGGGACGCACGGCACGTGCGCCTGGCTGATGAAGCCTTCTGCATCGGCCCGGCACCGGCCCAGGAGAGCTACCTCAACATCGACGCCGTCGTCTCCGCCGCGAAGGCCAGCGGGGCGCAGGCCGTGCATCCCGGCTACGGGTTCCTGAGCGAGAACGCGGACTTCGCCCGGGCGCTGGGCGACGCCGGCGTGGCGTTCATCGGCCCCGGCGTGCACGCCCTGACCGTGATGGGGGACAAGATCCGGGCCAAGAACCACGTCGCAGGCTACGGCGTCCCGGTCGTGCCCGGGATCGCAAAGGCGGGTTTGACCGACGCGGACCTGGCCGAGGCGGCACCGGGCATCGGCTACCCGCTGCTGATCAAGCCCTCCGCGGGCGGCGGCGGCAAAGGCATGCACGTTGTCGAGCGGCCGGAGGACCTCGCCGGCGCGCTGGTCACCGCGCGGCGCGTGGCGCTGGCGTCCTTCGGCGACGACACCCTCTTCCTCGAACGGCTGGTGCACGCCCCGCGGCACATCGAGGTGCAGGTCCTGGCCGACACGCACGGCAACGTGATCCACCTCGGCGAACGGGAGTGCTCGCTGCAGCGCCGGCACCAGAAGGTCGTCGAGGAGGCACCGTCAGCCCTGCTGGACGAGCGCACCCGGGCGCTGATGGGGGAGGCCGCCTGCAACGCTGCGCGCAGCGTGGACTACACGGGCGCCGGCACCGTGGAGTTCCTTGTGCCGGGGGATTCGCCCGAAGAGTTCTTCTTCATGGAGATGAACACCCGGCTTCAGGTCGAGCACCCGGTCACCGAACTGGTCACCGGCCAGGACCTGGTCGAGGCGCAGGTCCGGGTTGCCGCCGGGGAACCGCTGACGCTGCGGCAGCAGGACGTCGTCCTGCGCGGCCACGCCGTTGAGGCCCGCGTCTACGCGGAGAGCCCCGAGCGCGGCTTCCTCCCCACCGCGGGCGAGATCCTGCACCTGGAGGAACCGTCGGGGAACGGCGTCCGGGTCGACAGCTCGCTGGTTCCGGGCCTGGTGGTCGGCTCGGCCTACGACCCGATGCTCGCCAAGATCATCGCCTGGGGCGAGGACCGCGGGCAGGCCCTCGCCCGGCTCGACGCCGCGCTCGCGGGCACGGCAGTGCTGGGCCTGCAAACCAACATTGACTACCTGCGCCAGCTCCTCGCGGACGACGAGGTGCGGGCCGGAAGGCTGGACACCACCCTGATCGAGCGGAAGCTGCACGGCATCCGCTTCCATGTCCCGGGGGAGCAGGAACTGGCCGCTGCCGCCCTGCTGCTGCACCGCCGGCTCCTGGCCGACGCGGACCGCGGCCCCTGGCACCGGCGCAACGGCTGGCGGCTCGGGCAGCCACATCCCGTCCGCTACAGCTTCGGTGCCGCGCACGCCCCGGCCGGCGGCATTGACGTCCTCGTGTACGACGACGGGACAGTCAGCGTCGGCGGCGGAGCGCGGGTCCCCGCCGAGCTGAGCGGCCCCTCCGGCGCCGCTGCGTTCAGCCTCGAGTACGACGGACGGATTACCCGTTGGCACCATGCGGTGCACGGCAGCCAGCTGTGGCTCGGGCGCGGGGGCTGGTCCTGCCAGCTGACAGTGCTTGGCCGCCAGGAGCGCACCGCTGCGATGCTCGCCGCCATCGACCGGCCCGAGGGAACCGCCGACCCGGAAGTGCGCTCGCCGATGCCGGGCACGGTCGTCTCCGTCGCCGTCGCCTCGGGGGAAGCGGTGGAGGCCGGGCAACTGCTGCTCTCGGTCGAGGCCATGAAGATGGAACACCAGCTCACGGCTGCCGCGGACGGCACCGTCCAACTCAACGTATCCACCGGCGACCTGGTCAAAGCGGACCAGCTGCTCGCCGTCATCCACGCCGCCACCCCGGCGCCCACCGAGGCTGCACCGCAGCCGGAAGAAGGAGCCTGACAATGTTCGAACTGAGCGAGGACTACCAGGACCTCAGCGACGCGGTCCGTGAGTTCGCGGACGAGGTCGTCGCGCCCGTCTCCGCCAAGCACGACGCCGAACACAGCTTCCCCTACGAGGTCGTCTCCGGAATGGCGGAGATGGGCCTCTTCGGACTGCCGTTTCCGGAGGAGTACGGCGGCATGGGCGGGGACTATTTCGCGCTGTGCCTGGCCATCGAGCAGCTGGGACGGGTGGACCAGTCGGTCGCCATCACCCTGGAGGCCGCCGTCTCGCTCGGGGCGATGCCGATCTACCGGTTCGGTTCCCCCGAGCAGAAGCAGCAGTGGCTGCCCCCGCTGGCCAGCGGCAAGGCGCTCGCCGGTTTCGGCCTGACCGAACCCGAGGCGGGGTCCGACGCCTCGGGCACCCGGACCACGGCCGTGCTCGACGGCGGTGACTGGGTGATCAACGGCAACAAGGAGTTCATCACCAACTCAGGCACCGACATCACCCGGCTTGTCACTGTCACCGCGGTGACAGGCCAGCAGGAACGGCCGGACGGCTCGGTGAAGAAGGAGATCTCCACCATCCTCGTCCCTACGGATACGCCCGGGTTCACGGCGGAAAAGGCGTACAACAAAGTCGGCTGGAATGCCTCCGACACGCACCCGCTGACCTTGAAGGACGTGCGCGTGCCCGAAGCGAACCTGCTCGGGCAGCGCGGCCGCGGCTACGCTAACTTCGTCCAGATCCTTGACGAGGGCCGGATCGCCGTCGGGGCCCTGGCGACCGGTGCCGCGCAGGGCTGCGTGGACGCCGCACTGCGCTACGCCAAGGAGCGCCAGGCCTTCGGCAGCAACATCGGCGCAAACCAGGCCATTTCCTTCAAGATCGCCAGGATGCAGGCCCGCGCCCACACCGCGCGCCTGGCCTACTACGACGCCGCGTCCCGGATGCTGGCCGGAAAGCCCTTCAAGACCGAGGCGTCGATCGCTAAGTTGGTGGGTGGCGAGGCTGCGATGGACAACGCCCGGGATGCCACCCAGATTTTCGGGGGCTACGGGTTCATCAATGAATTCCTCGTGGCCCGGCATTATCGTGATTCCAAGATCCTCGAGGTGGGCGAGGGGACGACGGAAGTCCAGCTCATGCTGATCGCCCGGGACCTGGGGCTGTAGCGAGGAGGAACTGTGATCGACAAAGTTGTTGCCAGTGCCGGGGCCGCCGTGGCGGACATTCCCGACGGAGCCTCGCTCGCCGTCGGCGGGTTCGGACTCTGCGGGATCCCCGTGGCCCTGCTGGAGGCGCTCCATGAGCAGGGCACCGGAAACCTTGAGACCATCAGCAACAACTGCGGCGTGGACGGGTGGGGCCTGGGTGTGCTGCTGGCCGACGGCCGGATCCGCCGCACGATCAGTTCCTATGTCGGGGAGAACAAGGAATTCGCGCGCCAGTTCCTCAGCGGCGAACTGGAGGTGGAGCTGACTCCGCAGGGCACGCTCGCCGAAAAGCTGCGCGCCGGCGGTGCCGGCATCCCCGCGTTCTATACCAAGGCCGGAGTGGGCACCCAGATCAGCGAAGGCGGCCTGCCCCGGCGCTACCACCCGGACGGTACCGTCGCCGTCGCCTCCGAACCCAAGGAGGTGCGCACGTTCAACGGCGAGGACTATGTGCTGGAGGAATCGGTTGCCCCGGACTTCGCCCTCGTCCATGCGCTCAGGGGGGACCGGCACGGCAATCTCGTCTATCACGCCGCCGCCATGAACTTCAATCCGTTGTGCGCGATGGCTGGCCGGATCACCATTGCCGAGGTGGAGGAGCTGGTGGAGCCGGGGGAGCTGGACCCGGAGCAGATCCACACCCCTGGCATCTATGTCCAGCGGGTGGTGCACGTGCCCCACGGTGAGAAGCGGATCGAGAAACGCACGGTGGCGCTCGCCGACGGCACGAAGAAGGTGGACTAGCCATGGCCTGGACCCGCAACGAGCTCGCGGCCCGCGTGGCCCGCGAGCTGAAGAACGGACAGTACGTGAACCTGGGAATCGGGATGCCCACCCTGATCCCCAATTACATTCCCGACGGCGTCGAAGTCGTGCTGCACTCCGAGAACGGCATCCTCGGCGTCGGGCCCTACCCGGCCGAGGGTGCAGTGGATCCGGACCTGATCAACGCGGGCAAGGAGACCGTCACCGTCAACAAGGGTGCCTCGTTCTTCGACTCCGCCGAGTCCTTCGGGATGATCCGCGGCGGGCACGTCGACGTCGCCGTGCTGGGCGCCATGGAGGTGGCCGAAAACGGGGACCTGGCGAACTGGATGATTCCCGGCAAGATGGTCAAGGGCATGGGCGGCGCCATGGACCTGGTCTTCGGCGCCAAGCGGGTGATCGTGATGATGGAGCACGTGGACCGCAGCGGGGCGCCGAAGATCCTGCCTCAATGCACCCTGCCGCTGACCGGCAAGGGCTGCGTGAACCGCATCATCACGGATCTGGCCGTCATCGACGTGACCGCGGACGGCCTAGTGCTGCGCGAGCTCGCTCCCGGCGTCACCGAACAGCAGGTGGCCGCGGCCACCGGGGCCGAGCTCGAGGTCGAGATCCACGAGCAGGAACCGTGAGCGCGTCCCCCGGGCCCGCGCCGCGGGTCGTCGAGCAGCGCGGACTGTTCTTTGAGGAGTTCGACCTCGACGTGGTCTACGCCCACCGGCCCGGTCGCACGGTGACGGAGACTGACAATGTGCTGTTCACCACCGCCACCATGAACACCCAGGCGCTGCACCTCGATGCGGCGTGGAGCGCCAGCCAGCCGTTCGGCCAGCGGCTGATGAACTCGATGTTCACGCTCGCCACTGTGGTGGGCCAGTCCGTGGCGCAGCTGACGCAGGGGACCATCGTGGCCCAGCTGGGGCTGACCGACGTCACCTTCCCGCATCCGCTCTACCATGGAGACACCCTGTACACCGAGACGGTGGTGGTGCAGAAGCGGCTCTCCGCCTCGCGCCCCGGCCAGGGAGTCGTGACCATGAAGCACACCGGACGCAACCAGGACGGCGTGGTCGTGGCCACGGCGACGCGCAGCGCCCTGATGTGGTGCCGCGACGCAATGCCCGCTGCCCCCGACGTTTCCAAGGAGACCTGATCATGCCCTTCCTGATGGGACCGGCCCTGCTGTTCTGCCCGGCGGACCGGCCCGAAAGGTATGCCAAGGCCGCCGACCGCGCGGATGCGGTGATCCTCGACCTGGAGGACGCCGTCGCCCCCGACGCGAAGCAGCGCGCGCGGGGGGCGGTCCTCGCCCAGATCGTCGACGGCCCCGAACTGGACCCCGCGCGCACCATCGTGCGCGTCAACCCGGCCGGCACCGAGGAGTTCGAGAAGGACCTGCACATGCTCAAGCACACTCCGTACCGGACGGTGATGCTGGCCAAGACCGCAGGCCCCGACGACGTCCGGGCGCTTGCCGGTTTCCACGTGCTCGCCCTGGTCGAGACCGCCGAAGGTGTCCTGAATGCCGGGCGGATTGCCGCCGAGCCGAACGTGGCCGGCCTGATGTGGGGCGCCGAAGACCTGGTCGCCTCCCTGGGCGGGACCTCCAGCCGCGGCGAGGACGGTCTGTATCGCGCGGTGGCGCTGCAGGCGCGTTCCACGGTGCTGCTCGCCGCCGGGGCGTACGGCAAGCCCGCCATCGACTCGGTCTACGTCAACATCCCTGACCTGGCCGGATTGGAAGCCGAGGCGCGGGACGCCGCGGCGTCGGGCTTCGCCGCGAAGGCCTGCATCCACCCCAGCCAGGCAGCTGCCGTCCGGGCCGCGTACGCTCCCGCGGACGAGGAGGTCGCCGCCGCGCGCGAACTCCTCGACGCCGCCGCAGCGGCGGGCACCGGAGTCTTCCAGTTCAAGGGCAGGATGGTCGACGGGCCTGTGCTGCGGCACGCCGAACAGACGCTCCGGCGCGCCCGTTTCCAGGCCGACGCACCCGGCGGGGAATAATCCCCGCCGGGTGCGTGCTGGCCCAGGTATGAGAATTGTGATTGCCGGAGGACATGGTCAGATCGCCCGTCTGCTCGCGCGCAGGCTCGTGCGCGACGGGCACAGCGTGACGGCGCTGATCCGCAACCCGCAGCACGCCGCCGACGTCGAGCAGGACGGCTCTGCCGCTGCGCTCGTGGACCTCGAGAACGCGACCCGTGACGAGGTGGCCGCCGCCCTGCAGGGCGCGGACGCCGCTGTCTTCGCGGCCGGCGCGGGCCCGGGAAGCGGCGCGGGCCGCAAGGACACGGTGGACCGCGGTGCTTCGGTGATCCTTGCTGACGCCGCGGAAGCCGCCGGCGTGCGCCGGTTTGTGCAGATCTCTTCGATGGGCACCGACAGCGTGCGCGGCGGGGCGCGTCCGGACGGCGTCGATGACGTGTTCTACGCCTACCTGCAGGCCAAGCTGGCCGCCGAGGAGGACCTGACGGCCCGCAGCGGCCTGGACTGGACGGTGCTGCGGCCGGGGGCGCTCAGCAACGACGCCCCCACCGGAACGGTACGGCTGGACCTCAGCGTGCCGCGCGCATCAGTGACACGGGCGGACGTCGCCGACGTCGTGGCCGAACTGCTCGAACAGGACGCCGGCGCGCGGCTCGTGCTGGAAGTGGTCGGCGACGGCGTCCCCGTGGCCGAAGCGGTCGCTGCCCTCAAGGCCTGACCGGCGCGGGAGGCCCGGCGCCCGCGAACCCGGACCGGCGCCCACTCTGCTGGCGGCCCGGGCCGCGGGCGGTTCTGCGGGATACTGGAACCATGCCTTCCGATGCACAACGCAGAATCGTCCTGCTGGGATCGACCGGGTCCATTGGCACCCAGGCCATAGACGTAGTGGACGGTGCGCCGGAGCGCTTCACCGTGACCGCGCTCGGCGCCGGCGGCGGAAACCTGCCGCTGCTGGCCCGTCAGGCCGTGCACACCCGGGCGCAGGCCGTCGGGGTGGCGGCGGGGGACGCGGCGGAACTTCGGCAGCTGATTGACGAAGCCGCAGTCCAGGCCGGGCTCACCGCCTACCGGCCCGAGGTGTTCACCGGGCCTGACGCGTCCTCCCGCATCGCGGCCTGGCCGGACGCCGACGTCGTGCTCAACGGCATCACCGGCTCGATCGGGCTCG
Organism: Paenarthrobacter sp. DKR-5; assembly: GCF_018531425.1. Lineage (GTDB taxonomy): Bacteria > Actinomycetota > Actinomycetes > Actinomycetales > Micrococcaceae > DKR-5. The sequence goes on from NZ_JAHBOI010000003.1 coordinate 529,629, forward strand.
CTCCCACGCTCGCGGCGTTGGAGGCCGGGCACGTGCTGGCGCTCGCCAACAAGGAATCGTTGATTGTGGGCGGCACGCTGGTCAAGCGCGCCGCCCGGCCCGGCCAGTTGGTTCCGGTCGACTCGGAGCATTCAGCACTCGCCCAGTGCCTGCGCTCCGGGGCCGCCGGTGAGGTGGACCGGCTCGTGCTCACGGCCTCGGGCGGCCCCTTCCGGGGCCGGAAGCGCAGCGAGCTGACCGGCGTCACGCCCGCCGAGGCCCTGGCCCACCCCACTTGGGACATGGGCCCTGTCGTGACGACGAACTCCGCCACCATGGTGAACAAGGGCCTGGAACTCATTGAGGCCCACCTGCTCTTCGACATCCCGCTGGACCGGATCGACGTCGTCGTGCACCCCCAGTCGGTCGTGCATTCAATGGTGCAGTTCGTGGACGGGTCGACCATTGCTCAGTGCTCCCCGCCGGACATGAAGCTGCCGATCGCGCTTGGAATGGGGTGGCCGGACCGGGTGGCCGGCGCCGCCGCTGCCTGCGACTGGACGCGCGCCACCAGCTGGACCTTCGAGCCGCTCGACGCCGAGGCCTTCCCCTCCGTCAGCCTGGCCAAGGCGGCCGCGACGCAGGGAACCACTTTCCCCGCGGTCTACAACGCGGCCAACGAGGAGGCGGTGGCGGCGTTCCACGGGGGGTCCATCGGGTTCCTCGACATCGTCGACACGGTGGAGTCCGTGCTCAGCGAACACTCAGGCTCTTCGGAGCTGACACTTGAGTCGGTGCTGGAAGCTGAACGGTGGGCACGATCGCGCACCCGGGAACGTTTGCGTTGATGAAGCCCTCCTGGCAGCAGCCGGGACCCAGAACGACGAGTCCACGAACCGCACAGGCATTTTCGAGCATTAAGGAACCGCAACCAGCGTGACAGTCCTCCTCTTCATCCTCGGCGTCGTGATCATGGCGGTTGGCATTGCCGCCAGCATCGCGCTGCACGAGGTCGGCCACCTGCTGCCCGCGAAGCTCTTCAACGTCCGGGTCACCAAGTACATGATCGGCTTCGGACCCACCTTGTGGTCGCGCACCAAGGGCGAGACGGAATACGGCTTCAAGGCGATTCCGCTCGGTGGCTACGTCTCCATGGTCGGGATGTACCCGCCGGCCAAAGAGGGCGGCCCCGTCCGGGCCTCCAGCACCGGCATGTTCCAGACGCTGGCCGAGGAGGCCCGGTCCGCCTCGGCCGAAGAGATCACGGACCAGGACAGGGGCAGGCTCTTCTACCAGCTTCCGGTCTGGAAGAAAGTCATCATCATGCTGGGCGGCCCGACGATGAACCTGCTCATCGGGGTCGTGCTGTTCGCTGTGCTGCTGATGGGGTTCGGGACACCGCAGGCGACGACGACCATCGCCGACGTCTCCAAGTGCCAGGTCCAGCAGGGCCGGACCGCTGGCACCGACACCGCCGCCTGCAAGCCCACCCCCGCGGCTGCGGCCGGTATCCAACCCGGCGACGAGGTGGTCAGCCTCGGCGGCACGCCGGTCACCAGCTGGAACCAGTTCACGGCGATGGTGCGGTCCTCCGCGGGCAAGCAGGAGAAGCTCACCGTCAAGCGCGGCGGCCAGCTGGTGAACACCACGATCACCCCGGTCCTGACCTCGCGGCCGGTGGTGGGAGCGGACGGGCAGCCGGTGCTGGACGCGAACGGCAAGCAGCAGTACCAGGACGTCGGGTTTGTCGGCATGGGGGCCGCCTCGAAGACCGTGCCCCAGCCGGCCAGTGCCGTGCTGCCTGCCGTGGGTGACAACATCGCACGGGTGGCAGGGGTTGTGGTCAACCTGCCCGCGCGGGTGGTCGCGGTCGGCAAGGCCGCTTTCAGCAACGAACCCCGGGACCCGAACGGTCCTATCAGTGTGGTCGGCGTCGGCCGCGTGGCCGGCGAGGTGGCCAGCCTCGACCAGGTGCCTGCGGTGGCAAAGGCTGCCACGCTCGTGAGCCTGCTCGGCGGGGTGAACCTGGCCCTGTTCGTCTTCAACCTCGTCCCGCTGCTGCCTTTGGACGGCGGCCACATCGCCGGAGCCCTCTATGAGGGGGCCCGGCGGCGGATCGCGAAGCTGTTCGGCCGCCGCGACCCGGGACCGGTGGACATCGCCAAGCTGCTGCCCCTGACGTATGTGGTGGGCGCGCTGCTGCTGGGCATGAGCGCCCTGCTGATCTACGCGGACATCGTCAAGCCGGTGAACATCTTCGGCTGATCCCGCCCCTCGGCTGATCCCGCGCGGTTGATATCGGAAATGAACCCGAAATAGGTTGATTTCCTCGAGTCAGTCGGATACGGTTGACCCATGTTCGTGGTGACGATGGACCAGCGGGGGAGCCGGCAGCGCGGCGACCTCGTCCCCGCCCTGCTCGATCTCGTAGGCTCCGTTCCGGCGGAGCTCGGCTTTGAGCGCTCCGTGGGCGACGAAGTCCAGGCTGTTTTCAAGGACGCCAACGCCGTCGTCGACGCATGCCTGCGCGCCCTGCGGGACCGGAACTGGTACGTCGGCATCGGGGTGGGGGACGTGGATTTGCCGCTGCCCGCCAGCCCGCGGGAAGCCTCGGGGCCGGCCTTCGTGGCCGCCCGCCGGGCCGTGGAACGCGCGAAGAAGAGCGGCGAGCGCGTGCCGCTGGCGGCCGAGGGCTCGCCGGCGGCCGCCGACGCCGAGGCAGTCCTGGGCCTGCTGGGAGCCCTCGTCTCGCACCGGACTCCTGCCGAGTGGCGCGTGCTGGACCGCCTCAGCCCCGGCGTGCGGGGCCGCCAGGCCGTGGTGGCGGCCGAGCTGGGCATCACGCCGCAGGCAGTCTCCAAAGCGGTGCTGCGCTCCGGCTGGCAGGAGGAATGGGCCGCGCGGCCGGCGGCGGCGGTGCTGCTCGAGCGCGCGGACCGCCAGGCCGGGCGGGGAGGGGAGAACTGATGGCGGTGCTCTGGGTGTTGCTGACGTTGGTTGCGGCAGCCGGCCTCGGCTGGCCGGTGACAACGGGGATCCTCTCCCTGGCGCGCACGGTGGACGCCCGCGAGAGCGAGGCGAGCGGCGAGGAATCCGAGGAGCCGCCTGCAGCCGACCCCGAGACCGCCCGGCGCGTGCTGCGCGGCGGCCTGGTGATCGGGCTGCTGGAGCGCCTCGCCGTCGCGGTGGCAATTCTCACCGACGAGCCGGTCGCGATCGCCTACATTGTCGCGGTCAAGGGCCTGGGCAGGTACGCGGAACTGCGGGAGTCCCCTGCGGCCTCCGAGCGGTTCATCATCGGCACCCTCGCCTCCCTGCTGTGGGCTGCCGCGTGCGCGGTGCTGGCCCGGCTGTTCCTGCTGCGCTGACGAAGCCGGAGGGCCCGCTTTCCTGCACATGCCCGCGCCGGGATATTGTGAAGCCATGACTATCTTCGCCGTTGAGTATGTGTACGACGCCGAGTCCGACGCGCTGCGGAACGAGCACCGCCCCGCGCACCGCGCCTGGCTGGCCTCGTTGGTCGAGGGGGGGAAGGTGCTGGCCACCGGCCCGTTCAAGGACGGAGCCGGGGCGCTGCTGATCTTCGCCGAGCAGGATGAAGCAGCCCTGAACGCGACCCTCGCCCAGGACCCGTTCGCGGACGCCGGGGGCATCTCCGGCCTGAAGGTCACCGAATGGCAGCCCGTCATCGGCGCGTTCGCCCATCTGGTCTGATCCAGCCCGGATCCGGACCTGCAGTTTTCGAATGTCTCTTTTGAGGAGCACACAGTGACCTCGGTCAACTTGGGAATGCCAGCCGCACCGCCGCCAGTCCTCGCACCGCGGCGCAAGACGCGCCAGATCAAGGTCGGATCGGTCGGCGTCGGCTCGGACTCGCCGATCAGCGTCCAGTCCATGACGACCACCCCAACCACGGACATCAACGCGACGCTGCAGCAGATCGCGGAGCTGACGGCGTCGGGCTGCGACATCGTGCGCGTCGCCTGCCCCAGCGCCGACGACGCCGAGGCACTGCCGATCATCGCGAAGAAGTCGCAGATCCCGGTGATCGCGGACATCCATTTCCAGCCCAAGTACGTCTTCGCCGCCATCGAGGCCGGCTGTGCCGCCGTCCGGGTGAACCCGGGCAACATCCGCAAGTTCGACGACCAGGTCAAGGAGATTGCGCAGGCGGCCAAGGACCACGGCACCTCCATCCGGATCGGCGTCAACGCCGGCTCGCTGGACCCGCGGCTGCTGCAGAAGTACGGCAAGGCCACCCCTGAGGCGCTGGTGGAATCCGCCGTCTGGGAGGCCTCGCTGTTCGAAGAGCACGACTTCCACGACTTCAAGATCTCCGTCAAGCACAACGACCCGGTGGTCATGGTCCGTGCCTACCAGCTGCTGGCCGAGCGTGGCGACTGGCCGCTGCACCTCGGTGTGACCGAGGCCGGCCCGGCCTTCCAGGGCACGATCAAGTCCGCCACGGCCTTCGGCGCCCTGCTCTCGCAGGGCATCGGCGACACTATCCGGGTTTCCCTCTCCGCGCCGCCGGTGGAGGAAGTCAAGGTCGGCAACCAGATCCTGCAGTCGCTGAACCTGCGGCCCCGGAAGCTCGAAATCGTCTCCTGCCCCTCCTGCGGGAGGGCGCAGGTGGACGTTTACACGCTGGCCGACCAGGTGACCGCAGGGCTGGAAGGCCTGGAAGTGCCGCTGCGCGTCGCGGTCATGGGCTGCGTGGTCAACGGGCCAGGCGAAGCGCGCGAAGCGGACCTCGGCGTCGCCTCCGGGAACGGCAAGGGACAGATTTTCGTCCGCGGTGAAGTCATCAAGACTGTTCCTGAGGACCAGATTGTTGAGACACTCATTGAAGAGGCGATGAGGATTGCCGAGGAGATGGGTGAGGGCGATGGCGAAAATGCTGTCGAAGGTGGCCCCGTGGTTAGCGTCAGCTAAGTCCGCGGAGCCTGTTCGTGTCCTCGACGCCGAGGACACGGCCTCCCTGCGCCGCCTGGTGGACCGAGACCCCGTGGCGAACGTCTTCCTCGCGTCGTACCTGGAAGGCAGCGGCAGCGCCTCTCCCACGCGCACCGGCGCCCTTATCCTCGGCTACTTCGACGACGGCGAGCTCGCCAGTGCCTGCTGGGCCGGGGCCAACGTGGTTCCGGTGCAGGTCGAACCGGCGCAGGCAGCGGCCTACGCGGGAGCGCTGGCCCGCTCCGGCCGGCGCTATTCCTCGATCTTCGGCCCGGCCAACGCCGTCATGTCGATCTACGCGCAGTGGCAGGGGCTTGGCGCCCAGGCCCTCGAAGTGAGGTCCAACCAGCCGCTGCTGAGCATCGCAGGGGAGTCGCCGGTTGTGCCGAACCCTGCGCTGGGCTTCGGCACGATGGACGAGTTCGAGGACCTGTTGCCGGCTTGCGTGGCGATGTTCGAGGAGGAGGTCGGGTATTCGCCGTTCCTGGGCGGCGAGGACTTCTACCGCCGCCGGGTGGCCGGACTGGTCCAGCGCGGCCATTCCCTGCTGCACCTCGACGGCGCCGGCGATGTGGTTTTCAAAGCCGAACTGGGTGCTGTGTCGCAGCAGGCCACCCAGGTGCAGGGGGTTTGGATGAACCCCCGGTACCGGGGCCGCGGCCTCAGCGCCGGGTACATGGCCGCCGTCGTGCACCTCGCGCGCCGGTACGCTCCCACCACCACGCTGTATGTGAACGACTACAACCACCGCGCGCGGGCCACGTATGAGAAGGTCGGCTTCGAACAGGTCGGAACGTTCGCCACCGTTCTGTTTTAGTTTGGCCAACCGGCGGGGCCGCCCTGCGGGCTGATTCGGGTCACCGGTTCGGGTGCGGGCCGGGGAGCCGATACATTAGTACACGGTTGTTTGTCCTCCGCCGGGCCGCCCGCTGTCCGGCCAGCCCAAGAAACGGATTCCCGCTGTGGTCCTTCGCCTTTCCACCATGTTCCTGCGCACCCTGCGGGAAGACCCTGTCGACGCCGAGGTGGCCAGCCACAAGCTGCTCGTGCGCGCCGGCTACATCCGCCGTGCCGCCCCGGGCATCTACACCTGGCTGCCGATGGGCCTGAAGGTGCTGGCCAAGGTCGAGGCGATCGTGCGCGAGGAGATGGACGCCATCGGCGCCCAGGAAGTGCATTTCCCCGCACTGTTGCCGCGTGAGCCCTACGAGGCGACCAACCGCTGGACCGAGTACGGGGAGAACCTGTTCCGGCTGCAGGACCGCAAGGGTGCCGATTACCTGCTGGCCCCCACGCACGAGGAAATGTTCACCCTGCTGGTCAAGGACCTCTACAGCTCCTACAAGGACCTGCCGCTGAGCCTGTACCAGATCCAGAACAAGTACCGGGACGAGGCGCGGCCCCGCGCCGGCCTGCTGCGCGGCCGTGAGTTCGTGATGAAGGATTCCTACTCGTTCGACATTGACGACGAGGGCCTGGAAGCGAGCTACCAGGCGCACCGGCGCGCCTACGTGCGCATCTTCGAGCGTCTTGGGCTGGAGGTCGTCGCCGTCTCCGCCGTCTCCGGCGCCATGGGCGGGTCCAAGAGCGAAGAGTTCCTGCACCCGACGGCCGTGGGCGAGGACACCTACGTCCGTTCCGCCGGCGGCTACGCCGCCAACGTCGAGGCCGTGACGACTGTCGTGCCGCCGGCCATCGACTACACCGACGCGCCCGCCGCGCACGTCGAGGAAACCCCCAACACGCCCACGATTGAGACCCTGGTCGCGGACGCGAACGCCCGGTTCCCCCGGGCGGGCAACCCGTGGACGGCCGCTGACACGCTCAAGAACGTCGTCCTGGCGGTCACACTGCCCACCGGCGAGCGCCGCGTCGTCGTCATCGGTGTTCCAGGGGACCGCGCCGTCGACCTCAAGCGCGTGGAAGCCAACATCGGGGCGCACCTGGAGATCGGCGGCGAACTCGCCGTCGAGGCGGCCAATGAGGATGACCTGAAGAAGAACCCGGCCTTGATCAAGGGCTACATCGGCCCGGGCCTGAGCAAGGACGCTTCGGTGCTCGGCCTCGAGGGCAGCTCCAAGCTGCTCTTCCTGGTGGACCCGCGAGTGGTGCCGGGTTCGAGCTGGATCACCGGGGCGAACATCCAGGGCGTCCACGTCTTCGGCCTGGTGGCCGAACGCGACTTTGGCTGGGACGGCACCATCGAAGCCGTCGAAGTCCGCGCCGGCGACGAGGCGCCCGACGGGTCCGGCCCGCTGGAGGCAGCCCGCGGCATCGAAATGGGCCACATCTTCCAGCTCGGCCGCAAGTACGCCGAGGCGCTGGAGCTGAAGGTCCTGGACCGCAACGGCAAGCTCGTCACGGTGACCATGGGCTCCTACGGCATCGGTGTGACCCGCGCGGTCGCAGCGCTGGCCGAGTCCAACCACGACGAGAAGGGCCTCACCTGGCCGCGTGCCGTGGCACCGGCGGACGTCCACGTCGTAGCCGCCGGGCGCGACGAGGCGCTCTACACAGCGGCGGAAGAGCTGGTTGCCCAGCTGGACGCCGCGGGACTGGAAGTTCTCTACGACGACCGCCCCAAGGTCTCCCCGGGCGTGAAGTTCGGCGACGCCGAGCTGATCGGCGTGCCCACGATCCTCGTGGTCGGACGCGGACTGGCCGACGGCGTCGTCGAAATCAAGGACCGCGCTTCCGGCGCAGCCGAGAACGTGCCGGTGGCGGACGCCGTCCGGTACGTGCTCGCGGCCGCCCGCTAAGCCGCGGAGGTGTTGGCGACAGGACTTGAGTCGATCCAGCTCGGCACCCTCCTGCTGGTCATTGTGGCCGGCTTCGCGGCCGGCTGGATCGATGCCGTCGTCGGGGGAGGCGGCCTGTTGCAGCTTCCGGTGATGCTGATGCTCCCGGGCATCTCGCCGGTGCAGGCGCTGGCAACGAACAAGATGGGTTCCATCTTCGGCACGACCACCAGCGCGGTCACCTACTACCGCCGGGTGGGACCGGATCTGCGCACGGCCGTTCCCATGGCGCTGGTGGCCCTGGCCGGCAGTTTCGGCGGCGCATTCCTGGCGGCGAACCTTCCGGCGTCCGTGTTCAAGCCCATCATCGTGGCCGCCTTGATCGCGGTGGCGCTGTTCACGCTGTTCAAACCGGCAATCGGGGAACTGACGGCCCTGCGCCACAGCGGCCGCCGGCACTACCTGCTGGCAATGCTGATCGGGGCCGTGATCGGTTTCTACGACGGGCTGATCGGGCCCGGGACCGGTTCCTTCCTGGTGATAGCCCTGGTGAGCCTGCTCGGCTACGCGTTCCTCGAAGCGAGCGCCAAGGCCAAGATCGTGAACCTGGCGACCAACGCCGGAGCGCTGCTGTTCTTCCTGCCGCACGGCTCGCTGCTCTGGGGCGTGGGCCTGGTGCTGGGCGGTGCGAACATGGCCGGGGGTTACCTTGGTGCGCGGACCGCGGTCAGCCGCGGCAACCGTTTCATCCGGGTGGTTTTTCTCGTGGTGGTGGCCGTGCTGATCGTGAAGCTCGGCGCCGACGTGTGGGCCGAGAACCTGGGCCACGGCGGACAGTAACCCGGGGCCCTAGCGCGCAGCGAGGGCGCCGGCGACCCACACCGAGCGGGCCAGCTCGCGTTCGTGGTGCGGCTTGGCCGCGTACCAGAGCGCGTTGTCGACTTCCCGCGCGATTGCATATGCAGTGGCGGCGCCGGCGTCGAGCCCGGCTGCCGCGCACAGGGCGTCGAGCCGGATGCGGAGGGCCGCTTCCGGGTTGGACGGCTCAAGGCCCTCCAGCCGGTTCCAGAGCATCGGCGCGACCGCGAACTCCGCTTCGCCGACGGCGGGTTGCGGGTCGATCGCGAGGAAGCCGCCGTCCGCGCGCGGGCGCGCGAGGATGTTTTCGTAGTGCAGGTCGGTGTGCACCAGCACATCGGTGCCGCCGCGCCGGCCGACGGCGCCGCGGGTCTGGCAGACTTCGAGCCCGGCTTCCAGCAGGCGCCGCCCGAACGGCCTGCCGAGCTCCTCCCACGTTGCCGGCAGGTCATCGGACCAGCGTTCCAATCGGTCCGCTATGGACGGCAGGGAAGCCCATTCGGGCCGGGCATCCGGGACGATGGAGAGTTCCCGGACGATGGCTCCCCAGACTGCGGTGGCGGTGTCGAAGGGCTCGTTCCCGAGTGAGTGCAGAGGGTCCAGCCTCTCCAGCAGCATCGCGCAGTCGCCGATGTCGTCGGCAAGCATTTCCACCGCTCCCCGGCCCTTCCACAGCCGCAGAGCGTGGCCTTCCACAGCGGCTTCCTCGTGCGGGAAAGCCACCTTCAGCACAGCTTGCCGACCGAATGCCAGCACCGGCACGACGATGGCGCCGTAGCCGCTGAAAGCGGTCCGTCCTGCCATCGGTTCCAAGGTCAGGGACCAGCGGTCGAAAGCCCGTTCCAAGAGGCCAGGCAGACGATGCAGCCAGTTCCGCCGCTCCGGCGTCGTTGAGTAACGGGCGCGGAGGCCCGCCGGCACCTCGACGCCGTGCGGCCCGGACCCCGGCACCGCGTCAGACGATGCCGCTGGCGCCGAGCAGGCGGCCGATGAGGAAGGTCACGGCCAGGGCCAGCGCGCCGCCGACTACCACGCGGACACCGGCGCGGGTCTTCGAACCGCCGCCGATAAAGGCGCCAAGACCGCCGGTAATGGCCAGGGCCACCAGCACCGCCGCGAACGTCACCGGAACGCGCCAGGCCGCCGGCGGCAGGAGGATGGCCAGCAGTGGCAGGATGGCGCCAACGATGAAGCTGACCGCGGAGGCGAAGGCGGCGTGCCACGGGCTGACGACGTCGTTCTCGTCAATGTGCAGTTCAGCCGACAGGTGCGCGGCCAGCGCGTCGTGCTCAGTGAGTTCCAGCGCGACTTGGTGCGCCGTCTCCGGGCTCAGGCCCTTCTGGCGGTAGATGCCGGCCAGTTCAGCAAGCTCTTCGTCGGGCTGCTCGGCCAGTTCCCGGCGTTCCTTCTCGATGAGTGCCCGCTGGCTGTCGCTCTGGCTGCTGACCGAGACGTATTCGCCCAGCGCCATGGAGATCGCGCCGCCAACCAGGCCCGCCATGCCCGCGGTCAGGATGGGTCCCGACTCGGTGGTGGCGCCGGCGACGCCGACGACGATCGCCGCAACCGAGACGATGCCGTCGTTGGCGCCGAGCACGCCGGCGCGCAGCCAGTTCAGCCGCGTGGCGAGGTCGGTGCGGTGCGGTTCGTCGTCGTGCACGGTGACAGGTTCGGTGGTTGCCATGGACCCAGCAAAGCATGGGGCCGTGCCCGGCGCTAGGAAGGTGAGGATTCCCTTCCTGGGCCTCAACCGAGCCCGGGCGCGGCCGGAAGGCGGCCGTCCCAGGCGTGGCTGCGCTCGGCGGCGCCCACCAGACCGGCAATGGCTTGCTGCCGGTCCTCGCCGGTGCTGACTGCCACCAGATCGCCGTAGACAGCAGCAAGGTCCTGTTCGAGCGAGGCCAGCGCAGCTGCCGGATGATCCGTGAATCCAGGGGCAAGGGCGTAGCCGGGCTCTGTTCGCGGTATCGCCAGGCACCGCGACGCGAGGACCGCCCGGGCGGAGTCGAGCGCGACGCGGTGCTGGTCGAGCATCCGCATGGCAGATGAGAATCCGGGTTCGGGCAGCCGGGTGGTGGCGACCTGGTAGCCGTAGACGACCTTCAACTCCGCAGCAACGGCGGCCTGCAGCGCGGTGGCGGAATTCACTCCTGGACTCGGGGTGACCGGGGCGTCGCAGTGTTGCCCCGCCGAGGGTGAACCGGAGGCTCCGGGCAGCGGCGTCGCCGGATCGGCTTCCGGGGAAGCCGGGACGGGGGCCGCGGCCACGGCCGGAAGGCCGGGCGCGGGGAGGGCCGCCGCCGTGGCCAGCGACTGCGCTTGGAGGAGCTGGCCGGTGCCGGACGCGGCGAGCACCCGGGCGACTCCGCCGTCAACGGTGACTGCGTCCGCCAGCGACCGGCGGCCGCTGTCCGCGAGGGCTGCGACGAGGGCAGCCGGCGAGGGTGCCGGGGAAGGGGATGCTGAGGTTGCCGGGGATGAGGAAGCGGCTCCGGGTGCCAAATCCGCTGCCTCCTCGCTGAGGGCTTGCTTCAGGGGTCCAAGGACGGCGCCGAGGGCGGGTTTCGCGGCAGCCAGGGCGCCCGCATCGGAAGCGAGCGACAACGTCCGTTGCCAGGCGGCCGACCGGGCCTGCTCGGTGGCGTCCGGGTTGGAGGAACGCAGCGTCCGGTCCCGGAAGACACCCGAACCGAGGCTGATGATGAGCACGGCCAACAGCGCGAAGAGGGCCACCCGCACGGCGGTGGCGGCTCCCGAATGCTTGCGCCGGGCGGGCACGGCTGCGGGTGCCGGGCTGCTGGGCTGTAGGCGGTCGGCGTCGCGGTCGGCGTTGCCGTTGGGGGCAGGGCGCTGGCCCTTCTCAGGGGCAGGAGCCGGCCCGCGCAGGGCCGCTTCGCCGTTGCGTCGCTCGCGCCTGGATGTGAACACCGGGGCAGCGGGAGCCTCGCCGGACCCTGCCGGAGCCGGCTCGGTGTCCGGTTCCGGTTCCGGTTCGGCGACGGCAGGTGCGGGCTCGGGTTCCGGCTCGGGTTCCGCGACGGCAGGTGCGGGCTCGGGCTCCGCAACCGGCTCGGGTTCGGGTTCGCGCTGGGGTTCGGGTTCCGGCTCCACAGCCTCCGCGGCCGGCGCGGGCTCGGCCTTGGAGGCGGGTTTCGGTTCCGGTTCCCGCTCCGGCTGCGGATCCGCAACGGCCGGGGGCTCGGGTTCGCGCTGCGCAAGGGGCGCGGGCTCGGCCTGCGCGGCGCCGGCGGGCGGCCCGGCCGGAACGGTGACTCTGCGCGATCCCGGTCGTTTGGCGGCAGGCGCTTTGGCAGCTGTCTCGGCGGGATCGGCTTTACTCACAACAGTCGATGATCTCATGATCGGCGGGGTGGCGCCGCCGCACCAACGCTCCCGCGCCCCGGCGCATATTTGGTGCGCGGGCTGCTCCGAAACTCGGTAGGCTAGACCCCACAACATCATCTAATGGGAGGCGGCAATGACAGTCCAGCCCAGTCCTGACAACGCACCCGTACGCGGCAGTGCGCCTGGTCAAGGCGACACGAAAGCGGAGGCCGCACGGCTGCGCGAACTGTTTGAACCCACCGTTCAATCCCACCGGCTCTTCCTCGAAGACGTCAGTGTCAACATTGCCGGCTCGCACCGGACGGTCCACGTGGTGGTGGACCTGCCCGAGAACGAGTCCGGCGGTGTCGGCCTCGACGTGATCGCCGAGATCTCCAAAGAGCTCTCCGCCGACCTGGACCGCGACCCCAACCAGGACAGCCGGCCCTACGATCTTGAAGTTTCCTCCCCGGGCGTGAGCCGTCCGCTGACCGAGCCCCGGCACTGGCACCGAGCCCGCGGCCGCATGGTGAAGGTCAACGTTCTGCAGGGGGAAAACGTCACCGGCCGCCTGATCGACGTCGACGACGAAGCGGTGACCGTCAGGCCCGAGGTCGCGGTCAAGAAGGGCATGAAGCCCAAGCAGGGTGATCCGGTGCGCATCCCGTACGGGAAGATCCGCCGCGGAAATGTGGAGGTCGAGTTCACCCACATGGACGAGGTCATCCCGCACGAGGAAATGGTGGCAGCGGCAAGTACACGCGAGAAGGAAGAGGAGGCCTGAATTGGACATTGACATGAGCGCGCTCAGACTGTTGGAGCGGGAGCGCGATGTCCCCTTGGACCTGCTCATCCCCACCATCGAGCAGGCCCTGCTGGTGGCCTACCACAAGACCTCCGGCGCCCAGCAGCATGCCCGGGCCGAACTGGACCGCAAGAGCGGCCACGTGACGATCTGGGCCAGCGAGCTCGACGACGACGGCGTGCCGGTCGGCGAGTACGACGACACTCCCGTGGGCTTTGGCCGGATCGCCGCCAGCACCGCCCGGCAGATCATCCTTCAGCGCCTGCGCGACGTCGAGGACGACCACGTCCTCGGGGAATTCCGGGGCAAGGAAGGCGAGCTGGTCTCCGGGCAGATCCAGCAGGGCCACAACCCGCACATGGTCCAGGTCAAGCTGGGCACCGTGGAAGCGCTGCTGCCGCCGCCCGAGCAGGTGCCGGGGGAGAAGTACACCCACGGCAGCCGGCTGCGTGCCTACGTGGTGGACGTGCACCGCGGAAACAAGGGCCCCTCGATCACCCTTTCGCGCTCGCACCCGGGCCTGGTGCGCAAGCTCTTCGAACTCGAGGTGCCGGAAATTGCGGACAAGTCCGTCGAGATCGTGGCGCTTGCCAGGGAAGCCGGCCACCGCACCAAGATCGCGGTGAAGGCCAACATCCCCGGCATCAACGCCAAGGGCGCCTGCATCGGCGAAATGGGATCCCGCGTGCGGGCCGTGATGACCGAGTTGAATGACGAGAAGATCGACATCGTCGACTTCAGCGAGGACCCTGCGACGTTCATCGCCAACTCGCTCTCGCCGTCCCGGGTGAATTCGGTCACCATCGTCGATCCCGACACGCGCTCCGCCCGCGTCGTCGTCCCGGACTACCAGCTTTCGCTTGCGATCGGCAAGGAAGGCCAGAACGCGCGTCTGGCCGCCAAGCTGACGGGCTGGCGCATCGACATCGTCTCCGACGCCGTCCGGCAGGCCGGTTAAGGGCCAGCCTGCGGGAAGGCGTAGAATAGATAAGGCCGGATCAATCGACTGAGCGTCACGCGGGTTCTCAGCACGGTTCCAGTGAGCAGGAGGCGGACACCATGTCTACTGCTCCAGCAGAACCAGTGCGCACCTGTGTCGGATGCCGACGTCGGGAGATCCAGTCGAAACTGTTGCGGACTGCCCGGGCTGTCGACGAACGCGGCGTGAAAACCGTCGTCGTCGACACCCGGCGTTGCATAGCCGGACGGGGCGCTTGGCTGCACCCCGACCCGGCCTGTCTGTCCCTGGCAATTAAGAAGCGTGCTTTCAACCGTGCCTTCCGAGGCGAGGCTGAGACTGCGGACCTCAAACGCCGGTTCAGCGCAACCAAGGACGCTCCGGCGTCCGCTGCAACAACCGTCCAACCTGAAAGCGGGTCAGAAAACTGATGGAAACCCGATGAGTTCCCAGCGATGAGTACTTCATTGTGCTCTGCCGCCGGCGCGGGTGTCCTCCTCGAGGGCGCTGCGCGCAGCAGTAAGAATTAGACGGTTCGTACCTGGCTCGGTGCGGACCGAGACAGGAGAAATGTGGCCAAGGTCCGCGTACATGAGCTCGCCAAAGAGCTCGGTATTACTTCCAAAGATGCAGTAGCAAAACTGCAGGAACTGGGCGAATTCGTTCGCTCCGCGTCCTCGACAATCGAGGCGCCCGTCGTGAAGAAGCTTCGCGACGCCTACCCCCACGGCGCAGCGCCCAAGGCTGCGCCTTCACGTGCTGCAGCGCCGGCGCCCTCGGCTCCGGCAGCTTCCGCTCCCGCGCCCTCGGCTCCGGCCAAGGCTGCCGCCGAGGCCCCGCAGGCCGCCCAGCCTGCTGCTCCGGCAGCTCCGGCAGCTCCGGCCGCTCCCGCGGCTGCGGCTGGCGCTCCGGCTGCGAAGCCCGGCGTGCGCCCCGGCCCGCGCCCGGCTGAACCTCAGGCTCCGGCGGCCCAGGCCGGCCACGGTGCCGGTCCGCGTCCGGGCAACAACCCGTTCGCGACCTCCCAGGGCATGCCCCGTCCGGGCAGCCGCGGAGGCGACGGCGAGCGTTCGTCCGCACCCCGTCCCGGTGCTCCCCGGCCCGCTGGCCAGGGTGCCGGCGGTCCGCGTCCGGGCAACAACCCGTTCGCGACCTCCCAGGGCATGCCCCGTCCGGGCCGCGGCGGAGAAGCCGGCGAGCGTCCGGGTGGCCCCCGTCCGGCTCCCGGTGCAGCCGGCCCGCGTCCGGGCGCACCCCGTCCCGGTGCTCCCCGTCCGGGCGCACCGCGTCCTGGCGGTCCTCGTCCGACTCCGGGCATGATGCCCAACCGCACGGAGCGTCCGGCTCCCGCGGGCCGTGGCGGCCCCGGTGCCGGCGGTCCGGGCCGCGGCCGTCCGGGTGCGCCCGGTACCGGCGGCGGCGGAGCTCCCGCCGGCGGCGGCTTCGGCAAGGGCGGCCGCGGACGCGGCGGTACCCAGGGTGCCTTCGGTAAGGGAGGCGCCGGCCGCGGCAAGCAGCGCAAGTCGAAGCGGGCGAAGCGGCAGGAACTGGAGCAGATGAGCGCACCGTCGCTGGGCGGCGTGAGTGTGCCCCGTGGCGACGGCAACACCGTCGTGCGTCTGCGCCGTGGTTCCTCCATCACGGACTTCGCCGACAAGATCGAGGCGAACCCCGCCGCACTGGTGACCGTGCTGTTCCACCTTGGTGAGATGGCAACGGCAACCCAGTCGCTGGACGAGGAAACGTTCGAACTGCTGGGCGCCGAACTCGGCTACAAGATCCAGGTGGTGTCCCCCGAGGACGAGGAGCGCGAGCTGCTCGACTCGTTCGACATCGACCTTGACGCCGAACTGGAAGCCGAAGGCGACGAGGAACTGGAGGCACGTCCTCCGGTTGTGACCGTCATGGGCCACGTCGACCACGGTAAGACCCGCCTGCTGGATGCGATCCGGAACTCGGACGTCGTGGCCGGCGAGCACGGCGGCATCACCCAGCACATCGGTGCCTACCAGATCGTGCACGACCACGAGGGCATCCCGCGGGAAATCACCTTCATCGACACCCCGGGCCACGAGGCGTTCACCGCCATGCGTGCCCGTGGTGCCAAGGTCACCGACATCGCGATCCTCGTGGTCGCCGCCGACGACGGTGTCATGCCGCAGACGGTGGAAGCTCTCAACCACGCCCAGGCGGCCAATGTGCCGATCGTCGTGGCCGTGAACAAGATCGACAAGGAAGGCGCCAACCCGGACAAGATCCGCGGCCAGCTGACCGAGTACGGACTGGTTCCGGAAGAGTACGGCGGCGACACGATGTTCGTGGACGTCTCCGCACGCCAGAACCTGAACATCGAGGAACTGCTCGAGGCCGTCCTGCTGACCGCGGACGCCGCGCTGGACCTGCGTGCGAACCCGAACAAGGACGCGCGCGGTGTGGCCATCGAAGCGAACCTGGACAAGGGCCGCGGCGCGGTTGCCACCGTGCTGGTCCAGTCCGGAACGCTGCACATCGGCGACAACATTGTGGCGGGCACGGCTCACGGCCGCGTCCGTGCAATGTTCGACGAGGACGGCGAAACCGTGGAGGAGGCGGGCCCGTCGCGCCCCGTGCAGGTGCTCGGCCTCTCGTCCGTGCCGCGTGCCGGTGACACCTTCCTGGTGACCGACGACGAGCGCACGGCCCGTCAGATCGCTGAGAAGCGTGAAGCCGCGGACCGCAACGCCCAGCTCGCCAAGCGCCGCAAGCGCATCAGCCTCGAGGACTTCGACAAGGCTGTGGCCGAAGGCAAGGTCGACACGCTTAACCTCATCCTCAAGGGTGACGTTTCCGGTGCGGTCGAAGCTCTGGAGGACTCGCTGCTCAAGATCGACGTCGGCGAGGACGTGCAGCTGCGCGTCATCCACCGCGGCGTGGGTGCCATCACGCAGAACGACGTCAACCTGGCCACCGTCGACAACGCCATCATCATCGGCTTCAACGTCCGCCCGGCGGAACGTGTTGCCGAACTGGCCGACCGCGAGGGCGTGGATATGCGCTTCTACTCGGTCATTTACGCGGCCATCGATGATATTGAGAACGCCCTCAAGGGCATGCTCAAGCCGGAGTTCGAGGAGGCCCAGCTGGGCACCGCGGAGGTCCGCGAGGTCTTCCGTTCCTCCAAGTTCGGAAACATCGCCGGTTCCATCGTGCGCACCGGCATCATCCGCCGGAACAGCAAGGCTCGCCTGGTGCGGGACGGCGTCGTGGTGGGGGACAACCTCACCATCGAGTCGCTGCGCCGCTTCAAGGACGACGCCACCGAGGTCCGGGCGGACTTCGAGTGTGGTATCGGCCTGGGGTCGTTCAACGACGTCAAGGAAGCCGACATCATCGAGACCTTCGAGATGCGGGAGAAGCCGCGGGCCTAGCCCCGCGGGTCCCCGGGAGCACCTCGGTGCCTCCGGGGACGCCCGGCCTGTCGCACGGGGGCGGATGGCTTCGGCTGTCCGCCCCCGCGCGCGGAACCAACCAGGAGGAGAAGAACAATGGCTGATCCGGCTCGCGCCGCCAAACTGGCGGACAGGATCAAGGTTGTGGTGGCGCAGGCGCTGGAGCGCCGGGTGAAGGACCCCCGCCTGGGGTTCGTGACCATCACGGACGCGCGGGTGACCAACGACCTGCAGCACGCAACGGTGTACTACACGGTCTTCGGGGACGACACCCAGCAGGCGGACACCCGCCGTGCGCTGGAATCGGCGAAGGGTGTGCTCCGCCAGGAGGTCGGCCGCAACATCACTGTGCGGCTCACCCCGACGCTCGAGTTCGTGCCGGATGAGATCCCGGTGAACGCCAGCCACCTCGAGGAGCTGCTGCGCACCGCCAAGGAGCGCGACGCCGAGGTAGCCCGGCTGGCGGCCAACGCGCGCCACGCCGGCGACGCGGACCCGTACAAGCGGGACGAAGAGATCGACGAGGACGCCAACGCCGAGGCGGCGGGGGACCGCCGTATCGACGAAGACCGCCTCGAGGACTGACGCCGGCTCAGGGCCGAAGCCTGCCGGCGGGGTCATTCCACGCTGCGGCTCGCGAATATGCAGCTGATGCCGCCTCCGCACCTGCGGAGGCGGCATCACTTGTATATGCGCGAAGGTCTGCGGCCGCTCAGATCCACTTGGGCGCGGCCGGCGCGGTGCGAGCGGCACCGGTGCCCGGCGCGACCGCGGTCACGCCGCCGTCGCCGCGGCCCGCTGCCCACTCAACGATGGCTGCCAGGGTGCCGGTGACGACGGTGGCGTCCACCGACGCGGTGTCCCCGAATGCAAGGTCCCGGTCCGTGACCTTGACTGCCAGCCCCTTGTCGGTGCCGCGGGCCTTCCACGCGCCGGTGATGTCCAAGAGCAGCCGCTCGAGCACGGCCACCGGGATGTCGCGGAAGGACGCGCCGTTGTCCAGGTCGACGGCGTGCATCCAGACTTCCCGGCTGCGCATCCAGACCGTCTCGCTGGCCGGGACTTCGCGGCCCTGCGCCGTGCGCACCGTGTGCCGCCACGCGTCCTCCGGCAGGTCGCGCCATTCCACATTCAGGTGCACCGCCGAGTGGTCGAACAGGTGCCGCAGCGCGATGGGGCTCAGCGTGGCGCCAAACTCGATCTCGTGGTTGCGCACCTCGGGCGAGGGATACATCGGTGTTTCCACCCCGGTTGCCGCCCACTCGATCAGCCGGGCGACGGCCCGGGCGTTATAGCCGATGTGGGCGGTGACGTGGCGGCGGGTCCAGCCCGGCAGCAGCGACGCACCGTCGAGGTCCGAGTCCGAGAGCTCGTTGAGCTTGCGGGCGAAGAAAGCTGTGCCGCGCCGCGCCTGCAGCAGCGCCGCCAGCAGCTCCGGGTCCGTTGTCAGGTCGTGGCGGGCAACCATCAGGCTTCCTTGACCACGCGGTTCTTCAGCTGTCCCAGCCCGTCGATGGTGGTGACCAGAAGCTCGCCGTCCTGCAGGTAGCGCTTCGGCTCCTGGGCGTGGCCCACGCCGCCGGGCGTCCCTGTGGCAATCACGTCCCCGGGGTTCAGCGTGATGATGGTGGAGATGTAGGAAACCAGGAACTCGGGCGTGAAGACCAGGTCCCCCGTAGGGGTCTGCTGCTGGATCTCGCCGTCGACCTCGGAGGTCATCAGCGGACCGGTCGTGAACTCGTCCTTGGTGACCAGTGCCGGCCCGAACGGGGTCGACTTCTCCCAGGTCTTTCCCTGCAGCCACTGGATGGTCCGGAACTGGTAGTCCCGCATGCTCACGTCGTTGAGCACCGCGTAGCCGGCGATGTGGTCCGCGGCGTCGGCTTCGCTGATCCGGCGGCCCTTCTTGCCGATGACGACGGCGAGCTCGGCTTCCCAGTCCACGGCGTCCGATTCCCGCGGCAGTGCCAGATCGTCGTAGGGGCCGATCAGGGACTCGGGGTACTTGGCGAACAGGGTCGGGAACCCGGGGACTTCCCGGCCCATTTCCTTGATGTGGTTGCGGTAGTTGTGGCCCACGCAGATGATCTTGCCGGGGGAGGGGACGACGGGGTCGAGGTCCGCGCCTTCGAACGGGTGGGTGGCACCGTGCGCGGCGCGCGCGGTGGCTTCCCAGTCCGCGGAGCGGAGCAACTCGCCGACGTCGGCGAAGCCGTCGACCTCGGTGAGCGTATCGCCGTCCTGGCGGACCGCTTTCGTCCCGTTGACGGTGCGCAGGGTGAGGAGTTTCATGCGTTCTTGCGTCCTTCGGTGTAGGTGCGGTTGAAGCTCAGCCGTTCGAAAATCGGGGCGTCGCTGAAGCGGAAGAGGTCGAACTCGGTCTCGGCTTGGAGGGACCAGGCAGCCCAGGACGGAACCACGAAGAGATCGCCCTTCTCCAGCGTCCGGGTCTCGCCGTTGAGCACCACGGAGCCGCGGCCTTCGAAGACCTGCCAGACGCTTGAGCCGACTTCGTGCAGGGTCTCCGTCGCGGCTCCGGCGCGGAGGCGGTGGAACTCGGCGCGGATGGTCGGCATGACGTCGCCGCCGGTGGTGGGGTTCGTGTAGCGGACCGCGGCGTGGCCCTGGGACACAGTGGCAGGGTGGCCTTCGTCCTCGAGCAGCAGCTGCTCCCGCAGGGCCCTGTCGGTGTACTCCCAGCGGTAGGCCGCGATGGGGGAGCTGGTGGTGTCGTCCAGGCCGGAGAGCGGACGCAGCCCCGGATGGGCCCACAGCCGCTCGGAGCGGGAGATGTCCGGGGTGGCCTCGTCGGTGACGCGCTCGGTGCCGAACTCGAAGAACCCGGCGTCGGCGTAGTGCACGAACGGAATGTCCAGGCCGTCGATCCAGGCCATCGGCTGGTCCGTGTCATTGTGGTGGCCGTGGAAGTTCCAGCCCGGGGTAAGCAGGAAGTCTCCGCGGGACATCCGCACCGGGTCGCCGTTGACGACGGTCCAAACGCCTTCACCTTCGACGACGAAGCGGAACGCGTTCTGCGAGTGGCGGTGTTCCGGGGCGGTCTCGCGTGCCCCGAGGTACTGGATGGCGGCCCACAGCGTGGGTGTGGCGTACGGGGTGTTTCCCAGGCCCGGGTTGGCGAGGGCGATTGCGCGGCGTTCGCCGCCGCGGCCGACGGGAACCAGGTCGCCGGCACGGGCCGCCAGCGGGTACAGGTCGTTCCACCGCCAGACGTGCGGGACCGCCCTGGGGGAGGGAACCATCGGCATCAGGTCCGCGATCTCGGTCCAGAGCGGGATCAGGTTCCCGCGGTCGAAGTCGCGGTAGAGCTGCTCCAGCTGGGCAGCCTCCTCGGTAGTCGGTTCCGGGGCTGCGTGCCCCGCGGCCACTGTTTCATGAGTCGTGTTCTCGGCGCTGATGGACACGGGAGCCTCCTAGGTTCATGGGAACGTTCTTCGACGTACTCCCGACGCTACGCAGGCCGCGGTGTGATCTCCAACATATTCTGGCTGCCAGAATTGAGGTTTGCCGGGCTCAGCCCTCCTCGGCCGGGTTGGCGGCGATGTCGATCTCCAGCTGGCGGCAGGTCTCCCGCAGCGCCGGCAGCAGGCCCGCATCGAACACCTTCCGGAAGCGGGTGGCGGGCGTCGCGACGCTCAGTGCCCCCACCACTGCGCCGCGTTTGTTGTGCAGTGCGATCCCGAGCGCGCTGACACCCTCCTCGGTGCCCTCGAAATTCGCCGCGAAACCATTGCTGCGCACTGTCTCAAGTTCCCGGAGGAAGGCCGGGTATTCGTCATCGTCAATGGTGTCTCCGCCGATCTCCGCGTTGTGGCTGCGGAAGAGCTGGTCGATCATCGCCGTGTCCAGCTCGGCCAGCATCGCTTTGCCGCCGGAGGTCCTGTTGGCCGGCATCACCGTGCCCTGGCGGTCGCCGACGCGCAGCACGTTGGTCCCCTCCACGGTCGCCAGGAACCGGACCTTGGTGCCCACCCGCACCATCAGATTGACCGTCTCGTTAAGCCGGGCGGAGAGCAGTTCCATGTGCGGCTGGGCAAGCGTGCGCAGCAGCCTGGTCCAGCCCAGCCCGGCGGGACCGACTCCCATCGCCGGCCCGGGTACGTAGCGCCGGGTTTCGTCCTGCACGGCGAACCCGCGGTAGACCAGCATCGCGAGCAGGCGGTGGGCGGTCGAGGGTGCGACCCCCAGTTCTGCGGCGGCATCCTTGAGCCGCAGGGCTCCTCCGTCGCGGAGCAGCTGCAGCAGCTGCAGGGCATTGTCCACCGCCTCAATGGAGTAGGTCGGCCGTTTCTGGATCGGCTTGCGGGGGGACCGGGCCGGGGATGTGTTCTGCACAACAGAATTGTATTGTGACCCCGATATAGGCGCCACCACAGTAGTGGCATGCATCACACAACTTCCGCTGCAGCGCCGGAGCGGCCCGCCTCCCAGGCCGCCGAACCTGCCCGCCAGCCTGCTCCCCGGTTTTCCAAAGCGTCGGCCGCTGCCGTCCTCGTCTGCTGGCTCCTCGTGGTCTTTGATGGTTACGACCTCATCGTCTACGGGACCGTCCAGTCCTCCCTGATTTCCCAGACCGGCTGGGGGCTGACCAAGGCCACCGCCGGAACCATCGGTTCCATGGCATTCCTCGGCATGATGATCGGTGCGATCTTCGCCGGCCGGATGGCCGACGCCTGGGGCCGGCGCCGGACCATCCTCGGATGCGCCATCCTTTTTTCGCTCTTCACCATCCTCTGCGCCTTTGCGCCCAACGCACCCGTCTTCGGGGCCCTTCGGCTCCTCGCCGGCGTTGGCCTTGGTGGTTTGGTTCCCTCGGCGAATGCCCTCGTCGCCGAGCTGGTCCCCACCAAATGGCGGTCCACGATCGCGACCCTGATGATGTCCGGCGTCCCGATCGGCGGTTCCGTCGCGGCCCTCGTGGGCATCGCGCTGATCCCTGCCTTCGGCTGGCCGTCCATGTTCCTCGTGGCAGTTCTCGCCATGCTGATCGTCGTGCCGCTCGGACTGAAGTACCTTCCCGAAACGCTGGCTTCGGCCGGCACCGCCGGGACAGCCAGCACTGCCGGGACAGCCAGCACTGCCGGGACAGCCAGCACTGCCGCGACAGGAACGGCTTCTGCCGGGCAGGCGCTCCGGGCGCCCAGGAGGCGCTCGGGCTTCTCCTCCCTGCTGCGTGCGCCGTACCTCGGGGTCAGCGTGCTGTTCGCCCTCGCGACGCTTGCCACCCTCTTTGCCTGGTACGGACTGGGCACCTGGCTGCCCAACCTCATGCAGCTGGCCGGCTACAACCTCGGCTCCGCCCTCACCTTCGCGCTGGCCCTGAACCTCGGCGCGGTGGCCGGCTCGGTCCTGACCGCCTGGGCGGGGACGCGCTTCGGCCCGGTTCCGACGGCGATCGCCGCAGCGGCCGTCGCCGCCGTCGCCCTCGTGGTGCTCGTGAGCGGGCCCCCGGTCGGCGTCGTCTACCTCATGCTGGTGCTCGCCGGTGTTGGCACCCACGGCACCCAGTGCCTGATCATCGCCGCCGTCGCGAACCGTTACCCGGAGCACCTGCGCGGGACGGCCCTTGGCTGGGCGCTGGGCACGGGCCGGATCGGCGCCGTCGCCGCCCCGCAGATCGGCGGCCTCCTGCTGGCTGCCGGCCTCGGCGTCAACTCCAACTTCCTCGCCTTCGCCGGCGCAGCCGCCATCGCCGCGGTGCTGCTGGTCGCCGTCGGCATCAACCTCAAGACCACCCCCTCAATCCCTCAAGGAGCAAGCAATGTTTGAGCACGCCACGTCCACCGACGTCCTCGTCGTCGGCGGCGGAATGGCCGGACTGGCCGGAGCCCTCGCGCTGCGGGAAAACGGCGCCAACGTCACCCTCGTGGAGCGGGCCCCCGAATTCGGCGAGGTCGGCGCGGGGCTGCAGATGGCGCCCAACGCCTCCCGCGTTCTCAAGCGCTGGGGGCTGCTCGAAAAGGCCCTCGAGATCGGCGTCCAGCCCAAGCACCTGGTCTTCCGTGACGCGCTGACCGGCGAGGAGCTGACGCGCCAGACGCTGGGCGGCGAGTTCGCCGAACGC
Source organism: Paenarthrobacter sp. DKR-5 (assembly GCF_018531425.1). Classification (GTDB taxonomy): domain Bacteria; phylum Actinomycetota; class Actinomycetes; order Actinomycetales; family Micrococcaceae; genus DKR-5. Next base: position 552,757 of record NZ_JAHBOI010000003.1, read on the forward strand.
TACGGCGCGCCGTATGTGGTGATCCACCGCAGCGACCTGCACCGGGTGCTGCTCGAAGGCTGCGAGGCCGCCGGCGTCACGCTGGTCAACGACGTCACCGTCGAGAGCGTCGAGACCGTGAACGGCCGCGGCGTGGCACGGACTGCCGGGGGCACGGACTACGAAGCCGACGTCGTCATCGCTGCCGACGGACTCAAGTCCGCGCTGCGCCCGCTGGTGTCCGATGACGAGCCCGTCTCCTCCGCGTACGTGGCCTACCGCGGCACCGTCCCGATCACCGAGGACACCCCGAAGGCCGATCTTGAGGATGTCATCGTCTACCTGGGCCCGGACTGCCACCTGGTGCAGTACCCGCTGCGCAAAGGCGAGCTGCTCAACACCGTCGCTGTGTTCAAATCGCCGTCCTTCGAGCGCGGCGAGGAGCAGTACGGCGGGGTGGATGAGCTCGAAGCCGCGTACGAGGACTGCGTCCCGCAGGTCCAGGCCGCGCTCAAGAACCTGGCCACCGGCATCCGCTGGCCCATGTACGACCGTGAGCCGATCGAGAACTGGGTCGCCGGGCGGATGGTGCTGATGGGCGATGCGGCCCACCCGATGCTCCAGTACCTGGCCCAGGGCGCATGCCAGGCGCTTGAGGACGCTGCCGCGCTGCAGGATGCCAGCAGCGGCACGGTGTTCGCCGAGGACGGTGTGCATCCAGGGGCGTGGGAGACCGCGATCAGGGAGTTCAACGACGTCCGCGCCGCTCGGACCGCCCGGGTCCAGCGCACGGCCCGCGTCTGGGGCGAGTCCTGGCACGTCGCCGGGCTCGGCCGGACGCTGCGCAACCTGCTCTTCAAGAGCCGGAAGGACAACGACTTCCAGTACAACGACTGGCTCTACGGCCAGCACGGCGACGGCGTGCCGGCGGTTGACGCGCCGTCGATCGCAGCGAGCCGCGTTCCTGCCTGACCCGGTTTCCCGGATCCCCGGTTCTTGGCGGCCGTCCGGACCATGGCTGCGAGCAATGGCGCAACGGGTTCGCGCCGTGCAAGCATGAGGCTCTGCGACAAGGCGCCGGGAGGGGACTGTAATGAAAACCAACGAACTGCTGCTTGACGAGTTTGGCCGGATCCGCGAGGCCGTGGCGGCCACCCTCGAAGGACTCGACGAAGCCGCGTTGGCCAGGCGGCCGGCGGGCAACGGGAACTCGATCGCATGGTTGCTCTGGCATCTGGGCCGGGTCGAGGACGCGCAGCTCGCTTCGGTCGCCGGCCAGGAGCAGGTCTGGACTTCGCAGGGATTCGCAGACCGCTTCGGCCTCCCGCTGGCTGAGAGGGACACCGGCTACGGCCACAGCTCGGACCAGGTGGATGCCGTGCAGGCGTCGCCCGAGCTCCTGCTTGCCTACTATGACGCCGTGCACGAGCAGACGGCGGCGTTCATCAGGACGCTGGCTGACGAGGATCTGGACCGGATCGTCGACACCCGCTGGAACCCGCCCGTCACCCTTGGCGTGCGGCTGGTCAGCTCGCTCGCAGACTGCCTCCAGCACGTAGGGCAGGCCGCCTACGCCAAGGGCCTGAACCCGGACCGCCCCCGGGACTAATGCCCCCGGGCCGCCCGCGGGACTAGGGCCCAGCCTGCCGGCACTGTGCCGATCATGCCGTCCGCCAGGGCCTAGGTGCGGGCCGGCAGCCGGCCCAGGCCCTCCGTGAGCTGGTCCCGGTCGCCGCAGAGGGCAATGCGCACCCACCCTTCGCCGATGGAACCGAACGCGGTGCCCGGCGCAAGGGACACGGCGTGCTCGGCCAGGAAGCCGTGCACCCAGGCCCGCACATTGCCCCCGGTCGCGTGCGACAGGTCCGCCCACAGGTAGAACGCCCCCTTCGCCCCGAGATAGTTGATGCCCTTGGCGTCCAGCACGGCCGAGGCGGCGTCCCGGTTCGCCCGGTAGTGCGCCGCCGCCTCGCGGACGTAGTCCTGCGGCCCGGTCAGCGCTGCAACGGCGGCGTATTGGGCCGGAGTGCTGACGCAGGAGACCGTGGACTCCATCACCGTGGCCAGGTTCTTCTCCAGGCCCGGCGGCGTGATGAGCGCCCCGATGCGCAGGCCGGTCAGACCGTACGTCTTCGAGAGCGTGAAGGAGCTGAAGACGCGGCCGTCCGTGTCGAAGCGGGCCGGGCTGACATGTTCGACGTCGTAGGTGAAGGCCTCGTAGCACTCATCCGAGATGACCCACAAGTCGTGGCGGCGGGCGAGCTCGACGAGCTCCTCGGTGAGCCCGGCGGTGAAGACGGCGCCCAGCGGGTTCGACGGCGAATTGAGCACCAGCACCTTGGTGCGCTCCGTGATGAGCGCTTCGATGTCCGCGATCCGCGGCTGGAAACCGTTGGCCGGGTAGAGCGGGTACTCCACGGGCACGGCATGCAGCAGCCGGCTGGTCATCGCGAAGGTCGGGTAGCCCGGGTTCGGCACCAGGATTTCGTCGCCGACGTCGAGCAGCGAGCTCATCGCCAGGTGCAGCCCCTGCTGGGCGCCGGCGACGACGAAGACTCGCGACACATCCGCGTCGATGCCGTTCGCGCTGCGCACCCGCTCCGCGAACGCGGCCCGCAGGACCGGGATCCCCGCGTTGGGGGTGTAGGCGGTTTCATCCCGGTCGAAGACGGCCTTGCCAGCGTCCAGGATGTGCTGCGGCGTCGGGAAGCCGGGTTCGCCCAGGCTCAGCACGATGGCTCCCGGCCGCGCCCAGGCGGCTTCGGTGATTTCACGGATCTGGTTCGGCGGCAGCTGCTGCGCCTGGGACGCTAACGAGGGCATACCGTCGAGCTTAGCCCTGCCGCAGCGGCCTCCAGCGCCGGGGCCGACGCGCCGCGCCCTATACTGGACAGCGTGCTTTCCGGACTGGTGATCGTGGACAAACCACAGGGGTGGACCAGCCATGACGTGGTCGGCCGCATGCGACGGCTCGCCGGTACCCGCAAGGTGGGCCACGCCGGGACTCTGGACCCGATGGCGACCGGCGTGCTGGTGCTGGGACTGAACAAGGCCACCCGGCTGCTCACGTACATTGTCGGCACCGGAAAGACCTACGAGGCGACCATCCGCCTGGGCCAGAGCACGGTCACGGACGATGCCGAGGGCGAGGTCACGGCGTCTGCCGACGCCTCCGCGGTCACGGACGAGGACATCCGCGCCGGCGTCCGCCTCCTGACCGGCGACATCGAGCAGGTTCCCAGCAGCGTCAGCGCCATCAAGGTCAACGGCCAGCGCTCCTACGCCCGGGTCAGGTCCGGCGAGGAGGTCGCGCTGAAGGCCAGGCCCGTCACCGTCTCCCGCTTCGAGATCCACCGGGTGCGCCGCGACGGTGCCACGGTCGACGTGGACGTCACCGTCGACTGCTCCTCGGGCACCTACATCCGGGCGTTGGCGCGGGACCTCGGTGCGGGCCTCGGCGTGGGCGGGCACCTCACCGCGCTGCGCCGCACTGCCGTCGGACCGTACGGTATCGACGCCGCCCGCACGCTCGAGGAGCACGCGGAGGACCTCGAGGTGCTGGACATGTCCGAGGCCGCCCGCCGGCTGATGCCCAACCGGGACCTGAGCGCGGCCGAAGCGGCCGAGATCTCGTTCGGCCGCCGGATCGCCGCCTCCGCGGAAGGAACGGCGACTGCCGATCACCCTGCGGCGGCCTTCGCCCCGGACGGCACCCTCGTGGCGCTGCTCGCCGACGCCGGGCGGCACGCCAAACCGGTCATTGTCTTCGAACCAGCGGCGGCACCCGTCCCGCCGGCAAGCAGCCCGGCAGCGGAGGGCTGAGGTGGACGGCTACTTTTTCGCGGTCCTCATCGTGGGGCTGATCTCGACAGTAATCTGCGCCGGGGCCGCTGTGCTGAAGAAGAACCCCAACGACATCACTATCCTTTCCGTGGCTGCGGTGGAGCTCACCCTGGCGGTGTACCTCATCGGCTCCGTCATCCGGGTCATCGCCGGCGAGCACATCGCCGGGGAGCCGTGGGAGTTCTGGGGTTACATGGCGACGGCCCTGATCATCCCTGTCGGCGCCGTGTACTGGGCGCTGCTGGAGCGCACCCGGTGGAGCAATTTCGTGCTGGCCGCCGTCGGCGTCATCGCCTTGGTGATGGCCGCGCGGATGAACCAGATCTGGTACTGAGGAAGAGGAAACCCATGAGACGCCTACCGGCCACCGCCCCGGACCAGCGCGCCCGGCCTGCCAACACGCGCGCCACCGGCCCGGGCCGCCTGTTGATCGTGGTCTATGCGGTTTTCGCCATCGCCGCCACCGCGCGGGCCGGATTTCAGATCGCGACCAAGTTCTCCGACGCCCCGCTGGCGTACCTGCTCTCGGCGTTCGCCGCCGTCGTCTACATTGTGGCGACGGTCTCGCTGGCCCGGCCGGGCACCCGCGCATTCCGGGTGTCGCTGGCCGCGGTGCTGGTGGAACTGGCCGGTGTGCTGGTCATCGGCGCGCTGAGCATCGCTGACGCCCAGGCCTTTCCCCACGACACGGTCTGGTCCGGATTCGGCCGCGGCTACGGGTACGTGCCGCTGCTGCTGCCGGTGCTGGGCCTTCTCTGGCTGCGCCGGACGCGGCCGGCCGCGGAATGAGCGGGGCGGAGGGCCTCTCCGTCATCCCCGTCGTGCCGGAGCTCGACGACGGCACGGTGCGCCTGCGTGCGCTGCGGCCGCAGGACCTGCCGCAGCTGGTCGCCATCTGCCGGGACGAAGCGGCGGTTCGCTGGACCACGGTGCCCCCGGATTACACCGAGCAGGACGGCCAGGCGTACATCCGCGAGATGGTGCCCGAGGGCTGGCGGACGGGGGAGCGGCTCGTGTTCGCCGCCGCCGACACGGCCACCGACACCCTGCAGGGCACCGTCGGCCTGCACGCCTTCCGGGCCGGAACGGCCGAAGCGGGCCTGAACTTCGGCCCCGCGGCGCGCGGGACGGGACTGCCCGAAAGGGCGGCCCGGCTGCTGCTGGAGTACGCGTTCGACCAGCTGAATCTTCAGTATCTGTACTGGCAGGCGCTGGTGCCCAACTGGGCAAGCCGGAAGCTGGCCTGGAAGCTGGGCTTCCGGTTCGACGCCGAGCTGCGCGGCTTCGCCAACGACCGGGGCGCCTCGGCGGACCTGTGGATGCTCAGCCTGGCGGCCGGAGATCCCCGGAGCCCCCGGATGCCCTGGGACGGGCCGTCGGCCGGACAGAGCTGACCGCTGCGCCCCGGCTGGGCCCCCGGCAGGAAGTTTCCGGGGAGCGGGTACCCTAGGGAGAGTTCTGACGGAAGCGAAATCGTAGGCGAGGTTGATGGTGCACTTCTGGAATGGCCTGGCGGAAGTTCCTGCCGGGTTCGGTCCGTCCGTGGTGACCATCGGCAACTTCGACGGCGTGCACCGGGGCCACCAGAAGGTCCTCGGACAGCTCGTGCAGACCGCCCGCGCCACCGGCGGCAAGGCCGTCGCCGTGACCTTCGACCCGCACCCGGCAAAGGTGCACCGGCCCGAGAGCGCCCCGGAACTGATCATGGGCCTGCAGGACAGGCTCGAAACCATGGGGGAGACCGGCGTCGACGCCGTGCTGGTGCTGCCCTACAGCCTCGACTTCGCCCGCCTGACGCCGGAGGAATTCGTCAAGTCGGTGCTGGTGGACGGGCTTCATGCCAGCCACGTTGTCATCGGCCATGACGTGCGTTTCGGCCGGGGCAACTCCGGAGACCTGGGCACGATGCAGGAATTGGGGGCCCGGCTCGGTTTCGAGGTGCTGGTGATTGAGGAATTCGGCTCGCAGCTGCCGGCGCACGCCCGGGAAGCGGAGGCGGAGGACGAGGAGCGCCGCTGCTCGTCGACCTGGGTCCGCGAAGCCCTCGCGCGGGGGGACGTGGCCACGGCCGCCGCGGTGCTGGGCAGGCCGCACCGGATGCGCGGAGAGGTGGTGCACGGCGCCGCCCGCGGCCGGGCCCTGGGATTCCCCACGGCCAACCTCGCCGTTGCGGCCACCGGCTATGTTCCGGCGGACGGCATCTACGCCGGCTGGCTGGTAGACGACGCCGGAACACGCTGGCCCGCGGCGATTTCAGTCGGATCGAACCCGACCTTCGACGGGGTCAGCCGCCAGGTCGAGGCGCACGTGATAGACCGTCCGGACGAGGCCGTGGAGGACTTCGACCTCTACGGCCAGTCGGTGGTGCTCGAATTCGTGGCGCGGCTGCGGGGGATGGTGGCCTACACCGGACCGCAGGCGCTGATCGAGCAGATGCGCCTTGACGTGGCGCAGACCCGCCGCATCCTGGTTCCCACGACCGCATGAGCACCCGCGGCGGGGCCCTTCTGGACCGGTTCTACCGGATCGGTGTCGTGCTCAAGGGCTTGGACGGACTCGCCGAGTTCGTCGCCGGGCTGCTGTTGTGGCTGACCCCGGACCTGCTGGAGAAGGTGCTCCGGCCGCTCACCGGTACGGTCGACGGCGACCATCCGGTGCGCAACCTCATCGCGCATTGGGCCGGGAAGCTGGACCATGACCTGAGCAACGGCCCGCACACCTTCATCGTCCTGTTCCTGCTCACGCACGGCATCATCAAACTCGTCCTCGTGTACTGCCTGCTGCGCGAATACGTCCGCGTCTACCCGTACGCGATTGCGGTGCTGGTGCTGTTCGCCGTCTACCAGGTGTATGTCCTGATCACCGGACCCAGCGTCGGGATGGCCCTGCTGACCCTGCTGGACATCGCCATCATCTGGCTCGTCTGGCGGGAGTGGCGGCAGCTCAAGCGCCGCCGTGTTTCGACATTGTCTCTGCGCGCCTAGTAAACTGGCGGAAGAATCCTGCTGCAGTCCGTGGTGGCTGGATTTTGTTTTGTATTGATCACGGGACAACTCATAGGAGTTAATGTGGCATTGGACGCCGCTCTCAAGCAGGAAATCATCAAGGAATACGCCACCAGTGAGGGTGACACCGGTTCGCCGGAGGTCCAGATCGCGATGCTCTCCAAGCGCATCTCCGACCTGACCGAGCACCTGAAGCAGCACAAGCACGACCACCACACCCGTCGTGGTCTGATGGCTCTGGTTGGCCGCCGCCGTCGCCTGCTGACGTACCTGCACGACACTGACATCAGCCGCTACCGTTCGCTCATCGAGCGCCTCGGCCTGCGTCGATAGTTAGCTTGGGAACGGCCCTTTCAGCACCTCACCGGTGCGGGAAGGGCCGCTTTTCCACCTCCTGAACAACTCAACACTGGAGCCAACCGGCCCGAACATTCGCGGTCCTCGGTAGTGACTTCCGGAGCAGCCCCAGCGGCAGCGCCGTGGGTCTCGATCGAAGACCGGGTGTCGCGGCGGTTGCCTCCGCAACACAGAAACGGAGGTGACTCTCTTGGAGGGTCCCGAAATCCAGTTCGCCGAGGCCGTTATTGACAACGGCCGCTTCGGCAAGCGCACCATCCGCTTTGAAACCGGCCGCCTCGCCCAGCAGGCCGCCGGCTCGGCCATGGTCTACATCGACGAAGACACGGCCCTGCTGTCCGCGACCACCGCGGGCAAGCAGCCGCGCGAAGGCTTCGACTTCTTCCCGCTGACGGTCGACGTCGAAGAGCGCATGTACGCCGCGGGCCGCATCCCGGGCTCGTTCTTCCGCCGCGAAGGCCGCCCGTCCACGGAAGCCATCCTGGCCTGCCGCCTGATGGACCGCCCGCTGCGCCCGGCCTTCGTGAAGGGCCTGCGCAACGAGGTCCAGATCGTGGTGACCGTCCTGGCCATCAACCCGGACGTGCTCTACGACGTCGTTGCGATCAACGCGTCCTCGATGTCCACCCAGCTCTCCGGCCTGCCGTTCTCCGGCCCGATCGGCGGCGTCCGCGTGGCGCTGGTCGACGGCCAGTGGGTTGCCTTCCCGAAGCACTCCGAGCTGGAGAACGCCGTGTTCGACATGGTGGTCGCCGGCCGCATTGCCGGTGACGACGTCGCCATCATGATGGTCGAGGCCGAGGCCACCGACAACTCCTGGAGCCTGATCAAGGAACAGGGCGCCACCGCCCCGACCGAAGAGATCGTCGCCGACGGCCTGGAGGCCGCCAAGCCGTTCATCCGCGCCCTGTGCGAGGCCCAGGCCGACCTGGCCGCCCGCGCCGCGAAGCCGACCGTCGAGTTCCCGATCTTCCTGGACTACCAGGACGACGCGTACAACGCCGTTGAGTCCGCTGCCGAAGCCAAGCTTTCCGAGGTCTTCCAGATCGCCGACAAGCAGGAGCGCGACAACGCCTCCGACGCGCTCAAGGACGAGGTCCTGGGCCAGCTGGCCGGCCAGTTCGAGGGCCGCGAGAAGGAACTCTCCGCAGCGTTCCGCTCGGTCACCAAGAAGGTCGTGCGCCAGCGCATCCTCAAGGACCAGGTCCGCATCGACGGCCGCGGCCTGACGGACATCCGCCAGCTCACCGCCGAGGTCGAGGTCCTGCCCCGCGTGCACGGTTCCGCCATCTTCGAGCGCGGCGAGACCCAGATCATGGGCGTCACCACGCTGAACATGCTCAAGATGGAGCAGCAGATCGACTCGCTGTCGCCCGTCACGCACAAGCGCTACATGCACAACTACAACTTCCCGCCGTACTCCACCGGTGAGACCGGCCGCGTGGGCTCGCCCAAGCGCCGCGAAATCGGCCACGGCGCCCTCGCCGAGCGTGCGATCGTCCCGGTCCTGCCCTCGCGCGAAGAGTTCCCCTACGCCATCCGCCAGGTCTCCGAGGCCCTCGGGTCCAACGGCTCTACCTCGATGGGTTCGGTTTGCGCCTCGACGCTGTCGCTGCTCAACGCCGGTGTGCCGTTGAAGGCTCCGGTCGCCGGCATCGCGATGGGCCTGGTCTCCGACCAGGTGGACGGGCAGACCCGGTACGCGGCGCTGACCGACATCCTGGGCGCCGAGGATGCTTTTGGCGACATGGACTTCAAGGTCGCCGGAACCTCCGAGTTCGTCACCGCGATCCAGCTCGACACCAAGCTCGACGGCATTCCCGCGTCGGTGCTGGCCGCCGCGCTGAAGCAGGCCCGCGAAGCCCGCCTGCACATCCTCGGCGTCATCAACGCCGCGATCGACCGCCCGGATGAAATGTCCGAGTTTGCCCCGCGCGTCATCGCGGTGAAGATCCCGGTGGACAAGATCGGCGAGGTCATCGGCCCGAAGGGCAAGATGATCAACCAGATCCAGGAAGACACCGGAGCGGACATCTCCATCGAGGACGACGGCACCGTCTACATCGGCGCGACGGACGGCCCCTCGGCGGAAGCTGCGCGTTCGGCGATCAACGCGATCGCCAACCCGCAGATCCCCGAAATTGGCGAACGCTACCTGGGCACCGTGGTGAAGACCACCACGTTCGGCGCCTTCGTGTCGCTGACCCCGGGCAAGGACGGCCTGCTGCACATCTCCGAGCTGCGCAAGCTCGCCGGCGGCAAGCGGGTTGACAACGTCGACGACGTCGTCTCCGTGGGCCAGAAGATCCAGGTGGAAATCACCAAGATCGACGACCGTGGAAAGCTCTCCCTCGCCCCGGTCGTGGCCGAGGATGAGAACGCTGCCGCGGGCGGGTCCGAAGAGGCTCACGCGCAGGAGCCCGCCGAGGGTTCAGCAGAGTAAATGGCAGTTGTGTCCTTGCCGCTGAACGGCGGCAATGATCCTTCGCTGATCTCCGGGGAGGCGGGCGGCGCCGTGGTGCGCCGTTCCGTCCTCCCCGGAGGCGTCCGCGTGCTCACCGAGTCGATGCCGGGCCAGCGTTCGGCCACCATCGGCTTCTGGGTGGGGGTCGGCTCACGGGACGAAGCGCCCGGCCAGCACGGCTCCACCCACTTCCTTGAGCATCTGCTGTTCAAGGGCACCAAGCGCCGCACTGCGCTGGAGATCGCCTCGGCGTTCGACGAGGTCGGCGGCGAATCCAACGCTGCGACCGCGAAGGAGAGCACCTGCTACTACGCTAGGGTGCTCGACACGGACCTGCCGATGGCGATCGACGTGATCGCGGACATGGTCACCTCCGCCGTGCTCGACCCGGACGAGCTCGAGCAGGAACGGGACGTCATCCTCGAGGAAATCGCCATGGACAGCGATGACCCGACCGACGTCGCGCACGAGAAGTTCGTCGCTGCCGTTCTTGGCGAGCATCCGTTGGGCCGCCCGATCGGCGGGACGCCGGACGCCATCCGCGCCGTCTCCCGGGACTCGGTGTGGGCCCACTACCAGCGCTACTACCGTCCCGACGAGCTCGTCATCACGGCGGCCGGTGGCCTTGACCACGACGAAGTCTGCGCGCAGGTGCTCGACGCCCTGCGCGGTGCCGGCTGGCAGATGGCCGAGGGTGCCTCCCCGGTGGCCCGGCGGGGCACCGCCCCGGCCGAGATCCGCGGAACCGCGGGCACCCATGTGGTCAAACGGCCGGTGGAACAGGCGAACATCATCCTGGGCTGCCCGTCGCTGGTGGCCACGGACGAACGCCGGTTCGTGATGAGCGTGCTGAACGCGGTGCTCGGCGGCGGCATGTCTTCGCGCCTGTTCCAGGAGATCAGGGAAAAGCGCGGGCTGGTTTACTCGACCTACTCGTTCGCTTCCGCCTACGCGGACGCGGGGTACTTCGGGATGTACGCCGGCTGCACGCCCTCGAAGGTGAAGCAGGTCATCGCCCTGCTCGCGGCGGAACTGGATAAGCTCGCAGCCGAGGGCATCACCGAGGACGAACTGGGCAAGGCCGTCGGCCAGCTCTCCGGCGGCATCGTGCTGGCGCTGGAGGACACCGGCTCGCGGATGTCCCGGCTGGGCCGATCCGAGCTGGTCTCGGGGGAGTTCCTCGACATCGACGAGACGCTCGCCCGGATCAAGGCAGTCACGGTGGAGGAGGTCCGTGAGCTGGCGGCCGAGCTCGCCGCGGCGCCCCGCACCGTCACCGTCGTCGGACCCTTCGAGGAAGACGCCGACTTCAGCCTCTGACGCTGCCGCGGCCCTTCGGTGCGGTCGTGCGGCCCTTCCTGCGGTCCCTCAGCCGCCGGCGAAGGGCGGCAGGATGTCCACGACGTCGTCGGGTGCGAGCACCCGCCCGTGGTCCCGCAGTGCTGTCTCGTTGAGCAGGAAGCTGCTGCGCCGGATCACTGACTCCAGCGTGGGCGAACCGTCCGGATGGCGTGTCACCAGGTCCTGCAGCAGCGAAGAAAGCGTGGGGGCGGCGAGGTCGACGGTTTCCTCGTCGCGGCCCGTTGCGGCACGCGCGGCACCGTAATAGCGGATCAGCACCGGTTCAGCCTCCGATGGCGCTCATCGAGCGGTCGGGCTGCACGAAGTCCGGCGCGCCGAGCCCCACATGGTCCATGCCGTGCGCGCGGGGCTTGGCCCACATGGCCTGCTGCCAGACAGCGGCGATGTCGGCGTCCGAGGCACCCCCGCGCAGGGTCGCGAGCAGGTCGGTTTCCTCGTGGCTGAACAGGCAGCTGCGCACCTTTCCCTCCGCCGTGATCCGGGTGCGGGTGCAGTCGGCGCAGAAAGGCTCCGTGACGGAGGCAATGATGCCCACGGTTCCTGCCACGACGTCGGGGGACCCGGCACGCCGGACCTCGAAGCGCTCGGCCGGGGCTCCGTCGCGGCTTCTCGGGTCCGGGGTGAGCACAAAGCTGCGGCCGAGCAACTCGCGGATCTCCCGCGCGGTGATCATGCCCTCGCGCGTCCAGCCGTGGTCGGCGTCCAGCGGCATCTGTTCAATGAAACGCAGTTCGAAGCCCCGGGCGACGGCCCACTCGAGCAGTGCGGGAGCCTCATGGTCGTTGATGCCGCGCATCAGCACGGCGTTGATCTTCACCAGGCCCAGGCCCGCCTCGGCGGCGGCCTCGATGCCCTTGAGCACGCGGTCCAGGAACGGGCGGCGGGTGAGCTGGGCGAAGGTGCCGGGATGCAGCGAGTCCATGGAGACGTTGATGCGGGTCAGGCCCGCCTCCCGGAGCGCGGCGGCTTTCTTGTCCAGGCCGACGCCGTTGGTCGTCAGGGAGATCGGCAGGTCCGGGTGCTCGCTGCGCAGTGCGGCAATGATCTCGACCAGGTCCGCCCTGACCAGCGGCTCGCCTCCGGTCAGGCGCAGCTCGCGCACCCCCAGACTGTCCACGCCGATGCGCACGAGCCGGGCGATTTCCCCGGCCGTGAGGACCTGGTCGCGCGCAAGCCAGTCGAGGCCCTCCGCGGGCATGCAGTAGGTGCAGCGCAGGTTGCATTTGTCCGTCAGCGAGATGCGCAGATCGGTGGCCCGGCGGCCGAAACGGTCCACCAGCCCTGCGTCCGGGCGCGGCATGCCGAGGGGAACAGTCATGCGTCCACGCTACGCCACCGTCGAGCGTTTGGGCATCACCCGTTCGCAGCCGCCCGCGTTCCCTACAATCAGTCATGCAGTCGTCTTTGCCGCCGCCATCCCGTGGCCGGGGCCGGGCGACGCGGGAGAGGAGCACCGTGCCCAGGTCTGTCAGCGCCCACCAGGAGGCCGTGCGCAGCCTGCTTCAGGCGCCACTGTCGGCTGCCGGGCCGGCTGCTGAGCTCCCGCTGGCCCGGGCCAGGGGTCTCGTCCTGGCCCGCGACGTCACCGCGCCGGTGAGCCTGCCGCCGTTCGCCAATTCGCAGATGGACGGGTTCGCCGTCCGTTCGGCGGACCTGGCCGCCGGCCGGCCCCTGCCCGTTGCCGAACCCGTGCCGGCGGGCGCGGACCCGGGGCCGCTGCGGCCCGGCTGGGCCGCGCCGGTGATGACCGGAGCCAAGATGCCTGCCGGGGCGGACGCCGTCGTCCCGGTCGAGCGCGCCGACCCGCCGCGGTTCCCTGACGCTTCCGCCGCGGCGGAGGTGCTGCTGCCGCAGACGGCGCCGGGAACCTACGTCCGGGAGCCGGGCAGCGACATTGCCGCCGGCGCACGGGCCCTGCCCGCCGGCACGGTCCTCGGCCCCGCCCAGCTGGGCCTGCTGGCGGCCCTCGGTCTCACCACGGCCCCGGTGCGCGACGCCCCGGCGCCCCGGGTGCTGCTGGTGGCCACCGGCGACGAAGTGGTCGCCCCCGGCACCGCGCTGCCGGAGGGCAAGATCTTCGACGCGAACGGCACAATCCTGCACGCCGCCCTGGCCGAAGCAGGCGTCGAGGTCGTCGACGGCGGCCTCGTGCCCGATGACCCCGGCGTGCTCAGGCAGCTGATCAGGGAATACGCACCCTCGGTGGACCTGGTCCTCACCACCGGCGGGGTGAGCATGGGCGCCTACGAGGTGGTCCGGCAGGCCATGGCGGACCAACCGGTCGACTTCCTCTCCGTGGCCATGCAGCCGGGGGGCCCGCAGGGGATCGGGACCGTCGACGGCACGGCCTTCCTCGGCTTTCCCGGGAACCCCGTCAGTGCGCTGGTGTCCTTCGAGATGTTCCTGCGCCCGGCGCTGAGCGAACTCAGGGGGCTGCCCCAACCGCGTCCTGTGGTCCGCGCCCGGCTCGCGGAACGCACGGACTCGCCCCCGAACAAGCACCAGGTCCGGCGCGGCGTGTACGCGGAAGGGACGGTACGGCTGGTCGGCGGCCCCGGTTCGCACCTGGTCAGTGCCCTCGCCGCCTCGAATGCGCTCGTGCACATTCCCGAGGGCCGGGGCGCCGTCGAGGCCGGCGAAGACGTGACAGCATGGTTGCTATGACTGACGAGCGTGCACACGAAGAGGCGCCTGCGCTTACCCACCTGCGGGCCGACGGCACCGCCCAGATGGTGGATGTTTCGGGAAAGCCGGAAACCAGCCGGGAGGCAACCGCGCAGGCGGTGCTCCGGACCACCGCGGAGGTGATGGGGCTGCTCACCTCGGGCGGCCTGCCCAAGGGCGACGCACTGGCCGTGTCCCGGGTAGCCGGCATCATGGCGGCCAAGCAGACGTCGACGCTGATTCCGCTCTGCCACCCGCTGCCCATTTCCAAGGTGACCATCGACTTCGAGCTCGGCGCGAGCGAGGTGCTGGTGCGTGCCACCGTCAAGACCAAGGGCCTGACCGGTGTCGAAATGGAAGCCCTCACGGCTGCCTCGGTGGCGGCGCTGACCGCCTACGACATGATCAAGGCCGTGGACAAGCACGCGGTGCTCAGCGACATCAAGGTACTCGCCAAGAGCGGCGGCAAGAGCGGGGACTGGGCGCTGTGAACGGCGCCAGGCCCGCCGGCGGGTCCCTGGCGGGGGCATCCCGGCGCGCCGCCGTCGTCGTTGCGTCCACCCGTGCTGCCGCCGGCGTCTACGAGGACCGTACCGGCCCGGTCATCCAGGAGTGGCTGCGCGGCAACGGCTTCGACGTCGAGGCCGTCGCCGTCGTGGCCGACGGCGACGCAGTGGGGGACACGCTCCGGGAACTCGTCCGCGGCGGCTGCGCCGTCGTCGTCACCAGCGGGGGAACCGGGCTGAGCCCGGATGACAGGACGCCGGAGCAAACCAAGGCGCTGCTGGACATCGAGGTGCCCGGAATAATGGAAGCCATCCGGCACGCTGGCGCCGGGAACACCCCCACGGCAATCCTCAGCCGCGGCCACGCCGGCGTCGCCGGAAAGACCTTCATCATCAACCTCCCCGGTTCGCCGGGCGGCGTCAGGGATGGCCTCGCCGTGCTCGGGCCCGTCCTGGGCCATCTTTGCGACCAACTGGAAGGCAGCCATGAGCACTGACATCCTCGAGGCACGGCTGAGCGAAACCCCGATCACCGTGCAGGAAGCCATCGACGCGGTCGAAAGCGCCGACTGCGGCGCGGTGGTGAGCTTCAGCGGCGTGGTGCGCGACCACGACGGCGGCAGGGCGGTGAACTCACTGAGCTACAGCTCGCACCCGACCGCGGCCAAGGTCATGAGCGCGGTGGTGCAGGAGCTGGCAGCCGCCCATGACGGGGTCAGGATCTGGGCCGCGCACAGGGTCGGCCCGCTGCAGATCGGCGACGCCGCCCTGGTGTGCGCCGTGGCGGCCGCCCACCGCGGCCAGGCGTTCGCCGCCTGCTCCGAACTCGTGGACCGGATCAAGGCGGAGGTGCCCATCTGGAAGGAACAGTTCTTTGCCGACGGCAGCGTCGAATGGGTCGGCGCGTAACCCCGCACCGGGGCTGCCGTTAAGCTTGGAGCCATGAGCGCAACGTTGAAAGTGGCCGTGCTGGGCGCACAGGGCCGGATGGGGACCGCGGCGGTCCAGGCCGTGAAAGCTGCCGAAGACCTTGAGCTGGTCGCAGCCCTGGGTCGCGGTGACCCCCTCACCACCCTGCTGTCCTCGGGGGCTCAGGTCGCTGTGGACCTGACCGTGCCGGACAGCACCCAGGCCAATGTGCGCTTCGCCGTCGAGCACGGCATCCACGCCGTTGTCGGCACCACAGGGTGGGACAAGACCGCGCTGGCCGAGCTGCGCCACCTGCTGCAGTCCCACCCGGGCGTCGGTGTGCTGATCGCGCCCAACTTCGCCCTCGGCTCCGTGCTCGCCACCGCCTTCGCCGCGAAGGCCGCGAAGTACTTCGAATCCGTCGAGATCATCGAACTGCACCACCCGCGCAAGGTTGACGCCCCTTCCGGCACAGCGGTGCGCACCGCCCAGCTGATTGCCGAAGCACGCCGGCATGCCGGGGTGGCCGCGGCCCCGGACGCCACCGAGACGCAGCTCGACGGCGCCCGCGGTGCCAGTGTGGAGGGGATCCCGGTGCACAGCGTGCGGCTCAGCGGGCTGGTGGCGCACCAGGAAGTGCTGTTCGGCGCGCCGGGGGAGCAGCTGACCATCCGGCACGACTCGTTCACCCGGGAGTCCTTCATGCCCGGCGTGCTGCTGGGCGTGCGCCAGGTCGGGGGCCGGCCCGGACTGACGGTCGGGCTCGACGGCTACCTGGACCTGGACGCGTAGGCCCCGATGCGCACCAAGATCTGGGTGGGCCTCATCGCCCTGCTGCTCGTGTTCTACCTCGTCGTCATGGTCCAGCAGGCCTTCTGGCTGCTCGCGGACCCGAACTGGACCGCGAAGGGCCTCGGCGCAGCGTACCTGGTGCTGCCGGTCGTCGGCGCGTGGGCGCTGGTGCGCGAGATTCTCTTCGGCGCCCGGACCGAGCGGCTGGCCAAGGAGCTCGAAGCCGAGGGCGGCCTGCCGGAAGACAACCTCCCCCGCACACCGGGCGGACGGATCGTGCGGGAGGCGGCGGACCGGGAGTTCCAGAAGTACAAGGCCGAGGCGGAGGCGGCCCCGGCGGACTGGCGGTCCTGGTTCCGGCTTTCCTGCGCCTATGACGCCGCGGGGGACCGCAAACGCGCCCGCTCGTCGATGCGTGACGCGATCAAGCTGTACCAGACCCGCGCGGGCTAGGCTTCCCGCGGTCCCTGCCGGGGACCGCGGGAAGCCTCCTGGTCAGCGCGTGGCCGCGACGGCGGCCTTCCGCGCCGACCAGCCGGCGTAGCTGCCGTCGAGCTCGACGATGTCGTACCCGGCCCGGCGCAGGGCGCTCGCCGCAACCGAGTTGCGCACGCCGCTCTGGCAGTAGGTCACGATGGTGCCCTCGGCGGGAAGTTCGTCGAGGTGCCACATGACCCGGCCGCCGCTGAGCTGGCCGGAGCCGGGAATGTGGCCTGCGGTGTGTTCGGTGCGGTTGCGCACGTCGAGCACCAGCGCCGCGTCGAAGCCTTCCAGCTCCTCGGGCTGGATCAGCTTCGGGGTGGCCGTGGGCAGGCCCGCGAGGCTCGTGACGTAGCCGGCTACCGAGTCGATGCCCACGCGGACCAGGTGGTCCCGCATGCGCTCGGCCTGGGCCGCGCTTCCGGCCAGCAGGACGAGCGGATTCTTGTCGGTCTCAGGGTTGACCACCCAGGCGCCGAAGCTGGCCACGGACTTGCCGTCGGGGATGTTGAGCGAGCCGGCGACGGTGCCTTCATGGACCTGGGTGTGCGGCCGGGTGTCCACGAAGGTCACCGTGTCCGCGGCCAGGTCCGCGGCGACGGCGGCCGGGTCGAGCTCTGCCAGCGGAGCGCGTTCGCCCATCACTGCAGGGCCCTGGCGGTTCTCCCGCTTCATCCGCGCGAAGTAGGCATGGGCGTCCGGCTGGCCGTCGAGCAGTTCATTGATGAAGCCCTGCTCGTCATTGGCCGCCAGGTAGGGTCCCCACCAGGCGTACAGCCGCTCGTAGCCCACCGTGGAGGACGGGATGGCGCCCAAGGCCTTCCCGCAGGCGCTGCCCGCGCCGTGGCCGGGATGCACCTGGACGTAGTCGGGGAGGGTCAGGAACTTGTCCCGCAGGCTGGAGAACAGCTGGCGGGCGCCTTCGAACCGGGTGTTGACGCCGCCGGCCGCCTCGTCGAGCAGGTCCGGACGGCCCAGGTCGCCGGAGAAGACGAAGTCGCCTGAAAGCAGGTATCCAGGCTGGTCGCTGAAGGCTCCGTCGGTGATGAGGAAGGACAGGTGCTCCGGGGTGTGCCCGGGGGTGTGGACGGCCTTCACGGTGATGTTGCCGAGGCTGACTGTGTCGCCGTCGTAAAGGAGTTCGCCGGCGAACTCGTACTGCCAGTCCGGGCCGCCCTCGCCGGAAACGTAGATCGTCGCGCCGGTGGCAGCGGCCAGCTCGCGCGTGCCGGAGAGGTAATCGGCGTGGATGTGGGTCTCGGTCACCGCCACGATCCTCATGCCGTTGGCCGCTGCGAGGGAGCGGTACGTTTCGATGTCGCGGCGGGCGTCGACGACGATCGCTTCACCCTTGGCCTGGCAGCCGATGAAGTAACTGGCCTGGGCGAGATCCTCGTCGTAGATGCGCTCGATGAGCATGGTGCTCTCTTTCGTCTCAGCGTGGGACGGCCGCAAGGACCGTCGTGGTGCTTCCAGTGTAATACCCCCTGGGGTATGCGGCAACGTCGGGTGGCCCGGGTTATGTTGGAGCCATGGCTGATGCGTTCAATGCGGCGGACGGGACCCGGATTTCGTTCGAAGAAGCGGGGGAGGGTCCGGCCGTGCTGCTGGTCCATGGCTCGGGGCTGTCCCGCGCGATCTGGCGCGGCTTCGGTTATGTGAAGGCGCTGCGCGGCAGTTACCGGGTCATCACCGTCGACCTGCGCGGCCACGGCCGCAGCGACAAGCCGCACCGGGAGCAGGACTACCGGATGGAGCTGGTGGTCGGGGACCTGCTCGCCGTGCTGGATGCCGCCGGCGTCGACGCCGCCCACCTCCTGGGGTACTCCTTCGGGGCAAGGGTGGGCTTCTCCTTGGCTGACAGCCATCCGGAGCGGATGCTCTCCTTTGTCTCCGCCGGAGGGACGCACCGCCCGTTGGCCGGCCAGATCGAGCGGGTGTTCTTCCCCGGCTACGACCAGGCGATCAGCGACGGCGGCATGGCTGAATTCGTGCGGCGCTGGGGTGAGGCCTCCGGCCGGCCCATCGACCCGCAGACGGCCGCCGCCTTCCAAGCCAACGACGCCGCAGCCCTGCAGGCCTACTTTCGGCAGAGCGAAAGCGAGCCCGGGGTGCCCGAGGACCGGCTGGAACGCTTCGCGCTGCCGGTGCTGCTGCTGGCGGGCACGGAGGACCATCCCAGGGCGCGCGACTCCCGCCTTGCCGCGGACCTGATACCCGGCGCCGAATTCCGCGCGCTGGCCGGCCGGAACCACGGGTCCACGCTGGTTCCCGCCGACGAGGTGCTCGAGGCCGTGCTTCCGTTCCTGGAGAGGGCGGGCAAGGGCTTGCGGGTCGAACATATGTTCGAATAATCTTGCTGCATGGAAGACGTGGAATGGCGGCGGGAGGGTCCAACCCTTGCCCAGCAGCCCCCTGGCCCTGAGCTCGTCCGCCGGCTGGCCGACATCGATATTGACGTGCTCACGGAGGACGAACTGCTCGAGTATCTCGCTGCGGCGCGCAGCCAGGCTGCCTGGGCGGATTCCCTGCAGGAGCGGGCGATCGGGCTGTTCGCCGCCCGTCGCCGGTGCCCCGTAACGGTCCCGGCCGCAGCCCGCAAAGGTTCTCCCAAATCAACCCGGAGCGGGTAACGTTTCCTCTATGGCCGACTCTGACATTCTCTTTGGTTCCCTGCTGACCGCAATGGTGACGCCGTTCACCGATGACGGGAAAGTGGACTACGACCAGGCGGCCAAACTTGCCGTCAAACTCGTCGACGAGGGCTGCGACGGTCTGGTGGTCACCGGGACCACGGGGGAGACCTCAACCCTCAAGGACGAAGAGAACGTTGCGATGTTCCAGGCCGTCAAGGACGCTGTCGGCGGCCGCGCCAAAATCGTCGCCGGCACCGGTACGAACGACACCGAGCACTCCATCCAGCTCTCACGCCGGGCGGCCGAGGTCGGCGTCGACGGGCTGCTGCTGGTCACCCCTTACTACAACAAGCCAAGCCAGGCCGGCGTCCAGGCGCACTTCGAAGCCGTGGCCTCCGCCACCGACGTCCCCGTGATGCTCTACGACATCCCGGGCCGGTCAGGGATTCCGATCGCCGTTGAGACGATGCTCCGGCTTGCGGACCACCCGAACATCGTCGCTGTGAAGGACGCCAAGGGCGACTTCGCTGCCGGCACCCGGGTGATGGCCAACAGCGACCTGCAGTTCTACTCGGGTGATGACGGCCTCACCCTGCCGTGGATGGCGATCGGCGCCGTCGGCCTCGTCGGCGTCACGACCCACGTGGTGACCGCGCGCTACCGCGCCCTCATCGACGCGATCCAGGCCGGGAACCTGAAGCAGGCCCAGGCGATCAATTTCGAGCTCGAACCGGTGGTCCGTGCCACGATGACCCGCGTCCCGGGAGCGGTGGCCGCCAAGCAGATCCTCCAGTGGCAGGGCGTGCTGCCCAATTGCGCCGTCCGGCTGCCCCTCGTGGTGCCGACCGAGGCTGAAGCCGCCCAGATCCGCGCGGACCTGGCGGAAGCCGGAATGGAATACTGATCCATGAGCCAGACCACTGTGCCAGGGCTGAAGACCCCGCCGCCCCTGGCGGACGGGACACTGCGGATCGTTCCCCTCGGCGGCCTGGGCGAGATCGGCCGCAACATGGCGGTCTTTGAGATTGACGGCAAGCTCCTCATCGTCGACTGCGGCGTCCTCTTCCCGGAGGAAACCCAGCCCGGCGTAGACCTGATCCTGCCGGACTTCTCCTACATCGAGGGCAGGCTCGACGACGTCGTCGCGGTGGTGCTCACGCACGGGCACGAGGACCACATCGGCGCCGTTCCCTACCTGCTGCGCCACCGCCACGACATCCCGCTCGTCGGCTCCCAGCTGACCCTGGCCCTGGTCGAGGCGAAGCTGCAGGAACACCGCATCAAGCCCTACTCGCTGACCGTGGCCGAGGGCCAGGTCGAGAAGTTCGGCCCGTTCGAGTGCGAATTCGTGGCCGTGAACCACTCCATTCCGGACGCGCTGGCGGTCTTCATCCGAACGGCCGGCGGCAATGTGCTGCACACCGGCGACTTCAAGATGGACCAGCTGCCGCTGGACGGGCGCATCACCGACCTGCGCGCGTTCGCCCGGCTGGGCGAGGAGGGAGTGGACCTGTTCATGGTCGACTCCACCAACGCGGACGTCCCCGGCTTCACGACCGCCGAAAAGGAAATCGGCCCCACCCTGGACCGGCTGTTCGGCCAGGCAGAGAAACGCATCATCGTCGCCTCCTTCTCCTCGCACGTGCACCGCGTCCAGCAGGTTCTCGACGCCGCCGCCGCCCACGGCCGGCGCGTCGCCTTCGTGGGCCGGTCCATGGTGCGGAACATGGGCATCGCCGCGCAGCTGGGCTACCTGCAGGTGCCGGAAAACGTGCTGGTGGACCTGAAAAATGTGGACAACCTGCCCGACGACCAGGTGGTGCTGATGTCCACCGGGTCGCAGGGCGAGCCGATGGCGGCACTGTCGCGGATGGCGAACGGGGACCACCGCGTGCAGGTGGGCACGGGCGACACCGTGATTCTGGCGTCCTCGCTCATCCCGGGCAATGAGAACGCCGTGTTCCGGGTCATCAACGGCCTGCTCAAGCTCGGCGCCGAGGTGATCCACAAGGGCACCGCCAAGGTCCACGTCTCCGGCCACGCCGCCGCCGGGGAACTGCTCTACTGCTACAACATCCTCAAGCCCACCAACGTCATGCCGGTGCACGGCGAAACCCGGCACCTGATCGCCAACGGCCGGATCGCGGTGTCCAGCGGTGTGCCCGAGCGCAATGTGCTCCTCACCGACGACGGCAGCGTGGTGGACATGGTCGACCACAAGGCCAGCATCGTGGGCCAGGTCGAATGCGGCTACGTCTACGTCGACGGATCCAGCATCGGCGAGATCACCGACGCGGACCTCAAGGACCGCCGCATCCTCGGCGATGAGGGGTTCATCTCCATCATCACCGTGGTCAACCGCACCACCGGCAAAATTGTCACCGGCCCGGAGATCCATGCGCGCGGGGTCGCCGAGGATGACGCGGTCTTCAACGAGATCATTCCCAAGATCAACGCAGCGCTTGAGGAGGCCGTCACGGCCACCACCGAGCACACCAACTACCAGCTGCAGCAGGTGGTACGGCGCGTGGTGGGCACCTGGGTCAACCGCAAGCTGCGCCGCCGGCCAATGATCATCCCGGTGGTGCTCGAGGCGTAGCGGCGGTCACTTCACCGCCCGGCAGAGGCCAGGGCCGGTGGCGCGCGATGAGGACATTTTTCCGCCCGCTGCCGCCCCGCTGACGCCCCGACACCGAGGCCCGGGGGCGCAAATCCGGGCCGCGGAGCAGAAACACGGGTAGCTTGGAACCATGGCGACCCGTACTTCCCCCTCGCCTCGAGGCAAAACCACCAGTTCTTCGGCCCGCAGCCAGTCGCCACGTTCCGGCGCAGGCCGGTCGTCATCAACCCGGTCGGGTTCCTCGGCCGCACGCACCAAGCAGCAGCCGATCCCGGACCCGCAGCCGGTCTGGCCCGTGCGCGTGATCCGCAGTCTCTGGCTCGGACTCGGCCACGTCGTCGGGGCCGGAGTGCGCCGGATCGGCAGCGATGTCAGCGGCATCGACCCTGCGGCCCGGCGCGACGGCGCAGCCCTGTTCAACCTGGTCCTTGGCGCGTTCATCGCTACCTTCGCCTGGTGGGGGTTCTCCGGGTGGCTGCCGGACACCGTCCACAGCGTGGTCAACGGCACGTTCGGCTGGATGAGCCTGCTGCTGCCGCTGATGCTTTTCATCTGCTCTTTCCGGCTGTTCCGGGTTCCCGAGGACGTGCGCGGCAACAACCGCATCGGCATCGGCTTCCTGATCATGACCCTCGCCGGCTCCGGCATCGCACACATCGCGGGCGGACAGCCGACAGTGTCCGAGGGGTTCGCAGGGCTGCGCGCCGCCGGCGGCATGCTCGGCTTCCTGGCCGCGGCACCGCTGGCCGCAGTCAGCCCCTGGCTGGCACTGGCACTCTGGGCTGCAGTCGGCTTCACCAGCGTGCTGATCGTCACGGCGACGCCCTTCGGCGCCATCCCGCGGCGGCTGCGCGCCCTGTATGAGCACCTGATGGGCGTCGACCTCGAAGAGGCGCGCCGCGAGGACGGCCACGACCAGAGCTACCTCTACGACCGCGACCCGAAGGACGCGAAGAAGAAGCGGCGGGGCCGCTTCGGCAAGAAGGACGAGGAACAGCGCGCGGCGTTCGACGACGACGGCGGCACCGGCGAGGAGGCCTACGAAAGTCCGGTCATCGACGACGACGAGCCCGCGGCGCCAGCTGTGCCGCCGGGCGTCCGACGCCCTACGCAGGCCGAGATCGCCGCCGAGAAGATCAAGGCCAACCAGAACCTGGCCAACACCGGGGCGGTCACCGAGGCCATTTCGACGGTGCCGCCCGCCGCGCCGGCTCCGGTGGTCAAGTCCACCCCTGTCGCGCCGCAGGCACCGTTGACGCCGATCCCGCAGCGCACCGAACAGCTCTCCCTCGCCGGCGATGTCACCTACACGCTGCCGGCCTCCGACGTGCTCACCCCCGGCACCCCGCCGAAGGAGCGCTCGGAGGCCAACGACGCCGTCGTCGCCGCCCTGACCGAGACCCTGACCCAGTTCAACGTGGACGCGCAGGTCACCGGGTTCTCCCGCGGCCCGACGGTCACCCGCTACGAAATCGAACTGGGCGCGGGCACCAAGGTGGAACGGGTCACCCAGCTTTCGAAGAACATCGCGTACGCGGTGGCCAGCGCCGATGTGCGCATCCTCTCGCCGATCCCGGGCAAATCCGCCATCGGCATCGAGATCCCGAACACCGACCGCGAAATCGTCTCGCTCGGCGACGTGCTGCGCTCCCAGAACGCGCGGCGCACCGACCACCCGATGGTGATGGGCGTCGGCAAGGACGTTGAGGGCGGCTTCGTGGTGGCCAACCTGGCCAAGATGCCGCACATGCTGGTGGCCGGTGCCACCGGCGCCGGTAAGTCCTCGTTCGTGAACTCGATGATCACCTCCATCCTGATGCGGGCCACTCCCGACGAGGTGCGCATGGTGATGGTGGACCCCAAGCGGGTCGAGCTGACCGCCTACGAGGGCGTGCCGCACCTGATCACGCCGATCATCACGAACCCGAAAAAGGCGGCCGAGGCGCTGCAGTGGGTGGTCCGCGAGATGGACGCCCGCTACGACGACCTGTCCAACTACGGGTTCAAGCACATCGACGATTTCAACAAGGCGGTGCGCAACGGCAAGGTGCAGCCGCCGCCGGATTCGAAGCGGATCATCAAGCCCTACCCGTACCTGCTGGTGATCGTCGATGAGCTCGCGGACCTGATGATGGTGGCCCCGCGCGACGTCGAGGACTCCATCGTCCGCATCACCCAGCTGGCGCGCGCGGCAGGCATCCACCTCGTCCTCGCCACCCAGCGGCCCTCCGTCGACGTCGTCACCGGCCTGATCAAGGCCAACGTGCCGTCCCGCATGGCGTTCGCCACCTCGTCGGTCACCGACTCGCGCGTGGTGCTGGACCAGCCCGGCGCGGAGAAGCTGATCGGCCAGGGCGACGCGCTCTTCCTGCCGATGGGCGCCTCCAAGGCCATGCGCGTCCAGGGTGCATGGGTGAACGAGTCCGAGATCCACCAGGTGGTCGAACACGTCAAGGGCCAGCTGCAGGCGGTCTACCGCGAGGACGTCGCCGTCGAAGCGCCGAAGAAGCAGATCGACGACGACATCGGGGACGATTTGGACGTCCTCCTGCAGGCCACCGAGCTAGTCGTGACCACGCAGTTCGGGTCCACCTCAATGCTGCAGCGCAAGCTGCGTGTGGGTTTCGCCAAGGCCGGACGACTGATGGACCTGCTGGAATCCCGAGGAGTGGTGGGCCCGTCGGAGGGCTCCAAGGCACGCGACGTGCTGGTCAAGCCGGACGACCTCGCGGCCACGCTGGCGGCGATCCGCGGGGACGAGCCGCCGGCTGCTCCGGCGGCGGCCGCGCCTGCTGCACCGGTGGACCTCGTGCAGAAGGACCTCGATGACCGGACCCAGGCCGTCGAGTACTACGACGGGGCCGACGGCGGGGACGAGGAGGGCGGCGAAGATGCCTGGAGCCTCACCGGCCGCTGAGGCCCGTGTCGTTCCGTGCGCTGCGGACACAGTAGCCTTGACTACGTGAGCCAGCCGACATCGGTCCCGACCTGGAACCTGCCCAACATCCTGACGATGTTGCGCATCGTCCTCGTGCCCTTCTTCGTCTGGTTCCTGCTGGCCGACAACGAGACCCACGGGCTGTTCCGCTGGGCCGCAGTGCTCGCGTTCGCTGTCGCGATCTACACTGACAAACTCGACGGAGACATTGCGCGCAAGCGCGGGCTGGTGACGGATTTCGGCAAGATCGCCGACCCGATCGCCGACAAGCTGCTGATCGGCTCAGCGCTGGTACTGCTGTCCGCGCTGGGCGAACTGCCCTGGTGGGTGACCATCCTGATGCTGGTCCGCGAACTGGGCATCACCCTGCTGCGGTTCGTGGTGATCCGCTACGGCGTGATCCCGGCCTCGCGCGGCGGCAAACTCAAGACGATCCTGCAGACCGCCGCCATCTTCCTGTACCTGCTGCCGCTGGCCGGGCTCGGGCCGTGGGCGACCGGCGTGGCGTTTGCGGTGATGCTCGTGGCGCTGGCGGTCACGCTGGTGACAGGGGTCGACTACATTGTTCAGGCCGTCCGGCTCCGCCGGGCCGCGCAGCACGGGGCACAGGGGGAGATCCATGGCGCCGGATGAGCCGCAGCCGGGGCTGCCGGAGCAGGTCATCGCCGCAGCTGTCGCTGCCGGGGCCACGGTGGCGTCCGCTGAATCGCTCACCGGGGGACTGGTCTGCGCCACGCTCGTCCAGGTGCCCGGGGCCTCGGCGGCGCTGCAGGGCGGCGTCGTCGCCTACCAGAACTCGGTCAAGGCCGCCGTCCTGGGTGTGGACGAGGAGCTGCTGGCCACGGCCGGCTCGGTGGACGCAGGGGTGGCTGAAGCCATGGCGGCCGGTGCCCGCCGCGCCACCGGAGCAACCTTCGGGGTCTCCACAACCGGCGTCGCCGGCCCGGAACCGCATGACGGAAAACCGGTCGGAACGGTCTTCGTGGGAGTGTCGGGTCCGGAAGGGGAACGCTCCTTTGGCTACCTGTTCACCGGCGATCGGGCCGCCGTCCGGGCCCAGGCGTGCACCGCGGCCCTGGAGCGGCTCCATGAGGCGCTCGGTACCGCGCGGTAACTTCACGGGAACAAAATTTGTAACGTGATAGTTAGAACAAGTGTCGCCGATTGGAACATTGGCGGCCTAGGATGAATCAACGAGCGGGCCGGCACGCAGCGGCTCCGCACCTGTAATGAGGGAGCAAAGGCGATACAGATGGTGAAGCAACCCGTATCCGTAAACGGCGTAGTGCGCTGGCGGGATGTGGGTTTGGCAGACGATACGAAGCACGAGCAGAAGGAGCGCAAAATGGTCGTCCTACGCCATGAAATTGGGGACGTACTCCGCGATGTTCGTCAGCGTCAAGGCCGTACCCTCCGCGAAGTCTCACACAATGCGCGTGTCTCCCTTGGCTACCTGAGCGAGGTCGAGCGCGGACAGAAGGAAGCATCCTCGGAGCTGCTGTCCTCGATCTGCTCGGCGCTCGATGTGCCGCTCTCGTCCATGCTGCGCGAAGTCAGCGACCGGCTGGCAGTCGCCGAGGGCGTCTCGGTGCCGGACACGGTACCGCAGGAGTTCTCGCAGCGCTACGGCCGCGACCTGGGTGATGAACTTGCCGGTGAATTGAGCAAGGACCTGGTGTCCAACGCCATCTAGGCTCCTGCCGGTTGCCCGGCCCTGAACAGCATGCATGTGGCCTGTCGCCTGAAGGCGGCGGGCCACACTGCTGTCCGGCCACCGACGGGGGCGCCGCGGCCTCAGGCGGGCGCGGGCTCAGGCGTCGCGGAGGCCGTCCTTGTCATACTCCGCGTTCAGCTTCGCCATCAGGCGCGCGAGATCCTGCACGTCCTCGACGGACCAGGTGCCCAGCCGCTGCTGGAAGACCGCGCGGCGCGCGGACTGCACCTCCCGCATTTTCTCGCTGCCCTTGGCCGTGAGCTTGATCGCCTGGGAGCGCCCGTCCAAGGGGTCCGCTTCCTTGTGGACCAGCCCGAGCGTTTCCAGGAAGGCGATCTGGCGGCTCACCGACGGCTTTCCGACGCCGACGGCGGCGGCGAGGTCGGTCAGGCGCATCGACCCCTCCCGGGCGAGGATGGCCATCAGGCCGTAGGCAGCCGGTTCCATCTCGGGGTGCACGTTGCGGGACATCTGGTGCGAGATGGCGCGGGTCCGCCGCCACAGCATGCTGATCTGCTGCTCCACCGCTTCGACGGCGGCTTCGGCGGACGGCTGGGCACGTGGCGGTTGCGCGGGCGCGGCGTCCGGGTCAGGGGCGGTCATAGCCTCCATTCTAAAGTCGCGGGCCGTGAGAAACTCTCAGGGTGCGGATTAGTGAATTTTGGCGGCTGATGGACGACGAGTTCGGTTCCGGTTACTCGCGGGTGCTGGCGTCCAGCCTGGCGCTGACGCCGGTTGGCGGACGGACCGCGGCGGAGGCGCTTGCGGCGGGCGTCGAGCCACGCACGGTATGGCTGGCGGTGTGCGACCTGCAGGATGTGCCGCCCGAGCGGCGGCTGGGGCGCGACAGGAAGCCGCCGCAGAAGTAGCCTGCGGCCGTCCGGACGCGCGGCGGGGGACACGCCGGGCCCGGTGTTCGAATATCTGTTCGGGTAGGACTATGCTCCTAAACAGAGCTTAACCACGCGTCCTGTGGCCCGACTTATCCACACCAGGCACCGGGCTTTCCGCTTTGTCGGAGGCTCCCGGTAGCGTCAGGGTTAATGGATGGCAGGCCAACCGGCCACAACAGATCCCACTACTTTTCGAGGTGAAACATGGCCGCTCCGGCAGATCGCCAAAAGGCACTTGAAGCTGCGCTTGCCCAGATCGACAAGCAGTTCGGCAAGGGTTCGATCATGCGCCTGGGGGATGAGACCCGGGCACCGGTGGAGACCATTCCGACCGGTTCGATCGCGCTGGACGTCGCCCTGGGCATCGGCGGCCTGCCGCGCGGCCGCGTCGTGGAAATCTACGGCCCGGAGTCCTCGGGTAAGACCACCGTCGCCCTGCACGCGGTGGCGAACGCCCAGCGCAACGGCGGCATCGCGGCGTTCATCGACGCCGAGCACGCCCTGGACCCGGAATACGCCGCCAAGCTCGGCGTGGACGTTGACTCCCTGCTGGTGTCGCAGCCGGACACCGGTGAGCAGGCGCTGGAAATCATGGACATGCTCGTAGGGTCCGGCTCCCTGGACATCGTCGTGATCGACTCGGTCGCCGCCCTGGTTCCGCGCGCGGAAATCGAAGGCGAAATGGGTGACAGCCACGTCGGTCTGCAGGCGCGCCTGATGAGCCAGGCGCTGCGCAAGATCACAGGCCGCCTGAACCAGACGAAGACCACCGCGATCTTTATCAACCAGCTGCGCGAGAAGATCGGTGTCTTCTTCGGCAGCCCTGAAACCACCACGGGTGGTAAGGCGCTGAAGTTCTACGCCTCGGTCCGCATCGACGTGCGCCGAATCCAGACGCTGAAGGAAGGGGCTGACTCGGTCGGCAACCGGACCAAGGCGAAGATCGTCAAGAACAAGATGGCGCCCCCCTTCAAGGTCGCGGAGTTCGACATCATTTACGGCCAGGGCATCTCCCGCGAGGGCGGCATCATCGACATGGGCGTGGAGCACGGGCTGATCAAGAAGTCGGGCTCCTGGTTCACCTATGACGGGGACCAGCTCGGCCAGGGGATGGAGAACTCGCGCCGCTTCCTGCGCGACAACCCTGAGCTGGCGGACGAACTCGAACGCCTGATCAAGGAAAAGCTCGGCGTCGGGGTCAAGCCGGCAGCCGAGGAGTCGCCGAAGCTGAAGGCTGTTGACGGCTTCTAGGCGCAGGGCCGCACCGGAAGCGCCGCCGGAGCTGGACCGGGAGGCCGACCCTGAGTCGGTCGCCCGGTCGATTGTGCTGCGCCAGCTGACGAATTCGCCAAAGAGCCGTGCGCAGCTTGCCCGCAAGCTGGCGGAGCGCCGCGTCCCGGAGGAGGTCGCCGAGGCCGTGCTGGACAGGTTTGAAGAGGTCCAGCTGGTCGACGATGCCGAGTTCGCCCGCATGTGGGTGCGCAGCAGGGCCCGGACGCGGTCGCTCGCCCGCGGCGCTCTCAAACGCGAGCTGGCCGAGAAGGGGATCAGCGGGGAGACCGCCGACCAGGCCCTCGCCGAGCGCTCGGACGATGAGGAGTGGGAAGCCGCCATCGGCCTCGTGGAGCGCAAACTGCGGGCGGTGGCTGACCTGTCCGATCCGGGCGAGCGCGAGAAGTACACGCGCCGGCTGGCCGCCATGCTCGCCCGCAAGGGCTATGCGCCCTCGTTGGCGTTCCGGGCGGTGAACGAGGTCCTGGACGGCCGGGCGCGGGACTAGCCCGGGTCGGGAGGGCGGACGGGAGACGCCGTGCCGCGCAGCGCCACGCCACTGCGTGTGCTGGGTTCGGCTGACGTTTCCCAGTAGGCTGTCCAAGGTATGTTCAGGTTCAAGTTCACGTTGAAGGTGCCCGCGGCGAAGGCTTGCGCGGCCCTGACCACCGCCACACTGCTGGCGGTGGTTGCCGTGCCCGTAGCCAGCGCCGACGACGGGCCGCCGTCCGGCTACCCCAGCTGGGCAGACGTCCAGGCCGCGAAGGGCAACGCCGCGACCAAGAGCGCAGAGGTGCAGAAGATCAACGCCCTGCTCGACGGCTTGGAACAGCAGGCTTCGTCGCTGGGGGCGGTCGCGGTCAAAGCCGGACTGGCCTACGCCGTGGCCCGCAACAACCTCGACGCCTCAACGGCAAAGCTGAACGCCTTGAAGGCTGAGACCGCAACGGCAAACGCCAAAGTGGCGGACCTGAGGCGGCAGACCGGGACACTGGCTGCGCAGGCCTATCGGACGGGGGGCGCCAACCTGGGGCTGCTCGTGGCGGTGGACACCCTGCAGAGCGATGACGGCCTGCAAAAGCTCGACGTGCTGCGGATCGTTACCCAGCGCACCACTGATCTGTACAACCGGTCCCGTGCCGCCGAGGCCGTGGCGGCAGCGCTGGATGAGCAGCAGGCGGCCGTCCAGGCGGAAAACCAGCGGCTTGCCGGTGAGGCGCAGTCAAAGCTGGCCGCCGCGCAGGACGCCCAGCGCGCTGCGCAGCAGAAAGTGGCCGAAGAGACCAAATACAGCCACACCCTTGTCGCCCAGCTGGCCAGCCTCAAGAACACCAGCGCTTCCGTTGAGCAGAAGTACCGTGCCGGTGTCCAGGCCCGCGCTGCCTACGAGGCGCAGCAGGAAGCACGCCGGCGGGCTGCGGCTGCGGCAGCCGCCGCAGCGGCTGCCGCCGCGGCAGCTGCCGCAGCCGCAGCGAGCAACGCAGGCCCGGCTGCCCCGGCCCCGGCCGCGCCGCCATCGGGATTCGTGCCGGTGAACGTGCTGTTGCCCAACATCCCGGACGGCGCGGTGAACGACCCGGGCGGAGCCCAGGCCTACGCGTCCGCCCGGTTGAGCGCGCACGGCTGGGGCGGGGACCAGATGTCCTGCCTGCTCAAGCTGTGGAACCAGGAATCGAGCTGGATGACGAACGCGACCAACCCGTCCAGCGGGGCCTACGGTGTGGCCCAGGCCCTGCCGCCGGACAAGTATTCCTCCACCGGCTCGGACTGGCTGACGAACTACCGCACGCAGATCGATTGGGGGCTGGGCTACATCGAGGGCCGTTACGGTTCCCCCTGCGGGGCCTGGGACCACGAAACCTCCAACAACTGGTACTGACCGCCTCGAAAGGCCGATCCTGGCGGCTTCCCCGCCCGTGGGCCGCCATGGGTGGCCGCCCACCCGAAGGGCAGTACCCTTAACGGGTGAGTTTGACCATTCCTGCCCCCGCCGCGCCCGCCACCGTCCCGCAGCCGCGCACG
Organism: Paenarthrobacter sp. DKR-5; assembly: GCF_018531425.1. Lineage (GTDB taxonomy): Bacteria > Actinomycetota > Actinomycetes > Actinomycetales > Micrococcaceae > DKR-5. The sequence goes on from NZ_JAHBOI010000003.1 coordinate 583,213, forward strand.
TACCAGGTGCGCACCTTCGGCTGCCAGATGAATGTGCACGATTCCGAGCGGCTCGCGGGCCTGCTCGAGGAAGCCGGCTACACCCCGGCCGGCGAGGAGCAGGCGGACATCGTTGTCTTCAACACCTGTGCGGTGCGCGAGAACGCGGACAACAAGCTTTACGGCAACCTCGGCCAGTTGGCACCCGTCAAGGAAGGCCGCCCCGGGATGCAGATCGCCGTCGGCGGCTGCCTCGCGCAGAAGGACCGCGAGACCATCCTGCGCAAGGCCCCGTGGGTCGACGTGGTCTTCGGCACGCACAACGTCGGTGCCCTTCCGGCCCTGCTGGACCGCGCGCGGCACAACAACGAGGCGCAGCTGGAGATCCTCGAATCGCTGGACGTCTTCCCGTCCACCCTTCCGACCAAGCGGGATTCGGTGTACTCCGGCTGGGTGTCCATCTCCGTGGGCTGCAACAACACCTGCACGTTCTGCATCGTGCCCTCGCTCCGCGGCAAGGAGCGGGACCGCCGGCCGGGCGAAATCCTCGCTGAGATCCAGGCGCTGGTCGACGACGGCGCGGTCGAGGTCACGCTGCTGGGCCAGAACGTGAACTCCTACGGCGTCGAATTCGGTGACCGCGGCGCTTTCGCGAAACTGCTGCGCGCCTGCGGGCAGATCGAAGGACTGGAACGCGTGCGCTTCACCAGCCCGCACCCCGCCGCGTTCACCGACGACGTCATCGAGGCGATGGCCGAAACGCCCAACGTGATGCCGCAGCTGCACATGCCGCTGCAGTCGGGGTCGGACAAGGTGCTCAAGGACATGCGCCGCTCCTACCGTTCCAGCAAGTTCCTCGGCATCCTGGACCGGGTCCGCGAACGGATCCCGCACGCGGCCATCTCCACCGACATCATCGTCGGCTTCCCCGGCGAAACCGAGGAGGACTTCCAGGCCACGCTCGACGTGGTCGAGCGGTCCCGCTTCGCCACCGCCTTCACCTTCCAGTACTCCAAGCGGCCCGGCACGCCGGCAGCGGACCTGCCGGATCAGCTGCCCAAGGCCGTGGTGCAGGAGCGGTTCGAACGCCTCGTCGCGCTGCAGGACAGGATCGCTGCTGAAGAGAACGCGAAGCAGGTCGGCCGCCGCGTCGAGGTGCTGGTCACCGCGCAGTCCGGGCGCAAGGCCGAGGAGACGCACCGCCTGTCCGGCCGATCCGAGGACCAGCGGCTGGTGCACTTCTCGGTGCCCGACGGCGCTGCCGCCCCCCGCCCGGGTGACTTCGTCACGGTGACGGTGACGGAGGCCGCGGGGTTCCACCTCATCGCGGACCCCGCATCGGCGGCCGCCGAGCACTACTCGGTGCGCCGCTCCCGGGCCGGTGACGCCTGGGACCGCGCCCAGGCGGCGTCCTGCGCCGTGCCCGTTCCCGGCGGCCCGGCAGCCGGCTCGGCCGTGTCGCTGGGCATGCCGTCGCTGCCGGTCCGTGGCTGAGGAGCCGCCGGTCCTCGCCGTCGTCGGACCGACCGGTTCCGGCAAGTCCGACCTGGCGGTCCAGTTGGCCCACCGCCTCGGCGGGGAGGTCATCAACACCGACTCCATGCAGTTCTACCGCGGGATGGACATCGGCACCGCGAAGCTGAGCGTCGCCGAACGCGAGGGCGTCCCGCACCATCTGCTGGACATCCTCGACGTCACCGAGGAAGCCAGTGTCGCCGGCTTCCAGGCCAGCGCCCGCAAGACAATCGAGGAGATCCGCAGCCGCGGCAACGTGCCGATTCTTGCCGGCGGTTCCGGCTTGTACGTGCGGGCGGCGCTGGACGTGCTGGAATTCCCCGGCACCGATCCCCGGGTCCGCGCCCGGCTGGAGGACGAACTGGCCAGCCAGGGGCGCGCGCCGCTGCTGCGCCGGCTCGAAGCGGTGGACCCGGTCTCGGCCGCACGCCTGGGTGATGACCGGCGGATCATCCGGGCGCTGGAGGTGTACGAGCTGACCGGCCGGCCGTTCAGCTCCTTCATGCCCGAGCGGGAGTATCTTCAGCCCGCCCTGCAACTGGGCCTGGCCGTGGACCGCGCCGACTTGCATGAGCGGCTAGCGCTGCGCGTTCGCCGGATGGAACAGGCCGGACTCCTCGACGAGGTGGCCAGGCTCGAACCGCTGGGCCTGCGGCGCGGCAAAACAGCCTCCCGGGCCCTCGGCTACCGGCAGTTCCTCGAGGTGCTGGACGGCAAGGCCGACGTCGAAACGGCCGTCCAGCAGACCATCGTGGCCACGCGCCAGTTCGCCCGCCGCCAGCTGACCTGGTTTCGCGCCGACCGGCGCATCCACTGGCTGGACTGGCAGGATCCGGAGCTGTTGCCCAAGGCCTTGGCCGCTGTCCGGGCCGCCGCAGCCGGTAGGCTGATGAAGTGACCGAAGACTTCCTCTCCGACCTGGCCGGCCTGCGCTTCAGCAAAGGCCACGGCACCGGCAACGACTTCGTCCTCGTCGCTGACCCGGCGGGGGTGCACGAGATCACGCCGGAAGCGACCGCCCTGCTCTGCGACCGGCACCTGGGCATCGGCGCGGACGGGCTGATCCGCGCCGTCCGCTCGCAAGAACTGCCGGAAGGGCGGCACCTGCTGCTGACCCACCCGGAGGCGGAGTGGTTCATGGACTACCGCAACGCCGACGGCTCAGTGTCCGAAATGTGCGGCAACGGTGTGCGTGTCTTCGTCGCTTTCCTGCTCCGGGAGCGCCTCGCCTCGCTGGAGGAGGGCCAGGCCCTGACCATCGGCACCCGGGCCGGCGTCAAGGTTGTGGTGCGCACCGGGAACGGCTACGCCGTCGACATGGGGCCGTGGGAGTTCATCTTCCCGGAGCACGCCGCAGCCAAGGGCACCGATTCGCTGGTCGAGGCGGGCGGCCTGGAGGTCGCGCGGCCGGCACTGTCGGTGAGCATGGGCAACCCGCACACCGTGGTGGCGCTGGCTCACGACGCGGAGCTGGCGGGCACGGACCTTCACCACGCCCCTGCCGTGGATCCGGCGCCCGCCCACGGCACCAACGTCGAGTTCGTGGTGCCGGCGGAGCCGCTCGTGCAGGACGGCACGGGCAACATCAGCATGCGCGTGCACGAGCGCGGTGTGGGGGAGACCCAGTCCTGCGGCACCGGCGCATGCGCGGCCGCCGTCGCGATCCGGTACTGGGCCGGCGAGGGCGCACCCGACAGCTGGAGCGTGCACGTCCCCGGCGGCACCGTGGGCGTGCGGTTCTTTCCCGGGGTCGACGGCCGTGAGCACGTCGAACTCAGCGGGCCCGCCCGCATCGTCGCCGACGGCGTGCTTGCCTGACCCTCAGGCGCCCCGGTGCACGCGCAGCAGGCGGAAGCCTCCTGAGGTGCTCGCCCGCGAGACGCTGAAGCCCTCGCCGAATTCGCCCGCGATCCAGCGCTGCAGCGAGTCCGCGCCCAGGTTCTTCTGGACCACCAGCCAGGCGTCCCCGCCGGGGGCGAGCCGGTTCAGCCAGAGCCGCAGCAGGGCGTGCAACTCCTCCTTGCCCACACGAATCGGAGGGTTGGACCAAATGCAGTCGAAGCGCACCGACGGATCGATCTGCCCCGGTGTGCCGGCGGTGAGCCTGCCCAGGCCCAGCGCGGCTGCGTTCCGGCGGGTCAGCTCGACGCAGCGCTCGTTGACGTCGACGGCGTACACGTCCGCCTCAGGGGAGAGCAGCGCCAGGGTCAGCGCGACCGGACCCCAGCCGCAGCCGATGTCCAGCAGGTTCCCCGACGCCGGCGGGGGCGGCACGTCCGCCAGCAGCACGGCGGTGCCCTTGTCGATGCGGTCCGGGCTGAAGATGCCCGACGACGTCGTCAGCCGGCGCGGCGCGCCCGCGAGGGCCACCTCCAAGGGACGGAAATCGGCCGCCACCGAAGGCTGCGACGAGAAGTAGTGATCGGAGGCCATAATCCGCCAGAGTAGTGCCTGCGCGAGCAGTTACGCCAAGAGCGCACTCTCCGGTACCATGCGCCGCGCGTCCGGGGCCTAAAATTGAACAGGACATTCGTAAGGAGAACATGACCGACAACCACACGCCTGAGCACGACATGACGCCGGAGGAAATCCAGGCCGTCATCGACAGGATTCTCGCCAAGGACACCGCCCAGGCAGCCACCGGCGCCCGCGCCGTGTCCGACCGCGGTGTCAGCGGCAGGGCGCAGGCGCTCTCAGAGCTGGACCAGGAACACAGCACTTTCGACGGCGAACAGCAGGACCTCGCCGAGCGGCGTGCGCTGCGCCGTGTCGCCGGGCTTTCCACCGAACTCGAAGACGTCACCGAAGTCGAGTACCGCCAGCTGCGCCTGGAGCGCGTGGTGCTGGCCGGGCTGTGGACCGAGGGCACCCTCGCCGACGCCGAGAACTCGCTGCGCGAACTCGCGGCGCTGGCGGAAACGGCCGGGTCGGAGGTGCTGGACGGCATCGTGCAGCGGCGGCTCAAGCCGGACCCCGGAACGTTCCTCGGCTCGGGCAAGGCCGCCGAGCTCAAGGACATCGTCATGGCGACCGGTGCGGACACCGTCATCGTCGACGGCGAGCTCGCTCCCTCCCAGCGCCGCGGCCTGGAGGACATCGTCAAGGTCAAGGTCATCGACCGGACCGCCCTGATCCTGGATATCTTCGCCCAGCACGCCAAGTCCCGCGAAGGCAAGGCGCAGGTGGAACTGGCGCAGCTCGAGTACCTGCTGCCGCGACTGCGCGGCTGGGGCGAGTCGATGTCACGCCAGGCCGGCGGCCGGGTGGGCGCGGCCGGCGGCGGCATTGGCTCCCGCGGCCCCGGTGAGACCAAGATCGAGCTGGACCGGCGCCGCATCCGCACCCGGATGGCGAAGCTGCGGCGGGAGATCGCCGCGATGAAGCCGGCGCGCGAGACAAAGCGCGGCAACCGGCGCCGCAACGAGGTCCCCTCGGTCGCGATCGCCGGCTACACCAACGCCGGCAAGTCGTCCCTGCTCAACCGGCTGACCGACGCCGGCGTCCTGGTGGAGAACGCCCTGTTCGCCACGCTGGACCCGACCGTGCGCAAAGCCGAGACCGCCGACGGCCTCGGCTACACCCTGGCCGACACCGTCGGGTTCGTGCGCTCGCTGCCCACGCAGCTGGTGGAGGCGTTCCGCTCCACCCTGGAAGAGGTGGCGGATGCGGACCTGATCCTGCATGTGGTCGACGTCTCGCACCCCGACCCGGAGGGCCAGATCGCCGCGGTGCGCCAGGTGCTCGCCGAGGTCGATGCCCGCAAGATCCCCGAGATCATCGTGCTGAACAAGGCCGACGTCGCCGACCCCTTCGTGGTGGAACGGCTGCGCCAACGCGAACCCCGCAACGTCGTGGTCTCTGCCCGCACCGGTGCCGGCATCCCGGAGCTGCTAGCCGCCATCAGCGAGGCGATCCCGCGCCCGGACGTCAAGCTCGAGCTGCTGATTCCGTACCAGCGCGGCGACCTGCTCAGCAAGCTGCACGATGCCGACGCCGAGATCCTCTCCCTGGACCATGAGGAATCCGGCACCCGGGCCACCGTCAAGGTGCGCGAGGGGCTCGCTGCCGAGCTCGAACCGTTCGCAGTCCGTGCCTGAGGCGGAGGGCCTGGCCCTCCGCCTGCTGGACACCGCGGTGTCCGCTATGGGCGGACAGATGCGCACCGGCCAGCACGAGATGGCACGGCAGGTGTCCGAAAGCATCGAGACCGGCCGGCACCTTCTGGTGCAGGCCGGCACCGGCACCGGAAAGTCACTCGCCTACCTGACCCCGCTGATCGCCCACGCGGTCGAATCGGACAAGCCGTCCCTGGTGTCCACTGCGACGCTGGCCCTGCAGGCGCAGATCGTCGGCAGGGACCTGCCGCGCCTGCTCGAAGCAGTAACCCCGGAGCTGGACCGCGAGGTCAAAGTGGCGCTGGTGAAAGGCCGCAGCAACTACGTCTGCCGGCACAAGGTCGGCGGCGGCTTTCCCGGGGAAGAACCGCAGGACGGGCAGCTGTTCAGCCTCGGCGAGGACACCAGTGTGCCGCACCTGCCCGGCCAGACCGCCGGTCCAAGCAGCGCCCTGGGTCGCGAGGTCGTCCGGCTGCGCGAATGGGCCGAGGAAACCGAGACAGGGGACCGGGACGAGCTCATGCCCGGGGTGAGCGATCGTGCCTGGCGGCAGGTGTCCGTGAGCGCGATGGAGTGCCTGGGCCCGCAGCGCTGCCCGGTGGCCGAGGAGTGCTTCAGCGAACTGGCCCGGCGCAAGGGCGCCGAGGCTGACATCGTCGTCACCAATCACGCCATGCTTGCGATCAGCGCCTTCGAGGGGCTCGCTGTGCTGCCGGAGTACGACGTCGTCGTGGTTGACGAGGCCCACGAACTTCAGGACCGGGTGACCGGCGCCGTTTCGGGGCAGTTGTCGGTCGCGATGGTGCAGGCAGCTGCCGCCGCGGCCCGGCGGCACACCGCCATCAGTGTCGACGCGCTGACGACCGCCGCCGCCAACCTCGAGGCCGCCCTGGCGGGAGTCCCGAACGGGCTGCTGCCCTCGGGCCCCAACGAGGAGCAGCTCACCTGCCTGGACAACCTCCGGGATGCCTGCCGGGCAGCGCTCTCGGACTCGAAGGGCGACGCTTCCAACGCCGGCGACGGCGGACGGCAGATCGCGCGGTCCAGGCTTTCACTCATCCTGGAACTGTGCGACCGTCTGCTCGAAGCGAAGCAGCAGGGCGAAGTCGTGTGGATCTCGCGCGCCTCGACCTTTGACCCGCAGCAGGGCTACTCGGCGCCGGATGATTCCGCGCCGGCACTGCTGAATATTGCGCCGCTGAGCGTCGCGGGAAAGCTTCGGCAGGGGCTTTTCGCGGACCACACCGTGGTGCTGACCTCCGCCACCCTTGCCATCGGCGCGGCCTTCGAGCCTGCCGCCGGGGCGCTGGGACTGCTGGGCGACGGGGCTCCGGCCTGGACCGGCGTCGACGTCGGCTCGCCGTTCGACTACCCGCGCCAGGGGATGCTCTACGTGGCCTCCCAGCTGCCCAAGCCGTCCCGCGGCACCTCACCGGAGGCTCTGGCTGAACTGGAGGCGCTGATCACGGCCGCCAACGGCGGTGCCCTGTGCCTGTTCTCCTCGCGCCGCGCCGCCGAGGATGCGGCTGACGCGCTCCGGTCCAAGCTGGGGGTGGAAATTCTTTGCCAGGGCGAGTCGTCGATGGCGGCCCTGGTCAAGCAGTTCGGCGACGAACCGGACACCTGCCTCTTCGGCACTATGTCCCTATGGCAGGGCGTGGATGTTCCGGGCAACTCCTGCCGGCTCGTGGTGATTGACAGGATCCCTTTCCCGCGCCCCGATGACCCGCTGATGACTGCACGCTCGCGCGCGGTGGCGCAGGCCGGAGGAAACGGGTTCATGAGTGTCTCCGCCACCCATGCCGCCGTGCGGCTGGCGCAGGGAGCGGGCCGGCTGATCCGGTCCACCGGCGACAGGGGAGTGGTGGCCGTGCTGGACCCGCGGCTGGCGACCGAACGCTACGGTTCATTCCTGCGTGCGGCGCTTCCGCCGTTCTGGCCCACGACGGACCGGGCGACAGTGCTCGCGGCCCTGCAGCGGCTCGCCAAGGGCTGACGGCGCCCGGCTGACGCAGTGAAGCCCCGGGCGCGCCCGGGGCTTCACTGCGTCAAATGGAGGTCATAAAGCTAGATCGAGCGCAGCACGGAGACGACCTTGCCCATGATGGTTGCCTTGTCTCCGAGGATCGGCTCGTATCGGGTGTTCTGCGGCAGCAGCCAGGTGTGGCCGTCCCGCTGCCGGAAGGTCTTCACGGTCGCTTCGTCGTCGAGCAGCGCCGCCACGATGTCACCGTTCACGGCGTCGTTCTGGCGCCGGACCACCACCCAGTCGCCGTCGCAGATGGCCGCGTCGATCATCGAATCGCCGGCCACCTTCAGCATGAAGAGTTCGCCGTGCCCGACAAGCTGGCGCGGCAGGGGCAGCACGTCCTCGACCATCTGGTCCGCGAGGATCGGACCGCCGGCGGCGATGCGGCCGACGAGCGGGACCATGGCCGTGTCGGTGGCGCTGGCAAGTTCCGCGACCGCCAGGCCGGTGGCGCTGCGCAGCTTTTCCGGTTCGTCGACGCCGGTGATGCCGCCGCCGGCTTCGTCAAGAGTCAACGGGATGAGTACCTCCATGGCCCGCGGACGCTTTGGATCGCGGCGGAGGTAGCCCAGCTTCTCCAGCTGGGAGAGCTGATGCGTGACGCTGGAAAGACTAGCCAGGCCGACCGTGTCGCCGATCTCCCTCATCGAGGGCGGATACCCGTTGGTGTTGACCGAACGCTGAATGGTTTCCAGGATCTTCTTCTGGCGCACGGTGAGGCTCTTCGTGCTCCGTCCGCCCGGACGGGCAGGTGCTCCCTGGAGTGCCATGCTTCGGATCCTCTCGCCGCTCATCGCTGCTGAATCATTGGGTCGATCCCGTTTTGTCGGTGGCAGCTGATGAGCTGTTTCCTGCAGCCGACCTTGTGTCCAAGGTAGGCGAGCAGGAAGTCAATATCAAACATTTGTTCTAGCGCGTCTCGACATTATTCGTTGATAGATGCTAAAACTGTACGAAGTGAGAATCGAACATACGTTCGAATCGAAGATCACCGCCCGGCATGATGAGCCGTCCGCATCTTCGAACCGGACGTCCAGTCTTACGAAAACCGACGCAGGAAGGGCGGGGACATGACCTCCTCCACATTCAATTCCGCTTCACCGATCTCCCGGACGCGCGAGGCCACGCCGGCCGGCAGCCGACGCCCGGCGCCGCACGGACGCCTCCGGCTGACCCGCCGCGGCCGGATCGTGCTCATCGGTCTGCCGCTGCTGCTCCTCGCCGCCGTGCTGTTGACCGTTCTGGGCTTCTTCACTTCCCCTGCCAAGGCATCCTCCACCCGGGACAGCTTGGCCGTGACGAGCTCGGTGAAGGTCACCGTCGGATCCGGCCAGACCCTGTGGGCGATCGCCGGTGCGGTCGACCCGCAGCGTGACCCGCGCGACGTCGTCGCGGACATCGTGGAGCTGAACCACCTCGACACTTCCGTGGTCCGGCCCGGCCAGGTGCTCTTTGTTCCGTCGGCGGCCTGAGCTCCGGCTCCACGCGGCCGCAGCCTGTAGCGCCTGAGGCGGTCACAATTCGGTGCTCCGGCCGCGCTCGCTTAAACTGAATTAGTGAACGAACAGCTCGACCGCCTCAGCAGACTTCCCCTTCGCGACGATCTGCGCGGTCAGCATCCCTACGGCGCACCGCAGCTGGACGTGCCGATCCTGCTCAACGTCAACGAGAACACCCACGACGTCCCGGACGAGGTCCGCGAGGCGATCGTCAAAGCAGTGGATGAGGCTGTGACCGGGATCAACCGCTACCCGGACCGCGAATTCACCGAGCTGCGCCAGGCGCTGGCCGACTATCTGGGCCACGGTCTGCGCGCCGAGAACCTCTGGGCGGCCAATGGATCGAACGAGGTCCTCCAGCAGATCCTCCAGGCTTTCGGTGGCCCGGGACGCACCGCAATGGGCTTCCCTCCCACCTACTCGATGTACCCGCTGCTGGCGAGCGGCACGGGGACCGCGTACCTCAAGGGCGTCCGCGCCGACGACTACGACCTCACCGCCGAATCCGCCGCGGCGCAGGTGCGCGAACAGGCCCCGAACATTGTCTTCCTCTGCTCGCCGAACAACCCGACCGGAACCGCCCTCGGCCTCGACGTGATCGAAGCTGTGTACGAGGCCGGCGAAGCGCAGCAGGCCATTGTCATCGTGGACGAGGCATACGCCGAATTCGCCCACGCGGGCACCCCCAGCGCCCTGAGCCTGCTCCCCGGGCGCGAGCGACTGCTGGTCTCGCGCACCATGAGCAAGGCCTTCGCCCTGGCCGGGGCGCGGGTCGGCTATCTCGCAGCCGCGCCCGAGGTCGCCGACGCGCTCCGTCTGGTCCGGTTGCCCTACCACCTCTCGGCCATCACCCAGGCGACCGCTCTGGCCGCCCTGCGGCACTCCTCCCAGTTGCTGGCCAACGTCGAGGACATCAAGGTACAGCGGGACCGGATCGTCGAGGGCCTGCGCGCCCTCGGCCTGACGCCGTCGCCGTCCGATTCCAACTTCGTCTTCTTCGGCGGCCTCCAGGATTCACACCGCATCTGGGAAGGCCTGCTCGAAGCCGGCGTGCTGGTGCGCGACGTCGGAATCCCCGGCCATCTGCGGGTCACTGCCGGTACCGAGGCTGAGACAACAGCCTTCCTGGACCGGCTGGGCGAACTGCTGGCTTAGGCCGGCGCCACCGTCTTCTAGACTTAATGCGAAGCATTCTTCCTTCCCTAGCTAAGGATCAGCAGCTCATGAGCAATCCCGCGCAGCGTTCGGCCCGTTTCGAGCGCGCGACCAGCGAGTCCTCGGTGCTCGTGGAACTGAACCTGGACGGCACCGGTGTCTCCGACATCGACACCTCCGTGCCGTTCTACGACCACATGCTCACCGCCCTGTCCAAGCACTCCCTGATCGACCTGACCGTCAAGGCCACCGGCGACACCCACATCGACGTGCACCACACTGTCGAGGACGTGGCGATCACGTTCGGCGAAGTGCTGCGCACGGCGCTCGGCAACAAGGCCGGCATCCGCCGCTTCGGCGAGGCTACGGTGCCGCTGGACGAAGCGCTGGCACACGCCGTCGTCGACGTCTCGGGCCGGCCGTATCTGGTGCACGGCGGGGAACCGGCGGGCCAGGAATACCACCTGATCGGCGGCCACTTCACCGGATCCCTGACCCGGCACGTGTTCGAAGCCATCACGCTGCACGCGCAGATCTGCCTGCACATGCGGGTACTGGGCGGCCGCGACCCGCACCACATTGTCGAAGCGCAGTTCAAGGCGTTCGCGCGCGCCCTCCGGGCCGCCGTCGAGCCGGATCCGCGGGTCGAGGGCATCCCCTCGACCAAGGGTTCCCTGTGAGCGGCGAAGCGGCGGCGTCCACCGGGGCCGACCGGCCCGCCGCAGGTGCAGCCGGCGAGGACAGGCCGGCGGTCACCGTGCTGGATTACGGTTCCGGCAATGTGCGTTCCGCGGTGCGCGCGCTCGAACGCGCCGGAGCCCGGGTGACCCTCAGCGCCAAGGCCGAGGACGTGCTCAACGCCGACGGCCTCGTCGTGCCCGGCGTCGGCGCCTTCGCGACCGTGATGAAGGAACTCCGGGACGTGGACGCGATCCGGATGATTGGACGCCGGGTGGCCGGCGGCCGTCCCGTGCTGGCCATCTGCGTGGGCCTGCAGATCCTGTTCGAGGAGGGCGTCGAGCACGGCACAACCGAGCCCGGCATGGGGGAATGGCCGGGCAAGGTCGAACTGCTGCCCGCCGACGTCGTACCGCACATGGGCTGGAATACGGTCTCCGCGCCCGAGGGCAGCATGCTGTTCGAGGGCGTCGAGCAGGAACGGTTCTACTTCGTCCACTCCTACGGGGTGCAAAAATGGGAGTTCGACGTGACGCACGCCGGCATCAAACCGCCGATGGTGACGTGGTCCGAGCACGGCGCTCCCTTCATCGCCGCCGTCGAGAACGGCCCCCTCTGCGCCACCCAGTTCCACCCGGAGAAGTCCGGGGATGCCGGGGCGAGGCTGCTGCGCAACTGGGTCAACTCGCTGCGCAAGGCCCCCGGAACGGCGGCTGCCTGAATGTGGTCCGTGGCACTCTTCGGCGTAGCCGGCCTGCTGGCCGGCGGCGCGCTGTCCTTCCGCAAGCAGGGCAAACCGGCCTGGACCTGGATCGCGTTCTGGGTTTTGGCTGCCATGGCAGTCCTGGCGGCGTTCCTGCTGACCATGCCGGCCAGCTGACCCAGATTTCCGCACCAATCCGAGGAGACACCCTTCGATGACAACCGACAACGCCATCCTTGAACTGCTGCCCGCGGTCGACGTCGCCGACGGCCAGGCGGTACGCCTGGTCCAGGGCGAGGCCGGCAGCGAGACCAGCTACGGGGCACCGCTCGACGCCGCACTGGCATGGCAGAACGACGGCGCCGAATGGGTGCACCTGGTGGACCTGGACGCCGCCTTCGGCCGCGGGTCGAACCTGGAGCTGCTGCGCGGCGTCGTCGAGCGGCTGAGCATCAAGGTGGAACTCTCCGGCGGCATCCGGGACGATGAGTCCCTCGAACGCGCCCTCGAACTCGGCGCCGCGCGCGTCAACCTCGGCACGGCCGCCCTGGAGAACCCGGACTGGACCCGCCGGGCCATCGAGCGGTTCGGCGACCAGGTTGCAGTGGGACTGGACGTGCGCGGCACGACCCTCGCTGCCCGCGGATGGACGAAGGAGGGCGGGGACCTCTGGGAGGTGCTGGCCCGTCTCGAGGACGCCGGCTGCGCGCGTTACGTGGTCACGGACGTGACCAAGGACGGCACGCTGAAGGGCCCGAACGTCGAGCTGCTCCGTGAGGTCCTCGAACGCACCGGCAAGCCGGTCGTGGCTTCGGGCGGCATTTCCAGCCTCCAGGACCTGAAGGACCTGCGGGAGCTGGTGCCGCTTGGGCTGGAGGGTGCGATCGTCGGCAAGGCCCTCTACGCCGGAGCCTTCACCCTGCCCGAGGCGCTCGACGTCGCCGGCCGGCGCACGCACTGACGCATGGCTGACGCGCAGCGACGCGAACTGCCCGGGCACATCGCCGCGGCCCTGGCCGGTGCGGGCGGCCCGGCCGACTCCGCAGGACAGCCGTGGGCGGGCCGGGATCTGACAAGCGCCGCCGCACCGACGCACCAGTTCGACGACGACGACGGTTCGGCCGACCCCGGTTACGCGGCGGCCGTAGCCGCTCTCCGGTCCGGGTCCGGGACCGAAGCAGGAGTGGTCGCAGCGCTGGCCACCGCCCGGGTCTTCGTGCCGGTTGTGGCCGCCCTCGCGGAGGAATCCGAAGGCGCCGGGGGACTGCAGGCGGACAAACAGGCCGATATGGCGCTGGTGACGCTGAAAGCTCCGGACGGCCGGAGGGCGCTGCCCGCGTTCAGCTCCGCAGCGGCTCTGGAGGCATGGCACCCGCAGGCGCGGCCGGTGGCGGTTTTCGCCCCGCGGGCCGCCCTCTCCGCCGTCGCCGAGGACGCCCAGCTGATGGTCCTGGACCCCGGGGCCGACTTCACGTTCGTCGTTCGCCGGCCCGCGCTCTGGGCCCTGGCCCGGCAGCAGCCCTGGGTCCCCAGCTACGAAGATCCCGCCGTGGCGGAGGCCGCCGCGGGTGTTAGATTGGACGCGTCCGAGATCGAGAGCGTCACGGTGCACCGGGCAACCGGCACCGGCAGCGTCGATGCCTGCGGACGAAGGGTCGACGGCGGGGGACCGGGTCCCGAACTGCGGATTGTGCTGCAGGTCAGGGATGGTCTCGACGCCGCGGCGCTGCAGCGGCTCGTGGACCGGGCACAGCAGCACTGGGCCCGGAACGAAGTGTTCGCGGAGCGTGTTGACTCACTCGACCTCAGTGTCCAGCGCGCCCAGGGATAGCTGACCGCACGCCGCCCGGGACCCGGAGGCCGGCGGTTCAGCCGGTTGAAGGTAGTTCCTCGTGAATTTCGCTCGGTACAAAGAGCTCTTGGGTGTTCCCCAAGTGCGCCGGCTTTTGCTGGTGGCGATGCTGGCCCGCTTCCCGCATTCCGCGGCAGGGGTGCTGCTCACCCTGCATGTCGTCGGCACGCTGCAACGCGGCTATGGTGCCGCCGGCGCGGTGGCGGCGGCAATCACGGTCGGTATCGCCGTGGGGGCGCCGTGGCGTGGGCGGCGAGTGGACAGTTCCGGACTGCGCGCGGCCCTGGTGCCTTCGGTGATTGCCGAGGCCGTCATCTGGTGCACCGCACCCTTCCTGCCATATGAGCTGCTCGTGCCCGTGGCCGTGCTCGGCGGCCTGTTCGCGCTGCCGATCTTCTCGGTGGTCCGCCAGTCCCTGGGCGTCATGGTCTCCGCGGAGCAGCGCCGGACCGCCTACGCACTGGACTCGGTGGGCACCGAGATCACGTTCATGGTGGGCCCGGCAGCCGGCGTGGTGCTGGCGACCGCGCTGCCGAGCACCGTGGGCCTGGTCCTGATCGGGGTGTCCTCCTCCCTGGCGGGAGTGTTCCTCATGTGGTTCAACCCGCCCACGCGCACCGGCCACCGCGGCTCGTTCGTGCACGAGGGAGCCGACGACGTCGAGTGCATGGAGGAGATTTCCCCGGCCGAGGCGAAGGCCAGCAGCTCCTACGCGGGCGCGAACGCGGTGGCGCGCCTGTTCGGCCGCGCGCGCTCGAATTTCCACTGGATCACGCCGGCCATCATCGCCGTCCTCGGCGCCGCGGCCGGGTCCGGCCTGGTGCTCTCCGGTACGGACGTCGGCATCGTTGCGCTGCTGCGCGAGGGTGACCACGTCAAGGAACTGGGCCTGGTGTTCCTGTTCTGGTGCGCGGCGTCGGTCGTCGGCGGCCTTGTCTACGGGGCCCTGCACCGGCCCGTCTCGCCGCTGCTGTTGCTGGCAGCCATGGGGGCGCTCACCGTTCCGATGGGGTTCGCCCACGACACCTGGTGGCTCGCGCTCCTGTCGGTCCCGCCGGGACTGCTCTGCGCGCCGACGCTCTCCGCGGCGACCGAAAGCGTGGCATCCCTCGTCGCGGAGGAGCGCCGCGGCGAAGCCATGGGGTGGTACGGGTCAGCCCTGACGGCCGGCAGCGCGCTGGGATCCCCGCTGGCCGGCGTGGCCATCGACGTGGTCGGCCCCTGGGCGGGCTTTGCCCTGGTTGGCGTGCTCGCCGTGCTGCTGTGCACGGCGGGGTGGACGGTCCGCGGCGCGCGGCGCCGCAGGGTCTCCGGGCTGGCCCGCTAGGGCCTGCCCGGGTGCGGTTTCGTTGATGCGGGCTAGTTGACCGGGCCGGTGAACTTCTCGCCGGGACCCTTTCCGGGCGCGTCCGGGATCGAGGATGCCTCGCGGAACGCGAGCTGAAGGGAACGCAGGCCGTCGCGCAACGGTCCGGCGTGCTGGCTGCCGATTTCCGGGGCGGCCGCTGTCACGAAACCGGCCAGGGCCGTGATCAGCTTGCGGGCCTCGTCCAGGTCCTTGAGCTCCTCGGCATCGGGCCCGGCGGCCAGCCCGCATTTCACGGCGGCGGCGCTCATCAGGTGCACTGCCGCGGTGGTGATGACCTCGACGGCGGGCACCTCGGCGATGTCCCGCATCTCCTGTGCCGCTTCCGCCTCGGCGTCGTGGCCGCCCCCGGCTTCGGGTTCGAAGCTGTAGCGGGCGGCGTCGGGCGAAGGATTACTGTCTGGGGTGCTCATACTGGTAAGCTTGTCACAGACCGACTGGATGTCGTTAGTCCGCATGGGCGGCCCGAGGGTGAACTCACCGTGAACCTTCGGGAAGTGTAGCGGGATAAAGATGTCCAGTTAGCAAGTGGAGACCTCTCCCACCCTTCGACCCTCGCGGACGCCGCGCAGGAGTTGCCGGGTACCGGTCGGTCCGAAGGAACCATGTTCCCGAGGTTTGCGTTGTGCACCGACTCCTGAGGCTTCCATTTGCGCCAGCAACTGGGGGCCTTCTTCATTTGCCGGCGGTGACCAGGACTTCAAGCAAACAGGAGCTACACATTAGCGAGCCACGAATCAACGATCGGATCCGCGTCCCGGAGGTGCGGTTGGTAGGACCGGCTGGAGAGCAGGTTGGTATCGTCCGCATTGAGGACGCCCTCCGTCTTGCCGCCGAATCCGACCTTGATCTTGTTGAGGTTGCCCCGCAGGCTAAACCGCCTGTGGCCAAGCTCATGGATTTTGGCAAGTACAAGTACGAAGCTGCTGTCAAGGCCCGCGAGGCCCGGAAGAACCAGACGAACACTGTTCTGAAGGAAATCCGCTTCCGCCTCAAGATCGACACCCACGACTACGAGACCAAGCGCGGGCACGCCCTGCGGTTCCTCGGCGCCGGGGACAAGGTCAAGGCCATGATCCAGTTCCGTGGACGTGAGCAGCAGCGCCCCGAAATGGGTATCCGCCTGCTGCAGCGCTTCGCCGACGACGTCGCCGAGGTCGGGGTGGTCGAATCCTCCCCGCGCATCGACGGACGCAACATGGTCATGGTCATCGGTCCGCTGAAGAACAAGGCCGAAGCGAAGGCCGAGGCCCGGCGCGCGACCCAGCGCGCGGAGGCGAAGGCCGCCAACGAGGCGAAGACCCACGTGAATGTCTCCGGGGAAGCGCCGATGACGCAGTCGCTGGCGGACCTGCTGCCGGAAGGTTTCGGCCAGGCGTCCCGCGAGGAGGCACCGGAGGCTGCGGAGGTTCCGGCAGCCGCCGAGACGTCCGAAGCGAAGGCGCCCGAGGCTGCCGCCGTGCAGCCCGAGGCGGCTCCGGCCAAGGAGGAGGCTCCGGCCGCTCCCGCGCCGAAGACCGCTCCGGCTCCTGAGGCCAAGGCGGCTGCGGCTCCCAAGGCTGCGGCAGCACCTGCCGCCAAGGCCCCGGAAGCCAAGGCCCCGGAAGCCAAGGCCCCGGAAGCCAAGGCCCCGGAAGCGAAGGCTCCGGCGGCGCCCAAGGCTCCCGCTGCACCGAAGGCTCCGGCTCCCAAGGCTCCGGCTGCGCCGAAGCCCGCCGCGTCGTCGCCCGCGCCGAAGCCCGCCGCGTCGTCGCCTGCGCCGATGCCCAAGCCTGTGCCGAGGCCCGCACCCGTGCCCAAGCCCGCGGCACGCGCAGCGGCGCCGAAGCCCGGCACCAAGCCGGCTGCGAAGCCGGCGGGGCGCAAGCCCTCCGCCGACTAGGCAACACAGATCCATCAGGAACCGGCACCGGTTCCTGGAAGAGCCGCGGGCTTTGGCCCGAGGAAAACGTAAGGAGAACGGCAGCCATGCCGAAGCAGAAGACACACAGTGGAGCAAAGAAGCGCTTCAAGCTCACCGGCAGCGGCAAGCTGAAGCGCCAGCAGGCCAACCGCCGTCACTACCTGGAGCACAAGTCCTCCACGTTGACGCGCCGCCTCGCCAGCGATCAGATCGTGTCCAAGGCTGACGCCAAGGGCATCAAGAAGATGCTCGGCCTCTAGTTCCAGACCATCGGCCCTCGGGCCGTTCCAAAAAGCCATCTCAGGCTTGCTAGGTCTGGGAGATTGATCGAAGGAGTACGCACGTGGCACGTGTGAAGCGGGCAGTAAACGCCCACAAGAAGCGCCGGGTAATTCTCGAGCGCGCATCCGGCTACCGCGGCCAGCGTTCGCGGCTGTACCGCAAGGCCAAAGAGCAGGTCACGCACTCGCTGGTCTACAGCTACAATGACCGCCGCAAGAAGAAGGGCGACTTCCGCCGCCTTTGGATCCAGCGCATCAACGCTGCGTCCCGCGCCAATGGCCTGACCTACAACCGCCTGATCCAGGGCCTGAAGGCCGCTGCCATCGAGGTTGACCGCCGCATGCTGGCCGAGCTCGCCGTCTCCGACGCTGCCGCTTTCGCCGGACTGGTCAAGCTGGCCAAGAACGCGCTGCCGGAGGACACCTCCGCGCCGGCACAGGCCTGACGGCCGCACGCCGGCTGACAGCTGCGTTGACTGAGACCGGGCGCCCGCAAGCGCTGCCGATGTCCAACCCCCGGGCCGACCGGGTTCGGAACATCGCCAGGCTTGCCGGGCGCCCGGCCCGTTTAAGGCGCCGGCAGTTCCTGGCCGAAGGGCCGCAGGCTGTCCGCGAGGCCCTCGCCGCGCACCGCGAACGGATCACCGCCGGGGGAGCGGGCCTCGTCCGGGAGGTCTATGCGAGTCCGGCCGTGCTTGACCGGCTGCCCGAACTAGCCGATTTGTGCCGGGACACCGAACTGCGCCTGGCGACCGACGAGGTGCTCGCGGCGCTCAGCGATACGGTCCAGACGCAGGGCATCGTGGCGGTGTGCGATTTCCTGGACCAGGACCTCGGCGCCGTGCTCGCAAGGTCTCCCAAGCTGGTAGCGGTGCTGTGCCAGGTCCGGGATCCGGGCAACGCGGGCACCGTCCTGCGGGCAGCGGACGCGGCGGGTGCCGACGCCGTGGTCTTCACCTCTTCCAGCGTGGACATCTACAACCCGAAAGCTGTTCGGTCCACCGCAGGGTCCCTTTTCCACCTGCCGGTCGTGCTCGGGGCGGAGACGGAAGACCTGGTCGCTGCCTTCCGCGGCGCGGGAATCGGTGTGCTGGCCGCGGACGGCTACGGCAGCCTTGATCTGGACCTGCTGCAGGATGAAAGTGCAGCCAGGCGCCTGACCGGCAGCGATACGCCGTCCGCCTTCAATCTCGAAGCCCCGACCGCCTGGCTGTTCGGTAACGAGGCCCAGGGTCTCTCGGAGACGGAACTGGCGCTGTCGGACCACCGGGTTGCCGTGCCGGTGTACGGTGCGGCCGAAAGCCTGAACGTCGGCACCGCCGCAACGGTCTGCCTCTACGCCAGTGCCCGCGCCCAGCAGCACCGAAGCCCGGACCGGGCACACCGACCGGGCGCAGCGGGCCAACCCGGCGCTTAAAGTCCAGTGGCCCGGTACCTCGCGGTACCGGGCCACTGATGCAGCACTTACTTCCGAGCTATCAAACCCGCTTGTTCCGGCCGGTAACGGCGCCGTAAATGAACGCCACTACCAGACCGCCGATGATTGCGAAGATCCAGGTTCCGAGGTGGAAGAACCCCTGGATCGCGCTGCCACCGAAAATCAGAGCGGAGATGAAGCCACCAACGAGCGCGCCGACCACGCCGAGCACGAGGCTGGTGACCCAGCCGCCCCCGACCCGACCGGGCATGATTGCCTTGACGATGGCTCCAACGATCAGACCTAGGATTATCCAAGCAATAATTCCCATGACTCCTCCTTCAGTAGAGCTAACGGCACAACGGTAGCACTGGCTGAACGCAATTGTCAGCAGGCTTAGGATCGGCGTGGTGCGCGCCGATTCGCCCGAACGGTACCGTTGACCTGGGGCGCGCGCCGCGTGTTCCGGGTTTCGGACCCCTGTGCGGAAGTGGGTGGCTTGTGTCGGCTGGTGGAGGAAGCAAGGCGATTCTGGCGGCGCTGGCGGCCAACCTCTCGATTGCGGCGTTAAAGTTCCTTGCCTTCCTGCTGACGGCCTCGTCTTCGATGCTGGCCGAGTCCATCCACTCGGTGGCGGACTCCGGCAACCAGGCGCTGCTGCTGCTCGGCGGCCGGCGCGCCTCCCGCCAGGCCAGTCCGCAGCACCCGTTCGGCTACGGCCGCGAGAGGTACATCTACGCCTTCATCGTCTCGATCGTGCTGTTCAGCGTCGGGGGACTTTTCGCGCTCTTCGAGGCATATGAGAAGTCCCTTGACCCGCACGGCATCGACGCGCAGTGGGCCTGGGTGCCGGTGGCGGTGCTCGTCGGCTCGATCGCCTTGGAAGGCTTCTCGTTCCGTACAGCGATCAAGGAATCCAACCGCACGCGCGGGTCCCGTAGCTGGGTGGCGTTCATCCGCAGCGCCAAGGCGCCGGAGCTGCCGGTCGTCCTGCTCGAAGACTTCGCCGCCCTGATTGGCCTGGTCCTGGCCCTCTTCGGCGTCGGGCTGACCATCGCCACGGGCAACGGCCTGTGGGACGCCGCCGGCACGGCCCTGATCGGCCTGCTGCTGGTGGGGGTCGCCGCCGTCCTCGCCATCGAAACCAAATCCCTGCTGCTGGGGGAGTCCGCGACGGCGGCGGATGTGCGCAACATCGAGGCCGCCCTGGTGGGCGGGGGAGTGCACCGGATCATTCACCTCAAGACCATGCACCTCGGCCCCGAGGAACTGCTGGTGGCAGCGAAGGTCGCCGTGGACCATGACGCCTCGGGAGCCGACATCGCCGGCACCATCGACGCGGCGGAACGGCGGGTGCGCGAGGCCGTGCCGATCGCCAAGGTCATGTACCTGGAGCCCGACATTTACTCGGCGGCACGGGCGGCCGCCGACGCCGTCAGCGGGCCCGACGCTCCAAACGCCCGCTGAGCAGTGCGATGGCCAGACCGGCCACCGCAAGCACGGCGCCGACCAGTGCCGGAGCGGTGTAGCCCCAGCCCCAGGAAATGACCAGGCCGCCCAGGAAGGCGCCCAGGGCGTTGGCAATGTTCAGGCCCGCGTGGTTCAGGGAAGCGGCGAGCGACTGGGCGCCCGGGGAGACATCCATCAGACGGGTCTGCAGGCCCGGGATCAGCATCGACCCCGAGGTGCCCACCACCAGGACCAGCAGCAGGGCGGTCCAGACGGCGTGCACGGCAATGCTGAAGACCACCAGCACGACGGCGACCACTGCCATGCCTGCGTAAATGCTGCCCAGCACCGACCGGTCCGCTGCCCGGCCGCCGATGATGTTGCCCAGGATCATGCCCACCCCGTACAGCGCCACCACCACCGGCAGCCACTGCGCCGGCACCCCGGCAACATCGGTCATGGTCGGGGCGATATAGGTGTAGACGGCGAAGAACCCGCCGAAGCCCACGACAGCGACGAGAAGCGTCAGCCACACCTGGGGGCGGCGCAGGGCGACGAGTTCGCCCCTGATGCTGGCGTCCGCCGGGGCAGGCTGGGCAGGCACGAAGCGCGCGATCGCGGCCACTGTAGCCAGCCCGACAGCACCGACCAGGAGGAAGAGCAGGCGCCAGCCGAACTGCTGGCCGACAAAGGTGGCCAGCGGCACGCCGGCCACGTTCGCAATCGAGAGCCCAAGCATCACCATGCCCACCGAGCGGGCACGTTTGGTGGGCGCGACGAGTGAGGCGGCGACGACGGCGGCCACACCGAAGTACGCCCCGTGCGGCAGCCCGGAGATGAACCGCGTCACCATCAGCGAACCATAGTCGGGGGCGAAGAATGACGAGAGGTTGCCGAGCGTGAAGAGCACCATCAGGCCCAGGACCAAGTGCTTGCGCGCCAGCCGGGCCGTGACCGCCGTCAGCACCGGCGCGCCGACGACGACGCCGAGCGCGTACGCGGAGATCAGGTGACCGGCCTCGGGAATGCCGACCTTGACGCCGGCGGCGACATTCGGGAGCAGGCCCATCATGGCGAACTCGGTGGTGCCGATGCCGAAGCCGCCCAGCGCCAGGGCGGCGATGGCGAGCCCGGTCCGGACGGGCCGGCGCCCGGTGCCGGCCGGAGAGATGGCGGTGGAAACGGTGCTGCTCATGGACGGTTCTTTCGCTAGGGTGCGGGCGGGCGGAAGAACGTCGCTGTCCTGTTCCATCGTAGAGTCGCAACCGTCCGCGGGCCCCCGTTATGCCCCTACACTGGGGGCGTGGCAGATGCAGCTGAACTCAAGCAGGTCGTCGGCGCGGCGATCGTGGACTCCCTTTCCAGCCCGCTGAGGCTGCTGGCCGCCCGTCGCAGCGCGCCGGAGGCGCTGGCGGGGCTTTGGGAGTTCCCCGGGGGCAAGGTGGAAGCGGGTGAGGGACCCGAAGAGGCACTGCACCGGGAACTGCACGAGGAACTCGGCGTAGGGGTGCGCCTGGGCGGCGAGCTGACCGGCCCGTCCCCGGCCGGCTGGCCGTTGAACGAGCGGGCCGCCATGCGCGTGTGGTTCAGCGAGATCGCCCACGGCGAGCCCGCGCCCCTTGAGGACCACGACGAGCTGCGCTGGGTGTCCGTGCTCGCGCCGGAGGAGCTGCTCGGCTTGGACTGGATTCCCGCCGACCTGCCGATTGTGGAGGCACTTCTGCGCTCCCTGCGGTAACGCGCATGTAACGGGTTGCTGGCGATACTGGGGCTGTTTCCCGCATCCAGTTCAAGGAGCATCCTATGTCCGATACCCAGCGTTTTCCCGGCGCGCTGAAGGCGGCCCTGCGTACCGCCACCCTCGTCGCCGTCCTCGGGCTCTCCGCGACCGCCGCGACCCCCGCCCTCGCCGCTCCGGTGAGCACGCCGGCCGCGGTGCAGCCCGCACAGTCCGCCCCGACCCGGGCCATCCCGCAGTACTGGTACGCCGGGTGCGAAGTGACCCCGCTCACGCCCCGCTTTGCCTACTACGGTTACCACCACCGCCGGGTGATCGATTATCCCGTGCGCGTGAGCTGCCAGCCCTACCGCACCATCTGGGTGGATCAGGAGTTCTGGCAGCTGAACCGCAACCGCGGCTGGTACCTGGGACACCAGACACATCAGTACCGCTTCGGCCGGTACGGCGGAACCGTTGAGATCCACTCCTACCGCTACCTCGAGAACACCCACTCGCGGTACGAGGCCGTCTACCAGCGGGCCCGGTACCAGGTGGAGTACAACCACCACTGGTCCTACTGGAGCCGGTGGGAGTGGAGCCGCACCGCGTACATCCGCTACTGAGCCCGGTTCGCTAGAAGAGCGTCGGCTCCGGGACGGCGCGGCCGGCGGGACGGGCAGCAGCCCGCTCGCGGACCGCCCCGTCCCGGACGCCGGCGCTCGACCGTGCGGCCGGCGTGCCGTCGGGAATTCCGTCCCCGAGGGCCGAGTGGCTGAAGCCGGCTGACCCGGCGAACCCGTGCCGCGCCTTGAAATACCGGACCCGGCCGGCAAGCCACTGCCGGTATTCCTTCGAGGCGTAGGCGCCGGAGGAATACAGGCGCCGGTATCTGCCCACCAGCGCCGGGCGCTCCCGGGCGAGCCATTGCAGGAACCACTCGCGGGTCCCGGGCCGCAGGTGCAGGGCACCGGCGCTGACTCCTGTCGCTCCGGCGGCCGCCAAGGCGCCGAACAGGGAGTCGAGCGCCTCGTCGCTGTCGGTCAGCCACGGCAGGACCGGCATCGCCATCACCCCGCAGGGAAGGCCCGCCTCGCGCAGCCGGGAAATGAGCTGCAGCCTCGCGCGGGGGCTCGGGGTTCCCGGCTCGATCGCTTTCGCCAACGCGGCGTCCGTGAGCGCAAGCGAGATGCCCATCCCCACCTCCACCTGCTCGCCGGCGGATTTCAGCAGCGGGATGTCCCGGGCCAGCAGGGTGCCCTTGGTCAGGATTGAGAAAGGGGTGCCCGAGCCGGCCAGCGCCTCGATGATTCCGGGCATCAGTTCGTAGCGGCCCTCGGCGCGCTGGTACGGGTCGGTGTTTGTGCCCAGTGCCACGTGGTGCCGGCCCCACGACGGCTTCGACACCTCCCGCAGCAGCACCTGCGGGGCATTGACCTTCACGATGAGCTGGCTGTCGAAATCCATTCCCGCGTCCAGGTCCAGATAGGTGTGGGTCTTGCGGGCGAAACAGTAGACGCAGGCGTGGCTGCAGCCGCGGTACGGGTTGATCGTCCAGCTGAACGGCATTCCCGATGTCGGGGGCACCTTGTTCAGGACCGACTTCGCCGCCACCTCATGGAAAGTGATCCCGGCAAATTCCGGCGTGGAAACGGACCGGACCAGGCCCGCCAGCGGCAGCAGCGCCGGAGCCGAGGGCGGGCTGCCGCCTGGATCAGCGCTTTGCTGCCGATTGGTCTCCTGGCTTTCCCACCTCATGCCCCCATTCGAACATATCTTCTAATGTCCGGCAACGGGGGCGCGCCCGGGGCTAGGCTGGAGCGATGATCCTTCTCACCGGCTTCGAGCCCTTCGGCGGCGAAGCCGTCAATCCGTCCTGGCTGGCCGCCGAAGAGGCGGCCCGGATCCTGCGCGCGGAAGGCCTCGACGCCGTCGCCGTCCAGCTGCCGTGCGCCTTTGGCCGCTCACTCGAGGTCCTCGCGGCGGCGGTGGCGGAGCACCGGCCCGCACTGGTGGTCAGTGCCGGCCAGGCCGGGGGCCGCGCGGCCGTGTCGCTGGAGCGGGTGGCGATCAACTGCGACGACGCCCGGATCCCGGACAACGCCGGCGCCCAGCCGGTGGACGAGCCGGTCGAGCCGGCCGGCCCGGCGGCATGCTTCTCGACCCTGCCTGTCAAGGCTGCGCTGCAGGCCCTGAGGGCGCAGGGCATTCCGGCGGAGGTCTCGCAGACGGCAGGCACCTACGTGTGCAACCACGTCTTCTACGGGCTGATGCGGCTGGCGGAGTCCGTTTCCTGGCCCATGCGCGGCGGATTCGTGCACGTGCCGTTCGCTCCGGAACAGCTCCCGCCGTCGGACACCCGCCCTTCGCTGCCAGTCGGGACCATGGCGGCAGCGCTTGCCGGCGTCGTCCGCACCGCGCTGGCCACCACGGAGGACCTGAAGATCCCCGCCGGCGCAACGCACTGAGACTTCTCCGGCGGCCGGCTGGTCCGGCGGCTTGTGCCGGCGCTACCGGCGGGTAACAATGCCAGTAGCGGGCGACGGGGCCCGCACGGACATCGAGGAGTGCTTCATGACGAACCTGGCATCGATTCTCGCGGAATCGGCCGCCGCGCACCCGGAGGCGGTGGCCATCAAGCTCGACGACGTCGAAGTCAGCTACGCCGCCCTGAACGACCTGAGCGCCCGGGTCGCCGGTCTCCTGCGCGGCCGCGGCGTCCGGGCCAGGGACCGGGTTGCCCTGGTCAGCCCTAACCTCCCGCAGATGCCCGCGGTCTATTACGGCATCCTCCGGGCCGGAGGGGTCGTCGTCCCGCTGAACCCGTTGCTCAAGGCCCGGGAAGTGGCCTACCACCTCTCGAACGCCGGAGCGCGCCTGGTCTTCGCCTGGGAAGGGGTGGCCGGGGAGGTGGAAGCCGGGGCCGCGGAGGCCGGCGCCGAGGTCATCAGGATCGACGGCGGTTTCCAGGAGCTGCTGGCCGGTGCGGACCCGCTGTTCGAGGTCGCTGCCGCGGAGCCCAACGACACGGCCGTGATCCTCTACACCTCGGGCACCACCGGCAGGCCCAAGGGAGCCGAACTGACGCATGAGAACCTGCTCGCGAACGCAACCGTGAGCCGGGACCTGTTCGACTTCGGAGTCGGCGAGGTGCTCTTCGGCGGTCTGCCGTTCTTCCACATTTTCGGCCAGACCTGCGCGCTGAATGCCGCCATCCTGGCAGGGGCCACCGTCACCCTGCTCCCGAGGTTCGATCCGGTGCGGGCGCTGGAGATCATCGAGCGGGACCGGGTGGGCATCTTCCTCGGCGTGCCGACGATGTACATCGCGCTGCTCCGCGTGCCGGACCGGCATAAGTACGACACCTCGTCCCTCCGGCTGGCGGCCTCGGGAGGGGCAGCCCTGCCGCTGGAGGTGCTGCGCGAATTCGAGTCGACCTTCGACGCGACGATGCTGGAAGGGTACGGCCTTTCCGAAACCTCCCCGGTGGTCTGCTTCAACCAGCGGGACGGCATCCGCAAGCCCGGCTCGATCGGCACAGCTGTCCGCGGCGCGGAACTGAAAGTGGTCGACGAAACGGGCCAGGAAGTCGAGCCGGGCAACGTCGGGGAACTGGCGGTGCGGGGCGGCTACGTGATGAAGGGGTACTGGAACAACCCGGAAGCGACGGCGGCGGCAATCCCGGACGGCTGGTTCCGCACCGGTGACCTGGCGCGGATGGACGACGACAAGGTGTTCTTCATCGTGGACCGGAAGAAGGACATGATCCTGCGCGGCGGCTACAACGTGTACCCGCGCGAGGTCGAAGAGGTCCTTTACGAGCACCCCGCCGTGGCCGAGGCCGCGGTGGTCGGGCGGCCGGACGAGCTCAACGGCGAGGAGATCGTCGCCGTCGTCGCGCTCAAACCCGAAGCGGCGGGCGGGGACAAGGACGCGCTCGCCGGGGAGATCCAGCAGTTCGTCAAGGACCGCATCGCCGCCTACAAATACCCGCGCAGCGTGCTGATCGTGGACGCACTGCCCAAGGGGCCGACGGGCAAGATCCTCAAACGCGAAATTACCGTCCCGGGCGCGTAGGTTTCAGGTCGCCGGCCCGGCGTCCCGCTGTCCTCCGGCGGCGGGGCCCGCGCCGCCTGACCGCGTTCTCGCGGTAACCGCCGGCCGCCAGCCCGGCGTCGCGCTCGAAGAAGTTGCGCAACCCGGGATCGCCGGTGCGCCACAGCGACCACACCGCGCACACGGCATAGGCGGGAAGGAACGGCAGGCCCAGGCAGGCGGCGTACTGGCTGCTGTGCCGTGCCTCGTGGGCGAGTAAGGCCGGGTTGTCCGCCACGAATGCCGCGTCCCGCCGGATGAGGATAACGTTGCCCACGGTGAACGCTGCCGCGTGCGGCAGCGGCGCGCGGTATCCCTCGGCGAAGAACAGCCCGTCGGGTCCACGCCGGATGCTGCGGCAGGTTGCCCGCGCCAGGCCCAGTCCCAGCGGGGTGCTCAGATTGACGGCGTTCAGGATCTGCCGGGCCGCGCTGAAGGCACTCATCCCGCGATCGTAGCCGCCCGGGCCGCGGGGTCCGGTCAATTAGACTGGCTGAGGAAACTTCACCGACTCCTAGGTAAGAAGCTGATGTCTGAACCCACTTCCGGCGTCGCGCTCCAGGACCCCCTGGACGAGACCGCCATCAATGCCGCCGTCGAGGACGCCATCGCGGCGATCGCGGCGGCGTCGAACCTTGACGAACTGAAGGCAGCGCGCCTCGCCCACACGGGCGAGAAGTCGCCCCTGAGCCTGGCCAACCGGGCCATCGGCAAACTGCCCGGGGACCGCAAGGCGGCCGCCGGGAAGCTGATGGGCGCCTCCCGCGGCAAGGTCAACCAGGCGCTGGCCCGCCGCACCGAGGAGCTCGAAGCCGAGCGCGACGCGCGGATCCTCGTCGAGGAGGCCGTTGACGTGACCGCCGCGCCCCGCCGCCGGCGCGCGGGCGCCCGCCACCCGCTGTCCGTGCTGCAGGAGCGCGTGGCGGACGTCTTCGTCGGCATGGGCTGGGAGATCGCCGACGGGCCCGAGGTGGAATCCGAGTGGTTCAACTTCGATGCCCTGAACTTCCCGCCGGACCACCCGGCGCGCGAAATGCAGGACACTTTCTTCCTGGAACCCGCCGAAGCGCACCTGCTGCTGCGCACCCACACTTCCCCGGTGCAGGTCCGCTCGATGCTCGAGCGCGACGTGCCCATCTACGTCCTGTGCCCGGGCAAGGTCTTCCGCACCGATGAGCTCGATGCCACGCACACCCCGGTGTTCCACCAGTTCGAAGGCCTGGCCATCGACAAGGGCCTGAGCATGGCGGACCTGCGCGGAACGCTGGAGCATTTCGCCCGCACCATGTTCGGCGAGGAAGCCAGCATCCGGCTGCGCCCGAACTTCTTCCCGTTCACCGAACCCTCGGCCGAACTGGACATCTGGCACCCCGGTGCCAAGGGCGGCCCGCGCTGGATCGAGTGGGGCGGCTGCGGCATGGTGCACCCGAACGTGCTCCGCGCCGCGGGCATCGACCCGGACGTGTACTCCGGCTTCGCCTTCGGCATGGGCATCGAGCGCACGCTCATGTTCCGCAACGAGGTCCTCGACATGCACGACATGATCGAGGGCGACATCAGGTTCAGCGAACACTTCGGGATGGAGATCTAAGGTGCGTATCCCTCTTTCATGGCTGCGCGAGTACGCCCAGGTGCCGGCGGAGGCGACCGCCGAGGACGTGATGGCCGAACTGGTCAAGGTCGGCCTCGAAGAAGAAGCCGTCCACCGGCCCGGTGACGCGATCTCCGGACCCGTCGTCGTCGGCAAGGTCCTCTCCAAGGAGCCCGAACCCCAGTCCAACGGCAAGACCATCAACTGGTGCCAGGTCCAGGTCGCGCCCGAGGGCGAAACGGCCGCCGACGGCGGCAGCTACATCCACGGCATCGTCTGCGGCGCCCACAACTTCGAGCCCGGAGACAAGGTCGTGGTGACCCTGCCCGGGGCGGTGCTGCCCGGGGACTTCCGGATCGCCCCGCGCAAGACCTACGGCCACGTCTCCGACGGCATGATCGCCTCCGTGCGCGAGCTGGGCATCGGCGAGGACCATGACGGCATCCTGGTGCTCAGTACCATCGGCCTCGACCCGGAGATCGGCCAGGATGCGCTGCCGCTGCTGGGCCTTGACGACCAGGCGGCCGAGATCAACGTCACCCCGGACCGCAGCTACTGCTTCTCCATCCGCGGTGTTGCCCGCGAGTATGCCCACGCCACCGGAACCGCCTTCACGGATCCGGCTGCCACGGTCACGGTGCCGGCCCTGAAGGATGCCGGTTACCCGGTGCGGATCGACGACAAGGCTCCGATCCACGGCCGGACGGGCTGCGACAGGTTCGTCGCCCGGGCCGTGCGCGGGGTCAACCCGTCCGCGCCCACCCCGCCGTGGATGGCCTCGCGCCTGCGGCTGGCCGGGATGCGGTCGATCTCGTTGGTCGTCGACATCTCGAACTACGTGATGCTCGAACTGGGCCAGCCGCTGCACTTCTACGACCTGGACAAGCTGACCGGGGACATCGTGGTGCGCCGCGCGCACCCGGGGGAGACCATCAGGACCCTCGACGCATCCGAGCGCAAGCTCTCCGACGAGGACCTGCTCATCACGGACGCCTCCGGCGCCATCGGCGTCGCCGGCGTGATGGGCGGAGCCAGCACGGAAGTCTCCGGCAGCACGGTGAACGTGCTGATCGAGTCCGCGCATTTCGAACCCGTGAGCATCGCCCGGTCCTCCCGGCGGCACAAGCTCTTCTCCGAGGCCTCCAAGCGCTACGAGCGCGGCGTGGACATCGCGGTGGCTCCGATCGCGGCCCAGCGCGCGGTGGACCTGCTGGTTGCCCTCGCCGGAGGCACCGCAGACGGCGCCGTCACCGACGTGCACACCCTGCCGGACGAGACGGAGATCTTCCTGCCGGCCGACTACACGGCGGCGAGGATCGGCATGGAGTTCACCGAGGAGCAGATCCTCGGCAGCCTCACCGACCTCGGAGCGACGGTCACCCGCGCCGACGGCGGCTTCCGGGTGGCGGTGCCCAGCTGGCGCCCGGACCTGCGGATCAAGGACGACCTCACCGAGGAAATCGCCCGGCTGGTCGGCTACGACAAGATCCCGGCGACCCTGCCCGTGGCCCCTCCCGGCCGCGGGCTCACCCGGGTCCAGCAGCAGCGCCGCCGCGTGATGCAGGCACTCGCCGACGCCGGCCTGACGGAGGTGCTCTCCTACCCCTTCGTGAGCAAGAGCTCCAACGACGTCTTCGGCACTGCCGAGGCCGGAGCGGAGCGCAGCGCGGTCAAATTGGTCAACCCGCTCAGCGACGAACACGCGTTCCTGCGCACTTCGGTGCTGCCGGGCCTGCTGGAGGTCCTCAAGCGCAATGTGGGCCGCGGCTTCCGTGACCTGCAGCTCTACGAGGGCGGCCTGGTGTTCCTGCCCGGCGAGACCCTCGGTTCGCCGGTGCTGCCGGCCGCAGCCGAGCGCCCCTCGGACGAGGTGCTGGATTCGCTCATTGCAGGCATCCCGGAGCAGCCGCAGCACCTCGCAGCGGTCTTCACCGGCGCGGACGCCCCTGCTGCGCCCGGACACGCAGCGCGGCCGCTGGACTGGGCCGACGCCCTCGACGCCGCCAAGCTCGTCGCCGGGGTCCTCGGCGTTGACCTGGTGGTCACGGCCGGCGCGCACCAGGCGTTCCACCCCGGCCGCACGGCGCAGTTGTCGCTGCGCAGCGGCGAAGCTGTCGGCGTCGCCGGTGAACTGCACCCGAAGCTGCTCGCCTCGCTGGACGCGCCGGCCCGGACCGCCGCGCTGGAACTGGACCTCGACGTGCTTTTCGCTGCAGCGCCGGACGTGATCGTCGGGCGCCCGATCTCCACGTTCCCGGTCGCCACCCAGGACGTCGCGCTCGTGGTCGACGCCGCGGTCCCGGCCGGCGAGGTGCTCGAAACGCTGCGGGAGGGAGCCGGCGAGCTGCTCGAGGACGTGGCCCTGTTCGACGACTACCGCGGCACGGGCATCGAGCCCGGCAAGAAGTCGCTGGCCTTCGGCCTGCGCTTCCGTGCCGCTGACCGGACCCTGACGGCGGACGAGGCATCGGCGTCGCGCGCCGCCGCCGTCGCCCTGGCCGCGGAACGGCACGGCGCCGTCCAGCGCTGATCCGGCCAGTGCTGATCCGGACAGCCGAAAGGCCGCTAACGGCGGGCTTTGCTCACGCAAAGCCGCCGTTAGCGGCCTTTCGCGCACCCGGGGATGCGCCTTACGGCTGAGGGGATCAGCGGCTCAGGGGACCAGCAGCACCTTGCCGGTCGTCTTGCGGCCCTCCAGGTCACGGTGCGCCTGGGCGGCGTCCGCCAGCGGATACCTCGCACCGATCCGGACGTCGAGGGCGCCGGAGGCCGCGGCGTCGAAGATCTCCTGCGCACGCCAGCGCCGCTCCTGCGGGTTGCGCAGGTAGTGCACCATGGTCGGCCGGGTCAGGAAGAGCGAGCCGCCGGAGTTCAGCCGCTGGATGTCGAACGCGGGCACCGGACCCGAGGCGGCGCCGAAGAGCACCAGCATGCCGCGCACCCGCAGGCTCGCGAGCGAGCCGTCGAAGGTGTCCCGGCCGACGCCGTCGTACACCACGTCCACGCCCTCACCGCCAGTGAGCTCGCGCACCTTGTCCGCGAAGCCTTCGTACCGCAGCACGACGTCGGCCCCGGCGCCCTTGGCCAAGGCTTCCTTCTCGTCGGTGGACACCGTGGTGATCACGCGCACGCCCTTGGCCTTGAGCAACTGGGTGAGCAGCAGGCCGACACCGCCGGCGCCCGCATGCGTGAGCACGGTCTGTCCCGGCTCGACCCGGAACGTGGAGTTGATCAGATAGTGGGCGGTCATGCCCTGCAACGGAAGCGCGGCAGCGACCTCGTCGCTGACCCCGTCCGGCACCGGAAGGGCCTTGTCCGCTTCGATCACGGCGCACTCGGCGTACGTGCGCGAGCCCTGGGCGGTGGCCACCCGGTCACCCACCGCGAAATCCTCCACGCCGTCGCCCACGGCCACGACAGTGCCGGCAGCTTCCCCGCCCGGGGTGAAGGGGAACGGAACGTTGTAGATGCCGGTGCGCTGGTAGGTTTCGATGAAGTTCACGCCCGCGGCGGCGACCTTGATCAGCAGTTCGCCGGGACCGGCAACGGGCTGGTCAACCTCGGCAAGTTCCAGGACTTCGGGACCGCCCGCCTCGCGGGCGACAATGGCTTTGGTCATGATGTGGCCTCCTGTCGTTTCGTTGCACTCGCCCTCCATCGTAAGCGTGCTTCCTGTACGGACCGCGGGACGCCGTTTCGGCGCGGGCGGCCCGCAGGTCACAATGGGGCGATGACCACCTCCCTTCCGCGCGCATGAGCAGCGCCCCGGCAGCCGCCCGTTTCGATCCACGGCTGGCCCTGCTGGTGGCGGCTGCCTTCTTCATGGAGTTCCTGGACGGAACGGTGCTGGTGACGGCGATCCCCAGCATCGCCGCCGACTTCGGCAGCGCTGCCGCGGACGTCGGCATCACGATGACCGCCTACGTGGTCACCGTCGCCGTCGGGATCCCGGTGAGCGGATGGCTGGCGCAGCGCTTCGGTGCCCGCCGGATCTTCAGCCTGGCCGTGGCCGTCTTCACCACAGCTTCCCTGCTCTGCGCGCTCAGCCCGTCCCTGCCGCTGCTGACGGCGGCCCGGGTGCTGCAGGGGGCCGGCGGCGCCATGATGGTTCCGGTCGGCACGCTGGCGGTGCTGCGCGGCACCCCCAAGCAGGATCTGCTGCGCGCCACCGCCTTCCTGGTCTGGCCGGGACTGCTGGCTCCCGTCCTCGCCCCGGTGGTGGGCGGAGTGTTCACCACCTACCTGTCCTGGCACTGGATCTTCCTCATCAACCTTCCGCTTGGCGCCGTCGCTTTCGCGGCGTCCCTGCGGCTGGTTCCGGCCGGGGGCGGGGACGGTGCCCGGCGGCTCGACTGGCGGGGGCTGCTGCTGACCATGACGGGCGTCGGTGCGATCGTGATCGGCCTGGAGCTGGCGGCCGGTCCGTCGGCCCCCGGGCTGAGCGCCCTGCTGCTGGTCGGCGGCGCGGCCGCGCTGGCAGCCGCGGTCCGGAGCATGCGCCGGACCGCCGAGCCGCTGTTCGACCTGGACGTGTTCGGCGCGCGCACCTTCCGGGCGACGTCGACCGGCGGCTTCGTGTACCGGCTCACCATCAGCGCGGTGCCGTTCCTGCTGCCGCTGCTGTTCCAGACGGGCTTCGGCTGGAACCCCCTGCACGCCGGGGCGATGGTCGCGGCGCTGTTTCTGGGCAACATCGCCATCAAGCCGGCCACCACTCCGATCATCGTGCGCTGGGGCTTCAAACCCGTGCTGGTGTTGGCCTCCCTGGCCTCGGCCGGAACCTTCGCCGCGTGTGCTTTCCTCACTGCGGCCACTCCCGAGCCGCTTGTTTTCGTGCTGCTCGCAGCCAGCGGAGCGTTCCGGTCGATCGGCTTCTCCGCCTATGCCTCGGTGCAGTACGCCGATGTCGACGGCGCCCGGATGCCCTCCGCGAACGTGCTTTCGGCCACGCTGGTGCAGCTGGCCGCCGGCACCGGAATTGCGGTCGGCGCGCTGTCGCTGCGCCTTTTCGGGACCGGTGTCCACGCAGCCGCAGGGCCGTTCCGCGGGGCGTTCCTGACGCTGGCGGTGCTGATGCTGCTGAGCACCGCCGACTCCCTGGCGCTGCCGTGGCACGCCGGGTCGGCCGTCACCGGCAAGCGCACCGGCGGACGGGGAACCGGGCCGGAGGTTTCTGCATAATTATCGGGCGAAATGAATAGTTTTGCTGTATAGTGGGGCCATGACGATTTCCGTTGCCGTGTCCGGCGCGAGCGGCTATGCAGGCGGCGAAGTCCTGCGGCTGCTCGCCAACCATCCGCAGGTCACGATCGGCGCCATTACGGCGCACAGCAATGCCGGTTCCAGACTAGGGGAGTTGCAGCCGCATTTGCACTCCCTCTCCGATCGGCTGCTCGAAGAAACCTCCGTGCAGAACCTGGCCGGGCACGACGTCGTCTTCCTGGCCCTGCCGCACGGAGCCTCCGCGGCGATCGCCGCCGAGCTGCCGGAAGGCACCCTGGTCATCGACGCGGGTGCGGACCACCGGCTCGAAGACGCGCAGGCCTGGGAGAAGTTCTACGGCTCCGCGCACGCCGGCACCTGGCCCTACGGGCTGCCCGAACTGCCGGGCCAGCGGGAGAAGCTCCGCGGCGCCAGGCGGATCGCCGTCCCGGGCTGCTACCCGACCAGCGCGCTGCTCGCCCTCGCCCCCGGGTTCGCCCGCGGGCTGCTGCTGGCGGACGACGTCGTGATCGTCTCGGCGTCGGGTACCTCCGGCGCGGGGAAAGCCGCGAAGGTGAACCTCATCGGCTCCGAGGTCATGGGCTCGATGAGTCCCTACGGCGTCGGCGGCGGGCACCGGCACACCCCGGAAATCGAACAGGGCCTCTCCAACGCGGCAGGTGAGCCCGTGTCGGTGTCCTTCACCCCGACCCTGGCCCCGATGAGCCGCGGCATTCTCACGACGGCGACCGCCAAGGTGGCGCCGCAGGTCGCCAAGGGGCTCGACGTCCAGGAGCTTCGGCAGGCTTGGGCGGATGCCTACGAGGACGAGCCGTTCATTCACCTGCTGCCGGAGGGTCAGTGGCCCTCGACCAAATCCGTGCAGGGGTCCAACCATGTGGCGCTGCAGTTGGCCTACGACTCGCATGTGGGCCGGGTGATTGTCAGCTGCGCTATCGACAACCTGACCAAGGGGACCGCCGGCGGCGCCGTGCAGTCCATGAACATCGCGCTGGGCTTCGACGAGACGGCCGGCCTGAACCAGCAAGGAGTGGCACCGTGAGCATCACCGCACCCCAGGGATTCCGCGCAGCAGGCGTCACCGCCGGACTGAAGGCGTCCGGCAAGCCGGACCTGGCCCTCGTCGTCAACGACGGGCCCTCCAAGAGCGCCGCGGCCGTCTTCACCTCCAACCGGGTGGCCGCCGCTCCCGTGCACTGGTCCCGCCAGGTCGTCACAGACGGACGCGTCGACGCTGTCGTGCTCAATTCCGGCGGTGCGAATGCCTGCACCGGGGCGCAGGGCTTCCAGAACACGCATGCCACCGCGGAAAGAGTGGCGGCGGTGCTGGGCGTCTCGGCCGGCGACGTCGTCGTCTGCTCCACGGGCCTGATCGGCGAGCAGCTGCCGATGGACAAGCTGTTGCCCGGCGTGGACGCAGCCGCGGCAGCCCTCGACGCCGACGGCGGGTCCGGCGCGGCGGAGGCGATCATGACCACCGACACGGTGGCCAAGCAGGCCGTGTACCGGGGCACCGGCGCCGACGACGGCGCCGGGTACACCATCGGCGGCATGGCCAAGGGTGCCGGCATGCTCGCCCCTGGCCTGGCCACGATGCTCGTCGTCATCACCACCGACGCCGAAATGGCCCCCGAGGGCCTGCAGGTCGCGCTGCGCGACGCCACCCGCGTGACGTTCGACCGGACGGATTCGGACGGCTGCATGTCCACCAATGACACGGTGGTGCTGCTGGCTTCCGGCGCCTCCGGCGTCACCCCTGACCACGTGGAGTTCACCGTCGGCCTGCAGCAGGTCTGCGCCGACCTCGCCCGCCAGCTGATCCGCGACGCCGAGGGTGCCAGCCACGACATCGCCATCACGACCGTCAATGCCGCGAGCGAGCGCGACGCCGAGGTCGCCAGCCGGGCGGTGGCGCGGTCCAACCTCTTCAAGACCGCCATTTTCGGCAACGACCCCAACTGGGGCCGCGTGCTCTCCGCCGTCGGCACCACGGACGCCGTGTTCGAGCCGGACCAGCTGAATGTGTCGATCAACGGGGTGCAGATCTGCCGCAACGGCGGTATCGGCGACCCCCGCGACCTGGTGGACCTGAGCGGCCGCGAGGTCACCGTGGAGATCGATCTGCAGGCCGGCGGCGCGTCCGCGACGATCTGGACCAACGACCTCACGCACGAGTACGTGCACGAGAACAGCGCCTACTCGAGCTAGGGAAGAGGACGATGAGCGACTCCGTGGAAACCGCGCAGGACAAGGCGGTCACCCTGATCGAGGCGCTGCCGTGGATCCAGCGCTTCTCCGGCAGCGTCATGGTGGTCAAGTACGGCGGCAACGCGATGGTCAGCGACGAGCTCCGCCGGGCCTTCGCCGAGGACATGGTGTTCCTGCACCACGTCGGCATCCGGCCGGTCGTGGTCCACGGAGGCGGCCCGCAGATCAACGCCATGCTGGACCGGCTCGGCATCGAATCCGAGTTCAAGGGCGGCCTGCGGGTGACGACGCCGGAGGCCATGGATGTGGTCCGGATGGTGCTCACCGGGCAGGTCGGCCGGGAGCTGGTCGGCCTGATCAACTCGCACGGCCCCTACGCGGTGGGCCTGTCCGGCGAGGACGGCGCACTGCTGCAGGCCCAGCGCACGGGGACCGTCGTCGACGGCGAGGAAGTGGACCTGGGCCAGGTGGGCGAAGTGGTGGGTGTGAATCCGTCGGCCATCCTCGACATCCTGGACGCCGGCCGGATCCCGGTGATCTCGACGGTGGCGCCGGAGCTCGGGGACGCGTCCTCGGTGCTCAACGTCAACGCTGACACCGCCGCGGCGGCCGTGGCGGTGGCGCTGAACGCCTCCCGCCTGGTGATCCTGACCGACGTCGAGGGCCTGTACCGCAGCTGGCCGGACAAGTCCTCGCTGATCTCCTCGATCAAAGCGGGGGAGCTGCGCGAGCTGCTGCCGGGACTGCAGTCGGGGATGATCCCGAAGATGGCCGCCTGCCTGAAGGCCGTCGACGAGGGCGTGGCGCGCGCGGCGATCGTGGACGGGCGCAGCGCACACTCCATGCTGCTGGAAATTTTCACCGATGCCGGGATCGGCACCCAGGTGGTGCCTGACGAGGAGGATGACGTATGACCGGGAACGCGGATAGCACGCTGCCTACGCAGCAGCCGGTTGCCTGCCCCAAGATGCCCGCCGACCCCGGGCAACCGGCTGCTGCTCCGGCGAAGATGCCCACCGACCCCGGGCAGCCAAAGCCTGCTCCGGCAGAGACGCCTGGCGCGGCCACGGCGGCGGAGCTGGCCCATGTGGGGGAGGCCAGCGGCGCGCAGTGGCTGCAGCGGTACTCTTCGTCGCTGATGGGAGTGTTCGGCACTCCCCAGCGCGTGCTGGTGCGCGGGGCCGGGTGCCTCGTCTGGGACGCGGACGGGAAGGAGTACCTGGACCTGCTCGGCGGGATCGCCGTGAACGCGCTGGGCCACGCCCACCCGTTTGTCACCTCGGTCATCTCCAGCCAGCTGGCGACGCTCGGCCACGTCTCCAACTTCTTCACCAGCCCCACCCAGATCGCCCTCGCCGAGAAGCTCCTGCAGCTGGCGGGCGCTCCGGCGGGATCCAAGGTGTTCTTCGCGAACTCGGGCACCGAGGCGAACGAGGCCGCGTTCAAGCTGGCGCGGCGCAACTCCGGACCGGGCCGCACCAGGATCATTGCGCTTGAGGGCGCCTTCCACGGCCGGACCATGGGCGCGCTCGCCCTGACGGCCAAGGAGGCCTACCGGACGCCGTTCGAACCGCTGCCCGGCGGCGTCGTGCACATCCCGTTCGGCGACGTCGAGGCCCTCCGCGCCGCGGTCGACGACACAGTCGCAGCCGTCTTCCTGGAACCGATCCAGGGCGAGGCGGGCGTCCGGCCGCTGCCCGAGGGCTATCTGCGGGCGGCCCGGGAGGCGACGACGGCCGCCGGTGCGCTGCTGATCCTGGACGAAGTCCAGACCGGCATCGGCCGCACAGGCAAGTGGCTGGCCTCCGCCGACGCCGGCATCGTCCCCGACGCGGTGACCCTGGCCAAGGGTCTGGGCGGCGGCTTCCCGATCGGCGCGCTGATCACCTACGGCGAGCAGACCTCGCACCTGCTCACTGCCGGCCAGCACGGCACGACCTTCGGCGGCAACCCGGTGGCCACCGCGGCGGCGCTGGCCACACTGCATGCGATCGAGTCCCAGGGCGTGATGGAGAACGCACGCCGCGTCGGCGAACAGCTGCGCACCGCCCTCGCCGCCGTGGACCACGTGACCGAGGTGCGCGGCGAAGGCCTGCTGATCGGCTTCGACCTCGACGCCGACATGGCGCCCGCGGCGGTCAACGCTGCCCTTGACGCCGGGTTCATCATCAATGCGCCGGGGCCGCGCACCATCCGGCTCGCCCCGCCGCTGATCCTCACCAGCGCCCAGGCGGACCAATTCGTCCAGGCGCTGCCGAACATCCTCGCCACCGCGATTGGAGCCATCGAATGACCCGCCATTTCCTCGTCGACACCGACCTCAGCCCGGCCGAGCAGGCCGAGGTCCTGGACCTCGCCGCGGCCATGAAAAAGGACCGCTACGGCTACAGCCCGTACGCCGGTTCGGACACCGGACGCAAGACGGTCGCGGTGATCTTCGACAAGACCTCCACCCGTACCAGGGTCTCCTTCGCCGCCGGCGTCGCCGACCTCGGCGGGGTGCCGCTGATCATCGGCTCCGGCGAGTCGCAGCTGGGCCACAAGGAGTCGGTGGCCGACACCGCCAAGGTCCTCGAGCGCATGGTCGACACCATCGTCTGGCGGACCTACGCCCAGTCCGGCCTCGAAGAGATGGCCGCGCACTCCCGGGTGCCGGTGATCAACGCCCTCTCCGACGACTACCACCCCTGCCAGCTGCTCGCGGACCTGCTGACGGTGCGCGAGCACAAGGGCACGCTCCAGGGCCTGACCATGGTCTACCTGGGCGACGCGGCGAACAACATGGCCAACTCCTACCTGCTGGCCGGGGTCACGGCCGGGATGCACGTGCGGATCACCGGTCCGGAGGGCTACCTGCCCTCTCCGGACGTGGTCGCCGCCGCCGAGGTGCGCGCCGCGGAAACCGGAGGGTCCGTGCTCGTGACCACCGACCCGGCTGCCGCCCTGGACGGGGCAGACGTCGTCGCCACGGACACCTGGGTGTCGATGGGGCAGGAAGACGAGAAGGCTGCGCGCACGGAGATCTTCCGCCCGTACAGCGTCGACGAGGCCGCCCTGGCCCGCGCCGCGGACGATGCCATCGTGCTGCACTGCCTGCCCGCCTACCGCGGCTACGAAATCAGTGCCGGCGTCATCGACGGGCCGCAGTCCGTGGTCTGGGACGAGGCCGAGAACCGGCTGCACGCCCAGAAGGCGCTGATGGCCTGGCTGATGCACCGTTCCTCGCTCGCCACGGTCCAGGGCCTGGACTGAATGCGGCCGCTCAGCCCCGCCACGAAGACCGCCCGGCAGGCGAGGATCACCACTATCCTCACCGGCCGTGCCGTCCGCTCGCAGGCCGAGCTCGCCGCGCTGCTGGCCGATGAGGGCGTCCAGGTCGGCCAGGCGACCCTCTCCCGGGACCTGGTCGAGCTGCGCGCCGTGCGCGTCCGGGGCGCCGACGGAGGCCTCGTGTACGCGGTGCCGGCCGAAGGCGGCGGGAAGGCGCCGCAGAGCGGCATGAGCCAGGAGCTGCTGGACAGCCGGCTGGTGAAGCTGTGCGGGGAACTGCTCGTCACGGCCGAAGCCTCCGGCAACATCGTGGTGCTGCGAACCCCGCCCGGCGCCGCGAACTTCCTGGCCCTGGCCATCGACCACTCGGTGATGCCCTCGATCCTGGGCACCATCGCCGGGGACGACACCGTGCTGCTGGTCACCCGCGACCCGGCCGGGGGAGCCGACGTCGCCGCCCGGTTCCTGCGCATGGCCGACGAAGGGTCCGGCTGACCGGCCGGCACCGCGCACCCGATATTCTGACTACAAACCACCCCACCTCAATCCAAGGAGCTTTTCGTGACTGACCGCATCGTTTTGGCCTACTCCGGTGGCCTTGACACTTCCGTAGCCATCGGCTGGATCGGCGAAGCCACGGGCGCCGAAGTCATCGCCGTCGCCGTCGACGTCGGGCAGGGCGGCGAATCGCTGGAGACCGTGCGCCAGCGCGCCCTGGACTGCGGGGCCGTCGAGGCCTACGTGGCCGATGCCCGCGACGAATTCGCCGCCGAATACTGCATGCCCGCGCTGAAGGCGAACTCGCTCTACATGGACGCCTACCCGCTGGTTTCCGCGCTCTCCCGGCCCGTGATCGTCAAGCACCTGGTCGCCGCCGCCCGCCAGTTCGGCGCCACCACCGTCGCGCACGGCTGCACCGGCAAGGGCAACGACCAGGTCCGCTTCGAGGTCGGCATCCAGACCCTGGGCCCGGACCTGAAGTGCATCGCCCCGGTCCGCGACCTGGCGCTCACCCGCGACAAGGCCATCGCCTTCGCCGAGGAGAAGAACCTGCCGATCGAGACCACGAAGAAGAACCCGTTCTCGATCGACCAGAACGTCTGGGGCCGTGCGGTGGAGACAGGCTTCCTCGAGGACATCTGGAACGGCCCGACCAAGGACATCTACGACTACACCGCCTCCCCGGAGTTCCCGCCGGCCGCGGACGAGGTCGTCATCACGTTCAAGGAGGGCGTGCCGGTGGCCATCGACGGCGTCGCCGTCACCCCGCTGCAGGCCATCCAGGAAATGAACCGCCGCGCCGGTGCCCAGGGTGTGGGCCGGATCGACATCGTCGAGGACCGTCTGGTGGGCATCAAGAGCCGCGAGATCTACGAGGCCCCCGGCGCCATGGCGCTGATCGCCGCGCACAAGGAACTCGAAAACGTCACCGTCGAGCGCGAGCAGGCCCGGTTCAAGAAGACCGTCGGCCAGCGCTGGACCGAGCTGGTCTACGACGGCCAGTGGTTCTCCCCGCTCAAGCGCTCCCTCGACGTGTTCCTCGATGACACCCAGAAGTACGTCTCCGGCGAGATCCGGATGGAACTGCACGGCGGCCGCGCCACCGTCACGGGACGCCGCTCCGGAACCGCGCTGTACGACTTCAACCTCGCCACCTACGACACCGGCGACACGTTCGACCAGTCCATGGCCAAGGGCTTCATTGAAATCTACGGCCTCTCCTCCAAGGTCGCCTCCGGCCGCGACCAGCGCGCCGGACAATGACCAGCGGCACGAACGAAGGCGCGCTGTGGGGCGGCCGGTTCGCCGGCGGCCCCGCGGACGCGCTGGCCGCGCTGAGCAAGTCCACCCAGTTCGACTGGCGGCTGGCGCTGTACGACATTGCCGGGTCCAAGGCGCACGCCCGCGTGCTGCACAAGGCCGGGCTGCTCGATGACGCCGAGCTGGCCGGCATGCTCGACGCCCTCAACCGGCTTGAGGCGGACGTCCGCTCCGGCGCCTACACGGCGGCCGAATCGGACGAGGACGTGCACGGCTCCCTCGAGCGCGGCCTGATTGAGCGTGCCGGCGTGCAGCTGGGCGGCAAGCTGCGGGCCGGCCGGTCCCGCAACGACCAGATTGCCACGCTGGGCCGCATGTACCTGCGCGACCACGCGCGCATCATCTCGCGCGGCGTGCTCGAGACGGTGCGGGCACTCGTGGAGCAGGCGAAGGCGCACGCCGGGGTGGCCATGCCGGGCCGGACCCACCTGCAGCACGCCCAGCCGGTGCTGCTCAGCCACCACCTGCTCGCCCACGCCTGGGCGCTGCTGCGCGACGTGCAGCGGCTGGCCGACTGGGATAAGCGCGCGGCGGTCTCGCCCTACGGGTCCGGGGCCCTCGCCGGATCCTCGCTCGGCCTGGACCCGGAAGCAGTGGCCGCGGACCTGGGCTTCGCCTCCGCGGTGCACAACTCAATCGACGGCACCGCCTCCCGCGATGTCTTTGCCGAGTTCGCGTGGGTCGCGGCCATGATCGGCGTCGACCTGTCCCGGATCAGCGAGGAAGTCATCCTCTGGGCCACCAAGGAGTTCTCCTTCGTGACGCTCGACGACGCATTCTCCACCGGCTCATCCATCATGCCGCAGAAGAAGAACCCGGATGTGGCCGAGCTGGCCCGCGGCAAGGCCGGCCGGCTGATCGGCGACCTGACCGGACTGCTGGCCACACTTAAGGGCCTGCCGCTGGCGTACAACCGGGACCTGCAGGAGGACAAGGAGCCGGTGTTCGACGCGACGGACACGCTCGAGGTGCTCCTGCCGGCGGTGTCCGGCATGATCGCCACGCTGACCTTCAACACCGAGCGGCTCGAATCCCTCGCGCCGCAGGGCTTCGCCCTGGCCACCGACATCGCCGAATGGCTGGTGCGCCAAGGCGTGCCGTTCCGCGAGGCCCACGAGCTCTCCGGCGCCGCCGTCCGCACCGCGGAGGCGCGCGGCGTCGAGCTGTGGGACCTGACGGACGAGGAATACGCCGCCATCTCCGGGCACCTGACTCCCGCGGTGCGGGAGGTCCTCACAGTGGAAGGCTCCCTCAACAGCCGCAACGCACAGGGCGGCACGGCGCCCGCCGCCGTGGAGCGGCAGCTCGAGGCGCTGGAGCGCGAACTGGCTTCGGTCGCGGCCTACGCCGGACAGGAATCCGCCGGGGCGTCCTAGCCCCCGGGCCTGCAGGCAACCGACGGCGTCCGCCCCCATCCGGGACGGGCGCCGTCGGTTTTCCCGGCTGTTGGCTTTCCCGGCTGTTGGCTTTCCCTGCTGTTGGCTTTCCGGCAGTGGGCATGCCGGGCGGTCGCTATGCTGGCGGCATGGCACAGACCCTCCGCGAGCAGCTCCGCGCGCTGCCGGACTTCCCCGAGAACCTGCCGTCGTTCGAGCCGGACCAGGCGCCGGAGGAACCGGGCCCGCTGTTCCTGCGCTGGCTGGACGAGGCAATCGCCGCCGGGCTGCGGCAGCCGCACGCGATGAGCCTGGCGACCACGGACGCCGCAGGCCGCGTGTCCTCGCGGATGCTGATCCTCAAGGACCTCGACGCCGACGGCTGGCACTTCGCCACCAGCCGGACCTCGCGCAAGGCCTCCGAACTCGACCAGCAGCCGCGTGCCGCGATGAACTTCTTCTGGGCCGACCTTGGCCGCCAGGTGAGGGTGGCCGGAGCGGTCACGCCGCTCTCCGCCGAAGCATCGGAGCGTGACTGGCAGGACCGGCCCGGGGCAGACGGGAGCCCGAACCCCGAGTGGCAGCTGTACGCCCTCCGGCCGGCGGAAGTTGAGTTCTGGCAGGGCAGCCACGACCGGAGGCACCTCCGGCTCCGGTATGTCGCCGATGGCGGCCGCTGGCGCAAGGGACGTCCAGGCCGCGAGGAATGACCGCGGACAGTAGGCTGTGCTCATGACTGCAGCGAACAACAGCGCCCGGGCCGCCGACGCCCACCTCACCGCCCAGGTCGCGGCCGCGGCCTCCGAATGTCTGCGGGTGGTCGCTGCCCTCAGCGACGATGAGCTCCGGGCCCCGTCCGGGCTGCCGGACTGGACTCGCGGGCACGTGATCGCCCACGTGTGGGGGATCAGCGAAGCGATGACGCGCCAGTTCGAGCATGCGCGCCGGGGCGCCTCCGTCGAACTGTACGACGGAGGCTACGAGGGCCGCACGCGCCGCATCGAGGAGGGCGCTGCACGGCCCGCCGCCGAACAGCGGGAGCGTCTCGGCACGGCGCTGACGACCGCGGTCGACACGCTCGCCGGCCTGGCCCCTGAGGACTGGGAGCGCGGCATCAGCTTCCGTTCCGGTGTGGTGCGCGACGGCGTCTTCGCCCTGTGGCGGGAGCTGGTCATCCACACTTCCGACCTGAAGGCCGGGAACACCCCCGCCCAGTGGACGCCCGAGTTTTGCCGGCACCTGCTGGGCTTCCTCGAACCCAGGGTGCCGGAGGCCGAGACCTTCGTGCTCGAGCCCGACGGGGGCCCTGTGCTGCACCTGGGAAGCGGTGCCCGCACCGTCCATCTGGCCGGGACGCTCACCTCCTTGGCGACCTGGATGGCGGGCCGGGCGCCGCTGGGGACCGTGACAGCCCGCTCGGAGGATGGCCCCGCTTCGCTGCCCGGGCTGGCGCCCTGGCCGGCGGGCGTGCCCGTGCCGCAGGACTAGCTGCTGCGGGGAACCAGGGCAGCCGCGTGCCGCTTACGGCGCACGTACACCTGTTTGCGGACCCGTGCCACGACGTCGCCGTCCGCGTCGGTGACGTCCACCTCAAACCATTCGAGCACCTTGCTGCCGTCGGCGGCCGCGGTGCGGAGGACCTCCAGTTGCTCCTCGGTGATGGCAAAGGTGGCGCTGACGTCCCCGCGCCCGGGCTTGAGGAACTCGATTTCGGCCGCGCGGTCCCAGACGACGTGCCGGTCACCGAGATGGCGCATCACCAGCATCATCCAGAACGGGTCCGTCATGGCGAACAGCGAGCCGCCGAAATGCACACCCGCCACGTTGCGGTTCCACCAGTGCTCCCGCAGCCGGACCGTGATCCGCAGGAAGTCGGCGCTGATGGAGGTGATCCTGATGCCGGCGAAGGCCAGCGGCGGCCACAGGTTGACCTGGAGCCGGACAAGCGCGGGATGAGCGGAGCGTTTCACGGGCCCAAGCGTAGCTATGTCACCCGCGGGTAACATAGCGGACCGGTGGACGCTGGAGTACGTTGGGGCCATGACTACAGCGGCGACTGCGGCCAGCGCGGACAGCGGACCGGCCCGGGGTGCGATCGAGCGCACCGCGGACGGCTACTCCATCCACATCGACCAGCCCGTGGCCGCCCCGCCGGCTGCCGTCTGGCACACGATGACGGAGCCCGAAGCCGTGCAGCGCTGGCTCGGCAGCCTCACCGCGCCGTGGCAGGAGCACGAGCCGTATTCACTGGCGCTCGACGGCGGGGCGGCCGCCGGCACCGTGCTGCTGCTGCGCGAGGAATCGGAACTGGCGCTCACCTGGTCCGACGAGCTCGGCTTCGAATCGGTCGCTGCCTTCCGTCTGGAACCGCAGGCAGACGGCACCTTGGTCCGGTTCACGGCACAGAGCCCGACGGCGGACTTCGTGACCGAAGGCAGCGCCGGCTGGCAGGGAATCCTCGAGGCGCTCGCAGCGGCCGCGGAGGGCCGCGGGGAAGCCCCCGACCCGTCGGCGTGGCTGCGGCGGCGGGACGACTATGCCCGGCGCTACGGCGTCTCCCGCACGATGGGGATGCCGGTCACCGAATTCGGGCACGAGGGGCTGCGCTTCGACCGGCTTATTCCCGCACGCCGGGACCGTGTCTGGGCCGCGCTCACCGAGCCCGGGGAACTGCTCAAATGGTTCGGCGGAGCAGAGGTTGACCTGCAGGTGGGCGGCACCACTGTTTTCGACTTCGGGGACCGCCAGGCGAGCGTGGTCTATACGGAGATCCTCTCCGAGGAGCTGCTCGAATTCACCTCGGCGGACCTCGCGCCGGCGGCAAGCGTCGTCCGCATCCAGCTTGCGGATGCCGCCAACGGGTCGGACGGAACCGACCTGACCCTGACCCACCTCTTCCTCGCCCCGGCCGCGGCCGCGCCGGTCATGGCGTTCTGGCACCAGAGCCTTGACCTGCTCGCCGTCGACCTCGATGAGCGGGCTGCCCATCCGGATGAGGGGTACCTCAACGCGCTGACCGCTTTCTACTCCCGGCTTCTGCCGGCCGCCGCGCACTGACGGTGGGGGAGTCGGAACACAGCAAGCTGCTGGCCGTGCTGGAGAAGGGCTCGGTGGCCGCCGCGCCGCGTCTGCTCGGCGCCGTGCTGCGGCATACCACGGAGGAAG
Organism: Paenarthrobacter sp. DKR-5; assembly: GCF_018531425.1. Lineage (GTDB taxonomy): Bacteria > Actinomycetota > Actinomycetes > Actinomycetales > Micrococcaceae > DKR-5. Next base: position 627,620 of record NZ_JAHBOI010000003.1, read on the forward strand.
GCACCGTCGGAGTGCGGATCACCGAGGTCGAGGCCTACCGCGGGCCCGCCAACTCGGAATTCCCCGACCCCGGCTCGCACAGCTTCCGCGGCCGGACCGCTCGCAACGAGGTGATGTTCGGGCCCCCGGGGCACCTGTACGTCTACTTCACCTACGGCATGCACTACTGCGCCAATGTGGTCTGCTCCCCGGAGGGCACCTCTTCCGGCGTGCTGCTCCGGGCCGGGGAGGTTATTGAAGGCACGGAACTGGCGCGCTCGCGGCGGCCGGCGGTCAGCCGGCTGCGCGACCTCGCACGCGGGCCGGCCAGGCTGGCGTCCGCGCTCGGCCTGGGCCGCGGCGACAACGGCGCCCCGCTGGGCACGCCGGCCCTCGGCCTGGTGCTGGGCGAGCACCACCCGCTGGCACAGATCGCGTCCGGCCCGCGCGTGGGCGTGGCGGGGGAAGGCGGCACGACCGAGTACCCGTGGCGGTTCTGGATCAAGGGGGATCCGACGGTCTCCGTGTACCGTGCGGCCAAGCCGCGCACGGTCCGCAAGGAACGCTGACGGCGGTAGCGTAGAGGGGTGAATGAATCAGTACCCGCGGCGACGCGGCGGTCCGAATCTGTCGAAGTCCTCATCAACCGCCTCTGCGCCACCGTTCCGAACTATCCGAAGCCGGGCATTGTCTTCAAGGACCTGACTCCTGTCTTCGCCGACGGCACCGCACTGAAGGCCGTCGTCCACGCCCTGATCGAACCCTTCGCCGGCCAGTTCGACGCCGTCGCCGGGGTTGAGGCGCGCGGCTTCCTGCTTGCCGCGGCGGCCGCCTACGCCGCGGGCGTCGGCGTCGTCACCGTCCGCAAGGCCGGAAAACTGCCGCGGGAGGTCTTCACCGAACACTACGACCTCGAATACGGCTCGGCAGCCCTGGAACTGCACAAGCACGACGTGCCCGCCGGCCAGAGGGTGCTCATCCTGGACGACGTGCTGGCGACCGGCGGCACCCTCTCCGCCGCCTCCCGGTTGTTCGAGCACGCGGGGATCCACGTCGCCGGGTTCGGCGTCGTGCTGGAGCTGGGTGAACTGCGCGGGCGCGCCGCGCTCAGCGGCCACCGCGTCCGGTCCCTGGTCAGGCTCTAGTCCGACCCTCGGCCCTTCCGGTACAGGACGGCGCAAAGCACTGTAGAATATATGGTCTGCCTTTTGCGAAGGGATCGCCATAATGCTTGACGGGGAATTGGCCCACGAACGCGACTACGTAGCCGGTCTGTATGCCCGGCTCGACGAGCTGCGTGAAGAGAAGAAAGCCCAGCTGGCCCAGGTCCGGCGCAGTTCCACCGCGGGCTCGCACCAGAACCGGTCCGAGCGTGACGCCTTCGCCACGCTGTACGAGGACCGGCTCGCCCAGCTTAACGCCGTCGACGACCGGCTCGTCTTCGGCCGGCTGGACCTGGACTCCGGCGAGGAGCGCTACATCGGGCGCATCGGGCTGCTCACCGAGGACCTTCAGCGGCTCATGGTGGACTGGCGCGCCCCCGAAGCGGGCACCTTCTACCAGGCCACGGCCTTCGAGCGCCAGGGAGTGCGCCGCCGCAGGCACCTGATCCTGCAGGGCCGCGACGTGAAGGCCATTGAGGACGACGTCCTGGACTCGACGATGCTCACCGAGGGCGACGCCCTGCAGGGTGAGGGGGCGCTGCTGGCGGCACTGAACTCCAAGCGAACCGGGCGCATGTCCGACATTGTCGGCACGATCCAGGCCGAACAGGACCGCATCATCCGCTCGCCGCTGGCCGGCGCGCTCGTGGTCCAGGGCGGACCCGGAACCGGCAAGACCGCAGTGGCACTGCACCGCGCCGCGTACCTGCTGTACACCCACCGCGAACGGCTGAAGTCCGCCGGCGTCCTGCTGGTGGGTCCGTCGTCGTCGTTCATGAAGTACATCGAGCGCGTCCTTCCCTCCTTGGGCGAGACCGGCGTCGTCATGACCAGCCTGGGCCGGTTGATGCCCGGCATCAAAGCCGTCCCTGAAGAGGACCCGCGCGTGGCGCAAATCAAGGGCCGCATCGGGATGGCCGACGCAGTGCGGCAGGCCGTCGCCAACCGGCAGCGGCTGCCAGCGGGGGACCGGCGTCTGGTGGTGGACGGCCAGACCCTGATCCTGACTCCGCGCCAGGTGCGCCGCGCCCGGGACAAGGCACGTGCCACCGGCAAGCCGCACAACGAAGCGCGCGTGACCTTTGTGAAGATCCTGCTGCGCGAGCTCACGGACCAGCTGCGCGAAAAGCTCGAGGCAGGATCGGTGGGCAACAACGCGGACCGGTCCTACCTGACCGAGGACGTCCGGCAGGCCCGCGACGTGCGGATCGCCCTCAACCTCGCCTGGATGCCGATGACGCCGGAGAAGCTGATCACTGAGCTCTTCAGCAAGCCGGCGCTGCTCGAGGCGGCCGCCGGCTTCCTCACGGCCGAGGAGCGCGCCCTGCTGGGGCGCGAACCGGGCGCCCCGTGGACCGAGGCCGATGTGCCGCTGCTCGACGAGGCCGCCGAACTGCTCGGCGAACTCGACTCCAACTCCGCCCGGGACCAGGCTGCGCAGGAGGCGGACCGCCGCCGCGACGTCGAAAACGCCAAGCGTGCGATCCAGAACGCCGGCGTGGAGGGCCTGGTCGACGCCGACGAGCTGGCCGAGCACAACGAGGTCCACGCCGAACGGCTCAGCGCCGCCGAACGCGCCGCGGTGGACCGGACCTGGGCGTTCGGGCACATCGTGGTGGACGAGGCGCAGGAGCTCTCCGCCATGCAGTGGCGCCTGCTTGTCCGGCGCTGCCCGGTGAAGTCCTTCACCATCGTGGGGGACATCGCGCAGACCAGCGCCTCGGCCGGCGCGAGCTCGTGGCAGAACGCCCTGGAACCGTTCTTCGCCGGGCGCTGGCAGCTCGAGGAGCTCACGGTGAACTACCGCACCCCGGCCCAGATCGCCGAAGCCGCCGCACGGATGGCCAACGCCGCGGGCCTGGTGGTGTCGGCACCGAAGGCGGTGCGCGAGGGCCGCTGGGACCCGGTCGTGGACCGGGTGACGGACGGTTCGGTGCTGGAGCGCCTGGTCGAAGTCCTCCCCGAGGAGCTTGCCGCCGTCGACGGCGGCCTGCTCGCTGTCATCACGAACAGTGAACGTCTCGCCTCGGTGAGCAAGACGGTGCGCGGGGCCTACGGGGCCCGGGTCGGCAGCGGCGCCGGAAGCTATGAGCAGGACATCGTCGTCATCAGCGCCAAGGAAGCCAAGGGGCTGGAGTTCGACGGCGTCGTGATCGTGGAACCGCACGGCCTGCTCGACGGCGCCTTCGGACGGGTCGGTGACCTCTATGTCGCCATGACCCGGCCGACACAACGGCTGCGCATCATCACCTCCGGAGCGCCGCTTCCCGGCGTCGACGCCTAAGCCCCGCAACCGCCCTGCTACTTTAGGATCGTGGTCCCCGTAACTGCCCTGACACCGCCCAAGAACGACCCGAGCTTCGCCAACGTCTGGCAGGAGCTCAAGTGGCGTGGCCTGGTCCATGTCTCCACCGACGAGGCGGAGCTGGAGAAGCTGCTCGCCGGGGAGCCCGTCACGTACTACTGCGGGTTCGACCCGACGGCCCCCTCCCTGCACCTGGGAAACCTCGTCCAGCTGCTGCTGATGCGCCGCCTCCAGCTCGCCGGGCACAAGCCCCTCGGCCTGGTGGGCGGGTCGACCGGGCTGATCGGCGACCCGCGCCAAACCGCCGAGCGCGTGCTCAACACCAAGGAGACCGTGTCCGAATGGGTGGGCTACCTGCAGGCTCAGGTGCAGCGGTTCCTCAGCTTCGAGGGCGAGAATGCCGCGCGCATGGTCAACAACCTGGACTGGACGGCACCGATGAGCGCGATCGACTTCCTGCGCGAAATCGGCAAGCATTTCCGGGTCGGCACGATGATCAAGAAGGACATTGTGGCCACCCGGCTGAACTCCGACGAGGGGATCAGCTACACGGAGTTCAGCTACCAGATCCTGCAAGGGATGGACTACCTCCAGCTGTTCCGCGAGTACAACTGCGTGCTGCAGACCGGCGGCTCCGACCAGTGGGGCAACCTCACCAGCGGCACCGAGCTGATCCGCAAGGTCGAAGCCAAGAGCGTGCATGCGATCGGCACTCCGCTGATCACGAACTCCGACGGCACCAAGTTCGGCAAGAGCGAGGGCAACGCCGTCTGGCTGGACCCTGCGATGACGAGCCCCTACGAGTTCTACCAGTTCTGGCTGAACACCTCCGACGCGGACGTGGTCGGCAGGCTGAAGGTCTTCACCTTCCTCACGCGCGCACAGATAGAGGAGCTGCAGCAGGCTGTGGCCGAACGGGCGTACGCCAGGGAAGCGCAGCGGACCCTCGCCTACGAGGTCACCTCCTTCGTGCACGGCGTGGAGGCGACTGACAAAGTCATCGCGGCCTCGGCTGCCCTCTTCGGGCAGGGCGACTTGGCCGGTCTTGACGAAGTCACCCTGGCGGCGGCCACCCGTGAGCTGCCGGCGGCGACGGTTGCACCGGGACAGCTTGGCATCATCGAACTGCTGGTCGCCTCGGGTCTGGCGAAGACCAACTCGGCCGCCCGGCGAACCGTGGCCGAAGGAGGTGCCTACGTGAACAACGAGAAGGTGACGGACCCCGAGGCAGTGATCGACGACACCCGGCTGCTGCACGGACGTTTCCTGCTGATGCGGCGAGGCAAGCGCACCCTGGCGATGGTCCAGGTGGGCGCTTAAGCCGGATCTTCTCCGGGTCCACCCCTGTGTCTTTGCTTGTTGGTGGGGGTGTGGGGGTGGATTTGTGTTTGGGGTGGGGGTGGGGTAGTGTTTTCTGAGTCGCCGCGGGAGTGTGGCGGCCAAAAATTCCCTTACTTTTTCTGGTCTGTGGTTCGTGTGCCTGTTTGTTGGGTGTGCGGGGGCGGGCTGGTTTGGTGTGGGTGTTTGTTTTGTTTGTTTGGTTTATTCCGGGTGAATTCGCGGAATTGACAAAGCGAATTGAAATGAAATAAGCTGTAAACACAACGGCGGGGAAAAGCCGGGAATTTTGTTCCTGGTTGAATTACCCGGATTGTTTCTGTTGTTTGAGAACTCAATAGTGTGCCAAGTTTGTTGATACCAAATTTTTGTTTGGTTGATTTGCTCTCCGGCCTGCCCCTGTGGGTTGGAGGGTTTTTTTGGCCTTGATCGGATGTGCACCGGCTACTGTCCTTTTTTCCGGGGTGGTGTTGGTGTGTTCTGTTTGTATTTTTCAACGGAGAGTTTGATCCTGGCTCAGGATGAACGCTGGCGGCGTGCTT